>NZ_CP029191.1:0-2682718 GCF_008642335.1 Streptomyces venezuelae | reverse complement strand
GCACCGCGAGGCGCGGCACGCCGCCGGAGACCTTGCCGAGCGCCTTCGGGCCCTGGCCGCGCTCGATCAGGGAGTACGACATGCGCGAGGCGCCGTAGATGTTGGCGTTCATCGCTGAGAGCAGGGCGACCAGGACGATGACGTTCATGATCTCGCCGGCGCCGGGGATGCCCAGGTGGTCGAGCGTGGCGACGTAGGGGCCCTTGGCGGCGACCTCCTTGTTGTCCCACGGCAGCAGCGTCACGACGACGAGCATCGAGCCGACGTAGAAGACGGCGATGCGCCACATCGCGGTGCGCACGGCCTTCGCGACGCTCTTGACCGGGTTCTCGGACTCGGCGGCGGCGATCGTGACGGTCTCCAGACCGCCGTACGCGAAGACGGAGGCGAGGAGGCCGATGATCAGGCCGTCCGTGCCGTTCGGCATGAAGCCGCCCTCGCCCGTCAGGTTCTCCAGGCCGGGGGCCGGGTTGTCCGAGCCGGGCAGGATGCCGAGGATCGCGAGGACGCCGATGCCGAGGAAGAGCGTGATGGCGCCTACCTTGAGGGCGGCGAACCAGAACTCGAACTCGCCGAAGTTCTTCACGGCCGTCAGGTTGGCGCCGCAGAACACCAGCATGAAGAGGGCGACCCACGCCCACTCCGGGCTGTCGGGGAACCAGCCGACCATGATCTTGGCGGCGCCGATGCCCTCGAGTCCGACGGCGACGCAGAGCAGGAACCAGAAGCCCCAGCCCGCGGTGAAGCCCGCCCAGGGGCCGATGGCGCGCTCGGCGTGGACCGAGAAGGAACCCGAAGCGGGGTTCGCGGCCGACATCTCGCCGAGCATGCGCATGACGAGCATGACGAGTGCGCCGGAGACGGCGTAGGCGAGGACGATCGAGGGACCGGCCGCGGCGATGCCCGCCCCGGAGCCCACGAAGAGTCCCGCGCCGATCACGCCACCGAGCGCGATCATGGAGAGGTGCCGCTGCTTGAGGCCGTGGACCAGCGGGGAGTCGGCCTTCGGTGCTTCGTCGGGTGCTGCGTCCTGGTGGGTGGACGTCCGAGACATGGGCGTGCCCTGTTCAGTAGCCGAGACGGGGGAGCGAGCGGCCCACAGTTTGAGGTCCGGTACCGCTGACAGGGAACACTTGACCGCTATACGGACACGACGCTCACACGTTGTGAAGAATCACGTACAACAAGTTCATCTGTTGTTCACACAGGGCTCTTCACGCGGGCGTCGCGCCACCCCCGCAGACCCGCGACCGCCAGGACGAGCGCCGTCGCCCCCGCCGACCACAGCAGCTGCGGCCGCGCGTCGGCGTCCGTCAGCATCAGCGCCAGCACGGCGGCCATCGCCGCCAGCGCCGCCCACGTCAGATACGGGAACGCCCACATCCGCAGCACCAGCCGCTCCGGCGCCTCGCGCTCGATGCGCCGCCGCAGCCGCAACTGCGACACCGCGATCAGCGCCCAGACGAAGAGCAGCACCGCCCCGACGGAGTTGAGCATGTAGAGGAAGACGGAGTCCGGCCACTTCAGATTGAGCACCACGGACACGAAGCCGAACGCGACGGACGCGAGGACCGCGCGCCGCGGCACCCCGCCCCCGGCCACCTTGAGCAGCGCCTTCGGGGCCTCGCCCCGCTCGGCCAGCGAGAAGACCATCCGGGACGACCCGTAGAGGTTGGCGTTCAGCGCGGAGAGCAGCGCCACGAACACCACGATGTTCATGATCGTCCCGGCGGACGGCACCCCGATCGAGTCGAGGACCGTCACATACGGACTCACCCCCGCCTGCTGCGCCGTCCAGGGCAGCACCGTCACGATGACCAGCATCGATCCGACGTAGAAGAAGAGGATCCGGTAGACCGCGCTGCGCACCGCGCGGGCGACCGAGCGCACCGGGTCGTCGGACTCGGCGGCCGCGATCGTCACGACCTCCAGGCCGCCGAACGCGAAGACGACGGCGAGGACGCCCGAGACGACCCCGGACCAGCCGTGCGGCAGGAACCCGCCCTGCCCGGTCAGATTCGTCAGGCCCACCGGGTCCGTCTCCGGCAGCACCCCGAAGACCGCGAGCAGACCGAGGACGAGGAACGCGACGATCGCGAAGACCTTGAGCGTCGCGAACCAGAACTCGAACTCGCCGAAGTTCTTCACCGACGCCAGGTTGGCCGCCGTGAACACCACCATGAAGATCAGCACCCAGGCCCACTGCGGCACCGCGGGCGCCCAGCCATGGGCGATCTGCGCGGCGCCGGTCGCCTCCACGGCGAGCACCACGACCAGCAGGAACCAGTAGAGCCAGCCGACGCTGAACCCCGCCCAGCGGCCCAGCGCGCGCTCCGCGTGCACGGAGAACGAACCCGACGCGGGCATCGCCGCCGACATCTCGCCGAGCATCCGCATCACACACATCGCGAGCGCGCCCGCGATGAGATACGAGACGACGATGCCGGGGCCCGCCACCGAGATCCCGGCCCCCGACCCCACGAAGAGCCCGGCGCCGATGACCCCGCCGAGGCCGAGCATGGTGAGGTGCCGCTGCTTGAGGCCGCCGCCGAGTGGCTCGGGTCCTGACCCCGTCGCGGGCAGGCTGTCCGGTGGTGCGTCGTGCATGGTGCTCAGGCTGCTCTCGGGGCTCACAAGACTTTGGCGGGACTCCACAGTCTCCCCGGGGTGCGGCCCCTCGCGCAAAACGGGGCACCCACCCGCCGACCTCCGTGACGAGCATCACGCCGCCCGAGGTGTACACGAACCCCTTTGTACGGAGCCCACCAAGGGCCCGCCCCCGGGTTGTCGGCCGATGACCGTGTGGCCGCCGCGGCCCCTGGGATAGCGTCGACGCGTTCCCACCTGCCCACGCCCCCCGCGGAGTCCCCGATGAGCATCGCCGCTGCCACCACCCGCCCCGGTCAGGTCCTCGCCGACCTGCTGCCCGCGTCCCGCGTGAAGGACGCGGCGCTCGTGCTCGGCGGCGCCGCGCTCACCGGCATCGCCGCCCAGATCGCGGTGCCCGTGCCGGGCTCCCCGGTGCCGGTGACCGGCCAGACCTTCGCCGCGCTGCTCGTCGGCACGTCGCTGGGCGCCCGCCGCGGCTTCCTCTCCCTCGCCCTGTACGCCCTCGTGGGCATGGCGGGCATGCCGTGGTTCGCCCAGGCCGGCTCCGGCGTCGCGGCCCCCTCCCTCGGCTACGTCCTCGGCATGCTGCTCGCCGCCACCGTGGTCGGCGCCCTGGCCCGCCGCGGCGGCGACCGCTCCGTGCTGCGCACGGCGGGCACGATGGTCCTCGGCTCCGCGATCATCTACGCGGTCGGCGTCCCGTACCTGGCCGCCGCCACCGGCATGTCGATGACCCAGGCGGTCGCCGCCGGGCTCACGCCGTTCCTGATCGGCGACGCCCTGAAGGCCGCGCTCGCGATGGGCGTGCTGCCCACGGCGTGGAAGTTCCTGGACCGCTGAGAGCGGTCAGCTGACGCTGTAATTCCGCCTGAAGAGGTTCGCCGGGTCGTACGTGGCCTTCAGCCCGGCGAGCCTCTTCCGCGTCTCCGCGTCGTACAGGCCCTCCGGCCTGTCGCTGCCGCCGAAGAGGAAGTTGAGCGACCGCCCCAGCGTCTGCGGCGCCACGAGCCCGAACGCCTCCGCGTGGACCTTCCGGTGCGACTCGACGTCCGTGCCGTCCAGCGGCGACAGGAGCCGCAGCAGCCAGCCCGCCTCGCGGTGGGGGACGGCGTTCTCCGCGGGGCGCGCCAGGGCTCCGCCCAGGTGGTTGAGCTGCAGGATGTGCATCGCGGCCGCGTCCGGCCCGGTCAGCGCGAGGACGGCGCCCGCCGCGTCGACGTCGAGGGTGCTCAGGACGGCGTTGTCGCCGTAGAAGGCGTGCGGGAAGTCCGGGTCGCCGTGGATCGAGGGGCTCTCGGCGTACGGCATCTCCCGCAGCGTGTCCGACACCGTGGGCCCGATCTCCCGCAGCGGCGCCACCAGGCGCTCGCCCTCCGCCTCCGAGCCGGTGAACGCGACGCGGATCAGGACGAGGTAGCTGCCCCGCAGGTGGGGCGGGAGCTGCGGCAGATCCGGGTAGACGAGCGCCGCGAGCGACGACGTCACCTCGTCGGGCAGGGCCCGCGTCCACTCCTCGTAGCCGCGCAGCACCGCGGCAGGGGCGACCACCCTGCCGTCGAACGTGAGGGCGCCGCCGTACAGCCGCGCCACCGGCACCAGGCCGATCTCCAGCTCCGTGACCACGCCGAGCTGCGCGCCGCCGCCCAGCAGGCCCCAGAAGAGCTCCGGGTCGCTGTCCCGCGTCACGTGGCGCGGGACGCCGTCCCCGGTGACGACGTCGACCGAGCGGACGTGGTCGGCCGCGTAGCCGAACTCGCGGCCCAGGATGCCGAGTCCGCCGCCGAGCGTGTAGCCGACGGCGCCGACGCTCGGCGCGGTGCCGTTCAGCGGCGCGAGCCCGTGCTGCACCGCGGCCTCGACGACCTGACCCCAACGGGCGCCCGCGCCGATGGCCGCGGTGCGCGCGTCGGGGTCGATCCGCACGGCGTCCATGCGCCGCGTACTGATGAGGACGCCGCCCTCGGAGGCTCCCGGCACGCCGTGTCCGGTCGCCTGCACGCCGACGGGCAGGCCCGCCCCGGCCGCGTACGCGACGGCGGCGACCACGTCGTCGGCGCTCTTCGCGCCGAAGACGAGGTCGGGCCGTGTCACGAACCCGGTCTGCATTCCGGCGATTTCCGCTTCGTATCCGGCGTCGTCCGGCCGGAACACGAGTCGCTGGGCGGTGTGGTCCACGGGTGCCTCCGTTGTCTCGTCTGACACGGAGAGCATCGCGCACCGGTGGACCGCCCCGACGTCAACTCCTCTGCGACTCCACCGGAATTCCGTCCGCGTCCCGGGGCCGGACCTTCTCGCGCACCAGCGAGAAGACGACCACGAAGGCGGCGGCGAGGAGCGAGAGCAGCACCTGCTTGCGGCCGGCCTCGTCGGTCAGCATGTAGACGAGGACGAACGAGATCATCGCGATCGTGACCCACGTCAGGTACGGGAAGAGCCACATCTTCACGACGAGCTTCTCCGGCTCCTCGCGCAGGATGATCCCGCGCATCCGCAGCTGCGTGAAGCTGATGATCAGCCACACGAAGAGGGCCACCGCGCCCGAGGAGTTGAGCAGGAAGTCGAAGACGGTGTCCTTCCACTGGTAGTTGAACCAGACGGCGACGAAACCGAAGACGACCGAGCCGAGGATCGCGGCCTGCGGGACGCCCCGCGCGTTGGTGCGCGCGAAGGCCTTGGGCGCGTCACCGCGCTGACCCAGCGAGAAGGCCATGCGGGACGCGGTGTACAGCCCGGAGTTGAGGCAGGAGAGCACGGCGGTGAGGACGATGACGTTCATGACCTGACCGGCGTGCGGGATGCCGATCGAGTTCAGCGCGGCGACGTAACTGCCGTCCTCGGTGATCGACTTGTCGTTCCACGGCAGGAGGGTGATGACGACGAAGATCGAGCCCAGGTAGAAGACGCCGATGCGCCAGATGACGCTGTTGGTCGCCTTGGTGACGGCGCGCTGCGGGTCCTCGGACTCACCGGCGGCCAGCGTGACGATCTCGCTGCCCATGAAGGAGAAGACGACCATCAGCACACCGGTGAGGATGGCGCCCGCGCCCTTGGGCATGAAGCCGCCCGCGTCGGTGAGGTGCGCGAATCCGTCGCCCGGGTTGTCGGAGCCCGGCAGCACGCCGAAGACGGCGAGCAGACCGATCACGACGAAGCCGCCGATGGCGACGACCTTGATTCCGGCGAACCAGAACTCGAACTCGCCGTACGAGCCCACGGAGACGAGGTTCGTGGCGGTGAGCACGACCATCACGATGAGCGCCCAGCCCCACTGCGGTACGGCGGGTATCCAGCCGTTGAGGATCACGGCGCCCGCGGTGGCCTCCACGGCGAGCACGACGACCCAGAAGAACCAGTAGAGCCAGCCGATGGAGAAGCCGGCCCAGCGGCCGAGCGCCTGGTCCGCGTAGGTGGAGAAGGAGCCGGACGCGGGCCGTGCGGCGGCCATCTCACCGAGCATCCGCATCACGAGGACGACCATCGTGCCGACGAGGGCGTACGAGATGAGGATCGCGGGCCCCGCGGCGGCGATACCGGAGCTGGAGCCGACGAAAAGACCGGCACCGATCACACCGCCGATGGCGATCATCGAAAGGTGACGGTTCTTGAGACCCGCTTTCAGGCCGTCACCGGTGTCGCCGGTGTCACCACTGCCGCCAGACCGCGGATCCCCAGGGGGATTGGGGGTGCTGTCTGCCTTCGCAAGGGAGGGTTGCGAGGTCATGGACGAATCCTTAAGTTCTCGGGTCACGAGCCCCCGCATTCAAACCCAGGGGTGAACGGGACGGAAGTCCTGAATCCGGATCGTTGTATTCCGGCCTTTAGGCCTGGACCAAGGTCCCGACCAGGGAGATCAACATCCTGCCCGGTCGCGGCTACCCACCCCGCGACGTGCCACACTCGGACCCATGCGCGTGTACCTCGGCTCGGATCATGCCGGCTACGAACTCAAGAACCACTTGGTCGAATGGCTCAAGAGCCACGGCCATGAGCCCGTCGACTGCGGGCCCCACATCTATGACGCCCAGGACGACTACCCGCCGTTCTGTCTGCGCGCCGCGGAGAAGACCGCCGCGGACCCGGACGCCCTCGGCATCGTCATCGGCGGCTCCGGCAACGGCGAGCAGATCGCCGCGAACAAGGTGAAGGGCGTGCGGGCGGCCCTGGCCTGGAGCGAGCAGACCGCGGCGCTCGGCCGCGAGCACAACGACGCGAACGTCATCTCGATCGGTGGGCGCATGCATACACAGGAGGAGGCGACGAAGTTCGTCGAGATCTTCCTGGCGACGCCGTACTCGGGTGAGGAGCGTCACACTCGCCGCATCGAGATGCTCTCGGCCTATGAGCGGACGGGTGAGCTGCCCCCCGTCCCGGCCCACCACCCCCAGCCGTAGCGAAGTCACGGGGCTCCGCCCCGGACCCCGCTCCTCAAACGCCGGAGGGGCTGATTCCGCAGCCCCTCCGCACGCACTCCCGGAGGGACCCCGTGCCTGAGGGGCACACCATTCACCGGCTTGCCGCGGATCACCGGGACCGGTTCCAGGGGCGCGCCGTCCGGGCGACCAGCCCGCAGGGCAAGTTCAGTGACAGCGCCGCCCTCGTCACCGGCCAGGTGATGGAGACCGCCGAGGCACACGGCAAACACCTCTTCCTCGGCTTCGCCGACACCGGCTGGATCCACGTCCACCTCGGCCTCTTCGGCAAGTACACGCTGGGAGAGACCCCCGCGCCGCCCCCCACGGACACCGTCCGCCTCCGGCTCCTGAACGACGCGTACCACTCCGACCTCCGCGGCCCCACCACCTGCGCCCTCGTCACGGACGACGAGAAGCAGGCGATACACGACAGGCTCGGCCCGGACCCCCTGCGGGACGGGGACGACCCACAGAAGGCGTACGCGCGCATCTCCCGCAGCCGCACCACGATCGCCGCGCTCCTCATGGACCAGAAGGTCATCGCGGGCGTCGGCAACGTCTACCGCGCGGAGGTCCTCTTTAGGCACGGCATCGACCCGTACACGGCGGGCAAGGACATCACCCCGGCGCAGTGGGCCGCGATCTGGGCCGACCTCGTCGAGCTGATGCACGAGGGCGTACGCCTCAACCGCATCGACACCGTCAGGCCCGAGCACACCCCGGAGGCGATGGGACGCCCGCCGCGCGTCGACGACCACGGCGGCGAGGTCTACGTCTACCGGCGGGCGAACCAGCCCTGTCACCTCTGCGGCGGCGACATCCGCACCGCGGACCTCGCGGCCCGCAACCTCTTCTGGTGCCCCACCTGCCAGCGCCCCGCCTGAAGACCGCGGCCAGGCCCTAGAACCCGTGGGACAGCCACGGCGCCACATCGGACCCGAAGGCCACCGACGCCTCGGCCAGCGCGCCGCGGCGCAGCTCACGGACCCGGCCCGCGGCCGCAAGTGACGTGAGGGACGTACCGCCGAGGTAGGCGGCGCCGAGCTCGCGTACCGACAAGGAGAGGTCGGCCGCGTCGGCCGTGCGCTCGCACGACGCGCCCTTCGCGTCGCCGGTGAGGCGCCAACGGCCCTCGTTCCAGGGGCAGAACGCGTCCTCGACCTCGAAGACCACGTCCAGCGGCGCCTGATACGTCCGCGCCTCAAGGGCCGCGCCGACCTCGACGAGCCGTACGTACAACGAATCCCGCACCGTGACGTCGCAGCGGCGGATGTCGGAGACCATCTCGAGCAGCGCGTCGTCGACCGGACGGTTGCGGGTGACGACCGATGACGTCAGGTCGATGTCGAACAGGAACCGCCACAGCGCCGCGTACGCCGCCGGGTCCACACCCTCGATGTCGCGCACCTGGACCGAACCCTTGGGGCCCTGCCACTCCCAGTCGGGCTTCACCGCGAACCGCACGTACCCGACGAGTTCACCCGCCCGCTCGGCGACCACGCACTGCAGCGGCGACGCGCCGTTCCGCTCGCTCTGCGGGTCGAGCAGCCCCAGCCGCTCCCAGCCGGGCTGCCGGGCCGTCATGCCCGGACGCTCCGTCACGCGTCGTGCGTACAGCGCCTCGCAGGCCTCGTGGACGTCGGCGGGCCGAACGTACCGAAGATGTACGTCGTCCGTCCCGGCGGGCATGGACAGCGACACCCGCGTGGTGTCGATGTCGGCCTTCATGTGCCGGGTCGCCGCGCCGTACCCGAACCGGCCGTAGATGACCGGCTCGGACGCGGTGAGCACGGCCAGCGGCTCGCCCCACGCGCGGACGTCGTCCAACTGCCGCCGCATCATCGACGTCAGGATCCCGCGCCGCCGGTGCGTGGCCGCGACACCGACCATCGTGACGCCCGCCGTCTCCACCAGCGCACCACCCGGCACGGCCATGCGGAAGGAGAACGCCCCCGCCGTCCCCACGCACGCGTCCCCGTCCCACACGCCGATCGACCGGTCGTGCTCGGTGAGCGCGCGCCACAGCTCACGTTCCTCGTCCGACTCGGCGACCCCGCCGAACGCGAGCTCCAACGTCCCGTACCACGCGTCCCAGTCGGCCTTCCCGAGCACCCGCACGTCTGTCGTCATATGCCATGCCTACCAGGGCGCCGCCGTGCGGAGCGACGGGTTTTTCCCCGCCTCGGGGATGCCCCTGACGGGGGACAACCGGGACCTCCCGTGCGAAGTACGCGGCCCGCTGGATAAGGTCCACGAGCAATGGAGGTACGCGCGGAAGCCGACACGTTCACGGCCCGGATGAAGAAGAAGGTGCACCGGGTCCGCATCGCGCTGCGCAAATCCGGGGTCGACTACTTCCGCGGCGACGGCTCCGACTGGGTCGCCCTCGCGGGACTCCTCCTCACCATCCCGGTCATCACGACCTGCACGATCATCAACAACGAGTGGTTCTCGCCGTCCGCCCTGGTCCTGCCGATCGTCGCCGGCGGCCTGCTGCTGCGCCCGGCCAGCCTCCTCGGGCTCTACGCCGCCTCGGCGGTGGCCCTGATCGTGGAGTCCGTCCGGCTCGGCCCGTACACGGAAGGCGCCGCCCGCGTCACGCCGGGCACGGTCCTCGTGGTCGCCGCCTGCGGCTTCTTCGGACTCCTCATCGCCCAGTTCCGCAGCCGGGTCGGCGTGCCCTGGCGCGGCGGCGGCACCATGCTCTTCGACCTGCGCGAACGCATCCGCGTCCAGAGCAAGCTGCCGAAGCTGCCGCGCGGCTGGCACCGCGAGATGGCACTGCGCCCGGCCGGCGGCCAGTCCTTCTCCGGCGACTTCGTGGTCGCGGCCCGCACGAACGGCGGCCGCACCCTGGAGGCCGTCCTCACCGACGTCTCCGGGAAGGGCATGGACGCGGGTTCGCGCGCGCTGCTCCTGTCCGGCGCGTTCGGCGGCCTGCTCGGCTCGCTGCCCCCGCACGCCTTCCTGCCCGCCGCCAACGGCTACCTGCTCCGCCAGGACTGGGACGAGGGCTTCGCGACCTCCATCCACCTGGTCCTCGACCTGGAGACCGGCGACTACGAACTCTTCTCCGCGGGCCACCCGCCGGGCCTCCAGCTCAGCGCGGGCAGCGGCCGCTGGGAGGAGAAGGCCGGCCAGGGCCCCCTCCTCGGCGTCTACGACGGTGCCCAGTTCGACCCCGTCAAGGGCGTCCTGCGCCCCGGCGACGTCCTGATGCTCTTCACCGACGGCCTCGTCGAGACCTCCGACCGCGACATCGCCGAGGGGATGGACCGCCTCACGGGCGAGGCCGACCGCTACGTGGCAGGAGGCTTCCACGGAGCGGCCTGGCACCTCATCGAGGCCGTGGCGAAGGACGTCAACGACGACAGGGCGCTGCTGCTGATCTGCCGGGAGGCGTGACGCCCGGGCCGCCCCCGTGGCCGTCGCCGTCCCCGCCGCCCGGCAATATCCGCGCCAGCCACTCCGACCGCCCCGCCGCCAGCGGCCCGAGGACCGCCAGCAGCAGCACGTACCCCGCGATGAAGGGGGAGAGGCGTTCGTCGAGGCCTGCGCCCACCGCCATCGTGGCGAGGATCAGGGCGAACTCGCCGCGGGCGAGGAGTGTCGTGGAGATGTTCGCCGCGGGGCCCGGGCCGAAGCCGTAGACGCGTGCCGCGCCGAGTCCGGCGAGGACGTTCATCAGGAGGGTGACCGCCACCGCGGCCAGGACCGGCCAGAGGACGACCGGGAGGTCACCCGGGTCGATGGAGAGGCCGAAGGCGAAGAAGAAGATCGCGCCGAAGGCGTCCCGCAGGGGGTGGACCAGGGTGCGGATGCGGTCGCCGGACGCCGTGCTGCCGAGCATCAGGCCGACCATGAACGCGCCGATCGCGTCGGCGACGCCGAACCACTCGGAGACTCCGGCCACGAAGACGGCGACGCCGAGGAACGAGATGACGAGGAGTTCGTCGTCACGCGTGTCCATGAGGCGGCCGACGAGACGCGTGCCGAAGCGGGCCGCGAGGGCGAGCAGCAGCAGGAAGCCGAAGGCCTTGCCGCCGTCCATCACCGCGGCGGCCAGGCTGTCCGCGCCGGACAGGGTGGGCTGCAGCGCCGCGAGGTAGAGGGCCAGGAAGATGTCCTCGACCACGATGATGCCGAGGATCGGCTTCGTCTCGGGGTTGCCGAGCCTGCCGGTGTCGACGAGGACTTTGGTGACGATCGCCGATGAGGAGATGCCGAGGACTCCGGCGAGGACCAGCGCTTCGGAGGTGCCCCAGCCGAGCGCGAATCCAAAGCCCAGGCCGGCGCCGACGTTCAGGGCGAGGTAGGTGCCTCCCGCGACGGCCATCTTGCGGCCGCCGGTCTTGAGGTCGTCCATGTGGAACTCGAGGCCGAGGTAGAAGAGCAGCAGGACCAGGCCGAGCGCCGAGAGCATTTCCAGGTCGTGGGGGTCGGAGACCAGGACCACGCCGGGTGTGTGGGGGCCGAGGAGGATCCCGGCCAGGATGAAGAGCGGGATGGTGGGGAGTCCGATGCGGCCGCCGAGGCGGGCGAGGACGGCGGCGGCGAGAAAGGCGCCGCCCATGGCTATCAGGGTGTCTGCGTGTCCGATGGGCCCGTTCCTCCCGTAGGTGGCATGTAAGGGGACATACGTGGAATGGCAAAGGAAGCGTCAAGAACGCGTCAATACTTAGGTTACCAAACGATCGGTTCGCCGAACCTGAACGCGCTTGGTGGGGTTCTCCCCACCCCCGGTTCGCCAGCCGCCCTCATGGTCCACACCACCCCCGTCTCCGTACGTTTTAGACGTCGAACTCGTACGGAGAAATGGACAGGGACATGGGGCTGCGGCGGAAGAAGAACCGAGTCGTCGAGGAGGACGTCCGCGTCCTCGGCGGGGCGATCGGCGACCGGGCCGTCCTCGGCGGGACACCCGGCGACTGGGCCGTCGAACTGCGCGGCGTCCGCCGTCAGTACGGCCGCGGCTCCGGCGCCGTGCACGCCCTCGCCGGCATCGACCTCGCCCTGCCCCGCGGCAGCTTCACCGCCGTCATGGGCCCCTCCGGCTCCGGCAAGTCGACGTTCCTGCAGTGCGCCGCGGGCCTCGACCGGCCGAGCAGCGGCACCGTCCACCTCGGCGGCACCGAGATCACCGGCATGAGCGAGAACAAGCTCACCGCCCTGCGCCGCACCCGCCTCGGCTTCGTCTTCCAGGCCTTCAACCTGCTGCCTTCGCTGACCGTCGAGCAGAACGTCGTCCTGCCGATGCGCCTCGCGGGCCACCGCCCCGACCACCGCAAGGCCACCGCGATGCTCACCCGCGTCGGCCTCGGCGACAAGGGCCGCCGCCGCCCCGGCCAGCTCTCCGGCGGCCAGCAGCAGCGCGTCGCCATCGCCCGCGCCCTGGTCACCGAACCCGACGTGATCTTCGCCGACGAGCCGACCGGCGCCCTCGACACCACCACCGCGAGCGAGATCCTCGGCCTGCTGCGCTCCGCGGTCGACGGCCTCGGCGCCACCGTCGTCATGGTTACCCACGACCCTGCGGCCGCCGCCCACGCCGACCGCGTTCTCTTCCTCGCCGGCGGCTCCATCGTCGACCGTCTCGAACGCGCCTCCGCCGCACAGATCGCGGCCCGCATGACCACCCTGACCGCGCCCGCCTACGCGGGGGTGGCCGCGTAATGGCATACGTCCCCAACGGCCTCGCCCGCGCGGCGGTCCGCTTCAAACCCGCCGCCTTCGCCGGCACGTTCGTCGCCCTGATGATGGCCTCGCTGATCGTGGCCGCCTGCGGCATCCTCCTGGAGACGGGGCTGCGCGCCTCCGTCCCGACCGAGCGGTACGCGGGCGCCCCCGTCGTCGCCGCCTCGAACCAGTCCGTCCACTTCGTCGCCGGCAGCGGCGACAGCAAGTCCGAGTCCGACGTGCCCCTGCCCGACCAGGCCCGCGTCGACCACTCCCTCGTCGCCAAGGCCGGTGCCGTGCCCGGCGCCCGCACCGCCGTCCCCGACGTCACCTTCCCCGTCAAGTCCGGCGACAAGGACGTCACCGCCCACGGCTGGGGCTCCACCGCCTTCACCGGCGAGAAGCTCACCGCGGGCCGCGCCCCGCACCCCGGCGAGGTCGTCCTCGCCGCACCCGGCGCCTCCGTCGGCGACCGCACCACCCTCACCACCGCCGACGGACCGCGCACCTTCCGCGTGTCCGGCACCGTGGGCGCCAAGGGGACCGCCCCCACCGCCTGGTTCGCCGACTCCGAGGCCGTCCGCATCTCCGGCCACCCCGGACGCGTCGACGCCATCGCCGTCCTGCCCGAGGCGGGCGTCACGGCCGACGCCCTCAAGTCCCGGGTCGCACACGCCCTCGGCGACAAGGCCGAGGTCCACACCGGCGACGACCGCAGCGAGGCCGAGGGCTCCGCGCTCTCCTACGCCAAGGAAATGCTCACCGCCCTCGGCGGCTCCTTCGGCGGCATCGCCGCCCTCACCGCCGTCTTCACCGCCGCGGGCACCGTCGCCCTCTCCGTCGGCCAGCGCGCCCGCGAGTACGCCCTGCTGCGCGCCATCGGCACCACCCCCCGCCAGATCCGCCGCACCATCGCCACCGAGACCCTGCTCGTCGCCCCCGCCGCCGCGGCCGTCGGCCTGCTGCCCGGCATCGCCCTGGCCAACTGGTGGTTCGGACAGCTGAAGGAGAAGGGCGCGATCCCCGAGGCCGTCGACCTGACCGTCTCCTTCATCCCGCTCGTCAGCGCCGTCGGCGTCGCCGTCCTCACCGCGCTCGGCGCCGGCTACATGGCCGCCCGCCGCCCCTCCCGCATCAAGCCGGGCCAGGCGCTCAGCGAAGCCGCCGTGGAACGGGTGGCGCTCGGCTGGATCCGTACGCCGCTGGGCATCGCCGCCGCCGTCGGCGGCACGGTCTTCGCCGGATTCGCCGCCAGTAACACCGGCGACGACGCGGCGAACGCGGCCCTCGGCGTCGTCATGCTCTTCATGCTCGCCGTCGCCCTGCTCGGCCCGCTGGTGGCCCGCGGCTGCGCCGCCCTGTTCGGCCTCCCGCTGCGCGGCGCCGGCGCGTCCGCCTCGCTCGCGGCCGCCAACTCCCGCTCCAACGCCCGCCGTCTGGCCTCCGCGATCACCCCGATCGTGCTCGCCATGGCCTTCTCCTCGGTCCTCGTCTTCATGCACACCAGCGAGGAGCGGGTCGCCGCCGACCAGCAGCGCGCGGGCATCACCGCCGACCACATCATCACCGCCGACGGCGGGCTCGCCCCGGGAACCCTGGCGAAGGCCGCCGACGCGAAGGGCGTCACCTCCGCCGTCGGCGTGCTCAAGTCCTCCGTACTCGTGCCGGTGGGCTCGGGCGGCGACCGCTATCTGCAGACCGCGTCGACGCAAGGCATCACCGGCACGGCCGCCGCGCTCGCCGAGGTCCAGGACCTCGACGTCGAGACGGGCACCCTGAAGCTCGGCAAGGGCCAGATCGCCGTCGACGCCACCCTCGCCGACTCCGCCCACGTGAAGACCGGCGACCGCCTCGCCCTCCGCCTGCCCGACGGCACCAAGGCCTCGCCGACCGTCGTCGCCACGTACGGCAGGGGCCTCGGCCTCTCCCAGGTGACCATGTCCGCCGCCGACCTGAAGCAGCACGTCACCTCGGCCTTCGCGAGCGAGGTCTGGACCAGCGGCGGCTCCGCGCAGGCGCTCTCCGGACTCGGCGTCCTCAAGGACCGCGACGGCTACGCCACCGCACGCTCCATGGACAACGAGCTCAACGCCTGGGCCAACACCACGATGGCGGCCGTACTCGGCGGCTTCGCGGCCGTCGCCGCGATCAACACCCTGGTCATGACGGTCCTGGACCGCCGCCGCGAACTCGGCACGCTGCGCCTGATCGGCTCCACGCGCCGCCAGGTCCTCCGGATGATCCGCTGGGAGGCGCTGCTCGTGGCGTCCGCGGGCATCGTCATCGGCTCGGCCATCGCGTTCGCCACCCTCATCCCGATGATGAAGGGCCTGACCGGCGAGTCCCCGTACGTCCCGCCGCTCGTGTACGGCTCCTTCGTGGGCGCGGTCCTGGTCATGGGCCTGGCCTCGGCGACGATCCCGGCGAGGGCGGCGCTAAGGTCGGCCGCATGACGCCCGCAGGCCACCGCCCCGAACCGCTGTCCCTGCCGGAGGTGGAGGCCCTCGCCCGCGAGGCCCACGCCGACCAGGAGGACAAGGCGGGCCGCCCCTACGCCGAACACCTGCAGGCCGTGGCCGAGGGGGTACGGCGGCGGGGCGGCGACGACGAGCAGATCGCGGCCGCCTGGCTGCACGACGCCGTCGAGGACGACGCCCTGTCGGAGCGGTGGCTCACGGAGGCCCCGCTCACCAGGCGGACCAAGGACATCGTCCTCGCCCTCACCAAACGCGCGGGCGAGCCCCCGGAGGCGTACGCGCGACGCATCCTCGCCACCCCGGGCGCCCGCCTCGTGAAGGAGGCGGACCTGGCGCACAACGCGGACCCGGCCCGCCTCGCGGTCCTCGACGCGACGACAAGGGCGCGCCTGACGGCGAAGTACGCCACCATGCGCGCCCTGCTGGGACTCGGGGAGACCCCGGTTCCGTAGCTCTCGTTGCGTCGACAGCTCTCTTACGTCGACTTGGCCCGCTCACGGGCGAGTTGCGCCGCGTCCCGCTTGAACGCCCACTCCATCTTGGGCTCCATCGCGAACCGGAACATCCGTTGCACCGGTGGCGTGCAGAGCGCCGTGACCACGCTCGCGGCGACCACCGACACGAAGATCTCGCCGAGCGGCTGGTGCAGCCAGTCGTAGGTGTCGAACCAGCCCCAGAAGCGGGAGCCCTTGGCGAGGAAGCCGTGCAGCAGGTAGCCGTACAGCGTGCCGGCGCCGAGGACCGTGAACCACATCTTCCGGCGCGGCACCCACGCGAAGAAGCACGCGGTGAGGACGACGGAGCAGCCGAAGAGCGCCAGCGTCATCACGACACCGGCCCACCACGGCGCACCCAGTTCCTGGGCGCTGTCCCGGCGGTAGAACCAGGCCGAGGTCATCCGGGGAGCCGCCCAGTACGCCAGGAGCAGCGCGCTCGCGAAGACCGGGATCGACAGGAGGCGCACCTCGCGGCGGCGCACCAGCTGGAAGTACTCGGGCTTCATGAAGAGGCCGAGGACGAAGAACGGCAGGAACTGCAGGACGCGCTGCAGGTCGAGGTCGTCGCCGATGTCGGGTGAGATCACGGCGAGCGTGGCGATGGCCAGTGCGAGCGGCACCGGCCAGCGGACGATCTTCCACAGCGGCACGGTGAGCCGCCACACGAAGAGCGCGACCAGGAACCAGGTGAGGTACCAGGGGTCGAGCAGGCTGATGGGCTGGCCGGGGTCGTCGTCCGCCCAGCGCTTGAAGAGCGTGTACGCGATCTCGAAGAGGACGTACGGCACGGCGACACCGGTCACGAGCCGCTTGAGACGGTCGGCCCGCATGTCGAAACTGCGCGAGAAGTAGCCGGAGATCACGATGAACGCCGGCATGTGGAAGGTGTAGACGGTCATGTACAGCGCTTCGGCCGTACGGCTGTGATCGGTCAGCGGTTCCCATGCGTGGGCCATCGCCACGAGGACGATCGCCAGGTACTTGGCGTTGTCGAAGAACGCGTCGCGCTGTTTGGCGGGCTTCGGCCCGCCGTGGGCGGTGCTGCGGCCTGCCGGGGTGGGGGGAGCGGTGGGGGCGGCCTGCGGGGGCGGGTGGGGGGCGCGGGGAGTGGGGACTCCGGCCGCCGGCACCTGGGCCGGTGGGAGGGGCGCCCGGTGGCGTCCGTGCGGGTGCACCGAGTTGGTCACAGGCCCTCCCACCAAGAGCTCGGTGAGACGACCCGGGACCGCACTGCGCCTACGGGGGTGGTGGCAGCGTGGAACATCTGAGGCACCCTAGCGTCGCCCCGGCGTATTCGTAAAACCCCCGTCACTTCTCTCGACTCAATCTCCTGCAATCACGTCGGTTAATCCCGTCGGTCGACAAAGAGACGTGCTGGTTCGCGACCGGACCCTGTCCAGTACGTCACAACTCATCCGGTTTAAATGGTGCATAACGCGCTCTCTCCGCGCCTGTCGGATGTGCCCTCCAAGACAATTCGAATTTCCTGCGAACGTCGTGTGTGGCGGTGGCAACGATCGCGTCGAATTCCGATGACTTCGGATACTCGAATTGCTGTACGACGGTGCGCTGCCCATGCGCCCCCTGGGCGCCCTTGCGCGCGAGGGCCGTCACGTGTTGGCCGACGTTGCGTCACCGGCCGCATAGAGGGGGCCTGTTGGTGGCACGATGGTCCGTGGCGGGGGTGTGCGGGGTCGTACCCCCCGGGCCGGGAGAGCGACCGACCTAGGGTGTGATCAGTGTGGCCATTTCGCTGTCAGTGGTGCTGCTGTTGGCGATCATCCTCGTGGTGCTGATCCGCGGGGGGTCGCTCAAGGCGGGGCCTGCGATCGTCGCGGTGCTCTTCGGCTTCTTCCTCGCCTCCACAGGTATGGCACCTTCCATAAACCGCTTCTTGAACGAAGTGGCGGAGACGATCAACTCGATCAGCTTCTGAGAGCCGTGAACGCAGAAACCCCAGACCGTTCCGGCCTGGGGTTTCCCTGTGAGAGCGGGCGACGGGAATCGAACCCGCGTAGCTAGTTTGGAAGACTAGGGCTCTACCATTGAGCTACGCCCGCACAGATCGCGCCACGAGCGGATGCCGCGGCACGACAGGCATCGTAGCGGGTCCTCGCCCCTCGCCGCACGTGCCCCCCCCGGAACCGGCCCCGTTTAACCGGGAGCCGCACTGCCTGCGGGCATGTACCCTACGTGTCGCACCGACGGGGTGTGGCGCAGCTTGGTAGCGCGTCCGCTTTGGGAGCGGAAGGCCGTGGGTTCAAATCCCGCCACCCCGACCACCGAAATCACCCCCACAAGATCGCATTGTGGCTCGGCTCCTGCTTGCCGTTACTATGCAAGCTGTGTGCCCGTGTGTCTCTGAGCCGGGCAGAATCCCAAGAAGTCAGCCCCAAGGAGACCGAACCGTGAAGAGCGCCGTGGAGACCCTGAACCCGACTCGGGTTCGGCTCACTGTTGAGGTGCCCTTCGAGGAGCTCAAGGACAGCCTCGACGCGGCCTACAAGAAGATCAACCAGCAGGTCACGGTGAAGGGCTTCCGCAAGGGCAAGATCCCGGCCCGCGTCATCGACCAGCGGTTCGGCCGTGGCGCCGTCCTCGAAGAGGCCGTCAACGACGCGCTCCCGAAGTTCTACACCGAGGCCGTCAACGAGGCCGAGCTCAACGTCCTGGGCCAGCCCGAGGTGGACATCACCGAGCTGAAGGACAACGAGACCCTCAACTTCACCGCCGAGGTCGACGTCCGTCCCTCCATCGAGATCCCGGACTACTCCGGCATCGAGGTCGAGGTCGACGCGATCGAGGTCAGCGACGAGGACGTCGACAAGGCCGTCGAGGAGCTGCGCGAGCGCTTCGCCTCCACGTCCCCGGTCGAGCGTGCCGCCGAGGACGGCGACGTCGTGACGATCGACCTCGAGGCCAAGGTCGAGGGCGAGGTCCTGGAGGACGGCGTCGCGTCCGGCGTCTCCTACACGATCGGCTCCGGCGAGCTCCTCGAGGGCATCGACGACGCCGTGAAGGGCCTGGAGGCCGGTGGCGAGGCCACCTTCACCTCCGAGCTCAAGGGCGGCTCGGCGGCCGGCAAGGAGGCCGAGGTCACCGTCAAGGTCACCCAGGTCGCCGCCCGCGAACTGCCGTCCCTGGACGACGACTTCGCGCAGCTCGCCTCCGAGTTCGACACCCTCGACGAGCTGAAGGCCGACAGCCGCAAGCGCCTCGAGAACATGAAGCAGTACGACCAGGCGACGCAGGCCCAGGAGCGCGTCCTGGAGAAGCTGCTCGAGCTGGTCGAGGTCCCCGTCCCCGAGAAGCTCCTCGCGGACGAGATCCAGACCCGCACGCACAACCTCGAGCACCACCAGCTCGGCCAGATGGGCCTCGACCTGGACAAGTACCTGGAGATCCAGGGCAAGTCCCGCGAGGAGTTCGACGCCGAGACCAAGGAGCAGGCCGAGAAGGGCATCAAGACGCAGTTCGTCCTCGACGAGCTCGTCAACAAGGAGAAGCTGAACGTGAACCAGGAGGAGCTCACCGAGCACCTCATGCGTCGCGCGCAGTCCTCCGGCATGTCCCCCGACCAGTTCGCCCAGGCCGTCGTCGAGGGCGGCCAGGTCCCGATGCTCGTCGGCGAGGTCGCCCGCGGCAAGGCCCTCGCGGTCGTCGTCGAGGCGGCGACGGTCAAGGACACGAACGGTGAGGTCGTGGACCTCGAGGACGACGAGGACGAGACGGCTGCCGCCGAGGGCGAGCAGACCTCCGACGCCGCCGAGGAGAAGACCGAGGCCTGAGCCTCGCTCTGACGCTCGCACACCGGGCCCCCAGGACTTCTCGGTCCCGGGGGCCCGGTGTCTTTAGGGGCGCGGGGAACTGCGCGATCAGCCCCCACGGGGCTGCAGGCGCGTCTGCCGCGGCGGGACCCATGGCGGGTGCGGCTTGTGGGGGTTGCTCGCGCAGTTCCCCGCGCCCCTTACGGGGCACGACCGGCACCACTCGAGGCGCCCCGCCAGAACCTGCGCTCACAGCGAACAGTCACCTTTGCGGGATTCCCCGGACGGGGCTGAGCGTTAGGGTCCATGAATACGAGGGCAGGGGAGTCCCCGGAGCCGCCCCGGAGCGGTTCCGCACGCGGGTGCCCCAGGCCCCAGCTGAAGACGTGAGACGGCCCGGCGCCGTCGTAAGACGAGCAGGTGGATACGTGACGAATCTGATGCCCTCCGCCGCCGGCGACCCCTCCATCGGTGGTGGCCTCGGCGACCAGGTCTACAACCGGCTGCTCGGCGAGCGGATCATCTTCCTCGGCCAGCCGGTCGACGACGACATTGCCAACAAGATCACCGCACAGCTGCTGCTCCTTGCCTCCGATCCGGACAAGGACATCTACCTCTACATCAACAGCCCCGGCGGCTCGATCACGGCCGGCATGGCGATCTACGACACCATGCAGTACATCAAGAACGACGTGGTGACGATCGCGATGGGCATGGCCGCCTCCATGGGCCAGTTCCTGCTCAGCGCGGGCACGCCCGGCAAGCGCTTCGCGCTGCCGAACGCCGAGATCCTGATCCACCAGCCGTCCGCGGGCCTCGCGGGCTCCGCGTCGGACATCAAGATCCACGCCGAGCGGCTGCTGCTGACCAAGAAGAAGATGGCCGAGCTCACGGCGTTCCACACCGGCCAGACCGTCGAGCAGGTCACGCGCGACTCGGACCGCGACCGCTGGTTCGACCCGCAGGAGGCCAAGGAGTACGGCCTCATCGACGACATCATGTCCAGCGCCGCAGGCATGCCGGGCGGGGGCGGCACCGGAGCCTGAGCCCCGTGCTCAGCGCCCCGCAGCCGACACCTAAGCCCCTCGCTTCTCAGGAGAACCAGAGATGAACAACTTTCCCGGTCGCCGCCTCTACGGCAGTGCACAGGCCGAGAGCGGCCAGGCCGAGTTCACCGGCACCGGCGCCGAGTCGCGTTACGTGATCCCGCGCTTCGTGGAGCGCACCTCGCAGGGCGTGCGCGAGTACGACCCGTACGCGAAGCTCTTCGAGGAGCGCGTGATCTTCCTCGGCGTGCAGATCGACGACGCGTCCGCCAACGACGTCATGGCGCAGCTCCTGTGCCTGGAGTCGATGGACCCGGACCGCGACATCTCCATCTACATCAACAGCCCGGGTGGTTCCTTCACCGCCCTTACGGCCATCTACGACACGATGCAGTTCGTGAAGCCCGACGTGCAGACCGTCTGCATGGGCCAGGCCGCCTCGGCCGCCGCCGTGCTCCTCGCGGCGGGCACGCCCGGCAAGCGCATGGCGCTGCCGAACGCGCGCGTCCTGATCCACCAGCCCTACAGCGAGACCGGCCGCGGCCAGGTCTCCGACCTGGAGATCGCCGCCAACGAAATCCTCCGGATGCGTTCGCAGCTGGAGGAGATGCTGGCCAAGCACTCCACGACGCCGATCGAGAAGATCCGCGACGACATCGAGCGCGACAAGATCCTCACGGCCGAGGACGCGCTCTCGTACGGCCTGGTCGACCAGATCATCTCCACCCGGAAGATGAACAATTCCTCGGTCGCCTGACGCAGAGCTGTAGCATCTGCCGCTCCTTGGCATGGTTTGCGTACGACGCACGTCGAAGCGAACCGTGCCAAGGGGGGCCCGAACGGGGGGCCCGGCAAGGTACCGTCGGATATGAGGCACCAGGAGCCGCTGAACGTGGCGTCTCCCAGGCGAAGGGGAAGCACCTCGTGGCACGCATCGGTGACGGCGGCGATCTGCTCAAGTGCTCGTTCTGCGGAAAGAGTCAGAAGCAGGTCAAGAAGCTCATCGCAGGCCCCGGTGTGTACATCTGCGACGAGTGCATCGACCTCTGTAACGAGATCATCGAGGAAGAGCTCGCGGAGACGAGCGAGGTGCGCTGGGAGGAACTTCCCAAGCCTCGCGAGATCTACGAATTCCTTGAGGGCTACGTCGTGGGCCAGGAGCCCGCGAAGAAGGCCCTCTCGGTAGCGGTGTACAACCACTACAAGCGGGTCCAGGCAGGAGAGAACGGCGGCGCGCAGGGCCGTGACGACGCGATCGAACTCGCGAAGTCCAACATCCTGCTGCTCGGCCCGACCGGCTCCGGCAAGACGCTCCTCGCGCAGACGCTCGCGCGCATGCTGAACGTTCCGTTCGCCATCGCGGACGCGACGGCGCTGACGGAGGCGGGCTATGTCGGCGAGGACGTCGAGAACATCCTCCTGAAGCTGATCCAGGCGGCCGACTACGACGTCAAGAAGGCCGAGACCGGGATCATCTACATCGACGAGATCGACAAGGTGGCCCGCAAGAGCGAGAACCCGTCGATCACGCGCGATGTCAGCGGCGAGGGCGTCCAGCAGGCGCTCCTGAAGATCCTGGAGGGCACGACGGCGTCGGTGCCCCCGCAGGGCGGCCGCAAGCACCCGCACCAGGAGTTCATCCAGATCGACACGACGAACGTGCTGTTCATCGTGGGCGGTGCCTTCGCGGGCCTGGAGAAGATCATCGAGTCCCGCGCGGGCGCGAAGGGCATCGGCTTCGGCGCCACCATTCGCTCCAAGCGCGAGATGGAGGAGAAGGACCAGTTCGAGGACATCATGCCGGAGGACCTGGTGAAGTTCGGGATGATCCCCGAGTTCATCGGCCGCCTCCCCGTGATCACCTCGGTCCACAACCTCGACCGCGAGGCGCTGCTCCAGATCCTCGTCGAGCCGCGCAACGCGCTGGTGAAGCAGTACCAGCGGCTGTTCGAACTCGATGGCGTGGAGCTGGAGTTCGAGCGTGAGGCCCTGGAGGCCATCGCGGACCAGGCGATCCTCCGCCAGACCGGCGCGCGCGGCCTGCGCGCCATCATGGAGGAAGTCCTCCAGTCGGTGATGTACGAGGTGCCGTCCCGCAAGGACGTGGCCCGCGTCGTCATCACGGCGGACGTCGTCCGTTCGAACGTCAACCCGACCCTGGTGCCGCGCGACGCGCGGGGCGGCGGTGCGGGGGAGCAGAAGTCCGCGTAGGCGGCACATACGCGCGAAGGGGCGCCCGGCGATCTGATCGCCGGGCGCCCCTTTCCGTTGCGCTGGTGCGGGAGGCGGGACGCGGGACGTCGCGTCAGACCTTGACGCGGAGGGCCTTGCGGGCGCGGAGCGTGGTGTCCGAGGCGTCGTCGAGGGAGACCTTGCCCGCCATGGCGTCGGCGACCGTGAGCGGCACGACGACGCCGACGGTGCTGTGGTCGCCCCAGACGCAGACCGGCATGCGGATCTCCTTGGGGCCCGAGGACGTGCCGCCGCCGTTGCTGTTCTCCATCACGGACTCCTGGCACTTGAGGATGGTGTCCTGCGTGCTGAAGTCCTTGGGGCTGCCGACGAGCTTGCCCGTGTCCGAGCTGTTCTTCTGCGAGTCCTTCTTGATCTTCGCGAAGACGGCGTCGACGACGGGGGCCGGGTTCTCGATCTCGCCGTAGACGCCCATGAACTGGAGGGCCTTCTGCGCGAGCGGGTTGCTCTCGTCCCCCGACTGGTAGCCGGCATCGATGTCCTGCGGGTCCTTGACGCCGGCCTTCTCGACGGCCGCCAGGTCGCTGGAGTTGAAGCCGCCGTTCATGTCGTCGCTCTTGTCGTACTCGTTGAGGATCGTGGGCGGTGTCGTCAGCGTGTGCGGGCCGTCGTCCTTGATGCCGCCGTCCGCGACGTTCGAGGAGCCGCCGTTCTTGCCGCCCTTTTCGTCGTCGCCGCCCGCGAGGACGAAGTAGCCGCCGACGGCTGCCGCGGCGACCACGGCGACGGCGGCGATGATCAGGCCGGTCTTCTTGCCGTTGCCGCCACCGGGAGGCGGGGGCGGGACCTGCCCGTAGGGGCCGTGGGGCTGCTGCCCGTACGGGGCCTGCGGGGGGAACTGCCCGTAGGGGCCGGGCTGCTGGGGCTGGCTGTAGCCGCCCTGCTGCGGGGCCTGCTGCGGGTAGCCGTAACCGGGCTGGGGCGGCGGGGGAGCCTGCTGGGGGTAGCCGTAGCCGGGCTGGGGCGCCTGCGGCGGCTGGCCGTAGGGGCCGGGCTGCTGCGGCGGCTGACCGTACGGCCCGGGCTGCTGGGGCTGCTGCCCGCCGTACGGGCCCGGCTGGTTGTAGCTCATGGGGGTTCCCCTCCGAAAACGCTCAGGTGTTGCCGCCATCCTGACGCAACAGGGCCCGGCCGTATGACCGGACCCTGCCGCGCGGACATCGCCCGGCCCCGAGAAGCCCGACAGGTGCCGGATGTCAGATCTTCACGCGGACCTCGCCGCGGAACTTGGCCGTGGTGCCCGCCGACTCGTCGAGGTCGACGGACGTGCCGGACAGCGCGCTGGCGACGTCCGTGTGGACGACGTAGCCGAGGGTGCTGTGGTCGCCCCAGATGCAGGTCGCCGCGGACATCTTGCTCGCTCCGCCGGACCCCGCCGTGGAGCCGGCGGAGGTGCCCGCGCCCGCGCCCAGGTCGATCTTCATCTCCTGGCACTTCAGGACCGCGCCGTCGAGACCGTCCGGCTTGTACTCCTTGGGCTCGCCGACCAGTTCGACGCTCTGGCCGCTGCTGCCGCCCGCCTCGTTCTTCTTCTTGGCGTTGTCGAACATGTGGTCCACGACGCTTTCGGGGTCCTCGATCTCGCCGTAGACGCCGCCGAAGGCCAGTATCTTCTGCGCCATCGGGTTCTCCTTGCTGCCCGACTGGTACTGGGCCTGCACGTCCTTGGGGTCCTTCACCCCGGCCGCCTCGGCCTTGTCGAGGTCGATGCTGTTCAGGCCGCCGGACCGGGCCTCGTCCTTCTTGTAGTCGCCCATGACGAGCGACGGCGTCGTCAGCTTGTGCGGCCCGTCGTCCTTGATGCCGGAGTCGTCGCCCCCGCCGGCCACGTTCGAGGAGCCGCCGTTCTTGCCGCCCTTTTCGTCGTCACCGCCCGCGAGGACGAAGTAGCCGCCGACCGCTGCCGCGGCGACCACGGCGACGGCCGCGATGATCAGGCCGGTCTTCTTCTTGCCGCCGCCACCCGGGGGCGGGGGCGGGACCTGCCCGTAGGGGGCCTGCGGCTGCTGGCCGTACGGGGGCTGGGGCTGCTGCCCGTAGGGGCCCGGCTGCTGCGGCTGGCTGTAGCCGCCCGGCTGGGGCGCCTGCTGCGGGGCCTGCTGGGGGTAGCCGTAGCCGGGCTGGGGCGCCTGCGGCGGCTGGCCGTAGGGGCCGGGCTGCTGCGGCTGCTGGCCGTACGGCCCGGGCTGCTGGGGCTGCTGCCCGCCGTACGGGCCCGGCTGGTTGTAGCTCATTGCTTGGGTTCCCTCCCAGTACTTACGTGGTCCGAACATCCTGGCGGATCGACGCGCGGGATCGTGCGGTCGCACCGGATCGATGCGGAGTTGTTGAGGGGCTGTTCCAGAGGGCGGACGTACGAAGGGCCCGGGGCGGATCGTCCGCCCCGGGCCCTGCCCGTCCTCGTGCCCTGTGGCCGCTCCCGCGCGGCCCGCCCGTTCGCTACGCCTTCACGCGTGCGGCCTTGCGCAGATCGGCGGCGAAGGACGAGACCTCGTCCGTGGCCATGCCGCCACCGCCCTTGATCATCGCCGCCACGTCCATGCCGAAGACGATGCCGTAGGTGCTGTGATCAGCCCATATGCAGATCGGCACCTTCGTCTCCTTGCCGTCGTCCGAGATGCTCCCGTTCTGGCACTTCATGATCGCGCCGTCGAGTCCGTCGGGCTCCACGGTCTCGGGGCTGCCGACGAGTTCGAACGCCTCGTCCGGGTCGTTCTTCTCCTCGGCCGCCTCCTTCTTCGCGTTCTCGTCGGCCTTGGCGAAGCCGCCGTCGATGGCCTTCTCCGGATCCTCGATCCGGCCGTACATGCCGTGGAAGCTGATCTGCTTCCCCGTGAAGGCTTCACCGAATTCGTACGCGGCCGCCACACTCGTCGGGTTCTTGATGCCGATCTCCGCGGCGGCCTTCTTGTCGTCGGAGCCGAGCGGGCCGTCGTCGCCGTCGCCTCCCTTGTCGCTCTTCTTGTACTTGCCCACGGAGGCCGGCGGCACCAGCTTGTGCGCGCCGTCGTCCTCGACCGAGGCCGAGCCGCTGTCGCCGCCGAGGACGAAGTACGCCCCGACGCCGAGCGCGGCGACCACGGCGATCGCGCCGATCACGAGCCCGGTCTTCTTCTTGCCGCCCCCGCCCTGGGGAGGCTCCGGGTACGGGGTCTGCCCGTAGGGGCCCGGCTGCTGCGGCTGGCTGTAGCCGCCCTGCTGGGGCGGGGGCTGCTGCGGATAACCCTGGGGCTGCTGTGGGTAGCCGTAACCCGGCTGCTGAGGCGGCTGCTGCGGCGGCTGCCCGTAGGGGCTCCCGTACGGGCCCGGTTGCTGCGGAGGCTGACCCCCGTACGGCCCCGGCTGCTGGGGCTGCTGGCCCCCGTACGGGCCCGGTTCGTTGTAGCTCATTACGTGGGGTCCCCCTCCGAATGCTGATGTGTCCCGGACATCCTGAACGAAATCCCGGCCGGCCGGATCCCCCGGCCGCAAGCGATGTCGAACATTCCGGTTTCGGGACCGCTCCGTCACCCCTCTAAACTGGCCGCGTGACCGAGAACGCTCAGCAGCAGCCTCCAGCGACCACTCCCGAACTGCCGACCCAGTACGCGCCGGCCGAGGTAGAGGGGCCGCTGTACGAGCGCTGGGTAGAACGCGGGTACTTCTCGGCCGACGAGAAGAGCGAGAAGCCCCCGTACACCGTCGTCATCCCCCCGCCGAACGTCACCGGCGCCCTCCACCTGGGCCACGCCTTCGAGCACACGCTCATCGACGCCCTCACCCGCCGCAAGCGCATGCAGGGCCACGAGACGCTCTGGCAGCCCGGCATGGACCACGCGGGCATCGCCACCCAGAACGTCGTCGAGCGCGAGCTCGCCAAGGAGGGCAAGTCCCGCCACGACCTCGGGCGCGAGGCGTTCATCGACCGCGTCTGGCAGTGGAAGAGCGAGTCCGGCGGCCAGATCTCCGGCCAGATGCGCCGCCTCGGCGACGGCGTGGACTGGGAGCGCGAGCGCTTCACCATGGACGAGGGCCTCTCGCAGGCCGTCCAGACGATCTTCAAGAAGCTCTACGACGACGAGCTGATCTACCGCGCCGAGCGCATCATCAACTGGTGCCCGCGCTGTCTGACGGCGATCTCGGACATCGAGGTCGAGTACCAGGACGACGACGGCGAGCTGGTCTCGATCAAGTACGGCGAGGGGGACGAGACGCTGGTCGTCGCCACCACCCGCGCCGAGACGATGCTCGGTGACACCGCTGTCGCGGTCCACCCCGAGGACGAGCGGTACAAGCACCTGGTCGGCAAGCAGATCAAGCTGCCGCTGACCGACCGCACCATCCCCGTCGTCGCCGACGAGCACGTCGACCCCGAGTTCGGCACCGGCGCCGTCAAGGTGACCCCGGCGCACGACCCGAACGACTTCGAGATCGGCCAGCGCCACTCCCTGCCGAACATCGCGGTCATGGACGAGCACGCGGTCATCACGGTCGCAGGCCCCTTCCAGGGCCTGGACCGCCTGGAGGCCCGCTCCGCGATCGTCGGCGCGCTGCGCGCCGAGGGCCGCATCGTCGCCGAGAAGCGCCCGTACACGCACTCGGTCGGCCACTGCTCGCGCTGCAAGACCACCATCGAGCCGCGCCTGTCGATGCAGTGGTGGGTCAAGGTCGGCCCGCTCGCCAAGGCCGCCGGTGACGCGGTCCGCGACGGCAAGGTCAAGATCCACCCGCAGGAGATGGAGAAGCGGTACTTCGACTGGGTCGACAACCTCCACGACTGGTGCATCTCGCGCCAGCTCTGGTGGGGCCACCGCATCCCCGTCTGGTACGGCCCGAACGGCGAGGTCGTCTGCGTCGGACCCGACGACGAGGCGCCCACCGGCGAGGGCTGGCGCCAGGACAACGACGTGCTCGACACGTGGTTCTCCTCCGGCCTGTGGCCGTTCTCCACGCTCGGCTGGCCCGAGCAGACCGACTCGCTCGCGAAGTTCTACCCGAACTCCGTCCTGGTCACCGGCTACGACATCCTCTTCTTCTGGGTCGCCCGGATGATGATGTTCGGCCTGTACGCGATGGACGGCACCCCGCCGTTCCACACGATCGTGCTGCACGGCATGGTCCGTGACCAGTTCGGCAAGAAGATGTCGAAGTCCTTCGGCAATGCGGTCAACCCGCTGGACTGGATGGACAAGTACGGCTCGGACGCCCTGCGCTTCACGCTGGCCCGCGGCGCCAACCCCGGCACCGACGTGCCGATCGGCGAGGACTGGGTCCAGGGCTCGCGCAACTTCGCCAACAAGATCTGGAACGCCACGCGTTTCGCGATGATGAACGGCGCGACGATCGAGGGCGACCTGCCCCCGGTCGAGGAGATGTCGGCCACCGACCGCTGGGTGCTCTCCCGCCTCAACGCGACGGTCGCCGAAGTCGACGCGCTCTACGACGACTTCCAGTTCGCCAAGCTCTCGGACGCCCTCTTCCACTTCGCGTGGGACGAGGTCTTCGACTGGTACGTCGAGCTGTCCAAGACGACGTTCATGGCGGGCGGCGACGGCGCGAAGGTCTCGGCCCGCGTCCTCGGCGAGGTCCTCGACGTCACGCTGCGCCTCCTCCACCCGATCGTCCCGTTCGTGACGGAGACGCTCTGGACGGCGCTCACCGGCGGCGAGTCGCTGGTCATCGCCGAGTGGCCCTCGGACAGCGGCTTCCGCGACGCGGCCGCCGAGCGCGAGATCGAGACGCTCCAGCAGGTCATCACCGAGGTCCGCCGGTTCCGCGCCGACCAGGGCCTGCAGCCGGGCCAGAAGGTCCCGGCCCGCCTGACCCTGGACGGCACGGCGCTCGCGCCGCACGAGGCCGCCATCCGCCAGCTCCTGCGCCTCCAGCCGGAGGGCGACGCGTTCACGGCGACGGCGACCCTGCCGGTCTCGGGCGCCACGGTCGCGCTCGACCTGTCCGGCACGATCGACGTGGCGGCCGAGCGCAAGCGCCTCGCCAAGGACCTGGCCGCCGCCGAGAAGGAGAAGGCGCAGGCCGAGGCGAAGCTGGGCAACGAGGCGTTCCTCGCCAAGGCGCCGGACAACGTGGTCGACAAGATCCGCGGACGCCTCACGAAGGCGGAGGCGGACATCGCGCGGCTGCAGGCGCAGCTGGAGGCGCTGCCGGCCGCGTAAGCCTTCCGCATGTACGCAGACGAGGGCCCCGGGACCGTACGGAGATACGGTCCCGGGGCCCTCGCGTACGTCTAGGCCTCCGTCGCGACCGGCCCCGCGCCCACGACCTCGGCGTTGCGCCGCGTCTTGGCCCAGCCGTTCCGCCCGCGCAGGACGCGCAGGAGCCCGCGGGCCGAGACGACGAAGACGTGGTACGCGTACAGCCACAGCGCGAACCCCCACAGCAGCCCCGCGACCCAGGAGCGCTCGGGAGCGAAGTCCCTCCGGTAGACCGGCCCCCACAGGGCGAACGGCAGGACGGACAGCAGACACAGCACGAGCACCAGCGGCCACGCGCCGAGCGCGGAGTCCAGCGGGGAGTGCCCGAGGGCGAGGGCGGCGACGAGGAACACGGTCAGCACGAGGCTCGCGACGTGCGCGAGGGGCTGCATGAAGGTGTACAGGGTCTCCAGGACACCGCGCCCCGAGTAGTGGCGCGACCCGACGATGCGGGGCGCGTACCGCACGCACTGCAGGTTTCCCTGCGCCCAGCGGGTGCGCTGGGTCAGGAAGCGGCGGGCGTGCGGGAGGCCTTCCTGGGAGACGTACGTGTCGGCGATGTGGGTCACGCGGTAGCCGCCCAGGATCATGTGCAGGCCCAGTTCGTAGTCCTCCAGGAGGGCGTCGCGCTGCCAGGGGCGGCGTTCGGCCGCGGCGATCCGGTCGAGTGCGGTGAGCCGGGTGAACTGCCCGTTGCCGCCGAGGCCGACGGAACCGGTGCGGGTGCGCAGCAGCTGCATGCCCGCGTTGGAGACGGCGAACTCCATGTCCTGCATACGGACCAGGAGCCTGGCGCCCGCGTTGAGGACGCGCCCCCGCCCGGCCAGCGGCCGCGGCTCGTCCACGTTCCGCATCCGCACGCTGACCTGCACGCCGCCCGTCTCGGGGTCGCCGAAGCCGCCGGGCCCGCTGACGGCGGCGAGCGCGCCGGGCGCGAGGTGCCCGTCGGCGTCCACGACACACACGACGACCCGGGAGCGGTCGGCGTCGGCGGGCAGGAAGTCGTCGAGCTCGGCGTAGGCGGCGTTGAGGGCGGCCCCCTTCCCGACCCGGGCGTCGGGTCTGCGCCGCGAGACGAGGTGGACGCGGACGTCGTCCTCGGCCAGCGCGGCGACGACGGAGGCGGTGCGGTCGTCACTCGCGTCGTCGACGACCCACACGTGCGCGGCGGGAAAGTCACCGCGCAACCGGCTCACGGTGGCTCCCACGACGGTCTCCTCGTCACGGCAGGGCACGAAGAAATGCCAGGCGAAGGCGGTGGGGTCGCCGCTTTCGTTCCCGGGACGGCGCAGGTACGAGTACCGGGCTCCAGCCCAGTAGAGGAGGAAGCACCCAAGAAGGAGGAAGGGGAAGAGGAAGAGGAACCGGTCGGGGGTGAGCATGAGGGTCCTGAGGTGGTGTGGGCGTGAGCCGGGGGAGATCAGGCCGCTGCCTGAAGAGGGGCGGGCACGGCCTGCTCGGCCGTGAGGTCCGCCAGGAGCGCGACGATGTGCCGGGACGCCTGTGCGTCGCCGAACGGGCTGGGCGTGGCGGCGAGCCGGGACAGCCCGGCCCGGCCCTCGGCGAGCAGCCGCCGCGCCGCACGTCCGACCTCGGGCCCGGGCCGGACGAGCTCGGCGAACCCCGCGGCCACGGCCTCGGGCCGCTCGGTGGACCGGCGTACGACGACCAGCGGCCGCCCGAGGACGGTGACCTCTTCCTGCACACCGCCGGAGTCGGAGACGAGCAGCGCCGCGTGGCGGGCGAGGGCGAGGAACTCCCCGTATCCGATGGGCGGCAGGAGGGTGAGTGCCGAGAGCAGTCCGTCGAGCCCGGCGGCCTCGGCGCGGGCGCGGGTGCGCGGGTGCAGCGGCACGAGGACGGGCAACTGCTGGGCGAGGCCGGCGAGTTCGGTCAGGACGGCGCGGAGCGCGGCGGGGTCGTCGGTGTTCTCGGGACGGTGGACGGTGGCGAGGACGTACGAGTCGGGGGTGAGCCCGTGCCCGGCGAGGAGTGCGGCGCGCTCGGCGTCGGAGGGCAGCGCGTCGCGGACGGCCTCCACGACCGTGTTGCCGGTGACGGCGATCCGCTCGGCGGGGATCGACTCGGCGAGGAGATTGGCGCGGTTGTCCTCCGTGGCGGCGCACAGGACGTCGGAGAGCTGGTCGATGAGGACGCGGTTGTGCTCCTCGGGCATGGCGCGGTCGTGGCTGCGCAGGCCCGCCTCGATGTGGACGAGGGGGATGCCGCGGGCGTTGGCGGCGAGCGCGCCGGACAGGGCGGCGTTGGTGTCGCCCTGTACGACGACGGCGCGCGGCGGGCGGGCGGCGAACTCCGCGTCGAGCTGGGCGAGGGCGACGGAGATCTGCACGGCACGGGTCTGTCCGCCGACGCCGTCCAGGAGGGTGGGCGCGGGCAGCCCGAGCTCGGCGAGGAACCGTCCGGAGAGGGAGTCGTCGTAGTGCTGCCCGGTATGGATCACCCGGGCCGCCGGACCGAGGGCCCGCACCAGGGGTGCCATCTTGACCAGCTCGGGCCGGGTACCGAGCACGACGGCGACGTCGGCGGCGGGGCGGATGGTGGGGGTGAACACGCGGGGCACTCCAGGAGGAACGGAACATTACGGCGACGTACCCCTGGAGAGTGCGGCGCGACGGTTGCGACCTCGGATCGCGTTCGGTTGCGGGACGGTTGCAAATGGCCGTATTGCCGGGTACAGGCCTTTGGTCCCGGTCTTTAGCCCTATGGGGCAGTACGACATGTCCGACCCCGAGGAGTCGCCGCCAGGGGCGCGGGGAACTGCGCGCCAAGCCCCCACCGCCCCGCGGCCGACGAACAACCCACCGCTACGGCGCCCCGCGATACCGGTACCCGACCCCCCGTACCGACTCCACCGGATCCTCGACCCCCGAAGCCTCCGGCACGGACAGAAGGCGGCGCCGCAACCGCAGCACCGCGAACTTCACCCGCTCCCGCCCGCTCCCGTCGGGCGAGTCCCACACCAGGTCGAGAAGCTGCTCGTTCGTGACGACGCGCCCCCGGTTGCGGACCAGCACCTGAAGCAGCCGGTACTCGATGTCGCTGAGCCGGACCTCCCGGCCCTGCCACACCGCGGACCGCCGCTCCGGCACCATCCGAAGCCCCGCCTCCACATAGTCGCCGCGCCACTGGTCGGGCCGGCTCCGCCGCAGCAGCGCCTCGATGCGGGCCAGCAGCTCCTGCGTGTCGAAGGGCTTGGTCAGGTAGTCGTCGGCGCCCGCGCGGAGCCCCCGTACCTTCTCCGCCGGACTCGTACGGCCGGAGAGGATCAGGACGGGCAGGTCGGTCATGTCCCGCGTACGGTCGAGCACCTCCCACCCGTCGAGCCCCGGCAGCACCAGGTCGAGGATCATCAGGGCGGGACGTTCCGCGAAGAGCAGCCGGAGCGCGGTCTGGCCGTCCTCGGCGAGCACGGTCTCGTAACCGGCCCGGTCGAGGACGGTGCGCAGCGCGAGCCCGAGATCGGGGTCGTCCTCGACGACGAGCAACCCCGTCATCCGCGCCCGGCAGCCGGCGCCGCCACCGCAGGACGCCCCATCGGCAGCCGCACCACCACGACCGTCCCTTCCCCCTCCCCACCGTGCACGGCGACGTGCCCGTCGTGCAGGCGCACGGCGTCCCGGACGGCGGAGAGCCCGAGCCCGGTCCCGGGATACGCGCCGCGACGCGCGTTGGGGGCGCGTACGAACTCGGTGAAGACCTCCTCCTGGAACTCCTTGGGGATCCCGATGCCGGTGTCGGCGACCGAGATCTCCCACCCGGCACCGTCCGGCTCGTCGTACGGATGGGCGGACACCGTCACCGTGCCGCCCGCCGGGGTGAACTTCACGGCGTTGTCGAGCAGCGCGGCCAGCGCGTTCTCCAGATGGCCGCGATCGGCGTACGCGGGCGGCCCCGGTTCGTGGTCGTGGACCAGGAAGAGGCCCGCGGTCTCCGCGCGGGGCTGCAGCTCACCGGTGAGGCGCCCCAGGAGCCGGGCCATGTCGACGCGTGCGTACGCCGTCTCCTGGCGGCCCCCCGACGCGGTCGCCGTCGCCGCGTGCAGCAGTCCGTCGACCATCTCCTGCATGCGCTGCGCGTTGCGCCGGATCGTGTCGAGGTACGTGGCCTGCGCCGCGGAGAGCGGCTCCCCGGACGGCGGGGCGAGCAGGTCGCAGAAGCTGAGGATCGTGGCGAGCGGGGTGCGCAGCTCGTGCGAGGCGCGGGCGGTGAACTCGGACCGCTCGCGGGCCAGCTCCCCGAGCGTTCGGATGTGGCGTCGCAGGTCGGTCTCGCGGCGGCGCCGCTCGGTGATGTCCTCGGCCAGCCAGAGCACTCCGACCCGCTCGCCGGCCACGTCGATCGGCCGGCGGCTGGTCCGCACGACGCGGCCGTCGAGGAAGCGGACCTCCGCGGTCCGCGGAAACTGGCGGCGGTTGAGCTGCCGCAGGGAGGTGCTGCCCGAGGGCAGCTGCTCCGCGACGGCGGCGGCGAGGGCGTCCACCGCCGCGCCCGACGACGTGTCGACGTCCTGCAGCCGCGCCAGCTCCACGAACCGCCGGTTCACGGCCACGATCCGCTCGTCGGCGCCGACGAGCAGCGCGCCCTCGGGCACCGCGGCGAGCAGGGCCTCGGCGACCTGCGCGGTCAACCGCAGGTTCAGCGGCACGGCGCTAGCCGACGGGCCCGTTGACGGTCCCGGAGACCCCGACGCCCCCACCGGCCTCGTCCACCCCCACGGCCTCCGTGGCCTGCGCGGGAACCGGCCGCACGGGCGCCCCGGGCACGACGTGAGAAGCCACGTCCGTCACCACTTCCGGGACCACCTCCGGCACCGGCACCGGCGAGCCCAACGGCGTGAAGTCGAGACCGAGCCGTTCGAGCTCCGCCTCGGCCAGCGCGTCCAGCGTCTCGGGATCACCGTGCCGCCAGCCCCAGGCGAGGCTGCCCGGTGTCGCGTCAGGGATCTCCGACGCGGTGAGGGCCACCTCGTGCAGGGGCCGGAGCAGCGTGCGCAGGGCGAGGAGTTCGCGGCCGTCGTCGGACGCGGCGAGGTCACGGGCGGCGCCGGCCTGCCGGATCCACCGCAGCCGGCGCGGCAGCCAGGCGTTCAGGACGAGGCCGACCGGGACGACGAAGAGGGCGACGGCACCCACGGCGACGGCGGTCCGTACGGTCACCGGGTCCATCGCGTCGACGACACCCGCGATCCGGCGCAGCGCGTTGTCGACGCGGCCGCCGACCAGCGGAAGCGGCGCGTTGTGCTGCTGCAGGGCGCGGGGGAGGGCGAGCAGACAGGCCAGCCTGTAGGCGACGACGGCCGCGGTGGCCCACAGCGCGGTCCACAGGAGGACCCCGGCGTCACCGGCGAGCTGATGGGTCCGCCTGGCGGGATTCTGGGCATACCACATGGTCCGATTTGACCCCCGGCGCGCGCCGGGAGCGGGCAGCCGCGCCGAAAATACACCCGTTGTGTGCACGTCCAAGTGGTTCGACCGTGTTCAACGTGTTCATCCGCAAAGCGCAGGAGTGCGGCACATCACCAAATCAGGGACGTTGGTCCGGTGGAACGGGCCGAAAGACCTTGGATGATGGAGAGCATGCGCACCTTGCCCGCCGCCCAGGCGATTCGCCAGGCGGCGGCCACGGCCGGCCGCCTCGGCGGGCGCTGGTCGCGGGAGCCGCGCGCGTTGGACGTCCTCACCGCGCTGAGCGCGTTCGCGCTGATGAGCCTGGACGTCCCCGGCCTCGCCGAGGCGGACAACTCCCTCAACGGACCGATGGCCGTGCTGGCCCTCGCGGGCGGCGCGTGCTCACTCCTGGTGCGCCGCAGGGCGCCCTGGCTGACGTACGCGGTGGCGCTCTGCTTCCTGGGCTGGCTGCACGAGCTGACGCTCGCCCAGTTCGCGCTGTACTCGCTGGGGCGCTACCGGGGCCGTCTCGCCGGGGCGATCGGCGTCGTCGGATACGTCGCGTTCGCGTACGTGATGTTCAACCTGCCGGGCTGGCCGGTGCACCGGGGGGACACGCTCGGCGAGTTCTCCAGCCTGGTCGTCCCGATCGGGGTGCTCGCCGCGGGCGTCGGGGTCGCCGCGAACCGGCAGGACCTGGTCCGCGCGCTGGAGGCGCAGCGCGTGGAGACGGAGACGCTGCACGCGGTCCAGCGGGAGCGGGCCCGCATCGCGCGGGACGTGCACGACTTCGTGGGCCGCGAGCTGACGCTCCTCAGCGTCCGCTCGCAGGTACTGGCGCGCCGGGCCGAGGGCGGTCCCTTCGAGGACGGCTTCGATGAGCTCTCGGAGACGGCACGCAGCGCGCACCGGATGCTGAACGAGATCATCGTGCAGCGCGGCACGGACGGCGCCCCCACGCCGGGCCTCAGCGCCCTGCCCGAACTGGCCGAGCGCAGCGCCCGCGCAGGCAGCCCCGTCGACCTCCTGATCGACGACGAGGCCCACGCGCTCTCACCGCTCCGGCAGGCGGCCGTGCACCGGGTGGTCCAGGAGTGCCTGACGAACGCGGCGAAACACGCGCCGGGCGAGCGGGTCGCCGTCCGCGTGGCCCTGCACGGCGGCCGCCTCCACATCACGGTCACCAACCCGCTCCCCACCGCGGCCCCGCCCGCCGCCCCGGTCTCCGCGGGCACGGGCACGACGGGCATGGCGGAACGGATCAGAGCGGTCGGCGGCACGTTCGAGGCGGGCCCGAAGACATCCACGTACGAGGTCCACGCAACCCTGTCCACAGGCGACCCGCCCTGAAGACCCCAAGCCGCGAGCCAACGCGAGGAATGGCACCGTCCGCCGCCAGGCCCCGCAGCCGCGGGATGGTGCGGTCGGCCGCCAGGCCCCGCAGCCGCGGGACGGCGTGAGGGATGGTGCGCTCGGCCGCCAGGCCCCGCAGCCGCGAGACGACGCGGGGGCACGTGCCGTTCGCCGCCAAGACCCGCAGCCGCAAAACGACGCGAGGGATGGTGCCATTCGCCGCCACGACCCGCAGCCGCGGGACGGTGTGAGGGGACGTGCCGGGATGTCCGCCCGGAGCACGGCGCGAAACGCACCGGGCAAGAGGCAGGACGACGCGGCGCAGGGATGGCGAGGACGGACATCCCGGCGCGTACCCGCCCCCCCCCGCACACGGGAGGCGACCGAGCTCAAGCCGCCAACCGGTACAACGACGCCGCCCGCCTACGCCGCCCGCCTACGCCGCCCGCCTACGCCGCCGACATCACCCGCTCGAGCCCGTCGAAGTCCTCCACACACTTCCCGCACCCCATGGCCACGCTGTCCAGCGGATCGTCCGCCACGAACACCGGAATCCCCGTGGCCGATGCGATGCGCAGATCAAGCGCGGGAAGCAGCGCACCGCCACCCGTGAGCACGATGCCGTGCTCCATGATGTCGCCGGAGAGCTCAGGCGGGCACTCCTCCAGCGTCGTCTTCACCGCCGCGATGATCTGCTCGACGGGCTCGTCGAGCGCCGCCCGCACCTCACGCGCCGTCAGGTCGAGCGTTTTCGGCAGACCGCCCACCTTCTCCCGCCCCCGCACCGTGAACGTCCGCATCTCCAGCGCGTCCTCGCCCGGCACCGGCCACGCCGACCCGATGCCGACCTTGATGTCCTCGGCGGTGCGCTCGCCGATGAGCAGCGCGTGCTCCTTGCGGACGTAGTCGGTGATGGCCGTGTCGAGCCGGTCGCCGCCGACCCGCAGGGACTGGGCCGTGACGATGCCGCCCAGGGAGATCACCGCGACCTCGGTCGTGCCGCCGCCGATGTCGACGACCATCGACCCGCGGGGCTCGGCGACCGGCAGCCCCGCGCCGATGGCCGCCGCCATGGGCTCCTCGACGAGATGGACGGCGCGCGCCCCGGCCCGCTGGGAGGCGTGCACGATGGCGCGCCGCTCCACAGGAGTGACGCCGCTCGGCACGCAGACGACCATGCGCGTACGGGGACGACGCCCCGGCACGGCCTTGCGCACGAAGTGCCGGATCAGCTCCTCGGCCGCTTCGTAGTCGCTGATCACGCCGTCGCGCAGCGGCCGGATGGCGGTGATGGACCCGGGCGTACGCCCGATCGTCTCCTTGGCCTCCGTCCCCACGGCGAGCACCCCGCTCTTGCCGCCCTTGTCCGCCCGCACGGCGACCACCGACGGCTCATTGAGCACGATCCCCTTGCCGCGCACATAGAGGAGGGTGTTCGCAGTGCCGAGGTCGATACCTATGTCCATGATCGCCAAGTTTGCCGGGCGGCTCCCCGAAGCGGAGGGACCAAGGTCCCGAATCGGACGGGCCGAAGGTCCCGACGAAGGTCCCGGGCTCCGACCGACAGGTCCTGACGACGGCTGTCGGTGCCGCTCCGTAGACTGGCGTACGTGAGTGATCTCCCCCCGCGCGACGACCATGCCGACAGCCCCGCCGACCCGGACGACGCCTTCGAGGACATCGTCGGGGCCGAAACCGACCGCGACCCCGACCTCGCCGTGATCGAGGCGGGCAGCCGCACCCTGCGCACCCAGGCGGGCCCGCCCGAGAGCGGTGTCCCCGCGCGTCCCACCGACCCGGAGGTGGACCGGGCGCTGCGCGAGGTGGAGACGGAGCTCGCGGGCCGCTGGGGCGAGACGAAACTGGAGCCGTCCGTCAGCCGCATCGCCGCGCTGATGGACGTCCTGGGCGAGCCGCAGCGCGCGTACCCCTCGATCCACATCACGGGCACGAACGGCAAGACGTCCACGGCCCGCATGATCGAGGCCCTGTTCTCCGCCTTCGACCTGCGCACGGGGCGGTACACCTCGCCCCACGTCCAGTCGATCACCGAGCGGATCAGCCTGGACGGCGCCCCCATCGAGGCGGAGCGCTTCGTGGAGGCGTACCAGGACATCAAGCCGTACGTGGAGATGGTCGACTCCCAGCAGGAGTACCGCCTCTCGTTCTTCGAGGTCCTCACCGGCATGGCGTACGCGGCGTTCGCGGACGCCCCCGTGGACGTGGCCGTCGTCGAGGTCGGCATGGGCGGCAGCTGGGACGCGACGAACGTGATCGACGGCTCCGTCGCCGTCATCACCCCCATCGACCTTGACCACACCGACCGCCTGGGCAACACGCCGGGCGAGATCGCCAAGGAGAAGTCCGGCATCATCAAGCAGGACGCCACGGTGATCATGGCGCAGCAGCCCGTGGACGCCGCGCAGGTCCTGCTGAAGAAGGCCGTCGAGGTCGACGCGACGGTCGCCCGCGAGGGCCTGGAGTTCGGCGTCGTCTCCCGTCAGGTGGCGGTCGGCGGCCAGCTCCTGACGCTCCGTGGCCTCGGCGGGGAGTACGAAGAGGTGTTCCTGCCGCTGCACGGCGAGTACCAGGCGCACAACGCCGCGGTGGCGCTCGCCGCCGTGGAGGCGTTCTTCGGCATCGGCTCGCAGCACGCGCGCCCGCTGGACATCGACGCGATCCGCAAGGCGTTCGCGTCCGTGTCCTCGCCGGGCAGGCTCGAAGTCGTGCGCCGTTCGCCGACCGTCGTCCTGGACGCCGCGCACAACCCGGCCGGCGCCCGCGCCACCTCCGCCGCGATCAGCGAGGTCTTCGACTTCAGCCGGCTCATCGGCGTGGTCGGCGCGAGCGACGACAAGGACGTGAAGGGGCTTCTGGAGGCCTTCGAGCCGATCTTCGCCGAGGTCGTCGTCACGCAGAACTCCAGCCATCGCGCGATGGACGCGGACACCCTCGCCGGACTCGCCGTGGAGGTCTTCGGTGACGACCGCGTGCAGGTCGAGCCGCGCCTCGACGACGCGCTGGAGGCGGCGATCACCCTCGCCGAGGAAGAGGGGGAGTACGCGGGCGGCGGCGTCCTCGTCACTGGTTCCGTCATCACGGTCGGCGAGGCCCGACTGCTCCTGGGGAGAGGCTGAATTCCTGTGCGTACGCTCTGCGCTTCGACGCTGATCGGCGAGTTCTTCGTGATCGGCTTCGCGGGCCTGGTCGCCATGAAGGACGACGACCTGTCCATGGGCACGGTCTGGACGGTCTGCGGCATCGCGATGGTGGTGAGCCTCCTGCTCTGCGGGATGGTCACCCGGCCCGGCGGGGTGCAGCTCGGCTGGGCCCTGCAGGTCGCGCTGATCGCGAGCGGTTTCGTGGTGCCGACGATGTTCTTCCTGGGCGCCGTCTTCGCGGCCATCTGGTGGGCTTCGGTCCACTTCGGCCGCAAGATCGACGAGGCGAAGGCCCGCTTCGCGGCCATGGCGGAGGGGCAGCCGGAGGCCGGAGGTAACGCGGCGTAGCCGACCCCGGTATCGTGCGGCCCAATCCCACCCGATCGCATCGATCGTACGAACACCTCTTGGAGCCGCACATGAGCCAGCGCACCCTCGTCCTGCTGAAGCCCGACGCCGTCCGTCGTGGCCTGATCGGCGAGATCATCGGCCGCATCGAGCGCAAGGCGGGCTGGACGATCTCCGCGCTGGAGCTGCGTTCGCTGGACCAGGAGACCCTGGAGCAGCACTACGGCGAGCACAAGGGCAAGCCCTTCTACGAGCCGCTGGTCGCCTTCATGTCGTCCGGTCCCGTCGTCGCGCTCGTCGTCGAGGGCGAGCGGGTCATCGAGGGCGTGCGCGGGCTCGCCGGTCCGACCGACCCGATCGCCGCGGCGCCGGGCTCGATCCGCGGCGACTTCGGCACGATCGTCCGGGAGAACCTGATCCACGCCTCGGACTCGGAGGAGTCCGCGGAGCGCGAGCTCAAGATCTTCTTCCCGGGCGTCGTCTAGTCCGACGCACAGTCTTCTGACCCGGAGTCAGGAGTGCACCGTTCCTGCCCTGGACGGCCGAAGGAATTCGGCCGTCCTTTGGCATATGCGCCCCAATCGGGGGAACCCGTGCCTCCGATGGCACGTCTCCAAGAGCGAGGCGGCCCATCATCTGCTGACAATGGCGAAGACCCTAGCGCCGTGTTCGCGCAGCCGAGACTACGATGGAAGCCTCCACTGCCACACAGCACCCACCTCGCCTACCTAAAAAGCCATCACACGCTCCACTAGGGAAGGCCAGACGCATCCTCATGGGGAACAACATGTCGTTCATCGGCCGTGACATGGCTGTCGACCTCGGGACCGCCAACACGCTGGTGTACGTCAGGGGTCGGGGGATCGTACTCAACGAGCCGTCCGTCGTCGCGATCAACACCAACACCGGTGGCATTCTCGCGGTCGGCGCAGAAGCGAAGAAGATGATCGGGCGCACGCCCGGCAACATCGTCGCGGTGCGCCCTCTGAAGGACGGCGTGATCGCCGACTTCGAGATCACCGAGCGCATGCTCCGCTACTTCATCCTGAAGATCCACAAGCGGCGCTACCTCGCCCGCCCGCGCGTCGTCGTCTGCGTGCCCTCCGGCATCACCGGCGTCGAGCGCCGCGCCGTCATCGAGGCCTCCTCGCAGGCCGGCGCGCGCCAGGTGCACATCATCGAGGAGCCCATGGCCGCGGCCATCGGCTCCGGCCTCCCGGTCCACGAGGCCACGGGCAACATGGTGGTCGACATCGGCGGCGGCACCACCGAGGTCGCGGTCATCAGCCTCGGCGGAATCGTCACGGCACAGTCGATCCGCGTCGCCGGCGACGAGCTGGACAACGCGATCATCCAGCACATCAAGAAGGAGTACTCCCTCCTCCTCGGCGAGCGCACCGCCGAACAGATCAAGATCACCATCGGTTCGGCGTACGACATGGACGCCGACGAGCACACCGAGATCCGCGGCAGGGACCTGGTCTCCGGGCTGCCCAAGACCGTCGTCATCTCCGCCGCCGAGGTCCGCAAGGCCATCGAGGAGCCGGTCAACGCGATCGTGGACGCGGTCAAGACCACCCTCGACAAGTGCCCGCCCGAGCTGTCGGGCGACGTCATGGACCGAGGAATCGTTCTCACCGGCGGCGGCGCCCTGCTGCGCGGCCTCGACGAGCGGCTGCGCCGGGAGACCGGCATGCCGATCCACATCGCCGAGGACCCGCTGGACAGCGTGGCGCTCGGCTCCGGAAAGTGCGTCGAGGAGTTCGAGGCGTTGCAGCAGGTGCTGGACGCCCAGCCGCGCAGATGATCTGACGCGCGAAGATCCGCCGTACGAGTGCCTGCCGCCTCGTGCGGCGGATCGTTGATATAGAGGCACGACACGCAATTCCCGTAAGGCACGACAATTCCCCAGAACCTCGTGGAACCCGCAGATTCCACGGAATCCGATTGAGGAAGGCACGCCGCCGCACGTGAGGGACACACGAGAGAGCCGGCTGCTCCTGGTGCTGCTGGTAGCCATCGCGTTCGCTTTGATCACGGTGGACATCCGCGGCGGCGAGGACTCACCGGTCGACGGTGCCCGCCGGGCCGCCGCCACCGTCTTCGGTCCGGTCGAGGAGGGCATGTCCTCCGCCGTCGACCCGATCGGCAACGCCATCGGCGCGGTGCGCGACTCCGGTGAACGCCACAACCGCATCGCCGAACTGGAGCGCCAGAACGCCGCGCTGAAGGCCAAGCTCGGCAGCGACGACCGCAACCGCAGCCGCGTACGCCAGCTCGACAGCATGCTGAAGACAGCGGGCGCAGGGCAGTACGGCATCAAGGGCGCCGAGGTCATCGGCATAGGAGCGGCCCAGGGCTTCTCCTGGACCGTCACCATCGACGCCGGCGCCAACGACGGCATCAAGCGCGACATGACCGTCCTGAACGGCGACGGACTGGTCGGCCGCGTCACCACGGTCGGCCCGAACACTTCGACCGTCCTGCTCGCCAACGACCCCGACTTCACCGTCGGCACGCGCATGGAGAAGACCGACGAGCTCGGCTTCGCCACCGGACAGGGCGACCGTCCGCTCTCCGTCCAGCTGCTCAACGGCAAGGCCGAGGTCAAGAAGGGCGACCGCCTGGTCACCTTCGGCTCGCGCAAGGACAAGCCGTTCGTGCCGGGCGTGCCCGTCGGCGAGATCGTCCGCGTCGACCCGTCGGGCGGCGACCTCACCCGCAACGTCTACGTGAAGCCGTACGTCGGGTTCACCAAGCTCGACATCGTCGGCGTCGTCGTCGAAGCGCCCCGTGAGGACCCGCGCGACACGGTCCTGCCGAAGAAGCCCGAAAAGCCCAAGCCGACCCCGACCGTGACCGTCACGGCCACCCCGTCGGGACGGCCGGTGGACGGCGCCGACGCCGGCAACGACGAGCAGTAGGAGACCGGACCCATGCGCTTCAACCGAATCCTGCTGTCCGCCACCCTCGTCGTCGTCGCCCTGGTCATCCAGGTCAGCGTCCTGGCGCGGCTCCAGCTGCCGGGCGCGGTCCCGGACCTCGTCCTGCTCACCGTCCTCGGCCTCGCCCTGGTCTACGGCCATGTCGGCGGCGCCCTCGTCGGCTTCGGCGCGGGCCTCCTCGCCGACCTGGCGCCGCCCGCCGACCACGCCGCGGGCCGGTACGCGCTGGTGCTCTGCGTCATCGGCTACCTCGCGGGCCTCGCCAAGCCCGACGGCGGACGGCTCCGCTCCGCCACCGGACCGCTCGTCGTGGTCGTCAGCGCCGCCATCGGCTCGACGCTGCTGTACGCGGGCGTCGGCTCCCTCGTCGGCGACACCGCCGCCCGCCATGTGGGCCTGGTCGGGCTCCTGTTCACCGCCGCGCTCTACGACCTGCTGCTCGCCCCGTTCACCGTGCCGCTGATCATCGCCCTTGCCCGGCGCGCCGACAACGACCCGCTCGGGGAGAACGGACCCGCCAACAAGGCGGCCGACGTCTCCTCCGGCTGGCTCTCCTCCGGCACCGGCCTGAGCATCGGCAACCAGCGCGGCAGCGGCCTGCGGGCGAAGGCCGCCAAGGCCCGTGTCGCCCGCGCCGGACGCATCAAGGGGGTCAAGCGCCTGTGAAGGCGAAGCACTTCGCTGACCGCACCGCGGGACGTCCCAGGGGAGGGAAGAAGTGACCAACATTCCCGAGACGGGCCGGACCCCACGCGTCCAGATCCGTCTCGTCATCATCCAGATCCTCGTCGTCTCCCTCCTGCTCACCCTCGGCGGCCGCCTCTGGTACCTCCAGGTCCGCAACGGCGACGAGTACGCCGAGGAGGCCTCCGGCAACCACGTCCAGCAGGTCGTCCAGCCCGCCGTGCGCGGCTCGATCCTGGACGCCCGGGGCGTGCCCATCGCCGACAACGAGACCCGTCTGGTCGTCTCCGCGTCCCGCACCGACCTGATGAAGATGAAGGACGACGGCAAGGCGGTCCTCACCAAGCTCGCCGACGTCCTCGACATGAAGGCCGAAGAGGTCGAGGGCAAGGTCCGCCTCTGCGACGCCAAGACGCCGCAGCCCTGCTGGAACGGCTCGCCGTACCAGCCCATCCCCATCACCGACGAGGCGACGCCCAAGCAGGCCCTGCAGATCCGCGAGCGCTCCGAGGACTTCCCCGGCATCACCGCCGAGCCCACGGCCGTGCGGCGTTACGCCGCCCCCGGCAAGTCCAACACCGCGCAGGTCCTCGGCTACCTCTCGCCCGTCACGGACGAGGAGATCAAGAAGGCCGAGAACACCGACTCGCCGTTCCTCCGCTCGGACATGGTCGGCCGCTCGGGCCTGGAGCGCACGTACGACAAGCAGCTGCGCGGCAAGGCCGGCGTGACCCGCTACGAAGTGGACAACCTCGGCCGGGTCATCGGCGAGGCCGAGTCGGACGACGCGCGGCCCGGGGCGAACGTCGTCACCAGCATCGACGCGCGCGTGCAGGCCGTCGCCGAGTACTGGCTGAACGACGCGATGAAGAAGGCCCGCAAGGAGTTCGACAAGAACACCAACGAAAACTACAAGGCGGACGCGGGCGCCGTCGTCGTCATGGAGAACAAGACCGGACGCGTCGTCTCCATGGCCTCCAACCCGTCGTACGACCCGAACGCCTGGGTCGGCGGCATCTCCGGCAAGGACTACGCGCGGCTCACCGGCAAGAAGTCCAACTATCCGCTGCTGAACCGCGCCATCCAGGGCCAGGCCGCCCCGGGCTCCATCTTCAAGGTCATCCCGACGACCGCCGCGGTCAACGCGGGCTACGACTTCAACGGCCGCTACCCGTGCCCCAGCTCGTACTCCATCGGCGGCCAGACCTTCAAGAACTACGAGTCCAAGGGCCACGGCTCGATCACCCTCGGCCAGGCCCTCGAAGTCTCCTGCGACACCGTCTTCTACAAGCTGTCGCACGACCAGTGGCGCAAGGACGGCGGGAACAAGCCGGTCAAGGACCCCAAGGACTGGTTCTACAAGACCGCCCACCAGTTCGGCCTCGGCAAGGAGACCGGCATCGACCTCCCCAACGAGGTCACCGGACGCGTCCCCGACCGCCAGTGGAAGAAGGACTACTGGAAGGCCAACAAGGACGCCTGGTGCAAGCAGGGCAAGAAGAGCGGCGGCGACTACGCCGAACGCATCGCCTACGAGAACTGCCTCGAAGGCATGAAGATGCGCGCCGGTGACTCCGTCAACTACTCCATCGGCCAGGGCGACACCCTCGTGACGCCCATACAGATGGCCACGATCTACTCCGCCATCGCCAACGGCGGCACCCTGTACAACCCGACCGTCGGCAAGGCGATCGTCAGCGCCGACGGCCGGCAGGTCGAGGAGATCGCGCCCAAGTCGCACGGCAAGCTGCCCTTCGACGCCAAGACGCAGAAGGACATAGACGGTGCTCTCGCCGACGTCGCCACGCGCGGCACGGCGGCCTGGCGGTTCCAGGGATGGCCGCAGGACAAGATCCCGATGCACGCCAAGACCGGTACCGCCGAGGTCTACGGCAAGCAGACCACCTCGTGGTTCGCGACGTACACCAAGGACTACACGATCGTCATGACGATCTCCCAGGGCGGTACGGGCTCCGGCGCATCCGGCCCCGCCGTCCGCCAGATCTACAACGCGATCTACGGCCTGGACGACGAGGGCAAGCAGGACGTGAAGAAGGCGCTCCTGCCCCAGCCGCAGAAGAACCTGCCGAAGATCAAGCCCGACGGCTCCATCCACTCCCCGAAGATCAAGCCGTACAAGCCCGCGGCCCCCAAGCCCCCGGCCGAGCAGCAACTGGCCGGCCCGCCGGCCGACTGGAGGCGCGACTGATGACCGGCAACGGCTTCTCCGTCTCCGGATACGGCCCGGAGCGCTCCGGGGTGTCGCGGCTCCTGGCCCGCGACTCGATAGTGCGCCGACTCGACTGGCCCATGCTGATCGCGGCGATCGCCCTCTCCGGGATCGGCACCGCGCTCGTCTACTCGGCGACCCGCAACCGCACCGAGCTCGTCGGCGACGACCCGTACTCCTTCGCGCTCAAACACGTCCTGAACACCGGCATCGGCTTCGCCCTGATGATCGGCACCGTCTGGCTCGGCCACCGCACCCTGCGCACGGCCGTGCCGATCCTCTACGGCATCTCCGTCTTCCTGGTCCTGCTCGTCCTCACCCCGCTCGGCGCGACGATCAACGGCGCCCACGCGTGGATCGTGCTCGGCGGCGGCTTCTCGCTCCAGCCCTCCGAGTTCGTGAAGATCACGATCATCCTGGGCATGGCGATGCTGCTCGCGGCCCGCGTCGACGCGGGCGACCGCGACCACCCCGACCACCGCACCGTCCTCCAGGCCCTCGGCCTGGCCGCCGTTCCGATAATGATCGTCCTGCTCATGCCCGACCTCGGCTCGGTCATGGTGATGGCGATGATCGTGCTCGGCGTGCTGCTCGCCTCCGGCGCCTCCAACCGCTGGGTGTTCGGGCTGCTCGGCACGGGCGTCGCCGGCGGTGTCGCCATATGGCAGCTGGGCGTCCTCGACGACTACCAGATCGCGCGCTTCGCGGCCTTCGCCAACCCCGCACTCGACCCGGCGGGCGTCGGCTACAACACCAACCAGGCGCGCATCGCGATCGGCTCGGGCGGCCTGACCGGCACCGGCCTCTTCAAGGGCTCGCAGACCACCGGACAGTTCGTCCCCGAGCAGCAGACCGACTTCGTCTTCACCGTCGCCGGTGAGGAGCTCGGCTTCGTGGGCGCGGGCGCGATCCTGGTCCTGCTCGGTGTCGTCCTGTGGCGCGCCTGCCGCATCGCCCGCGAGACCACCGAGCTCTACGGCACCATCGTCGCCGCCGGCATCATCGCGTGGTTCGCCTTCCAGGCCTTCGAGAACATCGGGATGACCCTCGGCATCATGCCGGTCGCGGGCCTTCCGCTGCCCTTCGTCTCGTACGGAGGCTCGTCGATGTTCGCGGTCTGGGTGGCGGTCGGACTGCTCCAGTCGATCAAGGTGCAACGGCCGATGTCGGCCTAGCGGAAGCCGGTGGCGCCGCAGCCATGTTTGCCGTTCGATTTCGCGTCTAGATTCAATTCATGGCGGAGACGAAGCGCGAGATCGAGCGGAAGTACGACGTCACAGCGGGCACAGAGCTGCCCGACCTCACCAGAGTCACCGGGGTCGCGGGCGTCGTCGACAAAGGCACGGCGGACCTGGACGCCGTCTACTGGGACACCCCCGACCAGCGGCTCGCCGCGGCCTCCATCACGCTGCGGCGCCGCACCGGGGGCCACGACGCGGGCTGGCACCTGAAGCTCCCCGTGTCGCTCGCCGAGGGCGTGCGCGACGAGGTCCACGCGCCGCTCTCGGACACGGTGCCCCGCGCCCTGCTCGGTCTCGTGCGCGCCCGGGTGCGCGAGGCCGAACTGGTGCCGCTGCTCCGCCTGGAGACCACCCGGCACGTGCGGCACCTCGTCGACGCCGAAGGCGCCATGCTCGCCGAGGTCGCCCTCGACACGGTGCACGCCGAGCGGTGCGCCCCCGGCGGGGAGCGCATCGGCTGGTCCGAACTGGAGGTCGAACTCGCCGACGACGGCGACCCGCAACTGCTCGACAAGGTCGACAAGAAGCTCCGCAAGGCGGGCGTCAAACGCTCGATGTGGTCATCGAAGCTGACCCGCGGCCTGCGCACGACGGCGCCGATGGACTCAGAGGGCAAGTGGACCGACGACGAGGGCACAGGACACGCCGTCGTCCGTCTTGAGGACCACACACCCGTCTCCTCCGGAGACCACGTCCTCGCCCGCCTCCGCACCCAGCGCGACGCCCTCCTGGCCCTCGACCCCGCCGTCCGCCGCGACCTGCCCGACTCCGTGCACCAGATGCGGGTCGCCACGAGGCGGCTGCGCAGCGCCTTCAAGTCGTACCGGAACGTCCTCGACCGCACGGTCACCGACCCCGTCGGCGAAGAGCTGAAGTGGCTCGCAGCCGAGCTGGGCGTCGACCGCGACCAGGAAGTCCTCACCGAGCGGCTCACCGAACGCATCGGCGCGCTGCCCAGGACCCTCCTCCTCGGCCCGGTCCGCGGCCGTCTGCGCATCTGGACCGTCGCCCGCGGCGCGGGCTCCCGGCGCAGGACGGTCGCCGTTCTGGAGAGCAAGCGCTACCTCGCCCTCCTCGACAGCCTCGACGCCCTGCTCGCCGCGCCCCCGCTGCGTCCCGCGGCCGATGCGCCGCCCGAGAAGGCCCTCGTCAAGGCGGCCCTCAAGGACTACGCCCGCCTCGCCACCCGCATCGAGCACGCCCTGAGCCTGCCCCCGGGCCAGGACCGCGACGTGGCCCTGCACGAGGCCCGCAAGGCCGCCAAGCGCGCCCGGTACGCGGGCGAGGCAGCGACCCCCGCGCTCGGCAAACCCGCCAGGAAGTTCGCCAAGCGCATGAAGTCCGTCCAGAAGGTGCTGGGCGACCACCAGGACAGCGTCGTCGCGCGCGAGGCCCTGCGCGCCCTCGCCATCCAGGCACACCTGGCGGGGGAGTCCGCGTTCACCTGGGGCCTCCTGTACGGCCAGGAGGAGGCGGCGGGCAAGGACCGCGAGCGGGAACTGCCCGAGGTGTGGGCCGAGGCGTCCCGCGCGAAAGTGAGGTCGGCGCTGGGGAGCTGAACGCCGGGGTACGCTTGATGGTCACCCCTGCCAGCTCATGAAGGTCCGCGATGTCTGCCGAATCGGTCTTCCCACAGCTCGAAGCTCTGCTCCCGCATGTGCAGAAGCCCATCCAGTACGTCGGCGGTGAGCTGAACTCCACCGTCAAGCCGTGGGAATCCTGCGACGTCCGCTGGGCGCTCATGTACCCCGACGCGTACGAGGTGGGACTGCCCAACCAGGGCGTCATGATCCTCTACGAGGTCCTCAACGAGCGCGAGGGCGTGCTCGCCGAGCGCACCTACAGCGTGTGGCCCGACCTGGAGGCCCTGATGCGCGAGCACCAGGTGCCCCAGTTCACCGTCGACTCGCACCGCCCCGTCGGCGCCTTCGACGTCTTCGGCCTGAGCTTCTCCACCGAGCTCGGGTACACGAACATGCTGACCGCCCTGGACCTCGCGGGCATCCCGCTGGAGGCCAAGGACCGCACCGTCGAGGACCCCATCGTCCTCGCGGGCGGTCACGCCGCCTTCAACCCCGAGCCGATCGCCGAGTTCATCGACGCCGCGATCATCGGCGACGGCGAGCAGGCCGTGCTCGACATGACGGAGATCATCCGCGCCTGGAAGGCCGAGGGCCGCCCCGGCGGCCGCGAGGAGGTCCTCTTCCGCCTCGCCAGGACCGGCTCCGTCTACATCCCGGCGTTCTACGACGTCGAGTACCTCCCGGACGGCCGCATCGGCCGCGTCGTCCCCAACCGCAGCGGCGTGCCGTGGCGCGTGTCCAAGCACACCGTCATGGACCTCGACGAGTGGCCCTACCCGAAGCAGCCCCTCGTCCCGCTCGCCGAGACCGTCCACGAGCGCATGTCCGTGGAGATCTTCCGCGGCTGCACCCGCGGCTGCCGTTTCTGCCAGGCCGGCATGATCACGCGCCCCGTACGGGAGCGAAGCATCACCGGCATCGGCGACATGGTGGACAAGGGCCTCAAGGCGACCGGCTTCGAGGAGGTCGGCCTGCTCTCGCTCTCCTCCGCCGACCACAGCGAGATCGCCGAGGTCGCCAAGGGCCTCGCCGACCGGTACGAGGAGGACAAGATCGGCCTGTCCCTCCCCTCGACCCGTGTCGACGCCTTCAACGTGGACCTCGCCAACGAGCTGACCAGGAACGGCCGCAGGTCGGGCCTGACCTTCGCCCCCGAGGGCGGCTCCGAGCGCATGCGCAAGGTCATCAACAAGATGGTGTCCGAGGAAGACCTCATCCGCACCGTCTCGACCGCGTACGGCAACGGCTGGCGCCAGGTGAAGCTGTACTTCATGTGCGGCCTGCCCACCGAGACCGACGACGACGTCCTGCAGATCGCCGACATGGCGACCAAGGTCATCCAGAAGGGCCGCGAGGTCTCGGGATCGAACGACATCCGCTGCACGGTGTCGATCGGCGGCTTCGTGCCGAAGCCCCACACGCCCTTCCAGTGGGCCCCGCAGCTCTCCTCCGAGGAGACGGACGCCCGCCTGGAGAAGCTCCGCGACAAGATCCGCGGCGACAAGAAGTACGGCCGCTCGATCGGCTTCCGCTACCACGACGGCAAGCCCGGCATCGTCGAGGGCCTGCTCTCGCGCGGCGACCGCCGCATCGGCGCCGTCATCCGCGCCGTCTACGAAGAGGGCGGCCGCTTCGACGGCTGGCGTGAGCACTTCTCGTACGAGCGCTGGATGCGCTGCGCCGAGAAGACGCTGCCCGAGATGGGCGTCGACGTCGACTGGTACACCACGCGCGAGCGCACCTACGAAGAAGTGCTGCCCTGGGACCACCTGGACTCCGGCCTCGACAAGGACTGGCTCTGGGAGGACTGGCAGGACTCGCTCGACGAGACCGAGGTCGAGGACTGCCGCTGGACCCCGTGCTTCGACTGCGGCGTCTGCCCGCAGATGGACACGCACATCCAGATCGGCCCCACCGGCAAGAAGCTCCTGCCGCTCACCGTCGTGAAGTAGCCGAGACACCTGACAGTGCCTCGACTCGCCCCGCCCTCCGGCCTGGTGCACCGCTCCTTCATCGCCGCGATGGAGGAGTTCCGGGCCGAGGGCCGGGGCGGGCCCGACGACGACACGACGCTCGGCGCCACCCTGCGCGAGTACGGCCGGCGCTGGCGCGACCCGGCGGTCTTCGAGGCGTACGTCGCCGAGGTCCGCGCCGCCGAGCACCCCACCGCGGCGCACTCCGTCCCCGTCACGACCCTCTGGTACGTCGACGGCGCCGCCTACCTCGGCCGGATCACCGTCCGGCACACCATCGCCACCCGCTTCCTGCGCGAGTACGGCGGCCACATCGGCTACGACGTCCGCCCCACCGCCCGACGCCGCGGCCACGCCACCGACATGCTCCGCGCCTGCCTCCCGCACGCCGCCCGACTCGGCCTGGAATCCGTCCTGGTGACCTGCGACACCGACAACATCGGCTCGCGCAAGGTCATCGAGGCCGCGGGCGGCACGTTCGAGGACGAACGCAGCGGGAAACTGCGGTACTGGATCCGAACCGGCGCCGCGCGCGTCTAGGACAACATGGACCTGGAAAAACGGCCTGACCAGCAGGTCGCGGAGCCCGTGCTGCCCGCGCGGCCTGCGACGCCCGTACCGCCCTTGGCGCCCGCGCAGGCCGACGGATGTCTCGCCGTCGCGATCCGCATCCCGGTGCGGATCGTCGTGCTCGTGCTCGTCGTCCCCGTGCGCCTGGTGTGGGACGCGCTCGCCGTGTGCGGCAATTTCCTCTACCGCAACGCGCTGCGCCCCGTCGGGCGGGCCATCGGCGCGGTACTGACGTTCCTGTGCAAGGTTGTCTTCGTGTGGCCGTGGGTCGGCCTGTGGCGGTACGTGCTCGTGCCGGTCGGCAAGGGCCTCGCCTGGCTCGGCCGCGGCCTGTTCGTCATCCCGGTGATGTGGCTCTACGCGCGCGTGCTGACGCCCATCGGACACGGCATCGCCTGGCTGGGCCGGGTCCTCTTCGTCATCCCCGCGACGTGGCTCTACGCGCGCGTGCTGACGCCGGTCGGACACGCCCTGTGGGTCGGCCTCGTCTGGCTGGGCAAGGCCGTGTTCGTGTGGCCGTGGGTGGGGCTGTGGCGGTACGTCGTCGTGCCGGTCGGCATCGCGATCGCCTGGCTGGTGCGGACGCTGATCGTGGCGCCCGCCGTCTGGCTGTACCGGGCCGTGCTCTCGCCGGTCGGCCGCGGCATCGCCACGCTGCTCCGCTGGATCTTCGTCGTGCCCCTCGTCGCCCTGTGGCGCTGGGTGCTCACCCCCATCGGGCGGGCGATCGCCGTCGTCGCGCGGGAGATCGCCGACGCCTTCGGACACGCGTGGCGCATCGCCGGACACATCTCCCGCGCCGTGGGCCGCTTCCTCGGCACACTCCTTCGGTGGATCTTCGTCGAGCCGGTCAGGTGGGTGTACCGCACGGTGCTCACGCCCGTCGGGCACGTCATCCGCGACGCGCTGTGGAAGCCCGTCGCCACGGCCGCCCGGAGCGTCGGCCGCACCACGCGGCGCGCCCTCGCCTCCGCCAGGGACACCGCCCGTCAGGCGCGCGCCGACGTACGGCGCATGCTGTTCGGAGCGCCGCGCGAGGCGGTTCCGGTGGCCCGGCGGGAACCCGACACGCCCGACACACGTACTCTAGGCAGCAGTACGACCGCACTCATGAAGGACTGACGACACTGGGCAAGCGACAGCCCGTAGGCCCGCCGCCCGCACCCGCGGTGCAGCGCATCCGACTGCGCTACACCAAGCGCGGCCGCCTCCGGTTCACCAGCCACCGTGACTTCCAGCGCGCCTTCGAGCGTGCGCTGCGCCGCGCCGAGGTGCCCATGGCGTACTCGGCGGGCTTCACCCCGCACCCCAAGGTGTCGTACGCCAATGCCGCACCCACCGGCACGGGCAGTGAGGCCGAGTACCTGGAGATCGCGCTCACCGCACCGCGCGACCCGGACAAGCTCCGCGAACTCCTCGACGAGTCGATGCCCGCCGGGCTCGACATCGTCGACGCCGTCGAGTCCCGCACCTCGGGACTCGCCGACCGGCTGACGGCCTCCGTATGGGAGCTGCGCCTGGACGGCGTGGAGCCCGCGGTGGCGCAGCGCGCCGCCGAGCAGTTCACGGCGGCCGAGAAGGTCGAGGTCCAGCGCCGCACGAAGAACGGCATGCGCACCTTCGACGCGCGCGAGGCCGTGGTGAGCCTGACCGTCGACGACGGACCGTCCGCCGCCGACACCGATAGGCCGAGCGACAAGCCCTGTGCGATACTGCGGCTGGTTGTTCGGCACGTGACACCTGCCGTACGACCTGACGACGTCCTGTCCGGTCTCCGAGCTGTGGCCGACCTGGCGCCGCCGGTCCCCGCAGCGGTGACCAGGCTGGCGCAGGGGCTTTTCGATGAAGAGACCGGCACGGTGACCGACCCGCTCGCGCCCGACCGCGAGGCAGACACGGCCGCTCCACCCACGGCCGCCGTACCTGCCGCCGCGAAGGCGCCGGCGCCGGAAGGCCCCCGGTAAGGACGTACGTCACCGCGCCGCCCTCGTACTCGGGAGCCACCTGGGTCGGGCAGCGCACTGACCGAGACTTTCGCCAGGCCGTCCGCACATGGGCGTACGGAACCGGCGAGACAAGACATAGAGCTCCCGTGCGGCGCCCACGCCCCCGGATGGCGGCCCCGCGCACAGCGCGAGCCGCGACATCACCGGACCAGGCGCGGCGCCCGGGAGCGTGACGGGAGAACCGCCCGCATGCTTGAGCCGAACGAACCCACCGAGGGCTCGGACAACAACACCCCCAGCGACACCCTGCCGCCGCGCCGCAGGCGCCGCGCCGCATCGCGTCCGGCGGGCCCGCCGACCGGCGCCGCCGACGCCGCGGCTCCGGCCATACCGGCCACCCCCGCCTCCGAAGAGGCCCCCGCCGCGGCAGCGGCCGAGGAGCCCGCGCAGACGCCCGAGGCCGGCGAGGCCCCCGCGCCCCGCGCACGCCGCCGTGCCACCCGCCGCGCCTCCGCCCCGGCGGGCGCGCCGCAGGCGGTCGAGGCCACCGAGGCCGCTGAGCCCGCCGCCGCACCCGCGCCCGCCGCCGATGCGGCACCCGAGGCCACCCCGCAGGAGGAGGCCGCCGAGGCCCCCGCCGCCCGCCCGCGCCGCCGCGCCACGCGCCGCGCCTCCGCCCCCGCCGGTGCGCCGCAGGCCGCCGCGGAGGAGACGCCCGCGCAGGCCGAGCCGGTCGCCGAGGAGGACGCGCCCAAGGGCCGCACGCGCCGTCGCGCCACCCGTGGCACCTCCGCGCCCGCCGCGGAGCCGCGGACCACCGCCGAGGAGACGGCCGCCGTCGAGGAGGCCCCCGTGGCCCCCGCGCAGGCTGAGCCGGTGGCCGAGGAGGACGCGCCCAAGGGCCGTGCGCGCCGTCGTGCGACCCGTGGCGCCTCCGCGCCCGCCGCGGAGCCGCAGACCCCCGCCGAGGAGACGGCCGCCGTCGAGGAGGCCCCCGTGGCCCCCGCGCAGGCTGAGCCGGTGGCCGAGGAGGACGCGCCCAAGGGCCGCACGCGTCGCCGTGCGACCCGTGGCACCTCCGCGCCCGCCGGTGCGCCGCAGACCGCCGAGCACGAGGTCGCCGCCAAGTTCGCCGACCAGCCGGCCGCCGCCGAGAAGGCACCGGCCGACGAAGCCGCAGCCGACGCGGCCGAGGACGAGGCGCCCCGCGGCCGTCGCCGCCGCGCCACCCGCAAGGCCGCGGCCACCGGGTTCTCCGCGCCGTCCGGACACAAGGCCCGCAAGGCCCAGCGCGCCGAGGAGTCCGGCGAGGACGGCGGCCGCAAGCCCGCCCGCCCCGCCGTCGCCGTCTTCCAGGCCCCGGTGTTCGCCGAGCCGATGTTCCAGACCCCGGAGCGCGCCGCCGCGGCAGCCGCCGCCGAGGCCGCCGAGGACACGCCCGCCGAGCCCGAGCCCACGCCCGCCCCCGTCGCCGAGGAGGAGACGACGCCGCGCCGTCGCCGCCGCCGTCGCGCCGCGGACGAGCAGCCCGACGCCGAGGAGCGCGAGCCCGTCAAGGCCGCCCCTGTCGAGGAGCAGCAGGCCGAGGAGCCCGAGGAGGCCGCCGCCGAGCAGGCCGAATCCGACGACGACACGGAGGAGTCCGGCGAGCGCCAGGGCCGCCGTCGCCGTCGCGGTGGCCGTCGCCGTCGCCGCGGTGACTCCGCCGACCAGGACAACGAGCAGAACGACGCGTCGGGCGAGTCCGACGACGCCGACACCTCTGCCGCCGCCGACCAGCAGGAGCACTCCGACGAGGGCGCGTCCGACGAGGCCGACGAGTCCGATGAGCACGACGACACCAACGGCGCCGACGACGCCGCGGAGTCCGGCGGTGCCGGTTCCAGCAGCAGCCGTCGCCGTCGTCGCCGCCGTCGCCGCGCCGGTGACTCCGCCGAGGGCGAGCCGGGCGACGGCGACCCGGAGCGTACGGTCGTCAAGGTCCGAGAGCCCCGCAAGAAGGAGGAGCGCGAGCCCGGCACCGGCGCCGACGAGGTCCAGTCCATCAAGGGCTCGACCCGCCTGGAGGCCAAGAAGCAGCGCCGCCGCGAGGGCCGCGAGCAGGGCCGCCGCCGCGTCCCGATCATCACGGAGGCCGAGTTCCTGGCCCGCCGTGAGGCCGTCGAGCGCGTGATGGTCGTCCGCCAGAACGGCGAGCGCACCCAGATCGGCGTCCTCGAGGACAACGTGCTCGTGGAGCACTACGTCAACAAGGAGCAGGCCACCTCGTACGTCGGCAACGTCTACCTGGGCAAGGTCCAGAACGTGCTGCCGTCCATGGAGGCCGCGTTCATCGACATCGGCAAGGGCCGCAACGCCGTCCTGTACGCCGGTGAGGTCAACTTCGAGGCGCTCGGGATGGCCAACGGCCCCCGCCGCATCGAGTCCGCCCTGAAGTCCGGCCAGTCGGTCCTCGTGCAGGTCACGAAGGACCCGATCGGCCACAAGGGCGCCCGCCTCACCAGCCAGGTCTCGCTGCCCGGCCGCTACCTGGTCTACGTGCCCGAGGGCTCGATGACCGGCATCAGCCGCAAGCTGCCCGACACCGAGCGCGCGCGTCTGAAGACCATCCTCAAGAAGATCGTCCCCGAGGACGCGGGCGTCATCGTGCGCACCGCCGCCGAGGGCGCGAGCGAGGACGAGCTGCGCCGCGACGTCGAGCGTCTGCAGCAGCAGTGGGAGGACATCCAGAAGAAGTCGAAGGCGGCCTCGACGAGCGCGCCGGGCCTGCTCTACGGCGAGCCGGACATGACCGTCCGCGTCGTCCGCGACATCTTCAACGAGGACTTCTCCAAGGTCATCGTCAGCGGCGACGACGCGTGGCAGACCATCCACGGCTACGTCTCGCACGTCGCGCCCGACCTGGCGGACCGCCTCTCCAAGTGGACGTCCGAGGTCGACGTCTTCGCGACGTACCGGATCGACGAGCAGCTCGCCAAGGCCCTGGACCGCAAGGTCTGGCTGCCGAGCGGCGGCTCGCTGGTGATCGACAAGACCGAGGCGATGATCGTCGTCGACGTCAACACCGGCAAGTTCACCGGACAGGGCGGCAACCTCGAAGAGACCGTGACGAGGAACAACCTCGAAGCGGCCGAGGAGATCGTGCGCCAGCTGCGCCTGCGCGACCTGGGCGGCATCGTCGTCATCGACTTCATCGACATGGTCCTGGAGTCGAACAGGGACCTGGTCCTGCGGCGCCTCCTGGAGTGCCTGGGCCGGGACAGGACCAAGCACCAGGTCGCCGAGGTCACCTCGCTCGGCCTGGTCCAGATGACTCGCAAGCGCGTCGGACAGGGCCTCCTGGAGTCCTTCTCCGAGACTTGCGTGCACTGCAACGGCCGCGGCGTCATCGTGCACATGGAGCAGCCCACCTCCGTCGGTGGCGGCGGCAAGCGCAAGAAGCGCGGCCGCGGCGGCTCCGACCAGCACGACCACGGTCACGAGCACACGCACGAGGTGGAGTCGGCCGACGTCGCCGCCGAGCCGGAGACCGAGACCGCGGCGGAGGTCGCGGCGGAGGTCGCCGCTCCGGTGGCGCTGCCCGAGCCCGAGTTCGTCCCGGACGAGGAGCTCTACAGCAGCGCGGCCGAGGCCGAGGCCGCCGCGTCGTCCCGCGGCCGTTCGCGGCGGCGTGCGACGCGCCGGGTGTCGGCTCCGGCGGGCGCTCCGCGCGCGGAGGCCGCCCCGGTGGAGGAGGCTCCGCAGGCCGACGCCTTGCAGGCGGACGCCGCCAAGGACGAGGCTCCGAAGGCCGCGAAGAAGTCGGGCAAGAAGGCCAAGGCCGCCCAGAAGGCGGAGCGGGCCGCGAAGGCCGCCGCCAAGGACGCCGAGGTGCCGGTCGTCGAGTCCGACGTCGCCCGCACCGAGGCCCCGGCCGTCGAGGACCCGATGGTGGGCAGCCCCGCGGCCGTCGAGGCGGCCCAGGAGGCGCACGCCGAGGCCACCGCGGCTCCGGCGGCTCCCGAGGCGCCGGTGGACGACGCCGCGCCGAAGGGACGTACGCGCCGCCGTGCGGTCCGCAAGGCCACGTCGCCCGCGGGTTCGCCGAAGGCCGCCGAGCCCGAGGCCACCGAGATCGTCGTGACGGAGGCCCCGAAGGCTGAGGCCCCGAAGGTGGAGCAGGTCGCCGAGACCGCGACCGAGGCGCCCGTCGCCGACGCCGCGCCGCCGCGTCCGCGCCGCCGTGCGGTGCGCAAGGCCGCCGCGCCGACCGCGTCCGCAGAGGCGGCCGTCATGGTCGTCCCGTCGGCCGAGAAGCCGGCCGAGCAGCCCGCCGAGAAGGCCGCGACAGAGTCCGAGGCACCCGCCGAGGACGCCGCTCCGGCCAAGAAGACGGCGCGCAAGACGGCGGCCAAGAAGGCGCCCGCGAAGAAGACGGCCGCAAAGAAGACCGCGGCCAAGAAGACGGCCGCCAAGAAGACGACGGCCAAGAAGGCGACGAAGGCGACGGCGAAGAAGGCCGCAGCGGCGGAGCAGGCGCCCTCCGGCGTCTCCGTCGGCGCCGACGAGGCCTGACCCCTTCGCACACCGGTGCCCCCTGCCCGGCGGTCTCCCGCCGGGCAGGGGGCACCGGCGTGTCCGGCATACACGTCATTACGCCCCGAAAGTGTGAACGGGGCGCCCCGGTCTTGGAGCGCGGGGGAGCACCTGTAAAACTCATGAGGTCTGGTAAGTGAACGGGGGCGTGAGCACACGTTTGGGGAGAGGGTGTGTCCGCGTCCGGGGGAGGGATGACTGATGGCGCACGCGCGCCTGCGAGGCACGGGACGACACCGTGCGGTGAAACCGGTCAAGGGCGGCCGTCAGGCGGTGGCACTCGCCACGGTCCTCTCGGCGGCCGGGATCCAGGCCGCGGGGTCCGTGGGGACCGCGTCGGCGGACGCCGGGTCCACCTGGACCGAGGGGCCGATCTTCAACGACCCGAAGGGTGACGTCGACGCGCAGCACGCGATCCGGACCCGCCTGATCGAGCTGACGAACTCCGCCGTGCCCGGCTCGACGATCAAGGTCGCCGTCTACCACGTGTGGGAGGCCCCGGTCGTCGACGCGCTCGTCGCCGCCAAGAACCGCGGCGTGCACGTGCAGATGCTGCTCGACGAGACCAGCAAGAGCGACCGGCCCACGAACACCGCGTACAACACGCTGAAGACGGCGCTCGGCACGGACAAGACCAAGACGTCCTTCGTGTCGCTCTGCCCGACGGGGAAGTCCTGCCTGGGCGACCCGAAGTACGGCAAGTCGATCATGCACAACAAGTTCTGGCTGTTCTCGGAGGTCGAGGGCGCCAAGGACGTGGTCGTGCAGACCACGTCGAACTCGACGCCGTCGGCGCACACCAAGTTCTTCAACGACGCGCTGCTGCTGCCGAACAACCCCGCGATGTACGACGCGTACGCGGACTACTTCACGGACATGCTCGGCAAGCGCTGGGCCGACTGGGACTACCGCACGGTCAGCAGCGGCCGCTACAAGGCGTACTTCTTCCCGCGCAACGGCACGGTCAACGAGACCGACACCATGTACTCGGTCCTGAACAACGTGAAGTGCACGTACAAGGACGCCGCGGGTGTCACGCAGCACACCAAGGTCCGTGCCGCGATCTTCAAGATCACGCGCAAGCAGATCGCCGACAAGCTCGTCTCGCTGAAGAAGGCGGGCTGCTCGGTGAGCATCCTGTACGCGGAGACGGACAGCGCGAAGAGCCAGGGCGGCACCCCGGGCACCTGGGAGCAGCTGCACACGTCGGGCGGCCCCTCGGTGCGCTGCTACAACGACGACAGGGACCCGCTGCACCCCGGCACCCGCCTCACGACGCCGTACATCATCCACTCGAAGTACCTGCTGGTCGACGGTGTGTACGACGGCAAGCGGAACAAGGTCTCCTTCACCGGCTCGCAGAACTACACGGCGCCGGCGCTGCGCGAGAACGACGAGGCGATCGTCAAGATCGACGACGACTCGGTGCACGACACGTACCGCTCGCACTTCGACCGCACGCGGGCCGTGGCCTGGCCGGGCAGCGCGGACAAGACGGACCTGTGCAAGGGCGTCAAGCCGCTGCCGCCGGACGGTGAGAAGCCGGTCACGTGACGGGGGGTGCGGGGCCGGTTTGACCCTTCCGGGGCGGCCCCGTAACCTTGACCGTCGGCGTGTTCCTATGCACGCCCGCCCCCTGTAAACCTTTTTCCTCTCGTGGCCCCGGCCGTGAGAGAGGCCGCTTCCGCTTCTGCGGGCGGCTGGACTGCGGGGGTCCCGTTCCGAGCGAGAGAGAGATCCGCGTGTACGCCATCGTGCGCAGCGGTGGTCGCCAGCACAAGGTTGCTGTCGACGACATCGTTGAGGTTGACAAGATTTCCACTGCCAAGGTTGGCGACACGGTCGAGCTCTCGACCCTGCTCGTTGTCGACGGCGACGCTGTGACCAGCGACCCGTGGGTGCTGGCCGGCATCAAGGTCCAGGCCGAGGTCGTGGACCACCACAAGGGCGCGAAGATCGACATCCTTCGCTACAAGAACAAGACCGGTTACCGCCGTCGTCAGGGTCACCGCCAGCAGTACACGGCGATCAAGATCACCGGCATCCCCACGGCTGCGAAGTAAGGGACTGAGACAAGATGGCACACAAGAAGGGCGCATCGTCCACTCGGAACGGGCGCGACTCCAATGCTCAGCGGCTCGGCGTGAAGCGCTTCGGCGGTCAGCTCGTCAACGCCGGTGAGATCCTGGTCCGCCAGCGCGGCACCCACTTCCACCCGGGCTCGGGCGTCGGCCGCGGCAAGGACGACACCCTGTTCGCGCTGGACGCCGGTGCGGTGGAGTTCGGTACCCACCGTGGCCGCAAGGTCGTGAACATCGTTCCGGCCGCCTGAATCCGTCTTTCCGACTGATCAAGGCGCTCGTCGAGCGAGTTCTGCGAGGGCGGACCTCTTCCCGGTGATCGGGAAGCGGGTCCGCCTTTCGCGTGTTACAGCTAAGACATTTCCGTAAGTTTCAGGAGGCACCAACCATGACCACCTTCGTGGACCGCGTCGAGCTGCACGCCGCCGCGGGTAACGGGGGCCACGGCTGTGCCTCCGTCCACCGTGAGAAGTTCAAGCCGCTCGGGGGCCCCGACGGCGGGAACGGCGGCCGCGGCGGTGACGTGATCCTGGTTGTGGACCAGGACGTCACCACGCTCCTCGACTACCACCACAGCCCGCACCGCAAGGCCACCAACGGCCAGCCCGGCGCCGGCGACAACCGCTCCGGCAAGGACGGCCAGGACCTGGTCCTGCCCGTGCCGGACGGCACGGTCGTCCTCGACAAGCAGGGCAACGTCCTCGCCGACCTGGTCGGCCAGGGCACCACCTTCGTCGCGGGCCAGGGTGGCCGCGGTGGCCTCGGCAACGCGGCGCTCGCCTCCGCCCGCCGCAAGGCACCCGGCTTCGCGCTGCTCGGTGTGCCCGGCGAGGAGCGGGACGTCGTCCTGGAGCTCAAGACCGTCGCCGACGTGGCGCTCGTGGGCTACCCGAGCGCCGGCAAGTCCTCGCTGATCTCCGTGCTGAGCGCCGCGAAGCCGAAGATCGCGGACTACCCGTTCACGACGCTCGTCCCCAACCTCGGCGTGGTCACGGCCGGCTCGACCGTCTACACGGTCGCCGACGTGCCCGGCCTCATCCCCGGCGCCAGCCAGGGCCGCGGCCTCGGCCTGGAGTTCCTGCGGCACGTCGAGCGCTGCAGCGTCCTCGTCCACGTGCTCGACACGGCGACCCTGGAGTCCGACCGCGACCCCGTCTCCGACCTCGACGTCATCGAGGCGGAGCTGCGGGAGTACGGCGCGGGCCTGGAGAACCGGCCGCGCATCGTCGTCCTGAACAAGATCGACGTACCCGACGGACAGGACCTCGCCGACATGGTCAGGCCCGACCTGGAGGCGCGCGGTTACCGCGTCTTCGAGGTGTCCGCCGTCGCGCACAAGGGCCTCAAGGAGCTCTCCTTCGCCCTCGCCGAGCTAGTGGGCGAGGCGCGTGCCGCGAAGCCGAAGGAGGAGGCGACCCGCATCGTCATCCGTCCCAAGGCCGTGGACGACAGCGGCTTCACGGTCACCCGCGAGGAGGTCGGCGGCGAGCCGCTGTACCGCGTGCGCGGCGAGAAGCCGGAGCGCTGGGTGCGCCAGACCGACTTCAACAACGACGAGGCCGTCGGCTACCTCGCGGACCGCCTCAGCCGCCTCGGCGTCGAGGAGGAGCTGATGAAGGCGGGCGCGCGCAACGGCGACGGCGTCGCCATCGGCCCCGAGGAGAACGCGGTCGTCTTCGACTGGGAGCCGACGATGATGGCGGGCGCGGAGATGCTCGGCCGCCGCGGCGAGGACCACCGTCTGGAAGCGCCCCGTCCGGCCGCACAGCGCCGCAGGGACCGCGAGGCGGAGCGGGACGAGGCGCAGAAGGAGTACGACGACTTCAAGCCCTTCTAGCAAGGCCTGCTGGAACCGCGTACGAACGCACGAGAGGGCCCCCGGAGCTTCCGAGCTCCGGGGGCCCTCTCGTGTGCGTTCAGACCGTCACGCGGTGACCGAGTCCTCCGCGCCGTTCGACTCCGACGGGTCCTGCGCCATCTCCTCCGCCGCTTCCTCCGCGACGCGCTGGCCCGGGATGTCCGCGTCGACGCGGGTGGCCATGCGGACGCGGCGGGCGTCGGCCTTGGCGCTGAGCGCGAGGGCCGCCGCGTTGAAGCGGACCAGGGAAGGCGGGTCAGAGGGGCCCAGGAGGTGCTCCTTGAGCTCCGCGCGGGCCTCGGCGTGAGAGTCGAGCTCCGGCGCGCGAACGGCCTTCAGAAGGGCAGCCACGCCGTCCGCCTCGGGCGTCAGAATCGTCGCGGCGGACGCCGTCGGGAAGCTCGCGCGGAACTCCGCCTCGGACATGCCCGCCGTGTTGGCGACCGCGTACGGCTTCTCGCTGCTCAGCCAGTCGGAGACGACCGACGAGACGTCGCTGATCAGCAGGTCGGCCTGGTTGAAGCAGCTGAAGATCGCGGGGCGCGCGGTGGTGATGATCTGGTGCTCCCACTCGGGGAACGACGCCCAGAACGCGGTCTCCCACGCGGCCGTCGCGGCCGCCACCGCCGCCTGCTGGTCGCCCTCGGGGGCGCCCTGGAGCATCATGCGCTCCTGTTCGTCCGCGCTCTTGCGGAAGGTCCGCGCGGTGAGCCGGTCCAGGTCCGCGGTGCGGCGGACCAGCTCGGCCGCGGCGTCGGCGCCGGGACGGGCACCGGACCGCTTCGCGTTGGCGGCCAGGATCATCGCCTTGATGCGCTCGTTGGCGGCGCCCGCCGCCGGGTTCTGCGAGCCGGTCATCGGGTGCGGCTTGTAGAGGAGGCGCACGCTCGGGTCCGCGAGGAGCTCGCGGACGATGTTCTCGCCGGCCAGGACCACCGAGGTGTTGCCGGGGTTGCCGTCCCAGCCCTCCCAGGTGGGGGCGTACAGCACGGTCGTGTACGCGCCGGTGGGCGCGCCCGCGTACGGGCGGATCGGTGACAGCTGCGGGCGGCCGACCTCGACGACGTCCTTGTCCTCGACGCCGATGTCCGCGAGCTGGTAGCGGTCGCGGGCCGCGGGGCCCGCCACCCACACCTCGTCGTACGCCTTCGCATACGGGTTGCAGGAGGAGAGCTTGTCGCTCTCGCCGTGGTTGATGAAGGCGTGCTTGATCGTCGGGATGCGCAGGACCTGCGAGGTCTTCGCGGCGTTCGCCGGGTGCAGCATCATCTTCAGCGTCGACGTCTCCAGGGAGAACATCGTGGCGACCTTCGGGAAGCAGATGATCGGGACGTCCGTCGCGTCGATCTTCTGGACCATGAAGCGCTCGCGCAGCACGATCAGCGGCTTGCCGTCGAGCTCGGAGAGCGTCGAGAGCCACATGTTCGCCTGGTACGCGGACGTGGTGCCGCCGGAGAAGTACATGGCGACGGTCGGCTTGTAGGCCGCGAGCCACTCGTCGAGCCACTCCATGACCTTCTCGTCGTTCTTCGCCCGCTTCTTCGGGAGCAGCCAGGTGGCGAGGTACAGCGCGCCCGCGCCGATCAGGACGAGGGAGACGGCGAGCCCGATGCCGCCCCAGTACGCGTCGGTGGTCGCCGCGGTGACCAGCAGGCCGACCGTCGTCGGGACCGAGAAGGTCAGCAGACGGTGGGCCTGGCGCCGGGAGAGGATCCGCGGCGGGGCGGCCGTCAGGTGGAGCTTCGACGTGTCGATGTTGCGCGTCACGATCGGCAGCGAGCGGGCGCGGCGCACCAGCACGGCGACGGCCTGGCAGCCGAAGTGCAGGGCGTAGAAGGTGAGCAGCCCGATCGTCAGCGGCGACTGCTCGGCAAGCGGCTCTATGCCGTCGATGCGCAGCAGGCCGACGAGGATCAGCATGTCGCGCAGGAGCTGGCGCACCGTGACGTCGAAGCGGATCTTGCCAAGGAGGGAGAGGAGGCCCGGCTGCTTGTACTGCAGATAGATGTCGAGCGCGAGGTTCGCGGCGGCCGCGGCGACGAACACCGGGACGTAGGGGATCAGCGCGGTCGCGAGCTGTGTCGCGAACAGCGCGAACATCGCGAACAGCGCTGACAGCTGCACGATGCGTCGGGGGGCGAGTCCGGCAGAGGGCACGGGCTTTGGCTCCTGGCGGGGATGAGAAGAGGGGATGGGGGGGAACCGAGTGAAGACGAAAAAAGTCGAAAGTCGACCACTGACCGTATGACGCGCAGTGGGTCCCTAGCAATCTTCCGTGACGTCAATCACCGGATAAAGGGGCAAACGGACTGAACCTCGGAGGTGTCTTTCGCCTCTGACGGGAATGCGCCCGCCCGCCTCCGGGCCCCGGTCCGCGCCTCGGAATGGGCAGGCGCCCGGCCCGCGCCCTCACGTAGATTGCAGGTCCGGGACCGCGGGTCCGGGGCATCGGGATCATTTGGGGAAGAGCGTGGCATCGGCAAGGCAGTCAGTGGCAGAGGCCCGGCGGGTCGTCGTCAAGGTCGGGTCGTCGTCCCTGACCACCGCATCGGGGGGCCTGGACGCGGACCGTGTCGACGCCCTCGTCGACGTGCTCGCCAAGAGCCGCGACGGCGGCCTGCGCGAGATCGTGCTCGTCTCCTCCGGCGCCATCGCCGCCGGACTCTCCCCGCTCGGCCTCGTGCGCCGCCCCAAGGACCTCGCACGCCAGCAGGCAGCGGCCAGCGTCGGCCAGGGCCTGCTCGTGGCCCGCTACACCGCCTCCTTCGCGCGCTACGGCGTCCGCGTCGGACAGGTCCTCCTCACCTCCGACGACATGGCCCGCAGGGCACACCACCGCAACGCCTCGCGCACCCTCGACCAGCTGCTCGCCATGGGCGCGCTGCCCATCGTGAACGAGAACGACACCGTCGCGACCGACGAGATCCGCTTCGGCGACAACGACCGGCTCGCCGCCCTCGTCGCGCACCTCGTCCACGCCGACCTCCTCGTCCTCCTCTCCGACGTGGACGGCCTCTACGACGGCGACCCAGCGAAGCCCGGCACCTCCCGCATCGACGAGGTCAGGGGCCCCACCGACATGGCGCACGTCGAGATCGGCAGCGCGGGCAAGGCCGGCGTCGGCACCGGCGGCATGGTCACCAAGGTCGAGGCGGCCCGGATCGCCGCCGCCGCGGGCATCCCCGTCGTCCTGACCTCCGCCAGCCACGCCGGGGACGCCCTCGCGGGCCGCGCCACCGGTACGTACTTCCACCGCACCGGCCGCCGCTCCGCCGACCGCCTCCTGTGGCTGCAGCACGCCTCCGAGCCGCGCGGCGCCCTCACCCTCGACGACGGGGCGGTGCGCGCGGTCGTCGAGGGGCGCAAGTCGCTGCTTCCGGCCGGGATCGCCGCCGTCGAGGGCGACTTCACCGCGGGCGACCCCGTCGAGCTGCGGGACGCCGCGGGCCGTGCGGTGGCGCGTGGTCTGGTGAACTTCGACGCCAAGGAGATCCCGTTGCTCATCGGCCGCTCCACGAGGGACCTCGCCAAGGAACTCGGACCTGCGTACGAGCGGGAAGTCGTGCACCGGGACGACCTCGTCCTGCTGCCCGGATAGCACTCGGGAAAGCCCCAGGTCGCGTCCGACCGCCCGTCCCGCACGCCTCGTGGGCCCCGGCCGAAAACCATCGCGCACGGCCCCCGCCGACGGGCCCGCGGAAGGTGAAACTCCCCAAAACCGCCCCGCGGCACTGCTTGGCCTGCTCAACTTTGTTGAAGACAGTTCTGCACGACCGTTGCGTATCGGCACACCATTGCGTAAAGGAGGCCGTCGTGAGACGAGTGCGCCCTGGGGCGGCGTCCCGCGGCTCGGCTGAGCGGGCGCTGACGAGCGTCGCCGCGGGGACGGCGTACGAGAGCGATCCGCATCAGCCACGCGCGGCCGACGCGGGCGACGGCCGCGATGCCGAGCCGACGGAGACGCCCCGCCTCTGGCACGTCACGCTGAGCGTCTCGGGCAAGGAAGCGCCGTTGGACGAGGTCAGACGGGGTCTCGAACAGCTCGCCCACGACCATCCCTTTCTGCTGACCAGCAGATACGCGCCGGACCACGCCGAGATCCGCTACTGGGAAGAGGCCCGCGACCTGCACGACGCCGCCGCGGTCGCCCTGCGCCTGTGGGGCGAGCACCGGCAGAGCGCCCAGCTGCCGCCGTGGGAGATCGTGGGGCTCGAGGTGATCGGCCGCGACACTTACCACCAGCGCATCGCGGAGGGTTACGGACCGTTACCGGCCACCCCCGTCGGCGTGCACCCCTTTTGAGCCGTAGTCCCGCGGGACACCGGACGGACCGGTCTCGGGAAGTGGAACAGCGGGTGGACGCCCCGCACACGGGGATTACCCTGCGGGCATGACGTCGCTCTCTCCCGTCTCGCCCTACGACAACCTCTCGCCGGTCGCCCAGACCGCCTACCGCGCCCGCGGCGCCGCCGCCACGCTCGCCCCGCTGCCGCGCTCCGCCAAGGACGACGCGCTGCTCGCGATCGCGGACGCGCTCGAGGTGCGGACCGCCGAGATCGTCGAGGCCAACGGCAAGGACACGGAGCGCGCCCGCGAGGCCGGCACCAGCGAGTCCATCGTCGACCGGCTCACCCTCACCCCCGAGCGGGTCCGCGCCATCGCCGCCGACGTGCGCGACGTGGCCGCCCTGCCCGACCCGGTCGGAGAGGTCGTCCGCGGCTCGACGCTCCCCAACGGCATCGACCTGCGCCAGGTCCGTGTCCCGCTCGGCGTCGTCGGGATCATCTACGAGGCCAGGCCCAACGTCACCGTGGACGCGGCGGCCCTCTGCCTCAAGTCCGGCAACGCCGTCCTGCTCCGCGGCTCGTCCTCGGCGTACGGGTCGAACACGGCCCTCGTGCGCGTCCTGCGCGACGCCGTGCACGGCGCAGGACTGCCCGCCGACGCCGTCCAGCTCGTCCCGGGCGAGAACCGCGACTCCGTGCGCGAGCTCATGCGCGCCCGCGGCCTGGTCGACGTCCTCATCCCGCGCGGTGGCGCCTCCCTGATCAAGACGGTCGTCGAGGAGTCCACCGTCCCCGTCATCGAGACCGGCACCGGCAACTGCCACGTCTACGTGGACGCCGCCGCCGACATCGACATGGCCGTCGACATCCTCATCAACTCCAAGGCGCAGCGCCCCAGCGTCTGCAACGCCGCCGAGACCCTGCTCGTGCACCGCGACATCGCCGACGCGTTCCTGCCGCGCGCCCTGGACGCCCTCGCCGAGGCCGGCGTCACCGTCCACGCCGACGAGCGCGTCATCACGTACGCCGAGGGCAGCAAGGCCACCGTCGTCCCCGCGGCCACCGAGGACTGGGAGACCGAGTACCTGTCGTACGACATCGCGGCCGCCGTCGTCGACACGCTGGAGCAGGCCGTCGAGCACATCCGGCTGTGGACCTCCGGGCACACCGAGGCGATCGTCACCACCTCGCAGCAGGCCGCCCGCCGCTTCACCCAACTCGTCGACTCCACCACGGTCGCCGTGAACGCCTCGACGCGCTTCACCGACGGCGGCCAGTTCGGCTTCGGCGCCGAGATCGGCATCTCCACCCAGAAGCTGCACGCGCGTGGCCCGATGGGACTGCCCGAGCTGACCTCCACCAAGTACATCGTCACGGGCGACGGCCACATCCGCTGAATTCCCCTTTGCCCTGCCCAAATTGACCGTTCCAGGTCTAGGCTGGAGGGGTGCCGGAGGACGTGGGGGGCACGCCGTCGTTCCCTGACGGCTGGGAGCCCGACGACGACCGCGACCGCGGGGGTGCGGACGAAGAGTTCGCCTCCGTGGTCTTCGACGAGGACTTCGTGCGGGCCGCGGAGATCCATGAACCGACCGCCGTGGAGCGGTTGTTGGCCGCTGCCGAGGCGCGCGCCGAGGCCTCCGAGGCGGAGGCCCGCAGGGCGCGCACCCGCGGCCGGGCCCACGACACGGCGGACGACGAGCTCTACGAAGACGGCTTCGGCCCGGACGACGGACCCGGGTTCGCCCGCGATGACGACCTCGACGACGCCTACGAACGCGATGCCCCGGACGGGGGGTACGGCCGCCCGGGCCGCCACCCCGGCCAGGTCCGCTGGCACCGCCCCATAGCGTGGATGCTCGCCCTCCTGATGGGCATCGGCATGGTCGCCCTCGCCTTCACCGCCGTCTACCGAGGAGCCTCGTCGGGCGGCTCGGGCCAGGTGCCCGCGCCCGCCTCGACCGAGGTCGGGCAGAGCGCCGACAACGAAGCGTCGCCCAGCCCCTCCGTCTCCGCCGAGTTCAGCCAGTCCGCGGTGCCCGCGACGCCACGCACGCCCTGAGGCGCACACGTGATGTGTTGTCAGAAGTTGTCGTGTACCAGGGCGTTTACCTGACGGCCCGGAGACCTACCCTGAAGGTATGGGCGGGCCAGGAGATCCACCCGCGGGGACACCCGAGGGCGCTGCCGGCGGTGGCGAGGACGAGTACCGATCGGTTGTCTTCGACGAGTCGTTCGTGCGGGCTGCCCGCCTCCAGGAGTTCTCCGCGCAGGAGCGCATGGGCGACCACACGCGCGCCGTCCGCCGCCGCCCGGGACTCCACCGGACCCTCTCCCGGCAGCTGTTGATCCTCGTCGTGCTGATCGCCGTCGCCTTCGGCACCGCGATCTACATCGGCCTGCGCAGCCCGTACCAGTCCCCGGCCGCCAAACGCCCCGAACCCCTGCGCATGACCGTGACGCCCCTCGCCCCGACCGGCCGCGTGCCGGGCTCGAAGAGCGTCTCCGACCTGTACGCGCACAGCCCCGCCGCCGAGTTCCGCGTCGGCGCGGGCGGCATCAACCTCCCGCCGGTGCGCCGCACTTCACACTTCTCGGACAGCCAGGTGATGGGGGCGCTCGTCACCGCCAAGGACTACCTGGTCGAGTCCGCCCTCGACCCGGACGTGCTCGCGGGCGGCTCCCCGCGCGACGTACGCCTGCTGATCGATCCGCAGCAGTACGCCCAGTTCGACCGGAGTTTCAACCGTCCGGCGGCCGACGGGCGGCATGCGGCGACGGGGTGGCTCGTGCGGTTCGACCCGGCGCGGGCCGCGCTCGCCGACCACCGGGTCAGGGCCGAGGGCACGCTGCGGATCGTCGAGACCGACAAGAACACGCTTGAGGTGACCTCGGATCACACGTTCGTGTATGCCCTCCGGGGCGTCGACCGCGAGGGCACGCGGCGTGCCAAGGGCGCCGACGACGAGCGGGCGCGGGCGTCGCTGTTCACCGTCCGCCGCGAGCTGCACTTCCGCTTCGACCGCGACGACCTGCGCATGCACCGCGCCGAGGTGCTGACCTCCGCGACCCAGGCGGGCCCGCTGGCCTGCGCCGCAGGGTCGGCGGACCACCTGCGACCGCTGCTCGCCGGGGAGCGGGCGAAGACGGGCGGCCCGGCCGGCACGGATCCGTACGCGACCGGGGGAGCGACGCCGCTGTGCGGGTCTCTCGCGGCGTCGGCCCAGCCTTCGCTGTCGGCGTCCGGCTAAGGCTGCTTGTCCTCGGGCGCGCCGTCGCCGTTGTTCGAGCCCGTGAACCTGCCGCGGAGCTTGCCGCCGAGGTCGCCCGCGCCGCCCGCGATGTCGGTGACCAGCTTCATCAGCGGGTCCTTGCTGTTGCGGACGTTGTCGGCGTACGACGACGCCGACTGCCGGAAGGAGTCGGAGACCGACGTGTCCTTGTCCTCGTCGCGGCGGGGGTAGTGGCCGTCCATGATCCGCTGGTGGTCCCGCGACTCGGCCCACTTCTTCAGCTCGGCGGCGCGGACCGCGGCGAAGGGGTGCGTGCGCGGCAGGACGTTGAGGATCTTCAGGACGGAGTCGCGCAGGTCGCCCCCGGCCTCGTACTCCTCGGCCTGCTCCAGGAACGCGTCCACGTTCATCTCGTGCAGGTGGTTGCCGCCCGCCAGCTTCATCAGGCCCCGCATCGAGGCCTTCAGGTCCTGGCCGACCAGCAGGCCCGCCCGGTCCGCCGACAGCTCCGACTTGCGGAACCACTCGCGCAGCCCCGTCACGATCGCCATGATCGCGACGTTCCCGAGCGGGATCCACGCGACCTTCAGGGCGAGATTCGTGAGGAACAGCAGGATCGTGCGGTAGACCGCGTGGCCGGAGAGGGCGTGGCCCACCTCATGCCCGACGACCGCCCGCATCTCCTCCTCGTCGAGCAGTTCGACCAGGCCCGTGGTCACGACGATGATCGGCTCGTCCAGGCCGATGCACATCGCGTTCGGGTTCGGGTCCTGGTTCACGTACATCGGCGGGACCTTCTCCAGGTCCAGGATGTAACAGGCGTCCCGCAGCATGGTGTTGAGGTGCGCGAACTGCGCGTCGGACACACGTACGGAGTCCGACAGGAACAGGAGCCTCAGGCTCCGCTCGGGGAGCAGGCCGCTGAGGGCCTTGAAGACCGTGTCGAAGCCGCTGAGCTTGCGCAGGGCCACCAGGGCCGAACGGTCCGCCGGGTGCTCGTAGGCGCGCGAGGAGATGCCCGGGAAGCGCCTGCGCTGCCGGCTCGGCATCCGCTCGTGGCCCTCGCCGCCCCCGCCGTGGTGGTTGTCGTCGGTCATGCCGCATCCCCCATGTCTCGTCCTCTCGTGCCCCCGAGGTGGGGCCAAGCCTAGGCGGAGATACCGTGACAGGGCAGCACACAGAAGGAGTCTTCCGTCATGGAGCACAACCCTGGGGCCGACTGGCTCACGGAGGCGGCCAAGGCCGCGGAGCAGCAGGGACCGGGCAATCTGCTGCGGATCGTGCTGATCGTCATGGTCGTCGGATGCGTACTGGTCGGCTGGTTCCTGTTGCGGGGGTACCGGCAGGGGGCCGACAAGGCCTCCGAGGGCGCCGGCAAGAACGCTGCCGGGGACACCGACAAGAAGTCCTCCGAGGACGCCGACAAGAAGTCCTCCGAGGACGCCGACCACCGCAACGGCTGAGTCGGCGTAAGGCGGAACGGGCCTCCCGCTTACGATGGGCCGGAAGTCTTTATGTCCATCCCACCTCCGGATAGGTCCTGCCTGAGATGAGCCTCCACAGCAACGCCGCCCAGCTGGTCACTCTCGCCTCCGAGGGCGGCGAGCACGGCGGCAACCACGAAAGCCTCAGCCCTCTCCTCACCGGAGGCGGCGCGTTCGTCGTCCTCCTGCTGCTCCTGTGGATCACCACCCGCTTCAACCGGGACCGCTGAACGGGACCGCTGAAACAGGGCCCGTCCGCCGGGCCGGTAGGGTCTGCACGCATGGGAGAGCAGGACATGCCTACCGGTCCGGAGACCGGTCCGGAGATCGGTCCGGTGAGCAACGGCAAGCGCCGCCTGGGCGTCATGGGCGGAACGTTTGACCCGATCCACCACGGACACCTCGTGGCGGCCAGTGAGGTCGCCGCGCAATTCCACCTCGACGAGGTGGTGTTCGTGCCGACCGGCCAGCCGTGGCAGAAGAGCGACAAGCAGGTCTCGCCCGCCGAGGACCGGTATCTGATGACGGTCATCGCGACCGCGGAGAACCCGCAGTTCTCGGTCAGCCGCATCGACATCGACCGCGGCGGGGCCACGTACACCACGGACACGCTGCGCGATCTGCGTGCCCTCAACCCCGATACGGACCTCTTCTTCATCACGGGCGCCGACGCCCTCGGCCAGATCCTCACCTGGCGGGACACGGAAGAGCTGTTCTCCCTCGCGCACTTCATCGGGGTCACCCGGCCCGGCCACACGCTGGCCGATCCCGGGCTGCCCAAGGGTGGTGTCTCCCTGGTTGAGGTGCCCGCCCTGGCCATCTCGTCCACGGACTGCCGCGCGCGCGTCGCCAAGGGCGATCCGGTCTGGTACCTGGTGCCCGACGGTGTGGTGCGTTATATCGACAAGCGTGAGCTGTACCGCGGCGAATGAGCCGAGAGGGGCACCGGTGAACGACCGACAGTACGACCCTTATGCGGGCACTGACCCGTATGCGGGCGAGTACGCGGGTGAGTACGCGGCCGACCAGTACCAGGTCGTCGGGTACGACGAGTACGGGCGGCCGGTGTACCAGCAGGTTCAGCAGGCCCAACAGGTCCAGCAGGCGCAGCAGCCGCAGGTGCCGCAGCAGTCCCAGGGGTACGACCCGTACGCGGGTGGGCAGCAGGGGTACGACGTGTACGGCGGGGCCGGAACCTCGTACGACAACGCCGGATGGATCCCGCAGCAGCAGCAACCGCAGCAACAGCAACCGCAGCACCAGCAACAGCCGTCGGCACCGGAGCCCGAGCCGGTGCCGGTGCCGGAACCCGCGCCCGCGCCCCCGCCCCGTCGCGAGCAGCCCGGTGAGTACAAGACCGAGCAGTTCTCGTTCATCGAGGAGCCGGACGAGGAATCCGAAGACGTCATCGACTGGCTGAAGTTCACCGAGAGCCGCACCGAGCGGCGCGAGGAGGCCAAGCGGCGCGGGCGTTCCCGGGTCGTCGCGCTGGTCGTGGTCCTCGCTCTGGTGATCGCCGGTGGCGTCGGCTATCTGTGGTTCGCGGGCAAGCTCCCCGGCCAGTCCGGCGACGACGGCGGCGCGGCCGCCGCGTCAGGACCGCAGAAGCGCGACGTGATCGTCCTGCACCTGCACAACACCAAGGGCGGCGGCACCTCGACCGCGCTGCTTGTGAACAACGCGACCACGGAGCGGGGCGCCACCGTCCTGCTGCCCAACACGCTCGCCGTCTCGGACGACGACGGCACGCCGACGACGCTCGGCAAGTCCGTCGACGACGACGGCTCGACCGGCACCCGCGACGCGATCGACACGGTGCTCGGCACGCAGGTCGAGGGCACGTGGCGGCTCGACACCCCGTACCTGGAGAACCTCGTCGAGCTCGTCGGCAACATCGACATCGACACGAACGCCGACGTGCCCGACCCCAAGGCCAAGAAGGGCGAGGCCCCCCTCGTCAAGAAGGGCGAGCAGCAGACCCTGAGCGGCAAGATGGCCGTCGCGTACGCCACGTACCGCGCCTCCGGCGAGCAGGAGGCCGACCAGCTCCGGCGCTTCGGAGCGGTCATGCAGGGCGTCCTGCGCAAGCTGTCGTCGGACCCGCAGGCGGCCACGACCACGGTGCAGTCGCTCGCCCAGATCCTCGACCCGTCGCTGGAGGACAAGGACCTCGGCGCCTTCCTCGCCAAGCTCGCCGACCGCGCGAAGGGCGGCGACTACAAGACGACGCTGCTGCCGGTGGGCCAGGGCGGCACGCTGACCGACGGGGCGGGAGAGGCCGTGGTCAAGGACGTGCTCGGCGGCGCGGTGAAGAGTCCGGACAAGGACGCGGCCGTACGGGTCGGCGTGAAGAACGCCTCCGGCAAGAAGGGCGCGGCCCAGGACGCCCGGGTCTCCCTGGTCAACGGCGGCTACACCTTCATCGACGGCGGCGCGGGCTCGGCCGCCCAGCCCGCCTCCCAGGTCACCTACGCCGACGCGGACAAGAAGGAGCAGGCCACCGAGGTCGCCAAGACCCTCGGCCTGCCGGAGAGCGCGGTCCGCAAGGGGAGCACGGCGGCCAACGCCGACGTCTCCGTAGTGCTCGGACAGGACTACAGGACCAGGTGAGAGCGGTCGGCGCGGGCCATGCCGGACGGCCCGCGCCGGAGCGGTGACGTAATCGTCTGGGGCGCTGTCGGCGGTCCGTGAGACCCTTGGGGTGTATCCACCAGCCGAAGGAAAGCTCACTAGTGACCGCCACGGACCGCTCCACCGAGCTCATCACCGTCGCCGCCCAGGCGGCTGCCGACAAGCTCGCGCACGACATCATCGCGTACGACGTCAGCGACGTGCTGTCGATCACCGACGCCTTCCTGCTCGCCTCCGCACCCAACGACCGCCAGGTCAAGTCGATCGTCGACGAGATCGAGGAGCAGCTGAACAAGCAGCTCGGCGCCAAGCCGGTCCGCCGTGAGGGCGACCGCGACGCCCGCTGGATCCTCCTCGACTACGTGGACATCGTGGTGCACGTCCAGCACAGCGAGGAGCGTGTCTTCTACGCGCTCGAGCGCCTCTGGAAGGACTGCCCCGAGATCGACCTGCCCGAGGACGCCAAGGCGACCCGCGGCAAGGGCGCCGAGCACGCCGAGCAGCAGGCCGCGGAGGAGGCCGACCTGGACGGTGAGCTGCGGTGACCCACCGCGGCCCGCGGATCATCCTGTGGCGCCACGGCCAGACGGCGTGGAACCTGGAGCGCCGCTTCCAGGGCTCCACGGACATCGAGCTGACCGAGACGGGCGTCGCCCAGGCCAAGCGCGCCGCCCGGCTGCTCGCCTCCCTGAAGCCGGACGCGATCATCGCCTCCGACCTGAAGCGCGCGGGCGCCACGGCAGGTGAGCTCTCCGCGATCACCGGCCTCCCCGTCACGCACGAGGAGGCGCTCCGCGAGACCTACGCGGGCGAGTGGCAGGGCCTGACGCACGACGAGATCATCGCCCGCTTCGGCGACCAGTACGCCGCGTGGAAGCGCGGCGAGGCCGTGCGCCGCGGCGGCGGCGAGCTGGAGACCGAGGTCGCCGACCGGGCCGCCCCCGTCGTCCTGCGCCATGCGGAGAAGCTGCCCGAGGACGGCACGCTGGTGGTGGTCAGCCACGGCGGCACGATCCGTACGACGATCGGCCGTCTCCTCGGCCTCGAACCGCACCACTGGGAGGGGCTCGGCGGCCTCACCAACTGCTGCTGGTCGGTCCTCGGCCGCGGCGCGCGGGGCTGGCGCCTGCTCGAGCACAACGCCGGCACGCTGCCGGAAGCGGTGCTCGGCGACGACGACTGAGCGTCCCGGTGGGCGCCCGGACCCGGATTTCACATTCCGGCTGGTCGCAGGCTAAAGTTCTTCTTGTTCGCCCGCCGAGCGGGAAGAACGCAAGGGGCTATAGCTCAGTTGGTAGAGCGCCTGCATGGCATGCAGGAGGTCAGGAGTTCAATTCTCCTTAGCTCCACAATCCGGAAGATCCCGTCCCCGTCAGGGGGGCGGGATTTTTCTGTGTGATCCGCCACGACCTCTTCCCCCCTGGTCGCGCAGACCGTGGCAGAATCGGACGGCCGGAAGGGGACGCAGCCCGACGGGAGGGAGAGCGCGATGCCTGCGAGCATCTTCGGAGAGGTCGACCACCCCTCCGAAGCGGCGGCGGTACGAGAACGGTCCGCGCTCCGCACGCTCCTCGACTGCCCTTCCTGCGGCTCGTCCCACGTCGCCCAAGTACTCGGTGACAACGGCGGAGTCTCGTACGTGTGCACCGCCTGCGGCCACAGCTGGAGCTGATCGATGGGTGCACACCGGCGGAAATGCGATTGGTGCGGCAGTGGTACGCCGATCGTCCGCGACATGGAACCGGTCAACCCGGAGTACCAGTACTGGTGCGAGGAATGCGCGCGGGCGCTGATCATAAAAGGCGACCCGATCGAGACGTACCGCGAGCTGGAGGGGGAGCCGATCTACGGCCGGCTCCTCGACGAGCACTGCACCCTCAAGCGGTTCTACTCGTTCGCCACCGCGTGACGACAGTCCACAGGAACGTAAAAGCGGTCACTACGTAGAGGGCGGACAGCGTCATCTGGCCATAGTTCTGGTCGAGTTCGAGCCGCCCGACGCCATGGGGCACCCACCACAGGGCGTACGAGCAGAAGACCAGGCACATGCCTCCGACCGCCGCCCACCGCGCCCGGCCGCCACGTCGCTCCGCGTCCGCCCACAGGAGCAGCGCCATCGGCACGCACCACACCCAGTGGTGCGACCACGACACCGGGCTCACCAGAAGCGCCGTCGCGGCGCAGCAGAGCACCGACCGGGCCCGTTCCCCGCGCAGTGCGGAGGCCGTCGCCACCGCGAGGCCCAGCGCGCCGGTCATGGCGGCCGCAACAGCCCACGTGGCGCCGGGCTCCCCGGTGTGCAGGAGGCGCGCCAGGACGCCGCGCAGCGACTGGTTCGCGGTGTCCTCGGCAAGGCCGACCCGGCCCGCCTCGAAGACCATCCGGGTCCAGAACCGCCACGAGTCGTACGGCAGGACGGCGGCTGCGAGGAGCGTCGCCCCGGCGAACGAGACGGCCGCCACGCACGCGTGCCGCACGGCAGGCCGCCACGGTCCGTGCCGGACGGCCTCGGCGGCCCCGGTGAGCAGCAGGAGGACCGCGAAGAGCGCGGGCGTGAGCTTGATCGCCGCCGCGACGCCGATGCCCACGCCGGTCCAGCGGTGTCCTGCGCGCCGCGTCAGGTCCCACAGGACGAGGACGGCGAGCAGCAGGTTGACCTGTCCGTAGCGCAGCGTCGTCCACACCGGCTCGCACCACACGGCGAGGGCGGACGCCCACAGAACGGTCTCCACGCGCGCGTGCCGTTCGCCGACCAGCCGTAGGGACAGGTGCACGAAGGCGATCAGGAGCGCCAGGTTGGCCGGCGTCGCGAGGGTGCGCATGACCGCCGTGTCCAGCAGCGTCAGCGGGGTGAAGAGCAGCGCGGCGAACGGCGGGTAGGTGGTGGGCAGATGGGCCTCGGTGGTGCGCAGCGCGTAGAGGTCGCCGCCCGCGCGCACGGTCTCGCCCTCGGCGCGGTAGACCATCAGGTCGATCATCGAGACGTCGGCGGCACGCTGGGCGAGCCAGAAGGCCGTGAAGGAGAGCAGGCAGGCCCCGGCGGCCAGTGGCACGCGGCGGCGGGCGGCGGGGAGCGCGAGCACGGTCACGAAGGCTGACAGTACCGCCCGTATCCACCCACACCGGCCCAGACCGGAAACGATTTGGTGGAGCACGGGTATGACCGTGTAATGTTGGCGGAGCCGCCGGGGAAACCGGGCGGACAAGCAAGGGGCTATAGCTCAGTTGGTAGAGCGCCTGCATGGCATGCAGGAGGTCAGGAGTTCAATTCTCCTTAGCTCCACAGGATATGAGCGGGCCACCCGAATCGGGTGGCCCGCTTTTTCGTGTCCGGCAGCTGTCGTCTCCTCACTGCCTTCCGCTGCCGAGCGCGCGGCGGCTCCGGCCCGGCGGGAGCGCGGCGGGCAGTGCCGTGCGGGACGGCGCGGCCTCCTTCGGTGCCTCCTCGATGCGCAGGGCGAGCGCGGGGCAGCGGCGCACGGCGCGGGCGGCACGCGCTTCGGAGTAACGAGGGACGGACGCTTCCGCCACCGACGGGAAGCCGTCGGGGCCCAGCTGGATCAGCTCCGGGACGATGTCCGCGCAGAGGCCGTGCCCCTGGCAGAGCGTCCAGTCGACGGCCAGCGTGCGCCCGCTGGGAGCCTCTGCCGGCGGCGTGTCCTCCTGGAGGGGGAGGACACCCTCGACGGGACGGCCGCACCCGCCGCCCAGGACGTGCGCGGCGAGGTCGTCCGTGAACGCCGAGATCGACGACTCCAGGAAGGCCGCCGAGCCGTCCGGGTGCTTGCACGCGCCGCGCCGCTTCACGGCCCGTGTCACCTCGCGCAGCGCTTCGAGGGCGGTCGGTCCGCCGCCCTGCAGCACGTCGGCGAGGCCGCGCGCCGCCGCGGGCAGGCCGAGGTAGCAGGGGCCGCACTGCCCGCTGCTCTCGGCGGCCAGCCAGTGCGCGACCCGCAGCGACTCGCCCAGCGGGCAGGTGCCCTCACCGATCGGCAGGATCGCGCCCGCGCCGAGAGCGCCCCCGCACGCGTCCAGGGAGGCGCGGGAGACGACGGCGTCGTGCGCCGTCGCCCCGTCGAGCCACCTGCCGTGATAGCCGCCCGTCAGCACGCCCTGGGGAAGCGACGGCGCTCCGGCCAGTTGGAGGACGTACTGGAGAGGCACTCCGGTGGGGACCTCGACGACCATCGGCCGGGCGACCGCTCCGGAGAGGGTCAGCAGGACGGTGCCGGGTTCGTCGCGCAGGCCGGTGCGGCAGTAGCGGTCGGCGCCTGTCCTTGCGGCGACGGCGAGCTGGGCGAACGTCTCCGCGTTGGAGAGCAGGGTGGGGGCGCCGCCAACTCCGGAGTCGGACGTCCGCACCTTGCGGCCCGGCGGCAGCGGGGGCCCGCCGTCCGCCGAGCGGACGAGGGCGGAGGACTCCCCGGTGACCATGCGCACCGGATTGCGCTGCACGCGCGCGCGGAGGGCCGATCCGCGGCGGTTGCCCAGGCCGCGCTCGGCCAGCGCGGTGCGCATCGACGCCTCGGTCGAGTCGCGGGTCACGCCGACGACCAGGGTGCGTGCCCCGATGGCCTCGGCGGCCAGGAGGGCGCCGTCGAGGATGAGGTGCGGCGCGCGGTTGATCAGGACGGTGTCCTTACGGCAGGCGGGCTCGTCCTCGCTGCCGTTGACGACGACCACAGGGCGTATGCCGCGCCGGATCGCCGCGTCGGCGACGGACCGCAGCTTCCGGGCGAAGGGGAACCCCGCGCCACCGCGGCCCCGCAGGGCGATGTGCTCGGCGAGGCGGGCGAGCGGTTCGCCGGCCATCGGTTCCAGCGGGCCGTGCACCTTCAGGTGCATGGAGAGGTCGAGGCGTTCGACGAGGTCGAAGCCCGAGGTGAGCAGGGGCAGGCCGACGACGCGGACTTCGGGGACGTCGGGGAGCGAGGCGTTCACGGGTGGCCTCCGGTGGCGGCGTTCCAGGGCTCGCCCGTGCCGGGGGCCTGAAAGGGCCGATGCAGCGGTTCGGTGGCGGGACCGCTGTCGTACACGGGGTCGAGGGGGGCGTCGTACGAGGGGTCGTACACGGGCTGGGGCGTGGTGTCGTACGTCGGCTGGGGGGCGACGTAGGGGGACTCGGCGGGCGGTGGCGGGGAGGGCGCGGGCCAGCGGCCCGGGGGCTCGGCGCGGGGCGGCGGGACGGTGGGGTGGGGCGGTGGCGCGGTGACGGTCAGGGCGCGGTAGGCCGCCGAGATGCCGACCACGGGGTCCGTCGCGGGGGGTGGGGCGGTCGTGCCGGGCAGCGGGGTGGAGAGGGTGTCCCGCGCGGGAGGCTCGTCCCGGTGCGGGGCGGCGCCTTCCGGTTCGAGCAGGGCGAGGACGCGGGCGGCGACCTTCCGCTTGACCGGTGGCGGTGCCGCGCGGAGGGCGACCGCTCCGGCGACCGCGACCAGGCACAGTGCGTACAGCGTGACGACCCAGGGCTTGGGCTCGCGGCCCGCGTACAGGCCGTGGATGAGCGCCGAGCACCAGGCGGGGTAGGCCAGCATGTGCATCGCCCGCCAGCGCGACGCGATCCGGGCGGGGGAGGCGAAGGCGCTGCGGAGGGCGCCTGTGACGGCCGTGGCGACCATCAGGAGGCCCGCGAGCGAGCCGAGCCCGATGAGCCCCGCGCTGCCCGTGACGCCGAGCCCGAAGGGCATCAGGGCGCCGAACAGTGACACGTGGTCGAGGGCGACCTTGACGGTGCCGTGCAGCAGCAGGAAGCCGACGGAGGCGATCGCGGTGGCGCGGTGCACGGCCTGGGCGAGCAGACGCTGGCGCGAGTGCAGGAACAGGCGGTCGGTGGCCACCAGGCCCCAGACCACGGCGGCGGTCAGCGAGACCAGGGAGAGGACGCCCGCGGTGAAGTCGACGGCGGCTCTCAGGGCGTCACCGCCGGCGAAGACGAGCAGGGGTATCAGGAGCAGTGCGCCGACGCCGAGGGCCCGTGGCACGGGCGAGCGGGCGGCGGAACGCGGGACGGAACGGCTCTTGCGGTGCGGGTGCAGAGGGTTCATGGCGGCTCCGAGATGGTTCGGTCCGCCGCATGCTAGGTCGCTCCATACCGGTGGGTACGGGGTTTGAGTTATTGCGTTGTTATCAAAGTGCGACACGATCTTGGTGTTGCCCCGATAGTGGGCGGTACGCGGAGTAACCCTTGGCCAACGCCTAAAGGTGGTGTCAGTGCGGTGCCGGGCCGCGGTGCCGGGCCGCCGCGGCCCGGAAGCTCGTCGCGGGCCGCGGGAGGGCTGCGGTACCCTGACGCCATGCGTGCCGTACGCCTTCTGCTTAGCGGGCCGCGCTGATCAGTCCCGACCGCCGGTGAATCGCGGTCGGAATCGGCGCGGCGTCCCCTCCTGTGCGAGGGGCATTTTTGTTTGACCAGCACGGTCAATTCCGCAGGCAGAGACGATCGATGGAGCTTTGAGGATCATGAGCGAGACGAATTCTGCTGCCGCCTCCGAGGTGGCCGCGCCGCACCGCTATACGGCCGCTCTGGCCGCGGACATCGAGGCACGCTGGCAGGACTTCTGGGACGCCGACGGCACCTACGAGGCGCCGAACCCGAGCGGCGACCTGGCCGCGCGGGACGAGGCCGAGGCCGCGCTGGTGGCCAAGCCCAAGAAGTTCATCATGGACATGTTCCCGTACCCCTCCGGCGCGGGCCTGCACGTCGGCCACCCCCTGGGGTACATCGCCACGGACGTCTTCGCGCGCTTCCAGCGCATGACGGGCCACAACGTCCTGCACACCCTGGGCTTCGACGCCTTCGGCCTGCCCGCCGAGCAGTACGCGGTCCAGACGGGCACCCACCCGCGGGTCTCCACCGAGGCCAACATCGAGAACATGAAGTCCCAGCTGCGCGCGCTGGGCCTGGGCCACGACAAGCGGCGCTCGTTCGCGACGATCGACCCCGAGTACTACAAGTGGACCCAGTGGATCTTCGTCCAGATCTTCAACTCCTGGTACGACGCCGACGCCGCGAAGGCCCGCCCCATCGCCGACCTGGTCGCCCAGTTCGAGAGCGGTGAGCGCGCCGTACCGGACTCCACGCGCGCGTGGAGCGAGCTGGACGCCGTCGAGCGCGCCGAGGTGCTGAGCCAGTACCGCCTGGCCTACGCCTCCGACGCGCCCGTCAACTGGTGCCCCGGCCTGGGCACCGTCCTGGCCAACGAGGAAGTCACCGCCGACGGCCGCTCCGAGCGCGGCAACTTCCCCGTCTTCAAGGCCAAGCTGCGCCAGTGGAACATGCGCATCACGGCCTACGCCGACCGCCTGCTGGACGACCTGGACGCGCTGGACTGGCCCGAGGCCATCAAGCTGCAGCAGCGCAACTGGATCGGCCGCTCCGAGGGCGCCCGCGTGCGCTTCCCCGTGGGCATCGAGGGCGACGCGATCACCGTCTTCACCACCCGCCAGGACACCCTGTTCGGCGCGACCTACATGGTCCTGGCGCCCGAGCACGACCTGGTCGACAAGGTCATCCCGGACGCCTGGCCCGCGGGCACCCACGAGACGTGGACCGGCGGGCACGCCACCCCGGCCGAGGCCGTCGCCAAGTACCGCGCGTTCGCCGCCGCCAAGTCCGACGTCGAGCGCCAGGCCGACGCCAAGGAGAAGACCGGCGTCTTCACCGGCGTCTACGCCACCAACCCGGTCAGCGGCGAGCAGGTCCCGGTCTTCATCGCCGACTACGTACTGATGGGCTACGGCACCGGCGCGATCATGGCCGTCCCGGCGCACGACAGCCGCGACTTCGCCTTCGCCCGCGCCTTCAACCTGCCGATGCGCTGCGTGGTGGAGCCGTCGGACGGCCGCGGCACCGACCCGCGCGCGTGGGACGACGCCTTCTCCTCGTACGAGGCGAAGCTGATCAACTCCTCGAACCAGGAGATCTCCCTCGACGGCATGGACGTCACGGGCGCCAAGGCCCGCATCACCGGCTGGCTGGCCACCCGCGGCATCGGCGAGGGCACCGTCAACTTCCGGCTGCGCGACTGGCTGTTCAGCCGCCAGCGCTACTGGGGCGAGCCCTTCCCGATCGTCTACGACGAGGACGGCGTCGCCCACGCCCTGCCCGAGTCGATGCTGCCCCTGGAGCTGCCGGAGGTCGACGACTACTCCCCGCGCACCTTCGACCCGGACGACGCGAACACCTCTCCGGAGACACCGCTGTCCCGCAACGAGGACTGGGTCAACGTCACCCTGGACCTGGGCGACGGCCCACGCACCTACCGCCGCGAGACCAACACCATGCCCAACTGGGCGGGTTCGTGCTGGTACGAGCTGCGCTATCTGGACCCGCGCAACGACCAGCAGCTGGTCGACCCGGCCGTCGAGCAGTACTGGATGGGCCCGCGCGAGGGCCAGCCGACGGGCGGCGTCGACCTGTACGTGGGCGGTGCCGAGCACGCGGTGCTGCACCTGCTGTACGCGCGCTTCTGGTCCAAGATCCTGTTCGACCTGGGCCACATCTCGTCCGCCGAGCCGTTCCACAAGCTGTACAACCAGGGCATGATCCAGGCCTACGTCTACCGGGACAGCCGCGGCTTCCCGGTGCCGGCCACCGAGGTCGAGGAGCGCGACGGCGCGTTCTTCTTCGAGGGCGAGCCGGTCAAGCGCGAGCTGGGCAAGATGGGCAAGTCCCTGAAGAACGCCGTGACGCCGGACGAGATCTGCGACGAGTACGGCGCGGACACCCTGCGCCTGTACGAGATGGCGATGGGCCCCCTGGACGTCTCGCGTCCCTGGGACACGCGTGCGGTCGTCGGCCAGTACCGCCTGCTGCAGCGGCTGTGGCGCCTGATCGTCGACGAGTCGACCGGTGAGGTCACCGTCGCCGACGTCGCGGAGGCGGACATCGACGAGTCCACGCTGCGCGCCCTGCACAAGGCCATCGACGGGGTGCGCCAGGACCTGGACGGCATGCGGTTCAACACCGCGATCGCCAAGATCACCGAGCTGAACAACCACCTGACGAAGGTGGGCGGCGCGGTGCCGAGGTCCGTCGCGGAGCGCCTGGTGCTGCTGATCGCGCCGCTGGCCCCGCACATCGCCGAGGAGCTGTGGCGCAAGCTGGGCCACACCGACTCGGTGGTCCACCAGGACTTCCCGGTCGCCGACCCGGCGTACGTCGTGGACGAGTCCGTGACCTGCGTCGTGCAGATCAAGGGCAAGGTCAAGGCGCGCCTGGAGGTCTCCCCGGCCATCTCCGACGCCGAGCTGGAGAAGGTGGCGCTGGCCGACGAGCGGGTCGTGGCGGCGCTGGACGGCGCGGGGATCCGCAAGGTGATCGTGCGGGCGCCGAAGCTGGTGAACATCGTTCCTGCGTGATGGTTCGCGTGTAGCGGTATAGGGGTCTTCCCTTACGGGCAGGTTGGGGGTTCCGCTGGAACCTCCGACCTGCCTTCTCCGTTTACGGTGGAAGAGGCCGAGGGAGCGGGTCGGATACGGAGAGGATCGCCATGGAAGCCGTGGGCGCAATCGTGGCGCTGCTGTTCGTGCTGTTCTTGGTGCTGGGCATCTACGCAACGGTGAAGGCCGTCAAGGCGGCCAAGCGAGGCGTGGACCGCACCATCACGGAGGCCCGCCGGACCGTGGAGGACACCACGCTGCGGGCGAGGAGCTTCGCACAGGCGGGCAGCGCCGGTGAACTGGCGCAGCTGCGTCTGTCGTTGCGCACCTCGATGCGGGCCACGCAGGACGTACTCCAGGCGGGCGCCGCTGACGACGCCTCGCTGAAGGAGACCCTCCAGCTGTTCGACCGGCTCAGCGTGCACGGACACGAGCTGGACGACGAGCTCCGTCGTCTCGAGCGCGACCCCGACAAGGCGGCTCTGGCCGAGCGGCTGCCCGCGCTGCGCGAGCGCACGGAACAGATCAAGAAGTCCGCCGACTCCCTGCGGTGGTCGGCGCGCGACCGGGCCCGCCGGTTCGCGGACGACGACCTGGACTCGCTGAGCACCCAGATCGACATGGAGGCGGGTGCCCTGCGGCACTGGACGACGGAGCCGGCATCCGACCAGACCCCGCCCCCGGCGGCCTGGCCCGATCCCGAGTCTGCGCCCGCGCCCGCGCCGGAGGGGTCCGAGGCGGCCCGTCGGACAGCCCAGGAGCCGACGCGGCCCGCGATCACTCCGCCCGGCGCACGCGTGACGTATCCGTGGGAGAAGAAGGCCAAGCCCGAGAGCACGACCTGATCCGCCCGGCGCCGGAGCACCGGGGCGGAGAGGGCCCGGACTGCCACCCGACGGCGCAGACAGGTAACCTCCAGCTCATGTCCCGCCATGTCGCGATCGTCACGGATTCAACGGCCTACCTGCCGCAGGAGACGATGGAGCGGCACAGCATCACCGCGGTGCCCCTGACCGTGGTCCTGGGGGACCAGGCGCTGGAGGAGGGCACCGAGATCTCGGCCCGCTCCCTCGCCCTGGCCCTGCAGAAACGCAGGTCGGTGACCACGTCCCGGCCCAGCCCCCAAGTCTTCGCGGACACGTACCGCAAGATCGCCGAGGCGGGCGCGACCCACATCGTCTCGCTCCACCTGTCCGCCGAGTTCTCCGGCACGTACGACGCCGCGGTCCTCGCCGCGAAGGAGTCGCCGGTGCCGGTGCGGGTGGTGGACACCGGCATGGTGGCGATGGCGCTCGGCTTCTGCGCCCTCGCGGCGGCGCAGGCCGCGGAGGGCGGCGATTCGGCGGAGGAGGCGGTGGCCGCCGCGGAGAAGCGGGCCGCGGGCACCTCCGCGTTCTTCTACGTCGACACGCTCGACTACCTCCGCAGGGGTGGCCGCATCGGCGCGGCCCAGGCGCTGTTCGGCTCCGCACTCGCGGTCAAGCCGCTGCTGAAGCTGGACGGCGGCCGCATCGACATGCTGGAGAAGGTGCGGACGGCGTCGAAGGCGATCGCCCGGCTCGAGGAGATCGTGGTCGAGCGCGCCGGTTCCGGCCGGGTCGACATCGCCGTGCACCACCTGGCGGCCCCGGACCGGGCGTCGACGCTCGCCGAGCGGCTCAGGGAACGGGTGCCGGACCTCGGTGAACTGCACGTGAGCGAGGTCGGAGCGGTGATCGGGGCGCACACGGGGCCGGGGTTGCTGGGGGCCGTGGTCTCGCCTCGGTGAGGTGGGGGCCGCTGTGGATTCCCACGTGTGGGTGACGGAGTTATCCACAACTGCCGGGTAATCCACGGAAATTGAGCAAGATCAACACGTTGTGCCGACGGTCCGTAGCGTCGTCGGCATGACGACTCGATCAGTTTCCCGGACAGTTTCTGCGACGAGCGGGCCTGGGCGTGGCCCGGGGTCCGACGGGCGTGTGGTGGTGGGCGGCCGTGCGGTGGGTGGCCGTGCCGTGGGCGGGCGTGGGTCCGATGGCCACGCTGGTACCCGGCATGCTCGCGGGCGGGCCCGGCGCCGACATGTGTCGGGCGATGCGGTCAGGCGGCGGGCGGAGAGCTTGTTCGCGGAACCGCAGCCGCCGCCTTGGTCTGCGGCACCCCGGCCTGAAGTGTCTCCGCCTGCGACCCCTTTGCCTGAGGCGCCTTTGCCTGCGACACCTTTGCCTGCAGCGGCTCTGTCGTCGCGGTCGCCGTCTCCGTCGCCGAGGTTGGAGGTGGCGGGCCCGGATGTGGCGTTGGTGGGCGGGGGTTGGGGCGCGAAGGATGAGGCGCAGGTAGACGTAGAGGCCTCAGGTGCCGGGGAGGGCGCGCAGGCGGGTGCCTCGCGAAAGGAGCGGCTGGGGCTCGCCGTGCGGGAGCGGCTGCCCATGTGGGTGCAGGCGCGGTGCGGTCTCGAACGACGAGCCGTGGTGGCGCTCGTCCTGATCCTCGGGGTCGCCGCGGTCTTCGCCGCCCAGCACTTCTGGACGGGCCGGGCCCAGCCCGTGCGACCACCGGACGTGGTGCGAGAGGCGGGTGCCGTCGCCGAGCGGGGCGCGGAGCCGGCTCCGTCGCCGGGGCCCGCGGCGCAGGCGGGGCGGACGGCGGCGGGTGCGGGCGGTGGTGCGGGCGGCGGTGGTGCCGCGGGCGTGATCGTGGTGGACGTCAGCGGGAAGGTCCGCAAGCCGGGCGTTCATCGGCTGCCCGCCGGATCCCGGGTGGCGGACGCGCTGCGGGCCGCCGGTGGGGTCAGGCCGGGCGCGAAGACGGGGGACCTCAATCGGGCGCGGTTCCTGGTGGACGGCGAACAGGTGGTGGTGGGCGGGGCGCAGGCCACGGGCGGTGCGAACGGGGTCGGGGCGGGCCCAGGATCGGCCGGGCCGGGTGCCACGGGACCGAGTGCCGCCGGATCGGGGACCGCCGGTTCAAGCGCTGCCGGACCGGGGGCCGCGGGGCCAGGAGCGGCGAGCCCGATCGGTCTGAACACGGCGACCGCGGAGCAGCTGGACGAACTCCCCGGAGTCGGACCCGTGTTGGCGCAGCACATCCTCGACTACCGCGCCCAGCACGGCGGATTCCGCTCGGTCGATGAGCTCCGTGAGGTCAACGGCATCGGCGACCGGCGCTTCGCCGATCTCCAGGGTCTCGTACGGCCATGACGCGCCCGGAGGTCCACCTCGCCTCGGGCCACCGTCTCGGTGCCTCGAACCCCCGGCAGGAAGGCCCGGCGGACCTGCGGCTCGTGCCGCCCGCGCTGGCGGCGTGGGGGTCAGCGGCTCTGCTGCTGGACGCCCCACCGCGCTGGGCGATCGCCACGGTGGCGGTCGGCGTGCTGGCGGCCGGAGTCCTGTTGGTGACGTGGACGGCTCGGAGCGCCGGAGGTGGCGGACGTGCTCGGGCCGGGCCGAGGAGCCCGAGACGGTGGGGACACTTCACCGTCGCCGCGGTTCTGCTCTGCGCCGCCGGGGCGGCGGCGTCGGCGGCGCTGCACGGGGCGGATCTGCGGCGTGGCCCGGTGCCTTCTCTGGCGGGTGAATACGCGCAGGTGCAGGCGGAATTGAGAGTCACGTCCGATCCTCGGCGCACTCGACCCCGCGTGGCGAGCGCGCACACGATGCCGCCGGCCGTGCTCCTGGACGCGGAAGTCCTCCGTGTCTCGCAGTCGGACGGCACGACGACCGAGACGCGCACGCCGGTTCTGGTGGTGGTGCGAATGGAGGTCGACGGGCCCGCGTCCGACGAAGACGCGGCCCACTCCACCGTCTCCGCACCCACCGTCTCCGCGCCCACCGTCTCCGCACCCAGCGCCTCCACACCCGCCCCATCCTGGGCGGGGCTTCTGCCGTCGACGCGCGTGCGGGTGAAGGGGCGGTTGGCGCCGCCGATGGCGGACGGGGGCCGGGTCGCCGCCGTGCTGCGGGTGGACGGGGAGCGGGCGCCCCGGATCGTCGGGGCGCCTTCCGGGGCGCAGCAGGTTGCCGGGAGGCTGCGGGGCGGATTGCGGGAGGCCACGGACGGGCTGCCCGCCGATGCCCGTGCCCTGCTCCCCGGACTCGTCGTCGGGGACACCTCACGGGTGCCGGCCGAGCTGGACCAGGCGTTCCGGGCGACCGACCTTACGCATCTGCTCGCCGTGAGCGGGGCGAACCTGACGATCGTCCTCGTCCTGCTCATCGGGCCGCCGGGACTCGCTCAGCGCGCCGAGCGGCGCGGCCTGGCGCCCAGGCTGGGCATTCCGTTGCGCACGACCGCGGTGCTCGGTGGGGCGCTGACCGTCGGGTTCGTCATCGTCTGCCGACCGGACCCGAGTGTGTTGCGGGCCGCGGCCTGCGGGCTGATCGCGCTGCTCGCCATCGTCACGGGACGGCGCAGGTCGCTCATTCCGGCGCTGGCGACGGCGGTGCTTGTGCTGGTCCTCTACGACCCGTGGCTGGCCCGGAGTCCCGGCTTCCTGCTCTCCGTCCTGGCCACCGGTGCCCTGCTCACCCTCGCGCCGCGCTGGGGTGAGGCGTTGCGCGGCAGAGGGGTGCCGGCGAGGTTGGCCGACGCGCTGGCCGCCGCGGCCGCGGCCCAGGCGGTCTGTGCGCCCGTCGTCGCCGTCCTCGCGGCTCGGGTGAGTCTGGTCGCGGTGCCGTGCAATCTCCTCGCGGAGTTCGCCGTCGCGCCTGCCACGGTGCTCGGGTTTGCGGCGCTGGCGGTGGCGCCGGTAGCGATGCCCGTTGCCAAGGTGCTCGCGTGGGGTGCGAGTTGGCCGGCGGAGTGGATCGCGGGTATTGCCCGTACGGGGGCGGCGCTGCCGGGCAATGGGGTCGACTGGCCGGGTGGCTGGCGCGGAGGACTCGTGCTCGTGGTGGTCACGGTGGTCCTTGTCCTGGTGGGGCGCCGGATCGTGCGGCATCCGTGGGTGGTCGTGGCCTGTGCCGCCCTGTTCTTCCTGGTGGTCGTCCAGCCTCCGTCCGTGACGCGGGTGATCGCGGGCTGGCCGCCACCGGGGTGGCGTCTGGCGATGTGCGACGTGGGGCAGGGGGACGCGACGGTGCTCGCGGCGGGGGACGGCGCGGGAGTGGTGGTCGACGCGGGGCCCGATCCGCTGGCGGCGGACCGTTGTCTGCGCTCGCTCGGGATCAGACGGGTGCCGCTCGTCCTGCTCACGCACTTCCACGCGGACCATGTGGCGGGGCTGCCCGGGGTGCTGCGGGGGCGCGAGGTGGGGGAGATCCAGACGACGGGGTTCCGGGAGCCGCCGGAGCAGGCCGACTTCGTACGGAGGCAGGCGGCGGCCGCGCGGGTTCCGGTGGTGTCGGCCGTGGCGGGGGAGCGGCGCCGGGCCGGGCCTCTGGACTGGCAGGTGCTGTGGCCTCCGGCGGGGCCGGTGCCGAGACCCGAGGGGCCGAACGACGCGAGCGTCACGCTGCTGGTGCGGACGGGCGGGCTGACGGTGCTGCTTCTCGGCGACTTGGAGCCGCCCGCGCAGAGGGCGCTGTTGCGGAGCCCGGCCGCGGCGTCGCTCGGTTCCGTGGATGTGATGAAGGTCGCCCACCACGGCTCGGCTCACCAGGACCCGGAGCTCCTGCGCAGGGCGGCACCGCGACTTGCGCTGATTTCGTGCGGCGCCGACAACTCGTACGGCCATCCGTCGTCGCTCACCCTGGCGGCGCTGCGGGCCGGGGGAGCGCAGGTGCTGCGTACGGACACGGATGGGGCGGTCGCGGTGATGGAGACGACGACAGGGGTGGGGGCGGGGGACGGATCCCGGGCGGGCGGTGGTTCCCGGGCTGCGCCCGGGCTCGAAGTGGTCACGCGGCCGCCGTGAGCGTCGGCGCTCCACCCCCGTCGTGGCCATTTCGGGCCAGTCGCGACAGTCGCGGCGCATCGGCAGCATTCCCGTGATCTGGGTCCGTGTTGCATCGAAAGCCGCAACGGTGATCGAATGCCCTTTCGTTGCAGTTTGCAGGTGTTGTCAAGTAAGGCGGGGGTGTGTCGCGCGTGTTCGGCCGCTGGCTGGGAAACCGTACGAATCGGACCGGACGGGTGGGGGCCTTGTCGGCGCTCACGGTTCCGTCCAGTGCGGGGGTGCTCAGCTGCCGGGTGCTCGACCCGGTGAGCGAGCCCGTGCGGAACGCGGAGTTCGTCGTCAGCGACGCCATGGGACGCAAGGTCGTCGGCGGGGGCACGGACCCCTTCGGGTCGTTCGTCACCGCTGTTCCGGCGGGGGACTACCGTCTGGCGGTCTCGGCGGAGGGGTTCACCCCGTACCGGGCGAGCGCCACGGTGGCGGAGGACGCGCACGCCTCGCTCGGTGACGTCACGCTCCAGGTCGCCCCGCCCCCGACACTGCCCGAGCCCGGCGACTGGGAAGTCGACCCGCTGCACTCGTCGGTCTCCTTCACCGCGCGGCACATCGGCCTGGCCCGGATCCGTGGCCGGTTCAACAGCTTCGCGGGTGCGATCCGGATCGGGGAGCGGATGGAGGACTCCGCGATGCACGTCGTGATCGACGCGGCCTCCATCGACACGGCGGTCCAGATGCGCGACGACCACCTGCGCTCCGGTGACTTCCTCGACGTGGGGCGGTTCCCGACGATGGAGTTCTACAGCGACCGCTTCGTCCACAAGGGCGGCAGCCGCTGGGCGATATCCGGCGGCCTGACGCTGCACGGTGTGACGCGGACGGTCACGCTCGACACGGAGTACCTCGGGGTCGGCAAGGGTCTTGAGGGCGAGACCCGCGTCGCCTGCCGCGCCACGACCGAACTGCACCGGGACGACTTCACGATCACCTGGCAGACGATGCTGGCCCGCGGTATCGCCGCCGTCGGGCACAGCATCACCATCGACCTCGACATTCAGGTCATACCGAAGAGCGGCTGACCGTTCGCCGCGGAGTCCACGGGCGTTCGGTCGCTAGGGAGCCTCCAGCCAGCCCTCGTGCTCCGCGGCCAGCTCGTCGAGCGCCGACGGGTCGAGGCGGGAGTCGGGGTCCTCGACCACGACCAGCCACTGGGCGTCCTCGGCGTCGTCCTCGCCCGCCAGGGCGTCGCGGACCAGCTGCGGCTCCTCGGCCACGCCGAAACGGTCGGGGAGTTCTTCGGCGACCACCTCCGCGGCATCGCGGTCGGGCAGCACCAGGACATGTCGTACGTCGCTCACCCGGCCATTCTCCGATACCGGCGCAGGCGCCGTGAAAGGCCGTACGGGACGGGCTGTCAGTGGCGCGTGGGATGCTTGACCGCGATGGCCAGGAAGACAGCAAACGACGATCCGCTCGCTCCTCTCACGCTCGCCGTGGGGCAGGAGGACCTCCTCCTCGACCGCGCCGTGCAGCAGGTGGTCGCCGCCGCTCGTGCCGCCGACGCGGACACGGACGTGCGCGACCTCACCCCCGACCAGCTCCAGCCCGGCACGCTCGCCGAGCTGACGAGCCCGTCGCTCTTCGCCGAGCGCAAGGTAGTCGTCGTGCGGAACGCGCAGGATCTGTCGGCCGACACGGTCAAGGACGTGAAGGCGTATCTGGGGTCGCCGGTCGAGGAGATCACCCTCGTCCTGCTGCACGCGGGCGGCGCCAAGGGCAAGGGGCTGCTGGACGCCGCGCGGAAGGCGGGCGCGCGTGAGGTCGCCTGTCCCAAGATGACCAAGCCCGCGGACCGGCTGTCGTTCGTGCGCGCGGAGTTCCGTGCGACGGGCCGCTCGGCGACGCCGGAGGCCTGCCAGGCGCTCGTCGACGCGATCGGCAGCGATCTGCGCGAGCTCGCCTCCGCGGTGTCCCAGCTGGTGGCGGACGTCGAGGGCACGATCGACGAAGCGGTGGTCGGGCGGTATTACACCGGCCGCGCCGAGGCCTCCAGCTTCACGGTGGCCGACCGGGCCGTCGAGGGCCGGGCCGCGGAGGCGCTCGAGGCGTTGCGCTGGTCCCTGGCGACGGGTGTCGCCCCGGTCATGATCACCAGTGCGCTCGCGCAGGGTGTCCGGGCGATCGGGAAGCTCTCCTCCGCGCGCGGGGGGCGGCCCGCCGATCTCGCCCGTGAGCTGGGCATGCCGCCCTGGAAGATCGACCGCGTGCGGCAGCAGATGCGGGGGTGGACCCCGGACGGGGTGGCGGCGGCGCTCACGGCGGTGGCCGCGGCCGATGCGGGGGTCAAGGGGGGCGGGGACGATCCCGAGTACGCCTTGGAGAAGGCGGTCGTCGCGATCGCCCGCGCGGCTAGGTCGCGTCGCGGCTAGCGGTTGCTGGCCGTGGGCCCGGGCCGGCGTCTGCGGGGCTTGTGCGCGGTGTCGTCTGCGGCGTGCGTCGTGGCTTGTCGCGCAGTTCCCCGCGCCCCTGACCCACCCCCCTCGCCGCACGCCCAACAGCACCGCCACACCCAGCCGACGCCCCCCGAGCCCAGCAGCACCCCCCAGCGCATGGCCCCGCCCCCCGAGCCCGGCAGCGCCCCCGCCCAGCAGCACCCCCGCCCCCAGCGCACAGCCCCCGAGACACAGCCTCGCCCCCGAAAACCAGCCCCCACCCGAAAACCAGCCCCTCACCCGAAAACCAGCACCCCCCGAACACAGCAATGCCCCCGGAGTGGGTCCGGGGGCATTGTTGCAGCGTGGCGTACTGCGTGGTCTGTCCGCGATTCGAGGTAGAGGGCTCGAATTACCCTCGCGGGAAGGATTGATCAAAGGATTGATCAGCGCCCCGGCGGGCCGGGGCCAAGGACGTCAGTCCTTAGAGGGACGCGGCCTTCGAAGCAAGCGCCGACTTCTTGTTGGCGGCCTGGTTCTTGTGGATGACGCCCTTGGAGACGGCCTTGTCCAGCTGACGCGTGGCCTCACGCGTGAGCTCGGCGGCCTTCTGGGTGTCACCGGCGGCAACGGCCTCGCGGGCCTTGCGGATCGCGGTCTTCAGCGAAGACTTGACCGCCTTGTTGCGCTGACGCGCCTTCTCGTTGGTCTTGATCCGCTTGATCTGGGACTTGATGTTCGCCACGAAAGAGCCTTTTCAGGTTCAGGTACTGCAGAGGTGACTGCAGCTGAGTGTTATGACACGCGCCTCGACGCTTGAGAGGGCTACGAGACACAGCTGTCCACGGTACCAGTCGCCCTCCCACCGGCCCAAACCGAGCGCAGTGGCCCACCCATGGGACGATGGAACCTACGTATAGATCCGACCCGAGGCGACAGGCGCCTCAAGAGACAGGACCCTGCGTGCCCGCGACCCCTAAAAATGTGCCCGAGCCGAGCCGTACCGACCCGGCGCTGATCCGCAATTTCTGCATCATCGCGCACATCGACCACGGCAAGTCCACGCTCGCCGACCGCATGCTCCAGCTCACCGGTGTGGTGGAGCAGCGGCAGATGCGTGCTCAGTACCTCGACCGCATGGACATCGAGCGCGAGCGCGGCATCACGATCAAGTCCCAGGCGGTGCGTCTGCCCTGGGCCCCCACAGAGGGCCCGAGCGAGGGCAGTACGCACATCCTCAACATGATCGACACCCCGGGCCACGTGGACTTCACGTATGAAGTCTCGCGTTCGCTCGCGGCCTGTGAGGGCACGATCCTCCTGGTCGACGCGGCCCAGGGCATCGAGGCGCAGACTCTCGCCAACCTCTACCTGGCGATGGAGAACGACCTCAAGATCATCCCCGTACTGAACAAGATCGACCTGCCGGCCGCGCAGCCCGAGAAGTTCTCCGAGGAGCTCGCCAACCTCATCGGCTGCGAGCCCGAGGACGTCCTGAAGGTCTCCGCGAAGACCGGCATGGGCGTCGAGGCGCTGCTCGACAAGGTCGTCGCCGAGATCCCGCCCCCGGTCGGCGTCGCGGACGCCCCGGCGCGCGCGATGATCTTCGACTCGGTCTACGACTCGTACCGCGGCGTCGTGACGTACGTGCGTGTGGTCGACGGCCAGCTCAACAAGCGCGAGCGGATCCGGATGATGTCCACCGGCGCCACGCACGAGCTCCTCGAGATCGGTGTCTCGTCCCCCGAGATGACGCCTGCCGACGGCATCGGCGTCGGCGAGGTGGGCTACATCATCACCGGCGTGAAGGACGTCCGTCAGTCCAAGGTCGGTGACACGATCACCTCCCTGAACAAGGGCGCCACCGAGCCGCTCGGCGGTTACAAGGACCCGAAGCCGATGGTGTTCTCGGGTCTGTACCCGCTGGACGGCTCGGAGTACCCGGACCTGCGCGAGGCCCTCGACAAGCTGCAGCTCAACGACGCCGCGCTCGTCTACGAGCCGGAGACCTCCGCCGCGCTCGGCTTCGGTTTCCGCGTCGGCTTCCTCGGGCTCCTGCACCTCGACGTGATCCGTGAGCGCCTGGAGCGCGAGTTCGGGCTCGACCTGATCGCCACCGCCCCCAACGTGGTCTACCGCGTGATCATGGAGGACGGCACCGAGCACACGGTCACCAACCCGAGTGAATTCCCCGAGGGCAAGATCGACGAGGTGTACGAGCCCGTCGTACGCGCCACGATCCTCGCCCCGAGCGAGTTCATCGGCTCGATCATGGAGCTGTGCCAGAACCGGCGCGGCGTCATGCTCGGCATGGACTACCTCTCCGAGGACCGCGTCGAGATCCGCTACACGCTGCCGCTCGCCGAGATCGTCTTCGACTTCTTCGACCAGCTGAAGTCCAAGACGCGCGGTTACGCCTCGCTGGACTACGAGCCCACGGGCGAGCAGTCCGCGCAGCTCGTCAAGGTCGACATCCTGCTCCATGGCGACAAGGTCGACGCGTTCTCGGCGGTCACGCACAAGGACCAGGCGTACGCGTACGGCGTGCGGCTCGTCGCCAAGCTGCGCGAGCTCATCCCGCGCCAGGCCTTCGAGGTGCCCGTCCAGGCGGCGATCGGGTCCCGGGTCATCGCCCGCGAGACCATCCGCGCCATCCGCAAGGACGTCCTCGCGAAGTGCTACGGCGGTGACATCTCCCGTAAGCGCAAGCTGCTCGAGAAGCAGAAGGAGGGCAAGAAGCGCATGAAGATGGTCGGCTCCGTCGAGGTGCCGCAGGAAGCCTTCATCGCCGTGCTCTCCAGCGACGACAGCGGCCCCGGCAAGGCCAAGAAGTAGTCGTCCCGGCGGCGGGTCCGCCGCCGCCCCGCGGGCCCGGTGCGCACACGCACCGGGCCCGCGGCGCGTTGCGGCGGGCCTGCTCGTTCCGTTTGGGTGTCTGTAGGAAGTGACAGGCAGATGCCCCTTACGCACCGGGCGTCGGCGCTCTACTCTGATCACCACTCGTAGGTTACTCGCAAGTTAAACAAGTAGCCCTGAGGGATGTAAGAAGCAGCCGCCAGCCAGTTCGCCGCACTGACGTGGGCCCGGAGGATGTCGTGAGCGACACACAGACCTTGATCGAGAACCGTCCGCCGTCCGTGGCGCATCTCTTCCTGGAGCGCGTGGCGGCCACCCCGGATGCCGAGGCCTACCGCTACCCCGTCCCGGCGGCGTCGGGCGAGGGCCCCGACGAATGGAAGACCCTCAGCTGGGCGCAGGCCGCAGAGCGCGTCGACGCCATCGCGGCCGGCCTCGTCGAGCTCGGCCTCCGGGCCGAGGACCGCGTCGCCCTCGCCTCGTCCACGCGCGTCGAGTGGATCCTCTGCGACCTCGCCATCATGTGCGCCGGCGCGGCCACCACGACCGTGTACCCGCAGACCAACGCCGAGGAGTCGGCGTACATCCTGGCCGACTCCGGCAGCCGCGTGCTGATCGCCGAGGACGCCGCGCAGCTCGCCAAGGCCCGCGAGAAGCGCGCCGACCTGCCCGAGCTGCGCCACGTCGTCGTGCTCGACCCCGACGGCGCGGCACCCGCCGAGGGCGACCCCGACGGCTGGGTGCTCACCCTCGCCGACCTGGAGGCCCGCGGCGCCGCACACCTGGAGAAGAACCCGGGGCTCATCAAGGAGCGCATCGCGGCGATCACCAAGGACCAGCTCGCCACGATCATCTACACGTCCGGTACCACCGGCAGGCCCAAGGGCGTGCGCCTGCCGCAGGACAACTGGTCGTACATGGCCAAGGCCATCGCGGCGACCGGTCTGCTCGGCCCCGACGACGTGCAGTACCTGTGGCTGCCGCTCGCCCACGTCTTCGGCAAGGTGCTGACCTCCGGACAGATCGAGCTCGGCCACGTCACCGCCGTCGACGGCCGCGTCGACAAGATCATCGAGAATCTGCCGGTGGTGCAGCCGACGTACATGGCGGCCGTCCCCCGCATCTTCGAGAAGGTCTACAACGGCGTCGCGGCCAAGGCGCGGGCCGGCGGCGCGGCCAAGTACAAGATCTTCCAGTGGGCCGCGGAGGTCTCCCGCGAGTACGCGAAGGTCAGCCAGGACAACTTCCGCAGGACCGGCACCGCCTCCGTGCCCTTCGGGCTGCGCGCCAAGCACAAGACGGCCGACGCCCTCGTCTACTCCAAGCTGCGCGAGGCCTTCGGCGGGCGGCTGCGCGCCGCCGTCTCCGGTTCCGCCGCGCTCGCCCCCGAGATCGGCTACTTCTTCGCGGGCGCGGGCATCCACATCCTGGAGGGGTACGGCCTCACCGAGTCCTCCGCGGCCTCCTTCGTGAACCCCGGCGAGGCCTACCGCACCGGCACCGTCGGCAAGCCGCTGCCCGGCACCGAGGTGCGCATCGCCGACGACGGCGAGATCCTGCTGCGCGGCCCCGGCATCATGGAGGGCTACCACGGCCTCCCGGAGAAGACGGCCGAGGTCCTGGAGTCCGACGGGTGGTTCCACACCGGGGACATCGGTGAGCTGTCCGTCGACGGCTACCTGCGGATCACGGACCGCAAGAAGGACCTGATCAAAACCTCCGGCGGCAAGTACATCGCGCCCGCCGAGGTCGAGGGCCAGTTCAAGGCCGTGTGTCCGTACGTCTCCAACATCCTCGTGCACGGCGCCGACCGGAACTTCTGCACCGCCCTCATCTCCCTCGACGAGCCGGCGATCCTGGACTGGGCCAAGGAGAACGGGCAGGAGGGCAAGTCGTACGCGGAGGTGTGCGCCGCGCCCGCGACGGTCGAGCTCATCGACGGCTATGTGCGCGAGCTCAACGAAGGCCTGCAGCGCTGGCAGACCATCAAGAAGTTCCGGCTCCTGCCGCGCGACCTGGACGTCGAGCACGGCGAGCTGACGCCCAGCCTGAAGCTGAAGCGCCCGGTGGTCGAGCGGGAGTACAAGCACCTGATCGAGGAGATGTACGCCGGGTCCCGCGAGGCCTGAGCACACGGCACGGCCCCGGGGTCCGGGGGGCCCGCCGTACGCGGCCGGGGTGTCGTCCTGGAACCGAGCAGGGTTCTAGACGCCCCGGGCGCGGCGCATCTCCTGCACGAGTTCCTCCATGTGCGTCACATGGCGGCGCAGTTCGAGGACGTCCTTGAGGCTGCTCGCGGCCATGTGGGTCTCGATCGCCGAGAGACGGGCGGCCAACTCGTCGAACTGGCGCTGCTCGCGGGCCAGTATCCGTTCCAGCTGCCTGTTCTTGCGGTGCAGTTCGAGGAAGACGGTGACCTTGGCGCGCAGCACCCACGGGTCGAAGGGCTTGGTGAGGTAGTCCGCCGCGCCCGTCGCGTAGCCACGGAACGCGTAGCCGGCGTCGTTGTCGGTGCCCGTCAGGAAGATGATGGGCACGTCCTTGGTCTGATCGAGCCGTTTGATGTTCGACGCGGTCTCGAAGCCGTCCATGCCGGGCATGCGGACGTCCAGGAGGATCACGGCGAATCGTTGCCGCAGAATCGCCTTCATCGCCTCCTCGCCCGAACGAGCCCGCACCAGGGGCTCGTTCAGTGATCCGAGGACGGCTTCCAGCGCCATCAAATTGTCCTCCATGTCATCGACTAGGAGGATGCTCGCGCGATTGTCGGTGGCGGCCTCTGCACTCATGGTCACGGTGCCTCACTCGGTCGTCGGCGGAACAACGCTCTCTCCTTGAACGCTGTCCCGCTCCTGAACGACGGTCTCTGGATCGGGGGTCGTGGATTGCTCGTCGGTCGACGAGCCGGCTGGGTCCAGGAGGGCACAGACGACGCCGAGCAGCTGGTCCACGTCCACGGGTTTCGGGACGTAGTCGGTGGCGCCCTGGGAGATCGCCTTCTCGCGGTCCCCGGGCATCGCCTTGGCGGTGAGGGCGACGATGGGCAGGCCCCGCCAGCGGGGGCTGCGACGGATCGCGGCCATGGTTTCGTAGCCGTCCATCTCCGGCATCATGATGTCCATCAGCACGATGTCGACATCGGGGTTGCGTTCCAGGGTCTCGATGCCCTCGCGGCCGTTCTCCGCGTACAGGACGGGCATGCCGACGCGGCTGAGGACATGGGTGAGGGCGAAGACGTTGCGGATGTCGTCGTCGACGATGAGCACCCTGCGGCCCGGCAATATGCGGCCCGCGCGCCCTTCCTTCCACTCCTCCAGTTTGGTGGGCGTGGGCCAGCTGTCGTCGGGTTCGAGTGCGGTGTGCGGGCGCAGGACGGCCTGTTCGACCGGTTCCGGGAGGTGCTGGGTGTGTGCCGCGGCGTACGCGATGGCGGCCGCGCCGTGGCCCGGGTGCACCACGGGGACGTAGAGCGAGAAGGTGGAGCCCTGGCCGGGGCGGCTCTCCGCGGTGATGCGGCCGCCGAGCAGACCGGCGATCTCGCGGCTGATGGAGAGGCCGAGGCCCGTGCCGCCGTACTTGCGGTTGGTGGTGCCGTCGGCCTGCTGGAACGCCTCGAAGATCACCGGGAGTTGTTCGGAGGGGATGCCGATGCCTGTGTCGCTGACGGCGAAGCACAGCAGGTCCTCGTTGTCGTGGAGCAGCCGGTCGCCCGAGGACTCCTTGACGCGGCTGACGCGCAGCTCGACGCTGCCCGCCGAGGTGAACTTGACCGCGTTCGACAGGAGGTTGCGCAGGATCTGCTGGAGCCGCTGCTCGTCCGAGAACATCTCGCGCGGCACGTCCTCGCCCACCGACACGTCGAAGGCGAGACCGCGGTCCAGGGTGAGCGGGCGGAACGTCGCGTGGACGTAGTCGAGGACCTTGATGAGGGGGAGCTTCTTGGGGCGTACGTCCATCCGGCCCGCCTCGATCTTCGACAGGTCGAGGATGTCGTTGATGAGCTGGAGCAGGTCGGAGCCGGAGCGGTGGATGGTCGTCGCGAACTGCACCTCCTGGTCGGAGAGGTGGTCGTCGGGGTTGTCGGAGAGCAGCCGGGCGAGGATGAGCAGCGAGTTGAGCGGGGTGCGCAGCTCGTGCGACATGTTCGCGAGGAACTCCGACTTGTACTGGGAGCTCGTGGCCAGCAGCGCGGCCTTCTCCTCCAGCTCCGCGTTGGACCTGCGCAGCTCGGCCTGCTGGCGCTGGAGTTCGTCCGAGCGCTCCTGGAGCTGGATGGCGAGGCGCTGCGACTCGCCGAGCAGCGACTCCGTGCGGGAGTTGGCGATGATGGTGTTGATCGCGACGCCGATGGTGTTCACGAACTGGTCGAAGAACGCCAGGTGGACGTCGGAGAAGCGGGAGAACGTCGCCAGCTCGATGACGCCGAGCAGCTTGTCCTCGAAGAGGATCGGGATGATGACGACGGTGGCGGGTGCCGCGTCGCCGAGCCCCGAGTGGATCTTGATGTAGTCCGGCGGCACCTCCTCGACGAGGATCCGCTTCTTCTCGAGGGCCGCCTGGCGCACCAGGCCCTGCGCGGGCATGCCGCCCGTGTCGACGACCGAGCCCTGCGCCGCTCCGTATCCGGCGATGAAGGCGAGGCCCTTGGCGGTGACCTGGCTGGGCGCGGGCGCCTCCGCCGTGTCCGGGTCGGCCAGGAAGAACGCGCCGTACTGCGCGTTCACCAGCGGCGTCAGCTCGCGCAGGATCAGGTCGGCGACCTCCATCAGGTCGCGGTGGCCCTGCATCAGACCCGCGAGGCGGGCGAGGTTGGACTCCAGCCAGTCCTTGGCGCGGGTGGTCTCACGGAGGTTGTTCACCATCAGGTTGATGTTGTCCTTGAGGTCGGTGACCTCGCCGCGCGTCTCGACCGTGATGGCGCGGGTCATGTCGCCCTGGGCCACGGCGGAGGCGACCTCGGCGATGGCGCGGACCTGCGTGGTGAGGTTCAGCGCCAGCTCGTTCACGTTGGTCGTCAGGCGCTTCCACGTGCCGTACACGCCCTCGACGCGGGCCTGCCCGCCCAGCTGCCCCTCGGAGCCCACCTCGCGGGCCACGCGTGTGACCTCGGAGGAGAACGACGACAGCGTGTCGACCATGGTGTTGATGGTGGTCTTCAGCTCCAGGATCTCGCCGCGCGCGTCGACGTCGATCTTCTTGGAGAGGTCGCCCTGGGCCACCGCGGTGGCCACCTGCGCGATGTTGCGGACCTGGCCCGTCAGGTTGTCCGCCATGTAGTTGACGTTGTCGGTGAGGTCCTTCCACACGCCGGAGACGCCGAGCACCTGCGCGCGGCCGCCGAGCCTGCCGTCCGTGCCGACCTCGCGGGCGACGCGGGTCACCTCGTCGGCGAAGGCGCGCAGCTGCTCCACCATCGTGTTGACCGTGTCCTTGAGCTCCAGGATCTCGCCGCGCGCCGTGACGGTGATCATCTTGGACAGGTCGCCGTTGGCGACGGCGGTGGTGACCTGGGCGATGTTGCGGACCTGGGAGGTGAGGTTGGACGCCATGAAGTTGACGTTGTCGGTGAGGTCCTTCCAGACGCCCGACACGCCCCGGACCTGCGCCTGACCGCCGAGGTTGCCTTCGGTGCCGACCTCGCGGGCGACACGTGTGACCTCGTCTGCGAAGGCGGACAGCTGGTCGACCATCGTGTTGATCGTCGACTTCAGCTCCAGGATCTCGCCCTTCGCCTCGACCGTGATCTTCTTGCCGAGGTCGCCCTGCGCCACGGCCGTCGACACGAGCGCGATGTTGCGCACCTGCGAGGTCAGGTTGTCGGCCATGAAGTTGACGTTGTCGGTGAGGTCCTTCCACACGCCCGACACGCCCCGCACCTGGGCGCGCCCGCCGAGGTTGCCTTCGGTGCCGACCTCGCGGGCTACACGTGTGACCTCGTCTGCGAAGGCGGACAGCTGGTCGACCATCGTGTTCACCGTCGACTTCAGCTCCAGGATCTCGCCCCGGGCGTCGACCGTGATCTTCTGGCTCAGGTCGCCGTTGGCGACGGCGGTGGTGACCTGGGCGATGTTGCGGACCTGGGAGGTGAGGTTGGACGCCATGAAGTTGACGTTGTCGGTGAGGTCCTTCCACACGCCCGACACCCCGCGCGCCTGGGCGCGGCCGCCCAGCTGGCCCTCCGTGCCCACCTCGCGCGCCACCCGCGTCACCTCGGCGGCGAACGCGGAGAGCTGCTCCACCATCGTGTTCACGGTCAGCTTCAGTTCGAGGAGCTCGCCCGTCGCCTCGACGGTCACCGTGCGCGTCAGGTCGCCCTGCGCCACCGCCGTCGTCACGAGCGCGATGTCCCGCACCTGCGCGGTGAGGCGGGACGCCATCGTGTTGACGGCCTCCGTCACATCGCGCCAACTGCCGGAAAGGCCGCGCACCTTGGCGCGCCCGCCGAGACGCCCCTCCGTGCCGACCTCGCGGGCGACCCGCGTGACCTCGCCCGTGAACAGGGACAGCTGGTCCACCATCGTGTTGACGGCACGCCCCAGGCGCCGTAAATCACCGCGCAGTTCACGGGTGCCGTCGTGCAGGTCGACGCGTTGCGTGAGGTCGCCGCCCGCCACCGCGTTCAGCACCCGGGTCGCGTTCGCCGCCGGCGCGACCAACGCGTCCAGCAGGGTGTTGACCTCCGAGACGCGGGCCGCCCACCTGCCCTGACCGGGGCTCGCGCCGAACCGCTCGTCCAGCCTGCCGTGCCGTATGATCTCGCGCCGCACGCGGACCAGCTCGCCGTCGAAGTGCAGCGAACGGTCCAGCATCTCGTTGAACACCGAGTACAGCTCGGCCGTCAGACCGTCGCCGACCGGCGCCACCTTGGTGAAGTCGCCGTCCCGCGCGGCGCGCATGGCAGCGAGAAGCGGGCGCAGCTGGCAGTTGGCCGGTTCCGGTCCGGCCTCGGCACTCTGCGTCGGGACCGGAACGCGGTCTTTTCCAAGCACAGGCATAGCACTGTTCTCACTCATAACGGCCCACTTCGGTAACTCGGTGCTTATGAGTGTGGCCAGTCTGTCACTCTGTCGGTGTCGCCTGAGGCGTATTCACCCGAACTGCTCAGGAGCCGCACCGTGGGGTCCATTCCGATGCAACGGGAGGCCGATATCCGTGCCTCCGCCATGGACCCGGGCCGCCCCGGGCCGCCGGCGGTGGTGCGCACGTCACTGCCCGGCAACCCGCTGGCGCCCGCCGCCGCGCGGAGATTCGTGCGGGCGGCGCTCGCCGACTGGACCGAGCTAGGCGTGCCCGCCGCCGCCGGCATCACCGACCGGCTTGCCGACGACGCGGTGCTGCTGGTCAGCGAGCTGGTGACCAACGCCGTCGTGCACGCGGGCACGGACGTCGAGCTGATGTGCCGCCTCGACGAGGTGCTCCCCGGCGAGACCACGGAGTCCCTCCTCATCGAGGTCGCCGACCACCACCCCTCACGCGCCGTCCGCGGCGACCACCGCCCACAGCCCTCCGGCACGCCCGAGTACGGCCGGGGACTCCACCTCGTCGCGACCCTCTCCGAGTCCTGGGGCATCACCTACCGCACCGGCACGAAATCCGTCTGGGCGCGGCTGCCCGTCGAGGGCGTGCAGGCCGTCCACGAGATCGAGTCGTACGCGAGCGAGCAGGCGCTGCAGCGCGGACTGCGGGCCGCCGAGATCCTCGCGCCGCTGCCCAAGCGGGCCTCGCAGGACACCGAGTGGGTCAACAGGGGCGCGCTCTCCTTCCTCGCCGAGGCGTCCGACCTGCTGGCCGGACAGTTCGACCAGGACCTGGTGGCCGCGCTCGCCGGACAGCTGCTCGTGCCGCGCCTCGCGGACTGGTGCGCGGTCTGGCTCGACGACGGGGCGGCGCGCGACTCCGTGGGCGTGCAGGGCGCGCGGCTCGCCCGGGTGTGGCACACCAGCGAGCACCGGATAGAGGAGCTGCGCCGCGTCCTGGAGAAGGAGCCGCCCCGCGTCCCCGACACGGCGGGCTCCGGCGCGTTCCCGCTGCCCTGGCCCGGCGAGGCGCTGGTGGGCGGGGTGTCCGGCGCGGCCCTGGCGTACCGGCTGACGGCCGGCGGGCGCGTCCTCGGCACGCTCGTCATCGGCCGGTCCGGGCTCGTCCGCTTCCCCGACGAAGTCACGGGACTCGTCGAGGACTTCAGCCGCCGGGTCGCCCTCGCCATCAGCACGGCGCGGCGCTACCAGCGCCAGGCCAACATCAGCCAGGTGCTCCAGCGCGGGCTGCTGCCCAGCAAGGTCGCGGACATCCCCGGCGTCGAGAGCGGCATCGTCTACGAACCGCGGGACAAGGGCGGCCCCGGCGGCGACTTCTACGACGTGTTCCAGGCGGGCGACGGCCGCTGGTGCTTCGCGCTCGGCGACGTCCAGGGCAAGGGTCCTGAGGCGGCCGTGGTCATCGGCCTCGCCCGCCCCTGGCTGCGACTGCTCGCCCGCGAGGGGTACCAGGTCGCGGAGGTCATGGACCGCCTCAACCAGCTGCTCCTGGACGACGCGACCGAGGCGGCGGACGCGGCGGCGGCGGTCGTCGCGGTGGCGGGCGGGCAGGGCGTGCCGCCCGACAGCCCCACGTCGCGCTTCCTCTCGCTCCTGTACGGGGAGATCGTCCCGTACGAAGGAGGAGTCCGCGTCACCCTCGCCTGCGCCGGGCATCCGCTGCCGCTCGTCATGTCCGCCGCCGGTGAGGTGCGGGAGGCGGCCACTCCGCAGATGCTGCTCGGCGTCGTCGACGACGAGACGTACACGAGCGAGAGCTTCGACCTGGGGTCCGGCGAGACGCTGCTGTGCGTCACGGACGGCGTCACCGAGCGCCGGACGGGCCGCCGCCAGTTCGACGACGCGGACGGCCTCGCGGTGGCGCTGGCGAGCTGCGCGGGGCTCGACGCCCCGCTGGTGGCGGAGCGCATCAGACGCCTGGTCCACGAATTCTCGGAACGCCCGCCGGACGACGACCTGGCCCTGCTGGTGCTGCGGGCGCGGTGAGGGGAGGAGGGCCCGGCGGGTGGGGGACAATCGAAGGCATGCCCTCCGCACTGCCCGATGGTGAGCCCATGCCCGAGGACGGCGCGCTGCCCGCGTCCGCCCTCGCCGGCGCGGCCTCCCGCCCCCTCGGCTTCTACCTGCACGTCCCGTACTGCGCCACGCGCTGCGGCTACTGCGACTTCAACACGTACACCGCGACCGAGCTGCGCGGCTCCGGCGGCGTCCTCGCCTCCCGCGACAACTACGCGCAGACCCTCGCCGACGAGGTGCGGCTCGCAAGGAAGGTCCTGGGCGACGACCCGCGGCCCGTGCGGACCGTGTTCGTCGGGGGCGGCACGCCGACGCTGCTCGCCGCCCGCGACCTCGTGGCGATGCTCGCCGCCGTCCGGGACGAGTTCGGGCTCGCGGACGACGCGGAGATCACGACGGAGGCCAACCCCGAGTCGGTCGACGAGGCGTACCTGAGCGAGCTCCGCGAGGGCGGCTTCAACCGTGTCTCCTTCGGCATGCAGAGCGCGAAGCAGCACGTCCTGAAGGTGCTCGACCGCACGCACACGCCCGGCCGGCCCGAGGCGTGCGTCGCCGAGGCGCGGGCCGCAGGCTTCGAGCACGTGAACCTCGACCTGATCTACGGCACGCCCGGCGAGACCGACGACGACTGGCGCGCCACGCTCGACGCGGCGATCGGCGCGGGCCCCGACCACGTCAGCGCCTACGCGCTCATCGTGGAGGAGGGCACGCAGCTGGCGCGGCGCATCCGGCGCGGCGAGGTGCCGATGACCGACGACGACGTGCACGCCGACCGGTACCTGATCGCCGACGAGGTGCTCGGGAACGCGGGCTTCTCCTGGTACGAGGTGTCCAACTGGGCCACGTCCGACAGCGGCCGCTGTCTGCACAACGAGCTGTACTGGCGCGGCGCCGACTGGTGGGGCGCCGGACCCGGCGCGCACAGCCACGTCGGCGGCGTGCGGTGGTGGAACGTCAAGCACCCCGGTGCGTACGCGGGGGCCCTCGCGGGCGGCGGGTCGCCCGGGGCCGGGCGTGAGGTGCTGTCCGCGGAGGACCGCCGCGTGGAGCGGATCCTGCTGGAGCTCCGGCTGCGGGAGGGCTGCCCGTTGTCACTGCTGCGGGAGGCCGGGCTCGCGGCGTCCGTACGGGCACGGGACGAGGGGCTCCTGGAGGCCGGTCCGTACGCGGAGGGGCGTGCCGTCCTGACGCTTCGGGGGCGGCTGCTCGCCGACGCCGTGGTGCGGGACCTGGTGGACTGACGGCGCGCCCCTGCGCGCGGCGGTCTACGGGAGTGTGACGAAGTCGATGAGTTCTTCCACGCGGCCCAGGAGCGGCGGCTCCAGGTCCTTGTAGGAGTGGACCGAGTTCAGGATGCGCTGCCAGGCCGCGCCCGTGTTGGGCGGCCAGCCCAGGGCCTCGCAGACGCCCGTCTTCCAGTCCTGGCCCCGGGGGACGCGGGGCCAGGCGGGGATGCCGACCGAGGACGGCTTCACCGCCTCCCAGACGTCGATGTAGGGATGCCCGACGACCAGGGCGTGGGCGCTGGTGACCTGCGTCGCGATGCGGGACTCCTTGGAGCCCGGGACCAGGTGGTCGACCAGGACGCCCAGGCGCGCGTCCGGCCCGGGGGCGAACTCGGCGACGATCGCGGGGAGGTCGTCGATGCCCTCCAGGTACTCCACGACGACGCCCTCGATGCGCAGGTCGTCGCCCCACACGCGCTCGACCAGTTCCGCGTCGTGACGGCCCTCCACGTAGATACGTCCCGCGCGGGCGACCCTCGCCCGCGCCCCGGGGACGGCCACCGAGCCGGACGCGGTGCGGGACGGACGTACGGGAGCCGCGGCCCGGGAGGGACGGACCAGGGTGACCGGGCGGCCCTCCAGGAGGAAACCGCGCGGCTCCATGGGGAAGACGCGGTGCTTGCCGAAGCGGTCCTCCAGCGTCACGGTGGGGCCCTGCGCCGTCTTCTCGCAGCGGATCACCGCCCCGCAGAAACCGGTGCTCAGCTCCTCGACCACGAGGCCGGCGTCCGCCGCCACCTCCGGCACGGGCTTCGGCTTCTTCCAAGGGGGCGTGAGGTCGGCGGAGTACTGGCGCATTCTCGTGACGATAGGAAGAGCGGCGGCGTCACGCGTCACGACACGCCGAAGCGGGTTGCCAGTGTGGCGCGTTGGGCGCGGACAAAAGCCGCATCTACCGTCGCGCCGTGCCCGGGTACGTACAGCGCGTCCTCGCCGCCCAGGTCCAGGAGGCGGTCCAGCGCCGCGGGCCAGTGGTTCGGCGCCGCGTCCGGGCCCGCCTGCGGCTCGCCCGACTCCTCCACCAGGTCGCCGCAGAAGACGACCTCCCGGCCGCCCCCGGTGCCGGGCACCAGGACCACGAGGTCGTGGCCGGAGTGGCCGGGCCCGATGTTGGCGAGCAGCACCTGCACGCCGCCGCCCAGGTCGAGCGTCCACTCCCCGCACACCAGATGGTGCGGGCGGACCAGGAGGTCGGCCGCCTCCGCCGCCGCGTCCGGGTCCAGGTCGTGCCGCACCGCGTCCTCGCGCAGCTCGTCGCGGCCCGCGGCGAAGACCGTGTCGATGCCCACCGCGCCGTACACCTCGACGCCCGCGAACGCCGCCGCCCCGAGGACGTGGTCGAAGTGCGGGTGCGTCAGCGCGAGGTGGGTGACCCTGCGGTCGCCGCCCAGGATCCGCCGGGCCTGCGTGCGCAGCGCGGCGCCCTCCGCCAGGCTCGAGCCCGCCTCGATCATCAGGGCCGCGTCGTCGCCGACGACGAGGCCCGCCGTGCAGTCCCAGACGGGCAGGCGGCACCGTCCCACCCGCGGTGCGAGCCGCTCCCAGCCCGCCGCTTCCCATGCCGGCGTCACGTTCATACGGTGACGCTATCCGTACGCGCGGTGTTCGGCAGCCCGCGTCTTGCCGGGTCCGTACCCGACGGCCGTACACTGACCTTTTGAAGTGCTGGCACTCGCCCGCGGGGAGTGCCAGGCGAGGGGGCTCGGGGGATGCCGGGGCCCGTCGTGAACGACGGAGACAGCTGGAGGTGTGCGCGATGCTCAGTGAACGCAGGCTCGAAGTGCTGCGCGCCATCGTCCATGACTACGTGGGGACGGAGGAGCCCGTCGGCTCCAAGGCGCTCACCGAGCGACACCGTCTGGGGGTTTCCCCGGCCACCGTCCGCAACGACATGGCGGTGCTGGAGGAGGAAGGGTTCATCGCCCAGCCGCACACCAGCGCGGGGCGCATCCCGACCGACAAGGGCTACCGCCTCTTCGTCGACAAGCTCGCGGGCGTCAAGCCGATGACGGCGCCCGAGCGCCGCGCCATCCAGAACTTCCTCGACGGCGCCGTCGACCTCGACGACGTCGTGGGGCGCACGGTGCGGCTGCTCGCGCAGCTCACCCGGCAGGTCGCCGTCGTGCAGTACCCGTCGCTCACGCGGTCGACGGTGCGGCACGTGGAGCTGCTCTCGCTGGCCCCCGCCCGGCTGATGCTCGTACTGATCACGGACACGGGCCGGGTCGAGCAGCGCATGATCGACTGCCCCGCGCCGTTCGGCGAGACCGCGCTCGCGGACCTGCGGGCCCGGCTGAACAGCAGGGTCGCGGGGCGGCGCTTCGCGGATGTGCCACAGTTGGTGCAGGACCTGCCCGAGGCCTTCGAGGCCGAGGACCGCGGCACCGTCGCGACGGTCCTGTCCACCCTCCTCGAGACGCTCGTGGAGGAGACGGAGGAGCGGCTGATGATCGGCGGCACCGCCAATCTCACCCGCTTCGGACATGACTTTCCCCTCACCATCCGGCCCGTTCTCGAAGCCCTCGAGGAGCAGGTCGTGCTCCTCAAGTTGCTTGGGGAAGTGCAGGATTCGGGCATGGCCGTACGGATCGGTCACGAGAACGCCCATGAGGGGCTCAGCTCCACGTCCGTGGTCTCGGTCGGCTACGGTTCGGGCAGCGAGGCAGTCGCCAAACTCGGCGTGGTCGGACCGACCCGCATGGACTATCCGGGAACGATGGGAGCAGTACGCGCAGTGGCACGTTACGTCGGACAGATCCTGGCGGAGTCGTAAGTGGCCACGGACTACTACGCCGTACTCGGCGTGCGCCGCGACGCTTCCCAGGACGAGATCAAGAAGGCCTTCCGGAGGCTGGCGCGTGAGCTTCACCCGGATGTGAATCCGGACCCGAAGACTCAGGAGCGCTTCAAGGAGATCAACGCCGCGTACGAGGTGTTGTCGGACCCGCAGAAGAAGCAGGTCTACGACCTCGGCGGCGACCCGCTGTCCCAGGCGGGCGGTGGCGGAGGCGCGGGTGGCTTCGGCGCCGGCGGCTTCGGCAACTTCTCCGACATCATGGACGCGTTCTTCGGGACGGCGTCGCAGCGCGGGCCGCGCTCGCGCACGCGTCGCGGCCAGGACGCCATGATCCGTCTGGAGATCGACCTCGAAGAGGCCGCCTTCGGGACGACCAAGGACATCCAGGTCGACACGGCTGTCGTCTGTACGACCTGTAGCGGTGAGGGTGCCGCGCCGGGGACGTCCGCGCAGACCTGTGACATGTGCCGCGGTCGCGGTGAGGTGTCCCAGGTCACGCGGTCCTTCCTCGGCCAGGTCATGACGTCCCGGCCCTGCCCGCAGTGCCAGGGCTTCGGGACGGTCGTGCCGACGCCGTGCCCCGAGTGCGCGGGCGACGGACGGATCCGCTCGCGGCGGACCCTGACGGTCAAGATTCCGGCCGGTGTCGACAACGGCACGCGGATCCAGCTCGCGGGCGAGGGCGAGGTCGGCCCCGGCGGCGGCCCCGCCGGTGACCTGTACGTGGAGATCCACGAGCTGCCGCACGCCGTCTTCCAGCGGCGCGGCGACGACCTGCACTGCACGGTGACGATCCCCATGACCGCAGCGGCCCTCGGCACGAAGGTGCCGCTGGAGACGCTCGACGGCCTGGAGGAGATCGACATCCGTCCCGGCACGCAGTCGGGGCAGTCCGTCCCGCTGCACGGGCGCGGCATCACGCATCTGCGGGGCGGCGGTCGCGGTGACCTCATCGTGCACGTCGAGGTCCTCACGCCGACGAAGCTCGATCCCGAGCAGGAGCGGTTGCTGCGGGAGCTTGCGCAGTTGCGCGGGGAGGAACGGCCGACGGGGCAGTTCCAGCCCGGTCAGCAGGGGCTGTTCTCCCGTTTGAAGGACGCGTTCAACGGGCGGTAGCGCCTTGAGCGGGGCGCGTTGTTCGTTGCCTGCGGGTGCGTGGGGGCTGGTCGCGCAGTTCCCCGCGCCCCTAAAGACACCCCCCGCGCCGCGCCCCTCGAGACACCCCGTCCCGCGCCCTTGAAGGGGCCCGGGACGGGCCTTCAAGGGGCGCGGGGAACTGCGCGAGCAACCCGGGACGGCCCGCAGCCGCCGGACGGCGGGCAGGGGGCAGACGGGGCGGCGTACGCCGGTGCGGGGCGCGCGATTCGGTACGGGAAGAGGACCGTGGCACGATGCCGTCATGTCCTCCGCACTGACCGAGCTCTGTCGTCTCCCGATCGTGCAGGCCCCCATGGCGGGCGGCGCCTCCGGGCCCGCGCTGGCCGGGGCCGTCGCCGAGGCCGGCGGGCTCGGGTTTCTCGCCGCCGGGTACAAGACCGCCGACGGGATGTACCAGGAGATCAAACAGCTGCGGGGGCTCACCTCGCGCCCCTTCGGCGTCAACCTGTTCATGCCGCAGCCCGACACCGCGGACGCCGCGGCCGTCGAGGTCTACCGCAACCAGCTCGCCGGCGAGGCCACCTGGTACGAGACGGAGCTCGGCGACCCGGAGAGCGGGCGCGACGACGGGTACGACGCCAAGCTGGCGATCCTGCTCGACGACCCCGTGCCGCTCGTCTCCTTCACCTTCGGCTGCCCCACCCGTGACGTCCTCGACGCCTTCGCCCGCGTCAACACCCTGACCGTCGTCACCGTCACCACCGCGGAGGAGGCGCAGACCGCCCAGTGGGCGGGCGCCGACGCCGTGTGCGTGCAGGGCATCGAGGCCGGCGGGCACCAAGGGACGCACAAGGACAACCCGGAGGCCGATGGGGCCGGGATCGGGTTGCTCTCACTCATCACGCAGGTGCGTGAGACCGCGCAGATCCCCATCGTCGCCGCGGGCGGGCTCATGCGCGGCGCGCAGATCGCCGCCGTGCTCGCCGCGGGCGCCGACGCCGCGCAGCTCGGCACCGCCTTCCTCGTGACCCCCGAGTCGGGCGCCAACCCGCTGCACAAGCAGGCCATGACCAATCCGCTCTTCGTACGGACCGAGCTGACCCGCGCGTTCTCCGGGCGTCCCGCGCGCGGCCTCGTCAACCGGTTCATGCGGGAGCACGGCCCGTACGCCCCCGCCGCCTACCCGCAGGTCCACCACCTCACCAGCGCCCTGCGCAAGGCCGCGGCGAAGGCGGGGGACGCGCAGGCCATGGCCCTCTGGGCCGGGCAGGGTCACCGGCTCGCCCGCGAGCTGCCCGCGGGACAGCTCGTCGAGGTCCTCGCGGCCGAACTCGCCGAGGCCAGGGCGCAGGCCGCGTCGGACGCGGAGGGTGCCGTATGACCGCACCGGTTTTCGTCGTCGAGCACTTCGACGCGGGCGGCGGCGGGCGCTATGTGCTCGACGGACCCGAGGGGCGGCACGCCGTCTCCGTGAAGCGGCTGCGCGCCGGTGAGGACGTCGTCCTGACCGACGGCGCCGGGCGCTGGGCGGAGTGCGTGGTCGTGGACACCGAGGGCAAGGACCGGCTGATCGTCCACATGGACTCCGTCGCCGAGGAGCCCGCGGAGTCGCCCCGCATCACCGTCGTACAGGCCCTGCCCAAGGGCGACCGCGGCGAGCTCGCCGTGGAGACCATGACGGAGACCGGCGTCGACGCCGTCGTGCCGTGGACCGCGTCGCGCTGCATCACGCAGTGGAAGGGTGAGCGCGGCCTGAAGGCCCTCGCCAAGTGGCGGGCCACCGCGCGCGAGGCGGGCAAGCAGTCGCGCCGGGTCCGCTTCCCCGAGGTCGCCGACGCCGCGTCGACCAAGCAGGTCGCCGCGCTCCTCGCGGACGCCGACTTCGCGGCCGTCCTGCACGAGGAGGGCAGCAGCGACCCGCTGGCCACGGCGGAACTCCCCGCGGCCGGGCACATCGTGCTGGTGGTCGGGCCCGAAGGGGGCGTGTCCCCGGAGGAGCTGGCGGTGTTCGCCGAGTCGGGCGCGAAGCCGTACCGGCTCGGGCGTAGCGTGTTGCGCACGTCGACCGCCGGGACCGCGGCGACCGCGCTCCTCCTCGGGCGCACCGGCCGCTGGTCCTGACCGAACCCCACGGGGGATGCGTTGGAACTCGCTCAGGTGCGTCTGCTCGTCGCGGACTTTCCCGCCTGCTACCGCTTCTACGGCGAAGTGCTGGGCCTCAAGCCCCAGTCGGGCGCCGAGGACGGACCGTACGAGAAGTTCGGGTTCGCCGTCGGCTCGGCGGGCATCGCGCTGCAGGACCGCGCGATGATGGCCGGGCTGCTCGGCGAGCTGGCCGACGCGGCGACCGGGCACCGCTCACTGGTGGTGCTCAGGGTCGACGACCTGGACGCGTACTGCGCGGAGATCGTCGGACGCGGAGCCGTCCTCGCGCACGGGCCCGCGCCCATGACGGAGCGCATGCGCGTCGCCCACCTCAAGGATCCCGAGGGCAACCTGGTGGAGTTGCAGGAGTGGCTGCTGCTGCGCACCTGAGCATGGCCGCAAGCGGTCTACCGCACCGGCGTGCGCGGTGGCACTCTGCCGCCCATGGGGGCATTGAGGCGGTTACGCGGCCGGGTGTCGGGGACACGGCGTACGACGATCCTGTACGCCGTCGGGCTCGTGGGCGCCGCCGCGCTGGGAGTCACCGCGTGCGATCCCGTGAACGGCGGGATGAACACCTCCGCGGTCGCGCTCACGGTGGACGAGGCGGGGACCAAGGAGCTGGAGCGGCAGGGGGCCGACGTGTCCTGGCTGAGCTGCACGGCCGGCTTCGCGGACAAGGTCACGCCGAAGAACGGGTCCGGCCCTACGGAGTCCGTGATCGAGGTGGACTGTCAGGGCGAGACCGACGACGGTACGGACATCTCGGTCAAGGGCCGGGTGAGTTCCGTCGTCGACGGGGCCTGCGTACGCGGCAACCTCACCGCCAAGGTCGGCGGCGAGCAGTGGTTCCGCGTCGATGTGCTGGGGAACTGCGACGCGGGCGACGGGGACGGCGACGGGGACGGCGGGAGCGGCGGGGGCGGCGGGGGCGATCAGCCCTCCACCCCGCCCACCCACCAGGAGCCCGACCCCGCGCCCACCCCCACCGTCACCGTGACGGTGACCGCGGACCCGCCGCCACCCCAGCCGACCTGCGACTGCGTGCCCGGGAAATGATCGTCCCCCTGTCGGCGCGTGCGGTGCCTGCCTAGGCTGGTCGGTGTGACAGAGGCAGCGCACCGCGCATATCTCCGGTTCCCGCACGTTCACGGCGAGTTGCTCACGTTCGCGGCAGAGGACGACGTCTGGGTCGCGCCCCTCGACGGGGGCCGGGCCTGGCGGGTCAGCGCCGACAACATGCCCGTGAACCATCCCCGCATATCCCCGGACGGCACGACCGTCGCCTGGACCTCCACGCGCGACGGAGCCCCCGAGGTGCACATCGCCCCCGTCGACGGAGGCCCCTCCAAAAGGCTGACGTACTGGGGGAGTTGGCGTACCGCCGTGCGTGGCTGGACACCCGACGGGCGGGTCCTCGCCGTCAGCGCGACGGGACAGGCCTCCCTGCGCCGCAGCTGGGCGCGGGCCGTCCCGCTCGACGGCGGTCCCGCCGCCACCCTGCCGTACGGACCCGTCGGCGACGCCGCCCACGGCCCCGACGGGCAGGTCCTGTTGCTCTCCGCGCCGATGGGCCGCGAGGCCGCCTGGTGGAAGCGGTACCGCGGCGGCACCGCGGGCAAGCTGTGGATCCGGCGCACGGAGGGTGACGGGGGCGGCGCGGCTCCCGGGGACGGAGAGCCCCGCTTCGTACGCGTCCACGAAGAGCTCGACGGCAACATCGAGTACCCGCTCCTCGTCGGCGGGCGCATCGCCTTCCTCTCCGACCACGAAGGCGTCGGCGCCCTCTACTCCTCCCAGCCCGACGGCTCCGACCTGCGCCGGCACACCGCCCTCGACGGCTTCTACGCGCGCCACGCGGCCACCGACGGCACCCGCGTCGTCTACATGTCAGCGGGTGAACTCTGGCTCCTCGACGACCTGTCGGACGCCGAGCCCCGCCGCGTCGAGCTGCGCCTCGGCGGCCAGCGCACCGACCTGCAGCCGCACCCCGTGAGCGCCGCCCGCTGGTTCGGTGCCGCCGCGCCCGACCACACCGGACGCGGCAGCGCCGTCTCCGTGCGCGGCTCCGTCCACTGGGTCACGCACCGCGAGGGCCCCGCCCGCGCGCTCGCCGCCGAGCACGGGGTGCGCGCCCGGCTGCCGCGTACGTTCCGCGTGCAGGGCGAGGAGCACGTCGTGTGGGTCACGGACGCCGAGGGCGACGAGGCCCTGGAGTTCGCGCCCGCCACCGGCTCCGCGCCCGGCGCCACCCCGCGCAGGCTCGCCGCGGGACAGCTCGGCCGGGTCCTCGGGCTCGCCGTCGCCCCCGACGGCTCCCGTGCCGCCGTCGCCTCGCACGACGGGCGTGTGCTGCTCGTCGAGCGCGAGAGCGGCGAGGTCCGCGAGGTCGACCGCAGCGAGGACGGCGAGGCCACCGGGCTCGTCTTCTCGCCCGACTCCGCATGGCTCGCCTGGTCGCATCCCGGCCCGAGCCCCCTGCGGCAGCTCAAGCTCGCCAACACCGCCGACCTGTCGGTGGCCGAGGCGACGCCGCTGCGCTTCCGCGACTACGCGCCCGCGTTCACCCTCGACGGCAAGCACCTCGCGTTCCTCTCCGCCCGCTCCTTCGACCCGGTCTACGACGCGCACGTCTTCGATCTCGCGTTCGTCGGCGGCTCACGCCCGTACCTGATCACGCTCGCCGCGACCACGCCGTCCCCCTTCGGACCGCAGCGCCACGGCAGGCCCTTCGACGCGCAGGACGGCGCCGAGACGCCCGACAGCGAGGGCGCGCCCGTCACCCGCATCGACTTCGACGGGCTCGCCGACCGCATCGTGCCGTTCCCCGTCGAGGCCGCCCGCTACAGCACGCTGCGGGCCGCGAAGGACGGCCTGCTCTGGCTCCGGCACCCGGTGCGCGGCGTCCTCGGCGCCTCCCGTGCCACGCCGCACGACCCGGCGCCGAGGACTGAACTGGAGCGGTACGACTTCGCGGAGCGCCGCGTCGAGGAACTGTCCGCGGACGCCGACCACTTCGCGGTCACCGGCGACGGCAAGCGGATCCTGCTGTGGACCGACGGCAAGCTGAAGGTCGTGCCCAGCGACCGGCGCGCCTCCGGCGACGAGGACAGCCCGTCGAACATCACCGTCGACCTCACCCGCATCCGCCACACCGTCGACCCGGCCGCCGAGTGGCGCCAGATGTACGCCGAGACGGGCCGCCTCATGCGGGACAACTTCTGGCGGCCCGACATGGGCGGCGTCGACTGGGACGGCGTACTGGAGCGGTACCGGCCCGTCCTCGACCGCGTCGCCACCCACGACGACCTCGTCGACCTGCTGTGGGAGGTGCACGGCGAACTCGGCACCTCGCACGCCTACGTCACCCCGCGCGGCGGCGGGGGCGGGGCGCACCGGCAGGGGCTCCTCGGCGCGGACCTGACGCGCGGCGAGGACGGACTGTGGCGCATCGCCCGCATCCTGCCCTCGGAGACGTCCGACCCGGACGCGCAGTCGCCGCTCGCCGCGCCGGGCGTGGCGGTCCGCCCCGGTGACGCGGTCATCGAGGTCAACGGCATGCCGGTCGACCCGGTCGTGGGGCCGGGCCCGCTGCTCGTCGGCACCGCGGGCAAGGCCGTCGAGCTGACGATCTCGCCGTCGGGCGGCGGCGACGCCCGGCACGCCGTGGTCGTCCCCACCGACGACGAGGAGCCGCTGCGCTACCACGCCTGGGTCGCCGACCGCCGGGCGTACGTCCACGAGCGCTCCGGCGGCCGCCTCGGCTACCTTCACGTGCCGGACATGCAGGCGCCGGGCTGGGCGCAGATCCACCGCGACCTGCGCGTCGAGGTCGCCCGCGAGGGCCTGGTCGTGGACGTCAGGGAGAACCGCGGCGGGCACACCTCGCAGCTCGTCGTGGAGAAGCTGGCGCGCCGCGTCGTCGGCTGGGACCTGCCTCGCGGCTCCCGCCCGCTGAGCTATCCGGCGGACGCGCCGCGCGGCCCGGTCGTCGCCGTCGCCAACGAGTTCTCCGGCTCCGACGGCGACATCGTGAACGCCGCGATCAGGGCGCTCGGCATCGGGCCCGTGGTCGGCACCCGCACGTGGGGTGGCGTCATCGGCATCGACAGCCGCTACCACCTGGTCGACGGGACGCTGGTGACGCAGCCGAAGTACGCGTTCTGGCTGGAGGGCGAGGGCTGGGGCGTCGAGAACCACGGCGTCGACCCGGACGTGGAGGTCATCACCACCCCGGACGACCACGCGGCGAACCGCGACCCGCAGTTGGACGAGGCGGTGCGGATAGCACTGGCCGCGCTGGCGGAAAACCCGGCGAAGACGCCACCGGAGCTGCCGGGCGGGGAGTGACCTCTCCCGGGCCCCGCGTCGCCGGGCCGATAGCATGCGAAGCGTACTGATCTTCCCTATCCAGGAGGCGGCCCATGGCGGGCGAAGCGCGAAGCGACTGTCTGTTTTGCAAGATCGTCGCGGGTGACGTGCCGGCGACCGTTGTCCGGGAGACCGAGACGACCGTGGCCTTCCGCGACATCAACCCGCAGGCGCCGACCCACGTCCTGGTCATCCCCAAGGCGCACTACCCGGACGCCGCGTCGCTCGCCGCCGCCGAGCCCGCGATCGCCGCGGACGTGCTGCGGGAGGCGGGCGAGGTCGCCGCCGAGGAGAAGGCCGACAGCTACCGCATCGTCTTCAACACCGGGTCCGGCGCCGGCCAGACCGTCTGGCACGCGCACGCGCACGTCCTGGGCGGCCGCGGCCTCCAGTGGCCGCCCGGATAGCGGGGACCGTCCTCCTTGTCCGCACGTGAACTGGTGGTGCTCGGCACCGCCAGCCAGGTCCCCACCCGGCACCGCAACCACAACGGCTACGTCCTGCTCTGGGACGGCCAGGGAATCATGTTCGACCCCGGCGAGGGCACGCAGCGCCAGATGCTGCGCGCCGGGGTCGCCGCCCACGACCTGCACCGGATCTGCGTCACGCACTTCCACGGCGACCACTCCCTGGGCCTGGCCGGGGTGATCCAGCGCATCAACCTCGACCGGGTCCCGCACCCCGTCACCGCCCACTACCCGGCGTCGGGGCAGCGGTTCTTCGACCGGCTGCGGTACGCGACGGCCTACCGGGAGACCGTCTCGCTCACCGAGGCGCCGGTCGCCGCGGACGGCCCTCTGGACGTCACGCCCGCGTATACCCTCGACGCGATGAAGCTCTCCCACCCGGTCGAGTCGTACGGCTACCGGCTCACCGAGCCCGACGGGCGCCGCATGCTGCCCGAGCTCCTCGCCGGGCACGGGATCAGCGGGCCCGACGTGGGTCGCCTCCAGAAGGAGGGCAGCCTGCGCGGAGTGGCCCTCGAAGAGGTCAGCGAGGTGCGGCGCGGACAGCGCTTCGCCTTCGTGATGGACACCCGGCTCTGCGACGGCGTGCACGCCCTCGCCGAAGGCTGCGACATGCTCGTCATCGAGTCGACCTTTCTTGACGAGGACGAGAAACTCGCCGTCGATCACGGGCACTTGACCGCCGGGCAGGCCGCACGCGTCGCCGTCGAGGCGGGCGTCCGCCACCTCGTCCTCACCCACTTCAGCCAGCGCTACCCCGACCCGAGCCTGTACGAACAGCAGGCCCGCGCCGCCGGATACGACGGCGAACTCACCGTCGCCCGCGACCTGTTGCGCGTGCCCCTCCCCAAACGAACCTGAGCGAGACCGCACCATGCCGATCCCCAAGGCCGAACTCCACCTCCACATCGAAGGCACCCTCGAACCCGAGCTCGCCTTCGCCCTCGCCGCACGCAACGGCGTGGAACTCCCGTACGCCGACACCGAAGAGCTCCGCAAGGCCTACCTCTTCGACGACCTCCAGACCTTCCTCAACCTCTACTACCGGCTCATGGCCGTGCTGCGCACCGAGGCCGACTTCGAGGAGCTCGCGGACGCCTACCTCGCCCGCGCCGCCGCACAGGGCGTCCGGCACGCGGAGATCTTCTTCGACCCGCAGGCCCACACCGCGCGCGGCGTCCCCATCGGCACCGTCGTCGAAGGCCTCGCCCGCGCCCTGGACCGCAGCGAGGAGCGGCACGGCGTCTCCACGCGCCTGATCATGTGCTTCCTGCGCGATCAGTCCGCCGAGTCCGCGATGGAGACGCTGGAGGCCGCCGAGCCGTACCTCCACCGCATCATCGGCATCGGCCTGGACTCCGCCGAGGTCGGCCACCCGCCGGCCAAGTTCAAGGAGGTGTACGAGGCCGCCGCCGCCCGCGGCCTGCGGCTCGTCGCCCACGCGGGCGAGGAGGGGCCGCCCGCGTACATCACGGAGGCCCTGGACGTCCTGCGCGTCGAGCGCATCGACCACGGGCTGCGCTGCGTTGAGGACCCGGAACTGGTGGAGCGCCTGGTCCGCGACCGCGTCCCGCTCACGCTCTGCCCGCTCTCGAACGTCCGGCTGCGCACCATCGACGTCCTGGAGGACCACCCGCTGCCGCGGATGCTGGACGCGGGCCTCATGTGCACGGTCAACTCCGACGACCCGGCCTACTTCGGCGGGTACGCGGACGACAACTTCCACGCCGTCCGCGAGGCCCTGGGTCTCGACCGGGAGCGGCTGCGCACGCTCGCCCGCAACTCCTTCCTGGCGAGCTTCCTCGACCGGGACGCGGCGGACGAGGCGCTGCGGGCGAAGTACCTCGCCGAGGTCGACGCTTATTCGTTCGACTGACCGCCGGATGCCCGACTAGGGTCCCCGGCATGGACTCCATCGCGCAGATCTACGGCTGACACGGCCCCAGCAGGCCCCCGCCCGTCCGGACAGGACCGCGGCGGTGGGCCGCCGTGTCCTCATCCGCACACCACGGATCCGTAGCTCTCCGTTCCTGGAGGAACATCCATGCCTCATCGACTCTCCCGCCGCCCTGCCCACATCGCCATGGTCGGCGTCCCGATGGTCAGCCACGTGCTGCCCGGACTCGAAGTCATCCGTGAACTGGTGGCGCGCGGCCACCGCGTGACGTACGCCAACGACCCCGCGACCGCCGAACTCATCGAGCCCACCGGCGCCGAACTCGTCGCGTACGAGTCCACGCTCCCGTTCCGCGACAACATCTGGCCCGACGACCCGATCGAGGCCAGTGCGCTCTTCCTCGACGACGCGATGGCGGTGCTCCCGCAGCTCCACGCGGCGTACGACGACGACCCCGCGGACCTCTATCTGTACGACATCGGCGCGTACGTCGCCCGTGCGCTCGCCGAGGCGCAGGTGCGGCCGCTCGTGCAGCTGTCGCCCACCTTCGTGGCGTGGGGCAGCTATCAGGAGGATGTCGGCGCGCACCTCGCGCAACTGCCGGGCGCCGACGCCCTGGAGGCCCGCTTCAAGGAGTGGCTCGCCGGGTGCGGCGCCACCACGCCGGACGTCGCGGAGTTCTCCGGGGTGCCGCCGCGCGCCCTCGCCACCATTCCGCGGGCCATGCAGCCGCACGCCGACACCGTCGACCCGACGCGGGTCGACTTCGTCGGGCCCTGCCTCGGCGACCGCGCCGCGCGGGAGAGCTGGACGCGGCCCTCATACGCCGAGAAGGTGCTGCTGGTGTCGCTCGGCTCGGCGTACACCGTGCAGCCGGAGTTCTACCGGCAGTGCGTGGCCGCCTTCGGGGATCTGCCGGGGTGGCACGTCGTGCTGCAGATCGGCAGGCACGTGGATCCCGAAGAGCTGGGCGACGAACTTCCCGGCAACATCGAAGTCCGGTCCTGGGTACCGCAGTTGGCCGTCCTTGCGCAGGCCGACGCCTTCGTCACGCACGCCGGGATGGGCAGCAGCGGCGAGGGCCTGCATGCCGGTGTGCCGATGATCGCCGTGCCGCAGGGCGCGGAGCAGCCGATGAACGCGGACCGGCTCGTGGAGCTCGGTGTCGCGCGGCGCGTGGACACGCCGGAGGCGACCGGGGAGGTGCTGCGGGCCGCGCTGCTCGAACTGACCTCGGACCCCGAGGTCGCGCGCAGGTGCGCGGAGTTGCGGGCGCAGGTCCGTGCCGAGGGCGGTGCGGTGCGCGCCGCCGACCTGATCGAGGCGGAGCTGTAGCGCCCCGCGCCCACCATTGACGGCCCTCGTTCGCGTACCTAGTCTCCGTTCTCATGTATGGACAGAGTCTCGTCATCGCGGATGTCCGTCTCACCCCCGTCCTCGTCGCCGACCCCCCGCTGCTCAACACGCAGGGCGTCCATCAGCCCTACACGCCCCGTCTGATCATCGAGGTGGTCACCGCAGGTGGGGTGACGGGCATAGGGGAGACGTACGGGGACTCGAAGTACCTCGAGCTCGCCCGGCCGCTGGCCGGGCGGCTCGTCGGGCACGACGTGTCCGATCTCAACGGGCTGTTCACACTCGCGGACGACGTGGCCGTGGACGCCGCGCGGGTCGACGACTCCGTGGACGTCGGCGGTCTGCGCGGCGTGCAGACCGCCGACAAGCTGCGGCTCTCCGTCGTCTCCGGGTTTGAGGTCGCCTGCCTCGATGCCCTCGGCAAGGCGCTCGGGCTGCCCGTGCACGCGCTGCTCGGCGGCAAGGTGCGCGACGCCGTGGAGTACAGCGCGTACCTGTTCTACAAGTGGGCCGAGCACCCGGCCGGCGTCGTGAGCGAGCAGGACGAGGGGTGGGGTGCCGCGCTCGACCCGGCCGGGATCGTCGCGCAGGCCCGCCTGTTCACCGATCGGTACGGCTTCACCTCGTTCAAGCTCAAGGGTGGCGTCTTCCCGCCCGACGAGGAGATCGCCGCGATCCGCGCCCTCGCCGAGGCGTTCCCCGGCCTGCCGCTGCGGCTCGACCCCAACGGAGCCTGGTCCGTGGAGACGTCCCTGAAGGTCGCCGCCGAGCTCGGCGACGTACTCGAATACCTGGAGGACCCGGCGCTCGGCACGCCCGCCATGGCGCGGGTCGCCGCGGGCACGCGCGTGCCGCTCGCCACGAACATGTGCGTGACGACCTTCGAGGAGATACCGGAGGCCTTCGCGAAGGGCGCCGTGCAGGTCGTGCTCTCCGACCACCACTACTGGGGCGGACTGCGCCGGACCCGTGAACTGGCCGCCGTCTGCCGCACGTTCGGCGTCAGCGTGTCCATGCACTCCAATACACACCTGGGCATCAGCCTCGCCGCGATGACCCACGTGGCGGCAACCGTCCAAGGCCTTGAGCACGCCTGCGACTCGCACTACCCGTGGCAGGCCGAGGACGTCCTGACCTCCCGGCTCCGGTTCACCGGCGGCAAGGTCGCCGTCACCGACGCCCCGGGCCTCGGCGTCGAACTCGACAGGGACAGGCTGGCCGCCCTGCACGCCCGCTGGCTCGACGACGACTTCCGCGCGTTCAGGGAGCGCGACGACGCGGCGGCGATGCGGGCGGCCGACCCGGACTGGACGACTCCGGCCGTGCCGCGCTGGTAGGGCCTGTGTCGGAAGTCCCGTCGTTCGCCCGGAGGGCGGGCCCGGCGGCGTCCGGTGCGTGCGATCGCAAGGCGGAGGGTCGCCCCGATACTGGTTGTATCGGGGTGTCCCGACAACGCCGCGAGGGCGCGTGCCGGGCGTCGCCGGGCAGGCGGGACTTCCGACACAGGCCCTAGGTCCACGGCCGGTAACCGCGAGCCTCTTCAGGCATCGTCCGTTACGTTGCCTGCATGGTCGTACCCGTACAGCCCACCGTCGACCCGCTGAAAGCGGCCCGCAGAGCCGGGGATCCGGACTGCGACGTCTACCTCACCGGCACGGTCTTCCTCGACATCATCTTCACCGGCCTCGACTCGGCGCCCGTGCGCGGAACCGAGTCCTGGGCCCGCGGCATGGGATCGAGCCCCGGGGGCGTCGCCAACATGGCGACCGCCCTCGCCCGGCTCGGCCTGCATACCTCGCTGGCCGCGGCCTTCGGGGACGACCATTACGGCGAGTACTGCTGGGACGCCCTCGAACAGGGGGAGGGCATCGACCTCACCCCGTCACGGACCGTCCCCGGCTGGCACTCCCCGGTGACCGTCTCCATGGCGTACGAGGGCGAACGCACCATGGTGAGCCACGGCCACGAGCCGCCCCCGGACGCCGACGCCCCCGACGGAGGCGCCCCGTCCTGCCCGCCCCGCGCGCGTGCCGCCGTCGCCTCCCTGACCCCCGGCACCCGCGCCCCCTGGATCGCCCAGGCCGCCCGCAGCGGCACCCGGATCTTCGCCGACGTCGGCTGGGACGACACCGGCCGCTGGGACCTCGCGGGCCTCGCCGACCTGGAGCACTGCGAGGCGTTCCTGCCCAACGCGGAAGAGGCGATGCGCTACACCCGCACCTCCTGCCCCCGCGCGGCCGCCCACGCCCTCACCGAGCACGTGCCGCTCGCCGTGGTGACCCTCGGCGCCGAGGGCGCGTACGCCGTGGACGGGCGGACCGGCGAGACGGCGGAGGTCCCCGCCATCGAGGTCGAGGCGCTCGACCCCACCGGCGCCGGCGACGTCTTCGTCGCCGGGTTCGTCACCGGCACCCTCGCCGAGTGGCCCCTCGCGGACCGGCTCGCCTTCGCGGGCCTCACGGCGGCGCTCTCCGTCCAGGAGTTCGGCGGCTCCCTGTCGGCGCCGGGCTGGGCGGAGGTCGGCGCGTGGTGGCGCCGGGTCCGCGAATTCGACGACCAGGACCCCCTGGCCCTGCGGCGCTACGCCTTCCTGCAGTCCCTCCTGCCCGCCGCGGCCCGCCCGTGGCCGCTCCGCAGGGCCGTGCCGACGATCGGATTCCGGTCGGCGTAGCGGACGAGCCGAGGCGGAAGGGCGCAAGAGCTGAGGCGGAAGGGAGGAAAAGGCCTACGGCCTGTACCGTGCCGCGTCGTACTCTTGGGGGAGCAAGGCTGTCGAGCGGCCACCAAGCCCCGCACGAGGAGGATGAGCAGGCCTACAGAGCCGGCCCATGACTCAGACACCCACGACTCACACCGACGCGCAGGACCGGGCCCGAGCCCACTTCACCGTCCCGGCGAACCACCCGATGGTGACGGTTCTCGGCTCCGGCGACGCCCTGCTGCGGGTGATCGAGAAGGCCTTCCCGGCGGCCGACATCCACGTCCGGGGCAATGAGATCAGCGCCGTGGGCAGCGCCCCCGAAGTCGCACTCATCCAGCGCTTGTTCGACCAGATGATGCTGGTGCTCCGCACCGGTCAGCCGATGACGGAGGACGCAGTGGAACGCTCGATCGCCATGCTCAGGGCGGACGAGAACGGCAACGGCGCGGAGGAGACCCCCGCCGAGGTCCTCACGCAGAACATCCTCTCGTCCCGCGGCCGCACCATCCGCCCCAAGACCCTCAACCAGAAGCGGTACGTCGACGCGATCGACAAGCACACCATCGTCTTCGGGATCGGGCCCGCGGGCACCGGCAAGACCTACCTCGCCATGGCCAAGGCCGTGCAGGCCCTGCAGTCCAAGCAGGTCAACCGCATCATCCTGACGCGCCCCGCGGTCGAGGCGGGCGAGCGGCTCGGCTTCCTGCCGGGCACGCTGTACGAGAAGATCGACCCGTACCTGCGCCCGCTGTACGACGCGCTGCACGACATGCTCGACCCCGACTCCATCCCGCGCCTCATGGCCGCGGGCACCATCGAGGTCGCCCCCCTCGCGTACATGCGCGGCCGGACGCTGAACGACGCGTTCATCATCCTCGACGAGGCGCAGAACACCAGCGCCGAGCAGATGAAGATGTTCCTGACCCGCCTCGGCTTCGACTCGAAGATCGTCATCACCGGTGACATCACCCAGGTCGACCTGCCCGGCGGCACGAAGAGCGGCCTGCGCGAGGTGCAGCGGATCCTCGACGGCGTCGAGGACATCCACTTCTCGCGGCTCACGTCCAACGACGTGGTCCGGCACAAGCTGGTCGGCCGTATCGTCGATGCGTACGAACAGCACGACAGCCGCCACAACGGGAAGTAGACCAGCAGCACCATGTCGATCGACGTCAACAACGAGTCCGGAACCGAGGTCGACGAGCAGGCGATCCTCGACATCGCCCGCTACGCCCTCGCGCGGATGCGCATCCACCCGCTCTCCGAGCTCTCGGTGATCGTCGTGGACACCGACGCCATGGAGCAGCTGCACATCCAGTGGATGGACCTGCCGGGGCCCACGGACGTCATGTCCTTCCCCATGGACGAGCTGCGCCCGCCCATGAAGGACGACGACGAGCCCCCGCAGGGCCTCCTCGGCGACATCGTGCTCTGCCCCGAGGTCGCCACCAAGCAGGGCAAGGACGCCCCCACGGAGCACTCCATGGACGAGGAGCTCCAGCTCCTCACCGTCCACGGCGTCCTGCACCTGCTCGGGTACGACCACGAGGAGCCCGACGAGAAGGCCGAGATGTTCGGCCTGCAGGCCGCGATCGTCGACGGCTGGCGCGCCGAGAAGGGCCTGACCGGCCCGTCCCCGGCGCCCACGGTCTCGTAGCGCCATGAATCCTCAGCTGATCGCCGGCGCGGTCGCCCTGGTCGTCGTGGCCTGGCTCGCGGCCTGCGCCGAGGCGGGCATCGCCCGTGTCTCCAGCTTCCGCGCGGACGAGGCGGTCCGCTCCGGGCGGCGCGGCAGCGCGAAGCTCGCGCAGGTCGCCGCCGACCCGACGCGGTACCTCAACGTGGCGCTGCTCGTGCGCGTGGCGTGCGAGATGGCCGCCGCCGCCCTGGTGACGTACGCCTGCCTCCAGGAGTTCGATGAGACCTGGCACGCCCTCGCGGTCGCCATCGGCGTGATGGTCCTGGTCAGCTACGTCGCGGTGGGCGTCTCCCCGCGCACGATCGGCCGCCAGCACCCGCTGAACACGGCGACCGCCGCGTCCTACGTCCTGCTGCCGCTCGCCAGGATCATGGGTCCGATCCCGCCGCTCCTGATCCTCATCGGCAACGCGCTCACGCCCGGTAAGGGATTCCGGCGTGGCCCGTTCGCCTCCGAGGCCGAGCTGCGCGCCATGGTGGACCTCGCCGAGAAGGAGTCGCTGATCGAGGACGAGGAGCGGCGCATGGTCCACTCCGTCTTCGAGCTCGGCGACACCCTCGTACGGGAGGTCATGGTCCCGCGCACGGACCTGGTCGCCATCGAACGGTTCAAGACGATCCGCCAGGCCCTGACCCTCGCGCTGCGCTCCGGCTTCTCGCGCATACCGGTGACGGGTGAGAGCGAGGACGACATCGTCGGCATGGTGTACCTGAAGGACCTGGCCCGCAAGACGCACATCAACCGCGACAGCGAGTCCGACCTGGTGTCGACGGCGATGCGCCCGGCCACCTTCGTCCCGGACACGAAGAACGCGGGCGACCTGCTGCGCGAGATGCAGCAGGAGCGCAACCACGTGGCCGTGGTCATCGACGAGTACGGCGGCACGGCCGGCATCGTCACCATCGAGGACATCCTCGAGGAGATCGTCGGCGAGATCACCGACGAGTACGACCGCGAGCTGCCGCCCGTCGAGGAGCTGGCCGACGGCTGTTACCGCGTGACGGCCCGCCTCGACATCGGCGACCTCGGGGAGCTCTTCGGGGTTGACGAGTTCGACGACGAGGACGTGGAGACCGTCGGCGGTCTCCTCGCCAAGCAGCTGGGCCGCGTCCCGATCGCCGGGGCGTCCGCGACCGTGCCGCTGCCGGACGCGCGCGAGCTGAGGCTCACCGCGGAGTCCGCGGCGGGCCGCCGCAACCGCATCATGACGGTGCTCGTGGAGCCCGTGACGGAGGACGCCGGCGCCCACGCCGAGCCGGACGCGGAGAAGGCGGGCGAGTCGGGGTGACGCCGGAGGCCCTGCGCGCGTTCTGCCTCTCCTTCAACGGCGCGGTGGAGGACTTCCCCTTCACTCCGGAGACGTCGGTCTTCAAGGTGGGCGGGAAGATGTTCGCGCTCACGGCCCTCGACGGGCGCCCGCTCACGGTCAATCTGAAGTGCGAGCCGGACATCGCCGACCGGCTGCGGGCGGCGCACCCGGAGATCGTCCCGGGCTGGCACATGAACAAACGCCACTGGAACACGGTGACCGTCGACGGCGGCCTGCCCGACCGGCAGGTCCGGGAGCTCGTCGAGGACTCGTACGACTTGGTGGTGGCGAAACTGCCCCGGGCGGAGCGCCTGCGGCTCGACCGCCCCTGAGGGGCGCGCGCGGTGGGTGGCGGGGGCCCGGTAAGCGCTCGGCGAAGTGTCCCAACAGCCCCTCGCCATCGGGGTGGTGGGACAGGCAGAATGGAGTGACAGGCGGATCCGAAACGCTCCCACTCCGGGCTGCCGGCCAAGGAACTCGGAGTGGAAACGTCTGTGCGATGGCGTCCGCCGCAACTGGTCCCGGTCTCGAGCCGGGGCCAGTTCGCGTTTCACACGTGGGGCAGGATCCACCTGTCGATGATCTCCTGGACCATCATCAGGAGGCTCACCCACTGGGCCGACACCGCGACCCGGTCGGTCCACGTGCTGATGGTGCGGCGCCCGTCAGGCTTCTCGGCCATCGGGCTGTACTCCTTCCTGGTTCCACGCAAGTCGTGGATACCGCGGCGAGCCACGAACGGGCGGCGCCAGGAAGGGGGACATCGGCGGTCGATCGCACTCGATGGAGTGATTCCGTGCCGTGTCGGCTCTGTTCTCAACCTCCTTGCGACTGTGGCGAGTTGAGCAGGCTACCCTCTGCCATATCGTAGCCCGGACGCTGCGACATGGGTAGTACTGAAGTCCACGTTGCTCATCGAAGGCTCGCCAAGTGCGATATAGCTACTCGGCAACTGTCGGCCTCGGACCGCCCCTGCGGTTGCGCGCCCGCGCGCTTCGAGGTCTCCTGACAGTGGCGTGAACTGTCGTCCCGGAAGGTCTCGATGAGTAAGCTGCTAGTCTGCTATGTTGCACCTCGCACGGTCCGGTTGGGGGTGGAGCCATCATGAGCGCGCCAAGTGCGGCACTTCAGCGGCTGCGGCTGCGCACCGAGCTCCGAAAGGCGCGGACCGCCGCGCGTCTCACTCAGCGGCAGGTCGCCGCGAAAATGGAGTGGAGCCCCTCCAAGCTGATCCGGATCGAGGCCGGCGAGGTCGGCATCTCGGTCAACGACCTGCGCCCCCTGCTGGATGCGTACGGGATCCGGGACCGCCGCAAGATCGAGGAACTGCTCGATCTCGCGCGGGGCAGCCGCAAGATGCCGTACGCCGAGTACCGCGACCTGTACAGCAAAGAGTTCCTGCAGTTCCTCGCCCTGGAGTCGTCGGCGTCGATCGTCCGCGCGTACAACTCCCTGCAGCTGCCCGGTCCTCTGCAGACCGAGGAGTACGGCCGCGCCATCATGAAGGCGTACGACAAGGGGGCCGACGACGAGGTGATCGAGCGGGCCATCGAGGTGCGGCTCTCCCGCCAGGACATGCTGACGTCGGGCGACCGTGAGGTGTTCTACATCCTCGACGAGGCGGTCGTGCGTCGCCAGGTCGGCGGACGCGGCGTCATGCGCGCCCAGTTGGAGCGGCTCGCCGAGCTGGCGGCCCTGCCGAAGTTCACCATCCAGATCCTGCCGTTCAGCGTCGGCGCGCACCCCGGGATCCAGGGACCCTTCACACTCTTCGAGTTCGAGGCGGACGAGATGCCGGACTCGCTCTATCTGGAGAACCCGCGCGGCGATTCGTTCAGTACCAACGCGCCGGAGGAGAGCGGGCGTTACCTGGAGAGGTTCTGGGAGCTGGAGGACCTGGCCGTCAAGGAGCGCACGGTGGACATCCTCAAGGCCCTGGCGGTCAGGGCCGAAGAGGGGGCGGACGATCTGGAGAAGCTCCTGGCGCCCGTCGAAGCGGCCTGACGCTTCATCAATCCCGGCCGCAACAAGGGACCTTGGCGAGAATCCGGTCGTTCAGATCCGTGTGTCGCGCCGTTATCCTGGAAGAGGTGCTATGTGCCTCTGCACCAGCCGCGCCGGGCCGGCTGGTCTTCCGCACCCGGGGTGGAGGAGCGGCGTGGGCAGCACATGGGGATGGCGCAAGAGCAGTGCGAGCGGGGCCCCGAGCGAAGACTGCGTGGAGATCGCCTGGACCGGCAGGACCGTTCTCATCCGTGACTCCGCGCGCCCCCGGGGCGCGATCGTCGTGGTGAGTCCGGACGCCTGGGTCGTCTTCCTCTCCTCGATGTCCCGCGTCCCCGCGCGTGACGTGACGGCGGCCCGGCCCTGACGGGGCCGGGCCGTACCGCACCGCCCCGCGGGGCTCACGCGCGCTTGCGTCCGCCGAGCCCGACCGCCACCGCGGCCGCCGTCGCCAGGACCACCGCCGCGTCGATCGCGAGGACCGTCCGCGCGCCCGTGAGCAGGTCGGGGACGGTCGTCGCGAGGACACCGAGCACCGGGATGCCGACGGTGAGGCCCACCTGCTGGGTGGAGGTGACCAGGCCCGTCGCCAGGCCCTGCTCCTCGTCGGGGACGCCCGACGTGACCGTCACGCCGTACGACACGATCGCGCCCAGGTGGAACATGCTCGCCACCGACACCGCGGCCGTCGCGAGCCACACCGACCAGCCGCCCTCGCCGATGCCGAGCAGCGCCGCGACCAGCACGCCCTGCCCGACCAGCGAACCCACCAGCGTGCGGCGGGCGCCGAAGCGGCCGATGATCCGCGGCGCGTACACGCCGGCGACCACCGACAGGATGCCCTGCACACCGAAGATCAGGCCGGTCTCGAAGGCGGAGAGACGCAGGACCTCCTGGAAGTAGAGGGTCAGCACGAACACGACCGTCGACATCATCGAGAACGTGACGAGACCGCCGAGGTTGCCCCACGCCACCGTGCGGCGGCGCAGCATCGGGAGCGAGACGAGCGGGGACGCGGCGCGCGACTCGACGTAGCCGAAGAGCGCCAGGAGCAGGACGCCCGCCACCAGCGTGACGATGACGTCGATGCCGCCGAAGCCGCGCTGGGCCGCCGTGGAGAGTGCGTAGATCAGGGAGAGCAGGCCGCCGGTGACCGTGACGGCGCCGGGGACGTCCAGGCGCGGACGGTCCGGGGTGCGCGACTCGGGCAGCAGGCCCGGCGCGAGCGGCAGCACGATCAGGGCGAAGAGGGTGAGCAGGCCCATCGTGGAGCGCCAGCCGAGGGTGTCGGTCAGTACGCCGCCCAGCACCATGCCGACCGTGAAGCCGAGCGAGAGCAGCGTGCCGGAGATGCCGAGCGCCCGGTCGCGCGCCGGACCCTCGGGGAACGTGGTCGTCAGGAGGGACATGCCGGTCGGCACGATGGCCGCCGCGCCCACGCCCTGCAGCGCGCGCCCGGCGAGGAACGACGCCGGGTCCCACGCGAACGTGGCGAGCAGCGAGGCGAGGCCGAAGAGCGCGAGACCCGCGAGGAACAGCTTGCGGCGGCCGAAGAGGTCGCCGGTCCTGCCGAAGAGGAGCAGGAAGCCTCCGGACGGCAGCGCGAAGGCGGTCACCGCCCACTGCAGCGCGGAGTGGCTCATGCCGAGGTCGGGGCCGAGCACGGGCAGCGCGACGTTCAGTACGGAGAAGTCCAGCGCGACCATGAACTGCGCGGCGCACAGCACGAAGAGGACGAGCTTGTCGCGGGTGGAGAGCTTCGGGCCGTGCGGTTGCGGCTGCGGCGCAGGTGGCGCGGCCTGGGGGGACGGGGCAGGGGTGGTGTCGATCGCCATGGTCAAGAGCTTGCTTCGGCCGGAATAGACGTGGGGAGCGGGAACTTATGCTGGTGGTCGGAACACCAGTCAGGGCTTGGGGGAGCGCCGTATGGCAGCAGCAGTGTCGGTGACGTCGGGTACGGACGACTCCAAGGCGCGGCGGCTCGGGGAGCTCAGGGAGTTCCTGATGAGCCGGCGCGCGCGGGTCAGCCCCGCGGAGGCCGGGCTTCCGGACGGCGGGGCCCGCCGCCGCACGCCGGGGCTGCGCCGCGAGGAGGTCGCCGTGCTCGCCGGTGTCGGGGCGTCCTGGTACCAGTGGCTGGAGCAGGGCCGCGACATCTCCGTGTCGCCGCAGGTCCTGGATGCCGTGGCGCGTGTCCTCAAGCTGAGCGGTGCCGAGCGACGCCATCTGTACGTGCTGGCCGGGCTCAATCCGCCGCGGCCCGAGGTCGCGCGGGACGACCGGGCGATGTGCGAGGGGCTGCACCGGCTCATCGACACGTGGATGCCGCAGCCCGCGCACATCATGGACGCGTACTGGAACTGCGTCATGTACAACGACGCGGCCGCGGCCGTGCTCGGGATGCGCTCGGAGACGTCCGAGAACTGTCTGCTCACCTTCTTCACCGACCCCATCTACCGGGCCCGCGCCCGCAGCTGGCAGCGGAACGCGCCGCAGGTCGTGGCGATGTACCGGGCGGCGTGCTCGGAGCAGCCCGAGGACGACGGGTTCGCCGCGGTGATCGCCGAGGCGAAGTCGGTGAGCCCGGAGTTCGTGGAGCTGTGGGAGCGGCGGGACATCCTGCCCGGCGGGCAGGTCGCCAAGGAGATCGAGCACCCGGTGGTGGGGACGCTGTTCCTGGAATCGACACAGCTGAAGGTGCCGGCCAGGCCCGACCTCACGATCGTGCTGCACACGCCGATGCCGGACGCCGAGGTGGACACCGCCGGGAAGCTGGCGTGGCTTGCCTCGCCCGAGGGCAGGCGCGGGTCGATCTATCCGGTGGCGGGCTAGCGGGCCGTGCTCCGTATGCTCGGGGCATGACTGAGAGCGCCGCGCTTGACCCCGAGGACCGCAAGATCGTCACCCTGGCCCGTTCCGCGCGGGCCCGCAACGGTGTGCCCGAGGGGGCGGCGGTGCGGGACGAGACGGGACGTACGTACGTGGCGGGGACGGTCGCTCTCGACTCGCTCCGGCTGTCCGCGCTGAGGACGGCGGTCGCCATGGCCGTGGCGTCCGGGGCGGAGTCGCTGGAGGCGGCGGCGGTCGTCTCCGGGGCGGAGGCGGTCACCGACGAGGATCTCGCCGCGGTACGTGACCTGGGCGGGGCCGGGACGCCGGTGTTCCTCGCGGGGGCGGACGGGGAGGTCCGGGCGCGGGTCGAGGCGGGCTGAGACCGCCGTCTTCCCCACCCCTTCGGGCCGGGCGGTGCGGCGGGGCTCCGGGGATCAGGGACAATGGGCGCCATGAGCGTTCGTACCCCGTCTTCAGCCGAGCCGTCCGAGGCCGTCCACCGCGCCGGCTTCGCCTGCTTCGTCGGCCGCCCCAACGCGGGCAAGTCCACCCTCACGAACGCTCTGGTCGGCAAGAAGGTGGCGATCACCGCCAACCAGCCGCAGACCACGCGCCACACCGTGCGCGGCATCGTGCACCGGCCCGACGCCCAGATGATCCTGGTCGACACCCCGGGGCTGCACAAGCCGCGCACGCTGCTCGGTGAGCGGCTCAACGACGTCGTGCGCACGACGTGGGCCGAGGTCGACGTGATCGGCTTCTGCCTGCCCGCGAACGAGAAGCTCGGCCCCGGCGACCGGTTCATCGCCAAGGAGCTCGCCTCCATCAAGAAGACGCCGAAGATCGCGATCGTCACGAAGACGGACCTGGTCGACAGCAAGACGCTCGCCGAGCAGCTCATCGCCATCGACCAGCTCGGCAAGGAGCTCGGCTTCGAGTGGGCCGAGATCGTGCCGGTGTCGGCGGTCGGCGACCAGCAGGTCGGCCTGCTCGCCGACCTCATCGTGCCGCTGCTCCCGGAGGGCCCCGCGCTCTACCCCGAGGGCGACCTCACGGACGAGCCCGAGCAGGTCATGGTCGCGGAGCTGATCCGCGAGGCGGCGCTGGAGGGTGTGCGGGACGAGCTGCCGCACTCCATCGCGGTCGTGGTCGAGGAGATGCTGCCCCGCGAGGACCGCCCCGCCGACAAGCCGCTGCTGGACATCCACGCGTTCGTCTACATCGAGCGGCCCAGCCAGAAGGGCATCATCATCGGCCCGAAGGGCAAGCGGCTCAAGGACGTCGGCATCAAGTCCCGCAAGCAGATCGAGGCGCTCCTCGGCACGCCCGTCTTCCTGGACCTGCACGTGAAGGTCGCCAAGGACTGGCAGCGGGACCCGCGCCAGCTGCGCAAGCTGGGGTTCTGAGCGGGGCGGCATGGGGCTCGGCCGGTCACCGGCTGCGCCGCGTTCGTCCTCAAGCGCCGGACGGGCTCGATCACGCATGCGACCGCGGGTGCGTCGTGGCTGGTCGCGCGGTTCCCCGCGCCCCTTCCCGGCGCCTGCGGCGTCGGCCCCCGCTATCTCACCCCCTTGATCCGCGTCACGAGCCCCGACCCCGCAAGCCCGATCACCGCCGCCGTCAGGTACAGCGCCCGGTAGCCGCCCAGGTGGGTCACGATCGGGGCCGCCAGGGCCGGGGCCGCCACCTGGGGGAGGGAGTTGGCGATGTTGATGATGCCGAGGTCCTTGCCGCGGTCCGCCGCCGTGGGGAGGACGTCCGTCATCAGGGCGAAGTCCACCGACGTGAAGACGCCGAAGCCGATGCCCAGCACCGCCGCCGCGACGACCGCGCCCGGCCAGGTCTGCCAGAGGGCGAGCAGCGCCGTCGCCGCCGCCATGAGCGCGCCCGACCACAGCACGAACGGTTTGCGGCGGGCCGTCCGGTCCGACCAGGCGCCGCCCACCACGACCGTCGCAAGCATCGTCGCGCCGTTCACCGCCGTCAGGATCAGCACGCCCTCGTCCGGGTCGGGGCGGTGCAGGCCGTCACGGAGGAAGTAGAGAAGGTAGAGCAGGACCAGGGAGTTGCTGACGTTCAGCAGGAACCGGGTCAGCCACGCCCACGCCAGGTCCGGATGGCGGCGCGGGCTCAGCCGGAACCCCGCGAGGAAGCCGCGCAGGGACCACGGCGGCCGGTCGGCGGCGGACAGCCGCAGGTCACGGTGGCGTACGACGTAGGGCAGGACGCCCGCCAGGGTGAAGACCGCACACGCCGCGTACCCCGCGCCCGTCCCGCCCGCCGCCGTCGCGAGCCCCGTCCCCACCACCACGCCGAGCAGCTGCGCCGCCCCCAGCCACCCGCCCACCGAGCCCCGCTGCAGGCGCGGCACCCGGTCCGGCACGGCCGCCGTCACCGCCGCGAACGCGGCGTTGAGGGTGAGCTGGACCAGGCACCACCCCGCCGCGAGCCACCACACCGAGTCCGCGGAGGCGAGGAGCAGGAGCGACAGGGTGCCGCCCGCCGCGCCCGCCACGATCCACGGCGTGCGCCTGCCCCAGCGCGACGTCGTACGGTCCGAAACCGCGCCGAAGAGCGGGTTCGCGGCGAGGGAGACGACCGCGCCGACGCCCGTCACCCAGGCGAGGACGGTCTCCTTGGACGTGCCCGCGGGCGCGAGGTCCTCCGCCTGGACGGCGAGCAGGATCTGCAGCGGCCCGTACCAGCCCACCCAGATCGCGCCGTTGGCGAGCGACAGCGAGGCCGTCCAGCCCCGGCCGACCCGTTCCACCGGCTCCCGCAGCGCGGCCGGCGCGGTCGACGTCATGGGCGGCGCGCCCGTAGCGCCTCGCGCAGCCAGTGGTACGACGCCTTCGGCGTGCGCACCTGCGTGGCGTGGTCGACGTGCACGAGACCGAACCGCTGCCGGTATCCCTCCGCCCACTCGAAGTTGTCGATCAGTGACCAGATGAAGTAGCCGCGCACATCGACCCCTGACTCCAGCGCGCGGTGCAGCGCCCGCAGGTGGCCGTCGAGGTAGGCGATGCGGTCCTGGTCGTCGAGTCCGTCGTACGAGCAGCCGTTCTCGGTGATGACGAGCGGCGGGAGACGGTCGCCGTACCGGTCGCGGAAGGAGGTGAGGAGTTCGGGTAGCGCGTCGGGGACGACCGGCCAGCCGAAGTCCGTGACGGGGAAGCCGTCGATCTGCCGCGGCGCGAAGGGGAGTTCGGGCGGGAGCGTGACGCCCGCGAACTCCGCCGCCGTGCCGTCGGGGAGCGGCGCGCCCACCTTCGTCGGCTGGTAGAAGTTGATCCCGTACCAGTCGAGGGGTTCGGAGATGACCTTGAGGTCCGCGTCGAGGTCCTTCGACGGCATCAGCTCTCCGATGCCTTCCGGGTAGGCGCCGAGGAGCAGCGGGTCCGCGAAGAGGCGGTTGAGGAGCAGGTCGTAGAAGTCCGCGGCGGCCGTGTCGTCCTCGGCGTCGGAGGCGGGCCACGTCGGGCCGTGCGAGTTGGCGATGCCGATGTCGTGGGCGCCGGCCGCGCGCAGCGCCCGTACGGCGAGGCCGTGCGCGAGGAGCTGGTGGTGGGCGGCGGGCAGGGCGTCGAACAGGAGCCGCTTGCCGGGGGCGTGCTGGCCGAGGGCATGGCCGAGGAGGGTGTGCTCGGCCGGTTCGTTGAGGGTGATCCACTTGGTGACGCGGTCGCCGATGCGGGCCGCGACGACCGCCGCGTACTCGGCGAACTTCTCGGCGGTGCGCCGGTTCAGCCAGCCGCCCGCCTGCTGCACGACGAGCGGGGTGTCCCAGTGGAAGAGGGTGGGGACGGGCCGTACGCCCGCCGCGCACAGCTCGTCGACGAGCCGGTCGTAGAAGTCGAGGCCCGCCGGGTTCACCGCGCCCGCCCCGGTGGGCAGCACGCGCGGCCACGAGACCGAGAAGCGGTACGCGTCGACGCCGAGGTCGCGGACGAGCGCGACGTCCTCGCGGTAGCGGTGGTAGTGGTCGCAGGCCACCGCGGCCGTCGAGCCGTCCTTCACGTTCCCCGGCACGGCCGTGAACGCGTCCCAGACGGAGGCGCCGCGCTCGTCGGCGGCGCCCTCGATCTGGTGGGCCGATGTGGAGACGCCCCACAGGAAGTCGCGGGGGAACTCAGGGAACGGTGGTCTCGCCGGTGCCGCGGTCGCTGCCATGGGCGGGATCTTCCGTACCGGCGAGTACGGAAGTCAATGGCCGTGCACGAAAAAGGTGAACAACCCTCAAGTTCGCCCGAGCCCTCTCATGGATCGCCCTACGAGCCGTCCTACGAACCCTCCTTCAGTACGCGTGAGATCAGCTTCCGCTGCGGCTCCGTCAGCCGCGGGTCCGAGCAGTACACCGTCCGCCCGTCCACCGTCAGCTGGTAGTTGAAGCCGTCCGGCACCCCTATGGGCGGGGCGCTCCGTCCCTCGGCCACGGCCTGTTCGGCCAGGGCGTGCCATTCCGGGGCATCGGCCAGCTCCGAGGTGTCCACCTCGGCGTGCCGGTCGATGCCCGCGAATCCTCCGGTCCGCTTCACCTGGATACGCATGGGTCCTGTCTACTCCACCGGGCGGGCGGCCGGTAGCACGTCATCAGGTCGCGGGGACCTTGACCGTGGACCACGCGTCGATGACGGCTTTGTGCTCGTCCCCGTCGCCGTACTTCGCGCGCGCGGCGGCCACCGTCAGCTTCGCGAAGTCGCTGAAGGAGGCGTCCTGCGCCAGCTCGCCGCCGGTCAGGACCGCGTACCAGATCTGTCCCGCCCGCTCCCACGAGTGACCGCCGAGGGCGTCGGCGACCAGGTAGAACGCGCGGTTCGGGATGCCGGAGTTGATGTGCACGCCGCCGTTGTCGCGGCCCGTGCGCACATAGTGGTCCATGTCGGCGGGCTGCGGGTCCTTGCCGAGCACGTCGTCGTCGTACGCCGTGCCGGGCTCCTTCATGGAGCGCAGCGCCTTGCCGGTGACGCGCGGGGCGAGCAGGCCCGCGCCGATCAGCCAGTCGGCCTCCTGGGCGGTCTGGCCGAGCGTGTACTGCTTGATCATCGAGCCGAAGACGTCCGCCATCGACTCGTTCAGGGCGCCCGGCTGGCCGAAGTACGTGAGGTTCGCCGTGTACTGCACCACGCCGTGGGTGAGCTCGTGGCCGATGACGTCCACGGGAATGGTGAAGTCCAGGAAGATCTCGTTGTCGCCGTCGCCGAACACCATCTGTTCGCCGTTCCAGAAGGCGTTCCCGTAGTCCTCGCCGTAGTGGACCGTCGCGTTCAGCGGCAGGCCGTTGCCGTCGATGGAATCGCGGTCGTACGACTTCTGGTACAGCTCGAAGGTCGCGCCGAGGCCCGCGTACGCGCGGTTGACGGTGGCGTCCTTGCCGGGCTTGTCGCCCTCGCCGCGCACCTTGCGGCCAGGGAGCTCCGTGCGGTGCTTGGCGTCGTAGATCGTGCGGTGCGGCTTGCCCGCCGTGGCTTCCTTGGGTGCGGCGACGCTGGGCGCGCCGATGACGGTCGTCAGGCGGCGGTGCGTGCGCTCGATGGAGTCCCGCTCCAGGGTGCGGCGGGCGGGTGCGGCGAGCGCGGGGTCCTGGTTCTGGGCGAGCGTGTCCAGGACGTGGGGCGGCACGATGGTGCAGAAGACGGGCTCGAAGGCTCGTGGGTTGACGGTCATGGCGGCAATGTGGCACTGGGTCATGCCGCTGTCACTACCTGCAACCATGATTGCTGAAATAGAGGGATTGATCACCACTAGGGGTTTATCCGGCCACGGTCCCGCATACTGATACGGGCCCGCGCAATCGAGCGCGGCTCGGCTAGGCTGCGGCACATCATGCGATTCGGGCTGCTTCTCCTTAGCTGCCGCGGCGAGGGCCTGTAGTCGAGGCCGACCCCCTCCCCGCGGAGTTCGGCGTTGCGCTAAGACCGTCGGCCGTCCTTCAGGACACTTCCGAGGAGCCCCGCACATGCCGAACTTCCAGCGCCCCACCGCCATGCCGATCCACAAGTACGGGCAGTACGAGCAGGTCGCCATCCCCGACCGCACCTGGCCGGACAACCGGATCACGGTCGCTCCCCGCTGGCTCTCCACCGACCTGCGCGACGGCAACCAGGCGCTGATCGACCCGATGTCCCCGGCCCGCAAGCGCGCCATGTTCGATCTGCTGGTCCGCATGGGCTACAAGGAGATCGAGGTCGGCTTCCCCTCCTCGGGCCAGACGGACTTCGATTTCGTACGGTCGATCATCGAGGACGAGGACGCGATCCCCGAGGACGTGACCATCTCCGTCCTGACGCAGGCGCGCGAAGAGCTCATCGAGCGCACGGTGGAGTCCCTGAAGGGCGCCCGGCGCGCGACCGTCCACCTGTACAACGCGACCGCACCCGTGTGGCGCGATGTGGTCTTCCGCGGCTCGCGCGACGCCGTGAAGCAGATCGCCGTCGACGGCACGCGGCTGGTCATGGAGTACGCCGACAAGCTGCTGGACGACCGTACGACCTTCGGATACCAGTACAGCCCCGAGATCTTCACCGACACCGAGCTGGACTTCGCCCTGGAGGTCTGCGAGGGCGTCATGGACGTCTGGCAGCCCGACGCCGACCGCGAGATCATCCTGAACCTGCCCGCCACGGTCGAGCGCTCCACGCCCTCCACCCACGCGGACCGCTTCGAGTGGATGTCCCGCAACCTGTCGCGGCGCGAGTTCGTCTGCCTGTCCATCCACCCGCACAACGACCGCGGCACCGCCGTCGCCGCCGCCGAGCTGGCCGTCATGGCCGGCGGCGACCGCGTCGAGGGGTGCCTGTTCGGCCAGGGCGAGCGCACCGGCAACGTCGACCTGGTGACGCTGGGCATGAACCTCTTCTCGCAGGGCGTCGACCCGCAGGTCGACCTGTCCGACATCGACGAGGTCCGCCGCGTGTACGAATACTGCACGCAGATGGAGGTCCACCCCCGCCACCCGTACGCGGGCGACCTGGTCTACACCGCCTTCTCCGGCTCCCACCAGGACGCCATCAAGAAGGGCTTCGACGCGATGGAGACCCGCGCCGCGGCCCAGGGCAAGACGGTCGACGACATCGAGTGGGCCGTCCCGTACCTGCCCATCGACCCCAAGGACGTCGGCCGCTCGTACGAGGCCGTGATCCGCGTCAACTCGCAGTCCGGCAAGGGCGGCATCGCGTACGTCCTGAAGAACGACCACAAGCTGGACCTGCCGCGCCGCATGCAGATCGAGTTCTCCCGGATCATCCAGACGAAGACCGACGCCGAGGGCGGCGAGGTCACCCCGGGCGCGATCTGGAGCGTCTTCCAGGACGAGTACCTGCCGAACCCCGCCAACCCCTGGGGTCGGATTCAGGTCAAGAACGGCCAGACGACGACCGACACCGACGGCGTCGACCGCCTCACCGTCGAGGCCACGCTGGACGGCGAGGACACCGTCCTGACCGGCACGGGCAACGGCCCGATCTCCGCCTTCTTCGACGCCCTGCAGGGCATCGGCATCGACGTACGCCTGCTGGACTACCAGGAGCACACCATGAGCGAGGGCGCGTCCGCGCAGGCCGCCTCGTACATCGAGTGCGCGATCGGCGACAAGGTGCTGTGGGGCATCGGCATCGACGCGAACACGACGCGCGCCTCCCTGAAGGCCGTCGTCTCCGCCGTCAACCGCGCGGCGCGCTAGTCCCCACCCCGGCTCCGCCCGGCCCCGTCCGCCCTTCCGGCGGGCGGGGCCCCGTCATCTCCCGGCCATGTCGGGCTCGCTCTCCTGTGCGAGGTGCTGACGCCGCATCATCGATGTGGCTAACATCACGCCAACGCGGCAATGCAGCCGGGGAGTTACGGAGGTGCGTGATGCTGCCAGACCGGGGACGAAACGGCCGGAATTCCCGCATCCCCGCCAAGCCGGTCTCCCGCGGGCGAGCCCTGTGCAGGCGCGTGGTCGGCATGAACACGGCCTGGGACGCCGTCGGCGACGGCGAGTTCTTCTGCCCGGCCTGCGGCGGCGACCGCAACTACCAGCGCCTCACGGGACGGCGCCGCTTCGTCCTGCTCGGCGTGCCCGTCGTGCCGCGCGGCACCCGCGGCCCCGTCATCCAGTGCGCCGCCTGCCAGGACCTGTTCGACCCGGACGTCCTGGACCACCCCACCACCACCCGGCTCTCCGCGATGCTCCGCGACGCCGTCCACACGATCGTCCTCGCCGTCCTCTCCACGGGCGGCACGGGCTCGCGCCCGGTCCTCGAGACCGCCGTCTGCGCGCTGCAGGGCGCGGGCCACGAGGACTGTACGGAAGACCGACTCGTCGCCCTCGTCGACGCGCTCGCCACGGACGCCGGACGCGCCACCGAGCCCGACTGCGCCCCCGGCCTCGCCATCGAACTCCACGAGGCGCTGGGCCCGCTCGCCCCGCACCTCGCCCCCGCCGGCCGCGACGCGCTGCTCCTCCAGGGCGCGCGCATCGCCCTCGCCGACGGGCCCTACACCCCCGCCGAACGCGACGTCCTCAGCACGGCGGGCTGCGCCCTCACCATCTGCTCGGAGGACGTGACCCGCCTCCTCGCGACGGCCCGGACCCCTTCCTGATCCGCTTCCGGGAGGTGGTGCGCGTACTCCGGGAGGAGTAATGGCGGCCCGGTGCCTTCCCGGGACGTAGCCCCCAACTCGCTCGCGGGTCCGACGGAAAGGCCGTCGTGCGGCGGAAGGGTGGAGCGTGAACCTGTCACCTCTGCCGAAGGGGGCCCGTCATGGGGGCCGTACAGACCGAGGCCGCGACCGCGCGGCGACGACGCGCCGTGCCCTGGGTGTTTGTGGGGCTGTGGATCGTCGTGCTCGCGGTCGCCTCGCCGTTCGCGTCCAAGCTCGCCGACGTCCAGAAGGACCGGGCCGTCGACTACCTCCCGGCGAGCGCGTCCTCCACCGAAGTCGCCGAGCTCCAGGAGAAGTTGCCGGGTGGCGAGGCCACCGAGCTCGTGCTCGTCTACCACCGGGACGGCGGGCTCACCGCCGCCGACCGGAGGGCCGCCGCGGACCAGGTCGCCGAGGTCGCGGAGGAACATACGCTCGTCGGTGAGCCCGAGGCCGTGCCCTCCAAGGACGGCACCACCCTCATGTACCCCGTCGCGAGCACCGAGCCCGGCCAGGACGAGGACAAGCGGGACGCGATGGTCGACGACGTGCGGGACATCGCGCACGGCGAGGGCGGGCTGAGCGTCGACGTCGGCGGGGCCGGTGCCCTCGACACCGATGCCAGTGAGGTCTACAACTCGCTCGGCGGGCCCCTGCTCTACACCACCGCGGGCGTTGTGGCGCTGCTGCTCGTCGTCATCTATCGCAGTCCCTTCCTGTGGCTCGTGCCGCTCGCCGTCGCGGGCGTCGCCGACTACCTGGCGATGGGCGTCGCGTACGGGCTGAACCAGGGCTTCGGGACGTCGGTCACCGGACAGAGCTCGGGCATCATGACGATTCTGGTGTTCGGCGCGGGCACGGACTACGCGCTGCTTCTCGTCTCGCGGTATCGAGAGGAGCTGCGCAGGATCGAGCGTCCCTACGACGCCATGCTCGCCGCCCTGCGCGGCTGCGGGCCCGCCGTCCTCGCGTCCTCCGGCACCGTCGCCGCCGGACTCCTCTGCCTCCTCGCCGCCGACCTCAACAGCAGCCGCGGCATGGGACCGCTCGGCACCGTCGGCGTGCTGTGCGCCCTCGTGACCATGCTGACGCTGCTGCCCGCCGTGCTCGTCCTGCTCGGTCGGCGCGTGTTCTGGCCGCTCGTCCCCGCGTTCGGCAGCACACCCAGGCAGCGCCGCAGCCTCTTCGCCGCGATGGGCGGCTCCGCCGGGCGCAGGCCGCTCACCGTGCTCGCGAGCGGAGCCGTACTGCTCGGCGCGCTCGCCCTCGGCGCGTTCAACCTGCCCGGCGCGCTCAAGCAGGAGGACTCCTTCACCAAGACGCCCGAGTCCGTGTCCGCCATGAAGACCCTCGCCACCGCCTATCCCGAGCAGGGCACCCAGCCCATCACCGTGATGACGCCGGACGAGCGGGCCGGTGCATCCCTGGCACGCATCCGCGACACCGAGGGCGTCGGCCGCGCCGAGCGGGGACGTACCGCCGAAGGCTGGACCGAGATCACCGTCACCGCCACGTCCGCGCCCGAGTCCGCGGGCGAGACCGCGACCATCGAGGCGCTGCGGGACGGGCTCGACGGCTCGTACGTGGGCGGCGCCAGCGCGCAGCAACTGGACCTCCAGGACACCAACGTCCGCGACCGGAACATCGTCGTGCCGCTCGTCCTCGGCGCCGTCCTGCTGGTCCTCGTCGCCCTGCTCCGCAGCCTGGTCGCGCCGCTGCTGCTGCTCGGCGCGGTCGTCGCGGTGTGGGGTGCCTCGCTCGGCGTCGCGGGCCTCGTCTTCGAGCCGCTCTTCGGGTTCGATGGCACCGACCCGGGGCTCGGGCTGCTGTCCTTCGTCTTCCTCGTCGCACTCGGCGTGGACTACGGCATCTTCCTGATGCACCGGATGAGGGAGGAGTGCCTGCACGGCGCCGAACCGGGCGCGGCCGCGCTCACCGCGCTGCGCACCACCGGCGGCGTCATCGCCTCCGCGGGCCTCGTCCTCGCCGCCACGTTCGCCGTGCTGACCAACATGCCGCTGGTCCAACTCGTCGAGCTGGGCTTCGTCATCGCCGTCGGCGTCCTGCTCGACACGTTCCTGGTCCGCACGTACCTGGTGACCAGCGCGAGCGTGGCGCTCGGCAGGAAGGTGTGGTGGCCTGGGCCGCTCTCCCGGCCCGCCGCGGCCGTCCCGCCGCCGGCCCACGAGGCCGAGCCCGTCCGGGTCCCGACCTCTTGAGCCGGTTGTTCCGGGCGCCCTTCCCCTCCCGGAGGGGCGCCCGCGTGCCCGAAGATGGGGCGGTGGAATCCATCGAGACCGGCCCTCGCGCGGGGCACGGCCCCGGCAGCCTCGTCGAGCGCGTACTCGGCCCGGCCGCCCCCGGCGAACGGCTGCGCACGGACGTCCTGTTCGCCCTCGCGATGGCCGTCAGCGCCGTCGTGGTCGTGCGGTCCGTGCGGGACAACGGGCACGTGCCGGACGTGCTCGGCTGGGCGCTGCTGCTCGTCGCCCACGTCGTCGTCGTGTGGCGGCGCCGCGCCCCGGTCCGCGTCATGGTCACCCTGATGGGAATCCTGCTGGTCTACCACTCGCTCGACAACAACCACACCGCGCCCATGGCCGTGTCGATGGTCGCGCTGTTCACCGTGGCCTCCCGCACCCGCCCCCGCAACACCCTCGTCCTCGGCGTCGGTGTCATGGGGATCATGCTGGCCGTGAAGTTCAGCGAAGGCATGGCCGAGGGCGCCGAGTCGCTGCGGATCTCCGGCTGGATCGTCGCGTTCCTGCTGCTGGGCGTGTACGTGCGCATTCACCGGCAGTACGTCGCCTCCGTGGTGGAGCGGGCCGAGCGCGCCGAACGCACCCGCGAGGAGGAGGCGCGCCGCAGGGTCGCAGAGGAGCGCCTGCGGGTCGCCCGCGACCTGCACGACCTGCTCGCGCACAGCATCACGCTCGTCGGCGTCCAGACGTCCGTCGCCGCGCACGTCCTCGCCGCCGACCCGGACCGGCTCGACCGGGCCGCGGTGGCGAAGGCGCTGGACGACGTCGCGGAGACCTGCCGCACGGCCCGCGGTGAACTCCGCGCCACGCTGCAGGTGTTGCGGTCCGGCTCCGACGACGACGAGGAGGGGGCGGGCGCGGACGAGGCGCGCGGGCCGCTGCCCGGCCTCGACGGCCTGCCCGACCTCGCCGACGCGGCCCGCACCGCGGGCGCCCGTGTCGAACTCGCGGTGGCGGACTGCCGGGCACCGGCCGCCGTCGGCGCCGCGGCCTACCGCATCGTGCAGGAGGCGCTCACCAACGTCGTACGGCACGCGGGACCCGGCAGCACCGTGCGGGTGTCGGTGCGTGCCGAGGACGCGGCGCTGTGCGTGCGGGTCGCGGACGACGGGCGCGGTGGGCACAACGGCCGCGACGGGCACGGCGGGCACGGCGGGCACAACGGCCGCGACGGGCACGGCCAAGGGGGCGGTCACGCGCCGGGGTTCGGGCTTCTCGGAATGCGGGAGCGGGCCCGTACGGTCGGTGGCACCCTGGACGCGGGCCCGCGGCCCGAAGGGGGCTTCCTGGTGTCCGCGGTGCTGCCCCTCGCACCCGTGTCCCTGGGAGGTCTGTCGTGACGGTGCCCGTCCGCGTGCTGCTCGCCGACGACCAGACGCTGGTGCGGGCCGCGTTCGCGATGCTCGTCGACTCGGCGCCCGACATGGAGGTGGTGGGGCAGGCGGGCACGGGGCGCGCTGCGGTCGACCTGGCCCGCTCCGCACGCGCCGACCTCGTCGTCATGGACATCCGCATGCCCGACCTCGACGGCATCGAGGCGACGCGGCTGCTCGCCGCGGACGAGGACCTGGCGGGTGTGAAGGTCCTGATGCTGACCACGTACGACACGGACGAGCACGTCGTCGACGCGCTGCGCGCGGGCGCGTCCGGCTTCCTGGTCAAGGACACCCGGCCCGCCGAGCTCCTCGACGCCATCCGCACGGTCGCGGCGGGCGACTCCCTCCTGTCGCCGGGCCCCACGGCCCGCCTGATCGCGCGGGTGCTGCGGGCGCCGGACGCCGGGGTGCCGGCCGCGGGCGGGCCCGACGGGCTCTCGGAGCGGGAGCGGCAGGTGCTGCGGCTCGTCGCGCGCGGCCTGAACAATCAGGAGATCGCCGACACGCTCGGCCTCAGCCCGCTGACCGCGAAGACGCACGTCAGCCGCATTATGGGGAAGCTCGGCGCACGCGACAGGGCCCAACTCGTCATCATCGCGTACGAGTCGGGCCTGGTCGCGCCGGGATCGGTGGCCACGCCCTGACAACCGGCGGCGGCCATGGTCGTCAGCTCAGGGCGATCGCGGCGGCGACGGCGGGGCCGAAGGCGCCGCCCAGCTGGTAGCAGAGGCTGAACAGGCCGATCGCGGTGGGGCGTTGCGCGGTGGGCGTGGCCGCTGTCGCGTAGACCGCGAGCGTCGCCTGGCCCGCGCTGGTCGTGAAGACGGCCAGCGTCGCGACGAGCAGGAGCAGCGGCGCCCACGGGGTGAACACGGCGGTGAGCGGCGCGGCCGCGCCGAACGTGAGCAGGACCGTCAGGACCCGCGGGCGGGTCATCCGGGCGGCGGCCGCGGCCAGCGCCATGGACAGCGCCGAACCCACGAGGAGGGCGACCAGCTGGTAGGTGCCGATCGTGGACGACGACCAGCCGGTGCGGTCGCGGAGCAGCTGCGGGACGGTGAAGAGCAGCGCGAAGTACGAGGTCGCGAGGGTGCAGGCCAGCGCGGCCGACAGGACGAACACGCGGGAGCGCAGGAGCGCGGCGGGCACGAAGCCGGTGGGACGTGCGCGGACGTGCAGGGCGAGGAGCACGGCCGACACCAGCGCGGCGGCCACCGCGGGCAGCGGGTGGCGCGGGACGAGCACCAGGGACGTCGCCGTCAGGACGAGCAGGACGGCGCCCCGGCCGTCGAACGGGGTGGTGCGGGGCGGTGCCGACAGGTCGGCGCGGCGCATGACCGCGGGCAGCGCGAGCAGGGCGACCGCGCCCGCGGACAGGGCCACCCGCCAGGACAGCGCGCCCGCGACCGTCGAGCCGAGCAGCGGTCCGACCGCGCCGACCGTGCCGAACCCCGCGGTGATCACGCCCATCCTGCGGACCGAGCCCGCCAGGCTCATCGCCGCGGTGACCAGCCCCGCACCGCCCGCGGCCTGCGCCGCCCGCCCCGCCATGGCCAGCGGCAGCCAGGGCGCCACGGCGAGCACGGCAGTACCGGCCACGATCAGCGCGGCGCTCAGCTTGAGGGCGGCGCCGAGCCCCCTGCGGCGCAGCAGGCCCGCCATCAGCGGCGTACCGACGGCCATGGCCCAGGCGAAGACGGTGACGAGCCACGTCGCGTCGGCAGTCCCCACACCGAGCGCCCCCGCCATGTCGGGAAGGATCAGCACGGCACTGTTGGCCCCGGCGGCGACCGGCGCGGCGAGCAACGCGAGCCATAGGGCGGGAACTTGGCGGGTGGCGGGGTGAGGGTGGGTTCGGGCGGTCGCAGTGGACGTGGTGATCGACATGGTGGCGCTCCTGTCGGGGCGAGGTCTTGGCAACCTCGACAATCTCGATAGTGAGATAGAAGCAGATGGCACTCTTAGAAACAAGTATCTCGAAACTAAGAGATCTAAAATTGAGAGAGCCAGCGCTGATAGGGTTACCGACGGGATAGTCCGTACCGAGAGGAGTGGCGGTCATGAGTGACGTCGTGGACGCGGTCATCGACCAGTGGGTCGCGGAGCGCCCCGATCTGGCGGAAGCCCTCTGGCCGGTCGAACTCTTCGGGCGCATCCAGCGCCTGGGCCTGCTGGTCGACAGGACGGTCAAGGCCACGGCCGCCCAACACGGGCTTGACGTCGGCGAGTTCGACGTCCTGACCACGCTGCAGCGCTCGGGCCCGCCCTACGCCCTCACCGCAGGCACCTTCCTCAAGGCCTCCATGGTGTCCTCGGGCACCATCACCAACCGCATCGACAAGATGGAGGCCAAGGGCCTGGTCGTGCGGGTGCGCGACGGCCAGGACCGGCGCACCGTCAAGATCCGCCTCACCGAGCGCGGCCACGAGGTCACCCGCGCCGCCTTCGCCGACCACCTCGCGAACTACGCGCGCGTGCTCGGCGAGGTGGACCGCGAGGTGGTCGACGGGGGTGCGCAGGGCCTTCGCCGGGTGCTGGAAGCGCTCGGCGACACGTCGCTCAAGTAGGCCTCAGGGGGGTGGGTGGGCCCGTGGCTCACAGCAGCCCGGCTGTAGCCAGGTGCTTGCCGACCCGCTCCGTCTCCGCCGCCGACAGCGGGATCTGCGGTTCCGCCGTGGCCGGACAGTCGATGACCCCGCGCAGGTGCAACGCCGCCTTGAACGCGCCGAGCGCCGCGGAACTGCCGCCCATCCGCGCCGGATCGCCCGCCGTCACCATCCCGAAGAGCCCGCAAAGCCGCTCCTGTTCGGCGCGCGCCCGCTCCCAGTCGCCCTCCCGGCAGGCGCGGTACAGCCGTACGTACCCCTCCGGGTCGACGTTCCCGAGCCCCGGCACGACGCCGTCCGCGCCCATCGCGAGCGCCGAGTCGACCGTGAGCTCCGACCCCGTCAGGACACCGAACCCCGCGAGGCCCGGCTCCGCCCGCTTGCCGAGGACCACGCGCCGGAACGCGCCCTCGTCGCCGCTGGAGTCCTTCAGGCCCGCGAGCACACCCTCCCCGGCCAGCTCCAGGACCAGTTCCGCGGGCAGCTTCGTGTGCACCGCCATCGGAATGTCGTACGCGACGACGGGCGCCCCGCAGCCCTGCGCGACCAGCCGGAAGTGCCGGGCGATCTCGGCCGGATGGGTGCGTGTGTAGAAGGGCGCGGTGACGACGACCGCGTCCGCGCCCGCCTCGGCGGCGGCCCGCGCGCGGTCGAGGACGCGCGGCGTGGTCATGTCGATGGCCCCGGCCAGGACCGGGAGCCGCCCGCCCGCGCGGCGGACGACGGCCTCCACGACGAGGGCGCGCTGCCGGTCCGTCAGATACGCGACCTCGGAGGTCGAGCCGAGCACGAAGAGGCCGTCGACGCCGGCCGCGACCAAGTGGTCGACGAGCCGGACGAGAGAGGGCACGTCCACCTCGCGGTCCGGTGTCAGGGGCGTGCAGACGGGCGGGACGACACCGGTCAGCGGGGCGGGCATGGTCATGGATGCTCCCTGGGGGACGCCCCGTCGAGGACGGTGGCGCCGTCGGTGGTGCTGTCCGTCGCCCCGGCCGTGGCGGCGGCCTGGGCGACGAGGTCGTGGGTCGATTCCCCCTCGGCCACGGGATGGAAACAGCGGAACCAATGTCCTTCGCCCGCCCGCCGGTTCTCCGGCATGGCGGTGGCGCACTCCTCGTCCGCCTTCCAGCAGCGGGTGCGGAACGGGCAGCCGCTCGGCGGCCGGGTCGCCGACGGCACGGGGCCCACGAGCGGGATCGGGTCGATGGGGTCGAGCAGCCCGGGCGTGGCGGAGAACAGGGCGCGCGTGTACGGGTGCCGGGCGCGGGTCAGGCTCTCCCCGGCCGGCGACTCCTCGACGATCCGGCCCAGGTACATCGTGACGACGCGATCGCTCATCCTGCGTACCGTCTGGATGTCGTGGGACACGAAGACGAGAGCGAGCCCCAGGCGCTCCTTCAGGTCGAGGAGCAGGTTGAGGATCTGGGCGCGCACGGAGACGTCGAGGGCGCTCGTCGGCTCGTCTGCGACCACCAGGTCCGGTTCGAGGGCGAGGGCGCGGGCGATGGCGACGCGTTGGCGTTGTCCGCCGGACAGTTGTCCCGGCAGCCCATCGGCGAGGCTCTTCGGCAGGCCGACCAGTGACATCAGCTCGCGTACGCGCTCGTCCCGTTCCTTCGGGGTTCCCCGTTTGTGTACGTCGAGGGGGTCCCGCAGGATGCGGCTCACCGGCAGGCGGCGGTTCAGGGCGGTGGACGGGTCCTGGAAGATCATTCCGGTGCGGGTTCCGATGGAGGTCCGGCGTTCCGCCGGCGGCATCGTCCAGAGGTCGCGGCCGCGGAACGACACGGTGCCGCTGGTGGGGCGTTGGGCGCCGACCAGGACCTTTGCCAAGGTGGACTTGCCGCAGCCGGACTCGCCCACGATGCCTGTGGTCTCGCCGGGGGCGAGGGTCATGGTTGCTTCTGTGAGGGCGTGGACGTGGTCTCGGGAGAGGAGGCCTCCCGAGCGGGCCTTGTGGACTACGTGCACGTTGTCCAACTGGACGATGGGGGGCTTTGAGGGGGTCATTTCGGCTCTCGGTCCGTTGTGGCTTGTCGCGCAGTTCCCCGCGCCCCTAAGGCAGTCCATGCCGCCTTGTCCGCCGGGTGGTGGCAGGCCGTGGCGTGGGAGGGTGGGCCTGCCAGCCTTGGAGGCGTTTCGCGGCACAGCTCGCTCGCCAAGGGGCAGCGGTCCGTGAATCGGCAGCCCGGGGGGAAGTCCGCCGGGGACGGGACCACGCCCTTGATCTGCGTGAGGCGTTGCGCCGCCGACTCCAGGGACAGCACCGAACCGAGCAGGCCCCGCGTGTAGTGGTGGGCGGGGTGCTCCACCAGGTCCGCCGTCACGCCCGTCTCGACGATCTGTCCGCCGTACATCACCACCACCCGGTCGGTGACGTCGGCGACGAGTGCGAGGTCGTGCGAGACGAGGATCAGCGCGAAGCCCAGCTCCTCGCGCAGGCGCAGCAGGAGCTGGATGATCTGCGCCTGCACGGTGACGTCGAGCGCGGTCGTCGGCTCGTCGGCGACGATCAGTTTCGGGTCGCGGGAGAGGGCCATGGCGATCAGGACGCGCTGGCGCTGGCCGCCGGAGAGTTCGTGCGGGTAGCTGCGCAGGGTGCGGTCGGGGTCCAGGCCGACGAGTTCGAGGAGTTCCGGGGCCGTGCGGCGGCCTCCTCGGCGTACGACCTGTTTGAGTTGGGAGCGGACCGTCATCGCCGGGTTCAGGGAGGACAGGGCGTCCTGGTAGATCATCGCCATGTCGTGGCCGAGCAGCTTGCGGCGGGCGCGCGTCGGCAGGGCGGTCAGGTCCTGTCCGTCGAAGGTGACGCGGCCGCCGATCCGGGCGCCCTTCGGCTCCAGGCCCATCACGGTGAGCGCGGTCAGTGATTTGCCGCAGCCCGACTCGCCGACCAGGCCGAGGACTTCGCCGGGCCGTACGTCGAAACTGATCCCGTCGACGATGTCGACGCCCCCGTGGCGCTGCGGGAAGGAGATGGTGAGGTCGGTGACGGCGAGGACCGGGGTGCCCGTGGGGAGGGGGCGGGCGCGGGAGCGGAGGCGGTGGGCCGCCCGGGGCAGGCCCGGGAGTTCGAGGACGCGGCCGCTGCCGGGTTCGGGGGCCTCAAGGCGGTCCTGGGCGCGGTCCGTGCCGGTGACGTCGCGGGTGGAGGGCGCCGCCCACGCGTCCGAGACGCCTTCGGACAGGACGTTCAGGGCGAGGACGGTGATCAGCATGAGCAGGCCCGGGAAGACCGTCGCCCACCAGCCGCCGATCAGGACCATGTTCTTGCCGTCCGCGATGACGCTGCCCCAGGACGGGTCGGGCGGCCGCACTCCCGCGCCGATGAAGGAGAGCGACGCCTCGAAGACGATGGCCTCGGCGACCTGCACGGTGCAGAAGACCAGGATGGGCGCGGCGCAGTTGACGGCGACGTGGCGGACGAGGATGTGCGGGGTGCGGGCGCCGACGACGCGTTCGGCGACGACGTAGTCCTCCCCGTACTGGTCGAGGACGTTGGCGCGTACGACCCGTGCGATAGGCGGCGTGAACAGGAAGGCGATGGCGCAGATCAGGACGGTGATGCCGCCGCCGAACACCGCGACGAGCACGGCGGCCAGCGCGATCCCCGGGAATGCCATGACGACGTCCAGGCAGCGCATCAGCGTCTCGTCGACGGCCTTGCGGGAGGTCGCGGCGACCGCGCCGATGACGGCGCCCGCGACGAGCGCGAGCAGGGTCGCGCCGAGCCCGATGGCGAGCGACCAGCGTGCCCCGTACATCAGCCGGCTGAGGATGTCGCGGCCCAGGCTGTCCTGGCCCATCCAGTGGTCGGCGGAGGGCGCGCCGGTGCCGCCGACCTGCGGCTGCTGGTCGAGCGGGTCGTGCGGGGCGAGGAGTGGCGCGAAGAGTGCCACGAGGACGACGAGGGCGACGACGCCGACCGCGACGCGGGAGAGGACGGGGAGCTTGCGCAGGGAGCGGAGCCGGATGCCGGGCACGGAGAGCCGTTCGGCGAGGGCCTTGCGGGACCTCGGTGAGGTGTGCGTCAACTCGTCCCCCTCAGGCGTGGGTTGACCAGCAGGTAGAGGACGTCGATGACGAGGTTGACGACCACGAAGCCGACGGCGGTGGTGATGACGACGCCCTGCACGACGGCTGGGTCGCCGTTCTTCACGGCGTCGATCATCAGCTTCCCCATGCCGGGCAGCGAGAAGATCGTCTCGATGACGACCGCGCCGCCGAGCAGGTAGCCGACGCGCAGGCCGAGCACGGTGAGCGGGTTGATGAGGGCGTTGCGCAGGACGTTGCGGCCGACGACGACCACCGGGGGCAGGCCGTTGCCGATGGCTGTGCGGACGTAGTCCTTGTCGAGCTCCTCGACCACGGCGGTGCGGATGATGCGGGTGAGGCCCGCGGCGACGGGCAGCGAGAGCGCGAGGGCGGGCAGCGTCATGGTCTTGAGCCAGCCGGTGAAGGAGTCGGCGGGGTTGATGTAACCGCCGGTCGGGAACCAGCCGAGGTCGACGGCCAGGTACTGGATCATCAGCAGCGCCAGCCAGAAGCCGGGCGCGGCGACGCCGGTCAGGGAGACGACGCGGATCAGTTGGTCCGGCAGCCGGTCGCGGTAGATGGCGGCCGTGATGCCGAGGGAGAGGGAGAGGACCACGGCGATGCCGAGGCCCAGGAACGTGAGCTGCATGGTGAGCGGCAGGGCGGTGGCGATCTGGTCGACGACGGGGGAGCGGTTGAGGACGCTGATGCCCAGGTCGCCCTGGACCAGGTCGCCGACGAATGCGAGGTAGCGGACGGGCAGCGGGTCGAGGAGCCCGTTCTCCTCCCGGAACCGATGGAGCTGCTCGGGGGTCGGGTTGGCGCCCTGGAAGAACGCGGACGCCGGGTCGACGTCGGAGAAGCGCATCACGAGGAAGACGAAGAGCACGATGCCGAGCAGCAGCGGCACGAGCAGGGCGACGCGGCGGGCCAGGATTCTGAGGACAGCTGTCACGGCGTACGACTCCTGGACTCGGCTCCCGTCATACCCACTTGGCCTGCAGCAGGTTGATCCCCGGATAGGGCTGGGCCTTGACGCCGGTGATCCTCTTCGGGTCCCACGCCGTCATGAGCTCGTTGTGCACGACCGGATAGAGCACGGCCTGCTGGGCGACGGTGTCGATGTAGTCCTGGATCATCGCCCGCTTCTTCGACGCCTCGGGTTCGCGGGTGGCCTGGTCCATGTCCCTGAAGAGCTTCTTCGCGACAGCGTTGTCGGCCCAGCGCGCGTAGCCCATCCAGATGTTCTCGGGGCCGTAGTTGTAGTGCATGATCAGGTCGGCGTCGAGCCCGAACTGGTTGGGGTTGGAGGCCGCCGCGACGACCTGGAAGTCCTTCTTCTGGTCGAGTTTCGTGAAGACGGCGGTGGTTTCCTGCGGGTCGAGGGTGACGTCGACGCCGAGCTTCTCCCAGCCGTCCTGGATGGTGGGCAGGCAGTCGACGATCCAGCTCACGTTGACGGCCATGAGGTTGACGCTGAGCTTGTCGACACCGGCCGCCTTGAGCAGCTTCTTGGCCTTCTCCAGGTCGTACCCGTACACGGTTTTGGCCGGCCGGTAAGTGGGGTTGGACTCGTTGAGGAACGAGGTCGCCGCTCTGCCGTGCCCCTTGAGGGCGGCCTGGATCATCTTGTCGCGGTCTATGGCGTAGTGCAGGGCCTGCCGTACGCGGACGTCGTCGAAGGGTTCGTGCGCGGTGTTGAACAGGAGGAACAGATTGTTCATCCCGGCCCCGCCCTCGACGGTCATCCCGCCCTTCTTCAGCTGCCCGATGTTGGCGTACGGGATGTTGTCGGAGATCTCCGCCTCGGCGCTGGAGCCGGAGATCTTCGCGACGCGGGGCGCGGCGTCCACGATGGTCAGCCAGTTCATCTTCTTGAACGCGGCCTTGCGGGGTCCGTTGTAGTCGCCGAAGGCCTCGAAGGTCGTGTTCGACTTCGGGTGGTGCGAGGCCATCTTGTACGGCCCGGAGCCGACGGCCTTCCCCTTGGTCGCGTCGTCCCAGGCGCCCGGCTCCGAGAAGACGTGCTTCGGCATGATCTTGGCGAGGGAGAGCCGGGCGACGCCGTCGGGGAACGGGAACTTCAGGATCAGCGCGACGGAGGTGGCGTCGACCTTCCTGACCTCCTTGAGCCACCCGGCGAAGAACCCCTTGGCGAGGGTCTGGGTCTTGGGGTCGAGGATCCGTTCGAAGACGAACACGACGTCGTCGGCGGTGACGGGCTTGCCGTCGTGCCACTTCGCCCCCGGGCGCAGCGTGAACTTCCACGTCGTCGCCTTCGGGTCGTTCGGGAGCTCGGTGGCGAGCGCGGCGTACGGCTCACGGCTGATCGGATCGGTCCCGAGGAGCCCCTCGTAGATGTGCTCGTTCCCGGCCATCGCGAAGGCGGACGCGGTCTGGGTCGGATCCCAGCTCCCGTCGTTCCCGTACCCGATGACGGCGGTGAGCGTCGCGCTCCCGCCCTGCCCGCCGCCCCCGGTCTCGTTGGTGGACTCGGGCCCCGACGAGCAGGCGGACAGCGAGGCGGTGACAGCGGCGGCGGCGCCCAGCGCACCCGTGTACTTGAGGAAGGACCGGCGTCCCGGCAGGACGGCACGGCGCATGGTCGGAGAGGTCAGATCGGTCACTGTTTCTCCCTTGCCTACCTAAGAGGTCCCACGTCCTACGTCATGGGTGGCGAGGCGACGATAAGAGGGGCGGGAGGGCCGGTCAAGGTCTCCGGCACGGCGTCCCAGCAGTACTGGGCCGGATGGGGTGTGAGGAGACCGACTCGGTCGACGGGTGCGGGCGCACGAGGTGTCGTGGCGGCCGGGAAAGGGGCTTACGCCGAGCAAAGGTCGGATGATGTGACCGACCGTGAGGTGTGCGGATCGTCGACTACAGCGGCCGCGTGTCGCCGCTGATGGCGGCCCCCAGCTCGCGCGCGAGCGCCACCGCGAGCGCGCGGAAGATGTGCACCTCGGGGTTGTCCTCGTCCGCGCGCACCGCGAGGTAGCTGCTCTCCCACGGCGCGTCGATGATCGGTACGAACGTGGCGCCCGGCCAGGCGTAGTAGCGCGCGAAGGACCTCAGGCCCGACCCCGCCGCGCGGCCCGTGATCACACCGGTCAGCACTTCCTGCGGCGTCACCGCGTAGTCCGTGCTGCGGCGCCGGCCCTCCTCGCCGAAGTACAGGTAGTCCGTGAAGGGGCGCGGGGTGTGGCCGGGGACGCGGAAGAACGGGAGGGCGGCGACGTCCGCGAGCGTCGCGCCGGTCTGCCCGGCCGCCGCGAGCGGGGAGCGCTCCGGGACGACCACGATGCGCTGCTCGGTCGTCAGGACGTCGGCCACCACCCGCTCGTCGTCCGGGCCCGGACGGACGAACGCCACGTCCACGCGGTCCTCCGTCAGCGCCGTCACGTGCTCGGTGAAGTCCAACTGGCTTATCTCGACCCGGACTTCGGGGCGGGCCCGCCGGTACGCGTTGATCGCCGCCGGGGTCAGCTCCGCCGAGCCGTGCCCCATGATGCCGACCCGCAGCGGCCGCCCCGCCGTGCCCGCGCCGGGCCGCACCGCCTCCGCCATGTCGTCCAGCGCGGCGTTCGAAGCGGCGAGCAGGACCCGCGCGTGCCCCGCCAGACGCACGCCCGCCGGGGTGGGCGACACCGGATTCGTGCGCCGGTCGACCAGAAGGGTGCCCAGCTCCGTCTCCAGGCGGCGGACATGCTGCGTCACGGCGGGCGGGGAGAGGAAGAGACGGGCCGCCGCCCTCCCGAAGTGACCCTCCTCCACCACCGCGAGGAACGACGACAGAAGTCGCAGATCGAGCGGTGCGGAGGACATGCGTACCAGCGTAGACCCGGAGGTCAGCGGCGTGCGCGCCGTCTTCACGAATCGTGAACGGGGGAGGCGGGCGCGGGCACGGCGCGCCTACTACTGGGTGCCATGAGCAGCATCACCACCACTCCGCCCACGCCCCTCGCAGAAGGGACCCCCTCCGTCCCGCCCCGCCGCCGGTACGGGCTACGGGCGGCCTGGATCATGATGGCCTCCGGGTGGAGCGCCAACCAGTTCTCCGCGCTGCTCGGCGCCTACCGCTCCGAGCTCGGCCTCTCCGAGTCCGCCGTCACCGGCCTCTTCGCCCTGTACGTCGTCGGGCTCGTCCCGGGCCTCCTGGTGTGCGGGCCGCTGGCCGACCGCGTCGGGCGGCGCCCGGTCGCGCTGACGGCACTCGCGCTGAACCTGCTCTCCACCGGCGCGCTGATGCTGGGCGCGGGAGCCACGGGGTGGCTGTGGCCCGGCCGGTTCGTCACCGGGGTGAGCGCGGGTGCGCTGCTCGCGGCGGGCAGCGCGTGGATCAAGGAGCTGTCCTCGGAGCCGTACGTCCCCCTCGATCCGAGGACCGCTTCGACCGCCTCGCGCCGCGCCGGGCTCTTCGTCTCGGCCGGGTTCGCCTCCGGGGGGCTCGTGGCGGCGCTGATCGCCCGGTGGGCCGGAGCACCGATGGTCACGGCGTACGTACCGCACCTGCTGCTCGCGGCCGGCGCGGGCCTCGCCGCGCTGACCGCCCCCGAGACGGGCACCCGGCACCGGGGACCGCACACGGAGCAGCCCCCCGGCGTCGGACGCCTCTTCCGGCGCGCCGTCCTCCCCGTCGCCCCCTGGGTCTTCGCCGCCCCCAGCGTCGGCTTCGTGACGCTCCCCGGCCTCGTGCACGGCGGCCTCGTCCACACCGGCGCCGCCACCGCCCTCGTCCCAGGCACCGGCCTGCTCGTGCAGCCCCTCGCCCGCCGCGTCGCGAAGCGGCACCGCCTCGCGACCGCCGTCGCGGGCCTGCTCGTCATCACCGTCGGGTTCGGCGCCGCCGCCCTCGCCGCGGCGACGGAGGACCCGCCGACCGCCCTCGCCGCCGCCGCGGTGCTCGGCGCGGGCTACGGCTTCGTCCTGACGTACGGCCTCACCGAGGTCACCGCCCTCGCCCCGCCGCACCGGCTCGCCCGCCTCACCGCGTACTTCTGGACGGCCGCGTACGTCGGGATGCTCGCGCCCTACGCGATGACGCTCCTGTCCGGCGCGGTGCCGCCCCCCGCCCTCCTCGGCGCGGCGGCCGCCCTCGCGGCCCTGTCCTGTGTGCTCCTGATCACGCTCCACGCACGGCGTCCGGACCCGGCGCTGGGGTAGCAGCGCAGCGGAGCCGCGGTCTCGCGGTGCGGTCGGGTGCGGCGCGTTCCCGCACCGGTACGTATCCTCGGCACGCTCCACCGATCGAATCCACGACGCCCGAAGTCCACGACGTCCGCCGAAGCGGCACCTTGCGAGAGGCACCACCATGACCACCGAGCTGAGCCCCGACGCCCCGGCCCTCGACGGCCTGCTGGAGCAGGCCCGGAAGGACTACGACGCCCTCGCCGCACGCGGGCTCTCCCTCGACCTGACCCGGGGCAAGCCCGCCCCCGAGCAGCTCGACCTCGCCGCGCCCCTGCTCAGCCTGCCCGGCGCCCACCACACCGCGGCCAACGGCACCGACGTCCGCAACTACGGCGGCCTCCAGGGCCTGCCCGAGCTCCGCGAGATATTCGCCGAGCTGCTGCAGGTGCCCGCGGACCGGCTGCTCGCCCTCGGCAACTCCAGCCTGGAGCTGATGCACGACTGCATCGTGCACGCCCTCCTCGGCGTGCTGCCCGGCGCCGAGTCGCGCTGGGTGGACCAGGAGCGCATCGCGTTCCTGTGCCCCGTGCCCGGCTACGACCGGCACTTCGGCCTCTGCGAGCGGTTCGGCATCGAGATGATCCCCGTGCCGATGACGGCCGACGGACCCGACATGGACGAGGTCGAGCGGCTCGTCGCCGAGGACCCGGCGGTCAAGGGCATCTGGTGCGTGCCGAAGTACAGCAACCCCGACGGCGTCGTCTACAGCGACGAGACCGTGGCGCGCCTCGCCGCGATGCCCACCGCCGCCCCCGACTTCCGCATCTTCTGGGACAACGCGTACGCGGCCCACCACCTCACCGACGAGCCCGCCGAGATCGCGGACCTGCTCGCCGCGTGTGCCGCCGCCGGGCACGAGGACCGCGCGTTCGTCTTCGGCTCCACCTCGAAGATCACCGCAGCGGGCGCGGGCGTCGCCTTCTTCGGCTCGTCGCCCGCCAACGTGAAGTGGCTCCTCGCCAACAACCAGAAGCGGTCGATCGGCCCCGACAAGGTCAACCAGCTGCGGCACGTCATGTTCCTGAAGGACGCGGACGGCGTACGCGCCCACATGGAGCGCCAGCGCGCCCTGCTGCAGCCCAAGTTCGAGACGGTCGCGCGGATCCTGGAGTCCGAGCTCGGCGGGACCGGCCTCGCGACCTGGACGTCCCCCAAGGGCGGGTACTTCGTGACGCTCACCGTCCCGGACGGCTGCGCCAAGGAGGTCGTGCGCCGCGCCGCCGAAGCGGGCATCGTGCTCACCCCGGCCGGCGCGACGCACCCGCACGGCGACGACCCGCGCGACGCGGTCATCCGCGTGGCGCCGAGCTACCCCGGCCTCCCGGAGCTCGATCAGGCGATCAAGGGGCTCACCGTGTGCGTGCGTCTCGTCGGGTACGAGAAGCAGGCCGCCGCGAACTAGGGCTTGCGGCTCTCCAGGAACGGAGCGAGCAGTCCCGGTACCGCTCGCTCCGCGAAGGCGAGGCCCTCCGCTTCCCCCACGTCGTACGCCGCGTACGCCTGGGCGCCCGCTGCCGTCGTCGCGCTCAGCGTCACCAGACCGGCGCGGCGCTGCAGCACGGACTGCTTGACGGTCCACCCGATGACCCCGCCGCGCCGCAGCGCCACCGTGGAGCGGCGCAGGGTCCCGGACCGTACGACGAGGTAGTCGGCGTCGAGCGCGTGCCCCAGGCTGCGGTACGCGTCGCAGGCAAGCGCCACCGCGACCGGCACGAGCACCACGGCCGTGCCCACCCCCAGATACATGAGCACCCGCACGTCGAGCAGCGCCCCGAGCAGCAGCAGGACCAGCGCGGGCGCGAGCGCGGCCGACACCGCCCACCGGATCCGGCGGGCCCGCGCCGCCCGCGGATGCGGCGCGAGAGGCGCCGCCGTGGGCGTCACCGGCTCCCGCAGGACCTGCGCCGCGACCTCATCGGCGAGCCGTCGGGGCGCGGCGGGCAGCAGCGTGCTCGGCCCCGCCTGGTCCTCCTCGTCGCGGCGCGACAGACCCGTGGCGACCGCGTCCACCCGCGCCGCGCCCGACAGGCGCAGGCCCAGCGGCTCCACCACGTCGACACCGCGCAGCCGCGCCTCCTCCAGGGAGATCGAGCGGGTCGTCAACAGCCCGCGCCGCACCCGCAGCGTCCCGCCCGGCTCCCGCTCCAGGCGGTAGTTCCACCACATCTCGATCCACAGCCCGAGCGCGCCCACCGACCCGGCGGCGAGCCCGATCGCGATCAGCGCGAGCACCATCCCCGTCACGGACATCCCGCGGAACACGTCACCCACCCACTCGATGACGTCCTCCTGCACCCCGAACCACTCGCTGACCTGCATCACCGCGCCGCCCGCCGCGGCGGCGAGCGCGGAGGTCACGAAGGACAGCGGGGCATACCGGATCCAGCGCGGGTCGAGGGAGGCGATCGTGCCCTCCACGTCGGACGCTCCGTCCGGCGCCGCCCGGCTGAGCAGCTCGCGCCGCAGTCGCTCGCCCTCCGCCCTGCGCACGGGCCGCAGTTCGAGCGTGGCCTCCTGGCCCGCGCTCTGCTCGCCGGTGCCGATGCGGACCTCCACCAGTCCGAGGAGGCGCAGCAGGGGGTGGGCGACGAGGTCGACGGAGCGTATGCGCTCCCGGCTCAGGGAGCGGTGCTTGACGAAGAGGATGCCGCTGCGCAGCTCGGCCCGCTCGGGCCCGACGCGGTACCGGCTGTGGCGCAGCCGCAGCGCGTCGATGCCGACGCCGCTCCCGACCAGGAGCAGGCTGAGCGCCACCGCCCAGGCGATCACGGGCCCCATGGCGACCCACCCCTGGAAGCTGAGGGTGATCGGCACGCCGACGGCGGTCACGACGCCGCCCGTCATCTGGACGGTGACGAGCAGCGAACGCCGGTCGAGCCGCCGCCAGCCCGCGTCCTCCTCGGCCTCCGTGCCCGCCGCCGTTTTCGTGGCCGCGAGCCCGCTCACGTCGCGTCCCCCGGCGTCGCCTGGGTGACGAGCGCCAGCCGCTCGGCGAGTTCGGCGGCCGTCGCGTGGTCGAGCCCCTTGACCTTCAGCGCGCCCCGCGCGGACGCCGTCGTCACGGTCACCGTGGTCAGCCCGAAGATCCGCTGGACGGGCCCGCGCATCGTGTCGACGGTCTGCAGCCGCGACATCGGCGCGATCCGCCCCTCCATCCAGAAGAACCCGGTCCGCACGTACACGGCGTCGTCGGTGACCTCCCAGCGGTGCACCTTGTACCACCACAGCGGCAGCAGCACGCCGACGAGCAGCCCCGGCACCGCGATGACCGCGGCGGGCAGCAGCAGCCAGAAGCGGGCCGGCGCGATGAGCGCGCCGAGCAGACCGAGGACGGCCACGGGCGTGGCCACCGTGAGCAGCAGCTGCGTACGCCACCAGGCGACGGCGCGGCGGTCCAGGGGGTTGCGCGGCGGACGCAGCCGCAGCTCCTGCTTCCGGTTGCCTTGGTCAAGAACCATGAGACGAAAGGTACTTGCCGCAGATCGCGACCCGCGCACCGGCAGCGCCGCGCACCGGCAGCGCCGCGCCGCCTTCCCCGGGGCCTCAGTGCTGCTGAGCCTTCTGCGGAGTCGCCTCGCTCGGCCGCACGATGACGTACCCCTCGCCCTCCAGCTTCAGCTGCACCGCCTCGCCGGAGCCGCCGCGGATCATCGACCCGATGGACTGCGAGCGGTGCAGGGAGGTGGAGAGGTGGGCGGTCCAGCCGACCACCGCGTCCGTGTCGACGTACACGGGCTGCTGCGGCGACACGGGAATCACCAACGGCGTGCCCTCACACACGAGACCGAGGCGGCCCGCGCCGGTGAAGACGCTGTTGAACAGACCGCCGCCGGTCATGCCCGCGCCCTTCACCGTCTTGATCTCGTACGAGAGGGTCGCGTCGAAACAGAGGACGTTGCGGCCGTTGACGGTGAGGACGTCGCCGGGCTCGACGTCGACGATGAAGCAGTTCTGCGCCTCGTGCGCGAACCACGCCTCGCCCTGTCCGCGCACGGCCATCAGCGGCAGCCCCTCGCCGGTCACCGCCCGCTTGAGCATGCCGCCGACGCCCTGGCTCTTCCGCTCGAACTGGAGCTCGCCGCGGTAGGCGATCATCGCGCCCTGCCGGGCGTGCATCTCGCCGTTGACCGCGTACTTGATGGACTTGGCGTTCTGAAGGGTCATGCCGGGCGCGTGAGCCGGCTGGGCCATGTGGTCACTGGAGAACAAGTCACTCTTCATGCCCACATCTTGAGCCACGTGTTGCGTACGGGGGAAGCGCAGCACACGCCCCCGCACCCGTACGGTCATGCCATGACGAAGCATGCGTACGACGAATTCCGCGCCCTGCACCGCGCCGGTGCGCCCCTCCTCCTGCCGAACGCCTGGGACCACGCGTCCGCCGCGGCACTGGCCGCCGCCGGATTCCGCGCGGTCGGGACGACCAGCCTGGGCGTGGCGGCCGCGGCGGGCCTGCCCGACGGTACGGGGGCGACCCGGGCGGAGACGGTGCGGCTGGCCCGGGGCCTGACCCGCCTGGACGCGCTGATCAGCGTCGACGTCGAGGGCGGCTTCAGCGACGAGCCGGAGGACGTGGCGGCGCTGGCGGCGGAACTGGCGGAGGCGGGCGCCGTCGGCATCAACATCGAGGACGGCCGCGCGGACGGCACGCTGCGGGATGCCGGGCATCAGGCCGAGATCCTGACGGCGGTGCGGGAGACGGTGGGGGGCCGCGTGTTCATCAACGCCCGCACGGACACGTACTGGTTGCGGGGCGCGGGGAGGTCCGGCGAGACGGGGGAGCGGCTGGAGGCGTACCGGGGGGCGGGTGCGGACGGGGTGTTCGTGCCGGGCCTGCGCGACCTGCGGACGATCGCCGACCTGACCTCGGCGTTGGGCGACACCCCGCTCAACATCCTCCACGCCCCGGACGGCCCGTCGATGCAGGAGCTGTCCAAGGCGGGAGTGGCCCGGGTCAGCTGCGGCTCGCTCCTGTTCCGGGCGGCGCTGGGGGCGGCGGTGACGGCGGTACGTTCCGTGGCCGACGGCCTGCCGCAGGCGGAGGGCATTCCTTCGTACGCGGAGACGCAGACGCTGGCGGACGGGTTCGCTTAGAGCCGCGCGCCCCTTACCCGGCGACCATCGCCACGAACGCGGTCCAGGCGCCGGCGCCGATGATCAGGGCGGGACCCTGGGGGACCTTGCTGTCCCGTACGGGGACGACGTGGGGGACTCCGTCGGCGACCTCGACGCAGTTGTCACTCTCATCGCCGCTGCTGTAACTGCTCTTGCGCCAGCGGGCGCCGCTCAGGTCGTACTTGCGCATTGTCGGAAGTCCTCCGCCGCAGAGTCGATCAGGTCCAGGGACGCCCCCGGTGACAGCGCGACGGCCCTGAGCAGATCGTAGGACGCCTGTACTCGCTTCACCACTGTCGGTTCATCGAGCAGGCTGGATGAATGCACGCCTTCTGTATAGACAGTTGGCGGCGCGTCCTCGAACTCCATGAGCTTCATCATCTTGCCCATCCTCGGGTGGGCCCCGGCCGCGAACGGAATCACCTGCAGCACCACTCTGTGCTCGCGTGCCATGGTGCTGAGGTAGGCGAGCTGGTCGGCCATGGTGGCGGAGCCGCCGACGGGGATGAGTACTGCGGTCTCGTGCACGATCACCCAGTACACCGGGCGCGTGGCGTCCCTGAGGATGGCCGCGCGGTCCATGCGGATCCTGAGCAGGTCCTCGATGTACTCGTCCGTCGCGAACGGGTTGCTCGCGGCGAAGAGCCCTCGGGCGTACTCCGGGGTCTGCAGCAAGCCGGGGATCAGCGCCGGTTCGAACTCGCAGATCTTCGTCGCCAGCCGTTCCAACTCCGCCGCATGCGCAAAGTACTCGGAAAAGGGCTGGTCCTTGATCAGCTTTCGCCACAACCGTTCGAAAAAGCCATCGGTTTGTAGCACCTCATCAATACGTTGCGCCACATCCAGCTGAGGTTTTCGAATCGCCTGCTCGAACTGGCCGATGTAGCCCCCGGAAACGAATACGCGGATCCCCAGCGCCGACTGGCTGAGCCCCGCGTCCTCACGTCTCCGTTTCAGCTCCGCGCCGAAGAACTCCCACGCCGCCTGCCTCGAACCATTGGCCATGGCCAACCGCCTTTCGCTGCCTCGCAGTTGTAGAGGTCAGACTCCTGCCGAGTGTAGGCCGCGTGCGCCACCGTAGGGGCGAGAAGAGTGAAATCCGAAGGCAAAGGGGAGCCACGTGAAGGCGGACGGAAAGCAGCACGCAGTGGCATGTATCGAACAGGCGGAGGATACCGTGAGGGAATTGCGCACCGCACTCGCACGAGTGGGAATTACCGTGCCGTCACTGAGGATGGATCCCTCGTCGATCGCGAGGGAAACCCCGTGTCCGAGGATCGAATTGGGGGGTTGTTCGGTCGACGCGGCGGCACGACTCGCCGCCGTGCTGAGGAGTGCGCCATGAATGACCTGCCGCTGGAGCTGCCCGTAGGGGCGTACGTCGTGGACACCCGGAGCGGCCAGGTGGGCCGGGTGATGGGCCACGAGGGCCCGTACGTCCAGCTGCGCCCCTATGGGGGCGGCCGTGAGTGGGACTGCGCCCCGGAGGCGGTCCGCACCGCGACGACCGCGGAACGCCTGCGCGCGGCGACGGCGTACGCGAACGCGAGGAGCAGGGGCGAGGTGACCTGACGGTCAGCTGTACCAGGACTCCGGGCCCCCGTGAGGGGAGCGGGCGTACGTGGTGAACCGGCCCCGGATGAGCACCCGGGCCCGGCGACCCGTCGGCATACGCGAGAATGGACCCCATGAGTCTGTTCCGCGACGACGGCATCGTGCTGCGCACCCAGAAGCTCGGTGAAGCGGACCGCATCATCACCCTGCTCACCCGCGGTCACGGACGTGTACGCGCCGTCGCGCGCGGTGTGCGGCGGACCAAGTCGAAGTTCGGGGCGCGCCTTGAGCCGTTCTCGCACGTCGACGTGCAGTTCTTCGCGCGGGGGAGCGAGCTCGTCGGGCGCGGGCTTCCGCTCTGCACGCAGAGTGAGACCATCGCTCCCTACGGTGGCGGCATCGTGACCGATTACGCGCGGTACACCGCCGGAACGGCCATGCTGGAGACCGCCGAGCGGTTCACGGATCATGAGGGAGAGCCCGCCGTGCAGCAGTATCTGCTGCTGGTGGGCGCGCTGCGCGTCCTGTCGCGGGGGGAGCATGAGCCCCACCTCGTGCTGGACGCGTTCCTGCTGCGTTCCCTCGCCGTCAACGGCTACGCGCCCAGCTTCACCGACTGCGCGAAGTGCGGCATGCCGGGCCCCAACCGCTTCTTTTCGGTCGCCGCCGGCGGATCGATTTGCGTCGACTGCCGGGTGCCCGGCAGCGTCGTCCCGTCGGCGGAGACGCTCGCGCTGCTCGGCGCGCTGCTCACCGGCGACTGGGAGACGGCGGACGCGTGCGAGGCGCGGCACGCCAGGGAGGGCAGCGGGCTCGTTTCCGCCTATCTGCACTGGCACCTGGAGCGCGGACTGCGCTCATTGCGTTACGTAGAGAAAAGCACGTGAACAGCTAGGTAGGAGAGAGACCCCCCATGGCACGACGCGGAATCCTCGGACGGTCCCGCCGCGAGTACCAGCTGCCCGAGCCCCACCCCTCGGGCGCGCGACCGCCGAAGATCCCCGGCGAGCTGGTCCCGCAGCACGTGGCGATCGTCATGGACGGCAACGGACGGTGGGCGAAGGACCGCGGTCTGCCGCGCACCGAGGGGCACAAGGTCGGCGCCGAGCGCGTCCTCGACGTCCTGCAGGGCAGCATCGAGATGGGCGTCGGCGCGATCTCGCTGTACGCCTTCTCCACCGAGAACTGGAAGCGGTCCCCGGACGAGGTGAAGTTCCTGATGAACTTCAACCGCGACTTCATCCGCAAGACCCGCGACCAGCTCGACGACCTCGGCGTACGCGTGCGCTGGGTGGGCCGCATGCCCAAGCTGTGGAAGTCGGTCGCCCGGGAGCTGGAGATCTCCCAGGAGCAGACCAAGGACAACGACAAGCTGACCCTGTACTTCTGCATGAACTACGGCGGCCGCGCCGAGATCGCGGACGCGGCCCTGGCCATCGCCGAGGACGTGAAGGCGGGCCGGCTCAACCCGTCCAAGATCAACGAGAAGACGTTCGCGAAGTACCTGTACTACCCGGACATGCCGGACGTCGACCTCTTCCTCCGCCCGAGCGGCGAGCAGCGCACCTCCAACTACCTCCTCTGGCAGAGCGCCTACGCCGAGATGGTCTTCCAGGACGTCCTGTGGCCGGACTTCGACCGCCGTGACCTGTGGCGCGCCTGCCTCGAATACGCCTCGCGCGACCGCCGCTTCGGCGGGGCGATCCCCAACGAGGAGCAGATCGCCAACAGTTAGCACCCACCGGACACGAAGAAGGGCCCGCGCCATCGTCTGACCGATGGCGCGGGCCCTTCTCGTCCGTACGTCTACTTGTTCGCGCACTCCTGGCACGTCCCGAAGATCTCCACCGTGTGCGCCACGTTCACGAAGCCGTGCTCCGACGCGATCGCCTCGGCCCACTTCTCGACCGCGGGGCCCTCCACCTCGACGGCCTTGCCGCAGACGCGGCAGACCAGGTGGTGGTGGTGATCGCCGGTCGAGCAGCGGCGGTAGACCGTCTCGCCCTCGCTCGTGCGCAGGGCGTCGACCTCGCCGGCGTCGGCCAGGGACTGGAGGGTGCGGTAGACCGTGGTCAGACCGACCGAGTCGCCCTTGTGCTTGAGCATGTCGTGCAGCTCCTGCGCACTGCGGAACTCGTCCACGTCGTCGAGTGCCGCGGCCACCGCCGCACGCTGGCGGGTCGACCTGCCTCGAACCGGGGCTCCCACGGTTGCCTCCTCGCGTCTGCGCTCTGGTCTGGGCCTGCCGGGCCATTGTGCCAGGTCGGCCCGGACGCGGGTCAGGTCTTGGCCACCGGCTGGGCCGGTACCGAGCACTCCGCGGGATCACCGGCCGCCGCCGCGGCGGCGGCCGCCCGCGCCCTGCGCCTGGCCAGCGGCGTCGCGAGGACCGTGAGGGCGATGAAGACGCCGATGGTCAGGAGCACGATCGTCGCGCCGGGCGGCACGTCCTGGTAGTAGGACGTCACCGTTCCGCCCAGCGTCACGGCGATGCCGATCGCCACCGAGACCGCGAACGTCGCCGCGAAGCTGCGGGTGAGCTGCTGGGCGGCCGCCACCGGCACCACCATGAGCGCGGAGACGAGGAGCAGGCCGACGACGCGCATGGCGACGGTGACCGTGACCGCGGCCGTGACGGCGGTGAGGAGGTTGAGGGCGCGGACCGGCAGGCCGGTGACGCGCGCGAACTCCTCGTCCTGGCTGACCGCGAACAGCTGGCGGCGCAGCCCGACCGTGACGAGGACCACAAACGCGGCGAGCAGGCAGATCGCCGAGACGTCCTCCTCGGAGACCGTCGAGAGCGAGCCGAAGAGATACGACTGGAGGTTCGCGTTCGAGCCGCCGGGGGCGAGGTTGATGAACATGACGCCGCCCGCCATGCCGCCGTAGAACAGCATCGCGAGGGCGATGTCGCCGCGCGTCTTGCCGTACCAGCGGATCAGCTCCATCACGACGGCGCCGACGATCGCGACCGCCGTCGCCATCCACACGGGGGAGGTCGAGAGGAGGAAGCCGAGGCCGACGCCGGTCATCGCGACATGGCCGATGCCGTCGCCCATGAGGGCCTGGCGGCGCTGGACGAGGTAGATGCCGACGGCGGGCGCGGTGATGCCGACCAGGACGGCGGCGAGCAGCGCCCGCTGCATGAAGGCGTAGTTGAGGAGTTCCATGACTGACTCTCGCGTCCGGGCTCAGGTGAGCAGGCCGGTACGGACCGGCTCCGCGTCGGCGGTGTGCGGGTGGACGTGGTCGTGGCCGGGCAGCGCGTGCTGGCCGACCGCGCGCGGCGGCGGGCCGTCGTGCAGGACGCAGCCGTCGCGCAGGACCACGGCACGGTCGATGAGGGGTTCCAGGGGGCCGAGCTCGTGCAGGACGAGCAGGACGGAGGCGCCGCCCGCGACCTGCCGGCGCAGGGTGGAGGCGAGGACCTCCTGGCTGGCCAGGTCGACGCCCGCCATCGGCTCGTCCATGATCAGCAGCTCCGGCTCGGAGGCCAGCGCGCGGGCGATGAGGACCCGCTGGTGCTGGCCGCCGGAGAGGGCGTTGACGGAGTCCTTGGTGCGGTCGGAGAGCCCCACGAGGTCGATGGCGCGGGCGACGGCCTCGCGGTCGGCCTTGCGCAGGATCCCGAGGCGGGCACGGGAGAGCCGCCCGGAGGTGACGACCTCGTTGATCGTGGCGGGGACGCCGCCCGCGGCGGTGGTGCGCTGCGGTACGTACCCGACGCGGGCCCAGTCGCGGAAGCGCCGGCGCGGGGTGCCGAAGATCTCGACGTCGCCGCCGGTGACGGGGACCTGCCCTATGACCGTGCGGACGGCCGTGGACTTGCCGGAGCCGTTGGCGCCGAGGAGGGCGACGACCTCGCCGCGGCCGACGGTGAGGTCGATGCCGCGCAGCACGGGGCGCGAGCCGAGCTCGGCCGTCACCTTGCGCAGGGATATGACGGCTTCGCGGGTGTCGTCGTGGTTGCTCATGGCTCGTGCCTCCGTAGCCCCGGGGGTGGTGGTCACTTGGCGCCCAGGGCCTTCCGCAGGGCCTTGAGGTTGGACTCCATGACCTGGACGTAGTCCTTGCCCTTGGAGTCGTCGGTGATGCCCTCGATGGGGTCGAGCACGTCCGTCTTCAGGCCCGTGTCCTCGGCGAGGGTCTTCGCCGTCCTGTCGCTGACGAGGGTCTCGTAGAAGACGGTGGTGACGCCGTCGGCCTTCGCCATCTTCTGGAGGTCCTTGACGCGCTTCGCGCTCGGCTCGCCCTCGGGGTCGAGCCCGCTGATGGCCTCCTCGGTGAGGCCGTAGCGCTCGGCGAGGTAGCCGAAGGCGGCGTGGGTGGTGATGAAGACCTTGGAGTCGGTGTTCTTCAGGCCGTCCTCGAACGACTTGTTCAGGCCACCGAGCTTCTTCACCAGGGCCGCGGTGTTCTTCTCGTACGTCTTCGCGTGGTCCGGGTCGGCCTTCTCCAGGGCCTTGCCGACGCCCTCGGCGACCTCGGCGTACTTCACGGGGTCGAGCCAGATGTGGGGGTCGGCGCCTTCGTGGGAGTGCCCGTGGCCGTGGCCCTCGTGGCCCTCTTCCTCGTGCTCATCGGCGTGCCCGCCGACCTCGTTGCCGTGCTTCTCCATGCTGGTCAGCGATGCGGCGTCGACCTTGGTCTTGATGCCGGACTGGTCGATGGCGTCGTCGACGGCGGGCTGCAGGCCCTTGAGGTAGAGGGCGACGTCGGAATCCTCCAGCTCACCGCGCTGCCGGGCGGAGACGTCGAGGTCGTGCGGCTCCTGGCCCGGCTCGGTGAGCGTGGTGACGGAGACGTGGTCGCCGCCGATCTGCTCCGCCAGGTACTGCATGGGGTAGAACGACGCCACGACGTCCAGCTTGCCGTCCTTGTCGTCCGCGGCGGAGGTGGAGCAGGCGGTCAGGGCGGTGAGGCCGAGGACCGTGGCGGAGGCAAGGGCGGCGGTGGGTATCAGGCGTCGTACGTTCATGACACTCATTTTCAACAAATGTGGAAACGATTGTCAACAAGGCCCCTGCGGGGGAGTGCGCGGGGACGGGTACGGGGAACCGATTTGATTAGGGGGGTAAGGCCGCCGGTAACCTGAAGCATTCGCTCCCGAAGCCGTTGCTCCCGCAGCACTTGCTTCGTCCGCCGTCGTAATGAAGAGAGCACCGTGGCCGCCGACAAGATCGACACCATCGTCAGCCTGAGCAAGCGCCGTGGCTTCGTTTTCCCCTGCAGTGAGATCTACGGCGGTCAGCGCGCCGCCTGGGACTACGGACCGCTCGGCGTCGAGCTGAAGGAGAACCTCAAGCGCCAGTGGTGGCGCTACATGGTCACCTCGCGCGAGGACGTTGTCGGTATCGACTCCTCGGTGATCCTGGCGAGCGAGGTCTGGGAGGCCTCCGGCCACGTCAAGACCTTCTCCGACCCGCTCACCGAGTGCCTCTCCTGTCACAAGCGCCACCGCGCCGACCACCTGGAAGAGGCCTACGAGGCCAAGCACAACCGTCCGCCGGCCAACGGCCTCGCGGACGTCAACTGCCCCAACTGCGGTACCAAGGGCCAGTTCACGGAGCCCAAGCAGTTCTCCGGCATGCTCGCCACGCACCTCGGCCCCACGCAGGACAGCGGCTCCGTCGCCTACCTGCGCCCCGAGACCGCGCAGGGCATCTTCACCAACTTCGCCCAGGTCCAGCAGACCTCGCGCCGCAAGCCGCCGTTCGGCATCGCGCAGATGGGCAAGTCCTTCCGCAACGAGATCACGCCCGGCAACTTCATCTTCCGGACCCGCGAGTTCGAGCAGATGGAGATGGAGTTCTTCGTCAAGCCGGGCGAGGACGAGAAGTGGCAGGAGTACTGGATGGAGCAGCGCTGGAACTGGTACACCGGCCTGGGCCTGCGCGAGGAGAACATGCGGTGGTACGAGCACCCGAAGGAGAAGCTCTCCCACTACTCCAAGCGCACCGCTGACATCGAGTACCGCTTCCAGTTCGGCGGCAGCGAGTGGGGCGAGCTCGAGGGCGTCGCCAACCGCACGGACTACGACCTGACCGCGCACTCCAAGGCGTCGGGCCAGGACCTGTCCTACTTCGACCAGGAGGCCGGCGAGCGCTGGACCCCCTACGTCATCGAGCCCGCGGCGGGCGTCGGCCGCACCATGCTCGCCTTCCTCCTCGACTCCTACATCGAGGACGAGGCCCCCAACGCCAAGGGCAAGCTGGAGAAGCGGACGGTCATGCGCTTCGACCACCGCATCGCCCCGGTGAAGGTCGCGGTGCTCCCGCTCTCCCGCAACCCGGAGCTCTCCCCGAAGGCCAAGGGCCTCGCCACGGCGCTCCGCCAGAACTGGAACATCGAGTTCGACGACGCGGGCGCCATCGGCCGCCGCTACCGCCGCCAGGACGAGATCGGCACGCCGTACTGCGTCACGGTCGACTTCGACACCCTGGACGACAACGCGGTGACGGTGCGCGAGCGCGACACGATGAAGCAGGAGCGGGTCTCCCTCGACCAGATCGAGGGCTACCTCGCGACGCGTCTCGTGGGCTGCTGACGCCTCGGCCCGAGTGACTGTGCGGGAAGCCCCCGGTGCCGGATCACGGAACCGGGGGCTTCCGTGCGTCCTGAGGGGTCATCACGAGGATCGCGGTGTCCTGCGGCTGCGGGGTGAGCAGCAGGGTCATGCCGTACGGGTGGAGCGTGCCGTCCCTCCGTGACGCGATCTCCACCGTCCGCGAGGTGAAGTCCCCGATCGAACGGCAGGCCCACCAGGCGTCCAAGTCGGTCCGGGTGGACCGCAGTCGGCCGGTGAGGCGACGGAAGCCCCCGTCCTCGGGGCGGCGGTCGGCGCGGGTGCGCAGGTGCCGGTACAGGTCGACGGCGACGGGCTCCCAGTCGGGCAGCACGCGCCGGTGCCGGTCGTCCTCGACCAGCAGGAGCAGCAGATTGCGCCGCTCTTCGGCGACGTCGGCGGGATCGGGCCATACGTCGACGTAGGCACGGTTCCAGGCGAGCAGGTCGAGGGCGGGCCCGAGCACCGCCGCCGGACTGTCGGCCCAATTGTCGATCATGGAGCGGAGGCCGGGCTCGACTGCTGCCGGAACAGGAGCCGCCGTCGCGCCGGGGGCGAACCCGGCCAGGGCGAGGGCATGCCGATGGGAGGCGTCGTCGAGACGCAGGGCGCGGGCGACGGCGTCGAGCACCTGGCGGGAGGTGTCCACGCGCCCTTGCTCCAGCCACGTGTACCAGGCCACGGAGACGCCCGAGAGCGCGGCGACCTCTTCGCGGCGCAGCCCCGACGTGCGCCGCCGGGTCGTGCCGGGCAGCCCCACGTCGGCGGGGGAGAGGCGCTCGCGATGGGCGCGCAGGAACCCGCCGAGTCCGGACCGCAGCGCGGAGGTTGCCGTAGTGGACGCCATGACCCCAGCGTATGACCTGGAGTCACCCCCATGAACGCCTGGCTGGGCAGGCCCCTGGGGGACGGCGAGGCTGAAGCCATGACTGAGACTCCGACTGAGACCCCGACGATGTGGCGCCGCCGCAACGACTCCGCGAACCTGTCCGAACCCCGCCCCTTCATCCGCGTCTACACACCGCCCGGCACGCTGGACTCGCTGGCGTCGTCCTACGAGCGCTTGCTCGGCACGGAACGGGACATGTGGTTCGCGTACCCGGAGAAGGGGCTGAACCTGGCGGTGGTCGGCGCGTTCCTCCTGATCGAGGGCACGGAGGAGACACTGGCGCCGTTCCGCGCGACGCACGGCACGCTGCTGGTGGACTCGGCGCAGGCGTACCTGACGCGCCTGGCGGCTGAGGGCGCGGAGATCACTGACCCCTTGATCAAAGTCCCGACGGGCTCGGGCTTCACGGCGCGCCACCGGGACGGCACGGTGATCGAGTACGTGGAGCACAGGCCGACGGAGGAGGGCCTGTAGGCATGGTTGTCACAGGCGGGCCCTAGGGTCCGCCTGTGACTGAAACTTCCAGCTATCTCAGTGAGACCGCGGACGCCTACGACGCCATCGCCACCGTGTACGCGGACCTGCCCCGCGACGACCTGCGGGCCCCCTCGCTGGACCACGCGTGGATCGCCGCGTTCGCCGGAAAGGTGCGGGCCGAAGGCGGGGGAGCCGTCGCGGAGTTCGGCTGCGGCCCCGGCCCCGTGACGGCGCTCCTCCGGGACCTGGGCCTGGACGCGTTCGGCGTCGACGTCTCCCCGGCGATGATCGACCTGGCGCGCGAGGCGTACCCGGACATCCGCTTCGAGGTCGGCTCGGCGCAGGCCCTGGACCTGCCCGGCGAAGAGCTGCGGGGCATCGTGTCCTGGTACTCCCTGATCCACACCCCGCCCCCGGAACTACCGCCGTACTTCGCGGAGTTCCACCGCGCCCTGAGCCCCGGCGGCCACCTCCTGCTGGCCTTCTTCGAGGCGGAAGGTGCTCCGGTCACCCCGTTCGACCACAAGGTGACGACGGCGTACCGCTGGCCGACCGACGAACTCGCGGCACTCGCGCGCCGGGCAGGGTTCACGGAACTGGGCCGCATGCTGCGGGAGCCGGGGGAGGGCGAGCGGTTCCGGCGGGGGCATCTGCTGATGCGCAGGGACTGACATGAGGGCATGAGGGCGAGCGGGCGCGAGGGGCGTGCCCGCGCCGGCCTCAGATGCGAGCCGGGCTCGTCCGGGGCTCTCCCGCGGGGGTGCCGGTGCGGCCGTGCTCGGAGCCGGCGAGGGCCTTGCGGACGAGTGGGCGCGCGGCCCTCGACTGGAGCGCGCGCATCGCCAGCGCGTTGACCCGGATGCCCAGCGCCGACTTGGGCGCCATGGACGCGACCCGGCCGGGCGGGAGCTGCTGCGCCGACGCGGTGCGGGGCCGCATCGTCCGCTCGAAGGCGGTCAGCGCGGCGGGCGTCCGCGAGGTGTCGCCGGGGGCGCCCGCGGCGCGCAGCGCGGCCGCCAGCTCGGCGGCGCCGCGCAGGGCGAGTGCGGTGCCGAGGCCACTGAGCGGGCTCGCGCACCAGGCGCTGTCGCCGAGCAGGACGACCCGGCCGGTGCTCCAGCACTCCACGTGCACCTGGTCGAAGGTGTCCAGGGCGAAGTCGTCGGCCTGCCGGGCCGCGGCCAGGAATTCGGCGGCGCGCCAGCCGACACCGGCGAACGTCCGCTCAAGCAGGGCGAACTGGGCCTCGCGGTCGTGCCGCGGGGGCAGCGTGTCGGCGGCGAAGGTCAGGCCCACCTCCTGCTGCCCGGGGTGGCCGGGGCGGGCCTCGACGCCTCGGCGGCCGGGTGCGTTGTGCGTCAGGAACCAGCCGTCGAGGTGCGGCGTCCCGGGCCCTTCGACGAGGGTGAACCAGGCGTGGGCCAGGCCGAGGGGCCTGCGGTAGTCCTCCTCGGGGCCGAACCGCAGCGCTCGGACCCGTGAGTGCGCTCCGTCGGCGCCGACCACCAGGTCGAACGTCTCCTCGGCGCCGCTGCGGAAACGGGCGAGCACTCCGGTCCCGGTGTCCTCCAGCGCCTCCACGGTCTCGCCGAACCGGTGCGTCACGCCCGGCCCGGTCGCCTCGTGGATGATCCGGGCGAGGTCCGTGCGCAGCAGCTCCTCACGCGACACGTATCCGCGCCCGTCGAACGCCTCCACCGGCATCTCGGCGAGCCGCCGCCCCCGCGCGTCGATCCAGGCCGCGCCGCGCTGCGGCACCAGGCACTCCAGCGCCTGCCCGAGCAGCCCGGCGCGGTCCAGGACTTCCCGGCTGTCGCCGCGCAGGTCGACGGTCTGGCCGCCGGCGCGCAGGGCGGGCGCGATCTCCGCGACGGTGACCGTCCAGCCGTCCCTCTCCATGAGCAGCGCGAGTGTGTCCCCCGCGATTCCAGCGCCGACGACGAGTACGTGAGCCACGACATCCTCCGGTTCCGCTTCTGCTGCGGTGTCGATCGCGGGGCGTCCCAGCGACCCTCGTACGACCCTCATGCGAATCTTTCGCATTTAACGTAGCCCCCGTGAACGCCCTAATGCAATAGTTTCGCGATAGAGTGATGTCGTGACGCAAGCATCAGGGACAGCCCGCCCCGGCGGCCGTACCGCCCGCACCCGAGAGGCCGTGCGTGCGGCCACCCGCGAACTGCTGGCCGAATCGGCCGACGGCACCGTCGACATCGCGAAGGTGTCGGCCCGCTCGGGCGTCCACCTCGCCACGATCTACCGCCGCTGGCGCAGCGCGGACGGCCTGATCATCGACGCGGTGGTGGACGAGCTGGACAGCCGTTCGCCGCTGCCCGCCACCGGCGACCTGCGGGCCGACCTGCACGCCTGGATCACCAACCTGCTCGGCGACCTGACGGACCCCGGCCACCTGGCCTTCTTCCGGGCCCTGCTCCGGGCCGGCGGCGAGGGCCAGGACACGCGGGTCTTCGCCGAGCCCCGCATCCAGCAGATCCAGGCCACCCTGGACGCCGCCGGCGCCACCGTGCTGACCTGGATGGACATCTTCGAACTCGTGCTGGCGCCGGCCTATGTGCGGGCGCTGCTGACCCTGCCGATGGACCCGGCGACCGAGACGGAGCGGCTGGTCGACAACGTGCTGGCGATCCGCGCGGCGCGCGAGCGCGCGGCGGCGGAGTGAGAGTCTCCGCTCTGAGGGGGCGTCCGGCCGGTCAGGCCCGCAGGCCGCGCAAGGCCAGGTCCAGGACCGCCGTGAACGCGTCCTCGATGCCGGGACGGGACCAGTGGGACGCGTAGCACGGGTCGTGGAAGCGGGACGTGGCGTCGAAGACCGCTCGGGCCGACAGGGCCGGGTCGAGGGACGTGAAGTCGCCCGCGTCCGTGCCCTCTTGGATGATCGCCGTCAGTTGTGACGTGAGGTCCGCGATGTGCGCGTCGACGACGTCGCTGTTCTCGTCGACCAGGACCGAGTACGTGGCGAAGAGCTCCGGGTCGTCGCCCGCCTTGTGCTGCTTGGCGTCGAAGAGGCCCGCCAACCAGAGGCGGAGCTTCGCCTCGGGGGGCTCCGCGCCCGTGACGATCGCGGAGAGGGCCTGCGACGTACGGTCCAGCCAGCGCCGCGTCACCGCGCCGCGCAGCTCCGCCTTCGTGCGGAAGTGGCGGTACACCGTGCCGTGGCTCACCCCGAGGGCGCGGGCCACGTCGACCACCGTGGCCTTGGCCGCGCCGTGCCTGCGCAGCACCTCCTCGGTCGCTTCGAGGATGCGCTCGGGGGTCAGGGGAGCCGCGGTTGCTGCCATGGCTAGACCGTACCCGGGGGCGCTCAGCGCTCGCTGTCGAGGTGTGCCATCTGGGAGTCCGGGTAGCGGGCCCCGGCCGCCGCGCCCGCGGGGACGGCCTCCTCGATCGCGGCCAGGTCCGCGGCGTCGAGCGTCACGTCCAGGGCGCCGAGCGCCTCGTCCAGGCGGGCGCGCGTACGAGCGCCCACCAGCGGCACGATCGACGCGCCGTGCCGCGGGCCCTGCGCCAGCACCCAGGCGATCGCGGTCTGCGCGACGCTCACGCCCTTCTGGTCGGCGATCTTCCGCAGCGCCTCGACCAGGTCGAGGTTGCGGTCGAGGTTCTCGCCCTGGAAGCGGGGGCTCATCGACCGGAAGTCGTTCGCGGCCAGCTCGCGGTCGCGGGTGAAGTGGCCGGAGATCAGACCGCGGGACAGCACCCCGTACGCCGTCACGCCGATGCCCAGCTCCGCGACCGTCGGCAGGATCTCCGCCTCGATGCCGCGCGAGATCAGGGAGTACTCGATCTGAAGGTCGGAGATCGGCGCCGTGGCCGCCGCCCGGCGGATCGTGCCCGCGCCGACCTCGGAGAGACCGATGTGCCGTACGTACCCCTTCTCGACCAGCTCGGCGATGGCGCCCACCGTCTCCTCGACCGGTACGTCCGGGTCGATGCGGGCGATGCGGTAGACGTCGATGTGGTCGACGCCGAGGCGCTGGAGCGAGTACGCGGCGAAGTTCTTCACCGCGGACGGGCGGCCGTCGTACCCCGACCAGCCGCCGTCCGGGTCGCGGAGCGCGCCGAACTTCACGCTGGTCAGCGCCTGTTCGCGGCGGGCCGCGGGGGCGGAGCGCAGGGCTTCGCCGATCAGCATTTCGTTGTGGCCCATCGCGTAGAAGTCGCCGGTGTCGAGGAGCGTGACGCCCGCCTCCAGGGCGGCGTGGATCGTCGCGATCGACTCCGTGCGGTCCGCTTCTCCGTAGAGCGCGGACATGCCCATGCAGCCGAGGCCGAGGGCGGAGGTCTGGGGTCCGGTGTTTCCGAGAGTGAGAGTGCGCATGCCTCCACCCTGGCATGACAGCTGACAGATTTCAATATCTGTCACTTGTCACCTGTCACAGGAGGGTGGGACGGCCGCTCGGAGAGTGAGGGACAATGGAGGGTCCCGTCGTCCGTCCCGGAGATCATCGATGCCGTCCCTGCCGCAGCCCCTGTCGATCGGCCCGCACACCGTGCAGCCGCCCGTCGTGCTCGCCCCCATGGCGGGGATCACGAACGCGCCGTTCCGGACGCTGTGCCGGGAGTTCAGCGGCGGCAAGGGCCTCTTCGTCAGCGAGATGATCACCACGCGCGCCCTGGTCGAGCGCAACGAGAAGACCATGCAGCTGATCCACTTCGACGAGACGGAGAAGCCCCGCTCGATCCAGCTGTACGGCGTCGACCCCGCGACCGTCGGCAAGGCCGTCCGCATGATCGCGGAGGAGGACCTCGCCGACCACATCGACCTGAACTTCGGCTGCCCCGTCCCCAAGGTCACCCGCAAGGGCGGCGGCTCCGCGCTCCCGTACAAGCGCCCGCTGCTGCGCGCGATCCTCCGCGAGGCCGTCAGCGGCGCCGGGGACCTGCCCGTCACGATGAAGATGCGCAAGGGCATCAACGACGAGCACATCACCTTCCTGGACGCGGGCCGCATCGCCGTCGAGGAGGGCGTCACGGCCATCGCCCTGCACGGCCGCACCGCCGCCCAGCACTACGGAGGCACCGCCGACTGGGACGCCATCGCCCGCCTCAAGGAGCACGTCCCCGAGATCCCCGTCCTCGGCAACGGCGACATCTGGTCGGCTGCGGACGCGGTCCGCATGATGAACGAGACCGGCTGCGACGGCGTCGTCGTGGGCCGCGGCTGCCTCGGCCGCCCCTGGCTCTTCGGCGACCTGGTCGCCGCCTTCGAGGGCACGGGCGCACCCCAGGCGCCGACCCTGCGCGAGGTCTCGAAGGTCATGCTCCGCCACGCCACGCTCCTCGGCGAGTGGATCGGCGACGAGGCGCGGGGTGTCATCGACTTCCGCAAGCACGTGGCCTGGTACCTGAAGGGCTTCGCGGTCGGCTCCGAGATGCGCAAGCGCCTCGCGATCACCTCCTCGCTCGCCGAACTGGAGGACGGGCTCGGCGAGTTGGACCTCGATCAGCCGTGGCCGGCCGGCGCGGGCGGCCCGCGCGGCCGCACCTCCGGCAACAACCGCGTGGTCCTGCCGGACGGCTGGCTGAAGGACCCGTACGACTGCGCGGGCGTGAGCGAGGAAGCGGAACTGGACACGTCGGGCGGCTGACGCCGGGTCCTGGACGGACGACGGGTCCCGGACGAGGGGCCCTAGGCCAGGGTCACCGTCACGGGCAGCTCCTTGATCCCGTTGACGAAGTTTGACCGTACGCGCCGCACCTCGCCCGCGACGCGGATGTCCGCGAGCCGCGGCAGCAGCTCCTCGAACATGATCCGCATCTCCAGACGGGCCAGGGAGTTGCCGAGGCAGAAGTGCGGGCTGCCCTTGCCGAAGGTGACGTGGTCGTTGTTCTCGCGGGTGACGTCGAAGCGGTACGGATCGGGGAAGACGTCCTCGTCGCGGTTGCCGGAGGCGAACCACATGACGACCTTGTCGCCCGCCCTGATGAGCTTCCCGCCGAGCTCGACGTCACACGTGGCCGTACGCCGGAAGTGGTAGACGGGCGAGGCCCAACGCAGGCACTCCTCGACGGCGTTCGGAATGAGCGAGGGATCGCGGACGAGCCGTGCCCGTTCCTCCGGATGCTCGATGAGCGCGAGCATGGAGTGCGAGATGGCGTGCCGGGTGGTCTCGTTCCCCGCGACGACGAGCAGCAGGAAGTAGTTGTCGAAGTCGGTGGCGGAGAGCGGTACGCCGTCCTTGGGCGAGCTGTTGACGAGGGCCGTCACGAGATCTTCCCCGCTGCCACCCCGCCGCCGGGCGGCCAACTCCCGCCCGTACGCGAAGACTTCGAGGGAAGCGGGCGACCTGAAGGGTAAATTCCGGTACTGCCCGCTCTCCGCGCTCTCCAGGAGCACGTCGGCGTAGTCGGGGTCGGTGTTGCCGATGATGCGGTTGCCCCAGTCGATGAGCTGCTGCGTGTCGCCTTCCGGGACGTCGAGCATGCGGGCGAGCACGTTGATGGGAAAGTCGGCGGACACTTCCCGTACGAAATCGAACGTGCCTTTGGGGAGAGCGGCGTCGAGCGTACGCGCGGTCAGGCCCCGCAGGAACGTCTCGTACGTCGCGACGGCGCGCGGCGTGAACCGCTTCTGCAGGATGAGCCGCATGGCCCGGTGCCGCAGCCCGTCGGTCTCGAGAAGCGACCGGCGCAACGTGATGTAGTCGTCGTCCACCTCCTCCAGGTTGGTGAACATCTCGGAGGTGAAGGTCTCGGGGTCGCGGTCGACGCGCACGATGTCGGCGTGCCGGGTGACCGCCCAGAAACCGGAGTTGGGCGGCGGCTCGGGCTGCCAGTGGACGGGATCCTCGCGGCGCAGCACGTCGAACATCCGCCAGGGCAGCTCGCGGTCGGTGAACCGGTCGTTGTCGGCGAGGTCGACGTCGGCGAGAGGGAGGGGAGGGGTGTCCGTGCGCATAGGGGTGCTCCCTTTCAGGGCTTGGCCTTCCTTACGCGGCCTTTCCGGTCTCGGCGGGGGAGGGGCGGACTGATCCGGCGCTCAAATGAGAAAGGCGTACTCCCCGAACTCCCAATCAGTGACGCTCTGTTGGTACCGCTCGACCTCGTTGCGCTTGTACGTCAGGAACGCGCGGGTGAAGTCCTCGCCGAGGAGCCCGGTGAGCGCCTCGTCGGCCTCCAGCGCGTCGAGGGCCTCGGGGAGCGTGGCGGGGAGGCGGGGTGCGGAGGACTCGTCGTATCCGTACCCCTCCAGCGGGGCGGGCGGTTCGGGCCGGTCGCGGAGGCCGAGCAGGACGGCGGCGACGGTGCCGGCGACGAGGAGGTAGGGGTTGGCGGACGCGTCACCGAGGCGCAGCTCAAGGCGGGTGCCGACGCCGCGCTCGGGCGGGATGCGGACCATGGCACTGCGGTTGTCGAGCCCCCAGTCGATCAGCCAGGGGGCGAGGGTGTCGGGCCCGAAGCGTTTGTAGGAGTTGACGGTGGGGTTGAGGAGGGCGGCGAGGGCGGGGGCGTGCCGCAGGACGCCGCCGACGGCGTGCCGGGCGGCGGCGGAGAGCCCGTACTCCGCCCCCGGATCGTCGAAGACGTTCCGCCCCTCCCCGTCGACGAGCGACAGATGCACATGGAACCCGGACCCGCCGAGCCCGTTGAAGGGCTTGGCCATGAAGGTCGCGAGGCGCCCTTCGTGGCGGGCGGTCTCCTTGACGGCGGCCTTGAAGAAGAAGGCGCGGTCGGCGGCGTCCAGGGCGCCGGAGTGATCGAGATTGATCTCGAACTGTCCACCGTCGAATTCATGGTTCCCGGCGATGACGCCAATGCCGAGGGCCTCCAACTGGCGCAACGTGCGCAGGAGATGGCCATCGGGGTCGCCGCGCCGCCCGGCGCTGTAGACGTTGCCGGTGGCGGCGCCGTAGGGGGTCCAGCCGGAGGGGGTGGTGGGGGAGGAGTCGCAGAGGAAGTACTCCAGTTCGGGCCCGACGACGGCGGCGAGGGGCCCGCGCCGGTCGGCGCCCTGGTGGTCCGGGGCGGCGTAATCGTCCACGCGCGCAAGTACGCGCTTCAGCAGGGCGCGTGGGGACTCGGGTACGGGCCCCTCCGTGAGCGGGTCCAGGCTGTCGCCCAGACACCAGGCGACGCCGGGCTCCCACGGCAGTGGCTTCACGGTGGCGAGGTCCGGTTGTACGCAGATGTCGGGGAGCCCCGCGTCGAGTCCGCCCGCGACGGGGACGACGTCGCCGCGGGGGGTGGTGTGGTACACGGCCCTGCAGAAGGTCAGGCCGTGCGTGCAGGCGCTCGGCAGCCGGCCCAGGAGGATGTCTCTGCCCCGGTCGGCGCCCAGGAGGTCGGGGTAGACGACGCGGACGACGTCGGTGCCGGTGGCTCGGAGGTTCTCCACGGTGGCCGTGGCCGTAGCCGTGGTCCGGGCGGTGGTCGCCCTGCCCTGTGGTGGTGCGCTCGCTTCACTCACCCGTGGCCCAGCCTTTCTGGGGGCGCGACGCGCGATTTGTTTGACCTCAAACGTTAGGGACGGCGAGCGCCCCTCCGCAAGGCCCCGTACGCGGGGGGTTTACGGGTGGGGTCCCCTGCGGGGGCCTGAACCTGATCCCCGCGGCGACGCCCCGCGCCCGCCGCCCCGCGGCGAACCACACCCACCCACCTACCCGTTCACCCCGCACCGCCCGGGCGGGCAACCGGCGAACCGCACCCAAGGCGCCCCCGCCAGGAGTCGTGACAGGCGGTACCGCCCGGCGTATCGTACGGGCTCAAACGAACCCGACCGAGGAGAGGTGCGCCGAGCATGGTCGGAGTCCGCGGGTTCCATCCGCCCAAGAGCGCCACCGGCCGTTCCTCCCTCATCCCCGCACCCCCCTGGCACTACTCCGGCGACCTCCTCACCATCGAGTACCGCACCAACCCCGCCCGCGTCCGCGAACTCCTCCCCGAGCCCCTGGACATGGCCCCCGAAGACCCCGGCGCCGTCGCCCTCATCTGGGCCGACTGGCAGTCGTGCGGCGCCGAGAGGGCCGAGCTGCTCGACCCCGTCCGCGCCCAGTACAAGGAGTGCTTCGCGGTCGTCCGCTGCGCCTACCGCGCCCGCACCTACTCCCGCTGCGTCTACATCTGGGTCGACAAGGACTTCGCCATCGCCCGCGGCAACCACCAGGGCTACCCGAAGAAGCTCGGCTCCATCCACCTCACCCGCCCCCACCCCTACGGCCCCGCCCCCCGCATCGAGCCCGGCGCCGTCTTCGGCGCCACGCTCGCCGCCGCCGACCGCCGCCTCGCCGAGGCCGTGGTCACCCTGCGTGAACCCTCCGAGACCAACGGGTTCGTCAACGCGCACCCCATGGCTCACCACCGCCAGCTCCCCGCCATCGACGGCAAGGGCCTCGCCCTCGACGAGCTGATCGCGTCGGGCGCCGCCGCGTTCGAGGGCGGCCAGGCGTGGTCGGGCGACGCGGACCTGACCCTCTTCGACGCGCCCACGGAGGAACTGGCGAAGCTCACGGTCGACGAGCCGATCGGCGCGTACTACCGCCAGGTGGGCGTCACGTGGACGGGCGGCACGCTGCTGGAGCGGGGCTTGTAACCCCAACGTTGCCGTAACTTGCCCCCTGTCCCCTGTCCCCTGCCCCTCCCCCCGGGACCCGATCAACTGCTGCCCCCCACCCCCGCATAAACCCCCGGCCGCCCCACCCGTAGCCAAACCCCCCACCCGACCCCCGCCCCCGCCGCGACCAGGATGAGCCCCGGCAGGACCCACCGCAGCGGATTGCCCGGTGAAACCCCCAGCTGGACGCTGAAGTTGGTGAGGGCGAGCCAGAAGATGACGGCGAGGGCGGCGCCCGAGAGGACGGGCGCGATCAGCCGGTGCCAGAGGGGTTCGCCCAGCTCGGGCCGGCGCGCGAAGTACGCGACGACCGACACCGACGTGGCGAACAGGAGCAGGATCACGCCGAGCGCGCCGAGGTTGGTGAGCCAGGTGAAGACGTCGGCGACGGGGTCACGCCCGGCCAGGGCGAAGACGCCGATGACGACGGCGGTGACCCCGGTCTGCAGCAACGAACCCCGGTGCGGCGAGGCGTGCCGCCGGTGCAGGACCCCGAGCCCGCGGGGCAGCACACCTTCCCGCCCGAGCGAACGCACGTACCGCGCGACCGCGTTGTGGAAGGAGAGCAGCGCCGCGAGCAGGCTGGTGATCAGGAAGAACTGGGCGAAGTCCGAGAACGCCGCACCCAGGCTCGCGTCGCTGAGCGAGAACATCATCCCCGGCCCCTGCTCGGCCGCGACCCGCGTCGCCCGCCCCGTCCCCGCGCCCGTCACCATCGCCCAGGCCGTGGCGGCGTAGAAGACGCCGATGAGCCCGACGGCGATGTACGTGGCGCGCGCCACGGTCCGGCGCGGATCCCGGCACTCCTCGCTGTACAGCGCGCCGGACTCGAAGCCCATGTACGCCGCGAACACGCAGCACAGCGCGACACCGAGCGCGCCGTCCGTGGCGGCGCCCCAGGTGAGCGGCGCGGTCGAGACGCCTTCGGGGGCGTGGGCGAACTGGCCGATGTCGAAGACGAGCACCGCGCCGAACTCCAGGACGAGCAGGACGGCGAGGACGCGCACACCCACGTCGACACGGCGGTAGCCGAGCGCCCCGACGACCGCCGTACACGCGAGTACGAGAACCCACCAGCGAATCTCCACCCCCGTCCGGGCGTCGATGAACTCGGCGGTGGTGGCGCCGAAGAGGCCGGCGATGCCGATCTGCATGGCGTTGTACGAGAGCAGCGCGACGAAGGCCGCGCCGACTCCCGGTATGCGGCCGAGGCCGCGCGCGGTGTACGCGTAGAACGCACCGGCGCCCGTGATGTGGCGGCTCATGGCCGCGTACCCGGAGCTGAAGAGCGCGAGTACGACGGCCACGAGGAGGTAGAGAAGTGGTATCCCGAGGATGCCGGTGATGCCGAGGGACTGCGGGACACCTCCGGCGGCCACGGTGAGCGGCGCGGACGCGGCGATCACGACGAAGACGATGCCCGCGACGCCGATGCGGCGTTCGGGGACGGTGGTGGAGACGGGCGTGGTGGGGGAGTCGAGGGCGGCCATGCCGAACTCCGGGGGGAGGAGGGCGCGTTTACTCGGGACGCGTTATCGTTTGAGCCCGTACGAAATTCGAGTGGCGCCGATGGTACGGAGGCGTATGCACCACGGCAAGAAGTACGGCAAGAGGAGGGCACGGACGTGACGGGCGATCGCACCATCCACGAGACCGAGAAGGCGGTCAGGGCCAAGCTCGGCGGCACCCCCGTCGCGTACGAGCAGATGGCCGCGGTCTCGAACATCTACCGGGCGGCCGCGGCGGTCCGGCAGCACTTCGAGAACTCCGTGCTGCGCGGCGCGGAACTGACGTGGACGTCGTTCGTCGTGCTCTATGTGGTCTGGATCTGGGGCGAGATGGAGACGCGGTACGTCGCCGAGGAGGCCGGCATCTCCAAGGGCACGCTGACGGGCGTGGCCCGCACGCTCATGGGCCGGGGCCTGCTCGAACGCCGCGGGCACCCCGAGGACGGCAGGCTCGTCCTGCTCAGCCTCACGGACGAGGGCGAGCGCCTGATGGGTGAGGTCTTCCCCGCCTTCAACGCGGAGGAGGCGTTCGTCACGGAGGGGCTGACGGACGAGGAGTGCGAGACGCTCGCGGACCTCCTCCGCAAGATCGTCGTACGGACGGAGGAAAAGGGCGACGACCGCAGGCAAACCCTCCTGAACGGCGCGCCCCCGACCCCCCGCCGAAGCGGCCGCAAACCCAGACCAGCCGCCTGACAGCCACGCCCCTACGCCGGCCCGGACTGCCGCCCCCCCCGGCCAACTGACCCGCGCGTTCCGCCCCCGGTGGCGGCCGCAAACCGTCGCCACCCGTCAGCCGCCCCGCGCGCGCCCCCCAAGAAAACACAAAACCGCGGCAGTCCAGACCGCCGCCACCCGTCAGTCGACGCGCTGTCGTCTCGCCGCCCCCGCCGCCCCCGCCGCCCCCGCCGCGCGCGCGACGCAGCCCAGACCGCGCCCCCCACCCCCTCAACCGACCCGCGCCCCCCGCGCACCCCGCTCCCCCCAAACCCCCGCCGCCCCGACCAGCCCCCCGAACAACCCCTGCTGCCCCGCGTCCGTCGCCGCCGTGTCCTCCGGGTGCCACTGCACGGCCGCGAACCACCCCCTGGCGCCCCGCAGTTCGAGGGCCTCGATCGTTCCGTCGGACGCCCATGCGGAGGGGGTGAGTCCCCGGCCCGGGAGTTCCACGCACTGGTGGTGGTAGCAGGACACGTCCGCCCGCGTGGCACCCAGCGCCCCCGCCACCACCGACCCCGCCGCCACCCGCACCCCGTGCACCTTGTGTCGGTGCTCCGTCGTCGGGCCGCCCATGTCCTGCCGGAGCGTGCCGCCGAGCGCGACGTTGACCACCTGCATGCCCCGGCAGACCGCCAGCGTCGGAAGTCCGCGCGACAGTGCGCAGCGGGCGAGCGCGAGGTCGAACTCGTCCTGTGCGTCGTCGACGTCGTACACGGAGGAGTGCACCCCGCCCCCGCCCCCGGACCCGGCCCCGCCCCCGGTCTCCGCATCAGCTTCGGCCGCGTACCGCCACGGTGCGACGTCCCCGCCGCCCGGGAGCAGCAGCCCGGCGCAGCGCGCGAGCCGTTCGGCCGCCTCGTCCGGCGGGCCGGGATGCATCATGAACGGCTCGCCGCCCGCGCGGAACACCGCGTCGGCGAGGGCGCGTGCCGTGACGACGGCGGCGTAGCGCAGAGCGGAGGTCGTGGCGGCGTACCGCTGGGGGAGGGCGATGAGGGGGCGGACGTGCGCGGGCCGGGGCATCGGCATGGCAGCTGACTTCCGGAAGCAGGCCTATCGTTTGAGGTCAAACAATATCTCAACACCGCACCGCCCACGAGGGGTTGACCCCACCCCGGGCCCTCCCTAATGTTGTTTGGGTTCAAACGAACTGGAGGATCGGAGGTAGAGATGGCTCCCCCCGCCCCCACACCCCCGGGGCCCCCGCCGCACACCGCGACCATCGCCACCGTGCCCGTGGACACCCGTCACTGGATAGCCGGCACCCGAGTCACCTCCCCCGCCACCTTCACCGACCACTCACCCATCGACGGCGCCCCGCTCGCCGAGATCGCCCGCGGCACCGCCACCGAGGCCAGCGCCGCCGTCGCCGCCGCCGCTGCCGCCTTCCCCGGCTGGGCCGCCACGCCCCCGGCCGAACGCGCCGCGCTGCTGCACGCCGTCGCCGACGGTGTCGAAGCCCGCGCCGAAGAGCTCGCCGCCGTCGAGACCGCCGACAACGGCGCCCTCCTCCGCTCGCACCGCCGCGGCGTCCTGCCCCGCGTCGCCCACAACTTCCGCTACTTCGCCGACCGCCTCCTCGCCCTCTCCCACGCCGACTTCGACACCCGCGGCCACACCAACCACGTGAGCTGGGACCCTACGGGCCCCGCCGTCCTCATCACGCCGTGGAACGCCCCGCTGATGCTGTCCAGCTGGAAGATCGCCCCGGCGCTCGCCGCGGGCTCCACCGTCGTGCTGAAGCCCGCCGAATGGACCCCGCTCACCGCATCGCTCCTCGCGGACATCACGCACGAGGCGGGGCTGCCGCCGGGGGTGTTCAACGTCGTGCAGGGGTACGGCGACGAGGCCGGCGCACCCCTCACCGCCCACCCCGACGTGCGCCGCATCAGCTTCACCGGCTCCGTGCCCACCGCCCACCGCATCGCCGAGGCCGCCGCGGCACACCTGATCCCGTGCAGCTTCGAGCTCGGCGGCAAGTCGCCGCTGCTCGTCCTCGCCGACGCCGACCTGGACCTGGCCGCCGACCTCGCCGTGGAGCAGTACGACAACGCGGGCCAGATCTGCCTCGCCGCCACCCGCATCCTCGTCGAGGAGTCCGTGCGCGACGCCTTCCTCGGACGCTTCCTCGACCGCGTGGCCAAGCTGGTCCAGGGGGACCCGCGCGACGAGGCCACGGACATCGGGCCCAGCATCCACCCCCGGCACGTGGAACGCGTCGACGGATTCGTGCGCCGTGCACTGGCCGCGGGCGCCACAGCCCTCATCGGCGGCGCCCCCGCCACCGGGCTGTCCGACGCATCGGGCGGAAACTACTACCTCCCCACCCTCCTCACCGACGTGGACCAGGACTCCGAGATCGTCCAGGAAGAGGTCTTCGGACCCGTCCTCACCCTCCAGACCTTCCCCGACGGCGACGACGACGAGGCGGTCCGCCTCGCCAACGGCACCCGTTTCGGGCTCGCCGCCACCCTCGTCGCCGGGAACCGCGAGCGCGCCGCACGGATCGGCGCGCGGCTCGTCGCGGGCACGGTCTGGGTCAACTGCTTCTACGTACGCGACCTCTCCGCGCCCTTCGGCGGCTCACGCCGCTCCGGCATCGGGCGCGAGGGCGGCGACTGGTCCTTCGACTTCTACTGCGACCTGAAGAACACGGTGACGGCGCCGAAGGGGTGGTCGGACCATGAGTGACACTCCCCGCGCGTCGGCCGGCGGCGAGATCGTCGGAGCGGGCCTCCTCGCCCACGTCCCCACCATCGTGCTGCCCGAGCCCACTCGCAAAGAGCTCAACGAGGGCCGCGAGATCAGCCTCGTCCCCGGCCTGCGCAAACTGCGCGCCGACGTGTTCGAGACGCTCGACTACGACACCGTCGTCGTCCTCGACTCGCACTGGGCGACCACCGTCGAGTTCGTCATCTCCGCACACCCGCGCCGCGCCGGACTCTTCACTTCCGAAGAGCTGCCGCGCGGCATGTGCCGCATGCCGTACGACTACCCGGGCGACCCCGAACTCGCCCACTCCGTCGCCCGGTTCGCCGAGAAACACGGCACCTGGATCACCCCGATCGACGACCCCTTCCTGCCCGTGTACTACGCCACCATCAACCTGTGGACGTACCTGGGCCACGGCCTCCCCGCAAAGAAGTGGGTCTCGATCGGGGTCTGCCAGACCGGTGACGCCGAGGACCACCTGCGGCTCGGCCGGGCGCTCGCCGACGGCGTCGCAGCGCTCCCCGGACGCAGGGTCCTGCTCATCGCGTCCGGCGCCCTCTCGCACACGTTCTGGCCGCTGCGCGAACTCCGCGCCCACGAGTCGAGCGACCCCGCCCACATCCGTACACCCGAGGCGCGCGCGGCCGACCACGCACGGATCGCATGGCTGGAGCGCGGCGACCACGCGCAAGTCCTGCGCACCATGCCGGAGTTCCTCACCCACAAGCCGGAAGCACGGTTCGGGCACTACCTCATGATGATCGGCGCCCTGGGCGAGGAACGCTGCACCGCCCCCGGCCGCGCCTACAGCGCGTACGAGAACTCCATCGGCACGGGCCAGATGCACCTGTGGTTCGACCGCCCGGCCACCGGCTGGACCGGCGAGGCCCCTGAAGCGGAGGCGACGGCATGAGGGGGAGCGGATCGAGGACGACGACCACGACCGAGTACCGCCGTGTCCTGCTCGACGGGTCCGCCGTCCAGGTCGTGCGGGAGGGCGACGAACTGATCGCCGCGGACGGCCGCCGCGTCAAGGCGTCGGAGGCCCACCACCTTCCGCCCGTACGCCCGTCCAAGGTGATCGCGGTCCACCTCAACCACCGCAGCCGAGTGGAGGAGTTCGGAGCCACGCTCCCCCCGGCCCCCACCTACTTCCACAAGCCGGTCTCCGCCCTCAACAGCCACGGCGGCGCCGTCGTACGCCCCGAAGGCTGCAAGTACCTCAACTACGAGGGCGAGATCGGCATCGTCATCGGCCGCACCTGCCGCAACGTGGCGCCGGACGAGGCCGGCGCGTACATCGCGGGCTTCACCGTCGCCAACGACTACGGCCTGCACGACTTCCGCGACACCGACGCCGGCTCGATGCTCCGCGTCAAGGGCTCCGACACGCTCTGCCCGCTCGGCCCGGGCCTGGTCACGGGCTGGGACTTCCACGGAAAACACCTCCGTACGTACGTCAACGGCGAACTCGCACAGGACGGTTCGACCGACGAAATGCAGTGGGACATGCACTACCTCGTCGCCGACATCGCCCGCACGATCACTCTGGAACCGGGCGACGTCCTGCTCTCCGGCACACCCGCGGGCTCCCGCCCGGTCCATCCCGGCGACATCGTCGAGGTCGAGGCGGAGGGCCTGGGACGCCTCACCAACCACATCGTCGCCGGCCCGACGGCGATCCGCCCCGATGTCGGCGCCCAGCCCACGGAGTCCGAGGAGGTCCTGTCCACGGCGCTGGGCGGCGACTGGGAGTTCCGAGGCATCAGACCACCCCGCCGCTGAGCGGTCCGCAGGTCCGCACGTCCGCATCAAAATGACGACACCATAGGGGAGTTGATCAGCTACATGAGGGTGATAGTCGACCTGGACGTCTGCCAGGATCACGGGCAGTGCGTCTTCGCCGCGCCGGACATCTTCCGGCTCGACGAGGAGGGCCGCCTCGCGTACGTGGACTCGCCCGACGCGGCGCTGCGCGCCGACGCCGAGGACGCGGCCGACGTATGCCCGCTGCAGGCCATCCGGGTCGAGGGCTGAGGCGTCATGGAGCGGACCGGGCGGACCGGGATCGCCGTCGTCGGGGCGTCGCTCGGCGGCCTGCGCGCGGCGGAACAACTCCGTGCCGCGGGCTGGCACGGCCCGATCACCCTCTTCGGCGACGAGCCCCACCTCCCTTACAACCGCCCGCCGCTGTCCAAGGCGGTTCTCGCGGGCCACGCGCTCGCGGCGGGCACGGAACTGCGCAGGCGTCCGAGCGTCGAGGACGTCGAGTGGCGACTGGGAGCGGCGGTATCAGCCGCGGACCTCATGACGCACACACTCACACTGACCGACGGATCGGTCCACATGTACGAGGGTCTGGTGGCCGCGACGGGGGTGCGGCCACGCAGACTCCCGATGCCCGGGGGCCCGCCCCGGCACGTCGTCCGCACGCTGGAGGACTCGGCGGCCCTGGCCGCCGGACTGGCGGCGGGCGCCCGGGTGTTAGTGATCGGATCGGGTTTCATCGGCTGCGAGGTGGCGGCCACCGCGCGCACGGCGGGGTGCGTGGTGACCGTCGTGGCGCCGGAGACGGAACCGATGGTGCTGGCGCTCGGTCCGCATCTGGCGCGGGCGCTGCGGCGCCGCCACGAGGCGAGGGGAGTACGTTTCCACATGGGCCGCCTGGCGACGGAACTCACCCCAGAGGGCTGCGTCCTGGACGACGGCACGGAATTACGGGCGGACCTGCTGGTCGAAGCGATCGGCTCGCTCCCCAACACGGAGTGGCTGGCGGCGACGCCGGGCCTCGACCTGACCGACGGCATCCTCTGCGACGCCCATCTGCGCATCGGCGGCATCCCGCACGCGGTGGCGGTCGGCGACGTGGCCCGCTTCCCGAACCCGCGCTACGGCCCCGTGCCGCGCCGGGTGGAACACTGGTCGGTCCCCGGCGACACGGCCCGCCACGCGGCCCGCACGCTGGTGGCGACTCTGACCGGCACGCCCCGCGACCCCGCGCCCTGCGCACCCCTTCCCTCCTTCTGGAGCGACCAGTACACCCTGCGCCTCCAGTCGTTCGGCCAGCCCGCGCTGGCGGACCGCAGCGAACTCCTGGAGGGCGACCCGACCGCCCCGGAAGGCGACCTCCTGTACGCCTACTACCAGGGCCCCCGCCTCATCGGCGTAGCCGCCCTGGGCGGCCCCACGGCAACCGCCGCGGCGGCCCGCCACCGCCCCCACCTCATGACGCTGCCGGAGCCGGTGACCTGACCCGGCACAGGTATGCGGAAGGGGCGGCATCCCCGCACACGGGCGCCGCCCCTTCAACGTCCTCCACCGATTCATCGGTCGACCGAATATCGCGAATTCGACTTCGAAGCGGAAAGTCTTCCTTCTTGAACTCTGGAACAGGGTTCAGTGCCACGCTTCCGACAGGCGCCGCGTAATGACCGAGCTGAAAATGCGCACGCCGCGCGTCGAGCCGGGATTGATGCCGGTGAGTTCCCGCACCCGGCGGAGGCGATAGTCCAGGGTGCGGGGGTGGACGTTGAGAGCTGCCGCCGTGGCGCCGCGGTGCATGTCGTGGCGGTAGTACGCGTCAAGCGTGACGACGAGGTCCGGACCGGGCTGCAGACGCCGGCCCACGGCGCGGAGCCACGCGTCGACGGACGGCGTGTCGGCCACGGCGAGTTCCACGAACACGTCCGACATGGTGTACGGCCGCAGCCGGGCGGACGCCGGTCGCAGCGGCGCCGCCCTGCTGATCCGCCGGGCCAGGTCGAGGGCGTCGGCGATCTCGGACAGCGATGAGGTGGCGGTGCCGGCGGCGCAGGGGCGGCCCAGGGCCTGGGCGAAGTCGCGTACGAGATCGGATACCGGGTCACTGGCCCCCGGGGGCGCTGGAGCCGCCGGAGGCGCCGGGGGCGCTGGAGCCGCCGGGGGCGCCGGGGGTGCGGCGGGGCGCAAGGGAATCACGGCGATCAGCTCGCCACTCCGGCTGCCCCTGCTGCCCCCGCTGCCCTTCCCCGGCCACCACGTGACCGGCGCCCGGTGGGTCTTCACCAGCGCCTCGATCTCGCTCTCCAGGTCACGATCGCCGACGGGCCGGTCCGGCACCCGGATCACCGCCACCGCGCAGCGTTCGGGCAGTTCCATGCCCAGGGCCGAGGCGAGTTCCGCCGCTATGGGGTCCCCTTTGAGCAGCGACCTGGCCAGCAGGGCAGCCTGCTCGACGTACGGCAGACGGTGTCGCAGCGCCGCCGCGAAGCCCTGACTGTAGGCACGGATACCGCGTTCTCCCTGAGGGGCGAACCAGTGCATCATCCGCATGAGTTCGCCGACTCCGACTCCGGCGCCGCGCTGCGCCTCGGTCGCTTCGTTGATCTCGCGCAGCATGAGCGAGGTGTGCAGTCGCAGGACCCGTTGCCGCGCGTCCAGCGACATCCCCGCCGCGGCCCGCGACTCGCCGATCGCCGCGATGTAGCCGAGGCCGTCATCGCTCAGTTCGGCGTTGTCAGGGGAGAGTTCGACCGTACGGCGTCGCAACCACAGCGCGTGCTCCAGCGTCTCGCCCCGCGCCCGGGAGTTCGTGTCCAGGAACCCGAACTCCGCGATCTCACGCGCGTACGCCTCGACCTCCCGGCGCGCGTTGGCCGAAGCCTGCCGGGCCAACTCGGCGAAAAGGCTGCCCATGGGCGCGAGCATGCCATTCCGGTCGGAGAAGCCCACAGGGGAAATCCAGACGGCATTCATCACTCTGCGCACATCGGAGACGACCACGTCTGGGGCGCTTTGTCACAGTGCGCAAAATCCCTTGATCGAGGCATGCCCATCGCCAGTTCTCCTTGTGGGGGGCGCTGCGGACCGGCCTTAATTGGCATCGGTCCGTAAATCTCGCATCTGCGCGCCACTCAATGGTGATTGCTCAATCGGGAGGGAAACACCGATGAAAGCAGGAACGAGAAAGAGAATCGCGGCGGCGGCAGCCGTCATGGTCACGTCGACAGCACTCATGCTGAGTGCGCCCGGCAGCGGCTCGGCCGCTCCCGCCGCCGTTCCCAGCCTCCGCGCGTTCGGGATCACGGGTGACGGCACCCAGATGGCCACGTTCACCACCGACCGGCCGAACGTGCTCGACTGGGTCAGGGACATCGTCGGCCTCAATGGCGACACCGCTCTGATCGGCATCGACTTCCGGGTGCAGAACGGCCTGATGTACGGCGTCGGCGACAAGGGCGGCATCTACACGATCAAGACCCCGCCGGCCACCCCGGACGTCGAGATCACCAAGGTGTCCCAGCTCCAGTACGCGCTGCACGGGACGAACTTCGGCGTCGACTTCAACCCCGCCGCAGACCGGCTGCGCGTGATCAGCGACACCGGCCAGAACCTCCGGCACAACCTCAACGACCACACGACCGTCCAGGACCTGAACCTCACGACCCCGCCGACCGAGGGCACGACCAAGGGCGTCTCCGCCGCCGCCTACACGAACAACGACCTCAACGGTGCCACCGGGACCACGCTGTTCGACATCAACACGGCAGGCGACCAGGTCGTCATCCAGTCGCCGGCCAACAACGGCACGCTGGCGCCGACCGGCAGCCTCGGCATCGACGCGCAGACCAACGCGGGCCTGGACATCTTCAGCAGTCCGTCGGGCGGCAAGACGGTCAGCAACACCGCCTTCGCCACGCTCACCGCCTCCGGCGCCACCAGGCCCTCCCTCTACAGCGTCAACCTCTTCACCGGCGAGGCCACACTCGTCTCCGACGCCCTCAAATCCAGGTTCCCCCTAAACATCACAGACCTGGCCATCACCCTCACCGGCAGCTAGGCCCCTCCCACAGACCACTTGCTCGCCGCGGCCCGGCCACTCCCGGGCCGCGGCTGGCCCCACCGCTGATCGCTGCCGTGGCCCGTTCAGGACACGATGAGTCGGCTGGTGAAGCCATCACGGATGAGGGATTCGTACGCGGCATGCACGTCCTCCGGGACCTCCTGCTCGATGGCGAACCCGAGCTTCGGATACTCGATCACGCGCTGGAGATCGCCGACAAGCATGTCCACCACCAGCTTGTCGTCGCCGATGCTCTTGAGGTAGTCGTCGAATTCCAGAGGCTCCGATCGCGACATCGACGGGGCGGGCCTCGTGGTGCATCTGGTGGTGGTCCCAGATCGATTTCGCCCGATGCCTATGCTCTTCGGTGATGGTCTTGTGGTTGTCACTCACGCGTTGATCTCCCTCATCACCGTTGCCGGCGCGCTACTGGCCCCTCACTGCCGACCTTGACGCTCGCGTCACTGCGCAGAAACAGGAGGTGACGCGGCCAGAAGTGTTGGCACACTAGTGCTCGGACGCATCGCACGTGCGCCTGTGGGGGGACATATGGCCGATCGATCCTGGCAGCTCAAGCAGGCGGACACACTGCTCGGAACACTCACGCTCGATGAGATTGACCAGCCGTGGTTCCGCTGCCACTTCATTGGAACGCCAGCGTGGGACGAAGTTCGCCCCATCCTTGAAGAGTGGACACAGTCGATAGAGGCAGAGGAGCCCGACCCGCCTCGGGTTGAACAGGCCATGAGAGCCGTGGACGGCCTGCACCTGTCCTTGGTGCCGACCGGGGGCGGCGAGCCGATCGTTGACTTCCTGATCCACGTGAGAGGGGCGCAAGCGAGCTTCCGCTACTAGTCCTTCACTGAAGCCGGACCGGCTCACCAGCTTGGACGTGGCTGAACCGTCGTCACTCAGCAGGCGCCCCCTTGCCCCGTTCGCGGTACGTCGCACGTCGGTGCCGATCGCGTCACGGCTTCCAGGCCGCATCGAACCTGAAGGAAACAACCGTGCCACCGAAGCGGCTGGGGCCTGCGCTCCAGTCGTCGGACAGCGCATCGACCAGCAGCAGCCCCCGCCCATGCGCATCATCCGCGTCAGGGTCGCGTCGCCGAACGCCGGCCGGAAGCCCCGGGTTGTGCACGTCGACCCGCAGGGATTCCCCCGCCCGCCACCATTCGACGCGCACTCTCCAGGACTCCTCCGCCCGCCCGTGAAGGACGGCGTTCGTCACCAGCTCCGAGAGCATCAGGACGCAGTCGTCGATCGAGCACGCCAGGTTGTACGAAGCGGTGAACACCCGGAACTCCCGCCGCGCCCGGGGCACGGACTCAGGCACGGGCCGGAGAGTCACACCCCCGAGCAGGGAGCCCTCGTCCAGTCCACCACGCGGATCCGCTGCCATCAGCACCACTACTCCCTATCGGCGCCCCCGCGGCCGAGACAGCGGCGGACGAACCGCTGCCACCGGCCTCACTGCGACGCCATCCGATGAAGTGGACTTAGCCACTTAGTGGATAGTAGCATTGGCCACTAGCGGTCACAAGCGGTTCCCGTCGAATGGCGCGACTCTCTAACCGATCGGGTACCCCTGCTCGAACGCCCAACGGCCCGGCGGATAGGTGGCCTCGGCGAACTCCAAGGGGCGATCCCGCACGTCATAGACCACGTGATGGACAACCAAGACAGCTGAACCGGAGTCGAGTTCGAGTTCCCTGACTTCGCCCTCCGTCGCCAGCCGAGCGCACATTCGATCCTCTGCGTAGCTCCCTTGACGGCGCGTCATGCTCTCGACGTACATGAGCGTGCCTTCCTCGATCCGCTCAGGATCAAGGAGCTTGGGTGCGCACTCGCTCACGTCGTCACTGAACCACGAGGTGGAGATCGCGATCGGACCGGACGCATCCTTGGTCACCCGGCGACGATGAACGGCATGGGCGCCGGGCGCCAGTCTCAGCGCCTCGGCCACATAGGCAGGCGCCTCCAGCCGCCCAGCTGAGGTGATCACCGCATACTCACCCGGCGTGTAGATCTTGCCGGTCTGCCTCGCGCGCCCGTAGAGCTCCCTGGCTCGACGGTTGACGGCCAAGCCGCGCACGTAAGTCCCCGATCCCTGCCGTTTCTCGACCAGCCCTTGCTGGCTCAACACCTCCAGCGAACGCGCCGCCGTCGGACGTGACACCGCCCAGTCGACGGCGAGTTGGCGTTCGGACGGAACCTCGTCGCCGGCCTTCAAGTCGCCCCGGAGGATCTGATCGCGGATGTGGTGCGCGATCTGCAGGTACTTGGGCTGGGCCTCTTCGATCTGCGGCATCGGGTCTCCCGTTCCCTAAGTGGCTATGGCCAGTGGCCACTATAAGATGAGTGGCCGGCACCGGAACCCCCTACGCTGACGTGGATGACGCGCCTGATCGTGGCAGCCGGAGGAGGGGGCGACGCCGTCGCCGCCGCAGTACTGGACGCGGCCCTCTACGGGGGCAGCGGAGAACCAGCGGTGATCCTCACGTACGCGTGGGACCGACTGCTCGTCGACCCACTACCAGGGCCGCGAGGGCCGGACAGCTTCACGGGGTTGGCCCCTCTCACGCGAGGCGTGTGGACGGTCCCGGCGTCTGCGAGGCCCATCGCGCCGGCAGGTTCCACGCTCCCCCGGTTGGCGAGCGAACTCCCGCACACCTTTGCTCTGCTCGACCCGCGGCACGGTGCCGCGGGCATCACGCACCAACTCGACGCACTCGTCCGTCACCTGCGCCCCAAGTCCATCGACCTCCTGGACGTCGGCGGCGACATCCTCGCCAAAGGTGACGAGCCCACACTCCGAAGCCCCCTCGCAGATGCCCTCACCTTGGCGTCGTGTTACCAACTCGACCGCTCTATAAGGCTATTGATTGCCGGTCCGGGACTGGACGGCGAGATCCCGGCCGTTGACCTGGCCGACCGCATGGGCCCACCGATCCTGACGCTCACGGCGGACCACATCGAACCGATCAGCGCAGTACTGGAATGGCACCCCTCCGAGGCCACGGGCATGCTGGCCGCCACAGCCCGAGGAGCCCGCGGCCTGTGTGAAGTAAGAGACGCGGGCCTACCGGTCCCACTGACCGACCAGAGCCCCGGCCTCCATGAAGCGGACCTACACCAGGCGTTGCAACGGAACGAGTTGGCTCGCGCCCTCCTCCCAACGGAAACCCTCGGCCAGGCGGAGCAGCGCAGCCGAGCGATCTGCGGATACTCGGAAATCGACTACGAACGCAACAAGGCGAACTGGCTCAACAGCCAGCCGAACCGGAAGCCCGACCCCACCCGCACGCTCCACTGCCTCGACGAGTTCCAGGAAGAAGCCCGCCACCGCGGCATCACACACACAACCTTCCGCAGAATCACCGAAGCTCTCGGTATCGTCGGCAAACAACGGCAAACTCTCCGGAAGTTGCTCATCAGCCACCGACCGAACCAGTACGAAGCGCCTCTCTGGCGCATCTCACCTGGCGCCTGAGTTACGACGCATGTTGCGGGGCGAGATGTCGTGGGGTGGCGGATGCCGTCGATGCGGGCTGTTCTGGAGACGCGGCACAAAGCTGCAGCCGGGCAGGTGAACTAGCTCAAAGCCGAGCTGGGAGGAAGCCTGTCGGGCCGCCCTGGGCGGTTCCCCACCGGCAGTAGGCGCAGACAGCGTGTTGGTCACCACTGAAGCTGGGGACGGCGGCACCACCGGTCGAGGCGAGTAAGTTGACACCGTGGACGATGAAGAGATCACCCTCAGACTCACCCGCGATCAAGCCTTCGTGTTGTCGGACTGGCTCTACCAAGTCTTGTTCCGGTCTGACGACCTTGAGGGGATCGTGCACGACCGAGCCGTCTGGTCTCCGATCTATGCAATCTCCGGAACACTGGACAAGACGCTGAGTGAGATTTTCATGCCTGACTACAGCCCGCGCCTGGAAGCGGCCAAGGATCGTCTCCGCGCTGATCTGTACGGCGGAGCCGACGAGTCGACGACACCGGGCCGGGACGCGACCGACGCACCACAAGCGCACCAGAGGGAGCGGGGAACCGCGGGGAACCACGGTGAAGGCGACCAAGGGTCATGAGATCCGATGCCAGGTGGACGCCCAGGTCAGCAGCCTCACCCGCCCGGAGTGACCGCAGCTTCCCAACCTGATGTCCCACCAGGCGGTGGTCGATCACATGAGGCACCCCCAAAGGAAGAAGCGGCGCCCCCGCACAGGGCGCCGCCTCTTCATCGCGAACCGGGACCGCCGCCGCATCGGTACTGAGGGTCGGGGACACGGCGGCGGTCCCGGGGTCTGGTTACCGGTGGGGTTACCGGTGGTCGCTGCCCGTGGAGTGGGACGCGGCGCGGCCGGCCTCCAGGCGGGCCACCGGGATGCGGAACGGGGAGCAGGAGACGTAGTCCAGGCCCACCTCGTGGAAGAAGTGGACGGACTCCGGGTCGCCGCCGTGCTCGCCGCAGACGCCGAGCTTGAGGTCGGGGCGGGTGGCCCGGCCCGCCGCCACCGCGTCGCGGACCAGCTTGCCGACGCCGTCCTTGTCGATCGTCTCGAACGGGGAGACCCCGAAGATGCCCTTCTCCAGGTACGCCGTGAAGAACGAGGCCTCCACGTCGTCGCGGGAGAAGCCCCAGACCGTCTGGGTGAGGTCGTTCGTGCCGAAGGAGAAGAACTCGGCCGCCTCCGCGATCTGGTCCGCGGTGAGCGCGGCGCGCGGGAGTTCGATCATCGTGCCGAGCGCCAGCTTCAGGTCGACGCCGGTCGTCTCGACGACCTCCGCGATGACCTGCTCGGCCTCCTCGCGGACGATCTCCAGCTCCTGCACCGTGCCGACGAGCGGAATCATGATCTCCGCGCGCGGGTCGCCCTTGGCGGTCTTGCGCTCGGCCGCGGCCTCGGCGATCGCACGGACCTGCATGGTGAAGAGACCAGGGATGACCAACCCCAACCGCACACCCCGAAGCCCCAGCATCGGGTTCTGCTCGTGCAGGCGGTGGACGGCCTGGAGCAGGCGCAGGTCGTTCTCGTTGGCGTCCTTGCGGGACTCGGCGAGCGCGACGCGGACCGAGAGCTCCGTGATGTCGGGGAGGAACTCGTGCAGCGGCGGGTCGAGGAGGCGGACCGTGACCGGGAGGCCGTCCATCGCCTCGAAGAGCTCCACGAAGTCCCGCTTCTGGAGCGGGAGGAGTTCCTTCAGGGCGTCCTCGCGCTCGCCGTCCGCGTCCGCGAGGATCAGCCGCTCCACCATCTCGCGGCGCTCACCGAGGAACATGTGCTCGGTGCGGCACAGGCCGATGCCCTGGGCGCCGAAGCGGCGGGCGCGGAGCGCGTCCTCCGCGTTGTCCGCGTTGGCGCGGACGCGCAGGCGACGTACCCGGTCCGCGTACGCCATGATCCGGTGCACCGCCGCGACCAGCTCGTCCGCGTCGTCGGCGCCCGCGTGCATGCGGCCCTCGAAGTACTCCACGACGGGGGAGGGGACCACGGGCACCTCGCCCAGGTAGACCTTGCCCGTCGAGCCGTCGATGGAGACGACGTCGCCCTCCTCGACGACGGTCTCGCCCACCGTCATCCGGCGGCGCTTCGTGTCGACCTCCAGGTCCTCCGCGCCGCACACACAGGTCTTGCCCATGCCGCGCGCCACGACGGCGGCGTGCGAGGTCTTGCCGCCGCGCGAGGTCAGGATGCCCTCGGCCGCGATCATGCCGTCGAGGTCGTCGGGGTTGGTCTCGCGGCGGATCAGGATGACCTTCTCGCCCGAACGCGACCACTTGATCGCGGTGTACGAGTCGAAGACGGCCTTGCCGACCGCGGCACCGGGTGACGCGGCGATGCCGCGGCCCAGCTGCTCGACCGACGCGCTCTCGTCGAAGCGGGGGAACATGAGCTGCGCGAGCTGGGCGCCGTTGACGCGCTGCAGCGCCTCGGCCTCGTCGATCAGGCCCTGGTCCACGAGCTGCGTGGCGATGCGGAACGCGGCGCCGGCGGTGCGCTTGCCGACGCGGGTCTGCAGCATCCACAGCTGGCCGCGCTCAATGGTGAACTCGATGTCGCACAGGTCCTTGTAGTGCGTCTCGAGGGTCTCCATGATCTGCATGAGCTGGTCGTACGACTTCTTGTCGATCTGCTCCAGATCGGCGAGCGGGACCGTGTTGCGGATGCCCGCGACGACGTCCTCGCCCTGCGCGTTCTGCAGGTAGTCGCCGTACACGCCCTGGTGGCCCGAGGCCGGGTCGCGGGTGAACGCGACGCCCGTGCCGGAGTCGGGGCCGAGGTTGCCGAAGACCATCGAGCAGATGTTGACGGCCGTGCCGAGGTCGCCGGGGATGCGCTCCTGGCGGCGGTAGAGCTTGGCGCGGTCGGTGTTCCACGACTCGAAGACCGAACGGATCGCGAGGTCCATCTGCTCGCGCGGGTCCTGCGGGAAGTCCCGCCCGGCCTCCGTCTTGACGATCTTCTTGAACTTCGTGACCAGCTTCTTCAGGTCGGCGGCCTCGAGGTCGGTGTCGACCGCGACCTTCTTGGTCTCCTTGGCCTTCTCCAGGGCGTCCTCGAAGAGTTCGCCGTCGACGCCGAGGACGGTCTTGCCGAACATCTGGATGAGCCGGCGGTAGGAGTCCCACGCGAAGCGGTCGTCGCCGGACTGCTTGGCGAGGCCCGTCACCGACTTGTCGGAGAGGCCGATGTTCAGGACCGTGTCCATCATGCCGGGCATCGAGAACTTCGCGCCGGAGCGGACCGAGACGAGCAGCGGGTCGTCGGACTGGCCGAGCTTCTTGCCCATCTTCTTCTCGAGGGCGTCGAGGTGCGCACTCACCTCGTCCCGCAGCTCGACGGGCTCCTCGCCGCTGTCGAGGTACGTCTTGCAGGCCTCGGTGGTGATCGTGAAGCCCGGAGGGACGGGCAGCCCGAGATTGGTCATCTCGGCGAGGTTCGCGCCCTTCCCGCCGAGAAGGTCCTTGAGGTCCTTGTTGCCCTCGGTGAAGTCGTAGACGAACTTCACGCTCTCGCTCGTGTGAGCTACGTGGGGATCTTTGTTTTCCGACACGGGTCTCGACTCCTCGAGAGCTCGGTGGCTGCCCTGACGGCGAGGAACATACCCAGATCGAAGGCACCTGGGTACGTCCACTTGTGCGTCATGCGGCCGTAACCACCCGTCCGCCGCTAGATCGAAAGTGACTGAGCGGTAGCCGAGATCCCGATCGTCCGTTCAAGCTTTGAACGCGCACCCCGCTCAGAACCCACTAAACGCTCAGATGAGCGGGCTGAACTCAGATGTGAGTACACCTCATGAATGATCGAGCGGTGGCACTGAGTGCCACCCCTTGGAGAAGTGCAGCCGCCCGGAAGTCGCTCATCTGAGCGCAAGACCTATCAAGGGTGGCGAGAATCACGCTGTTCGCGGCGGCCGGATGTCAGCATCCGGACCCCGGTCTCAGTCGTCGATCCCCGACCTCTCCACCCCCGCCACGATCCACCGCTGGAAGAACAGGAAGACCACCAGCAGCGGCACGATCGACACCGCCGCCGCTATGAACAGCACGTGCAGGCGGATGACCTGGGACGTCGTGAACGTGGCCAGGGCGACCTGGACCGTCCACGCCTCGCGGTCCTGGCCGATGACCAGGGGCCACAGGAAGGAGTTCCACGCGCCGATGAACACGATCGTGCCGACCGCGGCGAAGACGGGGCGGGAGTTCGGGACGACGACGCGCCAGTACGTACGCCAGTGGCCCAGGCCGTCGACCCGCGCCGCGTCCTCCAGCTCCCGCGGGAAGCCCAGGAAGTACTGGCGGAAGATGAAGCACGCGAAGGCCGAGAAGAGGGTGGGGACGATCAGGCCGCGCAGGGTCGAGACCCAGCCGAGGGACGAGACCAGGACGAAGCTCGGGACGAAGGTGACGGCCGCCGGGACCATCATCGTGCCGAGGATGGCGTAGAAGACGTGGTCGGCGTAGCGGTAGGGGATGCGGGCCAGGCCGTAGCCCGCGAGGGAGGCGAGGAGCAGGGTGCCGAGTGTGGTCGCGATCGCGATCAGCGAGGAGTTGAGCAGGGCCCGCGCCATCGGGACCGTCGGGTCGTCGAAGAGCTCGGAGATGTTCGACCAGTGCAGCGTGGCCGGGAAGAACGTCCAGTCGGGGGACGTGATGTCGTCCTCGGACGCCAGGCCGTTGCGTACCAGAAGGTAGAAGGGGATCAGGAAGAGGAGCGCCAGGGCGATGAGGAGGACGACGCGCAGGGCACGGCCCGCTCTGACCAGGGCGTCGTCCGTGGATCTGGTGCGGGGTGCCGTCGCGGGACGTCGACGTTTCACGGGTGCGGTCATGTCGGTCAGTCCTCCTTCCCGCCCAGGCCGAACCAGCGCGCCTGGCCGATCGTCACCACCGCGATGATCAGTGCGAGGAGCACGGCGCCCGCGCTGCCGAGGCCGAGGTTCTGTTCGCGGCCGAGCGCCGTGTAGTAGAGGTAGACGAGCGGCGGGCGGGCGTGGGGCGGGTAGCCGCTGGACGTCGAGAGCAGGTTGTAGAACTCGTCGAAGGCCTGGAAGGCGTTGATGACGAGCAGCAGCGTGACGGCGACGGAGGTCGCGCGCAGCTGGGGGAGCGTGATGTGGCGCAGGACCTGCCAGCCGGGCCGGGCGCCGTCCACCGCCGCCGCCTCGTAGAGGGTGGGGGAGATGCGCTGCAGGCCCGCGAGGAACAGGATCATGTAGAAGCCGGCCTGGAGCCAGAGCCGTACGGTGACGATGACCAGCCAGTACCAGGGCGGATCCGTCGTCGAGAGCCACGCCGTCTGGTCGACGCCGAACCAGCCGAGGACCGTGTTGGCGAGCCCGAACCGCACCCCGTTGAAGATCGACAGCTTCCAGATCATCGCTGCCACGACGTAACTGCACGCCGCCGGGAGGAAGAAGACCGAGCGGAAGAACGCCTGGGCGCGGCGCAGGCGGTTCACCATGAGGGCGAGCGCGAGCGACAGTACGAAGGTCGTGGGGACGATGAACGCCGAGAACACCGCGAAGGTGACGAGGCTGTCGGTGAACGCGTCGTTCCGCAGCATCGACGCGTAGTTGTCGAAGCCGATGAAGTCGTCGGGCGAGACGGTGTTGTGGGCGTCGAAGAAGCTGAGGTACACGCTCCAGGCGAGCGGTACGTACGTGAAGAGGATCAGGCCGAGCGCGAACGGGCCGACGAAGATCCAGAACCAGAGGGTGCGGTTCTGGGTGCCGAGGAGACGGCTGCTGCGTGGCCGGGTGCCGGGGAGCCGGTCGCCGAGGGGAGCGCGGGTCACGACTTCTTCTTGACCCGGTCCAGCTCCGCCCGCACCTTGCGCACGACGGACTTGAGCTCGCTCGCAGGATTCGCGCCGGACTTGATGATCCGGCTCAGCGCGTCCTGGTAGGCGGTGCGGCTCGCCGGGGTCCAGAGGAGCGGCTCGGAGTAGCCGTACTCGGTGGAGTAGCGCACCGCGTCCGCCGCAGCGCCCTCCTTCAGCTTGTCGGCCTTCTTGGCGAGGGAGAGCCTGGCGGGGATGTGGAAGCCGTACGAGAGCGCGAAGTCCTCCTGGTACGCGGTCCTGTCGATCCACAGCCACTTGAGGAAGTCCTTCGCCTCCGTCTTGTGGTCGCTGCGGGCGCTCACCGCCGCGCCGTACGACCCCACGGGCAGCGACGGCTTCCCGTCGGGGCCGTCGGCGGGCAGCGCAAGGACGCCGAAGTCGTCGCCCAGCTCCTTCTTCACGGCGGGCAGTGCCCACAGGCCGCACCACTGCATGGCGGTCAGCTCCTGCACGAACGCCGACGGGTCCGACCAGTCGGCGGGCGCGCCGAGCAACAGCGACTTGTCGGCGTACAGTTGACGCAGCTTGCCGAGGGTGCGGGCGGCCGCCGGGTCGTCAAAGCCGACCTCGCCGTCCTCGGTGACGGAGGAGAGCCCCGCCGCGTACAGGGGCGTGACGCCGAGGGCGCCCGCTCCGCCGTCGTTGCCGAGGAAGAGGCCCTTCACGTCCTTCGTGGTCAGCGCCTTCGCCGCGTCGACCAGCTCGTCCAGGCTCTCCGGCGGCCGGACACCCGCGTCGTCGAGGAGGCTCTTGCGGTAGTAGAGCAGGTGCATGTCGACGACCTGAGGGATCGCCCAGATCTTCCCGTCGTACGTCTTGGGGGCGAGGACCACCGGGTTGAAGTCGTCCTTCACGCCGTCGAACAGCTCGGTGAGGTCGACGACCTGGCCCTCGCGGATCTGGTCCAGGGACGGGCCGTTGACCTCGAACACGTCGGGGCCCGAGTCGGTGAGGAGCGCGGCCGCGGTCTGCTCGTCGTAGTTGCCGGGGCGCCACTGGACGGCGACGTCCGCCTTCTTGTACGCGGCCGCGTACCGCTTCACGGCCTGCTCGGTGCCCGGCTCGCCGTACTGGTGGTACCACTGCGCGAGCCGCGGGCCCTTGCCGCCCGAGCCGCCGCCGTCGCGCCCTGTGTTGGACCCGCACGCGGTGAGCAGCCCGAGGGCGGCGCCCGTCGCACCCGTCCCGAGAAGTGTCCTGCGGCTGATGGCCATGCTGGTCGTCCCCCTGCGTGACGTAGGTGTGTGCCGGGCCCAACGATCAACCATGCAGAGGGATTACGACAGGGGTGTTGCGGCCGAGTGTCGGCCCGCCGGGGCTTCCCACATCTGTCAGTACTCCGTAAAGGAGGACCCATCGTGTGTATGCACCACGTCAAGGACGACCCCGGGACCGCGCAAACGTTCTATGGTGCCGCACATGGGACACAACAGGACGAGACAGGGCGTCGTACGGGTCGGGCCTGGGGAGCCGTACGGATCCGGGACGCCGTACGCGACCGTCTCGGACCGCGGCTGGGCGCACGACGTACGCTCCGGCGTCTTCTGCGCGTTCGCGCTCTTCGGGCTCGTCCTCCTCATCGACTGGGCCAACGGCACGCTCGGCCTCCTCCGCGCCGCCTGCCTCTGGGCGCCGCTCTCCGTACTCCTGTACGTGGTGCTGCACCCGGTGCGGGTGACGGCGGGCCCCGGCTGGCTGGCCGTGCGGGGCCTCGGCCGCCGCAGGCACGTCTGCACCTGTCTGCTCACCGCCGTGCGCCACAGCGAGGGCGTCGCCGCGCGGCTCGTCCTCTGCGACTCGCTGGGCAACCGCGTCGAGCTCGACCCGCAGATCCTCGTAGACAACCCGCTGCTCCTGCACCGCCTCGACACGGGGGCCCGCTCCGCGCTGGAGTCCGGCCTGCTGCGGACCGGCCACACCGAGCTGCGGAGGCTCACCGAGCGCGCCGACGACACGACGGCGCGCGGCGTCTTCGAGGCGTCCGACCTGCACTGAGCGGGACCTTCGGCCCTGGGAGCGGCCGGGTGGGGCGGCGGACCGTGGAGACATGGACAACCTGTCGTCCGTGGACACGACACGCGCAGCCCGTGTCACAGTCGTAGGTGTGGACATCACGACCCGCGCCGATCTCAACGTGCTCCTCCGCCGCTTCTACACCGCGGCCTTCGCCGACCCGCTGATCGGCCCCTTCTTCACGGAGATCGCCGGCACCGACCTCGACGTGCACATGCCGCGCATCACCGACTTCTGGGAGCGCGCGCTCCTCCGCTCCGCCGAGTACCGCCGCAACGCGTTCGCGCCGCACGTCGAGCTGCACTCCGCCCGCCCGCTGACCGCCGAGCACTTCGGCCGCTGGGTGCAGCTGTGGCACGCCACGATCGACGGGCGGCACCAGGGGCCGAACGCGGACCGCGCGAAGGCGCAGGGCGAGCGGATCGCGGTCGCGATGCTGCGCCGCCTCCACGGCAAGGACGCGTCGACCGCGGGCGAAGGCCCCGGATTCATTCCGCTGGCGGCGCTGGATCTCCGCAGGGCGGCCTGAGGCCCCCCGGGGGCTCAGGTGCTCTTCAGCCCTTCGTACCGCACGCCCGTCAGCCCCTCGGACGCCGCCCACAACCGCTCGCCGGCCACGTCGTTCCGCGTCCACGTCGCCCGCCAGGACCGCGTGGGCGACCCGCGCCACCCGAGGGGACCCGGGCCGATGAACGCGTCGGGCCGCACGCCGGGCGCCGTCGCCGCGTACAGCGTGGGCAGCGCACCGGCCGTCGCGGGCTGCGCGACGAGACGGTTGGCGAGCGCCGCGAAGCGTTCCGCGCCCCTGCGGCCCTCCATCTTCGGGCCCGCGCTCTGCAGGTTCGTCGAGGCGTAGCCCGGGTGGGCGGCGGCCGCGACGGTGTCGGCGCCGGTCGCGGCCAGGCGGCGGGCCAGCTCGTGGGTGAAGAGGAGGTTGGCCGTCTTGGAGCGGCCGTAGGCGACCCAACGGCGGTATGTGCGCTCGCTGTTGAGGTCGCCGATGTCGATGTTGGCGAGCGCGTGCAGGCCGGAGGAGACGGTGACGACGCGCGCGCCGGGGGTCTCCATGAGGCGGGGGAGCAGGAGCCCGGTGAGGGCGTAGTGCCCGAGGTGGTTGACGCCGAACTGCGTCTCGAAGCCGTCGGTGGTGCGGCGGTAGGGGAGTGCCATCACGCCCGCGTTGTTGACGAGCAGGTCGAGACGCGCGCTGTCGTACGCCTCCACGAACCGCCGTACGGACGCGAGGTCCCCGAGGTCGAGGGCGCGGAACTCGGCGTGGGCGCCCGGGACCTCACTGAGCAGCCGCCCGACCGCCGCGCCCCCGCGCTCCTCGCTGCGGCAGGCGAGGACGACGCGGGCGCCGCGGCGGGCGAGTTCGCGCGCCGTGACGTAGCCGATGCCGCTGTTGGCGCCGGTGACCACGGCGGTGCGGCCGCTCTGGTCCGGGATGTCGTGCGCGGTCCACGCCGCCATGGCAGTGCTCCCTCGTCGTCGGCTTCTCGACTTACCGTTGCTTACTCAACGGTAAGTCGAGTGAGGGAGCCTACGGCAGAGGGCCGCCGGTCAGGCCGCGGCGCCGCCGTCGATCACCAGATCGGCGCCGACCACCGAGCCGGACTCGTCGGACGCCAGGTACAGCACCGCCGCGGCGACCTCCGCCGTCGACGACACGCGGCCCAGCGGCGTCGACTCCTTCATGCGGGCCGCCCGCTCGGCCTCGGTCTCGCCGGGGCGGAACGACATGGTGGTGTCGGAGGAGCCGGGGCTGACGGTGTTGATGCGGACGCCGTCCCGGATGTGCTCGGCGGCGGCCGCGCGGCTCAGCGCGGAGACAGCGGCCTTCGTCGCCCCGTAGGCGGCCAGGCCCGGCACGCTGGTGTGCGCGCCGAGGTTCGAGGCGATGTTGACGACGGCGCCGCCCGCGGGCTGCGTCCGCATCTGCCTCACCTCGGCCTGGAGCGCGAGGAGTACGCCGGTGACGTTGATGTCGAGCATCGTGCGCCAGTCCTCCTCGGGCAGGTCGGCGACCGGCTGTCCGGCGCGCAGGACACCCGCGTTGTTCACGGCGACGTCGAGGGAGCCGAAGCGGTCGACGGTGGCGGCGACGAGCGAGGCGAGGTCCGCGGAGCGGGAGACGTCGGCGGTGACGGCGAGCGCCTTGCCGCCCGCGGCCTCGACGAGGTCCACGGTCTCCTTCAGGGTGCTTTCGGTGCGTCCGGCGACGACGACGTTCGCGCCCTCGGCGGCGAAGGCGAGCGCGATGGCACGGCCGAGGCCCGAACCGCCGCCGGTGACGAGGGCGGTGCGGCCGGCGAAGCGGGTGCGAGGGGCGTGAGCAGTCATGACGGACTCTTTTCTTGACCGATCGGTTCAGTATGAGGGCAAATGAAAGAGGGTTGCGCAGGAGGTGAAGAAAGCGGTCGTCAGTCGAGCAGGGCCAGCGCCTGCTCCACCGCGTCCCGCACCCGCGCCGGGTCCTTGGACGCCTTGCCGACCACGCGCAGGCCCTGCATGACGACGAGCAGCATGCGGGCGAGCGTCAGCGGATCGCGGCCCTCGGGCAGCTCGCCCTGTGCCCGCGCCCGGACCAGCGCGGAGTGCAGCAGCGTCTCCAGGTGCTCCCAGCTGCGCTCGACGCGGCGGGCGGCGGACTCGTCGTGCGGGCCGAGCTCGGCCGCCGTGTTCGTGATGAAGCAGCCGTTCAGGCGCCCTTCGCCGGTGGACGCCTCGGTTCCGAAGCGGCGCAGCAGCGCACGGACGGCGGGCAGGGCCGGGCCCGGCTGGGAGAGCTCGTCGAGCAGGCGCGGGTTCTGGTGCGTCGCGTACCGCTCCAGCGCCTTCAGGTACAGCTCGTGCTTGTTCCCGAAGGTCGCGTAGATGCTCGCGCGCCCGATGCCGAGCGCCTCCACGAGGTCCGCCATCGACGTCGCCTCGTAGCCGCGCCGCCAGAACAGCTCCAGGGCCGACTGCAGCGCGGCGTCCGGATCGAATTCCTTGGTCCTGGCCACGAGGGGAACGCTACGTCTTTCTGGAACGACCGGTCAAGGAGTTTCTGGAACGAGCGGTCAAGCAACCCGTACCGGGTGCACCGCCACCGACACCTCCTCGTCGTCCAGGCACCGCCCCGTCTCCAGGTCGAACCGCTGCTTCAGGAGCGGCGAGGCGACGAACGGCCGCCCCCGTTCCGTCCCGAGCAGACCACGGGAGAGGACCGCGGCGCCCGTGAACGGGTCGCGGTTGTCGATCGCGTACGCGCGGCCCTCGCGGTCGAGGAAGAGCGCGGCCTGCCGGCCGTCGGGCAACAGGGCCGCGAGGCCCCGGCCCGGCACGAGCTGCGTACGGTCGCAGATCTCCAACCAGTCTTCTTCGTGACGGAGTTGGATGCTGACGGAGGTCGAGCCGCTCATCGCGTGGCTCCTTCCAGGGGGCGGGTGCCGATGGACAGAAGGGGGAGGTCGGGCTTGATCTGGTCGCGCTCCGGGACGAAGCCGACCGTGGGGTCCGGCACACCCGGCGCGTTCACGAAGGAGACGAAGCGCGCGAGCCGCTCCGGGTCGTCCAGCGTCTCGGCCCACTCGTCGCGGTAGTGCGTGACGTGCGCGGCCATCAGTGACTCCAGCTCGTCGCAGATGCCCAGCGAGTCGTGGACGACGACGTCGCGGACGTGGTCGAGGCCGCCGTCGATCCGGTCGAGCCAGGCGGCGGTGCGCTCGAGGCGGTCCGCGGTGCGGATGTAGAACATGAGGAACCGGTCGATGAGACGCACCAGTTCGGCGTCGCCGAGGTCCTGCGCGAGCAGGTCCGCGTGGCGCGGGGTCGCGCCGCCGTTCCCGCCGACGTACAGGTTCCAGCCGCTCGCCGTGGCGATGACGCCGAAGTCCTTGGACTGGGCCTCCGCGCACTCGCGGGCGCACCCGGACACCGCCGACTTCAGCTTGTGCGGGGCGCGCAGGCCCCGGTAGCGCAGCTCCAGGTCGATGGCCATGCGCACGGAGTCCTGCACGCCGTAGCGGCACCAGGTCTGCCCGACGCAGGACTTCACGGTGCGCAGCGCCTTGCCGTACGCGTGCCCGGACTCGAAGCCCGCGTCCACCAGGCGCGTCCAGATCATGGGCAGTTGCTCGACGCGCGCGCCGAACAGATCGATGCGCTGGCCGCCGGTGATCTTCGTGTAGAGCCCGAAGTCCCGTGCCACCTCACCGATGACGATCAGCTTCTCGGGTGTGATCTCGCCGCCGGGGATGCGGGGCACCACCGAATAGGAGCCGTTCTTCTGGAGGTTGGCGAGGAAATGGTCGTTGGTGTCCTGCAGCGCGGCCTGCTCGCCGTCCAGGACGTACCCCTGCGCTCCGATCGACGGCGCGAGCGACGCGATGATCGAGCCGACCGCCGGCTTGCACTCGTCGCAGCCCTCACCGCCCCGCGCCTCCTCACGGCCGTGCCCGTCGAGCAGCTCGCGGAACGAGGTGACGCGCAGGGCGCGCACGATCTCGTACAGCTCCTGGCGGGTCTGCGCGAAACACCCGCACAGCCCGTCGTCACCGCTCTTCGGCAGCAGCTGCCCGATCACCTTGAGGCAACTGCCGCAGCCCGTACCGGCCTTGGTGCACTTCTTCACCTCGGGCAGACTGGAGCAGGCGCAGATCGCGTCCTTGGTGACGTTGTGACAGTTGCAGATCACCGCCGAGCCGGGCAGCGCCTCCGGGCCGAGCGCGACCGGGGCGCCCGCGCCTGCGGGCAGCACCAGCTGTTCGGCGGGCACCGGCGGCACGGTCCCGGTGAGCGGCCGCAGCACCCCGTACTGCTCGGCGTCGCCGACGAGGATGCCGCCGAGGAGCTCACCGTCGGGCGACATCACCAGCTTCTTGTACGTGCCCGAGCGCGAGTCCGTGTAGACGACGTCGAGGCAGCCCTCCGCCGCGCCGTGCGCGTCGCCGAACGACGCGACGTCGACGCCGAGGAGCTTCAGCTTGGTGGAGAGGTCGGCGCCGGTGAAGCTCGCCTCCCGGTCGGCGATGTCGGCGGCCGCGGTCTGCGCCATCTCGTAGCCCGGCGCGACCAGGCCGTAGACGCGGCCGTCCGCCGCCAGCGCGCACTCGCCGATCGCGTACACGTCCGGATCGCTGGTGCGGCACCGCTCGTCGACCGTGATGCCGCCGCGCTCGCCGACCGTCAGACCGTGGTCGCGGGCCAGCTGATCACGCGGCCGCACGCCCGCCGAGAACACCACGAGATCCGTGGCGAGTTCACTCCCGTCGGACAGCCTCATGCCCGTCACGGCGCCGTCGTCGCCGGTCACGATCTCCTGCGTGCCGGTGCCGGTGTGCACGGTCAGGCCCATGCCCGTGATGGTCCGCAGGAGCGCCGCGCCACCGCCCTCGTCGACCTGCACGGGCATCAGCCGGGGCGCGAACTCCACGATGTGCGTGGCGAGTCCGAGGCCCTGCAGCGCACCCGCCGCCTCCAGGCCGAGCAGCCCGCCGCCGACGACCGCGCCGGTCGTCGCGTGCCGCTTCGCGTACTCCTCGATGGCCAGCAGGTCCTCGATGGTGCGGTAGACGAAACAGCCCGTCGCGTCCTTGCCGGGCACCGGCGGCACGAACGGGTAGGAGCCGGTGGCGAGCACGAGCTTGTCGTACGCGAACACGGCGCCCGAGCGCGCGGTGACCGTCCTCGCCTCGCGATCGAAGCTCTCCGCCGCGTCGCCGACGTACAGCTCGATGCCGTGCTCGTCGAGGAACCCGCGGTCGGTGAGGGAGAGTTCGTCGGGGGTGCGGCCCGAGAAGTACGAGGTGAGCTGCACGCGGTCGTAGGCCGGACGCGGCTCCTCGCACAGCACCACGATGCGGTGGGTCGACGTGAGGCCCTGCGCGGCGGCGGCTTCGAGGAAGCGCTGGCCGACCATGCCGTGGCCGACGAGCACGAGGGTGGGGCGGGGGAGCGGGGTCTGTGCGGGCGTTGGCATGTCAGCGGCCTCCGTCAGAGGTGAGCAGGTGGAGCAGGGGGCTGTCGTCGTCGGGCAGCGGGTCGTCGGCCTCCCAGGCGCGGGCGAGCGCGCCGACCGCGGTGAGCTCGCCGAGCAGCACGCCGCCGACGAGGCGGCCGTCGCGGACGACGACCCTGCGGTACGTGCCGCGCGTGGCGTCGGCCAGCTGCACGACGTCGTCGTCGGGGCGCGGCTCCGGGTCCCCGAAGGCCGCGAGGTCCAGCGGGCCCGGGCCCGGCAGGGTGAGGCGGGTGAGGGTGCGGGTGCCGGTGTAGGGGCGCGGGGCGGTTCCGTCGGTGGGTGTGTGCCCCAGCGCCGCGGCGAGCGTGTCGGCCTGCTCGACGGCGGGCGTCGCCAGGCCGTACACACGGCCCGCGTGCTCCGCGCAGTCCCCGACGGCCCGGATGTGCGGGTCCGACGTCCGCAGCAGGTCGTCCACGACGACGCCTCGGCGCACGTCGAGCCCGGCTGCCTCGGCGAGACCGGTGCGGGGCCGCACACCGCAGGCGAGGACGGTCACATCGGTGTCCAGCAGATACCCGTCGGCGAGTTCGACGTGGCGCACGGTCCCGTCGGTGACGCGGACGCCGCGCACCCGGCACTCGGTGTGCACCTCCACGCCCAGGTCCGTGAGGTGCCGCCGCACCAGCTCCGACGAGGCCGGGTCGAGCTGCCGCTCCATGAGCCGCTCGGCCTGCTGGGTCAGGACGACCTGGGCGCCCCGCACCGCCAGGGCGCGGGCCGCAGAGACGCCGAGGAGGCCGCCGCCGATGACGACGGCCCGGACGCCCGGCGCGACCGCCGCCGACAGGGCGAGGCAGTCGTCCATGGTCCGGAACGCGTGCACCCCGCAGGGGAGTTCACGGGCACCGGGCGCGAACAGGCCGCGCAGCGGCGGCAGGACGGGGTTCGAGCCGGTGGCGAGGACGAGGGTTCCGTACGGGACGACGCTGCCGTCCGCGCAGTGCACGCGCCGCCCGACACGGTCGACGCGGACCGCGCGGGTGCGCAGCACCATGCCCTGCGGGGTCGGCAGGGCGATCACGTCGGGCCCGTACCGGCCCGCGAGGACCTCGGCGAGCAGGACGCGGTTGTACGGGGCGTGGCTCTCCTCGCCGATCAGGACGGTGTCCGCGCCGAGGCGCTGCGCCACGCGGGCGCCCGCGAGGCCCGCGCCGATCACCACCACACCGTCGCCCGGTGCGGCGCCGGGGGCGGTGCCGGGGGCGGTGCCGGCGGCTGTCGGCCGCGCTGAGGAGGTCATGCCGTGAAGCCTGCGGTGCCGGTGTTACCCGGCAGGATCGCTCCTGTTTCCCTGGCGGAACGCTGCCCTCAGCGGGGGCGGGGAACGCCTGTGAGGGCCCGTTGCTTAACCGCCGTTGAGCCGATCCTCAAGGCTGCCTTAAAGAACCGTCGACCGCCGCTGACCAGCGGATTCCGGGCCCTCACCGCGCCTAGTGTGCCGCCGTGACCACCGACGCAGCCGACCCCCGACTCGACGCGTACCCGGCCTTCGCCGCGTACCTGCGCCAGCTGGACGCCCCGCTGGACCAGGGCATTCCGCCGATGCCCGAGGAGGCGCCGCGCGTGCCCGGGGCCGGGCGGCGCCGGACCCGAAGGACCCGGGAGGCGCCCCGCGTCACCCCCGCCCCGCCCCTCCGCATCTCACCCCGCACCCTGCACACCGGCATCGTCGACGGCGCCCTCGGCGTCACCGCGATGTGGGCCGTGCAGGCGGAGCCGTCCGCACGGCTCGACGTCCTCTTCGCCACCGGGGCGCACCTGACGGGACTGCTCGCCGGATACGGCATCCTCGTCATGCTCTTCCTGATGGCCCGCGTCCCCGCCGTCGAGCACGGCGTGGGCGCCGACCGGCTCGCGCGGACCCACGCACTCGGCGGCCGGTACGTGCTGAGCCTCTGCGCCGCCCACGCCGTCCTCGCCCTCTGCGGATACGCCGCCCACGCCGACACCGACCTCCTGCACGCCGCCCTCGACCTGCTCGGCTACCCGGGGCTCGCCGCCGCCACCATCGGCACCGCCCTCCTCGCCGCCGTCGGTGTCACCTCCGCCCGCGCCCTGCGCCGCCGCGTCCGGCACGAGACCTGGCGCGCCGTGCACCTGCTGACCTACCTCGGCGCCGCCCTCGCCTTCGCCCACCAGCTCGCCGGGCCCGACATCGCGGGCGGCGTCCTCTCCCTCGGGCTCTGGTCGCTGCTGCACGCCACGGTCGCCGTGCTCCTCGTCTGGTACCGCGTCGTCGTACCCGTACGGCAGGCGCTTCGGCACAGCCTGCGCGTCATCGGCGTACACGATGAAGGACCCGGTGTCGTCTCCGTCGTCGTGCAGGGCATCGGCGTCGACGCGCTGCGCGCCGAACCCGGCCAGTTCTTCCGCTGGCGGTTCCTGCGGCGCAGGCTCTGGCACACCGCGCTGCCCTTCTCGCTCTCCGCGCCCGTCCGCGACGACACCCTGCGCATCACCGTCAAGGCGGCCGGCGACCACACCCGCCGCATCCGGCGCCTCAGGCCCGGCACCCGCGTCCTCGCCACCGGCCCGTTCGGCGCGCTCACCGCGCACCGGCGCACCCGGCGCAAAGTGCTGCTCCTCGCGGGCGGCGTCGGCATCACCCCCATGCGGGCGCTCTTCGAGACGCTGCCCGGCGGCCCCGGCGACCTCACCCTGCTCTACCGCGCGGCCGACGCCGAACAGCTCGTCCTCAAGGAGGAGCTGGAGGCCATCGCGCGGAGGCGGCAGGCGGGGCTGCACTATCTGCTCGGCCGCTCCGACGCGTCCTTCGACCCACTGGCCCCGCAGGCCCTGCGCAACCTGATCCCCGACCTCGCCGACCACGACGTGTACCTGTGCGGCCCGCCCGGCATGGCGGCCGCGGCGACCACGGCGCTCGTACGGGCGGGCGTGCCGGAGGACCGCATCCACGCGGAGTGCTTCACGTTCTGAGAGCGCCCTTCACCTCGGTCACTCCGAGCACCCCAGTCACCCCGAGCGTTCGAGAAAGCAGGTCATGGGACGCCACCGCAGACCCGTCGCCCCCGCCCAGGGACCCACCCTGCAGGCCCGCAGGAAGCTCGCCGCGGGCCTCGCCGGGGCGAGCGCGCTCGTCGCCGCGGTCCTCGCCGTCACGGTCGACCCGGCGGCGCCCCCGGCCCCCGACCGCCCCTCGGCAGACGCCCCCGCACCTCAGGCCGCACCCTGAGACGGCCCCCGACTGCGGGATAAGGTCGCGATCATGCCTGACATATCCCTGACCACGGTCGTCGTCCTCTGTCTCGCCGCTCTCGCGGCCGGCTGGATCGACGCCGTGGTCGGCGGCGGGGGACTGCTGCTGCTTCCCGCCCTGCTGCTCGGCCTGCCCGGCGGCACCCCGGCCGCGCACGCCCTCGGCACGAACAAGGCCGTCGCGATCGTCGGAACGACGGGCGCCGCGGTGACGTACGTCAGGAAGACACCCGTCGACGTGCCGACAGCGGTCCGCATCGGCCTCGCCGCGCTCGCCGGTTCGATGGGCGGCGCGTTCTTCGCCGCCGGGATGAGCACCGACGTGCTCAAGCCCGTGATCATGGTGGTGCTGCTCGCCGTCGCCGCCTTCGTGATCCTCAAGCCGGCGTTCGGCACGGCGCCCGCCACCGGCCCCGCCTCCCCGAAGCGGATCCTCGCCGCGATCGGCCTCGCGGGCCTCGGCATCGGCTTCTACGACGGGCTCATCGGGCCCGGCACCGGCACGTTCCTCGTCCTCGCCCTGACCGCCGTGCTCCACCTCGACCTCGTCTCGGCCTCGGCGACCGCGAAGATCGTGAACTGCTGCACCAACGCGGGTGCCCTCGCGATGTTCGCCTGGCAGGGCGCGGTCCTGTGGCAGCTGGCCGGTCTCATGGCCGTCTTCAACCTGGCGGGCGGCATGTTCGGCGCGCACACGGCGCTGAAGAAGGGCAGCGGGTTCGTCCGCGTCGTGCTCCTGACGACCGTCCTCGGGCTCGTGGTGAAGATGGCGTACGAGCAGTGGCTGGCCTGACGGCCGCCGCGGGGCGTCAGCGGACCGCGGTGAGGTGCGCGAAGACCACGACGTTGCCCTGGTAACCCGTCTGCTTCGAGTACTTGCCGCCGCACGTGATGACCCGCAGTTCCGGGCGTGACGCGGCGCCGTACACCTTCTCGTCGGGGAAGTCCGCCGCGTCGTACACCTCGTTCGCGTGGACCGTGAAGACGGCGACACTGCCGTCCCTGCGCTCGACCTCGATCGTGCGGCCCTTCTGCAGCGCGCCCAGCTCGTAGAAGACGGCGGGCCCCTCCTTGTTGTCGACGTGGCCCGCCACGATGGCGGTGCCGCGCTCGCCGGGCGTGGTGCCGGCCTCGTACCAGCCCGCGAGGTTCTTGCGCTCCGGCGGCGGCACGTCGAGGCTGCCCTGCCGGGTCAGGCCGAGGCCCATCAGGGGCGTGTCGACGCCGATGGCGGGGATCCGCACGCGGTCGGGCGGGGACGGGGGGAGGGGAGCCGTGCCGTGCTCGCCCGTCGAAGGGGCCGTGGCTCGCGCGGTCCGGGCGCTCTGGTCGCTCTGGTCGCTCTGGTCGGTCTGCGCGGCTTGTGCGGCGGACGGCTGGGGCGGTGGGTGCGACGCGGATCCGCTGCTGAGCAGCCACGCCCCGGAGCACAGCGCCACCGCGCTGACCGTGCCTATGACGGCGTTGCCTGCTCTGCGGCCGACGCCGGACCGCGTACGCGACCGTGCGCGGAGGCGCGTACGCAGGCGCGTGCGGAGTCGCGTACCGGTTCGCGTGCGGCGCATACGACGACCTCCTCGGGTCGGGCGGGCCGGTCCCCTCGTCCCCCTCCCGGCCCGCGAGGGGACACGGGCCGGGAGGGGGCGGGGGCGGCGGTACCGGTGGACAGCGGAGGGTGTCCGTCAGATCCTGTCGCCTCTCGCCCGGCGATGCAGGAGCCAGGTACCGCCCGCGGCGGCGACGGCCAGGGCCGCCACTCCCGCCGCGGTCTGCACGGGGTCGGGGCCGAGTGCGCCGCCGACCCCCGTCTTCACGTGCCCCTTGGGGAGCTGCCGCTGGTGGCGTTCACCCGCGGCGGCGGTGGAGGTGATCGTGACCATGAGATCGCCCGCGATCCGCTTGTCCTTCGCACCGGATCCGCCGGACCCGGAGCACTTCGCGACGATCTCGTACGTGCCCGGCTGCGCGGACGGCGGCACCTCGAACCGCCCCGCGGCGGTCTCGCCGCCGTCCGGACGCCTGCCCGGGGCCATCGTGAACGTGCCCGCGCCCACCGCGCTCGCGTCGCCGGCCGCCGTGCCGCCCGGGCCGCAGGCGGTGGTGTGCACGGTGACGGCGGAGCCGGGGGTGACGGTGGCGGGACGGATCTCCAGGCCCCCGGCGGGCGGGCCGGGAGCGGCGGCCGCGGGGACGGCCAGAGCGCCCGCAGCCACGGCGAGAGCGGTACCGGTCAGCAGACGGGCGTAGCGCATGTGGTCGTTCCTCCGAGGGCCTTCGTACGGGCACGGCCCGCGGCACCCCCAAGTGCCGCTGCGTCGGTCGAACCCCGCTCTACCGAGGTAAGTGGCACTCGGCGGCCCACGCCTCCTGATGGGGCATCAGAAAGGTGGCGTGCGGCCGCCTCCTGACGCAGCGGGAGGAACGTTCCAGCAGGTCACCGGCGTGCCGAGCCCCCGTGCCCGAAGGGCGCGCGGCGCGCCTGTGAATGGGTGACCCGGTCCCGCGGTACGACTCCGCGCCGGGGCGGCCCGGCCGTCAGACGGTGTCCCACGGCACGTCCTCGTACACCCCCGCCACGCGCGCCATCAGCTGCTCGTCGACCCCGTACGCGACGTCGTCGATCCGCCGCACGGGACGTACTCCCCACGCGTTCGTGACGAAGGCCGCCCGGTACGAGGGGAGGTCCGCGAGGGTCACGGGGGCGTGCCGGCTGGGCAGCCCCGCGGCGGGCAGGCGCGACTCGACGAGCCGCATCGTGATGCCGGCCAGGTGCGGCGCGTCCGGCCAGACGATGCCCGCGCCGTCGAAGAAGGCGACGTTCGTGACCGCGCCCTCGCTGACCTCCCCGCCGGGACCGGTGAGCAGCACCTCGTCGAAGCCGTCGGCCCGCGCGAGCTCCGCGTGGCGGGCCTGCCCGAATCCGCCCAGGTGCTTGATGTGGGCGAAGGGCCGCTGATACGCCACGGAACGCAGCGACTGCGCCCGCTCCTCCATGGTGGCGGGCAGCTCCGTGGGCGGCCGGACGGTGACCAGGTGGGACGGCTTCCCGGCCGGGGCGTGGACGTAGACCCGTACGGACGCGTCCGTGATGTCGTCGCGCAGGATGTGCCGGACGAGACCGCGCACGTGCTCCCCGTCGACCCCGTCCCCGAACAGTTCACGCGTGGCCGCGTCGAGCCGTGCCAGATGCAGGTCGAGGCCGCGCACCCTGCCGCCCCTGACCTGCATCGCGGTGAAGTGGCCGGTCTGGACGAGGGCGGGCCACAGGAGGCTCTCGGCGGTCGCGGGCCGCCCGTCGACCTCGACGCGCTGCGCCAGTTGTGCCGGTGTGGGGCCGGTCATGCGGACACGTCCTCCTGTTCCTTGTCGTTCTCCGCGGTGCCCTCGCAGGAGCCCGTCGCGCACGGGATCCGCTTCTCCACGAGGCGCCGCGGGCCGGGGCCGCGTGCGCCCAGCGTGTCCCACGTGTTGGACAGCGCGCACCTGGACAGGGAGAGACAACCGCAGCCGATGCAGTCGGTGAGGTTGTCGCGCAGCCGCTGCAGGGTCCGTATGCGGGTGTCGAGGTCCTCGCGCCAGCACTCGGAGATCCTCGCCCAGTCCGCGCGGTTCGGCGTGCGGTCCTCGGGGAGGAGGGCGAGCACCTCGCGGATCGTGGCGAGCGGCATGCCGAGCTGCTGCGAGGTGCGGATGAAGGCGACCCGGCGCAGGGTGTCGCGGCTGTAGCGGCGCTGATTGCCCGATGTGCGGCGGGACGTGATGAGCCCTTCGGCCTCGTAGAACCGCAGGGCGGAGGGGGCGACCCCGCTGCGCGCTGCGAGCTCGCCGATGGTGGCTTCCTTGGCTTTCGGTGCGAGGCGGTGCGTCATGCGGTCAGCGTAATGAGCCCCCGCCGCGGCGGGTCAGGCCCGCGGTAGCGGAAGGGTCAGGCCCGTGGCAGCGGAAGGGTCAGGCCCGTGGCAGCGGGAGGGTCAGGCCCGTGGCAGCCGCACCACCGCGACCGCGCCGCCGTCCGCGGCGTTGGAGAACTCCACGCGGGTGCCGATCACCTGGGCCTGCCCGCACGCGATGGTCAGGCCGAGGCCGGTGCCCTGGCCGCGCTCCCGCGCACCGGTCTGGAAGCGCTGCGGGCCGTCGTCGAGGAGGCGGTCGGGGAAGCCGGGCCCGTGGTCGCGGACCGTCACCTCGACGCCGTCGACCCGCACCTCGACCGGATCGCCGCCGTGCTTGCGGGCGTTGCAGACGAGGTTGGTGAAGATGCGCTCCAGACGGCGCGCGTCGGTACGGACGAACGTGTCGTACGCGCTCTCCGTACCCTCCGCCGTGAACGCCGCCGCCGACCCGCCCGCGCGCTCGGCGATGGACTCGACGAGCGGCCCCAGCCGGTGCACCTCCAGGTCGGGCTTCTCCACCTCCGCGTCGAGGCGCGCCACTTCGAGGAGGTCCTCGGTGAGGGTGCGCAGGGCGCGGACCCGGTCGCGCACGAGCTCGGTGGGGCGGCTCGGCGGCAGCAGCTCGGCCGCCGTGTGCAGTCCGGTCAGCGGGGTGCGCAGCTCGTGGGCGACGTCGGCGGTGAAACGCTGCTCGGCCTCAAGACGCTGCTGGAGGGAGGCGGCCATCGTGTCGACGGCGGTGGCGAGTTCGGCCACCTCGTCCTTGCCGTGCCGCACCCCGGGCGGGCGCGGATGGTCGATACGGGCGTCGAGGTCGCCCTGGCTGATGCGGCGCGCGGTGGCCGCCGCCGTACGCAGCTCGCGGCTGAGCCTGCTCGAGAGCCCGGCGCCCCCGAGCGCGGCGAGTCCGACGACGACGGCGCCCGAGACCAGCAGCCGCCGGTCGAACTCCGCCATGTCGTCGGCCTGTTCGCGCAGCGGTTCACGGATGGACAGGACATGCCGGGGGTTGTCGCCGACCGGCCGCGCCGCCCACACGCACGGGTCGTCCGACGTCATGTCGAGGTAGGTGGTGCGCTGCCCGGCCAGCGCGGCCCTGCGCAGCGCGGCGGGCACCTCGGGGTCGTCGACACCGGCGTCGGTGTCGGCCTGGTCGACCTGTCCCGTCAGCTCGTACAGCTGCCGTACGCGTACGAGTTGGGCGAACGCACCGGACCGGGCGCCCGAGGAGATCTGGTCGAGCCGCGCGTGGTGGACGAGCAGCCCGATGGCGACGGCGACCACCGCGCAGCCCACGGCGAGCAGCGCGGCGATCTTCCAGCGCAGCCCGAGACCGTTGAGCGCGGCACGGACCCGGGTCACGGCCCCGCGCACCGTCAAGGGCCCCATGGGGAGGGGGAGTCGGAGGGGCTGGGGCGCTGATCGGCCGGCCCGGCCGGGCGGGACGACCGCTTGTAGTTCTTGATGTCGCTGACCGTGGACATCCGCGCGCCGTCCCAGTGGAAGCGGACCGCCTGCTCGCCGCCCTCCGAACACGGCGTGCGCACCAGCAGATCGGGGCCGATGGTCTCCACGCTCACGCTCCTGCCGGAGGTGAACAGGATCGGGTAGATCTTCCCGCCGCGCTCGGTGTAGACGGCGAGGATCGAACGGCCGCTCTCCGTGTCGGCCGCCACGAGCATGTCCGGCTTCTTGTCGCCGGTGAGGTCCAGGAACATCGGCGGCCGAATCCCGGCCCGCCCGGGGCGGTCGATCATCCCGCGGTCGGCGAGCGGCTTCGTACGGGGGTCGGCCCGCAGGATGGCGTGCACGTCCATCGAGGCCAGCCCGCCCGGACCGGCCTCCACGCCCCGCAACGGCCGCGGAGGCGGCTGGCGCGTGGACGCCTCGGCGCCGGGCGCCCGCGACGTCCTGCCGGCCCAGGCGGGCCAGACCGCCTCCGGGCGCGGCTGCACGGACACGGACGGCGCGGAACCACCGTGCCCGAGACCGTCCGTGCTGGCACACCCCGCGAGCACGAGGACCGCCATGACGGCGAACAGAGCGGCGCCCGGCAGGAGCAGGCGGCGGGGCATCGGATTCATGGGTGGCTGACCGTCACGTGAGGGGCGCTGGTGCTGGTGGTGGCCGGTCCAGGGCTGCACCGGGGATTCGGCAGGGGGACCGGCCACCGCTCTCGACGTTAGGAACCCTCCATCACAGAAATCGGGAGGTTGTGTAACAACTGCCCCTAAGGCGGTCGTCATCGCCGGGCTCGGGACCTAAGCCCATGCCGCTCGACCCGCGACGTCCTGCGCATGGGCGCCGCTGTGGACAATCGGCATATGAGCGACGACGAACTCGGCACGGCCCGGCTGCCGTTCTTCGTGTACGGCACGCTGCGCCCCGGCGAACCCAATCACGCCGTCCACCTGCGCGGCAGGACCGCGAGGGAGGAGCCCGCCCTCCTGCCGGACGCGCTCCTCTACGACGGCCCCGGCTACCCGTACGCCGTCGAGCACCCCGGCGAGGGCCCGGTCCACGGCGAACTCCTGACCGCACTCCCCGCCGCCTACGCCCCCCTCCTCACCGCCCTGGACCTCCTGGAGGAGTACACCCCGGGCGACCCCGGCAACCTCTACGAACGCGTCGTCCGCGACGTCCTCGACCGGACCAGCACCCCCGTCCGCGCCTGGGTCTACGTCGCGGCCCCGCGCATCGCCGCCGGTCTCCGCACCTCCGGCTCGGTCATCGGCGCGGGCGACTGGGCCTCACACCGAAATGCGCAGCTCAAACGCTTACGCACCCGAACCGGTGATCTGAATCACTCGTGAGAGCGAGTTCGCGTGACCACGGAAAGTGAGCACCGCGAAGCTCTGCGTGTGCACCTCCAGGTGTGCGTGTCGGTGCCAGTGCACCTTGTCTTAGAAGGAGTCGCTCATGCGAGTTCGCCGTTCCCTGCCGGCCATCATCGGCGCCCTGGCCGTCGGCCTCGGTATGACCATGGCGTCCTCGGCCTCCGCCGAGCCCGCGGCCATCCAGAACCCTTGCGGGTTCTACGAGACGGGCAGCGACGCCTACTACAACCACTGCACGAGCGACGGCTCGCGCATCGTGATCGAGATCGACGACTGGGGCCCCAACAGCGAGCAGTGTGTGGGCCCCGGCGTGACCTGGATCGGCTCCGCCTCGGACGTCGACGGTGCCTGGTACACGGGCCGCACCTGCTGATTCCCACCTCCCCTTGCACGACCGCGGGACCGGGGCCTCGGCTCCGGGCCCGCTCCACTCCGTCTCACGCCCGCTCCGCTTCGTCTCACGCCCGCTCCACCCGCACCGCGCACACCTTGAACTCCGGCATCCGAGACACGGGATCCAGTGCGGGATGCGTCAGCGTGTTGGCCCGCCCCTCGCCCGGCCAGTGGAACGGCATGAACACCGTGTCGGAGCGGATCGCCGACGTCACCCGCGCCGGAGCCACCGCGCGCCCCCGGCGTGAGACGACGGCGACCGGATCGTCCTCCCCGACCCCCAGACGCGCGGCGAGCCGCGGATGCAGCTCCACGAAGGGCCCCGGAGCCGCAGCGTTGAGCTCGTCGACGCGCCGCGTCTGGGCCCCGGACTGGTACTGGGCGAGCACCCGTCCCGTCGTCAGCAGCACCGGATACTCCGCGTCCGGCTCCTCCGCCGCGTCCCGGTGCACCACCGGCACGAACCGCGCCCGCCCGTCCTCGGTGGCGAACTGCTCCAGGAACAACCGCGGCGTCCCTTCGGCCACCCCACCTTCCGAAGCCTCGGGACACGGCCAGAACACCCCCTTCCCGTCGTCCTCCCTCAGCCGCTCATAACTGATCCCCGAGTAGTCCGCGGGCCCGCCCGCGCTCGCCCTGCGCAACTCCTCGAAGACCTCCTCCGGCTCGGTCGGGAACCCCTTCCCGTGCCCGAGCCGCTCCGCGAGCCCGTGCAGCACGTCGAGATCGCCGCGCACTCCGGCCGGCGCGCTCACCGCGCGCTGCCGCAGCAGCACCCGCCCCTCCAGGTTCGTCACCGTCCCCGTCTCCTCCGCCCACTGCGTCACCGGCAGCACCACGTCCGCAAGCCGCGCCGTCTCGGACAGCACCACGTCCGCCACCGCGAGGAAGTCCAGCGACCGCAACCGCTCCTCCACATGCGCGGCCCGCGGCGCCGAGACGACCGGGTTGGACCCCATCAGGAGCAGCGACTTGATGTCGCCGCCCAACGCGTCGAGCAGTTCGTACGCCGACCTGCCCGGGCCCGGCAGCGAGTCCGGGTCCACTCCCCAGACCCCCGCCACATGGGCCCGCGCCGCCGGATCGGTCAGCTTCCGGTAGCCGGGCAGCTGGTCCGCCTTCTGGCCGTGCTCCCGCCCGCCCTGACCGTTGCCCTGCCCCGTCAGGCACCCGTACCCGGAGAACGGCCGTCCGGCGCGCCCCGTGGCCAGGCACAGATTGATCCACGCACCCACCGTGTCCGTGCCCTTGGACTGCTGCTCGGGACCGCGCGCGGTGAGCACCATCGCCGCGTCGGCACCGCAGAAGAGCCGCACGGCGTCCCGCAGTTGCGGCACCGCCACACCAGTGATCCGCTCGACGTGCTCCGGCCAGTGCGCCATCGCCGCCGCCCTCGCCTCCTCCCATCCGCTCGTCCGCTCCTCGATGAACGCGTCGTCCGTGCGGCCCTCCGCCACGATCAGGTGCAGCAGGCCGAGCGCCAGGGCGAGGTCCGTGCCGGGCCGCGGCGCCAGGTGCAGATCCGCCTGCTCGGCGGTCCGGGTCCGCCGGGGGTCCACGACGATCAGCGTGCCGCCGTTCTCCCGCAGCTCCGTCAGATACCGCAGCGCGGGCGGCATCGTCTCGGCGAGGTTCGACCCGACGAGGATCACGCACCCCGTGCGCGGGATGTCCGCCAGCGGGAACGGCAGCCCCCGGTCGAGCCCGAACGCCCGCTGACCGGCGGCCGCGGCGGACGACATGCAGAACCGTCCGTTGTAGTCGATCTGCGACGTGCCGAGCGCGACCCTCGCGAACTTGCCCAGCGCGTACGCCTTCTCGTTGGTCAGACCGCCCCCGCCGAACACCCCGCATGCGTCCGCGCCGTACTCGGTCCGGGTACGGATCAGCCCGTCGGCGACCCGGTCGAGCGCCTCCTCCCAAGTGGCCGGCGTGAGCTCACCCGTGGCGCGGGACCGGACGAGCGGCTCCGTCAGGCGCACCCGGGAGGAGAGCACCGCGGGTGCCGTGCGCCCCTTGCCGCACAGGGCTCCCTTGTTCACCGGGAACCCGGTCCGCTCCACGACCTCCACCCCCTGGGGGCCCGTGACCAGGTCCATCCCGCACTGCAGCGCGCAGTACGGACAGTGGGTCGAGGTCGCGGACGAGCCCGCGGGCGCGGGTGCTGCGGGGGTCGCGGTCGTCTCAGGTGTCGCAGGTACCGCCGGTGTCGCCGTGGAGTGCATGCGGTCCAGCCTCCGCCGGACTTGTTACACGCCCCGACCCGCCCGCGTTACGCACGCGGTAAGCCGACCTCAGCGGGGACCGCGGCTCACTGTGAGCCGCCCGTGCCCCGCTGCCGCAAGACACCCGTGGCTCCGTGCCTCCGTGCCTCCGTGCCTCCGTTCCGGGTTCAGCGTGGCGCTGCCAGCGCGCGGGACACGCCCGGCTCCCGCGGACCGAGGAAGTGCGGATCCGGTTTCAGCGCCGCGTCGACCGCCGCCTTACCCGCCGCTAGGACCTCCCGCGCGCCGCCGTAGTACCAGGTCTCGTCGTGTTTGGCGTCCACCGCGACCCTGTATGACGAGACGCCCGCCGCGTCGCACAGCGCGACCGCCCTGCGTATGTGGAAGCCCTGGCTGACCAGCACCGCACGGTCCACGCCGAATATCTTCTTGGCGCGCACGCAACTGTCCCAGGTGTCGAACCCGGCGTAGTCGCTGACGATCCGTCGGTCCGGCACGCCGTGCTTCTTCAGGTAGGTGCGCATCGCGTCCGGCTCGTCGTACTCCTCGCGGCTGTTGTCCCCCGTGACGAGCACGACCTCTATGCGGCCCGTGCGGTACAACTCCGCGGCCGCGTCGAGCCGGTGCGCCAGATACGGCGACGGCTCGCCCTGCCACAGTCCGGCGCCGAAGACCACGGCCACCCGGGCGCGCGGCGCATCGGCGACCGACCCGATCCTGTCCTCCGTCGACACGAACAGCCAGGTCGCGGGCAGCAGCGCGAGCACGCACAGGGCCATCACCGCCTGTATCGTCCGCCGCTGTTCCTTCCGTGTGCGCGGCAGTCGCAGCCACGCCGGTCTGCGCGGTCGTCCCGTCCCTCGCGCCGCCCGCCACGCCGTCCACCGCGCCGTCAGGTCTCCACGTCTCTTCATCGGCGATCCGCCCCCGTGCCCCGTGCCCCGCCGGATCCCCCCGATCCGATCTCTGCCTCAACGGTAAGCCGCCCCGCCGGCCACGTCAGCGACCCATGCCCCCGAAACACCCCCGACACCGTCCCCGACCGCACCCCGAGACGCATCCCGCCCCGCCCCTGACACCGCGCCGCCACCCGCCGTGAGCCCGGCGAAAAGAGTCGTCACCGCCGCGCAACGCCTACGCAACACGTCCCGGCCATCCTCGATTCATGACGATCATGGATCGCGTTTCCAGCCGCCGCCCCGCCCTCGTCCTGGTCGCCCACGGCAGCCGCGACCCGCGTGCCCTCACCACCGTCATGGCCCTCGCCGAGCGCGTCCGGGAGCAGCGACCCGGAGTCGCCGTCCGGCTCGGCCACATCGAGCTGAACGAACCGCTGCTCACCGACACGCTGCACGAGCTGGGCGAACACGGCGGGCCCGGCGCCCGCGCCGTCCTCGTCCCGCTCCTCCTCGGCCGAGGCCAGCACGTCAAGCGCGACATCCCCGCGGCCGCCGCCCGCTTCCCCGCCCTCGACGCCCGCGTCGCCGCCCCGCTCGGCCCCCACCCGCTCCTCGCCGAGACGCTGCACGCCCGGCTCGTCCAGGCCGGCTGGCCCGAGCGACCTGTCGGGGCCGGGTCCGGGTCCGGGGTCGGGCCGAGGGCGGGTGCGCGGCGCAGGCACGCCGTGGTCCTCGCCGCCGCCGGTTCCCGTGACCCGGAGTCGGCCGCCGACACGGAGGCCGCCGCCGGGCTGCTCGCCGAACGCCTGGGCGTCCCCGTCGTCCCCGCCTACGCCGCACCCACCCCGGCCTGCCCCCGCGGCGTCCCGGAGGCGCTCGAAGGGCTGGCCGCGGAGGGGCGGACGCGTACCGCCGTCGCCTCCTACTTCACCGCGCCCGGCCGCTTCGCCACCCGGAGCGCGGGCGCCGCCCCCTGGATCGCCGCGGCCCCCCTCGGCCCCCACGCCGCACTCGCCCGCCTCGTCCTGCTCCGCTACGACCAGGCACGCAGCGCACCGGCACCGGCCTCCCGACGCATCCTCAGCAGCGTCTGAGCGAGGCCGAATCCATGAGGCCAGATCCCTGTTTGTCACTGCTTGCGTCTACTGTCGGTGCATGGAAGGCACAGCACCGAACGCGCGATACGAGGCGTACAGCGCCTATGACGAAGCAGCCGTGGAGCGGTGGGCCACCGAGCCCGACAAGAGGCCGGGGCGCACGGCCTTCCAGCGCGACCGCGCGCGCGTCCTGCACTCCGCGGCCCTGCGCCGCCTCGCGGGCAAGACCCAGGTCGTCACGCCGGGCACCCGCAGCCAGGCCTGGGACGCCAGTGCCCGTACGCGCCTGACGCACTCCCTGGAGTGCGCCCAGGTCGGCCGCGAGCTCGGTGCGGCGCTCGGCTGCGACCCCGACCTGGTCGAGACGGCCTGCCTCTCCCACGACCTCGGGCATCCCCCGTTCGGGCACAACGGCGAGCAGGCGCTGAACGAAGTGGCGCGGGACTGCGGCGGTTTCGAGGGCAACGCCCAGTCGCTGCGGCTGCTCACCCGCATCGAGCCGAAGCGCTTCATCCGCTCCGGGGCCACCGACGAGCTCGTCAGCGTGGGACTCAACCTCACGCGCGGCGCCCTCGACGCCGCCACCAAATATCCGTGGCCGCTCGGCGCCCACCCCACCGATCCGTCGTCGGTGAAATTCGGTGTCTACGAAGACGACCGTCCCGTCTTCGACTGGATCCGCAAAGAGGCACCCGGGCAGCGCACCTGTTTCGAGGCGCAGGTCATGGACTGGTCGGACGACGTCGCGTACTCGGTCCACGACTTCGAGGACGGCCTGCACGCCGGGCACATCGACCCGAACGCGCTGCACGCCGAACCGGAGCGCCAGGACATCTACGCCGTGGCCCTGGGGCGGTACGTTCCCGAGGACACCGACCCCGAAGAGCTCGCCCAGGCCCTCGACCGCCTCCTGGACCAGGAGTGGTGGCCGCACGGGTACGACGGATCGGCCGTCGCGCAGGCCCGGTTGAAGGACGCCACCAGCCAGCTCATCGGCCGCTTCTGTCTGGCGGCGGAGACGGCCACGCGCGTGCGGTACGGCAACGGCCCTCTCACGCGGTACGCCGCCGAGCTCGTCGTGCCCCGCGAGGCGCGGTACGAATGCGCGGTCCTCAAGGCCGTCGCCGATCGCTACGTGATGCAGCGGCCCGCGCAGGAGCGGCTCCGCGCGGACCAGCGCATCGTCGTCGCCGAGCTCGCCGAGGCGCTCACCGCCCGCGCCCCCGACGGACTCGACCCGCAGTTCCGCGCGCTGTTCGACGAGGCGCCCGACGACCGTGCCGCGCGGCGCGTCGTGATCGACCAGATCGCGTCCTTGACGGACGCCGCGGCCCGCGCCCTGCACACCCGCCTGACATCGAGGCCCTGAGGGCCGGTGAAGGCGTGACGTGATGTGGTCGGTCGGGGGCGGGCCCCCTTCCGCCATCACGTCGCGTGCGGGACGCTCCCAGTGGCGGCAAGCCCAGTTGGCAAGTGTGGCAAGACTGAGTTCTTCCGGGGTACACCCCCGGTACCCCGGGCAAGGAGGCATCAAGTGGTCGACGCGGATCAGACGTTCGTCATTGTCGGAGGAGGGCTGGCCGGCGCCAAGGCGGCCGAAACGCTCCGCTCCGAAGGATTCACCGGCCGGGTGATCCTCATCAGCGACGAGCGTGACCACCCCTACGAGCGCCCGCCCCTGTCCAAGGGGTACCTCCTCGGCAAGGAGGAGCGCGACAGCGTCTTCGTCCACGAACCGGGGTGGTACGCGCAGGCCGACGTCGAGCTGCACCTGGGGCAGACCGTCGTCGCCATCGACCGCGCGGCGAGGAGCGTCCGCCTGGGCGACGGCGCCGTCATCCACTACGACAAGCTGCTGCTGGTCACCGGCGCCGAGCCCCGTCGCCTCGATGTCCCGGGCACCGACCTCGCCGGCGTCCACCACCTGCGCCGCCTCGCGCACGCCGACCGCCTCCGGCACGTCCTCGCCTCCCTCGGCAGGGACAACGGCCACCTGGTGATCGCGGGCGCCGGCTGGATCGGCCTGGAGATCGCGGCGGCCGCCCGTGAGTACGGCGCGGAGGTCACGGTCGTCGAGGCCGAGCCGACCCCGCTGCACGCCGTCCTCGGCCCCGAGGTCGGCCAGATGTTCGCCGACCTGCACGCCGAGCACGGCGTCCGCTTCCACTTCGGCGCACGGCTCACCGAGATTGCGGGCCAGGACGGCATGGTCCTCGCCGCCCGCACGGACGACGGCGAGGAGCACCCCGCGCACGACGTCCTCGCGGCCATCGGAGCGGCCCCCCGCACGGCCCTCGCCGAGTCCGCGGGCCTCGCCCTGGTCGACCGCGCCGAGGGGGGCGGCATCGCCGTCGACGCGTCGCTGCGCACCTCCGACCCCGACATCTACGCGGCGGGCGACGTGGCCGCCGTCCGCCACCCGCTCTTCGGGACGAGCCTGCGCGTCGAGCACTGGGCCAACGCCCTGAACGGCGGTCCGGCCGCCGCGCGCGCGATGCTCGGCCAGGACGTCACGTACGACCGCGTGCCGTACTTCTTCTCCGACCAGTACGACGTCGGCCTGGAGTACTCGGGCTGGGCGCCCCCGGGGACGTACGACCAAGTGGTGGTGCGCGGCGACACCGGAAAGCGGGAGTTCATCGCCTTCTGGCTGCGCGACGGGCAGGTCCTCGCGGGCATGAACGTGAATGTGTGGGACGTCACGGACCCGATCCAGCAGCTGATCCGGAAGGGCGTGCGCCCCGACCCGGACGCCCTCGCGGACCCCTCGACCCCTCTGGCGGCGCTCCTGGGGTGACCGGCCGGGCAGGAGTGTCACAGGCGAGCCGTAGTATTCCTACGTGGCAGGCAGGATCAATGACGAAGACGTGAAGGCGGTTCGGGACGCGGTCCCGATCGACGCCGTGGTCTCCGACTACCTCCAGCTGCGCAACGCGGGGGGCGGAAACCTCAAGGGCCTGTGCCCCTTCCACGACGAGAAGTCCCCGTCCTTCCAGGTCAGCCCGAGCAAGGGTCTCTTCCACTGCTTCGGCTGCCAGGAAGGCGGCGACACGATCGCCTTCGTGATGAAGATCGACCACCTCACGTTCTCGGAGACGGTCGAGCGTCTCGCCGCCCAGGCGGGCATCACGCTGCGCTACGAAGAGGGTGGGTACAACCCCGCGCACCAGCGCGGGGAGCGGATCCGCCTCGTCGAGGCCCACAAGATCGCCGCGCAGTTCTACGTGGACCAGCTGGAGAGCCCCGAGGCCGAGATCGGCCGGAAGTTCCTCGCCGAGCGCGGCTTCGATCAGGCGGCGGCCGCGCACTTCGGCGTGGGCTACAGCCCGGCCGGCTGGGACCACCTCACGCGCTTCCTGCGCGGCAAGGGCTTCACCGACAAGGAGCTCACCCTCTCCGGCCTCTCCCAGGAGGGCCGCCGCGGCCCCATCGACCGCTTCCGCGGCCGCCTCATGTGGCCGATCCGCGACATCGGCGGCGACGTGGTGGGCTTCGGCGCGCGCAAGCTCCGCGACGACGACAACGGCCCGAAGTACCTGAACACGCCCGAGACGGCGATCTACAAGAAATCCCAGGTCCTGTACGGCATCGACCTGGCCAAGAAGGAGATCGCCAAGTCCAGCCGCGCGGTCGTCGTCGAGGGGTACACGGACGTGATGGCCTGCCACCTGGCCGGCATCACCACCGCCATCGCGACCTGCGGCACGGCCTTCGGCGGCGATCACATCAAGATCCTCCGCCGCCTCCTGATGGACAACGGCTCGGCCCGAGTGATCTTCACCTTCGACGGCGACGCGGCGGGCCAGAAGGCCGCGCTGCGTGCCTTCGAGGACGACCAGAAGTTCGCCGCCGAGACGTACATCGCGATCGCTCCCGACGGCATGGACCCCTGCGACCTGCGGCTCGCCAAGGGCGACGCGGCGGTCGCCGACCTCGTCGAACCGCGCACGCCGCTCTTCGAGTTCGCGCTGCGCCAGATCGTCGCCCGGTACGACCTGGAGACCCCCGCGGGCCGCGCCTCCGCCCTGGACGAGGCCGCCCCCGTGGTGGCCCGCATCAAGAACAGCGGCGCGCAGCACGAGGTCGCCGTGCAGCTCGCCGGCATGCTCGGCATCCTCGACACGCAGTTCGTCGTGAAGCGCGTCGCCCAGCTCGCCCGCTGGGCCCGCGACCGCGGCGGCCGGGGCCCGGCCCCCGCCGCCCAGCGCTCCTCCTCGGCGTACGAGGCCGCGCCCCAGGGCTTCAGCGGCCCCGCGCTCAACCTGCGCAGCCCCGCCCACCGCACCGAGCGGGAACTCATCAAACTCGCCCTCCAGTACCCGCAGTTGGTCTCCCCGGCCTTCGACGCGTACGGCATGGACGAGTTCACCGCCCCGCCCTACGCCGCGGTGCGCCGCGCCATCGAGGAGGCGGGCGGCGCGGAGTACGGCGCACAGGACCCGCAGGAGTACCTCGTACGCGTCCGCGAAGCGGCCCCCGACGACGCGGTCCGCGCGATGGTCACCGAGCTCGCCGTCGAGGCGATCCTGCGCAAGACCGTCGACGAGATGTACGCGGGCATCCAGCTCGTGCAGGTCCGGCTGCGCGCCGTCGACCGCCGCATCCGCGACGTACAGGGCACCCTCGCCCGCCTCGGCGCGGGCGGCGACCCGCAGCATCTGACCGCCGTGCAGAACGAGTTGTGGGTCCTGCAGCAGTACGGGCAGGCGCTCCGCGAGCGGGGCGCGGACGCCCTCTGAGGCGCCCCGCCGGGCTCCCGGAAGCCCCCGCCGGGCTCCCCGGCGATTGAGGCCCGGGAACCGGGGTTACCCGTCGGGTAACCACGCGGTCACGGACCGGACTCAAAAAGTCACCGCACGCCCCTCGTGGCGGCCGTGTGTCGTACCCCACACTGGGTTCCGGTGCCTGAGTCCTCGGAGCGCGGCCGACCCGCCGACAGCGGGTCCGAGACCCCCGCGGTTCCACAATTCGTGTTCGGGACGGACAGCGGCGAGGCCGCCGTCCCTCTCCCGTTGCCGCACGCCTCAGATGCGATCACCCTGGAGGTCGCCCCCGTGCAGACCCAGACCCTCACCCAGACCGACACCGCCCCGCGCGCGGATGCGGATACGGACGTACTGGAGTCGGTCCCGCCGCAGAGCCGAGCCACTCGGCACCCCGAGGCCTCGGCAGCGCAGGAAACGGCCCGGGAAACCGCACAGAGCCCCGAGACGGCCGCCCCACAGGGCGACGCTCCCGAGGACCCCGGAACTCCCGAAGGCCCCGAAGCCCTCGCCCCCGAGATCATCGAGCTCCCCGCGCCCCGCAGCCGCGCCGACACCGGCGGCCCGTCCTCCGACCTGTTCCGCCAGTACCTGCGCGAGATCGGCCGGATCCCGCTGCTCACCGCGGCCGAGGAGGTGGAGCTGGCCCGCGCCGTCGAGGCCGGCCTCTTCGCGGAGGAGAAGCTGGGCAACACCCCCGACCTGGACTCCCAACTCGCCCTGGACCTCGACAAGCTGGTCGTCATGGGCCGGATGGCCAAGCGCCGCCTCATCGAGGCCAACCTCCGCCTGGTCGTCTCCGTCGCCAAGCGGTACGTGGGACGCGGCCTGACCATGCTGGACCTCGTCCAGGAGGGCAACCTCGGCCTGATCAGGGCGGTCGAGAAGTTCGACTACGCCCGCGGCTACAAGTTCTCGACGTACGCGACCTGGTGGATCCGCCAGGCCATGTCCCGCGCCCTCGCCGACCAGGCCCGCACGATCCGCGTCCCCGTGCACGTCGTGGAGCTCATCAACCGGGTCGTACGCGTCCAGCGCCGCATGCTCCAGGAGCGCGGGTACGAACCCACGCCCGAAGAGGTCGCCGCCCACCTGGACCTCCCGCACGAGCGCGTCAGCGAAGTCCTGCGCCTGGCCCAGGAACCCGTCTCGCTGCACGCTCCCGTCGGCGAGGAGGACGACGTCGCGCTCGGCGACCTCATCGAGGACGGCGACGCCACGAGCCCCGTCGAGTCGGCGGCGTTCCTGCTGCTCCGCGAGCACCTGGAAGCCGTCCTGTCGACGCTCGGCGAGCGCGAACGCAAAGTCGTCCAGCTGCGCTACGGCCTCGCGGACGGCCGCCCCCGCACCCTGGAGGAGATCGGCCGCATCTTCGGCGTCACGCGCGAGCGGATACGGCAGATCGAGTCCAAGACCCTCAACAAGCTCCGGGACCACGCCTTCGCGGACCAGCTCAGGGGCTACCTCGACTGAGGCAGCCCCCGGGCCGGCAGGGCCGCTAGTCCACCTCGGCGACCGCCTGCGCGAACTGCGCCGCGTACAGCCGTGCGTAGGCCCCGTCGGCGGCCAGCAGGGTGTCGTGCGAGCCCTGCTCGACGATTGACCCGTTCTCCATCACCAGGATCGTGTCCGCGTCCCGGATCGTGGAGAGCCGGTGCGCGATGACGAACGACGTCCGCCCGTGCGCCAGACGTGCCATCGCCTTCTGGATGAGCACCTCCGTACGGGTGTCGACCGAGCTCGTCGCCTCGTCGAGGACCAGGATCACCGGGTCGGACAGGAACGCCCGCGCGATGGTGATGAGCTGCTTCTCGCCCGCGCTGACGCCCGCGCCGTCGTCGTCGATCACGGTGTCGTACCCGTCGGGGAGCGTGCGCACGAAGCGGTCGGCGTGGGCGGCGCGCGCCGCCTCCTCGATCTCCTCGCGCGTGACGTCCTTCGGCGCGCCGTACGCGATGTTCTCCGCGATGGTGCCGCCGAACAGCCAGGTGTCCTGGAGCACCATGCCGATCCCGGACCGCAGCTCGTCGCGGGACATCGCCGCGATGTCGACGCCGTCCAGGGCGATCCGCCCGCCCGTCACTTCGTAGAACCGCATCAGCAGGTTGACCAGCGTCGTCTTGCCGGCGCCGGTGGGTCCGACGATGGCGACGGTGTGGCCCGGTTCGACGACCAGCGACAGGTCCTCGATGAGCGGCTTCTCCGGGTCGTAGCGGAACGAGACGTGCGACATCTCCACGCGCCCGCGCGGCTTCTCGGGGCGCTCGCCGGGCACCGGGTCGGCCTCCTGCTCCTCCGCGTCGAGGATCTCGAAGATCCGCTCGGCGGACGCGACGCCCGACTGCACCAGGTTCGCCATCGAGGCGACCTGTGTCAGGGGCATCGAGAACTGCCGCGAGTACTGGATGAAGGCCTGCACGTCACCGATCGACAGCGACCCCGACGCGACCCGCAGACCGCCCACCACGGCCACCAGGACGTAGTTCAGGTTCGAGATGAAGAACATCAGCGGCTGCATGACACCGCTGTTGAACTGCGCTTTGAACGACGCCTCGTACAGCTGCTCGTTCTGCTCGGCGAACGCCTTCGCCGACTGCTCCTGCCGCCCGAAGACCTTCACCAGGGTGTGCCCGGTGTACATCTCCTCCACATGGGCGTTGAGCGCGCCCGTCGTCTTCCACTGCTGGACGAACTGCGGCTGCGACCGCTTGCCGACCTTCGTCGCCACGAAGAACGACAGCGGCACCGTCACGAGCGCCACCAGCGCGAGCAGCGGCGATACCCAGAACATCATCACCAGGACGCCGATGATGGTCAGCAGCGAGTTGATGAGCTGCCCCATCGTCTGCTGCAGCGTCTGGTTGAGGTTGTCGAGGTCGTTCGTGGCGCGGCTGAGCACCTCGCCGCGCTGCCGCTTGTCGAAGTACGACAGCGGCAGCCGCGACAGCTTCGCCTGTACGTCGCCGCGCATCCGGAAGACGGTCCGGTTGATGGCGCGGTTCGACAGCCGCGTCGCCACCGCCATCAGCAGACCGGCCACCAGGAACGTGCCGAGCGCGAGCAGCAGGACCTCGCCCACCGCGCCGAAGTCGATGCCCTTGCCGGGCGTGAAGTCGACGCCGGAGAGCATGTCGGCCATGCCGCCGTCGCCGTGGTCGCGCAGCCGGTCGAGGGCCTGTTCCTTCGTCACCCCTTCGGGCATGTCACGGCCGACGATGCCCGCGAAGAGCAGGTCGGTCGCGCGGCCGAGGATCTTGGGGCCGAGCACGGACAGGGCGACGCTCAGGACGGCGGCCGCGAGCATCGCGTACATCGTGGCGCGCTCGGGTCTGAAGTGTCCGAGCAGCCGCTTGCCTGAGCCCTTGAAGTCCATGGAACGGGAGTCGGGGCCCAGCATGGGCCCACCGATGCCAGGGGGCATTACGCGGCCTCCGCTTCCGTCAGCTGGGAGAGCACGATCTCCCGGTAGGTCTCGTTGCTCTCCATCAGCTCGTGGTGGCGTCCGGTGCCCACGACGCGGCCCTCGTCGAGGACCACGATGCGGTCGGCGTCCCGGATCGTCGACACGCGCTGGGCGACGATCACGACGGTCGCCTCCGCGGTCTCCCGGCCGAGCGCGGAGCGCAGTGCGGCGTCGGTGGCGTAGTCGAGCGCGGAGAACGAGTCGTCGAACAGGTAGATCTCCGGGCGCTGCACGAGCGTGCGCGCGATGGACAGACGCTGCCGCTGTCCGCCGGACACATTGGTCCCGCCCTGCGAGACGGGCGCGTCGAGCCCTTCCTCCAGACCTTCGACGAACTCCTTGGCCTGGGCGACCTCCAGCGCGTGCCAGAGCTCCTCGTCGGTGGCGTCCGGGTTTCCGTACCGCAGGTTGGACGCGACGGTCCCGGCGAACAGATACGGCTTCTGCGGCACGAGGCTGACCGTCTTCGCGAGCAGCGCGGGTTCAATGGTGCTCACGTCCACGCCGCCGACCAGGACCTCGCCCTCCGTCGCGTCGATCAGCCGCGGTACGAGGCTCAGCAGCGTCGACTTGCCGCTGCCGGTCGACCCGATCACGGCGGTCGTCTCGCCGGGCCGCGCGAGAAGGTGGACGGACTTGAGGACGGGCTCCTCGGCGCCGGGATAGCGGAAACCGGCATCCCGTATCTCCAGGTGACCGTGGCTGCGCAGCTCGCGCACCGGGGCCGCCGGGGGCACCACGCTGCTGTCGGTGTCCAGGACCTCCTCGATGCGCTCGGCGCAGACCTCCGCGCGCGGCACCATCATGAACATGAAGGTGGCCATCATCACGGACATCACGATCTGCATCAGATAGGCGAGGAACGCGGTGAGCGCGCCGATCTGCATGCCGCCGCTGTCGATGCGGTGCGCGCCGAACCAGACCACCGCGATCGAGGAGATGTTCACGACGGTCATGACGATCGGGAACATCAGCGCGAGCAGCTTGCCGGTGCCGAGGGAGACCTCGGTCAGGTCGGCGTTGGCCTTGCGGAAGCGCTCCTTCTCGTAGTCGTCGCGGACGAAGGCGCGGATGACGCGGTTGCCGGTGATCTGCTCGCGCAGCACACGGTTCACGGTGTCGAGCCGCACCTGCATGGTGCGGAACAGGGGTCGCAGCCGCCGCACGATGAGGCTGACGCTGATGCCGAGGACGGGCACGACGGCGACCAGGACCGTGGAGAGCGGCACGTCCTGGCCGAGCGCCATCACGATGCCGCCGACGCACATGATGGGCGCGGTCACCATCAGCGTGAACGACATCAGGACCAGCATCTGCACCTGCTGGACGTCGTTGGTCGTCCGCGTGATCAGCGACGGGGCACCGAACTGCCCCACCTCGCGCGCCGAGAACGACTGCACACGGTCGAAGACGGCGGCGCGCACATCGCGGCCGAAGGCGGCGGCGGTCCGCGCGCCGAAGAAGACGGCGCCGATGTTGCAGACCATCTGCACGACGGTGACGGCGATCATGATGCCGCCGAAGCCGAGGATGTAGCCCGTGTCGCCCTCGACGACACCGTTGTCGATGATGTCGGCGTTCAGGCTGGGCAGGTAGAGCGCGGCGCAGGTCTGCAGGAACTGCAGCAGCACCAGCAGGACGATGGGTTTCTGGTACGGACGCAGATATGTCCGCAGGAGTCGTATGAGCACGCTCGGTCTCTCGAGGAGTCGGGTCTCGGGCGTCGGGTGTCGGCGAGATGGGGGCGGCGGGCAAGGCCGCACCCATCCTCCGACACCCGGCCCAGGGCCGCGCAACCGATTAACCCATGACCCGGTCAAATTTCAGCCCGGGTCAAGAACTGGGTTCACTCAAGAGACGTGGGAACCGCGGACGGCTCGCACACGTGGTCGCCTCAGTACGCGAACGCCCCCGGGTGGGACTGCTCCCGCACCGTCACGTACTGCTGCCGCACCGCCTGCCCCACCGCGAGCTCCTCGCCCGGCTCGAAGACCTGCGCGGAGGCCCCCTGCCAGAGCGGCAGCTGCCCGGTCAGCGCCCACGCGGCCTGCCGCGCCGCACCGATCGCCGCGTAGTCCGCGGGCTGCGGCACCACGACCTGCGTACCGAACAGCATCGGAGCCGCGGCCTGTACGGCGGGCAGCTCGGCGGCGGCGCCCAGCAGGAACACGCGCCGGACCTCCACCCCGCGCCCCCGCAAAACGTCGAGGGCGTCCCCGAGCCCGCACAGCATGCCCTCGAAGGCGGCGCGCGCGAGGTGTTCGGGCTTCATGGACTCGCGCCGCAGCCCGGTCAGCGTCCCGGCGGCGTGCGGCAGGTTGGGCGTCTTCTCACCCTCCAGATACGGGAGGAGGACCAGCCCGTGCGCGCCGGGCGTCGATTTCATGGCGAGCGCGGAGAGCTCCTCCAGGTCGGTGAGCCCGAGCATCTCGGCGGAGCCGCGCAGGACGCGTACGGCGTTCGAGGTGTGGACGACCGGCAGGTGCATGCCGGTGGCGTCCGCGAGGGAGGTGATGTTGCCGGCCGCGTCGACGAGCGCCTCGTGGTGCACGGCCATCACGGAGCCCGACGCCCCGAGCGACACCACGGCGTCGCCCCGCTGGACCCCGAGCCCGAAGGCCGCGGCCATCGTCTCGCCCGTGCCCGCCGATATCAGGAGCCCCTCGGGCGTCGTCCCCGCGGCCTCGGCGGGCCCGATCACCTCGGGCAGCATCGCCTGGTGCCCGAGGGCCATCTCGACGAGATCGGGGCGGTACGTTCCGCTCGCCGCCGACCAGTACCCGGTGCCCGAGGCCCCGCCGCGGTCGGTCGTGCGCCGGGCGGGCCGGCCGAGGAGCTGCCACACGAGCCAGTCCGGTGCCTGCAGGAGAGCGGCCGTGCGACGAGCCGACTCGGGCTCGTTCTTCGCCAGCCAGCGCAGCTTGGTCACCGGGTGCGGGGCCTGCGGCACGCAGCCGACGGACTGCGCCCAGGCCTCGCGGCCGCCGAGTCCGTCGATGAGGTCGACGGCGGCCACCTGCGCCCGCCGGTCGTTGCCGACGAGCGCGGGCCGCACGGTGTTGCCGTGCTGGTCGAGCGGTACGAGCGCGTTCTGCTGGGCGGACACGCCGATGGCCTGCACGCCTTCGAGCAGCCCGCCCCCGGCGGCTTCGCCGAGGGAGAGCAGCCAGGCCTGTGGATCCACGTCCGTGGGCCGCCCGCCGCCCTCGGTGTTCTCCAACGGATGCGGGGCGTACCCCTGCTTCAGTACGGCACCCGTGTCCGTGTCACAGACCACGATGCGCGTGAAATCGGGCGAACTGTCCAACCCTGCGACTATCCCCATGCAAGGAATTCTGCCGCACGGGGCACGGTGTGCCGTACCCCTGTTCGCTCTCCGTGATCCGCGCGGTGGTGCGTGCTGCTGGTGTTGCTACGTGTTGCTGGTGCCCCAGTCGTCTCCGGTGCCGCCCTGGCCCTTCTCGCGCAGGGACCGGACGCGCTCGGCGACCGAGTCGGGCATCTTGTCGCCGACCCGCTCGGAGACGGTGTGGAAGGCCTTGCCCGCCACCTCGCGTCCCTGCTGCGTCGCGGACTCGACGGTGTTGCGCACGGCCGGGTTCTGCGAGATCTCGCGGGCGGACTTCCTCAACTGCTCATAGCGCTCGCGTCCGGCCCGGGTTCCGAGCACGTACCCGAGGGCCAGTCCCGCCACGAATGTGAGCCGGTACCGCATGGCTGCCACCCTTTCCTTGCGTCGGCTTCGCACGTGTGTCACGCGTCTGTCGGTCGTCTGCCAGTCATCTGTCGCGCGCCTGCTGATCCGCCGAGGGATACCGATTGGCGGAGCACCCCCCTGCTTGCGCTAATGTATGTGTCGCAGCGAGCGCGCGCCGCCCGGAGAGTTCCCAGGTAGGTGCGTTCGATGCAACGAGACGATCCCCTGTAGCTCAATTGGCAGAGCAGCCGGCTGTTAACCGGCAGGTTACTGGTTCGAGTCCAGTCGGGGGAGCTCGGTCTCCTGTAGCTCAATTGGCAGAGCAGCCGGCTGTTAACCGGCAGGTTACTGGTTCGAGTCCAGTCGGGAGAGCTGTGACGAAGGACCCTCGAGATGCCTCTCGGGGGTCCTTTTTCGTGTGTGTTCCGCGCCTGGTGGAACCATCCGGGCAGCCCAGAGGTCCTCATGGTCGAGCGAAGCCGACCATCCGAAGCAGGAGATCGTATGAGCGGCTATGCTGCGGCAGACGGCGCGCACAAATGTGCGCGACGCGCCGTTAGGGGCGGTAGCTCAGCCGGTTAGAGCAGCGGACTCATAATCCGTCGGCCGTGGGTTCGAGTCCCACCCGCCCCACCACAGCGCTAGGCCGCAGGAACGTTTCCACCTGCGTCAACCGCGCAAACCTCAGGGGGCCGCCCGTTCGGGCGAAGTCCGGGCGGTCTAGGCCTTCCGTGCCGTGCGCTGCTTGCGGCGGCGGGGCCATTTGCGGGTGTCGCGGGGTTCCACGTACGGCTCCTCCTCCGGGGGCAGGCCGCCGGAGATCGCCCGCTGGCGGGCCAGCTCCGCGTCGAATTCCAGGCCCAGCAGGATCGCCAGGTTCGACAGCCAGAGCCAGATCAGGAAGACGACGACGCCCGCGAGGGTGCCGTACGTCTTGTTGTACGAGGCGAAGTTGGCGACGTACAGGGCGAAGCCGCCGGAGGCCACCAGCCAGAGCAGGACCGCGACGGCGCTGCCGGGGCTCAGCCAGCGGAAGCCGGGGCCGCGGACGTTGGGGGCCCGCCAGAAGAGCAGCGCGATCATCAGGATGACGAGGACCAGCAGGACCGGCCACTTCGCGATGGACCACGCCGTCAGCGCCGCGTCGCCCACGCCGATCGCGTCGCCGGCGCGTTCGGCCAGCGGGCCCGTGAAGACGACGATCAGCGCGCTGATGGCGAGCAGGATCATCAGGACCACGGTCAGGGCTATGCGGAGCGGGGTCAGTTTCCATACCGGGCGGCCTTCGGGAAGGTCGTAGACCGCGTTGGAGGTGCGGATGAACGCCGCGACGTAGCCGGACGCCGACCAGACCGCGAGCACCAGGCCCACGATGGCCATGACCCCGCTCGTGCCGCTGCTGTCCCGCAGCTGCCGCACGGAGTCTCCGAGCAGATCCCGCACCGGGCCCGGCGCCAGGTCCTGGAGGTTGTCCAGGACCGTGCGGGTCGCGGACTCACCGATCACGCCCAGGATCGAGACGAGGACCAGCAGCGCGGGGAAGAGGGAGAGGACGCCGTAATAGGTGAGGGCGGCGGCGCGGTCGGGGAGCTCGTCGTCCATGAACTCTTTGCCGGTACGCCGCAGGACCGCCCACCACGAACGTGCGGGCAGCTCGGTGGGCTCATCGGGGGCGGCCTGCTCGACCTCCGGGTCCGGACCGGTACTGAGGGCGGGCTCGGTCTCGTCCCGCGTGTGCGCGTCCCGGGAGCGCGTGTCCTGCGTGTGCTTGTCCTCGTCGAAGAGTGCCATGAGATGGCGAGTTCTCCGGTTCGGGCGGGCTATGCCTGCCTGTGGCCGCGGGGGGTGCGGCTTGGAGGTTTCTCCAGGCGTGGGGGTGCGTAGGCGCATCTGCGATGGAGAAGCGTCTCAACTTTTACATCTGCGAGGCGATCACGCTTATCTTGTCGCATATGCAGTCCTACACAATCGGGCAGGCCGCCCGTCTGCTCGGAGTCAGTCCCGATACCGCTCGTCGTTGGGCCGACGCCGGGCGGGTCGCCACGCATCGGGACGAGGGCGGGCGGCGGTTCATCGACGGGCGGGATCTCGCCGCCTTTGCCGTTGAGGTCGGGCAGGGCGGTGCGGGTTCGGGTGCGGGAGCGGGCGACGAGGACGTGTCGTACACCTCCGCTCGCAACGCCTTTCCCGGGATCGTCACCGCCGTGAAGCTCGGTGACGTCGCCGCGCAGGTCGAGATCCAGGCCGGACCGCACCGGCTCGTCTCGCTGCTGACCCGCGAGGCGGTGGAGGAGCTCGGTCTTGAGGTCGGGGTCGAGGCCACCGCCCGGGTCAAGTCCACCAGCGTGCACATCGATCGTGCGTGAGTAGTGCCTGAGAAGTGCCTGAGTAGTGCCTGAGTGCGTCGCTTCGTCGTTTCTGTCTTTCGCTAGGAGCTGTGCCATGTCCCCGAAGTTCTCCGGCCGCCCCGTCCGCCGTACCGTCGCCGCTGCCGCCACCGTCGCGCTGCTCGTTCCGCTCGCCGCCTGCGGCAGTGACGACGACAGCGACGGGAAGAAGGACAAGGCCGGGAAGGACGTCAGTCTCACCGTTCTCGCCGCCTCTTCCCTGACCGACGTTTTCGCCACGGCCGAGAAGGCGTACGAGAAGGAGCATCCGGGGACGAAGATCACCGTATCCGCCGCCGGGTCTCAGGAGCTCGCCGCTCAGGTCAAGCAGGGGGCACCCGCGGATGTGCTGGTGACCGCCGACACCAAGACCATGGACGGGCTCAAGGGCGAGACCGGTGAGCCCACCGTCATCGCCAAGAACCGGCTCGTCATCGCCACGCGGGAAGGCAATCCGGAGAAGGTCGAGGGGCTCAAGGATCTCGGCGGCAGTGACTTGAAGGTCGTTCTCGCCGACGACACCGTGCCCGTCGGGCGCTACAGCAAGCAGGTCCTCGACAAGCAGGGCGTCCACGTCAAGCCGGTCTCCAAGGAGGCCAACGTGCGGTCCGTGCTCAGCAAGGTCGAGTTGGGGGAGGCCGATGCCGGGATCGTGTATCGGACCGATGCCGCCACCGCGCCTGACAAGGTCGATGCCGTCGAGATCCCCGACGCGCAGAACGCCGTCGCCTCCTACCCTGCCGCGACCCTGAAGGGTTCCAAGAACAGCGCGGCGGCCGCCGCGTTCGTGAAGTGGCTCAGCACGCCCGAGGCACAGAAGATGCTGCGGGACGCCGGGTTCCAGAAGCCGTAGCAAGCCAATGACCCGGTCCCGTTCTCGTTCTCGCGGGCGGCCCCGCGCGCCGCTCACGCTCGCCGTGCCCGCGGTGCTCGCCGTCGCCTTTCTGCTGCTGCCGCTCGTCGGCATCCTCGCCCGGACCGAGTGGGGCGACCTCGGGAGTCATCTGACGACTCCCGGGGTCACGCAGGCCCTGAAGCTCTCGCTGCTCGTGTCCTTCTGGGCACTCGGGCTCTCGCTCCTGCTCGGGGTGCCGCTGGCCTGGCTGCTCGCGCGGGTGGAGTTCCGGGGGAAGACGCTCGTACGGTCCCTCGTACTGCTGCCGATGGTGCTGCCGCCGACCGTCGGCGGTGTCGCGCTGCTCCTCGGGTTCGGGCGGCGCGGGCTGCTCGGGCCGTGGCTGGAGGACACCTTCGGGATCGTGCTGCCCTTCCACACGTCGGGGGCGGTGGTCGCGGCGACGTTCGTCGCGATGCCCTTCCTCGTCATCAGCCTGGAGGGCGCGCTGGGTGGGCTGCGGCCCGGGTTCGAGGAGACCGCGGCCTCGCTGGGGGCGTCGCCGGTACGGGTGTTCCTCACCGTCACCCTGCCGATGGTCGCCCCCGGACTCGCCGCCGGTGCCGCGCTGACCTGGGCGCGGGCGCTCGGTGAGTTCGGGGCCACGATCACCTTCGCGGGCAACCTGCCGGGTACCACGCAGACCCTGCCCCTCCAGGTGTATCTGCTGCTGCAGGACTCGCCGGAGGCGGCGACTTCGCTGTCGTTGCTGCTGCTCGCCATCGCCATGGCCGTGCTGGTGGGATTGAGGGGGCGGTGGACCGCGGGGGGCGGCGGTTCGGGGCAGGGACGGGGGCCTGTGCGGGCCGGAGGCGGCGGCGATGAGGAGGGTGAGGAGGGCAAGGAGGAGCATGGTGGTCAGGTGGGGCCTGTGGCTCCGCCCGCGGATGTCGTCGGGGCGGGTGAGAAGTGGGGGCTGCACGCCGACGTCACCGGGTACAACCGGCTCACCCTCGACGCGCGGCCCGGCACCACCATCGCCGTCGTCGGGCCCAACGGGGCGGGCAAGACGACGTTGCTGCGCGCCCTCCTCGGCCTCACGCCTCGCGCCCACGCGGAGCTTCGGCTCGGCGAACGCGACGTCACGGGGCTGCCTCCGCATCGGCGCGGGGTCGCCTGGGTGCCTCAGGAAGGCGCGCTCTTCCCGCATCTGAACGCGCTGGGCAACACCGCGTACGGGCTGCGGGCGCAGGGCGTACGGCGTGCCGAGGCGCGGCGCGAGGCGCAGGCGTGGCTCGACCGGCTCGGCGTGGGGCACCTGGCGCACCGGCGGCCCGCCCAGCTCTCCGGCGGGCAGGCCCAGCGGGTCGCCCTGGCCCGGGCTCTGGCCGCCCGGCCCCGGCTGCTCCTCCTCGACGAGCCGCTCGCCGCGCTCGACCAGACCACCCGCGCCCACGTCCGGCACACCCTGCGCCGCCACCTCGACGGGTTCGGCGGCGTGTGCCTCATCGTCACGCACGACCCCGTCGAGGCTGTCTCGCTGGCGGACCGGGTCCTCGTACTCGACGAAGGCCGTACGTTGCAGGACGCGCCGCCCACGGAGGTCACCCGGCACCCGCGTTCGCCCTGGGTCGCCCGCATGCTCGGCCGCAACGCCTGGCCCGGCACGGCCGCCGCCGACGGGACGCTCGCGCTGGCGGGGGAGGGGCGCCTCGTCGTCGCCGACCCGCTGGAGGAGGGCGCGCGGGCGCTCGCCGTCATCGCGCCGGAGGCCGTGTCCCTGCACTGCGAGAAGCCGGGGGGCAGCCCGCGGAATGTGTGGCCGGGGGTGGTGCGTGAGATCACCACGGCGGGCAGCCGGCTGCGCGTGCTGGTCACCTCGGGTGAGGCGCCCGACCTGGTCGCCGAGATCACTCCGCAGGCGGCGGTGGAGCTGGGGCTCGTGGAGGGCGCCGAGGTGTGGACGAGCGTGAAGGCTACGGAGGTTTCGGTGGTGGGGCTTTGAGGGGGGCGTAGCGCTGCGGCGCGCTGCGGGGCGCTACAGCGGGGCCTGCCACGTCGCCGTGGTTCCCGTCTTCGTGCTGCCCGTCTTCGCGTCGCCCGTCTTCGCGTCGCCTGTCTTCGTGCTGCCCGTCTTTGCGCCGCCTGTCTTCGCGCCGCCCGTCCTCGTGCCGTCCGATGCCACGTCCTCCGCCTCCGCGTCGCCCGGCTCCACGCTGTCGGTCTTCGCGCCGTTCGCCTGCCCGCCGCCCGCCGCCACACGGCCCGGCTCCCCGCCCTCCGTGTCCCCGTCGTCGTACACCGTCAGGCGTACTCCCGAGCGGCCGTCCGGCAGCGTGGCCCGGGCGTCGATCGCGACGTCCACGCGCGTGACGCCGGTGCGGCGGGACGTCGCGGCCAGGGCCCGGCGCAGTGCCGCGAGCAGGTGGCCCGCTGCGGGCTCCGTGACCTGCGTGTCGACGGCGCCCGCGAAGTGGACGGACGGCTGGATGCCGAGGACGGCGGACGCGCCCGCCGTTTCGCGCAGCACCTTGCCCCGGAACGTCGCGGGGGCGTCCGCGGGCGGCTGCTGGAGCGCGAAGATGGCGGTGCGGACCTCCTGGATCGTGGACTCCAGCTCGTCCACGGCGTGGTCCAGGGTCGACTCGACCTTGGTCGACCTGGCCTTGCGGCGCGTGCCCTCCAGCATCATGCCGGTCGCGAAGAGGCGCTGGACCACGAGGTCGTGCAGGTCGCGGGCGATGCGGTCGCGGTCCTCGAAGACCGCGAGGCGCTGGCGGCTCTGCTGGGCGTCGGCGAGGACGAGGGCGAGCGCGGCCTGGGAGGCGAACTGGGTCGCGAGCAGGCGTTCGGCGGAGGTGTAGGCGGGGGCGCCGCGCCTGCGGGGGAGCGCGAGCGTGCCGATGAGGCGGCCGCCCGCCTGCAGCGGCAGCATCATGCTGGGGCCGAAGCGGGCGCGTACGTGCGTGGTCATACGGGGGTCCGTCGCCGAGTCGTCGATGTAGACGGGTTCGCCGCCGAGGAGCTGGGTGAGGACCGCGCTGCCGGGCTCGATCGTGGTGCCGATCAGGTCGTTGGGGTGGGTGTCGGTGGTGGGGCTGGGGTTGGTGCGTGAGGCAGGGCGAGGTGCGTCCGCGGAGGGCCCGGCACGACGCGCCGTCCCGTCCCCCGGCGCGCGTCGGTGTGAAGACGCCCCCCACCCGTGCGGCTCCCCGTCCGTCGCCGCCGCGACGATGCGCATGCCGCCCGCCTCCGTGGGCTGCAGGATCACGCCCGCCGCCGCGCCCGCGAGGATCCTCGCCCGGTCCGCCACCGTCATCAGGGCGTCCGCCGCCGCCTCGCCGGTGAGCAGGGCCGTGGTGACCGCCGCCGCGCCCTCGATCCAGCGCTCCCTCTGGCGGGCCGCCTCGAACAGGCGGGCGTTGCCGATGGCGATGCCCGCCTGGCTCGCCAGGACCCGGAGGAGTTGACGGTCCTCGTCGGTGAAGGGGCCGCCCCCCTCCTTCTCGGCGAGCAGCAGCGTGCCGAACGGCTCGTCGTGGACGTGGATCGGTACGTCGATGACCGTGCCGTCCGAGGTCGGGCGTACGCACGGCACGCCGTCGGGGTGGCGCGCGGGACCGCCCGCCACGAACAGTTCGGCCGGGCCCCCGTGGCCGGGGGCGTCGACGCCGAGCGTGCCGAGCCCCGCCCCGGTCAGCCGGGCCGCGCTGTCCACGATGTGCTGCAGGGTCGCCTGGAGTTCGAGGTCCGTGCCGACGCTGAGGACCGCCTCGAGGATCGGCTGCATCGAGGGCTGCGGCGCGTCCGCTGCTTCTCCGCCGCTGCCGCTGCCGCTGCCGCCGCCTCCGCCTTCGTCTGCGCCATCGTCATCGGGCATCTCGGTCACGTACGACGTACTCCATGGTCGGGGTGAGGGCACGCGCCGGCCGTTCAGCCGGACAGGGGTGCCAGCGCCAATGGTTGGATCTTGCCCTCAAGCATCGCACCGAGTCCCAGTACTGCGCATACATCAGGCCGTTCCGCGATATGTACGGGCATTCCGGTCGCGTCCCGCAGCATCTGGTCGAGGCCGGGCAGCAGCGCGCTGCCGCCGACCATCATGATTCCGCGGTCCGCGAGGTCGGCCACCAGATCGGGCGGGCAGTCGCGCAGCACCTTGCCGATGCCGTCGAGCACGGCGGTGAGCGGGGTGTGGATGGCGTCGCGGACGGCGGCCGTGTCGACCTGGACGGAGCGGGCCAGGCCCGTCGCGACGTCCCTGCCGTGGATCTCCGTCGACTCCGGGCCCTGCGGCGTGAGGCCGTTGCCGCGCAGCGCGAGCTGGAGGGGGCGTACGGACTGGGAGGGCAGCATCAGTTCGTGGTGGTGGCGCAGGTGCTGCACGATCGCGTTGTCGATGGCCTCGCCGCCGACGGGGATGCGTTCCGCGGTCACGATCGAGCCGAGGGAGAGGACCGCGACCTGCGTCGTGGCGGCGCCGCAGACGAGGATCATCGTCGCCTCGGGGCGCTCCACGGGCAGCCCGCAGCCGACGGCCGCCGCGATGAGCGTGTCGACCAGTTCCACGCGGCGCGCCCCGAGCCCGACCATCGTCTCGACGGCCGCGCGCTGGGCCAGCGGGTCCGCGTCGTGCGGCGTGCAGGCGGCGGCGCGCAGCCGGGGCTTGCGGCGCAGCGTACGGCGGAGCTTCTCGCCGATCAGGTTGCGCAGCATGCGCTGGGCCATCTCGATGTCGACGACGGTGCCGCCGGAGACGGGGCGCACCACCCGGATGTAGCCGGGCGTACGCCCCGTCATCTGCTCGGCGAACTGGCCGACCGCGATGAGCGCGCCGGTGCGCGTGTTGACGGCGGCGGCGCTCGGCTGGTCGACGACGAGTCCCGCCCCCTTCACGTACACGCGGGTCCTCGCGGCTCCCAGGTCGACGGCGATGTGGCAGCGGCGCAACTGCTCCAGACTGACGGTCATGGCAGATCCTCCCGAGAGCGCAGACCGTACGGACCGTCGGACGACGGTCCTGTCTCGCATCGTGCGGCGGCCGGGCACGGCCCGCGCGCTGGACTGAGCCGGGCGGGGTGCCGCCGCACGGGTGGTGTTGGGGGCGTCGCAGGCGGTACGGGGGCGGAGCGGTGGTTCCAGTGGACCCGGAGGGGTTGCTGCCGAAAAGGTGCGTACTCGCCGATCTGACGGGATTTCATTCATGTGTCCGTGAGCGGACCGACGCAGCGGCCGACGGCACGGCCCGCGAGCGGCAGGTGCCGCCCCCTGGCGGATTGTCCCCCTGGCGGATTCCCGCCACCCCCGCCAACTCCCGTGCGCCACACGCCTCCTGACACTCTTCGCAGCACTCGGGCACCACCCCCCGCTCCGCCCCGCCCGGGTCCGACGAAGAGACGAAGAGAGGCAGCCCCATGACCAGAGCCCCCGTGCGGCGCAGAGCCGCGCTCGTGGCCGCCGTCGGTCTCGCGTTCGCCCTGCTTCCCGGTGGGCAGGGTGCCGTGGCCGTTCCCGGTGACGCGCCCGGCGCCGCCCCCGAGGCCACGGCCACGCCCCCGGCCGCCCACACCGTCACCCTGATCACCGGGGACAAGGTCACCGTCACCCCGCTCCCCGGCGGCCGACAGGCCGTCACCGTCGACCGGCCCGACGGAACGCACGGACCGGAGGGGGCCGTGCGCAGTCAGGTGGTCGACGGGCACGTCACCGTCGTGCCGGACGAGGCGCGGCCGTACCTGCGCTCCGGCGTCCTCGACGAGCGGCTCTTCGACGTGACCGGGCTGATCCGGCAGGGGCTCGCGGACCGGGGCGGGGCCGGCGCCGAGCTGCCCCTCATCGTCACGTACGACGGAAAGGGGGCGCGGGGGGTCCACCCCATGCCCCGTGGGGTCGAGAAGGTGCGCTCGCTTGAGAGCGTCGGCGGCGTCGCCGTCCGCGCCGAGCGTCCCGGCGCCCTCTGGCAGGCCCTCCGCGCCAAGTCCTCCCGCATCGACAAGGTGTGGCTCGACGGGCGCGTCGAAGCCGACATGGCGCGGAGCAACGAGCAGATCGGCACGCCCAAGGCCTGGGACGCCGGGCTCACGGGCAAGGGCGTCAAGGTCGCCGTCCTCGACACCGGGGTCGACGGTGAGCACCCGGATCTGAAGGGGCGTGTCGGGGAGAGCAAGAGTTTCATACCGGGTGAGGAGGTCGCCGACCGCAACGGGCACGGTACGCATGTCGCTTCCACCGTCGGCGGCAGCGGCGCCGCCTCCGACGACGGCAGGGAGAAGGGTGTCGCGCCCGGCGCCTCCCTCGCCGTCGGCAAGGTACTCAGCGACGAGGGGTTCGGCAGTGAGTCGGAGATCATCGCGGGTATGGAGTGGGCGGCCAGGGACGTCGACGCCAAGGTCGTCTCCATGAGCCTCGGCTCGTCGGAGCCGAGCGACGGGACCGACCCGATGGCCGCCGCCGTCAACGCCCTCAGCAAGGAGACCGGCGCTCTCTTCGTCGTCGCCGCGGGCAACGCGGGCGCCCCCTCCTCCATCGGCTCGCCCGGCGCCGCCGACTCCGCGCTCACCGTCGGCGCCGTCGACTCCGCCGACGAGGCCGCGTACTTCACGAGCCAGGGTCCGCGCGTCGGCGACCACGCGCTGAAGCCCGACCTGTCGGCGCCCGGCGTCGACATCCTCGCCGCCCGCTCCGGGCTCACCGCGGGCGAGGGCTTCTACACCGAGATGAGCGGTACGTCGATGGCGACGCCGCACGTCGCGGGCGTCGCCGCCCTCCTCGCCGAACGGCACCCCGACTGGACCGGCGCGCAGCTCAAGGATGCCCTGATGTCCAGTTCGAGAGAGGTGGAAGCGTCGGCCTATGAACTGGGCTCCGGTCGGGTCAGCGTGCCCGACGCCGTCGACTCCCGCGTCACCGCCACCGGCAGCGCCGACCTCGGCTTCTACGGCTGGCCCTATGAGGAGAACGAGCCGGTCGAGAGGGTCCTCACCTATCGCAACGCGAGTGATGACGCTGTTGAGTTGAGCCTTTCCGCTCGCGGTGCCGCCGACGGCGTCGTCGCGCTCGCCGACTCGACCCTCACCGTTCCCGCCCACGGCACCGCGTCGACCACCGTCACCGGTCACGGCGCGAAGGCACCCGTCGGGAACACCAGTGGCGCCGTCGTCGCGAGCGCGGGCGGCAAGGAGGTCGCGCGCACCGCGTTCGGGCTGGTCAAGGAAGAGGAGCGGTACACCCTCACCGTCCACGTCAAGGACCGCGACGGTGCCGCGTCCCCCGCCGACCTCGTCGTGCAGCAACTCACGGAAGGCACCGAGCCGTTCCCCGCCGCCGTCGACGACTCCGGCACCCTGAAGCTGCGCCTGAAGCCCGGCACGTACGCCCTGTCGACCTTCCTCGACGTGCGCGGCAGCCACGGGAAGGACTCCCTGGGTCTCGGCTTCCTCGCCGATCCGCAGATCCGCCTCGACCGGGACCGCGCCATCACTCTGGACGGGCGCAAGCTGCGCGAGATCAAGGCCGACGTGGACCGGCGCACCGAGACCCGGCAGCTGCTCATGGAGTACGACCGCAAGGCTGGCGGCGTCGACCTCATGGGCGCCGTCCAGGTGCCCGTGAAGTACGACAGCGTCTTCGCGGCGCCCACCGCGAAGGTCACCGACGGCAGCTTCGAGTACCGCACCGTGTGGCGGCTCGGCAAGCCCCTCGTGGACGTGAAGGGCCTGCGCGAGGCCGTCGCCCAGCCCGGCGGGACGATCGCCGAGGGGCGGGAGAAGTGGGCGCTCGTCGATGCCGGTGACGGCACGCCGGCCGCGTACGAGGGCAAGGACGTGCGGGGCAAGGCCGTCGTCGTGCGCCGTACGGACGCGGTCACCCCGGCGCGGCTGGGGCAGGCCGCGCAGGACGCGGGCGCGCGGGCGCTCTTCGTGACCGACGACCGGCCGGGGCGCCTCAACGCCTGGTTCGGTACGGACGACAACGGCGAACGGCCGCTGCAGGTCGCCACGGTCGACGCCGCCGACGGGGCCCGGCTCGTCGCGGCGGCGAAGGGGAACAAGCGGGTCGAGAGTGTCGGGACTCGCAATACCCCCTATGTGTACGACCTTTCGGAAGGGCACGAAGGGGGCATCCCGAAGAGGGATCTCACGTACGAGCCCTCCGCACGTGAACTCGCCACGCTGGACAGCAAGTTCCACGCCGTGAAGCCCGCGGCCGGGGGCGAGTACCGCTACTCCGTCACCGACACCTTCCCCATCGGCTTCGGCTTCCAGGAGAGGATCGACCTGCCTGCCGAGCGCACGGAGTACGTCTCCATGGGGCGGGGACAGCTGTGGCACGAGTCGGTGTCCACCGGGCCCGGCGCGCTGGAGGAGCGCAGCGGCCTGGTCGCCTACAAGGGCGGCAGGCGCACCGGCCTCGACTGGTTCAAGCCGGTCCTGCACCCCTGGCTCGGCACCGGGCTCGGCTGGGGCCAGACGCGCAGCGGCAACGACCTCGCCTTCAACGTGCCGGGCTGGGGCGACTCGGGGCCCGACCACACCGGCTTCGGCGACGTCTGGAACGAGGAGTCGATGACGCAGGTCAGCGAGGTCTTCGTGGACGGCGTGAGCGCCGACCGGCGCAAGAGCTCCGGCGTGTACGTGTGGGACGCGGACCCCGCCGAGCACACGTACAAGGTCGTCACCGACACGACGCTGGACCCCGAGCGCTGGCAGCTCGCGACCAGGGGCCACGCCGAGTGGACCTTCAGGTCGAAGGAGACCCCCGCGGACAGGAAGACGTTCCTGCCGCTGCTCAACCTCGGCTTCGACGTCGACACGGACCTCGCGGGCACGGTGCGGGGCGGCCGGACCGTCGACGTCGGGATCTTCGCCGAGTACGTGAAGGGGGCGGCGGACACGGGCACCATCGGGGGCGGCGGGCTCTCCGTGTCGTACGACGAAGGGAAGACCTGGCGGGACGTGCGGCTGGAGCGGGAGGGGAGGAAGGCCGCCTGGGAGGGCGAGGTGAAGGTGCCCCGCGACGCCCGGTCCGTGTCGCTGCGGGCCTCGGCGGGCGACGACCGGGGCGGGGTCGTTTCCCAGGAGATCGTCCGGGCGGTGGGGGTGCGGTAGTCATGCGGTAGTCCTCTCCGGGGCCCGGGCCCCGCTCCCCGGGCCCCGGACGGGGACTACTGCTGTGTCAGTGACCGCTTCATGATCTTTCCCATGTCGTTGCGCGGCAGGGACTCCAGGTAGCGCACCACCCGTGGGCGCTTGTGCGGGGCCAGGGCGGAGGCCACGTGGTCCGCCAGGTCCGTCAGGGACGGCGGGGCGTCCGCCTGGGCGGGGACCACCCAGGCCACGATGCGTTCGCCCAGGTCGGGGTCCGGTTCGCCGGTGACCGCGGCTTCCCGTACCCCCTCGTGGGCGAGGAGCGCGTTCTCGATCTCGCCCGCGCCGATCTTGTAGCCGCCGCTCTTGATGAGGTCGGTGGCCTTGCGGCCGACGATGCGCACGTACCCGTCGGGGTCCCGCACCGCCATGTCGCCGGTGCGGAACCAGCCGCCCGGCGCGAAGGCCGCCGCGGTCGCGTCCGGGCGGTTCAGGTACTCCGTGAACAGGTTCGGGCCGCGTACCTGGATCTCGCCGACCGCCTCCGGGTCGTCCGCCGCCACCTCATCGCCCGCCTCGTCCACCAGGCGCAGCTCGACGCCGGGCAGCGGCACGCCGACCGCGCCCGCGCGCGGCTCGCCGTCGGCGCGGACGCTGGTGTTCATGAGGGTCTCCGTCATGCCGTACCGCTCGATGACGCGGCGGCCCGTGGCGGCGGCGATGCGCTCGTGGTCGTGGACCGGGAGCGCCGCCGAGCCGGACACGAGCAGACGCGCCCCGGCGAGGGCCTTCGCGAGCTCTGGGTCGTCCGGCAGGGCCTCGGCGATCCGGTGGTACATCGTCGGCACCCCGAACAGCATCGTCGCCCCGGAGCCCAGCTCGCGCGTGACGCCTTCGGTGCCGAACCGGCCCAGGTGCCGCACGGAGCCGCCCCGGCGCAGCGGGCCCAGCGTGCCGAGGATCAGGCCGTGCACGTGGAAGAGGGGCAGGCCGTGCACGAGGACGTCGTCGCCGGTCCACTGCCAGGCGTCCTCCAGCGCGTCCAGGGTGGCGGCGATCGCGCGGCGCGGGAGGACGGCGCCCTTGGGCGGGCCCGTGGTGCCGGAGGTGTAGACGATCAGGGCGGGGGACTCCGGAGGCGGTTCGGGAAGGGCGGGGGCGGGCCGGGTCGTGCCTCCGTCCTGTACGTCGATGTCGTGGCGGTCCAAGGACGCCAGCGCGGGCGGGAGTTCCGTGCCCGGCTCGGTGAGCACCAGCGTCGGGGCGCTGTCGCGCACGATGTGCGTGAGCTCGGAGTCGCCCGACTTCGGATTGAGCGGTACGGCCGGTACGCCCGCGAGCAGCGCAGCGACCACGCCCACCGCCGTCTCCAGGGCCGGCGTCGCCCACACGGCGACCCTGCCGGTGTCACGCAGCCTCATGGCCAAGGAGGCGGCGACCGCTGCCAGTTCGGGGTAGGTCAGGGAGCGGTCACCGAACCGGAGGGCCTCGCCGCGCGCGGTGTCCAGGGCCGGGAAGAGGGGATCCACGTGTCGTACTCCTCGTTGTCGTCATCTGCACCGGGTGTCAGGAGGGTCTCAGGAGAGTCTTACGCCGATGAGGGGGCAGACGCGACATACGGCGACGCCGCCTCCCCTGGGACGGGGGAGACGGCGTCGCTGCGGATCGGTGCGGGTGACGTCAGACGAGCCAGCCCAGGAAGTGGGCGAGACCGGCGACGATGTCCGTGATGAGGTTCATGGTGGTGCTTCTCCTTGTGGGACTTTCAGGGATGCTCGGGACCTGGATCCGGGTCCGACTCCCCGGCCTTGTATGGGACATGGGCCGGGGGTCGCGGTGACGTTCTGCAGTTCGTCGCTCGCGCACCGTAAGCATCGTCAATCACGTGCGCCCCGCGCAATTCCTGGCGCGACGATCACCTGTTCCAGGGAACAACTGCCCAGTCGTTCGCATCGGTTGTTCGGGTCGCGCCAGGTGTGCCCCTCAGTACGTCAGCACCACACCCACGTACGAGATCCCCGCGATCACGCCCCACGAGACCAGGCCGAGCGCCGCGACCCGGCCGCCCGTGCGCGTCAGCGACGGAAGGTCGACCGCGCTGCCCAGGCCGAACAGGGCGGCGGCGAGCAGGAGTTCCTGCGCCGTTCCCGCCGCGTCGATCGCACCGCCGGGCAGCCACCCGGTCGTGCGCAGCGCCACCATGGCGAGGAAGCCGACGACGAAGAGCGGCACCAGCGGCGGCCGCCGGGTCCCGGCCGCCCCCTCGGCCGAGCCGCGTCCCTGCCGGCGCGCCCGTACCGAGAGGGCCACCGCCGCGACGAGCGGCGCGAGCAGCGCGACCCGCATCAGCTTGACCAGGACGGCGTCGCCCAGCGCCCCCGCACCCGCGGTCTGCGCCGTCGCCACGACCTGGCCGACGTCGTGCACGCTCGCCCCGACCCAGCGCCCGAACTCGGCGTCGCTGAGCCCCAACGGGTGCTGCAGCAGCGGCAGTACGGCGATGGCGAGCGTGCCGCACAGGGTCACGAGCGCCACCGAGGTGGCCGTGTCCCGCTCGTCGCTCCCGGACACCTCGCTGACCGCGCCGATCGCGGAGGCGCCGCAGATCGAGTAGCCGGTGGCGATCAGCAGCGGCTGGTTGCCGCGCAGCCCCATCCGGCGGCCCAGCCACCACGTGCCGAGGAAGGTCACCGCGACCACGCAGAGCACCATGCCCACCGACGCCCAGCCGAGCCCCAGCACGTCGTCCAGGCTCAGCTTCAGACCGAGCAGCGCGACGCCGACCCGCATCAGCCGCTTGCCCGCGAACGTCAGACCGGCCTTGCCCGGACCGCGTACGAACGCGTGCGCCGCGCCCGGCACATGGGCCGCCGCGATGCCGAGGACCACGGCCGCCGTGAGCATCGGCACACCGGGTACGAAGTGGTGCACCGCCCAGGCGACGGCGACGCCGGCCGTCGCGAGCGCAAGGCCCGGCAGCTTCCCCGGAGCGCGCCGCGGGGGCGCGGCGGGGGCGAGTGGGCCGGGCCTGCCGCCCGACCTTCCGGTGCGTTCCCCGAGCAGCGCCATTACCGGTCGGCCGGGAGTTCGTACACGCGGCGGACGCTGCTGCCCAGGCGCGCTATGTCCGCGCCGTAGACGTGAATCGATATCGCGAGCGTGCCGCAGGCGTTCCACACCCGGTGGATGTCGCCGGGCGGCGCGAAACCGCACACCGATCCCCGCGGGTTGACGACGTCCTCCGTCGCGACGAGGCGGGCCGCGCCGCCGGGGCCCGCGGCGGGCACCAGGCGGTAGCGCCGCTCCTGCTCCTCGCCCTCGTGCACGCCCGTCACGCACCACGACACGTGGTCGTGGACGGAGGTCCGCTGCCCGGGCAGCCAGACCAGCGCCACGATGGAGAAGCTGCCGTCGTGCTCGGCGTGCAGGACGTGCTGGCGGTACCGCTCGGGGTCGCCCTCGCGCTGTTCGTCGGTGAGCAGGTCGGCGGAGCCGAGGTGGGGGGCGAGCCGTTCGCCGACCAGGTACGCGGTCAGGTCGGGGGGCAGGCCGCGCCCCACGGCCTCGCGCACGTCGGCGACGAGGGTGTCGAGGCGCTCTGTGGTCCGGGCGGCCCGGTACGCGGTCGGAGTGCTCATACCGGCAGCGTCGCGCCGCCCGATCCATCACGTCCAACGACAGTCTTTTGGCAACCCCCCAACTTCCGCTTATGGGTGTGAAGGGTGAGGCAGGTGTGGTGATCAGCAGCCGACGCGGTTGGCGGCGACCGTCTTCAGCTCGTCGAGCACCAGCGCGGTGGCCGGAATGCGCAGATGGTCCTTGAGGACGTACGCCGACACCTGGCGCCGCGACGCCGGGTCGAGGGCGCGGCCCGTCACCTTGCGGTGGCAGAGGAAGTTCAGGACGAGACCCGGCATCATCGCGATGCCGAGCCCCTCCGCGACCAGGCTCTGCACCACCAGGTTGTCGTCGGTGGTGAACGCGATCTCGGGCGCGAAGCCCAGCTCGGCGCACTCGTGCAGGAAGTTCGCGCGGCAGCGCGGACAGCCCGCGATCCACCGCTCGTCCGCCAGCTCGGCGAGTTTGACCGAGCGCTGGCGTGCCATGCGGTGCCCCGACGGCAGCAGCACGGTCAGCTGGTCCTCCATGAGCGGGATCTCCGCCAGCTCCTCGGGCACCTCGTCGTGCAGACCGGGATACGTGAAGGCCAGCGTGATGTCGCACTCGCCGCGCACCACGCGCCGCAGCGACTCGGGCGGCTCGTCCTCCAGGAGCTCCACGCGCACGCCCGGGTGGCCCGAGGAGAGTCGCGCCAGGGCCTCCGGGATGAGGGTCGCGTTGGCGCTGGGGAACGCGCAGACCCGCACCCGTCCCGAGCGCAGCCGCGTGATCGCGTTCATCTGCTGCTGGGCGGCGGAGATGTCGTCCAGGATGATCCCCGCGTGCCGCGACAGCGCCTCACCGGCCTCCGTCAGGCGCATGCGGCGGCCGACGCGGGTGAACAGCGGGGTTCCCACGGACCGTTCGAGGGCCTTCATCTGCTGGGTTATCGCCGGCTGGGTATAGCCGAGGGAACGGGCGGCCGCCGAGTACGAACCGGCCCGGACCACCTCGTGGAACGTCTTGATGTGCCGCGAATCGAACACCGCTGAATCATAAGCAGATGTTGGAGGCGGCGAACAAGACCGGGGTCCGGCTTTTGCCCCCATGGCAAGCGGCACGTTGAGTGTCCGACCCGCTACGCTGCGCGACATGAACGTGAATCGACGACGCATGACCGCGATGGCCGGGCCGATCAGGGCCCTCGGAGCGCTGGCAGCCGCCGCGGCACTCGCCCTCGCCGTACCGAACTCGGCGTACGCGGCGCAAGGAATCCTCAACGTCAACGGCCAGGACTACGTGGATCCGAGCGGCTGCTACGGCTTCGACTGGTTCCCGGCCTCGATCACCAACAACACCGACGCCATCGTCGAGGTCCACTCCGGACCCGACTGCACCGGCTCGGTCGAGTGGCTCGTATATCCCGGCGAGACGTACCGGACGGAGACGGCCGCGAGCGTCTTCGTCCTCTGAGCGCCGCGGGTCACCCGGCCTCCCTGACCGCCACCCGCTGCAGCAGCCCCCAGGTGAACTCGGCCACGCAGTGCCGCCGTTCACCGGCCCCGTCCACCGCCTCGAACGCGAGGCCCCACCGCGTCGGCGCCGTCCCCTCCATGGGGCGCGCCGGCGCGAACGCGCGCGCTGCCTCGTCGACCGTGCACGACCAGGGCGTGAGGTCGTCGAGCGTGCGCAGCTCGGGGGCGGGCTCACCCGGCGCGCGCACCAGCCACTCATTCCACACCGCCCCGTTCGGCGCGCGCAGCACCTCGAAGCGCAGGTCGGGCCAGAGCGGCACCGGCCACAGCAGCGCCTCGCACTCCAGGTCGCCGATCCGGCGGCGGACCGTCGCCTCGGGCGGGCCGAGGACCGAGCGGTAACGGGAGACCGCGCCCCGCGACCGCGACGACCGGGTCATCGCCTGCCAGCGGCGGTTGGCCTCCCGCATCTCCGCGACGGAGGCACCCAGCGCGTGCCGTGCGCGCTCCACCAGGTCGGCGTTGTGGTCGGCCATCCGGCGCAGCAGGACCAGCTGGAAGTCCAGCGCGGTGAACGGGCCGGGGGCGGGGGAAGCGCTAGCGGGCATGCACCCCATCGTCGCGCACCGCGAGCGCTCCCGGGCGGTGCCCGTCGGGGAGGAACAGGACCGAGTTGACGTAGCGGGGGTGCCGGGGCGTGAGGACGCGGCGCAGCAGGCCCTGCGACACGACGTACGACGTGCCGGACTGGTGCGCCTCCAGGTCGAACGCGTCGAGCGGCACCCAGCTGTCGTGCGGCAGCACCCAGCCCCGGTAGCCGTGCCCGCCGGTCAGGAACTCCACGATCGGGGCGGTCGGCTGGATCCGCGCCTCCAGCTCCAGGAAGATCGCCGGACGGTCGCGGGCGATCAGCTCGCGCGCGCCGTGCAGGACCCGCAGCTCGTTGCCGTCCACGTCGATCTTGACGAAGTGCACGTCCCGCAGGCCCAGGCCGTCCAGGGTCAGGCACGGCACGTCCACGGCCACGTCGTGGATGTCCCGGCGGACCAGGGACGACACGCCTCTCTCCCCGCGGTCGCCGCGCGGCAGCCAGAGCCGTGCCGTGCCGGGCCGGTCCGTCGCCGCGCCCTGGATCACCCGTACGTTGCGGGGCGTACTGGCGGCGAGGAGCCGCGCCAGGTGCGGCACCGGCTCGACGGTCACCACGCGGTGCGCGCGCGGGGCGAGCCGGTGCGACCACGGGCCGTACCAGCCGCCGACGTCCACCGCGGTGCCGCAGCCCGGCGGGCAGAGGTCGGCCAGCCGGCCCAGCTCCGGCTCGAAGCGCGGATAGACGAACCGGGCCAGGGAGGCGACCAGACGGTCGGGGACATAGGGCGCCACGCGGGCGGCGAAAGTCATGCGGACCCTCTCGTCACAGGGGACGTTCTCGTCGCTGGGGACGTTTCCGTCACGGGGACATGCGCTTGAGCAGCTGCTCGTGCTCCTCCTCCGGGACCTGCTCGCCGGAGGAGGGCAGCAGCTGCGGTATGCCGTCGAGCACCGGATAGCGGCGCCGCAGCCGCGGGTTGTACAGCGACTCCTCCGGTACGAGGGGCTCCTCGGCGGCGAGCAGGTGCAGCGGGCCCTTGTCCAGCGGGCACGCGAGGATCTTCAGCAGCGGGTCTTCGGGGTTCATCCGCTGGTCAACTCCTTGGGAGCGGTCGAGGGCGGGGGAGCCGTCGCGTCGTGCTTCGGCATGGCGAGGAGGACGGACACGGCGAGGACCGTGCCCGCGATGCGCAGCGCGAGGCGCACCGGCTCGTGCGGCAGCGCCTCGCCGAACGCCAGCGTCCCGAGCACCGCCGTGAACAGCGACGTCACCGTCGTGCACACGGGGACGATGAGGGACGCCCGGCAGCGCTGCAGGGCCGCCTGCGACATGATCAGGCCGAACGCGCCGGTGAAGAGCAGCAGATAGGGGTAGGGCGAGCGCAGCAGGTCGCCGACCGCGCCGCCGATGTCCTCCGTCGTCAGGTAGCTGGACACGCCCTTGATGGCGAGCGAACTCACCCCGTACAGGAGCCCCACCGCGACGCCGTACTCGACGCCCGCCGTCGGCATCCGGTGCCGGTGCTTGGCACGGCGCTCCGCGGAGCCGTACAGCCAGACGCCCGCCGCGAGCGACGGTAGGCACACCGTGAGGATCAGCGGCACGGGCGCGCCGTGGCCCACCGTGTCGTTGTCCTCGCTGAGCGAGAGGACCACCATGAGCAGTGCGATCAGGATGCCCGCGACCGCGTACCGCTCGCGGCCCGAGGTGCGTTCGCCGAGCAGGACGGAGGAGAGCAACAGGAGGAGCACCAGGCCCGACACGAAGATGCCCTGCGCCGCGGCGATCGGCAGCGTGCGGTACACGGCGAGCTGCGCGCCGAAGCCTGCCGCCAGGGCCAGCGAGCCGCCTATCCAGAGTGGGCTGCCGAGCACCTGTCGCAGGAGCCGCGCGGGGCTGCGGACGCTCACCGACGGCATCGCCGTCAGCGCCCTCTTCTCCAGGACGAATCCCGTGCTGTAGAGCAGGTTCGCGATCAGTGCCGCGGCCACGCCCCACCACATGGTCAGGTCCTTCGGGCGTGCAGCAGGAGGATCGACGCGGCGCTCGGCACGGCGCAGGCCAGTCGGTCCAGGGCGCGCAGCGGGCGCGGCACGCCGTGGAACGGTGCCCCCGACAGGCGTACGACCTCGAAGCCGGACGCGGCGACGAACTCGCGCAGCGCGCGCGCCGTGTACAGCCGCAGGTGGCCCACGACCTCCTTGCCGGGGCGGCCGTGGATGCCACGCAGGCTCACCTCCGAGAACACGGGCTGTACGCCGGCGAGGAGCAGGCCTCGGTTGTACCAGGCGGCCAGGTTCGGGGTGGACAGCATCAGGTGCCCGCCGGGGCGCAGCACTCTTCTCAGTTCGTCCAGCGCGCTGTCCGGGTCCACGAGGTGCTCGATCACCTCGCTGAACAGCACGGCGTCGGCCGCTCCGTCGGCGAACGGCAGCCCGCCGTCGGACAGTTCGCCGCGTACGACGTACGGCAGTCTCGCGTGCGCGCGCTTCAACGCGTCCTGCGACCAGTCCACGCCGACCACGCGGTGCCCGGCCAGCAGCGGTGCCGCGGTCGCCGCCGCCGTTCCGTCGCCGCAGCCGATGTCCAGGACCGTGGCGGTACGGGTGGTGGCGGGGCCCAGTGCGGTGGCGAGGATGCGGGCCTGGCGGATGGAGCGGGCGTCGCCCGATGCCACGGGGACGGCCGGGTTCTCGTAGAAGTCCCGGAGGCCCCTGGGGCGCTGGGTGGTGGTGGTCACTTGGGCCCCCGGTCGTGGGGTTCGGTGTGTTCCGTCGCGTGGAGGTAGTGCTCGAACAGGTCGCGCAGGTGGGCGCCGTCGCCGTGGCTCAGCAGCGTCTTCGACCAGCGCAGCGCGAGGTGCAGGCGGCCCGCCGTCGACGCCGTGGTCACGGTGAGGCCTCGTGGGAGGCGGGCGGGTGCGGAGAACCAGACGGCGTGGGCGCGGCCCGCGTCGCCGAAGTCCAGGGCGTAGGGCACGCGGCCGATGTTGCTCAGGAGCGTCGTCGACGTCCAGGGCGCGGCGGCCCTGCGCAGGCCGCGGGTGACGGCGGCGCGGAGGGTCACGGGCAGGACGGGGGCGGTCAGGAGGGTGGCGCCGTGGCCCAGTTGCGGGCGGGAGAGTGCCTTGAGGGCCCGGGTTCTCTCGGAGGTGCGGCGCAGGAGGTCTCGGGTTGCCTCAGGGGTCCAGTCCCGGGAGGCCAACTCTTCGGCCGAGAAGGGGACTTCCACCAGTCTCGTGCCGTTGCCTATCGGCATCGTCGCGTCCCGCGGGCGGTCGTCCACCGGCATCGTGATGCGGAACGGGCGTGGGCGGGCGCCGTGTTCATGGTTCCAGTGCGCGATCATCAGCGCTGTGGCGACCATGAGCTGGTCGTTGACGGTGAACGGGGAGCCCTTGGGGCGCTTCGGTACGGGCAGCTCCGCCACGAGCATCCCGTTGCCGGGGGAGGGCTCGGGCCTTCCCTTCGCCACCCGGGCGGGGGGTGCCCAGCCCGAGGGTGTTTCGGTCGGGGGGTGCTCCGTTGGCTGTGGTGCGGCGGGGGGTCTGGTGGGGGGTGCCGCCGGGGAATTGTCCTTGCCGCCGTACAGCTCTGCGGCGGTGGCCAGGACGCGTAGGCAGGCCGGGCCGTCCAGGGCCGTGTGGTTGATCGTGAGGAAGAGGACGCTTCCCTGGTCGGGGGTGCGCTCTGTTCTCTCCGGGGCGGGGCCGCCCCGGTATGTCCGTCCTCGCCATCCCTGCGGCTCTGTCGGCCCCTCCGCCCCGGACGTCTTCGTCTCCGTGCTCCGGGCGGACATACCGGTGCGTCCCCTCGGGTCCGTCCCGCGGCTCTCCGCCGGTGGGGGCGCGGCTGCTACTACCTCCAGGCGGATCGGCGGTGAGGAGGTGAGGGGCGGGGCCTCGGCCAGGGCTCGTTCCCGGGCTCGTTTCAGGGCGTCCGGTTCCGGGGGCGGGAAGGTTACTACCTCGAGGTCCGGGGTGTGGGTGAGTTCCCACTCGTAGCGGCGGCGGTACCAGGGGCCCCTAGCCTCCCGCATCAGGATGCGCGGGTGGCGGCGGAGGGCCTCGGTGAAGGCGGACCTGAGGCGGTCCGGGTCGGGGGTGCCCGGCAGGTGCACCTCGATGTGCACGGTCTCCGGCTCCTCCTCCTGGAGGCAGTGCCGTGAGACCTCGTCGACGACGGGGAACGGCACGCGCGCGGGCGGTCGCCCGGGTCCTTCCGCGCGCCGTGCCGGGTGTTCCAGTGCGGTCATCGCTGAGTGCCTTCCGTGGACGGGCGCCTGCGGCGGGGGATGCGCATCGTCCGGCCGGGCGGGGCGGGGTCCGGTTGGGCCGATGCCGGGCCGCGGGCCGAGACCGTCGGGCCGGCGGCCGCCTCCGGTGCGTCGTCCCCCGCGCGTTTGCGGTGGGGCAGCGGGGGTGGGGTGTCGCCTGCCGTGTCCGGGGCGTGCTTGGGTGTTCGTACGGCGCGGGGGTGCGTCTCCTTTGCCGTCACCAGCGCTGCGAACAGGGCTATGAGGGCCAGGAGTTGGGCCGTGTGGCCGAACGCGCCCTCGTCGGAAGTGATCGGCTCGCCCGCGCCTGTCGCCGCCGTTATGCCCGCGGCCGTCATGGCGACGAACGCGATCGGCACCAGCAGTGCGTGGCGCCACCAGGCCAGGAGGGCGAGGGCGGGGACCAGGAGTGCGAACGGTCCCGCGATCACCGCTGCCACCAGCGTGAGCGCCACCGTGCCCAGGACGATGCCCGGGGCGGGCGGCGCGGGGGACGGACCGTCCGTGTTGGGGTCGCGGCGGCGGATGAGGGCCAGCGCCAGCAGGGCCAGGACGCCGATGCCCGCGAGGATCAGGCCGATCTCGTAGATCTGTGACGGCTCGTAGGTCAGCTTGACCGTGCCGCCCTCGCCGTTCGGCACCAGCCAGCCCTGCTGCCAGCCGTCCAGCCGGACGCTGGTCAGCTCCTTGCCGTTCAGCGTCGCCTTCCAGCCGTCGTTCACGTTCTCGTACGTCGTGAGGTACGAGGCCGCGCCCGAGCCCACCGTCAGCTCGCGGCGGTCGCCCAGCCAGTCCTTGACCTTCAGCTCGCGGGCCGTGGTGTCGAGTGATGCCGGTGTGCCGATGGTCAGGGACGCGTCCATGACGGCCAGCGGGCCCGCGTCACCCGTCTCCAGGCTGTGCGCCCCCGCGCCGAGGCGGACGGCGGACGACTCGTTGCCCTCCTGGCAGAGCGTGATCTCTACGGGGCGCCGGTCGGTGAGGTCCCGGACCCTGCCCTTCGCGCTCGTCTCGTACAGCTCGCCGTCGATCGAGAGCACCGGCCCTTGGCCGCAGGGAAGGGAGAAGCGGTCCTTCGGGTCGGGCTGCTTCGTGCGGTACTTGTCCAGCGCGGGGACGTACACCTCGGTGAGGCCCACCGGCAGCTGCAGGTCCTCGTCCGCCACCGGGTTGTGGACCGTCAGCGGCGCGGTCTCCGTGATCGTGATGTCCATCTCGTCGGTGGTGATCGGCGCGAAGCGGGCGTTGCCGTTCTCGTCGACACCCGCGGTCGCCGCGCCGTCCGGCGAGCTGATCTCGATCTTTACCGGCCGTGTGGACAGGCCGCCCGCCGCGGGCAGCACGATCTCGCCGACCGGCTGTTTGCCCGGCCACTTGAGGTGGATGACGGGGCGGTTGTCGCTGCCCGCCACCCACGCCGTCGTCAGGTCTCCGTCGGTGAGGTTGCGCGGCGACAGACCGCTGCCGAGCTTCGCGGTGGAGTCGGCCGTCGCGATGATCTGCTGCTCCTGCTCGGGCGCCACCTTGTAGAGCAGCTCGTCGAGTTCACGGCCCGGCACGGCCACCGCGCTCGCCTTCACGTCGTACGCGCCCTCCGCCGTCGTCGTGAAGCGGCGGTGCAGCCCCGACTCCGTGTCCACCTGTGAGAAGGCGCCCGGGTCGGACGTGCGGTGCAGCGAGTACGTGGTGGCCTTCGCGTCCGTGGACTTCTCCGCGTCCGTGGGGAGTTGGAGGAGACGGGTGATCCGGACCTCGGGGATCGTTATCTCCGAGAAGCCCGCGCCTGTCAGGCCGGGGGTCGCCACCTGGGTGTCCAGGATCGTGATCTTCACGAAGTCCGTGGAGCCGGGCTTGGCCCTGACGCGCTGCGGCTGTCCGTTGGGCTGGAGGGGGCTGGTGATGCTGCCCTGCTCCGTCTCCACTCTGATCCGGGTGGGGGCTGCCCGTGTGCCGTTCTGCGGCAGCGGGGTGACGCGGAAGGATGACGGCACGTCGACCTTCGCGTTGAACTCGGCCTTGATCCACTCGCCGTCCGCCGAACCGGCGTTGCCCTCCGCCCAGGCCGTGGCCGGGTTCTCGTCGAAGGCGTTCGCCGGGTCGTACTGCGGGAGGTGGAAGAGCCAGTTGCCGTAGCTGGACGCCGACACCGACTTGGCGCCCCGCAGCTCCGACGTCGTCTGGTGCTCGATGCCCTTGCTCGGCAGGATCTGGTGCGGCTTCTCGTCCGGGTTCTGCAGCGCGTCGACCGCGTTCCGCTCGTCGCGCCCGTACGTGTACGAGGTGTTGGAGTTGACCAGGCCGAAGCGGGTGTCGGCGCGGCGCATGCCGTCACCGACCGCCTGCAGGGCGGGCGCTCCGATGCCCGGGTGGTTGTCGCCGGTCAGGACGGTGGGGCGGTCGCGCATCGACGGGTCGGCGGAGAGCGGCAGGAGGGACTCCGGGCCGCCGCTGACGACCGCCGTGTTCGACACCGGCTTCAGGCCGGCCTGGCCGGGGCGCTCGGTTCCCTCCGCGGGGGCGTAGATCTCGACCGCGCGCTGGCGCGGGTAGAGGCCCTCCACCTGGACCGGGGTGTCGTTCGGGATGATGCCGCCGGTGGTCTGCGGGCCGAAGCCGGTGACGCGCCGGAAGCCGGACTCCTCCAGGGTGCGCTTGACCGTCGCGGTGGGCACGTTGCCGACCTGGTCCGGGTCGAGGTCGTTGCGCACGACGACGTAGTACAGGCCGGCCCGCGTCACGTAGTCGCGCAGGCCGGGCACCTCCGCGCCGGTCATCAGCGCCTGCTCGACGGCGTCCATCGCGCGCCGGTTGCCGGGGGCGCCGAACGGCACGTAGTCGCGCTGCGCCCAGCGCGAGTCGGCGAGCACGTCGAGGGGCTGGTCGATGGGGGAGCCCCAGGTGTAGATGCCGTGCGCGGTCGCGGGCACGACGAGGGCGCGTGAGTCCGGCGAGTACTTCTCCAGCCAGTCGGCCGTCGTCTGCCAGTACGTGGGCAGCTTCTTGAACGAACCCGGCTGGAGGATCGAGCCGTTGACGTAGGGCAGGGCCAGACCGGGCAGGACCAGGACCGCCGCGATCAGCGGCGCGTACCGCCTGCCGCGCACCCGCCGGGCCCCGCGCGCCTGCGCGGCCACGCCCACCAGGTGCATCAGACCGAAGACCAGCGCGAGCGCGAGCCCCGTCTGGAACTTGTAGATGTTGCGGAAGGGGACGAGCCCGCCGTCCAGCCACGACTGGACCGTGCCGTGGAAGGGGGCGCCGAACGCGCCGCCGTACCCGGCGAGGGTGACGAGGACGACGGAGAGGACCGTGAGGACCAGCCAGCGCCGCTCCGGAAGGTCGCGCCGCGCCAGGCCCGCGAGGCCGAGCGCCGCGGCGAGCGCCGAGCAGACGATGGTCAGGACGGCCGTCGCGACCGTCCATCCCGCGGGCAGCCAGGCCTCGCCGAAGTGCAGATACGCCACCCAGTTGCCGGCGCCGCGCAGCGCCTCGGTCGCCGACATCGTGCCGGTCGTGGTCGCCGAGTCCTCGACGAACGGCAGGAAGTTCTCGCCGTAGATGCCGAGCATCAGGAGCGGTACGACCCACCACGCGGTGGCCAGGACGACGCCCGGCACCCACCACGTGATCAGCTTCCGCTTGCGCGGGCCGTTCGGGCGGGACAGCAGATACAGGCCCGCGGGCAGCAGCGAGGCGAGTGTCGCCGCCGCGTTCACCCCGCCCATGAACGGGATGACCAGCGCCGACCGGCACGCCGCGATGCGTGCGCTGAACCGGTCGTCGGCCAGCGGCAGCAGCACCCACGGCAGGAACGCGCCGGGCAGCGCGGCCGCCGACGTCGAGCCGATGACCACGGTGAACGTCGGCCACAGCGCGTACACGACCGCGCCGAGGAGCCGGCTGTGGCGGCTGCCGATGCCCAGGCGCTCGGCGAGCCGCAGTGCCCCCCAGAACGCGACGGCGACGATCAGCGAGAACCAGAGCCGCTCCGCCAGCCAGACCGGCAGCTGCACGAGGTCGGCCAGGCCGTAGAACGGCAGCATCGGGAAGGCGTACCCGACGTACTGGTCCTGGATCCCGCCGAAGCCGCCCCTGTCGTGCCAGAGCTGCCCCAGGTCGGAGAGGAACTGCCAGGGGTCGACGGCGACACCGAGCTTGGTGTCGAACGTCATCCGCCCCGGCTTCACCGCCAGGAACGCAACGAACACCACGGCCCAGAACCCCAGAAGCCAGCGCCGCGAGCGCGGCCCCCGCGAGGGTTCAGGGGCAGCGGTCGTGGGTCTTGCGGCCGCCGGGGGTGGGGCCTGGACCGTGGTCATGGACACCGCCTGAGGATGAGGAGGAGATTCCAGGTCGCGACCTCGCGCACACCCGGCACCTTGGTGATCGCCCCGGCCAGGAAGGGCCAGTAGCGGGAGCGCGCCGACACGATCTCCACGTCGTCGCGGCCGCGCACCTGGCGCAGCGTCGCCCCGACGTGGTGGACGAAGAGGTTCTCGCCGAGCGTGTGCTTCGCGGCCTTGCCGGTACGTCGTTCGTAGCGGGCCCGGGCCCGTTCGGCGCCCAGGTAGTGCCAGGGCGCCCACTCGTGACCGCCCCAGGGGGAGAGCCAGTTGGTGAACGAGACGTAGATCAGCCCGCCGGGCCTGGTGACCCGGACCATCTCGCTGAGGAACGTCTGCGGGTCGTCGACGTGCTCCAGGACGTTCGAGGAGAACGTGACGTCGGCGACGCCGTCCGCGAGCGGCAGCAGATAGCCGTCGGCGACGACCGCGCCCTCCGGCGGCTTGGGCCCCAGCTCGGCGGGGTCGGGCTCGAAGAGGAAGGACTGCGCGCCGCGCCTCCGGAACTCCTCCGTGAAGTATCCGCCCCCGCCGCCGATGTCGACGACGACGCGGTCCTTCACCGGTCCGTACGCCTCGACCTGGTCGGCTGCGTCGCGGGCGAGGAGCGTGTAGCACCGCTCGGGCTCCTGCTGCTCGCGCAGGAAGGCCCGGAAGAGGGTGGCGGAGCGGCGCAGCGAAGGGTCCTTCACGCAGACCTCTGGGGAGTCGGGGGTCCTTGGGGCGCCTGGTCCTGGGAGCCGGGCCGCCCTTGGGACACCTGGTGTGCGGCGACCGCTTCGGCCGCCACCGCCTGGAACTGCCGCACCGTGTTGCCCCAGCGGAACTGGGCGGCCCGCTCCCCTGCGGCCTTGCCGAGGGCCCTGCGGCGCTCGGCGCTGAGCGCGAGGGTGCACCAGGCGGCGGCGAAGGAGCTCTCGCCCCGGGCGAGGAGACCGGTCACGCCGTCCTCCACGGAGTCGCGTACGCCCGGCACGTCGAAGCCGATCGAGGGCGTCGAACGGGTCGCCGCCTCGGTGATGACGAGCCCCCAGCCCTCCACGGCCGACGGATGCAGCAGCATCCACGCCTCACAGAGCAGCCGGTGCTTCTCCGCCTCGGAGACATGACCCTTGAACTCCACGCCGGGACCGGCGAGTTGTTCGAGCCGTTGCCGCTCGGGGCCGTCGCCCACGATCACGAGCCGGCCGCCCGTGACGGGTCTGACGCGCTCCCACAGGCGTAACAGCAGATCGATCCGCTTGTACTCGACGAGCCGCCCCATCGCCAGGAACAGCGGTTCGTCGGAGCGGGCGTGCAGCGGGCCCGGCTCCTCCACACCGTTGTGCACGATGCGGATGCGGTCGCGGTCGACGCCGATCGCGCGCAGCGCCGTGGCCGTCGACGGCGAGACGGCCACGAGGAGGTTCCCGCGCTGGGCGCCCGAGAGCGCCCAGTGTTCGAGTCTGCGGCCGATCCGGGCGGCGGGGGCGAGCGCGCCCTGGAAGCGCATCCCCCACAGGTCGGTGTGGACGTGGTTGACGAGGCACAGGGTGGGCCCGCGGTGCCACAGCGGCGCCAGGTACGGCATGCCGTTGCAGACCTCGACGAGCAGGTCGCAGTCGCCGACCTGTCGGGTGAACGCGGTGCGGGCCCGCAGGTAGTGGCCGAGGTCGCCGCCGGCGGACACGACTCGGTAGTCGCGGTACGCGGCGGGCCCGCCGCACAGCAAGGTGACCTGGTGGCCCTGTTTGCTGAGGCCGTCGGCGAGCCGGTCGACGAGGAGTTCGGAGCCGCCCGCGGCTGGGTTGCCGAGGTCGCGGTGGGCGAGGAAGACGATCCGGCGCGGCTGTGGGGGAAGCGCCGGAATGCGCTCCGCGCGGCGTGGGGTGGCCGCGCGCAGCGAGGACGGTACGTGCTGGGGCATGCGTGCTCCAACTCGTCTCAGGGTGCGGAACTGTGGGGGGTCCGGTCGGGCGGAACGGTCCTGCTGGGTTCTGCGGGGTGGTGCCTCATGCGGGGTGGTGCGGTGGTGCGGGGGCTGTGCGCGGGTGGGGGTGGATAGTTTTCGCCGACCCGTACCGCGCGGCTACTCACCGAAGTGACAATTTCTGCGCTTTCAACAGCTGACGTCTCATCACATCGTGCTGGGCTGCAGGGCGGTCGGTGACGTGTCCGGATCCGGACTGTCCGGCTCCGCTCCGTTCCCGCGCCGCCCGGGACCGTTCGCCCCGTCGTCCTGACGCCCGCGTACGACGAGCACGATGCCCGCCACGGCGAGTACCCCGCCCAGCACGTACGCACCGAGCGGCAGCGTCTCACCGACCAGTTCAAGCCGACTGCTGTCGTCGTCCGCGAGCTTCACCTGAGCCTTCTGCGTGGCCGGCGTGAACGCGATCCGGTCGCTGTCGAGCAGCACCGTCGCGTCCTTCTCCGACCCCGGCGCGCGCAGCGTCTTGCGGGGGCCGATCGCGGCGTAGATGATCCGGCCGGTGCGCTGGTCCGCGACGAGCTCGATGCCGTGGTTGGCGTAGTACTCGTCGGCGATGACCTGGCTCTTCTTCGGCTGTCCCACCATCCGTCCCGGCACCTGGCGCGTGCCCGTCTTGGTGGGCTTCACCTTCGCCGTGAACTTGTATCCCTCGTACCCCTGGATCTTCTTCGTGCCGCGGTACGTGAGCGGCACGGTCGCGCCCAGCGTGTTGTCCCACCAGGTGTAGGACCGCTTCTCCACGTCGAAGGGGAACTTCAGGTACGCCTCGCCCTCGAAGTACGGCTCCTCGCCGCAGCAGTGCACCGGCGCGTTCGTCTTCCGGTCGGTGACCCAGCGCTCCAGCGTCCACTGGAGCGAGTCGTGCGGGTCGGCCGCGGGCAGGGATTTGTCCGGATCCACCGACGTGGACACGTCCCAGACCGCGCGCCCGCTGTCCTCGCTGTCGGCCACGTCGCCGCGCACCTGACGGGTGATGGTGAGGTTCTTGTCGTGGACCGTCTTGATCTTCTCGGTGTCGAAATAGCTTCCCTTGCCTTTGAAGACGGTCGTGATGTCGACATCCACGGGCGTGCGTTTCGCGCGTGGCTCGACGTACCAGGCCAGCATCGGAGCCAGAACCAGAAGAAACGCGCCGAGCCCGAGAAGGATCAGCGAGAGAGGGGAGGCGGTGCGGCGCATGGGGTCACTCCTGGGCTGAGGGCGGGAGAGTGTCAGAGCCTGTGTCATGACCACCCGGGCGGGGTCATGACACAGGCTCTTACCGAGCCGTATGGGCCGGGAACCGTAGGCGGACTCTTGACGTAGTGTCAATGCGTTGCAGAGACTGAGGACTTGCCGGGCGGGGCCGGCACGGGGCTGTGCGACCTGGGTGGGGACGACCTCCGACAGAGAGGCTGACCCTCGCAATGCACCGACTGCTCGCCGCTTCACTCACCGTCGCCGCCGGGGCGCTCCTCGCCGTGGGCGCGGGGCTCGGCATCGTCGCGCTCCTCGACGCCACGCCGGACCAGCCCAACACACCACTCGTGCATTACGAGGCCCCGGCTCAGGGGCAGTGAGCGACCGTGGCCGCGACCCACGCCCAGGCGTCCGACGACCTGACGGCTGACGACGCGTTCCCGGACGACCGCGTTCCGGACGACCGCACCCCGCAGGACCGCGCCCCCTTCCGCTCCGCGTGGCGCGACGTACCGCCCCGGCAGGTGCGGGAGTTCGCCGCGCTCGCCCTGGAGGAGGTGCCCGCGCTCGCCCAGGACATCCTGCGCGAGATCCGCGCCGAGTACCCCGGCCTGCCCGTCGTCCTCGACGACTCGGGCGAGCCGATGGCGCTGATCGGCATCCGCCGCGCCCTGGAGGGCTTCGTCCAGCAACTGGCGTCACAGGAGGGCCGCCCCCGCTACCACCTGGAGGTCTTCCAGGAGTTCGGCCGCGGCGAGGGCCTGCACGGCCGCAGCCTCGACTCGCTCCAGGCCATCTACCGCCTGGGCGTACGCCTCGCCTGGCGCCGCCTCGCCGAGATCGGCCAGCAGATCGAGATCCCGCCGCCGGCCATGTACGAACTCGCCGAGTCCGGCTTCGAGTATCTGGACGGCCTCGTCGACCAGTCCGTGCGCGGCTACGCGGAGGCGGCGGCCCGCGAGGCGGGCGAACGGCTGCGCCTGCAGCGCAAGTTGATGGAACTGCTGCTCTCCGACCGGCGCTCCGACAGCGCGCCGGGGACGTCGTACGGCTCAGGACAGAGCACCGGCTCCGGCTCCGGCGCCGCGGCCCTCGGCAACGGCCTCGGCGAGCGCGCCGCCCGCGTCGGCTGGCAGCTGCCCGAACGCGTCGCCGTCGGCGTCCTGCTGCGCCCGGCGCGGGAGGCCGTCGCGCCCGCCGTCGGCGAGGGCGTCCTGCTCGACATGGAGGCCGAGCAGCCCCGCATGGTCGTGCCCGACCCCGACGCGGCGGGCCGCCCCGAACTCCTGCGCCGCGCCATGACCGGCTGGTCCGGCGCCATCGGCCCGCCCGTGCCGCTCGCCGATGCCGCGAAGTCGCTGCGCTGGGCGGAGGCGGCGGTGCGCCTCATGGAGCGCGGACTGCTGCCCTCCGGCGAGGTCCTGCACTGCACGGAGCACACCGAGGCGCTGGTGCTGCTCCAGCCCGAGGAGCTGATCGAGGACCTGGCCCGCCGCTGTCTGGCGCCCCTGGAGCACTGCGGCCCCGCCCACGGCCGCCGCCTCGCCGAGACCCTGCTGGCCTGGCTGGAGACCCGCGGCGGCGCCCCCGAGGTGGCGGCCCGGCTCGGCGTACACCCCCAGACGGTCCGCTACCGCCTGCGACAGATAAGGGAGCTCTGGGGCGACGAGGTGGACGACCCGGACCGGCGCTTCGAGCTGGAACTGGTGCTGCGGGCCCGCAGGTTGAGGGGACAATTGGGAAGGGCGTGAGCAGGCCGGCGCCCGGAATGGGCCGGACTGCTCGATTCCGCACACAACTTTCACAGCGGCGGGTTCCGCTGTCACCGGCACGGCACTTAGCCTCCATGCCTCATGGACTACTGCCACCCGTGCCGCAGGCACCTCAACGGCGCCCTCGCCTGCCCGGGGTGCGGAACCCCGGCCGAAGCCTGCCGGGAGTACGCGCAGTCCGTCGCCGCGTCGCACGAGGAGCCCGACGCCGACGACGGCGCGTACGAGGAGTCGTCCCCGCGCACCCGCGGCCGCGGGCGCCGCAAGGAGCGCACCCGCAGGGCGCACCGGCGCAGACGCCGCAAGATCCTCTTCGCGACCGCGGGCCTCGCGCTCGCGGCGGGCGGCCTGAGCCTCGCCGAGCTGGGCACGGAGGGCGGCTCCGGCGACCGGGCGGCCTCCGCGCCGGACGGCGGCACCGCGGACCCGTCCCCCTCGGCGTCGCCGGGCGCGGACGGGAGGGTTCCCGGCGGCACGACGGCCGAGGACGCGGCGGCCACGTCGTCCCGTCCGAGCGCGGACGAGTCCAAGGACGCCGAAGGGCGGGACGGGAAGGACGGAAAGGGCAAAAAGGGGCGGGACGCGGACGACGGCTCCGGCGAGGGCGGACAGACGCCGGGCCCCGACTCCGGCGAGGGCGACGACGGCCCCGGCACGCCCACCTCCACCGCGCCCCCGCCGCAGGGCGGCACCCCGGACACACCCGACCCGACGTCCCCACCGCCCGCGGACGACCCGAAGCCGACGCGCCCGCCGGAGCCCGAGCCCACGGAGACGTGCGACCGCTTCCTGTGGTGGTGCACGTAACCACCGGACGAAGTCGGATCTCCTGTCAGATCTCCTGACCCGCCATCCTCCGCAGCAGCCCCCGCAGTACGAGCCGCTCCTCGCGTGACAGCTCCGCAAGCGGCTCGCGCGCGAAGTCCAGCGACTCCCGCAGGCTCCGGGCGACCCGCGCGCCCTCCGCCGTGGGCGCCGCCAGCTTGACGCGGCGGTCGGCCGCGTCGGGGCGCCGCTCGACGAGCCCGCGCGCCGCCAGGCGGTCGACGATGCCCGTGATGTTCGACGGCTCGCACTTCAGCTTCTGCGCGATGCGGCGCATGGGCATAGGTTCGAGGGAGAGCAGCCCGAGGACGCGTGCCTGGGCCCCGGTCAGCGCGTGCCCGGCGGCCGCTTCCTCGTACTCCCCGTGGTACCGCGCCACGACCGTGCCGATGAGCTCGACGACTTCGAGTGTCAGCGGATCGGTGTGGGGAGAGCGGTCGCGAGGTACGCGGTCGCCGGAGCCACTGGTGTCCATGCTCACCAGGTTACCCACTTACTTGACATCATGAAATATTCAGGAGCATGGTTGTTTTACAACCTCAAGTATTTTTCTTGACGCTGATCCGCAGTAGGAGGACGCCCCCATGACCGTCACCCCCGAGCAGCAGCTTCCCTCCGTCAGCCGCGAGTGGCACCTCGTGCGGCGCCCGTCCGGCTGGCCGGTCCCGGAGGACTTCGCGCTGCGCGAGGTTCCCGTGGAGGCCCCGGCCGAGGGCCGCGTCCTCGTGCGCAACCTGTACTTCTCCGTCGACCCGTACATGCGGGGCCGGATGAACGACGTGAAGTCGTACGTGCCGCCGTTCCAGCTCGACCGCCCCATGGAGGGCGGCGCGGTCGGCGAGGTCGTCGCGTCGAACGCCGAGGGTTTCGCCGTGGGCGACCACGTCCTGCACTTCGCGGGCTGGCGCGAGTACGCCTCCGTGCCCGCCCAGCACGCCACCAAGGTCGACCCGGAGGCCGCGCCGCTCTCCGCCTACCTCGGCGTGCTCGGCATGACGGGCCTGACCGCGTACGCCGGGCTGCTCGAAGTGGCCTCCTTCAAGGAGGGCGACGCCGTCTTCGTCTCCGGCGCGGCCGGTGCGGTCGGCGGCCAGGTCGGCCAGATCGCCAAGCTGAAGGGCGCCTCGCGCGTGGTCGGCTCGGCCGGCTCGGACGACAAGGTGAAGCTCCTCGTCGAGGAGTACGGCTTCGACGCGGCCTTCAACTACAAGGACGACAAGTCCGTCGCCGAGCAGCTCAAGGAGGCGGCCCCCGACGGCATCGACGTCTACTTCGACAACGTGGGCGGCGAGCACCTGGAGGCCGCGATCAGCCGCCTCAACGTGCACGGCCGCGTCACCATCTGCGGCATGATCGCGGGCTACAACGACACCGAGCCGACGCCCGCCCCGCGCAACCTCGCCCTGGTCATCGGCAAGCGGCTGCGCCTGCAGGGCATGCTCGTGCAGGACCACGCGGCGCTGCAGCCCGAGTTCGTGCGCGAGGTCGGCGGCTGGATCCGCTCCGGCGAGCTCAAGTACCGCGAGACGGTCGTCGAGGGCGTGGAGAACGGCGTGGAGGCCTTCCTCGGCATGCTGCGCGGCGAGAACACCGGAAAGATGATCGTCTCGCTCGCGTGATTTCCGGCATCCGATAACCTGATTCCGCAAATCGTGGTTGTGGGCGCGCACCACGTCACATCTCAGGAGGAAAGAGCAGTTATGTCCATCCAGAAGATCGACGTCAAGTACACCGCCGTGGCCACCGCGGAGAACGGCCGCGACGGCCGTGTCGCCAGCGACGACGGCAAGCTCGACGTCGTCGTGAACCCGCCGAAGGAGATGGGCGGCAGCGGCGCCGGCACCAACCCGGAGCAGCTCTTCGCCGCCGGCTACAGCGCCTGCTTCCAGGGCGCCCTCGGCGTCGTCGCCCGCAAGGAGAACGCCGACATCTCCGGCTCGACCGTGACCGCCAAGGTCGGCATCGGCCAGAACGAGGCCGGCGGCTTCGGCCTGGAGGTCGCCATCACCGCCTCCATCCCGAACGTGGACGCGGCCACCGCGCAGTCGCTGGTCGAGAAGGCACACCAGGTGTGCCCGTACTCGAACGCCACGCGCGGCAACATCAAGGTCGAGGTCTCGGCCGCCTGACCGCAGGCCGTACGTCCGTGAGGGCCGCACCCCACCCGGGGGGCGGCCCTCACGCGTGCGGTGGGGCTGCCCTCACGCGTGCGCGGCTCAGCCCGCCGCGAGCGCCGCCTCATGGATGGCCCTGACCAGCCGCTCGTTCTCGACGGCCGGGCCGCCCGGGTAGGCGAACCGGCGCCGCGTGTAGCCGTAGGCGAGGCCGCCGCGCGGGTCGGCGAACGCCTGCGAGCCGGCCGCGCCGCTGTGCCCGATCGTGCCCGCGCCCAGGAACGGGTACACGGCCACCGACGGCGCCTGGAAGCCGACCGCGAAGGCCTTGAAGGCGCCCGCGACCAGATCGTGCCCGACGGACTGGACCTGCCCGAACGCGGCGACCGTGGCCGCCGTGAGCAGCGGCTCCCGGCCGTCGACGCCCGTGACCGCCGCCGCGTACATCCCCGCGAGGCCCCGCGCGGACGCCACCCCGCCGAACGAGGCGTTCCCCCCGGCGCGCAGGGGCCGGGAGTTGGGCGCCGACTCCAGGTCGGTGGGCTCGGGGGCGTGGCGGTTGAAGGCGAGCGCGTTGAAGGTGTGCGGCTGGGCGGGCTCCGCGGCGAGCAGGGCCGTCTGCTCGGGCGTGGGCGCCATCGGCTGCACGGAACGGAACCGCTTCTCGTGCTCCTCGGGCAGCCCGAGGAAGAAGTCCAGCTCGTACGGGGCGCGCACGCGCTCCTCGTACACCTCCCGCAGGGTCCGCCCGGTGGCGCGGAACACGACCTCTCCGGCGAGGGCCCCGATGGAGAAGGCGTGATAGCCGAAGGCGCTCCCCGGGCGCCACAACGGGCGTTGGGCGGCGAGGCGCGCGGCGATGGCGCGGTCGTCGGCGAGCTCTTCGGGCGCGAAACCGGCGTCGGCGCCCGCGACACCCGCCCGATGCGCGAGCAGCTCCCGCAGGGTCACCGCGCCCTTGCCCTCGGCGGCGAACTCCGGCCAGTACGCGGCCACCGCGCGGTCCAGGTCGAGGACCCCGTCCTGCACGAGCAGGGCCACGACGAGGTGGGCGGCGCCCTTGGTCGACGAGAAGACGCCGTACAGACTCCCGGCGGTGACGTCCGGGCCCACCCACAGGTCGACGACCCGGCGCCCCCGCACGTGGGCGACCAGCTGACCCTCGTACGCGGGCAGCTCGTTCGCGAGTACGGCGGTGAACTCCTCGCGCACCGCCTCGTACCCGTCGGCGACCGTGCCCTGCACTCGGATCTCACGGGTCATGGCGGCGGAACCTCCAGGGGCGCGACGTTCTGACGGTCAGCGTGACAGTGACATGATCAGCCGTCGCACCCCGGCCCGCACCCCCTTTACCGGCCGACGCTCAGCAGCGCCCTGCCGACCTGCGGGAACGCCCCCTTCGGATGGTCGCGGAAGAGCGGCTCCGTACCGAAGAGCACCACGTCCGTGCCGCCCGCGGACCCGCTGACGACCGAGGCCCGACCCGCCGCGTCCGCGGGGCCGCCCGAGCCGTCCTCCATGGCCCGCCAGTGCCCGGAGACCAGCGGGTTGCCGGTGCCGTACTTCTGCTCGACGCGCACCCCGGGTCCGAGATCCGTGAACCACGAAGGGGAGTAGACGAAGCTGTGGTCCGGCGCCCCGCCCGTGACCGTGCCGCCCGCGTTCACCACGCGGACCACGCCGTTCGCGTCGCCGTTGCCGCCGACGGCCTTCACGGCGAGCAGCCCGGCGTCGGCGTTGAGCGCGGCGCCGGTCCCGCCCCGTCCGACCAGGCCGCCGCCCCCGGCGAGGAACCGGTCGAGCCCGGCCCTGGCCGCCGCGGTCAGCTTGCTCCGGTCGAGCCCGGCGGACACGAAGAGCGCGTCCGCCTTCTTCCAGTCGAAGCCGGAGTTGAGCACGTCCGTCGACACGGGCACCACGTCGAAGTTCATCTCCCGCAGCGCGAACAGCTCGCCCGGCGTGACGGCCGCGGCGACGCGCGTCCGGTGCAGGGCCGCACCGCCCTTCGCCTTCGTGGCGTCGAACGCGACGTCGTACGTCTTCGCGGCGGCGGCCGCGGCCCGGCGCGCGGACGACGGCAGGACGACGCTCCCGTCACGGTCGCGACGTACGGAAACACCCTTGCCCAGAAGGGAGTTCAGGGCGGCGATCTCCCGCGGGTCGTCGAGGCGCAGCCGCAGGTTCCCGTGCGGCGCCACGTACCCGACGCGGGACGCGGCACGCACCGTACGGCCGTGCACGCCGCGCAGGTCCCCGCGCTCCACGGAGTCCACGCTCGCGCCCCACAGCCGTCCGAGGCTCCACCCCGAGATGTCGTACATCGTCGACACCTTGTCGCTGATGTCCCGCCCGTCGGCCAGCATCACGTTGGCGAGGCCCCGCTTCGGCTGGTGCATGTCGACGACGTACGAGCCCTTCGGGTACGTCCGTTCGCCGAGCCGGAAGCCGTGGCTCGCCCGCTCCACGCGCACGTCGTTGGCGACCAGATGGTCCACGAGCCGCGCCGCGGCCGCCGCCGACCGCTGACGGTCACCGCCCGCCGGAATGACGTACGCGCGCGGGAACGTGGTCGTGTACACGTCCTCGGGGCCGATCCCCGGCACCCCCGGCACGGTCTCCTCCGACACCGGCACCTGCTCGGCGCCGGTCGCGCCTCGCCGGAAGACCTCGATCTGGTCGGCGATCACCGAGGTGCGGTGACGGTCGGTGTAGTCGAGGGTGGCACGCATGGCGGCGCCCGCGATGTCCACGTTGATGGCGGCTCTGCGGCGCAGCTCGGCGACCGGCTGCGACTCGTACTCCTTGTTGTTCACCTGCATCGGGAACTCGATGGTGTGCGTCGCGACGGCGCCGTGGAACGGCATGTACTGCGGCGTGAAGATCGGCGGCCAGTCGTCCCAGCCCTCCTGCTGGTCGCGGAAGGGGATGACGGGCGGCAGCACGCCGTCCTTCTCCTCCGTGTAGCCGAGGCCCTTGATGGCGGCCTCCATGCCGAGGGCGTTGGCGTAGGAGTTCTTGAGGAAGAGGTCGTACTCGTAGTTCTCGCCGTGCGGGGGAGTGGTCGGCTCGATCAGTGTGCCGTTGACGTATCCGTGCAGGTCGATCATGACCGCGGGCTGCTTGTCGACGGCGATCCGCCGGACCGCGCGGGCCTCGGGCTGCGACGCGGTGATGAAGTCGCGGTTCAGGTCGAAGCCGTTGGCGTTGGCGCGGGTGCCCGCGATACGGCCGTCGGGGTTGGTGGTGATGTTGAAGTAGAGCCGGTTGCGCGACAGCAGCTCCCGGCTGCCCTTGTCCTCGGCCTTCGCCAGCTTCTCGATGAGCTTCAGGGCCGCGTCGGTGCCCTCCCACTCGTTGCCGTGGATGTTGTTGTTGATGAAGACGGGCGTCTTGTACGAGGACTTGATCGCCCGGTCCTTCGCGGCCCCGGCGGGGTCGTTCTCGATCCGCTCCCGCATCCGCGTCTGCCGCGCCGTCTCGCGCGCGGACTCGGGGGCGGTGACGGTCACGAGGTAGAGCTGGTGACCGCCCGCGGAACGGCCCGCGATCTCCACGCTCACGCGGTCGCCGACGCGCTGCAGGGCGTTCAGCTTCGGGGCTATGCCGTGGTACGGCGTCAGCCCCAGTTTTATCGACTTGTCGGCAGGGTCGACCGGGGGAACGTCGAGCTTGCGCTCACGCGGGTACCCGCGGCCGCTGTCACCGCCGAGCCCCGGTGCGGGGGACGACGCATCGCCGAGGGCGCGTTCCGCGGCGGCTTCCGGAGCCCTGGCGGCCCGGTCGGCGCCGAGCGGCGACCCCTCGCGGGTGACCGGACGCGGCGTCGGGTCGGCGGTCGCGCTGCCCGGCGCGAGCGCGGTGAGGACCAGCGCGCCGACCGCGGCGGTCACGGTGAGCGGAACGGGTCTGGACAGGCGGGATATCCCCATACGTGCCATACGTACCTCCGGAAGATCGGTACGCGAGGTCTACCGGTTCAACTCTCGTTCAACAAGAGGGCGTTACTGGTGGGCCCTGACCTGCGGCTAAGGTGTGCCGCATGCGCGATCTGGGTGTGGGCTTCGGCTACTTGATGAAGGGGCAGCGCTGGGTCGCCCAGCACGGCAAGCAGTACGGATGGGGGCTGCTGCCCGGCCTCATCACGCTCGTCCTCTACGCGGCGGCGCTCGTCTCGCTCGCCCTGTGGGGCGGCGACCTCGTCGGCTGGGCCACGCCGTTCGCCGACGACTGGTCCTCGCCCTGGCAGGGCGTCTTCCGCGGCTTCCTGACGGCGCTCCTCTTCGCCCTCGCGCTGCTGCTGTCCGTCCTCACCTTCACCGCGGTGACCCTGCTCATCGGCGAACCCTTCTACGAGTCGCTGTCCGAGCAGGTCGACATCTCCGAGGGCGGCCACGCCCCCGAGTCGGGCCTGCCGCTCTGGCGCGACCTGTGGATCTCCGCACGCGACAGCCTGCGCATCGTGGTGCGCGCGCTGGTCTGGGGCGTGCTGCTCTTCGCCCTCGGCTTCATCCCCGTCGTCGGCCAGACCGTCGTCCCGGTGATCGGTTTCTGCGTGACGGGCTTCTTCCTGGTGGAGGAGCTCACGGCGGTGGCCCTGCAGCGCAGGGGCGTGGAACTCCGGGAGCGCCTCGCCATGCTCCGCGCCCGCAAGACGCTCGCCTGGGGCTTCGGCACGCCGCTCGCCGTCGCCTTCCTGGTGCCGTTCGTCGCGGTGTTCCTGATGCCGGGCGCGGTCGCGGGAGCGACGCTGATGGCGCGGGATCTGATGGGCGAGAACGACGAGGGCACCGGGAGCGGCGACGGCTCACGGGCGACCGTGGCCGGCGCTCAGCGCCGCCGCCTTTGAACGAGGCAGCCGCTCAGGACGATGCCGCGACTCGGAGGATCCCCCGCACCTGGTCGATGATGTCGAGCCGGTTCCGTACGAACTCGGGGTCGGTGACGTCGCCCGTCGCCGGGTCGGTGTTGCCAGCGCCGAACTGGAGCACCGGCGTGTGGACATGGCCGCCGGGCAGCCGGTCGTGCAGGCCGAGCCGGTCGCGGAGCAGGGTCGCGCGGTAGGCGATCTCGTTGGAGAGGTAGTCCCCGCCGCCGCCCGCACGGGCCGTCGACCCCTCGGTCGGCCCGTCGGGCCGGACCACGGGCGCGCTGCCGCCCGCCGGTATCTCCGTCACCGACGTGTTGTCGTACACCGGGAAACGCCCGGTCTTCGCGGCCACGATCTCCTTGTACGGGAGGGTCGTCGACGTCCACTGAGGCTGGGAGCCGGGATCGCTCACCGGCACGATCCCGGTCCGCGACAGGTTCTCGTTGTCGCCGAAGCCGCCGCGCCAGGCGCCGTTGGTCCGCTCGACGTCGAACCGGCCGACGCGGCCCTGACTGATGGTGGTGAAGAGGTCGACGCGGGGCAGGTACGGGCGCAGCGCCCGCTCCACGGCGCCGTCGGCGAAGTCGTCCCACCGGACGGGAAAGACGACGGCTTCGACGCGGGCGGGCCCGTCGGCGGTCCGGATGGTCGTCCCGTCGAGGGCGAGGGCGGCGGCGCCGGACGGATTGCTGATGCGGACGTCGCGGTCGAGGGTGAAGGGATCGAACCCGGTGACGAGGATGCGCTTGACGTGCCCGTGCCCGCGCTTGCCGGGGCGATGGTCGACGGAGTCCTGCCCCCGGGAGGAGCGCTCCAGTGCCCCCATGAGCCGCGCCCGCCGTTCCGTGGTGAGGGTGAACCGATCCGGCTCCCACTGCCGCAGCTCGCGCGTCATCCCGAGCCGCGCCCAGTACAACGGCCGGTCGTCGTCCGCGCTGATGCCGGTCCGCTGCTTCCCCTGGGCCCGGTCGACGGCGCGCTGCCACAGGGTCTGACCTTCGCGTACGACGAGGCGCCGCGCGTGGTCGTAGGAGCGGGCGTTCTTCAGGGCCTCGGAGAACTCCGGCGCCACGGAGTCGAATCCGCTCTTCCGCAATATCTCCTGCGGGGCGGCGCGGTCGAGCCGGGCTTCCTCGGTGGTGGGGGCTGCGGGCCGTCCGGCGGGGGCGGCGGAGGCGGAGGCCGGGACGGCGACCCCGGCGAGCAGGGCGGCGACGCCGAGGGCGCCAAGTCGTGAGAGCACGCGAGTCCTTCCGTGACGGATGAGGTGGCGGAAGTATCGCGGGGCGGGCGGGGTGAGCGCTACGGTGCGCCGCGCAGGCTGCGGGCGCGGGCCGCGGCGGCGAGCAGCGCGCAGCCGACGGCTCCGACGACGAGGTCCACCCAGGCGGGCGCGCCGGCCTCCCGCAGCACGGCGGAGACGCCGAACGAGGTGTCCCATCCGGCCTCCGTGATCGCGGAGCCGAATCCCTGTACGACGAGGATCGCCCCGAAGAGGGCGAGGAGTCCGGCGGAGGACTTCTTGGTCTGCGCAGTCATGTGCTGGTGCCCGTTCCGTTCGTTTTTCCGATGCGGTCGCATCAGATAATGCACGGGGCTCCGATATGATGCAACCGCATCGAAAAGGAAAGGTGCTCCCCGCATGCCCAAGCAGGTCGACTACGAGGACCGCCGGATCCGCATCTCCCGGGCGGTCTGCCACCTGATCGCCCGCTCCGGCATGGAGGCGGTCAGCCTGCGGGACGTGGCCGCCGAGGCCGGGGTGTCGATGGGGGCGGTGCAGCGCTGCTTCCGCACGAAGGACGAGATGCTCCTGTTCGCCCTTGAGGGCATCTCGGACCGCATCGGCGAGCGGGCGAGATCCCGCATCGAGGCGTCGGGCACGCCGGAGTCGGCGGTGACCCTGCTGGACCAGACCCTGTCGGCGCTGGCGCTGCTGGAGCCGGAGGACAGGACGGAGGCGCAGGTCTGGGGCGCGTTCGTGGCGCACGCGGCGGTGAGCGACGACCTGGCGAAGGTCCTGCGCGACACGTACGCGAAGCTCCACGAACTCCTGGTCTGGCTCCTGGAGTACGGCGGCTCGACGGGGGAGCTGCGCCCGGGCCTTGACGCGCAGTCGGAGGCGAGGGTGCTGCTGGCCTTGACGGAGGGCTTGACGTCACAGGTTCTGGTGGGTCACCAGACGGGGGAGGGGGCGCGGGGGTTGCTGAGGGGGTACGCGGAGACCTTGAGAACGTAGCTCCCCCAACTCCCGCTGCCCCGCTACCGGCATCTGCCCCCCCCGGGCCCCTACCCCCGCAGGACGTCGCGGGCATGTCGTCCCACCCCGCCCCTACCCCCGCTGGACGTCGCGGGGTGAACGGGTGGGTGGGTGGGAGTGATCCGCCGCGAAGCGGCGGGCTAGGCGCCCCCGCCCCCTACGGGACAAATCCGGTTGCCGCCAACCCCCCGCCCCCGCAAGGCTCCCCACATGAGCGCGATCCTGATCGCGGGCCTCCTGGCCGGCTACGGCATCGCGATGCCCGTGGGCGGCGTAGGAACGTACCTCGTGGCCCTCACCGCCCGCACGACCTGGAGAACCGGCGCCTGCGCCGCACTCGGCGTGGCAACGGCCGACGGCCTCTACGCCCTCGTCGCCGCAGCGGGCGGCGCCTCACTCACGGACGCGCTGGAGCCGGCCATGACCCCTCTGCGCCGGGCCTCGGTCCTCGTGCTGGTCGCGATGGCCGCACGAGGCACACTGACGGCACTCCGCGAGTACAAAGCCCGCGACACCGCCACCGTCAACACCCGCACCCGCACCCCCCTCAGCCCCACCCGCGCCTACGCCGCCCTCCTCGGCCTCACCCTCCTGAACCCCGCCACCGTCCTCTACTTCGCGGCCCTCGTCCTCGGCAGCCCGGCCACGGATTCGCTGACGCACGCGGAACAAGCGGCGTTCGCCCTCGCCGCCTTCGCGGCGTCCGCGAGCTGGCAACTGCTCCTGGCGGGCGGCGGCGCCTTGCTGGGCCGCGTCCTGACGAGCCGCAAGGGCCGCCTGGCCACGGCGCTGACGTCGAGCGCGCTGATCACAGGTCTCGCGGCCCACCTACTGCTGAGCCCCTGACGGCGCCGTGAGCCGCCCGATGACGACCCGAGCCGTATCGGCCATCACCGGGTTCGTCTCCCGGTAGTACGAGAGTTCATTGAGGGCGATCGTGAGGGCCCAGCCCCGCCCCCGCTCCCACAGGGCGTCGTCGACGGCCGGACCGAGGGCGGCACGGAAGACCGGCCGGGCCGCGTCATCCATCAGGTACCACGCGGAGATCAGGTCGACGGCGGGGTCGCCCGTGCCCATGCACTCGAAGTCGATGACGGCGCCGAGCCGCCCCTCGTGGACCAGTACGTTCCCCGGCTGCAGGTCCCCGTGCACCCAGACACCGGGACCCTGCCACGGAGCGGCACGCATGGCGGCGTCCCACACCCCGGTGACGGCGTCGACGTCGACGATGCCGCGCAGCCCGGCGATGACCTCGCGGGTGGAGGCGTCGCGTGACGCCAACGGGTAGCCACGGTAGGAGGCGGGGGCACCGGTCGTGTCGACCGCACGGAGGGAGGTGATGAATCCCGCCATGTCCTTGGCGAACAGCTCCGGTTCGGCGAGCGGCCGCCCCGCGACCGGTGTGTCGCCGTCGAGCCACCGGAAGACGGACCACGGGTACGGATAGCCCTCGCCAGGCGCACCCATACCGAGCGGCGCCGGTACGGGAACGGGGAGCACCGCCGCCAGCACGCGCAGCCACCGGTGCTCCCGCTCGACGTCCTCGGCGGAGCCGGACAGCCGAGGCAGCCGCACCACCATGTCCGCGCCGAGCCGGAACATGACGTTGGACGTCCCGGCGGAGTCCACGCGCTCCACGGAAAGCCCGCCCCAGGCCGGAAACTGCCCCTCGACCAGCCGTCGCACCAACGCCTCGTCGATGTCGACCTCGTCAGCGTGCATCTTCCCCGTACCCACGACGCTCCTTCGTCAGCACCCCGGACCGACCCGAGACACACCGGACACCAGCCACCAGACCGTAACCGCTCCCATTGGGCCGGAACCGTGAATATCTCTGCTGAACCCGCCCCCGACCGCGTGGACAGGCCTTAACCCTCGCGCGGCCCAAGCCTTCGCGCCGCCCCCCGAAGCGCCCCCAGAAACGGCCGTACCGCAGGCGCCGGCACCCGTCCGCGTGCCGTCGCCGCGTACACCGCACGCGGCGGTACGTCCTCGGCCCGTACCGGCACCAGCGTGATGTCCGGTCGCACGCCCTCCGCCGCCAGCGCGGGGACGAGGGCCACGCCGAGTCCTGCCGCCACGTACCCCTGTTTCGCCGTCCACTCCGCGACGACGTGTGCGACGTGCGGGCGGAAGCCGTGGCCCGACGCCGGTTCCAGCAGGGAACCCTCGACGCGCGGGCTGCCGGAGATCCAGTCCTCCCCCGCCAGCCGACGGAGCGGCAGCTCGGGTTCGGCCGCCAGTGCGTGTCCGGCGGGCAGCGCGACGTACAGCCTCTCGTCGAGCAGATGGTGCAGCTCGTACGCCGCGCCCGGGCCGGCCAGCGCGCCGCCCGTCGTCGACACCACCGCCACGTCGAGCCCGCCCTCCGCGACGCGGGACAGGAGCGCGGGCGTCAGGCCCTCCTCACGCGTCAGCGTCACCCCGGGGTGCCGGGTGCGGAACCCGGCGATCGCCCTCGGCACGAGCCCCGCGTCGGCCGTCGCGAACGCCCCGACCCGCAGCAGCCCGCCCGCCGCGTCCCGCAGCGCGCTCAACTCCCGTGCCATGCCGCGCAGTCGGGCCACGACCTCCTCCGCGTGCGGCAGCAGGGCCCGGCCCTGCGCCGTCGGCCGTACGCCGCGCGGCAGCCGGTCGAAGAGCGGCACCCCGCCGAGCGCCGCCTCCAGCGCGGCGATCTGCCGCGACACGGCGGACTGTGTCCAGCCCAGCTCCCGCGCCGCCACCGTGAACGATCCGTGCCGGGCCACGTCCAGAAAGGTCCGGAGCCAGACGGTGGACAGGTCGGGTGGCGCGGACTCCCCATCGGGGGAGGGCCGTACGGCATGCGGGTTCGGCATGGAGCGCATGCTAGACATTCGCTTGTCGCATCACGCGGGCGGGCCTAGCGTCGGAGCCATGGAAAAGATCGCATTCCTCGGTCTGGGGCACATGGGCGAGCCGATGGCGCGTCAACTGCTGCCAGCAGAAGCAGCGTTGACCGTCTGGAACCGGACCCCCGCGAAGGCCGAGGCCCTCGCCGCCGAGGGCGCCACCGTTGCCACCGACCCCGCCGACGCCGTCCGCGAAGCCGACGTCGTCATCACCATGCTCGCCGGACCCGACGCCGTACGCGAGATCGCCGACGCCATCCTCCCGGCGCTGCGCCCCGGCACGTACTGGGTGGAGATGTCGACCGTCGGGCCGGACACCGTCAAGGAACTGGCGGGGCGCGTGCCGGACGGGGTGACCCTCGTCGACGCCCCCGTCATGGGCAGCACGGACAAGGCCGCCGCCGGACGGCTCGGCATCCTGGCGGGCGGTGACGCCGCGGGCGTGGAGCACGTGCTCGCCCGCTTCGGGCCCGTCACCCGCACCGGCCCCCTCGGCTCGGGCGCCGCGCTCAAGCTCGTCGTCAACACGGCCGTCATCGGAGGCGTCGCCCTCGTCGCGGAGGCGATGAAGCTCGCGGACGCGCTCGGCCTGGACGAGGCAACGGCCAGGGACGCCCTCGCCGCGGGCCCGCTCTCCGGCGCCGTCGCCCGCGCCTTCGCGACCGACGTGCACTTCGGCAGCGATCTCGCCGTCAAGGATGTCTCCCTCGCGACACGGACGACCGAACTGCCCGCCATGGAAGCCGTGTTGCGGCACTTCCAAGCAGCCGCCGCCGACCCCGACGTCGTCCACGAAGACGTCTCCCGCGCCGTCACCCACATCCGTCGCGACAGCTGAGGAGAGCAGAGAGAACATGCGGATATCCATCGACAATCCCGCCGACGCCCCGCAGCCCTTCGGCCCCTACTCGCAGGTCGCCCGCGTCGAACACGCCGACGGGGGAGTCCTGTTGTACGTGTCCGGGCAGTGCGGCGAGGGGGACGACATGGCCGCACAGTCCCGCGGCGTCTTCGAGGCGCTGAAGGCGCTGCTCGCCGCGCACGGCGCCGGGCTCGACGACATCATCAACATCCGTACGTACCTCACCGACATGGACGGCTTCGCCGACTACGCCGCCGTACGCAAGGAGTTCCTCACCGCGACCCCGCCCACCAGCACCACCGTCGCCGTCTCACGGCTCGTCCCGCCGCGCGCGCTGGTCGAGGTCGAGGTCGTCGCCGCCCTCGGCGGCGCCACCGCCGCCCAGTAGCCGCAAGAAGTCCCGGAACGCCCCCGGCATGTCCACCTCGTCGGGGGCGAGCAGCCACTGGTACTGCAACCCGTCCATCACCGCCACCATCAGCGGCGCCGCCGCCTCCGGAGTGAGGCCGCCCGGCAGCCGGTCGCCGTACTCGGCGCGCAGCACCGCCGCGAAGTTCTCGCGCACCGCCCCGTAACGAGTGGTGAAGAACGCGCGGGCCGGATGCCCGTCCGTGACGCTCTCGCCGAGCAGCGCGGAGAACGTCTGCACGATGCCCGGGCGCATCGCGTTGTACTCCACCAGCGAGCCGAGCAGGTCCAGGCGCCACTCGCCGCGCGGCACCGCGTCCCACTGGTCGCGCGCCTCCAGGACGGCGACCAGCAGCGCCTCCTTGGTGGGGAAGTAGTGCAGCAGGCCCTGCTGGGTGAGCCCCACGCGCTCGGCGACCGCCCCGAGGCTCGCGCCCCGGTAGCCGCGCTCGGCGATCACCTCGAACGCCGCGCGCAGGATCTCCGCGCGTCGCTCCTCGCTCCTGGCCCTGGCCGCCATGGCCCGCATCCCTTCCGTAGACCTGTTGTAACGACAAGATAACGAAACCTACCCCTCTACAGGTATCAGATGCACGATGGAGGTACGAGACGGACGGACCGAGACCGAGGCGCGACACGAGGAGGCACCGCCATGGCGGACACGACCAGGCCCGACGAGCAGGACCGGGCACGCGAAGCCGTCGTCGAGGGCGCCCTCCGCAAGCTCGACCTCGACGCCAAGGCCCGCCTCCTCGGTGGCCGCACCATGTGGGCTCTGCACGCCCTGCCCGAGATCGGCCTCCGGTCCCTCGTGATGTCCGACGGCCCGATCGGCGTGCGCGGCACCCGCTGGACCGCCGACGACCCGTCCGTCGCACTGCCCTCCCCGACCGCGCTCGCCGCCGCCTGGGACCAGGACCTGGCCCGCCGCGCGGGCGCCCTGCTCGCCCAGGAGGCCCGCCGCAAGGGCGTGCACGTCCTCCTCGCCCCGACCGTCAACCTCCACCGCTCCCCGCTCGGCGGCCGGCACTTCGAGGCGTACAGCGAGGACCCGTATCTGACCGGCGTCATCGGCACCGGCTACGTACGCGGCGTGCAGTCCGGCGGCGTCGGCACGACCGTCAAGCACTTCGTCGCCAACGACGCCGAGACCGACCGCTTCACCGTCGACAACAAGGTGCCCCCGCGCGCCCTGCGCGAGCTGTACCTCGCGCCCTTCGAGGCGATCGTCGCCAACGCCCGGCCGTGGGGCATCATGACCGCGTACAACCAGGTCAACGGCGTGACCATGACCGAGCACCGGCACCTCGTCGAGGACGTCCTGCGCGGCGAGTGGGGCTTCGACGGCTGCAACGTCTCCGATTGGATGGCCGCCCGCTCCACGACCGGCGGCATCGAGGGCGGCCTCGACGTCGCCATGCCGGGCCCGAAGACCGTGTACGGAGAGCCGCTCGCCGCCGCAGTCCGCGCGGGCGAGGTCGCCGAGGAGACCGTCGACGCGGCCGTCCGCAACGTCCTGCGCCTCGCCGCCCGCGTCGGCATCCTCGAAGGCGCCGAGCCGGTCGTCGCCCCGGACGACCTTCCGGCCGAGATCGACGGCGAGGCCCTGGCCCGCGAGATGGCCCGCCGCGCCTTCGTCCTCGTGCGCAACGAGCACCGGACCCTCCCGCTGAGCCCCGACGGCAGCGGTGCGCGCGCGGGCACCGTCGCCCTCATCGGCGCCGCCGCCCGCGACGCCCGCATCCTCGGCGGCGGCTCGGCCACCGTCTTCCCCGCCCGCGTCGTCTCCCCGCTCGACGGCCTGACCGCCGCCCTGCCCGACGGCGCGCTCACCTACGCCGTCGGCGCCGACCCCAGCGACGAACTCGCCGCGGCGGAGCAGGGGTTCGCACTCCGTGCCGTCTGCCGCGACGCCGACGGCACCGTCATCGGCGAGGGCGGCCTCCCCTCCGGCCACGTCCAGTGGATCGGCGACGACCTGCCCGAAGGCGTCACCCACGAGACGCTCTCGCGCGTCGACGTCGTCGGCACCTTCACCCCGCGCGAGAGCGGCGAGCACGTCTTCGGCACGAGCGGCCTCGGCGCCTTCACCCTCACCGTCGGCGGCGAGACCCTGTACGACGGCGTCCAGGAGATGGGCCCCGCCTCCGACCCCTTCGAGGCGTTCTTCGGCTCGCCCGTCGAACGCGGCCGGGTGCGCCTCACCGCGGGCGAACCCGTCGAGATCTCCCTGCGCCACCCGCTCGGCGACAGGTCCGCGGCGCCGCTGCCCGGCGTCGTGTTCTCCCTCGTCCACCTCGGCCCGCGCCGCGACCCCGACGAGCTGATCGCCGAGGCCGTCGAGGCCGCACGCGCCGCCGACACCGCCGTCGTGGTCGTCGGCACCACGGAACGCGTCGAGTCCGAGGGCTTCGACCGCCGCGACCTGAAGCTGCCGGGCCGCCAGGACGACCTGGTCCGCGCCGTGGCCGCCGCCAACCCGAGGACCGTGGTCGTCGTCAACTCCGGCTCCCCGGTGGAACTTCCGTGGCGCGACGACGTCGCCGCCGTCCTGCTCGGCTGGTTCCCGGGCCAGGAGGGCGGCGCCGCCCTCGCCGACGTCCTGCTCGGCACCGAGGAGCCCGGCGGCCGCCTCCCCACCACCTGGGGCGATCTGTCCGCCGCCCCGGTCACCGGAGTCACCCCCGACGGCGGCGAACTGGCCTACACCGAGGGCGTGTTCATCGGCTACCGCGCCTGGGAGAAGGCGGGCGCCACCCCCTCCTACGCCTTCGGGCACGGCCTCGGCTACACCGACTGGACGTACGAGTCACTCATCGTCGAGGGCACGACGGCCACCGTCCGCGTCCGCAACACCGGGGACCGCGCGGGCCGCGAGGTCGTCCAGGTCTACCTGGCCCCGGCCACGGACGACCCCGACCGCCCCGCCCGCCGGCTCGCCGGCTTCGCGGGCGCCGAGGCGGCACCCGGCGAGACCGCCGAAGTGACCGTGGAACTCCCGCGCCGCGCCTTCGAGACGTGGGACGAGAGCGCCGACTCCTGGGCGTACCGCAGCGGTACGTACGAAGTGCAGGTCGGCCGCTCCGTGGCCGACCTCCGCCTGACCGAGACGCTCATCGCCTGAGGAGGCCTACGCCACCGGCTTCCGCGACGTCACCTGCCGGTATGCGATCTCCGCGAGCCGCGCCTGGCCGTTCTTGCTGGGGTGGAACCAGTCCCAGTGGCTCAACTGGTCGCCGTCGAAGCGGTAGTCGAAGACCGCCCCGCCGTCGTAACGGCAGCGCCGGTCCTTGTCGCACACGTCTTCGAGGACCTTGTTGTACGCGACCACGCGGTCCTGCACCGACGCGCGCCGCCGCGTCGCCGCGGCGTCCAGGTCGTCGGGGTCGGCCAGCATGGAGGCGCAGATGCCCAGCTTCCACACCTGCTTGCCCAGCGGGTTCGTCCGCCCCTGCGACCAGAGCCGCTTCAGGTCCGGCACCGACGCCACGTACACCTGCGCCTTCGGCAGCTCGCGGCGCAGTGTGCGCAGCGCCTCCTCGAAGTCGGCGCGGAACTCGCCGACCGGCGTCATCGAGGCGGCCGTCGGACGGCACGCGTCGTTGGCGCCCGTCATCACCGTCACCAGCTCGGGACGGTCCGCGGCGGCCCGCTCGACCTGCCCGGTCAGATCCGCCATACGGGCGCCGGTCTTCGCGTGGTTCCAACTGTGCGACGCGGCCCGCCCCTTCCCGAGCAGTCGCGTCGCCAGGCTGTCGACCTCGGTGTCCGTGCCGGTCGCCCAGGACGCCTCGGGGCAGTCGGACAGCACCGAGCACGCGTCGAAGCCGCGCGTGATGGAGTCGCCGACCGCGGCCAGCGAGCGAGGCGAGGTGTCCCACGCGGGGGTGGGTTTCGGCGACGGCTTGCGGGGCGCGGACGAGCCGCCCGGCGCCCCCGAGTTCCCGCCCTGCGCGTCGCACGCGGTCAGCGCCCCGCCGCAGAGCAGAGCCGCCGTCGCGAGGGCGACGACGGCGCGCGACCGGCGCCTGCGGTTCCGCATCCCCTGCTCCCCTCGGTCGTTCAACGTGACGTGGTGCGCGTGCCCGGGGTTGCGCCCCGCCGGGTGAAAGGTCGGAGTTTCCTGGCCTTCGGACCGACGGTACGTCACACTCCTTGCGCCGCCGCACGGTAGCCTCGGGCCCATAGCCGCCGGGCCCCTGCTGTCACGGCAGCGACAGGGCGGGTGATCCACCCGGTGGCGCCTCGCTCTAGTGGTTCCGCTAAATTACATCACGTCACATCTGTCCCCTTTTCCCAGGTTTATCTAGTATTTGGGAAAACTGCTCGGCACGGGCGCGAGGCCGCTGGGGAAGGCGAACCTCGACCCACACTGGAGGTCCCGGTGACGACACGTGGAGTTCTGTACGTGCACTCCGCTCCGCGCGCGCTGTGCCCACACGTCGAGTGGGCCGTCGCGGGCGTGCTCGGCGCGCGTGTGAGCCTCGACTGGATCAGGCAGCCCGCCGCGCCGGGCACCTGGAGATCCGAATTCTCCTGGCAGGGCTCGGTGGGCACCGCCTCCAAGCTCGCCTCCGCCCTGCGCGGCTGGGATCTGCTGCGCTTCGAGGTCACGGCGGAACCCTGCGCCGGCGCCGAGGGCGAGCGGTACAGCGCCACGCCCGAGCTCGGCATCTACCACGCCGTCACCGGAATGCACGGCGACATCCTGATCCCCGAGGACCGGCTCCGCGCCGCGCTGGCCCGCTCGCAGCGCGGCGAGAGCGACCTGGAGGCGGAACTCGCCAAGCTCCTCGGCAAGCCCTGGGACGACGAACTCGAACCCTTCAGATACGCGGGCGAGGGCGCACCCGTGCGGTGGCTCCACCAAGTGGTCTGAGACGCGCGAAGGGCCCCCACCAGGTGGTGGGGGCCCTTCGCGTACGTACTACGAGCGAGGTCAGACGGTCCGGAACGCCAGGACGACGTTGTGACCGCCGAAGCCGAACGAGTCGTTCAGCGCCGCGATCCTGCCCTCGGGCAGCGCGCGGGCCTCGTTGCGGATGATGTCCGCGTCGACCTCCGGGTCGAGGTTCTCGATGTTGATCGTCGGCGGGGCCATCCGGTGCTTCAGCGCGAGGACCGTCGCCACGGTCTCCACGCCGCCGGCGCCACCGAGCAGGTGACCCGTCATCGACTTGGTGCTGGCGATCGCCATGTGGTCCACGTCGTCGCCGAACGCCTTGCGCAGCGCCTTGATCTCCGCGACGTCACCCTGCGGCGTCGAGGTCGCGTGCGCGTTCACGTGCACGATCTCGGCGGGCTTGAGGTCGGTCGAGTCGAGCAGGTTCTGCAGCGCCGCGGCGATGCCGTTGCCGGACGGCTCGGGCTGCGTGATGTGGTGCGCGTCGGCCGAGATGCCCTGGCCGACGGCCTCCGCGTAGATCTTCGCGCCGCGGGCCTTGGCGTGCTCCTCGGACTCCAGGACGATCACGCCGGCGCCCTCGCCGAGCACGAAGCCGTTGCGGTCGGCGTCGTAGGGACGCGAGGCGCCCTGCGGGTCGTCGTTGTTCTTCGACATCGCCATCATGTTGCCGAACGCGACGATCGGCAGCGGGTGGATCGCCGCCTCCGTGCCGCCCGCGACGACGACGTCGGCGCGGCCGGTGCGGATCATCTCGATCGCGTAGCCGATGGCCTCCGCGCCCGAGGCGCAGGCCGACACCGGGGTGTGGACGCCCGACATGGCGCCCAGCTCGATGCCGACGTTGGCCGCCGGGGAGTTGGGCATCAGCATCGGCACGGTGTGCGGGGAGACGCGGCGTACGCCCTTCTCCTTCAGCACGTCGTACTGGTCGAGAAGCGTGGTCACGCCGCCGATGCCGGAGGCGATGACCGCACCGAGACGGTGCGGGTCCACGGCGGAGTCCTCGCCCGCCTTGGCGGTGAAACCGGCGTCCGCCCAGGCCTCCTTGGCCGCGATCAGCGCGAACTGCGCCGACCGGTCCAGCTTCCGGGCCTGCGGGCGGGGGATGACCTCGCCCGGCTCCACGGCGATCTGGCCGGCGATGCGGACGGGCAGCTCGGCTGCCCAGTCCTGCTCCAGCGTGCTGACGCCGGAGCGGCCCGCGAGCAGGCCCTCCCACGTCGACGCTGCGTCGCCACCCAGCGGTGTGGTTGCGCCGATACCGGTGACGACCACGGTGTGATTGGTCGAGTTCACAGGAAAATTCTCCACGGTGTTGAGGGGATCAGCGGCGCCACCGCCGGGTGGCGACAGAGCACGAGCTGGGTCAGCTCTGGTGCTCGAGGATGTACTTGGTCGCGTCGCCGACCGTCTTGAGGTTCTTGACGTCGTCGTCCGGGATCTTCACGTCGAAGCGCTCTTCGGCGGCGACGACGACCTCGACCATGGACAGCGAGTCGACGTCCAGGTCGTCGGTGAAGGACTTGTCCAGCTGGACGTCCTCGACCGGGATGCCGGCGATCTCGTTGACGATCTCCGCGAGACCGGCGACGATCTCTTCCTGAGTGGCGGCCATGTTGGCGCTCCTTCTTATGTATCCAGAGGGTGTGGCGCCCGCCGCGGCAGCGGCAGGTTGGTTGCAGCGCCCGGACCAGGTGATCCGGACGTGATGCCTAGGGGAGGGTAACGACCGTGGCTGCGTAGACGAGACCCGCCCCGAAGCCGATGACGAGGGCGGTGTCGCCGCTCTTCGCCTCGCCGGTCGCCAGGAGCCGCTCCATCGCGAGCGGGATCGAGGCGGCCGAGGTGTTACCGGTGGTGCGCACATCACGGGCGACCGTGACGTGTTCCGGCAGTTTCAGAGTCTTCACCATCGAGTCGATGATCCGCTCGTTGGCCTGGTGCGGAATGAAGACATCCAGGTCGTCCGCGGTGATTCCGGCCGCGTCCAGCGCCTGCTGGGCGACCTTCGCCATCTCGAACACGGCCCAGCGGAAGACCGCCTGGCCCTCCTGGGTAATGGCAGGGTACTTGGCGGGGGCGCCACCGTTGCGGTACACGTCCCACGCCTCGGTCTGCTTGATCGTCTCGGCCTTGTCGCCCTCCGAGCCCCACACCGTCGGACCGATCCGCGGCTCCTTGGAGGGGCCCACGATCACGGCGCCCGCGCCGTCACCGAAGAGGAACGCCGTCGCACGGTCGTGCAGGTCGGTGAGGTCGCTCAGCCGCTCCACGCCGATCACCAGGACGTACTCGGCGGAACCGTCGACGACCATGCCCTTGGCGAGGGTGAGGCCGTAGCCGAAGCCGGCGCAGCCCGCGGAGATGTCGAACGCGGCGGGCTTGCCCGCGCCGACCTTGTCCGCGATCTCGGTCGCGATGGCCGGGGTCTGCTTGAAGTGCGAGACGGTGGAGACGATGACGGCTCCGACCTGCTCGGGCGTGATGCCGGCGTCGGCGATCGCCTTGCCCGCGGCCTCCACGGACATCGCGGCCACGGTCTCCTCGTCGGAGGCCCAGTGGCGGGTCGCGATGCCGGAGCGGGAGCGGATCCACTCGTCGGACGAGTCGATCGTCTCGAGGATGACCTCGTTCGGCACGACCCGGGTGGGACGGTAGCCGCCGACGCCCATGATCCGCGCGTACGGATGGCCTTGTGCGGCCTTGATCTTCGACATGCGCTACGGCTCCTTGTCTGTCGTCGGCTCAGGAATGCTCGGCGACGAGCGCGCGGGCCGCGTCGAGGTCATCGGGGGTCTTCACCGCGAGGGTCTGGACGCCCTTGAGGGCGCGCTTGGCCAGACCGGTCAGCGTGCCGCCGGGGCACACCTCGATCAGCGCGGTCACGCCGAGCTCCTGGAAGGTCTCCATGCACAGGTCCCAGCGGACCGGGTTGGCGACCTGCCCGACCAGGCGGGAGATCACGTCGGTACCGGTGGCGACCGCCTTGCCGTCGCGGTTCGAGACGTAGGTGAAGCGCGGGTCGGCGACGGGGAGGTCCTTGGCGGCCTCCTCCAGCGCGGCGACCGCGGGCGCCATGTGCTCGGTGTGGAACGCGCCCGCGACCTTGAGGGCGACGACCTTGCGGACGCCCTCGGGCTTGTCCTCCTGCAGCGCCGCGAGCTGCTCCAGGGTGCCTGCGGCAACGATCTGGCCTGCGCCGTTCACGTTCGCCGGGGTCAGCCCGAGCTTCTCCAGGTGCGGGACGGTGACCTCGGGGTCGCCGCCGAGGAGGGCGGCCATGCCGGTCTCCGTGACGGCGGCGGCGTCGGCCATCGCGAGCCCGCGCTTGCGCACGAGGCGCAGCGCGTCGTCCTCGCCGAGCACTCCGGCGTACGCGGCGGCCGTGATCTCGCCGACGCTGTGTCCGGCGACGGCGCCCGGCGTGATGTCACCGAGTGCCGCGGCGGAGAGCAGACCGGCGGCCACGAGCAGCGGCTGGGCCACGGCCGTGTCGCGGATCGCGTCCGCGTCGGCCTGGGTGCCGTAGTGGGCGAGGTCGAGCCCGATGGCGTCCGACCAGGCGGTGATGCGGTCGGCAGCACCGGGGAGGTCGAGCCAGGGGGTCAGGAAGCCGGGCGTCTGAGCGCCTTGGCCGGGAGCGACGAGTACGAGCACTCTTACACTCTCTCTTGTGGACGGTGGGACCCGCCCGTGGGGACAGGGACGAAGAACCGCTGGGGGATTTGTAGGAGGCCGACAAACCCGCCGACAAACCCTACGACTGAGGATCGCCGTCGGCCAGCCGCCCCAGGATCAGCGCGATCCGCAGCGTGAAAGCCGAGCGGACGTCGGAAGGTGACCAGCCGGTGACGTCAGTCACACGTCGGAGCCGGTAGCGCACGGTGTTGGGGTGGACGAAGAGCATTCTGGCCGCGCCTTCGAGGCTGCTGGCTTGTTCCAGATAGACGCTGAGCGTCTCCAGGAGCGCCGAGCCCGCTTCCTCCAGTGGTCTGTAGATCTCCTCCACCAACTGCTCGCGCGCCGCCGGATCCCCCGCGATCGCGCGTTCGGGCAGCAGATCGTCCGCGAGGACGGGCCGCGGGGCGTCCTGCCAGGCGGCGGAGGCCTTGAGTCCGGCGGCCGCGGCCTGCGCGGAGCGGGTGGCGGCGAGCAGGTCGGGGACGATGGGCCCGGCCACCACGGGACCGGCGGCGTACGGGCCGATCAGGGACTTCGCGACGTGCAGCGGATTGTCGTTGCCGCCCGCGATGACGACCAGGCGGTCCCCGAGCACACCCGTCAGGACCTGCAGTTTCGCGTGCCGGGCGGCGCGGCGGATGGCCTCCACGGTGAGCTCGCTGTCGCCGTCGGGGGCGGTGCCGAGGACCACGCAGACGTGTTCGGGCGAGTTCCAGCCGAGGGCCGCGGCGCGCGAGACGGCGCCCTCGTCGGCCTCGCCGGAGAGGACCGCGTTCACGACGAGCGATTCGAGCCGGGCGTCCCAGGCACCGCGTGCCTCGGCGGCCTGCGCGTACACCTGCGCGGTGGCGAAGGCGATCTCGCGGGCGTAGACGAGGAGGGCCTCCCGCAGCACCGACTCGTCGCCCGGCGCGGCGACCTCGTCGATCGCCGACTCCATGACCTCGATCGTCGTACGCACCATCTCCACGGTCTGGCGCAGGGTGATCGCCCTGGTCAGCTCGCGCGGGGCGGTGCCGAAGACGTCGGTGGAGATGGCCTGGGGGGCGTCCGGGTGCCGGAACCACTCGGTGAACGCGGCGATACCGGCCTGGGCGACCAGGCCGATCCAGGAGCGGTTCTCCGGCGGCATCGCCCGGTACCAGGACAGCGTCTCGTCCATGCGCGCGATGGCCTGCGCCGCGAGGCTCCCGGACGACTTCTCCAGGCGCTTCAGGGTCGCGGCATGGGCGTGGGCGGACCGTCGGGCGTCCTGAGGGGCTGCGTTCGCTGAAGGTTCGGGCACGGGGACAAGACTGCCTTATCGGGGCGGGGACATGCGGTGCAGGGGCCTGGACCTGTCCTACCGTGGGGGGCGTGATTGATGTACGGCGCTCCGGCGACCGGTACCGCGGCGGGGAGACCGCGGCCGGCATCGAGTCCTGCCACGCCTTCTCCTTCGGTTCCCACTACGACCCCGACAACCTCCGCTTCGGCGCGGTCCTGGCCTGCAACGAAGAGCGCCTGGCGCCCGGCGCGGGCTTCGACGAGCATCCGCACAGCCACACGGAGATCGTGACCTGGGTCGTCGAGGGCGAGCTCACCCACCGCGACTCGGCGGGCCACGCGTCCCTGGTCCGCCCCGGCGACGTCCAGCACCTCTCGGCCGCGGGCGGCGTCCGCCACGTGGAGCGCAACGACGGCCCCGACCCGCTGGTCTTCGTCCAGATGTGGCTGGCCCCGCTCGCCCCGGGCGGCGAACCGTCCTACGAGGTGGTGCGCGGGATCGCCGACTCGACGCCGTACGCGGTGCCGGACGCGGGGGCGCTCCTGCACGTGCGGCGGCCCGCGGCGGGCGAGCGCCTCGCGATACCGGAGGCGCCGTTCGTGTACGTCCACGTGGTGCGCGGCAGGCTGTCCCTCGCGGGTGACCTGCTGGAACCGGGCGACTCGGCGCGGATCAGCGCCGAGCCGGACCTCGAAGGGGAGGCCCAGGGCGGGGCCGAGGTACTGATCTGGGAGATGACGAGCGCCGCCTGACCGTGGTGCTCGTGTGCCTAGCCGCGGAGGTCGGCGAGCACCGCGTCGGTGAACGGGGGCCACACCTCGGCGGCCCACGGCCCGAAGGGCCGGTCGGTGAGCGCGACGCAGGCCGCCTGCGCGTCGGGGTCGATCCACAGGAACGTACCGGCCTGTCCGAAGTGTCCGAAGGTCCGAGGCGAGGACGAACTCCCCGTCCAGTGGGGCGACTTGGAGTCCCTGATCTCGAAGCCGAGCCCCCAGTCGTTGGGGTTCTGGTGCCCGTACCCGGGCAGGACGCCCTTCAGGCCGGGGTACGTCACGGTCATCGCCGCCGCCACGGTCCGCGCGTCCAGGAGCTGCGGGGCCTGCACCTCGGCCGCGAACCGCACCAGGTCGTCGACCGTCGACACGCCGTCCTTGGCGGGCGAGAGGTCGCCCTCCAGCGCGGTGGACGTCATCCCCAGCGGCTCCAGGACCGCCTGCCGCAGGTACTCCACGAAGGGGATGTCGGTCGCCTTGGCGATGTGATCGCCGAGCACCTCGAACCCCGCGTTCGAGTACAGCCGCCGTGTCCCCGGCGCCGACGTCACCCGGTGCTCGTCGAACGCGAGGCCACTGGTGTGCGCGAGCAGGTGCCGCACCGTCGACCCCTCGGGCCCGGCGGGCTCGTCGAGCTCGATCGCCCCCTCCTCGTACGCGACGAGCGCCGCGTACGCCGCGAGGGGCTTGGTGACCGAGGCGAGCGCGAACCGCCGGTCCGTGGGGCCGTGCGCCCCCACGACGGTGCCGTCCGCCCGGACGACGGCGGCGGCAGCGGTGGGGACCGGCCAGTTCTCGATCAATACGAGGCTCTGCATGCGTCCGAGCCTAAGGCGCTCACAGGTTGAGCCGCATCGAGGGGTCGGGCTTGCGGACGAAGCCGAGGGAGGCGTACAGCGGTTCTGCCTCCGCCGACGCGTTGAGGTCCACGCTGCGCGCCCCGCGCTCGCGGAACCAGTCGAGCAGCACCTCCATGGCCGCTCGCGCGTACCCCCTGCGCCGCTGGTCCGGGTCGGTGGCGACGCTGAAGACCGAGCCGGTCAGGCCCTGCGGGTTGCCCGCGCGCCCGATCCGGTAGTCGAGCGTGCCGACGGCCAGCGCGGCGAGCCCGCCGGGGCGCTCCGGATGATCGACGACGAACGCCGCGAAGTCCCCCTCGGGCTCGGCGAGCCGACGCCGTACGGTCGGCAGGGACTCGGCGTGCCAGCTCGTGTCGGACGCGTCGGCGCCCACGGCGCCGGAGCGCCCGGCGAAGACGGAGTCGATCATCACCTGCCTCAGTCTGAGCAGTTCCTCGGCGTCTTCCGGCGTGGCACGGCGTACGAGACTCATGCGGGGGACCGTACTGACCAGGGGCTGAGACGTCTCCCGGATTTCCGTCGGATCCGCTTGCTTGGAGTGCACTCCAAGGTTCTAGCGTGTGGGTCATGACGGTGACGGAGACCAGGACCCAGGCGAAACCGGACGGGCAGGACCACTACACGATCAGTGAAGTCGTCGACCGCACCGGCCTCTCCGCCTACACCCTGCGCTGGTACGAGCGGATCGGCCTGATGCCGCACATCGACCGCTCCCACACGGGCCAGCGCCGCTACAGCGACCGCGACCTGAACTGGCTGTCCTTCGTCGGCAAGCTGCGTCTGACCGGGATGCCCGTGGCGGACATGGTCCGGTACGCGGAGCTGGTGCGCGAAGGGGAGCACACCTTCCCCCAGCGCCAGGAACTCCTGGAGCAGACCCGGCGCGACGTCCGCGCCCGCATCGCGGAGCTGCAGGACACCCTCGCCGTCCTCGACCACAAGATCGACAACTATGCGTGCGCCCGCAGGGCGTCGGAAAGGCCCTGACTGATGACGGACAAGGCAATAGCGAAGGTGCGGCTCGGCACGGGCGGCCCCGAGGTCGGCGTCCAGGGTCTCGGCTGCATGGGCATGAGCTTCGCCTACGGCCCCACGGACACCGACCAGGCCCGCGCCACCCTGGACCGCGCACTGGAGCTCGGCGTCACCCTCTACGACACCGCCGACGTCTACGGCGCGGGTGAGAACGAGGAGTTCCTCGCCCCCTTCGTCAAGGCGCACCGCGACGAGATCGTCATCGCCACCAAGTTCGCCCTGGGCATCGACCCGGCGGAGCCGACGAAGCGGCGCATCGACAACAGCCCCGCGTACATCCGCGCCAGCGTCGACGCGAGCCTGCGCCGCCTCGGCACGGACGTCATCGACCTCTACTACATGCACCGCCGCGACCCGAACGTGCCGATCGAGGAGACCGTCGGCGTGCTCGCGGAGCTCGTCGCCGCGGGCAAGGTCAAGCACATCGGCCTGAGCGAGGTCACCGGCGGCGAGCTGCGCGCCGCGCACGCCGTCCACCCCGTCGCCGCCGTGCAGTCGGAGTGGTCGCTGTTCAGCCGCGACATCGAGCGCGGCGTGGTCCCCGCCGCCGCCGAGCTCGGCGTGGCCCTCGTGCCGTACTCCCCGCTCGGCCGCGGCTTCCTCACCGGCTCGTTCGTCAGCGCCGACAAGGAGCTCGGCGAGGACGACTTCCGGCGCCAGCAGCCCCGCTTCACCGGGGACAACGCCACCGCCAACGCCGCCCTCCTGGCCCCCGTGCGCTCCGTCGCCGAGGCGCACGGAGCCAGCCCCGGCCAGGTCGCGCTCGCCTGGGTCCAGCAGCAGGCGGACGTCCACGGCCTGCCCGTCGTCCCGATCCCCGGCACCCGCAAGGCCACCCGGGTCGAGGAGAACACCGCGGCCACCCGCATCACCCTCACCGAGAACGACCTCGCCGCCCTCGAACCGATCGCCGCGGGCGTCGCGGGCGACCGCTACGCCGACATGACCTTCACGTCGGCGGGACGCGAGTAGTCCGTACCGGGTGGCTCACAGCTCGGCGAGGAGCTCGGTCTTCTTCATCGTGAACTCGTCGTCCGTGAGCAGACCCGCCTGATGCAGCTCGCCCAGGTGCCGGATGCGCTCCGCGATGTCCGCGGGGTCGCGCCGCACGGCGGGCGTCACGGCGGCGGCGACGGCGCCCGGGCCGTCGGAGTTCGGCGCCGGGCCCGACGCCCGCACCGCCGCGAGGACCGACGCGGCGAACGGCAGCGATTCGTGGACCGGGCCGTACCCGAGGCCGAAGACGACGGCCGCCGGGTCCTGGTCGGCCTGTGCGGGCTGCGCCACCGGCGTCTCGCGCCGCAGCAGCCGCAGATGACCCTCGAACACCTCGGGGGAGCGCCACTCGATGCCGCTCAGGTCGGTGACCGGGAAGCTCTGGTCACCGGCCTTCCACTTCGCCGAGGACGCGCCGGTCCAGAACCAGCGGAACGACACCAGCTTCCCGTCGAAGGACGCCTTCCCGTCGTACGCCTTGAACTGCAGCGGCGCCTCGGGCGGCGCCACCAGGAAGCGGTCCGCGCTCTCGCCGTCGTCCGGCCGGAGCTGCGCCCGCAGCTCGTCCGCGTAGTACTCGGCGAGCGTCTCCCGCTCCGCGGGCAGCACCAGGCGGTACGGGTCGCAGCTCTCCTTGAGCTGACCCGCCGCGGCCTCCATCAGAGGATCGGCGCCCGGTCTCGGGACGGCATGCAGGACCACGGTCCCGCGTTTGCCGGGGGAGAGCGTCACCGCCGAGATCGCATCGAGGGGGACGCGCCGTTCGCCGAGCGCCTGGAAGAGCTTCGGCGTGCGGATTCCCCGTTCGAAGCGGATGAGCACAGAGTCGGACTCGAACTCCCAGGCGGCATGAAATCCGGCCAGAACATCACCCATGCGGCTCATCGTAGGCGGCACGCGCTCCTCCGTCCCTCCCGCGGCGGGCCGCTGTTTCATCGATTTCTACGCGCGTCAGGCCGCTGCCCCGCCGGAAATACCCTTCCGGCAGGCACCGTCCCCGCTCGCGCACCGCACCGCGTGGTACGAACCAGTCCCGATTTCCGCGAAGTTCCGCAGGCTCTCCGTGCCCGGCTCGAAATAGCCGGTGTGCCCCCGGGCGCCCGCCGCGGAGAACACGCGCGCGCCGAAGCCCTCGGCCACCGGGTCGGCGCCGTGGCCGAGCCCGCCGAACTCCATGTTCGGAACGTCCTGGATCCAGTCGTCGCCGTCCCGGGTCGCCCAGATCCGGGCGCCCGTGTCCAGCTGGGACGCCGAGTCGGCCCGCATGCCGGGGCTGCCCGCCACCGCGATGTCCGTGACCCGCGAGGGCAGGTCCCGCGCGGCCACACCGCACACCACGGAGCCGTAGCTGTGGCAGTACAGCGCGACCGGCGTACGACCGGGCAGACCGCGCACCATCGCTTCGAGGCGGGTGGCCCCGTCCTCGGCGCGCATGGCGGTGGCCGCGTCCACGCCGATGCCGACGGGCGCGGTGTAGTCGGCCCAGGCGATCACGGCGGTACGCGCGCGGGGGCTGACCGCGCGCTCCTCGCGGTAGAGCGACTTCGCCATGCCCACCGGTGCCGAGTACTTGCGGAACGTCCGCTCGAAGGTGAGCACGTTGGTGTCGACACCGGGCACGACGACGGAGACACGGCGCGCCTTGTCTATATCTCCGAAGACCTCCGCCATGCGTCCGGAGCCCATGGGGTCGAAGGCGAGGACCTGGCGTCCCGGGCGCATCATCACGCCGAACCGCTTCATCCTGCGCTCGGCCTCCTGCTGGCCCAGCGGGGAGAGGCGCTTGTCGTGCATGCGCGCACGCTCCACCTTGCGGGCCTGACCCAGCGCGATGTGGTTCGCACGGTAGCGGAGCGTGGCGGGCGCGCCGTTCATGTTGCCGACCGCGAGCGGGTAGCGGCCGGCGAGCCGGTCGCGCTGGTGTCCGTCGAGGGAGGCGAAGAAGCGGGCGAGCCGGCCCGCGGGGGCATCGGCGTCGGGCAGCGGGCGCCCATCGATGCTTCCCCGCTCCCAGGCGGAGAGCGCGGCTTGCAGGGGCGACGCGTCGCCCTTGTTGTGGCGCACGGCGGTCCAGCCGGTGGTCGCCAGCATGACGAACACGACGGCAAGCGCGAGCAGCGCGCGCCATGCGTTGAGTTGAGGGGAGGAGTCGAAGGAAGTCACTACGGAACACCCTAGGAGAACCGTGATGTTTACCGTGCATCGCGTGGTGCAGATCACGTTTCTGAAGGGTGAATTGAGGCATGGCGGGCGCATCCGCGCCACCGGGTCACGCTCCGTGCGGGGTGCGCCAGCCCTCCGCCAGTGCGGGCCCCAGGTGGTCGAGGTACCGCTCCGTCAGCGCGCGGATGGACTCCGGGCTCGTGTCCTCGCCCGCGCCCCACTGGCGGCCCGTGATCCGCATGACCCCGCTGAACGCGGCGACCGCCACGCGCGGCCGCGGGTCGGTCTCCAGGTCGAGCCCCTCGCGCTCGGCGATCACGCGGGCGACCTCGTCCTCGGTCTCGATGGAGCGGCGCAGATGGACGGCGAGCAGGGTGGGCGTCGACTCGATCATCTGATAGGTGCGCATGTGGAGTTCGACGGGGACGACCTCCTCGATGGACTGTCCCATCGCTTCCCAGGTGCCGAGGACGGCGCCGCGCAGCGCCTCCAGCGGGGCCTCGTGGGCGGGGCGGTCGCGCACGGCCTGGACGAAGCGCGCCTCGATCATCTCCTGGACGGCGAAGGCGGCTTCCTGCTTGTTGGCGAAGTAGCGGAAGAAGGTGCGCTGCGAGACGTCGACCGCTTCGACGATCTCGTCGACGGTCGTCTCCTCGTACCCCTTGGTCGTGAAGAGTTCGAGTGCCACGCGCAGGAGGGTGTCCCGGGTGCGCTGCTTCTTGAGCTCGCGCAGTCCTGGCGCCGGCCGGGTCGTCTTCACACCGTGGCCCTCTCCCTCGCGTCTTTGTCGCGTTCTCGTCGCGTTTTCCCAGTTCACCATACCTGTGAGCTACGTGACAGTTACCGACTTGTGAAATGGTTTGTCAACTGTCAGTCGCTGTCACTAGCCTCCCCGTATGACTAGTCAGATCACCGTCGACAAGGCGGACAAGGCGCCGGAGCCCGCACCCGTTCCGGCCCCGGCCAAGGGGCTCCGTGGCCACCCCTGGCTGACGCTGTTCGCCGTGGCGATCGGCGTGATGATGGTCGCCCTCGACGGCACCATCGTGGCGATAGCGAACCCGGCCATCCAGAAGGATCTCGGCGCCACCTTCGCGGACGTCCAGTGGATCACCAACGGCTACTTCCTCGCGCTCGCCGTCGCACTGATCACCGCGGGCAAGCTCGGCGACCGCTTCGGCCACCGGCAGACGTTCCTGATCGGCGTGGTCGGCTTCGCCGCCGCCTCCGGAGCCATCGGCCTCTCGGACAGCATCGCTTTCGTGGTCACCTTCCGCGTGCTCCAGGGACTCTTCGGAGCCCTGCTGATGCCCGCCGCGCTCGGCCTCCTCAGGGCCACGTTCCCGGCCGAGAAGCTCAACATGGCCATCGGCATCTGGGGCATGGTCATCGGCGCGTCCACGGCAGGCGGCCCGATCCTCGGCGGCCTCCTGGTCCAGCACGTCAGCTGGCAGTCCGTCTTCTTCATCAACGTGCCGGTCGGCATCATCGCCCTGGTGCTCGGCATCGTCATCCTCAAGGACCACCGCGCGGAGAACGCGCCGAAGTCCTTCGACGTCGTCGGCATCGCGCTGCTCTCGGCGGCCATGTTCTGCCTCGTCTGGGCGCTCATCAAGGCCCCCGAGTGGGGCTGGGGTGCGGGCATGACCTGGACCTTCATCGGCGCCTCCGTGGTGAGCTTCGCGCTCTTCGCGGTCTGGGAGTCGAAGGTCGAGGAGCCGCTCATCCCGCTGGCGCTGTTCCGCTCCGTGCCGCTGTCCGCGGGCGTGGTCCTGATGGTGCTCATGGCCATCGCGTTCATGGGCGGACTGTTCTTCGTCACCTTCTACCTGCAGAACGTGCACGGGATGAGCCCTGTCGACAGCGGTCTGCACCTGCTGCCGCTCACCGGCATGATGATCATCGGCTCGCCGCTCGCGGGCGCCATGATCACCAAGATGGGCCCGCGCATCCCGCTGGCGGGCGGCATGCTCTGCACGGCCATCGCGATGTACGGCATGTCCACGCTGGAGGCCGGCACCGGCAGCGGCCTCATGTCGATCTGGTTCGCCCTCCTCGGCCTCGGCCTCGCCCCCGTCATGGTCGGCGCCACCGAGGTCATCGTCGGCAACGCGCCGATGGAGCTCTCCGGTGTCGCGGGCGGCCTCCAGCAGGCCGCGATGCAGATCGGCGGCAGCCTCGGCACGGCCGTCCTCGGCGCCGTCATGGCCTCGAAGGTCGACAGCGACCTGCCCGAGAACTGGGCCGACGCGAAGCTCCCGCCGCTGAGCGAGGCCCAGCTCGACAAGGCGGCGGAGGCCGTCCAGGTCGGCGTGGCGCCGGTGCCGCCGAAGGCTCCGCCGTCCGTCGCCGACCAGATCACCACCGTCGCGCACGACACCTTCATGTCGGGCATGGGCATGGCCTGCCTGGTCGCCACCGGCGTCGCCGTGGTCGCGGTGTTCGTCGCGTTCCTGACCAAGCGCGGCGACAACGCGGAGGCGGGCGCGGGAGTCGGCCACATCTGAGCCCCCCGGGATCAGGGAAAGCCCCTCAGGGACATCCTGGGGGGCTTTCGCCTATCAGGGTGGGCGGCGTCCGTACCCCTTCCGGCGCACCGGCGAGCGGGTCCACAGTGCAGTCAGAAGAACCGAGCAGTCAGAAGATCCGCTTCACACGGGGGTTCAGCACATGCGTACGACCATGCCCGCGACCGTCACGGCAGCCGCACTCGCCGCCGTCATCCTCACACCCGCACACGCCGGAGCGGCCGCCCCGCCGACGCTGCGCGCCTGCGGCCCGGGGGAGCTCTGTCTCTGGCAGAAGGCGCAGTTCAAGGGCGCCCGCCAGGTGTACGAGCTGTCGGACATCGACATCGAGAGCTGCACCGCGCTGCCGGAGGGGGGCAGCGCGGAAGCCCTCGCCAACCGCACGGGACGGCCCGTCACCACGTACCAGTCGGCGGAGTGCGCGGAGACCGGCGAGTTCGACACGTACCCGGGCGGCGGCACCTGGGCACCCGAATCGCCGTACCGCATCCGGGCCTTCAAGGTCTGGGAGAGCTGAAGGCGGGTACCCGGACCGTGGCGGGCCCCGGACGCACCACGCGCAAGCTCCCCGGCTCACGCGGCCGTACGGGGTCGCGGAACCGGCCGGATCGCGCGACGCACCGCACGTCCTGACGGGCCCGCAGACGCAAGCGGGAAAGCCGGAGGGCGACGGGAACCGATCCCGCCGCCCTCCGGCTCGCTTCTCCGCCCTGCCGGGCGCGCCGTACTGCCTACGCGTCGCCGCCCGCCGCGCCCGGGTCGGCCGCCGCGACGTCCAGAAGCTGGTAGCGGTCGACCGCCTGCTTCAGGACCGAGCGGTCCACCTTGCCCTCGCGCGCCAGCTCGGTCAGCACGCCGACCACGATCGACTGCGCGTCGATGTGGAAGTAACGGCGGGCCGCACCGCGCGTGTCCGCGAAGCCGAAGCCGTCCGCGCCGAGCGACTGGTACGTGCCGGGCACCCAGCGGGAGATCTGGTCCGGGACGCTCCGCATCCAGTCCGAGACGGCCACGAACGGGCCCTCGGCGCCGGACAGCTTCCGCGTCACGTACGGGACGCGCTGCTCCTCCTCCGGGTGCAGGAGGTTGTGGCGCTCCACGTCCACCGCCTCGCGGCGCAGCTCGTTCCAGGAGGTCGCCGACCAGACGTCCGCCTTGACGTTCCACTCCGAGGCCAGGATCTGCTGCGCCTCGACCGCCCACGGCACCGCGACGCCGGACGCGAGGATCTGCGCGGGGATGGCGCCCTGCTCACCGGACTTGAAGCGGTAGATGCCCTTGAGGATGCCGTCGACGTCCACGTCGGCGGGCTCGGCCGGGTGCTGGATCGGCTCGTTGTAGACGGTGAGGTAGTAGAAGACGTCCTCACTGTCAGGGCCGTACATCCGGCGCAGGCCGTCCTTGACGATGTGCGCGATCTCGTAGCCGAACGCCGGGTCGTAGGCGACGCAGCCCGGGTTCGTGGAGGCGAGCAGCTGCGAGTGGCCGTCCGCGTGCTGCAGGCCCTCACCGGTCAGCGTCGTGCGTCCGGCGGTCGCGCCGAGGACGAAACCGCGCGCGAGCTGGTCGGCCATCTGCCAGAACTGGTCGCCGGTGCGCTGGAAACCGAACATCGAGTAGAAGACGTAGACGGGGATGAGCGGCTCGCCGTGCGTCGCGTAGGCCGAACCTGCGGCGATCAGGGACGCCGTGCAGCCCGCCTCGGAGATGCCGTCGTGCAGCATCTGGCCCGTCGGCGACTCCTTGTACGCGAGGAGGAGTTCGCGGTCCACCGCCTCGTACTGCTGGCCGAGCGGGTTGTAGATCTTCGCGCTCGGGAAGAACGCGTCCATGCCGAAGGTGCGGTACTCATCAGGGGCGATCAGCACGAAACGCTTGCCGATCTCCTTGTCCCGCATGAGGTCCTTGAGGATGCGGACGAACGCCATGGTGGTGGCGATCGACTGCTGGCCCGAGCCCTTCTTCGCGGCCGCGTACGCCTTGTCCTCGGGGAGCTGGAGGGGCTTGGAGCGCACGACGCGGGTCGGGACGTAACCGCCCAGGCTCTTGCGGCGGTCGTGCATGTACTGGATCTCTTCGGAGTCGCGGCCCGGGTGGTAGTACGGCGGGGCGCCGCCCTCCAGCTGCTTGTCCGTGATCGGGATGTGCAGCCGGTCGCGGAAGCCCTTGAGGTCGTCGACCGTGAGCTTCTTCATCTGGTGCGTGGCGTTGCGGCCCTCGAAGTTCGGGCCGAGGGTCCAGCCCTTGACCGTCTGCGCGAGGATCACCGTCGGCTGGCCCTTGTGGGCCTTCGCCGCCGCGTACGCCGCGTAGACCTTCTTGTGGTCGTGACCGCCGCGGCCCAGGTGCAGGATCTGCTCGTCGGTCATGTTCTCGACCATGGCGCGCAGCCGGTGGTCGTCGCCGAAGAAGTGCTCGCGGATGTACGAACCGGTCTCGGTCGCGTACGTCTGGAACTGGCCGTCGGGCGTGGTGTTGAGCCGGTTGACCAGGACGCCGTCGCGGTCCTGCGCGAGCAGCGGGTCCCAGCTGCGGTCCCAGACCAGCTTGATGACGTTCCAGCCGGCGCCGCGGAACTGCGACTCCAGCTCCTGGATGATCTTGCCGTTGCCGCGCACCGGGCCGTCGAGGCGCTGCAGGTTGCAGTTGACGACGAAGGTCAGGTTGTCCAGGCCCTCACGGGCGGCGATGGAGAGCTGGCCGAGCGACTCGGGCTCGTCCATCTCGCCGTCGCCGAGGTAGGCCCACACGTGCGACTTGGAGGTGTCGGCGATGCCGCGCGCCTCCATGTAGCGGTTCATGCGGGCCTGGAAGATCGCGCCGAGCGGGCCGAGGCCCATCGAGACGGTCGGGAACTCCCAGAAGTCCGGCATGAGGCGCGGGTGGGGGTAGGACGACAGACCGTTCGGGGCCTTCGACTTCTCCTGGCGGAACGCGTCGAGCTGCTCCTCGGAGAGCCGGTCGAGGAGGAAGGCGCGGGCGTAGATCCCGGGGGACGCGTGCCCCTGGAAGAAGATCTGGTCGCCGCCGTCGCCCTCGTCCTTGCCGCGGAAGAAGTGGTTGAAGCCCACGTCGTAGAGCGAGGCGGAGGAGGCGAAGGTGGCGATGTGGCCGCCGACGCCGATGCCGGGGCGCTGGGCGCGGGAGACCATCACCGCGGCGTTCCAGCGGGTGGCGTTCAGGACCTTGCGTTCGATTTCCTCGTTGCCCGGGAAGAACGGTTCGTCCTTGGTGGCGATCGTGTTGACGTAGTCCGTACTGCGCATCTCCGGCACGGCGACGCGCTTCTCCCGCGCGCGCTCGATCAGCCGGAGCATCAGGTACCTGGCCCGCTCACGGCCGCGTTCGTCGACCGCGGCATCGAGGGAGTCGAGCCACTCCTGGGTCTCTTCGGGATCGAAGTCCGGGACCTGACTCGGCAGGCCGCCAATGATGATCGGGTTGCGATCGGATCCGGAAGCCACGCTGTTCCTTCGCTGTTGGGGCTTTCGCCTGGGTCATGCCTGGCCGTGCACCGCTCCCCATCGTGTACCTCGCGGACGCAAACGTCATGTCTACTGAGAGGTAACCGAGACGCCCGGTCGGCCGCCCCTGGGGTAGGCTCGGCCCAAATCGCAACGATACGCCCATCCTGCCTAACCGCTTCGCAGAGCCGTTCGGTCTCGTACGGATGTGGCGACAGTTGCGGCGACACGGTCGGGAACGTCACCGTTTCGGCGGTCTCGGCGGCCGGGTACTTGCGCGATCCGTCCCGCCCGTGTGGACTACGGCCAACGCCCCGCGCACGCGCGTGGCTGACAGGCATTCCCAAAAACATGATCAGGAGGCAATCCGTGAGCGCGACCGCGGACCACGCGGAGACGAACCTTGCCGTAAGGCTTGGTTTCCAGCCCGACCAGGTGGTCCAGGAGATCGGCTACGACGACGACGTCGACCAGGAGCTCCGCGAGGCCATCGAGCAGGCCACAGGCACAGAGCTCGTCGACGAGGAGTACGACGACGTGGCCGACGCCGTGGTGCTCTGGTTCCGTGAGGACGACGGGGACCTGACTGATGCGCTGGTGGATGCCATCGCGTACATGGAGGAAGGCGGCTCGATCCTGCTGCTGACTCCGAAGACCGGTCGTGACGGTTACGTCGAGCCGAGCGAGATCGGCGAGGCGGCCACCACCGCCGGACTGTCGGCGACCAAGAGCGTCAACGCCGGCAAGGACTGGAGCGGCAGCCGGCTCAACACGCCGAAGGGCGCCGCCAAGAAGCGATAGCGCTCCGCCGGAACGAGTGCTGGTGAGGCTCCTCGCCGACCTGCTGGTCGGCGGGGAGCCTCGCGCATGCGTGGGGTACGGGCCGCGGGGAACGCGCGGACGTAGGGTGGGGTCACCCGAACAGCCCCACTCGAATGGGCCCCGTCGAAGGGATGCGTACACATGGCGCTCGATGGAATCGCGGCCGGCACCAAGGCCCCGGATTTCGAGCTGAAGGACAACCACGGCCGGACCGTGAAGCTGTCCGACTTCCGCGGCGAGAAGAACGTGGTGCTGCTGTTCTACCCGTTCGCCTTTACCGGCGTGTGCACCGGCGAGCTCTGCGCGCTCCGCGACGAGCTCCCGAAGTTCGTCAACGACGACACCCAGCTGCTCGCGGTCTCCAACGACTCCATCCACACGCTGCGCGTCTTCGCCGAGCAGGAGGGCCTGGAGTACCCGCTGGTCTCCGACTTCTGGCCGCACGGTGAGGTCTCGCGGGCGTACGGCGTCTTCGACGAGGAGAAGGGCTGCGCGGTGCGCGGCACCTTCATCATCGACAAGGAGGGCGTGGTGCGCTGGACCGTAGTCAACGACCTGCCCGACGCGCGTGACCTGAACGAGTACGTCGAGGCGCTCGAAACGCTCTGAGCGAGCCCTGTTTTCGCTCGCGGCCGGGAACCGGTCACTAGGATCCACACGTTGATCCGATGGCAACGCAACGCTTGGGGCTCCCCGCCCCTGGACACCAATTGGGAGGACTCGTGGGAGTCAGCCTCAGCAAGGGCGGCAACGTATCGCTGAGCAAGGAGGCGCCGGGCCTGACCGCGGTTCTGGTCGGCCTCGGCTGGGACGTCCGCACCACCACCGGTACGGACTTCGACCTCGACGCAAGCGCGATCCTGACGAACGCGGAGGGCAAGGTCAGCAGTGACCAGAACTTCGTCTTCTTCAACAACCTGAAGAGCCCCGACGGCTCCGTCGAGCACACCGGTGACAACACCACCGGTGAGGGCGAGGGCGACGACGAGGCGATCAAGGTCGACCTGGCCGCGGTCCCCGCCGACGTCGAGAAGATCGTCTTCCCGGTCTCGATCTACGACGCCGAGAACCGTCAGCAGTCGTTCGGCCAGGTGCGCAACGCGTTCATCCGCGTCGTGAACCAGGCGGGCGGCGCGGAGATCGCGCGGTACGACCTCTCCGAGGACGCCTCGACGGAGACCGCCATGGTCTTCGGCGAGCTGTACCGCCACGGCGCCGAGTGGAAGTTCCGCGCGGTCGGCCAGGGCTACGCCTCGGGTCTGCGCGGCATCGCGCAGGACTTCGGCGTCAACGTCTGAGCCGAGCACGCCCCAGCGCTCTCCGTCCGGCGCCGCACAGTTTCGAGGTGCGGCGCCGGACGTGCTCACCACCCCGTGCGCGTCACCGCTGTCCGGGGATTTCCGTCACCACGGGGAGGACTTCACCATGGGCGTCACGCTCGCCAAGGGAGGCAATGTCTCCCTCTCCAAGGCCGCACCGAACCTCACCCAGATCCTCGTCGGCCTGGGCTGGGACGCGCGCTCCACCACCGGCGCCCCCTTCGACCTCGACGCCAGCGCGCTGCTGTGCAACGCGGGCCGTGTCCTCGGCGACGAGTGGTTCGTCTTCTACAACAACCTGCAGAGCCCCGACGGCTCCGTCGAACACACGGGCGACAACCTCACGGGTGAGGGTGACGGTGACGACGAGTCGCTCCTGATCGACCTCTCCAAGGTCCCGGAGAACTGCGACAAGATCATCTTCCCGGTCTCGATCCATGACGCGGACAACAGGGGCCAGACGTTCGGCCAGGTCAGCAACGCGTTCATCCGCGTCGTGAACCAGGCGGACGGCCAGGAACTGGCCCGCTACGACCTCAGTGAGGACGCGTCGTCGGAGACGGCGATGATCTTCGGCGAGGTGTACCGGTACGGGGGCGAGTGGAAGTTCCGTGCAGTCGGGCAGGGGTACGCGTCGGGTCTGCGTGGTATCGCTCTAGACTTCGGGGTCAACGTTTCGTAAAGCAGGGGACCGGCGCGGGGGAGACCGCTACACGGGAGCCCGTACATACACGATTGGGTAGCCAGTGCTTCTGAAAACCTTCGGCTGGTCGTTCGCGGTGACCGCGCTCGGCCTGGTCGCCGCGGTGTTCTACGGGGGGTGGACAGGCTTCGGCGTCGTGGCGATCCTGTCCGTCCTCGAGATCTCGCTGTCCTTCGACAACGCGGTGGTCAACGCCGGAATCCTGAAGAAGATGAATGCCTTCTGGCAGAAGATCTTCCTCACCGTCGGTGTGCTGATCGCGGTCTTCGGCATGCGGCTGGTCTTCCCCGTCGTCATCGTGGCCATCAGCGCCAAGATCGGCCCGATCGAGGCCGTCCGTCTCGCGCTCAACGACAAGGACCAGTACCAGCAGCTGGTCACCGACGCGCACCCGTCGATCGCCGCCTTCGGTGGCATGTTCCTGCTGATGATCTTCCTCGACTTCATCTTCGAGGACCGGGACATCAAGTGGCTGGGCTGGCTGGAGCGTCCGCTCGCCAAGCTCGGCAAGGTCGACATGCTGTCGGTCTGCATCGCGCTCGTCGTGCTCCTGGTCTCCGCCATGACCGTCGCCACCCACGCCCACCAGCACGGCGGCATGCATGTGGACAAGGCGCAGACGGTCCTCATCTCGGGCATCGCGGGTCTGATCACGTATCTCGTGGTCGGCGGCCTCTCCGGGTACTTCGAGAACAAGCTCGAGGAAGAGGAGGAGCGCGAGCACGAGCAGGAGGAAGCGGCCGCGAAGTCGGGCAAGAAGGTTCCTGCCGTCGTCCTGGCCGGCAAGGCCGCGTTCTTCATGTTCCTCTACCTCGAGGTCCTGGACGCGTCCTTCTCCTTCGACGGCGTCATCGGCGCCTTCGCCGTCACCAACGACATCGTGCTGATGGCCCTCGGCCTCGGTATCGGTGCCATGTACGTCCGGTCCCTCACGGTCTACCTGGTCCGCCAGGGCACCCTCGACGACTACGTGTACCTGGAGCACGGCGCGCACTACGCGATCGGTGCCCTCGCGGTGATCCTCCTGGTCACGATCCAGTACGAGATCCACGAGGTCATCACCGGATCCGTCGGCGTCATCCTGATCGCCTGGTCCTTCATCTCGTCGGTGATCAGGAACAAGCGGCTCGCGGCGGCCGAGGGGCAAGGGAGTTCCGGAGACAAGGCGGAGGTCTCCTCGGGCGTCTGAGACTGACCGATTCCCTCACCGAGCTGTCCGATTCCGGTTCCCGGAGTGTGACGGCGGCCGGGGTGAGGAACGCTCTGTGCGGGGCGGCCGTCGAGGAGATGTCCTCATGGCCGCCCCGTCGGTATTCGTGTCGGTATTCGTGTCGGTATCAGTAGGGGAACAAGGGCACTTGGGGGCGGAATGTCCTTCTGGGACGGTCTGTGGCGTGGGCGTTCGACGGACTATGAATCGGGCAGCGCCGCCACCAACTCCATCGAACTGACCAAGCGGCACCCGACGGTCTCGCTCTCCAAGCAGGGCGCGGCCACGGGCAACCTCCGCGTCAACCTGTCCTGGCAGATGCGGACGTCCGATCTGATCGGCAAGCCGCGCGGCGGCGGGCTGCTGCGGCACCCCTTCCAGCTGTTCCGGCCCGAGCCGGTCCAGGCGCACACGCAGAGCATGGTCAACGTCGACCTCGACCTGGGCTGCCTCTACGAGCTGGCCGACGGCGACAAGGGCGTGGTGCAGCCGCTGGGCAACTTCTTCGGCAGCCTCAACTCCCCGCCGTATGTGAAGGGCAGCGGCGACGACCGGTTCGGGTCGGGCTCGGGCGAGACGCTGTACGTGAACCTCGACCACCGCGAGTCGATCAAGCGGCTGCTGATCTTCGTCTACATCTACGACCAGACGCCTGCCTTCGACCGCACCCACGCGAAGGTGACGCTCTACCCCAGCAACGGCCCCCGGATCGAGATCGACCTGGACGAACGGCAGCCGCAGGCCCGCTCGTGCGCGGTCGTCTCCATCGAGAACGTCAAGGACGAGCTGATCGTGCGCCGCGAGGTCAAGTTCGTCTACGGCTTCCAGGCCGAGCTCGACCGGCTGTACGGCTGGGGGCTCCAGTGGGGCCGCGGCTACAAGAGCAAGGTCGGCTGACCCCGTGCGGGCCCCGTCGCCGGGCTCAGCGGGACAGGAACTGCGGCCCCTGCGGAGGCAGCCGGAAGTTCGGGTCCGGCATCGGGGTCACCGGCTGCGGATAGCCGTACGACGGCTGGGCGACCGGGGCCGGCTGCACGATCGGGGTCGGCTGGGTGGGCGCGGCCGGCGGATAGCCGTAGGAGGGCTGGGGCGCCGGGTGCCGGGGCGGCTCGGGCGGATAGCCGTACGAGGGCTGCGGCGGCGACTGCGGGGCGGGCTGGTGCTGCGGCATGGGCTGCTGGGGCGGCAGCGGGAAGGAGGTGGAGGGCGGTGGCTCCGGGGCCGCGGAGTCCGAGTCGTCCACGGAGATGCCGAAGTCCGAGGCGAGGCCCTCCAGGCCGTTGGAGTACCCCTCGCCGAGCGCGCGGAACTTCCAGCCCTCACCGCGGCGGTAGAGCTCGCCGCAGATCAGCGCGGTCTCCTCGCCGGTCTGCGGGGTGATGTCGAAGTGGGCGAGCGGCTCGCCGTCGGGGACGGTGGCGTCGTACAGCAGGATCCGCAGCGCGGGGACGTGCTCGAAGGCGATGCCCTCCGCCGACGCGGCGAGGAGCACGCGGCTCACGGCCGGGTCCATGCCCGCCAGGTCCGTCTGGATCGTGTCCGTCAGGCCCTCGGCGGTCCGCTTCTTGCCGAGCCGCCAGACCTTGCCCGCCGGGTGGCGCGGCTGGTTGTAGAAGACGAAGTCCTCGTCCGAGCGCACCCGGCCGTCGCCGCCGAGCAGCAGCGCCGACGCGTCGACGTCGGGGACGCCCTGTCCGGGGGTCCAGCGCAGCACGGCGCGGACGGCCGAGGCTTCGAGAGGGACGTTCGACCCCTTCAACATCGCGTGCGTCATGTGGTCATCCTGCCTTCCCCCGCAGAGGTGGGACAACGCGGGGGGCCCAAGGTCCCGGCCGCGTCACCATGCTCCTGACCTGCGGGTGGTGCGAGCGTGCGACGGTTGTGTGGTGAGCATGTGTGACATGGCCGGGTTACCTGAAGTTCATGCCCGGAGGGAACCCCCGGCACCCGTCTCTACGTACTATTACCGGCCACATCAGAACGGCCCACGTCGACGAAACAGGCGATAGCAGGGAATCACATGCGTCATTTCGGGCATATCGCCCCAGAGGTGCGGCACCGCCTCTTCCACCGGGAGCCGTGTGCCTTCACCGCGGACTCCCCGCCCCACCTGCTCGCGCCCGCCCTGGGTGCCACGCTCTACAGCCCGGCCACCCGCCCCCGGCTCGCCGAGGACATCCTGAAGCAGGCCGCGCGCGGCGTGGTCTCCATGGTGGTCTGCCTGGAGGACTCCATCGACGACGGCGAGGTCGCCGGCGCCGAGGAGAACCTGGTCCGGCAGTTCGCCGACCTGGCGGAGCGGGGCGTCGAACCGCCCCTGCTCTTCATCAGGGTCCGCGCCGCCGAGCAGATACCCGACCTGGTCCGCAGGCTCGGCCCGAGCGTCCGGCTGCTGTCCGGATTCGTGCTGCCCAAGTTCACCGAGGAGCGTGGCGTTCCGTTCCTGGAGGCGCTCGTGGCCGCGGAGGCGGAGCTTCCGGCGGGATCCGGCGGTCCTGACGGCTCCGACGGACCGGCGCGACGGCTCTTCGCCATGCCCGTCCTGGAGTCGCCCGAGCTGCTGCACCTGGAGAGCCGCGCCGAGACCCTCTCCGGCATAGCCCGCACCGTCGACAAGTACCGCGACCGGATCCTCGCGCTGCGCCTCGGCGTCACCGACTTCTGCTCCGCGTACGGACTGCGCAGGCCGCCGGACATGACCGCGTACGACGTGCAGATCGTCGCCTCCGTCATCGCCGACGTCGTCAACGTCCTCGGCAGGGCCGACGGCACCGGCTTCACCGTCACCGGACCGGTCTGGGAGTACTTCCGCGTGCAGGAGCGGATGTTCAAGCCGCAGCTGCGCCGCAGCCCCTTCCTGGAGAGCCGCGCCGACGCGCTCCGCCAGGCCCTCATCGAGCACGACATGGACGGACTGCTCCGCGAGATCGAGCTCGACCGCGCCAACGGCCTGCTCGGCAAGACCTGCATCCACCCCTCGCACGTACTGCCCGTGCACGCGCTCTCCGTGGTCAGCCACGAGGAGTTCAGCGACGCCGAGGACATCCTGCGCCCCGAGCGGGACGGCGGCGGGGTCCTGCGCTCCTCGTACACGAACAAGATGAACGAGGTGAAGCCGCACCGCGCCTGGGCCGAGCGGACCCTGCGCCGCGCCGAGGTCTTCGGCGTCGCCAGGCAGGACGTCGGCTTCGTGGAACTGCTGGCGGCGGGGCTGCCCGGCTGATGAACAAGAGGAACATGACGCACATATCGCAGCACGAGAACGACAGCGAGAACGTGGCGCCGCAAGCGCCGGTGTGGTCGGGGAGCTGGGTCGCCGAGCGGCTCGGCGTCGGCCTCGACGGCGACGACGCGCTGCGCGGCATGCTCGGCCTCGCCCTGCGCCGCAACCCCAAGCGGGCCCACCTCCTGGTCTCCAACGTCCTGGGCAAGCACGTCCCGCAGCTCCCGTCGGTCGTGTACGCGGCCGGGCACGACCTCGGCGTCCGGGTGCGGAACCTGCTCGGCGACGAGGAGGCCGGACGCGCCGTCGTCCTCGGCTACGCGGAGACGGCGACGGGCCTCGGCCACGCCGTCGCCGACGGCGTCGCCCTCGCCCCCTACCTGCACTCCACCCGGCGCCCCGTCGAGGGCGTCCAGCGCGCGGGCGGCTTCGAGGAGTCCCACTCGCACGCCACATCCCACCTGCTGCTGCCCGAGGACCCCCGGCTGCTCGCCGGGGACGGCCCACTCGTCCTCGTCGACGACGAGTTCTCGACCGGCAACACCGTCCTGAACACGGTGCGCGCCCTCCACGAGCGCTTCCCGCGCGAGCGGTACGTCATCGTGGCGCTCGTCGACATGCGCTCGCCCGAGGACCAGGGGCGGCTCGACGGCTTCGCCCGCGAGATCGGCGCGCACGTCGACCTCGTCGCGGCCGCGTCCGGCACGGTCCGGCTGCCCGACGGCGTCCTGGAGAAGGGGCAGGCGCTGGTCGCCGAGTACGAGGGCGGGTCCGGGAACGATCCGGAGGGCGCCGCCGCTCTGCCCGTCCCGCAGCCCCGGGGGGAGCGTGGTCCGAGCGGTCACGTCAACCGCGTCGAGCTCGACTGGCCCGCGGGCGTCCCCGACGGCGGGCGGCACGGCTTCACGCCGGCGCACCGCGCGGCCCTCGACGCGGCGCTGCCCGGCATGGCGGACCGGATCGCCCGTGAGCTGCCCGCCGACGCGCGCCGCGTGCTCGTCCTCGGCTTCGAAGAGCTGATGTACGCCCCGCTGGCGCTCGGCGTCGAGCTGGAACGGCGTACGGACGCGGAGGTGCGGTTCTCCACCACGACCCGGTCGCCCGTCCTCGCCGTGGACGACCCCGGCTACGCGATCCGCACCCGCCTCGCCTTCCCCGCGCACGACGAGCCCGCCGACGGGCCCGGCACGCGGTACGCCTACAACGTCGCGGGTGCCGGCTTCGACGCGATCGTCGCGGTCGTGGACTCGGTCGCCGACATGCCCGAACTGCACGCCCCGGACGGGCTGTTGGCCCAGCTCTCCGCGCACACCGGACACGTCCTGCTGGCCGTGATCCCGTCGTACGTGCCCGAGTACGTCCCTGAGCACGTTCCTGAAAGGTCCCGCATGCTTCCCGAGCCACTCCGTGGCCCCGCCTTCTCCTCGTACGCGTCCGAAGACGTCGGCTGGCTGCTCCAGGACCTCTCGGACGTGACGCTCGAAGCGCCCACGGAGGAACGCGAGGAGGCGATACAGAGCGGTGGCGCGCACTACGCCGAGTCGCTGCCCGTCGAGTACCAGCCGAGCGAGCGCTACCAGGAGCTGTTCCGCGCCGCGCTCGACACCTCCGCCGCCCGCATCGCACAGGCCGTCGGAACCGTCACCGAGACCGTGCTCGCGGAGCGGTCCCCGCGCCCGGTCCTGGTCTCCCTGGCCCGCGCGGGCACGCCCGTCGGCGTCCTGATGCGCCGCTGGGCCGCGCACCGGCACGGTCTCGACCTGCCGCACTACGCCGTGTCGATCGTCCGCGGCCGCGGCATCGACGCCAACGCGCTGCGCTGGCTCGCCGCCCACCACGATCCGGCCGACGTCGTCTTCGTCGACGGCTGGACCGGCAAGGGCGCGATCACCCGCGAACTGGCGGATGCGATCAGGGAGTTCGAGGAAGAGGGCGGCCCCACCGGCTTCAACCCCGAGATCGCCGTGCTCGCCGACCCCGGCTCGTGTGTGCGCACCTACGGCACCCGCGAGGACTTCCTCATCCCCTCCGCCTGCCTCAACTCCACGGTGTCGGGGCTGATCTCACGCACCGTCCTGCGCGCCGACCTGGTCGGCCCCGATGACTTCCACGGCGGCAAGTTCTACCGCGAGCTCGCCGACGCCGACGTGTCCGGGCACTTCGTCGACGCGGTCGCCGCGCGCTTCGACGGGGTCACCGACGCGGTGGACGTACGCGTCAAGGAACTGCTCTCGGCCGACCGCGCGCCGACCTGGGAGGGCTGGGCCGCCGTCGAGCGGATCAGCGAGGAGTACGGCATCCACGACGTGAACCTCGTCAAGCCGGGCGTCGGCGAGACGACGCGCGTGCTGCTGCGCCGCGTCCCCTGGAAGATCCTGGCCCGCAAGGGCGCGGGCGCTGACCTCGACCACGTACGCCTGCTCGCCGAGCAGCGGGGCGTGCCGGTGGAAGAGGTCGACGAACTCCCGTACACCTGCGTCGGGTTGATCCACCCGCAGTACACGCGCGGCGCGACGGGCGCGGACGGCAGGGCGGTGGCGTCCCGATGACCGTCACCAGAATCGTCGCCAGCGACCTCGACCGCACCCTCATCTACTCCACGGCCGCGCTCGGCCTGAGCATGCCGGACGCACAGGCGCCGCGGCTCCTCTGCGTCGAGGTGTACGAGGGCAAGCCGCTGTCGTACGTCACCGAGACCGCCGCCGGGCTCCTCGACGAGCTGGCCCGCACGGCCGTCTTCGTGCCGACCACGACGCGTACGCGCGCACAGTACGGGCGCATCCATCTCCCCGGCCCCGCACCGGAGTTCGCGGTCTGCGCCAACGGCGGGCACCTGCTCGTCGACGGCGTCTCCGACCCCGACTGGCAGGCGGTGGTCGCGCGCCGCCTCGCCGCGGAGTGCGCGACGCTCGACGAGGTCCGCGCCCATCTCGTGCGCACCGCCGACCCCGCGTGGCTCCTCAAGGAACGCGTCGCGGAGGACCTTTTCGCGTACCTCGTCGTCGAGCGGGCGCTGCTGCCCGAGGAGTGGGTCAAGGAGCTCGCCATCTGGGCGGAGGAGCGCGGCTGGACGGTCTCGCTCCAGGGCCGCAAGCTGTACGCCGTACCGAAGCCGCTCACCAAGAGCGCGGCCGTGCGGGAGGTCGCGCGGCGGGCCGGGGCCGAGGAGATCCTCGCCGCGGGCGACTCGCTCCTCGACGCGGACCTGCTCCTCGCGGCGGACCGCTCCTGGCGGCCGGGGCACGGGGAGCTCGCGGACACGGGGTTCTCGGCGGCGGGCCTCACGGTGCTCACGGAGCGGGGGATCGCGGCGGGGGAGAAGATCGCCGGGGCGTTCCTCTCGGCGGTGGGGTCCCAGTAGCCTGGGCCCATGCCTCGTTACGAATACCGGTGCCGGTCCTGTGGTGACACGTTCGAGCTGTCGCGCCCGATGGCGGAGTCGGGGGCGCCGGCGTCCTGCCCTGCGGGGCACGAGGACACGGTGAAGCTTCTGTCCACGGTGGCGGTGGGTGGCTCGGCGTCGGCGTCCTCCTCGTCCTCCTCGTCCTCCTCGTCCTCGCCTGCGGCGGGCGGGGGCGGGGGCGGGTGCTGTGGGGGCGGGTGCTGCGGCTGAGGCGGTGAGCCGGGGGTGCGGCTGCGGGTCCGTCGTGGCTGGTCGCGCAGTTCCCCGCGCCCCTGAGTAGTCCACCTTGGCCTGCGCTGCTGAGTAGTCCGTCTTGGCTTGCGCCGCTGAGTGGTCCGCCTTGGCCTGCGTCGCCGAGTGGCTCGCCTTGGCCTGCGTCGCTGGGTGGTCCGTCCGAGTGGGTGCCGTAGGCGTGATTCCGTCGTCAGCGGACCACCGTTCCCGGGGCCGCGGACAGCAGCGTGAGCTCCTGTCTCGTGGGGGCTCCCTCCCAGTCGCCTCGGGAGGCCACCGCGAACGCGCCCGTCGTGATGGCGCGGTCCAGGCGCGTCGCCACGTCCGCGCCGTCGAGCAGGGCCGACAAGTAGCCGGCCACGAACGCGTCGCCCGCCCCCACCGCGTCCACCGCGTGGACCTGCCGTGCGGGGGAGTGCAGCGTGTCGTCCGCCGTGTGGACGGTGGCGCCCCGGGAGCCGAGCTTGACCACGAGTTCGCGGACTCCCTCGGCCAGGAGGGTCTTCTCCGGCTCGGTGTCCGAGGACGGGGACGACGGGAGGCACAGGGGGAGTTCGTCGTCGGAGGCGATGAGTACGTCGACATGGGGGAGCCAGCCGCGGAGCTCCGCCGACGCCTGCTCCGCACTCCACAGGCGGGAGCGGAAGTTCACGTCCAGGCAGACCTGCGTGCCGTGGTCGCGGGCGAGCCGCAGGGCACGTCGGCACGCCTCCGCCGCCGACGGGCCGAGGGCCGGGGTGATGCCGGTGAGGTGCAGGACGCGCGGCGCGCCCGCCGCGAACGCCGCGTCCACCGCGGCGGGGGTCAGTCGTGAACCCGCCGAGCCCGCACGGTAGTAGTGCACGCGGGTCACATCGGGCAGCCGGGGCTCGAAGAGGAGCAGCCCCGTCGGCGCCGACGGATCCCGCGTCGCGGCGCCGACGTCGACGCCCTCCGCGCGCAGCGTGCGCAGCACCAGTTCGCCGGCCTCGTCGTCGCCGACCGCCCCCGCCCAGCGGACGGTGTGGCCGAGGCGCGACAGGCCGATGGCGACGTTGCTCTCGGCGCCCGCGACGGAGACGTCCAGGGAGCCGCCCAGCTTGAGGGGCCCGCTGCCGCGCAGGGCGACCATGGTCTCGCCGAGGGTGAGAACGTCGGGAGAGGGGGAGTGAGGGGCGCGGGAGGCGTCGGGGGGTGTGCTCATCGGGCCGTCGCCTCCTCCGCCACTCGTACGAACTCCGCCGCCCGCGCGCGCAACTCGTCCAGGTCGCCGCCGTCGGCCGCGTCGCCGATCAGCGGTGAGCCGACGCCCACCGCCACCGCGCCCAGCTCCAGGTACGCCTCCGCGGCCACCGCGTCGACGCCGCCGACCGGCACGAACGGGACGTCCGGGAAGGGGGCGCGCAACGCCTTGAGGTAGGTGGGGCCGCCCATCGCCGACGCGGGGAAGACCTTCAGCGCCGTCACGCCCGCGGCCCGGGCCGCGATGACGTCGGTGGGCGTGAGGACGCCGCCGAGCACCGGGAGGCCGAGGCGTACGGCCTCGTCGACACCCGCGCCGAGACCGGGCGTGACGATGAGGTTGGCGCCCGCGTCGGCCGCGCGGCGCGCGTCGTCGGCGGTGAGGACCGTACCGGCGCCGAGCCACGCGTCCGCGCCCAGCTCGGCCCGCGCCCGCCGCAGCACGCCGAGCGCGTCGGAGCCGCTGAGGGAGACCTCGACGAGCGGGATGCCGGACTCCACGAGCGTCATGACCGTACGGAAAGAGGCGTCGGGATCGGAGCCGCGCACGATGGCGACGAGACGCCGCGCCCGAAGAGCCGCGGCAAAGGACGGGGAGGACGGGGCAGAGTCGAGCATCTCCCCACATTCGCACAGCCGTTTGCAACGAAGTGACCCGGGTGCCACGCGAAACGGAGGGGCGCGGGGACTCTGCGGAACGGGGGCGGGGCGTCAGTCGCCGTCAAGGGCTTGGTGACTCTGCGGAACGGGGGGCCGGGGCTGGTCGCCGTCAAGGGGCGCGGGGAACTGCGCGATCAACCACGACGCACCCGCACCCGAGGGACGCCCCGAGGGACGCGGGGACTCAGCGGAACGGGGGGCGGGGCCTCGGTCGCCGCTAAGGGGCGCGGGGAACTGCGCGATCAACCACGACGGACCCGCACCCGAGGGACGCCCCCAGGGCGTGGAGGTCCGGCCGCCGCCGTCACGCGCCCTGCCCCCGCTCCTCCCGTATCCGCGCGACCACACGCGCCACCGTCGCGCGGACCGCCTCGGTCTCGGTCAGGAAGTGCCAGTAGTCGGGGTGGCGGCCCTCCAGGGACGCGACCGCGCGGTCCAGGCGGGCCACGGACTCGTCGAGCGGGCGGGCGTGCCGCTGCTCGGGCGTCTGGCGGCCCGCCATCGCGAGGCGCTGCGCGTCCCGGATCGCGAAGCGCGTGCGCTCGATCTCCTGCTGCGGGTCCTTGGAGACCGCGTTCAGCCGCTGGAGGCGGTCGCCCGCCGCGGAGACCGCCTCGTCCGTGGTGTTCAGGAGCGCCCGGACCGTGGAGAGCCGCGAGGTCGCGTCGGGCCAGCGCTGCTCGTCGCGCGCCCGCTGGGCCTCCTTCAGCTTGGCCTCGGCCTGGCGCACGTTCTCCGCGGCCTGGTCGGGGACGTGCTGCAGGTCCTGCCAGCACGCGGCGGTGAACCGGCGCCGCAGCTCGCTGAGGACCGGGTCGACCTGGCCCGTACGGGTCGTGAGGGCTTGCGCGCGGGTCCGCAGCGAGACCAGGCGCCGGTCGATCTCGGCGGCCCGCTCCGGCAGCCGCTCGGCCTCGGCGCGCACGGCTTCGGCGTCCCGCAGGACGCGGTCGGCGCGCTGCAGCGTCTCCGGCACGCCGTGGCGGCCCGCGCCCTGGTTGAGCTTGGTCAGCTCGGGGCCGAGGGCCGCGAGGCGGGCGGCCAGGTCGTCGGCCTTCAGGCCGGCCGCGCGCACGGAGTCGAGGGCGTTGCTCGCGGCGAGCAGCGTCTGGCGGGCCCGCTCCACCGCGGGGGCGAGCCGGGCGAGCTGCGTCTCCGCCTTGTCGAGGAGCGGCCCGAGGCCCTGCTGGAAGCGCTCCAGGTCCTGCTTGGCCTTGCCCAGCTCCGTCTTCGCGGCGGTGAGCTCGGTCCTCGCGCGGGCGGCGACGGAGGATTCCAGGTCGTCCCGGTCCAGGTCGTGGGCGTCCACCGCGCTGATGTACTGGTGGCTGACCTCGTCGATGCGGTGCCCGATCGCCTCGAAGTCGGAGACGGCGCGCTGGGCCGCGGGCGAGGAGTCGACGGCGACGATCGTCTCGATGGAGATGCGGAGGTCGCGTTGGGCGGTGTCCAGTTCGTAGAAGGCCGCCGCGGCGGCGTCCTTCGCGGCCTGCGCCTCGGCCCGCAGACTCTCGCTCCGGCCGCCGAACCAGCGCCGGGTGCCGCCGCCGGCGAAGGCGGCGGGGACGGCCAGGGCGAGCAGCGGCAGGGAGAGGGTGACGGCGGTGACGAGGGCGAGGGTGTCACGCAGCGGGCCGGGGCGCGCCCGCCCGCGGAAGGGACGGGGAGCCCGAGCCGCGGAAACCCCGGTCGCCCCCTCTGCCTCACCCGTGCCCGTCGTGCCTCTGATCCCCGCTCTGTCCGGTGTGTACGGCTGCGAAGGTGTCGCCGTCACTATCCCTCTCCCGTGCTGTCATCCGCCCTGCCCGGTGTCACATTCTCCCACCGGTTGAAGACGAATACACGGGCCCGTTAGTTCGCGCTGCGCACCGTGACTTTGCCGTCGGCGCTGTGGACGGAGACGTGGTGGGGGCTGCTGTCGTCCTTGGGCACCGACACGTCGACGGCGCTGTCGGAGGTCTCGGTCCGTACGTCGTACCGAACGCGTTCGCCGTCCTCCGACCCCGGCACCGCGATGTCGACGGAGCCGTCCTTGCTGTGGGTCTCGATGCGGTCCGGCACGGAGGCCAGCTCCAGCCGTACGGACCCGTCCTTGGCGTCGACGCCCACGTGCCGGGAGGTCACGCCGCGCGCGGTGATGGACCCGTCGGAGCTGCGCAGGTCGAGGCGCCCCTCGACCCCGTCGACGGTGATCGACCCGTCGGAACTGTGCAGGTCGAGCGCGGCCCCTGCGTCCTTGACGGTGACGGAACCGTCCCTCGTACGCACCTTCATCGCGTCCCGGAACCCGCTCGCCGTGACCCGGCCGTCCTTGTTCTCGACGTTCACGGAGACCCCGCGGGGCACCTCCACGCGGTGCTTCGCCGAGCAGTTGGCGATGATGCCGGAGCACGACATGCCGAGCTTGAGCCGGTCGCCGTCCATCTCCCACGTCACCTTGGGGTCGCCGCCGAGCACGGTCTCGCCGTGGAACCAGCGGGTCACCTTCACCCCCTTGGCGCCCCGGCCCGCCGGGACCAGTTCGAGCGACGAGTCACTGGACTCGACGGTCAGCGTCTTCCCCGCCAGCGCGAACGTCCGGTGCTCCGGCTCCGTGTCGTCGTCGGCGTCTGCCCCGCACGCGCCGACGAGCAGGACGACGGCCACGGTTCCGCCGACGGCGGCGAGGGCGCGGTGGGCGCGGGCAGCCCGTGGACGGCGGGTGCGGGCGACGCGGACGACGGTCATGGCGGGCTCCCCCTGGAATGATCTTGCTCTCTCCGGCAGACTCTACGGAACCGCCCGGGGCGGGAGAATCCGGGCGGCCGCAGAATCCGGGGTGGGGTTAACCCCCGGACGCCCGCCCCCCGCGCCGCCCTCCCGGCGGCGACGCAAAAGGGGTTTGCGGGGCACTGCCTGCGGCAAGGTAGGCTGTCCACTCGTTCCCGGGCGCGTAGCTCAGGGGTAGAGCGCCTCCCTTACAAGGAGGATGTCGGCGGTTCGAAACCGTCCGCGCCCACCGGGTAGTACAGCAACGGAGCCCCTCACCACACAGTGGTGGGGGGCTCCGTCGCGTTACCCCGAATGGGCTAACCGGACGGGGAGGGGCCAGATCGCATCGATCGCCTCAGGCGTGCCGCTGCGCGGCCTTCGCGGCGCGCTGCGTGTACGTTCCGTCACTTTCCTGGTTGCGGTGTGCCGGGACGCGGCGCGCGATGGAGGGGAAGCGTGCGTCTGCCGTGGCGAGTAACGACATCGCCCGTCGCGCGCTCCGAGGGAGTGATCACCCATGACGCAGGGCGAAGGCTTCACCAACCCCGACGGGCTCACGGGCCTGACGGCCTACGACCGCACCGGCGAGAAGATCGGCAGCGTCGAGCAGGTCTATCTCGACGACCGCAGCGGCCGCCCCGAGTGGGTCACCGTCAAGACCGGTCTCTTCGGCATGAAGCAGAGCTTCGTCCCGCTCGCCGGGGCCCGCCGCCAGGACGACCAGCTGCACGTGGCGACGACCAAGGAAGCCGTGAAGGACGCTCCCCGCATCGACGCCGACCAGCACATCGACCCCGGCGAGGAGCACGAGCTCTACGCCCACTACGGGCTGACCCGGCCCGAGGCGACCAACCGCGGTGCGGCCGGCCGTGCGCCGGCGGCCGGGACGCGTGGCCGTGAGGGCATGCGCGAGGGCATGGCCGGTGCGGGCGCGGGTGCCGGCATGGTCGGAGCGGGCGCCGCGAGCCGCTCGACGGGCCGCGACGACACCAAGTCCGACGAGATGATCCGCTCCGAGGAGCGGCTGCGCGTCGGCACGGAAGAGGAAGTGGTCGGCCAGGCGCGGCTGCGCAAGGTCGTCGTCACCGAGGACGTGAAGACGTCCGTGCCGCTCTCGCACGAGGAGGTCCGTGTCGTCCGCGAGCCCATCCGTGAGGGCGACGGCACGCGCGCGACCATCGGCGAGGCCGAGGCCGAGGTGACCCTGCACGCCGAGAAGGCGGTCGTCCGCAAGGAGTCCGTGCCGGTCGAGCGCGTACGCCTGGAGACCGAGCGGGTCACCGAGACGCAGGAGGTCTCGGACACGGTGCGCAAGGAGCAGATCGAGTACGACCGCGCCAAGGGCGAGCGCGGCGCGAAGGGCGAGGGCTGGCGCGACCGGAAGCAGGGCCCGCGTCACTGACGACGTGCCGACCGCGCAGACCGCGCGTAGTGCGCGAATGCCGTGCCGGTGTGCCGAAGGCCCCCCGCCGATTCAGGCGGGGGGCCTTCGTGTCGTCTCGTGGCGAGGTCAGGTCAGCGGCCGGATCCCGGGTGCGTTCTGCGGTACCTGCGGTCCCAGCGTTCCTGACGCTCCTTGCGGATGCGGTAGTCGCGGTAGGTCTTGGGGTAGCCGCCGCCTCCTCCTCCGCTGCCGCCGCCTCCACCCATGCCTCCGCTGCTGCTCGCGGCGCCGCCGCCCGGACCGCTCTTCTTGGCGGCGGAGCCGCCTTCGTAGAAGCGCGCCAGGTAGAAGGCGAGTGCCGCCGCGGCGAGCCAGAGCAGTGGCTGGCTGAAGCCCAGGCCCACGAGGGCCAGGATCGCGACGACTATCAGGACGTTCAAGGCTGCACCTCCGTGGCTCGAAGGGGGCTCTCGTGCGTGGCTGATAGCGAGTCAACGCCCGCCTTCTGCGGCTGTCAATGGCTAGGAAGTGACGGACTCGTCCGGCGTCTCGTGGGCGTGTTTCAGCGCAGCGCGCGCGGCAACGTTGTCGGGTCCCGTGACCTGTTCCCAGTACGTGTGGCACGTCACGAAAACGGCCAACTCCCGCTCTTTCGCGCGCAGTTCCTCGACCTCGGCCTGCTCTTCCGGGCTCCACCCCGGGGAGGCGGGGCGTTCCGTTCTGCGCCAGCCGGTGGAGTCGCTGAACCCGTCGTGGGGCTCGACCGACCAGGGCAGGCGTTTGAGCAGCGCCAGGAGCGCGGAGCGGACCTGGTGCAGTTCCTCCTGGCCGGCGAGGAGGTCGCTCGGGAAGTCATGGGGGGCTGGGGTGGCAGGCACGCCGTAATGGTACTCCTGTTCGAATTACGTGTGCGAGTGAAGCGTGCGAACGATCGAGCCGACTTCGTGGAGGGCGTACGGGGACGGGGGCGAGTCGCGGTGGCAAGCTGGAGGCATGTGCCGAAGCATCAAGACGCTCCGTCCGCCCGCGATCCCCGAGGACGCCACGGAGGACGAGATCCGCGCGGCCGCGCTCCAGTACGTACGCAAGGTCTCCGGCTTCCGCGCCCCCGCCGCCCACAACCGCGAGGTCTTCGACCAGGCGGTGGACGCGGTGGCGCAGGCTACGGCGGAGCTGCTGGCGGGGCTGGAGGTACGGGGGAGCGCGGCGCGGGCGTCGTAGGCGTGTCGTACGCGTACGGCGCGTGCCGTCAGCCCGGCGTCGTCGTCGGCTTCGGGCGGCGGACCAGGAAGGCCGCCCCCGCCCCCGCCGCGAACAGGGCGAGCAGCGAGACGCCCGTCGCCAGCCAGGTCGCGCCCAGCCACTGCGCGCCGAAGTAGCCGAGGGCGACGCTGTAGCCGGCCCACGCCACGCCCGCCAGGGCGGACCAGGGCAGGAACTCGCGGACCTTGCGGTGGGCCGCGCCCGCGCCGAGGGAGACGATCGAACGGCCGGCCGGTGCGAAGCGGGCGATGACGACCAGGACGCCGCCGCCCCGCGCGAGCGCCGTGCCGAGGCGTTCCTGCGCGGTGGTCAGGCGCCGGGAGCGGGCGATGGCGCGGTCGAGCCGTTCGCCGCCGCGCCAGGCGAGCCGGAAGGCGACCATGTCGCCGAGCACGGATGCCGTGGCCGCGCAGAGCATGAGCATCATGATGTCGGGCACGGCGTGCGGGACCTGCCCCGCCGCCCCCGTCCCCGCCGCCGCGGCAGCGGTCGCCGACATGATGACGATGACCCCGCTCGGCAGGACGGGCACGAAGACGTCGAACAGGACGGACAGGGCAACGACCGCGTAGATCCACGGACTGCCGGTCAACGCCCCCACAACTTCAAGCACCGTAACTCCCCGTTACTCCCCGATCGGCAGCGCGTTGCCGCTGTTGTCGCGGAGAACGGCAGGGGCGGCCTTGGTGACAGCTGTACAGCGTACGCGGCGTGCGGGGCACAGAGATCCACTGGGGCTTAGATGTTCCCTACATCACGTTCACCCGGCTGCCTCCCCCGATGCGGCGTACGGCCCCGAAGTCCCGTACGAACGAGTAGGACGCGGCACGAGCGAGGGACGGAGCGGGCGATGGCGACGGTAACGGTGGCAGGGTCGCGGATGGCGGCGGGTGCGGTGGCGGTGGCGGCGATGGTGCTGGCCGCGGGCGCGGTGCCTGCGGGGGCGGTGCCCGCGGGCGCGGCCGACGCGGCGGCCGGGTCCGCCTGGTCGAGGGCCGAGGCGTGGTTCGCGCCGCCCGCCGCCTTCATCCCGTCACCCGCGGTGACGTACGACACGGCTCTGGTGCCCGCGGGGTCCTGGATCGAGGTCGTGCAGCGCAGCGTCGAGGGCGGCGGGACGACCGTGACGCTGCGGGTCAAGGGGATGAAGGCGGGGCACGCGTACGGCGTGCACGTGCACCAGAAGCCGTGCGCGGCGAAACCGGAGGCGGCGGGCGGGCACTACCAGCACCGCGTCGACCCGGTCCAGCCCTCGAAGGACCCCGCCTACGTCAACGCGAAGAACGAGGTGTGGCTCGACTTCACCGCCGGAACGAACGGCTCCGGCAAGGCGACCGCACGGCACGACTGGGGCTTCAGGCCCGGCCAGGCGGCCTCCGTCGTGCTGCACGACGAGCCGGGCGGCGCCGGTGACCGGGCCGCGTGCTTCACGGTGCCGTTCGCGGCCCTGTCCGAGGACCAGAAGTCGGGCGGGGCATGGGGGGCCTGAAGAAAGCGGCCGGGACACAGGGCGGTACGTACGGCGACGGCGCCCTTCTCCCCGTACGTATCGGGGAAAAGGGCGCCGTCAGGTGTGCCGGAGCGCGTCGCGCGGTCAGGCCGCGACCGGCGTGCGCTTCGCGTCCGCGTCCTCCTTGTCGCGGCTCTCGCCGCGCGCGGCGAAGAGCCGGTCGAGGCCGAGCGCGCCGGACCCGGTGAAGACGAAGAGCAGCATCGCCCAGCAGAAGATCGCGGCGGCCTCGCCGCCGTTCTCCATGGGCCACAGGGCCTCGGGCTGGTGGACCTTGAAGTAGGCGTAGGCCATCGAGCCGGACGAGATGAACGCGGCGGCGCGGGTGCCGAGGCCCAGCAGGACCAGGATGCCGCCGACGAGCTGGATGACGGCCGCGTACCAGCCGGGCCACGTGCCGGCGTCGATCGTGCCGCCGCCCGCGGCGCCGCCGAGGACGCCGAAGAGCGAGGCGGCGCCGTGGCAGGCGAACAGCAGGCCGATCACTATGCGGAACAGGCCGAGGGCGTAGGGCTGGGCGCTGTTGAGACGTCCAGTCATGGTGGGGGACTCCTTCGGTTGGGGGACGGTAACCGAGCGGAGGCCCAAGATTAGGGCAACCTAATTAGTGCTTGCAAGTTCAACATTCGGTCATTCGGAGATTCCGCTTCGGCTCGGCGCCGGGGGCGGGCGGCGCCGTGGCGGTGCCGGCGGCCGTACGCAGGGCGGCCCGCGCCACCGCGTCGGCGTCGGACAGCGTGACCGAGTCGACGCCGGGTCTCGCACCGGCCGCGGTCACCCAGTGGACCCCTTCCGTGGGCACCCCGAACGCGAACAGGCGGCCATGGGGACGTCCTTGACGGTCGATCAGATGGTAGGGCCGCGGCGACACGTCCAGGCCTCCGGTTTCATACCCGTCGACCACATGGGCCCGGCATCTGCCGTCCGCGAGGAGGCGCCGCAGCAGGGCGTCACCGGTGCGCCGCAGGTCGGGCTCGGGCAGCCGGGCCTCGATGAGGGAGGTGACCCGGACGGCCGAGTCCGGCACGTCGGGGGAGTGCGCGAGGAAGGACCCACCGTCGGGCCGCACCGTCAGACGCGGTCCCAGCACGTCAAGGACCCCCGCCTCGATCAGGGCCACCATCTCCTCGATGCGGCGGCGCGGCGGGCCGATGGAGAGGAAGGCGTTGAGCGGGGTGTACCAGCGGTCGAGGTGGTCGCGGCGCGAGACCCCGGAGAGCCCCCCGTGGTCGACGACGCCGCGGAGTTCGTTGCGCAGGTCGCGGAGCACGTCGAGCGCGGCCTTCAGCGGCCCCGCGACGTTGCCGAGCGCGGCCTGCGCGGCATCCTCGCGCAACCGCCCGAGCAGCCACGCGCGGTGGTCCCGCGGCGAGGCGAAGGGGAGGGGCGGATGCGGCGCGGAGAGCCGCCCCCAGGACCAGCGGTCGGCACCGTCCACACCGAACTCGTCCAGCACGAGGCGCTCTTGGGGGCTCCCGTGCTCGGCGGCGAGAAAACGCTCCCGGAAGTCACGCCCGCCCCGACCCTCCAGCAGCGCCACGTAATAGACCGTCTCCACCTCCTTCGCGATCAGCGGCCATATCTCGGCGAGGAAGTCGGGCGCGTCGCCGCTGTCCGCGCGCTTGCGGAAGCGGGCGACCGCGTCGGCGGTGAGGACGGCCGGCTCATGGCGGCCGTAGGGGCCCTTCGCGTTGTCGCCGCGTGCCTGGTACGGGACGCCGCGCCGCGACCCCGCGTACAGGCGCGGCTCGCGGCCCGACGGCTCATACCGCAGGGTGCCGTGGGGCGTACGTGCGTACCGGCCGCCGCGGGCCTCCGTCAGGAGCGCCATGTGGTCGAAGAAGTTGAGACCGAGGCCGCGCAGCAGGACCCGCTCGCCGGGGGCGATCACGGACAGGTCCAGGTCGGCGGGGTTGGCGGGCGGGAAGTGGCGCAGGCCGTGCCGGGCCACATGGGCCGTCAGGCGCCGCTGCTCCGGGCCCGCGGCCGTCGGCAGATGGCCCTGCGCGAGGACGACCGCGGAGAGGCCGGACAGTTCGAGACCGTCGTCCAGTACGAGGGTCTGCAGGCCGTCGGCCGTCTCGTCCAGGCGCACGGCACGCGCCGCGTGCACCCGGACCCGCACCGTGCCGGGCGCCCGCCGCACCGCCTCCGCGAAGACCCACTCCAGGTAGCGGCCGTAGCAGGCGCGGGTCGGATAGTCGTCGGGCCCGAGCCCCGGCACCCGCCCCTCGGCGGCCCACTCGTACAGGCTCGGGCCCGTGCGTATCGGCCCCGAACAGTCGACGCTCGCGTCGGTGAAGAGGGTCACCTGGGAGGCGACCGTGTTCATCAGGAGCTCGGCGGGCTGCGTTGTACGCCAGACGCGGCCCGCGCCCGGCGGGTCCGGGTCGACGACGTGGACCGTCAGGTGCGTGCCGGGCGTGAGGAGCTCGGCCGCCGACGCGCAGAGCCGTTCGAGCACGCTGGTGCCGCGGGGGCCCGCGCCGACGAGGGCGAGCGCACGTATACGTACGGGCGGAGACGTAGACGTAGACAAAAGCGTGACTCCCGGGGCATTGAGGACGCTGGAACCGGATGGTCCGCCTCATCATGCCGTCGGTGCCCCCGCCGCCGAACCCCGGACGTGTAAGGGACTCGTGCCGCAGCGACACGGCCCCTTCACGCATTCACGAAAGCCGCCTCTCCTCCGCCGTCTCGAGTCGTACGCCCCCGCCCCGCACCGCTCGCGCCTGATCCAGCCGCAGCCGCGCCGAACGGCCGCGCAGCGTCAGGGTCATGAGCTGGTTGCCGAACCAGGGGCCGCCCGTCCTGTGCCAGTCGATGCCCGCCTGCGACACCGCGGCGTGCCGGGCGAACCGCCGTCCGAGGCGACGCCCCACTCGGCTCCAGCCGAAGCGGAAGCCGAGCCTGATCGATCTGGGGATGGAGTTGTGGACCGGCGAGCAGGTCAGCTGGAGCACTCGGGCATCCGGCCCGTCGCCCGCGGGCCAGCTCGGCTCGGCGACGTAGGCGTGGTGGACGTCGCCGGAGAGCACGCACACCGTCGCGGGCGCCCCCGGCCCCGAACCGGCCTCCGCGATCAGCGCGGTCAGCGCCTCGAAGGAGGCGGGGAAGGCGGCCCAGTGCTCCAGGTCCGAGCGCCGGCGCAGGTTCTCCCCGAACCGGGCCCACCGCTCGCCGCGCGCACCGCGGCACAGCGCGGCGTTCCACCCCTCGGCGTCATGGATGAGGTGGGGGAGCAGCCACGGCAGCGAGGTGCCGATGAGGAGGTGGTCGTACGTCCCCGGATCCGCGAGCGCCTGCTCGCGCACCCACTCCGCCTCGGCGGCGTCGAGCATCGCGCGCTCGTCCTCCGCGAGGACGCGGGCCGCGCGGGTGTCCACCATGAGCAGCCGGACCCGCCCGAAGTCCCGCCGGTAGCTCCAGCGGGCGGCACCCGCGTCCGCGTCGGCCGACGCGGCGAAGGCGCGCAGCACGTCGGTGCCGTCGCGGGCCGCGCACACGGAGGCGTAGAGCTTGTCGCGCGCCAGTTCGTCGGGCGGCAGATTGCCGAGGTGCTGGTGGACCCAGTACGACATGAGGCCGCTCAGGATGCGCTCGCGCCACCAGGGCGTGGCCCGCATCTCCGCGACCCAGGCCGCGCTGGTGTTCCAGTCGTCTATCACGTCGTGATCGTCGAAGACCATGCTGCTGGGCACGGTCGACAGGAGCCAGCGCACCTCGGGGTCCAGCCAGGACTCGTAATAGAGGTGCGTGTACTCCTCGTAGTCCGCGACCTGCGTGCCCGGGGGGTCCGTGAGATCGCGGCGGGCGGCGAGCCAGCGCTGGGTGGCCTTGGAGGTCTGGTCCGCGTACACCTGATCGCCCAGGAGCAGCAGGACGTCCGGGCGCTCGGCGGCCGGGTCGGCGGCGATGCGGGCGGCGAGCGTGTCCAGCGCGTCGGGCCCCACGGGGTCGTGCTCGCCGGACGGCGGGGCGGCCCACCGGCACGAGCCGAACGTGACCCGAAGCTCCGGGTCGCCCTCGCCGGGCTCCGCGGGCGTGCGGATGGTGCTCGCGGGGAAGGGCGAGTCGGGCAGCGGCCACACGGCGGCCCCGGCCCCCGCGCCGGCGCCGAGCCGCACCTCGTACGCCGTCTCCGTGCCCGGTGTCAGTCCGGTGACCGGGACGAGGGCGTAGTGATGGCCGGCGATCTGGAAGGTCCGGGCCGTGCCGCCCGAGCCGTCCGCGCACCGCACCTCGGCGGTGCAGGGCCGGTCGGCCTCGACCCAGACGGTCGCCGTGGAACCGTCGACGTACCTCAGCAGTGGACCCAGGCGCAGCCGTGGCACAGGTGATCACCCTCCTCCGTCGCCCCGTACGGTACGGAACGACGGGGAGGGGCGGGCCGGTTCCGCGAGAACGGGTTCGGCGGTTGTGGCGAAACCCGTCCGGCGGTTGCGGGAACGGTTCAGCAGCCGCTGAGGATCGAGGAGAGCTTGCTCTTCTCCTCGGTGTTCACGCTCAGCTTGTAGTGGTGCTTCACGTCCACCCACATCCGGGCGTAGTAGCAGTGGTACGAGGCGGTGGGCGGCAGCCACTCCGCCGGGTCCTTGTCGCCCTTGGCCTGGTTCACGTTGTCGGTCACGGCGATCAGCTGCGGCCGGGTCAGGTCGTTGGCGAAGCCCTCGCGCTGCGCGGTGGTCCAGCTGTTCGCGCCGGACTTCCACGCCTCGGAGAGCGGCACGACGTGGTCGATGTCGAGGTCGGACGCGACGGTCCAGGTCGCGCCGTCGTAGGCGGACTTCCAGGTGCCGGAGGTGGCGGCGCAGCTGGAGTCCTGCTGGACGTTCGTGCCGTCGCGCTTGAGGACGACCTCGCGCGTGTTGCAGGCGCCGGACTGCGTCTTCCAGTGCGGGAACTTGTCGCGGCTGTAGCCGTCGGAGGAGCCCTCGGCCTTGACGGTGAGGTCGCCGAGGTAGGTCCGTGCGGTGGCGGCGCTGACCGGAGCCGGGGGAGCGGCCTGGGCGGAGGTGCCGGTGAGGAGGGTGGCGGCGGTGGCCAGGACGACGGCCGCGGCGGCGAAGGCGGGGCGGGTGCGCCGGGTGCGGTCGGTGCTTCGACGCGCGTAGACAACGGGCATGCGAACTCCCTTGATGTGGGGGGCGGTTGACCGGTGGGGCGGCCAGAGTCGCGGGTCGGGGTTACGGACGGATGTGCGTCTAGTGACAGGGTCGCGTCAAGGAGGTGCCGACTTCAAGGGTTCTGGCGGGGCGTCAAGTGCATTGGCTGGGACGGAAGTTGCATTTCCGTACGAACGAGCGCGGTCGCGTGACCCAGGTCACTCCGGCGCGGGCCGGAAGTCCCTGATCGCGACCCCGTGCGCCGTCCCGTACGATGGATGGCGCAGAAGGGGAGTAGCTCTTCGCCGGACCGTCGACATACTGCTCAGCTCGTCTGAGCCGGCGCCCGGAGGCAGGCCCCGTGGGGCAGGCCAGCGAGACCTTCGGCAAGCAGTGCAGGCGTACGCATGACGCGTACGTCGTGACGTCCACATCCGTGTACGTCCAGACGTCCACACCCGTGTGCGTCCGTGTGCGCTGCCGTGCCGAGGTGTCGTACGCGAAACGGTGGAACACTCTCGGTGGGGCGGCCCCGACCGATTGAGGAACCCTTGATCAGCTTCAGCGTGATGGCGCTCGTCTTCGGCGTCGTCTTCCTGGCCGAGCTGCCGGACAAGACGGCACTGGCCGGTCTCGTCCTCGGCACGCGCTACCGCGCCTCCTACGTCTTCGCCGGCGTCGCCGCCGCCTTCCTCGTCCACGTGGTGCTCGCCGTCGCGGCGGGCAGCGTGCTGACCCTGCTCCCGCAGCAACTGGTCCACGCCCTGACCGGCGTCCTCTTCCTGGCCGGTGCGGCGATGCTGCTGCTCAAGGGCGGTGACGACGACGAAGAGGTCAAGCAGCCGGAGAACCAGAGCTTCTGGAAGGTGTCCGGCGCGGGCTTCATGCTCATCCTCGTCGCCGAGTTCGGTGATCTGACGCAGATCATGACCGCGAACCTGGCCGCCCGCTACGACGACCCGATCTCCGTGGGGCTCGGCGCGGTGCTCGCCCTGTGGGCGGTGGCCGGGCTCGGCATCGTCGGCGGCAAGGCGCTGATGAAGCGGGTGCCGCTGGCGCTCATCACGAAGATCGCGGCGCTGCTGATGCTGGGGCTCGGGGTGTGGAGCCTTTACGAGGCGATCGCCGGGTGACGGTCGGACGCGGGTTCGCGGGTGTGCCGGGTGGGGCGGGCGCGCCGAGTTGAGGCCGTCCCATTTGGGCCGCCTTGGCCGGTGTGACCTGCGGCGTTGGCTTTTGCCGCCCGCGTTTTGTACCGTGCAGGAACAAAGTGGCTCCGCCCGTACTCCCTGACCGGCGGGCGGGGCCGCCTTGATCTTCCGCCGCCGCCCCTGCGCTCTGGAGCACTTCAATGACGGCCACGGCCACGACCGCCGACCTTGTCGCACCCGTCCTGACCGCCCGCGCCGTCCTCCTCGACATGGACGGCACCCTCGTCAACTCCGACGCCGTCGTCGAACGCTGCTGGCGGCGCTGGTCCGCGCGGCACGGCCTCGACTTCGACGAGGTCATCAAGGTCGTCCACGGGCGCCAGGGCTACGCGTCCATGGCGGTGCTGCTGCCCGAGCGCCCCATGGAGGAGAACTACGCGGAGAACCGCGAGATGCTCGCCGCCGAGACCGCCGACATGGAGGGCGTCGTCCCCGTTCCGGGAGCCCCCGCGTTCCTCGCGGCGCTGACCGACCTGCGCCTGCCGCACGCGCTCGTGACCTCCGCCGACGTGCCGCTCTCCACGGGCCGCATGGCCGCGGCCGGGCTCGCCCTGCCGGACGTCCGGGTGACCGCGGAGAGCGTCGGCGCGAGCAAGCCCGACCCCGAGGGGTTCCTCAAGGGGGCGGCGGCGCTCGGCCTCGACCCGGCCGACTGCATCGTCTTCGAGGACTCCGAGGCGGGGATACGGGCGGGGCAGGCGGCCGGTATGCGCGTCGTGGGCGTGGGCCCGCGTGCGGGGCGGTTCGGTCCCACGGTGCACGTCGAGGACCTGACGACGGTGGGTGTCGCCGACGCGGGCGACGGGTCGATACGCCTCACGTTCGGCTGAGCCGAGGCTTGGAGGCTCCGGGCGCCCCGTCGGTCGGGCTTACGTCATCCGGGTTCCGTCACCCGGGTTCCGTCGTCTCCGACTCCAGGCTGCGGCGCGTCTCGCGTCCGTACTCGCCCTGCGGGTCGTCCCTCAGGCCGCGGGCCCACTGGTAGCGACGTACGGCGGCCGTGACCTCGTACGTGTACGAGCCGTCCCGCTCACCCACGTACAGGTACAGCTGCGCCAGCCTGTCCTGCAACTCCCTGACCTGCGCTCCCTTGTCTCCCTGCCGCAACGTGACGTCGGCCGTCCCGCGCGGCGGTGACGCGGACGTCCCGACCGACCCCGACGCCCGTGCCGTCGACGGCGGTCCGGACGAGGGCGGGGACGAGGACGGGGGCGCCGTCGACGAGCGGGTGGACGACGGTGACTGCGAGGAGCGGGCGCTCGGCGGGGCGGAAGGGGTGCGCGAGGACGACGCGGGCGCGTTCGCGGAGGGCACCGCGGGCTTCGTGGGGTCCGCGTACGCCGACGTGAGGTCGTCCGGGAGCGCCCTGTCCCGGGTCGGCCCGTCCGCGGCGGAGGAGAGCAGCCCGACCGCGAAGACGGTGGCGGCGGTCACGGCCGTGACGGCACCGGCGAGGGCGAGCAGGGCGAGGGGGCGTTTGCGGAGGCTCCGCTTCTCGTGCGGTTCGGCGTCGGCGTTCCCGTGGAGGTCGGCACGGGCTTCCGTGCCCTTAACCGTGCCCGTACCCGTGCCTGCCTCCGCCTCCGTACCGGCACCGGTGGGCGCGTCCCCTTCCGTGGCGAAGGAACGTACGCCGTCGTCCTCGGGCCGTTCGGAGGACGACCCGGCGGGGTCGGGCAGCGAAACGTACGGCCGTATGCGCAGCGGATCGAAGTCCGCGGCGGCCGCACCGGCGGCGGACCGGGCCCTCGCCCGCTCCACGCCGTCACCCGCCCCGCCACCTTCGGCCGCAGCTTCGGCCTCAGTGGGTCGCTCCCCGTCTCCTTGACCGGCCACGCCCGCCCCTCCCCTCGTACGTCCCGTCCCGTCCCGCCGTCCGCCATCCGTCGTCCCGCCCGCCCCCGGAGCTCCAAGGATTATGCAGAGCCTCGCTTCAACAGGCCATAACGGGAGACACGGACCAGGATGGTAAGAGAACGCGGACCCCTCGGGAGGTGTCCATGTCGCAGGACGTCAGCGCCCGCCCCACCGGGGAGGGACCCGGCCCTGTCCCCGTACACACAGGCAACGGGCATCCGCCCGGAGGCGTACTGATCTCCATCGGCGCGCTGCTCCTCGGCATGCTGCTCGCGGCGCTCGACCAGACGATCGTCTCCACCGCGCTGCCGACGATCGTCAGTGACCTCGGCGGCATGGACCATTTGTCGTGGGTCGTCACCGCGTACATGCTGGCCGCGACGGCCGCGACGCCGCTGTGGGGCAAGCTCGGCGACCAGTACGGCCGCAAGAAGCTGTTCCAGACCGCGATCGCGATCTTCCTGGTCGGCTCGGCGCTGTGCGGCATGGCGCAGAACATGCCGCAGCTCATCGGCTTCCGCGCACTGCAGGGACTCGGCGGCGGCGGTCTGATGGTGCTGTCGATGGCGATCGTCGGCGACCTCGTCTCGCCGCGCGAACGCGGCAAGTACCAGGGCCTGTTCGGCGCGGTCTTCGGCGCGACCAGCGTCCTGGGACCGCTGCTCGGCGGACTCTTCACGGAGCACCTCAGCTGGCGCTGGGTCTTCTACATCAACCTGCCCATCGGCGTCATCGCGCTCGTCGTCATCGCCACGACCCTGCACATCCCGGTGCGCGGCACCCGGCACACCATCGACTACCTGGGCACGTTCCTCATCGCCTCCGTGGCCACCTGCCTCGTCCTCGTCGCGTCGCTCGGCGGCACCACGTGGGCATGGGGGTCGGCGCAGATCATCGGGCTCGCGGTGCTCGGCGTGGTGCTGGCCGCGGTGTTCGTGGCGGTGGAGCGCAGGGCCGCGGAACCGGTCCTGCCGCTCAAACTCTTCCGGATCCGCACCTTCACGCTGTCCGCGGTGATCAGCTTCATCGTGGGCTTCGCGATGTTCGGGGCGATGACGTATCTGCCGACCTTCCTCCAGGTCGTGCAGGGAGTCACGCCCACGATGTCGGGCGTCCACATGCTGCCGATGGTGGCGGGCATGCTGCTTTCCACCACCGCGTCCGGGCAGATCGTCAGCCGTACGGGCCGCTGGAAGGTCTTCCCGATCGCGGGCACGGCCGTCACCACGATCGGCCTGGTCCTCCTCCACCAGCTGGACGAGAACAGCGGTACCGCCGAGATGAGCGCCTTCTTCTTCGTCTTCGGCCTGGGACTCGGCCTCGTCATGCAGGTCCTCGTCCTCATCGTGCAGAACGCCGTCAGCTACGAGGACCTGGGCGTCGCCACGTCCGGCGCGACGTTCTTCCGCTCCATCGGCGCGTCCTTCGGTGTCGCGATCTTCGGCACGATCTTCACGAACCGGCTCGGCGACAAGCTGACCGACGCGCTCGCCGGGCAGCAACTGCCGCAGGGGCTGAGCGTGAGCACCCTCAAGGCGGACCCGCGCGGCATCGCACGCCTCCCGGCAGACCTGCGCCCCGGCGCCCTGCACGCCTACGCCTCGTCGATCACGGACGTCTTCCTCTACGCGGCGCCGGTCGCCTTCGCCGCCTTCGTCCTCGCCTGGTTCCTGCGCGAGGACAAGCTGCGCGCCTCGGTCACGGCGCCCGACCCGACGCAGACGCTGGCCAGCAATCCGGTGGAACGTTCGTCGTACGACGAGTGCGCGCGGGCCCTTTCGGTGCTGGGGACGCGCGAGGGCCGGCGCGCGATCTACGAGAAGATCACGGCGCGGGCCGGCCACGACCTGCTGCCCGCGTCGAGCTGGCTGCTCCTGCGCATCGCCCGCCACGGCTCCGTCGAACCGGGCGTCCTGGCCCAGCGGACCACGGTGCCGCTGACCGTCATCACCGCGGCCGCCCGCCAGGTCGAGGAACGGCGCCTCGCGCGCCGACGCGGCCTGGAGATGGTGCTCACCCCGCAGGGCCACGAGGTCGCGGCCACGCTGGCCAAGGCGCGCGAGGAGTCCCTCTCGGAGCTGCTCGGCGACTGGTGGCACCCCGACCGCCCCACGGACCTCGGCCGACTGGTCGAGGAGCTCAGCTCGGAACTGTGCGGCTCGGAGTCGGAGCGGCCACGGGGAGACGGCGCGACGGTGGTACGCGTGGCGTGACGGTGGTACGCGCGGCGTGACGCCGTGAGCCGCCGACAGATGTCAGCCAAGCACCTTGGCGAACCAGTGCTCGGCGTACGGCCGTTCGGTCAACGGCTCGGTCTCCTCGTAGCCGTGCCGCGCGTACAGCGCACGGGCCTCCACGAGGTCGGTCCGGGTGTCGAGGATGAGACGCCCGGCCCCCAACGCCCGGGCCGCGTCCTCGGCGGCGGCGAGGAGGACGGCGGCGCCGCCCTTGCCGCGCATGTCCTCGCGTACGAACACGCGCTTGAGCTCGGCGGTCGAGGCATCGAGCATCCGCACACCGGCGGTACCGACGGCCTCCCCGCCGTACCGCGCGACCAACAGCACCCCGCCCGGCGCCGAGAGATCGCCCCCGGACTCGGCGGCGATCTCCCGCTCCAGCTCCGCGGGATCCGTGACCCGCCCCTCGTGCAGCAGATACCAGCGATCGCTGACCTCGGTGTAGTACGCACGCCAGAGCGCACGGGCGACATCGGAGTCATACGCCTCGGCCGCGACACTCCAGATCGCGGATTCGGCGGCGGGGGCGACGGTGACAGGATCGGTCATACGCGCATTCTGGGCGGAGGGGGACGGGGTCGCGCAACGGATTAAGCACCCGTCCCACCACCCGCGGCGTCGCGCGCTACTCGCCCTTGGGCGCCGCCTGCTGGACTACCTCGAAGGACCAGACCGAGGAGCCGCTCGCGGCGGGCTTCGGGCGGTCGCCGGTGCCCTGGTGGGCCGACTTCATGGGGCCCTCCATCCAGGCCTGGAACGACTCCTCGTCACGCCAGCGCGTGTAGACCAGGTAGTCGTCGGTGCCCTCGATGGGGCGGAGGAGTTCGAACCACTCGAAGCCGTCGGAGTTCTCCACGGCGCCGGCGCGGGAGGCGAAGCGCTTTTCGAGGGTTTCGCGCTGGTCGGCGGGGACGGTGAGGACGTTGATCTTGACTACGCTCATACGGCCATCCTGCCGTACGGGGGTGTCGGAGCGGCGTGAGCCCCGGGGCCCCGCGGCCGGATGTCACGGAGGTCCGGCGGGTGGGGCCCCGGGGCTCGGTCCGGGGGGCCTGTGGACAGGGGTGCCGTCACAGGCGCAGGAGGCGTTCCGCTGTCTCGCGGTAGTCCTGGAGGGCCAGGCGGAGTTGCTCCGTGTCGCCTGCCGGGGGTGTTGCCGCGGGGGTGGTGCCGGTGGCGGTGCCGGCGGCGGGGCTCGCCGGGGTGTCGGGGGCGGTCGGGGGGACCTCCGTCGCGTGGGACTGCCATGTCGTTCGCAGGGCGTTTCGGCGCTCCGTCAGCGTGTGGGTGAGGTCGGCTATCGCCTCCTCCAGGATGCGGTCCGCGTTCTCGACCGCGTCGCGGGGGCTGTCGACGAAACCGTTGACGGCGTTCTGGAGGCGCAGGGTCAGCTTGTCGCGCGCGTCGATCGGGAAGAGAGCGGTCCCTTCGGGATGTACGTCAGCCATGCTGGACCCCCTTGTGGGTGATGCCGGTCGAGTGCTTGCGGGTGTCGTGCCGGCCCGTCGTGGACGTCGTGGGCGTCGCGTCGGCGTCGGAGCGGTGCTCCGCCACCAGCGCCTCGAAGAGCCCGCGCGCCTCGAGCAGCGCCGCGCGCATCTCCTCGGTGCCGGCGCCGCCGGTGCGCTCCACACCCGTCGCCTCCGTGCCCATGGGGTCCGTGCCCATGGTGCCCGTCGTGCCGAGGGCCGCGCGGTGCACCTTGCGGTAGCCGTGGACGTGGTGGGCGTGGTGGACGGAGAGCGCGTCGATCTGGTCCTCGTAGTGCCCGGCGTCGGGGAAGCCGCGGGCGCCGGCCAGCTCGGCGATGAGGCGGTCCGCCTCGGTCACGGCCTCGCGCGGGGAGTCGACGAAGCGCTCCTGGGCGACGGTCCAGCGGGCCGTGTACTGCTCACGCGCGGCGGCGTCCAGCGGCCGCACACGCAGGGAACCGTGGCGCTTCACCCGCTCGCCGAGGTCGCGCTCGGCGGCCTTGGTGTCGCCGTCGTGGCGGGCGACCGCGCGGTCGTACTCGGGTCCGAAGCGGCGCTGCAGTCCGCGCCTGCCGCCCGCACCCTGTTGCCTGCGGTTCAGCACGACGAACGCGGCGGCGGCGATGACTACGACCGCCACGATCAGCAGAATGATCATGAGTGTGGACATGGGTGGGTGCCCTTTTCGGCTCGGGGATCGGCCTGGGGCGCGGGGCCCGGCAGGGGCCCCGACACCCGTTCCCCGGAACGAGTTGCCCGGAATCGGGCCGCCAAACGGGGGCTGTGCGTAGCCTCGGTCCACGGGCTTGGGTCTGGGGTCCTCAGTCCGCTTGGCGGCCCATAGGATGCGGCAGCGCGAGAACCGCCGGACACGTGCGCGCCGTGGTGAGTCGAAGGAGCGTGCCTACGTGCTGGAACTGACCATGGCCTCGGTGTCCGAGGCGGACGCGGGCGCCACCGCGGGCATGCTGATGGCCGAGGCGCCGAGCCGGCCGGGTGCGGTGCTGCGGGTCGGGCGGGACAGGAACGTGTGCCGTCTGGTGACGCCCGACGACTGGCTGTTCGTCTCCCGTACGCACCTGGAGTTCCGCTGCGGGCCCGACGGCGCGTGGTCCGTGAGCTGGCTGCGCGGTTCGAACCCCGATCCGGCTTCCGAGGTGCGGCTGCTGTCCGGTGGTACGGCGCGGTCCCTCGCGTACGGAGGGGCCGCGCCGTTGCCCCGGGGCGGCTCGGGCGAGATCGTCATCCAGGAACGGTCCGGGCCGCGGAGCGTGAACGTCGGGTATTTCCACGAGGGTTGAGGGGGTAACCCGCCAGTGCTGGGTCAGGCGAGTACGCGGGCCAGGGCGAAGCCGTCGTAGCCCTTGCTGCCCACCGTCTGTACCGCCGTGCCGGTCAACTTGGGGTGCTCCGCGATGAGTTCGAGTGCGGAGCGGGTGCCGAGGATCGCCGGGTCGGTGCCGTCGGCGTCGGCCACCGCGCCGCCCCGTACGACGTTGTCGAGGATGATCAGGCTGCCGGGGCGGGTCAGTTCGACCGCCCACCGCAGGTAGTGCGCGTTGTTGGCCTTGTCGGCGTCGATGAAGACGAGGTCGAAGGGCTCGGGGTGCGCGGCGTGTTCGGCGCCGAGCACGGTGAGCGAGTCCAGGGCGGCGCCGACGCGGACGTCGACGATCTTGTCGAGTCCGGCGCGGGCGAGGTTGCCGCGGGCCACGTCGGCGTGCGCGGGGTTGTACTCGAGGGTGACGAGACGGCCGTCGGCGGGCAGGGCGCGGGCCAGCCAGATGGTGCTGTAGCCGCCGAGGGTGCCGATCTCCAGGATGCGGCGGGCGCCCTGGATCTGGGCGAGGAGGTGGAGCAGCTTGCCCTGGTTCGGGGCGACGGCGATGCGGGGCAGGCCGGCGGCGTCGCTGTCGCGCAGGGCGGCGGTCAGGGCGTCGTCGGCGGGGGCGAGGAGGTCGGTGAAGTAGTCGTCGACGGAGTCCCACTGTTCCTGGGTCATGTGGCCGGGGGGTCCCTTCGGCTGAGCGGTGGTCGGACTGTGCGACTGTCCCGTCAGTTTCTCAGGTCGCCTTGCCGGCGGGGGCGGGATCCCTGCGGGGCGGTGGGGGTTGATCGCGCAGTTCCCCGCGCCCCTTAAAGATTGCGCAGTTCCCCGCGCCCCTGAGTAGTCCGGTCCTCAGCCACGTCCGGGCCGCTCGCCGTCGCGGGCTGCGCGGTGTCAGTCGGTCGGGCGTAGAGCCATCGTTCGCGCCTCGGCGGGCGTCTCCACCGCCGGCGGCGAACCCGGCAGTGGCTTGCGGGCCGATTCCGTCATGTACCAGACGGCGATTCCGCCGATGACCGCCGCCGCCATCATGTAGTACGCGGGCATCATCTTGTCGCCCGTCGCGCCGATCAGCGCCGTCACGACCAGCGGTGTCGTGCCGCCGAAGACGGAGACGGAGATGTTGAAGCCGATGGAGAGGGAGCCGTAGCGGACCTTCGTGGGGAAGAGGGCCGGGAGGGCCGACGGCATCGAGGCCGTGAAGCAGACCAGGAGCATGCCGAGCGCGCCGAGGCCCAGCGCGATCGCCCACAGGGACCCGTTGCGGATCAGGAGGAGTGCCGGGACCGAGAACAGGAAGAAGCCCGCGCAGCCCGCGGCGATGACCGGACGGCGGCCCACCCGGTCCGTGAGCGCCCCCATGAAGGGCTGGGCGCACATCATGAGCGCCATGACGGCCAGGATGACCAGGAGGCCGTGCGTCTCGTCGTACTTGAGCTCACTGGTCAGGTAGCTCGGCATGTACGACAGCAACATGTAGTCCGTGACGTTGAAGACGAGGACCAGACCCATGCAGAGGAGGAGGGCCTTCCACTGGCCCGTGACCATGTCGCGCAGCCGCACCTTCGCGCGGGTCTGCTCGGACTGGTGGGCTTTCTCGAGTTCCGCGGCGAACGCCGGGGTCTCCTCCAGCTTCATGCGGAGGTAGAGGCCGATGAGGCCCATCGGGCCCGCGATCAGGAACGGGATGCGCCAGCCCCAGGACAGCAGGTCGTCGGAGGAGAGCAGGGCCGTCATCAGGGTGACCAGGCCCGCGCCGCCGATGTAACCCGCCAGCGTGCCGAACTCCAGCCAGCTGCCGAAAAAGCCCCGCTTCTTGTCGGGCGCGTACTCGGCGATGAAGGTCGAGGCGCCCGCGTACTCGCCGCCCGTGGAGAAGCCCTGCACGAGGCGGGCCGCCAGGAGCAGGACCGGCGCCCAGACGCCGATCGACGCGTACGACGGGATCAGGCCGATCGCGAACGTGCCCGCCGCCATCATGATCATGGTGAGCGCGAGGACCTTCTGGCGGCCGACGCGGTCGCCGAGCGGGCCGAAGACCATGCCGCCGAGCGGCCGGATCAGGAAGGCCGCGGCGAACGCGCCGAACGTGGAGAGCAGCTGCGCCGTCGGGTTGCCCGAGGGGAAGAAGACCTTGCCGAGCGTCACGGCGATGTAGCTGTAGACGCCGAAGTCGAACCACTCCATCGCGTTGCCGAGGGCGGCCGCCTTCACCGCGCGCTTCACCATCGCGGGGTCCGTGACGGTGACCTCGGGAGTGACCTCGGGCAGGGGTGCGTCCGACGGCTCGGGCTTCCGTAGTGCGACGGGGGTGGCGCTCGCCAAGGGTTCGCTCGCCTGCTTTCGGTCGACGACAAAGACAGGGGCCGCACCCGGTCACCCGGAGCGGCCCGAAAAGCGACCATAGGGGCAAGCGGCGTCATTACGGTCGGTGTCCGGTCGGCCGCACAGTGCCGCAAAACCGCTGCTATGCAGGTCAAACGGCTTTTCCCCAGGTGGGGCCAGTTATGCGGCCATGTGATCTTTGTCGCGGCCGGAGGCAGGAACCGCACGCTTACGGAGTTCACAAGCGCCTCCGTGTTTCGGACGAATGTGATGGAAAGCGATGTGGCCGCCAGGTGAAATGGGGGTGGCGGACGTCCTCATATCGGGGACGAGAACTTCACGGCAGAACGACAGAACGGCAGAACGACAGAACGGCAGAACGGCAGAGGCGAGGACTGACACAGGCGGGAGGGCCGACGGGGCGTGCAGAACGTTGAGCGCAGGAGACCGGGCGATGTCTTGGGAGCGGGGCGGGCCGACGGGCCCGGGCCGCGGGCGGGAGCGGCCCGAGTCCTCCTCTGGCTGCTCGCCGCCGTCCTCGCGATCCGGCAGATCGCCGTCGTCCTGCGGACACCCGAGGGCGAGCGCCTGACGGACCTGGAGACGTGGATCGGCCCCGAGGGCGTCCTGCACGTGAACGGGTCCTTCTACGACGCGGACAAGTTCACCGACACGCCGTTCGCCGGGCTCGTCCTCAAACCCCTCACCCGCGCGGGCGAACAGGCCCTCGGCTGGGGGTGGACGTTCGGCACCCTCGGACTCGTCGTCGTGCTCGGCGTGGTCGCCGCCCGCGCCCTGCCGCAGCCCGTCTCCCGCCGCACCTCGCTGCTCGCCGCCCCGGTCGCGGTCAGCCTGCTCATCCTGTCGCTGCCGGTCCGCAACACCCTGTACCTCGGGCAGACCAGCATCCTGCCGGTCCTGCTCGTCCTCCTCGGCCTCTTCGCGGTCCGCGGGCAGCGGAGCTGCGGCGTCCTCATCGGTGTCGCCGCCGCCCTGCAGCCCGCCATGCTGCTCTTCGCCGTGCCGCTCTGGTTCACCGGCCGGAAGGAGGCGGCCGCCGCCACCGGGGGCACCTTCGCCGCCGTCACCGCGCTCGTCTGGGCCGTGATCCCGAGCGATTCGACGACGTACTGGATCCACCACCTGGCCGGCACCGGCCTCGGCGCCGACCCGGACGCCAACGCCAACCAGTCGCTGCACGGCATGCTGCTCCGTGCCGGTCTCGAGGGCCCGCCGGAGATCGCCGTCTTCGTGGTGCTCGGCCTGGCCGTCATCGCCGTCGGACTGCGCCGCGCCGTGCGCTACGCGCGCGACGGGCAGCTGCTCCTGGCCGTCGCGATCACCGGCTGCGTCGCCGTCGCGGTGTCGCCGACCACCTGGCAGCACCAGCTCCTGTGGGTGCTCTTCGCCGTGGTCGGCCGGGTCGGCAAGCGGCAGTCCGACCGCTACGTGTGGCCGGTGGCCGTCATCCTCGTGTCGACGCTGCCCGCCAAGATGATGCTGCCGAACATGCCGGTCACCGAACCGGTCCGCGACAACATCGTGCTGATCGCGGCGCTCGCCGCGGCCGTCGCCGTACCGTTCCTGTCCCGCTCCCACCCGCAGTACCGCGAGCCCATCCCCACCGAGTACGCCGAACCCGTCCCCGCCCGCTGGAGCCGCATCCCGCTCGTCCCGTTCTGGCGGCGCGTCCTCGCCCGCCCGAACCTCCTGCTCGAACTGCTCCTCATCCGCGTCGGCTACTCCGCCTACCAGCAGGTCAGGCTCGCGGCGACCGGCGGCACGATCTCCGGGGGCCGGGCCGACGCCGAGCAGCACGGCGCGCAGATCCACGCGATCGAACAGTTCCTGCACATCGACGTCGAGCACTGGTTCAACCATCTGACGGCGCGGACCGGCCGGCTGGAGGACTTCCTCGACTTCTACTACACGTCGTTCCACTTCCTGGTGCCGCTGAGCGTCCTCGCCGTCCTGTACATCCGCAGGCCCGCCGACTACCGCTGGGCGCGCTCCGCGCTCGGCTTCGCGACGGTCCTCGCGCTCATCGGCTTCTGGGCGTATCCGCTCGCGCCGCCGCGTCTGATGCCGGAGCTCGGCTTCATCGACACCGTGCACGGCGTGCAGGACTTCACCCAGCCGGACTACGGCACGCTGACGGAGCTCACCAACCAGTACGCGGCGATGCCCTCGCTGCACTTCGGCTGGTCGCTGTGGTGCGGTCTGGTCGTCGTGGTCCTCGCGCCGCGCCGGTGGATGAAGGCGCTCGGCCTGCTGCACCCGTTCTTCACGGTCTGCGCGATCGTCGGCACCGGCAACCACTGGGTCCTCGACGCGGTGGGCGGCGCGGCCGTCGTGGGCGCGGGCTTCGGCCTGACCTACGTGCTTTCGGGGCCGCGGGTGCGGCAGCAACCACAGAAGGCGGGCACCGGCACGACCCCCGTCACCGGCACGTCGAGGACCGGCTCCGCGAAGGGCCGTACCCCGAGCTGATCTCGTACGTTCCGGGCGCGGGCACCGACAGGCGCGTGAACTCGCCCTGCGGCTTCAGGCAGGCCCCCTCCGCCCGGAGCCACGGCGAGTACACGAGCCGCACCGTCACCGAGCCGCGCCTGGGCACGCGCACCACCACGTTCGACCCGGTGGAGCGGACGACGGCCGCCGGCTCGGAGACCAGCGGCACCGGGTCCTTCACCTTGAAGATCTGCCAGTGCTCGTCCTTCCACACCGGCTTCAGCCACGTGGGTCTGCTCGCCACGAGTGCCGCCTCGTCCTCGGCGAAGCCGTCCGGCTTGCCCGAGGGCAGCACCACGTATCCGACGGCCCACCGGTCGAGCCACTCGCGGTAGGTGGTGGCCGAGAACGAACCGTCGTAGAAGAGCCTCCCGCGCTCGATGTCGAGCTGGCGGTTCCAGCCGCGCGCCATGTTCACGTACGGGGCCAGCGCGGTGGCCTCGCGGTGGTTGCGGGTCGGGACGACCTCGACGCGGGTGCGGTTGGCCTCCAGGCGCTCCAGCTCCCGCACCACGCCGTGCGTGTCGACCGCCCACTTCGGGACCTTCGTCGACACCGCGAGGTCGTCGAGGGTCTTCTGCGTCACCCACGCCGACGACAGCACGAGCGCCACCGTCAGGACGACCCTGCGGGCCCGGGTGAGGCCCGGCACGAGCAGCGCGGCGAGCAGCAGCGCGGGCCCCACGAGCTCCGCGAGCCGTTCGACGTTGGTGCCGATGGGGGAGGGGATGAGATACGTCAGGACGGTCCCGGCCGCGTAGACGCCCGCGCCCCACCGCAGCACCCGCCACTCGCGCGGGCCCGCGACGATGAGCGCCAGGCTGAACAGGACGGGCGGGAAGATCCGGTCGAAGGGCATCAGGTGCTCGCCGGTGAACGGGAAGAGCAGCGTGGTCGCCCCGACGACCAGGAACGGCGGCAGGATCAGCGCGGCCGACCGCGCCCAGTCGCGTACGAAGAAGTACCCCGCGCCCGCGACGACGAGGAAGAGCCCCGCCACCGGGGAGCCCATCGTGGCCAGCGCCGCGCACACCACCGCGACCACCGTGCGCCGCTGCCGCACCAGCGCGAGGCAGGCCGCGAGGCCGAAGGCGAGGCCGAGCGCGAAGGTCGTACGCCCCGATGCGACGTTGCACCACACCGCGAGCGACGCGAGCACGGCGGGCCACAGCGGCCTGCGGATCCCGGAGCGCGCGATCAGCGCGGCGACCAGCCAGGCGCCCGCGACACCGGAGAGCACCGTGACGGTCCGCACGCCGAGCGCCGCCATCAGGTACGGCGAGATGAGGCTGTAGTTGGCGGTGTGCATGCCGCCGTACCAGAAGAGGTTGTACGCGGCCGTGCCGTGCTCCGACGCGAACCGCGCCCACGCCTCCTGCGCCGCGAGATCGCCGCCGCCCGTGGCGAGGAACGCCGCCCACACGACGTACAGGGGAAGGGTGGGGAGCGTGGCCAGGAGGGGAACGCGGTGGCGCCGGAAGAAGGGCCGGAAGGGTGAGTTCCGGCCCGAGGACGTGCGGTCGGACGGGGCGAGCGTTACGTCGGCAGAGGCCACGGCCACCGTTTCCGTTCGAGTCCGGGGAAGGCAAGGTTCACTTCCCCAGACGTCGGATGCAACGGAAACGTTGGTTTCGTAAACGTAATTGACCTGATAGGCCTCACGTCCGCGTGCTGACTCGGAGCTCCTTGACGCCGTTCAGCCAGGCCGAGCGGAGTCTGCGCGGGTCGCCGGTGAGGTGCAGGTCCGGCATGGCGTCGGCGATGGCGTTGAAGATGAGGTTGATCTCCAGGACCGCGAGGGACTTGCCGAGGCAGAAGTGCGGGCCTCCGCCGCCGAAGCCGAGGTGCGGGTTGGGGTCGCGGGTGACATCGAACTTCTCCGGTGATTCGAACACGTCGGGGTCGTGGTTGGCCGAGGAGTAGAAGACGCCGACCCGGTCGCCCTTCTTGATCCGTGCGCCGCCGAGCTCCGTGTCCTGGGTGGCGGTGCGCTGGAAGGAGACGACGGGGGTCGCCCAGCGCACGATCTCCTCCGCCGTGGTCGCCGGGCGCTCGCGCTTGTAGAGCTCCCACTGCTCCGGGTGGGTCAGGAGGGCGTGCATGCCGTGGGTGATGGCGTTGCGGGTGGTCTCGTTGCCGGCCACGGCGAGCAGGATGACGAAGAAGCCGAACTCGTCGGAGGAGAGGTTGCCCTCGTCCTCGGCGGCCACCAGCTGGCTGACGATGTCCTTGGCGGGGCACTCCTTGCGGGCGGCGGCGAGGTTCATCGCGTAGGAGACGATCTCCATCGCGGCCTCGGCGCCGACCTCCTCGGTGATGGCGTACTCCGGGTCGTCGTACGCCGCCATCTTGTTCGACCAGTCGAAGATCTTGGAGCGGTCCGCCTGGGGTACGCCGATGAGCTCGGCGATGGCCTGCAGCGGCAGCTCGGATGCGACGTTCGTGACGAAGTCGAAGGACCCGTCGGGGCCCGCGTTCGCAAGGGCCGTCTCGACGATGGACCCGGCGCGGGCGCGCAGCGCGTCCTCCAGCGAGCGGATGGCGCGCGGGGTGAAGCCGCGCTGCACGATCTGGCGGACCCGGGTGTGCTCGGGCGGGTCCATGTTGAGCATGATCATCTTCTGGACCTCGATCTGGTCCCGGGTGATCGTCTCGTTGAAGCGGATGATCGCGGTGTTGAGGTTGGAGGAGTACAACTCCGGGTGCGTGGAGACGTACTTGACGTCCTCGTGCCGTGTGACGGCCCAGTAGCCCGCGTCGTCGTAGCCGGATATCCGCGGCGGCTGGGCGATCCAGCGCACCGGTTCCGTCTGCCGCAGCCGGGCGAACTCCGGCAGGGGCACGCGTTCTTGGAGCAGGTCGGGGTCGGTGAAGTCGAACCCGTCGGGCAGCGCGGGACAGGGCATCGGCAACTCCAGGCGTGGGCTGATTTCCGACGGTCGGGTCACTCGTATTTCTGACGGCCCATCAGGATGGTTGGCTCGCAAGGTAGTAACGGGTTCTACAAGAGGCAAGGCCCAGAGCGGGTCCGGTTGCGTGCGGGTCCTGCGCGCAATGCGTGCAAGACCCTTGCGGCACCCCGGTCGCGCTCAGCAGACTGCAGGGCAGAACTAGAACGCGTACTAGTTCCACTCGCGAGCCGCCGGGACGGCTCGCGGGACGTGGAGAGGGAGGACGAGCCCATGGCCGCGGAACCCGTCATCGTCGAAGCAGTACGCACGCCCATCGGCAAGCGCTCAGGGGCGCTCGCCAATCTCCACCCCGCCTATCTGCTCGGTGAGACCTACCGCGAACTCCTCGGCCGCACCGGCATCCACGCCGACTGCGTCGAGCAGATCGTCGGCGGCACGGTGACGCACGCCGGGGAGCAGTCCATGAACCCGGCGCGCACCGCCTGGCTCACCATGGGGCTGCCGTACGAGACCGCGGCGACCACCGTCGACTGCCAGTGCGGCTCCTCCCAGCAGGCGAGCCACATGGTGGCCAACATGGTCGCGGCGGGCGTCATCGACGTCGGCATCAGCTGCGGCGTCGAGGCGATGTCACGCGTACCGCTCGGCTCCGGTTCCAAGCACGGACCCGGCAAGCCCTTCCCCGAAGAGTGGAACGTCGACCTGCCCAACCAGTTCGAGGCCGCCGAGCGCATCGCCCGCAAACGCGGCCTCACCCGCGAGAACGTGGACTCGCTCGGCCTCATCTCGCAGGAGCGGGCGGCCGTCGCCTGGGCCGAGGAACGCTTCAAACGGGAGACGTTCGCCGTGCAGGTGCCCACCACGGAGGAGGAGCAGGCCGCCGGGCAGGGCATGTGGCGGCTCGTGGACCGCGACGAAGGGCTGCGCGACACCACGATGGAGGGGCTCGCCCGCCTCAAGCCGGTCATGCCGACCGCCGTGCACACCGCGGGCAACTCCTCGCAGATCTCCGACGGCGCGGCGGCCCTCATGTGGGCGTCCAAGCGGATGGCGCGCGCCCTCAAGCTGAAGCCGCGGGCGCGCATCGTCGCGCAGGCCCTCGTCGGCGCCGATCCGCACTTCCACCTCGACGGGCCGGTCGACGCCACGCGCGCCGTGCTCGGCAAGGCGGGGATGTCCCTGAAGGACATCGACATCGTCGAGATCAACGAAGCCTTCGCTTCGGTGGTGTTGAGCTGGGCGCAGGTCTTCGGCCAGGACCTCGAGAAGGTCAACGTGAACGGTGGCGCGATCGCCCTCGGGCACCCGGTGGGGGCGACGGGGGCGCGGCTCATCACCACGGCCCTGCACGAACTGGAGCGCAGGGACAAGGAGTTCGCGCTCATCACCATGTGCGCGGGCGGTGCGGTGGCGACGGGGACGATCATCCAGCGGCTGTAGCTGTAGCTGTAGCTGTAGCTGTAGCTGTAGTTGTAGTTGTAGCTGTAGCTGTGTAGTTGTAGCCGTAGACGTAGCTCCAGGCGGCGTACGCGGGTGGCGTCAGGTACACCTCGTGGCCGGGGGGTTCTCGGATGTCGCCCGCGCGGTGACTCTTCGTAACGTCGTACCCATGAACGCCGAGTGCACGAACACCGCCGACTCCACGACCCGTCGCGTCCGTTCCGTACGCCGAGGGGGCGCCGCCCTCGCCGCGCTGATGCTCGCGGGCCTCGCCGGACTCACCGCCGCGCCCGCCGCACAGGGCGCCGAGGACGCCGGGACCCGCCCCGCCGTCGCGCACCACTCCGACCGGGGCGCCCTCCTGCGCGTCACCCCGGTCGCCGACCTGAGCCGCGCCGAGGTGGCCGCCTTCCTGAAGAAGGGCAAGTTCGGCACGGAGACGGTGCGGTACGGCGTGCGGGCGTACCGCCTCACCTACCGCACCGTCGACACCCAGGGCCGCCCGACCACCGCCACCGGTCTGTTCGTGCTGCCCAAGACCCCGCGGGATCGCGCCCTCGGTCTCGTCTCCGACGCCCACGGCACGATGGTCCACCGCGACTACGCCCCCTCGGTCGCCGAGGACTCCGGGCGGCTCAGCCCCTACCTCCACGCCGCCGCGGGCAAGGCCGTCGCGGCGCCGGACTACCTCGGGCTCGGCAAGGGCCCCGGCGTCCACCCGTACATGGACGCGCGCTCGGCGGTCACCGCCTCCGAGGACATGCTGCGCGCCTCGCGCACCGCGGCCCGGCGCGAGGGGCGCACCCTCTCGGGCGACCTGTACCTCACCGGCTTCTCGCAGGGCGGCCAGGTGACGATGGCCCTCGCGCGGGAGGCGGACCGCGGACTCGCCGGGTTCACCCTGCGGGCCGTCGCGCCGGTCAGCGGCCCCTACGACCTGTCCGGCGAGGAGATGCCCGCCCTCTTCGACGGCCGGGTCAACGACACCAGCGCCGTCTTCTACCTCTCGTACTTCCTGGTCGCCCAGAACCGCCTGCACCCGATCTACAAAGACCCCTCGGACGCGTTCCGCGCGCCCTACGCGGACCGGATCGAGCGGCTCTTCGACGGCGGGCACACCGAGGAGCAGGTCCTGCCCGCGCTGCCCAAGACGGTGAAGGAACTGCTCACGCCCGCCTTCTACGAACGCGTCCAGCGGCCGACGGGCGGCCTGAAGGAGGCCCTGGCGGCGAACGACGGCTTCTGCGACTGGAAGCCGGCGGCTCCGGTACGGCTCTACGCCGCGCGCGGCGACACCGACGTACCCATCCAGAACGCCCGCAGCTGCGCGGCGACCCTCGCCGCGCACGGGGTGCGGGCACCGGTCCTGGACCAGGGCGCGGTGCCGCACATGCGGTCGGTGGGGAAGGCGGCACCGAAGATCGCGCGGTGGTTCGCGCGGGTGGGGTCGTAGGCGTAGGCGGTACGTGAAAGAGGCGGCAACCCGCGGGGGGTTGCCGCCTCTTTCCGTGGCGGTTCTCAGGGGCGGTTCGCGCCGGCTGCTCAGTACCAGCCGTTCGCCTGCCAGTGGTTCCACGCGCCGACGGGGCTGCCGTAGCGGTCGTTCATGTACTTCAGACCCCACTCGATCTGGGTCTCCGGGTTGGTCTTCCAGTCCGAGCCCGCCGACGCCATCTTCGAGGCGGGCAGGGCCTGGACCAGACCGTAGGCGCCGGAGGAGGAGTTCGTGGCGCTCGGGTTCCAGCCGCTCTCGTGCGAGACGATCTTGTCGAACGCGGCGAACTGCGCCGGGTCCGGGATCTTCTTCTTGGCGATCGCCTTGGCGGACGCGGGGGCGGCGGCGGGAGCGGCGGCCGGGGCGGCGGCCTTCGCGGTGGTCGGGGTGGCTGCCTGGGCCGGGGCCGCGGCGAAGACCATGCCGGTAGCGGCGGCGGCGACGAGGCCGCCGGTGATGGCCTTCTTCGGGGAAGCGATGCGGCGGATGAGCGAGGCGGACACAGAGGACCTTCCGGTGGGGAACGGGGCTGTCGCGGTGCACGCCGTCCGACACGGAAGTGCGGGGGACATGCGGCGGCGCCGAGGCCCGGGTGGGCTGTCGGCGCCGTGCGACTCATCCAGAGAAGCAGGGCTGTTACGCCGCCGCAATGACCCCATTTACTAGTGGAAGTCGCATCCGAGACGAATGTCCTTCGTGTGACCTGGCTCTCAATGCGCAGGTCAGCGCGGTGATTGACGCATGCACATCAAGGAACGTGATCTACGGGCCTCCTTAGTAGAGGACCAACGTCCTGTGGGCCGCCTCACTCGGGAGCGCCCTGGATGTAACGGAACGCGTCGGTCCCCCTACGCCTCCGGCGCCTCGAATGTGACCGGCGCCTCGAACGCGGCCCGGCGTGTGGCCCGGCGCAGCGCCTTCAGGACGGCGGGGCCGAGCGCGAGGCTCAGCAGCACGGTGACGACCGCGCGCGGCAGGTCCCAGCCCAGCGAGGTCGCCAGGCAGTACGCGACGAACCGGCCCAGGTTCTCCACGAGGGGGTCGCCCGGCACGAAGGAGACGCCGGTGGCGAGGCCGCCGAGGTAGGGCCAGCCCTGGAGGTTCATCACCGTGCCGTACAGCACGGAGGCCACCGCCCCGTACCCCGCGAGCAGCCACAGCTCGCCCCGCCCCCGCAGGCTCTCGTGGCCGGGGAGCAGCCCCGCGCCCATGCAGACCCAGCCCATCGACAGCATCTGGAACGGCATCCACGGCCCCACGCCGCCCGTCAGGAGCGCCGACGCGAACATCGACACGGCCCCCAGCACGAACCCGAAGCCCGGCCCCAGCACGCGTCCGCTCAGCACCATCAGGAAGAACATCGGCTCGATGCCCGCCGTCCCCGCGCCCAGCGGCCGCAGCGCGGCGCCCGCGGCGGCGAGCACGCCGAGCATCGCGATGGCCTTCGCGTCCAGCCCGACGTCCGCGATGGTCGCCACGACGACGGCGAGCAACAGCGGAAGCAGCGCGGCGAACAGCCAGGGCGCGTCCTGCGCGTGCTCGCTGAGCCCCGAGTCGCCCGCGGCCAGCAGCGGCCACCCGAACGCGGCCACGCCGACGGCGCTGACCAGGGCGAGCGCGGCGATGGAACGGCGCCCGAGGCGGATGGGGCGGACGTGTGGGCGGGCCTTGGGGACAACCGTCACGAGGTCTCGCCCCCGCTCCCGCCCGTGCCCAGGGCCCGGCGCACCTCGGAGACCGTCAGCCACTCCTGCGGCGCCAGGATCTTGGTGACCTGCGGCGCGAAGGACGGCGACGAGACGACGATCTGCTCGGTCGGGCCGTCCGCGACGATCTCGCCGTCCGCGAGGATCACGACGCGGTGGGCGATCTCGGCGGCCAGCTCCACGTCGTGCGTGGCGAGCAGGATCGCGTGCCCCTCGGCGGCGAGCCCGCGCAGGATGGCGACGAGACGGGTCTTGGCCGCGTAGTCGAGGCCGCGGGTCGGCTCGTCCAGGAGCAGCAGCGGCGGGCGCGTGGTCAGGACGATGGCCAGGGCGAGCGTCAGCCGCTGGCCCTCGGAGAGGTCGCGGGGGTGCGTGTCGTCAGCGATGCCCGGCAGCAGCTCGTCCACCAGGGCGCGGCAGGTGCCGGGCGGCGCGTCCGCGTCGTGGTCGGCGGCCGCGCACTCGGCGGCCACGGTGTCCGCGTACAGCAGGTCGCGCGGTTCCTGCGGGACCAGACCGACGTGCCGGATCAGCTGCCGCGGCGGCGTGCGGTGGGGGACGACGCCGCCGACGCGGACGGTGCCCGACGCGGGTTCGAGGAGGCCGACGAGGGCGGACAGGAGCGTGGACTTCCCGGCGCCGTTGCGCCCCATCAGGGCGACGGTCTCGCCGGGGGTGACGACGAGATCCACACGCCGCAACGCCTCGACGCGCCCCCGTCGCACGGCCAGCCGCTCGACGAAGGCGGCGCCCGCCTCGCGCGGCGCAGTCACCGCACGTTCCTTGCGCGGCCGTGACCATCGCCGACCGCCGCCCGGCACGTCGCTTCGCGGCTGGGCGGCGGTCGAGTCGATCTCCTGCGGTGCCGGGGCCGTGCGGGTCTCGCGGCGCTTCGGTCGCCGGCGGCCCGCGTCCTGCCCATCGGGCCCCTCGGCCTCCCTTCGTGGGTTCGCGTCCGCGAGGCGCGCCCTCAGCGTGTCCGCCCTGCGTCGCGCGTCCCGCACCGTCAGCGGCAGCGGTGACCAGCCCGCGAGGCGGCCGAGGGCGACGACCGGCGGGTAGACGGGGGAGCGGGCCATCAGCGCGGCCGGGTCGCCGAGTACCGGTGCCTCGCCCGGCGCGGCGAGCAGCAGCACCTGGTCCGCGTACTGCACGACCCGCTCCAGGCGGTGCTCGGCCATCAGCACGGTCGTACCGAGGTCGTGCACGAGTCGCTGGAGCACGGCGAGGACCTCTTCGGCCGCGGCGGGGTCGAGGGCCGACGTCGGCTCGTCGAGGACGAGGACCCGGGGGTGCGGGGTGAGGACCGAGCCGATGGCGACGCGCTGCTGCTGGCCGCCGGAGAGGGTGGCGATGGGCCGGTCGCGCAGGTCGGCGAGGCCGAGCAGGTCGAGGGTCTCCTCGACGCGCCGCCGCATCACGTCCGGGGCGAGCCCCAGCGACTCCATCCCGTACGCCAGCTCGTCCTCGACGGTGTCCGTCACGAAGTGCGAGAGCGGGTCCTGGCCCACCGTCCCGACGACGTCGGCGAGCTCACGCGGCTTGTGCGTACGGGTGTCGCGCCCCGCCACGGTCACGCGCCCGCGCAGGGTGCCCCCGGTGAAGTGCGGCACGAGCCCGCTGACGGTCCCGAGCAACGTCGACTTCCCGACCCCGGACGGCCCGACGAGCAACACGAGCTCACCCTCGGGGACGGTGAGGTCGACGCCCCGGACGGTGGGCCCGGGCGCCCCGTCGTAGGTCACCGAGACGTCCTCGAAGCGGATCATGAGGTCTCCTCGGAGGAAGTGGGGGAGGGGGCCGGGGGCGGGGGCCCGGCAGTGGCAGTGGGCGGCCGCGTACGCCAGGCGGCGGCGGACGGATGCGCCCGGGGAGGCTCGGGGAGCGGTGTGTTCGCGGGTGCGGTGGGGCGGGTGTTGTCCGGCGGCACCGGTGCCACGAACGCCGGGAGCAGGCCGATCAGCGCCGCCGCCGCGGGCCACAGCGGCAGGGTCGGAGCCACCAGGGGGACGACTCCCGGGTGGAGGGACGCCGGGTCGTGCGTCGTCGCCCAGATCGTCAGGGCCGCCACCGCGACCCCGGACCCGGCGACCAGCCAGGCCCGGGGGCCCCACGGGTCGGGGCGGTAGCGCGTGCGCACCGAGCGGCGGCCGCCGAGGCGCAGGCCCGCCAGTGCGGAGGCGAGCCCGACGGCCAGGGCGGGCAGGCCGTAGGACGTGCCCTGGGCGGTCAGCAGACCGTACGTACCCACGCAGACGCCCATGAGACCGCCGAGGGTCAGGATGGCCGTCGCCCTGCGGACCGCCGCCGGGACGGGGGACGTGCGGCCGAAGCCGCGCGCGTCCATCGCCGCGGCCAGCGCGACCGACCGCTCCAGCGCGCCTTCGAGGACGGGAAGGCCGACCTGGAGGAGGCCCCGGATGCCGCGGTCGGGGCGGCCGCGCAGACGCCGTGCCGCGCGCAGACGCTGGACGTCCACGATCAGGTTCGGCGCGAACGCCATCGCCACGACGACCGCCACCCCGACCTCGTACAGCGCACCCGGCAGCGACTTCAGCAGCCGCGCCGGACTGGCCAGCGCGTTCGCCGCGCCGACGCAGATCAGCAGGCCCGCGAGGCGGATGCCGTCGTAGAGGGCGAACAGCAGGCCCTCCGCCGTCACCCGCCCGCCGATCCGCACGCCCCTCGCCCACTCCGGCAGCGGCACCTCCGGCAGCGTCACGACGACGTGCGTGCCGGGGATCGGCGAGCCGAGCACGATCGCGAAGAGGAGGCGGATCGCGATGACCACCAGGCCCAGCTTCACGAACGCGCCGTACGACTTCGCCCACGGCGCCGACGTCCGCCGCGCCGCCACCACATAGCCCGCGACGCCGATCAGCAGACCGAGCAGCAGCGGATTGGTCGTGCGGGACGCAGCCGTGCCGAGGCCGATGGCCCACACCCACCACGCGCCCGGGTGCAGCGCGTTGCCGCGGTGCGCCTCGGGGGCGAGGCGGCGCCGCAGGAGGGCGGGCGCGCCGCCGCCGTGGTCCGTCATGGTGCTGTCCGTGTCGTGTTCGTCGTCCGTACGCAGCCGCGCGTCAGCCGCGGCGGCGGCGGGCCTGCCAGATCCCGGCACCGCCGAGCAGTGCGACGGCGGCGATCCCGGCGATCAGGCCGACCGAGGGGCCGCCGTCGGCGCCGTCACCCGCACCGTCCGCCTTCTCCGTCCCCGGCTCCGTCTCCGGCTGTGCCTTCGTGGTCGTTCCGTCGCCGGCGACCTGCTCGCCGCAGCCCGTCTTCGGGTAGCCGTCGATCGCGCACAGCAGCGCCTTGCTGTCGTAGCGCAGCGGCTTGGCGACGGAGGCGAGGGCCTCCGCGCTGGTGGCGTCCTCGCCGACCTGCGCGCAGGCGATCCGCCGCTTCGGCGGCGTCTCCCCGCCGGGGGCGTCGCCCGCCGTGCCGAAGTCGACGACGAGGCCCACGCGCTTGCGGCCGTCCTTCGCCGGGGTGTCCTCGCAGATCGCGTCGAAGTCGGCGGGACCGCGCGGCTTCGCGGAGTCCTTCGAGTCGTCGGAGACCGAGAAGCGGAACCCCTGGACGTCGCCGTCCTCGGGGCGGGCGGTGCCGGGGCCCTGGGTGGCGTACGTCCACTGCGCGCCGTCCCGCTCCCAGAACGACCAGTAGCGGTAACCGGCGGCCTGGGCGGGCGCGGCGGCGAGGACGCACAGGAGCGCGGCGAGGAACGCGCCGACGGCGAGCCGCCCGCGCCGCGCACGGCCCCCGGTCACGGCTGCTGCTTCTTGCGGTTGCCGCTGTACAGGAAGCCGATGCCGATGCCCGCGACCATGCCGACGCCGATGATCCACCAGACGCTGACGCCGCCGTCGTCGTCCTTCTTCTCGTCCGAGTCCGCGTCGGACGGGGACTTCGAGGAGGTCTCAGGGGCCGGACCCGTGGCGTTCAGCTGCTTGACGAGGTCGGCGCCGCCGAAGTCGCGCGCGTCCATACCGGCCGCGTGCGCCGCGAAGATCAGCTGGGAGTACGCGGCGGGGCCCGACTGCTTCGCCCAGTCCGCGGAGTTCTCCGCGAGCCACTCGGCGGACTTCTTCGCCCGCTCGCCCTGTCCGGCGGCGGCGAGGGCGACCACGGAGTCGGCGGTGTTGCCGAAGTCCGGCTGGTCCTTGGCGCCGGGCATCAGCGACATCAGGTGGTCGTCGGTCTTGCCGAGGGTGTCGAGCAGATAGCCGACGCCGTTGCTCGCGGCCTGCGTGGCGGTGTCCGGCTTCGCGCACTTGGGCGCGGCGTCCTCGGACTTCTTGGGGGCCGAGACCACGAGGCCCTTGCCGAGGCTGCCGAGCACACCGGCCGCGGTGGCGTCGGCGTTCGGCGCGAGCTTGCCGGACTTCATGTCGGCGAGGCCGAAGGCGCCGCCGTCCTTGCCGCAGTCCATGGCGAGCTTCGGCAGCGCGTCGTAGGCGGACTTGCCGTCCTGGGACTTCACGTCGGCGGGGTTGCGGCCCGCGGCGACGAGCGCGCCCACGACGATGCCCGTGGAGTTCGCGTCGGAGGGCAGCCCCGGGTTGTAGCCCCAGCCGCCGTCCTTGTTCTGCACGGACTTCAGCCAGTCGACGCCCTTCTTGACCGTCTCGTCCTGGCCGCCGAGCGCGGCGAGCGCCTGCACGGCCGCCGCGGTGGAGTTGCTGTCGACCGCCGTCTTGGAGTTGCACGGCTCGGACGAGTCCGCGCGGTACGCCGCGAAGCCGCCGCTCGCGCACTGCTGGCCGGTCAGCCAGTCCACGGCCTTCGCGGCGGGCTTCACGCCCTCGGTGTCCTGGGCGAGCAGGGCGTACGACTGGCGGAAGACGCCGTCGAACTTCGGGTCGGTCTTGCCGTAGAGGCCCGAGGGGAGGGCGGCCGACGGCGACGGCTTCGCGTCGTCCGCGAAGGCGGCCGGTGCCGCGGCCGAGCCGAAGACGGCGACGGCGGCGGCCAGGACCGCTGCGCTGCGACGAACGTTCATGATGGGGCGGGTTGCCTCTCCCTGCGGGGAGCGGGGCGGCACGGACCGTGCGAGCACGGCGACCGGGCGGCTCCGGCTCCGTATACCTCGACGGTGCCGCTCATCGGGGGCCCGATGAAGCGAGCCGGTCACGTTCCGCGCCGGGCATTCCGGCTTACGGGCCCCTGAGGTCTGGGCCCGGATACGGCTGCGGGTCAGCGCCGGATTCGCACCGGCTTCCCCCTTGGCGGACGTGAGGACGACGCGCTCACTCTACCGGCCGGTCCGCGCACCTCTCGGGTCACACCGCCACGAACGTGACCGGATCGCTCCCCGGCACGGCCTCCGCGCGCCCCAGTTTCACCAGCCGCCGCACATGCGCCTCGGCCTCCGAGACGGCGATGGTCCTCGACCCGTAGGGGATTTCGTCCCAGGGCCGGTTCCACTCCATGCGGGCGGCGATCTGCCAGGGCGTGAGGGGCTCGGCGAGCAGGGCGAGGAGGCCGGTCAGGCGCTCCTCGTGGTGGGCCAGGAGCTCGCGGACGCGGGCGGGCGCGTCGGTGAACGCGCGCTGGTGGGCGGGGAGGATCTCCGCGGGGTCGAGGCGGGCGACGCGCTCAAGGGAGTCCAGGTAGTCGCCGAGGGGATCGGTCACCGTCTCCGACTCGGGGTCCTCGTACAGGCCGATGTGCGGGCTGATGCCGGGCAGCAGGTGGTCGCCGGAGAAGAGGCGGCCGTTGCCGCGCAGGCCCGCCGGGTGCTCCTCCTCCAGGTGGAGGCAGACATGGCCGGGCGTGTGGCCGGGGGTCCAGATGGCGCGCAGGCGGCGGCCGGGCAGGGCGAGGAGTTCGCCGGGGGTGATGGAGCGGTCGGGGAGGGCGGGGGCGAGGCCGGGGAGGGTACGGGGGCGGCCCTCGTCGCGGGCCCGGAGCAGCGGGGCGACGTGGTCGGCGGGCGCGCCGGCGGCCGTGAGCTTGTCCACCAGGTACGCGTACCAGCGGTCCGGCGGGTTCGAGCGGGTGCGGCGGACCACGGACGCGTCGGCGTCGTGCATGGCGAGCCACGCCCCGGAGGTGTCGCGGACCTGACCGGAGAGGCCGTGGTGGTCGGGGTGGTGGTGGGTGATGACGACGCCGTGCACGTCGGCGACCGCGACGCCGCACGCGGCGAGTCCGGCGACGAGGGTGTCCCAGGACGCCGGGTCGTCCCAGCCGGTGTCGACGAGGACCGGACCCGCGTCGGTGTCCAGGAGGTGGACGAGGGTGAAGCCGAGGGGGTTGTCGGGGATCGGGACCTTGATGCTCCAGACGCCGCCGCCGTGCTCGGTCACCGGCGGCTCTGTCACCTGCGGGGTCATGAGGGCCTCGTCTCTCGTCACCGGTCCCCTCGCCGGGGGCCGTCGCCCTCACGGGGGACGGTCACCCTCGCCGGGGCCCCTCACTATAACTAGAACTAGTTCCAATAGTCGCCCAAGTCGACCGCTTGGAGGCTGTGTTGCCCCTTCCGTCCGTGGACTCCACGAACTAGAACTGGTATCAGTTCTTCAATCCTGAAACCGTGTCAGGAACCGCTCCGCAGGAGGCAGTCAGCCATGACCGAGCTCGTGGAACACGGACAGCTGTTCATCGGCGGGGAGTTGGTCGACCCGCTCGGCAAGGACGTCATCGACATCGTCTCCCCGCACACCGGAGAGGTCTTCGCCCGCGTGCCGCACGCGGCCCCCGCCGACATCGACCGCGCCGTCGCCGCCGCCCGCGAGGCCTTCGACCACGGACCCTGGCCGCGCATGACCCCGGACGAGCGCATCGAGGTCATCACGAAGATCAAGGACGGCTTCGCGGTGCGCCACGAGGAGATCGCCCGCGTCATCAGCACCGAGAACGGCACCCCGTACACCTCCAGCGTGATGGTGCAGGCCCTCGCCGCGATGATGGCGTGGGACGCGGCGATCACCGTCGCGCGCGACTTCCCGTACGAGGAACAGCGGGACGGTGTCCTCGGCAAGCTGCTCGTCCGGCGCGAACCGGTGGGCGTCGTCGCGGCCGTCGTACCGTGGAACGTCCCGCAGTTCACGGCGGCCGCCAAGCTGGCGCCCGCCCTGCTCGCCGGCTGCCCCGTGATCCTCAAGACGTCCCCGGAAGCACCCCTGGACGCCTACATACTGGCCGAGCTCGCCGCCGAGGCGGGCCTGCCCGAGGGCGTGCTGTCCATCGTCTGCGCCGACCGCGAGGTGAGCGAATACCTCGTCGGGCACCCTGGCGTCGACAAGGTGTCCTTCACCGGATCCGTCGCCGCGGGCAAGCGCGTCATGGAGGTCGCCGCCCGCAACCTCACGCGCGTGACGCTCGAACTCGGCGGCAAGTCGGCCGCCGTCGTCCTGCCGGACGCCGACGCGGCCACGGCGGTCGCGGGCATCACCCCGTTCGCCTGGATGATCAACGGCCAGGCCTGTGTGGCTCAGACCCGCATCCTCGTGCCCCGCACCCGCTACGACGAGTTCGCCGAGGCCTTCTCCGCCGCCGCGAGCGCCCTCAAGGTCGGCGACCCCCTCGACCCCGCCACCGAACTCGGCCCCCTCGTCGCCCAGCGGCAGCAGCAGCGTTCCCTCGACTACATCCGCATCGGCCAGGAGGAAGGCGCCAAGATCCTCGCGGGCGGCGGCCGCCCCGCCGGACTCGACCGGGGCTGGTACGTCGAGCCGACCCTCTTCGGCGGCGTCGACAACTCGATGCGCATCGCCCGCGAGGAGATCTTCGGCCCCGTCATCTGCCTGCTGCCCTACGGCGACGAGGACGAAGCGGTACGCATCGCCAACGACTCCGACTACGGGCTCAGCGGCAGCGTCTGGACCGCCGACACCGCGCGCGGCATCGACATCGCGCGCCGGGTGCGCACCGGTACGTACTCCGTGAACACCTTCAGCCTCGACATGCTCGGCCCCTTCGGCGGCTACAAGAACTCCGGCCTGGGGCGCGAGTTCGGCCCCGAGGGATACGGCGAGTACTTCGAGCACAAGATGATCCACCTCCCCAACGGCTATGAGGGGAGCGGTGCCTGATGGGAGACCGCTGGCACGTCGAGGTCGACCGGTCCGTCTGCATCGGCTCAGGGATGTGCGTGCTCACCGCGCCCGGCGGCTTCGCGCTGGACACCGCACGCCAGTCGCACCCCACCGCCCCCGAGACCGACGCCAACGAGAAGGTCCTGGAAGCGGCGGAGGGCTGCCCGGTCGAGGCGATCACGATCACGCTGGCCCACGGCGGAGAGGTCGTGTTCCCGCCGGAGGAGTGACCCGGCACGTCCTGGGCGAGTGACCGGACACGTTTCCAACTCGTTGACACCCGCGCCCCGTTCGTCCTCATGACGGCGCGGGTGTCGCCATTTGTCCGGGCCGCGGATACTCTGTGCTCTCGAACATGAGCGAACGTGACTTTACCCATGCGTTCCGCACGGCCATGTGATGACAGTCGTGACTGTTCCGTCCCCCGGCACCCTGGAAATCTCTCTGCCACGCCGAGCGGAGAGGGGACGCCATGGACAAGCGGTACGAGGTCTACTGTCTGGCCGACAGGCATTTCTACGAGACCCCGGACCGACTGTCGTCCAAGGGCGCCGCGGGCGCCACCGAGTTCCTGGTGGCAGGCAGGACCGTCCCCCAGGGATGGCGCTCCGGACGCGTCGGCGACTGGCTCTCCCTCGTCCCCGTGGACGACGAAGGAGCCGCGCTGCCCTCGCCCCAGCAGGGCTGGAAGATCCACGTCTCCGCGACCCTGGAGAACGCGGACCGCGTCGCCTCGGTCGTCTGGGACTACTGCGTGCCCCGCCGCATCCCGTTCAAGTTCGTGCCGGGCAAGCACCTCCTGCACCTGCGCAACAGCAAGTACGCGGGCCGCGACCACAGCGGCAAGGCCGTCACGGTCTACCCGGCGGACGAGGCGCAGCTCCAGGAGATACTCGACGACCTCGGCGACCGCCTGGAGGGCACCGAGGGCCCGTACATCCTCACCGACCTGCGCTGGCGCCAGGGCCCGCTGTACGTCAGGTACGGCGCGTTCACCCGCCGCATGTGCGACAACGGCAAGGGCACGATGGTGCCGGCCATCGAGAACGCCGACGGACAGCTCGTGCCCGACCCGCGCGACCCCGCCTTCAAGGTTCCCGCCTGGGTGACCCTGCCCGCGTTCCTCGAACCGGCGCTCGCGGCCCGCAACACGACGACCGTCACCGACCTGCCGTACCGCATCGAGAAGGCCCTGCACTTCTCCAACGGCGGCGGTGTCTACGCGGGTACCGACACCCGCGACGGCCGCAAGGTCGTCCTCAAGGAAGGCCGCCCGCACGCCGGACTCGCCTCCGACGGCGCCGACGCCGTCACCCGCCTCGAACGCGAGAAGGCCGCCCTGGAGAAGCTCTCCGGACTCGGCGTCGCCCCCGAGGTGCGCGACTGGTTCCTCCTGGACGGCCACCGCTTCCTCGTCATGGACTTCCTCGAAGGCGCCACCCTCAACTCGTTCTTCGCCCACCGGCACCCGCTCTGTACGAGCGAGCCGGACCCCGCAGCCATCGCCGAGTACACGGCCTGGGCGCTGCGCATGCACCGCGCCGTCGAGGACGCCGTCACCGCCGTGCACGAACGGGGCGTCGTCTTCAACGACCTGCACCTCTTCAACATCATGGTCGCGCCCGACGAACAGTCCGTCTCCCTCCTCGACTTCGAGGCGGCGGCCGCCGTGGGCGACGGGGGCCGCCAGGTCGTCGCGCACCCCGGGTTCCTCGCGCCGCCCGACCGCACCGGCACCGACGTCGACCGCTACGCACTCGCCTGCCTGCGCCTCGCCCTCTTCCTGCCGATCACGTCACTGCTCTCCATCGACCGCGGCAAGGCAGCCCACTTCGCCCAGGTCATCGCCGCCGAATTCCCCGACGTGCCCGCGGAGTTTCTCGCCGAGGCCGTCGCCGAGATCGAACACGGGCCGCGCGGCCGGACCGGCGCCACCCGGCACACGGCCGGGGCGACCGCACCCCTGGTCGACCCCGCCGACTGGCCGTACAGCCGCGACTCGATGGTCAAGGCCATCCTCGCCTCCGCCACGCCCGAACGCGACGACCGGCTCTTCCCCGGCGACATCGCCCAGTTCTCCGACGGCGGCGGACTCGGCCTCGCGCACGGCGCGGCCGGCGTGCTGTACGCCCTCGCCGAGACCGGCGCCGAACGCTACGAGGAAGGCGAACGCTGGCTCCTGAAGCACACGGAGCCCGCCCCGCGCGGCACCCCCCTCGGCCTGTACGACGGCCTCGCGGGCGTCGCCCACGTACTGGACCGCCTGGGCCACCGCACCCGCGCCCTGGACCTCACCGACCTGATCCTCCAGGAGAAGTGGGAACGGCTCCCCTCCGACCTGCACGGCGGCCTCGCCGGACTCGGCCTCGCCCTCGACGCCCTCGCCCACAGCACCGGCGAGGACGAACTGGCCCGGCACGCCCTGCACGCCGCCGAAATCCTCGGTGAACGCCTCACCGCGGACACCGAAGCGGCCGGGAAGGGCGGACGCCGCCGCGCCGGACTGCTGCGCGGCGCCACCGGACCCGCACTGCTCTTCCTGCGCCTCTACGAGCGAAACGGCGACACCGCCCTCCTCGACCTGGCGGCCCACGCCCTGCGCACGGACCTCGGCCAGTGCGTGGCCCAGGAACGCGACGGCAGCCTCGCCGTCAACGAGGGCTGGCGCACCATGCCCTACCTCGGCGACGGCAGCGTCGGCATCGGCATGGTCCTCGACGACTACCTGGCGCACCGCGACGACGCGGCGTTCGATGCGGCACGCCCCGGCATCCTGGCCGCCGCGCGCTCACGCTTCTGCGTGCAGCCCGGCCTGTTCCAGGGCCGCGCCGGACTCCTCGCCCACGTCAACCGCACCACCACCCCGGGCATCACGCCCGAGGACGTCGCGGAGCAGATCGGGGCGCTCGGCTGGTTCGCCATGTCGTACGCGGGCCAGCTGGCCTTCCCCGGACACCAGATGCTGCGGCTGTCCATGGACCTCCACACCGGGACGGCGGGCTGCCTCCTCGCACTCGCCGGCGCCCTCGGCGACGACGGAGCGCACGTCCCCTTCCTGCCGCCCCCGCGGCGGCCCCAGAGCCGGTCCCGCCTCACGGCGGGGTCGTGACACAACCCCATGAAAAGCAACTCCCCCAAGAGAGAGGTTAGTTTCATGGCACTCCTCGACCTGCAGAGCATGGAATCCGACGAGATGACCGGTGGCGGCGGCGGTGGCGGCGGCAGCGTGGCCAGCCTCCTCCTCTGCTGGAGCGACGCCAGCATCGTGCTGTGTCTCTGACGTCTGCCCCCAGCTGAACGGCTAGGCGTTTGAAGGCCCGGGCGGCACCCCCTCAGGGGCCCGCCCGGGCTCACCCCTGCGACGGAGACGCGTACCGCATGGCGACGACCACCACCCGCCCCGAACAGCCCGCCGCACGCGACCGCCTGTTGGGCGCCGCGACCCGGTACAGCGCCGCCCGCTGCACCGTCCTCGCCCTCTGCGCCGTCGCGGGATCGGGCGCCGCCCTGCTCCTGCCGCTCGCCATCGGCCACGCCCTGGACGCCGTCCTCACCGGCCACCTCACCGGCCGCGGCGACACCGACGCCACCCGCTGGATCCTCGCCTGCGCCGCACTGATCGCGACGAGCGCACTCCTCGACGCCCTCGACGGCGTCCTCACCGGCACCACCAACGCCCGCACCACGGCCTGGCTGCGCGGCCGCGTCGTCCGCCACGTACTCGGCGTCGGACCGCGCACCACCGCCCGCTTCGCCCCCGGCGACCTCGTCGCACGCCTCATCGACAACGCGGCGCACGCGGGCATCGCACCCGCCACCGCCGCCGCGCTCCTCGCCGCCCTGGTCACCCCCGTCGGCGCCGTGGTCGCCCTCGCCCTCATCGACGGCTGGCTCGCCGTGGCGTTCGTCGCCGGGGCACCCGTCCTCTTCCTCCTGCTGCGCGCGTTCGTGCGCGTCTCCTCCGACTGCGTGGCCCGCTACCAGCACGTCCAGGGCGACATCGCGGGCCGCCTCAGCGAGGCCATCGGCGGGGCGCGGACCATCGCCGCCGCGCACACCGAGGACAAGGAGGCGGCGCGGGTCCTGCGGACCCTGCCCGAACTCTCCCGCCAGGGCCACCGGATGTGGCGCGTCCAGGGCCGCTCCCAGGCACAGGCCGTCGCCGTCGCCCCCCTGCTGCAGATCGCGGTCGCCGCCGTGGCGGGCCACCTCGTGCTCCAGGAGCGCATCAGCGTCGGCGACCTGCTGGCCGCGTCCCGGTACGCGGTGCTCGCCACCGGCGTCGGCATGCTCGTCGGACAGCTCGGCGGCCTGGTGCGGGCGCGGGCCGCGGCGCGACGCCTGGAAGAGGTGCTCGCGGAACCCGAGACGGCTTACGGTGCGGCGCACCTGCCGCCCGGAGGCGGCTTGTTGGAGCTGTGCGGGGTACGGGCGAGCCGTGGTGGGCGCACCGTGCTCGACGGCGTCGACCTCACGGTCCCCGCGGGCGCCACGGTCGCCGTCGTCGGCCGGTCCGGCGCCGGAAAGTCCCTGCTCGCCGCCCTCGCGGGCCGCCTCGCCGACCCCGACGAAGGAGACGTACGCCTCGACGGCGTCCCCCTGGACTCGCTCACCCGCGAGGAACTGCGCCGCGAGGTCGGCTACGCCTTCGAGCGGCCCGCGCTGCTCGGCGGCACCCTGGAGGGCACGATCGGCTTCGGCTCCCCCCGCCCCGCACCCGAACGCGTCCGCGAGGCGGCCCGCGCCGCCCGCGCCGACCCCTTCATCACCCGCCTCCCGGACGGCTACGCCACCCCGTGCGCCGAAGCGCCCCTCTCCGGAGGCGAGGCCCAACGGCTCGGACTGGCACGGGCGTTCGCACGCGGCGGCCGGCTCCTCATCCTCGACGACGCGATGTCGAGCCTGGACACGGTCACCGAGCACCACATCGCCGAGGCCCTGCTCCGCCATACCCCGCACCGCAGCCGCCTGATCATCGCCCACCGGGCGGCGACGGCGGCCCGCGCCGACACGGTGGCCTGGCTGCACGAGGGCCGGATCCGGGCAGTGGGCCCGCATGCCGAGCTGTGGCAACGGGCGGAGTACCGGGAGGTGTTCGGAGCGTGAACCGGTCCGCCGAGGTCACGTCGACGCGACCGGGCCCGTACCGCAGGGGCGTCCGCTTCCTGCGGCGCAGGTGGCCGGTCGTGCTGCGGCTCGCGCTCTGGTCGGTCCTGGAGACCGGGCAGACGTTCCTCACCGGGTACGCCCTCGCGCACGCGCTCGACGACGGCTTCCTCGACGGGCACGAGGCGGTCGGCCTCGGCTGGCTCGGCGCGGCCGCGCTCGGCGTGCTCGTCGCCGCGTACGGCACGGGGCAGGTGTACCGCGCCGTCGCCGACCTGGTGGAACCGCTGCGGGACTCCCTGGTGCGGCAGGTCGTCGGGCGCGGGCTGCGGGAGGCGGACGGCGGCGCCGTGTCGCGGCTCACCCAGCAGGTGGAGATCGCCAGGGACACCTTCGCGGGCCTGGTGATGGTCTCCCGCTCCTTCGTCTTCACGGCGGTCGGCGCGCTGGTCGGCCTGTTCTCGCTGGACCCGCTGCTGCTCCTGGTGGTCGCGCCGCCGCTGCTCGCCGGGATCGGCCTGTTCGTGGCGACCCTGCGCCCGCTGGCCCGCAGGCAGGAGGAGTTCCTGGTCGCGGACGAGGAGCTCGCGGGACAACTCGGGGTCGTGGCGCCGGGGTTGCGGGACGTGGCCGCGGCGGGCGCGGAACAGGACGTGGCCGAGGACCTCGACCGGGGTGTCGCCACGGAGTACGCGGCGGCCGGCGCCCTCGCCCGCTGGGGCGTCCTGCGCACGGCGGCCCTGGCGATCGGCGGCCAGCTCCCACTGGTGCTGCTCCTCGCCACTGGCCCCTGGCTCCTGGACAACGGGGTGACCCCGGGCGCGCTGGTGGGTGCCCTCGCCTATGTCACACAGGCCCTGCTTCCCGCCCTCCACAACCTGGTCCACGGCCTGGGCGCGAGCGGTTCCCGCCTGGCGATCGTCCTGCGGAGGCTGATCTGGGACGCGCCGGAGCATCCCGCGCCGCCCGAGGACGAGGCCCCCGAACGCCGGGCACCCGCCCCCGCCCTCCGTCTCTCCGCCCTCACCTTCGCCTACGGCCCCCACGCCGAACCCGTCCTGAAGGACCTGGAGCTCACCGTCGCGCGGGGCGAGCACCTCGCGGTCGTCGGACCCAGTGGCATCGGCAAATCCACTTTGGCCGGAATTGTTGCCGGACTGCTCGAACCGGACGCGGGCGACGTACGCGTCGACGGGCATGCCGTGCGCGGGACGGCGGCCGTCGGGCGGCGCGTCCTCATCCCGCAGGAGGCGTACGTCTTCACCGGGACGCTCCGTGACAACCTGCGCTATCTGCGGGAGGACCCCGTCCCGGAGCCGGAGATGCTCGCCGCCGCCGACGCCGTCGGCCTGACCCCGCTCGTCGAGCGGCTCGGCGGCCCGGACGCGGAACTGGTCCCGGCGGAACTGTCGGCGGGGGAGCGGCAGCTGATCGCGCTGACCCGCGCCTACCTGTCGTACGCCCCCCTCGTGATCCTCGACGAGGCGACCTGTCACCTCGACCCGGTCGCGGAGTCGCGCGCCGAGCGCGCGTTCGCCGCCCGGCCGGGCGGCACGCTGGTGGTCATCGCCCACCGCATCAGCTCGGCCCGCCGTGCCGACCGCGTCCTGGTGATGGACGGGACGCATGCCCTGTGCGGCCGGCACGACGAGCTGATGGAACGTTCCCCTCTCTACCGGGACCTCAATGGAGCGGGCGATCGGGGTCTACACCCACCCCTCTCCCTGCGAGATCCGTATGGCGTCGATCCTGTTGCGCGCCCCGGTCTTCCGGGTGATCGCGGCCATGTAGTTGCGCACCGTTCCGTTGGACAGATGGAGGCTGTTGGCGATCTCGGCGACCGACGCGCCCCCGGCGGCGAGTGAGAGCACGCTCAGCTCGCGCCGGGTGAGCGGCATCTGCGCCGCCTTGAGGAACCCAAAGCCCAGTGACTCGTCGACGAAGCGCCGGCCCGCGGCCACCTGTCTGATCCCGGTGAGCAGCCGTTCCGGCGGGCTCGCCTTGTTCACATAGCCGAGCGCGTCCGCCTCGGCGGCCCGCCGCAGCTGGCCGGGGCGGTTGGCGGTGGCGAGCACGAGGACCCGGCACCCTCTCCCCATCGCGGACGGCCCGGTGAGATCGCCGAGCGGAGCATGTGCGTAGGTGGCCTCGTCATCGAGGTCCACCACACCTAAGTCCGGTCGTACGCTCCGGTACCGCCCGCGCGCATGGGACCACGGCGCTTGGAACACCTCCAGATCCGGCTCGCGGGCAAGTTGCTCCGCCAGAGCCATTCGCAACAGACAGGCGTCGTGCACGAGAAGAACCCGGATCACGCTCTGCCCCTCCAGCTCCCAGCTCCGGTTGCTCCGTTCAAGCACGCTGACATTCATAGCGGTGAGTACCCCAGTCGTGACGCAGAGAACTGGCCAAGGGGAAGGGCAGGGGCGCATTTGCCATACGGTTGTGCGCCCCCCGTGCGTCGGACAGGTGACGGACGGCTTATGGGCACGTGGGCGCCGACAGGCTATGTGTAAAACCCCGCTGTGAGGCTATGGGCAAGGCTCGACGGGCAAGCTAGGGCCAAGGCTCGACCGGCGAGTTACAAAGAGGGGTCGACCGGCGAGCTATGCGGAGGGCTTCGCCGTCAGGTCGATGAGGCGGCAGACCGTCTCGATGTCGATCTTCACCTGGGCGATGGAGGCGCGGCCCGACAGCCAGGTGATCAGCGCCGAGTGCCAGGTGTGCTCGATGACCCGCACCGCGGACAGCTGCTGCGCGGTCGGCGTCTCCGCCAGCCCCATCGCGTCCAGGATGATCGCCGTCGTCAGCCGCGACACCGTGTCGACCTCGGGGCTCACCGAGCGGTCCGCGAAGGTCAGCGCCCGCACCATCGCGTCCGCCAGATGCGGTTCGCGCTGCAGCGCCCGGAACGCCCTCATCAGCGTCTCGGCGACCCGCTCGGCGGGCGTCTCGCCGGCCGGCGGACGCTTCCGGATCGTCGTGTGCATGTGCTGCAGCTGGTCCTGCATCGTGGCCACCAGCAGATGGACCTTCGAGGGGAAGTACCGGTACAGCGTGCCGAGCGCGACGCCCGCCGCCTCGGCGACCTCCCGCATCTGCACCGCGTCGAAGCCGCCACGGCTGGCCAGTTGCGCGCTGGCGTGCAGGATGCGGCGGCGGCGCGCCTCCTGGCGCTCGGTGAGGGCAGGCGCCGCAGGGTTCGCCGCCTTGACTTCCGCTGTCATGTCGATGCCCCTCCGCTACGCCTCGCGAGATCGCACAGCATGGCAGGGAGCCCGTCGTGGCGCGAATCACCTGATCCGGGCCTTACAGCTCGCCTACCTGCCGGTAGATTCAAAGCTCGTCCAGCGATCATTCAGCGATCCAGTCTGAAACTTGTTCTAGATTACCGTCCCGGCGTAACCTCGCGGAGAACTGCAGGGAGAAGGGGGCCCGAGAGTGACCGCTGAGGCCATGGAGGCACGCCCCCGAAAGGGCTCCGGCGCCGACGGCGAGCGCCCGTTGCGCATCGCGCTCCTCACGTACAAGGGGAACCCGTTCTGCGGGGGACAGGGCGTCTACGTACGCCACCTCTCCCGCGAGCTCGCCCGGCTCGGCCACAGCGTCGAGGTGATCGGCGCGCAGCCCTACCCCGTCCTCGACGAGGGCGAGGACCTGACGGGCCTCAAGCTCACCGAGCTCCCCAGCCTGGACCTCTACCGCTCGCCGGACCCCTTCCGCACCCCGAAGCGCGACGAGTACCGCGACTGGGTCGACGCCCTCGAAGTGGCGACCATGTGGACCGGCGGCTTCCCCGAGCCCGCCACCTTCAGCCTCCGCGCCCGCCGCCACCTGCGCGCCCGGCGCGGCGACTTCGACGTCGTGCACGACAACCAGACCCTCGGGTACGGCCTCCTCGGCGACCTCGGCGCGCCCCTGGTCACCACGATCCACCACCCCATCACCGTCGACCGGCAGCTGGAGCTGGACGCCGCGCCCGACTGGAAGCGCCGCGCCTCCGTCCGCCGCTGGTACGCGTTCACGCGCATGCAGAAGCGCGTCGCGCGCCGCCTCCCCTCGGTCCTCACCGTCTCCGGCACGTCCCGGCAGGAGATCGTCGACCACCTCGGCGTCCGCGCGGACCGCATCGAGGTCGTCCACATCGGCGCCGACACGACCCTCTTCTCGCCGGACCCCGCCGTCCCCGAAGTCCCCGGCCGCATCGTCACCACCTCCAGCGCCGACGTGCCGCTCAAGGGCCTCGTCCACCTCGTCGAGGCGCTCGCCAAGGTCCGCGCCGACCACCCCGGCGCACACCTCGTCGTCGTCGGCAAGCGCGCCGAGGACGGCCCGGTCGCCCAGGCCATCGAGCGGCACGGCCTCGAAGGCGCCGTCGAGTTCGTCAAGGGCATCACCGACGCCGAACTCGTCGACCTCGTCCGCTCGGCGCAGGTCGCCTGCGTCCCCTCGCTGTACGAGGGGTTCTCGCTCCCGGCGGCCGAGGCGATGGCCACCGGCACGCCGCTCCTCGCCACCACCGGCGGCGCGATCCCGGAGGTCGCGGGCCCCGACGGGGAGACCTGCCTCGCCGTACCGCCGGGCGACGCGGGCGCGCTGGCGCACGGCCTGAACCGGCTGCTCGGCGACGCCGACCTGCGGGCCAGGCTCGGCGCGGCGGGCCGCGAACGCGTCCTCGCCAAGTTCACCTGGGCGCGCGCCGCGCAGGGGACGGCGGAGCTGTACCGCGCGGCGATCGAAGGCTCCGCGCGACGCGGCACCGCTCGGGCGGTCGCCCGCGGCCACGCCCTTCCCGCGGCCGAGGCCGCCCCCGAAGTTGCAGGACCTCACCACGAAAGCAGGGCCACGTGCTGACCGTCGACTTCACCCGCTTCCCGCTCGCCGCAGGCGACCGCGTGCTCGACCTCGGCTGCGGCGCGGGCCGGCACGCCTTCGAGTGCTACCGGCGCGGCGCGCAGGTCGTGGCCCTCGACCAGAACGCCGAGGAAATCCGCGAGGTCGCCAAGTGGTTCGCCGCGATGAAGGAGGCCGGTGAGGCCCCGGCGGGCGCCACGGCCACCGCGATGGAGGGCGACGCGCTCAACCTGCCCTTCCCCGACGCGTCGTTCGACGTCGTCATCATCTCCGAGGTCATGGAGCACATCCCCGACGACAAGGGCGTCCTCGCCGAGATGGTGCGCGTCCTCAAGCCGGGCGGCCGCATAGCGCTCACGGTCCCGCGCTACGGCCCGGAGAAGGTCTGCTGGGCCCTCTCCGACGCCTACCACGAGGTCGAGGGCGGCCACATCCGCATCTACAAGGCCGACGAACTCCTGGAGAAGATGCGGGAGTCGGGCCTCAAGCCGTACGGCACGCACCACGCGCACGCGCTGCACGCGCCGTACTGGTGGCTGAAGTGCGCGTTCGGCGTCGACAACGACAAGGCGCTGCCCGTACGGGCGTACCACAAGCTGCTCGTCTGGGACATCATGAAGAAGCCCCTCGCGACGCGCGTCGCCGAGCAGCTGCTCAACCCCGTCGTCGGCAAGAGCTTCGTGGCGTACGCGACCAAGCCGCACCTCCCGAAGGCCTCGGCCGACGCCGACGCCGCGGCGGCCGCCAAGTGACGAGCCCGGAGCGGACCGAACACCTCGTCCTGCCCGGCGTCCTGACGGCCGATCAGGCCATGGCGACGGTACGCGGCATCCTCGCCGTGCAGCGCGAGGACGGCGCCATCCCGTGGTTCCGCGGCCACCACCTCGACCCGTGGGACCACACCGAGGCCGCGATGGCGCTGGACGCGGCGGGCGAGCACGCGGCCGCCGAGCGGGCCTACGACTGGCTCGTACGCCACCAGAACCCGGACGGCTCCTGGTACGCGGCGTACGCCGACGGCGACCCCGACGACGTCACCGACCGCGGCCGCGAGACCAACTTCTGCGCGTACCTCGCCGTCGGCGTCTGGCACCACTACCTCTCCACCGGCGACGAGGCGTTCCTCGACCGCATGTGGCCCGCGGTGGTCGCCGCCGTCGAGTTCGTGCTCGCGCTCCAGCAGCCCGGCGGGCAGATCGGCTGGAAGCGGGAGGCGGACGGCACGCCGGTGACCGACGCGCTCCTCACCGGCTCGTCCTCGATCCACCAGGCGCTGCGGTGTGCCCTCGCCATCGCCGAGCAGCGCGAAGAGCCGCAGCCCGACTGGGAGTTGGCGGCGGGCGCCCTCGCGCACGCGATCCGCCGCCACCCCGAGCGGTTCCTCGACAAGGGCCGCTACTCGATGGACTGGTACTACCCCGTCCTGGGCGGCGCGGTGACCGGAGTGGCCGCCAAGTCCCGTATAGAGGAGGGCTGGGACCGCTTCGTCGTGCCCGGCCTCGGGGTGCGCTGCGTGGTGCCCAACCCGTGGGTCACCGGCGGCGAGAGCGCCGAACTCGCCCTGGCGCTCTGGGTGATAGGCGAGTCCGACCGCGCCCTGGAGATCCTCCAGTCCATCCAGCACCTGCGCGACCCGGAGTCGGGCCTGTACTGGACGGGCTACGTCTTCGACGACGAGACCGTCTGGCCCGAGGAGCTCACCACCTGGACGGCGGGCTCACTCCTCCTGGCCGTGGCGGCACTCGGCGGCGACGAGGCGACCTGCGCGATCTTCTCGGGCGACCGTTTGCCGGTGGGCCTGGACCCGGACTGCTGCGCAGCCGAGGCGCCTCAGTAGCGGCGCAGACGGCCGGCCAGGGCGTGGCCCACCAAGAGGTAGACGATCGCGGCGAGACCGTATCCCGCCACGACGCGCGCCCAGTCCTCGTCGAACGTGAAGAGGTCGTGGGACCAGCCGGCCAGCCAGCGGGCCACGTCGTGGATGAACTGGACGAGGTCGTTGGCGCGGTTCGCGTCCAGCAGGTACATCAGGATCCACAGGCCGAGGATCGCGGCCATGACGTCGGCGACGATGACGATGACTCGCGCCGCAGTGCTGCTGTGGGAGTTCCGCGTGGGAGACATAAGGCCCGGATACCTGGGAACGCCCCCTTGAAACCCGGACGGGCGCATCCCGGTGGCGGCGGGCGGGTGCCGGGGTGAGGCTGCGGGAGAGGTCCGCGTTCCCTCGCGGACCGCTCAGCTCCCGTCTGGAGGCCCTGTCGTGCCCAGCTCCGTACCCGTCCGCCGTGCCGCGGTCTCCCTCACGCTCTGCGGCACCCTGCTGGCCGGTGCGACGGCCTGCGGCAACAGCGGCGAGGACACCGCCGCCGCGTCGGCGCCGTCCACCAGCAGCAGCGCCGAGAAGCAGAAGTTCGCCAAGACCCGCTTCGTCGCCAACGCGGGCCTGGCCGCCGGGGCGACGTACCAGTGGATCGTGAAGCCGTACCGCGCGGGCAAGTTCAAGAAGGGCGCGGGCGGCCGCAAGTTCGCCCTGATCAAGGCGGGTCTCGCGGGCGCGTTCACGTACAACAGGCTGAAGGCCGCGACGAAGAACGCGAAGGGTGACCCCACGCTCTCCAAGGCCGTGGCCCCGCTGACGTCCGGCATCGACGCCCTGAAGGACCTGCCGTCCAAGCTCCGCAAGGGCGAGGGCACGGACTCGGCGGTGAACTCCTTCGACGACATCATCAAGAACATCAAGGGCGCGGGCAGCAGCGCGGGCGCGGAGGTCAAGGACAAGGTGCCGTCGGCGGGCGAGCTGGCCAAGGGCTGACCGAGTCCGCTCCACTGCCTACGCGTTGAGCTCGGCCAGGACCCGCAGCGTGTGCGGGTCCGGCGCGAGCACGAGCAGATCCGTCACCGGCCCCTTGCGCCACAGCTCAAGGCGCTCCGCGATCCGCGCGCGCGGCCCGACCAGCGAGATCTCGTCGGCGAAGGCGTCCGGCACCGCGAGCACCGCCTCCTCCCTGCGGCCCGCGAGGAACAGCTCCTGGATGTGCCGGGCCTCGTCCTCGTACCCCATGCGCGCCATCAGGTCCGCGTGGAAGTTGCGGGCCGCGTGCCCCATCCCGCCGATGTAGAAGCCGAGCATGGCCTTGACGGGCAGCAGGCCCTCGGCGACGTCGTCGCACACCTTGGCCCGCGCCATCGGGGCGACGAGGAACCCCTCGGGGACGTCGGCGAGCGACGCCTCGTACACGTCCGTCCGCAGCGGCGACCAGTACAGCGGCAGCCAGCCGTCCGCGATCCGCGTCGTCTGCGCGATGTTCTTGGGACCCTCGGCGCCGAGCAGGATCGGCAGGTCGGCGCGGAGGGGATGGGTGATCGGCTTGAGCGGCTTGCCGAGCCCGGTGCCGTCCTCGCCGGTGTACGGGTGGGAGTGGAAGCGGCCCGCGACCTCCACGGGGCCCTCGCGGCGCAGGACCTGCCGGATCACGTCGACGTACTCGCGTGTCGCGGTCAGCGGCGACCCCGGGAACGGCCGCCCGTACCACCCCTCCACCACCTGCGGCCCCGAAAGCCCGAGGCCGAGCATCATCCGGCCGCCGGAGAGGTGGTCGAGGGTGAGCGCGTGCATGGCGGTGGTGACGGGGGAGCGTGCCGCCATCTGCGCCACGGCCGTGCCCAGCCTGATCCGCGAGGTCCGCGCGGCGATCCAGGTCAGCGGCGTGAAGGCGTCCGAGCCCCAGGCCTCGGCGGTCCACACGGAGTCGTAGCCGAGCCGCTCGGCCTCCTGTGCCAGGGCGACGTGTCCGGGGTCGGGGCCGCGCCCCCAGTATCCGAGTGCGAGCCCGAGCCGCATAGGCCTGCCTCCCTGCTGAGCTGACGGTGCGTCAGGTTGGGTCCGTAGGGCAGGGACTGTACGACAACGGCCCCCCGCCCGGAAGGGCGAGGGGCCGCGGTACCGCGATGCGTGGGATCAGCCGCGCTGGATCCCCGTGGTGTCCTGAAGGACGCCGCGACGGCCGTCCTGCGTCTGGGCCACCAGACCGGGACCGCGCTGCTCGACGGCGAGGTACCAGGTGCCCGGCGCCAGCTCGGCGATCGGCGTCGGCGAGCCGTCCTCCGCGTACAGCGGACGCGGCACCGGCACGGCGAACCAGAACGGCGAGAAGTCACCGGCGGGCTGCCCCTGCGCGGGCGGCGGGGTCTGCCCGGCCTGCGGCTGCGGCTGGCCACCGAAGGACTGGCCCTGCGGCTGACCCGGCTGGCCGCCGTACGGGGCACCCTGCTGCGGCTGACCCGCACCGGCGCCCGGGTAGCCGTAGCCACCCTGCGGCTGACCGCCGTAGGGCTGCGGGGCCATCGGCTTCGGGCCGCCCATGAGCGGAGCCTTCAGCGCAGGAACGATCAGCCCGGCGACCGCGCCGGCGGCGAGCACCAGGGCGGCGATCAGGCCGAGGATGAGGCCGACACCGGCGTCCGGGGTCTCTGCGCGGCCGAGCGAGCTGTCGAAGAAGAAGTTGTAGGACTGGTCGGTGTCGAAGATCGCACCGAGCGAGCTCCACGCGGCGGCGATGGCGAAGGCCACGCCGAGCTGACCGAGGTCGAGGCCCACGACCTTGCGCTGCTGCGGCAGAGCGCGGCCGACGACGATGAGGGCCGCACCGATGATGCCGAGCAGGTACACGCTCAGCAGCAGGTTGCCGTTTTCCCAGGCGTTCGGCAGCTTGTCATCGGGGGCGCCGTCGATGTCGAGGGTGTCGAGGAACGAGGCGATGAAGAGCAACACCGCTGCTCCGATCACCACGCCGTCGCCTCGAGTGAGGGAGCGGAAATTCACTTCAGGGTCCTTCGTCAGTCGTCTCGTCAGTGGAGGCGTCGCTGTCGCCGTAGTCGCGGTCGTGTCGCGGTGCGCGAAGCGCGGGGGTGGCCCCTCATCGTAGGGAGGACAATATCGTCCGGACGTGCGGGGTGTCTGCTCGGGATAAAGACGTCCACGCTTCATGGCGAAGACGTTCACCTTCCGCTTCCGTCCCTACTCCCGCAGGAACCCCGCGATTCCCTCCGAAATCCCCTGTGCCGCCTTCTGGCGCCACGCGGGGCTCGTGAGGAGGGCCTCGTCCTTCGCGTCCCGCATGTTCCCGCACTCGATGAACACCTTGGGGACCGTGGAGAGGTTGAGGCCGCCGAGGTCCGTGCGGGTGTTGAGGCCCGTGCCGCCGCCGATGTAGTTCGAGGGGGCGCTGCCCGTCGCGCTCACGAACTTTCCGGCGATGCGCTCGCCGAGCTCCTTCGAGGGTCCGACGATCGCCGAGGTGTCGGCCGAACCCGACCGCACCCTGCCCGGCATGATCACGTGATAGCCGCGGTTGCCCGCGCCCGAACCGTCGGCGTGGATGGAGACCACCGCGTCGGCGTGCGCCTTGTTGCCGATCCGGGCGCGCTCGTCGACGCACGGGCCCCACGGCCGGTCGTCGTCCTGCGTGAACTTGACCGTGGCGCCCTGCTTCTGGAGCAGCGTCCGCAGCTTGCGCGAGACGTCCAGGGTGAAGTTCGCCTCGGTGTAGCCGTGGTTGGTGGAGGTGCCCGTCGTGTCACACTCCTTGCGGTTCGTCCCGATGTCCACCTGCCGGTTGATGTCCGACGGGTGGCGGAAGTTGCCGGGGTTGTGACCGGGATCGATCACGACGACCTTGCCCTTGAGGGGGCCGTTGGCGGCGGGACGGCCACCGGACGGCTTCGTGGCCGAATCGTTGTCGTCGGCGTCCCCGCCCTTGCCGTCCTTGTCGTTCTTGTCCTTTTCCTTGGCCTTGTCGGAGGGGCCGGTTCCGGAAGAGGAGGGCGAGGAGGAGCCGGACGGCGCGTCCCGGTCGGCGGAGGCGCTCGACGAGGCAGGCAGCGATCTCGCGGGCTCGTTCCCGTCGGGCCCACTGGTCGCCTGGTAGACGAGGTAGCCCGCCAGACAGGTCGGCACCAGCGCGGCGACGGCCACCGTCAGCGGTCGGCGGACGCTGCGCCGGGGCGGCTGGGAGGGATCGAATTCCGGACCTACGTACGACACGAGGGCGAGCCTATCCGCGAGGCCGGGCGCCCCGCTCCCGTTGAGGTCAGATACCCGTCGCTCCCGTTGAGGTCAGATCCCCGCCGCCGTGCGCCGCAGCACGCGCAGCGAGTCCGCCACCGCGACCTCCGTGAACGCGCCGGACTCCAGGGCCCTGAGGTAGACGCGGTACGGCGCCTGTCCGGTCATGATGTCGACCGGGTCGGGGAACACGTCGTGGATGACGAGCAGCCCGCCCTCGGCGACGTGCGGCGCCCAGCCCTCGTAGTCGGCCGTGGCGTGCTCGTCCGTGTGGCCGCCGTCGATGAAGACCAGGCCGAGCGCGCCGCCCCACGCCTTCGCCACCTGCGGCGAGCGCCCGACCATCGCGATCACATGCTCCTCCAGACCCGCCTTGTGCAGGGTGCGGCGGAAGGTGGGCAGCGTGTCCATCAGGCCGACCTCGGGGTCCACCGTCTCCGGGTCGTGGTACTCCCAGCCGGGCTGCTGCTCCTCGCTGCCGCGGTGGTGGTCGACGGTGATCGCGCTCACCCCGGCCCGCCGGGCCGCGTCGGCGAGCAGGATCGTGGAGCGGCCGCAGTACGTGCCGACCTCCAGGAGCGGCAGGCCGAGCGCGGCGGCCTCCGTCGCGGCCGCGTACAGCGCGAGCCCCTCGCCGCGCGGCATGAAGCCCTTGGCGGCCTCGAAGGCGGCGAGGACGTCCGGCTCGGGCATCGGCGCGGGCGCGGGCTCGGCGACGGCAGCCATGGGTTCCTCCAGGTCGTACGCGTGTGGGGGCAGGTGTGTGCGCGTAGGTACGGCCGCCCATGATGCATGGCACCCCCGCCACGGGCGTGACGGGGGTGCCGTGTTCCGGGGATGCGTGCCGGGCCTCAGGCCGGTACGTCGCTGCTGCCCGGCAGCGACAGGTCCAGCTCGACCGGGCGGCCCTGGCCGGGGTGGGCCGCCGCCGACGCCAGCGGACCGTGACCCGTGGCCCGCACGGCGAGGACGTACGAACCGTCGCCGGGCACGGCCAGCTCGTACCGCCCGCCGTCGTCCGTCAGCGCCGCGCCCGCCTGCCGCCCGCTGCGGTCGATCAGCGTCACCTTCGCGCGGGCGACGGGCGTGCCGTCCGCGCCCCGCACCTGCCCATGGAAGCCCGCGAGCACCTGGACGGCACGCTCCAGGTTCGCGTCCTCCTCGCTGCTGGCCCGCAGCTGCGTGTGGGCCGGACGGCGCGCGGAGGGCAGCATGAGCGCGAAGAGCAGACCGATGGCGACCGCGCCGCCCGCGATCAGGAACGACAGGCGGAAGCCGTGCAGGGTGGGCACCGCGACACCCCCGACGTGGTCGGCGGTGTTGGCGAGGACCATGCCGATCACGGCGCTGGACACCGACGTGCCGATCGAGCGCATCAGCGTGTTGAGGCCGTTGGCCGCGCCGGTCTCGGACGGGTCGACCGAGCCGATGATGAGCGCGGGCAGCGAGGAGTAGGCGAGGCCGATGCCCGCGCCGAGGAGCACCGAGATGACGATGGTCTGCCAGGCGGCGCTCATCAGGCCGAGCCCGGCGCCGTAACCGATCGCGATGATCAGCATGCCGAGGATGAGGGTGACCTTCGGGCCGTACTTCGCCGACAGGCGGGCGTACACCGGCGCGGTGAACATCATCGTCAGGCCGAGCGGCATCACGCACAGGCCCGCCACCACCATCGACTGGCCGAGGCCGTACCCGGTCGCCGTCGGCAGCTGGAGCAGCTGGGGCAGGACGAGCGAGACGGCGTAGAAGGCGACGCCGACCATGATCGAGGCGAGGTTGGTGAAGAGCACCGAGCGGCGCGCGGTGGTGCGCAGGTCGACCAGCGGGGCCTTGACGCGCAGCTCCATCACGCCCCACAGGACGAGGACGACGGCCGCGGCGGCGAAGAGGCCGAGCGTGGTCGGGTCGCCCCAGCCCCAGTCGCTGCCCTTGGTGATCGGCAGCAGGAACAGGACGAGTCCGGCGGAGAGGCCGAGCGCGCCGAGCACGTCGAAGGTGCCCTCGGCGCGGACCGGGCTCTCGGGGACGAAGACGAGGGTCAGCAGGATCGAGGCGACGCCGAGTCCCGCGGAGCCGAAGAACAGGGCGTGCCAGTCGGCGTGCTGGGCGATCAGCGCGGCGACGGGCAGGGCGAGGCCGCCGCCGACGCCGATGGAGGAGCTCATCAGGGCCATCGCCGAGCCGAGCTTCTCGCGGGGCAGCTCGTCGCGCATCAGGCCGATGCCGAGCGGGATGGCGCCCATCGCGAAGCCCTGCAGCGCGCGGCCCACGATCATCACGACGAGATCGTCGGTGAAGCCGCAGACCAGCGAGCCGACGACCATCACGGCGAGGCTGCTGAGCAGCATCTTCCGCTTGCCGTACAGGTCGCCGAGGCGGCCCATGATCGGCGTCGAGACGGCGCCGGCGAGGAGGGTCGCCGTCATGACCCAGGTGGCGTTGGACGGCGAGGTGTTCAGCAGCTCGGGCAGGTCCTTGATGACCGGCACGAGGAGGGTCTGCATCACCGCGACGACGATGCCGGAGAAGGCGAGCACGGGGACGACCCCGCGTATGCCGCGTGGGTGGTTCGTCGACATCGACATCGACATTGCTTGGGGCCTCCGGGGCGGAAGGTCGGGCTCGGCAGGAGCGGAACGGCAGGAGCGGGCACGTATGTGTAAGCCGAACCTGTTTCCCCGGGCGACTATTCCGACGGATGTCGTACGAGGGGAATTCTTGACCCTTTGTTAACCGAGTCATCAGTCGGGCCGCGACCGGTCCGATGGGCGACGCGGCTTCTGACCTTCCGTCAGATTGGAACGTGTTCTAGTCTGTCGCCGTCCCGGCAGCTGCTACCGGCGAGGATGCCCATGGGGATCGGAATCACGCGGGAACAAGGGGAGTTGGCGACGGCGGTACGCGGCTGGATCGCGCGCGCCGCACCGCCCGAGGAGACGCGCAAGCTCCTGGACGGACCACCCCGCGGCGGCCGCCCCGCTCACTGGGACGGACTCGCGGAACAGGGGCTGCTCGGCGTCCACCTGCCCGAGGAGTACGGGGGCGGGGGCGGCGACCTCCTCGACCTGGCCGTGGTCCTCGAAGAGGCGGCGCGGGCCGCGCTCCCCGGGCCGTTCGCGGCGAGCTGCCTCGCCTCGCTGGTGCTGCACCGGGCGGGCGCGCACGGACTCGCCGCCGAGCTGGCACGGGGCGAGCGGATCGGTGCCGTCGCCCTGGACGCGGGCACGCTGACCGCCGTCGCCGTCCCCGGCGGGTACGTCCTCGACGGCGTGGCGCCGCCCGTGCTCTCCGGCGGGGAGGCGGATCTGCTGATTCTGGCGGCGGCGGGGGCACCGGCATCGGGGCCGCTCCGGCTCGCCGTCGACGCCGCCGCGCTGACCGTACGCACCCACGAGAGCGCCGACCCCACCCGGCCCACCGCCGAAGTGAGCGCCCGGGGCGTCCACGTCCCCGCCGACCGGGTGCTCGCCGTGGACTCCGCGACCGTCCGAGATCTGGCCGCCGCCGTGCTCGCCGCCGACGCGTGCGGCACCGCCGCGTGGGCCCTGCACACCGCCGCCGAACACGCCAAGGTACGCGAGCAGTTCGGACGGCCCATCGGACGGTTCCAGGGCGTCAAGCACCTCTGCGCCGACATGCTGGTCCGCGTCGAGCAGGCGCGGGCCCTGGCGTGGGACGCGGCCCGCGCGGCGGACGAGCCTGATGAGTCGGCCGCGTCCGACATCTCCGCCGACGTGCGCGGTCTGGTCACGGCGCTCGCCGCGGGCACCGCCCTGGACGCCGCGTACTCCTGCTCCAAGGACTGTGTGCAGATCCTCGGCGGCATCGGCTTCACCTGGGAGCACGACGCCCACCTGTATCTGCGCCGCGCCGTCGTCGCGCGACAGCTGCTGGGGACCGGGGACGCGCACCGGCTGCGCGCCGTGCGGCTCGCGGAGGGCGGTGCGCGCCGCGAGCTGCGCATGGAGCTCCGGGAGGAGGCGGAGACGTACGACCACCGGATCCGGGCCCGCGAGGCGATCGCCCCCGCCCGCGGACTCGACCCGGCCGCGGCCCGCAAGGCCCTCGCCCCCACCGGCTACGCGGCCCCACACCTCCCCGCCCCGCACGGCCTCGGCGCGGGCCCCGTCCACCAGCTCGTCATCCAGGAGGAGTTGCAGGCGGCCGGGGTCAGGCTCAGCGATCTGGGCATCGCGACCTGGGTGATCCCCTCCCTCATCGCGTACGGCACCGAGACGCAGCGGGACCGCTTCCTCGCCCCCACCCTGCGCGGCGAGCTGCTCTGGTGCCAGCTCTTCAGCGAACCGGAAGCGGGCTCCGACCTCGCGTCCTTGCGCACGCGGGCCGAGCGCGTCGACGGCGGGTGGCGCGTCAACGGGCAGAAGGTGTGGACGAGCGCGGCCCAGTGGGCGGACCACGGCATCCTCCTCGCCCGTACGAACCCGTCGGCGCCCAAGCACCAGGGCCTGACGTACTTCCTCGTCGACATGAAGACGGCGAGCGGCATCGACGTCCGTCCCCTCAAGGAGATCACCGGGGACGCCCTCTTCAACGAGGTGTACTTCGACGACGTCTTCCTGCCGGACGACGCGGTCGTCGGCGAGATCGACGACGGCTGGCAGGTCGCCCGCCACACCCTCGGCAACGAACGCGTCCACATGGCGGACCAGTTGACGTTCGACACGGGTCTGGAGGCCCTCATCGCGCGCGCCGGTGACCTCGACGGCGCCTGCCGCGCGCGCATCGGAGCGCTCGCCGCGGAGGCGCACGCCGTCGCCTGCATCGGGCTGCGCACGACGATCCGGCAGGTCGCGGGCGCGGAGCCGGGCGCGGGTGCCTCCGTACGCAAGCTCGTCCAGACCCCGCACCAGCAGAAAGTCGCCGAGCTCGCCCTCGAACTCCTCGGCACGGCGGGCGCGGTCCGCGAGGGCCCGGGGGAGCGGGCGCTGCACGGCTTCCTGATGTCGCGCTGCCTGACGATCGCGGGCGGCACGACCCAGGTCCAGCTCAATGTCGTCGCCGAGCGCATCCTCGGCCTGCCCCGTGACTGACCTCCGCACTGAAGGAGTACGAGCGTCATGAAGAGCTACATCGTCGGCGTCGGGATGACGAAGTTCGAGAAGCCCGAGACGCGCGACTGGCAGTACTGGGACATGGTGAAGGAGGCAGGCACCCTGGCCCTTGAGGACGCCGGAGTCACGTACGACCAGGTCGAGCAGGTCCCCGTCGGCTACTGCTTCCAGGCCTCGACGGCCGGCCAGCGCGCCGCCTACGAACTCGGCCTGACGGGCGTCCCCGTCTACAACGTCAACAACAACTGCGCGACCGGCTCGACCGCCCTGATGCTGGCGCGCCAGTTCGTCGAGGGCGGCCTGAACGACTGCGTGCTCGCGCTCGGCTTCGAGAAGATGACGCGGGGAGCGCTGGGCGGGGGAAGCGAGGGGGGCGACTTCAAGACGTCGCCCGTGGCCCGGCACTACGGCATCATGGCCGCCCGCCACGGCTTCGAGATGACCCCGCCCACCGCGCAGATCTTCGGCAACGCGGCCCGCGAGCACATGGAGAAGTACGGCACGACCGAGGCGCAGCTCGCCGCGGTCGGCGCCAAGAACCACCGGCACTCCACGAACAACCCGTACGCGCAGTTCCAGGACGCGTACACCGTCGACGAGATCCTCGCCGCCAGGACCATCCACCACCCCCTCACCAAACTCCAGTGCTCCCCGACGTCGGACGGCTCGGCGGCGGCGGTGGTGGTCTCGGAGCGGTTCGTGGAGCGGCACGGGCTGGCGTCGAAGGCGGTCGAGATCGCCGCCCAGGCCATGACCACCGACACCGGCGAGTCCTTCGACTCCGGGTCCTGCGTCGACGCCGTCGGACAGCCGATGTCGCGGGCGGCGGCGCGCCAGGTGTACGAGGCGTCCGGACTCGGCATCGAGGACGTGGACGTCGTCGAGCTGCACGACTGCTTCTCCGTCAACGAACTCCTGACGTACGAGGCGCTGGGCATGTGCGCGCCCGGCGAGTCGGGAAAGCTGGTCGAGAGCGGCGCGACGACGTACGGCGGACGGTGGGTGGTGAACCCCTCCGGCGGCCTCATCTCCAAGGGCCACCCGCTCGGCGCGACGGGCATCGCGCAGGTCGCGGAGTTGACGTGGCAGCTGCGCGGGGAGGCGGCGGCCCGGCAGGTCGAGGGGGCGCGGGTGGGGCTCGCGCACAACATCGGGCTCGGCGGGGCGGCCGTGGTGACGGTGCTGCGGCGGCCGTAGGGCCTGGTCGTCGGGGTGGGGAGGGCGGTCCTGGGTCCTAGGTCCGAGGGCCCAGGTCCTGTCGAGCGAATTTCCGATGCGTCGCTCGAGTTTCGCTTGAGAGGATGGCTGTCATGGTCCAGACGCCCTCCACCACTTACTCGTCCTCGTCGCCGTCGTCGCCCTCGTCGCCCACCGGCGCCGCCCCGCCCCCCTCCGGGGCCGCGCGGGCTCCGCGGAAGAGGGCCGTCCCGGTGTGGGCCGTCCTGCTCACCGCGTGCGCCGGCCAGTTCCTCGTCGTCCTGGACGTGTCCGTGGTGAACACCGCGCTGCCGTCGATGCGGTCCGACCTCGGCATGAGCGCGGTGGGCCTGCAGTGGGTCGTCAACGCGTACTCCATAGCCTTCGCCGGGTTCATGCTGCTCGGCGGGCGCGCCGGAGACCTCTTCGGGCGGAAGCGGATGTTCCTCGTCGGCCTCGGCCTGTTCACCGCCGCATCCCTGGGCGGCGGCCTCGCGCAGGCCGAGTGGCAGCTCCTCGCGGCGCGCGCCGTGCAGGGTCTCGGCGCGGCGGTCCTCGCCCCCTCGACCCTGACGATCCTCACGTCGGCCGTGCCCGAGGGCCCGGCGCGGGCACGGGCCATCGGCGTCTGGTCGGCGGTCGGCGCGGGCGGCGGCGCGGCGGGCGGCCTGGTCGGCGGCGTCCTGACCGACCTGCTCTCCTGGCGCTGGGTGCTCCTGATCAACGTGCCGGTCGGCGCCCTGGTGATCGTCGCGGGCATCGCCTGGCTCACCGAGAGCAAGGCCGACAGGACCCGGCGCCTGGACGTGCCGGGCGCGGTCCTGGTGACGGCGGGTCTCGCCACCCTCGCGTACGGCATCGTGCAGACCGAGGAGAAGGGCTGGACGGCGGCCGCGACCCTCGTTCCCCTCGCCGCGGGCCTCGCCCTGCTCGCCGCTTTCCTCGTGGTGGAGTCGCGCACGAAGGCGCCGCTGATGCCGCTGAAGCTGTTCAAGGTACGGACGGTGTCGGCCGCGAACGCCGCGATGTTCGTGTGCGGCGGCGGCATGTTCGCCATGTGGATGTTCATGACGCTCTACACCCAGAACGTCCTCGGGTACTCCCCGCTCAAGGCGGGCCTCGCCCTCATGCCGTCCTCGCTGACCGTCGTCCTCGGCTCGATGCTCGCGCCGCGCCTGATGCCGGTGCTCGGGCCGAAGAACGTCTCCGTGCTCGGCATCGTCGTGGCGTCCGTGGGCTTCGGATGGCAGTCGACGATGACGGTCGACGGCGCGTACGTCACCGCGATCCTGCTGCCCGGCCTCGTGATGATGTTCGGCGCGGGCCTCGCGACGACCCCACTGGCCTCGCTCGCCACGTCGGGCGCCCGGCCGGGCGACGCGGGACTCGTCTCCGGCCTGGTCAACACCTCACGCACGATGGGCGGCGCGCTCGGCCTCGCGGTGCTCTCCACGGTGGCGGCCGCGCAGATGCACGGTTCGACGTCGCCGCAGGCGCTCACCGACGGCTACGCGATGGCGTTCAGGACCAGCGCGTTCATCCTGCTGGCGGGGGTGGTGGTGCTGCTCGTGTGGATGCCGGGACGCCGGAATCGGGGTCAGGACTCCGACTGAGGCAACGGTTCGCGGCCCTCATGGACTCCACTGTGCAAGGAGGTATTCATGGGGGAGCGAGAGCAGACCGACTTCCAGGGATTCATCACCAGTCGCTGGCCGCATCTGATGCGGACGGCGTTTCTCCTCACGGGGCAGCAGCACGCCGCGGAGGACCTGGTGCAGTCGTCCCTGGAGCGGACCTACGTGTCGTGGCGCAGGGTGAGCACGGCGGGTGATCCGGATGCGTACGTACGCCGGATCATGATCAACATCCATGCGCGCAAACACCGCCGCAAGCTCAAGGAGTTCCTGTCGCTGCAGGACGCGGGCCCGGTGTTCGACAGACCCGAGCACGGCGACCGCATGGCGCAGGCGGACGACCGCGCGGCGCTGCTGCACGCCCTCGCCCAACTGCCCACCCGCCAGCGCGAAGCGGTCGTCCTGCGGTACTGGGAGGACCTGAGCGAGACCCAGACCGCCGAGGCCATGGGCTGCTCGGTCGGCGCGGTCAAGAGCAATGCCGCCAAAGGGATCGCCAAGCTGCGTGCCATACCCGCACTGACCGAGAAGGTCGGAAGCCGAGGGGAGAAGTAATGACCAGGGACCAGGACCCGGCGCGCCTCGGCGCGGACGTGGACGCGCACGGAGACATCGCCCACCGCCTGGCGGACGCGGCGGACGGGGTGGAGATCGGCACGGCCCCGTACCAGGCGGTGCTGCGCGGCGGCCGGCGCAGGAAGACGCGCCGCTGGGCCCTCGGTGCCCTGGCGGCCGCCACGATCGTCGCCTCGACCGGATCGCTGGCGCTGGCCGTGGTGGACGGCGGGGACCGCACACAGGCGGCGTCGCGGCACGGCACCGCGCAGGACCGACACGTCTACACCCCGCGGTACACGCCGCTGACGGAGGTGCGGGACGGCTCGGGCAACGAGTCGGCGCGCGTGGAGCTGCAGGTGTGGGGCGCACCGCGTGACGACAAGGAGGCGCACGGCCAGAAGGTGGCGATGATCGCGGCGGGCGTCTGGGACGAGCGGAAGACCGACCCCGTCCCGGACTTCGACCGCCCCTGGTACGCGGTCGTCGTCACGGCCGACGGCAAGGACAAGGTCACGTCCTTTGGACTCCAGGACAAGGAGCCGGGCGGGGACGACGGGTTGAGCTTCGCGTCGGTGGAGTTCGAGGTGAAGGGCAGGACCGTCACTGTCGGGCACGTGGGCCCGAGAGCGACCCGCGTCGCGTATGTGTACGAGGACGGCACGTCCGAGCCCGAACTCCACAAGGCGGCGGGCTCGGCCTACCTCTGGTTCACGAGGGAGGAGGGCGAGCCGGGCCCGAAGGGCAAGCTGGAGTCGATCCGTGTCCACGACGACAAAAGGGATCACGTGGAGGTGTCAGTGCAGGACTGACACCGCCTTGCCCTCGGCACGCGCACCTTCCCGCCGACGGCGCGCAATCACCCGTGCGGCCGGGGCTCACAGCCACCCTTGCTGCCGGGCCTCCCGCACCGCTTCCATCCGGTTCCGCGTCCCCGTCTTGCCGATCGCCGCCGACAGGTAGTTCCGTACGGTCGACTCCGACAGGTGCAGCGTGCCCGCGATGTCGGCGACCGTGGCGCCGTCCACGGAGGCCTTGAGGACGTCCGCCTCACGGCCCGTCAGCGGGCTGGGCCCGGCGCTGAGCGCGGCCGCGGCGAGCGCCGGGTCGATCACCGTCTCGCCCCGCAGCGCCCGCCGGACCGCCTCGGCGAGCTCCTCCACGGGCCCGTCCTTGACCAGGAACCCGACCGCGCCCGCCTCCATGGCGCGCCGCAGATACCCGGGCCTGCCGAACGTCGTGAGGATCAGCACCCGGCAGTCGGGGCACTCCTCGCGGAGGTCGGCGGCGGCGTCCAGACCGCTGCGTCCCGGCAACTCGATGTCGAGCAGCGCGACGTCCGGGCGGGCGTTGAGCGCCGCGTCGACGATCTCGTCCCCCCTGCCGACCTGCGCGACGACCTCGATGTCCGCCTCCAGGCCCAGCAGTAAGGCGAGGGCGCCCCGCATCATGCCCTGGTCCTCGGCGAGGAGGAGCCTCACGGATTTGGCGGAGCGATGGTCCCGCGGCATTTCTTCCACGGGACGAGTATGACCGGGCGTCAGTGGACGGGGGAGGTGGCCGGGTTCTCCGGGAGCGGGGTGTCTTCCGTGGTGGGGAGGGTCGCCGCGACGCGGAAGCCGGAGTGGGGGGCCGGGCCCGAGGTGAGGGAGCCGCCCGCCGCGGCGAGGCGTTCGGCCAGGCCCTTGAGGCCGCTGCCGGGCGGGCCCGAGCCCTCGCCGCGTCCGTCGTCCGTGATGACGAGGCGGGTCTCGTCGGGCGTGCCCGTGACCTCGATCTCGCAGTGGATGGCGCCGGAGTGGCGTACGACGTTGGTGGCGGACTCGCGGACCACCCAGCCGAGGAGTGCCGCCGTGTGCGGGGCGAGGGGCGGTCCCGACTGGCGGACGACCGTGCCGATGCCGGCGGCTTCGAGGAGGTCGCGGGCGCGGTCGAGCTCTGTGGCGAGGCTGCCCTCGCGGTAGCCCGTGACGGCCTCGCGGATCTCGGTGAGCGCCTGCCGGCCGACGGACTCGATGTCGGCGACCTGGCCGAGCGCCGCGTCCAGGTCGTGCGGGGCGAGGCGGCGCGTGGCCTCCGCCTTCACCACGATCACGGAGAGCGTGTGGCCGAGCAGGTCGTGCAGGTCGCGGGAGAAGCGGAGGCGTTCCTTCTCGACCGCGGTGCGGGCCAGTTCCTCACGGGTCTCGCGGAGTTCGCGCACCGCCTCGGCGAGGGAGAGGATCGCGGCGGTCACCATGGTGGAGAGGAACGTGCCATACGCGACGTTCAGGCCGGTCCAGCCCTCCCTGAATCCGCCGATGACGCCCGCGAGCACGCTCAGGACCAGGCTGATGGGCCCGAGCCCGCGCCCGCGCACGATGGCCCCGACGGCCAGGCCGAGCAGCGGGAAGAAGAGGAGCCAGTTGCCGCCGTACCCGGTCGCGAGGGCGACGGTCAGCAGGCCGAGGAGGACGAGCGCGATCCTGGTCGCGCGAGCCTCGCGTGTGTACGTGTTGAAGGCGCGGAAGGCGATGAAGACGTAGAGGGAGTTGAAGAGGAGGACGCCGAGGGCGCCGATCCAGGGGTTGGGGGTCTCGCCCTGGAGGAGGTGCGAGATGGCGCCCAGGCCCATGAGGAGCCAGGGCAGGAGCGAGAACCCGTTGGGCGGCGGGCCGAGGTTCTCGATCCGGTCCCCGGCCCTGCGGCCTTCCCGCCAGTTCTCCTTGACGCGCCGGCGCTCGCTCCGCCACTCGTCGCGGGCGCCCTTCCGGGCCGCGCGCGCGTCCCGCCACCCGTGCAGCCGGCAGCTGACCCTGTTCCTCCGGGACATATCCACGTTCCTCGCCCTCCGGTTCCTTCGTCTCACGCGGTCCGCGAGGCGCGCCGGTACGAGACCACAGCGTACGAACCGAACGCCGGCAGCCGGCCGAGCAGCAGGGAGAGCGTGGTGGACTTGCCCGCGCCGTTGCGGCCGAGCAGCGCGACGGCCTCGCCCCGCCGTATCTCCAGGTCGACGCCGGCCACGGCACGGACGCCGCCGAAGGTCTTCACGGCGCCGTCGAACACCACCGCGGGCCCGCCCTCTGATGTCTTCGTCATGGCTATGACGCTACGAATCCGGGGCGGGCCGGCGGCAGAGTCAGCCGTACGGACCCGACCGGTACAAATGTCACCGCTCCCCGGGTGCTGTCCGGGTGCTGTCCGATACGGCCACTGATCTGACGTAGCGTCAGGAGGGTTCACAAGTCCTGTGCCCTCGGCTATACATGGGGATCGCCGGACTGGAACGCGTTCTAGAACCGGCCCTGTTGCGACCTCGGTGCGGCCGACGGTGCGGACGGTCGCACCGAGGTCTTCTCCCGTCGGCCCAAGGAGCTGCCACCCGATGCCCATCGACGCCGAGAAGGCCGTGGCCGCAGAGCCCCGGTCCGCCGAGATCACCTGGGACCACAAGGACATCCAGCTCTACCACCTGGGCCTCGGCGCCGGACTGCCCGCCACGGACCCGGCCGAGCTGCGCTACACCCTGGAGTCGCGGCTGCACGTCCTGCCCAGCTTCGCCACCGTCGCGGGCGCGGGCATGGGCGTCGTCGGCGGGCTCTCCGCGCCCGGCATCGAGGTGGACCTCGCCGCCGTCCTGCACGGCGGCCAGAGCATCACGCTGCACCGCCCGATCCCGGTCGCGGGCAAGGCGGTGACGACGTCCAGGGTCGCCGCGGTGTACGACAAGGGGAAAGCCGCCATCCTCGTCCTGCGCTCCGAAGTCGCCGACGACGAGGGACCGTTGTGGACGAGCGATGCCCAGATCTTCGTGCGCGGCGAGGGCGGGTTCGGCGGCGACCGCGGCCCCTCCACCCGGCTTCCCGCGCCCGAGGGCGACCCGGACCTGGAGGTCGAACGCCCGGTCCGCAAGGACCAGGCCCTCCTCTACCGCCTGTCCGGCGACTGGAACCCGCTGCACGCCGACCCCGAGTTCGCCGCGCTCGCCGGATTCGACAGGCCGATCCTGCACGGCCTGTGCACCTACGGAATGACGCTCAAGGCCGTCGTCGACACCCTGCTCGACGGCGACGTGTCGCGGGTCCGCGGCTACAGCACCCGGTTCACCGGTGTCGTCTTCCCCGGCGAGACGCTGCGGATCCGCATGTGGCGCGGCGAGGGCCGCGTACAGGCCACGGTCACGGCGGCCGAACGGGACGACGCGCCGGTCCTCGCCGACACGGTCGTCGAACACGTCTGAGCCACCCCGGACCCCGACCGGCCCGGCCCCGCCCACCGGCCCCGCCCCGACCACCTCACTCCGATCTCCGCACTCCGTACGAGAGGAGCCGCACCATGCGCGCAGCCGTACTGCACGAGACAGGCCAGGAGAAGCTCGAGGTCCTCGACGACATCGAGACGGCGGGGTTCGGTCCCGGCAAGGTCAAGATCCGCGTCCGGGCCACCGGACTGTGCCACTCCGACCTCTCGGCGATGAACGGCGTGCTCCCGCAGCCCGCCCCCTTCGTCCCGGGCCACGAGGGCGCCGGCGAGATCATCGACGTCGGCGACGGCGTGACCGGACTCTCCCAGGGCGACCGGGTCCTGCTCTGCTGGCTCCCCGCGTGCGGCGCCTGCCCCGCCTGCAAACGCGGGCAGACCCACCTCTGTCTCGCCGGGTTCATGAACGCGGGCACCCCCAACTTCAAGCGCCCCGGCGGCGATGTCTTCGGCTTCGCGGGCACCGGCACCTTCGCCGAGGAGGTCGTCGTCGACGCGGGCTGCGCCGTGCCGATCCCCGACGACGTGCCCTTCGACATCGCGGCACTCATCGGCTGCGGTGTCACGACGGGACTCGGCGCCGCCATCAACACCGCGGACGTGGCGGTTGGTTCGTCGGTCGCCGTCATCGGCTGCGGCGGCGTCGGCATATCCGCCATCCAGGGCGCCCGCCTCAAGGGCGCGGCGCAGATCGTGGCGGTCGACCCGGTCGCATCGCGCAGGGAGTCGGCGCTCGCGTTCGGGGCGACGGAGGCGGTGTCGCCCGACGAGCTCGCCGACGCCAAGCAGCGGATCACCGCGGGCGAGGGCTTCGACTACGTCTTCGAGGTCGTCGGCAAGTCCGCCACGGCCCGCACGGCGTACGAGACGACGCGCCGCGGCGGCACGATGTGCGTCGTCGGCGCCGGAGCCATGGACGACCAGCTGCAGTTCAACATGTTCGAGCTCTTCTTCGACGAGAAGCGCATCCTGCCGTCCATGTACGGCGGCGGCGACGTCCTCACGTCGTACGAGCGGGCCATCGCCCTCTGGCGGGCCGGCCGCATCGACCTGGAGGGCCTGATCACGCACCGGGTGCGGCTGGCCGAGGTCAACGAGGCCCTGGACCAGATGCGGACCGGCGTATCCCTGCGCACCTGCATCGAGATCTGAGAGGACTTTGATGTCACTGCCACTTGAGGGCCTGTCCGCGATCGTCACCGGCGCGGGCCGCGGGCTCGGCCGCGCCGAAGCACTCGAACTCGCCCGGCTCGGCGCGGCCGTCGTCGTCAACGACTTCGGACAGCCGGGCCGCGACGGCTCGGGCGAGGCGTCCGCGGCGCCCGCCGAGGAGGTCGCCGCCGAGATCAACGCGGCGGGCGGCCGGGCCGTCGCCCACACCGGCGACGTGGCGGACCACGAACAGGCCCGCGAACTCGTCCAGCTGGCGATCGACACCTACGGAAAACTCGACGTCCTCGTCAACAACGCGGGCATTCTCCGCGACCGGATGATCTTCTCGATGACCGAGTCCGAGTGGGACTCGGTCATCCACGTCCACCTCAAGGGCCACTTCAACACCACCCACTTCGCGGCGGCCCACTGGCGCGAGCGTTCCAAGGCGGCGGGCGGCCCGGTCTACGGCCGGATCGTCAACACCTCCTCCGAGGCCTTCCTCGCCGGGTCGGCGGGTCAGCCGAACTACGCGGCGGCGAAGGGCGGCATCGTCGGCCTGACGACGTCGACGGCGCTGGCGCTCGCCAAGTACGGGGTGACGGCGAACGCGATCTGCCCCCGGGCCCGTACGCGGATGACGGAGGACGTCTTCGCGGGCTTCGCGGAGCCGACGGACGGCAGGCTCGACCCGCTGGCGCCCGAGCACGTCTCGCCGCTCGTCGGGTATCTGGCCTCGCCCGCGGCGGGACGGGTCAACGGGCAGCTGCTGGTGGTCCACGGCGGCATGGTCGCTGTCGTCGAGCGGCCGAAGGTGGCGGCGCGGTTCGACTCGGCGAAGGAGACGTTCACCTTCGACGAGCTGGACGAGGCGCTCTCCCCGTACTACGCGGACCGCCCGCCGAACGAGACGTTCGCGGCGGCGGAGGTGCTGGGTCTCAAGAGGGCCTGACACGGGCTCTCAAGCGGGCATGAACGCGTCTCGCCCCCGCGCCGCTCGTGGCGGCACAGGGGCGAGACGTTTCTGCGGTGCGGCGGGCGAGCCCGGTCAGGACTGCTGGTCCTGCCTGCGGTGCCGCCCCCGCGGCGCCGCCTGCTCGTCGTGCTCGGACACCGGTCCCCGGTGCCTGCCCGCGCCGGCGTGCGCGCCGGTGGACGCGGTCGCCGACATCGTCGGAGCGGTGTTCTGCTGTGTCTCCGTGACGGTCTCGGTCGTAGTCAAGCCATTCACCCCGTAAAGAAGATCGTTCGTACAGCCGGGCGAGTCTAACCGCCCGCCGTCCGCCCGCCGAGGGGTGCCTGTTGCAAGGGGACCGGGCGTGTCGCGGAGGGTTTCGGGGGATCCGGTGAAGGTGGGGGAGAGGCGGGCGGGGCGCCGTCCCGCGACGCTCCGGCGGCAGGGGGATCGGCGGAGGGATTGGCCGGAGGATCGGCAGGGGGATCGGCCGAGGGGTTGGCCGGAGGATCGGCCGGGGGCGCGACCGTGGGCGCCGCAGGACCCGTCACCCGCGCCACCCCGCACGGCGCGGCCCCCGTCGCGTACGGCAGGCAGAGTTCGCCGTCGCGCGTCCACCACCCCGAGCCGGTCAACCATCCCGCGGGCGCGGCCAGTTGATGGACCTGCCGGGCGGCGGGCCGCCAAACCCCCAGCCAACTGCCCCCGCCCGCCGGATCCGCCGGGCCGGGACCGTCGATGCGCAGCGCGACCCCGCACGCCTCCGGCGTCAGGACCTGCCCCGGCTGGATCGCGAACGGCGTCACGGCGAGGTCGGGCAGGCGCAGGCTCTCCGGGAAGCGCACCGGGCGCGTACCGCCGAGGACGCCCCAGCCCAGGCGGCTGTCGCCCGGCGCGTCGGAGCGGATGAGCAGCAGTCCGCTGTCGGCGTCGGCGAGCAGCAGCCGGTCGTCGCTGTCCTCGGAGATCTGCAGCAGCGGGGAGACCTCGCCGCCGCGCTCCAGATCCACCGCGACCGTCTTCGTGCGGCCGTCCAACTCGCGGTCGAGGGCCAGCATGCGGTCGGTGCCGTCCAGCCAGACCCCGCCGGAGCAGCGGCCCGGCACCGCGGCGAGGTGTTCGGGGCCGAAGGCCCCGCCCGCCACGAGCCAGATGTCCGAGGAGCGTGTGCCGGGCGCGACGGCGTAGGCGCGGGTGCCGCCGGGTGCGGGCGGCAGCAGGCTCAGCTCCCCGCACTCGACGGCACCCAGCGGCACCTCGCCCGTGTCGGGGCCCGTCGGGTACAGCAGGGTGAAGACGTGCCGCTCGCCCACCACACGGTGGACGAGGACGCGGCCGTCGGCCATCGGGAGCACTTCCGTGCCCGGTTCCTCGGGTTGGTTGCCGGGCAGCGGCACGGCGTACGGCTCGGCGGAGCCGAGGGTCCAGCGTTCGGGGTACCAGGCGTCCGGCGATCCGGCGGCGCGGGCGAGGCGCGCGGCGTACGCCCCGTCCGCCGAGATGATGCAGCCCGCGGTGCGGGCGGATGCGCTGACCCGGACACGGGCTCGCACCGGTGGTGGCGGCTGCTTCGGCGGCGCCGGGGGAGCCGTCGGTGCTGGTGGCGCTGTCATCGTGAGTGTCACCTCCGGCCCCGAAGCTAGTTTTTCCCGCACTGGCGTGGCACCGACGGGCGTCCGCTTCACACAGAAGGGTGGCGATGTCCTGATTCGCCTGAGAGGGCAGGGGCGGGTGTGCTGTGCCCCGTGGGGGCCTGTCAGGGCGAGCGCCCCGCCAGGGGCGCGGGGAACTGCGCGCTCGGCCCGCGAGCAGCCGCAGACGCCACCGCTGAGTGCTGAGCGGACGCGTCTGCGGCCGGTGCACGGGCCGAGCACGCACGCGTGGCGCCCGTCAGGGCGCCTCCTCAGGGGCGCGGGGAACTGCGCGCTCAGCTCGCGAGCAGCCGCAGACGCCACGGCTGAGTGCTGAGCGGACGCGTCTGCGGTACGGAGACTGGGGGCCGCTCGCGCAGCGCTTCCGCCGACCACGTCGGGGCTTTCCGTAGCGCCCACGTAGCGGTACGTAACGCACGACATGCCGAGCGCAGCGGGAAGGTAGCCTTTCTCCGTGCCCCGTCTGTCTGAAGTCATCACCGCGCTCGACGCCCTGTGGCCCGCCGATCTGGCCGAGAGCTGGGATGCGGTCGGCACGGTCTGCGGAGACCCCGACGCGGAGGTCTCCCGGGTCCTCTTCGCCGTCGATCCCGTCCAGGAGATCGCCGACGAGGCCGTCGCGCTCGGAGCGCAGCTCCTGGTCACCCACCACCCCCTCTACCTGCGGGGTACGACGACGGTCGCGGCGTCCACCTTCAAGGGCCGGGTCGTCCACGACCTGATCAAGCACGACGTCGCACTGCACGTCGCGCACACCAACGCCGACCGCGCCGACCCCGGCGTCTCCGACGCCCTCGCGGGCGCGCTCGACCTCCGTGTCGTACGTCCGCTCGTGCCGGACCCCGCCGACCCGCACGGCCGCCGGGGCCTCGGCAGGATCTGCGAGCTCGACCACCCCGTGACACTCGCCGAGCTGGCCGGGCGCGCCGCGAAGCGGCTGCCCGCGACCGCGCAGGGCATCCGCGTCGCGGGCGACCCCGACGCGCTGATCCGGACCGTCGCGGTCAGCGGCGGCTCCGGCGACAGCCTCTTCGACGACGTGCGCGCCGCGGGCGTGGACGCCTTCCTCACCGCGGACCTGCGCCACCACCCGGTCTCCGAGGCCCGCGCGCGGACTCCGCTCGCGCTGCTCGACGCCGCGCACTGGGCCACCGAGTGGCCGTGGTGCGAACTGGCCGCCGCGCAGCTCGACGAAATCTCCGACCGTCACGGATGGGGACTGCGCGTCCACGTCTCGAAGACGGTCACCGACCCCTGGACCGCCCACGCGGCCGCACCTCACGACTCAACTGGAGCCCCCAACTGAACGCCGCGCCCGCCGACCAGATCCGACTGCTCGACGTCCAGGCCCTGGACACCCGCCTGCAGCAGCTCGCGCACAAGAAGAAGTCGCTGCCCGAGCACGCCGAGATCGAGTCGCTGAACAAGGACCTCACGCAGCTGCGCGACCTGCTCGTCGCCGCGACGACCGAGGAGAGCGACTGCGCCCGCGAGCAGACCAAGGCGGAGCAGGACGTCGACCAGGTCCGCCAGCGCGCGGTCCGCGACCAGCAGCGCCTGGACTCCGGCGCCGTCACCTCGCCGAAGGACCTGGAGAACCTCCAGAAGGAGATCGCCTCGCTCGCCAAGCGCCAGGGCGACCTGGAGGACGTCGTCCTGGAGGTCATGGAGCGCCGCGAGTCCGCGCAGGAGCGGGTCACCGAGCTCACCGGCCGGGTCTCGTCGGTCCAGGCGAAGATCGACGACGCGACGGCGCGCCGCGACGCCGCGTTCGAGGAGCTCGACGGCGAGACCGCGACCGTCGGCAAGGAGCGCGAGGTCGTGGCGGGTTCCGTCCCGGCGGACCTGCTCAAGCTGTACGACAAGCTTCGCGAGAAGGAGGGCGGCGTCGGCGCCGCCAAGCTCTACCAGCGGCGCTGCGAGGGCTGCCGCCTGGAGCTCAACATCACCGAGGTCAACGAGGTGAAGGCGGCGTCCCCGGACACGGTGCTGCGGTGCGAGAACTGCCGCCGCATCCTGGTCCGTACGTCCGAGTCGGGCCTGTAGGGACGTAAGGGCCCCTGGACATGCGCGAGTTCATCGTCGAGGCCGACGGCGGCTCCCGGGGCAACCCGGGGCCCGCGGGCTACGGCTCGGTCGTCATCGACGCGGCCACGGGGGAGACCCTGATGGAGGCGGCGGAGTACATCGGCGTCGCGACGAACAACGTCGCCGAGTACAAGGGCCTGGTGGCCGGCCTCAAGGCGGCCCACCAGCTCGACCCCGCCGCGACGGTGCACGTGCGCATGGACTCCAAGCTCGTCGTCGAGCAGATGTCGGGCCGCTGGAAGATCAAGCACCCCGACATGAAGCCGCTGGCGGCGGAGGCCGCGCGCATCTTCCCCTCGTCCCAGGTGACGTACGAGTGGATCCCCCGCGACCGGAACAAGCACGCGGACCGGCTCGCCAACGAGGCGATGGACGCGGGCAAGCGGGGGGAGGCGTGGTCGCCGTCGGCGTCCACAGCGGAACTCGACGCGCGGGCGGCCCGCGCGGCCGCCGAGCCGCCCGCCGGACCGCCGGGCGACGCGGCGGCGGGCGCGGCGCGGGCCCGGGCGGCGATGGCGGGACGGGCCGACGGGACCGCGGGTGACGGCGGCGCCGTGGGCAGCGACGACGTAGCCACTGGCGTGGACTCTTCCGCCCGCAAGCCTGCTCCCGCCGCGGGGGCTGCGCGGGACGCGGCTGCTTCGGCCGACGCCGTCTCTCCGGCCGGCACGGCCTCGGCCGCTGACGCCGCCGCTCCACGCGGCGCCATGTCGGCGAGCGCCGACACCCGGGCCGCCAGCAGCGCCGCCAGCAGCCCTGCTGACACCCGGGCTGCCAGCAGCGCCGCAAGCGGCCATGCGAGCCCCGCCGGTCGGCCGGGCAGCGCCACGCGGGCTCCGCGGGTCGGGTGGGCAGCGCCCGCCGATCTCGGTGCGCCCGCGACCTTCGTGCTGTTGCGGCACGGGGAGACCGCGTTGACGCCCGAGAAGCGGTTCTCCGGGAGCGGGGGTTCCGACCCCGTCCTCTCGGCCGTGGGGCGTGAGCAGGCCGAACGCGTCGCCGCCGCGCTCGCCGCGCGCGGCACGGTCCAGGCGATCGTCTCCTCGCCGCTCAAGCGCTGCCAGGAGACCGCGCACACCGTCGCCGCCCGCCTCGGACTCGACGTACACCTCGAAGACGGCCTGCGCGAGACGGACTTCGGGGCGTGGGAAGGGCTGACGTTCGGGGAGGCGCGCGAGCGTCACCCGGAGGAGCTGAACGCCTGGCTGGCATCGCCGGACGCGGCGCCGCCGGGCGGCGAGTCGTTCGCCGAGGTCACCCGCCGCGTGTCGGCCGCACGCGACCGTCTGACCCGCGCCTACGCGGGCCGCACCGTCCTGCTCGTCACGCACGTCACGCCCATCAAGACGCTGGTACGGCTCGCCCTCGGCGCCCCGCCGGAGTCCCTGTTCCGCATGGAGCTCTCGGCGGCGTCGGTGTCGGCCGTGGCGTACTACGCCGACGGCAACGCGTCGCTGCGCCTCCTCAACGACACGTCGCACCTGCGCTGACGCGTCGCACCTGCGCTGACGCGCCGGGGCGGCGCGGGACCGCCGCGCTAGCGCAGGTTCGCCGCCTCGCGGGCCAGGGACTCCACGCGGTCCCAGTCCTTCGCGGCGACCGCGTCGGCGGGCAGCATCCAACTGCCGCCCACGCAGCCGACGTTCCTCAGCGCGAGGTACGAGGGCGCGGAGGCCGGGGTGATGCCGCCCGTCGGGCAGAACCGGGCCTGCGGCAGCGGGGCGCCGAGCGACTTCAGGTAGGCGGTGCCGCCGGCTGCCTCCGCCGGGAAGAACTTCATCTCCCGCACGCCGCGTTCCAGCAGCGCCACGACCTCCGAGGTCGTCGAGACGCCCGGCAGGAACGGCACGCCGGAACCCTGCATCGCGTCCAGCAGCGTGTCCGTCCAGCCCGGGCTGACGAGGAACCGGGCGCCCGCCTCCACGGACTCGGCGACGTTCCGCGCGGTGATGACGGTGCCTGCGCCCACCACCGCGTCCGGGACCTCCGCGGCGATGGCGGAGATCGCGTCGAGCGCGACGGGCGTCCGCAGGGTCACCTCGATCGCGGGCAGCCCGCCCGCGACGAGGGCGCGCGCCATCGGCACGGCGTCGTCGAGGTCCGAGACGACGACCACGGGGAGGACGGGGGCGAGGTCGAGGACGGAGGTGGGGGCGGGGGTTGAAGCGGCGTCGGAGGTCATGGGGGCATCCTGCACCTAGGTGCGCAGCATGCGCAAAGCCCGTTGCGCATGTTGCAACGGGCTGGCGGTGGGGTTGGGGTTGGTGGGGTTGGTGGGGTTGGTGGGGTGGGAGGTGGTTCAGGCCTCAGTGGATCTCGCGCACCACTACATCCAGCGCCCACGGCTTCCCCGCCCTGGCGGGCGCCTCCGCCTCTACGACGTGCCCCAGGTCGCGCAGCGCCTCGACGAGCTCGGCCGGGTCCTTGGGGCTGGCCCCCGTGGTCAGCAGGGAGCGGACGATCCTGCCCTTCGTCGCCTTGTTGAAGTGCGACACGACGGACCGCTTCTCCGCGCCGGTCTCCTCGTCGACCTGCGCGTGCAGCACGCGAACGGTTGCCGTCCGTCCGGCGACGTCCCCCTTGGGCTTCCAGGCGGAGGCGTACGCGGACGACCGCAGGTCCAGGACGAGGCCGTCGCCGGCGGCCTCGGGCATGACGGAGGCCATCGGCGTACGCCAGTACGCGCCGAGCGCGCCCAGGCCGGGCAGCTTGACGCCCATGGAGCAGCGGTACGACGGGATCTTGTCGTTCACGCCGACGGCGCCCCACAGTCCGGAGAAGACGAGGAGCGAGCGGGTGGCGCGGCGCTTGGCGGCGGGGTCGAGGGAGGCGAGGTCGAGGGCGTCGTAGAGCACGCCGGTGTAGATCTCGCCGGCGGGGCGGGCGCCTGCGGTGCGCAGTCCGGCGTTCTTCGCGACCTCGCCGCGCAGCCCTTCGCTGAGGCCGAGCACGGTGCGGGCCTTCTCCTCGTCCGCGGCGCACAACTCGACGAGCTCGTCGAGGACGGCCTGGCGTGCGGGGGTGAGCCCCGGCAGCGACAGCTCTTCCGCCTTGAGCGGCGCACCACGGCCGGAGGGGGCCTTGCCTTCGGACGGCGGCAGCAGGACGAGCACGGTGGGACTCCTTCGGGGGGTACGGGGGAGGGGTGCGGCCTCTGCGAAAAAGGGTACGGGGCGTGGGGGCGCCTGCTGCTTGCCTGTGGGTGCGGGGCCGCGGGGGTATGTGCGTACTCGCCATCCCTGCGCCGCGCCTCGACATTTCCGGCCGTGGTGGTGTGCTCGGTGCTCCGTGCGCACATACCCCCACGTCCCCTCCCGTCTCGCGAGCGGCTGCGGCCCGGGGGGGGGGAGAGCAGGGGGCCGGGCCCCTACTCCCACTGAACGTCGCGGGGCAAACGGGCGGGCGGGTGGGGACCATCCGCCGCGAAGCGGCGGGATCGGTGCTCCTACCCGCACAGGGCGTCGCGGGGTGAACGGGCGGGTGGGTGGGAGTTATCCGCCGCGAAGCGGCGGGCTTGGTGTCCCGCCCCCGTCCGGGGCAAAACCGTACAAGTTGGGTGCGGTCCCGATACCCTCAGCCCATGCCCCGCCGCCACTACCGCGTGACCGCAACCGCAGACGCCCCTCTGCGCGCCGCGCTGCGCGACCTGCGTACGCGACTCGACGTGCCCGAGGAGTTCCCCGCCGACGTCCTCGCGGAGGCGGCCCGAGCCGCCGGGTCCCCGAGGCTCCCGGAGTACGACGCCACGGACCTCCCCCTCTTCACCATCGACCCGCCCACCTCCGTCGACCTGGACCAGGCGATGCACCTGGCCCGCAGGGGCGGAGGCGGATACCGCGTGTCGTACGCGATCGCGGACGTCGCCGCGTACGTCACCCCCGGCGGCCCCCTCGACGCCGAGGCCCACCGCCGCGTCACCACCCTGTACTTCCCCGACGAGAAGGTCCCGCTGCACCCCACCGCCCTCAGCGAGGGCGCCGCCAGCCTCCTGCCGGGGCAGACCTGCCCGGCCGTGCTGTGGACGCTCGACCTGGACGGGGACGGCCGCACCGAACGCACCGACGTGCAGCGCGCCCTCGTCCGCAGCCGCGCCAAGCTCGACTACGAAGGAGTGCAGGCCGCCATCGACGGCGGCACCGCGGAGGAGCCCGTCGCGCTGCTGCGGGACATCGGCCGGCTGCGCGAACAGCTGGAGGTCGAGCGCGGCGGCATCTCCCTCGACGTGCCGGAGCAGGAGATCGTCGAGCGCGACGGAACGTACGAGCTCGGCTTCCGCGCCCCGCTCCCCGCCGACGGCTGGAACGCCCAGATCTCCCTGCTCACCGGCATGGCCGCCGCCGAGCTCATGCTCGCGTCGGGTGCCGGCATCCTGAGGACGCTGCCCACCGCACCCGACGGCGCCGTGGGCCGCCTGCGCCGTACCGCGCAGGCGCTGCACATCGACTGGCCGCACCACATGTCGTACGCGCAGCTCGTACGCTTCCTCGACCCCCGCACGTCGCACCACGCCGCCTTCCTCCAGGAGTGCACGACGCTGCTGCGCGGCGCGGGCTACACCGCGTTCCGCGACGGCCACCTGCCCGAGCTCACCACGCACGCCGCCGTCGCCGCGCCCTACGCCCACTGCACCGCCCCCCTGCGCCGCCTCGTCGACCGCTACGCCGCCGAGCTCTGCCTCGCGGCCTGCGCGGAGGCACCGCCTCCGGAGTGGGCGCTCGCCGCCCTGGACGAGCTGCCCAAGGAGATGGCGGACGGCACACGGCGCGGCAACACCGTGGAGCGGGAGTGCGTCGACATCGTCGAGGCCGCCCTGCTCCAGGGGCGGGTCGGCGAGATGTTCGACGCGGTCGTGGTGGACGTCAAGGACGGCGAACCGGCCGTCGGCACCGTGCAGTTGACCGAGCCCGCGATCGTGGCCCGGATCGAGGGCGGCTCGTCCAGGCTGCCTCTGGGCGAGCGGTTGCGGGTCCGGCTCACCCAGGCGGACCCCGGAGCCGCGAAGGTTCAGTTCGCCCCCGCCTGAGAAGGAGAAGCACGGGCGACCAGGCGTCGCCTCAGCGCCTCGTACAGTGCCTCCGGTTCATCCGCCTGCAGTCGGACCGTCGTCACCTCGCGGCCCTTTCCCAGGAGGCCGACCGCAGTGACGGGTTCGATCAGGGTCAGGGTGAGTGACGTCGTCGAGGCGACCGGCAGGGCAAGGACGCCGTCGGCGGGCTCGTGCGTGAAGAGCCGCTCGGCGCGTACGGCGTCGACCAGGGAAAGTGGTATCCGCAGGTCCCGGTGCGCGCCCTGGCGCACCCGCAGCGCGTCCGGCGACAGCACGTGCGGGCGGGTGACGGACGCCGCGTGGATGCCGATCATCAGGATCACGCTGTAGACGTCGATGAACAGCATCACGGCGTGGGCGGTCGGGTAGTCGCGCAGCAGGACCGCCATGCCGAACGCCTCGACGACACAGACGAACGTCAGGCCGTACATGATCGCCGCCTGGCCGCGGGCGTGCCCGAAGGCGCGTTCCCCCGCCGCCGCGTTCACCCCGTGCCGCCGCCGGGCCGCCCACATCACGAGGCTGACCAGTACGCGCAGTTCGTGCCCGGCTAGATGCCGGAGGGGGGCCGGGGCGACCGACTTGAGCCGGTCCGGCCAGCGGTGGGGCCTCGTTCGGGAACTCATGGTCTGGCCTCCTCCTCTGCGGCACGCTCCGCGAGCATCCGCATCGCGCGGCGCACCGCCTCCGCCTGCGCGGGCGCGAAGTCGGCGAAGAAGGCCTCCAGGAAACCGTCGTGACGGACCCCGCGGCCCTCCGCCACCGCCAGCGCGCCCTCCGACCCGATCTCCGCGAGGAGCGAGTCCGGCAGCATGTCGACGAGGGTCCGTGCGGCCGCGTCCACCTCGGCGTCCGTATGCGGATCCGCGAGGTCGGCGTCGGCCAGCGCGTCGAGCCGCGCGTACACCTCGTGCGCCCGCTCCACCGCGTCCGGCGTCCCGAGGGCCGGGCGGATCGCGGCGAGGAAGGCGTCGCGGTCCTCCGGTGACGCGGTGGTGTCGAGCAGGACGAGGAACTCGCGGTCCTTCGCCGCCATCACGGACTCCGGGCCCGGCCGCCCCTGCGACGAGCTCGCCATCTCGCTGAAGAAGTCGGCCAGTTCGGGGGAGACCGGGCCCTCGGGCGAAAGGCGTCCGCGCCCCGCCTCGTCGAGCAGCGACCGCAGCCGTTCCCTGCGCTCGCGGATCGCGGTCTCCTGCCGCGCGAGGTCCGCGTCCAGTTCGCCGAGGACCTCGGCGAGCTCGCGGCCCGCGTCGTCCGCCAGTACGTCCCGCACCTCGGCGAGGCCGAGGCCGAGCTCGGTCAGGCGGCGGACACGGGCCAGGACGACGGCGTGCCGCAGCCCGTACTCGCGGTAGCCGTTGGGCCGCCGCTCGGGCTCCGGCAGCAGGCCCTGGTGGTGGTAGTGCCTGATGGCACGCGTGGTGACGCCGACCAGGCCTGTCGGGCGGCACGAAAGATTTCAGTGGCCGGTCGCTTGACCTGGGCACTGAAATCTTTCGTGAGGTGGTCCAGGTCACAGTTGCCGCACAAAAGATTTCAGTCTCCTACTCGGTCAGAGCTACACCCGCCGAGGTGGCTAACGCTACGTAGTCACAAGGTGGTCAAGGACCCGGGACAACTCGCCTGTCGGGCGTGCGTATTGAGGGTGCTGCGATGCGCATCGATCGTACGATCCGCTCAAGACGGCGTGTGGTGTCCCCGGGCCACTGCTTGAGCCATGCCTGGTGCAGTGGGAGAACCTGGCTGGGTAGCGGGCGAGAGGCGAAGTCCGCGATCTCCCGGGCCGAGGACCACGGGTTGGTGCTGAAGACGATCTGCGACGAGATCCTTAGGGCAGCAGTCCGCACCATCGGGCTCGGGTTGCCCTGGACGGTGCGGTAATTCCCGAGTGAGGTGCTGGCGCAGAACTCGGTAAAGCTCTGTCGGACGACGGGATCGGCTCCGTCCAGGTGTCCCGGGGTGGCGACGTACAACGCGAACTCGGCCATTGCCGTGAGGTCGGCGAGATCGCCCTTGCCCCGATCGGATGTCGGCTGCGGCAGGGCAAGGTGTTGTTCCAGGCCGAGTTGCAGTTCGGCAAGTGAATCGTCCTGCAGGGCAGGGGCCTGCATCGTCTGGTATTCGATGCCGCACCGCCTGGTGGTGCCGAGCAGCCGGTGTCTTTCCACTCCTCGGCAGCGTCCGTTCGCAAGTTTGACGTCACCGGTGCGGAGGGTTGTGTGGCAGGTGGGGCACTCGCTCAACAGGTAGCAGCCATGCCGCAGGCATGCGAAGGCCCACGGAGTGCACCACTCCAAGAACCAGCGCCCGTCCGTCTCCTGAATGCAGGACGGGCAGAATCTCAGCTCCCGCGGGTCGATCCAGCTTGCCTTCATGACGCCGAAGCGGTCGCGTGGGGCCGCATCAGCCAGTTCGGACTTCACGGCCGTGCCCAGGAAGCGCAGCCAGGTCATGCACTGCAGGTCTGCCGCCGCAAGCCCCGTGGCCTGTTCCACCCGTGCGGCGTCCGCGTGACTCAGGCCGTAAGTGACCGAGATCGGACCTGAGTCCGCGATGCGCGTCGTCTTGTCACTGGGGCTCAGGAGGCCACACGCTCGCGCCATGTCCTGGCGTGAGACGTCGTACATCGTGGCCATGTGGTCCAACCAGCTGAGCAGCGATTCCCGAGGGAGCGGTCGCGGGACAACGGGAAGGCGCCGGATCATTTCGGCGGGGAGATCGAGCACAGGGCACGGTACGACAGTTCGCCGTCTCAGATGCGTGCCGGCATGACCTTGCGGTTCAGCTGGCGGCGGCCTCGGGGCCGTCTTTGCCAGCGGGGGGTTCGGGGTCTTCCTGCCAGTTGGCTTCGTAGGTGCTCTGCGCGTGCTCGTTGATGGCGATGCTGTCGAGGACCTCGCGATCGATCCGCTCAGCGCCGGTGAGGACCGCGTCGGCGGCTGCTTCACGGATGAGTTCCGCAAGCGAGCTGATGTTGCCCCCGGTGCGGCGGTACAAGTACTTCCACTCTGCGGCGAGGGTTCCTGGCTGGTGTCGGTACAGGACGAGTGCTTCTTCCATGGCGGCGATGACAGAGGTCCAATCGACCTTTTCGTCCCGGGTTCTGATGGCGTAGGGGGTCATGTGCAGGAGGGTGTTGCGTCCGGCGGTCTGGGTGACGCGGGCGGAGCCGGAGCCTTCGAGGAACAGGCCCGAGTGCTTGAGGTCGACGCCGGTGTAGATGAAGGTCGCCGCGGTGTGGTTGGCGATGTACTTGAGGTGATCGTTGACGACCTTTCCTTCCTTGAAGGAGAGGTCCATGAAGTGCGCGTCGTCGATGATCACGAGTTCGACGCCGACGAGCCGCATGTTCTCCAGGACGAGACGGGTGATGTCGCTCTTGGTCGCTCCGGACCTGTAGGGCTGGGCGAGGTACTGGGCGAGCGCGACGGACAGGTCTTTCGGCGTGGCCTGGGAGGGGATGTTGAGGTAGACGACGGGGGTGTAGTCGATCAGCCGGTTCTCCACCGTGTACTGCCGCGTGAAGCGTTCGGGATGGTCGTGCCGCAGTGCATGCTCGAAGTCGTAGGCGAAGGTTTTGACCAGAGTGGACTTGCCGAGGGTGGCGGGGCCGTCGAGGACGATGCCGCGGCGGGCGCCGGCGGGCTGGTGGGCGTTCGTGACCATCCGGCGCCGGATTTGGTGGTGGATGGTCTTCATCTGGCTGGTGCGGACGATGACCAGGGCGCTGTGGTGAGCCATGCGGGCTTGGTTGTGCAGGTGGCGTTCTGCAGAGCTGAGCTGTTCGTAGACCTCGATCGGCAACAGGACCGGGCGGGGCGGGAGTTGATAGTCGAGGTAGAGCCGCCATTCTTCCTTGGTGCGCGGCTCCGACAGGCCGGGGTGGCTGAAGTCCCCGGAGACATGCGGGCCGTCGGGGGCGGAGGGAAGCGGCGGCATCATGGTCAGCTCTCCTGGCTGGTGCGGGGGTTCCAGACCTCGGCCGGCTGGATGCTGTGCGGGTCGAAGTCGTCGTCCTCGCCGGGAAGATCGGGGACGGCGTGCAGGGACGCAACGGTGGGTGGCGCGGAATCCGGTGCCGGTGGCACGGGGACGGCCGGCAGGGAACGGGCTTCGTCCTGGGCCTGGGCGTCGGCGCGGTGCCGATCACGGGTGCGGCGCTTACGGTCGGCCTTGGACCACGTTTCGGGAGCGTCCGTGCGGTTCTGCAGATCCCGCAGGGCGTCGGCGATCTGCTGCTGATAGTCCTCGTCCTTCGGGTCACCGCCGCGCAGGGTGACGAGCCGCTTGGCCTCGCGCAGGGTGATGTCGGTGAAGGCCTGCAGGTCGCTGAGCGCCTTCGTCCAGCGCAGCGTGTACCACTTGTCGTCGCGGGGGTTGTGGAAGTAGGCGTGCAGCAGGTTACGCGGGTCGTAGCGGATCGGCCAGGCCCCGTTGGGGTAGGGCGACTTGGCCCGCCGGAACTGGTAGAGCACCGGCGCGTCGTAGACGAGATAGTTGAGTTCGACGCCGTAGGCGTTGATGGCCCGGCCGCCGTCGGCGATGGGCAGGAGCTCGTAGTAGAGGTTCGGATCGCGCGGGCAGTCGACGAAGCCGGCCGAGCCGAGCGCCATGGCGTACGCCTCGTTAGGCGAGATGTTCAGGTCGGGGAAGCCCTGCAGGTGCAGACCCGTGTGGTGCTGGTTCTGGTACACGGCGACGACGTATTCGGCGAAGAACTCGGCGATCTCGTCCAGAGTCCAGCGGGCCTGCTGTTCCACGGTCTTGCCGCGGTGGGCGACGTTGAAGCCCTTGTATCCGGCGACGTGCATGGAGAACTGCTCGCGGATGGTGCCGAAGAGCCGCTCGACGTGCGGCTTGTCGGTGGGCTTGAGCTTGCGCGCGTCCTGCATGTCGATCTTCCACTTGCGGCAGGCGCGCTGAACGACGTCGGACTTGTAGGGCTTGCCGTGGTCGTACAGGAGCGTCTCGGGATAAATCACGGGACGCGCGGCGGCTTCGGCGAGACGCTCGTCCACGCTGAGGTGGCGCTCGAAGGGCACGCGCAGCATCTGGTAGCGCAGGGCGTCGGCCCAGTCGGCGCGCATGGGCTCGGGGGTCATGACGTCGGCGAGCAGGAGGCCGATGTCGATGGCCTTGGTGCCGAGCGGAGTCAGGCGCCAGGCGAGGATGGAGCGGGTGGCGACATCGAGCGCGAGGGTGAGTTCGACGTTGTAGGTGTCGTTCATCGCGGGGTCGAAGGCCAGGACGTCCAACGGGGTGGTGTCGAGCATCACGACTTGACCGGGCCGGTGGGCGATGACGTTGCCGAAGGTGCGGTCGGGCTGGTTGGCATCCGAGATCCGCTGGTAGGCGGGGTCGGACGGGCTGCGGGTGAGGAGCAGTTTGACGACGCGGCGGAAGGTGTCCTCCTTGGGCAGGAGGACCGTGCCGGGCCCGTGGTCCTCGTCCAGCCGGTTCTGGGTACGGCGGCGAAAGCGCGTAGAGACACTGGAGGAGCTGTCGTGGCGTTCGGCGGCGGCCTGCTCGCGGATCGCGGTGATGACGCGTTCGTCGATGTTGCGCAGCGGGTTCTTCAGCCGTGCCTTGCGCCGGTCGACTAGTGCCCACAGGCCGTTTTCCTCCCACTCCTCCACGAGTTGCCAGATACGGCGGGGGGCCAGGCCCAACTCGGCGGCCTTGGCCTCGACGCGGGCGGTGAGCGGGAGGGCGGGCTGATATTCGGGCCGGGGTTCACCTGCTTGAGCATCGAGCCGGTCACCCGACTGGTAGCCCGAAGTGGCCTCTTTTAGATGGGCTTCCAGTTCCAGGGCGGCTGTGCGGACGTCTTTGGGCAGAAGCGCCAGGACGCCGCCCGGGTCGAGTCCCACCGTGGTGTCCGTGGTCTCGGGTATCTGCGCGGTCCGGGTATGGAAGGTGGCATCGGTGAGCAGCCTGCTGAGCATGATGGTCTGGTGGTGTCCGGAGGCCGAGCGTAGCCGGACCAGGGCGCCGGTGATGCCGGTGACCTGGTGTTGTTCTTCTTCGAACTCGATCCAGTCGGCGACGGCGATGCGGTGGCGTTGGTCCATCAGGCGTGCTCCAAGGCGGGCGCGGCCCACACCCGGGTGTGATCGCGTAGGGGGTGGGTGAGGTCGAACAGCAGGCGGTGGTGCCACATGAGGTGGTAGGTGACGGCGCGTTCGACCTGCGGGTCGGGCCACAGCGACAGCAGTTCGCCGACGCTGACGGGGTGTTGGGCGCGAAAGAGCAGGATGTGGGCGAGGGGCGCGGCGGCGTTGAGTGGCCGGCGGTAACCGGCGAGCCATTCGACGGTGGCCCACAGCTGCGGGTCCGGCTCACCGACCATCTGGTAGTCCCAGCCGAGCTGTTGGCAGGCGGTGGCGGTGCGACGGGCCTGGTGCCGGACTTTGGGCTTGTCGATCTGCTCGGGGTTCTTCACGTCCAGCAACAGCACCGAGCCGTCGGTACGGCGCACGAACAGGTCCGGGTAGTGGGTCCAGGGCCCGTCCGCGTCGATGCCCTCGAAGATGAACGGCTGGGCCGCGAAATGAGCGACCTTGGCGTCGAAGTCGAGGAGCTTCATCCATCGGGCTTCCAGGAAGCTCTCGTACTCCAGGACGGTGTCGCTGCTGGCCGCCCAGTAGAAGCCCGGCGTGTGCTGCTGCCCGGCGTAGGAGGGGATGTCCCGGGCGGGTATGCAGGTCTCGAACCGCACCTCCGCCGCCTGCGCGGCAGGCAAGAGCCGTTCGGCGCCGTCGGCGTCGTAGAAGTGGATGAACAACTGCTCGGCCGTATGCCGTGCCGGGCGCAGCGTCTGGGTGCGTTTCGGGCTCATGCCGCACCGCCCTGAGGGACGGAGTCGGCGAGCAGGCTGTTGCCGTAGGCGGTCAGCGTACGGGCGACGGGCACGGGCAGCCAGGTGGCGAAACGCCGCCCGCTCTCCCGGACGTACGCCATGGCGGTAGGCGCCCAGAGAGCCGTCGCGTAGGCGGGGGCATCGTGGAGATCGCCGCCGGTGAAGTGCCGCCAGATCCACGCGGCACTGTGACGGCGGCGCGGCACCGTGACGTTGTATCCCAGCGGCTGGCACACCGAGCTGAGCATGGTGTGCGGCAGGATGGTCAGATCGGACAGAGCCCGGCGCCGGGCAGCGTAGTCGGTCAGGCCGCGCTCGACGATCCTTGTGCCGAGCTGCTCGATGTCACTCCAGAAGGCACTGACGTCACTGATGCGCGGCTCGAGCGTGTTCGTCACCTGTGCGGCCGTGACGGGGTTCATGCCCAGTGCGGTGGCGGCGTGCAGCCAACTGGCCTCCCCGGCATGGCGGGCCAGCGCCAACGCTGCCAGGCGGCGACCGCCGATCTCGGCGGTGTGAGGCAGATGCTTGGCGATCAGATCCGTGTAGTCGCCGGCGTCGACGAGATGCGGCAGGTGGTCCGCGGTGAACAAAGGCGCGGCCCGGGGGCGACTGGCGAGGACACCCGCAGCGTGCAGAAACGGCTCCAGACAGGCGGGGCGGGGCAGCGACCGCAGAGGATCACCCTCGCCCGGCAGACGCCTGATCGCCGCGGCGCGGTCCATCCACATCGTCAACCGGTCCTGGAACGTGCGCCGGTCGGAGGCGAAGAGGACCGGTGTGCTCAGCGCGAGGACGGCTGCCGCGTGCGCGGCGCTGGGCGGACAGGCTTGCAGCCGGCTGCCCGTGCGCCCCGCCGGGGCCCGCTGCCCCTCGTGCTGATCGGCGGTGAACGTCGCGGCCGCCGTGGAGGGCAGCGCCGGACAGGACGCCGTCTCCTCGGCGGTCGCCACCAGCCGGACCACGCCGGTGAGGAACCGCAGTGCGGCGAAGAACCCGGCCTGTGTCACGGTGCTGCCCGCCAGATGGGCCGGGCTGCCGTCCGCGATGTCCAGGACCCGCTGTTGCAGTGCGGCAAGTTCGGCCGACACGGCGACGGTCGCCAGCGTGGACAGGCGTCGACTGCACAGCCCGGCCTTGCCTTCGTGATCCGCGGGCCGCCGGTTGTTGCACCGGTCCAGGTCGAGCGTCGGCTGGCGAGCAGTCAGGCCCCGCGGACGACCGGTGTAGCCGGAGCCGAGGCGCCTGTTGCACTGATTGCACACGTCCACCAGCAGGACCCGGTGCTCGGGGCATACCGCCGCGATGCCCAGGCGCCACCACACCGGCCACACCGGGGTGAGGGCCAGGCAGTGCGGACACGCACGGCTGGAGGTGGTCAACGCCCACTCCTGGCGAGGGCGCCGGAGGGAGGTCACCTCCCGTGGCTGGTGGGGCAGTTCACGGCCGAAGAACTCGAGTGCGGTATCCGCGTACCGCGACAGCTGCATTGCGTCCAGAGCCCGCTTGCCGAGCCCCGTCGCCGCCGTCAGTCCCTGAAGGCTGCGCTGTGTGAGGGAGACGCCGAACCATGTCGGCCGTGGCACCCGGTACCCCGGGGTGCACTCCAGGCCCAGCAACTGCACGGCCTGCCCCGGCGGGATCCGCCAGTCAGCCGCCACACGGTGGAGCCAGGACGGGAACGCCTCGCCCGCTACCGGAAGCAACACCGCCGGAAGCCTGCGTGGCACGTCCCAGGTGCCGTCCACCCATCCCCCTCCCGAGCTGAGCTTGTAGGAGATCTCCTACAGTCGGGGGACTGTACTACGGTGCCGTCCGTGGCGAACAGCGATTCCAGTACGGGCGTCCCAGCTCAACGGCTGGCCTTTGGGCGGCGGTTGAGGGCTCTGCGTACGCGTGCCGGACTGACCCAGACCGCGGTGGCGGCCGCCGCAGGGATGGACCGTTCGTTCTACGCGGAGGTGGAGGCGGCGATCCACAGCGTCTCCGTCGACCGCATCCCGGCCCTGGCCCGCGCGCTGGGAGTCGAGCCGTACGAGCTGTTCCAGCACACACCCGCAGAACCAACTGGCGACTGATAGATGGTTGTTTCACAGGCCGAGAGCCACCGGCGGCTGCGCAGACTCCCGGTAGTCCCCGTGCCGCTGCCCGGCGAGTCCCTGTTCAGTTGGGTCGATCACCTCGCCGCGGTGTACGAAGTGGACCGCACCGAGGTCATGCACCGGCTGGGTCTGGAACCGAAGACCGCCCATGCCTCACGCCTAGCCCGCCATACCGCCGAACTGCCCCTGGCGTCAGCCAAATTGCTGCATGCCGCAACAGGGCTGGACCCCAAAGCCATCCGTGCCATGACACTGCTCGGTATCGTCAAGGAACGCGAAAGCAGACCGTACCGACTGAGCGACATGCCCGAGGCGCCCGAAGAGACATGGGCATTTTGCCCCCGGTGCGTGGAGCCGCCCACCCGCTGGCCACTGTGGTGGTATCGGTCGTGGGCGGTGATGTGTCCCGATCACGACTGCTACACCGTCTCCTTCTGCCCCAACTGCGGCTCCCCTTTCTCGCCCTCGGTCCTGCGCGGGGACGCGCCGGGCCGCTGTCCGGGGTTCATCCCGCTCGCCGACGAGCAGGACCGGGTGTCCGGCAAGCGTCGCCCCAAGCGCAAGCGCTGCGGTCGACCTCTGTGGGAGATCACCACACCGCCCGTGACCGATCCGCTGGTACGCGACACCCACCAGCGGCTGGTCCGGATCGCGGTCGAAGGACCGTCGTCGACGGACCAGCAGTGGTATGACGACCTGCGGGCCTTGCGCATTCTGCTGAACGAACCCAACCCGCTGCGCGTGCAGGCCTTCACCAGCCCTGACCTCGCTCTGCGGGAGCGCTACACCACGCAGGGGCGCGGGTCGATGTGGAATGACGCCGATCCCCATCCCGTCGTCTGGCGCGCCACCGATGCCGGACTCCTGTACCCCTGGCGACGGACCTCTCCCAGTACATACAGCATGGAGCGGGACCCGGTTACCACAGCTGCGGTGCTCCGCGTCATTGCCGCCGTTCTTGCGAGTGACGACACAGCTGCGGCAGCGGGGCACGCCTTTACGGTCCTACGCCCGGCCAGCCTCCGGGATTTCGACGGCAACCCGCCGTCCTATCTGTTCCGTGCAAGCGATCAGCTGGGTGCGCTCATTTCTCAGGCACTGGCCCCGGATGTCCTCGACCGGCTTCGCGACGCTTCCAGTCCGCCGAGAACGTAGCCCCAGATTGCCGGTGATGACGTCCTGGATGGGATGGGATGGGACACCGTCTTCGCGACAGAGCCGGAGCTGGCCGCGCGCATGATCGGCCGGTTCCTGGATGCCGGGCCCCGCGTGGGCTGGGTCGTAGGTGACGAGGTCTATGGCGTCAACCCGAAGCTGCAGGCGGCGCTGGAGGAGCGCGAGTCGGCTACGTCCTTGCCGTGGCGTGCTCCCATGAAGTGGCCACCGGTGCTGGGAAGTTCCGCGCGGACGCCCTGGCCGCGAAGGTAACCAAGCGGGCCTGGCGGAAGCTGTCGGCAGGGGCCTCAGACATGAAGATCACGATCTACGGCTGGAGTACTAGCCGAACGAGGCGGCTCGGGCCAGTGCCGTACGCACCTCCGCGATCATCTGTGCATCCCCTGCGCGACCAGCCGCGGTCAAGATCGTGTAGACGTCTGCGAACTCGCTAAGACCGTGTTGGTCTCCCAAGTCAAGCAGTAACTGCCCTATTTGGAAGCGAACTTCAAGCAGAAGTCGATCATCAGGTGCACTACACAGGCGCAGTTGTTCCGCGAGCGTTTGCATGCCCTTCAGCGCATCTTGCTGAAGTCCAAGGTGCGCCTGACATCGCGCATGGATGAAGCGGCACTTCGCTGCTTCGGCGGCATGCTCCGAGCCGAGTTCTTCCAACTCTCGCACGAGGCTGGCGAACATCGGCATGGACTGTGCAATCAAGCCCTCGTCGAAGAGCGCCTGGGCTTGCACGACCCGCACCTGTAGCGGAAGAGGTTCGGCTACAGCATGACTCGGGCTGTGCACGTTCGGGGTTTGGATTGGAAGGTTCGAGGGAGGAGTGCCAGAATCCTCCGATTTCAACGGCTGTGAGCTAATTCGTTCCCGAAACTCGCGAGCTGTCGCCGGCCGATCAATAGCCCGCTTCGCCAATCCAGCCATGATTACGGACTCCAGCGCCGGGTTGACCCCGGGGCGCAGCACGCTGATCGAAATGGGTGCATGGTACTGGTGGTGGTACATGACTCTGGCGGCGTTGCCAGTGAATGGCGGAACGCCTGTTAGAAGTTCGTACAGCAAGCAAGAAAGAGAGTACAGATCGCTACGGGGATTGACATCGCGTCCTTCGCACTGCTCAGGAGGCATATATGCAACCGTGCCTAGCACCCTGTCGTGCTGGGTCAATCGCGCGTGGTCCGTCCTGAACATCCTGGCTACGCCAAAATCAAGAATCACCACTCGATGATAGTCCGTCAACATGATGTTCGCTGGCTTGAGGTCCCGGTGGACAACCGGAATTGCATGAGTGTACTCGAGGACATGGCAGATCTGAACGGCGATGGACACCACCTCGTCCTCGGACAGGCTGCCCCTGCCGCCGACGATTTCCGTCAGATCCTGCCCGAGAACAAGCTCCATCACGAGGTAAGGGTCGTCTGCCCCGAGGCCCAGATGGGCGCCAAGGAATTCTGGGATGCCAGGGTGCCGCAGTCGTGCGAGCAACTCCGCCTCTCGTTCGAAGCGCTGAATCGCCTCCTCTGGAGCGTGCGAATCTAGTAGCTCCCGATGAATCAACTTGACGGCAACAGAGCGACGCGCTTCGGAGTCGTATGCCAGCCACACTTCTCCCATGGCGCCGCCGCCGATTCGCTGGCGCATCTCGTAGCGCTCATTGAGGACGCGGGCGTCACTTCGCACCAGGACCGTCACTCGCTATTTCTTCATCGGCCAATAGCTTGCTTGCAAGGCTGGCTAGTGTGCCTTCGCCCGGCACGTACCAGTTTCTCGTACCGGCTACTGCCGCGGGATGCTCGGCCCAGTGGGCCTCCTCCCAAATTCGGAACACCAGACCGGTCGGCGAATAGCGCTGCCCGTCTACAGCCCAGACCAGAGGCTTTCGGTCGTCGTTGACCCAGGAGGCCAGATACCGCTCTGGGGCCTCACTGAGCCACTCGTGAAGTGCTTCACGTTCCGGGGCGCTGTTCGGTCGGTAGACCAACTGCGTCCCATCTTCGAGGCGGCCGTATTGAACCAGCAAGGGAACGGCGTTCGGGCGTCGCCGGCGAGCTGGCCCTCCTGGGCGTGGAAGCTGCGCGGCCCCACCATTTTTCAGGGACTCCAGCACACTCGACGCCAGGTGACGGCAGCGCTCCTGATCGCGGAGGATGCGTGCGAGTAGCGCGAACTGGCCATACTCGGCGCCCAGTTTTTCAATCAGCCCCAACAGGAGCTCATCGGTCCGCCTGAGCGTTGTCTGCTGTCTGGCATCCCACTCGTCGCCTGGTTCATCGATGCCATCGTTACCGATCAGTTGGAAGGCGATGTGGGTGATGAGCAAATCAGCCCGATCGGCGACCATCTGGTCGCGGCCTTCAAGGCCAGCTGAAAGAGTCGCTAGCGCATCGCGGACTCCGCGCATGAGCCCGACTGACCGCCAGATCTGCAGTGCAGTCGGGGGGCTGCCGAAGAGCTGGGTGTAGATTCCGCGGGGTCCATCGCTCCACAAAACGCTACTGTCCCGCCAGAGGCGGGCGACCACGGCAGCGTCGGGGTAGGCGCAGGCCAGAGCAAATGCCGCCTCGACAACGGTGCATCCAGCGGCGGGTGCAGGCTCGAGCTCACCGCGTTTGAGTACGTATATCTTGCCGAGGGACACAGCGAAATCCTGACGGATGAGCAGCTGCTGAGGGTCGAGCGCGGCGAAATCTCGTGGCTCGACATGATTCTGCGTATTGGTGGCTTGCGTGATCCGCTGAGCCAGGTCGGCCGGGGCACCGTCCAAACAGATGACTCGGAGCGAGATGCGCGCTTCCATGACCGCTTCGGGATCCCGTCCGTAGGCGTGATGAATGGAAGCGACTGACTGGGCACCGTTGACGACTCGGGCATTGACCAGTTCTAGCCGTGCGGGCTGGCCGATCGCGCGTCTGGCAAAGTAGTGGGCTCGTACGGAGTCGCACAACACCGTGACGCCGTTGTTGAAGTACCAGAACTCATGAGGGCTATTCAGTAGACTCTCGATGACGGCGAGGTTGACATTGGTCAAGCCCAATGGATAGCGAACGTTTTGGTCGAAGAGCTGCCGACCGTGCTCCTCGTACCAATTAGCGAGTTCGTCTGCGCCCACCGTGCCGAGATAGGTCTGGTAAGGGGTGGAGTTCATGTGCCAGCCGTCGGACAGCGTGGCGGTCACCGACACTGACTCAGGGACCACGCCCCGCCGTGCCGCGGAATGAAAATCGGCGGCGCCGAGGAATCGAAAGTCCAGCAACTCTTGTTCGTCGTTGAAGTCTGATGCCTCCTCGTCCAGGAGGTCTCGACTTCCAGCAGCAAGTCCAGTATCGCCCATGGCGGCGAGAACCAAATGAATTCGGCAGGATGGCGCCTTGAGCGCCGTATTGAGTTGTTCGATCAGCGGGTCAAACTTTGCATTAAAGCGGTCGTATCGAAGATTAACAAGCCGCCTCAGGCCGTGAAGCAGCTGCAATATGGAAGCGCTGTCAAAGCTGGCTCTTCCCTTGTTGCTCCAACGTGCCTGAGTCAACCAGATTTCAGCTGTGTCCGATGAGACCATGACGGCGTCGATACCGTTATCATCGACCCCATCAGTGACGGAGTTTGCCGCCTCCACTGTCGTGCATCCCGCGACCAGTTGCACTGCCTTCGCGGCCAGCGCGCGACTGAGGAAAACCGTCTCCTGCTGTTCCTGAGAGCGGCTGGATACGTCGGTCAGGTCCAGGAGGTTGGCGAACTCGTGGGTCAGTGCCTGACGTACCTGCTGTACCTGCACCGGTAGGTCCTGAGGTGTGTCGTTTCGATCTTCCACGGTGGCCTCCCTCCAGGGTGGTCTTGCGACACGCGGCCCAGGTTGGTACCGCCGTCAAACTGGGCTAGTTCGCGTATTCCACAATGAGTGGGCTAGCCACCAGGCAGCCCATCTCGGTGTCGGTCTCAGGTAGTAGTGCACTAACTCGGGCGTAGCCGATCATCAAGGCGTGGGTGCTAACTTCGCCGCTGTCGGCGTCCACGGCCGCGAGGAGATCGCGGATGCCACTGCGCCGCAGGGATGTTGGGGGCACGGACGGCCCCTCGGGGGCTCCGCTACCCTCTTCAAGTGGGTCGTGAGCGTGAGTCAGCGCATTGACGATATGGCCAGCGTTAGTGACGAAGAGTCTGCCAGCGCTGTGGCCGTTGCCCTCGAGGCCGGTCAATTCTGGCCCGTCGACCTGGATAGGGGGTCGACCGAGCAGATGCCGGGCAGATCCGTGCAGCAGCAGTCGACGGCCGGCACCGGGCTCATGAGGCGACGCTGAGTCGGAGGTCGGATCCACGAACAGCACGAGATCTTGGTACCGGCCCCGGAGTGTGAACCAGTTGAGCGGTGCCTCGAACTGGACCCAGCGACCTGGTGTGAGATCCGGTTCCGTGTACCAGGCTGTGTGAAGACTCATCTCCTTCTCCACCCGTTCCAGGTGGCGCCGTAGATCCCGCACGTTGTCCGGCGTGGGCGTCTCGACGTTGATCCCGGCGACGGACACTCCAGCGTGCAGCTTGACGGTTGGGAGAGCGCGGCGAGGCTCCGGAAGGAACTCATTCAGCTTTCCCTCGGACAAGTAGACAACCTCACGCACTGGCCCCCCAGTTGCTCTGTTTACAGTGCTGCTTCTTTGTGTGCCATGCTGCCATGATCCTGTCGTTGGCGAGCTGTCTACGCGAAGGTCAGGTCCTCTAGTGGTGACGCTTCTTGCGCTCGCACAGGCAAGCCAAGTCTGCCTCGCAGTTGGGTACTGGACTGGGGCACCCGTCGCATCGAACTCCGTTGCACATGTGTCTTGTTAGGTACAGTGAGGTGTTTTCATCCTGAAGCGGCCGCAAGATGCAGAGCGAGCACGGCCCTGACGATCGCGGTGATGCGGTTGGTGCTGCAGCGCAACTTGCCCAGCAGGCGCCAGCTCTTGAGCCTAGCCATGGCCTGCTCGCCAACGCAACGGATCTTGGCGTGGGTGGTGTTGTGGCGTCGTTACCACCGATTGGGGCGTCGCCCCTTAAACGGGACTCGGACGTTGCGGGCCGCGCCCTGATACGCCGTATCGGCTCAGTACTTGAGGCCGGCGTCAGCGAGGGCGTCGACGATGTCGTGCTCTCGCGGGCCGCCGTCAGGTCGTGTGTCGCGCCGGGCAGTGCGGGCGAGGCCCACAGCAGCCGGCCGAACGGATCGGTCAACACCTGAACGTTCATACCGTGATGCCGCTTCTTGCCGGAGCAGTAGGGCTGGTCGGCGGCGATCCGGTCGATCGGCAGCACGGTGCCGTCCACGATCACGTACGCCTTAGAACGGGCTGTCACGAGCGCCTCGTTGAGCGAGGGGCGCGAGCACGGCCAGGACGCCGATCGCCTCGCGGACGTTGCGGTACACGGTAGCATTCCCGGCGCCGAACCCGGCCGCGAGCTGCGCATACGTGTTGCCACACCGCAGATGGTCCAGGGGAAGCAGGGCCTGACGCCTGGGAGCTAGCCGCCGCCATCGACTGCCAATCTCTCGGCGTCGTACCGCCAGCACCCGGCTCAGGTGACGTAGATGCGCGGTGGATAGATCGATGGCCGACGGGTACACAAGCACACGGAGCTCCTGGAACGACGGTTGATCTTGGTCGATAACTCGGCTATCAGGAGCTTCGACGTGCCGCAGGCCCGTCCAACCCCCAGTCGCCCTGGGCAGGATGGAAGAGGCTCACTGTACGAGAACGGCCGAACCTTTCCCGCCGATGACCGCCAACACGATGGCGATTCTTACGGTTCAACGTTCCGCAGACGGATAGGAGCCGTGAGCCGTGAGCGCTGAGCCCCCTCCTCAGACCGCTTCGAGATTGCTCTCTCAAGGAAGAAGTGCCGTGCTGGCATGACCTCCGCGTTCTGATCATGAGAGTTCGGTTCTCTCTGTCCACAGTCCGGGTAGGCAGGGGCACCCCTGGAAGAGCTCGTTCGTCGTGGAGTGGCCAGTCAAAGAACTCGTCTCAGAGGGTGCTGCATCCTCGGATCTGGCCCTTGTTGAATCTCTCCCCAAGTCGACACCGCGCCGGTATGGTCACTACACGTATGTACCTGCTGGCGAAGCAGAGTCGGCGTGTGGTGTAGGTAGGGGGGTGTTCGGGATAGCTGTTCCGACTACTGGACAGACAGCGGTGCGCATGCTTTTTATCCTGGATCGATTAGGGGACGCGTGTGGCACCGAGAGTGATGTGCCGCTGACGGCGGTAAGAGTGATCCATTCGGAGCGAAAGCTTCAGAAGCTCGACTTCCTCATACGTAACCCGGACTACCTCGCCAACGTGATCATCTCTGGGTGGGAAGAGGGACGCCTGTCGAGCGACTCTCTTCTCGACGCGCGCACGGTGCTGGAGGAGCGGGAGCCGGAGCTGCACACCTACCGCATGCTCCGGGGGCGGCATGGGGCGTTCGAGCAGTTGAACAATGCCTTGAGCGTGCTACGACACCTAGAGCTAATCGCTATTCGGCGAGCAGGCCGGGTGTCCGACGGGCGGGTGCAGCGCCGCGACTACTACCTGCTGGACGCCGGGGTCGCATGCGCACAGGAGCTGCGAACCACAGAGCCTCAACTGGCCTGGTACGACCAGCAAGCCCGCTACGTTTTGATGGCAGCGCGGGGGATGTCCGGGGGGCAGCTGAAGGCGCTTCAGTACGGACACGAGGAGTATGCGAGCACTCCCGAGGGCCGAATCATCGGGGGCATTACCGCCAAAGTCAGAGAGCGACTCGACGTGGCACTGGCACAGGAGGGGTTGGCGGCATGAATCAAAATGATGCAACGGTGGAAGGCGACGCCACGGGGCCGGTCGAAGCGTGGCTGGCGGAGATCACGAAGGCGTCGCGGCAGCCGGTCGAGGTCGTGCGCGAAGTGCTGGCCGAGCACGGGGTAAGGGCTCATACGGCGCTTCCTCGGCCGCATCGGATTCTGGTGACGGCAGTGGAATTCGAAGGCACCCGGCCCGCTCCGGACAGTAATCAAGATGACCCAGCCACCATTCCCTTCCGTTTCGAATGGGAACCAGGGCCCGGGGTGTGGTGTCTGGCCTCCACTGGAAAGAACGAGGCTGGAAAGTCCAGCATCCTCGAGATCGTCCTGTGGTGCCTGCGCGGCCGAGCCGGATTGCAGCGCGATGTGCGAAGCTGGTTGCGCCGCGTACGCACCGAGTTCGTGTTGGACGATGAGCTGCTCATGGTCGAGATGGCCGTCGCCAATGGAATTCCCATCGGTCGAGTAGTTTCCAAGCAGACTGGTGCCGTCCTAATCGAATTTGACGGCCTGAAGGCGTTCGAGGAGTCGATGGATGGCTTCATGCTCGACCGACTTGGGCTGGAGCCCCTGCGTATCCAGCAGAAGCCGCGTGGAGACGCGGAGGCCCTGCCGGTAACCGGAGAGCTGTCCTGGCCTTCCTACGCCAGCGGCCTGTACATCAATCGGAAGGGCCTGGGGCATCTGCTGGGCAACGACTCAAAGAATGCGCTTCCAACCCGCTTGCTGGAGTTGTTCCTGGGTGCGCCGTGGGCGGCGACGATGGTTGCCGCATCAGTGGCGCAGAAGGTGGTGGCTGCCCAACTGTCAGCTGCTCGACAGAGAGCAGCGGCCGACGCCGAGGCGCGGCGTGCACAACTGGGCGAACTGACTAGACAGTTGGATGCTGAGCGCGCCCGTCTGCAGGTGTTGCCAGAAGAGGGAAGGCCCGCCTCCGATCTGAGCGCCGCCTACCGAACGCTGGCTGAGACCACGACGGCGGCCGGCGAGGTGCAGCGTCAACTGGTAGAGGCCCGCCTACGTCACGACACGCTGGATGAACAGCGGCACAGCCTCGCCCACGCGGTGCAGACGGCGCAGGAGGCTGCACTGGCCCAAGCCTTCTTTCACACGCTGACACCGACGATCTGCCCCCGCTGTGACACCAAGGTCACGAAGGATCAGTGGGCCCGTGAGCAGGAAGGGCACTGCTCGCTGTGCGACTCTCGGTTACCGGACTCCGCTGAAGGCGACGACGCTCTTGGCAAGGCCGAGGAGGAGACACCGGACACTCTGCGTGATGCGCTGGAGCGCCTGCAGCTGGAAGTTGAACAAGCCGCCAGCGATCTGGCCACGGCTCAGTCACTAGTGTCGGCAGCGACGGCTGCCGTCGACCAGGCAGAAGCGACCCTCAACGCTGCGCTGCGGAGCCCGGGTATCGGTGAGCGTCGGGCTGCTGAACTGGCCGTGGCCCGTTTGGAGGGGGCCGTCGCTGAGCGGACGGGCCGCTTCGCCCACCTGGATGCGGCAGTCGACATCTCCCCGTTGGAGGCAGCTGACGCGATCCTCAAGGCCGCAGGGAAGGCCGCGCACGCCCGGCGGACCGCCGCGCTGAAGCAGGTCCTGAGAGACGTTGAGCAAGACATCGTCACCATGGGCCGTGCTTTGGGTCTGGAGATGCTGCAGCGTGTGGAACTGGGCACTGGTGCCACCCTCACGGTTTGGAAAGGCGGACAGCGACATTCCTACGGCTCCCTGACCGAGGGGGAGCAACTACGGCTCAAAATCGTCACCACGACAGCTTTGCTGAGGCACGGTATCCGCAGCGGAGTGGGTCGGCACCCAGGACTGTTGATCGTGGATTCTCCCGGAGCCGAGGAGGTCGACAGCAAGGACCTGCGGCTGATGGTGACGGACCTAGTCAAACTCACCGACCTGGCGCCTGAGCTGCAGGTCATCATCGCCACAGCCCGCGGCGAAGACGTGGCTTCCCTGATCCCTAACAAACAGTTGCGTCTTGCTCCGCCGGGGGAACGCCTGTGGTGAGGGCGTTCGGCCCCTCAAGCGTGCAGGGCCACTTGAGGTTTGCGGCTTAGAGTCCGATGCTCAGGATCGGCCCGACAGCAGATAGGAGGAGCGATCGTGCTTAGCCCCTCGGAAGATCCTCTGCGGTTCCTAGCTCGTGCCCGAACCGCTGGCACACCTCCTCCTACTCTGGCGGACCTCGGCGGTTCCGTTCTCCTCACGGAAGCTCGTGACGAACTGCTCGACCATGACGATCTGCCGGCCCTAGTGACGATCGTCTGCGATGACGCCTCTACCTTGGCCAGCCCCACTGGTCAGGACTTCCTGCTCGCTGCCGCGGTCCTTGACGACCCATTACTTCTTGAGGATGTCGTCACAGCCCTGCTCACCCACCCCGCAGCCGTGCGTGTTCTCGGGGAGGATCTCGCCGATGCCTGGCTGGATATCAGCCGCACCCGGCTGGACCTGCTGGGCGGAATTGCCTTGGAATCATGTGCCCGCCTGGTGTTGGCTGGTATCGCCAGCCACCATGGGCTCGTGGACCGGTTGCGTCGGATGCGCAGAGAAGTGGCCCGAATCGACGATGACTTCGCTGCCCGAGCCGTCCGTGTGGCCGGCGCGGTCGCCGAGCAGTTCCCAGCTTTGGAGATTACCGCGCTACTTGAGCAGGTCCTCGACCACGACGACGTTGCGGACGACGCAGCCTTCGAACTCGGCATGCTCACGCTACGGCAAGCTTTTTCCAGCGCTACTGTGGACCAGGCTCAGCCTCAGCTCCTCAGAGCCCGCGAGTATCTGAGTGACGCTTCCTGCATGGAGGAACGACCGGATGCAGTTGCTTTCGGCGCTGCTCTCGACGCGCTCCTCGCCTACGCGGCGGGCGTCACCGTCCCAGACGACACCGTCCGTCGGCTTCAAGACGCCATCCTCGACATCCGGTTGAACCTTTTTGGGTTACCACCCGGGTGGCGCACTCCTCGTCTGGACACCCTGGCTACGTGGCAACGGCTCCTCGACACTCTTGTCGGCGCCCAACGTGCCGATCGAGAGGGCTCCTGGCTGCATGCCGCAGCAGTCGTCACCAGTCTCGTCGACGTCTACACAGCCCACCGTACGCTCGATCTCCTCACCCCCAGCGACGGTTCTCTACCAATTGGCGTGCCCGCGGCATCGGTCTCCGCACCCGGTTTGCATGCCGTGCTGTCGCCAAGAGTGGAGCAGACACTGCTCGCCCGCGAAAGCGGCCTGGCCCTACTTGATGAGTGGCTTGTGGAGCTGGGGGCCTCGTCGGGGAGCGACCAAGACCCCGTGACGCCGGTTGTGCGGGAACAGGCTGTAGCTCTCCGCGAAGCCTTGGCAGCCGGAAGGCAGGACCCCGGCCCAAAATCTGAGAGCCCGGCAAGCGTACTTGCCGGGCTCCCCCTACCTCCCGCCTATGCCGACCGCCTGTCGACCTTTCTGATCACAGCTCCCGAAATCACTGCTTGCCTAGCCGACATGTGGCGGGCACGCCAGGCGCGAGAGCCCGTCGACGAGATTCCCGTAGTCGCGACTGCCTTCCGAGCTACCCGCGATGAGCTGCGGCGGCAGTGCCCATACGGCTATGCAGACCAGTTCGCCGCTGACATCGACCGCATCCTCATATATCTCCTGCGCTTTTTAGACTTGAGGCTCAACGAGACCCAAATGTTCGGCGGCGACGCGCGCAAGTATCTCCGCCGCCTCAAGAAGGACGAGCCCAAACCCCATGAGAAGGAACTAGGCAGAGACCTGCGGGACTATCTCCGAGGCTTGGGCCTGCGGGTGGAACTTGAGGTCAGCAACATCGGCGCCGGCCGCGTTGATGTCGCCTGGCGTCCGCACGATGAACTGATCACGCTGGAACTCAAGCGAGATTGGGCAACCCCCACATGGGACGCCTACGCCAGAGCATTCCTTCAACAAGCAATCTCTTACTAGGTAAACGGCCCGCCCCTGAGTTTCCTTGTGGTCCTTGATCTCACTGACAAACCCAAGGGGCTGGCTTCCGTTCCCGCCTGCGTCCACGTTCGTACCGTTCCCGGGCCCGCCGGGGATGACCGGCCTCGCACAGTGATCATGATCCGGATCCAAGGCAACAAACGTGACCCTCACGACCTCAAAGGCGTATGACGGCAGTGCCCGACGGCTGAAGACTCCGGATCTACTGGTTGATGAAGCACGCGCACCGGTCGGGTGAAGCTGAGGGGCGGACGCCCTCACCCCGACGGTCGCGGGCTTTGGGCGGTACGGCGACACCCAGCTGTACGTCTCCCGCGGCGCGGGCGTATGGGGTCCGCCCACTCGGGTCGGGGCGCCTGCGGACGTGACGGTGGTGGAACTGGCTGCACGCCAGACGTAAGGAGAGGACGGGTGGGATCCCGCTGCGCTGGGCGATGCCATCACGCTGCGTTAGCACACTGAAATCTTCAGTGCGGCACTGAAGAACCCACTGAAAAGAATCTTGCGCTACTGAAATCTTCAGCCCCGCCCGACAAGGCCGGCGAGTTCTCCGATCCGCATGAGCCCAGTAGAAACGTTGACGCCGCGACAAGGTCAAGCATCGCGGGGTGGGCCCTCCCGGACGGCGTCGACCCCGGGGCGGTATGGAAGAGGGGTGTGCGGGTGTTGGACCGGTGAGACGACACCGGGGGGATGGGCAGCGCATGGGTTATGGGACCACGGGGGCGAACGGGCGACCCCGCGAACAGGCCGTCTGGGCCCGCGCCCCGCTCGGCCCGTGCAACCCGCCCCTCGACCTCCTCACCGCCCGCTTCGACCGGCACCGCTACGCGCCCCACTTCCACGAGGAGTTCACCGTCGGCGTCTGCGTCGGCGGCTGCGAGGTCATCGACTACCGGGGCGGGCGGCTCGACGTGGGGCCCGGCTCCATCGTCGTCCTCGCCCCCGGTGAGGTGCACACCGGCGGCCCGGCCTCCGCGGGCGGGTACTCCTACCGCGCCATGTATCCGGCGCCGTTCCTCCTGACCGAGGGAACGGTCGCTCCGCCCCACTTCCGCGACCCCGTGGTCGACGACCCGGAGCTCGCCGCCGCCCTGCGCGCCGCCCACACCGAACTGAGCGCGCACGCCGACCCGCTGGAGGCCGAGTCCCGGATCCCGTGGCTGCTCGCCGCCCTCGCCCGCAGGCACGGCACCGCACGCCCCCTCGACGACCGCGTCCCCGGCGCCGACCACATCGCCCGCACCGTGCGCGGCCGGCTCGCCGACGAACTGCTGACCCCGCCCACCCTCACCGAACTCGCCGCCCCGCTGGGTCTCTCCCGCTACCAGCTCCTGCGCGCCTTCCGTACGTCGACGGGGATGCCGCCCTACGCCTGGCTCGCCCAGCACCGCGTGACCCTGGCCCGCGCCCACCTGGAAGCGGGCCTGCGCCCCGCCGAGGTGGCCCCGCTGGTGGGCTTCGCCGACCAGGCGCACCTCACGCGCTGGTTCCGGCGGGTCCTCGGGGTGACCCCGGCGGCGTACCGCAACAGCGTGCGCAGCGGCAGCGTCCGTCGCAACAGCGTTCAAGACACCGGACGGTGACGCGGCCGAAACTGCCCGCATGACGGCACGCGCCTGGTTCCTCTTCTCCCTCATGGGTGTCCTGTGGGGCATCCCCTATCTCATGATCAAAGTGGCGGTCGACAGCGATCTGTCGCCGTCGACCGTCGTCTTCACGCGCTGTGCGCTCGGCGCGGCACTGCTGCTCCCGTTCGCCGTACGGCAGGGCGGGCTCACCGGCGTGCTCAGGACGCACTGGCGCCCCATGCTCGTCTTCGCCTGCGTGGAGATCCTCGGCCCGTGGTGGACGCTGACCGACGCGGAGCGCCGTATCTCCAGCTCCACGGCCGGACTCCTCATCGCCGCTGTCCCCATCATCGGCGCCCTCCTCGCCCGCTTCTTCGGCGACACGGAACGCCTCGGCGCGCGCCGCCTCACCGGTCTCGGCCTCGGCCTCGCGGGCGTCGCCGTCCTCACGGTGCCCCACCTGACGGGCGGCGACGCCTGGTCCCTCACGGAGGTCATGCTCACCGCCCTCGGGTACGCCATCGCCCCCCTGATCGTGGCCCGGCACCTCCGCGACGTCCCCACCCTGCAGCTGATCGCCCCGTGCCTCGCCCTGGCCGCGCTCGTCTACGCCCCCGCCGCCGTGGCGTCCCGGCCCGCCGCCGTGCCCGACACCGCGACCCTGGCCTCCCTCGCGGGCCTCGGCGTCATCTGCACGGCGCTGGCCTTCGTCGTCTTCCTCGAACTGATCAGGGAGGCGGGACCGACCCGCGCGGTCGTCTTCACCTACGTCAACCCGGCCGTCGCTGTGGCGGCCGGTGTCACGTTCCTCTCCGAGCCGCTCACGGGCGACGTCGTGGCGGCCTTCGCCCTGATCCTCGCCGGATCGGTCCTGGCGACGGCGACCGCGAGGGCGGCCGCGGCGCCGACCCGGCAGGACCGGCGGGTACCATGGTCGGCACGGCAGACGAGCCGGGCGGGCGGCCGCGTGAAGACCCCTTCGGGGGCCCTTCCCGAGGAACGTCCGGGCTCCACAGGGCAAGGTGGTGGCTAACGGCCACCCGGGGTGACCCGCGGGACAGTGCCACAGAGAACAGACCGCCGGGGACCGCAAGGCCCTCGGTAAGGGTGAAACGGTGGTGTAAGAGACCACCAGCGCCTGAGGTGACTCAGGCGGCTAGGTAAACCCCACCTGGAGCAAGGTCAAGAGGAAGCGTCTCTTCTCAGGAAAAGGCGCTTCTGCGCGGACGATCGAGGGCTGCCCGCCCGAGTCCGCGGGTAGACCGCACGAGGCCGGCAGCAATGCCGGCCCTAGATGGATGGCCGTCACCGCGACGTCCGCGAGGACCCGCGGTACAGAACCCGGCGTACAGCCCGACTCGTCTGCCCCACCCGCCCCGGCCCCGCCGGAGCGGCGCACCACCCCGGCCCGCGCCCGCTGGGCCGCAGCCTGCCGGGCCTTCCTCGGTACGCGCGTACGCTCCCGATGCGGAAGGCTCGCCATGACCCCGACCCCCCAGGACGACCGCCCCGGCACCGACGCCGGTCTGCCCGCCGTCTCCCTCTCCTCCTTCGCCGACCTCGGACTGCCCGCCGCGCTGCTGCGGAAGCTCGACGAAGTCGGCGTCACCGAGCCCTTCCCGATCCAGGCCGCCACGGTGCCCAGCGCCCTCGCGGGGCGCGACGTCCTGGGCCGCGGCCGCACCGGCTCCGGCAAGACGCTCGCCTTCGGCCTGCCGCTGCTCGCCCGCCTCGCCGGACGGCGCGCCGAGCCCAAGCACCCCCTCGCGCTGGTCCTCGTGCCCACCCGCGAGCTGGCGCAGCAGGTCACCGAGGCGCTCACGCCGTACGCGGAGGCGCTGCGGCTGCGGATGGCCACCGTCGTCGGCGGCATCTCGATCGCCCGCCAGGCCGCCGCGCTGCGCGACGGTGCCGAGGTCGTCGTGGCCACCCCCGGACGCCTGCACGACCTCATCGACCGCAGGGGCTGCCGACTGGGCAAGGTCCGGATCACCGTCCTCGACGAGGCCGACCAGATGTGCGACATGGGCTTCCTGCCGCAGGTCACCGAGGCCCTCGACCAGGTGCGCCCCGACGGGCAGCGCATGCTGTTCTCGGCCACCCTGGACCGCGACGTCGACCAGCTCGTCAGCGGCTACCTGAACGATCCCGTCGTCCACTCCGTCGACCCGTCCGCGGGCGCCGTCACGACGATGGACCACCACGTCCTCGTCGTCCACGGCCCCGACCGGTACGCCGTCGTCACCGAGATCGCCGCCCGGGACGGCCGTGTCCTGCTCTTCCTCGACACCAAGCACGCCGTCGACCGCCTCACCAAGCACCTGCGGGACAGCGGGGTGCACGCCGCCGCCCTGCACAGCGGCAAGTCGCAGCCGCAGCGCAGCCGCACCCTCGCGCAGTTCAAGGGCGGCCAGGTCACCGTCCTCGTGGCGACCAACGTCGCGGCCCGCGGCCTGCACATCGACGACCTCGACCTCGTCGTCAACGTGGACCCGCCGACCGACCCCAAGGACTACCTGCACCGCGCGGGCCGCACCGCGCGCGCCGGCGAGTCCGGCCGCGTCGTCACCCTGGTGCTCTCCGGCCAGCGGCGCGAGACCGTCCAGGTGCTGGCCGAGGCCGGCATCGAGCCGAGGACCAGCAAGGTGCGCTCGGGCGAGGCCGAGCTGAGTCGGATCACCGGCGCGAAGGCTCCCTCCGGCACCCCGCTCGACGGCGGCACCGCCGCGGGCCGCGCCAAGAACCACAACGCGCCCTTCCGCGGCCTCGGCAGCACGAAGGAGAGCTCCGGCGGCTCGGGTGGGAAGGACGGCAAGGGCGGCAAGTCGTCCTCGCGGAAGACCGCCGAGGCGCGCAAGCTCGCGGAGGCCCGCAGGGCGGCGCGGGTGCGGCGCGGGGGCTGACCCCGGGCCCCGGGGCCGGCCTCACCGGAGGGCGGTCAGCAGTCCTCCGTGTGGCTGAGGTGGATCAGATGGGCCACCGTGGGCGCGGTGCGCTTGCTGCGGATGCGCCGCAAGTACGTGCTCACGGTGTGCACACTGATGCCCAGGCGCCGGGCGATCTGTTTGTGGGAGAGGCCTGCCGCGATATGGGCCAGCACCTGACGCTCCCTGTGGGACAACGCCGGCGGGTTCGGCGGGCGGCTGCTTACTGGCATCTTCCCTCCGGGAGGGACTGTCAACACGTACGACGGCTGTGGCCGCAACGTGATCTAACCACGCCTGTGAAGAAACAGAAAGGAAACCCCGCACACCCAGGGGAAACGTGGTGTTACTCAGCGCAACGGGCGGTGTCAAGTCCCCAATTCGAGGGACTGTGAGCGGGGTTCGGCGCGGGTGAATGTGAAGGCGGCCTCGGCTGAGAGCAGCCGTGCACGTTCTCAAGGCAGCCCGGCGCGTGGACCAGGGGGGAAGCTTGCGGCACTTTCGCCTGCTCGTCGTGGGCAACGGCATATCGGCGTACGGCAGTTACCTGAACATGGTCGCCCTCAACGTCTTCATCTATGACGTGACCGACAGTGCTCTCGCCGCTGGACTCTTCATGGCCGTACGGCTGTTGACCAGCGTCGTCTCCGGCTTCGTGAGCGGGCGGCTGGTCTCGGCACACGACCGCAAGAGGTTGATGGTCGGCGCCGATCTCACGCAGTGCGCCGCCATGATAGCGCTGCTGCTCATGCCCGACGGGGGACGTGCGGGGCTTCTGTACGTACTGGCCGTCGTGACGGGCTTCTGCTCGACGCTCTCGGGCGTCGCGCTGCGCAGCAGCATCCCCGAGATCGTCGGCGGTGACCTGCGGCTGCGCGCCAACTCGCTGCTCGCGACCGGGCGTTCCCTCGCCATGATCGCCGGTTTCGCCTCCGCGGGCGTCGTGGTCGCGCAGCTGGGTTACGTCGCCGCGATCTCCCTCGACGCCGCCACCTTCGCGGTCTCCGCGTGCGTCCTGCTCTCCCTGCCGATCCGTACGCGGGCGCAGACCGAGGAGGACGGCTCGACGGGCGACTCCAAGGGGGACTCCGGGCGGCGCGGTGCCGGGGCGATGCTGTTGCTGCGGGCCGCGCCCGTCCTCGCCGTGATGATCGCGCTCAGGGCCGCCGACGGCCTCGGCTCGTCCTCCCACAACGTGGCCCTACCGGTCTACTCCAGCGACCTCGACCCGTCCCATCCGGCCACGTTCGTCAGCCAGTTCTGGGCGACGTGGGCCATCGGCAACATCGTCATGCAGCAGGTGTGCGGGCGGTGGGCCGGGCGCGGCGGGCGGCAGGGACCGGGGGAGCGGGCGTTCGCGGTCGGGGCGTGCGTGATGTCCGCCGCGTTCATCGTGGTCTTCGCCGGACTGCCCACGTACGTGGCGGTCGCGGCGGCCCTGGTGGCGGGCATGGCCGACGGGCTCACCGAGATCGCCTACGTGACCCGGCTGCAGGCCGCCCCCGACGAGCAGCGCGGCAGGCTGTTCGGGCTCTCCGCGTCCGTCGAGAACACCGGGTTCGGCCTCGGCATGCTGGTCAGCGGCGCGCTCCTGGACCGCTTCTCGCCGTTCCACGTCGTGGGTCTGCTGCACGGGTTGGCGATCGCCTTGTGCTTCGGGATGTTCGTCGTCCTGGTGCGCCAGGGGCGCAGGGCGGCGTCCGACGGCCCCTTACCGGGGGCGGCGCAGGAATCGCCGGACCGGCAGGGCAGTGCACCCAGTGAACCCGCGGAGCGCGAGAGCCGGAGCGAGGCCCCCCGATGACCACCGTCGCCGTCATCGGCATGTCCTTCCGGCTGCCCGGCGCCGACACCCCCGAGGAGTTCTGGCGCACGATCCACGACGGCGCCGACCGCATCCGCCGCTTCACCGAGGACGAACTCGCCGCGGCCGGTGTGCCCGAGGAGGTGTACCGGGCCGAGGAGTTCGTCGGGGCGAGCGGGGTCCTCGACGGGATCGCGGGCTTCGACGCCGCGTTCTTCGGGATGAGCGCGCACGAGGCGCGGATCACCGACCCGCAGCAGCGGCTGTTCCTGGAGTGCGTGCACCACGCGCTGGAGGACGCGGGGTACGCGGGTGGTCCGGGCGGGGGCGCCTGTGACGTGGGGGTGTACGCCAGCACCGGCTACCACCTCTACTCCCTCCAGACGTACCTCCAGAACAACGTCCTCCAGGGCGGCATCGCGGACTGGGTCGCCGGACTCCAGGTCACCATCGGCAACTTCACCGACTTCACCGCCAACCGTGCCGCCTACCGGCTCGGCCTGACCGGGCCCGCCGTCAACGTCCAGACGGCGTGCTCCAGTTCGCTCACCGCGGCCCACCTCGCCGCGCAGTCCGTGGTCACCGGCGAGTGCGACATCGCCGTCGCCGGAGCCACCGCCCTCCACGTGCCGCAGGTGATCGGCTACCAGTACGTCAAGGGGTCCATCCTCTCCAAGAGCGGCCGCCTGCGCCCCTTCGACGCCGACGCGGACGGGACCGTCGGCGGCACGGGAGTCGTGGCGCTGGTGCTCAAGCGCCTCGACCGGGCCCTCGCGGACGGGGACCACATCCACGGCGTCATCCGGGGCTGGGGCGTCAACAACGACGGCGCGGACAAGAAGGCGTTCAGCGCGCCGAGCGCCGACGGACAGCGCGGAGCGATCCGCCGCGCCCTGGAACGTGCGGGCGTCGACGCGGGCACGGTCGGCTACCTGGAGACGCACGGCACCGGCACGTTCAAGGGCGACCCCATCGAGTTCGAGGGCGCCACGGCCGCCTTCCGCGCCGACACCGACCGCACGGGCTACTGCGCCCTCGGCTCGGTCAAGGCCAACATCGGGCACCTCGACGTGTGTTCGGGCCTCGCGAGCGTGGTCAAGGCGCTCCTGGTGCTCCGGCACCGCGTCATCCCGCCGATGGCCAACTTCCGCCGCCCCAACCCCGCCCTGGACCTCGCGGCGAGCCCCTTCTACATCCCGGAAACCGCATGCCCGTGGCCCGCGGGCGACGCGCCGCGCAGGGCCTGCGTCAGCTCGTTCGGGGTCGGCGGCACCAACGTCCACGTGGTCCTGGAGGAGGCCCCCGAGCCCATGCCACGGCCGGCGGCCGACGAGCCGCTCTCCCCGGACGTCCTGGTGCTCTCCGGCCACACGGAGAAGGCGCTCGCCGACAACGCCACGGCTCTCCGCGACCACCTGCGCGCCCACCCCGCCACGCACCACGCCGACCTCGTGACCACGCTGGCGCTCGGCCGCTCCCACCGCGGACACCGGCTCGCGGTGCGCGGCGACACGGTCGCGGCGCTGACGGGGGCGCTGGACGGCTGGCTCGCGGGGCTCCGGCCACGGCCGGCCGGCGCGGGTGGTGTCGGGTTCCTCTTCACGGGGCAGGGCAGCCTCCACCGGGGCGCGGCCCGTCCCCTGTACGGGCGCTTCGCCGTCGTACGTGAGGTCCTGGATGCCTGCGAACGGCAGTTCGCCGACCTCACCGGCGGGGGCAGCCTCCTCGCCCCGCTGCTCGGGGACACCGGGAGCGAGGCCCCGGGGGAGCCGGTCCTGGACACCGAGGTGGCGCAGCCCGCCCTCTTCGCGCTGCAGTGCGCGCTCGTCCGCCTGTGGCGGGAGGCCGGGATCGAGCCGGACGTCGTGGCGGGGCACAGCGTGGGGGAGTACGGCGCGCTGTACGCGGCGGGTGTGCTGAGCGTCGAGGACGGGCTGCGGCTGACCGCGGGGCGGGGCGGGCTCATGCGGGAGCGGTGCGCGCCCGGCACGATGGTCGCCGTCCCGACCGACACGCACACGGCACGGAAGCTGGCGGCCGAGGTGCCCGGCGTGGAGCTCGCCGTCACGAACGGCGAGCACAGCCAGGTACTCGCGGGCCCGGCGGCCGCCATGGCACGCCTGACGGAACTCCTCGCCGAGCGAGGCATCCACGCACGCGGGCTCCCGGTGCGGCACGCCTTCCATACGGCCCTCATGGACCCGGCGCTCGACGGGCTGCGCGAACTCGTCGAAGGGGCGGAGCGGCGCTTGGCACGGCGGGAGAGTCGCGTGCCGTTCGTGAGCGGGCTCGACGGGCGTACGCGGCCGCCTGGTTGGGTCCCTGACGCCGACTATTTCGTACGTCAGGCGCGCGAGCCGGTCCGGTTCGCCGACGTACTGGGGGAGCTGGAAGCCTCGTACGACAACGTTGGCACGCTGGTGGAGATCGGGCCGCACACGACGCTCAGCGGCCTCGCACGCCATGCGCTCCCCGGCCGGACGGCGCATCCGACGCTGCGGCGCGGCGCGGGGCTCGCACCGCTGTGGGACGCGGCCGCGGGACTGTACCGGGCGGGGGCGCCGGTCGACTGGCGGACCTTCACGGCGGGGACGGGCGGCCGGAGGATCCCGCTGCCCGGTTACCGCTTCCAGCACAAGGACTACTGGACGGGGCCGGAGAACCACCTCCCCCGGCCCGCACAACCCGAACAACCCGTACTACGCGAACAACCGACAAGGGATGGGGCGGAAGTGGCACAGGACGAGGCAGCGGTCGAGCGGGTGCTCCAGCACATCATCAAGGTGACCGCGAAGCACCTCAGCTACGACACCAGCGAGATAGCCGAGGACGCGTCCTTCTTCGACCTCGGCGCGGACTCGCTGCAGATGATCGGGGTGCTGCGCGAGTTGGAGGAGGAGCACCGGGTCAAGGTGTCGATGCGGGAGCTCTTCGAGGAGGCGGGGACGGCACGGGGGCTCGCGGTCATCATCGCGGGCAAGTCGGGTCCGGCCCCTGCCGTGGCTCCAGCCCCTGCCTCTGCGGTGGCCCCAGCCCCAGCGCCTGTTGAGGCGACTGCCCCTGTTGAGGAGACTGCGAAGCGCCCGGTCGCCCACGACGCGTACGCCACCCGTCAAGAGGTCGAAGAGCTCCGGCGGCAGCTCCAGCAGCTCACACAGGTGCAGCTCCAGCTGATGGGACAGCTCTCCCAGCTGCTCACCGCGCAGGCGGGCCGATGACCGGGGGAGCGGACACCGTATCCGCCGCCGTCGACCAGGACCTCGCCGCGATGGCCGAACTGTCGCAGCGCATCGCCCGCCAGATGGGCGGCACCCCGCAGGGGGCGGAGCCCACGGCGGAGTCCCCGGCGCCCCGGCCGGCCCAGCACGGCCCGCGCCTGGAGGTCGCCCGCGGCTCCGGCATGATCCGCGGCAACGCCTCCGACACCCAGCGCGCCCACCTCGACGACCTGGTGCGCCGCTACACCGCGAAGACGCCCACGTCGAAGAGCATCGCCCAGCGCTACCGGCGTGTGCTGGCCGACAGCAGGGCGGCGGTCGGCTTCCGCAGCAGCACGAAGGAGATGCTGTACCCCATCGCGGGGCGGCGGGCGCGCGGGTCGTGGCTGGAGGACATCGACGGCAACCGGTACGTCGACATCACCATGGGCTTCGGCGTCCTGCTCTTCGGGCACGAGCCCGCCTTCGTCACCGAGGCGGTCCGCGAGCACCTCTCACGCGGCATCCAGCTGGGCCCGCGCAACGTCGAGACCGGCGAGGCCGCCGAACTGCTCGCCGAGCTGACCGGCATGGAGCGCGTCGCCTTCGCCAACTCCGGTACGGAGGCGAACTCCGCCGCCATCCGGCTCGCCCGCGCCGCCACCGGACGCTCCCGCATCATCACGTTCGAGGGCGCGTACCACGGCCACAACGACAACGTCCTCGGCCGCTCCCCGCGCACCGGCGGCGAAGGCCTGACGACCGTCCCGATGTCCGCGGGCGTCCCGCACAACGCCGTCGCCGACCTGCTCGTCCTGCCCTACGGCGGCGAGGAGAGCCTCGCCGTCATCGAGCAGCAGGCCGCCGACATCGCCGCGGTCGTCGTCGAACCCGTGCAGAGCCGCCACCCGTCGCTCCGGCCCGCCGACTTCGTGCGCCGCCTGCGCGAGCTCACCCGACGGCACGGCATCGTGCTGCTCTTCGACGAGATGCTGACCGGCTTCCGCCCCGCGCCGCGCGGTGCCCAGGAGCTCTACGGGGTCACGCCCGACCTCGCCACGTACGGGAAACTGCTCGGCGGCGGCTTCCCCATCGGCGCCATCGCGGGCCGCGCCGACATCATGGACGGCATCGACGGCGGCCACTGGAGCTACGGGGACGACAGCTATCCGGCCGCCGACACCACGTTCTTCGGCGGTACGTACATCCAGCACCCGGTGTCGATGGTCGCCACCCGCGCCGTGCTCGCCCACCTCAAGGAGCACAGCCCGCGGCTCCAGGAGCGGCTGAACGCCCGCACGGACGAACTGGCCGCCACGCTCAACTCCTTCTTCGAGGCGGAGGGGTACGCGCTGAGCATGAGCCACTTCGGCTCGATGTTCCGCTTCGAGCACCGCGCGGACATGGAACTCCTCTACCACCACCTCATGCTGCGCGGCGTGCACGTGTGGGAGTGGCGCAACTTCTTCCTCTCCACCGAACACACCGACGGAGACTGCGAGTTCATCGTGGACGCGGTGAAGGACTCGCTGCGGGAGCTGCGCGGGGCGGGCTTCCCGCTCGGGACCAAGCCGGTGGCGGCGGCTCCCGCCGCGAAGCCGAAGGCCATGGCCTGGAACCGTGCGGCCGCCACGACCGCGGAGCGGCAGGTGACGGTGGAGCGGGTGGAACAGTCCACCCGTCCCCTCGACTTCGGCGTCTACTTCTTCGGCGACTATCCGCAGGACGACGAGGCGGCCTCCCGGCACGGGAAGTACGACCACCTCCTGGAGACGGCCCGGTTCGCCGACCGCCACGGTTTCCACTCCCTGTGGATCCCCGAGCGGCACTTCCACTCCTTCGGCGGCCTCTTCCCGAACCCCGTCGTCCTCGCCGCCGCGCTCGCCCGCGAGACCGGCCGCATCCGCATCAACGCGGGCTCCGTCGTGCTGCCGCTCCACGACCCGATCCGGGTCGCCGAGGAGTGGTCGATGGTCGACAACCTCTCCGACGGCCGCATCGGCATCGGCTGCGCGAGCGGCTGGCACGCCAACGACTTCGTCTTCTTCCCGGAGCGCTTCGGCTCCCACAAGGAGATGATGTACGAACAGGTCGCCGAGGTACGGAAGTTGTGGCGCGGCGAGCCGGTGCGCCGGACCACCGGGAACGGCGAGAGCGACCTGCGGCTTTTCCCGCGTCCCGTGCAGGACGCGCCGCCCATGTACACGGCGGTTGTCGGCAACCCCGCGTCGTACGAGCTGGCGGCCCGCAACGACGTCGGCATCGTCACCAACCTCATGACCCAGAGCGTCGAGCAGCTCCGCGACAACGTCGCGCTCTACCGGCGTACGCGCGCCGAGTGCGGCCTGGACCCGGACGCCGGGCACGTCGCCGTGCTCCTGCACACCTACCTCGCGGACGACCACGCGGCGGCCCGCGCCGTCGCACGGGACCCCCTGGCCCGGTACATGCGCTCGTCCCTGTCGCTGTTCGGCAACGTGGCGAACAGCCTGGGCCAGAAGATCGACATGTCCTCGATGAGCGAGGACGACCTGGACGTGGTCTTCCGCCGCGCCTACGACCGCTACTGCGACCAGCGCGCCCTCATCGGCAGCCCCGAGAGCGTGCGGCCGGTCGTGGACGCGGTGCGCGCGGCGGGCGCGGACGAAATCGTCGGGCTCGTCGACTTCGGCGTGGAGCCCGGGGCGCTGCGGGAGGGGCTGCGGCACTTCGACGGGTTGCGGGGCACGTACGAGAGCGCACCCGTGCCGGTGGCCGCCGACCGCGGCGCGCCGCTCTCGCCCGGCCAGCAGCGTGTCTGGTTCCTGGAGCGGATGCTGCCGGGCCGCACCGCGTACAACGAGACGAAGGCCATCGAGCTCGAAGGCCCGCTGGACGTCCCGGCGCTGCGTGCCGCGCTCGGCGACCTCGCCGCGCGCCACGGGCAGCTGCGCACGGTCTTCCGTGAAGTGGCGGGCGAGCCGCGCCAGTTCACGCTCCCGCCGGGCGAGGTGGACTTCGAGGTCGTCGACGGTACGGGGGAGGGCGGGGACGCCGTCGCCGCCGTGCTGCGGGAGGAGAGCGGGCGCCGCTTCGACCTGGCGCGGGGCCCGCTGTTCGTCACGCGCCTCGTCCGGCTCGGCGAGCGGCGGCACGTCCTCGTCCTGTCGCTGCACCACATCGTGATGGACGCGGCGTCGGCGGCCGTGCTGGCCCGGGACGTGTCCGCCCTCTACCGCGCGCACCTGCCGGGCGGCAGGCCGGCGGACCTCCCGGCCCTCACCCGTACGTACGCGGACCACGTCCGCGAGCAGCTCGACTCGCTCGGCGGTCCGAAGGCGGCGGAGGACCTGGCGTACTGGAAGAAGGCGCTCTACGGCGACCTGCCCGTCCTGGACCTGCCGGCCGACCGGCCGAGGCCCGCGGTGATGACGTCGAACGGCCGAGCGCTGTTCCGCACGCTGGACGCGGAACTGTCGGCGCGTGTACGGGAGTTCAGCCGCGCCCACCGCAGCACCCTCTTCATGACCCTGCTCGCCGGGTACGCGGCCGCGCTGCACCGGGTCACCGGCCAGGACGATCTGGTCATCGGCACGCCGATGTCCGACCGCAAGCCCGAGTACGAGGACGTCGTCGGCTTCTTCGTCAACACGCTCGCGCTGCGCCTGGACCTCTCGGGGAACCCGGACTTCGGCACGCTCCTGGACCGGGTGCGCGGGGTGGCCCTGGACGCGTACGACCACGCGGACGTGCCCTTCGAGGCGGTCGTACGGGAGCTGGCGCCGCCGCGCGCCCTCGACCGTACGCCGGTCTTCCAGACCCTCGCCGAGTTCGAGACGGGGGACCCGTTCCTCTTCGACCTGCCCGGGGTGCGGGCGACACCGCTCGACTCGGGCCCGGACAAGGCGCTGACCGACCTCAGCGTCTACTTCACCGACCTGCCGGACGGCATCCGCTGCCACCTGGAGTACCACACGGACCTCTTCGACGAGGCGACGGTCGACGCGCTCTTCGGGACGTTCAGGGACGTCCTCGCGGAGGCGGTGGGCGCTGCCCCGGAGGCGGTGCCCGGGGAGTGGCGCCGCGGCCCGGTCCGGCAGCGGACGAGCAGCACGGTCGACTCGCTGACGTCGCGGTGGGCGCAGGTGGCGCCCGGCCGTACGGCGGTGATCAGCGGCGAGGACGAGCTGACGTACGGCGAACTGGAGGAGCGGGCGGAACGGCTCGCGACGGTGTTCCGTACGGTCGAGGAGTCCTGCGCACCGATCGCCCTCTGGCTGCCGCGCGGCACCGACCTGATCGTCGCGATGCTCGCGTCCCTCAAGGCGGGCCGCGGCTACGTCCCACTGGACCCGGCCCAGGGCACGACACGCGCCGAGACGATCCTCGCGGAGAGCGGGGCGCGGATTTTGGTGACGCGGCGAAACGCGGCCCTGGACGCCCGCCAGCCGGAGCCTCCGGCCGGAACGGCCCTGATAGACGTCACGGCAGGCGTGCCGGGGGAGTCACGAGGGACGACGGCCTCCGGCCCGTCCGCTCCCAGGCCTGGCGGCAGCGCCGAGGGCCGGCGCGGCACGGCGGCGACCGCGTCCGGTGGCACCGCCGAGCACCGGCCCGGCGCGACGCCTTCCGGGGCGACCACGCCCGGCACTCCCGCCCCGGCACCCGCCCCCGCCACCCCCGACTCCCTCTGCTTCGTCATCTACACCTCCGGCAGCACCGGGACCCCCAAGGGCGTCGCCATTCCGCATCGGGCCGTCGTCGATCTCTGTCAGTGGCATCACGAGCGGTTCGGGTTCACCGTGGACGATCGGAGTGCCGCCGTCTGCAGCCAGGGCTTCGATGCCGCCGCGCTGGAGATCTGGCCCGCGCTGACCGCGGGCGCCACCGTCGTCGTGGCCGACGAGGCGGTCCGCAAGGATCCCGCCGCGCTGGCCCGCTGGTACGCGGACCGGCGCGTCACCTTCTCCATCCTGCCGACCGCCCTCGGCGAGAGAATCCTCGCCCTGCCCGACGCGCAACAGCCGCCCCTGCGCCACCTGCTGCTCGGCGGCGACGTACTGCGGACGCGTCCGCGCCCCGGCGTGCCGTACGAGACGGTCAACGTGTACGGGCCCACCGAGGTGACCGTGCTGTGCACGGCCGCGACGGTCGGACCGCGCACCCCGGACGGGCCCGACCTGCCGATCCCGATCGGCCGGCCCGTCCACAACGTCACCCTCCGGGTGCTCGGCGCGGACGGCCGTGAGGTCCCCGCCGGGGAGGTCGGTGAGCTGTACGTCGGCGGGCCCGGCGTCGCCACCGGCTACCTGGGACGGCCCGAGCTGACCGCGGAACGCTTCGTCCGTGACCCCCACGGCGCCGACGGCCGGATGTACCGCACCGGCGACCTGGTGTGCTGGAACGACGAGGGCGCGCTGGAGTTCCGTGGCCGTACGGACGACCAGGTGAAGGTGCGTGGCTACCGCGTCGAGCCCGAGGAGGTGTCCCGCGCGCTCAACGGTCTCGCCGGGGTCCGCGACGCCGTCGTCCTCGCCCGCCGCGACCACCACGGCGACGCCCGCCTCGTGGCGTACGTGGTGGCGGAGGGCGTACGCGACACCGGCGTACCGGCGCAGGAGCTCTGCGACCGGCTGACCGCGGACCTCGCCGCGCGGCTGCCCGACCACCTCGTGCCCCGCGCCTGGGCCGTCCTGCCCGCACTGCCCCTCTCCGGCAACGGCAAGCTGGACCGCGCCGCCCTGCCCGCGCCCGGCATCGTGACGAACGGCCTGGTGACGAACGGCATCGTGACGAACGGCATGGTGACGGACCCGGGGGCGCCCCCGCACGCCGCCGTCGCGGCGGTGAATCCCGTGTCCGGCGCCGTCGAGGCGCGGCTCCGGCGGCTCTGGGCCCAGGAGTTCGACGTCGACGTGTCGGCGATCGCGCCGGACGCGTCCTTCTTCGACCTCGGCGGCCACTCCCTCACGGCGATCCGGCTGGCCAACGGCGTGCGGGAGGAGTTCGGCACGGAGTACCCCGTGGCGCGCTTCTACGAGGAGCCCACGTTCCGGGCGATGGCCTCCCACCTGGCGGGCACGGCCCCCGCCGGGGCGGGGGACGGAGGGAGCACGGCGAGCGGCGACACGCCTGCCCGCGCCCCTCTCACCGCCCAGCAGTCCGCCTTCCTCACCCGCCACCGCACCCACCCCCGCCCGCAGATCTACAACGTGGCGATGCGGCTCACCCTGACCGGAGCGCTCGACGTACCGGCCCTGCGTGCCGCGTTCACGCGACTCGTCGCCCGGCACGAGGCGTTGCGGACGCGGTTCGTCCAGGACGGCGACGGGGAGTGGTGGCAGGAGGCGGTGCCGGCGCGGCCCGTGGACCTGCCGGAGGAGGACCTGTTCGCGCGGTTCGGCTCGGCGGACGCCGCGGCCGAGGAGGCGGAACGGCTCGCGGGCGGGACGGCGGCCGTCCCCTACGACATCGAGGCCGAACTCGCCCCCGTACTGCGCCTGATGCGCGTGGACCGGGACCGCTGGGTGCTGCTCTTCGTGCTGCACCACGCGGCCTGCGACGGCTGGTCGGTCAGTCTGCTGCTGCGTGAACTGGCGGCGCTGTACAGGACCGAGGCCACCGGGGCGCCGCACGGCCTGCCGGCCGCCGAGAGCCTTCCGCAGCCCGGCGAGTACGCGCGCTGGCAGCGCGAGCACAGCCGTACGCAGGACAAGGACCGCCTGATCGACTACTGGGCACAGGAGTTGCAGGGCGCCTCCTACGGGATGCCGCTGCCGTTGGACCGGCCGCGCCCGGCCGAGCTGAGCGGCGCGGGCGACGTGGTCCTGTTCACGGTGGGCGAGGAGACCCGCGCCGACGTGGAGGCGCTGGCCCGACGGCACCGTACGACCCCGTTCGTGGTGACGGCGGCCGCGTTCGGCCGGCTGGTCGCGGAGGTGGGGGAGGCGGGCCCGGACGTCGTGCTCGGCATCTCCCACGCCAACCGCGAGCGGCGGGAGTTCGAGGCGCTGGCCGCCTGCACGGTGTCGTCCTTCACGCTCCGGGTCCGGGGCGACGCGGCCACGTCGTTCGGCGCGCTCGTGGACCGGGTGGCGCGTAGTGCGGTCGGCGCCATCGACCATGCCGCGCCGCTCCGCGCGGTGGCGGCGGACGTGGGCGCGGCGCTGGGCACGGAGGTGCCGGACCGGCTGCCGCTCGGCTTCCAGTACCAGAGCTCTCTGGAGACGGAGATCGAGCTGCCGGGCCTGGCCACGGCGGTCGAGGACCTCGCGGTCCCGGGCGCGCGCTCCGAGTTCAACTTCGGGCTGATCCCGACGGGCGACGTGCTGTCCGGGTACCTGGAGTACTCGACCGACCTGTGGGACCGGTCGACGGTCGAGGCCTGGACCGCGGCGTACGTGCGGCTCCTGGCGAGGGAGGTGGGGGAGGCGCTGCGGGGCGAGGGTTGAGCTCACGCTCCGGCGAGGGGACGCCAGTACTGGTCCGTCCCCTCGTCGCGTACGACGTAACCGAGCTCCCGTACCGTCTCGCCGAGGTCACCGGCGTCCCGCGGCGCCTTCCGCTGCAGCGCGGCCTTGCGCGCCGCGAGGAGCGCGTGGACCTCGGCGGGCAGGTCCGGGGTGCCGGGGACCCACCGGTGGAACAGCGACGCGTGCGGGTCGGCGTCCCGCCACGGGTACCCGTGCGCGCGGAACGCGTCGGCCAGCGCGGCGGCGCGCGACGCGTGTGCCCCGCGGACGAGTTCGCCCGAGTCCGCGCCGAGCAGGACGAGCTGTTTGCCGTCGAGGAACACGGCCGAGACGTCGGCGCGCCCGAAGGTCCGCGACCGGCCGTCCCGCCCGACCTCGACCCGCTCGTCGGTCAGCTTCAGGCTCAGCTCCTCCGCGAGCGCCGTGAAGACGAGGAGGACGCCGACCACGAATCCGGCCGCCACGAAGAGGCCGAGCTGCCAGGGCGCGTCGAGCCTGCCCAGGAACTCGATGCCGGCGCGCCACGGCAGCACGGGCGACCCGGAGACCCAGCGGGCGAATGGTGGAAGCGCGAGTCCGAGCAGCAGCCCGAGGACCGGTGTTCCGATGAGGAGCAGGAGCAGGTCGCTCCGCGGGTGACGCAGGTGTGTGGTCCTGCCCTGAACCTGACTGTTTCCGCGCTCTGTGCCCGGCATCTCGTGAACCCCGTTCCGCGTTCCGCCCGTAGATCGTCTGCACGTCGGACGCTAGGAGGGGGGAGGGGCACCGCACAGCGGCCGAAAGTCGGTACCGCCCCGACTTCGGTATCCCCTACCGTGCCGATCATGCTGCCCGAAGTGACCACCGACGAGGAGTGGGACCGCGTGGTCCCCGACGACACGATCGTGCGGCCCGGCGCCGAGGACCTCTGTGCCCGCCTCGGGTTCGCCGGGGCGCGTCTCACCCGCTATCAGGCGGGCTCCCAGCCGGTGTACGCGGTCGGCGACGCCCACGTCCTCAAGCTGTTCCCCGGTATGGACGCGCGGGACGCGGTCACCGAGGCCCGCGTCCTGCGTCATGTGGAGGGCCGCCTCCCCGTCCCCACGCCCCGCCTGCACGGCGAGGGAACGTACGACAACGGCTGGCGCTACGTCCTGATGTCCCGCCTGCCCGGCGAGGACCTCGCCGTTGCCTGGCCGCGCATCCCGCGCGCCGACCGCGAACGCCTCGTCACCGACGCGGCCGAGGCGCTCGCCGCACTCCACGCCCTCGACCCCGCGCCGCTCGCCGACGTCCTCGGACCCGGCGACTGGGGCGCGTTCGTGGACCGGCAGCGGGCCGGAGCGGTCGACCGGCAGAGGCGGTGCGGACTGCCGGAGGCCTGGCTGGAGCAGATCCCCGCCTTCCTGGGCTCCGTGCCGCTGCCCGACGCGGGGAGCGTACGGCCGGCGCTGCTGCACACCGAGTTCATGCGCCGGCACCTGACCGTCGCCCCGGCCGACGGTTGGCGGCTCACCGGGCTCCTCGACTTCGAGCCCGCCATGATCGGCGACCCCGCGTACGACTTCGTGGGTGTCGGCCTCTTCGTCACGCGCGCCGAACCGGGCCTGCTCGCGCGCTTCATGAAGGCGTACGGCAGGACGTTCGAGCCGCGCGTGCTCCTCGCGTACACCCTGCTGCACGTGTACAGCAATCTGCCCTGGTACCTGCGGGAACTGCCCGCGCCTCCGGAGCCGACGCCGGACGCGCTGGCGGAGGCGTGGTTCGGGCGGTAGGGCCGGGTGCGCGTCAGCCCACCGGCACCAAGGTCAGATAGGCGATGCCGAGCACTCCGCGGTAGCCGTGGAGCCAGGACGAGCGCTGGGCGTCGACGCGGGCGCGGGTCGCGGCGGCCTCCGGGTGGTCGGGGTGCGTGGCCAGCCACTCCTCGACGTCGGAGCGGTAGCCCGACTCGAACTCCTCCCACTCGTCCGCGCTCGCCGTCTCCACCCACAGCGGGCGGAATCCGGCCTCGATCGCCGCGTCCACGAGGTCGCCCAGGTACAGGTGCTCGCCGGCGTCGGCGTCCGGCCACATCCCGGCGAGCTCCCGCGCGGTGGGCTCGCGCTGCCAGAATCCCTCGCCGAGTACGACACGGCCGCCCGGGTTGACCAGGCCGCGCAGCGCGCGGAGCGCCTCCGCGGTGGCCTGCGCGGGCGCGGCGGAACTGAGCGCCTGGCTCGCGCCGAGGCAGAGCACGACGTCGGCGGGACCGCGGGCGGTGTCCTTGGCCGTCTCCTCGACGAACAGGACCCGGCTGTCGAGCCCCCGCTCCTTCGCGGCGGCGCGGCCGCGGTCCAGGTCCTCGCCCTTGATGTCGACACCGATGCCGGTGGCGTCGGGGGCGGCCGCCAGGACGCGGAGCAGCAACTCGCCCCAGCCGCAGCCCAGATCGAGCACGGTGCGCGGGGCGGAAGCGGCCAGGCGCTCGACGATCCGCTGTGCGCGGGTTTCGGAGAGCGGGCCGTGGAAGGTGAGGCGGGTGAGGCGCGGCGGCAGATCGCCGTCGCCGGGGGGCCCGGCGGTCTCGGTGGTGCCTGGGGTCTCAGTGGTCATGAACGGGGACGCTAACCCGGCAACCGGCTCACGGCGCAACGGTTTTAGGGCCGCCGCCCGTCGTGGACCGCTCCTGCGGTGCCTCGCACAAGGGGGCGACGGCCGCCACGCACCCGCGGGCTACGCCCCCCGCGCCGCCGTCTCGTCGTTGTCCGCCGCGGGCTCGTCGGCTCGCGCCGCCGCGCGGACGTTCTTGTTCCTGGCGCCGATCGTCGCGAGGACTCCGACCGCCGTGCCCGCGAGTGCGGCCGGGACCATCCAGCCGCGGTTGAGGGAGTGGCCGAGCGCGTGGTCGGCGGAGTAGCGGCCGGGTCCCGTGACGGCGAGGGCCGCGGAGACCATGCCGAGGAACGCCGGGTACTCGTAGCCGCCGCCCTGGCTGAAGAAGCCGTTCGGCGCGTGCACGGCCGCCGCGCCCGCCATCGCGCCCGCCGCCGCGGAGCCCGCCGCCGGGGTCGCGAGGCCGAGGGCGAGGAGCGCGCCGCCGCCCGCCTCGCAGAGGCCCGCGACGACGGCGTTCAGGCGGCCCGGCGCGTACCCGATGGATTCCATGAAGGCGCCGGTGCCCGCGACACCGCCGCCGCCGAACCAGCCGAACAGCTTCTGGGCGCCGTGTGCGGCGAGCACCCCGCCGGTGCCCGCGCGGAGCAGCAGCAGTCCGAGGTCACGGCGGTCCAGGCACGTGCAGGTGGTCATGGGGAACTCCTGGTTCGGCCCCTCGGCGGGGTGGCGGTCGCGTCCGCCTCCACCGTCCACCGGACCGGCCGCGGGCACCCGGCCCCACGGGCCGTACGGGTGACGCCCGTCCGGCGGGGCAGCGGTGGCGACGGACGCCGCCCGGTGTGACCGTGAACCCATGAGCATCCAGGTGAACCGGCTCGCAGACCCCACGGTCCGCGCCTTCGTGACCGCGGTGAACTCCCACGACAGGGCCGCCTTCGACGCCCTCCTCGCGCCCGGCGCGACCATGGCGGACGACGGCACCGACCGGGACGTCGCCGACTGGGCGGAGCGCGAGATCTTCTCGTCCCACGGCCACATGGACATCGATTCCGAGTCGGACGGCGGCCGCGTGCTGACGGCGTCGTACCGCAACGACACGTGGGGCGAGATGCGGACGAAGTGGTACTTCACCGTCGACGACGGCAAGATCTCCCGCTTCGAGACGGGACAGGCCTGACCGTTCCCGGTCTCTGTCGCAGGGCGACCGTTCCGCGGCGTGGTTCGTTCCCGCGGCCCCAACCGCGGGGCCCTCGCCGCGGAGCGGTCGCCCTTCCCCCCACCCCCTGATGGTGGTCAGTGGCAGCCGGGTCAGTGGCAGCTGATGGAGCCCGAACCCTGCCGCGTCCACTTGCAGGAGTCGAGCTGCGAGCCGCTCGGCTTGATCAGGCGGGCCTTGTCGCCGGTGTTGTTCCAGACGTAGTTGCCGCGGCCCCAGTAGCGCACGCCGGAGGCGTCGGAGCCCCTGCCGGTGCGGACCTTGACGGTCTTGCCGGCGCCGATCTTGTAGCTGCCGAAGGTGTACGTGTAGCCGGTGTCGTCCTTCAGCTTGTAGCCCTTGAGCTGAATCGCCGAGCGGCTGCTGTTGTGGATGTTCACCCACTCCGCGTTCAGCGAGGAGTTCGAACGGGTGTCCCGGCCCGGGCTGTCGTACTGGATGGTCCCGAGGTGCAGCCCGCCCTGGTGGCGCGCCGTCGCCGCCGACGCGGGGGACGCGGCGAGCAGCGAGACCGAAAGGGCGGCGGCGGCGAGGACGGCGGGGGCCGTGGTGCGTATGCGCAAGGAGTGCTCCAAGTGTGAAGTTCTCGTGGAGAGGAACTGAGCATAAGGGGAGCACTGGCGCGGATTGATGCGGTACTTCCTATTCCACTTGTGGAGATCTCGTCGTCTCAGCCTCTGCCGACGTACGGCATGTTCGTCGCGAGGACCGTCGCGAACTGAACGTTCGCCTCCAGGGGCAGTTCCGCCATGTGCCGCACCGTGCGGGCCACGTCCGTCACGTCCATCACCGGCTCGCTCGCCAACTGGCCGTTCGCCTGGAGAATTCCGGACTGCATGCGTTCGGTCATGTCGGTCGCGGCGTTGCCGATGTCGATCTGGCCGACCGCGATGCGGTACGGCCTGCCGTCCAGGGAGAGTGACTTCGTCAGACCGGTCAGGGCGTGCTTCGTCGCCGTGTACGCCACCGAGTTCGGGCGCGGGGCGTGGGCCGAGATGGAGCCGTTGTTGATGATGCGGCCGCCCTGCGGGTCCTGCTCCTTCATCTGGCGGAACGCCGCCTGCGCGCACAGGAACGCGCCGTTCAGGTTGGTGTCGACGACGTGGCGCCAGGCGTCGTAGGGGAGTTCCTCGACCGGGACGCCGCCGGGGCCGAACGTGCCGGCGTTGTTGAAGAGGAGGTCCAGACGGCCGAATCCGGCGGCGACGCGGGAGAAGAGGGCCGTCACGTCCTCGGGGCGCGAGACGTCCGTCCGTACGCGGAGAACCGCGTCGTCCCGTGCGCCCGACGCGGCCGCCGCGAGGGCCGCCGTCTCCTCCAGGGTCTCCGTGCGGCGGCCCGCGAGCGCGACGGACCAGCCCGCGGCGAGCAGTTCGAGGGCGACGGAACGGCCGATTCCGGACCCGGCGCCGGTCACCACGGCGACCTTGGACGAGGCTCCGGAAGGGGTGGTCCCCGACCCGTTCGATGCGTCAGTTCGCTCAGCGTTCATGGCCCCGCAGCGTACGGGAGGGGCGTCCACACGGACATCATCCGCCCGCCATACGGGTGTTGTGTACGCGACAGTCGCGCGTCGTCCCCCACCACTTCCATGCCCCTGACACCAATCGTCAGGGGAGGGCCACATGACCAACACAGGCCAGCAGCACGCATCCGAGATCCGGGCCGCCGCCCAGCACCTGGGACGCCGCCGTTTCCTCACCGTCACGGGCGCCGCCGCCGCGCTCGCCTTCGCGACCAACCTGCCCACCGCGGGCGTCGCGGGCGCGGCCGAGCTCGACGCCCGCCGCATCGCGGACAACCCCTTCACCCTCGGTGTCGCCTCGGGCGACCCGCAGCCCACCTCGGTCCTGCTCTGGACCCGACTCGCCCCCGCCCCCTACGAGCCCGGCGGCGGCCTCCCGCGCCGGCGCGTCACCGTCCAGTGGGAGATCGCCCACGACGCCCGCTTCCGCCGCGTCGCCAGACGGGGCACGGTCACCGCGCACCCCGAGTTCAGCCACACCGTGCACGTCGAGGCGGAACACCTGCTCCCGGGCCGCACCTACTGGTTCCGCTTCAGGACGGGCAGCTGGATCAGCGAGACGGGCCGCACCCGCACCGCGCCCGCCGCAGTCAGCCGCGCCGGGAGCCTCACCCTCGCCGCCGTCTCCTGCCAGGCGTACCACGACGGCTACTTCACCGCCTACAAGCACCTCGCCCAGGACGACGTCGACGTCGTCTTCCACCTCGGCGACTACCTCTACGAGTACGCGGTCGACGCGACCGGCGGCGCCCGCAACTACACCGACCGCACGCTGCCCGCACACTTCAACAAGGAGACGAAGACCCTGGAGGACTACCGCCTGCGGTACGCCCTCTACAAGCACGACCCCGACCTGCGCGCCGCACACGCCGCGCACCCCTTCGTCGTCACCTGGGACGACCACGAGACCGAGAACAACTACGCCGACGACATCTCCGAGAACGACGACCCGCCGGCCGAGTTCCTGCTCCGCCGCGCCGCCGCCTACCGCGCCTACTGGGAGAACCAGCCGCTGCGCCGCGCGCAGACGCCGAGCGGACCCGACCTGCAGCTCTACCGGCGCCTCACCTGGGGCCGCCTCGCCCAGTTCGACATCCTGGACACCCGCCAGTACCGCTCCGACCAGGCCTACGGCGACAAGGCCCACGTCCCGGGCCCCGAGTCGGACGACCCGGCGCGCAGCATCACCGGCGCCACCCAGGAGCGCTGGCTCCTCGACGGCTGGCGGCGCTCGAACGCCCTGTGGAACGTCGTCCCGCAGCAGGTCGCCTTCTCCGAGCGCAGGCTGGACCTCAACGCGCAGGCCAAGCTCTCCATGGACGCCTGGGACGGCTACCGCGCCTCCCGCAACCGGGTCCTCGCGGGCGCCGAGGCCGCGGGCATCGACAACCTCATGGTCCTCACCGGCGACGTCCACGTCGGCTACGCCTTCGACATCAAGGACGACTTCGACGACCCGTCCTCGAAGAACGTCGGCACGGAGATCGTCGCCACCTCCATCGCGAGCGGCAAGGACGGCGCCGACAAGCCGGCCAACTGGGAGACGCTCATGAAGGCCAACCCGCACATGAAGTTCTACAACGGCCGCCGCGGCTACGTGACCGTCGCCCTCGACCGCGACTCCGCCCTCGCCGACTTCAAGACGGTCCCCCAGATCAGCAAGCCGGGCGCCCCCATCAGCACGGCGGCGTCCTTCGTGACGGAGGCGGGGAAGCCGGGCCTGCACCCGGCGTAGCGGAAAGCGGTCCGGACCACCCGCCCACAGCTGCGACGATAGAAGCCGGCAGAGGCGAAACGCAGCGACTGGGAGGGGCGCGATGCCTGAGCTCGGGCAGGCCACCGAAGACCACGCGATAACGAAGGCGGCGGAGCCATCCGGCCCCGCCGCCCTCCGCCGTACCGGAGCCCTGGTCACCCTCGTGCTCGGCGGCCTCACCGCCGTCCCCGCGCTCTCCATGGACATGTACCTGCCGGCGCTGCCGGAGGTCACCGACGCCCTGAGCGCCCCGGCCGCGACCGTCCAGCTGACTCTCACCGCCTGCCTCATGGGCATGGCACTCGGCCAGCTCGTCGTCGGCCCCATGAGCGACAAGTGGGGCCGCCGCCGCCCGCTCCTCATCGGCCTCCTCGTCTACGTCATCGCCACCGCGACCTGCGCGTTCGCACCCACCGCCGAGCTCCTCATCGGCTTCCGGCTGCTCCAGGGCCTCGCGGGCTCCGCCGGCATCGTCATCGCCCGCGCGATCGTCCGCGACCTGTACGACGGCGTGGCCATGGCCCGCTTCTTCTCCACCCTGATGCTGATCTCCGGCGTCGCCCCCGTCGCCGCGCCCCTCATCGGCGGCCAGGTGCTCCGCTTCACCGACTGGCGCGGCATCTTCGTCGTCCTCACGGTCGTCGGTACCGCCCTGACCCTGCTGGTCTGGCGCCGCCTCCCCGAGACCCTCGCCCCCGAGAAGCGGCACGGCGGCGGCACCGTCGAGGCGCTGCGCACCATGAAGTCGCTCCTCGCCGACCGCGTCTTCGCCGGCTACATGATCGCGGGCGGCTTCGCGTTCGCCGCACTCTTCGCGTACATCTCCGCATCGCCCTTCGTGATCCAGGAGATCTACGGCGCGTCCCCGCAGACCTTCAGCCTCCTCTTCGGCGTCAACTCCGTCGGACTGATCGCCGCGGGCCAGATCAACGGCAAGGTCCTCGTCGGCCGCACCAGCCTCAACAAGGTCCTCGCCGTCGGCCTCGCCATGGTCACCGTCGCCGCGGTCGCGCTCCTCCTCATGACGACCGGCGTCTTCGGCGACGTCGGCCTGCTCCCCGTCGCCGCCGGACTCTTCGTCCTCATGTCGTCGATGGGCCTCACCCTGCCCAACACCCAGTCCCTCGCCCTCATCCGCACCCCGCACGCCGCGGGCTCCGCCTCCGCACTCCTCGGCACCTCCTCCTTCCTCGTCGGCGCCGTCGCCTCGCCGCTCGTCGGCATCGCGGGCGAGGACACGGCCGTCCCGATGGCCGTGGTCCAGCTGGCCTGCGCGCTGGCAGCCATCGCATGCTTCGTAGGACTGTGCCGCCCCTGGCAGCACGGACCCACGACGCACGCGACGGAGGCGGACCACTGAGCGCACCCAGACTCCTGCGCCCCGGCACCCCGGACCGCGCGGGCCTCGACCCCGACGAGATCGGCCGCCTCGTCGCCGAGGTGGCCGACCTGACGCGCGGGCCGAGACCGTGGTGCGCGGGCGCCGTCGTCCTCGTGGGCCGCGGGCCCGTCATCGCGGCGGAGGAGGCGGCGGGGTGGGCGGTGCGCTACGCCTCGTACGACCCGGAGACGGACCGCGGCGTCGAGCTGCCCCCCGAATGGCGGGTCCCGATGCGCACCACCACGCCCTTCGACCTCGCCTCGCTCACCAAACTGTTCACGACCGTCGCCGCCGTGCAGCAGCTGGAGCGCGGCACGCTCGGCATCGACGCGCTCGTCGGGGCGTACGTTCCCGAGTTCACGGCCGCGGCGCAGCACCGCATCACGGTGCGCCAGCTGCTCACCCACACCTCCGGGCTGCGGCCCGAGCTGCCGCTGTACGACTGCCCCGACTCCGCGGCACGCCTCGCGGCGCTGCGCGCCGAGGCCCCTGTCACCGCCCCCGGCGACTACGTCTACTCCGACCTGAACATGCTGCTCCTCCAGCACATCCTGGAGCGCCTCACCCGCCGCCCCCTGGACGACCTCATCCGCGAGGGCATCACCCGGCCGCTCGGCATGACCGCCACGGGCTTCGGGCCGCGCCCCGACGCGGCGGCGACGGAGGACCAGCGCAAGCCCTGGGCGAAGGCCGACCGCGGGATGCTGCGCGGCACCGTTCACGACGAGAACGCGTGGGCGCTCGGCGGTGTCGCCGGGCACGCGGGGCTCTTCTCGACGGCGCGGGACCTGGCGGTGCTCTGCCGCACGCTGCTGTGCGGCGGGTCGTACGGCCGGGCCCGCATCCTCGGCCCCGACTTCGTCGAACTGATGCTCGCGGGATCCGGCCTCGGGTTCGGCATCGACCAGCCGTGGTTCATGGGGGAGCTCGCGGGGCGGGGGGCGGCGGGCCACACGGGGTTCACGGGGACGTCGCTGGTGCTCGACCCGTCGACGGACACGTTCTTGGTTCTGCTCGCCAACACGGTCCACCCGCGCCGGCGGCCCCCGGACAACGCGCCGCGGGCGGCAGCGGCCACGCGGCTTGCTCGCGCGGCGCGAGGGCGGTAGCGCTGCGCTTGCCCGCGGCGGTGACGCGGGCTCGTCTGCCCGCCTGAACTGCGCCGGCGTCTGCGGCCCGACGCCGCCCGCTCGCGCAGTCCCCCGCGCCCCCAAGCAACCAGCCCCTGCCAGCGGTGCCGGGGACGTTTTAGGGGCGCGGGGAACTGCGCGACCAGCCACGACGGGTCCGCACCTGTCGAACAGCCCGGGCCGGGCAGACGCGTCGCGTCCCCTTGGCGGTGCCGGGGGGATTTCAGGGGCGCGGGGAACTGCGCGAGCGGCCACGACGGGGCCGCAGTCGCTGGACCGCCCGGGCCGGGCAGACGCGTCGCGGCCCGTAGAATCACCGGGTGAACGTCCCCACCCCCGCCACGGCCGCCGCCTCCACGGCCGAGATTCTGCGCGCCGCCCTCGCCGGGCTTCTGGACGGTCTTCCGCCGCGACAGGCGGCCCAGGCCGTCGAGCGGCTGATCGCCAACTACCGGGGGCGCACCCCTACCGACGCGCCGATTCTGCGGGACCGGGCGGATGTCGCGGCCTACGCGGCGTACCGGATGCCCGCGACGTTCGAAGCCGTTCGGAGCGCGCTCGGTGCGCTGGCGGACGCGGCGCCGAACGGGTGGGCGCCCGGGAGTCACGTGGACGTGGGCGGCGGGACCGGCGCGGCCACGTGGGCCGTCGCCGCGACCTGGGCGGGGGAGCGGCCCGTAACCGTGCTCGACTGGGCCGAACCCGCGCTCGCTCTCGGGCGGGAGCTGGCCGACGCGGCGCCCCAGCTGCGCGGCGTGCAGTGGCAGCGCTCCCGTATCGGAGCGGCGCTCGCGATGGAGAGCACCGATCTCGTCACCGTGTCGTATGTGCTGGGCGAGCTCACCGAAGCCGACCGGCGATCCGTCGTCGACGCCGCCGCCGACGCGGCGGAACAGGCCGTCGTCGTCATCGAGCCCGGCACCCCCGACGGCTACCACCGCGTCATCGAGGCACGCGACCGCCTCATCGCCGCGGGCTACCGCGTCGCCGCGCCCTGCCCGCACAGCGCCGCCTGCCCCATCGAGCCCGGCACGGACTGGTGCCACTTCTCCGCGCGGGTCAGCAGATCGTCCCTGCACCGCCAGGTCAAGGGCGGCTCCCTGGCGTACGAGGACGAGAAGTTCAGTTACGTCGCCGCGGTCCGCTTCGACCCGGACCCCGCGCCCACGCGCATCGTGCGCCGCCCGCAGATCCGCAAGGGTCAGGTCCTCCTCGACCTGTGCGAACCGGACGAGGCGCTGCGCAGGAAGACCGTGACCAAGCGCCACGGTCCCCTCTACCGCGCGGCGCGCGACGCGGACTGGGGCGACGCGTGGCCGCCCCGGTCCGCGGAGTGAACTACCTGGGGCCCCAGGTCCCCTGGTTCACCGCGCAGTTCCAGCCGGACCCGCGCAGGGTGAACTTCACACCGAACGAACGGGTGTTGAGCAGCCGCGTCTGCACCTTGAAGCCGAGCTTCTGCTTGCCCGTGAAGGTCTTGTCGTAGACCGAGACGGTCTTCGTCGTGCGGTGCGTGATCTTGCCGCCCGTCGGCTTCGCCGTGCGGAAGCGGACGTTCTTCGTGTTGGTCACCGTGAAGGTGACCTTCTTGATGCTCTTCGTCGTCTTGCTCTTGATGCCGAAGTACAGGCCACCGTTGGTGACGTTCCCGTACCGGTCGTACGAGAAGCGCTTCGGGTAGACGATGTCGATCGGGCAGCCGTCGACGGCCCGCGGCGCGGATTTGACGGTCGGCCCGGACGCCGCGGAAGCGGACCCGGCCAGGCCCAGCTGAGCGGCGGTGAGCGCCCCCGCGGTGGCCAGAACTGCGGCGGACGTGCGCATGCGGTTCACTGCGCTGATACCTCTTCTTCCCCCTGGGCCCCGGTGGGACCCGACTTTTTGGTTGTGGTGGTGCGATGTTGCGTTCGTATTGTTAGCACGAAGTCGGCCAGGTGGCTGAACCGCCCCTGCTCCCGGCCGAGCCGTCCCCGTTCTTAAGAGGTTCTTAGAGGCGGCGACTATCCACTACTCCATGCCCAACAAGAGCAGTTCTCCCGGCCACGCCCGCAGGCGGTCGGAGACCCGTTTCCTCGCCCTGTCCATCGCCCTCGCTGTCGCCGCTGCGGGCGCCACGACCTACGCCTTCACCGCGGGCGCGGAGGAGCCGCACGGCCGCGACGTCGAACTCTCCCTCGACGGCGGCACCGCGGTCGTCGACACCGCCACGCTCGCCGTCCGCGCCCGCACCGGCTCAGGACGTGCCCTCACCCTCTCCGACGCCGCCGGCACCGACCTCGGCAAGCCGGGCCCCGTGACCCGTACCGGCGAGGGCCGGGCCCGCTGGAGCTACCCCGGGCGCGGCATCGACGTCACCGCGCGCACCGACCACGGCCGCCTCTCCCTCAGCATGAAGGCGCACCGCGACACCGACGTCAGCTGGCCCGTCACCGGCACCGACGCCACCGCCACCTCGCTCCAACTGCCCCGCGGAGAAGGCCTGGACATACCCGTCAAGGACGCCTTCTGGACGAAGGGGAAGGGGCAACTCGCGGGCAGCACCGTCGACATGAGCGAAGGGCTCACCCTGCCCCTGTGGGGCTACACCCTCGGCAAGCACACCGGGAAGCGCACCGGAGTCAGCTACCTCACCCCCACCGACATCGGCACCGACCTCGGCTTCACCGCCGACAAGGGAAGGCTGCGCACCACCGCGCGGCACACCTTCGACCGCGGCGAGGGCACCCGCGACTACACCGTCACGTTCGCCCTGACCGACGGCAACCCCGTGGCGCCCGCCGCCGACTACCGCTCCTGGCTCGCCGAGCGCGGCCGACTCGGCAGCCTGAAGCGGAAGATCGCGAAGAACCCCGCCACGGAGAGACTCCTCGGCGCCTTCCACGCCTACACCTGGGGCACCGCCCGCAAGGCGGAGGGCGTGCGGCAGTTGCGCAGGCTCGGCGTCGACCGGATGTGGCTCGGCTACGACGCGGGACCGGACCCCATGGACAAGGCCGCGGTGAGCGCCGCCGAGAAGGCCGGCTACCTCGTCGGCCCCTACGACTCGTTCGCCAACGGCCAGGACCCGAAGAGCGCCGACAGCCCCACCTCCGCCTGGCCGGGCACCGTCTACCCCGACTACTGCGTGCGGGACGCCGAGGGCAAGCCCGAGACCGGGTTCGGCGGCCGCGGCTGCTACCTCAGCTCCCAGGCCTTCGAGCAGTCCGAGCCGCGCGAGCACCACCTCGCTGACCGCACCCGCTCCATGGTCGCCAACGGCGCCGACAGCTACTTCCTCGACGTGGACGCCACCGGCGAACTCTTCCGCGACCACGCCGAGGGTCACCGCATGACCAAGGCGAAGGACCGCACGAACCGCCTCGCGCGGATGAAGCGCATCGCGGAGCACGGGAAGGGCGGCCTCGTCCTCGGCTCGGAGACCGCCGGAGCCTGGGCGAACCAGGCCCTCGCCTTCGACCACGGCGCGGGCACCCCGGTCGCCGACGGCCTGTGGAAGCTGCAGAAGGACCGCGAGAAGTGGGGCGGCTACTACCCGGAGACCGCTCCCGGCGTCTTCTTCAAGCCGGTCGCATTGCCCGCCGAACTCGCCAAGGCGATGTACGACCCGCGCTACCGCGTGCCGCTCTACGAGACCGCGCTGCACGGCTCGCTCGTCAACGCCGAGCGCTGGGAGCTCTCGTACGAGAAGCTGCCGGACCAGAAGACCGACCGCGCGCTGACCGCGATGCTCTACAACACCCCCCTCAACTACGTCCTCGACGGCCCGTCCCTGAAGAAGCACGGCGCCGAACTCGCCGCGCTCCAGAAGTACTTCGCGCCGCTGCACGAGGCCGCGGGCATCGAGCCCCTCACCTCGTACGAGCGCCTGACCGCCGATACCGCCGGGAATTCGGTCCAGCGCACGGTGTTCGGCGGGGGCACGCTGACCGTCACGGCCAACTTCGGCACAAAGGCGCACGGCGGGCTGCCGGGCGGCTGCGTCGACGCCCGCCTGAAGGGCGACGACGAGCCGCGCCGGCTCTGCCCGGCCGAACTGCGAAAGGGCTGACGGGCGGCCGGCTAGCTCCGCAGCTCCTGCGTGCAGCACTTCACGCTGCCGCCGCCCTTGAGCAGTTCGCTCAGATCCATCGGGACGGGTTCGTAGCCGCGCTCGCGCAGCGGCTGGAAGAGGCCCGCCGCGGCCTGCGGGAGCAGCACGTGGAGCCCGTCGGACACGGCGTTGAGCCCGAGCGCCACGGCGTCGGGCTCCTCGGCGATCAGCGCGTCGGGGAAGAGCCGCCGCAGGACCGCGCGGCTGCCGGGCGAGAAGGCCGGCGGGTAGTACATGACCTCGTCCGCCGCGTCGTCCAGGACGGCGAGCGCCGTGTCCAGGTGGTAGTAGCGGGGGTCGACGAGGTCGAGGCCGATGACCGGGCGGCCGAAGCACTCCTGTGCCTCGCCGTGGGAGAGCGGGCTGGCCCGGAAGCCGCGTCCTGCCAGGACGTAGGAGGCGGTGACGGCGAAGTCGCCCTCGCCCTCGTTGATGTGGACGGGTTCGTGGATCTCGGTGAAGCCGTGGGCGCGGAACCACTCCAGGTGGGCCGCGGCCTCCTGCTCGCGCTCGGCGTAGGCGAAGCGGGCGCCGAGCACGCGGCCCCCGACGACGGTCGCGCCGTTCGCCGCGTAGACCATGTCCGGCAGGCCGGGCCGGGGGGTGAGCTCCTCGACGGTGTGGCCGAGCGAGCGGTAGCGGTCGCGCAGGTCCTCCCACTGGGCGATGGCGAGGGGGACGTCGACCGGTTTGGCGGGGTCCATCCAGGGGTTGATGGAGTAGGTGACCTTGAAGTGTGCCGGTGGGCACATCAGATAGCGCCGGGGTGTGGCGCGCCGAGGAGAGCGAGGATTACGGGACAAAGAAGGCTCCTCACGTACCGCAGGGTCATGTGCTGCCCTTGGTGGGGCAGTTGATGCCCATAGTGCGGTGTGAGGAGCCTTCGCGCTGTGCACCGAACGGGTGGTTGCCGAAATGGTCACCGCACCATCCGTGCCATGCCGGACGCGGGCACCCGGCGAGACGACACGTCTTGTCAAGACGGGACGTCTCGGTTCGCCCGCTGCTACATTCGAGGCATGGCCCAGAAGACAGCTCCCGACTCCACGCGCCGCAGCGAACGCTCGCGCCGCGCGATCTACGACGCCGCCCTCGCCCTCGTCACCGAGGTCGGCTACGCGAAGCTCACGATCGAGGCCATCGCCGCCCGCGCCGGCGTCGGCAAGCAGACGATCTACCGCTGGTGGACGTCCAAGGGCGCCGTCCTGCTCGACGCCTTCCTCGACCTCGGCGAACAGGCCGCCCGCGCCGCGAGCGAGGGCGCGGGCCGGACCGACGTCCAGACGGAGATCCCGAACACGGGCGACCTGGAGGCCGACCTCAAGTACGTGCTGCGGGCCACCGTCGACGAGTTCAACGACGCCAAGTACGACGCCCCCTACCGCGCGCTGGCCGCCGAGGGACTGCTCAACCCCGAGCTGGGCGCCGAATTCGTCGAGAAGCTCCTGGAGCCGCAGCTCCAGCTCTACGTGACCCGCGTCGAGCAGGCCCGCGAGGCAGGCCAGGTCGCCCCCGGCATCGACCCGCGCATCGCCCTGGAACTGTGGTCGAGCCCGCTCGCCCAGCGCTGGCTGATGCGCTCGGGCCCCCTCACCCACGACTACGCCGACAAGCTCGTGGAGTACGCCCTCTACGGCATCGCCCCGCGCCCCGCGACGTCCTGACTCAGCGCCTGGCGGGCCCGCCCACCTTCACCGGCTTGTACTTCTTGACCGGCGTGCGCGAGAGCAGACCGGGGGCGTCCGTGATCACGCCGTTGCAGCCGAGCCACAGCACCCGGTCCCGCTGCCTCGGCCTGGTCACCGTGTGCGCCCACACCCGGGGGATGCCCGAGTTGACCGCGCGCAGCAGATCGCCGTCGCGCGCCTTGTGGTCCACGTCCAGGACGTCCACGAACGCCGCCCACCCCTCCGGGCGGTCGGTGAGCATCTGCCGCCGGGAACGCCACAGCTGGGCGAGCAGCCCGAGCCGGTGGGCGCGCCGGGCGACCGCCGGGTCGTTGGTGTTCACGAACACCGAGCGGGTCAGCCTGCGCGAGCGGATCAGCCGGGCCAGCGGATCGAGGCTCTTGGGATCCTTGGCCTCCAGCATCAGCATGATCTTCCCGCCGAACCGGTCGAGGACCTCCGCGACCGTCGGCGGCCGCTCGGGCCGCCAGCTGCCCGGCAGCTCCGTCCCCGGCCGCAGCCGGACGCCCAGCCAGTCCCACCGGTCCATGCGGCGGACCGAACCCGAGGTGTACGTGGTGCGGTCCACGGTGTCGTCGTGCATGACCACCAGCGTGCCGTCGCGCAGTATCCGCGTATCGAAGTCGATGACCTGTGCCGTGCCGCGTTCGAAGGCCGCCAGGAGGCCCGACATGCTGTTCTCCGGTACCTCCAGGGCTCCGCCGCGGTGCGCCGTGTAGACGACGCGGGGGAGCGCCTCCACGGTCAGGGGTCCGCCGCCCCACTCGATCGGGGCGAGGAAGCCGTTCGGTGCCGTGAGGGTGAGCGCCGTGAGGCCCGTCAGCACAGTCCTAATGACCATGGCGCCCACGGTAGGCCGGTACATCACTCCTTGCACTGAAATAGACCGCTATGTCACCCACAGGCTGGCATCACCCCCGCGGACCCCGGATGTGAGCTCCGGCCCCCGTAGGCGCAGGATGGTGCGACCATGGGGTCATGCTTTCGGCACAACGGCGAGGTGAGGGGCTAGATGGGCGCGGAGTTCGGCAGCCGGTCCGGCGGGCGGAGCAGGATTTCCCAGTGGCTCCGCCGGCGTCCGAAGGACACGTCGGCGGATGACCGGGCCCGCGAGGACCTGCTCCTCGCCGCCGCGGGGGCCGGGCTGCCCCTCGCGCCCGCCGCGTATCCGTCGGGGTACCGATGTTCCTGCGACCGCATCGGCTGCCCCACCCCGGCCCGGCACCCCGTCTCCTTCGCCTGGCAGACGCAGTCCACGACCGACCGCGGCCAGATCGAGCGGTGGGCGCGCCACCAGCCCCAGGCCAACTTCATCACCGCGACCGGCATGGTCCACGACGTCCTCGACGTACCGCTGGACGCGGGCCTCGAAGCCCTGGAGCGGCTCCTCGCGGCCGGCATCGACGTCGGCCCCGTCGCCGAGTCGGGCGGCAGCAACGGACACGGCAGGCTCCTCTTCTTCACCGCGACCCGCGGCACCCCCGAGGACGAGGACGAGTGGTGGCCCTGCGAGCTGGACTGCCACCCCGAGACGATGGACGAGCACCCGGGCCTGCGCTGGCACTGCCGGGGTTCCTACGTCCTGGTGCCGCCCGCCCGGCTCCCCGGTGACCTGGAGGTGCGCTGGCTGCGCGGCCCCGAGCACCCGCTGCCCGACCCACTGACGCTCCTCGCGACGCTCACCGACGAGTGCGCCAGGGTCGCGGGAGAGCCCCAAGAGGACATCGCGGCCTGGCCGTTGCGGGGCTGAGGGCCGGCGAGGGGCTGAGGGCCGGCGAGGGGACTAGTCGCCCTTCGCGCCCGTAAGGCCCTGGATGCGCCCCAGGAACGCCACCTTGCCGCCGCCCTTCGGGTCGACGACCACCTGGTTGGAGACCCGCTCCAGCATCAGGCTCTGTCGCACCGTGCCCTTGAGCAGCGCCTTCGCGTCCGCGTCGACCTTCGGGCTCAGGCCCTTGAACGCGGTCTGCTTCTCGTAGTGGTGCGTGGAGAAGAACATCAGCGCGCCGCCGTCCGCGGTGCGCAGGCCCAGCGGCGCGAACGCGCCCTCGTTCCGGGGCTCGTCGACGTACTGCACGGCGAGACCGGCCCGCTTGCTGTTGCGCTCGCGGAACGCCTTCCAGCGCGTCGTGTGATCGCCCGGCGCGAAGCCGTCGCCGCCCGACTTCAGGTACGTCGTGTATTCCTCGCCGAGGTCCATGGGGGCCATCGCGAGGTCCTTCGCGGTCGGCGCCACCGGCACGGCCCAGCCGTCCTCGTCCTTCTTCAGCTCCGGCATCTTCTGCGGCGAGACGAGGTTGAGATAGGTGGCCCGCCACAGCTGGTCGGGGCCGCTCTTCGTGAACACCCACAGCCAGCGCAGGTCCGAGCGGCGGTTGGCCTTCGTGTCGGCCATGAACCAGCGCGGCCAGCCGGCCTTCTTGGGGATCGAGTACGTGACGTCGGAGAGTTCGAGCGGTACGTGCCCCGCGTTGCCGTCCGGGTGCTGCACGCGCCGCGACTTCAGGCCGCCCTGGTTGATGGCGCCGAGGGGCCCCGTGATGCGGGGGGCGTCGAGGGCCGGGTCGTACGCCTTGTCCGCCGCGTTGTACGCCTTGAGGAAGTCCTTGAGGGCGCGCTCCGCCTCCGGTTTGGTGGCCGTGGGAACGATCTCCCGCTCACCGTGGACGGTCACGCATCCGCTCGCCGCGAGCGCGAGTGCCGTCACCGCCGCCGACGCCATGACGGGCCCGCGCAGACGTCGGGCCCTGCGAACGTTGCTCATCGGAATTCCTTCACCTGCCCCTTCCCGGGCCCGAACCTTATCGGGCCCGGGAAGGGGTGCGTGGTGCGGGTCAGATCTCCTGGAGGAGCATCGCGTCGACCCAGCCGCGCTTGCTGGTGCGGGGCAGGTCGCCGTAGTACCACTGGGTGCCGCGCTTCACCGTGTAACAGCGGACGTAGACCTGGTCGAACCACTCGAGGCGCTTGACCTTGCTGTAGCCGTTGCCGGGGCCCGAGCGGGCGGTGGCGCCCACGTTGATGACCATCATCTTGTGGTTCTTGACGTTCTTGGTGCAGGCGCTGCCGCCGACCGCCGAGGCGGTCGGAGCGGTGATCAGCGAGGCGCCGAGCGCCACCGCGGTGACCGCGGTCAGCGTGGCAAGGCTCTTCCCGAACCGGGAGTTACGCATGGAGCTTCCCCGTACGTTGATCGGTTGATGAACGCGCCGATCATAGGCACAACCCTTGGCGACTTGACGAGTTCCGATCAACCCTGTTCCGGAACTGTTGCCCTCTCCGGCGTGGCCTTCCGCGGAGTGGAACGCGTCGGCGCGAAGAAGAACGCCAGCGTCGGGACGAGGTACAGCAGCCACACCACGACCTGCAGCACCGTCGGGTCGGGCTGGAAGTTGAAGACGCCCTTGAGGAGCGTGCCGTACCAGCTGTCCGGCGGGATCGTCGCGCTGATGTCGAACGCCTTGTCGCTCAGACCGCCGAGGAACCGGGCCTCCTGCAGATCGTGCACGCCGTACGCGAGGACGCCCGCGGCCACGACGACCAGCATCGCGCCGGTCCAGGTGAAGAACTTCGCGAGGTTGATGCGGACCGCGCCCCGGTAGAACAGCCAGCCGAGCGCGACCGCGGAGAGCAGCCCGAGGATCACGCCGATCAGCGGGGCGTGCGAACCGTCGCTCGACGCGCGCACCGACGCCCACACGAACAGCGCCGTCTCCAGGCCCTCCCGGCCCACCGCGAGGAACGCCGTCGCCACCAGCGCGGCCGTGCCCATCTGCAGGGCCGCGTCCAGCTTGCCGTGCAGCTCGGCCTTCAAGTGCCGTGCCGTGCGCCGCATCCAGAAGACCATCCACGTCACCAGGCCCACCGCGACGATCGACAGCGAGCCGCCGAGCGCCTCCTGCGCCTCGAACGTCAGCTCCTGCGAGCCGAAGGTGAGCGCGCAGCCGAAGCCGAGCGCGAGCGCCACCGCGACGCCGATGCCCGCCCAGATGGGGACGAGCGCGTCCCGCCGCCCGGTCTTCACCAGGTAGGCGATGAGGATGCAGACGACCAGACTGGCTTCGAGGCCCTCGCGCAGGCCGATCAGATAGTTGCCGAACATCGGCTCACGCCTTTCCGGTGAACAGGCCCCTGCCCCACCAGTCGTCCTTGTCGCGGACGCCCGGCGGGACCGCGAAGACCGCGGAACCCACGTGCTGGATGTACTCGTTGAGCGCGTCGGAGCGCGACAGGCTGCGCTGCACCGGGATGAAGCCCTTGCGGACGTCCCGCTGGTACGCGAGGAAGAACAGGCCCGCGTCCAGGCGGCCGAGGCCGTCGGTGCCGTCCGTGAAGGAGTAGCCGCGGCGCAGGATCGTCGCCCCGCCATTGGTGTCGGGGTGGGCGAGGCGGACGTGCGCGTCCGGCTTCATCGCCTTGAGGAACGGCTCGTCCCGCTCCTTGGCCCTGCCGACCGGCGCGCCCTCGCCCTTGTCGCGGCCGAAGACGTCCTCCTGCTCCTGCAGCGAGGTCCGGTCCCACGTCTCGATGTTCATGCGGATGCGGCGGGCGACCAGGTAGGAGCCGCCCGTCATCCAGTCCGTGCCGTCCTTCGGGCCGACCCACACGTGCCGGTCGAGCGCGGCGGCGTCGGTGCCGGAGATGTTCCGCGTGCCGTCCTTGAAGCCCATCATGTTGCGCGGCGTCTGCGCGTCCGGCGTCGTCGACGACGTCTTGCCGAAGCCCAGCTGGGACCAGCGCACCGCCACCTTGCCGAAGCCGATGCGGGCGAGGTTGCGGATCGCGTGCACCGCGACCTGCGGGTCGTCCGCGCAGGCCTGCACGCACAGGTCGCCGCCGCTGCGGCCCTTGTCGAGGTTGTCGCCGGGGAATTTCGGCAGGTCGACGAGTGCCTCGGGGCGGCGGTCGGCGAGCCCGAACTTGTCGAACAGGGACGGGCCGAAGCCGATCGTCAGGGTGAGCCGGGACGGCCTGAGGCCGAGCGCCTCGCCGGTGTCGTCCGGCGGCGCCTCGGCGAGCCCGCCGTACGCGCCCTCGCCGACCGCGTGGCCCGCGGTCATCCGCGCCGCCGCCCGCGTCCAGTCCTTGAGGAGCTGCACGAACTCCTCCCGGTCCGCCGTCTTCACGTCGAACGCCGCGAAGTGCAGCCGGTCCTGGACGGCGGTGGCGATGCCGGCCTGGTGCGCGCCGTGGAAGGCGACGGCCGCCCCCGGCTCGGCGGCGGGCGCCACGTCGTCGCCGGAGCGGGCCATCGCCACGGCGCCGCCCGCCGCGGCCGCGCCGAGCGCCAGCCCGGCGCCGCCCCAGCCGAGCACGGAACGCCTCGTGGTGGTGGACTCAGCCATCGGTTCCCCCTTGCCGCTACTTGGACTTGGCGACGGCGGCGGCGAGCTTGGACAGCGGCTCGGCCAGCGCGTTGACGCCGTCGTGCAGCTCCTTGCGGTCCGCCTTGCCGACCTTGTCGTACGAGGTGAACGCGTAGGACCCCGCGCCGCCCTCGCGGTGCTTCTCCAGGAGCTTGTCCAGAGCCGCGAACTGCTTGTCGAGCTCTTTGGTGAGGGCCGGGTCGTTCTCGGCGGCGACCGGCTTCAGGAGCTCGTACGACTTCTGGGCGCCCTCGACGTTGGCCTTGAAGTCGACGAGGTCGGTGTGCGAGTAGCGCTCCTCCTCGCCGGTGACCTTGCCGGTGGCGACCTCGTCGAGGAGCTCCTTGGCGCCGTTGGCCATCGAGGTCGGCGTGATGACGGCCTTGCCGACCCGCTTCTGCCAGTCCAGGAGGTCCTTGTCGAGCTGCGTGGCGAGCGCCTTCTCGCGCTTGCCGATCTTCTTGTCCTTCCACAGCGCGCGCTCCAGACGGTGCCAGCCCGTCCAGTCCTTCTCCAGGTCCTGGCCCTCTTCGAGCCCGTCCTCGCGCACGTCGACCTTCGGGTCGATGTCGCCGAAGGACTCGGCGACGGGCTCGGTGCGCTCCCAGCCGATGCGGGAGGTGGCGTACGCCTTCTTCGCCGCGTCCAGGTCGCCCTTGCGCACGGCGTCCGTGAAGGTCTTCGTCGCGGGCAGCGTCTGGTCGGCCTGTGCCTGCGCGTAGGCGCGGTACTCGGCGACGGCCTTGTCCAGGCGCGGGTCGCGCTTCGCGGTCTTGCCGCCGCCGGTGACGGTGACCTTCTGGCGGATGCCGTCGCCCTTCATGCCCGGCTTGCAGGCGATCTCGTACGAGCCCGCCTTCACCTCGGCGGTGAGCTTCTGCTTGGTGCCGGGGCCGATGTTCTCGCGCTCGCTGACGATGCGGTCGTCGGGGAAGAGGAGGTAGACCTCGGTGACCTTGGAGCCCTTGTTCTCGATGGCCAGCTCGACGTGTCCGGCGGAGAGCTCCTTCTTGGAGACCTCGCACTTGTCGTCGGACGCGGTCACGCTGACGCTGTTCGCCCCGCCGCCCTTGGCGTCGCTCTTCTCCGTGCAGCCGGTGACGGCGGTCAGGGCGGCCGCGGCGACGACGGCGGTGACGACGGGGACACGGGCGGGTCGCACGGGTCGCATAGGTGGCTCCAAGACGGTTCACGGCGGGCGCCGGCCCCGCCACAGGCGGGCGAGGCGGACCTAACTTAACTGAGCCTTACCTCGGTAATACCCGCGCGTTCCGTGATTCAGCTCTCACGTTCCACGACCGCTCACGGCTCGATCACAGCTGCCTGATGGATGGCCCATGACCAGGCAAAGCAACGGTCAAGCGGAGGTGTGCGGCCCCCGCAGCGGCGCCACCACGGGGGCGCCGGTGCGCGGGTGCGGGAAGACCTCGACGGGCTGCCGGTACACCTCGGAGAGCAGTGCTTCCCCGAATACGTCGCCGGGGGCGCCCTCCGCCGCGACGGTCCCGCCCCGCAGCACCGCGACCCGGTCCGCGTACGCCGCCGCGAGCCCCAGGTCGTGCAGGACCACGACGACCGCGTCGCCGGCCGCCGCCCGGTCCCGGCAGATCCGCAGGACCAGCTCCTGATGGCGCAGGTCGAGGGCGGCGGTCGGCTCGTCGAGTAGCAGCAGCGGGGCGCGCTGGGCGAGGACGCGGGCCAGCGCGACCCGCGCCCGCTCGCCGCCGCTGAGCGCGGAGAAGGGGCGCGCGGCGAACTCCGTCACCTCGGTCGCCGCCATCGCCTCGCGCACGATCCGGTCGTCGTCGTCCGCGGCGCGGGTCCCGGCCCAGGGCGCGCGGCCCATGCGGACGACGTCCTCGACGGGAAAGGGGAAGGACAGCGCGGCGGACTGCGGCAGCACGGCCCTGCGCAGCGCGAGGTCGGGGGCGGGCCAGTCGTCAGCGGGCCTGCCACAGACGCGTACGACCCCTGCGGCGGGCGGCAGGTCGGCGGCGAGCGCGGCCAACAGGGTCGACTTTCCCGCACCGTTGGGCCCGACGAGGGCGAGCACCTCGCCCGCCCGGACGGCGAGCGACACCCCGCCGCGAGCCCCGGCCGGCTCCCCGCCCAGCACCTCGCGCCCGCCGAGCCGCACCCTCAGCCCCTCGGCCTCGGCGAGGACGTCACCCGGGGCGGCCCGCGCGGGCAGCTCCCGGTCACGGCCCGCGAAGAGCCTCCTGCCCAGTTGCCCGATCATGCCCACCTGCCCGACCATGCCCACCTGCCCGTTCATGCCCAACCCCCTTGCCTGCGACGGGTCCTGCGCAGCAGCCAGAAGAAGAACGGGCTGCCGAAGAGCGCGGTCAGCACCCCGAGCGGCAGCTCGGCGGGCGCGGCCACCGTGCGCGCGGCCAGATCGGCCGCGACGAGGACCAGCGCACCGCCGAGCGCGCTCCCGGGCACGAGGAAGCGGTGCCCGGGGCCCGCGGCCATCCTCAGCAGATGAGGGACGAGGAGGCCGACGAAGGTGATGATCCCGGCGACGGACACGGCCGCCGCGGTCAGCAGCGCCACCACGAGGACGAGGACGAGCCGCAGCCGCTCCACGTCCACGCCCAGGTGCCTGGCGGGCCGTTCGCCGAGCGCGAGGAGGTCCAGCTTCCGGGAGTACAGCGGCGCGACGGCGAGACCGAGCAGCGCACACGGCAGCACGGCGAGGACCTTCGGCCACGTCGCCTGCGCCAGCGAGCCGAGCTGCCAGAACGTGATCTGGCTGATCTGCGCGTTGTCCGCGAAGAAGACGCACAGGCCGATGAGGGCGCCCGCGAAGGCGTTCACGGCGATGCCGGTGAGGATCAGTGTGACGACTTCCGTGCGGCCGCCCTCGCGCGACATGGCGTACACGAGCAGGACGGTCGCGAGCCCGGCGACGAACGCGCAGACGGTGACGGTCCAGTTGCCGAAGAAGGAGAAGCCGAGCGCGATGGAGGCGACGGCGCCGACGGCGGCGCCCGACGAGATCCCGATGACGCCGGGTTCGGCGAGCGGGTTGCCGAACACACCTTGCATCAGCGCGCCCGCGCAGCCCAGCGAGGCGCCGACGAGGAGGGCGAGCACGACGCGCGGCAGCCGCACGTTCCACAGCACGCTCTCGCCGACCCGGTCGAGCGCGGACCCGCCGAGCCCCATGCGGTGCCGAACGGAGGAGAGGACGTCGCCGAGCGGGATGTCGTAGGCGCCGATGCCGGCCGAGAGCAGGCACAGGACGACGAGGGCGGCGACGAGGCCGACGGTCAGGGGGAGGGCGGCGCGACGGCGGGCCCGAGGGGATGCATCGGGCGCCGCCGGGGCGGTCTTCCAGGGTCCGGGCCGGGTCAGGAGGCTCATGACGCGGTGCCGTCCGCGTACAGCTGCTTCACCAGGGACTTCAGGACCTGGTCGGTGCGTGGCCCGTAGTTGAGGAGGACGCCGTCCTCGACGGAGACGACACGGCGGTCCAGGCCCGCGGGGGTCTCTGCGACGCCCGGCACCTTCAGGAGCCCGTCGACGCCGCCCACCGAGTCCAGGCCCTTCGTCATCACGAGGATCGCGTCCGGCGCGGCCTTGGCGAGGGCCTCGCTGGTGATCGCGGTGAAGTCCTTCCTCAGCCCGGACTCCTTGCCCGCGTCGACCGCGCCCGCCGCCTCCAGGAGCGAACTCGCCCCGGACTCACGGCCGCCGAGGAGATACACGGAGGCGGTGCCGCGCAGATAGAGGAAGGCGACCCGCGGCTTCTTCGCCCGGTTCCCGTCGGGAATGCCCTCGCGGACCTCGTCGATCCGCCGCTCGGTGCGCGCGGTCAGCTCGGCGCCCGCCTTCTCGACGCCCAGGGCCTTCGCCACCGCCTCGATGCGCGGACTCACGTCGTCGAGACCCTTCGCCGGGTCGAACACGACGAGGGGGATGCCCGCGTCGCGGATCTGGTCGACGGCCTCGGCGGGTCCGGTGGTGGAGTCGGCGAGGACGACGGTCGGTTCGAGCGAGAACACGCTCTCCGCCGAGACGTCGTGCGCACGCGTCACCACGGGCAGCTTCTTCGCCTGCTCGAAGGTGGCGGTGATGTCGCGGGAGGCCGCGGCCCTGTTCCCGGCGGCCGTCGCGCACGCCGACGACCGCACGGTCCGGGGCGGCAGGCTCGACTGGGGCATCAAGTCCTCCTTCCAGAGCTACGTCACCGGCCCCATCGCCCAAGGCGGTTCGACCCTGCGAGGGGGCGCCGCCACGGTCGGCGGCAGCCAGTTCCGCTTCCACTCGGCCAAGGGCTCGTACGACCCGGACAGCGGGACGTTCAGCGCCGGGTTCTCGGGCGGGGTGCGCTTCACCGGCCACAAGAAGGACGGCTCGTACCAGCTCGACCTCACGATCAGCCGCCCCACCGTGAAGGTCTCCCGCGGCACCGGCACGCTCTACGCCGACATGGTCAGCAAGGAGAAGGGCACCGGCAAGGTCACCTCGACCCCGCAGGTGCCGCTCGCCGCGCTCGACGTCTCGGGCATCGGCATGAAGGGCGGCACAGGACCGATCGCGCTCGACAACCTCCCGGCGACGCTCACGTCACAGGGCGCCAAGGCGTTCGCCGGGTACTACCCGGCGGGCACCGCACTCGACCCGGTGAGCCTGTCGACGGACCTCGTCGCGAAGTCCGCGCCGGCAAAGGCCCCTTCGGACGGCAAGGCGAAGGACGAGGAGAAGGAGAAGGCCGAGAAGGAGCCGGAAGCGGGGCGCATCGAGAACGCCGCCGTCGACTGGGGCGTGCGCCGCACCTTCCGCGAGTACGTCACCGGGCCCATCGCCAAGGGCGAGTGGAAGCTGTCCGCCGGCGCCCAGGACGGCGGCGCGCTCTTCCGCTTCCCGAAGGGCGAGGGCACGTACGACGAGAAGAAGCACACCCTCGCCGCGGACTTCGCCGGATCCGTGCGCTTCACCGGCGCCCACGGCCTCGACCTGACGCTCGCCGGGATCACCGTCGAGGTCAAGGACGGCAGGGGCACGCTCTCGGCGGACGTCGACAGCGAGGGCCACCGCGGCACGACCCTGAAGGACGCCCCACTCATCACCTTCCCGGCGACGGAGGAGGAGTTGAAGCCGGAGGACGGCCTCGTCGCCCTCGCCGAGGTGCCGTCGAAGCTCACCGCCGAGGGCGCCAAGGCCTTCGGCGGCATGTACAAGGCGGGCTCCGCGATGGACCCCGTGTCGCTCGCCGTCGCCCTCGACACGGAGACGAAGCTCCCCGCGCTGCCGGACCTCGGCTCGTCCGCACGGCCGGAACCCGCCGCGGAGAAGCAGGCGCGGCCGAGGACCGAGAAGACCGCCGACTCCGCCGGCTCCTCGTCGAACGCCGTGCCCATCGGCGTCGGCGCGGGCGTCGCGGTGCTGCTCGCCGCGGCGGTCACCTTCGGGGTCGTGCGCAAGAGGCGGGCGTCGACCGACACGTCGGCGTCCCCTTCGGACGACTCCTGACCCCTCAGCTGCCCCTCCCGGCACTCCCACTCCCCCTCTCTCTAGGAGAAGCCTGATCATGGCCGCCACCCGTCGTCCCCTGACCCTCGCGGCAGCCGTCGCGACCGCCGTGGCCCTCGGCGCGAGCGTCCTGACGCTGCCCGCGCTGGCCGCCGACGCAAACGGTGCCGAGAAGCCCGCCCCGCCGAAGCTGGAGCTGAAGGACGGCACGCTCCAGTGGGGCCTGAAGGAGTCCTTCCGCAAGTACGTCGTGGGCATGGCCCACGGCAAGATCGAGGCCGAGGGCGGCGCCACGCAGGCCGCGGGCAACGGGGTGTTCACGTTCTCCGGCGGCAAGGGGACGTACGACACCGGCACCCACGCCACCGACACCGCCTTCAAGGGCAGCGTCCGCTTCACGTCCACGCTGCACAAGTTCGACATCGGCATCGCGGACATCAAGGTCCGCACCAAGGGGAAGACCGGCGCGATCCGGGCCGACGTGACCCTCAACGGCGCCGTGCAGAACGACATCGACTTCGCTGAGCTCGACCTGAGCGCGGTCCGCCCCGGCGGGGGCGAAGGCGGCGCGATGGTCTTCAAGGACATACCGACGACGCTCACCGAGAAGGGCGCCAAGGCGTTCAACGGCATGTACGAGAAGGGCGAGAAGCTCGACCCGGCCACGCTCACGGTGACGCCGGGCGCACCCGTGCCCGAGAAGCCGACCGAGCCCACCAAGCCTGCCGAACCGTCGAAGCCCGCCGAGACGCCCCAGCACCCGAAGCCCTCCGAGCGCCCTGAGCGCCCAGAGCGCACCAAGCCGACCAAGCCCGCCACCCCGGCGGGCGTCGTCGACGGCTCGCTGTCCTGGGGGCTGAAGGAGTCCTTCCGCAAGTACATCGACACCGGCGGCGGGGCGGCCGTCGCGGGCGGCGCGAAGAAGATTCCCAGCGGCTTCCAGTTCCCTTACGCCACGGCGGAACTGGATCCCGCAGGGAAGAAGCTCGACGCCTCCTTCAAGGGCAGCGTCCGCTTCACGTACAAGGCGCACGGCATCGACATGAAGTTCAGCGACCTCAAGGTGCGGGCGAACGGCGCCAAGGGCACGCTGCTCGCCGACGTCACCACGCCCAAGGGCACGAACAACGACGTGAAGTTCGCGTCGCTCGACCTCTCCGGCGTCTCGTACAAGCCCAAGAACGACGTCGTGCACCTCGCCAAGGTGCCCGCGACCCTCACGGCGGCGGGCGCGAAGCAGTTCGCCAACGACACGACGGGCTCCCCGTACCAGCCGGGCGAGAAGCTCGACCCGGTGACGGTCGCGCTCTCCGCCAAGGCGGGCGCGACCCTCCCGAAGGCGGGCGACGGAGAGACGGGCGGCGCGGGCACGACAGGTTCCGGTACGACAGGCACCGGCACGACGGGCTCCGGCTCGGTCGGCGGCGGGGGCACGGTCGGCGGCGGCACGGGCACCCTCGCGGCCACCGGCTCCTCCGTCCCTTCCACCGCGCTGCTCGGCGCGGCGGGCGTGGCGCTGGCGGCGGGCGCGGGCGCGGTGGTCGCGGCGCGACGGCGGCGGGGTTCCGAAGCGGTGTGACCCTGATGCTTGAATGCCCGGGTGACTGAACCACTCGACGTAGTACGCGTCTTCTGCGGGCCCGACGGTCGGCACGGCAACGAACTCGGTGTCGTGCGCGACGGGGCCCGCACCCCTGCCCGCGAGGACCGCCAGGCGCTGGCGCGGAAGTTCGGCTTCAGCGAGACGGTCTTCGTCGACGACCCGGAACGCGGCGTCATCGACATCTACACGCCCACCCTCCGGCTGCCTTTCGCGGGCCACCCCTGCGTCGGCGCGGCGTGGCTCCTCGACCTGCCCGAACTGGTCACGTCGGCAGGGGTGGTGACGGCGCGTCAGGACGGTGAGTTCACGTGGATCACGGCACGCGCGGAGTGGGCGCCACCGAGGACGCTGCGACAGTACGGGACGGCCGCCGAGGTCGACGCGCTCGACGTACCGCCGCCGGGGGAGTGGGTCTACGCCTGGGCCTGGCAGGACGAGGCCGCGGGGCGGGTGCGCGCACGGGGCTTTCCCGGCCGGGACGACGGAATCGACGAGGACGAGGCGACGGGCGCGGCGGCGCTCCTGCTCACGCACGAACTGGGCCGCGCCCTCAACATCACGCAGGGCCGCGGCTCCCAACTCCTGACGGCACCGGGCCCGGGGAAAGTGATCGAGGTGGGCGGACGAGCAAGGCTCGTGGAATTCAGCCCCTCCGGCGTTTGAGGAGCAGGGGCCCGGGGGCAGAGCCCCCGAGTCGCCCACCGCTCAGGCGCTCAGCGGAAACTCGTCCCCCAGCTCACGGAACACCGCCGTATTCAAAGCGAAAGCGAACTTGCACTCGTCGACCATCCGCTTCCTCTCCAGCTCGTCCGCGACCACCGCGTCGATCCCGTCGAGCAGTTCGCGGTAACCCCGCTTGAACGCGGCCGGGTTGGAGATGCCCTCGAAGACGTAGAACCGCACGCCGTCGCCCTTGCGGTCGAAGCCCCACGCGCGCTCGGCCCTGCCGCGGATGATCTGGCCGCCGGAGAGGTCGCCCAGGTAGCGCGTGTAGTGGTGGGCGACGTAACCGCCGGGCCAAGTGCGGGCGCACTCCGCGACGCGGGCCGCGTACGCCTCCGTGGCGGGCAGCGGGGCGAGGCCCGTGCGCCAGTCCGCGCCCCGCAGGTGCGCGAGGTCGCGCTCCAGTTCGACGACGCGGGCCAGCTCGGGCCGTATGAAGGGCCCCGCGACGGGGTCCTCGCGCAGCGCCTCGGCGCCGTCCTCGAGGGCGCGGTAGACGAACCACAGCTGCTCCGTGTACCGCGTGTACGCGTCGACGCCGAGCCTGCCGCCGAGGAGGTCGCTCATGAAGGACGAGGTCTCCGCCTCGGTGTGCTCTTCGTGGGACGCGGTACGGATGACCGTCGAGAAGGGCGTGAGCGGCGAGTGCGGCGTGACCATGCGGTGCCTCCAGGGGAGCCGAGGACTGACGGAATGGCGGGAACCGGTGCGCCCTCTGCAGATCATGCAAGTTAGGCTTACCTAAGTCAACTGGTTCCCGACATCCTGTCGGTAAAAACGCTACCCGCCCGCAAGGCTCAGGGCAGTGTGAGGATTTCCGCCCCCGTGTCCGTCACCACCAGCGTGTGCTCGAACTGAGCGGTGCGCTTCCTGTCCTTGGTGACGACGGTCCAGCCGTCCTCCCACATGTCGTACTCGTACGTGCCGAGCGTCAGCATCGGCTCGATCGTGAACGTCATGCCGGGCTGGATGACGGTCGTGGCGTGCGGGCTGTCGTAGTGCGGGACGATCAGGCCGGAGTGGAAGGACGTGTTGATGCCGTGGCCGGTGAAGTCGCGCACCACGCCGTACCCGAAGCGCTTGGCGTACGACTCGATGACCCGGCCGATGATGTTGATCTGGCGGCCGGGCTTGACGGCCTTGATGGCGCGGTTGAGGGACTCCTTGGTCCGCTCGACGAGCAGCCTCGACTCGTCGTCGACGTCGCCCACGAGGTACGTGGCGTTGTTGTCGCCGTGCACGCCGCCGATGTAGGCCGTCACGTCGAGGTTGATGATGTCGCCGTCGTTCAGGACGGTCGAGTCCGGGATGCCGTGGCAGATGACCTCGTTGACCGAGCTGCACAGCGACTTCGGGAAGCCGCGGTAGCCGAGCGTGGAGGGGTAGGCCCCGTGGTCGCACATGTACTCGTGCGCGACGCGGTCCAGCTCATCGGTGGTCACGCCCGGCGCGATGTGCTTCGCGGCCTCTTCCATGGCGCGGGCGGCGATGCGCCCCGCGGTACGCATCAGCTCGATGGTCTCGGGGGTCTGCACCTCGGGTCCCGAGTACGGGGTCGGCGCGGGTTTCCCCACGTACTCCGGGCGCCGGATGTTGCCGGGGACGGAACGGTGGGGAGAGAGCTCCCCCGGGACGAGCAGTGACTGGCCAGACATGCCAGCGAGTCTAGCCAGCCGTCGTGGGGCAGCATGGTCTCGGAGAGCGGTACCCGATCGGGGACGGAAGGAGCGGGGCATGGCGCTGTTCAAGAAGCGGACAGTCGGCAAGCCGGGCGAGTGGTTCTACTGCCTGGAGCACGGGACGGTCGAGGAGGGTCCCGACTGTCCCGGCAAGGACCGGATGGGGCCCTACGCGTCCCGCAAGGAGGCGGAACACGCGATGCAGACCGCTCAGGAGCGGAATCTGGAGTGGGAGAACGATCCCAAGTGGCATGACGGCGCCGGGCGCGGAGGGGACGGCGACACGTAGGGGGTTTCTGGGGCTGGTGGGCCTCCGCGGGCCGGGGGTGGCTGGTCGCGCAGTTCCCCGCGCCCCTTACGGGGCCACCGGCTCCGTAACCCCGGTGTCGCCCCGTTCCCTGCGGCGCCGCGCGTCCGGGTCCGTCGTCGCGTCGTACGAGACGAGCTTCGGCAGCACCGCCGCGAGGATGCCGACCGAGGCCAGACAGGCGAGGCCGCCCGACCAGATCGCGGGCCGCGTGCCGGTCCAGCCCGCCGCCGTGCCCGCGCGGACCTGACCGAGCTGCGGACCCACGCTGTACGACAGGACCTCGATCCCGGCGAGCCGCCCGCGCAGCTCGTCCGGGATGGTCTGGTTCCAGATCGTGGAGCGCCCGAGCCCGCTCGCCATGTCCCCGGCGCCCGCGAACGCGAGGCAGACGAGCACCAGCCAGATGTTGGAGAGCCAGCCCGCCGCGGTGATCGCGAGCCCCCAGCCCGCCGCGCCGAACACGACGAGCAGCCCGTGCCGCCGCACCCGCGACGTCCATCCGCTGGTGAGGCTGAACACGAGGGAGCCGACCGCGCCGGCCGCGTACATCAGACCGAGCGCCCACTCCGCGTCCAGGTCGTCCGCGAGGAACGGGAAGATCGTGTTGGGGAAGGCGAAGAACATCGCCGCCATGTCGATCGCGTACGTACCGAGCAGCACGGGACGCGACCACGCGTAGCGCGCGCCCTCCGCGAGCCCCTTCAGCGACGGCTTCTCCGCGTCGTGCGCGGCGGGCGCGGGGGAGAGGCGGGTGCACAGCGCGACAGACAGCACGAAGCAGACGGCCGTGATCCCGTACGCCGAGGCGTGGCCCGCGTACGCGACGACGATGCCCGCGAGGGACGGCGCGGCGATGGCGCCCACGTTCCACCGCAGCGAGTTCAGCGCGGCGGCCGCCGTCAGCTGGTCGTGCGGCACGATCCGCGCCATCAGGGAGTCCAGGGCGGGCCGCTGCAGCCCGGCGAGCGCGGAGACGCCGGCCGCCACGACGTAGAGCGGCCACAGCAGCGGCTCGGGCAGCAGCGCGTTCACCAGGAGGACGGCGGCGAGGAGGCCGAGGCCCGCCTCGGTCAGGAGGATCACCTTGCGCCGGTCCACGGCGTCGGCGAGCGCCCCGCCGTACAGCCCGAAGACGATCAGCGGCACCAGCTCGACCGCGCCCATCGCGCCGACCGCGACCGGTGAGTCCGTCAGCTCCTTGATCTGGAGCGGCAGGGCGACCAGGGCCATGAAACTGCCGAACGTGGTGACGAGCCCCTGCACCCACAGCAACCGGAAGTCGCGGGTGGAGCGCCAGGGGGAGAGATCGGGCAGTATCGCGGAGAGAGGCACGAAGAGTCATGCTCTGCGCAGACCGGTGCGGTGAGCAACTGAATTCCGCCCGCTCCGGGCTCACCAGCGCGTCGGCGGCGGCGACGTCAGCTGGTCGGCGAGCCGGGAGAGCCGGTCGCGCAGCCGTCTGCGGCCCCGCGCCTCGGGCAGCGCGTTCTCCCCGGCCGCCGCGCTCACCAGGTGCTGGACCGTGTCGAGGTCGAGCTCCGGTGTGTCGGGCACGGCGAGGACCTCGTGCGAGAGCGCGGCCAGGTCCCGGTCGCCGGAGTCGAGCGCGAGCACCGTCGCGCCGGCCCGCCGCGCGTCGTGCACCCGCGTGAGCAGTTCCGTGTCCGGCGCGTCCGGCGCCACGACGAGCAGCGTCTCGCCGCGCCGGGCCGCCTCGATGCGGCCGAGCCCCGTCGACAGGTGCGCGGGGTCCGTGGCGAGGACCCGGTGCCGCACGAGCGTCGGGGTCAGCTCCGGCGTGCCCGACCAGGCCGCCTCGTCGACGAGGTGCGCGGCCAGGTGCCACGGCTCGTACGCCGCCGTGCCCACGAGCAGCAGCCCGCCGCCGTGCGGCACGACGGAGGTCCGCAGCGTCCCCGCGAAGCGGCGGGTGGCGCCGAGCCACTCGGTCCCGGCGAGCACTTCGCGCAGCAGCGCGACCCGTACGGCGTCCATGGCGTGGCATCCTCCGGCAACGGGCCACTCGTCACCGGGCGTTCACGCGGAATTCCCCCGCGCGGGGGAAGGGCGGGGGATGACCGCTGAGACATCTGTTCCCTTCCGCGCGGGCCGCGAGGGATACGCGAGCTTCCGCATCCCCGCCGTCGTCACCAGCGCCGCCGGTACCGTCCTTGCCTTCTGCGAGGGCCGCGTCGGCTCCCAGGAGGACTTCGGCAACATCGACATCGTCCTCAAGCGCTCCGCCGACGGCGGCCGCACCTGGGGCCCGCTCCAGATCGTCGGCAAGAACGGCGCCGACCTCGCGGGCAACCCCGCCCCCGTCGTCCTCGACACCGGGCGCGTCCTCCTCGTCCAGGTCAGGAACGCCGCCGCGGCCACCGAGGACGCCATCCGGCGCGGGAAGGTCTCCGCCGCGGCCGGACGCCGCGTCTGGGTGCAGCACAGCGACGACGACGGCCTCACCTGGAGCGCGCCCCGCGAGATCACCGGGCAGGTCAAGAGAGCGAACTGGCGGTGGTACGCCACGACACCCGGGCACGCCGTGCAGCTCAGCACGGGCCGGGTGCTCGTCCCCGCCAACCACTCCCTGCCGCCCTCCGGCGCGGACGACGGCACCGAGGGGAAGTACAACGGCGGGCACTGCCTGCTCAGCGACGACGCCGGCGCGACCTGGCGCATCGGCTACATCGACGACAACACCAACGGCTACATCAACGTGAACGAGACCACCGCCGCCGAACTCCCCGACGGCCGCGTCTACTTCAACACCCGCAACGACTCCCCGGCCCCCGGCACCCGCGGCGACGCCCACTCCCACGACGGCGGCCGCACCCTGGCCAGGCCCTTCCGCCCCCAGGCGGGCCTCACCGGCCCCGTCGTCGAGGGCAGTGTCCTCCAGCTGCGCGACCCCGACGTGCTCCTCTTCTCGGGCCCCGCCGACCCGGGCTTCCGCGCGCTCATGACCGTGCGCCGCTCCACGGACGGCGGCACGACCTGGCAGGTCGCCCATACGGTCGACGGCCTCCCCGCGGCCTACTCCGACCTCACCCGCCTCGACGCCACGACGGTCGGACTGCTCTACGAGACCGGTGACTTCAGCGCGTACGAGACGATCACGTTCCGCCGGATACCGGTCGCGGAAGTGACGTGACGTACGGCTGAGTAAGGTCGCTGTATGACCTCTACCGACAGTGTGCAGAAGGCCCCCGCCAAGGACCCCTGGGAGCTGCCCGACGTGTCCGGGCTCGTCGTCGGCGTGCTCGGCGGCACCGGCGACCAGGGGCGGGGGCTCGCCTACCGCCTCGCCCGCGCGGGCCAGAAGGTGATCATCGGCTCCCGCGCCGCCGAACGCGCGCGGGCCACCGCCGACGAGCTCGGGCACGGCGTCGAGGGCGCGGACAACGCGGAGTGCGCGCGGCGCAGCGACATCGTGATCGTCGCCGTGCCGTGGGACGGCCACGCCAAGACCCTCGAAGGGCTCCGCGAGGAGCTGAGCGGCAAGCTCGTCGTCGACTGCGTGAACCCGCTCGGCTTCGACAAGAAGGGCGCCTACGCCCTCAAGCCCGAGGAGGGCAGCGCCGCCGAGCAGGCCGCCGCGCTGCTCCCCGACTCGCGCGTCACCGCCGCCTTCCACCACCTGTCGGCCGTGCTGCTCCAGGACCCGGAGATCGAGGAGATCGACACGGACGTGATGGTCCTCGGCGAGAGCCGCGCCGACACCGACACGATCCAGGCGCTCGCCGCCCGTATCCCCGGCATGCGCGGCGTCTTCGCGGGCCGCCTCCGCAATGCCCACCAGGTCGAGTCGCTCGTCGCCAACCTGATCTCCGTGAACCGGCGCTACAAGGCGCACGCGGGCCTGCGCGTCACGGACGTATAGACGTACAGGGAGCCGCGACGACGGCCTGCGGCGTCCGGGGACGGGTGCGGGGCGGGGGCGGGCCATGGGGGACACTGGATGCGTACGTCAGCACGCTTCCCCCGACAGGAGCCGACCCCCATGCCCCGCCTCGCCGTGTACGCCCTCGTCGTCTGCGCCCTCGCCGTCGCCGCGGCCGTGATCTCCTTCGTGCAGGGCAGCTGGCTCGGCATCGTGTGGGTGCTGCTCGCCGGGCTCTCGTCGAACATGGCCTGGTTCTACCTGCGGCGGGCCAAGGCGGAGCGGGACGCGCGGCGGACGCAGGCGTGACGCCCTAGCTCGTCCTGGGAGGGATCTCCTGAGACCCCTCCCAGAAGCGGTACAGCTCGTGCCCCCAGTAGGTGTCCCACTCGGTGACGCCCAGGGAGCGCAGGACCGCGTCGATCGCGTCGAAGAAGGCGCGGTTGACCTCCGGGATCCAAAGGACGACGAAGACCGCGATCAGCCCGAACGGCGCGAACGGCTCCACCTGGCGGCGGATCCTGTGCGACAGCCACGGTTCGATGACGCCGTACCCGTCCAGGCCGGGGACGGGCAGGAAGTTCAGGATCGCGGCGGTCACCTGGAGCAGGGCCAGGAACCCCAGCGCGTAGCAGAACGTGTCCGGGACGCCGTCCAGGGCGTCCAGCCAGAACGGCGCCGTGCAGACGACGGCGAACAGCACGTTCGTCAGCGGGCCCGCCGCCGAGATGAGGCTGTGCCGCCAGCGGCCCCGGATGCGGCCACGCTCGATGAAGACGGCGCCGCCGGGCAGGCCGATGCCGCCCATGATCACGAACAGTACGGGCAGCACGATGCTGAGCAGGGCGTGCGTGTACTTGAGCGGGTTGAGGGTCAGATAGCCCTTCGCGCCGATGGAGATGTCACCGCTGTGCAGGGCGGTGCGCGCGTGCGCGTACTCGTGCAGGCAGAGCGAGACGATCCAGGCGGCCGTCACGAAGAGGAAGACGGCGAGCCCGGGATTGTCGGCGAAACCGGTCCAGGCGGCCCAGCCGGAGACCGCCGTGACGGCGGCGATCCCCAGGAAGACGGGGCTGATCCGCCGGTCGGTGCGGCGGATGGGGGCGGTGGTCATGGGGCGGTGCTCCTGGGATCTGGCGGCGTCGGCCGGGCGTGCCGACCGTACCGAAAACGTCTCGCACGCCGCGCCGGGTTCCGGGCAGGCTGGGCGCATGACCGTATGGAACGTGATGTACCAGGACTGGCAGCTGGAGTGCTGCGGGGACCCGTTCGCGGTGGGCGACGAGGTGACGTGGCAGCTGCTCGTCGACACGACGGCGCCCGAACGCGAGTGGGCGGCGGAACTCACCGAGATCGAGGGCCCGGTGGAGTCGGCGGGCGGCGGCCCGGTGGTGTGCGCGGGTGGCGTGACGGTGCCGTGGACGGGCTCCGGGGACTGGCCTCCGCGCCTGCACCTGAGGGGCCTCCTGACGGTGGAACAGCACGGCGGCAAGTGGCCGCGCACGAGGGGCGTGGTCCGCGGCATCCAGGTGGTCGGCCAGGCGTACCGGGAGGAGCACCTGGTCCCGGGCAAGCGCAGCCTCCGCCCGGTGGACAGCTGCCCGAAGCGGTTCGAGCACGTGGGCAGGGCGGCGGCGGGGGAGAGGCTGCGAAGGGAGGAGACGGGGGTGCTGGTGGAGCTGGAGGTGGAGTGAGGGAACGTTCCTACTCCCACTGGACGTCGCAGGGCAAACGGGCGGGCGGGTGGGAGTGATCCGCCGCGAAGCGGGCGGGGCCCCTACGCGCGCTGGACGGTGCGGGGTGAACGGGTGGGTGGGTGGGAGTGATCCGCCGCGAAGCGGCGGGCTCGAAACGCCCCCACCGGGGGTCAGGGAGAATGGCCCGGTGAGATACCGCGTGCTGGGGACGACCAGAGCCACCCACCCCGACGGAACCCCCGTTCCCGTCGGCGGCGCCCGCCTACGCGCCCTCCTCACCGCCCTCGCCCTCCGCCCCGGCACCCTCGTCCCCGCCCACACCCTCGTCGCCGACGTATGGACGGGCGACGACTCCCCCGCGGACGCGACCGGCGCGCTGCAGGCGCTCGTGGCCCGGCTCCGCAGGGCGCTCGGCGCGGACGCCGTCGCCTCGGCGGACGGCGGCTACCGCCTCCGCGCCCACCCCGACGACGTCGACGTCTTCCGCTTCGACCGACTCGTCGCCGACGGCACCCGCGCCCTCGCGGACGGCGACGCGGCGAAGGCGGCCGCGGCCCTGGACGACGCGCTCGCCCTGTGGACCGGCGAACCCCTCGCCGACCTCCCCGAACGCACCGCGGACACCGCCCGCTGGCAGGCCCGCCGCCTCGACGCCCGCCGCGCCAGGATGACCGCGGCCCTCGCCCTGGGGGACGGCGAGCGGGTCCTGCCCGAGCTCGCCGAGCTCTGCGACACGTACCCCCTGGACGAACCGCTGCAGGCCCTGCGGCTGCGCGCCCTCCGCGACACGGGCCGCACGGCCCAGGCGCTCTCGGCGTACGAAGAAGTACGACGCGCCATGGCGGACCGGCTCGGCGCCGACCCGGGCCCCGAACTCCGCGCCCTGCACGAAGAGTTGCTGCGAGAGCCACCCGCCGCCGCCCCCGGCCCCGCCCCTTCCCGCGACCGCGCCCCCGGCAATCTCCGGGCCCGTCTCACCTCCTTCGTCGGGCGCGAGGCCGACATCGACGCGATCCGTAGCGACCTCGGCGGCGCGCGGCTCGTCACGCTCCTCGGACCCGGCGGCGCCGGCAAGACACGGCTGTCGCAGGAGGTCGCCGAGGCCGTCGCGGGCGGCTTCCCCGACGGCGCGTGGCTGGCCGAGCTCGCCCCGGTCGAGGACCCCGCCGACGTCCCCGCCGCCGTCCTCACCGCACTCGGCGCCCGCGAGACCGTGCTGCGCGGCGCCGGCGCCGAGGAGATACGGGCCATGACGGAGCGGCACGGCAAGGACCCCGTCGCCCGGCTCGTCGAGCACTGCGACACGCGCCGCATGCTGATCGTCCTCGACAACTGCGAGCACGTCGTCGAGGCCGCCGCCCACCTCGCCGACGAACTCCTCGCCCGCTGCCCCGGCGTGACGGTCCTCGCCACGAGCCGTGAACCCCTCGGCGTACCGGGCGAGTTGCTGCGGCCCGTCGAGCCGCTGCCCGAACCCGTCGCGCTGCGCCTGTTCGCCGAGCGCGGCGCCGCCGCCCGGCCCGGCTTCACCGTCGAGGCGGACCCGGCGGCCGCCGCCGAGATCTGCCGCCGCCTCGACGGCCTGCCGCTCGCCATCGAACTGGCCGCCGCCCGCCTGCGGATGCTCACCCCGCGCCAGATCGCCGACCGCCTCGACGACCGTTTCCGGCTGCTCACCAGCGGCGCCCGCACGGTCCTGCCCCGCCAGCAGACGCTGCGGGCCGTCGTCGACTGGTCCTGGGACCTCCTCGACGAGGCCGAACGTACGGTCCTGCGGCGCCTCTCGGTCTTCGCGGGCGGCTGCGACCTGACGGCGGCGGAGGAGGTGTGCGCGGCCCCCGGAAGCGCGCACGACGTCGCCGACCTGCTCGGCTCGCTCGTCGACAAGTCCCTCGTCGTCGCCGCCCCCTCGCCGCTCTCCGACGGCGGCATGCGCTACCGGCTCCTCGAAACCGTCGCGGAGTACGCGGGGGAGCGGCTCGACGAGTCGGGCGACAGGGCCGCCGCCGAGCGGGCGCACCTCGTGCACTACCGCGAGGTCGCGCGGACCACCGACCCCGAGCTCCGGGGCCGCGGGCAGCTCGCCGCCGTGGAGCGTCTGGAGGCCGAGTACGAGAACCTGCGCACCGCCCTGCGCCACGCGGTCGCCGCACGGGACGAGCAGGAGGCGCTCTGCCTCGTCCTGTCCCTGTGCTGGTTCTGGCAGATCCGCGGCCTGCGCCTGGAGACCCGCAACTGGTCCCGTGACGTCGCCGCCCTCGGCCCCGACCCGTTCGCCCCGCCCGTCGACCCGGCGCCGCCGCTGTACGAGTCGTGCACGGAGGCGCCTCCGCCGATGCGCCCCGAGGTCCTGGCGGAGGCCCGTCGCGGGGTGCATCTGCTCCTCGTCTCCTGCATGGAGATGGACCTGGTGGACTGGCAGTCGCCGGAGGCGGCGACGCGGCTGGAGGGCGTCCGGCGCGCGTACCGGCCAGGGCTCCCGCAGACCTGCCGGACGCCCGGCAACCTCTGGTTCTTCGCCGTGCTGCTCGGCGGCGGCATGGAGACGCTGCGGGTCACCCTCGACGAGACGGTCTCCGCCTGCCGTGCGTTCGGGTACGAGTGGGAGCTCGCCGCCGCCCTCCAGACGCGGGCCAACATCCTCGCCAACCGCAGCGACTGGGCGGGCGACGCCCTGCGCGACGCGGACGAGGCACTGCACCTGTTCCGGCGGATCGGCGACGTGTGGGGCATCGCCGAGGCGCTTGCAGCGCGCGGTGAATCGCGGGAGCGGCGCGGCGAGTTCGCGGCGGCCGCGGAGGACTACGAAGCCGCCGTCGAGTACGCCGCGCGGCTCGACGCGCAGAACCAGGTGGCGCTGCTCAAGGCCAGGCTCGGCTCCATCCTCACGGACTCGACGGAGCGGCGGGACCTCTTCGAGCGGGGCGAGGCGCTGCTGCGGGAGGTCCTCGACAACCCGGGCCGGCACCGTACGGGCGACGCCGTCCCCGCCGCCCGGCTCTTCCTCGCCCTCGCGCTCGGCCGCAGCCGCCGCCACGACGAGGCGCGCGAGCAACTGCGGCTGCTTCGCCTGGAGTTCAGCGGGATCGGGTACGCGGTCTTCGACAGTTCCGTGCTCGGCATCAGGGCGTGGCTCGACGCGCTGGACGGGCGGCACGCCGAGAGTCTGACGGGGGCGTGCGAGGCCTTCGCGAAGGCCCTCGACCCGCTGTCGCGGATCGTCGCCCCGCACATGGTGGCCGTCCATCTGGCGATCGTCTCCATGGCGCTGGCGGCGGGCGGCGACGACGGCCGGGACGGGGACAGGAGCCGCGCGCACGACGCCGCGCGGCTCCTCGCGGTCGCCGACGGCGCACTGCCGCAGGGGCACTTCGCGAACACGATGGAGCGGGAGATCCGCGAGGGCGCGGAGGAGCGGTGCAGGGCCGCGCTCGGGGACGGCCCGTACGAGGCGGCGTACGCGCGGGGCGGCGGCCTCTCCTTGGAGGAGGCCGCCGCCCTGTGCACCGCCTGGGCCACCGGGTGACTCAGTTCTTCGTGCGGAACTTGTGGATCGCGATCGGCGCCATGACCACCGTGAGCCCCACGGACCAGCCCACCGTCACCCACAGGTCGTGCGCCACGGGCCCGCCGACCATCAGGCCGCGCGCGGAGTCCGCGAGGGCGGACAGCGGGTTGTAGTCGGTGAAGCCCTGCAGCCAGCCCGGCATCGACTGGGTCGGCGCGAAGATCGACGAGCCGAACTGCAGCGGCATCAGGACCAGGAAGCCCATCGCCTGCACGGACTGGGCGCTCTTCATGGAGACGCCGAGGACCAGGAAGATCCACATGATGGACGTGCCGAAGAGGGCGGAGAGGCCGACCGCGGCGAACAGGCCGCCCCAGTTCGTGATGTCGAAGCCCACCAGGACACCGACGATCATCATGATCGTCGTCGCGATGAGCAGCCGCATCAGCTCCACCACGATCTTGGCGAAGAGCACCGAGCCCTGGCCGATCGGCAGGGTCCGGAAGCGGTCCATGATGCCGTTCTGGAAGTCCTGGTTGAAGCCGGTGCCGACGGCCATGGCGATGTTCATGCTCATCATCGCCATCATGCCGGGCACCACGTACTGCACGTACTGGTCCTGACCGCCGCCGAGCGCCTGCCCGATGGAGCCGCCGAAGACGTACACGAACAGGAGCGTGAAGACGATCGGCATCAGGACCGCGTCGAACATCGACTCCGGGTCCTGCCGGATCCACAGCAGATTGCGGCGGACCAGCGCGCCGGTGTGCCGGACGTGGCCGCGCAGGCCGATGTGGGCGTCCGCCTCGTCCTTCTTGAGGGGGGCGGCCGTGAGTGTGGTGGCGCTCATACGGCGACCTCCTCGAGTTCCGTGGGGCGTGCGTCCTGCGGTGCACTGGCCTTCTGGCCGGTGATGGACAGGAACACCTCGTCCAGGCTGGGCAGTTCGGTGGCTATCGAGCCGATGGTGATGCCGCGCGCGGTGACCGCGCCGACGACGGCGGTCAGCTGCTCGTCGCTGAGGATCGGGACGAGGACCGTGCCGGACTCGGCGTCCACCGTGGTGGTGGCGAGGCCGGTCAGGCCCAGGTCGTCGAGGGCGCTCGCGAGCGGGCCGAGCTCCAGCGGGTCGGCCGGGCGGACGCGCAGGGTGCGGCCGCCGACCTTCGCCTTCAGCTCGTCGATGCCGCCGTTGGCGATGACCTTGCCGCGGTCGATGACCGTCAGCTCGGAGGCCAGCTGCTCGGCCTCCTCCATGTACTGGGTGGTGAGCAGCACGGTCACGCCGTCGCCGACCATCCGCTTGACCTCGCCCCACACCTCGTTGCGGGTGCGGGGGTCGAGGCCGGTCGTCGGCTCGTCCAGGTAGAGGACGGACGGGCTGCCGATCATCGACGCGGCGAGGTCGAGGCGGCGGCGCATACCGCCGGAGTACGTGCTCGCGGGGCGCTTGGCCGCCTCGGTGAGCGAGAACCGCTCAAGGAGGCCGTCGGCGCGGGACCTGGCCTCCTTGCGGGACAGGTCGAGCAGCCGCCCGATCATGTAGAGGTTCTCGCGTCCCGACAGCTTCTCGTCCACCGCCGCGTACTGCCCGGTGAGACCGATGACGCGGCGGAGCTGGCGGGGCTGACGCATCACGTCGTACCCGGCGACCAGCGCGGAGCCCGCGTCCGGGGTGATGAGGGTGGAGAGGCAGCGCACGAGGGTGGTCTTGCCGGCGCCGTTGGGCCCGAGGACGCCGAGGACGGTGCCCTCGCGCACGTCGAGGTCCACGCCGTCCAGTGCTTTGGTCTCGCCGTAGTGCTTGACCAGTCCCCTTACGGTGACCGCGCTCCCTGCGCCGCCGGGGTTCATGTCGATTCGCTTCATGCCCCCAAGGTGTCAGAGGCCACCGACAAACCGCCGACAGCCGACCGACAGACGCCCGACGCCCCGCGGACAGGAAAGCGGCAGCCCGCCGACGGGGGAAGTTCGGCGGGCTGCCGTGGTGCCGCGGTGGACTCAGGCGGTCATCAGTGGACCGCGTGTTCGGGTGCCGGGAACGCGCCGCCGACGACGTCCTCGGCGAACGCCTTCGCCGCGCCGGCCATGGCGCCGCGCAGCTCCGCGTACTTCTTCACGAAGCGCGGCATCTTTCCGCCGGTCAGGCCCATCATGTCCGTCCAGACGAGGACTTGGGCGTCGCAGTCGGAGCCCGCCCCGATCCCGACGGTCGGGATGTGCAGGGAGCGGGTGACCTCGGCCGCGAGCTCCGCGGGGACCAGCTCCAGGACGACCGCGAACGCGCCGGCGTCCTGCGCGGCCTTGGCGTCGTTGAGGAGCCGGTGGGCGGCCTCGTCGCCGCGGCCCTGCACGCGGTACCCCATGGTGTTCACGGACTGCGGTGTCAGGCCGAGGTGGGACATGACGGGGATGCCGGACTGCACCAGCAACTCGGTCTGGGCCAGGGAGCGTTCGCCGCCCTCCAGCTTGACCGCGCCGACGCCCGCCTCCTTGACGAGCCGGGTCGCCGACCGGAGCGCCTGGACGGGGCCCTCCTGGTACGAGCCGAACGGCAGGTCGCCGACGATCAGGGCGCGGTTCGTGCCCCGTACGACCGCGGCGGACAGCATGGTCATCTCGTCGAGGGTGACGGGCACGGTCGTCTCGTACCCGAGGTGGCAGTTGCCCGCCGAGTCGCCGACGAGCATGACGGGGATGCCCGCCTCGTCGAAGACGGACGCGGTCATCGCGTCGTAGGCGGTCAGCATGGGCCACTTCTCGCCGCGCTCCTTGGCGGCGGTGATGTCGCGCACAGTGATGCGCCGGGTGCCCTTGCCGCCGTACAGCGCCTTGCTGCTGTCGGGGTTCCGCGGGGCGTCGGCGCTCATCTGGGCAGCCGAAAGCTGCGTCATCGCAACGGCTCCTTCTGTCATCTCGAGGCGCCCTGACGGCGTCCCCGGATCCCCCTCATGGTGACACCACGTACCGCTCCGCGGCTAGTGCGGTGCTGTGTGACGCCGTCGGGTAAAGCGCGGCTCTACCGTTCGGCAAGGATTCCCCAGGATTTCCAATACGAGACGGTCTCGTATCGAAATGGTTCTACGCTGGTGGGCATGTCCTCCCCTGCCATGCCCGCCCCGCCCCGCATACCGGAAGCCGTCCACCGGCGCCGGTGGGCGATCCTCGGGGTGCTGATGCTCAGCCTGCTCATCGTCGTTCTCGACAACTCGATCCTGAACGTCGCCATCAAGACGATCTCGACCCCCGAACCGACCGGCCTCGGCGCCACCCAGAGCGAGCTGGAGTGGGCGATCAACGCCTACACGCTCGTCTTCGCCGGCCTCCTCTTCACGGCGGGTCTGCTCGGCGACCGGCTCGGCCGCAAGAAGGTCCTGCTCGGCGGCCTCGTCGTCTTCGGCATCGGCTCGGCGCTCGCCGCCATGTCCGGCTCGCCGCTCCAGCTCATCGCCTTCCGGGCCGTCATGGGCCTCGGCGCGGCCTTCGTGATGCCGGCGACCCTCGCCGTCCTCATGAACGTCTTCGAACGCGACGAACAGCCCAAGGCCATCGGCATCTGGGCGGGCGGCGTCGGCCTCGCCATCGCCATCGGACCCATCACCGGCGGCGTGCTCCTCGACCACTTCTGGTGGGGCTCGGTCTTCCTCATCAACGTACCGATCGTGATCATCGCCCTGGCGCTGATGGTCTGGCTGGTGCCCGACTCCCGCGACCCCGCGCCCGGCCGCATCGACCTCTTCGGCGTCGCTCTCTCCGTCGTCGGTCTGGTGCTCCTCGTCTACGGCATCATCAAGGGCGGCCAGCTCGCCGACTTCACCGACCCGGCCGTCCTCGGCACCGTCGTCGCCGGCCTCGCCGTGCTCGTCGCCTTCGTGCTGTACGAGAAGCGCAGCGACCACCCGTCCATCGACATCACGTACTTCAAGAACCGGGTGTTCTCCGCGGCGATCTGCGCCATCGCGCTCGTCTTCTTCGCACTGATGGGCGTCACCTTCTTCTCGGTCTTCTACACCCAGAGCGTGCGGGGCTACTCGCCGCTGCAGACCGGTCTGCTGATGCTGCCGCTCGCCGTGGCACAGCTGATCTTCGCGCCGCGCGCCCGTCTCGTCGTCGACCGCTTCGGCGTACGGGCCGTGTGCACGGGCGGACTGCTCCTCCTGACGGCGACCCTCGCGGCCTTCACCCTCCTCGACGCCGACACGCCGATCTGGCTCCTGGAAGTCGTCTTCTTCCTGATGGGCACCGGCATGGCGCACATCATGACGCCCACCAGCGTCGTCATCATGCAGGCCCTGCCGCGCGAGAAGGCCGGCTCCGCGTCCGCGCTCAGCAACACGTTCCGGCAGGTCGGCGGCGCCCTCGGCATCGCCGTCCTCGGCTCCGTGCTGTCCACGGCGTACCGCAACGGAGTCGAGGACGAGCTGACCCTGCTGCCCGAAGGGGTGCGGCACACCGCGGGCGAGTCCATCGAGGCGACCCTCGGCGTCGCCGCGAAGCTCGGCCCCAAGGGCGAGCCCCTGGTCTCCGCGGCCAACGACTCCTTCCTGCACGCCATGCACGTCACCGCGCTCTGCGGAGCGGGCGTCGCCGTGCTCGGCGCGCTGGTCGTCTTCCTCTTCCTGCCGGGACGTACGCCGCCGCAGGCGGGCCCGGTCGAGGAGACGGGCGAGCCGGTGGGTGCCGACAGGCGCTGAGGGAGAATCGGCCGGGCGGCCGGCCCGGCCGCCCGGCGGGCAGAGAGGGAGGGACGACGTGGTCCACAAGCGCGCGAGAGTGACGAACGGCGGCGACGTCGCGGACAGCACCGGCGTCGCGGAGGGCGGTGACCTCCTGGGTGTGACGCCCCTTCCCAGGAGCGGCCGGGGGAGGCCCCGGAGCGAGGCCGTCGAGCAGGCGATCATCGAAGGAGTCGTACGGCTCCTGGAGGACGGCGTCTCCCTCACCGAACTCTCCATCGAGCGGATCGCCCGCACCGCCGGCGTCGGCAAGGCCACCATCTACCGGCGCTGGGACGGCAAGGAAGCCCTCTTCGTCGACGTCCTGCGCGCCTTCGAGGAGCCCGACCTGGAACGGCCCGGCACCTCGATGCGCGACGACCTCGTCTGCGTCCTGGAGAGCCTGCGCCGCCGCGGCCTGACCATGCGCTCCTCGGCCCTGCTGCACAACGTCTTCGCCCAGATGAAGACCCTGCCCAAGCTCGCCGAGGCATACCAGGAGACGGTCGTCGCGCCCCGCCGCCGCATCATCCTCGACGTGCTGCGGCGGGGCGTCGAGGACGGCGAACTGCGCGCGGACATCGACCTGGAGATGGCCAACGACCTCTTCGTCGGGCCCATGCTGCTGCGCACGATCCTGCGGCCGGGCGCGCCGCTCGACGACCACCTCGCCGAACAGATCGTCGACGCGGTCCTCGAGGGGCTGCGGCCCCCGCCACGCTGAGAGCCCGCTGTGCACCACGGTTATGCGCATTTCGTCACAGCGGCAGCTCTCCGCCGCTGTTCAGGAACCCCTCGCGCCGCGCTGTTCGTCCTGGTGCCTGTACGGCCGTCGTGGACGGCAGGGACGACACCGGATCATCGCCTAGGGTTTCCTGGGCGGGACAGACGGTGTGCACGGCAGCAGTGAGGCGACGAGAGCATGGCGCAGGCGTACAAGACGGAGACGGGCAGCGGCGGCTCGGGCCCCGAGCGTCCGGGGGCCCGCTTCCGACGCCTGCTCGACGGCTGGCGGGGCGACCCCGGCATCTGGCGGCGCGGCCTGGTCACGGCCGGTCTCGCCGTCTTCCTCGCGCTGGTGATGCTGTTCCACGCGCAGATCCCCAACAACGTGGGCAACCTCGGCTCCCTGACGGAGACGTTCCTGCCCTGGCTCGGCCTCTTCATCCCGGTGCTGCTGGTCGTCGCGGTGGTCCGCAAGTCCGCAACCGCGCTGATCGCGCTGCTGCTCCCGGTGATCATCTGGGTCGACTCGTTCGGCGGCCTGATCACGGGCAAGTCGGGCACCGGCGGTGACCTCACCGTCGCCACGCACAACGTGAACGCGGACAACCCCGACCCCACGGGCACCGCCAAGGACGTCGCCGCCTCCGGCGCGGACGTGCTCGCCCTGGAGGAGCTCACCCCGTCCGCCGTGCCCGTGTACGAGAAGGCGCTCGCCGACACGTACAAGTACCACGCGGTCAAGGGCACCGTCGGCCTCTGGAGCAAGTACCCGCTGTCCGACACCCGGCCCGTCGACATCAAGTTGGGCTGGGTCCGCGCGATGCGCACGACCGTGACGACGCCGAAGGGCGAGGTCGCCGTCCACGTCGCGCACCTGCCGTCGGTGCGCGTGAAGCTCGACGCGGGCTTCACCGCCAACCAGCGCGACAACAGCGCCGACGCCCTCGGCGAGGCCATCGCCGACGAGAAGATCGGCAAGGTCATCCTGCTCGGCGACCTCAACGGCACGATGAACGACCGCGCGCTCAACGCGGTCACCTCGCAGCTGCGGTCCACGCAGGGCGCGGCGGGCGACGGCTTCGGCTTCAGCTGGCCCGCGTCGTTCCCGATGGCGCGCATCGACCAGATCATGGTCAAGGACGTCGAGCCGGTCTCCTCCTGGACGCTGCCGGAGACGGGCAGCGACCACCTGCCGATCGCGGCGCGGGTCGACCTCTCCTCGTGACGCGGTAGGGCACGGGGCGGAGCACGTGGGGACGGAATACGTGGCGGGCGCGGCTTTGTTCCGCAAGTAAACTTACGGGTTCTCCGTAAACCCGCACCCCCCATTCCCCCCATTCCCCCCATCCCCCCCACTGCCCCCGCATCCGTGGAAGGTACCTCTTCATGCCCCTGGCCCTGCTCGCCCTCGCCGTGGGTGCCTTCGGCATCGGCACGACCGAGTTCGTGATGATGGGCCTGCTGCCCAACGTCGCCGACGACCTGGACATATCCATCCCCGTCGCAGGACACCTCGTCTCCGCGTACGCGCTCGGCGTCGTCATCGGAGCCCCGCTGCTCGCCGCCGTCACCGCGAAGCTCCCGCGCCGCCGCGTCCTGATCGGCCTCATGGTCCTGTTCGTCGTCGGCAACGCGCTGTCGGCGGCCGCCCCCGACTACCACCTGCTCATGGCCGCGCGCTTCCTCAGCGGACTGCCGCACGGCGCGTTCTTCGGCGTCGGCGCGGTCGTCGCCACCGGACTCGTCGCCCCCGAGCGCAAGGCCCGCTCGGTCTCCCTGATGTTCCTCGGCCTGACCGTCGCCAACATCGTGGGCGTGCCGGTCGCCACCGCCATGGGGCAGCAGCTGGGCTGGCGCGCCACGTTCCTCGCGGTGAGCGCCATCGGGCTCGCGGCCATCGCCGCGCTCGCCCTCCTGGTCCCCGCCGACCACGGCCACGGCGACGCGGCGGGACTGCGCGGCGAGCTCCGGGCGCTGCGCAGCGTCCCGGTCTGGCTGGCGCTCGGCACGACCGTCGCGGGCTTCGGCGCGCTGTTCTCCGCGTACAGCTACATCACGCCGATGCTGACCGACACGGCCGGCTACGCCGAGTCCAGCGTCACCCTCCTCCTCGCCCTGTTCGGCGTGGGCGCGACCGCGGGCAACCTCCTGGGCGGCCGCCTGGCGGACGTCTCCCTGCGCGGCACGCTCTTCGGCGGGCTCATCTCGCTCGCCGTGGTCCTGGGCTTCTTCCCGCTGCTCATGACCGCCGCGTGGAGCGCGGCGGTCGGCGTCGCGCTGCTCGGCATGGCGGCGTTCACGACGGGCTCGCCGCTGCAGCTCATGGTCATGGAGAAGGCGGCGGCCGCACCGTCCCTGGCCTCCTCCGCCAACCAGGGCGCGTTCAACCTCGCCAACGCGGGCGGCGCGTGGATCGGCGGCCTGGCGCTGGCGGCGGGCTTCGGCACGACGTCTCCGGCGGTGACCGGCGCCCTCCTGGCGGTCCTGGGCCTCGGGGTCGCGGGCCTGGCGTACGCGGTGGACCTGCGACGGGGTCCGGTGCCGGGGCCGGAGCGTGTGGTGGCCTCGTCGTCCCCGGACCAACGCGAGCCGGCCCACCACTAAGGGCCGAGGGCCACCCACCCGCGGGCGATCCCCCTACAACTGACCGCCCCTCCCACCCCCCCCGTGCCCCTACAGCCCCATCAGGTGCGGGGCAAACGGGTGGGCGGGTGGGAGGAATCCGCCGCGCAGCGGCGGCTCAGTACACCCCGCCCCCTCAGCCGGAGGCGGACTCGCGCCACCGATTGGTGATCGGCAGCCGCCGGTCCTTGCCGAACCCCTTCGCCGAGATCTTCGTCCCCGGCGGGTACTGCCGCCGCTTGTACTCCGCCGTGTCCACCATCCGCAGCGTCTTCGTGACGAGCTCACGGTCGTAGCCCGCGGCCACGATCGTGTCGGCGCCCTGGTCCCGGTCGACGTAGAGCTCGAGGATCGCGTCGAGGACCGGGTAGTCCGGGAGCGAGTCCGTGTCGACCTGGTCCGGGCGCAGCTCGGCGCTCGGCGGCTTGCTGATGGAGTTCTCGGGGATCGGCGGCGTCTGCCCGCGCTCCTCGGCCGCGCGGTTGCGCCACTTGGCGAGCCGGAAGATCGCCGTCTTGTAGACGTCCTTGATGGGGCCGTACGCGCCGACGGAGTCTCCGTAGAGCGTCGAGTACCCGACCGCCAACTCGGACTTGTTGCCCGGCGCGAGCACGATGTGGCCCTCCTGGTTGGAGAGCGCCATCAGCATCGTGCCGCGCAGCCGCGACTGGAGGTTCTCCTCGGCGAGCCCGGTGAGCCCGAGGGAGCCCATGTACGCGTCGAACATGGGCGCGATCGGTACGGTCCGGAAGTTGAGCCCGGTGCGCCGCGCCAGCTCCTCCGCGTCGCCGATGGAGTGCTCCGAGGAGTAGCGGGACGGCATGGCGACGCCGTACACGTTCTGCGCGCCGAGCGCGTCGCAGGCGATGGCGGCGGTGAGCGCGGAGTCGATGCCGCCGGAGAGCCCGATGAGGACGCTGCTGAAACCGTTCTTCGCGGCGTACGCGCGCAGGCCCACGACCAGCGCCGAGTACACCTCCTCGTCGTCGTCGAGCCGCTCGGCGTACCCGCCGGTCAGCTCGCCGTCGTACGCGGGAACCGGCTCCTCCGACAGCGTCACGTGCTCGATGCGCAGCCCGTCGTCGACGACGCCGGACGGCGGCACGGGCGCGGCTGCCGGCAGCTCAAGGTCGAGCACGATGCAGCCCTCGGCGAACTGCGGGGCCCGCGCGATGACCTCGCCGTCCTTGTCGACGACGATCGAGTCGCCGTCGAAGACCAGCTCGTCCTGGCCGCCGATCATCGCGAGGTAGGCGGTGGTGCAGCCGGCCTCCTGCGCGCGCTTGCGCACGAGCTCCAGCCGCTGGTCGTCCTTGTTCTGCTCGTACGGGGAGGCGTTGATGGAGAGCAGCAGTCCCGCCCCGGCGCTGCGGGTCGCGGGCACCCGGCCGCCGTCCTGCCAGAGGTCCTCGCAGATGGCGAGCGCGACGTCGACGCCGTGCACGCGTACGACGGGCAGCGTCTCGCCCGGCACGAAGTAGCGGAACTCGTCGAAGACGCCGTAGTTGGGGAGGTGGTGCTTGGAGTAGGTCAGGACGGCCTCGCCGCGGTACAGCACGGCGCCCGCGTTGCGCGGGGCTCCCGCGGGCTGGCCGAACTTGGGCTTGGCCTCCTCGGTGCGGTCGAGATAGCCGACGACGACCGGCAGCTCCCCGAACCCCTCGTCCCTCAGCCGCACGGCGAGCGCGCGCAGCGCGTCCCGCGAGGCCTGGACGAAGGACGAACGCAGGGCGAGGTCCTCCACGGGATACCCGGTCAGCACCATCTCGGGAAACGCGACGAGATGCGCCCCCTGCTCGGCGGAGTGCCGGGTCCAACGGACGACCGCCTCGGCGTTCCCGGCGAGATCGCCGACGGTCGAGTCGATCTGATTCAGAGCGAGGCGTAGTTGAGGCACAAACCCAGTGTAATCGTCAAAACGACGCGATTGCCTGTCGGGCGGGGGTGGCGGCGGCAGAACCCCTCCCCTGGAGGAGAACCCCTCGCCTGGAGGAGAACCCCTCTCCCGAAGGAGAGGGGCCGAGCTGCCCGTCAGGCGCGGTAACCGAGCACCGTCATCATTCCCGCCTCCGCGTGGTAGACGTTGTGGCAGTGGATCATCCACAGGCCCGGGTTGTCCGCCTCGAAGTCCACCGACAGCGTGCCGTTCGGCAGGACGATCGCCGTGTCCTTGCGGGCGCCGCCGGGTGCGCCCGGCAGGGCGAAGGTGTGGCCGTGGAGGTGGACGGGGTGCCACATCGACGTCGCGTTGGCGAACGTCAGGCGGACCCGCTCGCCCGCGCGGACGGGGTGACGCTGTCCGGGGGTGTAGGGCTTCTTGTCGAAGGCCCAGTCGTACTCGGCCATGCCGCCCGTCAGCCGGAGCCTGATCGTCCGGTCCGGCCTGCGGGAGGGCAGCGCCACGGAGCCGTGTGCGCGCAGCTTGTCCGCCGTCAGGAGGCGGCCCTTCAGCTCGTCGGGGCGGGTCGACGCCGTCGGCGGGGCCCCGCCGCCCGTCCGCAGCACCGCGAGCGCCGCCTCCTTCTTGCCCTCGGCCAGCGCGGTCAGCGGGAAGACGCCGTCCTTGGCGGTGACCAGTACGTCGTACCGCTCGCCCATGCCGAGGAGCAGCGCGTCCGTCTTCGCGTGCCGCACGGGGAACCCGTCGGTGTGCGTCACCGTCATCTCGTGGCCGCCGAGCGCGACGCGGAACGCGGTGTCGCCGCCGGCGTTGATGACGCGCAGGCGGATGCGGTCGCCGGGACGGGCTCGGAACTGCGAAGGCGCCTTGGCCGTACGCCCGTTGACCAGGTAGTACGGGTAGGCGACGTCACCCGCGTCGCCGCCCAGCAGGTCGCTCTTGGCGCCCATCATCATGCGGGAGGGGCCGGGGGCCGGTGAGCCGTCCGACCGGAGGGAGGCGTGGGACATGTTCCCCATGTTCGACATGTCGTGTCCGCCGTGGCCGCCGCCGTCGCCCCCGGACCCGCCGCCCATGTCGTGGTCCGCCATGCCCTTGCCCAGTTCCGCGAGCACGCCGTCCGGGGTGGATCCGTCCACCCCGTCGACCCAGTCGTCGAGGACGACGACCCACTCCTTGTCGTACTGCAACGGCTCCTTCGGGTCCTCCACGATCAGCGGTGCGTACAGGCCCCTGTCCTGCTGGGTTCCGGAGTGGGGGTGGAACCAGTACGTCCCGGGGTGCGGCACCGCGAAGCGGTAGGTGAAGTCCGCTCCGGGCCTGATGTCCTGCTGGGTGAGGCCGGGGACGCCGTCCATGTCGTTGCGCAGGGCGATGCCGTGCCAGTGCAGGGACGTGGCCTGGGGGAGGTGGTTGGCGAGAGTGAGGGCGAGGGTGTCGCCCGCGGTGACGCGGACCTCCTTGCCGGGGAGCGCGTCCCCGTACGCCCACGTCCGGACCGTGGGGCCGCCCAGGTCGAGCCCGGTCCGCGTGGCCGTCAGCTTGACCTCACGGGTGCGACCGCCCCGGCCGCGCTTCTTCTCGGCGGCCGCGACCTCGTCGCCCGCGGGGTCCACGTATCCGGCGGGACCGGAGGCCCCGTTCTCACGGTCGACGCCTTCCGGGGACGCGTCGGAACAGGCCGTCAGGATTCCCGTCCCCGCGACCGCGGCGGCGGCGCCGAGCACGGCGCGCCGGGAGGGGACGCGCGGAGTTGATTCATTACGCATGACTGAGTGACACCTCGTCGTGTGGTGCGTGCGGCTGGACGCGTCTGCTGCTTCTGGCGCGCCGCTCGCCACCCGCGGGCTCCCATCGGGACCCCACGCGTTCGACGGGCAGCACGAAGCAGCCGGTGCGCAGGCCTAAATGCGCAGCACCGACAGGCGGGAGAGGAGTATGCGAGGCGGCGGCGGGTTGGGCCGCAGCGTGTACAGGAGCCGTCCCGGCGCGCGCGAACGGTCGACGACCCCACCCGGCCGCAGCAGCCCGGCCCGCACGAGCACGAGAAGCGTGAACGCGCCCAGCACCGCAAGGCACACGGACAGCGGATCCATGCCCGTGCCCATGCCCATGCCGCTGCCCGATCCGGACGGAGCATCGGCAACCCGCCCGGACGCGGGCGCGGCATCCCGCTCGTGCCCGGGGACAGGCTGGTGTGCGGCGGCGCCGGGGCGCGGGGCGGCCGCCCCCGCCTGACGGGCGGCGACCTCGCGGCGGTCCCGGGCGACGCCGGACCGAGACGCGGCGGCCGCCGACTCGTGGGCAGCGGTCCCGCGTCCGTCCACTGCTGGGGCCAACGCCTGGCGGGCGGTGGTGCCGCGTTCACGCGGCATGGCGGCCGACGGCCGGATGGCCGCATCGTGTTCGGGCGGCACGACGCCGTCCCGGCGTGCGGCGGCCGACCGGTTGGCGGCGGTACCGCGTTCGCGCGGCACGGCTGCGGCCTGTGGGCGGGTGCTCGCGTCGCGGTTGTGCGGCGTGGTCGCCTGCCTGCCGGCGGTCGCGTCGCGTTCCCGCGGTGCCGCGTCCGCCCCGTGGTGCAGCATGCCCAGCGTGCGCTGGGCCGGTGTGCCGGCGTCGGCGTGCCGCATCGCGGCCGGTTCGGGCCCACCCCCGTGACCGCCCGAGGGATGCCCCAACGTATGCATCGTCACGATCCCGAGCAGCAGCGCCGCGAGCAGCAGCAGCCGCCCGTGCCCCTCGCCGCCCCTCGGACTCGTCCTCGCCATGCGCCAGACCTTACCCCCGCCGGGTATGCGGCGACATGCGCGCCCCCGCCGCTCCGACGATCATGAGCGCATGACGAACACGGACGAACCGCGGCAAACCCGTGCGGGAAGCCTGCCGGAACCGGACCCCGCCATTCCGCGGCAGTTCATCTCCTGGGTGACGCTCGCCCTGATGACCACCGCGTCCGTCGCCAGTCTGCGTCCCTCGCCGGCGATGGCCATCTACGGACTGGCCGCCGTCTTCCTCTACCTCCTGCCCGCCGTCGTCTTCCTGCTCCCCACCGCCCTCGTCGGCGCCGAGCTCGCCTCCGGGTGGTCGGGCGGCATCTACCGGTGGGTGAGCGAGGCGCTGGGCAGGCCGCTGGGGTTCGTCGCCGTGTGGTGCCAGTTCGCCATGACCATCGCGTACTACCCGAGCCTGCTCGCCTACGTGGCCTCGACGTTCGCGTACGTCATCCATCCGAGCCTCGCCGAAAACGGCCCCTACGTAGCGATCGTCATCGTCGTCATCTACTGGACAGGCGTCTGGGTGACCTGTCGGGGCACCAAGACGGTCGCCGGGCTCTCCTCCCTGGGGCTGATCATCGGCACCCTCGTCCCCGGTGTCGTCCTCGTTGTTCTCGGCCTCGTCTTCCTGGGGGAGGGCAACGCGTCCGCCGCGCCCATGAGCCCCGACCACTGGCTGCCCCCGTGGACCGGCCTCGCCAGCCTGGTCCTCATCGTCAACAACTTCCTCTCCTACGCGGGCATGGAGATGAACGGCGTCCACGTGTCGTCGCTGCGCCACCCCCGCGCCGAGTACCCGCGCTCGATCTTCCTCGCCACCGGCCTCGTCCTGCTGATCTTCATCCTTCCGGCCCTGGCCATCAGCTGGGTCATGCCGTCGGAGCAGCTCAGCCTCACCGCCGGCCTGATGCAGGCCTTCCAGGCGTTCTTCGACCACTTCCACGTCGGCTGGCTGACGAAGGTCGTCGGGATCATGCTCGTCATGGCCGCGCTCGGCGGCATGCTCACCTGGCTCGCCGGCCCCGCGAAGGGGCTGGTCACCCTCGCCCGGCAGGAGGGCTATCTGCCGCCGGTCCTGCAGAAGTTCAACAAGGCGGGCGTCCCGCGCAACATCATGGTCGCGCAGGGCGTCGTCACCACGCTGATCGGCGTCCTGTACGCCTTCAGTGACGACGTCTCCAGCGCGTACTGGATGTTCTCCGTCATCACCGTGCAGATCTACCTCATCGCGTACCTGCTGATGTTCGTGGCCGTCGTACGGCTGCGGGCGTCGCAGCCGGAGGTGCCGCGCGGCTTCGTGGTCCCCGCCGTGAAGGTCGTCGCGGCCGTCGGATTCGTCGCCTCGCTCGCCGCGCTCGTCATCGGGTTCGTACCGCCCGACCAGTTCGGCAAGGGCCCGCTGTGGCGCTACCTCCTGATCGTCGGCGGCGGCCTGCTCGCGCTCGGCGTCCTGGCACCCGCCGCCTTCCTCAAGTACCGCAAACCCGGCTGGATCCACCCCGACCACAGGGCGACAAGGGCAACACATGAGCCGAAATAGCGTGTACCACCCGTCGATGTCGTCCCCCACGACGGCAGCCGCCCCCCTCGTCCTCGCGGGTCTCCTGCTGGCCGGCGCCCTCGCGTACAGCACCTGGTCGGTCGAGGTGTTCCTGCCGACCGGGCTCTCGCCCCGCACGGCGTACGTCAGCGAACTCGCCGCCGAGGACCAGCCGTACGGGACGTTCTTCCGCACCGTGGACCTCTTCGCGGGGCTCCTCGTCCTCGCGGGCGCGGTGTGGGCGCTCACGGTCCGACCGACGCCTCGGACGTGGCTCTCCGCGGTCGGCTGGGCGGGACTCGCGCTGTTCGGCGCGGCCACCGTCGCCGACTCACGACTGCCGCTGAGCTGCGCGGCGACCGCCGACCCCGGCTGCGCCGCGCGGGTGCGGGCGGGCGAGGTGCCCTGGACGCACTCCGCGCACGCGGTCAGCAGCAGCCTCGCCGTCACCGGGGCGCTGGTCGGCATGGTGCTCCTCACCGTCGCCGCCCGCCGCCGTGCCGCGTCCTGGCCCGTGCTCGCGCGCACGGGACCGTTCCTCGTCGTCCTCGAACTGGCCGCCACCGGCTGGACCCTGGCGTCCATCGCCGCGTTCGAGGCCGGGCACGGGACGTGGGGCCTCGGGATGGGGCAGCGGCTGCAGGTGCTGTTCATCGCGGTGTGGCTCGTCGTCCTCGCGTGGGATGCGGCGGCGGAGGCGCGGCGGGAGTGACGACGTTCGTACAGGGCGGGTTCGTACGAGTCGAGGGCGTGCCGCACCACGTCGAGGTGACGGGCACCGGACCGGTGTGCGTGCTCGGCGCCGGGCTCGGGCTCGGCTGGTTCGACTGGGACCCGGTGGCGGCGCTGCTCGCCCCACACCGGACCGTGGTCCGGTTCGACCGGCCTGGCCTCGGACTCAGCGGCCACGCGCGCGTGGCGCCCACCGTGCGGGGCGAGGCGGAGCGGATCCTGCGGGTCCTGGACGCGGTGGGGCTCGGCACGGCGCGGGTGACGGTGGTCGGTCACTCGCTCGCCGGATTCCACGCGGAGGCGTTCGCACGGCTGTACCCGCAGCGCACGGAGGGGCTCGTGCTCGTCGACTCCAGCGTGGAGGAACGGCCGCGCACACTGCTGCCGCGCGGCGTGCGGGTGGCGGCCACGCGCGCGTGCGGCGCGCTGCTGTGCGCGACGGGACTGCCGCGGGCGGTGGGACCGACCCTGCGCCGCCTGACGGCGCCGACGCCGTGGGCATGGCTCTACGGAGGCAGCAGGGTGTGGCGGGCGGCGCTCATGGAGTACGTGACGTACGGCGACGCGGCCCGCGAACTCGCCGCGCTCCGACGCCGCCTGCCTCTCCCGCGGGGCGTCCCCGTGACCGTACTCGCCGCGCACCCGGGCAGCGGCCCGCACCGCTGGCTCGACCGCCAGCGACGACTCGCCCACGCCCTCGACGCGGCCTTCGGCGTGGCGGCCCCGTCCGGCCACCTGGTGATGCGCGACCGCCCCGGGGAGGTCGCGCGCGCGGTGCTTGCGGCAGGAGCTAGCCCCCGTCCCCCCGGACCCGCCGCACACTGTCCCGGATGACGATGTGCGTGCCCAGGACATGGCGCTCCTGGCCCGCCCGCGCCGAGCCCGACAGAGCGCGGCGTACCGCCGTACGGCCCATCTCCTCGGCGGGGATGTGGACCGTCGTCAGGCCGGGCGTGATGTCGCCCGCCACCGGGTCATCGTTGTAGCCGACCACCGACATGTCCTCGGGGACCCGCAGCCCGTACTCCCGCAGCGCGATGATCGCCGCGGCCGCCGCCCGGTCGTCGCCCGCGAAGACAGCCGTGAAGTCCGGCCTGCCGTCAGCCTTTTGGAGGAGGTCGCGCATCGCTTCGTAGCCGTGGTTCTGCCCGAAGCCCGTCCCGTGCAGGACCGCGTCGCCGCGCGGCACCCCGTGGTCGTCCAGCGCCCGGAGGAACCCGGCGAGACGGTCCTCGCCGGTCGTGTTGCCCGGCTCGTAGCCGAGCAGGGCGATCCGCCGGTGCCCGGCGCCGAGCAGGTGGCTGGTCACCGCGTGGGCGCCCGCCTCGTTGTCGTACTCCACGACCAGCGCGGGCACGTCCGGCGTCGGCGCGGGGCGCCCGCACAGCACGAGGCGGGAACCCGCCGCCGCGAGCGCCTCGGCGTAGCGCGCCATCCGCTGCCGGTACTCGTCGTCCTGCACGACACCGCCCACCAGCATCACCGCTTCCGCGGCCTGCTCGCGCATCATCTGGACCAGGGCCAGCTCACGCGCCGGATCGCTGCCCGTGGACGCGACCAGGGTGAGCCTGCCGTGCTGGGCGGCCTCCATCTCGACGCCCTGCGCGACCTGCGCGTAGAACGCGCCCACCACGTCGAACATGAGGACCGCGATCGTCTTGCGTCCCGCGCCCGCCAACGCGCGCGCGTGCGCGTTGGCGACGTAGTCCAGATCCTTGACCGCCCGCAGCACCTTGGCGCGCGACGCCGTGGACGTCGGGTAGTTGCCCGCGAGGACCCGCGAGACGGTCGCTACCGAGACGCCCGCGCGCGCGGCCACCTCGCGGATGGTGACCCGCTCACCCACTGTGTCTCCCTCTCCTGCCCATCGGCCGACCGTATCCCGTCCCCGTACTCGTGGGTCAGTGCGCGGCCTCGTACTCCTTCAGGAACTCCTCCGCGGCCCGCTTGCCGCCCTGCGACTGCCACTTCCGGTGGATGCCGTCCCAGTCGGAGAGCTTCTTGCGGCCGGAGACGACGGCCGTCACGCCGTCCTCGATGATCTGCTGCATCGTGGCGCCCTGCCGGTTGAACGTCTCCGACATCAGCCCCCAGTGGTCGTCGGGCACGAGGAGCGGGACGACCTTCTTCTCCCAGGCGTGCAGCCGAGTCGTGAGGTCGGGGAAGCCGGGGAAGTACAGCGGCTGCGGGGCGTCCATCAGGTACGGGAAGGGCAGGTTGGTCTTGGAGTCGATGAGGCCGGTCTCCGTGGCGACCGGATCGCCGTCCTTGTTGTACTTGAAGTGGGTGCCCTCCACTCCGTAGTGCATCAGCTCGTACTCCTTCGTGCCGAACGGCGAGGCGAGCCAGTTCAGTACGCGGAGCATCAGCTCGACGCGCTCCTTGGAGGCCTTCTTGACGACGGTGTAGCCGAAACAGCCGCGGTTCTGCTGGTAGACGGGTGTCACACCGTCGACCGCGTAGGGCTCGGCCACATCGAGGGTGAACTCGTCCTTGATGCCCTGCGCGTTGGAGATGACGGCGCCCCAGCCGTCCGTCATCGAGCGGACGGTCCCGTTGTAGAACTGGGTCTTCAGGTCGACCTGGGAGATCGACGTGGCGTCCGGGTTGTACGCGCCCGCCTCGCGCAGCTTCGCCATGTACTCCAGCGCCGCCTTGAACGCGTCGGTCCCGTACATGTCGGTGGCCTTGCCGCCCTTGATCTGCCACTGGTTGGGCGCGCCGTGCCACATGGCGTGGTACAGGTACCCGTAGAACCCCACCGTGGAGGCGCCGAGGGCGAACTTCTTGCCCTGCGAGGCCTCCTCGGCCATCGCGTGGAAGTCGGGCGCGGACATCCCCGGCCGGTACCCCGCCTCGTCGAACGCCTCCCGGTTGATGAACATCGCGCCCTGCACCTTGGCCCGCTCGATCGGCAGCCCGTAGATGCGCCCGGCGATGCGCCCCATGCCCTCCCAGGCGTACGTGGGGATGTTCGCGAGGTTCGGATAGTCCTTGACGGCGTCACCGGACAGGTACTCGCTCAGGTCGGCGCACCGCGCCTTCACGAACTGCGACTCGCGCGGCAGTACGTACCCGCCACCGAAGTTGATCATGTCGGGCAGGTCGTCGCCCGACATGAGCGTGGACATCTTGGCGCGGAAGTCCGCGTCGGGCACGACGGTGAACTCGACCTCGACGCCCAGCGCCTCGTTGACGGCCTGCCAGTACTCGTTGCGGCCGACCGGCTTCGGCGGGGTGCCGTACGTGATCGTCATGACCTTGATCTTCTGCTTGCCGGTGCCCGGCTTCTCGGCCGTCGCACGGACCAGCTTCTCCGGGTACTTGGTGTACCCGGGCTGCACGCCCTCGGCGGTCGGCGCGAGGTCGGGCGTGGGGCCCTTCGCCGGGGCGTACGTCGGCCAGGGCGCCGCCTTCTTCCCGGCGTTGGAGACGTTGCCGCCGCCGCTCGAATCGGTGGAGCAGGCGGTGAGGACGGCGGGGGCGGCCAGGGCGGCGCCGCCGACGGCCATGGAACGGAGCAGGGTACGGCGCGACATCGAGGAACCGGACACGTGAAGGAGCCCTTCTGTACGACGAGGTGAGGTATCAGCTCTTGATGGCGCCGGTGAGCACGCCCTTGGTGAAGTACTTCTGCAGGAAGGGGTAGACGAGCAGGATCGGCACGGTGGCGATCACCAGGACGGCCATCTGCGTCGTCTGCGGGGCGGAGACCATGCCGGCCTCGCTCAGGCCGGTGTCGGCGATCTGTGAGCCGCCGATGACGTATGTGCGCAGCACCTGCGACAGCGGCCAGTGGCCGGACTCCATGTAGATGGAGGCGTGGAACCAGGCGTTCCAGTAGCTCACGGCGTAGAAGAGGGAGACCACGGCGAGCGCCGCCTTGGAGAGCGGGAGCACGATCCGCCACAGGATCTGCCAGTCCCCGGCGCCGTCGAGCCTGGCCGCCTCGTACAGCTCCTCGGGAATCCCCTGGAAGAAGCCGCGCAGCACGATCAGATTGAAGACGTTGATGAGCACGGGCGCGACGAGCGCGGCGTACGTATCCATCATTCCCATGCCCTTGACCAGCAGGAACGCGGGAATCATGCCGGGTGGGAAGAGAAACGTGAACAGGATGAGCAGCAGCACGGGCTTGCCGCCGAAGACACCGGGGCGGGCCAGCGCGTACGCGAGGAAGGTGGTGCACGCGAGCGAGAAGAGCGTGCCGACGACGGTGAGGCCGACGCTGACGCCGAGCGCCTTGGTGACGATGCCGCCGTCGAGGATCGTCCGGTAGGCGCGCAGGCTCGGATCGCTCGGCCACAGCACCCAGCCGCCGTTCTCCACGACCTCGCGGTTGGAGGCGAGGGAGGTCGAGACGATGACGAGGAACGGAATGAGCACGAGCGCGAGAACGACGCCCACCGCGACGCCCTTGGCGACCTTGGTCGCGACCCGCGGCTTCTCCATCCAGGCGGGCCTGGTGACGTGACCGGTACTCACTTGTAGACCCCCTGCTCGCCGAGCCGATGGGCGATCCGGTTGGCGGTGAAGACGAGCACCGCACCGACGACGCCCTTGAACAGACCCGCAGCCGCCGCATAGCCGGTGTCGCCCCCGACGATGCCCTGCCAGAAGACGAAGGTGTCGAGCACCTCACCGACCTCGGGGCCCACCGACTGCCGCTGCAACAGCATCTGTTCGAAGCCGACGGAGAGGATGTCGCCCAGCCGCATGATCAACAGCAGGATGACGATGGGCCGGATGCTGGGCAGCGTGACGTGCCAGAACCGCCGCCAGGGGCCGGCCCCGTCGATTGCCGAGGCCTCGTACAACTGCTCGTCGACCTGCATCAGCGCGGCGAGGAAGATGATCGTCCCCCAGCCGGCGTCCTTCCAGATCACCTCGATGACGACGAGCGGCTTGTACGCGTCCGGGTTGCCGATGATGTCGACGGTGTGCAGCCCCGAGTCGCTCAGGAAGGTGTTCAACAGCCCGGTGTCACTGAGCACTTGCTGGAAGAGCGCGACCACGACGACCCACGAGAGGAAGTGCGGCAGATAGATCACGGACTGCGTGAAACGACGCAGCAGATCGGACGTCAGGCTGTGCAGGAGCAGCGCGAGGCCGAGCGGCGCCGGGAAGAAGAAGACGAGCTGCAGCACGGCGATGAAGAGGGTGTTCCACGTCGCGTGCCAGAAGTCCGGGTCGCCGAACATCCGCGAGAAGTTCTCCGTGCCCACCCACGGGCTGGCCCACAGTCCGTCGAAGGGGACGTACTCCTTGAAGGCCACCGCGTTGGCGACGAAGGCGCCGTAGTGGAAGACCAGGAAGTACACGAGGCCCGGCACCATGAGCAGCACCAGGACACGCGTGCGCTGAAACCGTTTCCACAGCTCACCGCGCCCCGATTTCGCACCACTTGACCCACTCTTACTGCTGCCGGGCGGCTTCACCGCCTCGGTTTCCGCCCGTTCCTTCGTCACCGTCGGCACGGCAACCCCTCCGTCGTCGGAATAAGGTGCCCGGAATCTAAAGCGGTTACTTCGCCCGGTCAACCCCCCTCGCCTCGTGCTCTCTTGACCACTCTCCCGGATTGGTCCTAGCCTCCAGGCGCTGGTTGGTAACCGGTTACTACGAGGGACGGTCACGCGTGGCAGATCAGGCAGAGCGGGCGGATCGACGGGAGCGGGGCGGGGACGGGCCGCCGTTCGCGGCCCTGGCCATGGGCGTCGAGGTCGCGGACCGCGTGTTCGCACCGGACCTCCGCGAACGGCTCGCCCGCAGCGTGGCGTTGTCACCGCTGCTGCTGTCCGGGCCGCTGACGACACCGGAGGCGCGGGCGGTCCTTTCGGACACGGAGATCCTGGTCACCGGCTGGGAGTGCCCACCCCTGACCGGGGAGATCCTTGCCTCCGCGCCCCGGCTGCGGGCGGTCGTCCACGCGGCGGGCTCCGTCAAGCCGATGGTCACCGACGCGGTCTGGGACCGGGGCGTCGTGGTCTCGTCGGCAGCGGACGCGAACGCGGACCCCGTGGTGGCGTTCACCCTCGCGGCGATCACGTTCGCGGCGAAGGGTGCGCTGCCGGCGGCGGCCGCCTACACCTCCGGGTGGCCGTCCTTCACCGACCGCACCGGCGCGGACGCGCGCACGATCGGCGTCGTCGGCGCGTCGCGGATCGGGCGCCGGGTGATCGCGGCGCTGCGGTCCTCGGACACGGGCTGCCGCGTTCTCCTCACGGACCCGTACGTGGCTCCTGCGGAGGCGGTGGCTCTCGGCGTGGAACTGGTGGAGTTGGCGGAGCTCTGCGCCCGCAGCAGCATCGTCACCGTCCACGCGCCGCAACTCCCCGAGACGGAGGGGCTCCTGAGCGGCGACATGCTGAAACTGATCCCCGACGGCGGGGTCGTCATCAACACGGCTCGGGGTTCGTTGGTCGACACGGAGGCGCTGGTGCGGGAGTGCGGGGCGGGACGCCTCGACGCGTTCCTCGACGTCACGGATCCGGAGCCGCTCCCTCCGGAGCACGCGCTCCTTTCCCTGCCGAACGTGCTGGTGACCCCGCACATCGCGGGGGCGCAGGGGAGTGAGGTGCGGAGGCTCGGGGAGTACGCGGTGGGCGAGGTCGAGCGCTACGTCACGAGCCGCCCTCTGCGCGGCCGCCTTCTTCGGTCGGACCTACGCCGCCTGGCGTGACCTGGCCCCTGGGCCCGGACCAGCGGGGCGGGTGGTCGCCCCGCACCGCCCTGCCCGGCCAGGAGCCCCACCCCCGCCGCTCCGCGGCGGATCGCACCCACCCACCCGCCCGTTCACCCCGCGACGTTCAGCGGGAGTAGGGACGGGTGGGTGGGTGGGGGAGCTGTGCCCACTTGAGTGGGACGTGGCCGGCCGGTGGAGTCAAGGCGGGCGCTTCGGCCCCACCGGGCCGCAGGCGCTCGCGAGACGGGAGGGGACGTGGGGGTATGTGCGCACGGAGCACCGAGCCGACCGGGGCGAACAGGAGCGTCTGGCGGGGCGCAGGGATGGCGAGTACGCACATACCCCCGCGGCCCCGCACCCACAGACGGGCCAAAGGCGAACCCGCCCAACGCGCCCCGCCAGCTACGGTTTCGCGCCGCGCGACTTGAGCATGGAAGACATCAGCTCGATCTCCGACTCCTGCGACTCCACCATCCCCCGCGCCAGCCTCCGCTCCGCGGACACCTCGCACCGCTCCACGCACCCCTGCGCCATATGCACCCCACCCCGGTGATGCCGGATCATCAGCTGCAGGTAAAAAATCTCCGCCTTCTTGCCGCCGAGCGCGCCCAACCGCTTCAGCTCCGCCCCCGTAGCCATCCCCGGCATCAGCGCACCGTCCTCGCCCGGCGGCATGTCACCCATGCCCATCCACTCCATCGGCGCCCCCTCCGGCACCTTCGGCAGCTCCCACAGGTCCAGCCACCCGAGCAGCATCCCGCGCTGGTTGGCCTGCGTCTGGGCGATGTCGTACGCGAGGCGCCGTACGTCCTCGTCCTTGGTCCGGTCCCGCACGATGTACGACATCTCCACCGCCTGCTGGTGGTGGACCGCCATGTCGCGGGCGAACCCCGCGTCGGCGGACGAAGTCGCGGGCGAGCCACCCGAGTCGGAGTCCGTCGCGGCCACCGCCGCGGTGATCCCGCCCCCGGCGACGACCGCCGCCACGACCCCGCCGACGATCCAGTTGGTACGCCGCCTCATGCCGATCCCCGCCTCACGCCGATCCCCACCTCACGCCGATCCCCGCCTCACGCCGATCCCCACCTCACCGATCCCGCCACCGACCCCGCTCCACTCACTGCGCGAGCCCACTCGTGCACGCCGCCCCCGGCTCCGGCGTCTGCTTGCCCTGCACGTACGTGGAGAAGAACTCCTTGACCTTCGGGTCGTCCGCCCCCGTCACCGTCCGCTGGTGCGCCCACGCGGTCAGCATGACGGGGTCCTTCTGGTCCTTCACCGGACTCATCAGCGAGTACGGCGTGGCCTTCACCTTCGCTTCCAGCTTCTTCAGGTCCGCCGGCTTCGCCTTGTCGTTGTACGTGACCCAGACGGCACCGTGCTCCAGGGAGTGCACGGCGTTCATCTCCGGGATCTCCTTCTTGTAGACGTCGCCGTTGCAGTTCATCCAGACCTGATTGTGGTCCCCGCCCACGGGCGGCGTCATCGGATAGTCCACGGTCTTCGTGACGTGCGTACGGCCGAGCTTGCCCCAGACCTTCTCGCCGTCCGCCGAGACCTTGTACTTCGGCCAGTCCTGCGCACTGTTCTTCGAGTCGGAGTCGGAGTCGTCGGAGGCCTTGGAGACGAGGAAGTAGCCGCCCACGCCGAGCGCCGCGACGACGACCGCGCTGACCGTGATCGTCAGGGCCCGGCCCCGGCGGTCGCGTGCGCGCTCGGCCCGGCGCATCTCCTCTATCCGGGCCTTGCGGGAAGCGTTGCTCGTGTTCTTGGCGGAACCCATGGTGTGTCCTTCTGCGGAAAGGGACGGACGGGACGACGAACGAGTCCGCTGATCGTAATCGGAGAAAGGGCCGTACTACAGGCCGTACCGCAGAGCATCCTCACCGCAGAGCATCCTCACCACAGAGCATCCACACCAGAGAGCCTCCACACCACAGAGCCTCCTCCCGGCTCCGTCCTCCGACCGCCGCGACGGAGCAGTTTGCCTGGATCGCGATGAGGGCGTCGGCCATGAGCCAGTAGACGTCGTCCCACGCGGCGGCGACCTCGGGGGTGACCGCGTCGCCGAGCACCTCGACGATGGCGGCGGAGAGGTGGTGGTGCACCGTCTCGTACTGGTCGGGGGCCACCCCGAGCGACGCGTGCTTGTGGGCGATGCGGTTCAGCATCACGTCGGGCCGCTCGTCGGGGTGCTCCACCAGGTGCGTGGCGAACGCGGCGATGGAGCCGGCAAGCGCCTGCCGCTGCGTGCCCGCGGCCTGGTTGCCGCGGTTGAAGAGGTCCCTGAGCAGCTCGGGGTGGGCGGTGAAGAGATAGCGGCGGGGTCGGCCCGACGACGGGTCGGGACCCGCCGCCGTTACGGACGGCGGGTCCAGCAGGCACTATGGGCACAGAGCGGCAAGAACAACGGCTCGAACGCCGCGGCACGGGGCCCGCAACGCACACGAAACCAAGGAGTGGGATGCTCGTGTGCCCGGTGTGTCCCGGGGCGCGAATGCAGGTGGTCTGACCAGCAAGGATGGGTGGAAGCGGAAGATGAACAAGCAGCAGGAATTCGTGCTCCGTACGTTGGAGGAGCGCGACATCCGGTTCGTGCGCCTGTGGTTCACGGACGTCCTCGGCTTCCTCAAGTCGGTGGCCGTCGCCCCGGCCGAACTGGAGCAGGCCTTCGACGAGGGCATCGGCTTCGACGGCTCGGCCATCGAGGGCTTCGCCCGGGTGTACGAGTCGGACATGATCGCCAAGCCGGACCCGTCGACCTTCCAGGTGCTGCCCTGGCGCGCGGAGGCCCCCGGCACGGCCCGCATGTTCTGCGACATCCTGATGCCCGACGGTTCCCCGTCCTTCGCGGACCCGCGCTACGTGCTCAAGCGCGCCCTCGCCAAGACGTCCGACCTGGGCTTCACCTTCTACACGCACCCCGAGATCGAGTTCTTCCTGCTGAAGGACAAGCCGCTGGACGGCTCGCGGCCCACCCCCGCCGACAACTCCGGCTACTTCGACCACACCCCGCAGAACGTGGGCATGGACTTCCGCCGCCAGGCCATCACGATGCTCGAATCCATGGGCATCTCGGTGGAGTTCAGCCACCACGAGGGCGCCCCCGGCCAGCAGGAGATCGACCTCCGCTACGCCGACGCGCTCTCCACGGCCGACAACATCATGACGTTCCGCCTGGTCATGAAGCAGGTCGCGCTGGAACAGGGGGTGCAAGCCACCTTCATGCCGAAACCGTTCTCCGAGCACCCCGGCTCCGGCATGCACACGCACCTCTCCCTCTTCGAGGGGGACCGCAACGCGTTCTACGAGTCCGGCGCCGAGTACCAGCTCTCGAAGGTCGGCCGCTCCTTCATCGCGGGCCTGCTGCGGCACGCCGCGGAGATCTCCGCGGTCACCAACCAGTGGGTGAACTCGTACAAGCGCATCTGGGGCGGCTCCGAGCGCACCGCGGGCGCGGGCGGCGAGGCACCCTCGTACATCTGCTGGGGCCACAACAACCGCTCCGCGCTGATCCGCGTCCCGATGTACAAGCCCGGCAAGACGGGCTCCGCGCGCGTCGAGGTCCGCTCGATCGACTCGGGCGCCAACCCCTACCTGACGTACGCGGTACTGCTCGCCGCCGGACTCAAGGGCATCGAGGAGGGGTACGAACTCCCGCCGGGCGCCGACGACGACGTGTGGGCGCTCCGCGACGCCGAGCGCCGCGCGCTGGGCATCGAGCCGCTCCCGCAGAACCTGGGCGAGGCCATCGCGCTCATGGAGAAGTCCGAACTGGTCGCCGAGACCCTTGGCGAGCACGTCTACGACTTCTTCCTGCGCAACAAGAAGCAGGAGTGGGAGGAGTACCGCTCCGAGGTCACCGCCTTCGAGCTCCGCAAGAACCTGCCGGTGCTGTAGAGCGCAGCGCGACGCGCCCGGCACCCGGGTGAAGTCGTCCCGCGCGTCCCTCCGCCCTCGATATGCCCGGGCACAAGCCGGGTACCCGTGCCGTGCCGCGTGATCGCGTGGCACGGCACGGTGCCGTGGGCCGAGCAGGAGGCAGGCGTGGACGCTTCGGTGGACCGGATCGCACGGCCGTGGGGCAGCCGTACCCCGTACGACCGGCACGAGCCCTGGCCTTCCCGGGTCGACACGTTCCTCGCGGACGGCATCGACGCCGACTCCGTGACGGACTGGGTACAGGCCGCCTCGATCCTGCACTCCGACGGCGACGCCATGGACATCGCCGTCGTCGACGGGCGTATCGCGGGGGTGCGCGGCCGGGCGGTCGACCGGGTCAACCGGGGGCGGCTCGGCCCCAAGGACCTGTTCGGGTGGCAGGCGAACGCGTCGTCCGACCGGCTGACCCGGCCGTTGATCCGCCGGGACGGACGTCTTGTGGAGTGCTCCTGGGACACCGCCATGGAGCGGATCGCGGACCGGTCGCGGGAACTGCTCGCCGAGAGCGGTCCCGGCTCGCTCGGCTTCTACACCAGCGGGCAGCTGTACCTGGAGGAGTACTACACCCTCGCCGTCCTGGCCCGCGCCGGCATCGGCACCAACCACCTGGACGGCAACACCCGGCTGTGCACGGCCACCGCCGCCGAGGCGCTGAAGGAGTCCTTCGGCTGTGACGGACAGCCCGGCAGCTACGACGACGTCGACCACGCCGACACGATCGCGCTCTTCGGGCACAACATCGCCGAGACCCAGCCCGTGCAGTGGATGCGAATCCTGGACCGGCTGGCGGGCGGCGATCCGCCCCGGCTGCTCTGCGTCGACCCGCGCCCCACGCGCGTCGCCCGCGAGGCCGCCGTACATCTGGCGCCGCGCGGCGGCACCAACGTAGCCCTGCTCAACGCGCTCCTGCACGAGATCATCCGCACCGACCGCGTCGACCACGACTACCTCGCGGCGCACACCGTCGGCTTCGACGAGCTGGCGTCCGAGGTGGCGGAGTGCACGCCCGCGTGGGCCGCCGGGATCTGCGACGTGCCCGCCGCCCGCATCGAGGAGGCCGCCGAGCTCCTCGGCACCGCCGACCGGCTCCTGTCCACCGTCCTCCAGGGCGTCTACCAGTCCCACCAGGCCACCGCCGCCGCCGTGCAGATCAACAACCTGCACCTGATCCGCGGCATGCTCGGGCGGCCCGGCGCGGGCGTCCTGCAGATGAACGGGCAGCCCACCGCCCAGAACACCCGCGAGTGCGGCGCCAACGGTGACCTGCCCGGATTCCGCAACTGGCAGAACGACGACCACGTCGCCGACCTGGCACGGGTCTGGAACGTGGAACCGGAGACCATCCCGCACTTCGCGCCGCCCACCCACGCCCTGCAGATGTTCCGCTACGCCGAGCAGGGCTCGATCCGCATGCTCTGGATCAGCGGTACCAACCCCGCCGTCTCCCTGCCGGAGCTCGCCCGTGTCCGCGCGATCCTCGGGCAGGACCGCCTCTTCGTCGTCGCGCAGGACCTGTTCCTCACCGAGACCGCGCAGCTCGCCGATGTCGTCCTGCCCGCCGCGACCTGGGGCGAGAAGACCGGTACCTTCACCAACGCCGACCGCACCGTCCACCTGGCCGACAAGGCCGTCGAGCCCCCGGGCGAGGCCCGCCCCGACCTCGCCATCTTCCTCGACTACGCCGCCCGCATGGACTTCCGCGACAAAGCCGGCGGACCCCTCGTCACCTGGCACGACCCGGAATCCGCGTTCGAGGCGTGGAAGCGGTGCAGCGCCGGGCGGCCCTGCGACTACACCGGCCTCACCTACGCGAAGCTGCGCGGCGGCAGCGGCATCCAGTGGCCGTGCGACGACGGCGCCCCGGACGGCACGGACCGCCTCTACACCGACGGCATCAGCTGGGCGCGGCCCGACGACTGCGAGACGTACGGCAAGGACCTTCGGACGGGGGCCGCGACCGACGCCGACGAGTACCGCGCATCCAACCCCGAAGGCAAGGCCATGATCAAGGCGGCCGCCTACCTGCCGCCCCACGAAGAGCCCGACGACCGGTACCCGTTCCAGCTCACCACCGGCCGCACCCTCTACCACTTCCACACCCGCACCAAGACGGGCCGCGCACCCCAGCTCAACGATGCCGCCCCCGACGTCTGGGTGGAGGTGTCCGCCGCCGACGCGGGCGCCCTCGGCCTCGACGAGGGCGACCTGGTCGAGGTCAGCACACCCCGCGGATCCCTGCGGGGGCGGCTGCGGGTGACCGGCATCCGCACGGGGCTGCTCTTCGTCCCCTTCCACTACGGCTACTGGGACACCAAGGCGGGCAGCGGCCCGGACGGCGAGGTCCCCGGCCGTGCCGCGAACGAGACGACCGTGACCGACTGGGACCCCGTCTCCAAACAACCCCTGTTCAAGACGGCCGCGGCCGCGCTGCACCTCGTCGAGCGCGCCCACGGCGAGATCGCCCCCGCGCCCACGACCACCGCGTCCGCCCCGACCCGCCACGGCTCCGTACCGGACACGGCGGGCGGCCCTTCCGCCCACGTCACCGAGGACACCGAATGAACGGCATCGACCTCACCCTGCGCACCCTCCGCGGAGGCGAGTGCCGACTGGCCGCCGAACTGCTCGCCGCGGCCGACCGGCACCGCGCCGACCACGAGGTCCGCCACGTCGCCACGGACCTGGCCCACTGGTCCCAGGAGCACGCCCGGCGCCTGGCGGAGGCCGGGGCAGGGCAGGAGCAGGCCGGTGAGGACACGCGCGCGCCGGGACTCGCCCCCGACGAGGACAACCCCGGCCTGCTCCTCCTGCGCGACCTGAGCGCCCTCCACCTCGCCGCCGTCGAGAACTCCCTGCACTGGGAGATGCTCGCCCAGGCCGCGCAGGCCACCCGCGACGAGGCGCTGCTCGCCCTCGCATCGGAGTGTCATCCGCGGACGCTGCGGCAGATGCGCTGGACCAACACCATGATCAAGAACATCGCGCCGCAGGTCCTGGCCGTCAGTCCTGCGGGGTGATCGCCTCGCGCAGCGGCGTCGTCGCCCGCACCCGGTACTCCTGGATCGCCCAGCCGTTGCCGTCCGGGTCCGAGAAGTACATGAACGTGCCGCCGTCCTGCGGCGCGTGCTGCACCGGCTCGGAGACGTCGAGCCCGCGCGCGACCAGCTCGGCGTGCGCGGCCTTCGCGTCGGCGACGCACAGCTGCAGGCCCTGGTAGGAGCCGACGGGCGGCCTCGGACCCGCCATCGACTCCCAGAGCGCGTCGCCCGCAAGGGCGATGGAACAGCCGGACCCCGGCGGGGTCAGCTGGACGATGCGCATGCCCGGCATGACCTCCGTGTCGATGTCGACGTGGAAGCCCAGCTTGTCGCTGTAGAACTCCTTCGCCCGGTCGATGTCACTGACGGGCAGCGGGATCACTTCGAGTGTGTATTCCATGCGCCGCAGTACACCAGGGAGTTGAGAGCCTGTCAGCGGCCGCGCGCAGGGTGTCGCGGGGTGGCCGGGCGCCGGTTCGCCGGGGAGGCCTTAGGCTCGGGCCGAGGAGTGATCGAACGGAGGCTCGCATGACGGTGCCGCAAGGGCGACGAAGCAGTACGTTCACACGGCTGCTGCGGCACGGCTTCACCGACCCGTCCGCCGCGGAACGGCTCCTCGACGACCCCGCGCTGAGCGCCGTGCGCGACGACCCGCTGCTCCTGGACGCGCTCGGCGCCACCGCCGACCCCGACCTGGCCCTTCTCGGCCTGGTCCGGCTCGTGGAGGCGCAGGACGACGACCTCGGGCGGCGCGAGCTGCTCGACACCCTCGTCACCGCCAAGCCCCTGCGCGACCGGCTCCTCGGCGTGCTCGGCGCCTCCGAGGCCCTCGCCGACCACCTCGCGAGGCACCCCCTGGACTGGCGCGCCCTCGTCACCTACGAATCGGCGGACCTGCACCCCGGCGTGGCGGAGTTCGAGCGGGGCCTCGCCGACGCCGCCGACCCCGAGTCGCTGCGCGTCGCCTACCGCCGCTGCCTGCTCTCCATCGCGGCCCGCGACGTGTGCGGCACGACCGACGTCGCCGAGGCGGCGGCCGAGCTCGCGGACCTCGCGACGGCGACGCTGCGGGCCGCGCTCGCCCAGGCCCGCGCCGCGGCGCCCGGCGATGCCGCGCAGTGCAGGCTCGCGGTGATCGCGATGGGCAAGTGCGGCGGCCACGAACTGAACTACGTGTCCGACGTCGACGTCATCTTCGTCGGCGAGGCCACCGAGGGCACCGACGAGGACAAGGCGATCCGGGCCGCGACCCGCCTCGCCTCGCACATGATGCGGATCTGCTCCGACACGAACGTCGAGGGCACCATCTGGCCCGTCGACGCGAACCTCCGCCCCGAGGGCAGGAACGGCCCCCTGGTCCGCACGCTCTCCAGCCACCTCGCGTACTACCAGCGCTGGGCCAAGACCTGGGAGTTCCAGGCGCTGCTCAAGGCCCGCCCGGTCGCGGGCGACCTCGCGCTCGGCGAGGAGTACGTCGACGCGCTCGCCCCGCTCGTCTGGCAGGCCGCCGAGCGCGAGAACTTCGTGCCCGACGTGCAGAAGATGCGGCGCAGGGTCGTCGAGAACATCCCGGCGGGCGAGGTCGACCGGGAGCTGAAGCTCGGCCCCGGCGGACTGCGCGACGTCGAGTTCGCCGTGCAGATGCTCCAGCTGGTGCACGGCCGCAGCGACCGGTCGCTGCGCAGCGGCTCGACGCTCGTCGCGCTCCAGGCGCTCGGTGCGGGCGGCTACGTGGGGCGCGTGGACGCCGCTCAGCTCGACGACGCGTACCGCTTCCTGCGCTCCCTCGAACACCGCATTCAGCTCTACAAACTGCGCCGCACCCACCTCGTGCCCGAGGACGACGCGGACCTGCGGCGCATCGGCCGCTCCCTCGGCATGCGCACCGAGCCGATCACCGAGCTCGGCCGCGCCTGGAAACGGCACACCTCCGTGGTGCGCAGGCTCCACGAGAAGCTCTTCTACCGCCCGCTGCTCGACGCCGTCGCGCAACTCGCCCCCGGCGAGGCGCGGCTGAGCCTGGAGGCGGCCCGCGAACGCCTCGTGGCGCTCGGCTACGCGGATCCCAGCGCGGCGCTCAGGCACCTGGAGGCGCTGGCCTCCGGCGTCACCCGCAAGGCGGCCATCCAGCGCACCCTGCTGCCGGTACTCCTCGGCTGGTTCGCCGACTCCGCCGACCCCGACGCGGGGCTCCTCGGCTTCCGCAAGGTGTCCGACGCGCTCGGCAAGACCCCCTGGTACCTGCGGCTGCTGCGGGACGAGGGCGCCGCCGCGGAGAACCTCGCCCGCGTCCTTTCCGCCGGACGCCTCGCCCCCGACCTGCTGCTGCGCGCCCCCGAGGCCGTCGCCATCCTCGGCGACTCCGGCGGCCTGGAACCGCGCGGCCGCGCCCACCTGGAGCAGGAGATACTGGCCGCGGTGCGCCGCGCGGACGGCGCCGAGCAGGCCGTGACCGTGGCGCGCGGGGTGCGGCGCCGCGAGATGTTCCGCACCGCCGCAGGCGACCTCATCGGCTCGTACGGCACGGAGGACAGCCCCGCCGAGGCCGACCCCGGCACGCTCGTGGACCGTGTGGGCGACGCCGTGTCGGACCTGACGGCAGCCACCATCGCGGGCACGCTGCGCGCCGTCGTCCGCGAAGGCTGGGGCGACACGCTCCCCACCCGCTTCGCCGTCATCGGCATGGGCCGCTTCGGCGGCCACGAGCTGAGCTACGGCTCGGACGCCGACGTCCTCTTCGTGCACGAGCCGCGCGAGGGCGCCGACGAACAGGAAGCGTCGAAGGCGGCGGCGAAGGTCGTCGCCGAGATGCGCAGGCTCCTGCAACTGCCCTCCGCGGACCCGCCGCTGCTCATCGACGCCGACCTGCGCCCGGAGGGCCGCAGCGGCCCGCTGGTGCGCACCCTTCGGTCGTACGAGGCGTACTATCGCCGCTGGTCCCTCGTATGGGAGTCCCAGGCGCTGCTGCGGGCCGAACCGGTCGCGGGCGACGCGGACCTCGGGCGCGCCTTCATCGAACTCGTCGACCCGCTGCGCTACCCGGCGGAGGGTATCGGCGAGGACGCGATCCGCGAGATCCGCCGCCTCAAGGCCCGCATGGAGGCGGAGCGCATGCCGCGCGGCGCCGACCCCACCCTCAACGCGAAGCTGGGCCGCGGCGGCCTCTCCGACGTCGAGTGGACCGTCCAGCTCCTCCAGCTGGAGCACGGCTGGGCCGAACCGGGACTGCGCACGACCCGGACCCGTGAGGCCCTGGCCGCGGCCTGCGCCGCGGAGCTGATCCCGGCGCAGGACGCGGCGACCCTCGACGAGGCGTGGGTCCTCGCGGCCCGCGTCCGCAACGCGGTCATGCTGGTGCGCGGCCGGGCCGGCGACACGTTCCCCTCCGACGGCCGCGAACTGGCGGCCGTCGCCCGGTATCTGGGGTACGACCCGGGCCACGTCGGCGAGATGCTGGACGACTACCGGCGCATCACGCGCAGGGCCCGGGCCGTGGTGGAGGAACGGTTCTACGGGGCCTGAGAGCCTGTCGCCGTCAGGTGCGGTACGCGAAGTAGCGCGCGTCGGGGTAGGACGCGATCAGGCTCGCGAGCGACCTGCGGTAGGTGTCGGTGGAGTGGTAGGTCAGGTACGGCATGCCCTGCCTGTTGCGGTACGTCACCAGCATGGTGTGGTCCTTGGACCCGTTCTTGTCGAAGTCCACCTGCAGGACGTCGCCGACGTCCAACTGGTAGGCGCTCGCCAGGTTCGGGGCCCGCCGGTTGGACAGCGTGAACCATGCCCATTCGTTCACCCCGACCCAGGAGGTGCTCTGGCCCGCGCTCTCGTACCACCAGTTCCGGTAGTCGTAGGCGGAGCCGGGGACGGGCTTCCAGCCGCCCGCCTTCAGCGCCTGGCTGACGAAGTTGGTGCAGTCGCCGCCGGCGCCGTTGAACTTGCGGTAGGCCGGGTTGTAGCTGCGCCAGTACTTCTCCGCGTACTGCGCCATGGCGGAGTAGTCGTAGGCACCGGTCGTCTTGCCCGAGGGCATCGGCGTGGTGGGGTACTTGGTGGAGGCCGGGGTGCCGTCCGGGTACTGGTTGCCGTCGTCGTCGACGGTGTTCGTCCGGGCCGCCGAGGGTTCGTCGACCGCGACAGGACCCTTGTTGCGCGAGGTGATCGCGGTCAGCTGCCAGCCCCCGTCCTTCGTGTTCGCGAGCTTCAGCTCCTGCCGCGTCGAGAACGCGGTGGTGCGCGGCCCGCCCGCGCTCACCTTCTTGTACGTGAGCGTCGACGACGCGGTGACCTGGACGGTCGCCGTGCTGCCGGTGAGCGTGGCGCTGTCCACGACGACGCGGGTGTCCGCCTTCGTGTAGGCCTCGCCGAGCTGGGCGAGGCGCGACTTGCGGGCGCGCAGCGACCGCAGCGCGGCGTCCTCGTCCGTCCGCAGCCGACCGGACATGCGCGGCGTCACCGCTCCGGTGTCCTGGCCGCCGCGCCCCGCGCGGTCCTCCACCAGGGCCTGGGTGCGCCGGGAGAGGACATCGTCGGCGATGCGGGCGAAGGTGGCGAGCGTCCGCTGGTCGGCCTTGCGGGGCACGGCACCGGCGTCCGCGTGCGCGGTGGGCGCGAGCAGGCAGCCGGACGTCACGGCCGCGGTCACACCGGCGATGGCGGCGGATCTGTATCTCTTGGGTATCGCTATGGATATCACTGCGTTTCCTCTTCCGTTGCCGTATCTCCCCGACAGGGGCACGGAATCTTGACACAAGTGCGGGCCCTTCCCGAGCCGTTGCCCCCCTCTTTTGCGGAACCCGGAAGCTCCCGGACCAGGCAGCCAGGGCCCACGGGCCCGGCCGTACGCCTCCAACTGCCTCTAATGTGAGCGCCAGAGCGCAACAGAGGAGGCATACGGGGTGGGTGGGCGCAAGATGGCCGCAGGCCAGGGCGGCGGGAGACGGCGGGCGGCACCGGGGGGACGCCGCGCGGCGACCGGCCGACGCAGGAAGTCCAGGCAGCGGACCACGACGGGTGGCATACCCGGCGCCCTCGCCGTGGCGCGCGGACAACTGCGCCGGCTGCGTCCGGCCTACCCCCGGCCGGGCCGCAGCGGTTGGCGCCGGTGGCTGCCTTCGTGGCGCCAGTGGCTGGGCGCTTTCCTGTACTTTGCGCTCGGCTTGACCGGCTTCGTCACGATCGCGTACGCCACCACAGACATACCGGACGACCTCAACTCCTTCGCCACACAACAGGACAACGTGTACTACTGGTCCGACGGCAGCGTCATGGCGCGCACCGGCTGGGTCATCAGGCAGGAGATACCGCTGAAGAGGGTGCCGCCGAAGGTCCGGGGCGCCGTCCTCGCGGCCGAGAACGCGAGCTTCTACTCCGATGCCGGTGTCTCACCGAGCGGTGTCCTGCGTGCGGCGACCGCCGCGATCACCGGGGGAGAGACCCAGGGCGGCTCGACCATCACCCAGCAGTACGTGAAGAACGTCTACCTCAGCCAGGACCGCACCCTGTCCCGGAAGTTCACCGAAGCCCTGCTCGCCGTGAAGCTGGACAACCACACGAGCAAGGACAAGATCTTCCAGGCCTACCTGAACACGAGCTGGTTCGGGCGGGGCACCTACGGCATCCAGCGCGCCTCGCACGCCTACTACGGCAAGGACGTCTCGCGCCTCAACCCCAGCGAAGGCGCCTTCCTGGCCTCTCTCCTCAAAGGCGCCGGACTCTACGACCCGGCCCTCGGCAAGGAGAACCGCGAGCGGGCCGTCGACCGCTGGAACTGGATCCTGGACCGCATGGTGGCGACCGGCCACCTCAGCCAGGCCGAGCGGGCCACCTACAAGAAGTTCCCCGAACCCACGAAGTCGGGCTCCGGCGACATTCCCGGCGCACGGACCGGCTACCTGGTGGAGCTGGCCAAGCGGCACGCGATCAAAGCCGGGCACATCACCGCCGCAGACTATGATTTGGGCGGCTACCAGATCCGCACGACCTTCGACCGCAAACGCACCAAGGCCCTGACCGCCGCCGTCCACCGGGCCGAGAAGGACTTCGACGCCGAGCGGCGGCCCGACACCGACCAGCACGCCAAGATCGGCGCGGCGAGCGTGGCTCCGGACGGCCGGCTGCTCGCCGTGTACGGCGGCCGCGACTTCCTGAAACAGGGCTTCAACCAGTCCAACGCGACCACGATTCCGGCCGGTTCGACGTTCACCCCCTTCGTCTACGCCGCCGCGCTCGAGGACGGTGTCAAGCGCACCCGGGAGGGGGGCCGCACCCCCGTCTCCCCGGCCAGCGTCTACGACGGCGACGACAAGATCGCCGTGAAGACGCCGGAAGGGCCCTACTGGGACCGCAGCGGCAAGGTGGTCAAGGGCCGCAACGAAGGCGGCCGCGACTGGGGCGAGGTGACCTTGCGCCGGGCCGTCGCCGACTCCGTGAACACACCCTTGCTCCAACTCGGCCTCGACGTCGGCCTGGACCGGGTGGAGAAGTACGCCCTGCGGGCGGGGCTGCTCCCCTCCAGCCTGGGAGAACGTATCCCTGTGTTCGCGCTCGGGGAGAACTCGACGCCCAGCGCCATCCGGATGGCCGGCGCCTACCAGACCTTCGCCGCCCACGGCATGCACACCGACCCCTACTCGGTCAGCTCGGTGACCCGGGCCGGGGACGCCGTGCCGCTCGCCGTACCGCGACCAGCGCGGGCGATGTCGGAGAAGACCGCCCGGGCGGTCACGGACGCCCTGCGGGCCACCATGACCGACGGGTCGGCGAAGGCGGCGGGCGCGGCACACCTCGGCGCCGTGGGCAAGACCGGGACGACCACCGCGAACACGGCGGGCTGGTTCGTGGGAGGTACCCGCGACGAGACCACGGCCGTGGTCGTCTACCGCATGTCGCTCAAGGACCTGGTGCCCCTGTCGCTCAAGGGCCTTGGCGGCGACGCCCCCACCACACCCGCCAGCCGGCGGGCGGTGGACCTGTGGACCCGCTACGTCAAGGCGCTCACCTAGGGCCTGAGCCGGGCGTCCCCGCCCGTCCCGCTACCTGATGAGCGCCTTCCACTTCGGTGCCTGCGCCGGGTCGAGCAGGCGCAGCCGGTCCAGGACCTTCGGGTCCTGGACATCGAGCCAGTCGGCCAACTCGCGGAACGACACGCAGCGCACCTCCTTGCGCGGACACACCTTGCGCATCACGTCCTCGACGGCGTTCATGTAGATGCCGCCGTTCCAGTCCTCGAAGTGGTTGCCGATGAACATCGGCGCCCGGCTGCCGTTGTAGACGCGGTTGAACCCGTTCATGTACGAACTGGAGACTTGCGCCTCCCATGCCGGGAATTTCGCCGGGTCGCCCTGGGTGCTGTCACCGGACTGGTGATAGAGGAAGTTGAAGTCCATGGAGAGGACCTGCACCTCCTTGCCCTCCAGGGGCAGGAGCTGCAGCGGGAAATTCCACAGGCCCCCGGCCTTGGACGGCCAGATCTGGAAGTCGCCCGACGAACTCGCGTCGTAGCGCCAGCCGAACGGCTCGGCCGCGGCCAGGAGGTTCTTCTGCCCCTCCAGGCAGGGCGCACGGCCGCCGACCACTTCCCGGTCCGGGTCGAAGGGCAGTGGGCTCTCCTCGGTGAACCCGGTGTTGGTCTTCCACTCCTTCATGAACGCGTACGTCTGCTCGATCTCGCTCTTCCACTCCGCGACACTCCAGTCGCCGCCGCCCTTGGGGCCGCAGAAGTGCCCGTTGAAGTGCGAACCGATCTCGTGCCCGTCCTTCCAGGCACCGCGCAGCTGCTCCAGCGTGGTCTGGATGTGCGGGACGGTCGGATACGAGATGGCGGCCGCCCCCTCGTTGTGCTGCGGCGGACGGTAGAGCGACTTCTTGCTCTCCGGCAGGAGGTAGATCCCGGTGAGGAAGAACGTCATGTGAGCCTTGCTCTCCCGCGCCACTTGGCGGAAGTGGGAGAAGCGGCGGTCGTCGCCCTCCAGCGCGCCGTCCCAGGAGAAGACCACGAACTGCGGCGGTTTCTCACCGGGCTTGAGCTTCTTGGGCTTGAGCTGCCCCGGCTGCGGGCCGGCGTACGAGGTGGAGCCGTCCCCCAGGACCCGCACCTTGCCGTCCCACTTCTCCTCCCCCTTCTTCGCCCGCTTGGCCGCTCGCGCCTTCTGCGCCGCACTGCCCGAGGAAGCGGACGCGGTGCGCCCGGAGCCGCCCCCGTCCCCGGAGGAGTCGCCCAGGGCGATGACCCCCGTGGTGGCCACGCCGCCCAGCCCGATCACAGCCGCGATCACGGCCAACTGCTTGCGCCGCCGCGCCTTGGTACGTGCCTTGCGGGCAGTACGGGACCCGGCCCGGGCGGGTCCGGTGCCGTCGCGTTCGCTCACTGCGGTCCCACCCCGTGTCCAGCGCGGCAGGGCCACGCGTGAAATGTTTGTATGAATATAGGACTGACCGCGTGCGTGTCCGCACCCCGGGTCGCCCGTGAGCGCACACCCGGCGCCCCCTGCGCTGCCCCATCAGCCGCCCAACACTGCCCCCGCGCACCTGGCCCGAAGTCCCCTCCATGGCGTATTCAGGAAGAGTTCGAGTCCGTCTGCCTGGAGGCCCCATGCGTGCCCGTGAAACCGCCCGACCCGCCGACGGGGAGCGCGCCGGACGCGTACCGGCCCGTGGCGCCGCGTCGCCGTCGAGCGCGGAGGGCAGCATGACCGCGCAGGACATCCGGGCCCTGCAGCGCAGCGCGGGCAACGCGGCCGTCGTCCGCGCGGTGCAGCGGTCCTCCGTCCATGACGTGCTCCGCGGCGGCGGGCGCCCCCTCGACACGGGAACCCGCACGGACATGGAGGCCCGGCTCGGCGCGGACTTCTCCGACGTCCGCGTCCACGACGACAGCGCCGCGAAGGCCTCCGCCGCCGAGGTCGGCGCCCGCGCCTACACCTCCGGCAACCACGTCGTCATCGGCGACGGAGGCGCCGACCGGCACACGCTCGCGCACGAGCTGACGCACGTCATCCAGCAGCGGCAGGGGCCGGTCGCGGGCACCGACAACGGCTCGGGCCTCAAGGTCTCCGACCCGTCCGACCGGTTCGAGCGCGAGGCCGAGGCCAACGCCCACCGGGTCCTCTCGGGCCCGGCGCCCGAGGCCCACGCGGAGGCGGCCGCGCACGACCACGACCACGCGGGCCACGCCGGGGCCTCGGTGCAGCGCGCCCCGGCCGCCCAGACCGCGGCTCCCCGCGTGGACTGGAACCAGCTCCTGGACATCATCGTCGGCTCGGACCGTACGCTCGCCGGGTTCCAGTTCGGGTCGGAGTGCCGGAACAACGGCGGCAACAACCTCATCTCCCGGCCCGTGGAGGTGACCGTCACCGCGGGCGGCACCACCGCCCGTCTCGCCGTCCACCTCAATGTGATGCTGACCTCCGGCGGCGAGGTCAGGGACCGCAAGACCGGTGCGTCCACGGCGTCGATCAGGGGCTCCCTCTTCCACCTGACGGCGCGCCCGCTGGCCGGTCAGAACCTGATCCACGAGGCGGGTGCGTCCAGCCTCACGGCCCAGGAGTCGATCCACGTGGGCCGGAACAACGCCGGAGGCTGGAACAACCGCCCCGAGAACACCCAGATCCTCGCCCGCGCCGTCGACGTACCGAGCGAGACCCTCCTCGGCGCGCTGGACGCCAGGTACCCGCACGGCGGCATCGAGGACCTGATCGAGCGCTTCAAGAGGGACGTCGGCCGCGCCGTCATCCACGGCCTCGCCCCGGAGGTCGTCCACGTCAACTGGGACGGGGACGAGTCGTTCAAGTAGGCAGGCGGTCCGGCGCGGCCACGTCGCGCGGCAGGGCGTACGGCATCGAGCCGTACCAGAGCCGCGCGACCGCGAAGCCGAAGGCCAGGCAGATCATGCCGCCGACCGCGTCGAGCCAGAAGTGGTTGGCCGTCGCCACGATCACGACGAGCGTCGCCACGGGGTAGAGCAGGCCGAGCACCTTGGCCCACGGCACCGACGCCAGGGCGAAGATCGTGAGCCCGCACCACAGGGACCAGCCGATGTGCATCGACGGCATCGCCGCGTACTGGTTCGACATGTTCTTGAGGTCGCCGGAGGCCATCGAGCCCCACGTGTGGTGGACGACCACGGTGTCGATGAAGTCGGTGCCGTTCATCAGGCGCGGCGGGGCCAGCGGGTAGAAGTAGTAGCCGATCAGGGCGACCGCCGTCGTCGCGAAGAGGACGAGGCGCGTCGCCGCGTACCGCCCCGGGTGCTTGCGGAAAAGCCAGACGAGCACACCGAGCGTGACGACGAAATGCAGGGTCGCGTAGTAGTAGTTCATGCCGACGATGAGCCATGTCACCGAGTCGACGGCGTGATTGACGCTCCGCTCGACCGCTATCCCCAGATCGTGCTCGACGCGCCAGATCCAGTCCGCGTTGCGCAGCGCCTGCGACTTCTGCTCCGGCACCGCGTTGCGGATCAGTGAATACGTCCAGTAACTGAGCCCGATGAGGAGGATCTCGAACCAGAGACGCGGCCGGCGGGGCGTTCGGAGGCGACGGAAACGACGCAGCGCGTTCCGCCCATTGCGGCCGTTCTTCTCGTCCGCGATGGGTGATGAGGCGGGCGTTTCACGGCCCTCGAGTGTCGTCACGGTCGTCTCACCCATAGGGACAGAGTCTGCCAGATCCCCACCCTTCGACCGATCATCCCTTGGTCGGGTTCGGACCGCATTCTCTACGCCGCAGGAAGGAGGATGTGACCCTGAAGTGACCCCAGGGGCCCTAGGGCCTGTGTCGCCCTAGGGGCGCCCGGGACCCGAGGCGGTTGAACCGCGAACGACCAGTTCGGGCATGAAGACGAATTCACCGGGCGGCGCCGGGGTGCCGCCGATCTCCTCCAGGAGCGTGCGCACCGCGGCCTGGCCCATGGCGGGCACCGGCTTGCGCACGGTGGTCAGCGGCGGATCGGTGAACGCGATCAGCGGGGAGTCGTCGAAACCGACCACCGAGACGTCGTCCGGCACCTCCAGGCCGCGTCGGCGCGCCTCCCGTATCGCACCCAGCGCCATCATGTCGCTGGCACATGCCACGGCGGTGCAGCCGCGGTCCAGGAGCGCCGAGGCCGCGGCCTGACCGCCCTCCAGGGTGTACAGGGAGTGCTGGATCAGTTCCGACTCGACGGCGCCGGGGGAGAGGTCCAGCTGCTCCCGCATCGTACGGACGAAGCCCTCTATCTTCCGCTGGACGGGCACGAACCGCTTCGGGCCGAGGGCCAGACCGATGCGTGTATGACCCAAGGAGACCAGATGGGTCACCGCGAGACGCATCGCCGCGCGGTCGTCCGGCGAGATGGACGGCGCCCGCACGTGCGGCGAGTGGCCGTCCACCAGGACGAAGGGCACGCCCTGTGCCCGCAGCTGTTCGTAGCGGTGCATGTCGGCGGAGGTGTCCGCGTGCAGCCCCGAGACGAAGATGATCCCCGCTACCCCGCGGTCCACCAGCATCTCGGTGAGCTCGTCCTCCGTGGAACCGCCGGGGGTCTGCGTGGCGAGCACCGGCGTATACCCCTGCCGGGTCAGGGCCTGCCCGACGACCTGCGCGAGCGCGGGGAATATCGGGTTCTCCAGCTCCGGCGTGATCAGCCCGACCAGGCCCTCGCTGCGGCGGCGCAGCCGCACCGGGCGTTCGTAGCCGAGCACGTCGAGTGCGGCGAGCACGGACTGACGGGTGCCCGCGGCGACGCCCGGCTTGCCGTTGAGCACGCGGCTGACTGTCGCTTCGCTGACCCCCGCCTGGGCTGCGATGTCGGCTAGCCGTGCGGTCACAGGATTGGACTGTACCGGTCGCGTCTCAGGCTGCCCACCAGACCGCCGAATCCGCCGGAAGCACCGTCCGCCCCGCGCCCGGCGCGATCTCCGCGCTGGCCAGGAGCGGCGTGCCGGGCGTCGGCAGCGCGACCGGCGACGCCGCGAGGTTTACCGTGCACACGAACGAACCGGCGGAAGTGGTGCGGCGGAACGCGAGCACGCCGTCCGGCGCCGGCAGCCACGTGATGTCGCGGCCCGCGCCGAGCGCCGGATGTGCGCGGCGCACGGCGAGCGCCCGCCGGTAGAACTCCAGCGTCGACGCAGGATCGCCCGACTGCGCGGCCACCGACAGGTCCTTCCAGGCCTCCGGCTGCGGCAGCCAGCTCGGCCCGCCGTCCCGCGGCCCGAAGCCGAACGGCGCCCGCTCCCCGGACCACGGCAGCGGCACCCGGCAGCCGTCCCGCGTGCCGTCCTGCCCCGACCCGCGGAAGAACGCCGGGTCCTGCCGCACCTCGTCCGGCAGCTCCGTCACCTCCGGAAGACCCAGCTCCTCGCCCTGGTACAGGTAGGCCGAGCCCGGCAGCGCCAGCATCAGCAGCGTCGCCGCCCGCGCCCGGCGCAGCCCCCGCGCCTCGTCGCCGTCCGCGAAGCGCGTCGCGTGGCGTACGACGTCGTGGTTGGAGAGCACCCATGTGGCGGGCGCGTCCACGGCGTTCATCGCGGCCAGCGACCGGTCGATGACGCCGCGCAGCGCGTCCGCGTCCCAGCCCGTCGTCAGATACTCGAAGTTGAACGCCTGGTGCAGCTCGTCACGGCGCAGATAGCGGGCGCTGCGCTCGACCGTCGGCGTCCACGCCTCGGCGACGGCGATCCGCCGCGCCCCGCCGTCCCGCCCGTACTCGTCGAGGATGTTCCGCCAGTCGCGGTAGATCTCGTGCACACCGTCCTGGTCGAAGTACGGCACGGCCTGCTTGCCGAGCAGCTTGACCTGCTCCGCGTGTCCGATGTCCGGCAGGCCCGCCGCCTTGACCAGACCGTGCGCGACGTCGATGCGGAACCCGTCGACGCCCAGGTCGAGCCAGAACCGCAGGACGGACCGGAACTCGTCGTGGACGTCCGGGTGCTCCCAGTCGAAGTCGGGCTGCTCCGGCGCGAACAGGTGGAGGTACCACTCCCCGTCCTCGACGCGTGTCCACGCCGGGCCGCCGAACACGGACTCCCAGTCGTTCGGCGGGAGTTCGCCGTCCGCGCCCCGGCCGGGGCGGAACAGGAAGCGGGCGCGGGCCGCGGAGCCCGGGCCCTCGCGCAGGGCCCGCACGAACCACTCGTGCCGGTCGGAGCAGTGGTTGGGCACGATGTCGACGATGACGCGCAGGCCGAGCGCGTGCGCCTCGCCGATCAGCCCGTCGGCGTCGGTGAGCGTGCCGAACATCGGGTCGACGGCGCGGTAGTCCGCCACGTCGTACCCGGCGTCGGCCTGCGGCGACGCGTAGAAGGGGGAGAGCCACACGGCGTCCACGCCCAGGTCGCGCAGGTAGGGCAGACGGGCCGTGATGCCCGGCAGATCGCCCATGCCGTCGCCGTTCCCGTCGGCGAAGCTGCGCGGATAGACCTGGTAGATGACGGCGTCGCGCCACCACTCCCCGGCGGGCGAGGACTCGGTGGCGGGCGCGGAGGTGACGTTCTGGGTCATGGAGTCCCTCAGGACGGGTGCGGAGGTCGGCTTCTCCGGTGAGAACGCCCGGCGGAACACGAAGGTCACGAGGGCGCGGCGGCGCCAGGGGGCGGGCCGGAGATTCTATCGCCAAGGTCCTTGCCGACGAGGAAAGTTCCTGGATCTTCACCGATCCCGGTCGGAGGAGGGCCGTCATCTCCCGTCACGCGCCGCGGGACGATAACTTGGTCGGGCAGGCCCGCGGGGGGTCTGCCCCACCAGCCCCAAAGGGGCCCCGTGTGAGCGTGAACGCCAAGGCAGGCAGCACGATCCTGGTGGTGGACGACGTCGCCGCCAGCCGATACGCACTCGGTGCGGTCCTGCGCAGGGACGGCCACCGCGTCGTCCTCGCCGCCAGCGCGGGCGAGGCCCTCATCGAGCTCGACGTGCGCCGACGCGCCGGCGAGCTGCCGGACGTGGCGCTCGTCGACGTCGGCCTGCCCGACATGAGCGGCTTCGAACTGTGCCGCAGGCTGAAGGAGACACCACCGTTCGCCGCCCTGCCCGTCGTGCACTTCTCGGCCGCCCGGATAGCCCCGGCCGACCGGTGCCTGGGTCTCGACGCGGGCGGCGAGGCCTATCTGACGGTGCCCGCCGAACCGGAGGAGATCCAGGCCGTCGTGCGGGCCGCGGCCCGCGGGGCGCGCCACCGCAGCGACGCCGAGGCGCAGGCAGGACACCTCACCCGGCTCGCCGAGACGATCCTCGACGTGCAGTCCGCCCGCTGCCCCCGCGAACTCGCCGTGGCCGCCGCGGCCGGCACGGCCCGCCTCACCGACGGACCCGCGGCGGCCTTCGTCATCGCCGACGACGGCGAACTCCACCGCAGTCTGTCCCGGCGCAGGACCGCCGCCTCACTGCCCGACGAGGGCGCGCACGACACCGTGGTCCGCCTGATCCAGCGCGGCATGGCCGGACAGGTCGGCGTCCGCGAGACCGTCGTGCCCGCACCCGTGTGGCCCGCCGGATTCTTCCACGCCGCCGAGGCGTCCGACGGCACGGGACGCCCCGTCGGGGCCCGCCTCACCCTCGCCCGCGCCCGCGACGGGTCCGCGCCCGTCTGCCTCGCCACACCCCTGTACGACCGAGGATCCGCCCCCGGCACCGGACGGTTCGTGGGGCGCCTCGCCCACGCCACCGCCGTCGCCGCCGAACGACTGCTGATGTACGAGATGGAACGCCACATCGCCCTCACCCTCCAGCGCAGCTTCCTGCCGGCGCACGTCCCGCAGACCCCCGGCACCGAAGTCGTCGTCCGCTACGAACCCGCCTCCCGCGACACCGAGATCGGCGGCGACTTCTACGCCTCGCTCACCACCTCGCAGGGACTCCTCACCGGCATCGGCGACGTCGTCGGCCACTCCCTGGACGCCGCCACCGTCATGGTCGAGATCCGGCACGCGCTGCGCGCCTACTGCATCGAGGACCCCGACCCGCGCACGCTCGCCGGGCGCCTCGACAGCATGCTGCAGCGCTACCACCCCGAGGTCACCGCCACCCTCTGCCTGGCCCTCGTCGACCCCGCCACCGGCCGCACCCGCGTCGCCAACGCCGGGCACATCCCGCCCCTCGTCGTCACCGACGACGGCACCGCCGGCTACCTCACGGCGAAGGGCCCCCTGCTCGGCCTCGGCCTGGACCGGCCGCCGCCCACGGAGACGGTCCTGCGCCCCACCGACCGGCTCCTCATGGTCACCGACGGACTCATCGAGACCCGCGGCACCGACCTCGCCGAATCCATGGAGCACCTGCGCACGGTCGCGGCCGGAGCGCCCCTCGGCGTCACGGCTCTCTGCGACACCCTGCTCGACTGCCTGGGCCACAACCGCGAGGACGACATCGCGCTCCTCGCCATGCGCGTGCGCACGGGCAACAACCTGCCCCGGCTTTCCTAGCCTCCCTGGCCTCCCTGGGCTCCCTGGCCTTCGTGACCGAGCGGCCTCTCCATCAGCAGCACGCCGTACGGGGTGCCGTCCGCGGCGAGCTTGTCCATGAGTTCGCCGACGACCGCGTAACCGGCCTCTTCGTAGTACGTGCGCAGACGGGGACTCGTCACCATGACGTCCAGGCGGCTCAGCTCGCGGCCCGCCGCCGCGATCCGGTGCTCGGCGTCCCGCAGCAGCGCGCGGCCCGTCCCCGCGGGCGCCCCGGGCCGCGCCATCAGCCGGTGCACGTACCCGGCGACCGGCGGCTGCGCGCCCCACGCCTGCTCGTCGGACCACCACAGCTCGTACGCGCCGAGGGGGCCGGAACCGTCGTACGCGAGCCACACCTCCGCCGTCGCCGAGTCGATCACCCGCTCGAAGTGCCGCTCGTCCTTGGCGCCGGACTTCCACTGGTCGATGCCATGGTCCCGCAGCCGGCGGACCACGTCTTCGTAGAGGCCCGCCAAGGTCGTCGCGTCGTCCATGTCCGCGCGGCGGCAGGTCAGTTGTGCTGTCATGCGGTCAGTGTCGCAAGCCGTTCCAGGAGTTCGGCGAAGGGGCCGTCCGGTGGCTCGGAGGCGAGGACCTCGCGCAGCAGCGTCGCCATGCCCTCGTCGTAGGCGGCGCTCACCGCGGCGAGGGCGGCGAAGTCGTGCACCAGCTGGAGCTCGAGCTCCGCGCGCGGGATGCGCCGGCCGTCCAGCCAGATCAGCGCCGTCGACTCGGCGAGGGAGATCCAGGACCGCACGACGAGTTCGAGCCTGGCGGAGGGCTCGGTGACGTCGAGCTGGAACAGCACCTGCTCGTACGCGGCCTGGCGCACCGAGTCGACCAGCGCGTTCGTCGTCGAGGAGCCGACCGCGGGGCCGCCCCGCATCAGCGCCGAGAAGCCGGGCCCGTGGTCGTCGACGAAGGCGAAGAAGCGGCCCATGACCCGCAGCAGCCGCGCCCCCGGCGGGCCCTCGCGGGGCTCCACGAACCGCCCCGCCAGGTCGTCCGCCGCCCGGCGCAACGCCGCCTCGTACAGGCTGAGTTTGCCGGGGAAGTAGTGGTAGACCAGCGGACGCGAGATGCCCGCGGCCGCTGCTATCTCGTCGATGGACACGTCGTCGGGCGAGCGGTTGCTGAACAGGTCGAGCGCGACCCCGATCAACTGCTGCCGCCGCTCCTCGACACCCATCCTGCGGCGCACCCCGGTTGTCATGCGAACACCTTACCGAGCGGAACCGGCCCCTTTATCGGCCGGTCCGTGTCCGTTCCCGGCGCCCGCCTCACATGTCGAGGACGAGCCGTTCACCGCGCGCCCGCGAGACGCAGATGAGCATCGAGTCGGCCCGCTCGTCGTCGCCGAGCAGTTCGTCGCGGTGGTCTATCTCCCCTTCCACGACGCGCTGTTGGCACGTTCCGCAGAAGCCCTGCCGACAGCTGTACGGAGTGTCGGGCAGCTCCGCGCGGACCGCGGCGAGCACCGTGGTGTCCGCGGCGACCGCCACCGTACGTCCGCTGCGCCGCAGTTCCACCTCGAAAGCGGTGTTGCCGTCGGTGGACGTGCGTGGCGTGAACCTTTCCAGGTGGAGGGAGCAGCCGTCGGGCAGGGCGGCGGCGACGGCGTCCATCAGAGCTTCGGGGCCGCACACGTGGACGGCCGCGCCGGGCGGCGTCCCGTCGAGGAAGGCGGCGAGGTCCGGCAGCCCGTCCTCGTCCTCGGCGACCACGGTGACGCGCCCGCGCCCGGCGCCGCCGAGCTTCTCCACCTCTTCGAGGAACGGCATCGACGCCCGCGACCGCCCGCCGTACAGCAGCCGCCACGGCGCCCCCGCCGCCTCGACGGCCCGCAGCATCGGCAGGACCGGCGTGATCCCGATGCCGCCCGCCACGAAGACGTACGACGCCGCGTCGGCCAGCGGGAAGCGGTTGCGCGGCCCGCGCACCTCGACCACGGTGCCCTCGCGGAGCTGCTCGTGCACCTCGCGCGAGCCGCCCCTGCCGCCCTGTTCCGCCGCGATCAGGCGGGTCGCGACGGTGTACGAGGAGGTGTCCTCGGGATCGCCGCAGAGCGAGTACTGCCGCACGAGCCCCGAAGGCAGCACGAGGTCGAGGTGGGCGCCGGGCTCCCAGCCCGGCAACCGGGCACCTTCCAGGCGCAGTTGGACGACGCCCTCGGCGACCGTCTCGTGCCGGGCGACGCGGAGCCGCAGCGCCCGGGAGCGCGGCTGCCCGGAGACGGGCTCCTCCAGGGCGGGCAGTGGCCACAGCGGGGAGGCCGCGATGCGGCGGCGCAGGGCACGCCGGGCGAGCAGCGCGGCGCCCGCGGCGAGGGCGACGGTGCGGATGCGGGGCATGTCAGGCGGTCCCCTTCTCGGCGGCGAGCGCGGCGACGGCCGCGGGCGAGGAGGCGAGGTAGGCGACGGCCTGCTCGGTGCTGCCCTCCTGCGAGGGGTGGTAGGCCCGGCTGAGGTAGCGCGGGATGGAGCGGATCATGTCGCCGGTGGACGGCAGGGTCCCCGCCTTGCCGCTGCGGTGGAAGTCCTTGAAGGTGGCCCGGCCGTCGGTGAGCGTCGGGTCGTTCGCCATGAAGAACCGCGCCCCGCGCTGCCAGAGGAAGACGAGCGCGGTGAACGCGGTCGCCCACGTCCTGGCCCGGCGCCGGTAGCCGCCGTCGACGTGCATGAACAGCTCGAAGGCGACGGAGCGGTGCTCGACCTCCTCCGCGCCGTGCCAGCGCAGCAGGTCGAGCATGGTGGGGTCGGCGCCCCTGCGGTCCAGCTCCTCGGCGTTGAGGACCCAGTTGCCGAGGAACGCGGTGTAGTGCTCGATGGCCGCGATGATCGCGACGCGCTCCATCAGCCACCAGCGGCGCGCCTTGCCGGGCGGCAGCGTGCGGTCGCCGAGCAGCTTCTCGAAGAGCCAGTCGACCTGCGCGGTGTACGGCGTCGGGTCGAGGCCCTGCTCCTTGAGGTGCGGCAGGACCTCGTCGTGCGCCTGCGCGTGCATGGCCTCCTGGCCGATGAACCCGATGACGTCCTCGCGCAGCCGCTCGTCGCGGATCAGCGGAAGGACCTGCTTGTAGACGTGCACGAACCAGCGTTCGCCGGCGGGCAGCAGCAGGTGCAGCACGTTGATGGTGTGCGTGGTGAACGGGTCGTCCGGGAGCCAGTGGAGCGGGGTGCTCTCCCAGGAGAAGGAGACGTTGCGTGCCTTGAGCGCTGTGTGCTCGGACGCGACGGGCTCGGGCGCCCGGCTCTGCGTATTAGACATGGCGTCAATGTACTGATGGGTAGTTCGGGGGTACAGGGGTCTGCGCGGGTGAGTTCGGTCGGCGTTCGGTCAGCGGAGCGTGTTCACCTTCGTTCCGTCGGCCAGCGCGCCGGTGAGCCGCGCCTTCGCGGTCCGCTCGGTCCGTACGGCGAGGACGTTGCCCGCCGTGCGCTCGCCGCCGGACCCGGTGATGGACGTGACGTTCTTGCTGCCCGCGCCCAGGAGGTACCAGGAGCCCGCCCGTGACTTCCACAGGACGCCCGCGAGGACCTTCGGGTCGCGGCTGCCGCAGGCGGGGGTGTCCTCGGCCTTGGCGGCGACGGCGCCCACGGGCCCGTCGGCGGTCTGGAACTGGGCGAGGATGCGGCTGCCCTCGCCGCGCCAGGTGTCGGCGCGGGTGCAGACCCAGTCGGCGGTGCCGTTGGCCTCGGGCAGGGTCTGACGGGCGTACGTCCACGCGTTCACGGAGCGGACGCCGTGCGAGCGGACCGTGGCGAGGGAGCACGCGGACTTCGTCCACTCCGCGGGCGCTGCCTCGCGCGGGGCCTGCGGGCGGCCCGCCGTGAGGTGGGCGGGGACGAGCTCGCCGAGGTCGGTGGTGAGCCGCACGGCGCCGGTGTGGTCGCGCAGCCGCAGCGCGTTCCACGACGTGCATGCGCCGGTCTGCACCGGGCCCGCGAACGGGTCGGTGACACCGTCGGCGGAGCGCCGCAGCGCGACGGGCTTCGCGGCCGGCTTCAACAGGTCCTGCACGCCGACCGCCTTGATCCACGGAGCGGTGAGGTAACGGATGTTGCCGTCGGCGCGGTCGACGACGACGGCGTTCGCCTCCGTGCCGGTCGCGCCGTCCACGCGGGCGAAGTCGAGCGCCGCGCCGCCGGTGCCCTCCTTCGGCTCGGCGTACCGCACGATGCGCAGTCCGTCGTAGAGCAGCACCACGCGCGCGGAGTCGACCTCTCCGGCGTAGAGCAGCCGGGCGGGTCCGGGCGGCGCCCCGGCCGCGGTGCCCGGCGTCGCGGAGACCTGCACGGACTCGCCGGGGCGCGCCCACACGGCGAGGGCACGCCGGAGCAGGCCCTTGTCTCCGATGAGGTCGCCGCGCGCGGGCCACATGGAGAAGTCGGTCCGGGCGGAACGTTTCCACGCCTGCGGGGTCGCCGTCGTCAACTGCCCGGGATCGAGAGCCGCTTGCCCGGCCGGGTTCTGCGCGTAGGGCGGCGCGGCGGCGCCGTCCGGCCCCCACCCGTCGCCCGGCAGCCCGAGGAGCGCCCCGCACACCAGGACGGCGGCGGCCGCGACACCCGCGGCCTTCATGTGCTGTCTGCGCCGCATCAGGTCGGTCGGCCGCGCCTGCAGGGAGCAGGGGTCGAACTCGGGCGACGCGAGCAGGTCGTACCGCGCCTCGACCTCGTCGGCCTCGTCCAGGGCGTCCTCGGGGTCGTCGCAGCCGGCGGCGGCGAGCACGGCGCACACATCGGCGTCGTCCAGCGCTTCGAGGCCCCGCAGGACGTAGGCGGCGCGGGCGGCGCCCGACAGGTCGGAAAGACGCTGGTCCAGGGCGAGTTCGTCGGCGCCTCCCGAGCGCGGGAAGAGCCGCAGCCCGCGCACCTGCGGCAGCAGCGGCGGCAGCTGGGCGCGCTTGGGCCAGGCGTTCCACCGCAGGGGGAGACCGGCGTCGAGGGCGCCGCACAGCACTTGGAGCCGCATGTACGCGTAGGCGGGGTCACCGAGGGGCCGCGCCTTGCCGCCCTCACCGGCCTGGCCGCCACCTCCTCCCCGCTGGCCGGGGACGGCGGCCTCGCCCGTTCTGCGGCTGCGCGGCAGGGCGCGCTGGGTGAGGGCGTGGGCGGTCAGGACCCGGCGGTTGCGGCCGAGGCTCGGTGGCAGCACCAGATAGGCGAGCCGGACGAGCCGCGGGTAGTGCTCGACGAGGGCGGCCTCGGCCTGCTCCACGTCGACCACCGGGGTGGGGCGGCTGGACTTCGGGGACTTCGACGGAGACTGCACATTCGACGACACGTTCAACAAAACGAGCGAATCGTCGGATGGTCACCTCATGCCGGGGTGTCCGCCACGAGTGCGCGGGCGTAATGGGCCATGGAGCGCTGGTAGCGGGGGAGGTGCGGGGCGAGGGCTTCCAGTACGAGGGCGAGGCCCTCTCTCTCCCTGCCGAGGCCGGCGAGGCACAGCGCGAGACAGGCGCGCACGGCGTCGTCCAACTCGTCGCCGGGCCGTTCCAGTTCGGCGGTGAGCAGGGCGACGCCCTCCTCGGCCCGCCCCACGTTCCGGAGCGAACTCGCGAGCTGGACGGCCGTGCGCCGTCGGCGGTAGCCGTCCAGGCCGCGGTCCAGGGCCTCCTGGTACAGGGGCACGGCGCGGTCCGAGTGGCCGGTGGAGTCGAAGGCGCAGGCCCGCTCGAAGAGCCCGACGGGATGCCCGGGCGGCAACTCCGCGACGAGCCCGTCGATCACCTCGCGGAACTCCTCGGCCCTGTCCTCCTCGTAGGAGTCCAGCGTCTCCCAGGCCTCGGCGACCCGCTTCTTCCAATCCGCGTCCATGTCCCCAGCCTGGCACCGCCCGCCCCGCCCGTCACTCCCTTTTCCGGGGCTACCCCAGCTTCCACCCGCTGAACTCCACCGTCCCGCGGGCCCCGTCACCCCCGTTCGTCGCGCTCATGAACAGCCCCACGTCCTGCGCGGCCGCAGCGCCCGGCACCGGGACCGTCGCCACCGTCCGCCACGTCGCGCCGTCGTCCGTCGAGCACGCGCCCGTGAAGGAGTCCCCGGCACGGGAGAGCCGGAGCAGCACCGGAGCCGTGAGGCCCGTGATGCGTTTGTACGTGTCGAGCGTGCCGTCCCCGTTCGTGTCGTAGGAGAGGACGACTCCGTTGGACGGCGTCACGGCCAGGTCGACGAAGCCCCGGGACAGCGGGGTGGCGAGGGCGTTGCGGGCGATGAGGCCCGCCCTGGCCCACGGGCCCGTGTCCGCCTGCCGGTCGACCCGCACCGTCACGGACACCCCGTCGCGCAGCGCCTCCTTGCGGTACAGCGTCCCGAACTCCGCCGTGCCCTTCCACAGGTCGGCGCCGCCCCCGTCGATCGCGTACCGCTCTCCCAACTGCCCGAACACCGCGGCGTTGTTCGTGTACGAGCTCCACGCGTCGTCGACCGGGCCCGCCTCGTACAGCACGCCCTCGTGGACGGCCCGCACCCGGCGCTCGCCCGCGGGCCCGTACCGGACCGTGATCTCGTAGGGCAGCGGGCGCAGCGGCCGGTCCAGCGGGGTGTCCGGGGCGGCGGCCCGCCACGTGACCTTCCCCGTGCCCGCGGGAGGCACGCGTGGCAGGGACACGGGTCCCGTCGGTTCCGCGTCGATGCCCGTCAACGCGAAGTCGACGCGGCCCGTTGCGCGGAGGCCGTTGACGTTGCGGAAGGACGCCGTCAGGCGGGAGCGACCGGCGGGCGGGATCGCGGGCGGGTCGGCGGTGACCTCCAGGCTGCCCTGGTAGGGCGCCCGTGCCAGGACGTCGCGGACGCGGGAGGCGACGCGGTACGAGGAGGCTCCCTGCGGGCGCTGCGGATAGTCCTTGCGCTCCCGCGTCCATTTCTCCTCCAGCGCGAACCAGTCCACCGGCTTCGGTTCGCGCCCCGCCGCGAGGGCGTCGGCCAGCTCGTCGAGCCACGTCTGCCAGCGCGGCAGGTACAAGTCGGCGACGAGGCCGTGCCATTCGCGGTTGCCGTAGTCGTGCAGCCGGCCCGGGTCGGCCGTGGCGCGCTCGCCCCACACGGTGATCAGGACCTTGGCGGTCCGCTCGAACTCGGCGCGTTCCGCCTCGGTCGTCCCCATGCGGCGGGCGGCCGCGGTCCACGGGCCGAGGAGGAACGCGGTGTGCGTGCCCGTCACCTCGTCCGAGAGCCGCATCAGCCGCAGCCACAGCTCCGCGAGCGTGCCGAAGGTCCGTTGGTCCCCCCGTTCGTACGCCGTCCGCAGCTGCGGCAGGAGCTGGCGGCTGCGGTGGGCGAGGGCCTGCCGGGCGACGTCGACCAGGTCGTGGCGGTAGGCGGCGCTGTCCCGCAGCGAGCCGGCCACGCCCAGGAGCCCGGTGAGCGCGGCGTCGAACCGTGCGGGGTCGTAGGTGAGCGCGCGCGGCGCGTACTCGGCGGCGCGGGCCGCCGCGAGGTCGGGGCGCGCGGCGAAGAGCGAGTCGTGCGGGTCGCTGCGTTCGACGGCGGTGTGCTGGTAGGCGGTCGCGTTCAGGGTGCGCCACGCGGACCGCGCGTCGGCGTCACGGCCGCCGTACCGGAAGTCGGCGTACGAGGAGAACCAGGCGGCCCGGTCCACCGGCGCCTTCGTCCACGCCAGCTCGGAGAAGAGCTCGAAGGCGGCGGGGTCGCGGTCCGTGGCCTCGGGCATGAACGCGGTGCCGGTCAGGGCGCTGCCCGCCTTGTCGCGCCAGGCGAAGAACCGCTCGTTCCACAGGTGGGTGCGGGCGCCGATCGTCGTGCGGCCGCCGAAGTTGGGGATGGTCCCGAAGGCGTACGGGGTGCCGCCCCAGTCCTTCTCCCGGTCCGGCTCCTTCGCGTACCGGTCGGAGACGCCGTCGACGATCAGCATCCGCTTCTTGTCGACGGCGTCGAGCAGCGCGGGCAGCGGGTTGGCCTCCCAGCCGAGGATCACCCACGTGGCGTCCGGCCGTGCCTTGCGCAGGGCCGCCTCCACGCCGCGCGCCGCCGCCGGGACGGGCACGTCGCCCGCGGTGCCGCCCTCGTGCAGCAGGTCCATCTTGAAGAGGTCGGCGGGGCCGAAGAGGTCTTCCTGGTGGCGGTAGAAGGCGGCGGCGACCTTCGCGAACGCCGAGGTCCGCGGGTCGAGCCAGTCGGGCCGCTTGAACCCGTGCCAGACGCCCTGCGGGACGACGCGCGCGTCCCCGCCGTTGCGCTCGACGAATCCGTCGGGCACATGGCCGTAGTAGCCGGGCAGGACCGGCGCGATCCCGAGGTCGCGCAGCCGCCGCACGATGCGCCGCCCCAACGCGACCCGGTCCGCGATGAGTTGGTCGGAGAGCGGCCCGCCGTACCCGGAGAGGTTCTGCAGCAGCCACCAGGGCTGGTGCGAGGGCGCGGGCAGCCACGCCCTGGCCTCGGCGTCGGAGTAGCCGAACTCGGTGAGCACCTTCCGGTACACCGCCTCGGCGCCCGCGATGACGAGGACTTCGTTGCACCCGTGCAGCGCGAGGACGTCGATCATCCGCTCCCAGTACGTCCAGTCGGCGTAGGGCGCGGTGTACCCGTCGTTCGTGTCGTTCAGGGCGAACCGGTGGGGGAGCGAGGTGCTGCGCTCAAGGGTCCGTGCCGGTGCGGGGAGCCTGCGCGGCAGGTCGAGCTGGTCGCCGTTCCAGGTGATGTGGGCCCCGCACACGTACTTCAGGTACCAGTGGACGCCGGTGAGCAGCACGGCGGGCGTCGTGCCGGACACCTCGATCCGGCCGGTCGTGCCGGTGACCTCGAAGCGGTCCTCGCGGCCGCGGGCGGGCAGGAGTCTGAGCCGGAACTGTTCCGCGTGATGCGGCAGGAGTCTGTTGAGCGCCGAGCGCGCGGAATCCGTATCGAAGGCGGGGCCCGCGACGGAACCCGCGGGCCCGTCGGCGGCGTGGGCCGGCAGCGGTAAGCCGCCGACCGCGGCGCCGAGACCGAGGGCCCCCGCGGTGCCTAGCACGGTGCGTCTGGACGGTTCGGACATGTGTACCCCCTGGGGTGAAGGCTGCGGCGCACGGTATCCGGGCGGCCGACCGCCAACAACGGTGCATACGAGACAGGCGAGTCGAACTCGCCGGAAGAGGCTGGTGGGACGACGATGAGGACGGTCGGTGCGGCGCGGTACGCGCTTTCGGGCATGGCTGCGGGAGCCCTGATGATGGTGATGGGATGCGGCTCGGGGGGTGACGGCACACCACGCACGGCGAGCGGCAGCCTTGAGCAGCTGGCGGCCGAGGCGGGGTGCAGGCCGGACGTCCGGACGGACGCGGCGGAGCTGCGCCAGGCCACCTGTCAGAACGGTGCCCGGCGCTACGTGCTCGTAACCTTTACAAACGCCCGTGGCCAGGCCGAATGGCTCGACGAGGCGAACGACTACGGCGGTACGTACCTCGTCGGCGGCAGCAGTTGGGTGGCGGTCGGCGCCGCCGACGACATCGCGGCGCTCCACGACCGCCTCGGCGGGACCGTGGTGGACGCCGCGGGGAGGCACGGCGGGAACCACCACGGTCACCACGAGGGGTGAGGACCGTCGGGGGCGGAGTCCTCAGGTGCAGCGCCGGCCGGAGTTGATGCACTTGGCGACGCGGCGCATCAGCCGCTCGTCGAAGACGTTGATGAAGTCGCCGTGGTCGGTGACGGGCTTGTGCAGCTGCTCGGGGAACGAGTCGACGGCGAAGCCGGGCCCCGGCGGCACGTCGTACACGATGCGCTGCACCAGCTGCGGCACGGCGCGGAAGCCGCGCGGGCAGGCGCCGGTGCGCGGGTCGGCGAAGGCGACGTGGGTGCGGTGGTTGGCGCTGTCGGTGTTCTGCCCGTCCCAGCAGCTCTGGAAGTTGAACGTACGGACGACCTTGCTGCCCTCGGGGCAGATCGGGTACTTGTCCTTCAGCTGCCGGTTCTCGAAGCCGGTGCAGCTCCACGACGCGTTGGCGTTGGCGTCGCCGTTGGTGAACGCCTTCGCGTCACCGGTGATGATGCGCAGGAAGCGTGGCATCGCGACGACCTTGCTCACCGGGTTCCCGGCGAACTTCAGCGAGACGGAAGCGGGTGTCTGGATCTCGCCGACGTTCTGGTCCTTGCCGCCGCCGTCGGCCTGCGCGTCGTCCTCGTCCCGGCCGTTCTGCAGCCGCAGGACGGGCCAGTAGTACGTCGACTTGTCGCCCTGGTCGCGGCAGCTGGTCCGCCCGTTCGCGAGGTCGTTGTCATCGGAGAAGGCGTCTGTCGCCTGGTTGCCCACGTAGTCGTGCATGTGGTGGGCGCCGTTGCTCACACCGGGCGCGACGATGACGTTGTCCGGGTTGAACTTTCCGTTCGCGTTGCGGCCGCACCGGGTGGTGAAGGTGCCGCGCGAGGCGTTGCGGCCGTTGCGGGGGCGGTCGACGTTGGGCCGGACGGACCGGATCTCGACGAAGTCCCCGGCTTCGGGACCGTTGGCGGACGCGCTCTGTTCCTGTTCCTGGCCCTGTTCCTGTTCTTGGCCTTGTTCCTGGTCGTCGGCGCGCAGCGTGCAGGGCGCCATTCCGTCGAGGCCCTCGGGGCGGGCGCCGGAGCGGTCCAGGGTGTCGGAGATGCCGCCGAGGGTCTTTCTGCGCTGCTCCTCCAGGGGCCCGAGCAGGGACTCCTTGTCCCGGGTCTGCTCGAACCGCCCGTACGCGTCCGTGATCTGGCTGTCCAGATCCGCGAGCTGCCGGTCCACCTCGCCGCGCGCGGCATCCGGCACCTCCGGCAGCTGATTGCCCACGTCCGGGCAGCTGATGGTCGACAGTTGCTGCCCGGCACTCTGCGGCGGGGGCTGATCCGAGCCCTCCTCGGCGTTCGCGTAGACGTTCACGGCGACCAGGCCGCCGCCGCCCATGATTACCGCTGCGGACGCGGCGACCACGCGCCGCGCCAGCCTTGATCGTTTTCGTGAGGTACGTCCCATGGGGCTACATACGCATCAGCGACCCGCCGCGTTCACCGCCCCTGGTCCAGATAGGCGAGGACGGCGAGGACCCGGCGGTTGTCGTCGTCGGAGACCGCCAGGTCCAGCTTCCCGAAGATGTTGGACGTGTGCTTGGCGATGGCCCGCTCGGTGACGACGAGCTGCGCCGCGATCGCCGCGTTCGACCGTCCCTGCGCCATGAGTTCGAGCACCTCGCGCTCGCGCGGGGTGAGCGCGCCGAGCGGTTCGTCGGCGGCGGACCGCCGGGACAGGAGCTGCTGGATGACCTGCGGGTCCATCGCGGTGCCACCCGCAGCGACGCGCCGCACGGCGTCGACGAACTGCGCCGCGTCGAAGACCCGGTCCTTGAGGAGATAGCCGACGCCCCCGTTCCCGTCGGCGAGGAGCTCGCGCGCGTACAACTGCTCCACGTGCTGCGAGAGGACCAGGACGGGCAGTCCGGGGCGGGCCCGGCGCGCGGCGAGCGCGCACTGCAGGCCCTCGTCCGTGTGGGACGGCGGAAGCCGGACGTCGACGACGGCGACGTCCGGCTGCAACTCCTCCAGGGCCTTGGTCAGTTCGGGCCCGCTCTCCACGGCGGCGGCGATCTCGAAGTCGAACGCCTCCAGCATCCGCACCAGGCCGTCACGGAGCAGGAAGAGGTCTTCGGCTAGGACAACACGCAAGGGATCTCCATGGTCACCATGGTCGGGCCGCCCGCGGGACTGCTGACGGCCAGTACGCCGTCGAATGTACCGAGCCGGCGTTCGATGCCGCTCAGCCCGGAGCCCGCACCGGTGACCGCCCCGCCCTTGCCGTTGTCGGTGACGGCGATGCGCAGCATGCCGTCGGCGTGGTGCATGTCCACCCAGACGCGGTCTGCGCCCGAGTGCTTGATCGCGTTGGTCAGGGACTCGCTCACCGCGAAGTACGCGGCCGACTCGACCGGCGCCTCCGCACGCCCCGGCAGCTCCACGTCGACCTCCGTGGGCAGCGGCAGGCGCAGTGCGAGGGCCTTGACCGCGTCGCCGAGACCGCGTTCGGCGAGGACCGGCGGGTGGATGCCGCGGACCAGGTCGCGCAGCTCGGTCAGGGCCTCGCCGGAGTTCTGCCGGGCCTTGGCGATCAGCTCCTTGGCCTTGGCGGGGTTGGTCTCGATCATCGCCTCGATGGTGCCGAGGTCCATGCCCATGGCGACCAGGCGGGCCTGCGCGCCGTCGTGCAGGTCGCGCTCGATGCGGCGCAGCTCGGCGGCGGAGTTGTCGACGGCGTCGTGCCGGGTCTCGGTCAGCCGGTCCACGCGCCGCGCCAGTGCGCGCTCGCGCATCCTCGCGGTGGGGGAGATGCAGGCGCGGGCGAGGAGGAAGTGGCCGCGTACGAGGGCGGGGTTGACGAAGAGCGAGAGGATGAAGAAGCCGGTGCCGAGCAGCGCCGCCTGGTCGGCGGTGTCCTGCGAGGTGACGTGGATGAACGCGAACCACTCGCCGCCGCCCGCGTCGTAGATCGGCTCCCACACACCGGCGGCGAGCACCCAGCCGTACAGCATGTAGAGGATGAGCGAGGGCGCGAGGACCGCGACGACCGGCGCCACGGTCATGTTGACCAGGAGCCACTGGAGGTCGCGCCAGGTCGCCGGGTCCTTGAGCATCAGCGAGCAGCGCTCCACCTGCCCGGTGACGCCGGAGCGCAGGTCGGGCGGGAAGGGCCGGTAGGCGTGCGGGATGGGCACGTCCGACCACGATCCGGCCAGGCTCCGGTAGGTGTTGGCGTAGGCGCGCAGGAGCGTGAGGACCGCCGGTGTGGTGAAGACGCCGATGCCCAGCAGGATGAACGCGATCGACAGCACGGACAGCACGAAGAGGACGATCGAACCCGCCAGCGCGAAGATCGTGAGGTAGAGGCCGCGCGCCCCCGCGACCACCGCGTCCTTGAGCCTCTTCATGGTCATCCATCCCTCTCGTCACACCGTGGGTCCGGCCGCGTTCCGTGCGTCCGGCACGGTCACATCTTCGTCGGTGCCCGCAGGGCGAGTCATTGGGCCCTCCACCCGGGCCGGGGTGTACCTGACGACACCCCGGAGCCTCGCCCTGTGCTTCGGGCAGAGGGGGCTTCGGCGGCTGGGGCGCACGGCCCCCGATTTCTAGCGTGAGTCACGTCTTATCCGACGCATACTCACGCAGACTTGATGGGGGCGAAGCGCCAATGAGGCGGAACCTCGCGGCACGACTCGGTGTGTGGAGCGCACACCACCGGAAGGCGGCCGTCCTCGGCTGGCTGGTCTTCGTGGTCCTGGCCACGGTCATCGGCGGGGCCACCGGCACGGTGACCGCCTCCGACGAGGAGATGGGCGTCGGCGACTCGGGCCGCGCCGCCGAGATCCTGAAGGACGCGGGTGTCGACGAGCCGGCCGGCGAACTCGTCATGGTCGGCGCGCACACCGCCGACGGATGGCGGCACGCGGCCGCCGACCTGTCGAAGGCCCTGGACGCGACCGGCGAGGTACGCGGCCTCAAGGCGCCGCTGCCCTCCGAGGACGGCAAGGAAGCGCTGCTCCGGTTTGAGATCAAGGGGGCGTCGGACGACGCCGTCGACCACGTCGAGCCGGTCCTCGACGCCGTGGCGAAGGCGCGGGACGACGGGGCAGGACACGGCATCTCCGTGCACCAGTTCGGCGACGCGAGCTCCGAGAAGGAGCTGTCCGACCTGCTCGCCGACGACCTGAAGAAGGCCGAGTTCACCGCGGTGCCGCTCGCGCTCGGCATCCTCCTGATCGCCTTCGGCGCGGTCGTCGCCGCACTGCTGCCGGTCGGGCTCGCGCTCACCGCGTGCGTGGCGGCGTTCGGCCTGCTCTCGCTGGCCAGCCACCAGTTGCACCTGTTCGAGACGACGTACTCCGTGATGTTCCTGATGGGCCTCGCGGTCGGCGTCGACTACTGCCTCTTCTACCTGCGCCGCGAGCGGGACGAGCGCGCGGCGGGGCGGGACGCGGAGACGGCCCTGCGGATCGCCGCGGCGACCAGCGGGCGCGCCGTCCTCGTCTCCGGCCTCACCGTGATGGTCGCCATGGCGGGCATGTTCCTGTCCGGGCTGCTCCTCTTCAAGGGCTTCGCCGTCGCCACGATCCTCGTGGTGTGCGTGGCGATGCTCGGCTCGGTCACCGTTCTGCCCGCACTGCTCGCGGGGCTCGGCGACCGGATCGACGCCGGCCGCATCCCGTTCCTGAACCGCCGCGCCAAGAAGGGCTCGTACAAGAAGGGCGCGCACGCGAGCGGTGGCCTGGCCGGCAAGGTGCTGCGCCCCGTCCTGGCCCGTCCGAAGTTCTTCGCCGTCGGCGCCGCGGTCCTCCTGCTCGCCCTCGCCGCGCCCGCGCTCGGCATGAAGACCGAACAGCTCGGCCTGGAGAAGCAGTTCGGCTCCGACGCGCCGCTGTCCGTCGCGTACCAGGAGATCACCGACGAGTTCCCGGGCGGCCCGGCCCCGGCCCGCGTGGTCGTCAAGGCGGACGACATCGGTGCGCAGCCCGTCCGGGACGCGCTCGACTCGCTGACCCGCAAGGCCGGTGACGGCGCCGAACTCACCGTCCACAAGGCGGCGGGCGTCGCCGAGATCACGGTGCCGCTGCCGGGCGACGGCACGGACGCCGAGGCGAAGAAGGCCCTGCACGAGCTGCGGGACGACACGGTCCCGGCGGCCTTCGACGGGCTGGACGTCGACGCGTACGTGGGCGGGGACCTGGCCTCGTCCGAGGACTTCGGCGACCAGCTCGGCAGGGGCATCGTGCCGGTCTTCGCCTTCATCACCGCGGTGACGTTCCTCCTGATGCTGTTCAGCTTCCGCTCGGTGGTGATCGCGGTGACGTCGATCGCGCTGAACCTGCTTTCGGTGGGCGCCGCCTACGGCGTCATGACCGCCGTCTTCCAGTACGGCTGGGGCGCGGAACTCATAGGTTCGGAGAAGGTCGGCGCGATCGAGAACTGGATGCCGCTGTTCGTCCTCGTCGTCCTCTTCGGGCTCTCCATGGACTACCACGTGTTCGTGGTCTCCCGGATCCGCGAGTCCCGCGACCGGGGCATGGACAACCGCGCGGCGATCCGCGAGGGCATCATGCGCACGGCGGGCGCCGTCACGGGCGCGGCCGTGATCATGGTGGCGGTCTTCGCGGTGTTCGGCACGCTGTCCATGCAGGACATGCAGCAGATGGGCGTGGGCCTGGGCGTGGCGGTCCTGCTGGACGCGACGGTGGTCCGCATGATCCTGCTGCCGTCCCTGATGACCCTCCTGGGCGAACGCAACTGGCACACGCCGAGCTACCTGCGGTGGCTGCCGAAGATCTCCCACGAGGACGCGGAGCCGACCGCGGGGCCGCGCACCCACTCGCACAACACCCGCATCCCGAGCGCCCGTTGACGCTCGTACGGTACGAGGTGGTCCCCGGCGCGGCTCCGTCCGCACCGGGGACCACCCCGTTCATCTCACAGGCCGAGCGCCTTCGCCTCCTTCTCGGAGGCGAGCCCGACGGCCGGCCGGTCGGGCCGCTGCGGCGCCGTCCCGCCGACGGACCGCAGCCACTCCCACGTGTCGCGGACCGTCTCGGCGACGGGCCGGGTCCTGAGCCCCGCCGCGACCGCCTTCTCTGACGACGTCCGGTGCATCGTGTCGTGCAGCTCGCCCGGCGCCAGCCACACCGGCAGCTCCGACCACTGCTCGATACCGGCGTCCAGCACCACCCGCGGCTCGGTCCACCGCAGCGTCGCCTCCGGACCCGCCACCTCCGCGCACGCGTCGAGGAGCTCGCCCATCGTGATCCGCCCCATGGGACTGACCAGGTTGTACGCGCCGTGCAGCCCGTCGGCCGCCGCGTCGAGGACCCACTCGGCGAGGTCCCGCACGTCGACGTACTGGATGTCGAGGTCCCGGGGCCCGGGGGCGAGGACGGGACCGCCGCGCGCCATCCGGTTCAGCCACCACGGCAGCCGCCCGATGTTCTCGTACGGACCGAGGATGAGACCGGCCCGCGCGAGCACCGTCCGCTCCTCCCCGAACGCGGCGACCGCGGCGAGCTCGCCGCCCCGCTTGTCCTCCGCGTACGCCGTCGCGTCCGCGTCCGGATCACCGTCCACCACGGGGAAGCCCTCGTCGGAGCCCGCCTCGCCCGGGTAGCGGTACACGGAGCCGCTGGAGACGTACACGTACCGCCCCGCGCGCCCCGCGAGCAGCCGGGCCGCGTCCCGCACCGCCCGCGGCGCCGCCGACCAGGTGTCGACGACCACGTCCCACTCGCCGTCGGCCAGCGCGTCGAGGCCGCCCTCGGCGGTGCGGTCACCGTGCACGGCACGGGTGCCCGCGGGCGCCGCGTGGCGACCGCGGTGGAAGACCGTCACGTCCCAGCCCCTGGCCAGGGCCGCCTCGGTGACCGCACGCCCCACGAACTCGGTACCGCCAAGCATCAGAAGTCTCATGCCGGTGACTCTGCCCCGGCGACCCCGGTCCTGTGAACCGGGTTCTGCTCGGGGCAGAGCGCGGAACCGCAGCTCGAAGGGCAGCTCGGCTCAGCGGGCGGTGGGCGGCGCGTACTTGTAGCCGACGCGGCGCACCGTCTGGATCGTCCTGCGGTGCTCGGCGCCCAGCTTGCGGCGCAGCCGCGCCACGTGCACGTCGACGGTGCGGCCGTCGCCCACGTGGCCGTACCCCCACACCGTCGTCACCAACTGGTCGCGGGTGTGCACCCGGTGGGGATGCGCGACGAGGTGGGCGAGGAGCTCGAACTCCAGGTACGTGAGGTCGAGGACGCGCCCTTCGACCTCGGCGGCGCGCTGCACGGCGTCGATCCTGATGGGGCCGGGGGCGGGTGCCTGCCGCGGCTCGGGCAGCACGGGTTCGGGGGCGGCGGTGACGGGCTCCTGGCCGGCCGGCACGAGGACGAGGTAGCCGACCATCGGCGGCTGGCCCGGCAGGGTCGGCAGGGTGTGCTGCGGCGCGGGCAGCCAGGTGGCGCCCGGCGGCAGGAAGTCGGCGATCTGCACCACCTCGTCGGGCGCGACGGCTCGCAGTCGGCCGCGGCCGGGCACCGGGGGAGGGGTGAGGGTGGAGGGAGCGGAGGCAGAGAAGGAACGGGAGTTCGCCATGGGGAGTCAGCTCTTTCGCGCGAAGAAGGAGTCGTCGAGAACGAGACGTACGTCGTGCGCGTCAGGCGAAGGCCGGGTGAACGGCTTTAGAAGGCCCGCGCGTTCGTCGCGCGGCAACACACCCGGTCGAAGTCGTGGTGCTGACGGGAGGGCCAGAAAGGCTCGAGGTCATGACGACCCGTCGCGGTGATCTGGTGGCTGCCCATGGCTCCATTGAATCAGATGAAGAGAGGGTCGCCCACCGTGAGCGACGGGCGACCCTTGAGTGACGGGTGGGGATCAGACCTGGCCGGCCTTCTCCAGCGCGGTGCAGCAGGTGTCGACGAGCAGCCGCGTCACGACGTACGGGTCGACGTTCGCGTTGGGGCGGCGGTCCTCGATGTAGCCCTTCTGCTCCACCTCGACCTGCCACGGGATGCGGACCGAGGCGCCGCGGTCGGAGACGCCGTACTTGTACTCGTCCCAGGGCGCGGTCTCGTGGAGACCGGTGAGGCGGTCGTCGATGCCCGCGCCGTAGTTCTTGACGTGGTCCATCGGCTTGGAGCCCTCGCCGAGGGACTCGCAGGCGGTGATGATCGGGGCGTAGCCCTCGCGCATCGCCTTGGTGGAGAAGTTGGTGTGCGCGCCCGCGCCGTTCCAGTCGCCCTTGACCGGCTTGGGGTCGAGGGTCGCGGAGACCTTGAAGTCCTCGGCGGTGCGGTAGAGCAGCCAGCGGGCGATCCACAGCTGGTCGGAGACCTCCAGCGGGGCGAGCGGCCCGACCTGGAACTCCCACTGGCCGGGCATGACCTCGGCGTTGATGCCGGAGATGCCGAGGCCCGCCGTGAGGCAGTGCTCCAGGTGCGCCTCGACGACGTCACGGCCGAAGATCTCGTCCGCGCCGACACCGCAGTAGTAGCCGCCCTGCGCGGCGGGGAAGCCGCCGACGGGGAAGCCGAGCGGGCGGTCGCCCTCGAAGAACGTGTACTCCTGCTCGATGCCGAAGATCGGCTCCTGCGCGGCGAAGCGGCCCGCGACCTCGGCCAGTTCGGCGCGGGTGTTGGACTCGTGCGGCGTCATGTCCGTGTTGAGGACCTCGCACAGGACGAGGACGTCCGCGCCGCCGCGGATCGGGTCCGGGCAGGTGAAGACCGGCTTGAGCACGCGGTCCGAGGCGTGGCCCTCGGCCTGGTTCGTGCTGGACCCGTCGAAGCCCCAGAGCGGCAGCTCCGCGCCCTTCGCGTCGTCCGCCAGGATCTTCGTCTTGGAACGGAGCTTCGCGGTCGGCTCGGTGCCGTCGATCCAGATGTACTCAGCCTTGAAGGTCACGGGGCCTCATCCTCATAACGCTCGGTACGGCGCAGAACGTGCGGGTGCTGCGGTGCCGTGGTGATGGGCGGAAGACTGGCAACCGGCGATTTCCCGACCGTTGCTCTTGTGTGAACCCCGTGTTACCTGGGGCGCGTGTGGCTGACGTCACGGGCACGCGTGGGGTGGGCGTCATTTGATGACCGCGTTGGCGGCCGCTATCGCGAGCCCGATCGTCGCGTCGGCGCCGCCGATCAGCAGGGCGGAGCGGCGCCGGTAGCCGACCCGCGCCGCGGCCACGGTGCCCCAGGCGAAGAGGAGGGCGGCGTTCAGGAGCAGCCCGCCGTACGTCACGGGGCTCTCGGGCCAGCCGAAGGCCCCGGCGAGGACCAGCAGCAGCACGGTCGGCCAGCAGGCGACGATCACCGGCCACTCGTCGACGAGCGCCCAGCCGAGCTGGCGCCAGCGGTGCGCGCCGCGGCCCGGCCGGTACGTCGACATGTGGTGCGCGTAGCCGTGGGCGAGGGCGGCCGTGCCGGCCGTCACCATCACCCAGGACGCGTCGTAGTAGGGCGTGTAGGGGTCCCCCTGCGACTGCAGGGCCGCGAGCAGCGCGCTCGCGAGGACGGTTCCGTATACACCCCCGGACATCCAGCTCCGCACGGCGCGCTCCTCTCTGGTTCTGGAGCACTCCACGCTAGGCAGGGGTATGTAACGGTTTGCCGGACTTGAGTCATCAGTCGCCGGACAACCGGGGCCCTCAGCGGGAGAGCGCGTCCCGCACCGCTTCCTCCGTGCGGCCCACGACCGCCGTGCCGTCGTCCGCCGTGATGATCGGGCGCTGGATCAGCTTCGGGTGGTCGGAGAGGGCCTTGATCCAGCGGTCGCGGCCTGACGCGTCGCGGGGCCACGCCTCGGCGTCCTTGAGGTTCAGGTCCTTGGCGGCCTGTTCCTGGGTGCGGGTGATGTCCCAGGGTTCGAGGCCGAGCCGGTCGAGGACGGTGCGGATCTCGTCCTCGGTGGGTACGTCGTCGAGGTAGCGCCGCACGGTGTAGTCGGCGCCCTCCGCGTCGAGCAGCGTGAGCGCGCTGCGGCACTTCGAGCAGGCGGGATTGATCCAGATCTCCATGCCCACACGCTACCTGCGAACCACCCGTCGCAGGCCCCGCGGCGGCTTTCTGTTCGATTACCCCAAACCCGGTCTGGCCAGCGGCGATTGTCAGTGCAGGGCAGTAGAATCACAGTAGTGTTCGAGGGCGCCCGACGGGGGGTCCTGACCGCGACAGGAGGATGCCTGTGGCCGCTGCCGCACTCACATCGAAGCGTGTGTCCAAGACCGTTCCCAAGCCCGTCCTGATCGACCTGCCGTACGCACCGCTGGAGAAGAAGGCGCTGCCCGCCGGACGCCCGCGCGAGTGGTACGTCAACCACAACCGCCGCCTGAAGGCCATGCGTCTCGCGATAGCGCTGCTCGACTCGGGCGTCTATCTGCCGAACCAGGCGAAGAACAGCACGATCCGGCGGATGGCGGAGGACGTCGGGATCCATCCGCCGTCCGACATCACCTGCCACATGGTGCGGGCGCTCATGCGGTACAGCCGCTGATCCGAGCGCGCCGGCCGTGGCGCGCTGCCGCAAGTACGGGCCACCTGGAGGGAATTGGCCTTCCAGGTGCCCCGTTCCGCGCGCGATGCCGTGCGTTCACCTGTGCGATGGGACATGCTGAGTCCCATGACCCAGCAGGAACCCGTCGGCGAACTGCCGCTCCTGACGACCGCCGAACTCCCGGACGGCACACGGCTTCCCGTCCGCGCACTCCGCGCCCCCGAGCCGGAACGCTTCCTGCCGTCAGGATCGGGCCCGGCGCCCGGCCCGCCCCCCGCCCCCGCCGTGCTCATCCTGCCCGCGATGGGCGTCCCCGCCCGCTTCTACCGCCGCTTCGCGCGCCAACTCCACGACGAGGGCCTGACCGTGCTCACCGTCGACCTGCGCGGCCAGGGCGAGGCGACGCCGTCCTCGGCGGGGCGCGGCGCGCCGGGACACGGGTACCGCGAGATCGTCGAGGAAGACCTCCCCGCCGTCGTGGCCGCGATCCGCGACGAACTCGGCACGGAGCCGCCCCTGTTCCTGCTCGGCCACAGCCTGGGCGGCCAGCTCGGCCTGGTGTACGCGGCGTCGGCGGGGCGGCACTCCGCCGTGGACGGCGTGGCCGTGGTCGCCACGGGCTCGGTCTGGCACCGCGCGTTCGCCCCGCTGCGCGGCACGGGCCTGCTCCTGGTACAGCTCCTGATCGCCGGCACGGCGACGATCCTGGGCCGCTGGCCCGGCACCCGGCTCGGCTTCGGCGGCAACCAGCCCAAGGGCGTCATGCGCGACTGGGCACGACAGGTGCGGACGGGCCGCTACAGCGCGGAAGGCTCCACCCTCGACTACGAATCGACGCTGGCCACCCTCGCCCTCCCCGTCCTCGCGGTCTCGGTGGACGACGACACGTACGCCCCCGCCTCCTCCCTGAACCACCTCCTGGCCAAGGTCCCGGAAGCGCGCGTGACCCGCCGCCACTACACGGCCCATGAAGCGGGCGCCGCGCTCGACCACTTCGCATGGACCCGGGCGGGCGGTGCACTGGCCAAGTGGGTGGCGGCGTGGACGACCGAAGAGCACCCGCACCCCAGAACGCTCATCGGCCACCGCGCGGCCACGGGCTCCTGACGAGGGCCCCCGTGACGAAGACGACCGTGTCCGTGTTCACCCTCGGCGGCACCATCTCCGCGCAGGGCGGGGGCGGTTCGGGCCGGCTCTCCGGGGCCGAGGTCCTCGCGGGCCTCGGTGCCGTGCCGCCGGGCGTCGAGGTCGAGGTGCACGACGTGCGCAGGCTGCCCAGCTCCTCGCTGGACTTCGAGGACGTGGCCGAGCTCGCCGGGCGGGTCGACGCGGCGACGGCCGAGGGACACGGCGTCGTCGTGGTGCAGGGCACCGACACCCTGGAGGAGACCGCCTTCCTGCTCGACCTCGCCTGTGCGCGCCGCGCCCCCGTCGTCGTGACCGGCGCGATGCGGCGGCCCGACCTGCCGGGCGCCGACGGCCCCGCGAATCTCGCCGCCGCCCTGGCCGTCGCCGCCGACCCAGGCTGCGCGGACCTCGGCGTCGTCGCGGTCCTCGCCGACGAGATCCATGCCGCGCGGCACGTACGGAAGACGCACACCACGTCCGTCGCGACGTTCGCGTCGCCGGGCGCGGGGCCCCTCGGCCGGGTCGTCGAGGGCAGGCCGCACATCCTGCTCCGGCCCGCGGGAGCGGTGACCGACCGCCCCCTGAACCTGCGCGGTACCGCCCGCGTAGCCCTGGTCACGCTCACCCTCGGGGACCGCGGCGAGCTCCTCGAAGCGGTCGACGAACGGTTCGGCGGCCTGGTCGTGGCGGCGTTCGGCGCGGGCCACGTCCCCACCTGGCTCGTCGACCCGCTGGCCGCGCTCGCCGCCCGCATGCCCGTCGTCCTCGCCTCCCGCACCGGCGCGGGCCCGCTGCTGAGCGAGACGTACAAGGGCCCCGGCTCGGAGTACGACATGCTGGGGCGCGGCCTGCTCTCCGCCGGGCCGTTGGACGCGCCGAAGGCCCGGCTGCTCCTCCACGCCCTGCTCGCGGACGGCGCCGACCGCACCCAAGTGGCCGACGCCTTCCGTGCGTTGAACACGTGCTGAGTGGTCAGCCGATCTGGTCCGGCGTGACCGTCAGCCACCGCTTGTCCGCGGTCACCTTCTGACCCAGCTCGCGCTGCCGCTCCGCGTTCTTCTTCTTCATCCCGTCGAGCTGCTTCATGTACGAGTCCTTGCGGTTGACCCACACCCGCACGCCGCCGTGCGCCACATCGGCGGAGTGGAACAGCATCGGCCCGTCGCTGAGCGGGGTGTCACCGGCCGCCAGGATCGGCTTGCGCCACTCGTCGATATACGTGTTGATCGCCGCGGGCTTCCCCTCGTACCAGGTCAGCGGCGCCCACAGGTTCGGCGTCAGCTCGCGCTTCGCGAGTTTCGCGCGGTCCTTCTCGCCGAAGCGCCCCTCGGCGATCTCCTTGCGGGAGCTGGTCACCTCGCCGCTCTCGCGGTCCTTCAGCTGCAGGGAGACACCGATGACGTTCTGCGGCTTCACGCCGTAGCCGTACTTCGGGTCCGCGAGCACCATGCGGACCAGATCCTCGCTGGCCGCGCTGACCACGTACACCTCGATGCCGTGCGCCCGCAGCGTCCCGTAGAGCTGCTGCATGCCGCGCGAGAACTCCGGCGGCTTCACCTCGGTCTTCGTGAGCTTCCCGTCCTCGTAGTACTCGGCGGGGATCGGCTTCTTGTACGCCAGGAGCTCGTCGACGTACCCCTTGAGCTCCTTCAGCGTGAAGCCGGAGAAGATCTGCGCGGCCCAGGGGTAGCAGACCTGGTCGTCCACCTCGCACAGCCGGTTGTAGTAGCTGTACAGGCTCTCCTTGTGACCGGCCTTGTCCTTGAAGGGGATGACCTTCAGGGACGGGTCCATGGTCTTGCGGGTGAGGACGCCCTTCATTTCGAGGAAGGGCAGCAGCGACTCCTCCAGGTCGTTGCGGTACGTCGTGTTGTCCGCGTCGAAGACGGCGTACGCGCCCTTGTGGTCGTTCTCCGCGATGACCTTGCCGAGCTGCTTCGCGACGGGCTTCGGCCAGTGGGACAGCTCGCGGGCGGTGGCCGCCGGAGTGTCGGCGGCGCTCGCCTCGTCCGTCGGCCACAGGGCGCTGCCCGCGAGCACGGCGGCGGCCAGCGCGCCCGTGGTGCCGATGACGGCCAGCTTGCTCTTTGCCCGTACTGCCATGTCTTTATGTCCCTGCCGTTCCCTGCGAGCGATGTGCGCCCCGGCCGGAGCGGCGCGCAATGCTATGCGGCGGCACCCACATTTCCCATGATCGAAGTCACCGTGACGCGGGGGCATGGGGCGGGTGAACACGGGTAGCGGAGGAGTCCCGCGCATACTGAGTGCATGGACTCCCGTGAGTTCGTCCGGGCCTCGCCCGGGCTCGACGGCATGGTGGTTTCCGCGGTCGGCTACCGCACCGAGGGCCGGCGCCCCGGCCTGCACCGGGGCCTCCCCTCGCCGTACCTGACACTGATCTTCTCCCTGGACGGCACCATCGCCACCGGCAGCACCCCGGACCAGGCGACCGGCGCGGACGCGACACGCACCGACATCATCGTGGGCGGCCTGCACCAGAGCCCCGCGTACGTCGTACAGCCCGAGCACGAGGCCGGCATCCAGCTCGCCGTGCACCCCCTCGCGGCCCGCGCGCTCCTCGGCCTGCCCGCGGCCGGACTCACCGGGCAGCTGGTCGTCGGCGGCACGGACGTCCTGGGCGGCCCGGCGGCCGGGATCCGCGAGCGGCTGTGCGAGCTCGACCGCTGGGAGGACCGTTTCGCGCTCCTCTCCGCGTACCTGCGGCGGCGCGCGGCCGCGGCGGAGGACACGGCGGGAACCGTCCGCCCGGAGGTCGCCGAGGCCTGGGCGTGGCTGGCCAGGCACCGGGGCGCGGGCACGCTCGGCGGCCTCTCCCGGCACGTCGCGCTCAGCGAGCGCAGGCTGACCGCGCTGTTCCGCGCCGAGACGGGTCTCAGCCCCAAGCAGACGGCCCGCCTGATGCGCTTCCAGCACGCCAAGACCGTGGTGGCCCGCGCGGTCGCCGCGGGCGCGCCGCCGGACCTCGCCCGGGTCGCGGCCGACACCGGGTACTACGACCACTCCCACCTCGTACGCGACTTCCAGCAGTACACAGGGATGGCGCCGACCGGCTGGCTGGCCGAGGAGTGCCGGAATATCCAAGCCGGGGCGCACGGCCGGGGCGAAGAGTAGGGGCATGGAAACGAACCGGGACACCACAGCGAACGAGCAGCTCAGCACCCCCGCCCCGGCCATTTGGCCCGGCCTCCAGGCACAGGACGCCCCCGCCCTGATCGACTTCCTCGTCGGCACCGTCGGCTTCCTGCGGACCGCCGTCTACGAAGATGAGGGCCGCGTCGCCCACGCCCAGCTCGACTGGCCGGAGGGCGGCGGGGTGATGCTCGGCTCGTACGATCCCGCCGACGCGGCCACCTGCGGGCGGCCCGGCACGGCGGGCGCGTATGTCGTCACGGCCCATATCGACGAGCTGTACCGGCGGCTCGTCGAGGCCGGCGTGAAGGTCACCAGCGAGATCGAGGACAAGCCCTACGGAAGCCGTGAGTTCGGCATCGAGGACCCGGAGGGCAACCGCTGGTCGTTCGGTACCTATCGGGGCGAGCCGAGGCCCGCGCCGACATCCACGCCCGCCCCGTAAGGCGGCACACCGGGCCCGTGAAGCCGCGTGATAACTTGCGCAAGCCAGTCAAACCCACACCTGGGCCAGGGAATCCGGTGCGAATCCGGAACTGACGCGCAGCGGTGAGGGGGACGGGCGGGGCCACGGCCACTGGGAGTCGCGAGACGCCCGGGAAGGCGCCCCGCCCGGCCGATCCCGAGTCCGAAGACCTGCTGGCGCCCTCCGGCCGCTCACCCGGCGGCGGGGGTCCGACGCAGGCCAGGCTCCGCGTATGAGCCGCGACACCCAAGGGATCACGTGTCCTCGACAGCCCGTATATCCGCCCTTCTCTGCGCCTGCCTGTTCACACTCACGGCGTGCGGCGGGGGCGGCACGTCGGACAAGGCGGACAAGAGCGCCACCGGCTACCCGGTCACGGTCACCTCCTGCGGCAAGGACGCGGAAGTCCCGGCACCGCCGAAGCGGGCCGTCTCCCTCGACCAGGGCTCCACCGAGATCCTCCTCTCGCTCGGCCTCGCCGACCGCATGGTGGGCACCGGCACCTGGACCGACCCGGTCCTGAAGAACCTGGAGAAGGACAACGCGAAGGTCGAGCGGCTCGCCGACCGCTACCCGTCGCTGGAGAAGGTCCTCTCCAAGGAGCCGGACTTCGTCAGCGCGTCCTTCCTCTACACGGTCGGCAAGGGCGGCGTCGCCGACCGCGCGAAGTTCGACGAGCTCGACGTCCCCGTCTACGTCTCGCCCAGCGACTGCGCGGGCAAGGACAACGACGGCGGTGGCGACGGCAAGCGCGTCAAGACCCTCACCATGGACACGGTCTACGGCGAGGTGCGCGACCTGGCGAAGGTCTTCCACGTGGAGAAGCGCGGCGAAAAGCTCGTCGCAGGCCTCAAGAGCCGCGTCACGAAGGCGACCCGGGACATCGACGCCTCCGACGCCACGCTCCTGTACTGGTTCGCCAACTCCGACGCCCCGTACATGGCGGGCTGCTGCGGCGCCCCCGGCATCATCACCCGCGAACTCGGCGCGAAGAACGTCTTCGACGACACGCACGAGGAATGGCCCCAGATCAACTGGGAGACCGTCGCCGACCGCGACCCGGACGTCCTCGTCATCGGCGACCTCACCCGCAAGTCGCAGTCCGCGGAGAGCGCCGCCGCGAAGATCAAGTTCCTGGAGACCAACCCGGCGACCAAGAACCTGACCGCGGTGAAGAAGAAGCGGTACGTCCTGCTCAGTGGCCAGGCCATGAACCCCACGATCCGTACGGTCGACGGCATCGAGCAAGTGGCTGCGGGCCTGCGGAAGTTCGGGCTGGTCAAGTGACGGAGGCCGCGCCGGGCGCGAGTGCCGGTCCCGACGCGATCGGCGCCTCCCCCTCCCCCGAAGCGCGCCCGGGGCGCCTGCGGCAGGCGCTGCTGTGGCTCGCCGGGACGGCGGCACTCGTCCTCTCCGTCTCCGTGGCCGTCACGATCGGCCCCGCGGACATCTCCGTGCCCGACGTGTGGTCGACCGTCGCCGCGCACCTCGGCTGGGGCGACAGCCCGCTCACCCCGATCAGGGACGGCATCGTCTGGAACCTGCGGATGCCCCGCACCGTGCTGGCGGCCGTCTGCGGCGCGGGCCTCGCGGTCTGCGGCGCGGTCATGCAGTCCCTGCTCCGCAACCCGCTCGCCGACCCCTTCGTGCTCGGAGTGTCGTCCGGGGCGTCCACGGGAGCGGTCGCGGTCGTCGTCCTCGGGGTCGGCGGGGGAGCGGTGTCCGTCTCCGCGGGAGCCTTCGCCGGCGCGCTCTGCTCCTTCGCCCTCGTCCTGCTCCTGAGCCACACCCTCGGCGACACCACGGACCGGGTCGTGCTCTCGGGCGTCGCGGCCATGCAGCTGTTCTCCGCGCTCACATCGTTCGTCGTCCTCACGGCGGGCGACGCGGAGACGACGCGCGGCGTGCTGTTCTGGCTCCTCGGCTCGCTCAGCGGGGTCGGCTGGACGGACGTGTGGCTGTGCGGCGCGGTGCTCGTGGCCGCGCTGGTCGTCTGCCTCGGCCACGCCCGTACGCTCGACGCCTTCGCGTTCGGCCCCGAGGCCGCGGCGGCGCTGGGCGTCCGGGTGGCCCGCACCCGGCTCGTCCTGCTCTGCACGACGGCGCTCCTCACGGCGGCCCTCGTCAGCTCGGCGGGCGCGATCGGCTTCGTCGGCCTGGTCCTGCCGCACGCGGCCCGCGCGGTCGTCGGCTCCGGGCACGCCAGACTCCTGCCGGTCACGGCGCTCGCCGGCGCGGTCTTCCTGGTCTGGGTGGACACGCTGGCCCGCACGGCCCTGGACCCGCAGGAGGTCCCGGTCGGCGTGGTGACGTCACTCATCGGCGTACCGGCGTTCGTGGCCGTGCTGTACAGAACGCGGAGGACGACATGACCTCTCCGGGCACCCCCACGGGCCTGCGAGCGGACCGCGTCAGCAGGGAGGCGGGCGGCAGGCTGATCGTCGACGGGGTGAGCCTCGCCCCACCCACCGGCGCCACGGTCGGACTCCTCGGCCCCAACGGCTCCGGCAAGTCCACCCTGCTGCGCCTGCTCGCGGGCGTCCTGGCACCGGCGTCCGGGGTGGTCACCCTGGACGGCCGCACCCTGCCGGACACGGGCCGCCGCGCGGTGGCCCGCCGGATCGCCGTGGTCGAGCAGCACGCGACGACGACGGCCGAGCTGACCGTGAGGGACGTCGTACGCTTGGGCCGCATCCCGCACCGCCGCGCCTGGTCGACCCCCACGCCCCACGACGAACGTGCCGTGCGCGAGGCCCTCGAACGCACCGGACTCACCGAACGCGCCGCCCAGGCCTGGCACACGCTCTCCGGCGGCGAACGCCAGCGCGTCCAGATAGCCCGCGCCCTGGCCCAGGAGCCCCGCGAACTCCTCCTCGACGAACCGACCAACCACCTGGACATCCAGCACCAGCTGGACCTGCTGTCCCTGGTCGCCGAACTCCCCGTCACGAGCGTGATCGCCCTGCACGACCTGAACCTGGCGTCGATGTTCTGCGACCACCTGCTGATCCTCAAGGAGGGCACGGCGTACGCGTCGGGCACACCGGCGGAGGTCATCACGGAAAAACTGATCGCGGAGGTGTACGGGGTGCGGGCGGTGGTGACGCCGGACGGCGGACGTCCGTCGGTACGGTTCGTACGCCCGTAAGGAACCCCGCGTACGAACCGTACCGACAATCGAACAGAGAGGACCCCGCCGTGATCGTGATCGCGCACCTGAGCGACACCCACATAGACACCGGGCAGGCGGACGGCGGCCGCAGCATCGACCGCACCCGGGCGGTCATGGAGTACCTGAACAGCCTCCCGTACGACCTGGACGCAGTCATCGCCACCGGCGACATCGCGGACCACGCGACCCCGTCCGAGTACGAGGCGGCCCGCAAACTTCTCACCACCACCCGGCATCCGCTGCTGACCTGCCCCGGCAACCACGACGAGCGCGCCGCGTACCGCGAACACTTCCTGGGCGAGCCGCCGAGCACGGCCCCGATCAACACGGCCCCGATCAACACGGCTCATGTCACGGAGACCTTCACGCTGGCCCTGTGCGACACATCGGTACCCGGCGAGGACCACGGCCGACTGGACGACGGAACCCTGGACTGGCTGTCCACGCTCCTCGCCGAAACCCCGCCCACCCGCCCTGTCCTGATCGGCTTCCACCACCCGCCGGTCCCGCTCAACACGCCCTACGTGGACGGCATCCGCCAGTTCGACGAGGACCGGCTGGCGGACCTGACGACACGCCACCCGAACGTCACGGCGTTCCTGGCGGGCCACGCGCACACGCCAGCGGCGACAACGTTCGCCGACCGCCCCCTCCTGGTGGCCCCAGGAGTGGTGTCGACCCTCCGCCTCCCCTGGGAACCCCAGTCCCACCCCACCCACCACGTCCACCGAGACCTGCCCCCGGCGGTGGCGTTCCACGTCCTGGACGACACAGGCCGCCTGACGACGCACTACCGCACCGTTCTCTAGGGTGACGGCGGCCACGTATCAGTGGAACTCCGCGGCCCACGCCCCGCCTTCGACGTCGGGCGGGGTGAGGTCCATCTGACCGGAGGCCCCGTCATAGACCCCGGTGCCCCCGGTGACGACACCCGTGACGAGGGCGTGGTCATCGTCGGGATCGCCCGACACGGCACGGGAGGCCTGAAACCCGATCTTCCCCTTGCCCTCGATCTCGATGATCCCGGAGCAGTACGCGGTGACCGCACGCCCCCCGACGATCTCCTTGGCACAGGTCTCGAAGGCCCCACCGACTTCCGCACCGGAACGGTCCTCGACGGTGAACCGAGAGGCGATAACGGAGTGTTCGTCGTCGTCGGCGGCAGGGGAAACGGCGTGGGCGTCGCGCTCCTGAGTGAGGAAGAGAAAAGGAATCGCCACACCCGCCCCCTGGCCATGCCCATGCCCCTGCGCCACACCCGCGGGCGCCATGGCGACGTAGGTGCACGCGGTGGCTGCAAGGGCAAGCCCTCCGGCAGCCGCCCAGACTCGAACCACGGACTCCTCCAAAGCTGAGCTTTCGCATGGATTCAGGAGGAGCCAAATTAACAACAGCGGAGCCGACGCTTGCGCTCAACAACCGCATGATGGCGGCGAATTGAGAAAGCGGGATTATATGACTCCGGCGCGCCGGGCGTATTCGGCCCCGATCAGCCGCCCAGCTGCTCCATCACCTGTTCCACCAGAAGGAACCCGCCGATGAGGATCATCATGGCACCGGAGGCCCGGGTCACCACCCGCGCGGCGGACGGCCGGGCCTTCAGCACGGTCCGCGCCAGCACGCCGACACCGAGGTAGACGACGGCGCAGGCCGTCATGTGGAGCGTGCCGAGCAACCCGGTCTGCGCGGCGACGGGCCAGTCGCTCGCGGAGTCGATGAACTGCGGAAACAGCGCGAAGTACAGCAGCAGCGCCTTGGGATTGAGCCCACTGGTCCCGGCACCTTTGAGGGCGACCTGCCACGCGGAGGCCGACCCGACCGCCGCCTCACCGCCCGACGTACTCGCCGCCGCGCTTGGCGCGACGGGCGCCCTGACCACCCCCCACCCCAGCCACACCAAATATCCGGCCCCCGCAACGGTGAGCACCGTAAGAACGGTCGCCGAACTGGCCACGATCACCACGAGCCCGGCGACGGCGAGCAGCGTGTACCCCGCGTACCCGGCTATGAGCCCGGCGACCGCGGGAACGACGGACCGGTCCCGAAGCCCCGCGGTGATCGCGTACGCCCAGTCCGCGCCCGGCGTGAAGATCAGCAGCAGATCCACCGCGAGAAAGGCCGCCACTGTCGCCGTATCCATGTACTTATGTCCGTTCCCTCAAAACCTCTGGCTCTATGAGGAAGATTAGGAGCGGAGACCCCAAAAGTGTTCCCGAAAATTCCCTGAGGCGGCCCCCTCCGGGGGAGAATCTCCCCATGGATGCCATGGACAGGAAAATTCTTACCGAGCTTCAGCTGGACGGCCGCCTCACGGTGACGGAACTGGCGGCGCGCGTGAAGCTCAGCGTCTCGCCCTGCCACCGCCGTCTCCGCGACCTGGAACGCGCGGGCGCGATCCGCGGCTACCGAGCGGTGGTGGACCCCGCGGCCGTGGGCCTGGACTTCGAGGCCCTCGTCTTCGCCACGCTGCGCTGGGAGGACAGGGACACGGTCGAAACGTTCGAGGCGGCGGTGGCGGCGGTCCCGCACGTCACCCAGGCCCAACGCCTGTTCGGCGAACCGGACTACCTCCTACGTGTAGCCACAGCCGACCTCGCCACCTACCAACAACTCTACGACCAGCAACTGGCCAAACTCCCCGGCGTCCAACGCCTGACCTCGACCCTGGTCATGAAGAACGTGGTCCACGACCGCCCCCTCCCCGAACAGCCGACCCCGACGCCGACGAGGGAGGGTCGCGGCATGCGTACATGACGGAGCCCCGCCGCCCTCCGAATGGAGAGTGACGGGGCTCCGCTCAGGGGCTGAGAGGGCTTAGAGGTCGAAGTAGAGCTCGAACTCGTGCGGGTGCGGGCGGAGCTGGATCGGGGCGATCTCGTTCGTCCGCTTGTAGTCGATCCACGTCTCGATCAGGTCGGACGTGAAGACGCCGCCGGCCTGGAGGTACTCGTTGTCCGCCTCGAGGGCGTCGAGGACCGCGGGGAGGGACGTCGGGACCTGGGCGACGTTCGCGTGCTCCTCGGGGGCGAGCTCGTAGAGGTCCTTGTCGATCGGCTCCGGCGGCTCGATCTTGTTCTTGACGCCGTCGAGGCCCGCGAGGAGCAGCGCCGAGAAGGCGAGGTACGGGTTGGAGGACGGGTCCGGCGCGCGGAACTCGACCCGCTTCGCCTTCGGGTTCGAGCCCGTGATCGGGATACGCATCGCGGCGGAGCGGTTGCGCTGCGAGTAGACCATGTTGACCGGGGCCTCGAAGCCGGGCACCAGGCGGTGGTACGAGTTCACCGTCGGGTTGGTGAAGGCGAGGAGCGACGGGGCGTGCTTCAGGATGCCGCCGATGTAGTAGCGCGCGGTGTCCGAGAGGCCCGCGTAGCCCTGCTCGTCGTAGAAGAGGGGGTCGCCGCCGGACCACAGGGACTGGTGGACGTGCATGCCCGAGCCGTTGTCGCCGAAGATCGGCTTCGGCATGAAGGTCGCGGTCTTCTGGTTGCGCCAGGCGACGTTCTTCACGATGTACTTGAAGAGCATCAGGTCGTCGGCCGCGGCGAGCAGCGTGTTGAACTTGTAGTTGATCTCCGCCTGGCCGGCCGTGCCGACCTCGTGGTGCTGGCGCTCGACCTGGAGGCCGTTCTTGTCCAGCTCGAGGGAGATCTCCGCGCGCAGGTCCGCGAAGTGGTCGACCGGCGGGGCCGGGAAGTAACCACCCTTGTAGCGGACCTTGTAGCCGCGGTTGTTCTCGACCGCACCGGTGTTCCAGGCGCCCGCCTCGGAGTCGATGTGGTAGAAGCTCTCGTTCGCCGACGTCTGGAAGCGGACGTTGTCGAAGACGTAGAACTCGGCCTCCGGGCCGAAGTACGCCGTGTCGGCGATGCCGGTCGAGGCCAGGTACGCCTCGGCCTTCTTCGCGACGTTGCGCGGGTCACGGCTGTACTGCTCGCCCGTGATCGGGTCGTGGATGAAGAAGTTGATGTTGACGGTCTTGTCCCGGCGGAACGGGTCCACGCGCGCCGTCGACAGGTCGGCGCGGAGCGCCATGTCGGACTCGTGGATGGCCTGGAAGCCGCGGATCGACGAACCGTCGAAGGCGAGCTCCTCGTCCGGGTCGAACGCCGCCGCCGGGATCGTGAAGTGCTGCATCACACCGGGCAGGTCGCAGAATCGGACGTCGACGAACTTCACGTCCTCGTCAGCGATGTACTTCTTCGCGTCGTCGGCGTTCTGGAACAACATCCAACTCCTCCTACTCCCGCCCGGGGCGGGACGGGGTTGCAGCTCGTTGTGCGGCCAGTGCGGGTGGCACACGCTGGGACCCGACCATAAGGACGGGGGATTTCTCAAGCATGACCCATTTGTTTCGTCGAAGTTAACCGGGCCGGGTGTGACGTGCCCGCGTGGCGGCGTGCCTTGTGTCCCTTGCGCACCTTGTCCCACCCCGGCCGCCCCCGGCGGACGAGCCGCGCAGTACCGTGGACGGGTGGACAAGAGGCAAGCAATCGGATCGTGGCTGTCCGGCCCTCGCGCCGCCGCCGAGGACGCCGGAGTCGACTTCGGATACCGGGGCCAGCAGCTCGGCCTGCCCGAGGAGGGGCCGGGGTCGATCGCGCGCCCAGGGCGCCGGATGGGCGGCATCGCCGTGGACTGGGGCCTGTGCATGGTGATCGCATACGGTCTGTTCGCGGGCGGTGACCAGCAGGCCATGGGCAACTGGGCCCTCGGGATCTTCTTCGTCATGAGCGTGCTGACCGTCGGCACGGTCGGCTGCACCCCGGGCAAGGCCCTCTTCCGGCTGCGCGTCATCTCGGAGAGCGGCGGCCGCCTCGCCCCCGGCTGGGTCCTGGTCCGCAGCGTCCTGCTCTGCCTCGTCATCCCCGCCCTGATCTGGGACCGCGACGGCCGGGGTCTGCATGACCGCCTGTCCCGGTCCGTGCAGGTGAGGGTCTAGACACGCACGCTCCTACGTCTGGACACGCACGCTCCTACGACGATGAGGGCCCCGGAACCGATCGGTTCCGGGGCCCTCATCGTCGTAGGAGGAAGACGAAGCGGACTACTTCGCCTTCGGGCCGCCGCGCGGCATCCGCATGCCCTTCGGCATCGGCCCCTTCGGCAACGGCATGTTCGACATCAGGTCGCCCATCGCGCGCAGGCGGTCGTTCGTCGCCGTGACCTGCGGGCCCGACAGGACGCGGGGGAGCTTCAGCAGCGTCGTGCGGAGCTTCTTGAGGGAGACCGTGCCCTCCGTCGTGCCGACGATGACGTCGTGGACCGGGACGTCCGCCACGATGCGGGCCATCTTCTTCTTCTCGGAGGCCAGCAGGCTCTTCACGCGGTTCGGGTTGCCCTCGGCGACCAGGACGATGCCGGCCTTGCCGACGGTGCGGTGCACCACGTCCTGGCTGCGGTTCATCGCGACCGCGGGGGTCGTCGTCCAGCCGCGGCCGATCTTGTCGAGCACCGCGGCCGCCGCACCGGGCTGGCCCTCCATCTGACCGAAGGCGGCCCGCTCGGCCCTGCGTCCGAAGACGATCGCCATCGCGAGGAAGGCGAGCAGGAAGCCGAGGATGCCCAGGTAGATCGGGTGATCGACCCAGAAGCCGATCGCGAGGAAGACACCAAAGGTGACGATTCCCACAGCCGCGATGATGAGACCGATTTTGGAGTCGGCCCGCCGGGTCATCTTGTAGGTCAGAGCGATCTGCTTGAGTCGCCCTGGCTCCGCGGCCGCATCCGCCGCGGTGGATTCCTTCCTCGCCATGCGATGAAGTCTACGTGGCCCCGGCGGCGGCTACGACGTGCGGGTTGCCGTGCCCGCCTCTTCGAGTACCCGCAGTGCCTCGACGCGGTCCTTGGCGCGGCGCCGGTCCTCGAGCACGGACGTCCAGGCGTTGCGCCGGGCCGTGCGCTGGCCGCCGCTCATCAGCAGCGACTCGACGGCGCGCAGGGCGTCGGCGACGGACGGGATCGCGGTGGCGCGGACGGGCGTGGCGGACGTGGCGGTCGTGCGAACCTGCGTGGCGCGAACGGGCGCGGCCTGCATGATGGGGCCCTCCTGGAGAGCGGCTCGAGAGACGGGGGAGCGGCTGTGGATCAGGCTGTGTACGTACGGCTATGGGTAGGGCTGTACGTGCGGTAGTACCAACGTCACTGATTGGTGTTACCAGGGCGTGACCGGGTGGTCAAACGCCGATGAAACCTTGACGCGCGGGGCTGCGGTGGCCCCAAACGCTGACGCGGCCCATACGGTCCCCTTCACCTGCGGGGATCGTATGGGCCGCGTCATTACGGCCATTACTGAGCGGTAGGAGCTTGTGCGCCGATTCACACACGGCGTACGTGCGAGGCACGTGCCCGCGTCACACCGCCTGCGACGCCACGTACGCACCGCGCTTCTCGATCGCCATCTGGTACAGGCGTCCCGCGCGGTACGAGGAGCGGACCAGCGGGCCCGACATGACACCCGAGAAACCGATCTGCTCGGCCTCGTCCTTCAGCTCCACGAACTCGGCGGGCTTCACCCAGCGCTCGACGGGGTGGTGCCGCGGGGTGGGGCGCAGGTACTGGGTGATCGTGACGAGCTCCGTGCCCGCCTCGTGCAGCTGGCGCAGCGCCTCGCTGACCTCTTCGCGGGTCTCGCCCATGCCGAGGATCAGGTTGGACTTGGTGACCAGGCCGGCCTCACGGGCCTTCGTGATGACCTCGAGGGAGCGCTCGTACCGGAAGCCGGGGCGGATCCGCTTGAAGATGCGCGGCACCGTCTCGACGTTGTGCCCGAGGACCTCGGGCCGGGACGAGAAGACCTCGGCCAGCTGGTCGGGGTCGGCGTTGAAGTCCGGGATGAGCAGCTCGACCTTGGTGTAGCCCTCGGCGCGCTCGGCCGTCATCGCGTGGATCTGGCGGACCGTCTCCGCGTAGAGCCAGGCGCCGCCGTCCTCCAGGTCGTCGCGGGCGACGCCGGTGATCGTGGCGTAGTTCAGGTCCATGGTGACGACGGACTCGCCGACGCGGCGCGGCTCGTCGCGGTCGAGGGCCTGCGGCTTGCCGGTGTCGATCTGGCAGAAGTCACAGCGCCGGGTGCACTGGTCGCCGCCGATGAGGAACGTGGCCTCGCGGTCTTCCCAGCACTCGTAGATGTTCGGACAGCCTGCCTCCTGGCAGACCGTGTGCAGGCCCTCGGTCTTCACGAGCTTCTGCAGGGCGTTGTACTCGGGGCCCATTTTCGCCCGGGTCTTGATCCACTCGGGCTTGCGCTCGATGGGGGTCTGGGCGTTCCGGACCTCCAGGCGCAGCATCTTGCGTCCGTCGGGTGCGACTGCGGACACATCGGCTCCCTGTAGCTTCGATTCTTCGGCGCACACCAGGGTACGCCCGTGATGTCGTTGGGCTTACTTCTGGCCAACCTCTGGCCAAGGGGGTGCATTCCCCCGGGCCGGGGCGGACCTATGCGGAGGCGGGCTCCGCGGTGGGCGCCGCGGTGGGTTCCACCGCGCGCTCCACCTCGCGCGGCTTCAGTTCCGCGTTCTCCAGTACGTCGCGCAGATGCCGCTCCGCGACGGGCAGCACATCGGCGATGGTGATCTCGCGGTCCAGCTCGTACGAGAGGGACGTCACGCCCGCGTCGCGGATGCCGCACGGGATGATCCGGTCGAACCAGGTGTTGTCCGGGTTCACGTTCAGGGCGAAGCCGTGCATCGTCACGCCCTTGGCGACACGGATGCCGATCGCGGCGATCTTGCGGTCCTCACGGCGCTGGCCCGCGTTCGACGGGGCGTACTCGGGACCGTTGAACCGTGCGTCGAATTCGTCGTCCTGCAGCCGCGGGTCGAAGTCGAGGGAGAGGCCGCCGAGCGCGGGGCGCTGCTCCACCGGGTCGCCGAGGACCCAGACGCCGCTGCGGCCCTCGACGCGCGTGGTCTCCAGGCCGAACTCCGCGCAGGTGCGGATGAGGGCCTCTTCCAGGCGGCGCACGTGCGCCACGACGTCCACCGGCCGCGGCAGCTTCTGGATCGGGTAGCCCACGAGCTGGCCCGGGCCGTGCCAGGTGATCTTTCCGCCGCGGTCCACGTCGATGACGGGGGTGCCGTCGAGCGGGCGCTCGCTGTCCGCGGTGCGGCGGCCCGCGGTGTAGACCGGCGGGTGCTCCAGGAGGAGACAGGTGTCGGGGACCTCGTCGGCGAAGCGGGCGGCGTGCACGCGGCGCTGCTCGTCCCACGCCTCCTGGTACTCCACGGCGTCCGGGCCGAAGCCCAGCCGGACGAACCGAAACTCACTCACGGCAGGTGCCTCCCTGAACGTTCACCGTGCACATATCGCGCCCCTGCCACTGTACGGGCCCCCTCGGGCGGCAACCTCGGCGCGGGTTCCTCACACGATCGGATGAAAGGCTCCGCAAGGTGCGTACACGGGCTGCCACGGCCGCTACATTCACGCCGTTCACGAGGCCATAAGGGCTGCTCAAGGCAGGCCCGAAAGGCAGGAGACCGCACAGCCGATGACGGAACGACCCCCGCAGCGCACCCCGAACCGCCAGCTAGCCGCGCTCATCTCGGAAGCCGGGTTCTCCAATGCGGGCCTCGCCCGCCGGGTCGACCAGCTGGGCCTCGAGCACGGCCTGGACCTGCGTTACGACAAGACGTCCGTGACCCGCTGGCTCCGCGGCCAGCAGCCCAGAGGCACGACACCCGCGCTGATCGCCGAGGTCTTCACCAGAAGGCTCGGGCGGCGCCTCTCCGCCCAGGATCTCGGGCTCGACGCGTGCGCTCCGGTGTACGCCGGGCTTGAGTTCGCGGCCACCCCCGAGGAGGCCGTCGACATCGTCGGCGGACTGTGGCGCAAGGACTCGGTGAGCCACGCGGAGCTCCGGAAGATCGCGTTCACCCCGGCCGGACTCGTGGTGCCGAGCCGCGACTGGCTCATCGGCCGCGCCGACGAACGCGTCGGCCGCGGGGACGTCGACCCGCACCCGGCCCGCGTCCCCGCCCAGGGCCGCCCCGCCGTGCCCCGGCAGCGGCAGGGCCCCGAACGCGGCCCCGGCCTGCGGGTCAGCAACGGGGACATCGCGGCGCTGCGCTCCGTGGGCGAGCTGTTCCGCGCCCTCGACCACGCGTACGGCGGCGGGCACGCCCGCCAGGCCCTCGTCCGCTATCTGGAGCACGAGGCGGAGCCGATGCTCCGCGGTGTCTACGGCGAGCAGGCCGGGCGCAGACTCTTCGCGGCGGCCGCCGATCTGACCCGCCTCGCCGGTTGGACGTCGTACGACATCGCGGCCCATGGCCTCGCCCAGCGGTACTACGTCCAGGCGCTGCGCCTCGCCCAGGCGGCGGGCGACCGGGCGTACGGCTCGTACATCCTGGTCACGATGAGCCGCCAGGCCGTCTACCTCGGCCACGGACGCGAGGCCGTGCAGCTCGCGCGGGTCGCCCAGCAGGGCGTCGGCTCCGCGGCGCCGCACGTCGTGCAGTCGCTGCTGTACGCCGCGGAGGCGCGGGGCCACGGTGTGCTCGGCGAGGTGCGGGCCTGCACGGCGGCGCTCGTACGGGCCGAGCGGTCCCTGGAGGCGGCGCGGCCCGGCGACGACGTGCCGCACTGGGCGCGATTCTTCGACGAGGCCCAGCTGGCGGACGAGTTCGGGCACAGCTACCGCGACCTGCAGCAGTACCGCGCCGCGGCCCAGCACGCCGAGCGCTCGCTCCAGCTGCGCGCCCCCGCCTTCGCGCGCAGCAGGCTGTTCTGCCGGGTGGTGCTCGCCACCGCGCGGCTCGGCCTCGGCGAGCTGGAGACGGCGTGCCAGCTGGGCTCGGAGGCCGCGCAGGCGGCGGGTGAGATGCGGTCCGCGCGGGCGTACGAATACGTGCGCGAGTTCGAGCGGCGCCTGGAGCCCTACCGGGACGCGGCGCCCGTGCGCGGGTACCGCGACAGGGTCGCGGCGCTCGGCTGAAGTCCCTCCGGAGCCCCCGCACGCGGGGGCTCCGGGGGGAGCGGGGGTCAGGCCGCGGTGGGCAGTGTCTCCTGGGCGTACGACGGCGTGATGCCGAAGTCCGTGAGGACGGCGTGGGCCGCGCGCCGCCCCGAGTGCAGGGCGCCCTGCACCGTGCTGGTGTCGCGGTGGTCACCGCAGACGTAGAGCCCGGAGAGCAGTCGCACGGGCCGCCGGATGTCGTGCGGCGGCGGCATCGCGGGCACGGCCTCCCGGGTGTGGTGGACGGCGAGGCGTTCCCAGCGGTCGGTCGGTGTGCCGTACAGCGCGGCGAGGTGCGCGCGGACGGCGGACTCCTCCGGGGGCGGGCCGAGGACCGTCGAGGAGACCAGGACGCGGTCGGCGGGCGCGCGCGACGGGTCGACCTGGCTGATGACCGCGGTGTGCGCGACCGGGCCCGCGCGGTCCGCGTCCAGGAGCAGCGCGGGCCCGTCAAGCGGTGGTTCGGGTGCGGTGTGGTGGACGACCGTCACCTCGTGGAACGGCGGTACGCGCAGGCCGGGCAGGAGTTCGGCGGCGGCGCGCGCGTCGGTGGCGAGGAGGACGGCGCGGCAGGTGAACGTGCCGTGCTCGGCGGTGCCGACGGAGCTGGTGGAGACCGAGGTGACGCGGACGCCGGTGCGGACCACGCCGGGCGGCAGGGCGGCCGCGAGGTGTTCGGGCAGGGCCTCGGCGCCACCCTCGGGCAGGCAGAGGCGGCCGCGCGCGAAGGCGTGCAGGGCGAGGTCCGCGCACCGGCTCGACGTGGTCAGGCCGGGGTCGCAGAGCAGCGCGGAGAGCAGCGGGCGCAGGAAGCCCTCGATGGTGCGGGCGGGCAGTCCGCGGGCGGAGAGCGCGTCGGCCGCGGGGAGTTCGGGGCGGCCGAGGAGGCGATCGACGGGGGTCGCGGCGATCCGGGCGAGGGCCGAGCCGAGCCGTGCCTGGTCGAGCGGGGTGCCGAGCGGGGCGGAGCGCGGGGGCGTGCCGGAGGCGGTGCGCGCGGGAGCCCGCGCGGCCAGCGGCGCGAGGGGGGCGCTCGCCAGGGCGCGCGCTGTGGTGAGTGCGCCCCTCGCGCTCCGTGCGGGCAGGCGCTCGGCCGCCCGGTGGTGGCGTCCTTCGCTGTGCACGAGGATGCCGGGCGCGAAGGGCCGCAGCACGAGCGAGCCGAGCCCGGGGGTCCGGCGCAGTTCCGGATACGAGGTGGTGAGGAGTTGGCCGATTCTGTCGAGCCGGAACCCGTCGATCTTCTCGGTCGACATCCGGCCGCCGACGCACGGGGCGGCCTCCAGGACGACGGCCGACACACCGGCGCTGGTCAGCCGGTGCGCTGCCGAGAGGCCCGCGGCCCCGGCTCCCACGATGACGACATCCGCATGGTGCGCATGCTCTGGCACGTGCCCCTCCCGAGGTCGCGCGGCTGATGGGGTGCTGATGCCCCCAACAGGGCTCCGGAATACCCGCGTCGGTCACGAGGGTAGGAGCGGTTCCGGTCGGCGGCAGTCGCGCATGCACCGGGCACGGTCGCACGAAGGTCGCACGCCCCCCGGTCCGTCACCTCACCGCAGCGCCGCCCTGATCGCCTCGTCGATGCCGGGGTACGTGAACGTGAAGCCCGAGTCCAGGAGGCGGGTCGGCAGCACCCGCTGGCTGCCGAGGACGTCCCCCGCCATCTCGCCGAGCACCAGACGCAGCGCCGGTGCGGGCGCGGGCAGGAGCGCGGGCCGGCGCAGCACGCGCCCCATGGCGGCCGTGATCTCGCGGTTGGTGCGCGGGTCGGGTGCCGTCAGGTTGAAGGGCCCGGACAGGGTCTCCGTGTCGATGAGGTGGCGGAGCGCGGCCACCTCGTCGTGCAGCGAGATGTAGCTCCAGTACTGCCTGCCGTTGCCCAGGCGGCCGCCGAGCCCCGCCTTGAAGAGCGGGAACATCCGGCCCCAGGCGCCGCCCTCGCGGCCGATCACCAGGCCGTTGCGGGCGAGGACCGTGCGGACGCCCGCGTCCCGCGCGGCGGCCACCGAGTCCTCCCACTCCACGCACAGCTCGGGCAGGAATCCGTGCCCGGCGGGTGCGCTCTCGTCGACCGCGCGCGGGCCCGTGTCGCCGTAGTAGCCGATCGCGCTGGAGTTCACGAACACCCGCGGCGGCTCGTCGAGCGACGCCACGGCGGCCGCGAGCGCCCGGGTGCCCAGCACCCTGCTGTCCCGCAGCTCCCGCTTGTAGGCGTCCGTCCAGCGGTGGTCACCGATGCCCGCGCCGGCCAGGTTGACCACGGCGGTGCAGCCCGCGAGCCCTGCCGTGTCGACGTACCCCTCCTTGGGGTCCCAGCGCATCTCGTCCTTGCCCCGTGGCGCCCTGCGCACCAGGCGCACCACCTCGTGCCCGTCGGCGGCGAGGGAGCGGGTGAGCGCCGTACCGATGAGCCCGGAGGCGCCGGCCACGGCGACGCGCGACTGTGTGGTGTCCATGGATCCCATCCTGCCCCGTGGAACGAGGAACCCGCCTGCCCCGCGCGGACCGGCGAGGCGCACGGCCCGGCCGCCGTACAGTGGCGCCATGCCGGACATGCACATACGCACCGCACGGCCCGAGGACGACGACGCGCTCGCCCGTCTCGACCGCGCCACCTGGTCCACGCTCCACGCGGTCCAGCCCCGCCCCCAGCGGCCCTACGACCCCTTCTTCAACGACCGCTTCGGCCCCCGCGACCACCTCGTCGCCCAGGTGGACGGCCGCATCGTCGGCTATGTGAAGCTCGGCTATCCGACCCCCCTGCTCGCCAACGCGCACGTGCGCCAGATCCAGGGCTTCGCCGTCGCCGAGGAGGCGCGCGGCCAGGGCGTCGGCAGACGGCTGATCCGGGCGGCCATGGACGAGGCCCGCCGCCAGGGCGCGGTCCGCATCACCCTGCGCGTGCTCGGGCACAACACTCCGGCCCGCAAGCTCTACGAAGCGGAGGGCTTCGTCATCGAGGGCGTGCTGCCCGGCGAGTTCCTGCTGGACGGCGCGTACGTGGACGACGTCCTCATGGGACGCCCCCTCTGAACCGCCACGGGTACGCACGGCCCACAGGGGGTACGGCACCCGACGGACCGGCCCGGCGTGCGGGGGCGCCGTACGCGTAGGAGCGTGAAGGAATGATCAGGGCTGAGGCCAGACGGCGCGAGGCGGAACAGCGTGACTGGCTGTTGCGCGGTACACCGCCACCACCCTGGGTGCGCTGGCCCCCGCCACTGCTCCTGCTGGTGATCACCGTCGTCCAGCTGGCCACCCCGCGGACGCTGGACCTCAGCTTCCTCGTCGCGGCCGTCCCACCGCTCGCCGCCCTGTCGTACGGGCCCGCCCTGACCGCCCTCGTCGGCGCCGGCGTCCTCGCGCTGCTCTCCCTGCCGGTCTTCGAGCTCGGCCACCCGGGCAACAGCGACCAGCTGACGATCAGCTTCATCGCGCTGCTCAGCGTGCTCTTCGCCTGGGTGCGCAGCCGCCGCGATGCGCAGCTCGTCACCGTCCGCACGGTCGCGGAGGCGGCCCAGCTCGCGGTCCTGCCGCCGCTGCAGGAGCGCGTCGGCAGGGTGCGGTGCGCGGGCCTGTACGAGGCGGCGCAGCACGAGACGCTGGTCGGCGGCGACTTCTTCGACGTACGCAGAGGTCCCGGCGCGGTGCGCGCCCTCATCGGCGACGTGCAGGGCCACGGGCTCGCGGCGGTCGGCACGGTCGCCGCGCTGCTCGGGGCGTTCCGCGAGGCGGTCCTCGACCAGGCGGACCTGGAAGGGGTCGCCGCCCAGCTGGACCGCAGGCTCGTCGTCGACTCGGCGGGCCAGGAGCACACGGAGCTGTTCGCCACGGCGGTGCTCCTGGAGTTCCCCGACGACGCCTCCGTCGTCCGCGTCGTCTCCTGCGGCCACCCGCAGCCCCTGCTGCTCCGCGGCACCGAGGTCACCGAGGTGGACGTGCCGTCCGGGGCTCCCCTCGGCCTCGGCATCGCCGGGCTCGCCCCGCCCGAGGGCATCACGGTCCCGCTGCTCGACGGCGACCTGCTGTTCGGCCTGACCGACGGGGTGTGCGAGGCGCGGGACGCGTCCGGCACGTTCTACCCGCTGGTCGAACGCCTCACCGGGATGCTGAAGGCGGACGCGTCGCCGGAGGATCCGGAGGGACTCGCGGAGCGCGTGTGGGCGGACGTGCTCGACTACGCGGGGCGGGTGCGGGACGACGTGACGCTGATGGTGTTCGCGCCGGGGCCGATCGCGAAACAGGAGCCGGGGCCGGACCGCTCGTAGCGGAGCCTTGTCGCCTCAGCCCGTCTCGCCCGTGGGCCCGCCCATGAGCCCCCGCAGGCACCGCGCCGCGAGCTCCGCCGGGGAGTCCGGGCCCGTGACGTCCGCGTCCGTCTCCGCCCAGGTCTCCAGGGCGAGCCGGATCGCGTCCGTCGCCGCCGCGGCGGCCAGGCGGACGTCGAGGGGCCGCGCGCCCGCGCCCAGGAGCTCCGCGACGACCGGGCGCAGCTTGTCCTCGGACTCCTGGTTCACGCGGTACCAGACCGCCCGCAGCGCGGGGTCACCCGCGGCCGCGCGCAGCAGCCCGCGCACCTGCCGCAGCCCGTCAGCCGCCGCCTCGTCCGGGACGGCGAGCGCCGCCGCGATCGCGCTCCGCAGGGCGTCGGGGAGCGGCGCGCCGGGCGCGGCCGCGGCGAGGAGCGCGCGCCAGCGGTCGCCGCCGACCGCGAGCAGCGGGCCCACCGCGTCCTGCTTGGTGCGGAAGTAGCGGTAGAAGGTGCGCAGCGCGACCCCGGCACGGCCCGCGATGGCCTCGGCCGTGGTGCCGTCGGTCCCGTGCGCCGTGAAGAGCTCGGCGGCGGCGCGGGCGATCTCCAGCTGGGTCGCCAGCTTGCGGCGTTCCGTGAGGGAGAGGGGCGGGGTGCTGGGAGTGGTCACTCCAGGAAGCCTACGCCGAGTACGCCAGGGGGGCGTGACGGGACAAGGTGGCACAACGTGCCAGCTAGGCGTACCGTGAAACGCAGAGCGCGCGCGACCCACCGCGCACCACCCTTGAGAGACCCGGAGACCGCCATGAGCGCCACCCAGACCCTGAACCGTTACGAAGGCCGCCGCGCCCTGGTCACCGGCGGCGGCTCGGGCATCGGACAGGCGACCGTGCTGCGCCTGCTCGCCGAGGGCGGCCGCGTCGTCGCCGCCGACGTCAGCGAGGACGGGCTGCGGGACACCGCGGTCAAGGCGGGCGCCGACGCGGAGCGTCTCACCACCGTCGTCGTGAACATCGCGGACGAGGCCTCGGTCCATGCGGGCGTCGCCGCGGCCACCGACGCGCTCGGCGGCCTGGACGTGCTCGTCAACGCCGCGGGCATCCTGCGCTCCTCGCACACCCACGAGACCACCCTCGACGCCTTCAACCAGGTGATGGCCGTCAACCTGACCGGCACCTTCCTGATGATCCGCGAGGCGATCCCGGCGCTCCTGGACGGCGACAACCCCGCCGTCGTCAACTTCAGCTCGACGTCCGCGATGTTCGCCCACCCGTACATGGCGGCGTACGCGGCGAGCAAGGGCGGCATCCAGTCCATGACGCACGCCCTCGCCGCCGAGTACGGCAAGCAGGGCATCCGGTTCACCGCCGTGCAGCCCGGCTCCATCTCCTCCGGGATGACCGACGGTTCGGGCGCCAGCAGGCAGAGCGTCGGCCCCGGCCTGCCCGCGGACGCCGACATGAGCCTGTTCGTGAAGCTCGCGCCCGCCCTCGGTCAGGGCTTCGCGGGCCCCGAGACCGTCGCCTCCGTCGTCGCCATGCTGGCCTCGGACGACGGCCGCTTCATCACCGGCACCGAGGTCCGAGTCGACGGCGGCACCCACTTCTGAGCCACCGGGCGTCAGCGCACCGGCAGCAGCCTGTTGATGGTCGGCGCGATGTCCTCGAGGTCGAGCACATAGTCCGCGAAGCCCGTGTCGACCGCGGCCTTGGGCATGCCGTGGAACTCGGCGGACGCCGGGTCCTGCACGATGACCGTGCCGCCCCGCGCCTTCACCTCGGCCACGCCCAGGGCGCCGTCGCTGTCGGTCCCGGTGAGCACGCAGGCGATGATCCGCGGCCCGAAGGCCCGTACCGCGGACTCGAAGAGCGGGTCGGCCGCCGGACGCGCGAAGTTCACCGGGCCCGCCTGGCTCAGCGAGAGCTCCTTCGGGTTCTTCACGCACAGATGGTGGTCGGGCGGCGCGATGTACACCGTCCCCGCCCGCAGGCTCTCCCCGTCCTCCGCCAGCTTCACGTCGAGCGAGGTCGCGCGGGACAGGATCGCGGCGATGGAGCTCTCGCGCGACCGCCTGAGGTGCTGGGCCGCGAGGACCGGCACCGGAAGCGAGGCCTCCAGGCCGCCCAGGAGGGTCGTGAGGGCACCGATGCCCCCGGCCGAAGCGGCGACGAGTACGGCTTCGGCCCGCTCGGGGTGCTGACTCCGTGGGCTTGCGGACACCCCGTCAGCCTATCCCCGTCAGTCCTCCATGAAGCGGTCCCACAGCTTCGGGTAGCGCTGCGCCATCACCGAGTCGTTCTCGAAGTCGATCGCGGTGCCCTCCGGTTCGGCCGGGGCGGGGGCGACGCCGAGCTCCGGCGCGACGGCACCGGTGAGCTGCTCGTACGCCTCGTCCGCGGCGTAGCCGAGCTCCTCGCCGTCGCCGTCGAGCTCCTCGTCGAAGTCGTCCAGGAGGTCGGCGAGCGCGTCCGGATCGTGCATCGCGCCCTCGAAGACCTCCCGCCCCTGGCCGATCAGCCAGCACCTGAACCAGTCGAACGCGTCGTCGCTCGCGCCGCCGAGCAGCACCCAGGCGGCGCCCCACAGGTCCCAGCGGTACGCGCGGTTGTAGCGGGCCTCGAAGTGACGGGCGAAGTCGAGGACGCTGTCCGGGTCGGACTGCAGCAGTCTCTCGACGAGCAGCTCGGCGTGGTCCTCGGGGTCGCCGCCGGCGGCCTCGCGGGTGCTGTCCACGATCTCCCAGAACTCCGTCTCGTCCATCACGGGTCCAGCATCGGTCCTGCGGAGTGGGCGCGCACGCGGAGTGCGCCGGAATGCGGCTGTCTCGTTATGCGTGCACATGCCCGTGGAAAAGGCGACAGAGGTTGTCGGCTTTTGGTGGAAGCCTCAAGGACATGGAGACCACGCAGACCCTGACCGGGAAGATCGCCCTCGTCGCGGGCGCCACGCGCGGCGCCGGCCGCGCCATGGCCGTCGAGCTCGGCCGCGCCGGAGCCACCGTGTACGTCACGGGCCGCACCACCCGCACGCACACCAGCGAGATCGGCCGCGCCACCGAGACCATCGAGGGCACCGCCGAACTCGTCGACGCCGCGGGCGGCCGCGGCATCGCCGTCCCCACCGACCACCTCGAACCCGCACAGGTGGCCGCCCTGGTCGACCGCATCGACCGGGAGCAGGGCCGCCTGGACATCCTCGTCAACGACATCTGGGGCGGCGACATCCACGTCGAATGGGACAAGAAGATGTGGGAGCACGACCTCGACAAGGGGCTGCGCATCCTGCGCCTCGGCATCGAGACCCACATCGTCACCAGCCACCACGCGCTGCCACTGCTCACCAGGAACCCCGGCGGCCTCCTCGTCGAGGTCACCGACGGCACCGCCGAGTACAACGGCCCCAACTACCGCAAGCCCTTCTTCTACGACCTCGCCAAGGCGGCCCCGCTGCGCATGGCACGTGACCTCGCCGAGGAGCTGAAGGAGTACGGCTGCACCGCCCTCTGCCTCACCCCCGGCTGGCTGCGCTCCGAGGCGATGCTCGACACCTACTTCAAGGTGACCGAGGACGACTGGCTGGCGGGCACCGAGCAGAACCCGCACTTCGCGATCTCCGAGACACCGACGTTCGTGGGCCGCGCCCTCGTCGCCCTCGCCGGTGACCCGGACGTGGCACGTCACAACGGGAAGTCGCTCTCCAGCGGTGGCCTCGCCAAGGAGTACGGCTTCACGGACGTGGACGGCTCCGCGCCGGACGCCTGGCGCTACATCGCGGAGGTGGAACAGGCGGGCAAGGAGGCGGACGTCACCGGCTACCGGTAGAGGGCGGCCGCTCTGGCGGCGGCCTCCGCGAAGCGTGCGCGCAGCTCCGGCGGCGCCAGGACCTCGGCCTCCGGGCCGAGCGCCATGAGCTGCGTGTACGCCACGTCCTCGTTCTCGACGGGCAGCGTGACCGTCACCCGGCCCGACGCGTCCGGCTCGCCCGCCGTCTCCATCGCCTCCCGCGCGACGGCGCGGTCGGTGGCGTACGGCAGCTGCCGCACGCCCGCCGCCGAGAGCCGCACGACCACCTCGGACCGCAGGATCGCCCGCGCGAACTGCTCGGCCCGCTCCTCCCAGAACCCCGGCAGGTCGAACTCCTCGTCCCGCGCGAACCGCTCGTCACCCGCGTCGACAGCGGTGAACCGGTCGATGCGGTACACGCGGTACGCCCCCGACTCCGGCACCCGCGCGCACAGGTACCAGACCCCGGCCTTCAGCACGAGACCGTACGGCTCCAACTCCCGCTCCACCTCCGTGTCCTGGCGCCGGTAGCGGGCCGTCACACGCCGGTCGTCCCAGACCGCGTCCGCCACGGCGGGCAGCAGCTCCGGGGCGGGCGTCTCCCTGAACCAGGCCGGCGCGTCCAGATGGAACCGCTGCGACGCGTTCTGCGAGGCGTCCCGCAGCGACGGCATGAGCGCCGCCGACACCTTCAGACGGGCCGCCGAGGCCGCGTCCGCGAGCCCCATCTCCCGCAGCGCGCCCGGCACCCCGGACAGGAACAGCGCCTCCGCCTCGCTGCGGCCGAGCCCGGTCAGGCGGGTGCGGTAGCCGCCGATCAGCCGGTAGCCGCCGGTGCGGCCCCGGTCCGCGTAGACCGGAACGCCCGCCTCGGACAGCGCCTGAGCGTCGCGCGTGATCGTCCGCTCGGACACCTCCAGCTCGGCGGCGAGCTCGGCGGCGGTCATGGAGGGCCTGGCCTGGAGCAGCAGGACCATCTTGATGAGGCGGGCGGCGCGCATGGCTCCATGATGCCGCCGCACACAAACGCGTGCGGCCCCCGCCGTCAGGCAGGGGCCGCACCCGTATGTCGAGCCGGAGGGCTACAGGCCGTACTTGGCCCGTGCCTCCTTCACCGCGGAGGCCGGCACCTCGCCGCGGCGCGCGAGCTGCGCCAGCGCGGCGACGACGATCGACTCGGCGTCGATGCCGAAGTGACGGCGGGCCGCGTCACGCGTGTCGGACAGACCGAAGCCGTCCGCACCGAGCGAGGAGTAGTCCTGCTCGACCCACTGCGCGATCTGGTCGGGGACCTGACGCATGTAGTCGGAGACGGCCAGGACCGGACCCTGGGCACCCTCCAGCGCCGTACGGATGTACGGGACGCGCTCCTCGCCGCGCAGGATGGCCTCGTCGGCCTCCAGCGCGTCGCGGCGCAGCTCCGTCCACGAGGTCGCGGACCACACGTCGGCGCCCACGCCCCACTCCTCGGCGAGCATCTTCTGCGCGGCGAGGGTCCAGTGGATGGCCGTACCCGAACCGAGCAGCTGGATGCGCGCGGCGTTCGCGGCGGGGGAGAGGCCCGCGGACTCCGCCGTGTTGAAGCGGTACAGACCCTTGACGATGCCCTCGTCGACACCCGCGGGCTTCGCGGGCTGCGGCATGGGCTCGTTGTAGACGGTGAGGTAGTAGAAGACGTTCTGGTCTTCGCCCTCGTGGGCCTCGCCGTACATGCGGCGCAGACCCTCCTTGACGATCGCGGCGATCTCGTACGCGAACGCCGGGTCGTACGACAGGGCGGCCGGGTTGGTCGCGGCGATCACCGGCGAGTGACCGTCGGCGTGCTGCAGACCCTCACCCGTCAGCGTCGTGCGGCCCGCGGTGGCGCCGACGAGGAAGCCGCGGCCGAGCTGGTCGCCGAGCTGCCACATCTGGTCGGCCGTGCGCTGCCAGCCGAACATCGAGTAGAAGATGTAGAACGGGATCATCGCTTCGCCGTGCGTCGCGTACGACGTGGACGCGGCGATGAAGTCGGCCATCGAACCGGCCTCGGTGATCCCCTCGTTGAGGATCTGGCCGTCCTTGGCCTCCTTGTAGTACATCAGCTGGTCGCGGTCGACCGGCTCGTACGTCTGGCCCTTCGGCGAGTAGATGCCGAGCGACGGGAAGAGCGACTCCATGCCGAACGTGCGCGCCTCGTCAGGGACGATCGGCACCCAGCGCTTGCCGGACGTCTTGTCGCGTACGAGGTCCTTGACCAGGCGGACGAACGCCATGGTCGTCGCCACCGACTGCGAACCCGAGCCCTTGTCGAACGAGGCGAACGCCTTGTCGGCCGGGGCGGGCAGCGGCGCGAGCGGCTGCGTGCGGCGGGCCGGGGCCGGACCGCCGAGGGCCGCGCGGCGCTCCTGGAGGTAGCGGACCTCGGGGGAGTCGGCGCCGGGGTGGCCGTAGGGCACCTGGCCGTCGACGAAGTCGCTGTCCTTGATCGGCAGGTCGAGCAGGTCCCGCATGTCCTTGAACTCGTCCACCGTGAGCTTCTTCATCTGGTGGTTGGCGTTCTTGGACTCGAAGCCCTTGCCGAGGGTGAAGCCCTTGACCGTCTGCGCGAGGATCACGGTCGGCGCGCCCTTGTGGGTGAGCGCCGCGCGGTAGGCCGCGTAGACCTTGCGGGCCTCGTGGCCGCCGCGCGAGAGGTGGAAGCACTCGCTGATCTTGTCGTCGCCGAGCAGCTTCGCCATCTCGACGAGGGCGGGCTCGGCACCGAAGAAGTGCTCGCGGATGTACGCGGCGTCACGCGTCGCGTACGTCTGGAACTGCGCGTCCGGCACCTCGCGCAGGCGGCGGACCAGGGCACCCGTGGTGTCGAGCTGGAAGAGCTCGTCCCAGGCGTTGCCCCACATGATCTTGATGACGTTCCAGCCGGCGCCGCGGAACTGGGCCTCCAGCTCCTGGACCACGCGGAAGTTGGCGCGGACCGGGCCGTCGAGGCGCTGCAGGTTGCAGTTGATGACGTACGTGAGGTTGTCGAGGCCCTCACGCGCGGCCAGTGCGAGGGCCGCCGTCGACTCGGGCTCGTCCATCTCGCCGTCACCGAGGAACGCCCACACGTGCGAGGCGGAGACGTCCTTGATACCGCGGTTGGTGAGGTACCGGTTGAAGCGCGCCTGGTAGATGGCGGAGAGCGGGCCCAGACCCATGGAGACGGTCGGGAACTCCCACAGCCAGGGCAGGCGGCGCGGGTGCGGGTAGGAGGGCAGGCCGTTGCCGCCGGCCTCCTGACGGAAGTTGTCGAGCTGCGTCTCGTTCAGACGGCCGTCGAGGAAGGCGCGGGCGTAGATGCCGGGGGAGGCGTGACCCTGGATGTACAGCTGGTCGCCGGACCCGTCACCCTCCTTGCCCTTGAAGAAGTGGTTGAAGCCGGTCTCGTACAGCCAGGCCGCGGACGCGAAGGTCGCGATGTGGCCGCCGACGCCGTGCTTGGAGCCGCGCGTGACCATGGCGGCCGCGTTCCAGCGGTTCCACGCCGTGATCTTGCGCTCCATCTCCTCGTCGCCGTCAATCGTCGGCTCGGCGGAGGTGGGGATGGTGTTGACGTAGTCGGTCTCGAGCAGTTTGGGCAGCGCCAGGCCCGCGCCCTCGGCGCGCTCCAGCGTGCGGCGCATGAGGTATGCGGCACGGTGCGGCCCGGCCGCCTCGGTGACGGCGTCCAGGGAGGCCTGCCATTCGGCGGTCTCCTCGGGGTCGCGGTCCGGGAGCTGGTCGAGCTCGCTCGGCTGGATTGCGGAGGGGTCGGTCATGTCGCCGCCTTCCTGAGTCGGAGGGGGTCCCCTGTTCGGTAAGGGGTGGGGGTGCCCGGTGTCTTGGCAGGACAGGGCGTGAAGCTCTGGTCTGAGCCCGTCGGAGACTGTAACTCCGTGATCGATGATCGATCAAAGGGTTGAAGGGGAAAACCTCTCTACATGGAGAAAGTAGGCATCCGGTGCCAGCAAAGCGGGCACGCGGTGCCTTCGATTTGAAGGATTTACGCAGGTGAGAGCACGTCTGCGGGCATGGCACCACGGATGAGCACGGGTGTCACGGGCGCGGCGCGCACCCCAGGACGTGGGACTTCACCAGGTCCGCGATGGCAGGGTCACGGCGCCTGAAGGCGGAGACCAGCTCCTCGTGCTCCTCCGCGTACGACTGCTGGACCGTGCCCAGCCAGCGGATGGAGAGCGCCGTGAAGACCTCGATGCCGAGGCCCTCCCAGGTGTGCAGGAGGACGGAGTTGTCGGCGGCGCGCACCAGCTCGCGGTGGAAACCGACGGTGTGCCGCACCTGAGCCGTGCCGTCCGAGGCCCGGTCCGCCTCGTAGAGGGCCGCGACGTGGGGCTCCAGGGCCGAGCAGTCCTCGGCGAGCCGCTCGGCCGCCAGCTCGGCGGCGATGGCTTCGAGGCCCGCACGGACCGGGTAGCTCTCCTCCAGGTCGGCGGCGGTCAAGTTGCGTACGCGTACACCCTTGTTGGGCGCCGACTCGATGAGCCGGAGCGTCTCCAGCTCGCGCAGCGCCTCACGGACCGGGGTCTGGGAGACCTCCAGCTCCACCGCGATACGGCGCTCCACGATGCGCTCGCCCGGCTTCCAGCGCCCGCTGACGATCCCCTCCACGATGTGCTCGCGGATCTGTTCGCGCAGCGAGTGAACGACGGGCGCGGTCATGTGGGCTCCTCCGGCGGGGGCAGCGCCCCAGGGCGTTGTGACCCCTAGACAATACGGCGACGCCCCCGTCCGGAAACCTCCGAACGGGGGCGTACGCGCTGATGAGACGAGTCTTACAGCCGCGGGGGCCGCAGGACTAGAGGCCGAGCTCGACCTCGAACTCGCCGGCCTCCAGGATCGCCTTGACCGCGGTCAGGTAGCGGGCGGCGTCCGCGCCGTCCACCAGACGGTGGTCGTAGGAGAGCGACAGGTACGTCATGTCCCGCACCGCGATGGTCTCGCCGAGGTCGGGGTGGTTGATGACGACCGGCCGCTTGACCGTGGCACCGATGCCGAGGATCGCGGCCTGGTTCGGCGGCACGATGACCGTGTCGAACAGGGCGCCGCGCGAACCGGTGTTGGAGATCGTGAAGGTGGCGCCGGACATGTCGTCCGGGGTGAGGCCACCGCCACGGGCCTTGCCGGCCAGCTCCGCGGTCTTCTTCGAGATGCCGGCGATGTTCAGGTCGCCCGCACCCTTGATGACCGGGGTCATCAGACCCTTCTCGGCGTCCACGGCGATGCCGATGTTCTCCGAGTCGAAGTACGTGATGGTGCCTTCGTCCTCGTTGATCCGGGCGTTGATGACCGGGTGGGCCTTCAGCGCCTGGGCGGCGGCCTTGACGAAGAACGGCATCGGGGAGAGCTTGACGCCCTCGCGGGCCGCGAAGGAGTCCTTCGCCTTGGCGCGCAGCTTCATCAGCTTGGTGATGTCGACCTCGACGACCGAGGTCAGCTGGGCCTGCGAGTGCAGGGCCTTCATCATGTTGTCGCCGATGACCTTGCGCATGCGGGTCATCTTGACCGTCTGGCCGCGCAGCGGCGAGACCTCGAGGGCCGGGGCCTTCGAAACGGCTGCCGGGGCAGCGGCGGCGGCCGGGGCCGGAGCCGACTTCTTGGCCTCGGCGGCGGCGATGACGTCCTGCTTGCGGATGCGGCCGCCGACACCGGAACCGGTGACCTCGGAGAGGTTCACGCCGTTCTCGTTGGCCAGCTTGCGGACCAGCGGCGTCACGTACGCACCGTCGTCGGCCGGGGAGGCCTGCGCCGGGGCGGCGGGCGCGGCCGGCGCCGGCTGGGCCGGGGCGGGCTTGGCCGGGGCGGGCTGTGCCGGAGCGGCGGGCTGTGCCGGAGCCGGGGCGGCAGCGGCGGGCTGCGCCGGGGCTGCGGGGGCGGCGGCCGGAGCGGCCGGGGCCGGAGCCGGGGCCTCCTCCTTGGCCGGGGCGGCCGGAGCCGGGGCCTCGGCCTTGGCCGGAGCGGCACCGGGCGCACCGATGACGGCGAGCTTGGCGCCGACCTCGGCGGTCTCGTCCTCACCGACGACGATCTCGAGCAGCACGCCCGCGACCGGCGAGGGGATCTCGGTGTCGACCTTGTCCGTCGAGACCTCGAGGAGGGGCTCGTCGGCCGCGACCTCCTCGCCGACCTCCTTCAGCCAGCGGGTGACGGTGCCCTCGGTGACGGACTCGCCGAGCGCGGGCAGGGTGACCTCGGTGCCCTCGGCGGAACCGCCGGACGGGGCGGGGGCGGCGGGCGCCTCGGCCTGGGCCGGGGCCTCCTGCTGCTGCGGGGCCTCCTCCTGCGCGGGGGCGGCCGGGGCCTCGGCCTGCGCCGGGGCGGCCGAGCCGCCCGCGTCGCCGGAGCCGTCGTCGATGACGGCGAGCTCGGCGCCGACCTCGACGGTCTCGTCCTCGGCGACCTTGATGGACGCCAGGATGCCGGCGGCCGGGGAGGGGATCTCGGTGTCGACCTTGTCGGTCGAGACCTCGAGCAGCGGCTCGTCGGCCTCGACGCGCTCGCCCTCGGCCTTCAGCCAACGGGTGACAGTGCCCTCGGTGACGCTCTCGCCGAGCGCCGGAAGGGATACGGAAACCGCCATGGTTTCAGTTGCTCCTTACGAAATTGCGGAAGTCTGGTCGTCGCGCCCGATGACTGAGGTCAGTCGTGGGAGTGCAGCGGCTTGCCCGCCAGGGCCAGGTGGGCCTCGCCGAGCGCCTCGTTCTGGGTCGGGTGGGCGTGGATGAGCTGGGCCACCTCGGCCGGCAGCGCTTCCCAGTTGTAGATCAGCTGGGCTTCGCCGACCTGCTCGCCCATGCGGTCGCCGACCATGTGGACGCCGACCACGGCACCGTCCTTGACCTGGACGAGCTTGATCTCGCCCGCGGTCTTGAGGATCTTGCTCTTGCCGTTGCCCGCGAGGTTGTACTTGAGGGCGACGACCTTGTCCGCGCCGTAGATCTCCTTGGCCTTGGCCTCGGTGATGCCCACGGAGGCGACCTCGGGGTGGCAGTACGTCACCCGGGGCACGCCGTCGTAGTCGACCGGGACGGTCTTGAGACCGGCCAGGCGCTCCGCCACCAGCATGCCCTCGGCGAAGCCGACGTGCGCGAGCTGGAGCGTCGGGACCAGGTCACCGACGGCCGAGATGGTCGGGACGTTGGTCTGCATGTACTCGTCGACCAGGACGTAGCCGCGGTCCATGGCGACGCCCTGCTCCTCGTAGCCGAGGCCCTGCGAGACCGGGCCGCGGCCGATGGCGACCAGGAGGACCTCGGCCTCGAAGGTCTTGCCGTCGGCGAGGGTCACGCGGACGCCGTCCTGCGTGTACTCGGCCTTGTCGAAGAACGTGCCGAGGTTGAACTTGATGCCGCGCTTGCGGAACGCGCGCTCAAGAAGCTTGGAGCTGTTCTCGTCCTCGACGGGCACGAGGTGCTTGAGGCCCTCGATGACCGTGACGTCGGACCCGAAGGACTTCCACGCCGAGGCGAACTCGACGCCGATGACGCCGCCGCCCAGGATGATCGCGGACTTCGGCACGCGGTCCAGGGTCAGGCCGTGGTCCGAGGAGATGATGCGGTTGCCGTCGATCTCCAGGCCCGGCAGCGACTTCGGCACGGAGCCGGTCGCGAGGAGGACGTGGCGGCCCTGGACGCGCTGGCCGTTCACGTCGACCGAGGTCGGGGAGGAGAGCTTGCCCTCGCCCTCGATGTACGTCACCTTGCGGGAGGCGACGAGACCCTGCAGGCCCTTGTACAGGCCAGAGATCACGTCGTCCTTGTACTTGTGGACGGCCGCCATGTCGATGCCCTCGAAGGTGGCCTTCACGCCGAACTGGTCGGCCTCGCGCGCCTGGTCGGCGATCTCGCCGGCGTGCAGCAGCGCCTTCGTGGGGATGCAGCCGTTGTGCAGGCAGGTGCCGCCGAGCTTGTTCTTCTCGATCAGTGCGACGTCCAGGCCCAGCTGCGCTCCGCGCAGGGCCGCGGCGTAACCGCCGCTACCGCCGCCGAGAATCACTAGGTCGAAAACGGTGCTGGCGTCGTTCGCCACGTCACGTCCTCCATGCATGTGCGCCGTACGCCGGACCCCTTTGCGCGGGGGACGACCGGTCGGTCGGCTGGTATTCGGCCGCTCTTGTTTCGGCCCTTTGGTGGGGGCCCTGTCCTGCCGAGAACCCATCTTCGCACTTGTCGGCGGGAGACGAGACGCCGGGCCAGGCTGTGAGACGTGTGAAGCACCGTCTCCAGGGCCATCTCTTGCGTACGAACGTACGGATTTCGTCGAGGGCGAAATCCGGGGAGCGCCGAGGGCCCCGGACACCAGTCGGGTCCGGGGCCCTCGGCGTGCACGCGATCAGCCCAGGTCGCCCGCGGCGGTGTGCTCGGCGAGCCGGACCAGGGTGCGGACGGCCGTACCGGTGCCGCCCTTGGGGGTGTAGCCGAAGGGGGCGCCCTCGTGGAAGGCGGGGCCCGCGATGTCGAGGTGGGCCCAGGTGATGCCCTCGCCGACGAACTCCTTCAGGAAGAGACCGGCGACCAGGCCGCCGCCCATGCGCTCGCCCATGTTGGCGATGTCGGCGGTGGGGGAGTCCATGCCCTTGCGCAGGTCGGTGGGGAGCGGCATCGGCCAGGACGGCTCGCCGACCTCCTCGGCGATCTCGTGGACCGAGGTGCGGAAGGCGTCGTCGTTGGACATGATGCCGAAGGTGCGGTTGCCCAGCGCCACCATCATGGCGCCGGTCAGCGTCGCCACGTCGACGATCGCGTCCGGCTGGTCCTCGGAGGCCTTGGCGATGGCGTCGGCCAGGACCAGGCGGCCCTCGGCGTCGGTGTTGAGGACCTCGACGGTCTTGCCGCTGTACATCCGCAGGACGTCGCCGGGGCGGGTCGCGGAGCCGGACGGCATGTTCTCGGCGAGCGCCAGCCAGCCGGTGACGTTCACTTCGAGGCCGAGGCGCGCGGCGGCGACGACGGCGGCGAAGACCGCGGCGGCACCGGCCATGTCGCACTTCATGGTCTCGTTGTGACCGGCGGGCTTCAGCGAGATGCCGCCCGAGTCGTACGTGATGCCCTTGCCGACGAAGGCGAGGTGCTTCTTGGCCTTGGAGCTCGTGTACGAGAGCTTCACCAGGCGCGGCGGGGCGTCCGAGCCGGCGCCGACGCCGAGGATGCCGCCGTAGCCGCCCTTGGTGAGGGCCTTCTCGTCGAGGACCTGGACCTTGATGCCGTGCTCCTTGGCCGCGGCCTGGGCGACGGCGGCGAAGTCCTCGGGGCTGAGGTCGTTCGGCGGGGTGTTCACCAGGTCGCGGGCGCGGTTGAGCTCCTCGGCGACGGCGACGGCGCGCTCGACGGCGGCCTTGTACGCCTTGTCGCGGGGCTTGCCGCCGAGCAGGGCGACCTCGGCGAGCGGCGCCTTGGCGTCCTTGCCGTTCTTCTTCGCGGCCTTGGCGTCGGCCTGGCCCTTGTACGCGTCGAACGAGTAGGCGCCGAGCAGGGCACCCTCGGCCAGCGCGCCGGCGTCCTCGGCGGCCTCGACGGGCAGCGCGAACCCGGCCTTCTTCGAGCCGGTGAGGGCGCGCGCGGCGACACCGGCGGCGCGGCGCAGGGCGTCCGTGCCGTACGTCTCGTCCTTCTCCGGGACCTCGCCGAGACCGACCGCGACGACGACCGGGGCCTTGAAGCCGGACGGCGCGGGAAGCTTCGTCACCTCACCCTCGCCGCCCGAGGCGCCGAGGGTCTCCAGGACGGACGCGAGCTTGCCGTCGTACGCCTTGTCCACGGCCTCGGCGCCGGGGGCGACGACCAGGCCACCCTTGGATCCAGCGCCCTTCGCGACACCGACGACGATCGCGTCGGCACGCAGGCCGGTCGCGGCGGCGGTGCTGAGAGTCAGAGCAGTCACGGTGGTGAGGTCCTCTTTCAGTGAGTTTCGTCGGGCTGTGGGGTGGTGAGCCCGTCGCGAGCCTACGCCCGTGAGCGCTGCGGTGCGCCTCACTGTGTGTGTTCGGCGCGGTGTGAGCGGGTGGCGAGGCCGGTGTCAGCCCAGGGCGAGCACGACCAGGGCGCCCGTCGCCGCCGTCTCCGCGAGGCCGCCGAAGACGTCTCCGGTGACCCCGCCGAACCGCCGGACGCAGTGCCGGAGCAGCAACTCCGCGGCGCCGAGCGCGAGCACGACCGCCGCCGCGCCCCGCACGGCACCAACCGCCCCGAAGAGCAGCCCGGCGGCCCCGGCGGCGGCCACGACGAGCACGGCGACCCCGGCCGCACGGGCGCGCGGGACCACTCCGGCGACGGCGGCGCCGAGCCCTTCGGGGCGGGCCGGGGGCACGCCGTCGCGGGCGGCGAGGGTGAGGGCGAGGCGTGCCGCGGTCGCCGACACGACGGCGGCGAAGGCGCCGCGCGCCCACGACGTCTCGTACAGCTGGAAGAGCACCGCCACCTGTGCGAGCAGCACGAAGAGCAGGGTGATGACGCCGAAGGGGCCGATGTCGGACTGCTTCATGATGCGCAGCGCGTCGTCGGCGGGCTTGGCGCTGCCGAGGCCGTCGGCGGTGTCGGCGAGACCGTCGAGGTGCAGGCCGCGGGTGAGGGCGGCGGGGACCGCGGCGGTCGCGGTGGCGGCGAGGAGGGGGCCCGCGCCGAGGGCCGTCAGGGCGCCGCCCACGCCGGCCGCGCAGAGGCCGACGACGAGTCCCGCGAGGGGCGCGCACTGCATGCCGGCGCGGGCGGCCCCGCGGTCCCAGCGGGTGACGCGGACGGGCAGCGCGGTGAGGGTGCCGAAGGCGAAACGTATGCCGTCGGCGGGGGAGGTTCTGGACACCGCGGAAGGCTACCCCGCGGGAACGTTCCGGCCTGCGGATCACTCTTCGGGGACGGAGGATGGGCGCATGGATGTATGGCGGGCCGCATGAGCGACTGGTGGTACCGGAACATCGTCGAGCCGGGGAAGCTGCCGCTGCTGCTCGCGCTGGTCTCGTTCGTCGGGTCGTTCCTGGTCACCCGGACCATCACGCGGCTCATCCGGGCGGGCAAGGGGCCGTTCAGGAACATCAGCACGGGGGACGTGCACATCCACCACGTCGTGCCCGGCATCTTCCTCATGCTGGTCGGCGGGTTCTGGGCGGTGGCCGCGGGGCGGCACGGCGCGGGGCCGCTGTACGCCGCCGTCATCTTCGGGATCGGCGCCGGGCTCGTGCTCGACGAGTTCGCGCTGATCCTCCACCTCGACGACGTGTACTGGAGCGAGCAGGGCCGCAAGAGCGTGGAGGTCGTCATGCTGACGGCCGCCCTGGTGGTGCTCGTGCTCACCGGCTTCACACCGTTCGGGGTGAACGACCTGACGCCGATGGAGCGGCACAACAGGGCGCTGTTCGCGCTGAACGTCGGCATCAACTGCGCGTTCGCCCTGGTCGCGCTCCTCAAGGGCAAGCTGCGCACCGCCCTGATCGGCATGGTGATCCCGTTCGTCGCGCTGGTCGGCGCGGTCCGTCTCGCCCGGCCGGGGTCGGCGTGGGCGCGGCGGTTCTACCGCAACCGGCCCCGGGCACGCGCGCGTGCGGGACTGCGGGCGTTCCGGCACGACCGCCGCTGGACGGGGCCGCGCCGCAGGATTCAGGACTGGATCGGCGGCTTCACACCGGACCGGTTGCCGCCGCCCCGGTGACGCGCTGCCGAGACCGCGCACAGCACGAGCACGGCGGCGATGGCGGCCAGGTGCTCCTTGCCCGCGAGGTTGTCCTTGAACAGCACCTCGACGACCATCAGGACGGTGACCAGAGCGCCGGTGAAGTACGCGCGGTAGCGCCAGCACACGAAGACGGCGAGGCCCACGACGGCCGCCGAGGGACCGGTGTCGACGACCTGCGCGTCGGACGCGGGGAGACCGAACGGGTTCGCCGCCCCCAGTTCGATGCCCACGCGCGCGTAGAGCGTCCCGGCGAGGGTGGCCACGTACGCGATGAGGAGCGTGCGCCACCGGCCGAGGCAGATCTCCGCGATGCCGAAGACGAGCAGGATCTGCACCAGCGCACCCCACACGGGCAGGTCGAGCGCCGGTACGAAGAGGGAGAGCGGGGTGCGGACGAGGGCGAGCCAGAGCGGGTCCTCGGCGCGCACGCAGCCGATGTTCTGGACGAACTGGTAGCCCCAGGGCTGGTTCTGCACGTACTGGAAGAGCGCGGTGAGGCAGACCGCCGCGAGCGTCATGGGCACGGCCCGCCACCGTCGGGCGGCGAGCGCCCCGCGCACGGTGGAGGAGAGGGCTCCCCACTCGGCGCGGGCGCGGCGGGCCAGGGTGCTCATCGTCTCGACTCCAGATGCTTGCGGTGCAGCCACTTCGGCAGGCCCGGCGCTTCCAGGAAGCCCTCCGCGCGACCGGAGGCGACGCCGATGCGCAGCAGGTCGACGCTCTTCTCGAAGAGAAGGAAGCGGGGTTCCCAGATCGGCCGGTACTTGGCGTTGGCGCGGTAGAGGGACTCGATCTGCCACCACCGGGAGAAGAAGCTGAGCAGCGACCGCCACAGGCGAAGGACCGGGCCCGCGCCGAGCCGCGAGCCACGTTCGAAGACCGACCTGAACATCGCGAAGTTGAGCGACACCTGAGTGATCTTGATCTCGGGGGCACGCTGCAGGAGTTCGATGACCATGAACTCCATCAGGCCGTTCTCGGCGTCCCGGTCACGCCGCATCAGGTCGAGGGAGAGCCCGTGCGGCCCCCACGGGACGAAGGAGAGCAGCGCCCGCAACACGCCGTCGCCGTCCGTGCATTCGAGCATCACGCAGCGGCCGTCCGCCGGGTCGCCGAGGCGTCCGAGGGCCATGGAGAAGCCGCGCTCGGTGGCGCCGTCGCGCCAGTCGTCGGCGCGCTCCAGGAGGGCGGCCATCTCGTCGGCGGGGATGTCCTCGTGACGGCGGATGCGGACGGTGTAACCGGCGCGCTTCACGCGGTTGTAGGCCTGCCGGACGGTGCGCATCGCCCGCCCTTCGAGAGTGAACTCATCGATCTCCACGATGGCTTCGTCGCCCAGTTCGAGGGCGTCGAGGCCGTGGCGGGCGTAGATCGTGCCGGCCTCCTCGCTCGCGCCCATCACGGCGGGAATCCAGCCGTGTTCGCGGGCTTCCTCCAGCCAGGGCTCGATCGCGCCGGGCCAGGCCTCCGGGTCGCCGATGGGGTCGCCCGAGGCCAGCGAGACGCCGCCGACGACGCGGTAGGCGACGGCCGCCTTGCCGGTGGGGGACCACACGACGCTCTTCTCGCGGCGCAGCGAGAAGTAGCCGAGGGAGTCGCGGTCGCCGTGCCGGTCGAGCAGCGCGCGCAGCCTCTCCTCGTCGTCCTCGGTGAGCGGGTCGACGGCCCGGCGGGAGCGGAACGCCGCGTACAGCACGGCGCAGAGCAGCAGCGCGCTCAGGATGTTGATGGCGACGTTGACCCAGCCGGGCGTGGTGATGCCCTCGAAGCGCTGGTCGTCGGCGGCCAGCGAGACCAGGCGCATGGTGCCGTAGCGCCACCGGTCGAGGAACGTCGAGCGGTAGTCGTCATGGGCGGTGTTGGTGACGGTGACGAGCAGCGCGGCGATCAGCGAGGTGACCAGGAGCCCGCCGGCCGCGACGGCCGACGCGAGCTTCGGGTTGGAGCGGTCGCCCTTGGCGTAGAACTCGCGGCGGCCGACGACGAGCGCGGCGACGAAGGCGGCGGTCAGGATCAGGGAGATCCAGTTCTGCGCGTACGCACGGATCTCCGGGAAGGTCATCGCGAAGGCGAAGAGCAGCAGGAAGAGCCCGCCGAGCACCAGGTTGAGGATCCACGCGGCGCGCTTGCGGCGCCGCATGGTGATCGCCAGGAACAGCGTGAACGCCCCCGACGCGAAGCCGGCGGTGAGCAGGTACGGCGTGAAGTAGTTCTCCGTGTTGTGCTGGCGCAGGTCCTGCCCGAGGGAGACCCAGACCGCGCTCAGGAAGTTGATGAACGTGACGGCTCGGAGATACCAGACGGCGAACCCCGCGGCGCGGCGCTGTATGACGGTGCGTGATTTCTGTCGCCCGGCGACGACCTGCTCATCTCCCATGAAAAGGGATCATATGGGCCGCGGGTGCGCTAGGGCCTGTGTCGAAAGTCCCGCCTGCCCGGCGACGCCCGGCACGCGCCCTCGCCGCGTTGTCGGGACACCCCGATACAACCAGTATCGGGGCGACCCTCCGCCTTGCGATCGCACGCACCGGACGCCGCCGGGCCCGCCCTCCGGGCGGACGACGGGACTTTCGACACAGGCCCTAGCCCTCCGTGGCCGCCTCCTCCGTCGCCTCCGGCTTCCGCTCCGGCAGCTCCGCCGCCAGCGCGGCCGCGGCCTGCACCAGCGGCAGCGCGAGCAGCGCGCCCGCGCCCTCGCCGACCTTCACACCGTGCGAGAGGAGCGGCTCGAGCGCCATCCGGTCGAGCGCCTTGTTCTGCGCGGGCTCCCCGCTGTCGTGCCCCGCGAGCCACCAGTCCGGCGCCCGGAAGGCGACCCGCTGGGCCACCAGCGCGGCCGCCGCCGCGACGACGCCGTCCAGGATCACCGGCGTGCGGCGCACCGCGCACTGCAGCAGGAACCCGGTCATCGCCGCGACGTCCGCGCCGCCCACCGCCGCGAGCAGCTCCAGCTGGTCGCCGAGCACGGGCCTGGCCCGCCGCAGCGCGTCCCGCACCACCGCGCACTTGCGCATCCACGCCAGGTCGTCGATCGGTTCGCCGCCCCGCCCGGTCACCACCGAAGCGTCGGTCCCGCACAACGCGGCGACCAGCGTCGCGGCGGGCGTCGTACCGCCCACGCTCACATCGCCGAGCACGACCAGGTCGGTGCCCGAGTCGGCCTCCTCGTCGGCGACGGCCATGCCCGCGCGCAGCGCCTGCTCGGCCTCCTCGGCGGTCAGCGCGTCCTCGACGTCGATACGGCCGGAGCCGCGCCGCACCCGGTGGCCCGCCACCTCGGCGGGCAGCTCCGCCGGGTCGCAGTCCAGGGACATGTCGACCACGCGGACCGGCACCTCGAGGCGGCGCGCGAGGACGGCCGCCGGGGTCTCGCCGGCCAGCACGGAACGTACGAGCCCGGCGGCGCTGCCCGCGGGCCGCGCCGAGACACCCAGTTCGGATACGCCGTGGTCACCCGCGAACAGGACCACGCGCGGCCGCTCGACCGGCCGCACCGGCACCGCGGACTGGGCCGCCGCGAGCCACTCGCCGAGCTCGTCGAGACGGCCCAGCGAGCCGGGTGGCACGGACTGCCGCTCCCGGCGTTCCTCGGCGTCGCGGCGGACCCCGCCGTCGGGCCGCTCGATCAGGTCGGTGAAGTCGTCGAGATTCAGCGAGCTCATTCGCCGAACAGTACCGGGAGCGGCACGGATGTCGCTCGAACGGCCCTGCGAGCCACGTCGGGCGGGGCGGCACGGCATGACGGCACCACAAACGCGGGAATGGTCCTTTACGTGCGTTTACTTTCCTGTTTGTCCCGGCTTCTTCCAGGAGTGCGACCATGACCACGGATGCCGTCGCCCAGCGAGTCGCCGCCCGGCGCTCCGGCTACCTCGCCGAACTCGCCGAGGGCACCGAGCGGTTCCACGAGCCCCGCCGCACCGACTGCCCCTGGTGCGGCTCCGAGCGGCTGCGGGCGCGGCTGCGCACCGCCGACCTGGTCCAGCACAAGCCGGGCCGCTTCAGGATCGACCGGTGCGGCGACTGCGGCCACTTCTTCCAGAACCCTCGGCTCACCCCCGAAGGCCTCGCCTTCTACCGCAGGGACGCGCGCGAGGGGCCCGCCCTGCCCCGGCTCTCCGGCGCCCGCGTCCGTGCCCGCGCCCACGTCCGCGCCCGCGCGCTCGGCGCCCTCGACGAGCCCGAGTGCTGGCTGGACGTCGGCACGGGCGCCGCCCACTTCCCGGCCCTAGCCAGACAGGTCCTGCCGTACACCTCCTTCGACGGCCTCGACGCGGGCGCCGGCGTCCTGGAGGGGCTGCGGCGCGGCCGCATCGAGGAGGGCCACCGCGGCTCCCTCACCACGCTCGCCGCGCCCCTCGCGGGCCGCTACGACGCGCTGAGCATGTTCCACACCCTCCAGCACGCGCCCGACCCGCGCGCGGAGCTGCGCGCCGCGCGCACCGTGCTGCGCCCCGGCGGCCATCTGATGATCGAGGCCCCCGACCCCCAGTGCCGCTACGCCCGGCTCCTCGGCAAGTGGTGGGCGTCGTACGGCCAGCCGCGCCACCTGCACCTCGTGCCGCTCGCCAACCTGCTCGCGGAGCTGGAGGAGCTCGGCTTCACCGTCGTCGGCGTCGAGCGGCGCGCACCGCACGTACCGCTCGACCTGGCCTCGGCCGTCGCGCTGTTCGTCAACGGCCGCATCCCCGCGCCCGACGTGCCGTGGCGCGCCAAGGCCGTGCCCCCGCTCCGGCTGAGACTGCGGCAGGCCGCCTGGTGGGCGACCGTGCCGCTGCTGCTCCTCGCCCGCGCCCTCGACACGCTCCTGAGCCCCGTGCTCACCCGCACCGGCTTCTCCAACACGTACCGGGTCATCGCGCGCAGAGGCGCTTGAGAGGTGATGACACAGGCTCTCAGCCGCGCAGCGCCAGCGCCTGACCCGCCACCACGAGCAGCACGTGCTCGCACTCGGCGGCGAACAGGGTGTTCAGGCGGCCCAGTTCGTCGCGGTAGCGGCGGCCCGACGCGGTCGCGGGGACGATCCCGGAGCCGACCTCGTTCGACACGGCGACCACCGTGCGCCGGGTCGCCCGCACCGCATCCGCGAGTTCGACGACCCGCCGCCGCAGCTCCCGCTCGCCGCCGCCCGCCCACTCGTCGTCGTCCCACGCCTTCACCTCGTCCATGACGTGTGTCAGCCACAGCGACAGGCAGTCGACGAGCAGCGGGGGACCGTCCTCGGCGAGCAGCGGGACGAGGTCGCAGGTCTCCGTCGTACGCCACGAGCCGGGGCGGCGTTCGCGGTGCACGCTCACCCGCCGCGCCCACTCGGTGTCGCCGTTCCGCGTCCCGCCGGTCGCCACGTACAGCACCTCGGGAAACGCCTCAAGACGCCGCTCGGCCTCCACCGACTTGCCCGAACGCGCGCCGCCGAGGACCAGCGTCCTGCGCGGTACGTCCGGTACGTCCTCGTAGGCGCCGATCACGAGCGTCGACCCGTCCGGCACGGCACGCGCCCCCGCGGCGGCCAGACGGCGCGTCAGCTCCGGGCCCGGCGGCGCCTCGTGGCCGATGTGCACCGCGATCACGTCGGTCGTCGGCCCGACGGCCCCGGCCGCCCGCAGCCGCGCGAGACCGTCCGGCCGCCCCAGCACATCGGCGACGACCATTTCGTACGGGCGCCGCGCGCCGTGCCCCTGCGCGGCCCCGTTCCCCGCGCCGAGCCCTGCGGGCGCCCCGCCCGGCGGCAGATACAGCAGCCGCTCGCCGTCGGGACCCGTCACCTCGTACCCGGACCCCGGCGCGTCCAGCGCCACCGTGCGCACCCGGTGCCCGGTCAGCAGCGCCAGCTCCCGCCCGTCGGCGACCCGCCCCGGCTGCGGCAGCCCCGCCGGGACCTCGACGGCGGGCCCGTCGTGCGGATGCGAGAGAAGCACCTGGCGCACCCCGCCGAGCGAGTGCCCGGCACGGGCGGCCGCGAAGGCGGCGCCGGGGGTGAGGTCGAGCAGCAGGACGCCGTCGACGAGGAGTGCGGTGGCGGCGCGCGCCGCGGGACCGAGCGCGGTCGCGCACGCCGCGCAGGGGCAGTCGGGGAGCGGCAGTCCGCCGGGGGCGCCGGTGCCGAGCAGAGTCAGTTCCACACGAAGATCCTCCCGCGTCGCGTCGAGCGCCGCGCGCCCGGCCCAGGGCCTGTCCGGCGGATCAGGGCGCGGACGTGGGGTCTGGCACGCCCTCCCCCAAGCTCTCGGCTCCGCTTGAGCAGGCGGGGGACGCGCCAGACCCCGCTCACCTGCACCGGAAGGGTGGATGCCACCCTCCCGCGCCCTGATCCGCCGGACAGGCCCTAGGCTGCAAACGGATTCAGGCGGTTCACACACCGCCACGGAACCTTCGGGAGGCTGACATGGCGGCATGGACGTGGCGGTTCGAGAAGGCGGACGGGACGGAGGTCCAGCCCGCGGTGCAGCCCGAGGAGTTCACCACACAGGGCGACGCCGAGTCCTGGATCGGTGAGTACTGGAAGGCGCTGGCCGAGGGCGGCGCCGACCAGGTGACCCTCTTCGAGGACACGCGGGAGATCTACGGGCCGATGAGCCTGCACATGGAGGGCGCCGAGGAATCCGAGGACGCCTCCGCCTGACAGACGCACGGACGACGGGAGGCGGCGGCCGGACCACGGCCACCGCCTCCCGTCGTCGTACGCGCGCCTAGATCTCGCCGAGGGTGACGTCGGCCGTCTGCTCGGTCCCGTCCCGCATGTACGTGACCTCCGCCTTCTGGCCCGGCTTGTCCGAGGCGAGCGCCTCGGAGAGCGAGTTGATGGTGGTGATCTCGTCGTCGCCGAGCCGCGTGATGATGTCGCCCGCCGCGAGGCCCGCCTTCGCCGCGGCGCCGCCCTCGGGCGCCTCGACGACCGCCACACCCGCGGGCTTGTAGTCGTCGCCGAGGACGGTGCGGCCCGTGATGCCGAGCGCCGCCCGGCCCGAGTCGGTGACCTTGCCGCTCTTGATGATCTGGTCGGCGACGGTCTTCACCATCGACGACGGGATCGCGAACCCGATGCCGGGCGCCGCGCTGTCACCCATCTGCGGATCGCTCGCGGCGAGCGTCGGGATGCCGATGACCTTCCCGTCGAGGTCGACGAGCGCGCCGCCGCTGTTGCCGGGGTTGATCGCCGCCGAGGTCTGCACCATGTTGGCGATCGTGGCCCCGGTGCCGCCGCCCGAACGGCCCTCGCTGACGGTGCGCCCGGTCGCCGAGACGATGCCCTGCGTGACGCTGGACGACAGGCCGAGCGGGGAGCCCATGGCCAGCACGATCTGCCCGACCTCGGCCTTGGCGGAGTCGCCGAACTCGGCGGCCTTCAGCCCGTCCGGGACGTCGCTCAGCTTGATGACGGCCAGGTCCTGCTCGGGGTAGGAGGCGACCAGGTCGGCGGTGAGCGCCTGCTCGCCGGTCGCCGTCGTCACCTTGAAGCGCTTCTCCTTGCCCACGACGTGGGCGTTGGTGACGATGTGCCCCTTGTCGTCGTAGACGACCCCGGACCCGAGACCTTCGGAGGCGTCGATCTGGACGACGGACGGCAGGACGTCCTTGATGACCTTCTGGTAGTCGTCCTGCAGATCGCTCGCGGCGGCCGGCGCGGCCTGCGTGGTGGACCGGCCGGAGTCGCCGGAACCGGAGGAGGAACATCCGCCCACGAGGGCGAGAGCGGCGAGGGCGGCGACGCAGGCCGCGGAGACAGCAGGGATACGTGAGGCAGTCATGCCCCGAGTGTCGGATTCGCCACCCGAGATCGCCCTGAATTAGGGGGCCGAACAGGCGTCGACCCTCGGCCCCCTCGACGTGCTACGGGCCCCCGGGCCCCGGCCGCGCAGGCCCGGCCCCGCAGACCCCGCCCCCGCTAGTCCCGCACTCCGCACAGGTGCAGCAGCGCCGCCACCCGCCGGTACGGATCCGTCCGTCCCGCCCGCTCCTCCGCGGCGAGCAGTGCCTGCAGCTCCCCCTCCGGGGGCAGTGCCGCACCGTCGGCCGCGGTGTCCGTGAAGACCCGCACGCCGTACCACGCCTGCAGCGGCGCCGCGATCCCCGCCAGGGCGGAGGTCAGCGCGTCGAGCCGGTCCGCGCGGGCGTCGATCCCGAGCCGGTTGCGGTACGTCACCGAGTCGAACGCGGCGAGCGCCCCCGACCAGTCCCCGGCGAGCCCCGGCCGCATGGCCAGCGCCTCCGCGTTGCGGACGAGCAGCGAGAGCAGCCCGCCGGACGCGAGCATCCGGGCCAGCCCGGCGAGAAGCGCGTCCGGCTCCTCCACGTACATCAGTACGCCGTGGCAGAGCACGACGTCGAAGCTGCCGGGCAGGAAGTGCACCCCGGTCTGGTGCCCGTCGCCCTCGACGATCCGCACCCGCCCCTGGATGCCCTCGGGCTCGCGGGCGAGCGCCGTGCGGGCCGCCGCGATCATGGCGGAGTCCTGCTCGACGCCCGTCACCATGTGACCGGCGCGGGCGAGCCGCAGCGCCTGCGTGCCCTGGCCCATGCCGACGTCGAGCACGCGGAGCCGCTGCCCCACGGGGAAGCGTCCGATTATCTGTTCGTCGAGCTGGCGTGCCACCAGCTCCTGTCGAACGGCGTCGCGCAGGCCGCCCAGCTTGTCCAGCCAGGCCCCGGCTCCGCCGGTGAATCCGCTCAGGGCCGCTCTCCGCGCTTGACCTGCGGCTTCGGCAGGCGCAGCCGACGCATCTGGAGCGTACGCATCAGGCCGTACGCGACGGCGCCCTTCTTGTTCTCGGCCGGGAAGCGCTCGTTCAGGCGCTTCTTCAGACGGAACCCGGTGGCGATCGAGTCGACGATGATCAGGACGATCACGAAGAGCCAGGCGAGCAGCGCGACATTCTGGAGCTGAGGCACCTGGACAATGCTCAGGACGAGAATGATCACCGCGAGGGGCAGGAAGAACTCGGCGACGCAGAAGCGCGAGTCCACGAAGTCGCGCGCGAACTTGCGCACGGGACCCTTGTCGCGAGCGGGCAGGAACCGCTCGTCGCCGCTTGCCATCGCCTCGCGCTGCTTCGCCATCTGCGTACGGCGCTCGTCGCGCTGTCGCTTGGCGGCCTCCTTGCGCGTCGTCGGCGTGTTGGTCACGCTGCGGCGCTGCGACTGGGCCATGGCGCGCTTGGGGGTGGGGCGGCCCTTGGGGGCCTGAGGGTCACGGGGCTGCTTGGAGTCGGTCACCGGCGCCTGGACAGCCGGGGCCTTCTCTTCCTTGGATCGGCTACGGAACACAAAATCCAAGGGTACGGGGTGCGGAGACATGGACGTCGGCCCGGAGGGGAACGATCCGGCAACGCCGGGCGTCTTGATTACGTGCCCAATGGGACGTAGCAGGCGGTATGCGCCGGGCCACAGGGGTGCACCTACTCCTTACGCCGGAGCGGTGCGGGACGCAGTCGTCCTTGGGGATGAGCGCATCCGCACGCGAACAGTGCGGTAATGGATGCAGGGCCCGTACTGTGGGTTCTGAGCAGTACCTGGAGCTGGAAGTCCGTCAGAAGGGGGCGCGCGAAGCCCATGAGCGGTGTCATGAAGCGTATGGGGATGATCTTCCGCGCGAAGGCGAACAAGGCCCTGGACCGGGCCGAGGACCCGCGCGAGACCCTCGATTACTCGTACCAGAAGCAGCTGGAGCTGTTGCAGAAGGTGCGCCGCGGCGTCGCCGACGTGGCGACGTCCCGCAAGCGCCTCGAACTGCAGCTGACCCAGCTCCAGAAGCAGTCCTCGACCCTTGAGGACCAGGGCCGCAAGGCGCTGGCGCTCGGCCGCGAGGACCTGGCCCGCGAGGCCCTGTCCCGCCGTGCGGCGCTCCAGCAGCAGGTGACGGACCTGGAGACGCAGCACCAGACCCTGCAGGGCGAGGAGGAGAAGCTCACCCTCGCGGCGCAGCGGCTCCAGGCCAAGGTCGACGCCTTCCGCACGAAGAAGGAGACGATCAAGGCCACGTACACCGCGGCGCAGGCGCAGACCCGCATCGGCGAGGCCTTCTCGGGCATCTCCGAGGAGATGGGCGACGTCGGCATGGCGATCCAGCGCGCCGAGGACAAGACCGCGCAGCTCCAGGCGCGGGCCGGCGCGATCGACGAACTGCTCGCCTCCGGTGCCCTCGACGACTCCTCCGGACTGGCCAAGGACGACATCCAGACCGAGCTCGACCGGCTCTCCGGTGGTACAGATGTAGAGCTGGAGCTGCAGCGCATGAAGGCGGAACTCGCCGGAGGCTCCAGTGGCGGGCAGCAGGCGATCGAGGGCGGCAAGGGCCAGGCCCAGCCGCACTCCCAGCAGCCCCAGGACACCCCGCGCTTCGACAAGCAGTAGCCCGCACGCACGTCCTGAGGAGGGCGACATGATCGTACGGATCATGGGGGAGGGGCAGGTGAAGCTGGCGGACAGCCACTTCGCCGAACTGAACAAGCTGGACGACGAGCTGCTCGAGGAGATGGAGGGCGGCGACGAGCCCGGCTTCCGCCGCACGCTTCACGCCCTCCTGGACAAGGTCCGCGAGCTGGGCACCCCCCTCCCGGACGACGCCCTGGAACCCTCCCAACTCATCCTCCCGTCCCCGGACGCGACACTCTCCGAGGTGAGGGACATGTTGACGGACGACGGCTTGATCCCAGGCTGAGGACGCCGGTAAGGGGGGCGCGCCGGTAAGGCGGGCGCGCCCGTGAGGGGCGCAGCCCCAGGGGCGCGGGGAACTGCGTGCCCAGCCACAGCGAACCCGCAGACGAGGGCGCAGCCAGGGGCGCGGGGAACTGCGCGCCAAGCCCCCACCGGCCCGAGGCCAACGCACAACCGCAACAACCCCAATCCGGCCAAGGCCCCCGGCCGGCCCCCGTAACGTTAAGCGCGTGACCACTCTCGTACGAGGCCGCGGCTGGGCCAGAACGCACCCCCTCGCCGTGGACGCCGCGCTGGCCACCGCCGTCCTCGTCTGCATGGTCGTCGGCTCGTTCGCCGAGCCGAACGGGGAGCACGGCCCCACCTGGGGCACCCGCACCCCCGACGCCCCCAGCCTCGTCCTGATGACGCTCGGCGCGCTCGCCCTCGTCTTCCGCCGCCGTGCCCCCTGGTGCGTGCTCGCCGCGACCTGCGCCGCCGCCATCGTCGAGCTGCTCACCGGCGAGCCGCGTGCCCCCGTCGTGATGTGCGCGGTCATCGCGCTGTTCACCGTCGCCGCCCGCACGGACCGCTCCACGACCTGGCGGATCGGCCTGGTCACGATGGTGGGCCTCACCGGCATCGCGATGCTCTCGGGCGGCCCCCTGCCCTGGTACGCGCAGGAAAACCTCGGCATCTTCGCGTGGACGGGCATGGCCGCCGCCGCGGGCGACGCCGTGCGCAGCCGCCGCGCGTTCGTCGACGCCATCAGGGAGCGCGCCGAGCGTGCGGAACGTACGCGGGAGGAGGAGGCCCGGCGCCGCGTCGCCGAGGAACGGCTGCGCATCGCCCGCGACCTGCACGACGTGGTCGCCCACCACATCGCCCTGGTCAACGTGCAGGCCGGCGTCGCCGCGCACGTCATGGACAGGCGGCCCGACCAGGCGAAGGAAGCCCTCTCGCACGTACGGGACGCCAGCCGCTCCGCGCTCAACGAACTCCGCGCCACCGTGGGCCTGTTGCGGCAGACCGGCGACCCGGAGGCCCCCACCGAGCCGGCCCCCGGCCTGCACCGCCTCGACGAGCTCGTGGAGACGTTCCGCAACGCGGGACTGCCCGTGGAGGTCGCGCTCGGCCAGGTCGGCCTGGACCTCGCGGCGGCCGTCGACCTCGCCGCGTTCCGGATCATCCAGGAGGCCCTGACCAATGTGCAGAAGCACGCCGGGCCGGACGCCAAGGCCGAGGTGAGTGTCGTCCGCGTCGGCCCGAACGTCGAGGTCACCGTCATCGACGACGGTCCGGGACACGGCAAGGGCGACGGGCCCAACACCGACGGCGGCGGCCACGGCCTGCTCGGCATGCGCGAGCGCGTCACCGCCCTCGGCGGCAGCTGCTCCGCGGGGCCCCGCTACGGAGGCGGCTTCCGCGTCCATGCGATCCTGCCCGTCACCACGGCAAAGGGAGGGACCGCGTGACGATTCGCGTACTGCTCGCCGACGACCAGGCGCTGCTGCGCAGCGCGTTCAAGGTGCTCGTCGACTCCGAGTCCGACATGGAGGTGGTCGGCGAGGCGTCCGACGGGGCGGAGGCGGTCGCACTCGCCAAGTCGGAGCGGGCCGACGTGGTCCTGATGGACATCCGGATGCCCGGCACCGACGGGCTCGCCGCCACCCGCATGATCAGCGCGGACCCGTCGCTGGCCCACGTCCGCGTGGTGATGCTGACGACGTTCGAGGTCGACGAGTACGTGGTGCAGTCGCTGCGCGCGGGCGCCTCCGGGTTCCTCGGCAAGGGAGCGGAGCCCGACGAACTGCTCGGCGCGATCCGTGTCGCGGCGGCCGGCGAGGCGCTCCTGTCGCCGGTCGCCACCAAGGGTCTGATCGCCAAGTTCCTGGCGCAGGGCGACGGTCAGGACGGTGAGGGTCGCGCGCGCGGCGAGCGGCTCGACGCGCTCACCGGACGCGAGCGCGAAGTCCTCGTCCAGGTCGCGGGCGGCCACTCGAACGACGAGATCGCCGAGCGCCTCGAAGTCAGCCCGCTCACCGTGAAGACCCATGTGAACCGGGCGATGGCGAAGCTCGGCGCCCGCGACCGCGCCCAACTCGTCGTCATCGCGTACGAGTCGGGCCTGGTGCGTCCAAGGGTGGAGTGACGCGTCGTGGGGCGGTCTACTGCGAGTGCGTCGTGGTTGCTCGCGCAGTTCCCCGCGCCCCTGGGCAGTCCTGTCGCACTCGGCGACGTCCAAATGCGGCCCTGCTGTCTCTGCCGCACACGCCGGACTCACCCTGGGGCGCGGGGAACTGCGCGACCGGCCACGTGGCGTGAGTGCGCGGACGCTCAAGAGGGGGCCGGCTGTCAGTGCCGGGCGCGGCGGGTTTGCCCAGGGGCGCGGGGAACCGCGCGACCGGCCACGACGCGCCCGCAGCCGAACACGCTCAGCACCGCGCACCCCGCGCACAACGTCATCCCCAAGAACAGCGGCACCGCGGTGTGCTCCCCGCCGAGGCCCACCAGTGGCGCCACCACCGCCCCCAGCGCACTCTGGGCCGTGCCGAGGAGCGCCGAGCCCACGCCGGACGCACCCGGCACCCGGGCCAGCGCCAGCGCAGCCGAGTTGGCGACCACGAGCCCGAAGCCGCCGCACACCACGGCCAGCAGCGGCAGGCACACGGCGACCGAAAGCAGTCCGCCCAGGGCGAGTACCAACAGCCCGCACGACCCCGCGAGCATCGCCGAAAGACCGCGCCGCAGCAGCGCCTCGGGAGCGACCCGCCCCACCAGGCGGGCCCCCACCGCGCTGGACAGCGTCGCGACGACCGCTCCGCCGGAGAAGGCGACGGACGAGGCGCCCACCCCCATCCCGAGGACGTTCTGCAGCAGGAACGGCGACCCGGCGATGTAGCAGAAGAGCATCCCGAACCCGAAGGTGAAGGCGAGGGTGTAGCCGACGTACGCCCGGTCGCCGAGGACCTCCCGCACTGCCCCGGCCGTCCGGCGCACCCCGCCCGTGTGCCGCTGCCGCGCGGGCAGACTCTCCGGCACACCGATCACGACGGCGAGCGTCACCAGCGCGGACACCCCGGCGAGCACCCAGAACACGGCCCGCCACCCGAAGCCCCCGATCACGGCACCGCCCGCGAGCGGGGCGATGATCGGCGCGATTCCGGCGAGCGTCATCAGCACCCCGAACAGCCGTGCGGCAGCGGCTCCCTGGACCACGTCGGAGACGACGGCCCGGCTGATCACCACCCCCGCGGCCCCGCTGAACCCGGTCAGGAACCGCAGCGCGACCAGCCACCCGAGGGACGGCGCGACGGCACACAGCGCTGTCCCGACCGTGCACACGACGGCCCCGACGAGCAGCGGCCGACGCCTCCCGTACCGGTCGGAGAGCGGCCCGAAGACGAGGTGCCCGAGCGTCATTCCGACGAGGAACGCGGTCAGCGTGAGCTGCACCCCGGAGGCATCGGTTGCCAGCTCGTCGGCCATCCGCGGAAAGGCGGGGAGGTACATGTCGGTGGAGAGCGGACCTATGAACGAGAGCAGCGCGAGCGCGGCGGTGAGCAGGGGCATGACGCAGGGACCTCCGGGAGGGGACAACGGAGATGAAGATACTTATATAAGTATCAGAAACGCTAGCATGGGGGCGTGACCGAGCAGAGGAACGCGGAGAACGACGAGCCCGACCGCAGGCTCTTCCAGCACGCCAGGGAGTTGACCCCCGCGCTGTACGCGCTGTCGCGGGTCCTGCGCTTCCAGGGCATGGAGGAGGCGGGGCTGTGGCGGCTGCCGCCGTCGGAGCTGGAGTTGCTGCGCTACGTCCACGCGGAGCCCGGCACGACCGTGAGCGTCCTGGCCCGCGAACTGGGCCTGCACGCGAGCAATGTGAGCGCCACGGTGCGGGGGCTGGTGAACCAGGAGCTGCTGGAGCGCGAGAAGGACCCGAACGACGGCCGGGTGGTGCGTCTGAAGCCGACCCTCAAGGCGGAGCAGGGCATGGCCCTGATCGAGAACGCCTGGGCGGAGATCTTCGCCGACGCGCTCGCCGGGCTGGACGACGAGCAGCGGGCGGCGCTGGCCGCGTCCGTCCCCGCACTGGAGGCGCTGGCCACGGCGCTGAAGGAGCGTAGAACGCGGTAGGTCGAAGGAGAGTAGAACGCGGTAAGGGGCACCCGCAACAGCGGGTGCCCCTTACCGGACCGCGGAGGAGAAGGCCTACGGCAGCGCCAGCATCCGCTCCAGCGCCAGCTTCGCGAACTGCTCGGTCTCCCGGTCCACCTCGATCTGGTTGACGAGCTTGCCGTCCGCGAGGGACTCCAGCGTCCAGACCAGGTGCGGCAGGTCGATCCGGTTCATGGTCGAGCAGAAGCAGACCGTCTTGTCGAGGAAGACGATCTCCTTGTCCTCTGCGGCGAAACGGTTCGCCAGCCGCCGCACGAGGTTCAGCTCCGTGCCGATCGCCCACTTGGAGCCGGCCGGCGCCGCCTCCAGGGTCTGGATGATGTGCTCCGTGGAGCCCACGTAGTCCGCCGCCGCGACGACCTCGTGCTTGCACTCCGGGTGCACCAGCACGTTCACGCCGGGAATGCGCGCCCGGACGTCCTCCACGCTCTCCAGCGAGAAGCGCCCGTGCACCGAGCAGTGCCCGCGCCACAGGATCATCTTCGCGTCGCGCAGCTGCTCGGCGGTCAGGCCGCCGCCCGGCTTGTGCGGGTTGTAGACGACGCAGTCGTCCAGCGAGAGGCCCATGTCGCGCACCGCGGTGTTGCGGCCCAGGTGCTGGTCGGGCAGGAACAGGATCTTCTCGCCCTGCTCGAAGGCCCACTCCAGCGCGCGCTTGGCGTTGGACGACGTACAGATCGTGCCGCCGTGCTTGCCCGTGAACGCCTTGATGTCGGCCGAGGAGTTCATGTACGAGACGGGCACGACCTGCTCGGCGATCCCGGCCTCGGTCAGCACGTCCCAGCACTCGGCGACCTGCTCGGCGGTGGCCATGTCGGCCATCGAGCAGCCGGCGGCCAGGTCGGGCAGCACGACCTTCTGGTCGTCCGTCGTCAGGATGTCCGCGGACTCGGCCATGAAGTGCACACCGCAGAAGACGATGTACTCCGCGTCCGGCCGCGCGGCCGCGTCACGCGCCAGCTTGAAGGAGTCGCCGGTGACGTCCGCGAACTGGATGACCTCGTCGCGCTGGTAGTGGTGGCCCAGCACGAAGACCTTGTCCCCGAGCCTCTCCTTGGCGGCGCGGGCGCGCTCCACCAGGTCCGGGTCGGAGGGGGACGGCAGATCGCCGGGGCACTCCACACCGCGCTCGCTCCTGGGGTCGGCCTCGCGGCCGAGGAGGAGCAGGGCGAGGGGCGTGGGCTGTACATCGAGGGTCACGCTGTCCGCGGGGGACTGGGCGGTGGTCACAACACGCACCCTTTCTGACTCTGCAGACGATCCTTTTCGTCTAATTGACGTTATCTATCATAACCGCTTCGTGTCAGTTTGACGATGGCCATAGTGTCGATGTGACGCATTCGCCGTCCGGCGGCCCGCTGTTCCCCGCCGCGCCATGTGCGAGCATGAAGGGGTAAGACGTAAGCGCTCGGCCCGGAATGAATCCGCGGCCCCGCCGGTTGCAACCGTCGGCAAGCAGTCTCCGTACAACCCGGGAGAGAAGCAGATGTCCGTATCGGACGAGACCACCACCGTGAGCGACGGCATCCTCCTGTCGGACGCCGCCGCGGCCAAGGTGAAGGGCCTGCTGGAGCAGGAGGGCCGGGACGACCTGGCGCTGCGCGTCGCCGTTCAGCCCGGCGGCTGCTCGGGCCTGCGCTACCAGCTGTTCTTCGACGAGCGCTCGCTCGACGGCGACGTCGTCAAGGACTTCGACGGCGTGAAGGTCGTCACGGACCGCATGAGCGCTCCCTACCTGGGCGGCGCCTCCATCGACTTCGTGGACACCATCGAGAAGCAGGGCTTCACGATCGACAACCCCAACGCCACGGGCTCCTGCGCCTGCGGCGACTCCTTCAGCTGAGGCTGCGAGGCACCCACGTCGAAGGCGGCGGCCCCCTGAGTTTCCAGGGGGCCGCCGCCTTCGTGCGTACCGGTATCCGTGGGGACCGGTACCTACTTCCGGCGGACCGTCTCGCCCGCGGAGTCCACGACCTTGCGATCGCCCAGGGGCTTGTCCAGAGTGACCTTCTTCTTCAGGTCCTTGGCCATCATGACGCAGACGTCACCGGTCTTGCCGGTCTCCTCGACCGTGACCTTGACGCGGTCGCCGTCCTCCCGCGCGGACGCCGCGTACTCACCGCAGGCGCTGCCCCAGAAGTGCACGGTCAGCGACTTCCCGTCGGCGGTGTAGGACGTGAGGCGCGTCTTGTCCGCCGGCGTGTTCGGCGTGCCAGGCGTGCTCGGTGTGCCGGGCGTGCTCGGCGACGTCAGGTACTCGGGCGCGACCGCCGGGTGCGTCACCGTGAACGTGTCCTGCGCGCCCTGCGGCTTCACGTCGAACAGCCAGGACGGTACGAGGGTCTGCTTGCCGTCCACGAAGTGCGTCGCGAGGCCGAACGTGGCGCCGCTGACGGCGACCGGCTGCGGCTTCGGCGCCTCGGACGACGGCTTGCAGGGGGCCTGCTCCGGGCCGCTGCCGCCTTCGGACTTCGTCTCGTCGTCGGCGTGCGGCACCGGAGTGGCACAGCCGCCGATGCCGCCATGGCCCTCGACGCCCGACCTGTTCAGCCGGTCCAGGGTCTCCTGCGCGCTGATGACGGGGTACTTCGCGCCCTTCTCCGGCGCCTTCAACTGGCCGCTGCCGCCGACCACTTCGCCGCCCGCGCCGACCTGGATGCCGGTCGACCAGCCGTACGTCGGCAGGCCGTCCACCTTCGGGTCGGCGTTCACCACGCGTACGGCACCCATCAGCTGGCGCGCGTCCAGCTTCGCGTCGTCCTGGCCGAGGACCTTCAGGACGGGCGCCGCGGCGTCCTTGGCCGCCTGCTCGCCGACCGCGTCACCCGTCTCGCCGTTCGGTGCGGTGGAGCTCCTGGAACAGGGCTTGCCGCGCAGGCAGTTGTCGGTGCCGCCCGTGCCGTGCGCCGCGTAGGTCCAGGTGCCGGGCGCCTGCTTGTTCACCTGCAGCGAGGGCCCCGAACCGTCGTTGGAGTGGCCCACCCTCCAGGTGCCGTCCTGCGAGGTCGGCGTCCCGTCCACGCCCAGCGCCTTCGCGAGCCTGCCGACCTCGGCCGCGGTGACCTCGCCGCGTGCGTGGTAGACCGACGCGGACTCCGGGCCCTCGGGCAGCTGGGTGGTCGCCCGGTACCGCACGCCGTTCGGGTCGGGCTCGCCGGGCGCGATGCCGTGGGAGTCACCGGTGCCGCCGGTGCCGCTCTTGTCGTCACCGCCCTGCCGGTCGGCGGCCGGATAGCCGTCCAGGGCGAGGGGCGGCGGATTGCCGCCGTCCCCGGCCGGTGCCCCGTCACTGCCGCCGCCGCCGGACGCGGACGCCGCGAAGTACGCCCCACCGCCGCCGACCAGCAGCACGGTGGCCGCGACCGAGGCGACGGCCAGGCGGGACCGCCGCCGCTGCGGCTCGGACGCCTCGGAATCGGATCGCTCGGTGCTCACCGCATCGCTCCTTCGACTGCACTGCTGTCCCGGACATCCCACCGGTGCCGCCACCGGTGGGCCTCGTCGTATCCCAGTTCCCCTTTACGGGGGACGGCGATGGGACGCAGGAGGGGAGCGCACGGTTCCCTTCGGCGCGCGCCGGGACCCTGCGATCAGTCTCCCTCAGTCTCCGTACTCCGACATTTCGCCGATCAGACGGGCGGAGGACAGCGGGACGGTGATGCCGTGGATCAGCGAGGGCGGCACGGGGGCGGCCGCGGTCGCGGCGGGCACCGCCCAGTGCGGTGCCATGCGGGCGCAGTCGCCGCGCAGCGACTCCATGCTCTCGGGGGCCTCGGCGGCCGTGGCGCGACGGTGCAGGACGACATCCTTCGGGATAACGGTCATAACGGCACCGTATGCATCCGGACGCTCACGAAAAAAGCCCTACTATCGGGTAGTTTTGGCACTTCAGGCGGGGTGCCTCGACCCGGTAGCGTGAACTGTCAATCCTCGCCTCTCCTCCACAGGAGCACCCAGCCGTGCGTATCGCAGTCACCGGCTCCATCGCCACCGACCACCTGATGACCTTCCCCGGCCGCTTCGCCGACCAGCTGGTCGCCGATCAGTTGCACACGGTCTCCCTCTCCTTCCTCGTCGACGCCCTCGATGTGCGCAGGGGCGGCGTCGCCGCCAACATCACCTTCGGCATGGGGCAGCTCGGCACCCGCCCGATCCTGGTCGGCGCGGCCGGCTCCGACTTCGACGAGTACCGCGCCTGGCTCGACCGGCACGGCGTGGACACGGCCTCCGTCCGCATCTCCGAGACGCTGCACACGGCGCGCTTCGTCTGCACCACGGACGCCGACCACAACCAGATCGGCTCCTTCTACACGGGCGCGATGAGCGAGGCCCGCCTCATCGAGCTGAAGACGGTCGCGGACCGCGTGGGCGGCCTCGACCTCGTCTCGATCGGCGCCGACGACCCCGAGGCGATGCTCCGCCACACCGAGGAGTGCCGCTCCCGCGGCATCCCGTTCGCCGCGGACTTCTCGCAGCAGATCGCGCGCATGGAGGGCGAGGAGATCCGCACGCTCCTCGACGGGGCGACGTACCTCTTCTCCAACGAGTACGAGAAGGGGCTCATCGAGTCCAAGACCGGCTGGACCGACGCCGAGATCCTCTCGCGCGTCGGCCACCGCGTGACGACTCTCGGCGCGAACGGCGTCCGCATCGAGTCCGCCGGCAAGGACCCGATCGAGGTCGGCGTCCCGGAGGAGGAGGCGAAGGTCGAGCCGACCGGCGTCGGCGACGCGTTCCGCGCGGGCTTCCTCTCGGGCCTCGCCTGGGGCGTCTCCCACGAGCGCGCCGCCCAGGTCGGCTGCATGCTCGCCACCCTGGTCATCGAGACCGTCGGCACGCAGGAGTACGAGCTGCGCCGCAGCAACTTCATGGACCGCTTCACCAAGGCGTACGGCCACGAGGCCGCCACCGAGGTCAAGCCGCACCTGGCCTGAGCCCCGGGCGCCGACCGATCACGAGCTCCGGCGGACCACGTAAGCGACACCGCGGTCCGCCGGCCGCTCGCCCACGTACTCCTGTTCCTGGGTCCAGCACCAGGCGGGGATGTCCACGGCCGCGACCTCGTCGTCGGCGAGGACGGTGACGGTGCCGCCCACCCGTACCCGCCCGATCGCCTTGGCCAGCTCGATCACCGGCAGCGGACAGCTCATCCCGAGCGCGTCCACGGTCACGGCCTCCGCGGCCCCGTCCCCGCCCCCCACCGGCGCCCCCAGGGTCTCCCGCACGCCCCGCACCACCCGGGGCAGCACATCGAGGAACCGTTCGATCTCCGCCTCCTCGACGCCGAACGGCAGCGACACCCGTACGTTCCCCTCGCTGACCACCCCCATGGCGCGCAGCACATGGCTCGGTGTCAGCGTCGAGCTGGTGCACGAGGACCCGGACGACACGGAGAAACCGGCCCGGTCCAGCTCGTGCAGCACTGTCTCCCCGTCGACATAGAGACAGGAGAAGGTGACGAGGTGCGGCAGCCGCCGCACGGGGTCGCCCACCACCTCCACGTCCGGCACGAGCCCCGGCACCCGCGCCCGGATCCGCTCCGTCAGCTCCCGCAGTCGTACGGCCGCCGCGTCCGCCTCGGCCCGCACCGCCCGCAGCGAGGCGGCCGCCGCCACGATCGCCGGAATGTTCTCGAAGCCGACGGCGCGCCCGGACTCCCGCTCGTCGACGGGCCCCCGCACGGCGAAGCGCACTCCCTTGCGTACGACGAGAAGCCCGACTCCTGCCGGGCCACCCCATTTATGGGCACTCCCGGTCAGCAGCGACCAGTCCCCGTCGACACGTCCCCAGGGCAGCGACTGCGCCGCGTCCACCAGGAGCGGCACCCCGGCGGCCCGGCACACCTCCGCGACCCGGGCGACCGGCTGCACCGTGCCGACCTCGTGGTTGGCGGACTGCAGACAGGCGAGCGCGGTGTCCTCGCGCAGCGCCGCGGCATACGCCTCCGGGTCCACCGCCCCGCCGCGGTCCACCCCCACCTCGGTCACCGCCCCGCCGTCGCCCTCATGGGCCTCGGCCGAATGGAGTACCGACGAATGTTCGACGGCCGACACGATCAGGTGGCGTCCGACGCGCCGCCGCCCGGCCAGCGCCCCGGCCATCCCGGAGTGCACGGCGCGGGTGCCGGAGGAGGTGAAGACGAGCTCGTCGGGCCTGCAGCCCACCGCGTCGGCGGCCGCCTCACGCGCGGCATCGAGGAGCAGCCGGGCCCGCCGCCCCTCGCGATAGAGCCGCGAGGGATCGGCCCACCCCTCGTCAAGGGAGGCCTGCAGCGCCTGCCGCGCGACGGGATGAAGGGGAGCGGAGGAGGCAACGTCGAAGTAGGACACGCGTCAACGCTAAGACGTCACCCGAGCACCCCGCCCAGGGGGAGCGCCCCGCAGGGGCAGCCCTGCAGGGGCGCGGGGAACTGCGCGAGCAACCACCCTCCACCCGCACCCGCGGACCAGCGGATTCCACCCAGCTCGTGGGCGCTCCAAGGCTCCGTCAGAAACCGGTCGAGGGGCGGGCGTCCCACCCTTCGGAGTGACCCGCGGCGCGTTAGGCACCCTCCCCGCGCGACCCCAAATAGCGTCCAGTAGGGTTTGGTCCGCATAAACATCCAAACCCCTGCCCGCCGCAGGGCGGCGACCGACCAGCGTGAAGGCCGCAGCCGACCGCGCGGGCGAGACTCTCGGGAAGGCGCTACGTGAGTCCCAACGGCTCCGACCGCTCGTCGCGGCGCCCGATGCGGCGGAAGCTGCCGCAGGTGCTGACTGCGGGCCTGATCCTGGCGACCGCCACCGGTTGCACATACAAGGATTTCCCCCGCCTTGGAATGCCCACCCCGGTAACGGAAGAGGCTCCGCGGATTCTCTCCCTCTGGCAGGGCTCGTGGGCGGCAGCGCTCGCCACGGGCGTGCTGGTCTGGGGTCTGATCCTGTGGAGCGTCATCTTCCACCGGCGCAGCCGCACCAAGGTGGAAGTACCGTCGCAGACGCGTTACAACATGCCCATCGAGGCGCTCTACACGGTGGTTCCGCTCATCATCGTGTCGGTCCTCTTCTACTTCACGGCACGTGACGAGTCGAAGCTCCTCGAACTCGACGACAAGCCGGCCCACACGGTCAACGTGGTCGGCTATCAGTGGAGCTGGGGCTTCAACTACATCGAGGACGTGCCGGGTTCCGACAAGGGCGACGCCAAGACGTCCAAGGACCTGGACGCCATTCCGGACCGTTTCCGCAAGGACTTCCCGGCCAACGCCGGCGGTGTCTACGAAGTCGGCACGCCCGGCGAGCGGAACCCCCAGAACGGCAACCCCGGACCGACCCTCTGGCTCCCCAAGGGCGAGAAGGTTCGTTTCGTCCTGACTTCGCGTGACGTCATCCACTCCTTCTGGGTGGTGCCGTTCCTCATGAAGCAGGACGTCATCCCGGGCCACACCAACGCCTTCGAGGTGACTCCGAACAAGGAGGGCACCTTCATGGGCAAGTGCGCCGAGCTCTGCGGCGTCGACCACTCCCGGATGCTCTTCAACGTCAAGGTCGTCTCTCCCGAGCGCTACAAGCAGCACCTCGAGGACCTCGCGAAGAAGAACCAGACCGGTTACATCCCGGCCGGCATCGAGCAGACGGGCCACGAGAAGAACCGGGAGACGAACAACCTGTGAGCATCCTCAACGAACCCCAGGGTGCCGCGGCAGCAGACTCGTACGAGGACGAGCTGCCGGTCAGGCGCAAGCAGCCGGGCAACGTCGTGATCAAGTGGCTGACCACCACCGACCACAAGACGATCGGCACGCTCTATCTGGTCACGTCGTTCGCGTTCTTCTGCATCGGCGGCGTCATGGCGCTCTTCATGCGCGCCGAACTGGCCCGTCCCGGCACGCAGATCATGTCGAACGAGCAGTTCAACCAGGCGTTCACGATGCACGGCACGATCATGCTGCTGATGTTCGCGACGCCGCTGTTCGCCGGTTTCGCGAACTGGATCATGCCGCTGCAGATCGGTGCGCCCGATGTGGCGTTCCCGCGGCTGAACATGTTCGCCTACTGGCTGTACCTGTTCGGCTCGCTGATCGCGGTCGGCGGCTTCCTCACCCCGCAGGGTGCGGCCGACTTCGGCTGGTTCGCGTACAGCCCGCTGTCGGACGCGGTCCGCTCGCCGGGCATCGGCGCGGACATGTGGATCATGGGTCTGGCGTTCTCCGGCTTCGGTACGATCCTCGGCTCGGTCAACTTCATCACCACCATCATCTGCATGCGCGCTCCGGGCATGACGATGTTCCGCATGCCGATCTTCGTGTGGAACGTGCTGCTGACCGCGGTGCTCGTCCTGCTGGCCTTCCCGGTCCTGGCCGCCGCACTGTTCGCCCTGGAGGCGGACCGTAAATTCGGCGCCCATATCTTCGACGCCTCAAACGGCGGCGCACTGCTATGGCAACACCTCTTCTGGTTCTTCGGCCATCCAGAGGTGTACATCATCGCCTTGCCGTTCTTCGGCATCATTTCCGAGGTCATTCCGGTCTTCTCCCGCAAGCCGATGTTCGGCTACATGGGTCTGATCGGCGCGACCATCGCGATCGCGGGTCTGTCCGTGACCGTGTGGGCCCACCACATGTACGTCACCGGCGGCGTGCTGCTGCCGTTCTTCTCCTTCATGACGTTCCTGATCGCCGTACCGACCGGTGTGAAGTTCTTCAACTGGATCGGAACGATGTGGAAGGGGTCGCTGAGTTTCGAGACCCCGATGCTCTGGGCGGTCGGCTTCCTGATCACCTTCACCTTCGGTGGTCTGACCGGCGTCATCCTGGCCTCGCCGCCGATGGACTTCCACGTCTCGGACTCGTACTTCGTGGTGGCGCACTTCCACTACGTGGTGTTCGGCACCGTGGTGTTCGCGATGTTCTCCGGCTTCCACTTCTGGTGGCCGAAGTTCACCGGCAAGATGCTCGACGAGCGGCTCGGCAAGATCACCTTCTGGACGCTGTTCGTCGGCTTCCACGGCACGTTCCTCGTCCAGCACTGGCTGGGTGCCGAGGGCATGCCGCGCCGGTACGCGGACTACCTGCACGCCGACGGCTTCACGGCCCTGAACACGATCTCGACGATCTGTTCGTTCCTGCTCGGTCTGTCGATCCTGCCGTTCTTCTACAACATCTGGAAGACCGCCAAGTACGGCAAGAAGATCGAGGTCGACGACCCGTGGGGCTACGGCCGCTCCCTGGAGTGGGCGACGTCCTGCCCGCCCCCGCGGCACAACTTCCTCACGCTGCCGCGGATCCGTTCGGAATCGCCCGCGTTCGACCTGCACCACCCTGAGATCGCGGCGATCGGCCACCTCGAGAACGACGGACAGAAGGACACCGCGCTGTTCGGCGGCGACAAGGAGGCCACGAAGTGAAGATCCAGGGCAAGATGTTCATCTGGCTGAGCGTCTTCGTCCTCGCCATGGCGATCGTCTATGGCGTCTGGTCGAAGGAGCCTGCCGGTACCACGGCGCTCTTCCTGGCCTTCGGCCTGTGCATCATGATCGGCTACTACCTGGCCTTCACGGCCCGGCGTGTCGACGCCTCCGCACAGGACAACAAGGAGGCCGACGTCGCGGACGAGGCCGGCGAGGTGGGCTTCTTCAGCCCGCACAGCTGGCAGCCGCTCTCCCTGGCCGTGGGTGGCGCGCTCGCCTTCATGGGCGTCGTCTTCGGCTGGTGGCTGCTGTACTTCTCGGCCCCGATCATCCTGATCGGCCTGTGGGGCTGGGTGTTCGAGTACTACCGCGGCGAGAACCAGACCCAGTGAGTCTGTAGTTCCCGACGCACCCGAAGGGCCCCGGCACTCCGCGAGGAGCGCCGGGGCCCTTCGGCGTAAGCGACACCCCCACGGACGGGTCACTCGCCGCGCCGGGCGTGATGAACCTTCATACCGTGTGTTTATGAGCCACACTCCGCGAATTCGCACGGTACTGAGCTGCACGATGCTGGTGGCCGCACTCGGTGCGGGGACCACGGCCTGTGGGAGCTCCGGCCACCCGCTCTCGGCCAAGCCGTACGACGCGGCGGACCAGATCGCCTTCAACGGCCCCGTGGGCAGCAAGAAAGCGGATCCGGACAAGCCCCTGGAGGTCACGGCCCAGGGCGAGGACGGGCGCATCACCGACGTACTGGCCACCGACGCGATGGGGCGGTACGTGGCGGGCGAACTCTCGGCCGACGGCTCCCGGTGGCACAGCACCACGCCGCTGGCGGCAGGCGCGCACTACACCGTGCGGGTGAGCGCGGAGGACGACGAGGGGGCGCCGGGCCGCAAGGTCCTCACCTTCGACACCGACCTGCCCCCCGAGAAGAAGCGGCTGAAGGTCACTTTCGGCCCCGACGCGGGCAAGTACGGCGTGGGGCAGCCCGTCACGGCCAAGCTCAGCACCCCGGTGAAGGGCAAGGAGGCCAGGGCGGTCGTCGAGCGCGCGCTGAAGGTCCGCTCGGTGCCCGCCACCGACGGCTCCTGGTACTGGGTGGACAGCGAGACGCTGCACTACCGCCCGAAGGAGTACTGGCCCGCGGGCGCGACCGTCAGGATCTCCAGCAACCTGGAGGGCCTCAAGGTCAAGGACAAGCTGTGGGGCGGCGAGGCCAAGCCCCTGAAGCTGACCATCGGCGACCGCGTCGAAGCCGTCACGGACGCCGGATCGCACTACATGACGGTCTACCGCAACGGCGAGGAGATCAACTCCATGCCCGTGACCACGGGCAAGCCCGGCTACTCGACGCGCAACGGCGTCAAGGTGGTGCTGGGCAAGGAGTACTCCGTACGTATGACCAGTGCCAGCATCGGCGCATCGGACTTCTACGACAAGATGGTCTATTACGCGACACGGGTGACCGACTCGGGTGAGTATGTGCACGCCGCGCCCTGGTCGGTGGGCTCGCAGGGCTCCGCCAACACCAGCCACGGCTGCACCGGCATGAGCACCGGGAACGCCGCCTGGTTCTACGAGACCGTTCGCCAGGGCGACCTCGTGACGGTCATCAACAGCTACGGCGAGGACATGCCGGCGTTCGGCAACGGACTCGGCGACTGGAACCTGAGCTGGAAGAAGTGGCGCAAGGGCAGCGCGCTGCTCTCCGGGACCAAGGAGGGCCCCGCGGCGGCCGACGCGGCCAGGCTGCGGCCGCGGGTCTGACGGCCCGGCAGAGAGGCTGTCAGAGGCATACGAGAGGGCCATGCGAGAGGGGCCCACGCCATGGCGTGGGCCCCTCTAGTGGAATCCGGTGGTGCCGCTCGTGAACCGCTGGAGACTCGCTCAGGCCTCGACGGCCGTCTTGGCGCGCAGCAGCCCGGCCAGGGCGCTCGCGAACTCCACCGGCTCGACCGGAAGCGTCACCGCGGCCTCGGCCCGGCTCCAGGTGGCCAGCCAGGCGTCCTGCGGGCGCCCCATCAGGAGCAGCACGGGCGGCGACTGGAAGACCTCGTCCTTGATCTGGCGGCAGACGCCCATGCCGCCGGGCGCCGACTCGCCGTCGAGGACGCAGACGTCGATGCCGCCCCGGTCCAGCTCCTTGATGACCGCGTGCGGCGTCGCGCACTCGATGAACTGGACCTGGGGAACGTCCGTGGCCGGCCTGCGGCCCGTGGCCAACCGGACTTGCTCGCGGGTGCTCGCGTTGTCGCTGTAGACCAGCACCGTGGCGGTCGGCTGCATTGTTCCTCCGATACGTCGAGCTGTTGCGTCGAGCTGAGCTGTGCCGTCATGGGATCGGGAACCGATGCGCGGATGCTACTCCTCCCGACACCCCGTCAACACCGCTTCGGACAGGCCTCCGATGGGCCATCCGGGCAGGACACACCCCGTAGACACTCCGAACGGCACCCCCCGGGGTGAGGGCGGGATAAGCGACCGACATAATGTCGGTCGTGGCGACAGCAACGACAGTAGATACCGGGCACGCGCACCCGCCGGTCAATCGACCGAACCTCACCAGCGTCGGAACCATCATCTGGTTGAGTTCCGAGCTGATGTTCTTCGCGGCCCTCTTCGCGATGTACTTCACCCTGCGATCGGTGACAGGTCCTGATCACTGGAAGGAAATGGCCTCGGCCCTTAACTTCCCGTTCTCGGCGACGAACACCACGATCCTGGTGCTCTCCTCCCTCACGTGTCAGCTGGGCGTGTTCGCAGCTGAACGCGGGGATGTGAAGAAGCTCCGGATGTGGTTCATCGTCACCTTCATCATGGGTGCGATCTTCATCGGCGGTCAGGTGTACGAATACACCGAGCTGGTCAAGCACGAGGGCCTCTCGCTCTCGTCCGACCCGTACGGCTCGGTCTTCTACCTGACCACCGGCTTCCACGGACTGCACGTGACAGGCGGCCTCATCGCCTTCCTGCTGGTCCTCGGCCGCACCTATGCGGCCAGGAGGTTCACCCACGAACAGGCGACCGCAGCCATCGTCGTGTCCTACTACTGGCACTTCGTCGATGTGGTCTGGATCGGCCTCTTCGCCACGATCTACATGATCAAGTAAGCGGAGGTCGCTCACGCGACGCATCCGAAACATTCCAGAAGCATCGACGCAGAAGATCCTGACACCGGGGTAATCCGTGAAAAAGCTCTCCGCACGACGACGCCATCCGCTGGCGGCGGTCGTCGTCCTACTCCTCGCGCTGGCGGCCACCGGGGGGCTGTACGCCGCGTTCGCGCCGGCGGACAAGGCGCAGGCCGATGACACCGCCCAGTCCCTCGCCATCGACGAGGGCAAGAAGCTCTACGCCGTGGGCTGCTCCAGCTGCCACGGAACCGGCGGTCAGGGCTCCTCCGACGGTCCGAGCCTGGTCGGCGTGGGCGCCGCCGCTGTCGACTTCCAGGTCGGCACCGGCCGCATGCCGCTCCAGCAGCCGGGCGCCCAGGCGCCCAAGAAGAAGGTCATCTACAACCAGGCCCAGATCGACCAGCTGGCGGCGTACATCTCGTCGCTCGGCGCCGGTCCCTCGGTCCCGACCGAGAAGCAGTACAGCCCGGACGGGGCGGACATCGCCAAGGGCGGCGAGCTGTTCCGCACCAACTGCGCCCAGTGCCACAACTTCACCGGTGAAGGTGGCGCGCTGACGCACGGCAAGTTCGCGCCGTCGCTCGAAGGTGTCTCCCCGAAGCACATCTACGAGGCCATGCAGACCGGCCCGCAGAACATGCCGTCCTTCCCCGACACGACGATGCCGGAGAAGAACAAGAAGGACATCATCGCGTACCTCGACGCGGTCAACGGTGAGAAGACCGAGAGCCCTGGCGGTCTCAAGCTGGGTGGTCTGGGTCCGGTCAGTGAAGGCCTCTTCGGCTGGATCTTCGGTCTCGGCTCGCTGATCGCGGTCGCCGTGTGGGTCGCCGCTCGGACCGCAAAGGCCAAGAAGTCATGAGTAGCCAAGAGATTCCAGAAGAGAACCTGCCCAGCAAGCAGGAGACCGAGCACGGCTCGGTGGCGGTGACGGAAGAGAACCCGTTCGCCGACCCGGGGCTGCCGCCCCACGAGCACCGCGTCCAGGACATCGACGAGCGGGCCGCCAAGCGGTCCGAGCGCGCCGTGGCGTTCCTGTTCACGCTGTCGATGATCGCGACGGTCGGCTTCATCGCCTCGTACGTGGCGATCCCCGCCGACAAGAGCGTCTTCATCTGGCCGATCGGTCACATCAGCGGCCTCAACTTCGCCCTGGGCACCACCCTCGGCGTGGCGCTGTTCTGCATCGGCGCGGGCGCGGTCCACTGGGCCCGCACCCTGATGTCCGACGTCGAGATGACCGACGAGCGGCACCCGATCGCGGCCGAGCCCGAGGTCCGCGCCAAGGTCATGGCGGACTTCAAGCAGGGTGCCGAGGAGTCGGGCTTCGGACGGCGCAAGCTGATCCGGAACACGATGTTCGGCGCGCTGGCCCTGGTCCCGCTCTCCGGCGTCGTCCTGCTGCGCGACCTCGGTCCGCTGCCCGAGGACAAGCTCCGGCACACCAAGTGGGCCAAGGGCAAGATGCTCGTGAACATGAACACCCACGAGCCGCTGCGGCCCGCGGACGTGGCGGTCGGTTCGCTGACCTTCGCCATGCCCGAGGGCATGTCCGAGCACGACCACGACTTCCAGACCCAGATCGCCAAGGCCGCCCTGATGATCGTCCGGATCCAGCCGGAGAACATCAAGGACAAGCGCGAGCTGGAGTGGTCGCACGAGGGCATCGTGGCGTACTCCAAGATCTGCACCCACGTGGGCTGCCCGATCTCCCTGTACGAGCAGCAGACGCACCACGTCCTCTGCCCGTGCCACCAGTCCACCTTCGATCTCTCCGACGGTGCCCGAGTGATCTTCGGCCCGGCCGGCCACGCCCTGCCGCAGCTGCGCATCGGCGTGAACGAAAAGGGCTACCTCGAGGCGCTCGGCGACTTCGAAGAGCCCGTCGGTCCTGCCTTCTGGGAGCGCGGATGAGCACCACCACGACATCATCGAACGACAACCGCCAGAAGGCGCCCGCCGGTGAGCGGGTAGCGGACTGGGCCGACGGCCGGCTGGGGATCTACTCCCTCGCCAAGGCCAACATGCGCAAGATCTTCCCGGACCACTGGTCCTTCATGCTCGGTGAGATCTGCCTGTACAGCTTCATCATCATCATCCTCACGGGTGTGTACCTGACGCTGTTCTTCCACCCGTCGATGAACGAGGTGGAGTACCACGGCAGCTACATCCCGATGCAGGGACAGTTGATGTCGGAGGCGTTCAACTCGACCATGCACATCTCCTTCGATGTGCGCGGTGGTCTGCTGATCCGGCAGATCCACCACTGGGCGGCGCTGATCTTCCTCGCCGGCATGTTCGTGCACATGATGCGCGTGTTCTTCACGGGTGCGTTCCGCAAGCCCCGTGAGGTCAACTGGGTCTTCGGCTTCCTGCTGTTCGTCCTCGGCATGTTCACCGGTTTCACCGGTTACTCGCTCCCGGACGACCTGCTCTCCGGCACCGGTGTCCGCTTCATGCAGGGCGCCATCCTGTCGATGCCGATCGTCGGCACGTACCTGTCGATGTTCCTGTTCGGCGGCGAGTTCCCGGGCGGCGACTTCGTGGCCCGGTTCTACTCGGTCCACATCCTGCTGCTGCCGGGCATCATGCTCGGCCTCGTGGTGGCGCACCTGATCCTGGTCTTCTACCACAAGCACACGCAGTTCGCGGGCCCCGGCAAGAGCAACAAGAACGTCGTCGGCATGCCGCTGCTTCCCGTCTACATGGCCAAGGCCGGAGGCTTCTTCTTCCTGGTCTTCGGTGTCATCGCGGTCATCGCGGCGATCGCCTCGATCAACCCGATCTGGGCCATCGGCCCGTACCGGCCGGACCAGGTGTCCACCGGCGCCCAGCCCGACTGGTACATGGGCTTCGCCGAGGGTCTGATCCGTGTGATGCCGGGCTGGGAGATCAACCTCTGGGGCCACACGCTCGCCCTGGGCGTGTTCATCCCGCTGGTCGTGGTCTTCCCGCTGGTCCTCGTGGCCATCGCGGTCTACCCGTTCATCGAGTCCTGGGTCACCGGCGACAAGCGCGAGCACCACATCCTGGACCGCCCGCGCAACGCCCCGACCCGTACGGCCTTCGGTGTCGCCTGGATCACCGCGTACATGGTCATGCTGGTCGGTGGTGGCAACGACCTGTGGGCCACGCACTTCCACCTGTCGCTGAACGCGATCACCTGGTTCGTCCGGATCGCCTTCTTCGCCGGACCGGTCATCGCCTTCATCGTGACCAAGCGGATCTGCCTGGGTCTGCAGCGGCGCGACAAGGACAAGGTGCTGCACGGCCGCGAGTCGGGTCTCATCAAGCGCCTGCCGCACGGTGAGTTCATCGAGGTCCACGAGCCGCTCAGCAGGGAGCAGCTGCACACGCTCACCGCGCACGAGCAGTACAAGCCGGTCGAGCTCGGCCCGTCGGTCGACGAGAACGGCGTCGAGCGCAAGCTGTCCGGTTCGCAGAAGCTCCGGGCGAAGCTCTCCAAGGGCTACTACGGGGAAGAGGGTCAGATCCCCAAGCCCACCGCCGACGAGTACAAGGAGATCACGAGCGGCCACGGCCACCACTGATCAATCCCGAGCTCTGAAGCTCTGACCGACTACACGGTCGCCACGGCAGGAGCCCCGTCCATTGCATGGACGGGGCTCTTTGCCGTCCCGGGGGCTGGATAGGGTGGTCCCACCCCGCTGTGTCGGGGTGTTTCCTACATACGCAGACGGAAAAACCAGGAGCGGCTATGAGCGCTGTGACCCCCGCAGGAGGCGACACCGCGGCGGACCGTTCCTGGCCCGACGTACTGAACGGCCTGCTCGACGGGCGCGACCAGAGCGCCGACGACACGGCCTGGGCCATGGACCGCATCATGCGCGGCGAGGCCACCGACGCCCAGATCGCCGGGTTCGTGGTCGCCCTGCGCGCCAAGGGCGAGACCGTCGAGGAGATCTCCGGTCTGGTGCGCGCCATGTACGCGCACGCCAACGTCATCGACGTGCCGGGCCCGAGCGTCGACATCGTCGGCACCGGCGGCGACGGCGCCAAGACCGTCAACATCTCGACCATGTCCGCGATCGTCGTCGCGGGCACCGGCGCGAAGGTCGTCAAGCACGGCAACCGCGCCGCCTCCAGCGCGTCCGGCGCCTCCGACGTCCTGGAGAAGCTCGGCGTCAACCTGGACCTCACCCCCCAGCGGGTGGTCGAGGTCGCCGACGAGGCGGGCATCACCTTCTGCTTCGCCGTGAAGTTCCACCCCGCGCTGCGCCACGCGGGCGGCGCCCGCAGCCAGCTCGGCATCCGCACCGTCTTCAACCTCCTCGGCCCGCTCACCAACCCCGCGAAGGTGCGCGCCCAGGCGGTCGGTGTCGCCGATCCGCGGATGGCGCCCATCGTGGCCGGGGTCTTCGCCGAGCGCGGCAACTCGTCCCTCGTCTTCCGCGGCGACGACGGGCTCGACGAGCTGACGACGACCGCGACCTCGCGGGTCTGGGCGGTGCGGGACGGCGCCGTGCGCGAGGAGGCGTTCGACCCGCGGGACGTCGGGATCGACCTGGTGCCCGTCGAGGCGCTGCGGGGCGCCGACGCCTCGTACAACGCGGAGGTGGCGCTGCGGCTGCTCGACGGGGAGACCGGGCCCGTACGGGACGCGGTGCTGCTGAACTCGGCGGCGGCGCTCGTCGCCCTCGCGCCCACCGATCAGCCCCTGGTGGAGCAGATCGGCGCCGGCATGGCGAAGGCGGCGCGGGCGATCGACTCGGGGGCCGCGAAGCGGGCCCTCGAGCGCTGGGTGTCCGCCAGCAACCGCTGAGGAATGTGACGCACGGCGCAGTCCGGAATCTGGACTGCGCCTTGCGCATCGAAGATCGTGTGGCAGGATGCTGCACAGGTCATGAGTGACAGCGACTACGGCCCCGGCCCGCTGTCCGGCAACCCTCCGTCCGTGGCGGGGTGCCCCGGGTGAAGACCAGGTCGTACGCAGCAAGGCGTATGGCAAGCGCGGACCCCTGGACATCGTCGGATGTCACAGCCCTGGGGTCCTGGTCCTCAAGGGAGCAGTCTCGTGAGCAAGCGAATGTGCTAGGGCCTTCGGCCCCTTTCCGCGCACCTTTTCTCTCTTCATCACTGCGCTGCCGCATGCCTTCGGCGCGGCCGTCGTCGCAGTGAACTCACTTGTCTCTCACGGGAGTTCGCCATGTCTGTTTCCGCCGTTGCCGCCGACTCGTCCGTCTGTGCCCCGCTCGCCGTCCTCGGCCGGGACGTCACCGTCCCGCTGGTCACCGGCGGCGAGGTGACCTACGCGGCGCTCGACTACGCGGCGAGCGCGCCGGCGCTGCAGCGCGTGTGGGACGACGTGGCCGCGTACGCCCCGTACTACGGCAGCGTGCACCGCGGCGCCGGGTACCTGTCGCAGCTGTCGACCGACCTCTTCGAGAACTCCCGCAAGACCGTCGCCGAGTTCCTCGGCTGCCGCGAGGGCGACCAGGTCGTCTTCACCCGCTCCACCACCGACTCCCTGAACCTCCTCGCCGCCGCGCTGCCCGCCGACTGCCAGGTCTTCGTCTTCGAGACCGAGCACCACGCCTCGCTGCTGCCGTGGCGGGACGCCCGCGTCACCTACCTCAACGCGCCGCGCACCCCGGACGAGGCCGTCCACACCCTGGAGCGTGCCCTCGCCGACCGTGAACCCTACGGGCCCGCCCTCGTCTGTGTCACCGGCGCCTCCAACGTCACCGGCGAGCTGTGGCCCGTGCGCGAGCTGGCCGCCGCCGCGCACGCGCACGGCGCCCGCATCGTCCTCGACGCCGCGCAGCTCGCACCCCACCACCCCGTCTCCATCGCGGAGTTGGACGTCGACTGGGTCGCGTTCTCCGGGCACAAGCTGTACGCGCCCTTCGGCTCCGGTGTCCTCGCGGGCCGCTCCGACTGGCTGCGCGACGCGGAGCCGTACCTCGCGGGCGGCGGCGCCTCCCGCAAGGTCGCGCGGCGCGCCGACGGCGGCGTGGACGTGGAGTGGCACGACACCGCCGCCCGCCACGAGGCCGGGTCCCCGAACGTCATCGGCGTCTACTCCATCGCCGCCGCCTGCAAGGCGCTCACCGAGGCGGGCTTCGACGAGCTCGTCGCCCGCGAGCAGCACCTCATCCGGACGGTCCGCGAGGGCCTCGCCGAGGTTCCGCAGGTGCGGATCCTCTCCCTCTTCGGCGACGACGCGCCGCGCGTGGGCGTCATCTCCTTCGTCGTGGACGGCTGGAACAGCTCGCACTTCGCCGCCGCGCTCTCCGCCGAGTACGGCATCGGCGTACGCGACGGCCTGTTCTGCGCCCACCCGCTGGTGCGCACCCTCCTCGACAGCGAGCCCGACGAGCCCGGCGAGTGCGGCGCCCCCGAGGCCGCGCCCGGCGAGAAGTCGCTGAACGCGATCCGCGTGAGCTTCGGCGCGGGCACCCCCGACGAGCACGTCGAGCGCTTCGTGCGCGCGGTGAGGGAACTGGTCGCGGACGGTGCGCGCTGGAGCTACCGCACCGAGGACGGACGGTGCGTGCCGGACACCGGCGCCGCGGTCTGAGCGGGCAGGCGTGAGCCGAGCTGGATCATGCGCAGGGCCCGCTCCGTCGCGTCGGTGAGGAACTCGCCGCCCCTGCCGAGCGCCTCGGTCATCGACATCGGGGCGGGCAGGATCGAGCTGTAGGCGTCGACGCCGACGGAGCGCACGGCGTGCGCGCCGGCTCCGATCGTGCCCGCGAGCACCAGGACGGGCCTGCCGGAGAGCTTGGCCCGGCGGGCGACCTCGGCGGGGACCTTGCCGCGCGGCGTCTGGTGGTCGAGGGCGCCCTCCGCGGTGATGACCAGGTCGGCGCGGGCGAGCCGGGCGTCGAGGTCGAGCCGGTCGAGCAGGACGTCGAAGCGGGGGAGCAGGGCGGCGCCGAGGGCGGCGAGCCCGGCGCCGAGACCACCCGACGCGCCCGTGCCGGGACCCTCGAAGAGATCGGCGCGCACGCGGAGGTCCCTGGTGAGCAGGTGTGCCCAGTGCTCCAGGGCGGCGGCGAGCTGTTCGACCTGGGTGGGGGTCGCGCCCTTCTGGGGGCCGAAGACGCGGGCGACGCCGCGCTCGCCGCACAGGACGTTGTAGGGGTTGCAGGCCACGCGGAGCTCGGTGGCCGCGAGGCGCGGGTCGATGCCGCTCGGGTCGATGCGGCTCAGGCGCGTCAACTCCCGCCCGCCGCGCGGCAGTTCCCAGCCGTCGAGGTCGAGGAGTCTGGCGCCGAGTGCCTGCAGGGCGCCCGCGCCGCCGTCCGACGTCCCCGAGTCGCCGCAGCCGACGAGGATGCGGCGGGCGCCCGTGTCGAGCGCCGCGCGGATCAGCTCGCCGACGCCGTACGTCGTGGTGACGCCCGGGTCGCGCAGATCGCGGGGGACCAGGGAGAGGCCGGCCACGGCCGCCATTTCGACGACCGCGGTGCCGTCGGGCAGCAGGGCGAAGTGGGTGCCGATCGGCTGGCCGACGGGTCCGGTCGCGGGCAGCGCGACGAGGCGGCCGCCGCTCGCGGACGCCAGCGCGCGGGCCGTGCCCTCGCCGCCGTCCACGAGTGGGATCAGATCGGTCTCGGCGTGCGGGACGGCACGGCGTACCCCCGCGGCGATGGCCTCGGCCGCGGAGCCCGCGGACAGCGACTCCTTGAAGCCGCTGGGGGCGATGGCGAAACGGGTCAGCACGGTGGTCTCCAGGTGGACGCGAGGGGGCGGTGAGCCGTGGGAGTTCAGCGGACGGGGACGCCGAGCAGCGGCCAGAGCGTCACGGCGAAGAGCAGGACGAGCGCGGCGGTCAGCGGCGCGAGGACCGCGGAGAGCCGCAGCAGGTCCCGCGGGGTGTAGGTGGGCGTGTCCGGGATGTCGGCGAAGAGGGTGACGGGCTTCGCGGAGGCGGGCAGGGTGTGGCAGAACCCGGCCGCCGCCGTGGAGGCGAGCGCCGCGGCGACCGGGTTGACGCCCGCGCCGACGGCCGCCGCCACGACCAGCGGCACCAGGACCGACGAGCGGGCCGAGCGGGACTGCAGGACGAGGTGCGCGGCCGTGCTGACCGCGACGACCACGGCGAGGAACAGCCACGCGGGGAGGTCGAGGGGCAGCCCGGACACCAGCCACTGGGCCGCCCCCGAGTCGGCGAGCGCGACCCCCATCGCCATCGTCGCCGCCATGAACAGGAGCAGCGCCCAGGGGACCGTCCTGAGGGCGTCCTTGAGGCCGACGGTGCCGAGCGCGGGCGATGCGGCCACGACCGCGCCGATCAGCGCGACGACGGCGGGCGGCACCTGGTGGAGCGGCTCGCTGCACCACAGGGCGACGACGGTGGCGAGCAGCAGGGCGCAGCGCGTCTCGGCAGGTTCCCAGGGGCCGGTGACGGGCTGTTCGCTGTGTTCCTGGAGCTGGTCGAGGGTGATGCGGACCGGACCCTTGCGGTCGGCGCGCCGCGTCGTCGTCAACAGGACGGCCTCCGCCGCGAGATGAGAGGAGGTCATGGCGAGGGGCAGCCCGAGGAGCAGCCACTGCGTGAAGCCGATCCGCTCACCGGTCGCCTCCCACAGGACCGACACCGTGATCAGATGTGCCCCCGCACCGATCAGAGTCGCGACCGCGGACAGGAGGATCACGGTCGGAAAGAGCAGCGCCAGCATCACGACCAGTCGTCTCCGGTCGGCGAGGACCTTGGCGAGCGCGAGGAAGACGGGCAGCGCGAGCGCGGCGCGCCCCGAGGTCGCCGGCACCGCGAAGGCGGTCACGACCAGCGCCGCGGTCGTCAGATGCGTCAACTGCCGTACGGTGCACGCCCCGCTGACCAGGAACGCCGCCGCCCGCCCCGCGAGCCCGCTGCGCGCCACCGCGGCCGCGAGCACGAAGGCGCAGATCAGCAGCCACACCGTCTCGTCGCCGAGGGTGCCGAACAGGGTGTCGCTGCTGATCACACCGGTCGCGGTGAGGGCGAGGCCCGCGCCGAGCGCGATGTACGTGTCGTCGACCGGCGTGCCGATCCAGGCGCAGGTCGCCAGCGCGAAGACGGCGAGGGTGAGACGGGCGTCGCCGCTCAGACCCGGGAAGTTCCCGGGGACCGCGAGCAGCGCGCACAGACTGAGCGCCGCGCAGAGGGTCACGGCCTGCCGCAGGTTCAAGGTCACGCTGTCCAGCGTGGTGCCGGGCCGTGAGCCCTTAATGAGGCGCAGATGAAGGAAGGTTCACCCACCGCGCCCCGCGCTCACTCCGGCAGCCGGTACCCCATCCCGCGCACCGTCTCGACCCGCTCCGACCCGAGCTTCTTGCGCAGCGCGCGCACGTACACGTCCACGATGTTGGACCCCGGATCGAAGTCGTACCCCCACACGTGCGACAGGATCTGCTCCCGCGAGAGCACCTGCCCCGGGTGGCGCATGAACAGTTCGAGGAGTACGAACTCACGCGCCGTCAGGTCCACCGTCCGCCCCGCCGAACGCGCCCTGCGCGTCCGCAGGTCCAGCGTGACCTCCCCGCTGCGCAACACCGTCACCTCGGGCGCCCCGGCCGCCGTGCGCAGCCGCAGCCGCACCCGGGCGAGGAGCTCCTCGAAGCGGAACGGCTTGGTCATCCAGTCGTCCGCGCCGCCCTCCAGACCCGCCACCGTGTCCCGCACCGAGTCCCGCGCGGTCAGCACGATGACGGGCGTGGTCACGCGGGCCTCGCGCAGCTGCCGAAGGACCGTGAAGCCGTCCTTGCCGGGCAGGCCGATGTCCAGGACGATCAGGTCGAAGCCGCCGGTCAGGGCGTAGTCGTAGGCGCTCTCGCCGTCGGCGACCACGGTGGTGGTGAAGCCGTTGGCGCGCAGGCCCTTCTCGACGAAGGCCGCGATGCGGTCCTCGTCCTCGACGATCAGTATGCGGTGCACTGCCGCTCCGTCCCTTCCGGCTGCCCCTCGGGGAGTACGAGTACGAAGGTGGCGCCGCCGCCGTCCGTGGACCGCAGCTCGACGCCGCCCCCGTGGCTCTCCGCGATGGCCCTGACGATGGCGAGACCGAGGCCCGCCCCCGTGGCGCGGGAGCCGCGCCGGGCGGTGCCGCGGCGGAACCGCTCGAAGATGACCCCGGCGTCCTGCGGCTGCACGCCGGGCCCGCTGTCGGCGACGTACAGCTCGACGCGTCCCGCGCACAGGCGTGAGCCGATGCCGATCCGCTGGCCGGGGGCGGTGTGCTGGACGGCGTTCTGGGCCAGCTGCACCATCGCCTGGGTGATGCGCTGGGGGTCGAGAGGGGCCTCGGCGTCGGCGACCTCGGCGAGCCGCCAGGCGCGGTCGCCGAGCGCCCGCGCCTTGACGAAGACGTCCGCGGTCAGCTCGGCGAGCTGCACGGGCTCCGAGGCGACGAAGTCGGGCCGCTCGGCCTTGGCGAGGAGCAGCAGGTCCTCGACGATGCGGCTCATCCGGTCCAGTTCCTCCGTCACGATGCGGACGGTCTCCTCGCGCTCGCCGGGACCGTCGCCCATCAGCTCCAGATGGCCGCGGACGATGGTGATGGGCGTGCGCAGCTCGTGGCCCGCGTCGTCGACGAACTCGCGCTGCGCGGCGAACGCCCGCTCCAGGCGGTCCAGCATGCCGTTGAACGTCTCGGCGAGCGCCGCGATGTCGTCCCTGCCCTGGACCGGGATGCGCCGGGTCAGGTCCTGTTCGGTGAGCTGGGCGGCGGTCGTGCGCACCAGACGCACCGGTCTGAGGATGCGGCCCGCGACCGCCCAGCCGATGCCCGTCGTCATCAGGAGCGCGACGCCGGAGATGGCGAGCAGCATGGTGAACACGTCGTTCGCCTTGGCCTGTTCGCCCGCGGGGTGGAAGGCCACGACGAACGCGGCGGCCGGATGCCCCGCGCGCGCCCCGATCTCCACCTTCGCCCAGCGGATCTCGCCCCGGTCGCGGTGGACCGTGCCGGTCGCGTCGGGCGAGGCGAAGACGGTGCGCAGCGCGGCGGGGTCCTCGGCGAGGGGGTGGTCGATGCGCGCCTCGCGCGACTGCTCCTTCTTGGCGGGTACCTCCCCGGAGCTGCCGACCAGACCGAGGAGTTCCTCGTCGGGGTCGGCGTACTGCCGGGACAGGAAGAGCCGCAGGAGCGGGTCGGGGTCGGTGAACCTCTCGCCCGTGTGCGGGTCGACGCCCTCGCGCGCGAGGTTGGTGAACTCCGCGGTCTCCTGGGCGAGGAGCCCGTCGATGCGGTGGTCGACGTCGCGGAGCAGGACCGATCGGGTGGTGGCCGCGACCGCCGTGAGGGCGACCGTCATCACGACGAGCAGCCACAGCAGGATGCGGACCCGGGCCGTTATCCAGCGGCCCCGGGGCTCACCCGTCGTCGCCGGGGCCGTCGTCGTCGTTGTCGTCCGCGGCGTCTTCGTCGCCGTTCCCACTGCTTCGGCTGTCTCCGCTGTCATCGTTCGAGGGATTCTCGCTCACCGGCGGAGGGGATACTTTCTCGTCGCTCGGGGCGGGCCGTGGAGGGGCCGGCTCCGAGGACGGCGAGTCGCTTTCCAGCTCCACCTTGGGCGGGGCCTTGGGCTGCTCGGGGCTGTCCGTCAGGAGGTAGCTGGTCGCGGCGATGCCGAGCGGGATCGCGACGACGGCGGCCAGGGCGGCCATGCGGTGGGAGAAGACCATGACTGCGAGGGTGCGCGACGCACCGCACCGTCAGGATGAGGCGCGGATGAAGAAACCCTCATGCGGAGGAAACCCTCGGCCGGGCAGTGCTCAGGAGTCGAGGCCGATCGCGAAGGCCGCTTCCAGGTCGTGCTGCGAGTACGTGCGGAAGGCGACGTGCGTGTCCGTGCCCTCGACGCCGGGGATCTTGCTGATCCGGCCGGGGATGACGTCCGCCAGGTCGTCGTGGCGCGGCACGCGCACCATCGCGATCAGGTCGTACGTACCCGTCACGGAGAAGACCTCACTGACCGAGTCGAGCGCGGCGATCGACTCGGCGATCTCCGGAATCCGGTCCACGCTGGTCCTGATGAGCACGATCGCGGTGATCACGGCTGGCTGTCTCCCTCGGTGGCCGGTGCGCTGCCTTTCACACGCACTCTAGTCCTCCGCAGACTCCACCCCCACGCGAAGAGGAACCCGAGCGAGAAGCCCACGAGGTGCGCCAGATAGGCCACCCCCGTGCCCTTGCCGCCCTGCCCCGCCGCCAGCCACTGCAGCGCCACCCAGAACGGCAGCACCACCCATGCGGGAAAGCGCAGCGGCAGGAAGAAGAGGAACGGGAAGAGGCTGGTGACGCGCGCCTTCGGGAAGAGATAGAGGAAGGCGCCGAGGACGGCGGAGATCGCCCCGGACGCCCCCACGAGCGTCTGGTCGGAGCCCGCGTGCGCGGCCGCGTAGGCGAGCAGGGCGAGGTAGCCGCAGCAGACGTAGAAGAGCGCGTACAGGAGGTGCCCCATGCGTTCCTCGACCATGGCCCCGAACACGTACAGGAACAGCATGTTCCCGAGCAGATGCAGCCAGCTTCCGTGCACGAACAGAGCGGTGAACGGTCCGAGGGCGGCGCCCGGGACGCCCTTGAAGAGCTCGGCGGGGACGACGCCCCACCGCTCGAAGTAGGCCTGCTGCGCGGCGAGCAGTTCGTTGCCCCTGCCGTACGCGGGATTGAACCCGGACACCGGCGAGATCACGAAGATCACGCAGCAGACGGCGATCAGTCCGTACGTCACCGTGGCGGACTGTCCCCTGAGCAGCCGGCCCGCCTTCGTACCCCATGTGGCGATCATGAACAGAGCATGACGTAACGGGCGCTTCCCGCACAGACCGCCATGCCGCTGTGGAGGCCGCCGCGTGGTGCCCCTTACAGGCCTTAGGGTTACGGGCAATACGCACCAAGGACACCGAGGGAAAGCAGCCACGATGACGGTCCCCCTGCCGACGGACACCACCCGGTGGCGCTGCACGCTGTGCGGCAATCTCACGCGTTTCGACGTGACCCGCAGCTCGAAGGTCGTCGAGTATGTCCATCTCGACCTGGCCGGAGAGTCGAACGTCGAGGAACGCGAGGTGGTCAGTGAGACCATCGAGTCGGTGCGCTGCCGCTGGTGCAACGCGGTGGATCAGGTGGAACTCGTGGACAGGCCGGGCACCGACTCCTGAGGGAGCGGGGCCCGCACAGCTAGTGGGGTGACGGATGGTGGAGAGCTCAGGCGGGGAGCCGGACGACGGCGCCGCTGAGGTGCTCGACCGTCCGCTGCCCGACGGGGTGCGGCGGCGGGTCGTCCAGATCGTCTCGGACGGCTTCGGCGGCCTCACCCTGGCCGAATTGCCCGCGCAGCTGCGGCAGTACGCGCGGTTCACGCCCACCCGGCGCGCCAAGTTCGCGGCCAACGCCATGGCGGCCGCGGTGGAGAACGACACCCTCTTCCGGCAGCGCATCGGCGAACGCCTCAGAGAGGTCCAGCCCGAGCTCGCGGGCGCCCTGGACGCCGGCTCGCCGCCCCCCGCCGCCGACCCCCTCGACGTGGCCGCCGCGGCCTACGTACTGCGGCCCACCGGCTGGGTGAAGCTGGTCACCGCCGCGGGCGAGGAGGCTCAGCGGGCCGACGCCGAACGCGTCGACGACGAGACGAGGGCGGAGCTGGAGCGGCTCCGCGAGGAGCTGGTCGCGGCCCGCGGCCAGACCAAGGCGGAGACCGAGCGGCTGCGCGCCGAGCTCGAATCGGCGCGCAGGGAAGCCGAATCGATGCACCGCAAACTGCGCGGCGCGCTCAGTGACGTCAAGCGCGGCGAGGCCGCGCTGCGCAAGGCCGCCGCGGAGGTCGAGGCCGTGCGCGCCGAGGGACAGGCACAGATCTCCGCCGCCGAGAGCGAGACGCGGCGGCTCAAGGCGCGGCTCGGCGAGACCGAGGCGGCCCTGGAGGCCAGCCGCAGGGCCGCGCGCGAGGGGCGCAGCGTCGAGGACATGCGGGTGCGCCTGCTGCTCGACACGGTCCTCGACGCGGCGCAGGGGCTGCGGCGCGAGCTCGCCCTGCCGCCGGTCTCCGTGCGGCCCGCGGAGACCGTGGACGCCGTCGAGCCGGGGCGGATGTCGCCCAAGGACATCGCCGCCCGCGCGCTCTCCGAGAACGACCCGGCGATCCTCGACCAGCTCCTCGCGCTGCCCCAGGCCCACCTGGTCGTGGACGGCTACAACGTCACCAAGACCGGCTATCCGACCATGCCGTTGGAGAAGCAGCGGCTGCGGCTGCTCGGTTCGCTCTCGCAGCTCGCCCTGCAGTCGGGCGCCGAGGTCACCTGCGTCTTCGACGGCGCGGAGCTGGCCGCGCCCGTGCTGCTCGCGCCGCCGCGCGGGGTGCGGGTGCTTTTCTCCAAGCCCGGCGTCACGGCGGACGAGCTGATCCGTCAGCTGGTGCGGGCGGAGCCGCCGGGGCGGCCCGTGGTGGTCGTCTCGACCGACCGCGAGGTGGCCGACGGGATCGCGAAGGCGGGGGCGCGGCCGGTGGCTTCGGCGGTGCTCCTGAAGCGGCTCTCGCGCGGCTGAGGACGAGGCTTTCGCTCGCTAAGCGGCACTCGGCAACTCCTGTGCCCTATGCCCGAATTGAGGCGCCCTTCACGCGACGTAGCGTCAGAAGATCATCACTGACTGTGCGTCATGAGTAAAGAATGCTCTCCTGGGACGATTTTTTGATGGTGTGATTTGAACTGATCACAAGAAGGTCACTAATGTCACCTCGAACCTCCGCTCGGTTGATCACCCATCCGGGGTGACGGCGGCGGTACCCGCCGACCGGGTCTCGGTAGGCGGCTGGAGGAAGAAGGAGCCGCCTTCGTGGCGTCCCACCGTCGACCCAAGCAGCCGAGCCGCACCCGCGTGACCGTGCTCACCGCAACCGCCGCCGCTGCCGTGGCCCTCACCTCGCAGGGTGCCGCCCAGGCCGCGCCGAAGCCGAGCAAGGACGAGGTCAAGTCCAAGGTCGACAAGCTCTACGAAGACGCGGAGCGGGCCACCGACAAGTACAACGGGGCCAAGGAGAAGCAGGAGAAGCTCGAGAAGCAGATCGGCGATCTCCAGGACAAGGTCGCCCGCGGCCAGGAGGAGCTCAACGACCTGCGCGACGGCCTCGGTTCGATGGCCAGCGCCCAGTACCGCTCCGGCGGCATCGACCCCTCCCTGCAGCTCTTCCTCTCCTCCGACCCGGACGACTACCTCGACAAGGCGTCCACTCTCGACCAGCTGAGCAGCCAGCAGGTCGACGGGCTCAAGAAGATCCAGAAGAAGCAGCGGGACCTCGCGCAGCAGCGCAAGGAGGCCGCGGGCAAGCTGGACGACCTCGCCGACACCCGCACGGAGCTCGGCAAGAAGAAGAAGGAAGTCCAGGCCAAGCTCGGCGAGGCGCAGAAGCTCCTCAACACGCTGACCGCCAAGGAGAAGGCGGCGCTGGACGCCAAGGAGCAGAAGCGCGCGAGCCGCGCCGCCGACGAGCGCGTGGACCTCGGCGACGAGAAGCCCGCCTCCGGCCGCGGCGCCGCCGCGATGGCCGCCGCCGCCACCCAGATAGGCAAGCCCTACGTCTCCGGCGGCACGGGCCCCAACTCCTACGACTGCTCCGGCCTCACCCAGTGGGGGTTCGCGCAGGCCGGCGTCCACATCTCCCGGACCACATACACCCAGCAGAACGACGGCACGCGGATCGGCCGCAGCGAACTGAAGCCCGGCGACCTGGTGTTCTTCAACAACCTCGCGCACGTCGGCTTCTACGCGGGCAACGGCCAGGTGCTGCACGCCCCGCACCCCGGCGCCTCGGTGCGCTACGAGTCGATGGCGTACCTCGGCACCTTCCAGTTCGGCGTCCGCGTCTGACGAATCCCGGTTGACGCTCGGCGTCAACGCATTGCCGACACCGCCCAAACGGGCGAATTCCGGCAACTCCCGCTGACCCCACGCCCCGTTGATGACCTGCGTCAGAAGCGGGGCGTCGGGCTGTCCGCGCCCTTTCCGCACCCGGACGGGTCTTTGGCCGTCCGTTCCCGCACGGCTACTGTCGGCGCGCATTCCCCGGGACACCCGGGGGGTCGTCAGAGTCTGTGTCATCGGAAGGGAGAGCGGCGTCCCGTGGGGTTCCATCGCCGTCCCGCACAGCCCGGTCTCGACCGGAGCACGCGCGTGACCGTCCTTTCAGCGGCAGCGGCCACCGCGGCGGCGGCCCTCGCTGCCGCGCCCGCAGGTGCCGCGCCGCAGGACAAGCCGTCCGACACGCGCGCCAAGGTGGACCGGCTCTACGAACAGGCGGAGCAGGCCACCGAGTCGTACAACAAGGCCGACGAGCACGCCGACAAGCTGCGCGCGCAGGTCGCACGGGCCAAGGACAGCGTCGCGCGCGGCCAGGAGCGCATCAACCGGATGCGCGGCGCCCTCGGCGCCCTCGCCGGGGCGCAGTACCGCGAGGGCGGCATCGACCCCTCGCTGGCCCTGATGCTCTCCTCCGACCCGGACCGCTACCTGGAGCGGGCCTCGGTCCTCGACCGCGTCAGCGCCCGCCAGGCGGGCGAACTGGCCGACCTCCAGCGGGCGCAGCGCACCCTCGCGCAGCAGCGCGCCGAGGCGGGCCGCAAACTCGCCGAGCTGGAGAAGAGCCGCACCACCGTCGCCCGCCACAAGCGCTCCGTCGAGCACAAGCTCGCCAAGGCCAGGAAGCTCCTGAACTCGCTGCCCGACGACGAGCGCGACGCGTACGACAGGTCCTCGCGGTCCGGCGGGCGCGACGGCCTGCCCGAGCTCGGCGGCGCCCCGTCCTCCTCGCGCGCCGCCGCGGCGATCGCCGCCGCCCGGTCCGCGATCGGCAAGCCCTACGTGTGGGGCGCCAACGGACCCTCCGGATTCGACTGTTCCGGCCTCATGCAGTGGTCGTACGCCCAGGCAGGGGTCGGCCTGCCCCGTACCTCGCAGGCCCAGCGGTACGCGGGACGCCAGGTGTCCCTGTCCGAGGCACAACCCGGTGACCTGGTCGCCTACCGCGACGACGCCAGCCACATCGGGATGTACATGGGCAACGGCCAGGTCGTGCACGCCCCCTACCCCGGAGCGCCGGTCCGCTACGACCCCGTCGGCATGATGCCGGTCTCGTCCGTGACGCGGATCTGACCGGCCGTACGCCGCGCACGCCCCGTACGATCGGGAAGGTGGCAGGTCACGGACGTGGGTCATGGCTGGCGGCGCTCTGCTGCGCCCTCTGTCTCGTCGTGCTGGCCGGATGCGGCGGACGCGACCCCGTCCCGGACGCGGCGGCGGGCGAGGTGCGCAAGGTCCTGGAGCGGCGGGCGCGGGCCGTCCTCGCCGGGGACGAGAAGGCGTACGACAGGACCGAGCGCCCCGCCAAGGGCGCCGAGGACCTCTTCGGGCGCCTGCGCGCCGTCCCGCTCGACTCCTGGGACTACCGGCTGACCGGCCTCGACCGCGACGGCGCGAGGGCCACGGCGAACGCCGAGCTCCACTACCGCGTCAAGGGCTTCGACCGCGCCCCGATCACCGCCGAGCGCACGCTCACGCTCAGGCGCACCGGCGGGCAGTGGTACGTCACCGACGAGCGGCCCGCGAAGAAGACCGGCGAACAGCTCTGGGACCAGGGGCGCGTGACCGCCGAGCGCGGCGAGCGCAGCCTCGTACTCGGCGTCGGGCAGAGCGCCGCCGACCTGCGCGCCCACCGCGAACTCGCCGACCGGGCGGTGCCCGCGGTGCGGGAGGCCTGGCCGGGGAAGTGGCCGGGACGGATCGTCGTCCTCGTGCCCCGGTCGCTGGACGGCATGGCGGGGCTCCTCGGGGCGCCCGCGTCCGGCTACCGCGGGATCGCCGCGGTCACCACCGGCGAGACGGGCAGGTCGGGGCGGGCCCCCGCCGACCGGATCATCGTCAACCCCGAGGCGTACGGCGTGCTCGGCGACTTCGGCAAGCGGGTCGTCCTCACCCACGAGGCGACCCACGTCGCGACCCGCACGGACACCTCCGAGGCCACCCCGCTCTGGCTCTCCGAGGGCTTCGCCGACTGGGTGGGCTACCGCGACACCGGACGCACCGCCGCGCAGGCCGCGCCCGAGCTGCGCCGCGCGGTCCAGCGCGGCCACCTGCCCGCCGCGCTCCCCGAGGACAAGGACTTCGGCTTCGGCGGGGACGCCGCGAAGCTCGCGGGGGCGTACGAGGGCGCGTGGCTGGCCTGCCGGATGATCGCCGAGCAGTGGGGCGAGCGGAAGCTCACGGACTTCTACGAGGCGGTGGGTGCCCACGACGGGCGCGACGGCGCGGTCGAGGGCGCGCTGCGGGGCGTATTGGACACCACGCCCGAGGACTTCACGGCGCGCTGGCATACGTATCTGCGCGCGGAGCTTGGCTGACCTGCTCCGGCATCGGACGCGACGCGGCCCCGCGCGGCGGCACGGACACCGTCCGACGCCACAGGTTCCGGCAGGCCAGCACGGTCGCCGCGACCAGCAGCCCGTTGCGTACGAGGAGGAGGGCCAGCCCCAGCGGATCGCCGGCGACCACGTGCGAGAACCACACGGGGAACTCCAGGAACGTCACGAACGTGGCCACGAGCACCAGCCGCGCCGGCACCACCATGGGGCTCGCACGGAACGCCAGGCACACGGCGGCCGTCCCGACCAGCCACAGCATGTACTGCGGGCTGATCACCCGGCTCGTGGTGGTGAAGAGCAGCACCGCGACGAAGGCCGCGTCCGCCGGGGTGCTCGCCGCACGGACGCGAGCGCGCAGCCGCCACGCGAGGAGCCAGCAGAGGGCGGCCACGGACAGCCCCTGGGCGACGGTGCTCACCAGCGGCACGTACGGCCCGAGGAATTCCACCGAGCCGTAGTTGAGCCGCACTTCGCCCCGCCAGCCGAAGTGGCGCGCGACGTGGAAGACGAGGGCGCCGAGCGACTCGACCTCGGTGCCGCGGTCGCGCTGGAAGGTGAGGAAGGCGAGCGCCCCCGGCATCGTGACGAGGAAAGCCAGGGCGAGCACAAGGGCTGTGCCCGCCGCGGCACTCCACGACCGGCGCGTCGCCCGCCCGCGCGGCGCGCCGACGAGCAGCAGCACGGGCCACCCCTTGAGCAGTGCCCCGAACCCCGCGAGCGCCCCCATCGTGCGCGGGTGCCGGGCCCCGGCGAGCAGCCCGGCGACGGCGACGGCGGCGACCAGCACGTCGTAGCGCGCGTACGAGGTGGGCCCGAGCAGGACGACGCCGATCACCCACACCCAAGCCCCCCGCAGCGACTTCCCGGGCCGACACCCCGCGTAGAGCAGCAGCGCACACACGGCCGCATCGCACAGCAGACAGCACACGAAGAAGGCGGGTGCGTAGTCGAGGAAGGGGAGGAGGGCCGGGGAGAGGACCGCGAGGGCGGCGGCGGGCGGGTACTGCCAGGTGACGTCGTCGAGCGGGAAGGTGCCGGTGCGCAGGATCTCGTACCAGCCCTGATAGATGACGGAGACGTCGCTGGTCACGTCGGGTCCGGGGGCGGTGAACACGTGGAGGACGAAGAGCATGAGCAGGGCCCTGGTCAGCCCCCAGACGGTCAGGATGCGTGCCATGAGCGCCTCGCCCCTTTTCACATGCTTAATCAGGATTCAAGACGACATGATGCCGGGCGGGGCGGGGGAGGGGCGAAGAGGCTGGGCCGTGGCTTTCGGCGCCGGGGCCGCGCTTCGGTACTGTCGTGCGCGATGCACAAGACCCTGATCGTCACGAACGACTTCCCGCCCAGGCCCGGTGGCATCCAGGCGTTCCTGCACAACATGGCGCTGCGCCTGGACCCCGAGCAGCTCGTCGTCTACGCCTCCACGTGGAAGCGGGGCCGCGAAGGCGCGGAGGCGACGGCCGCCTTCGACGCCGAGCAGCCCTTCCAGGTCGTACGCGACGCCACGACGATGCTGCTGCCGACGCCTCGCGTCACCCGTCGCGCGGTGTCGCTCCTGCGCGAACACGGCTGCACGTCGGTGTGGTTCGGGGCGGCGGCGCCGCTCGGGCTCATGGCGCCCGCGCTGCGCAAGGCGGGGGCGACGCGGCTGGTCGCGACGACGCACGGCCACGAGGCGGGGTGGGCCCAGCTGCCCGCCTCCCGCCAACTCCTCCGCCGGATCGGCGATGCGACGGACACGATCACGTATCTCGGCGAGTACACGCGCTCGCGGATCGCGGCTGCGCTGAGCCCGGCGGCGGCGGGCCGTATGGTCCAACTCCCGCCCGGGGTCGACGAGAAGACGTTCCACCCGGGGTCGGGCGGCGACGAGGTGCGGGCGCGGCTCGGCCTGACGGACCGGCCCGTGGTGGTGTGCGTGTCGCGGCTCGTGCCGCGCAAGGGCCAGGACACGTTGATCCTCGCCATGCCGAGGATTCTCTCCGCGGAGCCGGACGCGGTGCTGCTGATCGTCGGGGGCGGCCCGTACGAGAAGGACCTGCGTCGGCTCGCCGCGGAGACGGGGGTCGCGGACTCCGTCCGCTTCACGGGGGCCGTCCCGTGGTCGGAACTTCCCGCGCACTACGGCGCGGGGGACGTCTTCGCCATGCCCTGCCGGACGCGGCGCGGGGGCCTCGACGTCGAGGGCCTCGGCATCGTCTACCTGGAGGCGTCCGCGACAGGGCTGCCCGTCGTCGCGGGGGACTCCGGCGGGGCGCCGGATGCGGTGCGGGACGGGGAGACGGGGTGGGTCGTACGGGGTGGCGCGCCCGAGGAGGCGGCGGACCGCATCACCGCGCTGCTGGGTGACGCGGAGCTTCGGTCCCGGATGGGGGAGCGGGGGCGGGCGTGGGTGGAGGAGAAGTGGCGCTGGGACCTCCTGGCGGAGAACCTCAAGTCACTCCTGTAGCGGAGGCGGGCGGGTGCGGCCCGCGCAGTTCCCCGCACCCCTGCACCCCCCGCCCTCGGCCCTGCCGCGGGGGCTCGTCTCGCGCCTGCGGGCCGGTGGGGGTCGTCCGCGCAGTTCCCCGCGCCCCTAAAAGCCCGCCCTCGGCCGTGCCGCGGAGCTCGTTTCGCGCCTTACGGGCGGTGGGGGTTGCTCGCGCAGTTCCCCGCGCCCCTAAAGGCCCGCCCTCGGCCGTGCCGCGGGGGCTCGTTTCGCGCCTGCGGGCCGGTGGGGGGCGTCCGCGCAGTTCCCCGCGCCCCTGAAAGGCGGCTCCGCCGCCTCCAGGCAGGGAGAGAGCGGGGCGCAGCCCCAGCTCTTAGGGGCGCGGGGAACTGCGCGAGCAACCAGCGCGGCGCGGGAGTCGCGGACGGGTAGCTGCCACCCACGGCGAGTGGGCGGGACCGTCAACGCTACCCGCGGTAAATCGCCTCGATCTCGTCCGCGTAGTCCTTCGCCACCACATTCCGCTTCAGCTTCAGCGACGGAGTCAGGTGCCCCGACTCCTCCGTGAACTGCGAGCCGATGATGCGGAACTTGCGGACGGACTCCGCCTTGGAGACCGCCGCGTTGCCGTCGTCCACCGCGCTCTGGATCGCCGCGAGGAGATCCGCGTCGTCGCGGAGGGAGGACGCCGACGACCCCGCCGGCTTGCCGTGCTCCGCCGCCCACCGGCCGAGGAACTCGTCGTCGACGGTGACCAGTGCGCCCACGAACGGACGCCCGTCGCCGACGACCATGCACTCGGCGACCAGCGCGTGCGCGCGGATACGGTCCTCGATCACGGCCGGAGCGACGTTCTTGCCGCCCGCCGTGACGATGATTTCCTTCTTGCGGCCGGTGATCCGCAGATACCCGTCCTCGTCGAGCGTGCCGATGTCACCCGTGTGGAACCAGCCGTCGGCGAGGGCCTCTTCCGTGGCACCCTCGTTGTTCCAGTAGTGCGAGAACAGGTGCTCGCCGTGGAGCAGGACCTCGCCGTCGTCCGCTATCCGCACGACGGAACCCGGCAGCGGCTGGCCGACCGTGCCGATCTTCTGCCGGTCCCACGGGTTGAAGGCCGTGGCCGCGCAGGACTCCGTGAGGCCGTAGCCCTCCAGGACCGTGAAGCCGATGCCGCGGAAGAAGTGGCCCAGGCGCTCGCCGAGCGGCGCCCCGCCCGAGATCGCGTACTCGCCGCGCCCGCCGAGGACCGCGCGCAGCTTGCTGAAGACCAGCTTGTCGAAGAGCGTGTGCTTGAGGCGCAGGCCCAGCGACGGACCCGACGGCGTGTCCAGCGCGCGGCTGTACGCGATGGCCGTGTCCGCCGCCTTGTCGAAGATCTTGCCCTTGCCGTCGGCCTGCGCCTTCGCGCGCGCCGAGTTGTAGACCTTCTCGAAGACGCGCGGCACGCCCAGGACCATCGTCGGCCGGAACGAGGCGAGCTCGTCCGTGAGGTTCTTGACGTCGGGCGCGTGCCCCAGCTTGATCGGCGCCATCAGCGCGGCGACCTCGACCAGGCGTCCGAACACGTGGGCGACGGGGAGGAACAGGAGGACCGAACACTCACCCGTACGGAACAGGGGCTTCAGGCGCTCCACCACGTTGCCGCACTCGGCGAAGAAGCTGCGGTGGGTGAGGACACAGCCCTTGGGACGACCCGTCGTGCCCGAGGTGTAGACGATCGTGGCGGGGTCGTCGGCCTTGGCGGCGCCGCTGCGCTCGTCGACGGTCGCGTCCGGGACCTCGGCACCGGCGGCGTGCAGCTCGTCGACGCCGCCCGCGTCGATCTGCCAGACGTGCTTCAGGGCGGGCAGCGCCTCACGCACCGACTCGACGGCGGCGTTGTGCGCGTCGAGCTCGACGACGCAGGCCACGGCGCCGGAGTCACCGAGGATCCACTGGATCTGCTCGGCGGAGCTCGTCTCGTACACGGGAACGGTGACCGCGCCCGCGCTCCAGATGGCGAAGTCGAAAAGCGTCCACTCATAGCGGGTGCGGGACATCAGGCCGACACGGTCGCCGGGCCGCACTCCGGCGGCGATCAGCCCTTTGGCGGTGGCGCGCACGTCGGCGAGGAAGGCCTTGGCCGTGACGTCCTGCCAGCGTCCGTCGACCTTGCGGCCGATGACGGCGACGTCCGGGTGCTGCGCGGCATTTCTACGGACGATGTCGGTCAGATTGCCGTCCGCAGGGACCTCGTACAGGGCCGGAAGGCTGAACTCGCGCAAGACTGCTGCTCCTACATAGGGCGCCGGCGCCACGACGTTGTGTGCTGCGACGGTGCGGTCCAAGATCGGGCAGGTGCTCAGTCGAGTGGGGGGCTGAGCACTACTGGACTGCCCGGACGTTACCCATCGGTATGGCTGGTTCGGTAGGGGGGCGGGCCCAGATGTTCGGTGCGTCACACGTCGTCGTGGTCTGAATCGCACAGTACGCCACCGTCTTCCCGACTCGGAAGTAACCGCAGGTCCGGCCGCTGGAACGGGCCTCTACCGCCCTCGCGACGACCGTCCTAGGGTGATCGGCATGCCAGCTTTCCGGGTCAACGTGGTCAGTGACGTGCACGGCAACACCGAAGCACTCGCGCGTGCGGGGGACGGCGCGGACGCGCTGGTCTGCCTCGGCGACCTCGTGCTCTTCCTCGACTACGCCGACCACTCGCGCGGCATCTTCCCCGACCTGTTCGGCGCCGAGAACGCGACGAGGCTGGTGGAGCTGCGTACCGCACGCCGTTTCGACGAGGCCAGGGAATTCGGCCGAAAACTGTGGGGGACGGTCGACAGCGACCGGGCCGCGGTGATCGAGCGCGCCGTCCGCAAGCAGTACGCCGACATGTTCGCCGTCCTCCCCACTCCGACCTACGCCACCTACGGCAACGTCGACATCCCCACCCTGTGGCCCGAGTACGCGGGACCGGGCACCACCGTCCTCGACGGCGAGCGCGTCGAGATCGGCGGCCGCGTCTTCGGCTTCGTCGGCGGCGGACTGCGCACCCCGATGCGTACGCCCTACGAGATCTCCGACGAGGAGTACGCCGCCAAGATCGAGGCCGTCGGCGAGGTCGACGTCCTGTGCACCCACATCCCGCCGGACGTACCCGAGCTCCTCTACGACACCGTGGCGCGCCGTTTCGAGCGGGGCAGCCGGGCGCTGCTCGACGCGGTCCACCGGACCCGCCCCAAGTACGCGCTCTTCGGCCACGTCCACCAGCCGCTGGTCCGGCGCATGCGGGTCGGCGCCACGGAGTGCGTGAACGTCGGGCACTTCGCCGGGACGTCCAGGCCCTGGGCCCTGGAGTGGTGACCGTCCCGCGCGCGGTAGCCTTCACGCGTTGCACCACCCTCATCCCGGACCGCATCTGGAGGAGCCACAGCGATGGCGGAACACACCAGCTCGAGCATCACGATCGAGGCGGCACCGGCCGAGGTCATGGGAGTGATCGCCGACTTCGCGCGCTACCCGGACTGGACGGGTGAGGTGAAGGAGGCCCAGGTGCTCGCCACGGACGAGCGGGGCCGCGCCGAGCAGGTCCGCCTCGTCATGGACGCGGGCGCGATCAAGGACGACCAGACGCTGGGCTACACCTGGACCGGCGACGACGAGGTCAGTTGGACCCTGGTCAAGTCCCAGATGCTCCGCTCCCTGGACGGCTCCTACCTCCTGCGCCCCACCGCCTCCGGCACCGAGGTCACCTACCGCCTCACCGTCGACGTCAAGATCCCCATGCTCGGCATGATCAAGCGCAAGGCGGAAAAGGTCATCATCGACCGAGCCCTGGCAGGCCTGAAGAAGCGGGTGGAGTCGAAGGAGGTCTAGAGGGCCTAGGGGGCTTCAGGCGCACGGGGGCCGGTGGGGAACACGGGGGCGGGTGGGAAGCGGGGCGAAGCCCTCGCTTCAGGGGCGCGGGGAACTGCGCGACCAGCCACAACGAACCGGCAGCCGCAAACGAACAAACCCCCCACGGCGAGTGGGCACCCCACCCACCCAGGCGCCCCGCCAGCTACCGTTCAGAACCATGCGCACCCTCCTCATCACCGGCCCCGGCGGCTCCGGACGCACCACCGTCGCCGCCGCCACGGCACTCGCCGCGGCGCGGGCCGGCCACCGGACCCTGGTGATCTCCGCCGACCGCGCCGACACCCTCGGCGCGGTCCTCGGCGCCCCGGACGCGCATCCGGGGCTCACCCCCCTCCGCCCCGCCCCCGACACCCGCTTCCGCGAGGACCTGCTCGCCCTGCAGGAACGTGCCGCCTCCGCCCTGGACCTGCTCGGCGCCGAGCGCCTGGACGGCGAGGAGCTGACCCCGCTGCCCGGCGCCGAGGAGCTCGCGCTGCTGCGCGCCCTGCGCGACGCCGCCCGCGACGACACGTACGACACCGTGGTCGTCGACCTTCCGCCCACCCCCAAGGCCCTCGCGACCCTCGCCCTGCCCGAGCAGCTCCGCCGCTATCTGCGCAGGCTGCTCCCGCCCGAGCGCCAGGCGGCCCGCGCCCTGCGCCCCATGCTCGGCCGGCTTGCCGGTGTCCCCATGCCCGCCTCCTGGCTGTACGAGGCCGCGGCCCGCGGGGAGGACGAACTCGCCGCCGTCCAGCGCGTGATCGAGGCCCCCGGCACCACCGTCCGCCTGGTCGCCGAACCCGGCCCCGCGGGCGCCGACGCCGTCCGTGCCGCCGCCACCGGCCTCGCCCTGCACGGCCTGCGCACCGACCTCGTCGTCGCCAACCGGATCCTGCCGGACGCCAGCCCCGACACCTGGCTCGCCGGGCTCAGCGCGCAGCAGCACAAGACGCTCGACGTGTGGGAGTCGACGTACGACCACGTCGTCAGGGTCCCGCACCTCGGCCGCGACCCCCGCGGCACCGACGACCTCCAAGCCCTCGGCCTGACGGCGCCCGCGGCGGCCCCCGCCCCTGCCGTCTGGCCTGTCACCGAGGCCCCCGAGGACGACGGCAGTCACGCGTACGTATGGCACATCCCGCTGCCCTTCGTCACCCGTGAGGAGCTGGGTCTGATCCGGCGCGGCGACGAGCTCGTCGTCACCGCCGGCCCCTACCGCCGCATCGTGACCCTGCCGTCTGCGCTGCGCCGCTGCACCGTCGCGGGCGCCGGGCTGCGCGAGGGCGAGCTGAGGGTACGGTTCGCGCCCGACCCGGACCTGTGGCCGCGCGAGCGGTGAACGTCGTACCTCCATTCGGGTAACGTCGAGTGGCATGAGCGATGCCACCGAGCGCGAAGCCCCGGAACCCCAGGAAAGTCACGCCGACGCCTGGGAGCGGGCGTGCGCCGAGGACCTCGCGGCGGAGAAGGCCCGCCGCCGCGCCCAGTACGGGCCGCCGCCCGGCTCCGCCGCCGAGGAGCTGCGCAAGCTCTTCGACGTCGTGTCGGACAAGCTCTCCGGACTGCAGGCACCGCTGCTCGGCGCGGTCGCGCAGGGCGCCGTCGAGCAGACGCTCCGGCAGGTCGCCAAGGAGGCGAAGGCCGTCGTCGAGCCGGTCATCGAACGCAACCCCGACGTCTTCGACCACCTCGCCGCGGCGGGCTCCGAGCTGCTCGCCGCCTACCGCTCGGCGGTCGAGGGCCAGGAGAGCCGGTGGACTCGCGGCGACGCCGCGGACGACACCTCGAAGGACGCGACGAGGGACGCCACGAAGGACGCCGCGCCCGGCCGGGACCCCCGAGACGGCGGCTCCTCCGCGGGCGAACACATCGATCTGGACTGATGCCCCTCGGGTACGGTGGGCCGTAGCGGGGCTCGATCGAACTGAGGGATTCATGGGACTCACCATCGGCGTCGACATCGGCGGCACCAAGATCGCGGCCGGAGTGGTCGACGAGGACGGCAACATCCTCTCGACCTTCAAGGTGCCGACCCCTGGTACTTCCGAGGCCATCGTCGACGCGATCGCCTCCGCCGTGGCGGGCGCACGGGCCGGGCACGACATCGTCGGCGTCGGCATCGGCGCCGCCGGATACGTCAACCGGCAGCGCTCCACGGTCTACTTCGCGCCGAACATCGACTGGCGCCAGGAACCGCTCAAGGAAGAGGTCGAGAAGCGCGTCGGCCTGCCCGTGGTCGTGGAGAACGACGCGAACGCGGCGGCCTGGGGCGAGTACCGCTTCGGTGGCGGCAAGGGCCACCGCAACGTCATCTGCATCACGCTCGGCACCGGTCTCGGCGGCGGCATCATCATCGGCAACAAGCTGCGCCGCGGTCACTTCGGCGTCGCCGCCGAGTTCGGCCACATCCGGATGGTGCCGGACGGCCTGCTCTGCGGCTGCGGCAGCCAGGGCTGCTGGGAGCAGTACGCGTCGGGGCGCGCCCTCGTGCGGTACGCGAAGCAGCGCGCCAACGCCACCCCCGAGAACGCCGAGTACCTGCTCTCGCTGGGCGACGGCACCCCCGAGGGCATCGAGGGCAAGCACATCTCGATGGCCGCGCGGCAGGGCGACGCCGTCGCCATCGACTCCTACCGCGAGCTGGCCCGCTGGGCGGGCGCGGGCCTCGCCGACCTGGCGTCGCTCTTCGACCCGTCCGCGTTCATCGTCGGCGGCGGCCTGTCGGACGAGGGCGAGCTGGTCCTCGACCCGATCCGCAAGTCCTTCAAGCGCTGGCTCGTCGGCGCGGCGTGGCGCCCCGAGGCGCAGGTCATCGCGGCCCAGCTGGGCAACGACGCGGGTCTGGTCGGAGCGGCGGACCTGGCGCGGGAGCCGGATCCGGTCATGTGACCTCGTGACGACAGGTGTACGGAGCCCGTCGCGTCCCTTCGGGGGAGCGGCGGGCGCTGTCGTATCTTGATCGCCATGGTCAGCGAACCGCTCCCCAACTCCCGCACTGAACCCGACGGTTCGGCCGTCATCCGGGTGCTCAGCTACAACATCCGTTCGATGCGCGACGACACCGCCGCGCTCGCCCGGGTCATCGCCGCCTGCGCCCCCGACCTCGTCCTGGTCCAAGAGGCCCCGCGGTTCTTCCGCTGGCGCAAGAAGCTGGCCCGACTCGCGCGCGCCGCCGACCTGGTGATCCTCTCCGGCGGCGGCTCCGCGGCCGGACCCGCGCTGCTCTGCTCGCTGCGCGCCACGGTCGAGCGCACCGAGGACGTGCTGCTGCCGCTCACCCCCGGTCTGCACCGGCGCGGCTTCGCGACCGCCGTCGTCCGCTTCGGCGGCGCCAGGCTCGGCGTCCTGAGCTGCCACCTGAGCCTGCAGGGCGACGAGCGGTACGACCAGGGCGGGATGCTGCTCGACCGGCTCGCGGGGATGGGCGTGGAGCACGCGGTCGCGGGCGGTGACCTCAACGAGCGGCCCGGCGGCCGGACGTTCCGCAGGCTCGCCGAGGCTCTCCAGGACTGCTGGGCGGTCAAGCCGTGGGGCGGCGAGAACACCTCCACGCCGGCCGACCCGCACCAGCGCATCGACGCGCTCTTCGCGACCCCCGGCATCGAAGTCCTCGGCTGCGGCGTGCCGTTGGACCTGCCCGGGGTGGGCCCGGACGACCTGAGGGCGGCCACGGACCACCTGCCGGTCCTGGCCGCCCTCAGAGTCCCCCGGTGAGGCCCTAGGGGCGCTGTTTCACCTTGTCGGTGATCGCCCAGCTGTCGAGGTACGAGAGCTGGGTGTACGTCTTCATGTTCTTGCCGTCACCCGATGAGCGCGTGTCACGGAAGCCCAGGAAGGCGTACGTCTTCGGGTCGAAGATGAAGTGGCCGCCGAACGACATGCCCTGCCCCGTCGGGTCGTCGTAGGTGATGGCCACCCCCGTGCGGCCCTTGGCGTCCTTCTGGCCGGGGACCGCCTTCACCCCGGGGACCATGCCCAGCGCCTCGTACGCGGCCGGGCGCAGGCCCTCCGGCATCACCGGGACGAGTTTCAGGAGGCCGGCGAGGCTGAAGTGGATGTCCGGCCACTCCTGGTCGGTGATCTCGTCCAGCGAGTCGTTCCTGTCGTTCGGTCCCGTCTTGTGGAGCAGCGAGAGGATCAGCTTCTCCGGGTCGGTCGGGAGCTTCTTCAGGGTGCCCCAGTCCTGCGGGGGCCAGGACGTCTCGTTGTCCTTGTCGGGCTCCGACCACCAGCCGTGGCCGATCTCCATGATCCAGGAGCGCTTCGAACCGTCCACGGAACGCCAGTTCTCGTCGACGTGCCGTTTGACCGCGCCCGTGCGCTGCTCGGTCTCCTTGATGATCTCCTTCGTGTAGATGTACTGGTCGTCGCGCGGGGCGACGGTCCTCTCGTGCTTCCGTTCGTACGCGGCCGCGCCGTTCAGCACGGCGCGTGCGCTGACGTTGCGCATCGACGGCGCGCTGTCGGCGGGCGGCTTGGCGCGGGCTTCCTCGTCGCCCCCGGTGTTCACCGCGACCAGCACGGTGCCCGCCACGGCGGCCGCGACGGTCCCGGCGACGGCGACGCGCAGCACGGGGCGGCGCCACAGGGGACGTACCCGAGCCGTCGGCTCGTCGTTCATCGCGGCGAACAGGCGCACGCGCGCGCGGTGGCGGGTGTCGTCGTCCAGCGGGGGAGCCCCCGTGTCCCAGTCGCGCAGTTCATCGAGCTCATTCATGGGCGTGTGCCTCCTGGAAAGCTGTCGGATCGGATCCGCCCAGTGCTTCGCGCAATGTGCTGCGGGCCCGGTGCAGTCTCGATCTGACGGTGCCGACGGGCACCCCCAACGCCTGGGCCGCCTCTTCGTAGTCGAGGTCGGCCCACGCCACGAGGAGGACCACGTCGCGGTGCCGGGCCGAGAGCCCGGCCAGGGCCGCGGCCAGGTCGCCGCGGAGCCCCTCGGCACCCGCGCGGGCGACCGCGAGGTCGGCGACCGGCTCGTCGTGCGGCACCGGCGCGGGCACCCTGGCCAGCGCCTTGAAGCGGCGGGCCTCGGCCCTGCGGTGCCGGCCGATCAGGTTGGTCGCGATGCCGAACAGCCAGGGGCGGGCGTCGGCCCGCGCCAGGTCGTAGCGGTGGCGCTCCTTGAAGGCGGTGGTGAAGGTGTCGGACATCAGGTCTTCCGCCGCCTCGGGGCCGAGCCGGCGGGCCGCGTACCGGTACACGGCGTCGGCATGCCGGTCGAAGAGGGCGGCGAACTGCTCGGGCTCGTCCCGGGACCGCTCGATGGACCAGGCGTCGCTCTTCTCGCAGGTGCGCTGCCCCGTGCGAAGGGGGACGCCGGGATCGACGGTCATCGGGGCTCCTTTCGTTCGTCTGAACGCCTCGAAGGCTTGGGCTCGTTCGGTGTGTCACCTCTCCTTCGCCGCTCGGGCCGATCGGGTTCCATCGAGGTGTGCGGCATACGCGGGGGCCCGCCCGGAGAGGTTCCGGACGGGCCCCGAAGGCTGTGGTGGAGGGTGGACTCAGACGACCGCGCCGCGTCCCGGGTCGTCGTCCTCCTCGTCGTCCCCGCTGTTCATCCGCACCACCAGTGTGGCGAAACCGCCCAGGAAGCCGCCGATGCCGAGCGTGGTCAGCCACCACGTCATCTGCCAGCCGAACAGCACGGCGAGGAGGATGAGCAGCGGGCCGCCGAGCACGGCGAGCCAGGCGAACTTGGCCGTCACGTCGGCCTCGGGCAGCGGGGGCGGCTCGGGCGGCACGAAGTGTCCCTCGTCGTCCGCGTCGAAGTCGCTCTCGGAGGGCTCCGGCGTGGTGTAGTCACGCGGGCCGCCGGTGCCGGGGCCGACGCCGGGTGCGAAGGAGACGGAGCTGCCGAGCGGCTTGTCGGGGCCGGGACTGGCCGGGCCCGGCTTGTCGATGCCGGACTTGCCCTCCGTCGTCCCGTCCGGGCCGCCCGCGGGGCCGTTGGTCTCCGTCTCCAGGAGCGCCAGGTCCTCGATGGACTTGAACGGCTTGGCGCCCGGCGGGTCCGCGGGCTCCTCGCCGTACCCCGCGACGATCGCCCGCCAGGCGGCGTCCTCGTCCAGGGGCACGCCGTCCGCGGGCGTGCCGTCCACGGGTGTCCCGTCCGCGGGCACCTTGCTCTTCTCGGGCTCGCGGCTGTCCTCGCGGTCCGCCTCGTGCTCAGCCACCGGTGGCCGTCCCTTCCTTACCGACGCTGGGGGCGAGCCGGCCGATGAACGCGTGACTCTCCTCGAAGATCCGGTCCGCATCGTGGTCCAACGTCGCGACGTGGTAGCTCTGTTCCAGCAGGATCTCCGTGACGTCCGTGGAGGAGACGCGGCTGAGGATGCGGGCCGAGTCGGCGGGCGGCACCACGTGGTCGCGCGGGCTGTGCAGCACCACGAGCGGCTGCGTCACCTGCGGCAGCTCGGCGTCGACCACGCGGAAGAACCGGCGCAGCGAGTGCGCTGCGTGCAGCGGGATGCGGTGGTACCCGACCTCTTCGGAGCCGGGCTTCGCGATGTCGCTGACGATGCCCTTCGTGCTCGGCACGAGGTGCCGGGCGACGGGCAGCGCGTGCGCCGCGAGGCCGTGCACCTTGTTCCCCGGGTTGACGAGGACGAGTCCGGCGACCGCGTCCCCGTGCTTCGCCGCCAGGCGCAGCGCGAGCGCCCCGCCCATGGAGAGCCCGAAGACGAAGACCCGCTCGCACCGCTCCAGGAGCGACCGCAGCTCGCGCTCCACCTCCGCGTACCAGTCCTGCCAGCCCGTGACCTGCATGTCCTCCCAGCGTGTGCCGTGGCCGGGCAGGAGCGGCAGCGAGACGGTCAGGCCGCGCTCCGCGAGGTACTCGGCCCAGGGGCGCAGCGACTGCGGGGAACCGGTGAAGCCGTGGCAGAGGAGGACGCCGATCTCGCCGCCTTCGTGGCGGTACGGCTCGGCTCCGGGGAGGACCGGCACTTCGGTCTCCTTCGTGAGAGGTGGGAGTACTTCACCGTACGCGACCGGACTGACACCGACCAGGGTCGTCGGGCCCATTGGCCGTACCCCGGGTTAAGGTCTGATCCACAGACACAGGAGGCACTCGGTTTGATCTACGGCGCAATGAAGGTTGCCATCGGAGGGCCGCTGAAGCTCGGCTTCAGGCCCTGGGTGGAGGGCCTTGAGAACGTCCCCGCCGAGGGCCCAGCGATTCTCGCGAGCAACCACCTCTCGTTCTCGGACTCCTTCTTCCTACCCGCGGTCCTCGACCGCAAGGTCACCTTCATCGCCAAGGCGGAGTACTTCACCTCGCCCGGCGTGAAGGGCAAGCTCACCGCTGCCTTCTTCAAGGGCGTGGGCCAGCTGCCCGTGGACCGCTCCGGCGGGCGCGGCGCCGGCGAGGCGGCCATCAAGAGCGGCATCGAGGTCCTGGAGCGGGGTGAGCTCTTCGGCATCTATCCCGAGGGCACGCGTTCGCCCGACGGACGCCTCTACCGCGGCAAGCCGGGCGGCCTCGCGCGCGTGGCGCTCGCCACCGGTGCGCCCGTCCTCCCCGTCGCGATGATCGACACGGAGAAGATCCAGCCGCCCGGCAAGGTGATGCCCAAGCTGATGCGTCCCGGCATCCGCATCGGCAAGCCGCTCGACTTCACGCGCTACCAGGGCATGGAGCAGGACCGCTTCGTGCTGCGCGCGCTGACCGACGAGGTCATGTACGAGATCATGAAGCTCTCCGGCCAGGAGTACGTCGACATGTACGCGACGGCCGCGAAGCGCCAGATCGCCGAGGCGGCGAAGGCCGCCAAGGCGGCCGACAAGGGCGAGAAGGCCGAGAAGGCCGAGAAGGGCGACAAGGAACGGTCCGGCTCCTAGCCGCGTCCGTTCAGGGGTGGGGCACACGGGCGGCGGTGGGGGACATGGCCAAGCGCGAGAAAGTCATGAGGATGTCGGTCGAGCAGCCGCTGTGGCGCGCGCTCACCGCCTACCGCGTCCTGACGATGCTGTACGCGATCGGGCTCTTCGTGGCGGCCCACGAGAAGCTCGACCGCCCCTGGCTGGCCATCGCCTACTACGCGGTGCTCGCTCCCTGGACCCTGGCCACCCTGCCCCGCGTCGCGAACGCGGCGAGCTGCACCCGGCGGTTCCTGTTCGCGGACCTGACCGTCGCGCTCGTCGGCATCCTCCTGACGCCGCTCGCCGATTCGCAGCAGCGCATCACCGACGGCTCCCCGACGCTGCCCTCCATATGGACCGCGGGCTCCGTGCTCGCGTTCGCCATCAAGGGCGGCTGGCGCTGGGCGGCATCGGCGTCCCTGCTCGTGGGCGTCGCCAACGTGGTGCAGCGCGGCGCGTTCAGCCGCGACACCCTGCACAACGTCCTGCTGGTCTGCATCGCCTCCATCGCCATCGGCTACGTCGTGGAGCTGGCCCGCGCCTCCGAGCGCACCCTCGCCCGCGCCCTGGAGATAGAGGCCGCGACCCGCGAGCGCGAACGCCTCGCCCGCGACATCCACGACAGCGTCCTCCAGGTCCTGGCCATGGTGCAGCGGCGCGGCACCGCCATCGGCGGCGAGGCCGCGGAGCTCGGCCGGCTCGCCGGGGAGCAGGAGGTCGCCCTGCGCACTCTGGTCGCCGGGGGCATGGTGCCCGCCTCGCACGTGTCGGAGGACATCGCGCAGGGCGCCGTCGTCCGCGCCTTCGAGGTGCCCGACAACGGCCCGGACGAGCCGGACGACGCGGCACCCCGCGACCTGCGCCCGCTGCTCGCCGCGCACGCGGGGTCGAAGGTCACGCTCTCCGAGCCCGGGGCGCCGGTGCTTCTCGCGCCGGGGACCGCACGGGAGCTGGCGGCCGCCGTCGGTGCCGCCCTGGACAATGTCCGCAGGCATGCCGGCGCGGAGGCACGCGCGTGGATCCTGGTCGAGGACGAGCCCGACGAGGTGATCGTGACGGTCAGGGACGACGGCCCCGGCATCCCGGAGGGGCGGCTCGTGGAGGCGGAGGGGGAGGGCCGCCTCGGTGTGGCCCTGTCGATCCGGGGGCGGCTGCGGGACATCGGGGGCACGGCCGAGCTGATCTCGGTGCCGGGCCAGGGCACGGAAGTGGAACTGAGAGTGCCGCGCGAACAGGCGCGGGACACACGGGGGAAGGCAGGAAAGGCGAGATGAGCGAGCAGCAGCAGCGACAGGAACCGGCCACGGGGACCACGGGGTCCGGCGGGGACGGCCGGGCGGCCGATCCGATCAAGGTCATGGTCGTCGACGACCACCCCATGTGGCGCGACGCCGTGGCCCGTGACCTGGCCGAGGCGGGGCTCGACGTGGTCGCCACGGCGGGCGACGGCGAGCAGGCGGTGCGTCGCGCGCAGGCCGCCGCCCCCGACGTCCTTGTCCTCGACCTGAACCTGCCGCTGAAGCCCGGCGTGCAGGTCTGCAAGGAGCTCGTCGGCGCCAACCCCGCGCTGCGCGTCCTGGTCCTCTCGGCCAGCGGCGAGCACGCCGACGTCCTGGAGGCGGTCAAGTCCGGCGCCACCGGCTACCTGCTGAAGTCGGCGTCAACCGAGGAGCTGATCGACGCGGTGCGCCGTACGGCGGTCGGCGACGCGGTCTTCACGCCCGGCCTCGCGGGCCTGGTCCTCGGCGAGTACCGCCGCCTGGCCACCGAGCCCGCCGCCGGCACCCCGGAGGACCCGAGGGCCCCGCAGCTCACCGACCGCGAGACGGAGGTCCTGCGCCTGGTCGCCAAGGGCCTCAGCTACAAGCAGATCGCCGAGCGCCTGGTCATCTCGCACCGCACCGTCCAGAACCACGTCCAGAACACCCTGGGCAAACTCCAGCTGCACAACAGGGTGGAGCTCGTGCGGTACGCGATAGAGCGCGGCATCGACAGCGCCTGACCCTCGTACGGGTGAATGTGCATGATCAACTCCCAAGCGCCGCAAGGGAATTGACCGTTCGCACCGTGCCGCAGTGACCTGGATCACCATTAGCGTGACTCGCATCAGGTCACTGAGGCGAAGGGACTGCTCCTATGGGGGCCAAGAAAATCGGCGTACTGACCGGCGGCGGCGACTGCCCCGGGCTCAACGCGGTGATCCGCGGCGCCGTCCGCAAGGGCGTGCAGGAGTACGACTACGACTTCGTCGGCTTCCGGGACGGCTGGCGCGGTCCGCTGGAGGGCGACACCGTCCCGCTCGACATCCCCGCGGTCCGCGGCATCCTGCCGCGCGGCGGCACCATCCTCGGCTCGTCGCGCACCAACCCGTTCAAGGCGGAGAACGGGGTGCGCCGCATCAAGGAGAACCTCGCCAAGTACGAGGTGGACTCCCTCATCGCGATCGGCGGCGAGGACACCCTCGGCGTCGCCGCACGGCTCACCGACGAGTACGGCGTCCCGGTCGTCGGCGTCCCCAAGACCATCGACAACGACCTCTCCGCGACCGACTACACCTTCGGTTTCGACACCGCCGTCGGCATCGCCACCGAGGCCATCGACCGCCTGCACACCACCGCCGAGTCGCACATGCGCGTCCTAGTCGTCGAGGTCATGGGCCGCCACGCGGGCTGGATCGCCCTGCACTCCGGTCTCGCGGGCGGCGCGAACGTCATCCTCATCCCGGAGCAGCGCTTCGACGTCGACCAGGTCTGCGCCTGGGTGACCTCGCGCTTCAAGGCGTCGTACGCCCCCATCGTCGTCGTCGCCGAGGGCGCCATGCCCAAGGACGGCGAGATGGTCCTCAAGGACGGATCGCAGGACTCTTTCGGGCACGTCAGGCTCTCCGGCGTCGGCGAGTGGCTGGCCAAGGAGATCGAGGGGCGCACCGGCAAGGAGGCGCGCACCACCGTCCTCGGGCACGTGCAGCGCGGCGGCACTCCGAGCGCCTTCGACCGCTGGCTCGCCACCCGGTTCGGGCTGCACGCGATCGAGGCCGTGCGGGACGGCGACTTCGGGAAGATGGTCGCGCTGCGCGGCACGGACGTGGTGCGGGTGCCGATCGCCGAGGCCACGGCCCGCCTCAAGACGGTGGACCCGGCGCTGTACGAGGAGGTCGGGGTGTTCTTCGGCTGAGCCGGACTCCTTCAGGGGCGGCGCCCGCTCCGGGTGCCGTCCCGACAGGTGCTCCCTAGACTGGCGGCCATGGAGATCCTCGCGTTCGGCGTGCAGTCCGACGAGAAGCCGCTGATCGAGAAGGCCTTCCGGGGACACCACGACGTCCGCTGTGTCGACGTCTTCCTCAACGAGGACACCGCCCCCATCGCCGCGGGCTACGAGATCGTCTCCTCCAGCGTCAACGCCACGCTGAACAACCGCGTCCTGCAGACCCTCGCCGCAGGCGGCACGCAGATGATCGCCCAGCGGTCCACCGGGTTCAACAACATCGACCTGCTGGTCGCCGAGCGCCTCGGCCTCACCGTCGCCCGCGTCTCGTACTACTCGCCCTACTCGGTGGCCGAGTTCGCCTGGACCCTCGCGATGGCCGTCAACCGCCGCATCGTCCGCGCAAGCAACCGCACCCGCGACTTCGACTTCCGCCTCGACGGCCTGATGGGCCGCGACCTGCGGGGCCGCACGGTCGGCGTGGTCGGCACCGGAAAGATCGGCGAGGCGTTCACCCGGATCGCCCACGGCTTCGGCATGCGCCTGCTCGGCTGGGACGTCGCCGAGAACCCCGCCTGCCTCGAACTCGGCATGAAGTACGTGGACAAGGCCGAACTCCTCGCCGAAGCCGACCTCGTCAGCCTGCACGTACCGCTGCTCCCGACCACCCAGCACCTCATCGGCGCCGACGCGCTGCGGACGATGAAGGACGACGCGATCCTGGTGAACTCCAGCCGCGGCGGCCTGATCGACACCGAGGCCCTGGTCCGCGAGCTGCGCGCCGGCCGCTTCACCGGGGTGGGCCTGGACGTGTACGAGGCGGAGGCGGGCCTGTTCTTCCTCGACAAGTCCCTTGAGGTCGTCGCCGACGACACCCTGGCCCGCCTCGTCACCTTCCCGAACGTCGTGGTCACGTCCCACCAGGCGTACTACACCGCGGACGCCGTCGGCCAGATCATCGACACCACGGTGCGCAACGTCCTGGACTACCTGGCGGGCCGCCGCTCCGACAACGTCCTCGTCCCGGCCCCGGACAGGAGCTGACCCAGCAGCTCCCGCACGATGTCGGCCCCGCGCAGCGTGAGCACCGACTCCGGGTGGAACTGCACGCCCGCGAAGGACGCCCCGCGCACGGCGTGCACCTCGCCGGTCGCCGCGTCCCTGCTGACCTCGATGCCGTGCGCGGCGAGCTCCCCCGCCGCCTCGTCGTCGCAGCGCGCCACGAAGCTGTTGTAGAACCCGACGGTCTCGGTGCGCCCGAACAGGTCGATGCCCGTCTGCGCACCCTGGTACGGCACCTCCTTCCGTACGATCTCCAGACCCAGCTCGGCCGCGATCAGCTCGTGCCCGAGACAGACGCCGAGCACGCCGTGCCGGTGCGTGCGGACCACCTCCGCCGCCAGTGAGCGCAGGAACCGCATCTTCGGATCGGCCAGGTCGGCCGGGTCGCCGGGACCGGGACCGAGCACCACGGGCCCCTCGTGCGCGAGCACGGCCTCCCGCAGCCCCTCCTCGTCGTACCGCCGCACCGACACGCCGAGCCCGCAGGAGCGCAGCACGTGCGCGAGCATCGCCGTGAACGTGTCCTCGCCGTCCACGACGAGCACGTGCCCCGCCAGGTCGTCCGCGCGCTCCTGCATCCGCAGCCAGAACGGCGCGAGCGCCGCGCGCCGCCCGTCGAGGGCCGCCCGCACCCGGGGATCGTCGGCGAGCGCGGGCCGCGCCTCCTCGTCGCGGGCGCGTCCGGGGCGTACGCCGAGCGCGGCCAGGACGCCCGCGGCCTTCGCGTGCGTCTCGGCGACCTCGCTCATCGGGTCGGAGCCGCGCACCAGCGTGGCGCCCACCGGCACCCGGAGGCGCCCGGCCGGGGAGATGTCGGCGGTGCGGATGAGGATGGGGGAGTCCAGTGTCTGCGCGCCGCCCGCGTCCCGGCCGATGAGGGCGAGGGCACCCGCGTAGTAGCCGCGGCCCCCGGCCTCGTGGCGCTCGATGACACGGCAGGCGTTCTGCACGGGCGACCCGGTGACGGTCGCCGCGAACATCGTCTCCTTCAGGACCTCCCGCACGTCCAGCGACGACCTGCCGCGCAGCTCGTACTCGGTGTGCGCGAGGTGGGCCATCTCCTTCAGGCGCGGCCCGACCACCACCCCGCCCATGTCGCCGACCGTGCACATCATCTTCAGCTCCTCGTCGACGACCATCGAGAGCTCCTCGATCTCCTTGCCGTCGGAGAGGAAGGCAAGGAGGTCGTCGGCGGTGGGGCCCTCCGCGGGATAGCGGTAGGTGCCGCTGATCGGGTTCATGACGACGGTCCCGCCGGACATCCGCACGTGCACCTCGGGGCTCGCCCCGACGAGCGTCCGCTCCCCGGTGTGCACGACGTACGTCCAGTACGCGCCCCGCTCGCCCACCAGCAGCCGCCGGAAGAGCGCGAGGGCGTCCGCGCGCCCGAAGCCCGGGATCTCACCCTCGTACGTCCGCCGGATGACGAAGTTGGCGCCCTCGCCCCGCCCGATCTCCTCGCGCAGGACCCGCCCCACGATGTCCGCGTACGCCGCGTCGTCCACGTCGAAGGCCCCGCCCTCGACCCGCACGTCGTGCGCGGGCAGCGCGGTGAGGGCGTCGGCGAGCGGCACCTCGTACCGCTCCTCGGGCGTCAGGACGGTCAGCGGCGTGCCGTCGTCGCGGACGTCGAAGCCGCGCTCCCTGATCTGCCGGAACGGCACGAGGGCGAGCCCTTCGGGGATGTCCGCGAGGCGTTCGTACGTGCCCGTCGGGCCGGTCAGGACCTCGACCGTGCCGTGGTCGCGGCCCGGGGTACGGCGGCGCAGCAGGGCGAAGGGACGGTCGTCGGACAGGAGGTCGGTCAGCTGCCGTGTCGGCTGCTCTGCTGGCTGCTGTGTTGGCTGCATGGGGGCTGTTCCTTCTCACTCGGAGAGGAACGGCCCGCTCCCGGCAGAGTCCGGAAAACACTGAAGGCCGCCCCTCGGGCGGCCTTCGCGAGTCTGTGTGCGCGCAGAGTCAGTGGGCCGCCGGATGAGCGGGCCACCACCAGTTCTGGGTCGTCGTCTGCGTACGCATGTCCCGCACCTTAGCGCATCGGTCACTCCGTGGTGTCTCGTCCGTCTCACTTCGTGAGCGGGGGGATGGACGGGGCGCATCACCACGTAGTGTTGACGAGGTGACCGTGAACGCTAAGACCACCGCTACCGGTGGCAACACCTGGCGAGACCTGCCCGCGGCGCAGCAGCCCGAGTACCCCGATGCCGAGGCTCTGCGCGATGTGATCGCGGACCTCGAGTCGTATCCGCCGCTCGTCTTCGCGGGCGAGTGCGACCAGCTGCGCGCCCGACTGGCCGCTGTCGCCAAGGGAGAGGCGTTCCTCCTCCAGGGCGGCGACTGCGCCGAGGCCTTCGACGCCGTGTCCGCCGATCACATCCGGAACAAGCTGAAGACGCTGCTCCAGATGGGTGCCGTCCTCACATACGCGGCGTCCGTGCCCGTCGTGAAGGTGGGCCGCATCGCGGGGCAGTACTCGAAGCCGCGCTCCAAGCCGACCGAGACCCGCGACGGCGTGACGCTCCCGACCTACCGGGGCGACTCCGTCAACGGCTTCGACTTCACCGAAGAGGCCCGGATCCCGGACCCCGAGCGCCTGAAGCGGATGTACAACGCGTCCGCCTCCACGCTCAACCTGGTGCGCGCCTTCACCACCGGCGGTTACGCCGACCTGCGCCAGGTGCACGCCTGGAACCAGGACTTCGTGAAGTCGTCCCCCTCCGGCCAGCGGTACGAACAGCTGGCCCGCGAGATCGACAACGCGCTGCACTTCATGCGGGCCTGCGGCACCGACCCGGAGGAGTTCAAGACCGTCGAGTTCTACGCCTCGCACGAGGCGCTGCTCCTCGACTACGAATCGGCGCTGACCCGCACCGACTCCCGCACCGGCCGGCTCTACGACACCTCGGGCCACATGGTCTGGATCGGTGAGCGCACCCGTCAACTGGACCACGCGCACATCGAGTTCGCCTCCCAGGTGCGCAACCCCGTCGGCGTCAAGCTCGGCCCGACCACGACGGCCGAGGAGGCGCTGCAGTACATCGAGCGCCTCGACCCCGACCGCGAGCCCGGCCGGCTGACCTTCATCGTCCGCATGGGCGCCGACAAGGTCCGCGACAAGCTGCCCGAGCTCGTCGAGAAGGTCACCGCGTCCGGCGCGACCGTCGCCTGGATCACCGACCCGATGCACGGCAACACCTACGAGGCGGCCTCGGGCCACAAGACCCGCCGCTTCGACGACGTGCTCGACGAGGTCAAGGGCTTCTTCGAGGTCCACAAGGCCCTCGGCACCCACCCGGGCGGCATCCACGTCGAGCTCACCGGTGACGACGTCACCGAGTGCGTGGGCGGCGGCGACGAGATCTTCGTCGACGACCTGCACCAGCGCTACGAGACGGCGTGCGACCCGCGGCTCAACCGCAGCCAGTCGCTCGACCTGGCGTTCCTGGTGGCGGAGATGTACCGCGACCAGTAGTTCTCACGTCTGGTCGGCACATCTGTACGTGCGCGTGGGGCGCGGATCCGTGTGATCCGCGCCCCACCGGCGTATCCGGGGCTTTTGTGGGCAGGACGTCGCGGGTAAGGTTAGGTTAGCCTCACCGATCAATCGGGACGGCGTTACCGATGAGTCCTGCCCGGGAGGTGAAACCGCGTGTACGTCTGCAACTGCTTCGGGGTCACCGAGGCGCAGGTGAAGAAGCACGCGGCGGACGGTGCCTGGACCCCCCGCCAGATAGCGTCGGCCTGCAAGGCGGGCACGGACTGTGGTTCGTGCGTACGCCGCATCCAGGCGCTGCTCGGCCGGGGCGCGTGCCCCCGCCGTGACCTCGTGGACCAGGGAGAACCGGCTGTGGCGCTGGCTCCCGAGGCGGAACTCCCCGAGGCGGCCTGACCCTCAGGGGCCGGTTCAGCTCTCCGGCTGCTCGATGAGCTGCGCGATGTAGAGCGCCTCTCCCAGCTTCTCGACGAGCTCCAGCTGCGTGTCGAGATAGTCGATGTGGTGCTCCTCGTCCTCGAGGATCGACTCGAAGATGTTTGCGGACGTGATGTCGCCCTTGGCGCGCATCACCTCGATCCCGCGCTTGAGGCGGTCGATCGCCTCCACCTCGACCTGCCGGTCGGCCTGGAACATCTCGGTGACCGTCTGGCCCACGCGCACATGGAAGAGCCGCTGGTAATTGGGCAGACCGTCGAGGAACAGGATCCGGTCGGTCAGCACCTCCGCGTGCTTCATCTCGTCGAACGACTCGGCACGGGTGTACTTCGCGAGCTTCGTCCAGCCGAAGTTTTCCTGCATCTTGGCGTGGAGAAAGTATTGGTTGATCGCCGTGAGTTCGGCGGTCAGCTGCTCGTTGAGAAATTCAATGACCTCGGGGTCGCCCTGCATCGCAGAGGCTCCTTCCGCACGAGTGACTGGGCAGGTAGCGCGCATCCTTGCACCGGTGTTCGGAGGGCGTCCAGTAAGTGCACGCTTAGTAGGAGTTGCCCCAATCGGTGCCGCCCGGGCTCCGGCTGGTCACGTCCACCGCCCCGGGTCTGTCAGGATGGAGTCATGGGTCAGCCGGCGGAACGCGCATCTCGACAGGCAGCGGAGCCGGAGCTTCCGCCGGGTCAGCGGCTGCAGCGCGGCTGGCCGGTCACGCACTACGGACCGGTGCCGAAGTTCCGTCCCGAGCGCTGGGAGTTCAGGGTTTTCGGGGCCACCGCGGACGGCGAGAAGCACTGCTGGTCGCACGAGGAGTTCTCCGCGCTGCCCTACGACACCGTTGTCGCCGATCTGCACTGCGTGACGAAGTTCAGCATGCTGGGCGCGGAGTGGGGCGGCCTCCCGGCCCGCAAGCTCCTGGAGCTCGTGCCGCCGGCGGCCAACGCCACCCACGTCATGGTCTGGGCCGAGTACGGCTTCAGCTCGAACATGCGGATGTCGGACTTCGCCTCCGAGCGCTCGATTCTCGCCACGCACAAAGGCGGCGAACTCCTCACCGCCGAACACGGTTTCCCGCTCCGGCTCGTGGTGCCGCACCTGTACGCATGGAAGGGCCCCAAGTGGGTCCGCGGCGTCGAGTACATGACGGCGGACCGCCGCGGCTTCTGGGAGGAGCGCGGCTACCACAACCTCGGCGACCCCTGGCTGGAACAGCGCTACTCGTACCAGGAAGAGCCCGGCGACGGCCCCGAGCTCTGACCCTGCCGCCAGGGACTTTCGACACAGGGCCTAGACGCCCCTGAGCTCCTTCAGGCGCGCCACGTCCGCCGCGTGCCCCTCCTTGCCGCCGGGGGTCTCGATGATCAGGGGGACGCCTTCCGTGGCGGGGTGGAGCATCAGCTCGCGGAAGGGCTCCTCGCCGATGTGGCCGGTTCCGATGTTCTCGTGCCGGTCCTTGTGCGCGCCGACGACGTCTTTGGAGTCATTGGCGTGGATGAGCTTCAGGCGGCCCTCGCCGACGGTGTCGACGAGAAGGTCGAGGGTCTGCTTCATGCCGCCCGGGCCCGCCAGGTCGTGGCCCGCCGCGAAGATGTGGCAGGTGTCCAGGCAGATACCGAGCTTGGGGTGTGAGTCGAGCGCCTCGAAGTACGGGCCGAAGTCCCACGTGCGGGAGCAGAGCGAGGCGCCCTGGCCCGCGGTCGACTCCAGGAGCAGGAACGGGTCGTCGTCGTGCGTCAGCTCGTCGAGGAGCGGCAGCATGCGTTCGCGCACCTGCGCCAGGGCCACGGCACGCTCCCGGCCGCCGGTCGCGGAACCCGTGTGCACGACGACGCCGAGCGCGCCGATCGCGCGCGCCCTGCGCAGCGAGTGGCGCAGGGAGTCCACGGACTTGTCGACGGTCGCCTCGGTGTGCGAGCCGAAGTTGATGAGGTACGGCGCGTGGACGTACGCGGGGATGTTCCCTGCGGCGCAGGCCGCGCGGAACTCCTCGTCCTGCTTGGGGTTGCCGGGCGGGGTGGCCCAGCCGCGCGGATTGGCGACGAAGACCTGGACGGCCTCGGCGCCGAGGTCCCTGGCGTACGAGAGGCCGACGGAGGCGAGCCCACCGGCCACGGGGACGTGACCGCCCACGGGGTTGCGGGACGTGGTGCCGGAGGGCGTGGTGCTGGGGGAGATGTTGCTGCTCACACCGTCAAGGGTGGCACGCGCCCGGAAGTGCCCCGGCGGGGGTCCTCCCGGGCGCGGGGCCCGGTGCTCGAATCCTCAGCGGATCGTGATGGTGATCGTCGAGTTCTTGGGCGCCGTGTCGCCGCCGTCCACCGACTGCTTCTTCACCGTGTCCCCGAAGATGCCGAGCAGACCGCGGTCCTCGTCGACCTCGAAGCCCGCCGACTCCAGCTTCGCCGTGGCGTCGTCGACGCTCATCCCGGTGACGTCGGGGACCTCGACCATCGGCGGGCCCTTGGAGATCGTCAGCTGGACCGTGTCGCCCTCGGCGATCGTCTTGTCGGCGACGGGTGACTGCTTGGCGACGTCGCCCTTGTCCTCGTCGGAGTTGACCCGCTCCGGGGCGATCTCGGCCTTCAGGCCGGCGTCCTCCAGGTCGGCCCGCGCGTCCTCCTCGGACTCGCCGGTGACGTCGGGGACCTCGACCGGACGGCCCTTGCTGACGACGAGGGCGACGGCGGAGCCCGCCTTGCGGGTGAACCCGGCCCGCGGGTCCGTGCTGATCACGGAGCCCTTGTCGACGGACTCGTCGAAGCTCTTGGTGACCATGCCCGGTGCGAGTCCGGAGTTCTTGAGCTCCTTCTTCGCCTTGGCGAGAGGGATGCCCTTCACGTCCGGGACCTTCACGGTCTCCGGGCCCAGCGAGATGGTCAGCGTCACGCCGTCGTTCTGCCGGATGCGGTCGCCCGGCGCGGGGTCGGTCCCCATGACCGTGCCGCGCTTGTCCGTGTCGCTGTAGGTGCGCTTGATGTCCTTGACGTCGAGCCCGGCGTCGTCGAGCCGCTGCTTCGCCTGCGCCTCGGTCTTCGCCAGGAGCGGCGGGACCTCGGTGAACTGGCCCGAGTTGATGTACCAGACGCCGGTGCCGATGCCGAGGACGAGCAGGACGCCGGCTATGACCATGAGGGTGCGCCGGCGCGGGTCGAACCGCCGGCGGGCGGCGCGGGCGCCTGCGGGCGGGCCGGGCGGCGCGGGCGGTCCCGCGGGCGGCGTCGCCAGGATGCTGGTGCGGTTCAGCGCGTCCTCGCCGCCCGTGCCGCCCCCGCCGCTCCGCTCGCCCTCGGCGGGCAGCGGCAGCTGGACGGGACGTCCCGCGCGCGGGATGACGCTCGTACGGTCCTCCGAACCGTCGTGGTCCGCCGGGTGCGCCTGCGGCGGGACCGCGTCCAGCTGCTCCTCGGTCAGGGCGGCACGCGCCTCCCTGGTCTGGGCGAGCAGCGCCACCGCGTCGTACGGACGGACGTCGGGATGGCGCGCCGTGGCGGAGGCGACCAGCTCGTCGAGCGCGAACGCGAGCCCGGGGACGGCCGCCGACGGGGGCGGGACGTCCTCGTTGAGGTGCTGGTAGAGGACCTGGGCGGGGGAGTCCCCGGAGTGCGGCTTGGCGCCGGTCAGCATTTCGTAGAGCACGACCCCGCACGCGTACACGTCCACGCGGGTGTCCGCCGTGCCGTGCTCGATCTGCTCGGGGGCGAGGTAGGAGACGGTGCCGAGGACGGTGCCCGTCGTGTTCGTGACCGTGTCCACCGCGCGGACGAGCCCGAAGTCGGCGACCTTCACGCGACCGTCGTCCCCTATGAGGACGTTCTCCGGCTTCATGTCGCGGTGCACGAAGCCCGCGCGGTGCGCGGCGCCGAGCGCGGCGAGGACCGGCTCCAGGATGTCGAGCGCGGCCCGCGGCTGCAGCGCGCCGCGCTCGCGCAGCACGTCACGCAGGGTGCAGCCCGCGATGTACTCCATCGCGAGGTAGACGTACGACCCGTCCGTGCCCTGGTCGAAGACGCCGACCACGTTCGGATGGGAGAGGCGGGCCACCGACTTGGCCTCGCGGATGAAGCGGTCGACGAAGGAGGCGTCCGCCGCCAGCGTCGGATGCATCACCTTGAGCGCGAGCACGCGGTCGAGGCGGGTGTCCACGGCCCGGTAGACCGTGGCCATCCCGCCGACCGCGATGCGCCCGTCGATGCGGTAACGGCTGTCGAGCAGCTGCCCGACGAGCGGGTCCTGAAGGGTCGTGTCCACAGAGGGAGTCTACGAGCAGCCACCGACACGCCGACCGGGGCGGGCACGCTCACGGTGCTACTGCAGCCGAGCTGTGACAGGCGACGGCGCGGGGCGCCCCGTCAGGGGCGCGGGGAACTGCGCGACAAGCCCCCACCGGCGGGCAGCCGCGAGCGATCAGAGCCCCGCATCCCCTAAGACGCTCCGAAGCCCTGAGACGCTCCGAAGGCGGGCCGCTCCGGATCGAGCCGGGCCATTCCCTCCGCGGGAGAGGACGCCTCCGCGAAGTGCCGGCGCGGAATCCGCCCGGCCCGGTGCGCGAGCCGCCCCGCCTCCACGCCGTACCGCATCGCCTCGGCCATCAGGACCGGCTCCTGCGCCCGCGTCACCGCGGAGGCGAGCATCACGCCCGCGCACCCCAGCTCCATCGCGATCGCCGCGTCGGACGCCGTGCCCGCGCCCGCGTCGAGGATCACCGGCACGCGCGCGTGCTCCACGATCAGCTGGAAGTTGTGCGGGTTGCGGATGCCGAGACCGGAGCCGATGGGCGACCCGAGCGGCATGATCGCCGCGCAGCCCACGTCCTCCAGCTTCCGCGCGAGGACCGGGTCGTCGTTCGTGTACGGCAGGACCGTGAAGCCGTCGTCCACCAGGGTCTCCGCGGCGTCCAGGAGCTCGACGGGGTCGGGCAGCAGGGTGCGCTCGTCGGCGATCACCTCCAGCTTCACCAGATCCGTGCCGAGCGCCTCCCGCGCGAGCCGGGCGGTGAGGACGGCCTCGCCCGCCGTGAAGCAGCCCGCGGTGTTGGGCAGGACGCGGATGCCGAGCCGGTCGAGCACGGAGAGCACGGAGCCCTGGACGCCCGGGTCGAGCCTGCGCATCGCGACCGTGGTCAGCTCCGTGCCGGACGCGACGAGGGACCGCTCCAGGACGTCGAGGCTCGGCGCCCCGCCCGTGCCCATGATCAGGCGCGAGGAGAGGGTGAGCCCGCCGATGACGAAGGGGTCGTCTGCCATGGTGTTCAGCCTCCCTGGACGGCGGTGAGTACTTCGACGCGGTCGCCCGCGGAGAGGGGCGTGGTGGGCCACTGCGCGCGCGGGACGACGGTTTCGTTGAGGGCGGCGGCGACACCGGAGTGCGCCGAGGAGAGGGTGGCCACGAGGGCTTCGAGCGTGGTGCCCGAGGCCACATCGCGTTCCTCCCCGTTGACGGAAACGGCGAAGGGTGTGCTCATGCGGGCTGCTCCGTGTCGTGCTGCGTGCGGGCCGGGGCGGGGATCTCGGGGGACGTGCCGTCGAAGCGGCACGGGGTGAACGCGCGCGCCTCGTCGGGGAGTTCACCGGTGGTCAGGGCGTGCGCCATGACGTCGCCCGTGACAGGGGTCAGGAGGACGCCGTTGCGGTAGTGCCCGGTGGCCAGGTGGAGCCCGTCGAGGCGGGTCGGGCCGAGCATCGGCGCGTTGTCGGGCGAGCCGGGGCGCAGTCCCGCGCGGGTCTCGGTCAACGGCAGCTCGGTGATGCCGGGCACGAGTTCGTGGGCGTCCCGCAGGAGTTCGTACACGCCGCCCGCGGTGACCGTGGTGTCCCAGCCGAGCTCCTCGCTGGTCGCCCCGACGACGAGCTCGCCGTTCTCGCGCGGCACGAGGTAGACGTGGCTGCCGCGCACCACGGCCCGCACGGTGCGGCTCAGGAACGGGGCGTACGGCTTCGGCACCGAAAGGCGCACGACCTGCCCCTTCACGGGCCGCACGGGTGGCAGGACGTCGTCGGGAACGCCCGCGAGGCGCCCGCTGAGGCTGCCCGCCGCGAGGACGGTCAGACCCGCGGTCGGCTCGGTGCCGTCCGCGAGGACGACGCCGCGCGCCCGGTCGCGTACGACGGAGAGGCGCTCGGCCCAGGCGCGGTGGAAGACCACACCGGCCCGCTCACAGGCCGCCACGAGCGCGCCCGCGAGCCGCCGCGGGTCGATCTGGTGGTCGCCGTCGACCCGCAGCCCGCCGCGCACACCCGGCGCGAGCATCGGCTCCAGGCGGCGGCACTCGCGGCCGCTCAGCCACTCGGACTCCAGGCCCGAACGCTGCTGCAGGGCGTGCAGTTCGCGCAGATGGGCGCGGTCGTCGGCGTCGAGCGCGACGGCGAGCGTGCCGCACGCGCGGTAGCCGAGGTCGTGGCCGCTCGCCTCGGTCAGCTCGTCGGCGAAGGCCGGATAGCGCCGCGCGGACGCGATGTTGAGGCCGAGCAGCGTCTGCTCGCCGTAGTGGAGTTCGGTGACGGCGGCCAGCATGCCCGCCGCGACCTGGGCGGCGCCGCCGCCCGGCTCGGGGTCCACGACCGCCACGGAGAGCCCGCGTTGCGCGGTCCGCCAGGCGGTGACCAGGCCGATGATGCCGCCTCCGACGATCAGGACGTCAGAGGTGGCGGATGGTGATGTCGTACGTGGATGCATGGGCGTCCAGCCCCTCCCTTCGCCGGCATGACCCGGATCAGGTTCGTACGGTCGGAGGCCGTCCAGCCTCCCTCTCAGCCCGGTGCGTCCGGGCTCCCGCGAGTGCTCTGCACGGGCCACCCTAGCCCGTCGCCTCGCGCGGCAGTAGGGGAGCTGTCCGGGTATGGACGATGACGGTGTGTCAGAGATCTCCTCGACGGCATCTGAGGGCGCCCTCGACAACCGTCCTACAGTGATCGGGTGAGCGAGCAGCAGAGCCAGAGCGAGCAGCAGCGGCAGAGCGAACAGCACGGGCGGACCGAGAAGCAGCGGCAGGCGGAGCGGCGCGTCGTCATCGTCGGCGCGGGCATGGCCGGCGTACAGACCGCGGTGGCCCTGCGCGAGCAGGGCTTCACGGGGACGGTCACCCTCGTCGGCGCCGAACCGCATCCGCCGTACGACAGGCCGCCGCTGTCCAAGGCGGTGCTGCTCGGCAAGGCGGACGGCTCGACGTTCGACATCGACTTCGAGGCGCTCGGCATCGAGCTGCACCTCGGCCGCGAGGTCACCGGCGTACGCCCCGCCGACCACGAGCTGGACACCGCCGACGGGCCCGTCGCGTACGACGTCCTGGTCCTCGCGACCGGCGCCGAACCCATCCGCCTGCCCGGCACCGAGGGCGTCCCCGGGGTGCACCTCCTGCGCACCCTGGACGACGCCGAACGGCTGCGCCCGGTCCTCGCGGGGCAGCACGACGTCGTGGTCGTCGGGGCGGGGTGGATCGGCGCGGAGTTCGCGACCGCCGCGCGCGAGGCGGGGTGCTCCGTCACCGTCGTCGAGGCCGCGGGCCGGCCCCTCGCCGGGGCGCTCCCCGAGGAGGTCGCGGCTCCCATGGCGGGCTGGTACGCGGACTCCGGGGCGGTCCTGCGCACCCACGCGCGCGTGGAGCGCGTCGAACCCGGCGCCGTCGTCCTGTCCGACGGGACCACGCTGCCCGCGACCGCCGTCGTCGTCGGCATCGGGGCGCGACCCGCGACGGGCTGGCTCGCGGATTCGGGCATCGAGCTGGGCACGCACCGCGAGGTCGTCACCGACGAGGGCCTGCGCACGTCGGCGCCCGACGTGTACGCGGTCGGCGACTGCTCCTCGTTCCCCTCGGGCCGGTACGGCGAGCGGCTCCTTGTGCACCACTGGGACAACGCGCTCCAGGGGCCGCGCACGGTGGCCGCCAACATCATCGGCGAGACCCCGGCCGCGTACGACCCCGTGCCGTACTTCTGGTCGGAGCAGTTCGGCCGCTTCGTGCAGTACGCGGGCCACCACGCCGGGGCCGACGAACTGGTGTGGCGCGGCGACCCGGACGGCATGGCCTGGTCGGTGTGCTGGCTGCGGGACGGCGCCCTGGTCGCGGTCCTCGCGGTGGGCCGCCCCAGGGACCTGGCCCAGGGCCGCCGCCTGATCGAGTCGGGCGCGCGCCTGGACCCGGCACTGACGGCGGACCCGGCGATTCCCCTGAAGAAGGCGGTGCTGTAGCGGGGCGCTCACCGGTGGGGCGGTGCCATCCGGTGCGTGTCAGTGGCCGGAGATACCCTTGTCCCGTGACCGAGATTGACGCAAAGACCGATGCTCTCGTCCCCGAGTGGCTGCACCTCCCCGACATCGCGGAGATGCTCGACATCGAGGTGACCCGTGTGCGCCAGCTGGTCAAGGAGGGCCAGCTGATCGCCGTGCGCCGCGGTGAGAACCGGGCGCTCCAGGTGCCGGCCGCCTTCATCGACGGCGACAAGGTCGTCAAGGGCCTCAGCGGCACCCTGACGCTCCTCCGGGACGACGGTTTCTCCGACGAAGAGATGCTCGAATGGCTCTTCACCCCCGACCCGAGCCTGCCCGGCACCCCCGCGCAGGCGCTGAGCGAGAATCGCGGCACGGAGGTGAAGCGCCGCGCCCAGGCGCTCGCCGTCTGACCTGAACGCACGATCGACAACGGGGGGACTTCTCCATGGCCGCAGACCGCCGCGACCGGCTCGCCGACGCCCGGCTCTACCTGTGCACGGACGCCCGCAGGCGCCAGGGGGACCTCCCCGAGTTCCTCGACGCCGTCCTCGCGGGCGGCGTCGACATCGTGCAGCTGCGCGACAAGGGCATGGAGGCCGGCGAGGAGCTGGAGCACCTCCAGGTCTTCGCGGACGCCGCCCGCAGGCACGGCAAGCTCTTCGCCGTGAACGACCGCGCGGACGTCGCCCACGCCATCGGCGCGGACGTGCTGCACCTGGGCCAGGGCGACCTGCCCGTCCCCGCCGCCCGCGCCATCCTCGGCGGCAGCGACGACGTGCTGATCGGCCGCTCCACGCACGCCGAGTCGGAGGCCGCCGCGGCCGCCGTCCAGGAGGGCGTGGACTACTTCTGCACGGGACCCTGCTGGCCCACGCCCACCAAGCCGGGCCGGCACGCCCCCGGCCTCGACCTCGTCCGGTACACGGCCTCGCTCGGCATGGACCGCCCCTGGTTCGCCATCGGCGGCATCGACGCGGGCAACCTCGACGAGGTGCTCGAGGCGGGCGCGCGGCGCGTCGTGGTCGTACGGGCGATCACCGAGGCCGACGACCCCGGAGCGGCGGCCGCGGAGTTCGCGAAGCGGCTGCGCGGCGCCGGGTGAGGCATGTCCCGGGAGTGTCCGATCCGTGGACAAGAAACCGGCAAACCGGCCAAAACTCCCGGGCCCGGTTGGGGGACCGCTCAGGCCTGGCTAACCTGCCCATATGGCCCTAGGCACAGCTTCGACCAGGACTGACCGCGCGCGCACGGTTCGCGACATGCTCGCGACCGGTAAGACGACGTTCTCGTTCGAGTTCTCCGCGCCGAAAACCCCGAAGGGGGAGCGGAACCTCTGGAACGCGCTGCGCAGGGTCGAGGCGGTCGCCCCGGACTTCGTCTCCGTGACCTACGGAGCGGGTGGTTCCACCCGTACCGGCACGGTCAAGGAGACCCAGCAGATCGTCGCCGACACGACGCTGACGCCCGTCGCGCACCTGACCGCGGTCGACCACTCCGTGGCCGAGCTGCGCAACATCATCGGGCAGTACGCGGACGCGGGCATCAGGAACATGCTCGCGGTCCGCGGCGACCCGCCCGGCGATCCGCTCGGCGACTGGATCGCCCACCCCGAGGGACTCACCTACGCCGCCGAACTGGTCGAACTGATCAAGGAGTCCGGCGACTTCTGCGTGGGCGTCGCCGCCTTCCCGGCGATGCACCCGCGCTCGCCCGACTGGGAGTCCGACACCCGGCACTTCATCGACAAGTGCCGGGCCGGCGCGGACTACGCGATCACGCAGATGTTCTTCGACCCGGAGGAGTATCTGCGGCTGCGCGACCGCGTCGAGGCCGCGGGCTGCGCGACGCCGATCATCCCCGAGATGATGCCGGTCACCAACGTCCGCCAGCTCGACCGGCTGCCCCAGCTCAGCAACGCCGTGTTCCCGGCGGAGCTGAAAGAGAGGATCCTCGCGGTCAAAGACGATCCCGCCGCTGTACGCTCCATTGGCATCGAGTTCGCGACGGAGTTCTGCGCGCGGCTGCTGGCCGAAGGTGTGCCGGGGCTGCACTTCATCACGCTGAACAACTCCACGGCGACGCTGGAGATCTACGAAAATCTGGGCCTGCACCACCAGGCCTGAAACGGCCGTACCCGTACCCGTACCCGCGGGCGGCCGCAGGGGAGAGGGGCGTACATGGGCTGGACGGTCCTCTACATCGCGTTCGGATTCGTCGCGCTGTGGCTGCTCGGCGAGGTGCTGCTGCAGTACAAGGCCAGGCTGCGCTGGCGCCTGCTGGCCTTCGTCGGCTTCCTCGGCGTCGTCGTCGGTGTGCTGATCCCGTCGGTGTGGATCATCGGGCTCGGCGCCATCGCCTTCGCCACGGGCCAGACGTACGTGACGCTGTCGTTCCGCAAGGGCTTCTCCACGGGCTGGGCGCTCGGCGGCCGGCCGGGCCTGAGCAAGCGCCGCAGGGCATCCTCCCGGGACGCCGCGAAGGACGCGAAGGACGTGAAGGAGCCGACGCTGCAGGTCTCCGACCTGGAGTACGAGCCGGCCCCGCCGCCGCCCGCGCACGGCCCCGACGTCCCCGGCGACGGGGTGTACGAGCCGGAGCCGATGCCCGACGACACCAGCGAGTACGGCGTGTACAGCGACGCGGCCTACGCCCCGCCCGTCGCGGGCGACGCCCACCAGGGCGAGGGCCACGGCTATGACGCGGCGGCCTTCGGCGGCTACGACCAGCAGAACTACGGCTACGACGAAACGGGCGGGCAGCAGTACGCCGCCTACTCCGACCCGTACATCGGCACGCAGACCTACGGCGCGCGGCAGAGCTACGACACGTACGGCGACCAGCAGCAGTACGCCCCCTACGGAGGCGACACGTACAGCGGCGGCCTCGGCGGGACGTACAGCGACGGCGCGTACTCCGACAGCGCGTACACGGACACGCCTCCCGGCGGCGTCTGGGTGCCCCAGCAGCGCAGCACGGATGACCAGTACAGCGGCGAACTGCCGCCCGAGCAGCCGTACCCGTACCAGGGCGGGCACCCGGGCGACCACCACGACGGCTCGGGCTACAACGAGCAGCAGTACCGCTACTGAGCCCGAGCCCAGGTCACTGGGAGCCGCGGAACTCCGGGCCCTCGACGATCAGCCCCGCCACCAGCGTGCCCGACATGCCCGCATGGGGCAGGCCGCCGCCCGGGTGGGCCCAGCCGCCGACCGCGAAGAGCCCCGGCAGACGGGTGCTGTTCGACGGCTGCAGGAGCCTCCCGTCGGCCGCGGCGAGCGCCGGCGCGGGAACGGCGCCGCCGTCCGCGCCGGTGGCCTCCGCCACATCGGCCGGGGTGCGGACCTCGTGCCACAGCAGACGGTCCCGCAGCTCGGGGACCACGGCCTCGGCGCGGGTGATCACCCGCTGCACGTCCTCTGCGGTGACCTCCAGGTGGGCGGGGACCGTCGCCGTGAGCGTCACCGCCTCGTGTGCGGCGTCCGGCGTCAGCTCCGGGTCGTCGGGGCGGAGCACCGCGAGCGTGGGGGAGGCGGGCAGTCCGGGCCGCTCGCCGAAGAGGCGGTCGAGCTCGTCCTGACGGTCGGCGGAGTGCAGCACCGTGCGCAGCGGGGTGTCCGTGGGGCGTGCGCTGGACAGGGCCAGGAAGATCGTCAGACGGCTCGGCAGACCGGAACGCGCCGGAACGTCACCCTCCGACCGTATGTTCACACCGGCGAGCATCCCGTCCAGGACCGAGGGCGCGACCCCGGCGACCACGAAGTCCGCGTCGGCGGTGGTGCCGTCCGCGAGCTCCACGCCCGCCGCCTTGCCGTCCTTCTCGACGATCCGCGTCACCGTCGCCCCGAAGACGAACTCGACCCGTCGGGCCACACACCGCTCGTGCACCGCGCGGGCCAGCGCGCGCATGCCGCCGCGCGCGGACCACGTGCCGAACGTCTGCTCCAGGTAGGGCAGGACCGCGGCGCTCGCCGGTGTCGTACGGGGATCGAGGCCCTGCGCCAGCGCGAACTGCTCGAGGAGCGCGACCAGCCGCGCGTCGCCGCCCAGTTCCAGCTCGCCGATCTCGCTGAGCGTGGCCGCCCTGCGCTCGCGGCGCAGGAGGCGCTTGTGGGGCACCGCGGGGTAGGGCTCGCGGTCGGCGAGCACCTCCCAGTTCGGCCACAGGGGCTCTTCGAGGAGGGGACGGCGGGTGCGGTCCCAGGCCTCCCTGGCGCGGTTCATGAACGCCGACCAGCGCGCGCCCGCGCCCGCGCCGAGCGCGGTGTCCAGCGCCTCGCCCACGCCCGCGCGCGACGCGTTCGGCAGGTCGGCCGCCGTGCCGTCCGCGAAGACGTGGCGCACGGCGGGCTCCACCTGGGAGAGCTCGACGCACTTCTCCAGGGGCTCCTTGCCCGTCTTGACGAACAAGTCGCGGTACACCGCGGGGAGGTGCAGCAGCCCCGGGCCCGTGTCGAAGGAGAAGCCGTCCCGCTCGACGCGGCCCACCGCGCCGCCGAACGTCTCCCCGCGTTCGTACACCACCACCCGGTGGCCCGCGACGGCCAGCCGGGCGGCCGCCGACATCGCGCCGAGACCTGCGCCGATCACCACAATCCGTGCCATGCCAGGGACTTTATCGGCAGCCACTGACAGTCACGGAGTCAGGGCGGCGGCGCCCCCACCCGCTCCGCGAGCCGCTTCTCCTCGCGCCGTTGCGCCCTGCGCCGCCAGAACCGGCGGATCCGCGAGACGAGGAAGAACAGCAGGAACAGCCCGATCACCAGGAGCACCGCCGCGATGATCGCCGCGGCCTCCGGGTAGAACATCGCGAAGCTGATGAGGCCGCCGACCCCGAGATCCTCGGCCGTGCTCATCACGACGTTGCTGAACGGCTCCGGCGACGTGTTGATCGCCATCCGCGTCCCGGCCTTCACCGCATGGCTGGCCAGCGCGGTCGACCCGCCCACCGCGCCCGCCGCCAGATCCGGGAGAGACCCGCTCTGGCCCGCGAGGAGCGCCCCCACCACGGCGCCGGACACCGGCCGGATCACGGTGTGCACCGAGTCCCAGACCGAGTCGACGTACGGGATCTTGTCGGCGACGGCCTCGCACAGGAAGAGCACGCCGGCCGCGACCAGGACATCGGGGCGCTGGAGCGCCTCGGGGACCTCGTCGCTCACACCGGTCGCGCCGAAGACGCCGAGCAACAGGACCACGGCGTACGCGTTGATCCCGCTCGCCCAGCCGCTGGTGAACACCAGGGGGAGTACGGACACGGACGTGATCGTAACCATTTGTGAACGTATCGGCCTGGGGATGAACACGGACGACTGAGTATCCGTACCTAGTGCGTGAGATGAGTACCCGCACGGATGGGCCCCCACCTGCGGAGACGGAAGAGTGTGGGGCACGGAGAAGGGCGCGGTCGCCGGTACCGCCGACACGGGGCGGCGGAACGGCACCGCGCCCTTGGCCGTCCTGGAGAGATCGAAGAAGCAGGTCTACGCGCGCGTGCCGCTCACCCGGCCCTGCAGCAGCCGGGACAGCGCCGCGTGCACGTCGTCGAGCGAGCGCTCCGGCTGGAAGGCCTGCCAGTCCAGCGCGGCGACCAGCACCATGCCGACGAGCGCGGCGGCCGTCAGCGGGATGTCGATCTCGTCGCTGAGCTCACCGCTCTCCACACCCGTCCTCAGTACGTCCTCGACCACCGCGACGGCCTGCTGCCTGACCACGAGCAGCGTGGACTGCCAGGCACGGTTGGTCCGCCACAGCTCGGCCACGTAGAGCTGGGTGAAGGCCGGGTAGCGGTTGATGAAGACCAGGCCGGCCCTGATCATCGCGTCGAGGGCGTCGACCGCGCCGCCGCCGTTCCTCGCCGCCCCCTCCGAGGCCTCCTTCAGGGAGGCGGTCAGCAGGCCGACACCGTGCCGCAGCAGCTCTTCGAAGAGGACCGATTTGCTCGCGAAGTTGTAGTAGACGGTGCCCTTCGCGACTCCGGCCCGCTCCGCGATCTCATCGACCGTCGTGGCCGAGAAGCCCTGTTCCGCGATGAGGGTGACGGCGGCCTCGTAGAGCTTCTGCCGGGTGGCCTCGCGGCGGGTGCTGCCTGTACTGCTGTCCATGGTCCTGATTCTCACAGGTCGTGCCGGGCCGTCCGGTCCCGCCGTGCGTACGGAGTGGGCCCCGCTCACAGCGTCAGCTCCGGGTGCAGCCGGTCGAGGGTCCACACCTGCTTGCGGCGCGCGGAGAGCGCGGTGAGGGCGAGGGCGCCCAGGGTGAAGGCCGTCAGGACCGCGCAGCCCTGCCAGACGGGACCGAGACCGCCGCCCGTGATGAGTCTCCGGAGCGCCTCGACGACGTAACTCATCGGCAGGAAGGGGTGGATCGCGCTGAAGAAGCCGGGACTCGTCTGAACGGGGTACGTGCCGCCCGCCGACGTCAGCTGCAGCATCAGCGCGGCGAGGACGAGGATCCGTCCGGCCGCTCCGAAGCGGGCGTTGAGCCACTGCACGATCGCCGCGAAGCACGCCGTCACCAGGAACAGGAAGCCCACCGTCCCAGCGGCCCGCTCCATCTGCAGACCGATGCCCCAGTGCAGTACGGAGAGCAGCGCCGCGGTCTGCAGCACGCCGAGGGCGGCCACCGGAAGCCACCCCGCGAGCGCGATGCGCCACGCGGAGGCGCCCGCGGCGAGCGCGCGCCGGTTGAGCGGCTGGATCAACATGTACGCCACCATCGCGCCGACCCACAGGGACAGCGGGATGAAGTAGGGGGCGAAACCGGTGCCGTAGTTGGGCGCCTTGTGCAGGGACTGGGAGGCCAGCTGCACGGGGTCGGACATGACGCCGGTGCGCTCGTCACGGTCCTTCTTGTCGTAGTCCGGGATCTTCTTGACGCCGTCGTGCAGCCCGCCGGACAGCTTCGACGAGCCGTCGGCCAGCTTGAACATGCCGCCCTTGAGGTCGTCGGCGCCGGTCTCCAGCTTGCCGATGCTCTCGTCGAGGTCGGTGGCGCCGGTCCGCGCGGTGCCGAGGCCCATGTGGATCTTCTTGGCGCCCTTGGCGACCTCGCCCGCGCCCTTGTTGAGGTCGTTGATCTGGGTGACGGCGGTGTTCAGGTCCTCGTCGAGGTGCGGGGCGCGGTCGGCGAGCGCCTGGGACTTCTTCTGCAGGGTGGCCAGGTGCTTGTCGAGCTTCTTGACGTCGCCGTTCTGGTCCTTGATCACGGTGTTCATGTCGTCCGCGATGGTCGACACGTTCTCGGCGGCCGTCTTCGCCTTCTTGAACCGTGCGCAGTGGGGGTCGGGGACGGGGGCCTTCTCGCACCGCTCGCGGTAGAAGTCGCCGATGATCCGGGAGCCGTCCCTGGCGCCCTCGGCCGCCGCGGGCGCCAGCTTGACCCAGGTGGACAGGTTGTGGCGCATCGCCTTGGAGGAGTCGGCGAGGAGCTGTGCCGTGTCCCCGATCGTCTTGCCGTTGTCCTTCAGGAAGGGCCGCACCTGGTCCGCCGTGCCATTGACCTTGTCGGCCAGCTTCTGCGTACCGTCGGCGACCTTCTTCGAACCGGTCTGGAGCCTGCCCGCGCCCTTGTCGAGCTTCTCGATGCCGCCCGCCAGCTCGCCGCTGCCGTCCTTGGCGTCCCCGAGGCCGTTCGCGAGGTCCTTGGAGCCCTTCTTCGCCTTGCCGATGCCGGTGTCCAGCTTGTCGGCGCCGTCGGCGGCCTTCTGCGTCGCCCCGTGGATGTCGGAGAACGAGATGAAGATCTTGTCGAGGAACGAGCGCGACGCCTTGGTGGACGCGGCGGAGCGCACCTCGGAGAAGACCGTCCGCGAGATCTGCCCGACGATGTAGTTGTTGGCGTCGTTCGTACGGACGCGCAGGGCGCCTGTCTCCGGGGAGTCCCCCGAACTCGACGCGATGCGCTTGCTGAAGTCCGCGGGCATCGTCAGGGACAGGTAGTACGTGCCGTTCTCGACGCCCTCGCGGGCCTCGGCGTCGGTCACCTCGTGCCACTCGAAGGTCTTGCTGTCGTGCAGCCCCTCGACGATGTTGTCGCCCGCCGCGAGCTTCTTGCCCTGCGCGGTGGCTCCCTTGTCGTCGTTGACGAGGGCCACGGGGATGCGGTCGAGGCGGCCGTAGGGGTCCCAGAAGGACCACAGGTACAGGGCGCCGTACAGCAGTGGCAGCAGCAGGAGCGCGACCAGCGCGGCGCGCGGCAGCTTCCCCCTGCCGAAGCGCCTGAGCTCAAGCGCGGCGAGCTTCGGCGAGCGCATCCGCCGTCTCCTTGTCGTCGTCGGTGCTGTCGGCGTCGGGGCGTTCGGCCGCGATGTGCGGAGCCTCTTCGGGACGGGCGCCGGTGCGGACCACGACCGCACCCTCGGGCGCCTCGCTGCACACCGCCACGACGGTCATGCCCTGCTCCGTGAGGGACGTCAGCATCGCCCAGGCCTCGGCCCGTTCGGCGTCGGAGAGCTTCAGGTCGGTGTCGTCGACGCCCAGCACGCGCGGGCGGCCGATCAGGGCCAGCGCCACGGAGAGCCGCAGCACTTCGAGCCTCTCCAGGTCGCGCACGGCGGTCCTGCGCCCCTTGGGCAGCGCCTCCATGTCGAGCCCGGCGGCGGCCAGCGCGGCCTCGACGCGCAGCCGCGTCTCGTTCCGCCGCTCGCTGCGCGGCCGCAGCAGCCCGCGCAGCGAGCCCCCGAACCGCCGCTGCAGGAGTGCGCGTTCGTGCAGGTGCTCGGCGACGGTCAGGGCCGGATCGAGGTCGGTGACGCCGGGCACGGGCCCGAGCCCGCTGATGCCGCGCACCGCGGCCAGCTGCTTCGGCAGCCGGAAGCGGCCCACGGACGCCTGGCCCTCGGTGGCACGCATACGCCCGGTCAACGCGAGCAGAAGACAGGTGCGGCCCGACCCCGAAGGGCCCTCCACCGCGATCAGCGACCCGGACTCCGCACGGAACCCGATGCCGCGGAACGCCCAGCCGCGCGGGCCCTCGAGCCCGAAGCCCTCTGCGGTGACGGCGGCTCCGCGCGCGCCGTCGGTCGGACCGTCCACAGTCCCCCCCTGCCCCTTCGTCGCACCGGGGCGCACCGCACAGCGCCACACCGGCCTTTTGAACTGACTGGTCAGTACAAAAGTAAGCCCGAACCCGCGATCGAGGCAAAGCCCCAGGTCAGAGCCGATTGTCAGTGGCGTACTCCACGATGGGCACATACGGCCACTGCGCCGTCACACGACGACAGGAGGTTCGTCATGGCCAGCACTTCCGCAGCCGCCCGCCGGCACCGCGCCGTCGGCCCTGCTCCCTCACTGACCGGCCCGGCGAGCGATGTCCACCCCGTCCTGCGCCGCGCGACCGCCCCGCCCGCCGCCCTCGAACTGCTCGCCCAGGCCCGCGCCGGACTCGACGAGGCCGCCCGCCTGGAAGCCCCCCACGAGCGCTACGCCACCGCACACCTCGCAGCCCTGCGCACCGCCGCCGCCGTCCTGGCCGCCCGCGGCCGCCCCGAGACGACCGCGCGCCGCAGGCAGCGCATCCGCAGCGCCTGGGAAGTCCTCCCCGAGATAGCCCCCGAACTGACCGAGTGGAGCGCCCTGTTCGCCTCGGGCGCCGCCCGCAGGGCCCGCGCCGAGGCGGGCATAGCGGCCGCCGCCACCGCGCGCGACGCCGACGACCTGCTGCGCGACGTCGCGATGTTCCTGCGCATCGTCGAGCGGATGCTCGTGCTCCAGCCCGTGCTGCCCCAGCCCCGGCAGGAGTCACAGGACGCGGGCCGGGAGCCGCCGGACGCGGGCTGACCGGCGCGTCCGCACGGTGGGACACGTGGCCCGGGCACCTCGGCGCAGGCAATAGGGTGGAGACATATCCGCACCCCACGCGCCGAGGAGTCACCTGCCGTGTCGGACCCGATGCGCCCCCGCGCTTCTCTTCGTACAGCTGTGGTCTGGGACGTCCTGGAGGACGCCCTCGACCGCCGGGTCAAGGCCACCGGCAAGGATGCCACCGGCGAGGAGTCGCGCACCGGACTCGACGTGCTCGACACCGGCGGCGGCAGCGGCAACTTCGCCGTGCCCGTCGCCCGGCTCGGCCACCGCGTCACGGTCGTCGACCCCAGCCCGAACGCGCTGTTCGCGCTGGAGCGCAGGGCCGCCGAAGCGGGCGTCGCCGACCGGGTCCGCGGCGTCCAGGGCGACATCCTCGGCCTCTTCGACGTCGTCGAGCGGGGCGGCTTCGACGCGGTCCTGTGCCACGGCGTCCTGGAGTACGTGGACGACCCCGCCGAGGGCGTGCGGCTCGCCGTCGACGCGCTGCGCCCCGCCGGCATCCTGAGCCTGCTCGGGGCGGGCCTCGGCGGCGCCGTGCTCGCCCGGGCCCTCGCCGGGCACTTCAAGGAGGCGCAGACCGCCCTCGCCGACCCGGCGGGCCGCTGGGGCGCGGGCGACCCCGTGCCGCGCCGCTTCACCGCCGAGCAGCTCACCGCGCTCGTCGAGGCCGCGGGCGTGCGCGTCGACGCGGTGCACGGCGTGCGGGTCTTCGCCGACCTGGTCCCCGGCGTCCTCGTGGACACCGAGCCGGGGGCCATGGAGGCCCTCCTGCAGCTGGAGGCCGCCGCGGCCGAGCTGCCCGCCTTCCACGCCGTGGCCACCCAGCTGCACGTGCTCGGTGAGGCGCGGGAGACGTCCGGGGCCTGAGCCGCTGCCGTGGCTCGCCCGCTGATCAGGGACGCAGCCGCACATGGAGTACGCCACAGGCCCCCCGAACGGGCTACGGGCGCCGTATGATCGAGGGACACCGTTCTGCATGACGGTTCGGCCGCTGGGGAATGCACGCTTCAGCGAGCCGGAGCGGAGTGAAGGTCCGGTTTGGCGAAGTTGGCGTAGAGGGGCGGGTTTCACGGGGGCGATTCCCTGCCTATCCTGAAGGGGACCCCCGGTCGCCCCGGCGACTGCACGATGAGGAGGACTCCGTGCCGCTCTCGGAGCACGAGCAGCGCATGCTCGAGCAAATGGAGCGAGCGCTGTACGCCGAAGATCCCAAGTTCGCGACAGCGCTTGAGGGAAGCGGGCTGCGCACGTACACCCGGAAGCGGGTCTACCAAGCGGTCGTGGGCTTCCTTGTGGGCATCGCCCTTCTCATGTCCGGAATGGTCGCCCAGCAGATCTGGATCAGCGTGGTGGGGTTCCTCGTCATGCTGGGCTGCGCGGTGCTCGCCGTCACCGGCTGGCGCAAAGCGCCGAAACCGGGCGAGCAGGCTTCGGGCACGGCCGCCGCGCCAGGCGGGGCCGCGGCCCCGCGGCAGGCGAGGCAGCGCCGCTCCGTCATGAACCGTATCGAGCAGCGGTGGCAGCGTCGCCGCGACGAACAGCAGGGCGGTCAGTGAGCCCGGCGGCTCACGACTGACCGAACATACGTAGGCATGCGAGAGGGGCGGCCACCCACCGGGTGGCCGCCCCTCTCGCATGTGCCCTCTCAGGCGTGCGGGTCCGGGCCCCGCACGTGCGGGGCCCGGACCTCAGCCCTCCTGGCCGGCCCGCCGCGGCAGCTTCCGCGCGAGCACCGACCACCGCTTGGCTGCCCGGTCCCGCCAGCGCTCCCCGAACGCCGTCCACCGGTCCGAGACCGCCCACACCACCCGGGCGGCCGAACGCGGCGCGAGCGTCACCCGCAGTCGCGTCAGCCGGCCCACCGAAGCGTTCAGGCCGTCCTGGACGCGCCGGACATCCTCGGCGAGACCCGCCGCGGGCTGCGGATGCGGGGCGTACAGCACCTGCTCCACCGCGGCCGCCAGCCGGTGGACGGCCTCCGCGGGACCGCTGGTCAGCTGCCCCGCGCGGACGATTCGCGCGGCGGCCTTGCGCGGGGTCTGTGACTCGTCCGGCGCAATGCCGTGGTCCCAGGCCGTGTCGGTCACTTCCAGCCAGGCGGCCAGCGTCCGCGCCGCCGCGTCCGCCGGGGTGCGCCCCCCGGATCCCAGACGCACGGCGCGGGCCCTGGTCCGCCAGAGCAGCGGCAGCAGAGGCAGCGCGAGGACGAGCAGCGCCGCCAGGGAAACGCCCACGATCATCGCGACGGGCGGTCCGTCGCCGCCGGACCCGGTCGCGATCGCCGGCGCGATGCTCGCGCAGCCGCCCTGCTTCTTCTGGTCGGGCGGGCAGGTGTCCGAGGCGGACGGCGCCGTGGAGGGCTCGGAGGAGGTGGAAGGCTCCGGGGTGTCCGGGTCGTCCGTGTCCCCGGACGGGACGTCCGCGCGGGTGTAGTCCGGCACCGTGCCGCGGCTCGGCGTCGGCTCGAAACGGGTCCAGCCCACGCCTTCGAAGTACAGCTCCGGCCAGGCGTGCGCGTCCCGCAGCCCCACCGACATCGAACCGTCCCCCTGGGCCGTGCCCGGGGTGAAGCCCACCGCGACCCGGGCCGGTATCCCCAGCGTCCGCGCCATGGAGGCCATCGCGAACGAGAAGTGGACGCAGAAGCCCTCCTTCTGCTTCAGGAACCGCTCGATCGCCGAGGGGCCGCTGCCCGCACGCACCTGCGTGTTGTACGTGAACCCGCCGTCCGAGGCGAAGTAGTCCTGGAGCTTGACCGCCTGCTCGTACGGGTTCCCGGCACCCTTGGTGACCTGCCGGGCCCGGTCCGCGACCAGCTGGGGCAGCGAGTCCGGCACCTTCGTGAACTCGCGCCGCAGATCGTCGGGCGGCTCGGGCGCGGCCGCGAGCTGCTCGGCCGTGGGCTCCACGACCAGGCTCTTCACCTTGTACTGCGCGCCCCGCGTGGTCTGGCCCCGGTCGCCGACGAGGGCGCGGCCCACCGGCTCGTACCGCCAGCGGCCGTCGATCTCCACCTGGCTCGCCGGGAACGGCATCGGCAGCCAGTTCTGCGCGTAGCTGTCGGCGGCCGCGATGTTCGTCTGGATCTCGGTCCTGCGCACGTCGGGCCGCAGGCCCTGGGGGTTCTCCAGTGGCGACGGCACGTCCTGGATGCGCCGGACGGTGGTCTTCCACGTCGTGCCGTCGAACTGGTCGAGCGAGACGATCCGCAGATACATCTCGTCGGTCGTCTCCGCGTTCGTGCGGTACGACAGGACCTCGCGGTCCTCCGGCTGGTTCAGGCTGTCCTGGAGGGCGACCAGCGGATTGACCGCCGAGATCGTCCCGCCGCCGCCCGAACCGTCGCCGCCCGCACCGCCGGAGCCGTCCAGCAGGCCGCCGTCGAGGGCGGGCAGCGCGAGCGGCACCACCAGGGCGATGCCCAGGGCGACCGCCCCGATGCGGCGCCCCGTGCGGACCGGGGCGAGCGCCCCGCCGTTGCTCTCCAGGCCGCCGCTGACCCGCCCCGGCGCGCGCGCCGCGCCACCGAAGACACGGCCCCACTGCGAGAGCCGGTCCCGGCCCTCGGCCAGGAGCAGCAGCAGATATCCGGCGGCGGCCAGCAGGAACCACAGCCATCCGGCGCCGCCGTCGGAGAGCCCCGCCGCGACCGAGTACAGGGCGAGCAGCGGAAGTCCCGCGGGCGCCGCCGTACGGAAGGTCACCGCGAGCGCGTCCACCGCGAGGCCGATCACCAGCACGCCGCCGACCAGCATCAGCCGGATGCCGTCGCTGAGGGGCGCCGGGATCATGTACTGACTGACGTCGTTGCCGCCCGCCTCCAGGAGCAGGCCGAACCGGCGGAACACGTCCGGTCCCGGCACGATCCCCGCCGGCGCCTGTTCCCGGGCGAACACCAGCGTCAGCAGGAGCAGCGACACCAGCGCCTGCACCGCCACGGTGAGGGGCCTGGCCAGCGGCACCCGCCGGGCCAGTGCGCCCACCCCGCTCTGCAGCACGAGCAGGACGATCGCCTGCAGGAACCACGTCGCCGGATCGACGAGCGGCAACAGCGAGCCCGACGCCATCAGCGTGGCCGCCGTGGCGCAGACCGCGAGCCGCGCGCCTCCGCTCATGAAAGTCCCCCCATGCTCCAAAGGTTCCCCGCGCCCGCCGCGGGTGCCGGACCCGCGGCCGCGCGGGCGTGGTCCGCCTGCCGCCACAGGTCCGCGAAGCCCGCCCCGGGCGGCACCATCAGCGCCGCCCACCCCGCTTCGCGGAGCATCTGCACGCGCGCCTCGCCGGCGCCGGACGGCAGGGCGCCGGGGCCCTGCGCCCAGGCCGCACCGTCCAGCACGAACGCGACGGCCGAGCCGCTGCGCCGGCGCATCTTGGCGACCACCGCGGCCTGCTCCTCGTCCAGGTCGCCGAGGAAGGCGACGAGGAGCCCTTCGTTCCCGCCGCGCAGCACGTCGTACGCGCGGGAGAGCCCCGCGCCGTCCGAGTGGTCGACGACCGCGAGCGTGTCCATCATCAGTCCTGCCGCGTCCGCCGACTCCTGGCTGGCCCCCGCGAAGCCGTCCGAGCCCTCACCCGGCACCGAGGCGCCCGTGTCGGTGAGGAGGCGCACCGAGAAGCCCCGTTCCAGCATGTGCACCAGGGTCGACGCCGTGCCCGACACCGCCCACTCGAAGGCCGAGTCGGGCCCCGCGCCCCGGAATCCGGCGCCCCGGGTGTCCAGGAGCACCGTGCAGCGGGCGCGCTGCGGCTGTTCCTCGCGGCGCACCATCAGCTCGCCGTAGCGCGCCGTGGAGCGCCAGTGGACGCGGCGCAGGTCGTCGCCGTGCCGGTAGCCACGCGGAATGACGTCGTCCTCACCGGCCAGGGCGAGCGAGCGGTTGCGCCCGTCGCCGTATCCCTTCGCCTCACCCGTGAGTCGCACCGGAGGCAGCGCCTCCACGCGCGGGATGACCGTCAGGGTGTCGTACGTCGAGAAGGAGCGCGTCAGCTCGCACATGCCGAACGGGTCCGTCAGGCGCAGCTGCAGCGGGCCCAGCGGATAGCGGCCGCGCAGGTCGGAGCGGACGCGGTAGGACACCTCGCGCCGCCCGCCCGCCTCCACGCGGTCGAGCACGAACCGGGGCCGCGGCCCGAGCACGTACGGCACCCGGTCCTGGAGCATGAGGAGCCCGGTGGGCAGCCGCGAGACGTTGTCCATCCGCAGATGGACGCGGGCCTCCGAGCCGGCGGGCACGCGCGCGGGGGAGAGCCTGCGGCTGCCCGCCACGCGGTACCGGGTGCGGAACAGGACGGTGGCGCACACCAGGGGCAGCACGGCGAGCAGCAGCCCGACGCGCAGCAGGTCGCTCTGGCCGAGGACGTAGGCACAGATGGCGGCGGCGACACCGGCCGCGAGGAAGGAACGTCCGCGGGTGGTCAGCCCCGCGAGAGCCGTGCGCACCCCGCCCTTCTCGCTCTCGGCCTGGCCCGCCGGCCCCCCGGCCGTCATCACAGCCTCCGGGCGCCGGGCGGCTGCTGGTTGAAGTAGGCGTTGGGGCCTGGCTGCACGGCCGCGGGCACCGGGGTGTGCTGGAGGATCTCCAGGACGACGGATTCGGCGGTACGCCGGTTCAACTGGGCCTGTGCCGTGGGCAGCAGGCGGTGTGCGAGGACCGCGACGGCCAGGGCCTGTACGTCGTCCGGGAGGGCGAACTCACGGCCGCTGAGGGCGGCGGAGGCCTTGGCGGCGCGCAGCAGGTGCAGCGTCGCGCGCGGGGAAGCCCCGAGTCTGAGGTCCGGGTGGTTGCGGGTCGCGGCGACCAGGTCCACCGCGTACCTCCGCACGGGCTCGGCCACGTGGACCGTGCGCACCGCGTCGATGAGCTTCACGATCTCGTGCGCGTGCGCCACCGGCTGGAGGTCGTCCAGGGGCGACACACCGCCGTGGATGTCGAGCATCTGCAGCTCGGCCTCCGGGCCCGGATAGCCGATCGAGACGCGCGCCATGAAGCGGTCGCGCTGCGCCTCCGGCAGGGGATAGGTCCCCTCCATCTCGACGGGGTTCTGCGTGGCCACCACCATGAAGGGGCTCGGCAGTTCGTACGTCTGACCGTCGATGGTGACCTGGCGCTCCTCCATGGACTCCAGGAGCGCGGACTGCGTCTTCGGGGACGCGCGGTTGATCTCGTCGCCGATCACGATCTGCGCGAAGATCGCACCCGGCTTGAACTCGAAGTCCCTGCGCTGCTGATCGAAGATGGACACCCCGGTGATGTCCGACGGCAGCAGATCCGGAGTGAACTGGATCCGCCGCACGGAGCAGTCGATGGACCGCGCGAGTGCCTTGGCGAGCATGGTCTTGCCCACGCCCGGCACATCCTCGATGAGCAGGTGCCCCTCCGCCAGGAGCACGGTCAGCGAAAGCCGTACGACCTCTGGCTTGCCCTCGATCACACCCTCCACCGACCTGCGGACACGCTCCGCGGTCGTGGTCAGATCTGTGAGGCTCGCTCGATCGTCATAGGTCGTCACCCGGCCCTCCTCGGCCCTTCCCCGAGCTCACGAGGAGCAGGGGATACCCCATGTCCGGGCCGGACGCTCGCGCGCACGACCCGGTCCACCCAGAATTCACCGGCAGCACGCGGGAATGGTTCCGCGTGATGCCACCCCCGCATTGTTGTTGGGCATACCGGGCCGTGTCACTCGCCTGTGGATAACTGGCGGCGATTTGTAGGACCTTGCGGCCCTTTGTCAGTCACGCCCCTTGTCGGTCACGCGGGGTCGATCTCCCGCAGCAGACCCGTCTTCACGTCGAACACAAAGCCCCGGACGTCGTCCGTGTGCAGCAGGAACGGCGAGGTCCGCACGCGCTCCATCGACTGCCGCACGTCCTGGTCCACGTCCCGGAAGGCCTCCACCGCCCAGGAGGGGCGCTGGCCGACCTCCATCTCCAGGTCGTGCCGGAACTCCTCGGTGAGGGACTCCAGGCCGCACGTGGTGTGGTGGATCAGGACCACGCTGCGGGTGCCGAGCGCGCGCTGGCTGATGGTCAGGGAGCGGATGACGTCGTCGGTGACCACGCCGCCCGCGTTGCGGATGGTGTGGCAGTCACCGAGTTCGAGACCGAGGGCGCCGTGCAGGTCGAGCCGGGCGTCCATGCACGCGACGACGGCGACCTGAAGGACGGGGCGTGCGTCCATGCCGGGGTCGGTGAACCGGGAGGCGTACTTCTCGTTGGCTTCGACCAGGCGGTCGGTGACGTCTCCGACGGTTATGGCGCCGGTCGTGTCGGGCGTGCTGCGGTCCGGGGAGGCTGCGGAAGTCGACATGGCTACGACGTTAATGCGCGCTGATCGTCCGGGCTCGCTGTGAGGAGGGACAAAGAACGTCAAAGACCTTTGTTGTGAGCTAACCCACAGGACGTCGCGAAGATGCAGCTGAACGGGTGACCCGGCCGGTGCCTGACCCCCGTCATGGACCCCGCCGCGACGCGCAGGCCGGTTGATTGACCGGGAGACACGGTGGACTAAAGTGACGCGAAGCGGGAGACGTGACCTGCTCCCCGCTGGACCGCACATCCCGGGGATTCCCAGAATCCCCCCACGTGCGCGGCGCGTACGTACGGCTCGGCCTCCTCCCGCTCCCGGTCGGCTGACGCCACTTCCCCGGCGCCAGCAGTCCATTCCCCTTCACGGAGCGGGTGGGGACCCGGCGGTGCGTACGCACGCCGCGCCGGACCTGAGAGGGCCCCTTGAGCGACAACAGCCGACACGTCCCGGTGATGCTTCAGCGGTGCCTGGACATGCTGGCCCCCGCGCTCGCCGAGCCGGGCGCCGTCGTCGTCGACTGCACCCTGGGCCTCGGCGGCCACAGCGAAGCCCTCCTCGCCACCTTCCCCGCGGTCCGCCTCGTCGCCCTGGACCGCGACAAGGAGGCGCTGCGCCTGTCCGGCGAGCGCCTCGCGCCCTACGGCGACCGGGCCACCCTCGTCCACGCGGTCTACGACGAACTCCCCGACGTACTCGACCGCCTGGACATCCCGCGCGTCCAGGGCGTCCTCTTCGACCTCGGCGTCTCCTCCATGCAGCTCGACGAGGCGGACCGCGGCTTCGCGTACGCCCAGGACGCCCCCCTCGACATGCGCATGGACCAGACGACCGGGGTCAGCGCCGCCGAGGTCCTCAACACCTACCCGCCGGGCGAACTGGTGCGGATCCTGCGGGCGTACGGCGAGGAGAAGCAGGCCAAGCGCATCGTGAGCGCCGTCGTGCGCGAGCGCGAGAAGGAGCCGTTCAGCAACAGCGCACGGCTCGTCGAGCTCATCCGCGACTCCCTGCCGCAGGCCGCCAAGCGCACCGGCGGCAACCCCGCCAAGCGCACCTTCCAGGCCCTGCGCATCGAGGTCAACGGCGAGCTGAGCGTCCTGGAGCGGGCCGTCCCCGCGGCCGTGAAGTCGCTCGCCGTCGGCGGCAGGATCGCCGTCCTCTCGTACCACTCGCTGGAGGACCGCCTCGTCAAGCAGGTGTTCGCGGCCGGCGCCGCCACGACCGCGCCGCCCGGCCTGCCCGTCGTCCCCGAGCGCTACCAGCCGCGGCTCAAGCTCCTGACCCGAGGTGCCGAACTCCCCACCGAGGAAGAGGTCGCCGAGAACCGCAGGGCGGCACCGGCCCGGCTGCGGGGCGCCCAGCGCATCCGCGAGGACGTCGGATAGCCGCTGTCCCGCGCAGAACCCGCTGATCGTCAGGCCGCGAGGAGGCTCCATGAGCAAGAAGCCCGAGCTGCGGGGGAGGGCCGCCCGCCTCGCGCGGCTGCTGCCCCAGGGCCCGAGCCAGGCCGCACGGACCCCCTTCGTGCTCCTCGTCGTCCTGCTCCTCGGCGGCGGCCTGATCGCGCTGCTGATCCTGAACTCCTCCCTCAACGAGGGCTCCTTCCAGCTGAGCGAGCTGAAGAAGGAGACCAAGGACCTCACCGAGGAGAAGCAGGAGCTCCAGCGCGAGGTCGACGGCTACGCCGCCCCCGACGCCCTGCAGCGCCGCGCCCAGGAACTCGGCATGGTCCCCGGCGGCGACCCGGCCTTCCTGAACCCCGACGGCACCGTGCGCGGCGTCCCCGGCACCGCGGCCCGCCCCTCCTCCCTTTCGTACCCCGCGCCCCGCCCGCAGGAGGTCGCGTCCCCCGCCGCCTCCGTCTCCGTCCCGGTCACGCCCCCGGCGTCCCCCGCCGCCCCGGACCCCGCCGCACCGGCCTCCGCCACACCACCGCCCGCGCAGCCCGCCGAGACGCCCGCTGCCCAGGCCCCCACGACTCCCCGGCCCACGACGACCTCCGGCAGGTGACGCAAGTGTCCGACAGGGAACCCCCGCGGCGCCGGGTGCCAGGACCCGCGAGGCCCGTCAGGCCCGCCCGGCCCGGCGCGCCCCGACGGCCTGCCCAGGGCGGCCGCCCCGCCGCCCGCCGCCCCGCCGCCAAGGGAAAGGCCAAGGCCCGCACCATCCGCCTCGGCAGCCCCCGGCCGCGCCTGCGCATGGTCAGCCTCGGCCTCACCCTGGTGATGCTGGCCTTCGTCGTACGGCTGCTGCAGGTACAGGCCGTCGACGCGAGCGCGTACGCCGCCAAGGCCGAGAAGAACCGCTACTTCACCCACACCCTCGCCGCCGAACGCGGACGCATCACCGACCGCGGCGGCGTCGAGCTGGCCGCCAGCGTCGACGCGTACGACATCACGGCCGACCCCACGCTCTTCGCGCCCAAGGAGGCCAAGACCAAGGACGCGCCCGAACAGGCCGCCGCGCTCCTGGCCCCCATCCTCGGCAAGGACGCCGCCGAGCTCACCAAGAAGCTCAAGACCCCCGACACCCGCTACGTCCTGCTCGCCCGCCGCCAGACCCCCCAGGTGTGGAAGCAGATCAAGGACCTGCGCGGCGCGCTCGCCGAGCGGGCGGGCACCGACCCGGCCTCCCCGAACGTCCTCGCCGGCGTCCTCGCCGACCCGAGCAGCAAACGGGTCTACCCGAACGACGAGCTGGGCGCCGGGATACTGGGCTGGGTCAACTCCGACGGCAAGGGCGCGGGCGGCCTGGAGGCACAGCTCGACAAGCAGCTGGCGGGCGAGGACGGCAAGATCCGCTACGCCCAGTCCGGCGGCCGCCAGGTGCCGACCGCGGGCTCCACGGAGACGCCCGCCGTGCCCGGCTCCGACGTCGAGCTCACCATCGACCGCGACATCCAGTGGGCCGCGCAGAACGCGATCAGCGAGCAGGTCAAGAAGTCCAAGGCGGACCGCGGCTACGTGATAGTGCAGGACACCCGCACCGGCGAGGTCCTCGCCATGGCCAACGCCCCCGGCTTCGACCCGAACGACCTCTCCCAGGCCAACGGCGCGGCCCTCGGCAACGCCGCCCTCCAGGACGCGTACGAACCCGGGTCCACCGCCAAGGTCATGTCGATGGCCGCCGTCCTGGAGGAGGAGGCGGCGACGCCCGGCACGCACGTGACGGTGCCCAACCGGCTGCACCGCGGCGACCGGCTCTTCCAGGACGACATCGACCACCCCACCTGGCACCTGACGCTCAACGGCGTCCTCGCCAAGTCGTCCAACATCGGCACGATCCTCGCCACCGGGGAACTGGGCAAGACACAGAAGGACGTCAACAAGGTCCTCTACAAGTACCTGCGCGACTTCGGCCTCGGCAAGGAATCCGGGCTCGACTTCCCCGGCGAGACGTCCGGCATCCTCGCGCGCCCGTCCAAGTGGTCCACGTCGCAGCAGTTCACGATCCCGTTCGGCCAGGGCTTCTCCCTCAACGCCATGCAGGCCGCCTCCGTCTACTCGACCATCGCCAACGGCGGCGTCCGCGTCGAGCCCACCCTGGTGCGCGGCACGAAGGGCCCCGACGGCCGCTTCACGCCGGCGCCCAGACCGAAGAAGAACCGGGTCGTCAGCGAGAAGACCGCGAAGACCGTGGCGCAGATGCTGGAGTCCGTCGTCGACGACGAGGAGGGCACCGGCACCAAGGCCCGCATCCCGGGCTACCGCGTCGCGGGCAAGACCGGTACGGCCAACCGGGTCGATCCCGAGACCGGCCGCTACAAGGGCTACACCTCGTCGTTCGCCGGCTTCGCGCCCGCCGACAAGCCGCGCGTCACGGTCTACTGCGCGATCCAGAACGCCACCAAGGGCAGCTACTTCGGCGGCCAGATCTGCGGCCCCATCTACAAGGAAGTCATGGAGTTCGCCCTCAAGACGCTCCAAGTCCCGCCCACAGGAAGCGGCCCGGCCCGTCTGCCGGTGACCTTCAAGCCCTGAGACCGACCAGGAACCACCCGTGACAACGATCACCCCCGACCCGGGGAACCGCCCCCCGGCGCGCCCCTCACTTCGCTCCGAGAGGGGTACGCCCGGTACGCTCACCGCCGTGCCACACGCTGATCAGTCCCAAACCACCCAGAAGGGCGCTCCCGTGACCTATCCGGGACCGCCGCGGCCGGACCGGGTCTCGCCGACCTCGCTGACCGAGCTCGCAGGCCGGCTGGGCGTCGCCGACCCGGGCAGCGCGCAGATCACGGGCATCACGCACGACTCGCGCGCAGTCCGCCCCGGCGACATCTACGCCGCGCTGCCGGGTGCCCGCATGCACGGCGCCGACTTCGTCGCGCAGGCCGCGGACCTCGGCGCCGCCGCGGTGCTCACCGACCCGACGGGCGCCGAGCGCGCGGCCGCCACCGGCCTGCCGGTCCTGGTCGTCGACGACCCGCGCGGCAGCATGGGCGAGCTCGCGGCGACGGTCTACGGCCACCCAGGCCGTGACCTCCTGCAGATCGGCATCACCGGCACGTCCGGCAAGACCACGACCGCGTACCTCATCGAGGGCGGCCTCAAGGGCGTGCGCTCGACGGGGCTCATCGGCACGGTCGAGATGCGCATCGGCGACGAGCGCATCAAGTCCGAGCGGACGACCCCCGAAGCCACCGACCTCCAGGCGCTTTTCGCGGTGATGCGCGAGCGCGGGGTCGAGGCGGTCGCCATGGAGGTCTCCAGCCACGCGCTGGTGCTGGGCCGGGTGGACGGCTGCGTCTTCGACGTCGCCGTCTTCAACAACCTCAGCCCGGAGCACATGGAGTTCCACGACGGCATGGAGGACTACTTCCAGGCCAAGGCGCAGCTGTTCACCGAGCGCCGCTCGCGCGTCGGCGTGGTCAACTTCGACGACGAGTACGGGCGCAGGCTCATCACCGAGTCGGAGGTGCCCGTCACCACCTTCTCCGCCGAGGGCCACCCCGACGCCGACTGGCGCGCCGAGGACGTCGAGGTCGGGCCGCTCGACTCGACGTTCGTCGCCGTCGGCCCCAAGGGCGAGCGGATCACCGCCAAGTCGCCGCTCGCGGGCCCCTTCAACGTCGCCAACACCCTCGCCGCGATCGTCTCGCTGGCCGTCGCGGGGATCGACCCGCAGCAGGCCGCCGACGGCGTCGCCGCGGTGCCCGGCGTCCCCGGCCGCCTGGAGCGCATCGACGAGGGCCAGCCCTACCTCGCCGTCGTCGACTACGCCCACAAGACGGACGCCGTCGAATCGGTCCTGCGCGCCCTGCGCAAGGTCACCGAGGGCAAGCTGCACATCGTGCTCGGCTGCGGCGGCGACCGCGACAAGACCAAGCGGATGCCGATGGGCGCGGCCGCGGCCCGCCTCGCCGACACCGCCGTACTGACATCGGACAACCCGCGTGGCGAGGACCCCCTCGCGATCCTCGCCACGATGCTCGCAGGCGCCGCCGACGTGCCGGCCCACGAACGCGGCGACGTGGCCGTCTTCGAGGACCGGGCCGCCGCCATCCGCGCCGCCGTCGTCCGCGCGAAGCCGGGCGACACCGTCCTGGTCGCGGGCAAGGGCCACGAGCAGGGACAGGACATCGCCGGGGTGGTGCGTCCCTTCGACGACCGCCAGGTGCTTCGCGAAGCTATCCAGCAAACCCAGGGATGAAGTTGTGATCGCCCTCTCCCTCGCCGAGATCGCCACCGTCGTCGGCGGGCAGACGTACGACATACCGGATCCGGCCGTCCAGGTCACCGGACCCGTCGTCCGGGACTCCCGTGAGGTGGAGCCCGGCAGCCTCTTCGTCGCCTTCGTCGGCGAGCGCGTCGACGGCCACGACTACGCGGCCGACGTGGTCGCCGCGGGCGCGGTCGCCGTGCTCGCGTCGCGGCCCGTCGGCGTGCCCGCCGTCGTCGTCGACGACGTGCAGGCGGCCCTCGGAGCCCTTGCGCGCCACGTCGTGGAGCGGCTCGGCGCCACCCTCGTGGCGCTGACGGGCTCGGTCGGCAAGACCAGCTCCAAGGACCTCCTCGCGCAGGTGCTCCAGCGCAAGGCGCCCACCGTCTTCACGCCGGGCTCGTTCAACAACGAGATCGGCCTGCCGCTCACCGCGCTCAGCGCCACCGACGAGACGCGCTACCTCATCCTGGAGATGGGAGCGCGCGGAATCGGCCACATCCGGTACCTCACCGGACTCACCCCGCCGAAGATCGGGCTCGTCCTGAACGTCGGCACCGCCCACATCGGCGAGTTCGGCGGCCGCGAGCAGATCGCGGTCGCGAAGGGTGAGCTGGTCGAGTCGCTGCCCGCGGACGGTGCCGCGATCCTCAACGCCGACGACCCGCTCGTCCGCGCCATGGCTTCCCGCACGAAGGCCCGCGTCCTCCTCTTCGGGGAGTCCGACGACGCCGACGTACGGGCGGAAAATGTCCGGCTCACAGAGAACGGACAGCCCGCTTTTACGCTGCACACACCCTCCGGGTGCAGCGACGTGACCTTGCGGCTGTACGGTGAGCACCACGTGTCGAACGCGCTTGCCGCGGCCGCCGTCGCCCATGAGCTGGGCATGTCCGTGGACGAGATCGCCCTCGCGCTCTCCGAGGCGGGCACGCTGTCCCGCTGGCGGATGGAGGTCACCGAGCGCCCGGACGGCGTGACGGTCGTCAACGACGCCTACAACGCGAACCCCGAGTCCATGCGAGCCGCCCTGCGCGCGCTCGTGGCCATGGGCAAGGGACGTCGTACGTGGGCGGTGCTCGGTCACATGGCCGAGCTCGGGGACGAGGGGCTCGCCGAGCACGACGCGGTCGGACGCCTTGCCGTCCGGCTCAACGTGAGCAAGCTCGTGGCAGTCGGGGGCAGGGAAGCGTCCTGGCTCCAACTGGGCGCATACAACGAGGGTTCGTGGGGTGAGGAGTCGGTGCACGTGTCCGACGCACAGGCGGCGATCGACCTGCTGCGCAATGAACTGCGCCCAGGTGACGTCGTGCTGGTGAAGGCGTCCAGATCGGTCGGTCTCGAGAAGGTCGCCACGGCGCTTCTCGACGACGCCGCGGTGTCTTCCGAGGGGCAGGTCTCCGGCCGATGAGGCAGATCCTCTTCGCGGGTGTGATCGGGCTCTTCCTGACCCTGGTCGGTACGCCGCTGCTGATCAAGCTCCTGGCCCGCAAGGGCTACGGCCAGTTCATCCGGGACGACGGCCCGCGCGAGCACCACAGCAAGCGCGGTACGCCGACCATGGGTGGTATCGCCTTCATCCTGGCCACGCTCATCGCGTACTTCCTCACGAAGGTCATCACCGGCACGGAGACCACGCTCTCCGGCCTCCTGGTGCTCTTCCTGATGGCGGGCATGGGCCTCGTCGGCTTCCTCGACGACTACATCAAGATCGTCAAGCAGCGCTCGCTCGGTCTGCGCGCCAAGGCGAAGATGGCCGGTCAGCTGATCGTCGGCATCGGCTTCGCCGTGCTCGCGCTGAACTGGCCGGACAACCGCAACCAGACCCCGGCCTCCACCAAGCTGTCGTTCGTCACGGACTTCGGCTGGTCGATCGGCCCGGTCCTGTTCGTGGTCTGGGCGCTGTTCATGATCCTCGCGATGTCGAACGGCGTGAACCTCACCGACGGTCTGGACGGCCTCGCCACCGGCGCCTCCGTGATGGTCTTCGGCGCCTACACGTTCATCGGCGTCTGGCAGTACCAGGAGTCCTGCGCCAACGCGGTCACCCTGACCAACCCCCAGGCGTGCTTCGAGGTGAGGGACCCGCTCGACCTCGCGGTGGTCGCCTCCGCGCTCATGGGCGCCTGCTTCGGCTTCCTGTGGTGGAACACCTCGCCCGCCAAGATCTTCATGGGTGACACCGGCTCGCTGGCTCTCGGCGGCGCGCTCGCCGGCCTCGCGATCTGCTCCCGCACGGAGCTGCTCCTCGCGCTCCTCGGCGGCCTCTTCGTGATGATCACCATGTCGGTCGTCATCCAGGTCGGCTCGTTCAAGCTGACCGGCAAGCGCGTCTTCCGCATGGCACCCCTCCAGCACCACTTCGAACTCAAGGGGTGGTCCGAGGTCCTTGTGGTGGTCCGCTTCTGGATCATCCAGGGCATGTGCGTGATCGTCGGTCTCGGACTCTTCTACGCGGGATGGGCAGCTGAAAAGTGACCACTGTGTCCGAGTGGCAGGGCAAGAACATCACCGTCGCCGGTCTCGGCGTGAGCGGCATCAGCGCCGCCCGCGCCCTGGCCGGCCTCGGCGCGACGGTCACCGTCGTGGACGGCGGCTCCTCGGAGGCGCACAAGGAGCGCGCCGCCTCCCTGGAGGGCGAGGGCATCTCCGTACGCCTTGGAGACGCGCAGACGCTTCCCGCGGGCACCGACCTCGTGGTCACCTCGCCCGGCTGGAAGCCCTCCTCACCGCTCTTCGCGGCGGCCGCGGACGCGGGCGTGGACGTCGTCGGCGACGTCGAGATCGCCTGGCGCCTGCGCGGCCCCGACGCGGCACCCTGGCTCGCCATCACGGGCACCAACGGCAAGACCACGACCACCCAGATGCTCGCCTCGATCCTGACGGCGGGCGGCCTGCGCACGGCGGCCGTCGGCAACATCGGCACCCCGATCGTGGACGTCATCCTGGAGGGCGACGACGCGTACGACGTGCTCGCCGTCGAGCTCTCCTCGTACCAGCTGCACTGGGCGCCCTCGGTACGCGCCCACTCCGCGGCGGTCCTCAACCTCGCGCCGGACCACCTGGACTGGCACGGCTCCATGGAGGCGTACAGCGCCGACAAGGGGCGCGTTTACGAGGGCAACACGATCGCCTGCGTCTACAACGTCGCCGACAGGGCCACCGAGGACCTGGTCCGCGACGCCGACGTCGAGGAGGGTTGCCGCGCCATCGGTTTCACGCTGAATGCGCCCGCGCCCTCGCAACTGGGAGTCGTGGACGGCATCCTGGTCGACCGTGCCTTCGTGCCGGACCGCCAGAAGCAGGCCCAGGAGCTCGCCGAGGTCTCGGACGTCCAGCCGCCCGCGCCGCACAACATCGCCAACGCGCTGGCCGCGGCGGCCCTCGCCCGCGCCTTCGGCGTGCAGGCGACGGCCGTCCGGGACGGGCTGCGGGCCTTCCGCCCGGACGCCCACCGCATCGAACACGTCGCCGACGTCGAGGGCGTCGCGTACGTCGACGACTCCAAGGCCACCAACACCCACGCCGCCGAGGCGTCGTTGGCGGCGTACGAGTCGATCGTCTGGATCGCGGGCGGCCTCGCCAAGGGCGCCACCTTCGACGGACTCGTCGAGAACGCGGCGAAGCGGCTGCGCGGCGCCGTCCTCATCGGCGCCGACCGCGCGCTGATCCGGGAAGCCCTCGCGCGACACGCGCCCGAGGTCCCGGTCGTCGACCTCGACCGGACCGACACTGGTGCGATGTCCGAGGCGGTACGCCGGGCGGCGGATCTTGCCCAGCCGGGGGACACCGTGCTGATGGCTCCGGCCTGTGCGTCGATGGACATGTTCACCAACTACAACAAGCGTGGTGAAGCGTTCGCGGACGCCGTCCGCGAGCTCGGCTCCACGAGCGCCTGACCGGGCTTTCCGCCCGGCGGGGCGCCGGGCACACCCTTGGGAGGGGAACGTGGCCAGGTCTTCCGTGCGGGTCGCGAGGCGACCGGCTCCGGTACGCGCCAGAGGAGCCTCCCAGCCTCCGGGCGAGAGCGGGCCGAGGCGGCTCTACAACAGGGCACGCAAGGCCTGGGACAGGCCGCTCACCGCGTACTACCTGATTTTCGGCAGCAGCCTGCTCATCACCGTCCTCGGCCTGGTGATGGTCTACTCGGCCTCGATGATCCAGGCGCTGCAGCTGAACCTGCCCGCGTCGTACTTCTTCCGCAAGCAGTTCGTGGCCGCCGTCCTCGGCACCGTCCTGCTCCTGGTCGCCATGCGGATGCCGATCAAACTGCACCGGGCGCTCGCCTACCCGATCCTCGCGGTGACCGTCTTCCTGATGGCCCTCGTGCAGATCCCGGGCATAGGGCGCAGCGTCAACGGCAACCAGAACTGGATCTACCTGGGCGGCCCGTTCCAGCTCCAGCCCAGCGAGTTCGGCAAGCTCGCCCTGGTCCTGTGGGGTGCCGACCTGCTCGCGCGCAAGCACGACAAACGGCTCCTCGCCCAGTGGAAGCACATGCTGGTCCCGCTCGTCCCCGTCGCCTTCATGCTGCTCGGACTCATCATGCTCGGCGGCGACATGGGCACGGCGATCATCCTCACCGCGATCCTCTTCGGGCTGCTCTGGCTGGCCGGAGCGCCCACCCGGCTCTTCGCGGGGGTGCTCAGCATCGCGGCGGTCCTCGGTGTGATCCTCATCAAGACCAGCCCCAACCGCATGGCCAGGCTCGGCTGCATCGGCGCCACGGATCCGGGCCCCGGCGACCAGTGCTGGCAGGCCGTGCACGGCATCTACGCCTTGGCCTCCGGCGGATTCTTCGGTTCCGGACTCGGCGCGAGTGTGGAAAAATGGGGTCAACTGCCGGAACCGCACACCGACTTCATCTTCGCCATCACCGGGGAGGAACTCGGCCTGGCAGGGACACTGTCGGTGCTCGCCCTGTTCGCGGCTCTAGGCTATGCGGGTATCCGCGTGGCCGGACGCACGGAGGACCCCTTCGTACGGTATGCCGCGGGAGGCGTGACCACCTGGATCACGGCGCAGGCCGTGATCAACGTCGGTGCGGTGCTCGGTCTGCTGCCGATCGCCGGTGTCCCGCTCCCGCTGTTCTCCTACGGGGGTTCGGCCCTGCTGCCGACCATGTTCGCCATCGGACTCCTGATCGCCTTCGCGCGGTCGGACCCGGCGGCGAAGGCGGCCCTGGCCATGCGGCAACCTCGGGTGAGATGGAACACGATGCGACGGCGCGTCAAGGCGCGTTCGTCCGGAGAGCGGTGAATTTCGGTGCATGTCGTACTCGCCGGTGGGGGGACCGCCGGCCACATCGAGCCCGCGCTCGCCCTCGCGGACGCCCTGCGGAGGCAGGACCCGACCGTGGGCATCACGGCCCTGGGCACGGAGCGTGGACTCGAGACCCGACTCGTACCCGAGCGGGGCTACGAACTCGCGCTGATCCCGGCCGTCCCGCTGCCGCGCAAGCCCACCCCTGAACTGATCACCGTCCCGGGGCGGCTGCGCGGCACCATCAAGGCGGCCGAGCAGATCCTGGAGCGCACCAAGGCGGACTGCGTCGTCGGCTTCGGCGGCTATGTGGCCCTGCCCGGCTACCTCGCGGCCAAGCGGACCGGGACGCCGATCGTCGTGCACGAGGCCAACGCGCGCCCCGGCCTCGCCAACAAGATCGGTTCGCGGTACGCGCACGGGGTGGCCGTCGCCACCCCCGACAGCAAGCTGCGCAACTCCCGCTACATCGGCATCCCGTTGCGGCACACCATCGCCACGCTGGACCGGGCCCGGGTCCGCCCGGAGGCGCGTGCCGCCTTCGGCCTCGATCCCAACCTGCCCACGCTGCTCGTCTCGGGCGGCTCGCAGGGCGCCCGGCGCCTCAACGAGGTCGTCCAGCAGGTCGCTCCGGTCCTGCAGCGCGCGGGCATCCAGATCCTGCACGCGGTCGGCCCGAAGAACGAATTGCCGCAGGTGCACCAGATGCCGGGGATGCCCCCCTACATCCCGGTACCGTACGTGGACCGGATGGACCTCGCGTACGCCGCGGCCGACATGATGCTCTGCCGCGCGGGCGCGATGACCGTGGCCGAACTCTCCGCCGTCGGGCTCCCCGCCGCCTACGTCCCGCTGCCGATCGGCAACGGCGAACAGCGGCTGAACGCCCAGCCGGTGGTCAAGGCCGGCGGCGGACTGCTGGTCGACGACGCGGAACTGACGCCCGAGTGGGTCCAGGGCAACGTGCTGCCCGTCCTCGCCGACCCGCACCGGCTGTACGAGATGTCCCGCGCGGCCTCGGAGTTCGGCCGCAGGGACGCCGACGAGCTGCTCGTCGGCATGGTGTACGAGGCGATTGCGTCACGCCGCAACGCGTGAGAAGGCAGGGGACCGTGGCCGGACCGACCACCGCCGAACGGCAGCAGAAGAAGTCCGGCCCGCCCCGCCCGCAGCGCACCCGCCGCCTCCGGCTGCCGCGTTCGCGCACTGTGATCATCGTTTCGGTGCTCGCCGTGCTGCTCGGCGCCGGAGCGGTCTGGGCGCTCTACGGCTCGCAGTGGCTCCGTCTCGAGGACGTGAAGACGTCGGGAACGCGCGTCCTGACGCCCGAAGAAGTCCGCGAGGCGGCCGACGCACCCGTCGGGGCACCACTGATTTCGGTCGATACGGATGCGCTCGAAGACCGGCTGCGCTCAAAATTGCCCCGAATTGACTCGGTTGACGTCGTCCGCTCCTGGCCGCACGGAATCGGACTCAAAGTGACGGAACGCAAGCCGGTTCTCCTCATCGAAAAGGGCGGAAAGTTCGTCGAAGTGGACGCCAAGGGAGTGCGATTCGCCACGGTCGGACGCGCGCCCGGGGGAGTCCCGAAGCTTGAATTGAGGGTGGACCGGGACAGCGCGGCGGCCAGTCTGCGCCGCTTCGGCACGGACCGGCTGCTGCGCGAGGCGGTGCGGGTCGCCGGTGACCTGCCCGAAGCGGTCGCCCGCGATACCCGGAACGTCAAGGTCCGTTCGTACGACTCCATCTCGCTGGAGTTGAAGGGCGGACGAACCGTCGACTGGGGCAGCGGCGAGAAGGGGCGTTCCAAGGCCACTACCCTCACCGCGCTCATGAAAGCGGCACCCAAGGCACGGCACTTCGACGTGAGCGTCCCCACCGCCCCCGCATCGGCGGGCAGTTGACGCATATCGTCGCAGGCCAGCACCCTGGTTCGGCAGCGCTACGGCTGATCACATAGGGTGAAAAGAAAAACGGGAGGTTCGGCGTGTTCGTTGAACGTGCGCCACTTGTCGACTTAGTGTCCTGTTCGGAAGAGTCCAGGGAACAGACACACTGGTAACCCTAAACTTCAACGTTAGGGTTCGGGTCGGCGTTCGGACCGTCCCATTCGGCATCAGTCGTCGTATCGCGTCAGAGCGAAACGGCGACACGTAACTCGAGGCGAGAGGCCTTCGACGTGGCAGCACCGCAGAACTACCTCGCAGTCATCAAAGTCATCGGTGTCGGCGGCGGTGGTGTCAATGCCATCAACCGGATGATCGAGGTCGGTCTCAAGGGCGTCGAGTTCATCGCCATCAACACCGACGCGCAAGCCCTGTTGATGAGCGACGCCGACGTCAAGCTCGACGTGGGCCGTGAACTCACCCGCGGACTCGGCGCCGGCGCCAACCCGGCCGTCGGCCGCAAGGCCGCAGAGGACCACCGCGAGGAGATCGAGGAGGTCCTCAAGGGGGCCGACATGGTCTTCGTCACCGCCGGCGAAGGCGGCGGCACCGGCACCGGCGGCGCACCCGTCGTCGCCAACATCGCGCGCTCGCTCGGCGCCCTCACCATCGGCGTGGTCACCCGGCCCTTCACCTTCGAAGGCCGCCGCCGTGCCAACCAGGCCGAGGACGGCATCGCGGAGCTGCGCGAAGAGGTCGACACCCTCATCGTCATCCCCAACGACCGGCTCCTGTCCATCTCGGACCGCCAGGTCTCCGTCCTCGACGCCTTCAAGTCGGCGGACCAGGTCCTGCTCTCCGGTGTCCAGGGCATCACCGACCTCATCACCACGCCCGGCCTGATCAACCTCGACTTCGCCGACGTCAAGTCGGTCATGTCCGAGGCCGGTTCGGCGCTCATGGGCATCGGCTCGGCCCGCGGCGACGACCGCGCGGTGGCCGCGGCCGAGATGGCGATCTCCTCACCGCTGCTCGAAGCCTCCATCGACGGGGCGCGCGGCGTGCTGCTCTCCATCTCCGGCGGCTCCGACCTCGGTCTCTTCGAGATCAACGAAGCGGCCCAGCTGGTCAGCGAGGCCGCGCACCCCGAGGCCAACATCATCTTCGGCGCCGTCATCGACGACGCGCTCGGCGACGAGGTCAGGGTCACCGTCATCGCGGCGGGCTTCGACGGCGGGCAGCCGCCGTCCAAGCGCGACCAGGTCCTCGGCTCGGCATCGTCCGGTCAGGCCAAGCGGGAAGAGCCCGCCACGCCCGCCCGGCCTGCCGAATCGTCCCGCCCGGCCTTCGGCGGACTCGGCTCGGTCACACCGCGCGACGAGCCCGCCGCCCCGGAGCCCGTGGAGGCGGCCCCGGTGAGCGAGACCCCGTCCGCGCCCTCGGCCCCGCCGCAGGTCCCGCCGGCCCGTCCCTACCAGGACAGCCAGGCCGAAGAGCTGGACGTGCCGGACTTCTTGAAGTGATAAGCAAGCACAGCACCGTGAGCGGCGCGCACTTCGCCTTCACCGACAGGTGGGGCGGGGTGAGCGCCGTTCCGTACGAAGAGCTCAACCTGGGTGGCGCGGTCGGTGACGACCCCGAGGCCGTGCGTGCCAACCGTGCGCTCGCCGCCAAGTCCCTCGACCTCGACCCGGTCCGCGTCGTCTGGATGAACCAGGTGCACGGCCGCGACGTCGCGGTGGTCGACGGGCCCTGGGGCCCGGACGCCGAGATCCCGGCCGTCGACGCGGTGGTGACCGCCCGCAGGGGTCTCGCCCTCGCCGTCCTCACCGCCGACTGCACGCCCGTTCTGCTCGCCGACCCGGTCGCCGGGGTGGCGGCCGCGGCGCACGCGGGCCGTCCCGGGATGCTGGCGGGCGTCGTTCCCGCCGCCGTCGAGGCCATGGTGGAACTCGGCGCGGAGCCCGGCCGCATCGTCGCCCGCACCGGCCCCGCCGTCTGCGGACGCTGTTACGAAGTGCCGGAGGCGATGCGCGCCGACGCCGCCGCGATCGAGCCCGCGGCGCACGCCGAGACGAGCTGGGGCACGCCCGCGGTCGACGTGACCGCCGGGGTGCACGCCCAGCTGGAGCGGCTCGGGGTGCGCGACCGGGAGCAGTCGCCGGCGTGCACCCTGGAATCCGGTGACCATTTCTCGTACCGCCGCGACCGGACCACCGGTCGTCTCGCGGGCTATGTCTGGCTGGACTGATAGGGCATGACGGAGCGAAAGTCCCAACTCGCAGCGAATCTCGCGCAGGTCGAGGAGCGCATCGCCGCGGCGTGCGCCGCGGCCGGACGCAAGCGGGAAGAAGTGACCCTGATCGTGGTCACGAAGACCTATCCCGCGAGCGATGTGCGAATCCTGTCCGAACTCGGTGTGCGGCACGTCGCGGAGAACCGCGACCAGGACGCGGCGCCGAAGGCGGCCGAGTGCGCCGACCTCCCCCTCACCTGGCACTTCGTCGGACAGTTGCAGACCAATAAGGTCCGTTCCGTGGTCGGTTATGCCGATCTGGTGCAGTCCGTCGATCGTCCCAAACTCGTCACAGCTCTGTCGGCGGCCGCGGTGCGCGCGGAGCGCGAGCTCGGCTGCCTGATCCAGGTCGCACTCGACGCGGAGGAGAACGGCCGGGGCGAGCGCGGGGGCGTCGGGCCGGGCGGAATCGAAGAGTTGGCCGGTCTCGTGGCCGGGGCGCCGGGGCTGCGGCTCGACGGTCTGATGACCGTCGCCCCGCTCACCGGGCCGTACGCGGGCCGGCAACAGGCGGCGTTCGAGCGGTTGATGGAATTCTCAACCCTCATGCGCGCGGCTCATCCTGCTGCGAACATGGTGTCGGCAGGGATGAGTGCGGACCTCGAACAGGCTGTTGCGGCCGGGGCGACACATGTGCGCGTCGGAACGGCGGTACTCGGAGTCCGACCCGGGCTCGGGTAACGTCGCCAAGAAGTCGGACCACAGCAGAAAATATGGTCATTCTCGCTGTTGGGCGGGGATACCTCGTGGATCGCGAGCAGTTGGTGACGACAGCCGATCCACCACAGAGCGGAGGACTCAGAGCATGGCCGGCGCGATGCGCAAGATGGCGGTCTACCTCGGCCTCGTGGAGGACGATGGGTACGACGGTCCGGGGTTCGACCCCGATGACGAGTTCGAACCCGAGCCTGAGCCGGAGCGTGACCGCAGGAGGCACGAACCGTCGCATCAGTCGCACCAGTCCCACCAGTCACAAAGGGACGAATCGGTGCGAGTGGTGCAGCCGCCCGCCCCGCGCGAGCCGGCGTCCCATTCCGCTTCGCCAGCCGCGGAATCCGGACGTCCGGCACGAATCGCCCCCGTGGCATCCATCACACCTGAACGCCAGAGCCTGGAGAAGAACGCACCGGTGATCATGCCCAAGGTCGTGTCCGAGCGGGAGCCCTACCGCATCACCACATTGCACCCCCGGACCTACAACGAGGCCCGTACCATCGGGGAACACTTCCGTGAAGGCACTCCGGTGATCATGAATCTGACGGAGATGGACGACACGGACGCGAAGCGACTTGTCGACTTTGCCGCCGGTCTGGTCTTCGGCCTGCATGGCAGCATTGAGCGAGTGACGCAGAAGGTGTTCCTGTTGTCGCCTGCTAACGTCGATGTAACGGCGGAGGACAAGGCTCGCATCGCAGAGGGCGGGTTCTTCAACCAGAGCTGAGACGCAGTGATGCAGTAGTTGCCGTAACCGCAGTACCGGATCGACGAAGTACGAGTAACAGGGGAGAGGGAACCGCGAACATGAGCGTGGTCGTGCAGGTGCTTTACATCGCGCTGATGTGCTTCCTCATCGTGCTGATCTTCCGGCTGGTCATGGACTACGTCTTCCAGTTCGCCCGCTCATGGCAACCCGGCAAGCCGATGGTGGTCGTTCTGGAGGCCACCTACACTGTCACTGATCCACCGCTCAAGCTCCTGCGGCGGTTCATTCCGCCGCTGCGTCTCGGGGGCGTGGCGCTCGACCTGTCCTTCTTCGTACTGATGATCATCGTCTACATCCTGATCCACATCGTGAGTCAGCTGTGATGAGTGCGATGTCTAATACGGTCTTGCCGAATGCCGACGACTACGTTGAGGTGAAGAGATGCCGTTGACCCCCGAGGACGTGCGGAACAAACAGTTCACGACCGTCCGCCTCCGAGAAGGCTATGACGAGGACGAGGTCGATGCCTTCCTCGATGAGGTCGAAGCCGAACTGACGCGGCTCCTCCGTGAGAACGAGGACCTGCGCGCCAAGCTCGCTGCGGCCACCCGTGCCGCCGCGCAGAACCAGCAGCAGGGCGGGATGCGCAAGGGCCCCGACGGCCCCGGCCCCCAGGACCAGCGCGGTCCCGGTGCCCCCGTGCCCGCCGCAATATCGGGTCCGCAGCCGGTCCCGCCGCAGCAGCATCAGCAGCAGATGGGTGGCCCCATGGGCGGCCCGCCGCAGCTGCCCGGTGGCGCTCCGCAGCTGCCCGCAGGCCCCAGTGGACACGGTCCGCAGGGCGGTCCGCAGGGTCCGGGCCCGATGGGTCAGGGTCCGATGGGTGGCCCCATGGGCGGTCCGATGGGCGGCCACGGCCCGCAGATGCCGCAGCCCGGTCAGGGCCCCGGCGGCGACAGCGCCGCCCGTGTGCTCTCCCTTGCGCAGCAGACCGCCGACCAGGCGATCGCGGAGGCCCGTTCCGAGGCCAACAAGATCGTCGGCGAGGCCCGTTCGCGCGCCGAGGGTCTTGAGCGTGACGCCCGTGCCAAGGCCGACGCCCTGGAGCGGGACGCGCAGGAGAAGCACCGCGTCGCGATGGGCTCCCTGGAGTCCGCCCGCGCCACGCTGGAGCGCAAGGTCGAGGACCTGCGCGGCTTCGAGCGCGAGTACCGCACGCGTCTGAAGTCGTACCTGGAGTCGCAGCTGCGTCAGCTGGAGACCCAGGCCGACGACTCGCTGGCTCCGCCGCGCACTCCGGCCACCGCCTCGCTGCCGCCGTCCCCGGCGCCGTCGATGGCTCCGGCCGGTGCGGGTGCCCCGTCCTACGGCGGCAACCAGTCGATGGGCGGCAACAACCAGCCCAACGGCGGCCCGTCCTACGGCGGCCAGCAGCAGATGTCTCCCGCGATGACGCAGCCGATGGCGCCGGTGCGGCCGCAGGGCCCCGCGCCGATGCAGCAGGCTCCGTCGCCGATGCGCGGCTTCCTCATCGACGAGGACGACAACTGACGGGCGTGACCACGCCCTAGGCGTCGGCAGCGTTCAGGGCCGGGCCCCCGGAGTTTCCGGGGGCCCGGCCCTTTTGTGTGCCCGGAGGCGGGTGCCCGGAGGCGGATGCGCGAAAGGCCCGGCCCCCTCGGGGCCGGGCCTTCGGTGCGGGCGCTTACGCCTTGCGGAGGCGGAAGGTCAGCTTCAGGGGCTCGTCGGTGAACGGCTCTCCGTAGGTGTCGTCCGCCTCGCCCTGGGAGAAGTCGGTCGCGAGGACCTCGTCCGCGATGAGCTCGGCGTGCTCGGAGAGGGCGGTGACGACCGCATCGTCCGGGGAGGTCCAGCGCAGGGCGATCCGGTCCGCGACGTCCAGACCGCTGTTCTTGCGGGCCTCCTGGATCAGACGGATCGCATCGCGGGCCAGTCCTGCCCGGCGCAGCTCGTCGGTGATCTCCAGGTCGAGGGCGACCGTGGCGCCGGACTCGGACGCCACCGACCAGCCCTCGCGCGGGGTCTCCGTGATGATGACCTCGTCCGGGGCCAGTGTCACCGTCTCGCCGTCGACCTCCACGGAGGCCGTGCCCTCGCGCAGGGCGAGGGACAGCGCGGCGGCGTCGGCCTCGGCGACGGCCTTGGCGACCGCCTGGACACCCTTGCCGAACCGCTTGCCGAGCGCACGGAAGTTCGCCTTGGCCGTGGTGTCGACCAGTGAACCGCCGACCTCGGAGAGCGACGCCAGCGAGGAGACGTTGAGCTCCTCGGTGATCTGGGCGTGCAGCTCCGGGTTGAGGGACTCGAAGCCCGTCGCCGCGATCAGCGCGCGGGACAGCGGCTGGCGGGTCTTGACGCCCGACTCCGCGCGTGTGGCGCGGCCCAGCTCGACGAGCCGGCGGACGAGGACCATCTGCTGGGACAGGTCCGGGTCGATGGCGGAGAGATCCGCCTCCGGCCAGCTGGACAGGTGCACCGACTCCGGGGCGTCGGGCGTCACCGGCACGATCAGGTCCTGCCAGACACGCTCCGTGATGAACGGCGTCAGCGGGGCCAGCAGGCGCGTGACCGTCTCGACGACCTCGTGCAGGGTGCGCAGCGCCGCCTTGTCGCCCTGCCAGAAGCGGCGGCGGGAGCGGCGGACGTACCAGTTCGAGAGGTTGTCGACGAAGACGGACAGGAGCTTGCCCGCGCGCTGGGTGTCGTAGCTCTCCAGGGCCTGGGTGACCTGGTCGGTGAGCGCGTGCAGCTCGCTGAGCAGCCAGCGGTCCAGGAGCGGGCGGTCGGCGGGCGCCGGGTCGGCGGCGCTGGGCGCCCATTTCGACGTACGGGCGTAGAGCGCCTGGAAGGCGACCGTGTTCCAGTACGTGAGGAGGGTCTTGCGGACGACCTCCTGGATGGTGCCGTGGCCCACGCGGCGGGCCGCCCAGGGGGAGCCGCCGGCCGCCATGAACCAGCGGACCGCGTCGGCGCCGTGCTGGTCCATGAGCGGGACCGGGTCCAGGGTGTTGCCCAGGTGCTTGGACATCTTGCGGCCGTCCTCGGCGAGGATGTGGCCGAGACAGACCACGTTCTCGTAGGACGACTTGTCGAAGACCAGGGTGCCGACGGCCATCAGCGTGTAGAACCAGCCGCGGGTCTGGTCGATGGCCTCCGAGATGAACTGCGCGGGGTAGCGGCTCTCGAAGAGTTCCTTGTTCTTGTGCGGATAGCCCCACTGCGCGAACGGCATCGAGCCCGAGTCGTACCAGGCGTCGATGACCTCGGGCACGCGCGTGGCGGTCGTTCCGCAGCCCTCCTGCGGGCAGGGGAAGGTGACCGCGTCGATGTACGGGCGGTGCGGGTCCAGGTCCGACTGGTCGGTGCCCGTCAGGTCGGAGAGCTCGGCGCGGGAGCCGACGCAGGTGAGGTGGTCCTCCTCGCAGCGCCAGATGGGCAGCGGGGTGCCCCAGTAGCGGTTGCGGGACAGCGCCCAGTCGACGTTGTTGGTCAGCCAGTCGCCGAAGCGGCCGTGCTTGACCGACTCCGGGAACCAGTTGGTCTTCTCGTTCTCCTGGAGGAGGCGGTCCTTGATGGCCGTGGTGCGGATGTACCAGGACGGCTGCGCGTAGTAGAGCAGGGCCGTGTGGCAGCGCCAGCAGTGCGGGTAGCTGTGCTCGTAGGCGATGTGCTTGAAGAGCAGACCGCGGTCGTCGAGGTCCTTGGTGAGGCTTTCGTCGGCCTTCTTGAAGAAGACACCGCCGACGAGCGGGACGTCCTCTTCGAAGGTGCCGTCCGGGCGGACGGGGTTGACGACCGGCAGGCCGTACGCACGGCAGACCTTGAGGTCGTCCTCACCGAAGGCGGGGGACTGGTGGACGAGACCGGTGCCGTCCTCGGTCGTCACGTACTCGGCGTTCACCACGTAGTGCGCGGGGGCCGGGAACTCCACGAGCTCGAAGGGACGTTGGTAGTTCCAGCGCTCCATCTCGGCGCCGGTGAAGGTCTCGCCGGTGGTCTCCCATCCCTCGCCGAGGGACTTCTCGACGAGCGGCTGGGCGACGACCAGCTTCTCTTCGCCGTCCGTCGCGACGACGTAGGTGACGTCGGGGTGCGCGGCGACGGCGGTGTTCGAGACGAGGGTCCACGGGGTCGTCGTCCAGACCAGGAGGGCGGCTTCGCCCGCGAGAGGTCCGGAGGTGAGGGGGAAACGGACGTAGACGGAGGGGTCGACGACCGTCTCGTACCCCTGCGCCAGCTCGTGGTCCGAGAGGCCGGTGCCGCAGCGGGGGCACCAGGGGGCGACGCGGTGGTCCTGGACGAGGAGGTCCTTGTTGAAGATCTCCTTCAGCGACCACCAGACCGAGTCGACGTACTCGGGGTTCATCGTGCGGTACGCGTCGTCGAGGTCGACCCAGTACCCCATGCGGGTCGTGAGCTCGGCGAAGGCGTCGGTGTGCCGGGTCACGGACTCGCGGCACTTGGCGTTGAACTCGGCGATGCCGTACGCCTCGATGTCCTTCTTGCCGTTGAACCCGAGCTCCTTCTCGACCGCGAGCTCGACGGGGAGGCCGTGGCAGTCCCAGCCGGCCTTGCGGGCCACGTGGTAGCCCCGCATCGTGCGGAAGCGCGGGAAGACGTCCTTGAAGACGCGGGCCTCGATGTGGTGGGCGCCCGGCATGCCGTTGGCGGTGGGCGGGCCTTCGTAGAACACCCACTCGGGGCGGCCCTCGGACTGTTCGAGGCTCCGGGCGAAGATCTTCTGCTCGCGCCAGAAGTCGAGCACGGCGTGCTCGAGGGCGGGCAGGTCGACCTGGGCGGGCACCTGACGGTACTGCGGCGGCGTATTCAACGAGTCCTCCGGCGGATGTGCTGCCTTCCGTCGGAGGGACGAGAGCCGTGTGCGCCTGGTGCGGCGCGCTCCCGCGGTACCACCCTCCTTGGCCCTCCGGCGCGGGGTTCGCACCGGTGAGCCCCCTCATTGGGGTCGCGATACCGGGTCTACTGGCCTCGGCTGTCTCGCCTCGGCGTTCTTCCGGCGGCTCCGGGGTGATCTTCACGTCGCGCCGGCCCCCGGGCTCGCACCGTCCCCGGGTCGCTCATGGCTGCGTACGCCGCTACTCGTCCCCATCCACGCTTCTCGCTGCCGTCCAGTGTACGGCGCGCGGGGAGGGGACTCCGACCGGTTTTCCGGGAGTCCCGGGGCGGGCGGGGGAGGAGGCGGCGACTGACCCGAATGGCGACATGCGGGGCGAGCGGTTCCGGGCGCGTTCCGTCCTGCGGATTACCCGGCAGGGAGTTGGGCACAACGCATGCAGACTCGCCTCGCGGCACCCGTGGGGCGGGGGGATCGGGCGGCGTGCCCCGTTGCCGCGGGCCTGGAGTCGATTTATCGTCCCAGCACGATTCGCGAGCAAGATCACAATATGTGAAGGGGCCGCGGCCATGGTGGCGAAGAAGACCGCCGTACAGCAGTCGGCGTCCGGCAGATCCACAGGCGCGGCCGCGGCGAAGGCGCCAGCCGCCGGGGCGACGACGGGAGCGGGCTCCAGGACCACGGCGCCGAAGACGACGTCGGCCAAGGGCACGGCGTCGAAGTCGGCGGCCAAGGGCACGCCGACCAAGACCACGGCTTCCAAGAGCACGGCCGCCAAGAAGACGGCGGTCGGGACCACGGCTTCGAAGGGCACGGCCACGAAGGTCGCGGCCTCCGAGAAGACGGCTGCTGAGGCCAAGCCTCTGCAGAGCGCCGCCGGCAAGGCCACGGCGGCCAAGAAGGCCGGCGCCAAGAAGACAGCTGCCAAGAACACGGCGGTCAAGAAGACGGCGGCCGGGAAAGTCGCCGGCACGGACAGTGCCGGCGAGGCGGGTGACCACGACGAGGCCGCTCGGCGAGCGGGTGCCGACGAGGCCCCGGAGAGCGCTGCCAAGGCCGTACCTGCCAAGAAGACGGCCGCCAAGAAGAGCACCGCGCACAAGAGCACGGGCAAGAAGAGCACCGCCAAGAAGAGCACGGCCAAGAAGACGGCCGCGTCCGCGGCCGAGGATGCGGCTGAGGCCGCGGAGACGACGGGAGCCACGACGGTGGTTGCGAAGAAGACTCCGGGCACGGCGACAGCAGCGAAGCAGCCGACGGCCGTGCCCAAGGCACGCGCCGCCGCGGCGGAGCCCGGCGAGCTCGCGGTCCGGCCCGGGGAGGACCCCTGGACCCCGGAAGAGGTCGCCGAGGCCCGTACGGAGCTGCAGAGCGAGGTGCTGCGGCTCGGCAGCGAGATCGCGTCCTCCGAGGACGCCCTCGCGGGGCTGATGCGGGACTCCGGGGACGGGGCGGGCGACGACGACGCGGACACCGGCACGAAGAACATCACGCGGGAGCACGAGATGGCGCTGGCCGCCAACGCGCGCGAGATGCTCCTGCAGACCGAGCGGGCCCTGGAGCGCCTCGACGCGGGGACGTACGGCCTCTGCGAGAACTGCGGCAACGCGATCGGCAAGGCGCGGATGCAGGCCTTCCCGCGCGCGACGCTGTGCGTGGAGTGCAAGCAGAAGCAGGAACGCCGCTACTGAGCGCGGCCTGGGCGCCGGGGACCGTACGTGTGTGCCGTACTCTCGTCCCCAGTCAGGTACCTAGGTTGAGGGACTCACGTGGCAGAGGCGGAGCGCATCATCGGTACGCCGGACATCCCTGAGGCGGCCGGGGACGGGCCGGAGCAGTCCGGTCCGGACTCCGGGGAGACGGCGGCGGCCGAGCAGGACGGGCAGCGGACTGGGTCCGAGCCCGAGCCCGAGTCCGAGGGCGAGCCCAAGCCCGAGGGCGAAGGCGTGGCCGACGCCGAGACCGGCGCCGCGAGCGCCGGCAAGGGCAAGCGGAAGATCGCCGTGCTCTTCGCCGTGGCCGTCGTCGCGTACGCCTTCGACCTGATCAGCAAGATGATCGTGGTCGCCAAGCTGGAGCACCACGAGCCGATCGACCTGATCGGCGACTGGCTCCGCCTCTCCGCGATCCGTAACGCGGGCGCGGCCTTCGGCTTCGGCGAGGCCTTCACCATCATCTTCACGTGCATCGCCGCGGCGGTCATCGTGGTGATCGCGCGGCTCGCCCGCAAGCTGTACAGCCTGCCGTGGGCGATCGCCCTCGGCCTGCTGCTCGGCGGCGCCCTCGGCAACCTCACCGACCGCCTCTTCCGCGCCCCCGGCGTCTTCGAGGGCGCGGTCGTCGACTTCATCGCCCCCAAGGGCTTCGCGGTGTTCAACCTCGCGGACTCGGCGATCGTCTGCGGCGGCATCCTGATCGTCCTGCTCTCCTTCCGCGGCCTGGACCCGGACGGCACCGTCCACAAGGACTGAGGCGCCCGCGGGAGCCCTGTGGTGCGGGAGTGTCGGTGCGCTCCTGCATACTCAATGGGTGAGCACGATTCCCGAGATCCGTACCCTGCCCGTGCCGGACGGCCTGGAGGGCGAGCGCGTCGACGCCGCCATCTCGCGCATGTTCGGGTTCTCCCGTACGAAGGCCGCCGAGCTCGCCGCGGCGGGGAAGGTCTCGGTCGACGGCTCGGTGGTCGGCAAGTCCGAGCGGGTGCACGGCGGCGCCTGGCTGGAAGTGGAGATGCCGCAGGCGGCCGCTCCGGTGCAGATCGTCGCCGAACCCGTCGAGGGCATGGAGATCGTCCATGACGACGACGACATCGTCGTGATCGTCAAGCCGGTCGGCGTGGCCGCGCACCCGAGCCCCGGCTGGACGGGCACGACCGTGATCGGCGGCCTCGCGGCGGCCGGGTATCGGATCTCCACCTCCGGTGCCGCCGAGCGCCAGGGCATCGTGCACCGCCTCGACGTGGGCACGTCCGGCCTGATGGTCGTCGCCAAGTCGGAGCGGGCGTACACCTCCCTGAAGCGCCAGTTCAAGGAGCGCACGGTCGACAAGCGCTACAACGCGCTGGTCCAGGGCCACCCCGACCCGATGAGCGGCACCATCGATGCCCCCATCGGCCGCCACCCGAACCACGACTACAAGTGGGCGGTCACGGCCGAGGGCAAGCCCTCCGTGACGCACTACGACCTCATCGAGGCCTTCCGCGCCGCCTCCCTGCTCGACATCAAGCTGGAGACGGGCCGCACGCACCAGATCCGCGTGCACATGTCGGCCCACCGGCACCCGTGCGTGGGCGACCTGACGTATGGCGCCGACCCCACCCTCGCCAAGCGCCTCGGCCTCACCCGCCAGTGGCTGCACGCGGTCCGGCTCGGCTTCGAGCACCCGGGCGACGGCCAGTGGGTGGAGTACGAGAGCGGCTACCCGGACGATCTGCAGCAGGCCCTGGACCGCGTGCGGGCGGAGAGCTCGTGAGCGGAGTGACGGTCCGCGTCGCCGAGCACACCGACGACGTGGAGGCCTGCTTCGCCGTCCGCAGGGACGTCTTCGTGGCCGAGCAGCGGGTCCCCGAAGAGCTGGAGTACGACGAGTACGACGCCCGCGCGGTGCACGTCCTGGCCGTCCGCGAGGACGGCGTCCCGCTCGGCACGGGCCGGCTCCTGACCGGATCCGCCGCGGCCGCCAAGAACGGCGGGGACACCACCGTGGGCGCCCTCGGCAGGCTCGCGGTGACGCGGGCCGCGCGGGGGCTCGGCGTGGGCGCCGCCCTGGTCCGTGCCATCGAGGACGCGGCACGCGCGCGTGGCCTGAGCGCGGTCGACCTGCACGCGCAGACCCACGCCCTGGGCTTCTACGAACGCCTCGGCTACGAGGTGTACGGACCGGAGTTCCCCGACGCCGGAATTCCGCACCGCGCGATGCGGAAGTCACTCACCTGACGAGCCCGGTAGCGAGCCGAGCGAGCGCGCTGCTCCGGTTGGCGGGGACGGCGTGGCAGGGTTGAGGTCTTGATCGTCCAAGTCTCGACCGCCGGAGTGCACACGTGGATCAACTGGCGCTGGTGCTCATCTTGCTGCTCGGTGCCGTGGTCACCGTGCCCCTGGGGGACCGGCTCGGGCTGCCCGCGCCGGTCCTGATGACGTTGGCCGGCATCGGCATGGCGCTGCTGCCGTTCGTGCCCAATGTGGAGATCCCGCCGGACTACATCCTTCCGCTGGTGCTCCCGCCGCTGCTCTACGCCGCCGTGCAGCGCACGTCCTGGCGGCAGTTCACCGCCAACATCCGACCGATCCTGCTGCTCGCCGTGGCCCTCGTCTTCGTGACGACCGCGGCCGTCGCGGCGGTCGCCAACTCGTTCGTGCCGGGGCTGCCCATCGCGGCGGCCGTGGCACTGGGGGCGCTCGTCGCGCCGCCCGACCCCGTCGCGGCGACCGCGGTCGCCGGGTCGCTCGGGCTGCCGCGCAGGCTCGTGTCGATCCTGGAGGGCGAGGGGCTCTTCAACGACGTCACGGCCATCGTGCTCTACCACGTGGCGATCACGGCGGCGGTGAGCGGCTCCTTCTCCTGGCCCTCCGCCGTGGGGCTCCTCGTCCTGTCGGCCGTGGTCGCCGTCGCCGTGGGCCTCGTGCTCGGCTGGCTCACCAACAAGCTCATGGGACTCCTCGGCGAGGCCACCCTGCAGACCGGGCTCACCCTCCTCGTGCCCTTCGTCAGCTACGTACTCGCCGAGGAACTGCACGGATCCGGTGTGCTCGCGGTCCTCGTCACCGCGCTCTACCTCGCGGAGAACGCCGTCGACGCCGACGACGTGCTCGGCCGGATCACCGGGCAGACGTTCTGGCAGATCGTCGACACCCTGGTCACCGGCATCGCCTTCGGCCTCATCGGCCTGGAGCTGCACAACGTCTTCGGCATCGCGAGCGGCCACCAGTGGCAGATGTTCGGCTGGGGCGCGGCGATCGTCGCCGTGGTCGTCGGCGTACGCCTGCTGTGGCTGCTGCCCGCGACCTGGCTGGCCAAGCGGCTGCACAAGCTGCGCGACGTCGACGAGGAGATCCCGACCACCTGGCGCGAGACCGTCGTCATGTGGTGGTCGGGGATGCGTGGTGTGGCGTCGGTCGCGCTGGCGCTCGCCATTCCGCTCAAGACGGAGGACGGGAGTCCGTTCCCGGCCCGCGACGAGATCATCTTCATCGCGTTCTGCGTGATCATGGCGACCCTCATCGCCCAGGGGCTCACCCTGCCCTGGCTCGTGCGCAGGCTCGGGGTGCGCGCCGACGCCGACAAGGAGCGCGAGCTGGAGCGCACGCTCGCCCTGCGCGCCGCCAAGGCCGCCAAGCGCCGCCTCAAGGAGATCGAGGAGGTCGAGGAGCTCCCCGAGGACGTCACGGAGCGGCTGCAGCGCGGTGCGTTCGACATCGGGGCCCGGATCAGCCCGGACCTGGTCGACGACGAGCGCCGCGAGCGGTACGCCAAGCGCGTCGACCGGTGGAAGGCGGTCCAGCGCATCCAGCGCGAGATGATGTCCGCCGCCCGCCACGAGGTGCTCGCGGCGCGCAGCGAACCCGGCGCCGACCCGGAGGTCGTCGACCGGGTCCTGCACCACCTCGACATACGGAGTCTGCGGTGACGGAGGGGCGCCCACGGTCCGGCCCGGCCGCGGGCGCCCCTCGGCTCAGCCGCGTCCCGTGCGGGGCGCGTCCGGCGTGAACTTCTCGAAGTGCGGCCGGTGGCCGTTCGGCGCCGGCTCGGCGGTGGCGGTGGTGACCCGCGGCAGCGCGTAGGCGTGGTGCTCGGTGAGCCAGCGGATCATCTGCTCGCGGACCGTGACCCGCACCGTCCATATGTCGTCCGCGTCCTTCGCGGTGACCAGGGCGCGGACCTGGATCGTCGTCGGTGTGGTGTCCGTCACCGCGAGGCCCCAGTCCCTGCCGTCCCACGCGGCGCAGTCGCGCAGGATGTCGTGGAGCCGGTCGCGCATCAGCGCGATGGGCGCCGAGTGGTCCAGGTGGAAGAAGACCGTGCCGGTCATTTCGACGCCGCCGCGCGACCAGTTCTCGAACGGCTTCGACGTGAAGTACGACACGGGCATGGTGATCCGGCGCTCGTCCCACGTGCGGACGGTCAGGAAGGTCAGCGTGATCTCGTCGACCGTGCCCCACTCGCCGTTCACCACCACCGTGTCGCCGAGCCGCACCATGTCGCCGAACGCGATCTGCAACCCGGCGAAGAGGTTGCCGAGGGTGGACTGGGCGGCGACACCGGCGACGATGCCGAGGATGCCGGCGGAGGCGAGCAGTGAGGCGCCCGCCGCCTGCATGGCGGGGAACGTCAGGAGCATCGCGGCGACGGCCACGACACCGACGATCGCGGTGACCACCCGCTGGATGAGGGTCACCTGCGTGCGGACGCGCCGGACGCGGGCCGGATCGCGGTGCATGGCCGCGTAGCGCGCGTACGACGACTCGACTATGGCCGCCGCGATCCGCACCACGAGCCAGGCGGCGGAGCCGATGAGGACGAGGGTGAGCGTGCGGCTGATGGCCGCGGAGTGATCCTTGGCGATCTTCGTCTGTTCGTAGGACCCTCTCAGGATGGCGGTGCACAGGACGAGTTGCAGCGGTACGCGGCAGCGGCGCAGCAGCCCCCACAGCGGGGTCTCGTGGTGCCGCTCGTCGGCCCGGCGCAGCAGTATGTCGACCAGATAGCCGACGACCACCGTGAGCACGACCGAGCCGCCGACCACGATCAACGGACGCAGTACGTTCTCCATGCCTCCGAGGGTAGGGGACGGCACGGATGGCACGATGGCCCCATGAACATCGTGCTTTTCCATTCGACGTACGGTCTGCGGCCCGCGGTGCACGCGGCGGCGGACCGGCTGCGTGCCGCCGGGCACGAGGTGTGGACGCCCGACCTCTTCGAGGGCCGCGTCTTCGACAGCGTCGAGGAGGGCAGGAGCTTCCAGAACGAGCTCGGCAAGGACGAGATCCTGAAACGCGCGATCCTCGCCGCCGCGCCCTATTCGGAGCGGGGGCTCGTCTACGCGGGCTTCGCGCTCGGCGCCGCGACCGCGCAGACCCTCGCCCTCGGCGACGAGAAGGCGCGCGGGCTGCTGCTCCTGCACGGCACCTCCGACCTCGCGGAGAACGCTTCCGTGGACGAGCTGCCCGTGCAGCTGCACGTCGCCGAGCCCGACCCGTTCGAGTCCGACGACTGGCTGAGCGCCTGGTACCTGCGGATGGGCCGGGCGGGCGCCGACGTGGAGATCTACCGGTACGCGGGCGCCGGGCACCTCTACACCGACCCGGACCTCGACGACTACGACGCCGAGGCCACGGAGGCGACGTGGCGCACGGCGCTCGGCTTCCTGGAGACCCTCTAGAGCTCGCGCGCGCCGGTCAGCGGACCGGGGCGTACACGCGCTCGGCCTTCTGCGTGCCGCTGAGCGTGCGGTAGGAACGCGCCCACGACGAGGTGGCCGCCGGGTCGGTCCGGTCCGAGATGACGTAGTAGTCCATCTGCGAGCGCTCGGCGGTGACGTCGAGCACGCCGTAGCCGTGCGAGTCCATGTCGAGCCACTTCACGTGCCGGTTGGCGGCCTTCAGCGCGCCGGCCGCCACGAGGGAGACCGTGTGCGGGGCGACGTGGAGCATGTCGTCGATGTTGTCGGAGCTCACCGACGTGACGACGAACTCGGTCGCGGCGGACGCCGAGAAGGGGTACGTGGCGGCCTTGACCGGCACGTCGTTCGCCCAGGCCATGTGGATGTCACCGGTCAGGAAGACGGTGTTGTGGATCTTGTTGTCGCGCAGGTGGGCGATGAGTTCCCTGCGGTCGTCCGTGTAGCCGTCCCACTGGTCGGTGTTGATGGCCAGTCCCTCGCCGGGCAGGCCCAGCAACTCCGCCAGGGGCTTGAGGAGATGGGCGGGCAGGGAGCCGAAGGCGACCGGCGTGATCATCACCGAGGTGCCGACCAGCTTCCAGGCGGCGTCGGAGCCGGCCAGGCCCGACTTCAGCCAGTCGAGCTGCGCGCGGCCGGTGATCGTGCGGTCCGGGTCGTCGACCTCGCCGCTGCCGAACTTCGCCTGCTCGGAGCGGAAGGACCGCAGGTCGAGCAGGTGCAGATCGGCGAGCTTGCCGTAGCGGACGCGGCGGTAGACGGTGCCCTCGGTCGAGGGGCGTACGGGCATCCACTCGAAGTAGGCGCGCTTGGCCGCCGCCATGCGGCCCGCCCAGTCGCCCTCGGTCTCCGGCGAGTGGTTCACGGCCCCGCCCGACCAGGCGTTGTCGGCGAACTCGTGGTCGTCCCAGATCGCGATGACCGGGTGCGTGGCGTGCATCGCCTGCGCGTCGGGGTCGGTCTTGTGGACGCCGTGCCGGGTGCGGTAGTCGGCGAGCGTCCTGATCTCGTGCCTCGGCTCGTGCGGTCGTACGACGTTCTCGGCGGAGGGGTACTCGCCGCTCTTGTACTCGTAGATGTAGTCGCCGAGGTGGAGGACCGCGTCGAGTTCGGTGCGGGCGGCGAGGTGGCGGTACGGGGAGAAGTGGCCGGCCTCCCAGTTGGCGCAGGACACCACTCCGAAGCGGACGCCGTGCGCGGAGGCGTCGTGCGCGGGCGTGGTGCGGGTGCGGCCCACGGGGGAGTGGACGTCTCCCACGGAGAAGCGGAAGTAATAGGTGGTCGCCTGGTGCAGGCCCCTTACGTCGGCCTTGACCGTATGGTCCGACTCCGCCCGTGCGGTGGTGCTGCCGCGGCCGACGACGCGGGTGAACCCCTTGTCCTCGGCCACCTCCCAGCTCACCTCGGTGTCGGGTCCCTTGCCGGAGCCGGGCACGGCGTCCGGGGTGGGCGTCACGCGGGTCCACAGCAGGACGCCGTCGGGCAGCGGGTCGCCCGAGGCGACTCCGTGGTGGAAGGCGGGTCCGTCGGCCGCGTGGGCGGGTATCGCGGCGAGCGGGGCGCCGAGGGCGGCGGTGGCGGCCGCGGCCTTGACGACCGTACGGCGGCTGGGTGCCGCGGAGTTGAGCGACGACTGAAGATCGTTTCGACTGGTCACGGGCGATCACGATACTGAGCGGTAATCGCACGAGGGGGGCGAACGCGTGAAGTCCGCCCCCCTGTTGGGTGATCAGCCCGCTACCGCGCGGGGTTGATGGCCCGCTACTTCGTGACGCCCGCCTTCTTCAGGGCGGCCTTCCAGGCGTCGGGGGTCTTCGGCGTCTCGACGACCTTGTCGTTGATCTTGATGGTCGGGGTGGACTCCACGCCCTTCGCCGACTGGAAGGAGTCGCTCATCTTCATGGCCCAGGGGTCGAACTTCCCCTTCTCCACGGCGCTCTTGAACTTCTTGTTGTCCTTGAGGGCGTCCACGGTGTTCGCGACCTTGATCAGGTACTCGTCCTTGGCGAAGTCGTCGGTGGACTCCGACGGGTGGTACTTCGCCGAGTACAGCGCGGTCTTGTACTCCAGGAACGCGTCGGAGCTGACGTCCAGGGCGGCGCCGAGCGCGCTGAGGGCGTTCTTCGACCCCTCACCCTGGAGGTTGTTGTCGAGGAACGTGCCGATGGTGAAGGTCAGCTTGTAGTCGCCGTCCTTCATGCCCTTGTCGACCGCGGAGCCGATGGACTGCTCCATGGCCGCGCAGCCGGGGCAGCGCGGGTCCTCGTAGAGGTGGACCGTGTTCTTCGTGTCGGACTTGCCGATCGTGACGGTGGTGCCGTCCTTGCCCGAGGTGTTCGCCGGGGTGACGACCTTGGCGTCGGCGGCCTCCTCCCACTTCGAGGGGGCGTTGGACTGCATGACGGCGTAGCCGACGCCGCCGGCTATGGCGAGGACACCGACGATCGCACCGGCGACGATGGCGCCGCGCTTGCGCTTCTCGCGCTTGCGCTCGGCCTCCTGCTGGGCGCGGATGCGCTCGCGCGCTGCGGACTTGGCGGCCTGGCTGTTGCGCTTGCTCATGATCTTTTTCTCCGTGTGGATGAACTGCGTGGGGTGCTGTGCTCAGGCGAGGACGGCCGAGCACGGCGGTCCACGCCGCCCCACGAAGTGCACGAGGAGCCGCGTGCGCGCCGCCGGCACCCGGCGCGCGGGGCGCGGCAGGCGGCGTACGGGCGGGCGGGAGGTGGTGACCGCGGCGACCGCGATCAGCAGGGGGCGGAACGTCGCCGCGGCGACCGCGCGGAGCAGCTGGGCCAGCGCCCGCTCGCCGCGCCGCAGCCAGGCCGCAGCGAGGAGGCCCACCCCGACGTGCGCCCCGAGCAGCAGCCAGGCCGCGCCCGGGTCCACGTCGGCGAGGAGCGCGGCGGCGCCGTGCCCCTCGGCGGTCATCCTGGCCAGCGGGGTCCCCACGGGCGCCCCGCCGCACAGCACGTCGAAGCCGACGGCGCGCAGCGGGCCCGCAACGGGGCCGCCCGCCTCGCCGTAACAGACGTGCTGCCCCGCGGTGAACACCGTGTCGGCGGCCAGCTCCAGGGGGATCAGGAGGGCCGCGATCCGTCCGTACCCGCGCTCGCGCCCCGCCGTCGCGTACGCGATGACGAAGACGGCGGCGGCGATCGCCGCGACGGTGGTCAGCGGCAGGGGAACGCGGGACAGCAGCACGTGCGACGCGGCGGACAGCGTCACGACGAGTGCCGTGAAGAGCGCCGCGCGCACCACTCTGAGCTGAATCCCGGATATGTCCATCGCGGAGGAGTGTGCCATGCGTTCCTGTGAGCGGTCCCTACAGCCCCGGGATCCGGCCGTTGCGGAACAGGTCGACGAAGATCTGGTGGTCGGCACGCGCCCGTGCGCCGTATGAGTGCGCGAAGTCGACGAGCAGCTCCGCGAAGCCGTCCTCGTCCGCGGCGATCGCGGCGTCGATGGCGCGCTCCGTGGAGAACGGCACCAGGTCGGAGTGGCCGCTCTCGTCGTCCGCGGCGGCGTGCATCGTGGCCGTGGCGCGGCCCAGGTCCGCGACGACGGAGGAGATCTCGTCGAGGTCGTCGATGTCCGACCAGTCCAGGTCCACGGCGTACGGCGACACCTCGGCGACGAGCTGGCCCGCGCCGTCCAGCTCGGTCCAGCCGAGCCACGGGTCGGCGTGGGCCTGGAGCGCGCGCTGCGAGATGACCGTGCGGTGGCCCTCGTGCTGGAAGTAGCCCCGGACGGCCGGGTCCGTGATGTGGCGCGAGACGGCGGGGGTCTGCGCCTGCTTGAGGTAGATCACGACGTCGTTCTCCAGGGCGTCGCTGTTGCCCTCCAGGAGGATGTTGTACGACGGGAGGCCCGCGGAGCCGATGCCGATGCCGCGACGGCCCACGACGTCCTTCACGCGGTACGAGTCGGGGCGGGTGAGCGAGGACTCCGGCAGCGTCTCCAGATAGCCGTCGAACGCGGCGAGCACCTTGTACCGCGTGGCGGCGTCGAGCTCGATGGAGCCGCCGCCGGCCGCGAAGCGGCGCTCGAAGTCGCGGATCTCGGTCATCGAGTCGAGCAGCCCGAAGCGGGTCAGGGAGCGGGCGTCGCGCAGCGCGTCCAGGAGCGGGCCCTGGGCGGTGTCCAGCGTGAAGGGCGGCACCTCGTCGCTCTTGGCGCCCGTCGCCAGGTCGTGGATCCGCTCGCGGTACGCCGCCGCGTACGTCCGCACGAGGTCGGTGATCTGGTCGTCGCCGAGCGCCTTCGTGTACCCGATCAGAGCCACGGAGGCGGCGAAGCGCTTCAGGTCCCAGGTGAAGGGGCCCACGTACGCCTCGTCGAAGTCGTTCACGTTGAAGATCAGACGGCCCTGCGCGTCCATGTACGTACCGAAGTTCTCGGCGTGCAGGTCGCCGTGGATCCACACCCGGCCCGTGCGGTCGTCGAGGTAGGGCCCGCCGTGCTGCTCGCGCTCCAGGTCGCCGTAGAACAGGCAGGCCGTGCCGCGGTAGAACGCGAAGGCGGAGGAGGCCATCTTCCGGAACTTGACCCGGAACGCGGCGGGGTCCGCGGCGAGCAGCTCGCCGAACGCGGTGTCGAAGACGGCGAGGATCTCCTCGCCGCGCTGCTCAGCCGTGGGCTGCGGGACCGACATCGCTGGGTGCCTCCTGGTACAGGGGTGGTGCGTGACACAGGGACGGACATTCCGCCCCCGGGGACAGGGGGATTTTCCGCCCCCTCGGGACAGGTGTTCCGCCCCTTCCAACGCTCGACCGTACCTCCGAGTGCCCGTCGGCTGTCGGCGCTCCGGATTAGACTTCCACGCTGTCCCCCCAGACTGTCCGCAGCCTGTAGCCCACCGTTCTCCGGAGGCCTCCCACCGTGACCAAGCCGCCCTTCACGCACCTGCACGTGCACACCCAGTACTCGCTGCTTGACGGTGCCGCGCGGCTCAAGGACATGTTCGACGCGGCCAATGAGATGGGCATGACGCACATCGCCATGTCCGACCACGGCAACCTGCACGGGGCGTACGACTTCTTCCACTCGGCGCAGAAGGCGGGCGTCACGCCGATCATCGGCATCGAGGCGTACGTGGCGCCGGAGTCGCGCCGCAACAAGCGGAAGATCCAGTGGGGCCAGCCGCACCAGAAGCGCGACGACGTGTCCGGTTCGGGTGGTTACACGCACAAAACGATCTGGGCGGCGAACAAGACGGGCCTGCACAACCTCTTCCGGCTCTCCTCGGACGCCTACGCGGAGGGCTGGCTGCAGAAGTGGCCCCGCATGGACAAGGAGACCATCTCCCAGTGGTCGGAGGGTCTCATCGCCTCCACCGGCTGCCCCTCGGGCGAGCTGCAGACGCGGCTGCGGCTCGGCCAGTTCGACGAGGCGGTGAAGGCCGCCGCCGAGTACCAGGACATCTTCGGCAAGGACCGGTACTTCCTGGAGCTGATGGACCACGGCATCGACATCGAGCGCCGGGTCCGCGACGACCTGCTCCGGGTCGGCAAGAAGCTCGGCATCCCGCCCCTGGTGACGAACGACTCGCACTACACGTACGCGCACGAGTCCGTGGCGCACGACGCGCTGCTCTGCATCCAGACCGGCAAGAACCTCTCGGACCCGGACCGCTTCCGCTTCGACGGAACGGGCTACTACCTGAAGTCCACGGACGAGATGTACGCCATCGACTCCTCGGACGCGTGGCAGGAGGGCTGCCGCAACACGCTCCTGGTGGCCGAGCAGATCGACACCACGGGCATGTTCGAGAAGCGCGACCTGATGCCGAAGTTCGACATCCCGGAGGGCTTCACCGAGGTCACCTGGTTCCAGGAGGAGGTCCGCCGCGGCATGGAGCGCCGCTACCCGGGCGGTGTCCCCGAGGACCGGCAGAAGCAGGCCGAGTACGAGATGGACATCATCATCCAGATGGGGTTCCCGGGGTACTTCCTGGTCGTCGCCGACTTCATCATGTGGGCCAAGAACAACGGCATCGCGGTCGGCCCGGGCCGAGGCTCCGCGGCCGGTTCGATCGTGGCGTACGCGATGGGCATCACCGACCTCGACCCGATCACGCACGGACTGATCTTCGAGCGGTTCCTCAACCCCGAGCGCGTCTCCATGCCCGATGTCGACATCGACTTCGACGAGCGCAGGCGCGTCGAGGTGATCAGGTACGTGACGGAGAAGTACGGCGCCGACAAGGTCGCCATGATCGGTACGTACGGCAAGATCAAGGCGAAGAACGCGATCAAGGACTCCGCGCGCGTGCTCGGATATCCGTACGCGATGGGCGACCGCCTCACCAAGGCGATGCCCGCCGACGTCCTCGGCAAGGGCATCGACCTCTCCGGCATCACCGACCCCAAGCACCCGCGCTACAGCGAGGCGGGCGAGATCCGGGGGATGTACGAGAACGAGCCGGACGTGAAGAAGGTCATCGACACCGCGAAGGGCGTCGAGGGACTCGTCCGGCAGATGGGTGTGCACGCGGCCGGCGTGATCATGTCCAGCGAGCCGATCGTCGACCACGCCCCGCTCTGGACCCGGCACACCGACGGCGTGACCATCACGCAGTGGGACTACCCCCAGTGCGAGTCGCTCGGCCTGCTCAAGATGGACTTCCTGGGCCTGCGCAACCTGACCATCATGGATGACGCCGTCAAGATGGTGCGGGCGGGCAAGGGCATCGACCTGGAGATGCTCTCCCTCCCGCTCGACGACCCGAAGACGTTCGAACTGCTCTGCCGCGGTGACACGCTCGGCGTCTTCCAGTTCGACGGCGGCCCGATGCGCTCGCTGCTTCGCCAGATGCAGCCCGACAACTTCGAGGACATTTCCGCCGTCTCGGCCCTGTACCGGCCGGGCCCGATGGGCATGAACTCGCACACGAACTACGCCGAGCGCAAGAACGGCCGCCAGGAGATCACGCCGATCCACCCGGAGCTCGAAGAGCCCCTGAAGGAGACGCTCGGCCTCACCTACGGCCTCATCGTGTACCAGGAGCAGGTGCAGAAGGCCGCGCAGATCGTCGCCGGGTACTCGCTCGGCGAAGCCGACATCCTGCGCCGCGTGATGGGCAAGAAGAAGCCCGAGGAGCTGGAGAAGAACTTCGTCCTCTTCCAGGCGGGCGCCCGCAAGAACGGCTACTCGGACGAGGCGATCCAGGCCCTGTGGGACGTCCTGGTCCCGTTCGCCGGATACGCGTTCAACAAGGCGCACTCCTCCGCGTACGGCCTGGTCACCTACTGGACCGCCTACCTGAAGGCGAACTACCCGGCCGAGTACATGGCCGCCCTGCTCACCTCGGTGAAGGACGACAAGGACAAGTCGGCCGTCTATCTGAACGAGTGCCGCCGCATGGGCATCAAGGTGCTCCCGCCGAACGTGAACGAGTCGGTGCACAACTTCGCCGCCCAGGGCGACGACACGATCCTGTTCGGTCTGGAGGCCGTCAGGAACGTCGGTTCGAACGTGGTGGAGTCGATCATCCGGTCGCGCAAGGCGAAGGGGAAGTTCACGTCCTTCCCCGACTACCTGGACAAGGTCGAGGCCACCGCCTGCAACAAGCGCACCACGGAGTCGCTCATCAAGGCGGGCGCCTTCGACACGATGGGGCACACCCGCAAGGGCCTCACCGCGCAGTACGAACCGATGATCGACAACGTGGTCGCGGTCAAGCGCAAGGAGGCCGAGGGCCAGTTCGACCTCTTCGGAGGGATGGGGGACGAGTCCGGCGGCGACGAGCCGGGCTTCGGTCTCGACGTGGAGTTCTCCGAGGAGGAGTGGGAGAAGACCTACCTGCTCGCCCAGGAGCGCGAGATGCTCGGCCTGTACGTCTCCGACCACCCGCTCTTCGGCCTGGAGCACGTCCTGTCCGACAAGGCGGACGCGGGCATCGGGCAGCTCACCGGCGGTGACTTCTCCGACGGGTCGGTCGTGACCATCGGCGGCATCATCTCGGGCCTGCAGCGCAAGATGACCAAGCAGGGCAACGCCTGGGCGATCGCCACCGTCGAGGATCTCGCGGGCTCCATCGAGTGCATGTTCTTCCCGGCCACGTACCAGCTGGTGTCGACGCAACTCGTCGAGGACGCCGTGGTGTTCGTCAAGGGACGCCTCGACAAGCGCGAGGACGTGCCGCGGCTCGTCGCGATGGAGATGCAGGTCCCCGACCTGTCGAACGCGGGCACCAACGCGCCTGTGATCATCACGATCCCGACGGTCAAGGTGAGCCCGCCGATGATCACCCGCCTCGGCGAGGTCCTCAGCCACCACCGCGGCAACAGCGAGGTGCGGATCAAGCTCCAGGGGGCGCAGAAGACCACCGTGCTGCGGCTCGACCGGCACCGGGTGAAGCCGGACCCGGCGCTCTTCGGCGACCTGAAGGTGCTGCTCGGCCCGTCCTGCCTGGCGGGCTGACCCGGCCCGCCTTCACCGGCTGCCGCATGCCATGAGGGGCGCACCCGAAACGGGTGCGCCCCTCATGCGTGCCATGTGTGCCTGGGTGTGCGTCAGTTGTGACCGAAGCGTCGCTGGTGCTTACGGGCAACATCAGCAGGGCTGCCCTGGGCCTGCGACTGCATCGACTGCTGTGCGTCCACCGCGGTCGACTTGGCCTGCTCCTGCGCCTGCTCGGCCTGCGAGGAGCGGTCCTGCTGGCCGCCCTGCTTGCGGTTCTTGTTCTTGGCCATGGTGATCTTCCTCCTGAGGGGGATCTGGGGGCCAGGACGCGACCAGATTCACATATGGCGACAAAGTGTGCATTTCAGAGAATTACCGTGCGTAATAAGCCCAGTCGGGAAGCGATCCGCCGATGCGCCACGCCGAAGATCGAGTTCCGGCCGTTAACCTCCGCCGGGTCGGGCAGACTCGAAGGGAACCCCCTCCAGGCACGTCAGGGAACCTCCAGGGAAAGAGGGTGGACCGCGTGGATCGCTGCATCGTCCTGGTGGACGCCGGTTATCTGCTGGGTGCCGCCGCGAGTCTCCTCGCGGGCGAACCGTCCAGGTCCCGGATCACCGTCGATCACTCCGCCCTCATCCAGGGCCTGCGCGAACGCGCGGAAGCCGACACCGAACGCCCCCTCCTGCGCATCTACTGGTTCGACGGCGCGCCCGACCGCGTACCCCAGCCCGAACACCGCAGGCTGCGCGTCATGCCGCGCGTCACCGTCCGCCTGGGCGCCCTGACCCGCAGCGACGGCCGGTGGGCCCAGAAGGGCGTCGACGCCGCCATGCACGCCGAACTGACCGAGCTGGCCCGCAACCGCGCCTGCTCCGACGTCGTGCTCGTCACCGGCGACGGCGATCTGCTGCCCGGCATGATGGCCGCCAAGGAACACGGCGTCGCCGTCCACCTGTGGGCCGTACAGGCCGCCGACGGCGACTACAACCAGTCCGAGGACCTGGTCGCCGAGGCAGACGAGCGGCGCGTCCTCGACCGCGCCTGGATCACCAAGGCCGTCCGCCCCAAGGAGCTCACCGGCATCTGCGCGCCCCCGCCCGTGCCGCGCCCCGAGATCGCCGCGATCCTCTCCGCCCCGCTGCCGGAGTCCGCGCTCGCCGCCGCCGCGCAGCACACCGAGGAAGAGCCCCAGGACCACCACCCCGAACCCGCCGCCAACGGCAGGCGGCCCGACGAGCACCGCATGCCGCCCGGCAAGGGCGTGCCCACCCCCAAGGACCTCGCCGCCCTGCGCGGCCCCGGCACCCAGCCCGCGCAGCACCCCACCAACGCGACGCTGCGCTGGTCCTCCGACAAGGGCTGGGTCGAGCGCCCCGGCGCCGCCGCCGAGGGCGCCGAGGCCGCGGCCCTGCCCACCCTCGCCCAGCTGACCACGGCCGAGCAGCGCTGGGCCGACCGCGAGGAGGACATCACCACCGTCGGCGGCGACCCCTTCGAGGTCGGACAGGTGTTCGCCCGGCGCTGGATGGCGCGCCTCCCCGAGCAGCACAGCCTGCAGAAGCTGTCGACGATGTACCCCCGCATCCCGCACCGCGTCGACGGCGAGCTGCTCCGCTACGCCGCACGGTTCGGCCTGCTCGCGCACAAGGACGACCAGATCGACGAGCACGACCGGTACGCGATCAGGGCCGGCTTCTGGCGCGAGGTCGACGCACGCACGGCCACCGAGCACGCGCCCGCGGGGGACCGCGCAGGGGATTGATACGGACGTACGGGGCGCCCCGGGCGCAGTCCGTGACCGCCGACCCCGTAGGCTCGTCCTTCGTGAGTACGCGCCCGACACCGGCAGTCCGACAGGGACTCCGTCAGGAACACGGCAACGACGCCGTCTGCGCGGTGCGCGACCTGGTGAAGACCTATCCGGCCGCCCGCGCCCGGCGCGGCAGGCCCGCGACCCCCGAGGTCCGCGCCACCGACGGGATCGGTCTCACGGTCGGACGCGGCGAGATCTTCGGTCTGCTCGGTCCCAACGGCGCCGGCAAATCCACCCTCGTACGCCAGCTGACCGGGCTCATGCGGCCCGACAGCGGCAGCGTCGAGATCCTCGGCCACGACATCGTGCGGCACCCCGAGCGGGCCGCGCGGATCCTCGCGTACCTCGGTCAGGAGTCCACCGCTCTCGACGAGCTGACCGTGTCGCTCGCCGTCGAGACGACCGGGCGGCTGCGTGGCCTCGACGTGCCGCGGGCGCGGGCCGAGCGGGACGCGGTCCTGGAGGAGCTCGGGCTCACACCGCTGGCCTCGCGGCCGCTGAAGAAGCTCTCCGGCGGGCAGCGCAGGCTCGCCTGCTTCGCCACCGCGCTGGTGGGGGAGCGGCAGCTGCTCGTCCTGGACGAACCCACCACCGGCATGGACCCGGTCGCGCGGCGCGCCGTCTGGGCGGCCATCGACTGGCGCAGGGCCGAGCGCGGCACGACGGTGGTCCTCGTGACCCACAACGTCATCGAGGCGGAGACCGTCCTCGACCGCGTCGCCGTGCTCGACCAGGGCAAGGTCATCGCCTGCGACAGCCCCGCCGGGCTCAAGGAGAAGGTCGCGGACGAGGTCAGGGTGGAACTGGTGTGGCGGGAGCGGGCGCCGCTCGACGTGCCCGAGGTGGCCGCGCTGCGGTCCTCCGCGGTGGAGTCGGGGCGCCGCTGGTCCCTGCGGCTCGCCCCGGACGAGGCGCGGGCCGCCGTGGCCGCCGTCACCGGTGGTGCCGCGTTCGCCGCGCTGGACGACTTCACGCTGGCCACGCCCAGCCTGGAGGACGTCTACCTCGCCCTCGGCGGCAGCGGACGGGGGCTGGTGAAGGCGTGACACCGAGCACAGTGCGTAGGAACAGCGACAGAAGGGTTGCCCGGTGAGTGCCGTTCCCCTCGAAGCCGTGGTGCGGGCCGACGGGCGTGCCGAGGCGGCCGGTCCGGAGCCGGCGCCCCTCGGGCCGCCCGCCCGGCTCCTGCCGGCGCTCTCGGCGGTCTACCGCGCCCAGCTCTCGCGGGCCCGGGTCGCCCGCATCCCGCTGCTCTTCGTGGCGACCTTCCAGTCCGTCGGCATCATGATCCTGATGCGCGGCGTCGTCGACGGGGGCGGTGAGGCGCGCGCCGTCGTCGCCGGGTCCTCCGTGCTCGTCGTCGCGTTCGTCGCCCTCAACCTGCTCGCCCAGTACTTCGGGCAGCTCCGCTCCGACGGCGGGCTCGACCACTACGCCACGCTCCCCGTGCCCCCCGCGGCCGTGGTCCTCGGGGCCGCCGCGGCGTACGCCTCGTTCACGGTGCCCGGGACGTTCGTGACCGCGATCGTCGGGTGCGGGCTCTTCGGGCTGCCCTTCACCCACCTGTGGGTGCTGCTCGCGGTGATCCCGCTGGCCGGTGCCGCCCTCGCGGGGCTCGGCGCGGCCCTCGGCCTGCTCGCGCCCCGGCCCGAACTGGCCACGCTGCTCGGTCAGATGGGCATGTCGGCGGCGCTGCTGCTCGGCGTGCTCCCGGCCGACCGCATGCCGACGGTGCTGCAGTACGCGCGTGACCTGCTGCCGTCGACGTACGGCGTGGAGGCCTTCGCCCGGACGTTCGGTCCTGACCCGGACTGGGCCGTCGTCGCCCTGGACCTCGCGGTCTGCGCGGGCGTCGGCGTCGTCTCCCTGGCCGTCGCCACGTGGGCGTTCCGCCGGGCGGCCGTCCGGTGACGCGCCGCACAGGCTGTGCTGGCACGATGTGGGGGTGACCGCACCGTTGACTCCCTCACCGCCGCCGGACGAACAACCCCCGCACGACCCCTGGCAGAGCCCCGCGTACCCGGGCGGAGCGACGGCTCCCCACGGGCACGAGCGGGACGGTGACGGCCTGCGGGCCGAAGTGGTGCAGGCCGCGGTGATCATGGTCGCGGTGGCCGTGGCCGGCGTGCTGCTCGGCGCGCTGTGGATGTGGCTCGCCCCGCGGGTGCCGCTCGTCTCGGACGGCAAGGCGGTGTACCTGAAGGACACCGAGGGCGAGCAGGCCATCGGGACAGACGGAACGTTCACCCTGCTGTCGCTCGGCTTCGGCCTGGTCAGCGGTGTCGTCGTCTTCCTGCTCCGCAGGCGCGGCGGCATCCCCCTGGTCGCGGGGCTCGCGGTCGGCAGCCTCCTCGGCGCGCTGCTCGCGTGGCGGGTCGGCATCTTCCTCGGCCCCGAGACGGACGTGGTCGCGCACGCCAAGTCCGTCGGCAAGGGCGTCGTCTTCGACGCGCCGCTGGAGCTCAAGGCGATGGGCACGGTCCTCGCCTGGCCGGTGGCCGCGCTGGCCGTGCACCTCGGCCTCACGGGACTGTTCGGTCCGCGGGACCCGGAGCCGTACCCGAGGGACCCTGAGTCGTACCCGAGGGGCCCGGAGCCGTACCCGGGGCCGTGAGCCCCGGGCACGGGGTCCTAAGCGGGACGTTTGCCGTGGTTGGCCTTGCGCTTCTTGGCCCGCCACTTCCGCATGCGCGTCTTCTTCGACATGCCCTCGGTACTAGTCCCGTACGGGACGGGTGTCGAGGGCGCTTTCACGTCGACCCGCCGGGCGGACCTACGCCCGGCCGATCGGCGCGAGGACCGCGTCCGTGAGCGACGCCAGGTCGCCCGGCGCCAGCTCCACCTCAAGACCCCGGCGGCCCGCCGAGACGCAGATCGTGGCGTGCGCCGACGCCGAGTCGTCCAGGACCGTGCGCAGCTTCTTGCGCTGGCCGAGCGGCGAGATGCCGCCCCGTACGTAGCCCGTGGTGCGCTCGGCGGCGGCCGGGTCGGCCATCACGGCCTTCTTGCCGGAGACCGCGGCGGCCAGCGCCTTCAGGTCGAGGGTGCCCGCCACCGGGACGACCGCCACGGTGAGCGCGCCGTCGACGTCGGCGACCAGCGTCTTGAAGACGCGGTCGGGCGACACGCCCATCGCCTCCGCGGCCTCCTCACCGTACGAGGGGTGGGACGGGTCGTGGTCGTAGGAGTGGACCGTGAAGGGCGTGCCGGCCGCGGTCAGCGCGACCGTCGCGGGCGTCCCTCCGGCCTGTGCCGGCTGTTTTTTCTGCTTCTTCGCCAAGGTGCTCGTGCCTTACGTCGGTTCACGGACAGGCCCTGAGGCCCCGCGTCAGTTGAGGCTCGTCGTCCCGCGCGTCAGGTCCGTCGCGGGCAGCGAGGGCAGGTTACGGATGATCGCGGTCTCGGAGCGCAGCAGGGTCAGCTCGTCCCGCAGCCGCGACGCCGTGTCCCGCGCCTCCAGGAGCCGCTGCTTCGTGCCGGTGTCCAGGACGGCCGCCGCGGCGACCAGGTACGAGACGACGGACGGGTCGTCGGGCAGCTCGGCGCCCGTCGACAGCGACCGCTCCCGGGCCCCGGCCAGCCGCTTCTGGTAGGAGCGGAAGGCGCGCAGGACACCCTCGGCGAGCGTGCCCGCGCCCTCGCCGGACTCCTCGGGCACCTCCTCGACCTCGGCGGTGAGGAAGGGCCCCGAGGCGTCGACCGAGGTGATGCGCACCCGGGTCGTGCCCGTCGCGAGGACCTCGAAGCCGCCGTCGTCGCGCTCCCTGATCGTCGCGGCGTCCGCCACGCACCCCATGGTGTGGAACGCCTTGATCGGATCGTCGCCGAACCCCGCGGCGGGCCCGAGCTCGGGCAGCGCCGTCTGGTCGGGGAGGCCCGGCGCGCTCGGCGCCACCTCCTGGCCGTCGCGGATCGCGACGACGGCGAACTGGCGCTGCTCCTCCTCGGGGGTCTTGAGCAGCTCGCGCATCATGGCGCGATATCGCTCCTCGAAGACGTTCAGCGGCAGCACGAGGCCGGGGAACAGCACCGAGTTGAGCGGAAAGAGCGGAAGCCGGGTGGTCACGACCGGCAAGCCTAATGGTCGCCGGAGCGGTCGCGTCCCCGCGGACCGCGCAGCGGAGTCCGTGATGCCACTTCGATGCGCACGCCGTCGCGCAGCTCCAGGAACTGGCCGAGCGGATCGTCCGCCATCCGGTCCCAGGGGAACGACGTCGCGTAGGGCCCGATCAGGCGCAGCTGCTCCAGGGCGTCGTCCCACCGCTCCAGGCGGACCAGGACGTAGGTGAGGAGATTGCGGACCTCGGCGGGCCACGGGTCCCCGGCGGCGTACTCCCGCGACAGGGCGATCGCGAGGTCGGCCGCCGCGTCCAGGCGCTCGCGCGGCAGGTTCCCCGAGGGGCTCGTCAGATAGGCGAAGGCGGCCCGCGCCGGTAGGACCTGTATCAGCGAGCCGGGCAGCGCGTCGCCCGCGGCGCGCTCGGCGAAGTCGAAGCACTCGCGGTGCGAGCCGTACCAGGCCGCCGACAGGTACTGCAGGGCCGAGGCGTGGCAGCCGTAGTGGTACGAGGAGCGGCGCACCGCCTCCTCCCACAGCTGCTCGAACACGGTGTGCGAGGCGTGCGTGCCGCGGGCGTGGTCGAGGGCGATCCGCCACGGCACCGGGTCGCGCGGGTCGGCCTCGGCGGCCGCGGTGAGCAGCGGGCCCGACTCGCGCAGGAGTTCGGCGCGGGCCGGCGACTCCCAGCCGCGCACCACCGCGAGCTCGGCCTTGACGAGCAGGGCGTCCGGGTCGTGCGGGGACGCGCCGAGCCAGTCGTCGAACCACTCGGGGCGGGAGCGGGCGAAGGCGGCGAGCCGCGTGGTGTAGCGGTCGCGGTTCTCCCACTCGGCGGCCTCGCGGGTGGTCGCGAGGAGCTTCGAGGCCGGGCCGTAGTCACCGCGTCCGGCGGCGACGAGGGCGGGGGCAAGCCGCTCGTCGGGCACGTCGAGGAGCACCTCGTCGTCCGGCGGGAGGCCGTCGGCGAGCCGCGGGGTGTGCCGGACCATGCGGGCGGTACGGATGAAGGCACGCAGCACCGTGCCCTCCTTTGCGCATCGACCGGCGCCGCTCGCGCGGACGCACCGGTCACCGTTGTGGTTGTTCGTCGGTCGCAGGGATGACGGCCCACGGCGGGGGATGGTTGCCCGCGGTTGCGTAACGGTTCGGCCGAAGGCCACGGGTTCCGGCCGCCGAGGGGGACCTCGGAGGCGGCCGGAGGGCTCAGCTGCGGCGCAGGAGGCGGGTGGCGCCGGCTGCCACCGTGGTCGCCAGGATCCAGCCGAGCAGGATCAGCGCGGTCGAGAACCACTGCCAGCCGCCGTTCAGCTGCCAGTAGGTGTCCTGCCCGAGGTTGATGACGGGCAGCAGCAGGTCGAGGGAGAACAGGGCGGGGTTCCAATTCGGGTGCTCGCCCGGCTTGATCGCCGGATGCTCGGCGCGCGAGAACGCCACCGCGCTGACCGCCCACAGCACGGCCATCCAGACCGCGGCCCGCCCCGGCCGGTAGCCGTAGGCGACGGTCCAGTCCTGCGCGTAGCCCCAGAGCTTCGCCGCAAGGGGGAGGGTCTCGCGGCGCCGCCGCTGCTTGGCGAGGAGCACCTCGCGGGCGTCGGCGTCCTCGCCGCCGTTGCGCAGGACGGTGGCGAGCTTCTCGTACGGCTCGGGGTTGTACTCGGCGGTCGCGGCCATCACCCAGTCGAGCCGCCGGGAGAGCGGGAAGCTGCCCTGCGGCACGAGGTTCTCGTACGTGAAACCGCCCATCTGCAGGCCGCCGGGCCCCGGCCAGCTCGACGCCCGGTCGATGAGGTTGACGACCCGGGCGCCGGACAGGACGACCTTCCCGGCGCGCGGCGCCTCGCCGAGGAAGCGGAGCTCCGGCGTCTGGACGCGGCGCAGCGAGATCTCCTGGTCGTTCTGGAGCGTGAGGCGGGCGTGCGCGAAGTCGATGGCGTCGCCGAAGCGGCCGTCGTCGAGGCGGATGCCGCCCTCGCACTCGAAGCGCTGGACGCGGGTGCCGCGGGCGGGTGTGGTGCCGCTGGTCTGCGGGGGATTGCCGACGGCGGCCGGGGTCAGGTACAGGGTGCGCTCGACGGTCATCTGCGGGGCGTTCAGCGCGTGCCTGCCGTACTGGTTCACCAGCCTGCTGCCGCGCAGGCTCAGGGACACGCCGATCTTCGCGCCGCGCAGGCTCAGCTCGCCGTGCGACTCCATCATCTCGGCCTGGAGGTCCTGGCCGACGGTGAGGCCGTCGCCGGTGATGGAGTGGCTGCGCCGGTCGCGGTAGACCACGGCCTGGTTCAGGAGCAGGTCGGTGCCGATGTGGGCGTCGGTGAGGCGGATGCCGTTGTGGATGCGGCAGCGCGGCAGGTGCAGATCGCCCTCGGTGTGCAGCCGGGCCGCCTCGACGCGCGGGATCGAGCAGTCGACGAGCCGCAGCGTGGCGAAGCGGGCCTCGGGAAGGAGGACCTCCTTCTCGAAGCGGCAGTGCTTCATCTCGGTATACGGGACGACCGTGCCGCCCGCGAGGTCGAGCGGATCGGTGATCTGCACGCCCGCCAGCTTCAGGGACGAGACGCGGCCCGCGAGCGCCGGCGGGCCGTCGAGCAGCAGCCAGCACACGATGCGGGCCCGCACGCTCCGCTCGGGGCCCCAGGGGTGCCCGCCGTGCGGATCGTCGACGGCCGGATCGCCCGATCTCAGGTCGTACACACTGCCGTTGCGGAAGGCCTGCCACATGCCGATCTCCGCGGCGGTCAGCCCGTCCGGCGGATCCCCGGTGCCGGCGTCGTCGACCACTCCTGATGCCCTCCGTCCTGCGGCGCACGTCTCTCGTACACCTGTTTCATGCCCGTTCGGCGACCGGCTGAAAGCCAGCGAGACCCTAGTGGTCAACGGGGTGCCGCGGGGTTCATATCAGCCAGTGATACGCGCGTCCGGCCTCGAATGAAGGTCTGAGAGAATTGGCCGTGTGATCTCTCGAATCGATCTGCGCGGCGATGCCCTCACGGAGTTTCCGTCGGGTCCCGCCCTGCGCGCCCTGCTGCCCCGTGCCGACTTCGACGTCGCGGCCGCCCTGGAGAAGGTGCGGCCCATCTGCGAGGACGTGCATCATCGTGGCGACGCGGCCCTGATCGACTACGCGGAGAAGTTCGACGGCGTGCGCCTGGACCAGGTCCGCGTCCCCGCCGCCGCCCTCACCGAGGCCCTCGAAGGACTCGACCCGGCCGTGCGCGCGGCCCTGGAGGAGTCCATCCGCCGCGCCCGCACCGTCCACCGCGAGCAGCGCCGCGCCCCGCACACCACGCAGGTCGTCCCCGGCGGCACCGTCACCGAGAAGTGGGTGCCCGTCGAGCGCGTCGGGCTCTACGCACCGGGCGGCCGGTCCGTCTACCCCTCCTCCGTGATCATGAACGCCGTCCCGGCGCAGGAGGCCGGCGTCGAGTCGATGGCGCTCGCATCCCCGCCGCAGGCCGACTTCGGTGGCCTTCCGCACCCGACGATCCTCGCCGCCTGCGCGCTCCTCGGCATCGACGAGGTGTACGCGGTCGGCGGCGCCCAGGCCGTCGCGATGTTCGCGTACGGCACCGAGACCTGCGCCCCCGCCAACATGGTCACAGGACCCGGCAACATCTGGGTCGCGGCCGCCAAGCGCTACTTCACCGGACGCATCGGCATCGACACCGAGGCGGGCCCGACCGAGATCGCCGTCCTCGCCGACGACACCGCCGACCCGGCGCACGTCGCGTCCGACCTGATCAGCCAGGCCGAGCACGACCCGCTCGCGGCCGCCGTCCTCGTCACGGACTCCCTCGCGCTCGCCGACGCGGTCGAGAAGGAGCTGGCGCCGCAGGTCGCCGCCACCAAGCACGTCGAGGACCGCATCGTCCCCGCGCTGCGCGGGCGCCAGTCCGCGATCGTCCTGGTCGACGGCCTGGAGGAAGGCCTCAAGGTCGTCGACGCGTACGGCGCGGAGCACCTGGAGATCCAGACCGATGACGCGGCCGCCGTCGCGGGGCGCGTCAAGAACGCCGGCGCGATCTTCGTCGGCCCCTGGGCGCCCGTCTCCCTCGGCGACTACTGCGCGGGCTCCAACCACGTCCTGCCCACCGGCGGCTGCGCCTGCCACTCCTCGGGGCTCAGCGTCCAGTCGTTCCTGCGCGGCATCCACATCGTCGACTACACCCGCGAGGCCCTCGCCGACGTCGCGCACCACGTCGTGACGCTCGCCGAGGCGGAGGACCTGCCCGCGCACGGCGCGGCGGTCAAGGCGCGTTTTGCCGAAGGCGAACCAGGCTGGCACAGCGGATGGAAGGTGCCGACCACGTGAACGTCCGGATCGACGACCTGCCCGTGCGCGACGAGCTGCGCGGCAAGTCCCCCTACGGCGCACCCCAGCTCGACGTGCCCGTACGCCTCAACACCAACGAGAACCCCTACCCGCTGCCCGAGCCCCTGGTCGAGCGCATCGCCGAGCGGGTCCGCGAGGCCGCCCGCGACCTCAACCGCTACCCCGACCGGGACGCCGTCGAGCTGCGCACCGAGCTCGCCCGCTACCTCACCCGCACCGGCGGGCACGAGGTGACGCGCGCCCACGTGTGGGCGGCCAACGGCTCCAACGAAGTCATCCAGCAGCTCCTGCAGACCTTCGGCGGGCCGGGCCGCACGGCCATCGGCTTCGAGCCCTCGTACTCGATGCACGGCCTCATCGCCCGCGGCACCGGCACCGGCTGGATCTCGGGGCCGCGCCACGACGACTTCACCATCGACGTCGACGCGGCCGCCAAGGCCATCGCCGAGCACCGCCCCGACGTCGTCTTCATCACCACGCCCAACAACCCCACCGGCAACGCCGTCCCGGCCGACGCCGTCCTCGCCCTGTACGAGGCGGCGCAGGCCGCGAAGCCGTCGATCGTCGTCATCGACGAGGCGTACGTGGAGTTCAGCCACGGCGACTCGCTGCTCCCGCTGATCGAGGGGCGGCCGCACCTCGTCGTCTCCCGCACCATGTCGAAGGCCTTTGGCGCGGCGGGGCTGCGCCTGGGCTACCTCGCCGCCGACCCGGCGGTCGTCGACGCGGTGCAGCTCGTACGCCTGCCCTACCACCTGTCGGCCGTCACCCAGGCCACCGCGCTGGCCGCTCTGGAGCACACCGACACGCTCCTGAAGTACGTCGAGCAGCTCAAGGGCGAGCGCGACCGCATCGTCACGGAGCTGCGCGCGACGGGGTACGAAGTGACCGACTCCGACGCCAACTTCGTGCAGTTCGGGCGGTTCGCCGACTCCCATGAGGTGTGGCAGCAGATCCTCGACCGGGGTGTCCTGGTGCGGGACAACGGCGTGCCGGGATGGCTGCGCGTGTCCACCGGGACCCCCGAAGAAAACGACGCGTTCCTCGATGCGGTACGCGAACTCAAGAAGGAGCAGAGCGCATGACCCGCGAAAGCCGCGTCGGAAGAATCGAGCGGACCACCAAGGAGACCTCCGTCGTCGTCGAGATCGACCTCGACGGCACCGGCAAGGTCGACGTGTCGACCGGGGTCGGCTTCTACGACCACATGCTCGACCAGCTCGGCCGCCACGGCCTCTTCGACCTGACGGTCAAGACCGACGGCGACCTGCACATCGACTCGCACCACACCATCGAGGACACCGCGCTCGCCCTCGGCGCCGCCTTCAAGCAGGCGCTCGGCGACAAGGTCGGCATCTACCGCTTCGGCAACTGCACCGTCCCGCTGGACGAGTCGCTCGCCCAGGTGACCGTCGACCTGTCCGGCCGCCCGTACCTCGTGCACACCGAGCCCGAGAACATGGCGCCCATGATCGGCGCGTACGACACGACGATGACCCGGCACATCCTGGAGTCCTTCGTCGCGCAGGCCCAGATCGCGCTGCACGTCCACGTGCCGTACGGACGCAACGCCCACCACATCGTGGAGTGCCAGTTCAAGGCCCTGGCCCGCGCCCTGCGGTACGCCTCCGAGCGCGACCCGCGCGCCGAGGGCATCCTTCCTTCCACGAAGGGCGCGCTGTAACCCATGACCGGGCTCAACACCATCCTCATCGTCGTCGGTCTCTTCCTGATCGGCGGCATCATCTCCTTCGTCAAGCAGGGCATGCCCAAGAGCCTCATCACGCTGCTCTCCATCGCCGCCGTGATGTGTCTGGCCGCGGGCATCCTCCGCCTCGACTACTGGAACTGACGGGAGGCGTACGGACATGAGCACTCCCAAGAAGGTCGTCGTCTTCGACTACGGCTTCGGCAACGTGCGCTCCGCCGAGCGCGCCCTCGCGCGCGCGGGCGCCGACGTCGAGATCACCCGCGACTACGACAGGGCCATGAACGCCGACGGCCTGCTCGTCCCCGGCGTCGGCGCCTTCGCCGCCTGCATGCAGGGGCTGAAGGAGGCGCGCGGCGACTGGATCGTGGGCCGCCGCCTGTCCGGCGGGCGCCCCGTCATGGGCATCTGCGTCGGCATGCAGATCCTCTTCGCGCGCGGCATCGAGCACGGCGTGGAGACCGAGGGCCTCGACGAGTGGCCCGGCACGGTCGAGCCGCTGAGGGCCGAGATCGTGCCGCACATGGGCTGGAACACGGTCCAGGCGTCGGCGGGCTCCCCGCTCTTCAAGGACCTGGACGACGAGGCGCGCTTCTACTTCGTGCACTCCTACGCGGTTCACGACTGGTCCCTGGAGGTCGCGAACCCGGCGATGCGCGCCCCCTACGTGCACTGGTCCACGCACGGCGAGCCCTTCGTGGCGGCCGTCGAGAACGGCGCCCTGAGCGCCACCCAGTTCCACCCCGAGAAGTCCGGCGACGCCGGCGCCCAGCTCCTCACCAACTGGATCGGAACCCTGTGAGCACCCTCGAACTCCTTCCCGCCGTCGACGTCCGCGACGGCCAGGCCGTACGCCTCGTCCACGGCGAGTCCGGCACGGAGACCTCCTACGGCTCCCCGCTGGAGGCCGCCCTCGCCTGGCAGCGGTCGGGCGCCGAGTGGCTGCACCTGGTCGACCTGGACGCCGCGTTCGGCACCGGCGACAACCGCGCCCTGATCGCCGAGGTCGCGGGCGCCATGGACATCAAGGTGGAACTCTCCGGCGGCATCCGCGACGACGCCTCGCTGGCCGCGGCGCTCGCCACCGGCTGCACCCGCGTCAACCTGGGCACGGCCGCCCTGGAGACCCCGGAGTGGGTCGCCAAGGTCATCGCCGAGCACGGCGACAAGATCGCGGTCGGTCTCGACGTACGCGGCACGACGCTGCGCGGCCGCGGCTGGACGCGCGACGGCGGCGACCTCTACGAGACCCTGGAGCGCCTGAACGCCGAGGGCTGCGCGCGGTACGTGGTCACGGACATCGCCAAGGACGGCACGCTGCAGGGCCCCAACCTGGAGCTCCTGAAGAACGTCTGCGCGGCGACGGACCGCCCGGTGGTGGCCTCCGGTGGCGTCTCGTCCCTCGACGACCTGCGCGCCATCGCCGAGCTCGTCCCGCAGGGCGTCGAGGGCTCCATCGTCGGCAAGGCGCTGTACGCGAAGGCGTTCACGCTGGAGGAAGCGCTGGAGGCCGTGTCGCGATGACCGAGGTGCGACGAGTGCAGAGCGGCAGCCCCTGGGAGGAGGCGTTCGGCTTCGCCCGCGCCGTCCAGGCGGGCGACCGGATCGTGGTCGGCGGCACCACCTCCTTCAAGGGTGATGTCCTGTACGGCGAGGGCGACCCCTACGAACAGACGCGGGTCGCCATCGGCAACGCGCTGGAGGCGATGGGCGAGCTCGGCGCCGGAGCCGAGTCCGTGATCCGCGTCCGCATATTCCTGACCCACGCGCGCGACGTCGACGAGGTGGGCCGCGCCCACAAGGAGGTCTTCGACTCCGTGCGTCCGGTGATGACCATGGCGGTCGTCTCCGGCTTCGTCGACCCGCGCATCCTGGTCGAAGTGGAACTGGAAGCCTTCCGAGGAGCCCCCGCATGACGCTCGCGGTACGCGTGATCCCCTGCCTCGACGTGGACAACGGCCGCGTCGTCAAGGGCGTCAACTTCCAGAACCTGCGCGACGCGGGCGACCCCGTCGAGATGGCCAAGGTGTACGACGCCGAGGGCGCCGACGAGCTCACCTTCCTGGACATCACCGCGTCGTCCGGCAACCGCGAGACGACGTACGACGTGGTCCGCCGCACCGCCGAGCAGGTCTTCATCCCGCTCACGGTGGGCGGCGGCGTCCGCACGGCCGAGGACGTCGACAAGCTGCTGCGCGCGGGTGCGGACAAGGTCGGCGTCAACACGGCGGCGATCGCGCGCCCCGAGCTGATCCGCGAGATCGCGGAGCGGTTCGGCCGCCAGGTGCTCGTGCTCTCCGTGGACGCGCGGCGCACGCCGTCCGGGTCCTTCGAGGTCACCACCCACGGCGGGCGCAAGTCCGCGGGGATCGACGCGGTCGAGTGGGCGCACCGGGCCGCGGAGCTCGGCGCGGGGGAGATCCTGCTCAACTCGATGGACGCGGACGGCACGAAGGACGGCTACGACATCGAGATGATCTCGGCGGTACGCAAGCACGTGACCGTGCCCGTGATCGCCTCCGGTGGCGCGGGCCGCCTGGAGCACTTCCCGCCGGCCGTCGCGGCGGGCGCGGACGCGGTGCTCGCGGCGTCGGTCTTCCACTTCGGCGATCTGCGGATCGGCGAGGTCAAGGAGACGCTGCGGGGGGCGGGCCACCCGGTCCGCTAGCGGTTCGTTTCTGACTGGTCCCGGTTGCCCGGTGGGGTGGCCGGGGCTTTTTCATGTTCAGATACGAAGGGAAAGTTGCGCAATATTTGTTGTGCAACTTTTCTTTCGTATCTACGGTGGGGGTATGGAGAACCGTCGCCGGATCACGGATCTGGGCACTCTGAAGGCCTTCGGCAACCCCCTGCGCATGAAGCTCTACAGCACGCTGCGCGTGGGCGGCCCCGCGACCGCCTCGCACCTCGCCGCACAGGTCGACGAGGCCGTCTCGCTCGTCAGCTACCACCTGCGCAAGCTCGCCGAGCACGGCCTCATCGAGGAGGCCGACGTCCAGAGCGAGGACGCGCGGGAGCGGTGGTGGCAGGCCGCACAGGACACGCTCAGCTTCCGCCACGAGGACTTCAAGGACACGCCCGAGGGGGCGGCCACCCACGCGGCCGTCATCCGCGGCCTGATCGCGCACCGCAGGGAGCAGTACGAGACGTACCTCGACCAGCAGGCGGCCTGGGGCGCCGAGTGGCGCAGGGCGGCCGACCAGTCCGACTTCCTCGCCCGCCTCAACCCCGCCGAACTGACGGCCCTGAACGCCGAGATCTCCGCCCTCGTGCAGACGTACACGGAACGCGGCAAGGCCGCCGAGGCCGCAGGGGACACCGAGGGCCGCGAGAACGTCGCCGTCCACCTGGCCAGCTTCCCGTTCCGGCTCTGAGAGGCCACGCCATGACCACCACGGCCGCCCCCGTCGCCGCACCGGCCCGCCCCGCCCACCGCGACCCCAACGTCCTGCGCTGGCTCGGTGCCTACACCACGTCCATGGTCGGTGACGGGATCTACTTCGTCGCGCTGTCCTGGGCCGCGGCCCGCGGCGGCAGCCCCGGACAGGCCGGTCTCGTCCTCGCCGTCGGAGCCGTGCCGCGCGCCGTGCTCATGCTCGGCGGGGGAGTCGTCGCCGACCGACTCGGCCCCCGCCGCGTCGTGATCGGCAGCGACGCCGTCCGCTGCGCCGTGCTCCTCGCGGCCGCCCTGCTGCTCCTCGTCGCCTCGCCCGGCATCTGGCTGCTCGCCTGCCTCGCCCTCGTCTTCGGCGCCGTCGACGCCCTGTTCCTGCCGAGCGTGGGCGCGCTGCCGCCCCGCATCACCGCGCCCGACCAGCTGGGACGGGTCCAGGGCATGCGGGGCCTCGCGCAGCGCGTCGCCACCGTCGTCGCGGCGCCCCTCGGCGGCCTCGCCGTGGCGCTCGGCGGGCCCGCGGCCGCGTTCGCCGTCGGCGGCGCGCTGTTCGTCGTCTCGCTGGGGCTGCTGGCCGCCGTACGGCTGCGTCCGCTGCCCGCCGACGACGCCGCCGCGCGCGGCGGCTCGCCCGTGCGGCAGCTCGCCGACGGGCTGCGGTACATCCGCGGGCACCGGCTCCTCGCGCCGCTGACGCTCGTCGCGGCGGTGACGGAGCTGGGCTTCGCAGGGCCCGCCAACATCGGCCTGGTGCTCCTCGCCGACCGGCGCGGCTGGGGCGCGTCGGGGATGGGCTGGATCATCGCGGGGTTCGGCGTCGGCGCGGGGCTCGCCGCCCTCCTGCTCGCCGTACGCGGACGGATACCCCGGGCCGGGGCGGTGCTGTCCGCGGGCGTCATCGCCGGCGCGGTCGCCCTGGGCTGCATCGGCTTCGCGCCCTCGGTCGCGGCGGCCACCGCCGCAGGACTCTGCGTGGGGCTGTGCACCGGGCTCGGCGGCGCCCTCGTCGCGGCACTGATGCAGACCGCCGCCGACCCCGCCTATCTGGGGCGCGTCACCTCCGTCGCCACCCTGTTCACCATGGGCGTCGCACCGCTCTGCTACCCGGTCGTCGGCGCGGCGATCGGGGCGTGGGGCGTCGAGCCGGTGTACGCCGTGTGCGCCGCGCTCAGCGCGACGGGCGGCGTCATCGGCCTCTGCTCACGCACCCTGCGCCGCGCCGAACTCCCGCGCTGAGCGGTGCGGTTCGAGGCGAGCACGGCTCACAGACCCAGCTGCTTCGAATCGTGCAGCGTGGCGATCGCCTGCTTGTCGCCGTCCAGCGCCACGTCCGCCACCTCCTGCCTGCCGTACACGTACAGCAGCAGCTCGGACGGCTCACCCGTCACCGTCACCACCGGCGCACCCCGGTGCGCCACCACCGTCTGGCCGTCCGGGCGGCGCAGCACAAGCCCCACCGGGGCCTTGCGGCCCACCAGGCGGGCCGAGCGCTCCAGGCGGGACCAGAGGGTGTCCGCGAAGACCGGGTCCAGCTCGCGGGGCGTCCAGTCGGGCCGGGCGCGGCGCACGTCCTCCGTGTGGATGTAGAACTCGACGGCGTTCGACAGCTCGTCGATCTGCTTGAGGGAGAAGGGCGAGAACCGCGGCGGTCCCGTACGGATCAGCTGGATCAGTTCCTCGTACGGCTTCGCGGCGAACTCGGCCTGCACCCGCTCCAGGCGCGGCGCGAGCTGCTTGATCAGGAGCCCGCCCGCCGCGTCCGCGCGGCGCTCGCGCACCACCACGTGGGCCGCGAGGTCCCGCGTCCGCCAGCCCTCGCACAAAGTGGGCGCCTCCGGGCCCTCGGCCTCCAACAGATCGGCAAGGAGAAGTCGTTCACGCTTCGCATGGGTCGACATACGGCCACCCTACGACCGGCCACACGGTCCGGACAGTGGACGCCGCCGGGGACGGCCCGCCCGGCGCGGCACAATGGGCCCATGACCAGCGTGCCCCCGCCCAGCAGCAGCCTCGACCCGGACATCGCCGCGCGCCTCAGGCGCAGCGCCGACGGGCTCGTCCCCGCCATCGCCCAGCAGTACGACACCGGTGAGGTGCTCATGCTCGGCTGGATGGACGACGAGGCGCTGCACCGCACCCTCACCACGGGCCGCTGCACCTACTGGTCGCGCAGCCGCCAGGAGTACTGGGTCAAGGGCGACACCTCGGGACACTTCCAGTACGTCAAGGAGGTCGCGCTCGACTGCGACGCGGACACCGTCCTCGTCCAGGTCGACCAGATCGGCGCCGCCTGCCACACCGGCACCCGCACCTGCTTCGACACCGACGTGCTGCCCGTGCGGTCCGTGCCCGGCGAGCCCGCCCCCGGTCAGTAGGGTCGGCTGCCATGGACCTCGAGACCTTCCGCAAGCTGGCGTCCGACCGCCGCGTCATCCCCGTCAGCCGCAAACTCCTCGCGGACGGCGACACCCCCGTCGGCCTCTACCGCAAACTCGCCGCCGAACGCCCCGGCACGTTCCTCCTGGAATCCGCGGAGAACGGGCGCTCGTGGTCTCGCTACTCCTTCGTCGGCGTCCGCAGCGCCGCCGCCCTCACCGTCCGCGACGGCGAGGCCCACTGGCTCGGCACCCCGCCCGTCGGCGTGCCCACCACCGGCGACCCGCTCGCAGCGCTGCGCGCCACCATCGGGATACTGCACACCCCCCGCGACGTCGTCAGCGCCCACGGCCTGCCGCCCTTCACCGGCGGCATGGTCGGCTACCTCGGCTACGACATCGTGCGCCGCCTGGAGAAGATCGGCCCGGGGGAGCGGGACGACCTGCGGCTCCCCGAGCTGACCATGCTCCTCACCAGCGACCTCGCCGTCCTCGACCACTGGGACGGCTCGGTGCTCCTGATCGCCAACGCGATCAACCACAACGACCTGGAGACGGGCGTCGACGACGCGTACGCCGACGCGGTCGCCCGGCTCGACGCCATGGAGGCCGACCTCTCCCGGCCCGTCTCCCAGCCCCCCGCCGCCCTGCCGCCCTCCGAGCTCCCCGAGTACACCGCCCTGTGGGGCGGCGCGCAGTACCAGGAGGCCGTCGAGGACATCAAGGAGCGCATCCGGGCCGGCGAGGCCTTCCAGGTCGTGCCCTCGCAGCGCTTCGAGACCCCCTGCACGGCGAGCGCGCTGGACGTCTACCGCGTCCTGCGCGCCACCAACCCGTCGCCGTACATGTACCTCTTCCGCTTCGACGGGTTCGACGTCGTGGGCTCCTCGCCCGAGGCCCTCGTCAAGGTCGAGGACGGCCGCGCCATGGTCCACCCCATCGCGGGCACCCGGCACCGCGGCGCCACCCCGCAGGAGGACCAGGCCCTCGCCGACGAACTGCTCGCCGACCCCAAGGAGCGCGCCGAGCACCTGATGCTCGTCGACCTCGGCCGCAACGACCTGGGCCGGGTCTGCGAGCCGGGCTCCGTCGAGGTCGTCGACTTCATGTCGATCGAGAAGTACTCCCACGTCATGCACATCGTGTCGACGGTCACCGGCCAGGTCGCCCAGGGCCGCATCGCCTTCGACGTGCTCACCGCCTGCTTCCCCGCGGGCACCCTCTCCGGCGCGCCCAAGCCCCGCGCCATGCAGATCATCGACGAGCTGGAGCCGTCCCGCCGGGGGCTCTACGGCGGCTGCGTCGGCTACCTCGACTTCGCGGGCGACTCCGACACCGCCATCGCCATCCGCACCGCCCTGCTCCGCGACGGCACGGCATACGTGCAGGCCGGAGCCGGAGTCGTCGCCGACTCCGACCCCGTCGCCGAGGACACCGAGTGCCGCAACAAGGCCGCCGCGGTGCTCCGCGCCATCCACACGGCGAACCGATTGCACGACCGTTCGAGCGGTGAGGGATAGTGGACAGGTGACTTCTGCCGTACCTCCGCCCCGTACCGAGGACACGTCCGAGAGCCCGGCCCAGCGCAGCAGCAGACGCAGCATCGCCGCCGCGCTGCTGCTGGGCGCCGTCGGCGCGGCCCTCGCGCTGCTCGCGTCCCGCCAGGCCTGGGCCCACGGCACCGCGTCGGTGGCCGGCGGCGAGCTGCCGCTGACCGCCACGGGCAGCGACGTCACGGGCGTGCCCGCGGCCCTCGCGATAGTGGGCCTCGCCGCCCTCGTCGCGGTCTTCGCGGTCCGCCGCGCCGGCCGCTTCCTCGTCTCCCTGCTGCTCACCTCGAGCGGCGCCGGCATCGTGGCCGCGGCCCTCCTCGGCGCCGAGGACAGCGACGCGCTCGACGAGAAGGCCGCCACCGCCTCCGGCGACGCCGCCACCACCATCGGCGACCTGTCGCACACCGGCTGGCCCTACGCCGCGGCCGCCGCCGGCGCGCTGATATTCCTCGCCGGCCTCCTCGCCCTCACCTACGGCCGCTCGTGGCCCGCCATGTCGGGGCGCTACGAACGCGACGGCACGCCGAGCCCCCGCAAGGCACGCCGCGCCCCGGACCCGGAACGGCCCGAGGAGCTGTGGAAGGCCCTCGACCGCGGCGAGGACCCGACGCACGGAACATGACCCCCCGCGCTCGGGGCATACGCGCGAGTACGGGACAATGACAGTGAGCGTCCGCAGCGCGACGGGCTCCCCAGCGACCGCCGCGCACACAGCAACAAGGAGCACTTTCATGGCGCACGGCCACGGACACACCCCGGCTGCCTGGACCGGTTCCATCATCGCCTTCGTCGGCTTCTGCGTCGCGGGCGTCTTCATGGTGATGGCCAACGTGCCCGGCTTCTGGGCCGGCATGGCGATCATCGCCATCGGTGCCCTCGTGGGCGGCGCCATGCGCCTCGCGGGCCTCGGCCAGGAGAAGCGTCCGCACCGCCAGACGGCGAGCGCCCGGAGCTGACCCCGCCGTACGAGCCGTGCGAGCCGTACGAGGAGTGTGACGAGAGGCGGGTCCGGCAGGTGCCGGGGCCGCCTCTTCTCGTCCGAGCGGGTGCGGACTCACTGCAGGGCTCCCCGCCGGACCCCCGGCCGGGCCACCGGGCGACGCGCCCGGCCGCGCGGCACAATGCACGGGTGACCGCCGAACCCGAGGGCGCCGCGCCCGCCGCCCTGACCCGCCTGCTCGTCCCCGCGGGACTGCTCGCCTCGGTCGCCGGAGCCTTCGCCTACGTCGGCGCCGTCGACCCCAACGAACCCGGCCACTACCCCGCCTGCCCGCTGCTGCGCCTCACCGGCATCTACTGCCCCGGCTGCGGCGGTCTGCGCAGCGCGCACGCCTTCGTCCACGGCGACCTCACGGCGGCCCTCGGCGCCAACGCGCTCGCCGTCGCCGGGTACGTCCTCTTCGCCGCCGTGTGGACCGTGTGGGTGGCCGCGGCGGTGCGCGGGCGGCCGTTGCGGATCACGTTGGGGCCGGTGCAGCTGTGGGGTCTGGGCGCCCTCATCGCCGTTTTCACCGTGGCGCGCAATCTGCCGTTCGGGTCATGGCTGCACCCCTGAAACCGCAGGCAGCGGCCCCAGGGCCTGTCCAGGTCGTGGGACGGGCGTCAACCGGATGCGGGCCCTTCGCCCTCCTGCGGATACCATCGCAATCACCAGCTTGAACGTCAGCTCAACCGTCAGGAAGGGGGCCGCTCGCGTGAGTGTGCTCGACGAGATCATCGACGGAGTCCGTGCCGACCTCGCGGAGCGGCAGGCACGCGTCAGCCTCGACGAGCTCAAGGAGCGTGCGGCCAAGGCTCCCGCGGCCAAGGACGGCGCGGCGGCCCTGCGCGGCGACGGCGTCAAGGTCATCTGCGAGGTGAAGCGCTCCAGCCCCTCCAAGGGCGCGCTCGCCGCGATCGCCGACCCGGCGGGTCTCGCCGCGGACTACGAAGCGGGCGGCGCCGCCGTCATCTCCGTGCTCACCGAGGAGCGCCGCTTCGGAGGTTCGCTCGCCGACCTGGAGGCCGTCCGCGCCAAGGTCGACATCCCGGTGCTGCGCAAGGACTTCATCGTCACCTCGTACCAGCTGTGGGAGGCCAGGGCGTACGGCGCCGACCTCGCCCTGCTGATCGTGGCCGCCCTGGAGCAGCCCGCCCTGGAGTCCCTCATCGAGCGCGCCGAGTCGATCGGCCTCACGCCGATCGTCGAGGTCCACGACGAGGACGAGGCCGAGCGCGCCGTCGACGCGGGCGCCCGGGTCATCGGCGTCAACAACCGCGACCTGAAGACCCTCAAGGTCGACCGCTCCACCTTCGAGCGCGTCGCCCCCGAGCTGCCGGACGGCGTCGTGAAGATCGCCGAGTCCGGTGTGCGCGGCCCGCACGACCTCATCGCGTTCGCCAACGCGGGCGCCGACGCGGTGCTCGTGGGCGAGTCCCTGGTCACCGGCCGCGACCCGAAGGGCGCGGTCGCCGACCTCGTCGCCGCGGGCACGCACCCGGCGCTCCGGCACGGACGGAGCTGACCCTCCCCATGTCGATCGCCGCCCGCCTCGCACCCGGCTGCCGCCCCCGCGGCTGCCGGGCGCCCGCGCGGCGCGTGCGGGGCCGGCGAGTGCGGTACCACATCGGCTCGGAGCCGGGCCAGATCCCCGGGATGCGATGGCGACGGCGCCCTGAGCGCCGACAGAGCTGAGGGCGCCCCTTCAGGGGCGCGGGGAACTGCGCGACCGGCCCACGCCGGGCGATGGTCGCGACGGAACCTGCTCCAGCCACGGCGACTGGGCGATTTCATGTCAGACGCCAACGCCAGCCATTGCGAGGTTTCCGCATGTCCAGCGAGTACTTCATCCCCGACCCGGAGGGTCACATCCCCAGCGCCGAAGGGTACTTCGGCGCGTTCGGCGGCAAGTTCATCCCGGAGGCCCTCGTCGCCGCCGTGGACGAGGTCGCCGTCGAGTACGACAAGGCCAAGAGCGACCCCGCCTTCGCCGCCGAGCTCGACGACCTGCTCGTCCATTACACCGGCAGGCCCAGCAGCCTCACCGAGGTACCCCGGTTCGCGACGCACGCCGGCGGCGCCCGCGTCTTCCTCAAGCGCGAGGACCTGAACCACACCGGCTCGCACAAGATCAACAACGTGCTCGGCCAGGCCCTGCTCACCAGGCGCATGGGCAAGACCCGCGTCATCGCCGAGACCGGCGCGGGCCAGCACGGCGTCGCCACGGCCACCGCCTGCGCGCTCTTCGGGCTCGAATGCACCATCTACATGGGCGAGATCGACACCGAGCGCCAGGCCCTGAACGTGGCCCGCATGCGCATGCTCGGCGCCGAGGTCGTCGCCGTGAAGTCCGGCAGCCGCACCCTCAAGGACGCCATCAACGAGGCGTTCCGCGACTGGGTCGCCAACGTGGACCGCACCCACTACCTCTTCGGGACCGTGGCGGGACCGCACCCCTTCCCCGCCATGGTGCGCGACTTCCACCGCGTCATCGGCGTCGAGGCCAGGCGGCAGATCCTGGAGCGCGCCGGACGCCTGCCCGACGCCGCCGTCGCCTGCGTGGGCGGCGGCTCCAACGCCATCGGCCTCTTCCACGCCTTCATCCCGGACAGCGGCGTACGCCTCATCGGCTGCGAGCCCGCAGGGCACGGCGTCGAGACGGGCGAGCACGCGGCCACACTGACCGCGGGCGAGCCGGGCATCCTGCACGGCTCCCGTTCGTACGTGCTCCAGGACGAGGAGGGCCAGATCACCGAGCCCTACTCGATCTCGGCCGGACTCGACTACCCCGGCATCGGCCCCGAGCACGCCTACCTCAAGGACAGCGGCCGCGGCGAGTACCGGGCGGTCACGGACGACGCCGCCATGCAGGCCCTGCGGCTGCTCTCGCGCACCGAGGGCATCATCCCGGCGATCGAGAGCGCGCACGCGCTCGCGGGCGCCCTGGAGGTGGGCCGGGAACTCGGCGAGGACGGCCTGATCGTCGTCAACCTGTCGGGGCGGGGCGACAAGGACATGGACACGGCCGCGCGCTACTTCGGCCTGTACGACACGGACGCCGTCGTCGAGGCGGACGAGCCCGGCACCGGTGCGGAGATCCAGGGGGACGCCAAGTGAGCGGCAACATCCAGCTGTTGAACGACGCCCTGGCCGGCGCCAAGGCCGAGGGCCGCGCCGCCCTCATCGCCTACCTGCCCGCGGGCTTCCCCACCGTCGACGGCGGCATCGAGGCCGTCAAGGCGGTCTTCGACGGCGGCGCCGACGTGGTCGAGGTCGGCCTGCCGCACTCCGACCCGGTGCTCGACGGGCCGGTCATCCAGACCGCCGACGACATCGCGCTGCGCGGCGGCCTCAAGATCCGCGACGTCATGCGCACCGTCCGCGAGGCCCACGCGGCGACCGGCAAGCCGGTGCTCGTCATGACGTACTGGAACCCGATCGACCGCTACGGAGTGGAGCGCTTCACCGCCGAGCTCGCCGAGGCGGGCGGCGCGGGCTGCATCCTGCCGGACCTGCCCGTCCAGGAGTCCGCGCTGTGGCGGGAGCACGCCGAGAAGCACGACCTGGCGACGGTCTTCGTCGTCGCGCCGAGCAGCAAGGACGAGCGGCTCGCCACGATCACCGCGGCGGGCTCCGGCTTCGTCTACGCGGCGTCCCTGATGGGCGTCACCGGAACCCGTGAGTCGGTGGGCGCCCAGGCGCAGGACCTGGTGGTGCGCACCAAGGCCACCACCGAACTGCCGGTCTGCGTCGGCCTCGGCGTCTCCAACGCACGCCAGGCCGTCGAGGTCGCGGGCTTCGCCGACGGCGTGATCGTCGGCTCCGCGTTCGTCCAGCGGATGCTCGACGCGCCGGACGAGGCCGCCGGCCTCGCCGCCGTGCGCGCGCTCGCCGGTGAACTCGCGGACGGGGTCCGCGGGAAGGCGTAACTCGTACGGGTGGACCTGGACCGGGGAGGCACGCTCGTGCCTCCCCGGTTCGTTTGGCGGGGTGTGAGCGAGAAGAACCGTGAGGGAAAACGATCGGCCCGTGAGCGGCTGGCGGAAGAGCGGGACCGGCAGAAGGCGCGCGACAAGCAGCGCCGGGCACTGATCGTGGGCGCCGCGGTGGTCGGCGTCCTCGGACTCGCCGCCGTGGTGGGGCTGCTCGCCGCCAACTCCGGCGACGACGACAAGAGCGACACGGCGGGGCCGGTGGTCGCGCCCAAGGGAGTGAGCGACAAGGACGGGCCCGCGATCCCCGTCGGCAAGGAGAGCGCCAAGTCCACCCTCACCATCTGGGAGGACTTCCGCTGCCCGGCCTGCAAGGGCTTCGAGGACGGCTACCGCTCGACGATCCATGAGCTGGCCGACAAGGGACAGCTCAAGGTCGAGTATCACCTGGCGACGCTCATCGACGGGAACATGGGCGGCAGCGGCTCCAAGCGCGCGGCCAACGCCGCGGCCTGCGCCCAGGACGAGGGCAAGTTCCGGCCGTACCACGACGTGCTGTTCAAGAACCAGCCCGCCGAAACGGACGACGCGTTCAGCAAGAACGGCAAGCTGATCGAGCTCGCCGGACAGGTCGACGGCCTGGACAACGACTCCTTCAAGAAGTGCGTCGAGGACGGCAGGCACGACAGCTGGGTCGACAAGTCCCACAAGGCGTTCCAGGACGCCAAGCTGCGGGGCACGCCCACGGTGCGGCTCAACGGCAAGGACATCTTCGGGGACCAGAACAACCCGCTGTCGCCCCAGAAGCTGAAGCAGAAGGTCGAAGAGGCGAACCGGAACTGACGCGCGGAGCGGCGACCGGAACGGCACGGTCTGTTATGGACCCGTAGCCGGACCGGTTGCCGCCCCCGTTGCGCGGCACGGTAGCGTCGGTCGTGTCATGGACCTTGCCTTCATTCCCAGTCCGTCGCGCGGTGTGGTCGAACTCGGACCCATCCCGTTGCGCGGCTACGCGTTCTGCATCATCATCGGCGTCTTCGTGGCCGTCTGGCTCGGCAACAAGCGGTGGATCGATCGCGGGGGCCGGTCAGGCACCGTGGCCGACATCGCCGTGTGGGCCGTGCCGTTCGGTCTCGTCGGCGGACGCCTCTACCACGTGATCACGGACTACCAGCTGTACTTCAGCGACGGCCGTGACTGGGTGGACGCCTTCAAGATCTGGGAGGGCGGCCTCGGCATCTGGGGCGCGATCGCGCTCGGCGCGGTCGGCGCGTGGATCGGCTGTCGCCGCCGCGGGATCCCGCTGCCGGCCTGGGCCGACGCGCTGGCCCCCGGCATCGCCCTCGCCCAGGCCATCGGCCGGTGGGGCAACTGGTTCAACCAGGAGCTGTACGGCAAGGCGACGGACGTTCCCTGGGCGCTCAAGATCACGTCGGCGGAGGACGGCCGGGTCCCCGGCACGTACCACCCGACGTTCCTGTACGAATCGCTGTGGTGCATCGGCGTCGCCGTCCTGGTCATCTGGGCCGACCGCCGCTTCAAGCTCGGCCACGGCCGGGCGTTCGCGCTGTACGTCGCGGCGTACTGCGCGGGGCGCGGCTGGATCGAGTACATGCGGGTCGACGACGCGCACCACGTGCTCGGCCTGCGTCTGAACGTGTGGACCGCCATCGTGGTGTTCCTGCTCGCGGTCGCGTACTTCGTGGTGTCGGCGAAGAAGCACCCGGGGCGCGAGGAGATCGTGGAGCCGGCGGACCCGGCGGACCCGGCGGAGGCGGAGGCCGGCGGCGCCGGCTCGCCGAAGCTCACGAAGTCCGAGGACAAGACCTCCGAGGCCGGTGCTTCGACGGCAGACGCCACGAAGGCCGACGCCTCGAAGGTGGATGCCAAGGCCGTCGCCTCCGACAAGGAAGCCGGGTCGGCCAAGAAGAGCTGACGTTCGTCGGTCGTATGCCGAGGGGGCGCCGGATCACGTGATCCGGCGCCCCCTCGCGTTCCCCGGCGCTCCACGCACGGTCACCTCCTGCGGGCCAGCGCCAGGACCCTCCGCGCCCCCTCCACCACCGCCTTGTCCACGAAGCGGCCGTCGGGCAGGGCCAGGGCGCCCTCGTCCGTCGCCGCCGCCTCGGTGATCTCCTCCGCCCGCTCGATCTCCGCGGGGGTGGGGAGGTAGGCCCGTTCGATCACGGGGAGCTGGCGGGGGTGGATGGCCGCGCGCCCCAGGAAGCCGAGGGTGCGGCCCCGGGCGCAGGACGCGGCGAGTCCCGCCAGGTCGCGGATGTCCGGGTGGACCGACTGCGCGGGCGGTGCGAGTCCTGCCGCCCGCGCGGCGACCACGACGCGGGAACGGGCCCAGTCGAGCCCCGCGTCGTCGCGTACGCCCAGGTCGGCGCGGAGGTCGGCTTCGCCGAGGGAGATGCCGCGCAGGGCGGGGTGCGCGGTGGCGATGGCGAAGGCGTGTTCGAGGCCTAGCGCGGACTCGACGAGGGCGTGCAGCGCGGGGGCGCCGCCGTCGGCGGGGACGGCGCGTTCGGCGACGCGGATGACCTCGGCGCGCGTGGTCACCTTGGGCAGCCGCAGCCCGGCCACGCCCGGCAGCGGGGCGACGGCCCGCAGATCGTCCTCGGCGAGGGGCCCGTCCAGGGCGTTCACGCGTACGTGGACGGGCAGCGGCTGGGGCACGGAGAGGAGCTCGACCGCCGCGGCTCGCGCGTACTCCTTGCGGTCGGGGGCGACGGCGTCCTCCAGGTCGACGATGACGGCGTCGGCTCCCGCGCGGAGGGCCTTGGCGATGACGTCGGGCCGGTCGCCGGGGGCATAGAGCCAGGTCAACGGGGGAGGGGCGGTCACAGGGTGCCTTCCTTGCGGAGAGCGGTGATCTCGTCCGTCGTCAGGCCCAGTTCCGTGAGGACCGTGTCCGTGTCGGCGCCGTGGGGGCGGCCCGCCCAGTGGATGGCGCCCGGGGTCGCGGAGAGGCGGAAGAGGACGTTCTGCATGCGCAGGGGGCCGAGTTCCGGGTCGTCGACCGTCGTGAGGGTGTCGAGGGCCGCGTATTGCGGGTCGGTCATGACGTCGCGTACGTCCTGGATCGGGGCGACCGCCGCCTCCGCCTTCTCGAAGGCCTCGATCACCTCGGCGCGGCTGTGCTGCGCGATCCACGCGCCGACCGCCCCGTCCAGGACGTCCGCGTGCCGGGCCCGCTCCGCGCCCGTCGCGAACCACGGCTCGGCGATCAGTTCGGGCCGGCCGACCAGACGCATGAGCCGTTCCGCGATCGACTGCGCCGACGTGGAGACGGCGACCCACTTGTCGTCCGCCGTGCGGTAGGTGTTGCGCGGCGCGTTGTTGGTGGAGCGGTTGCCGGTGCGGGGCTGTACGTGGCCCAGTTGGTCGTACCAGAGCGGCTGCGGGCCGAGGACCGTGAGGATCGGCTCGATGATCGCCATGTCGACCACCTGGCCCTCGCCCGTGCGGTCGCGTGCCGCGAGGGCCGTCATCACCGCGTACGCCGTCGCCAGGCCCGCGATCGAGTCGGCGAGGCCGAACGGTGGCAGGGTCGGCGGCCCGTCCGGCTCCCCGGTGATCGCGGCGAAGCCGCTCATCGCCTCGGCGAGCGTGCCGAAGCCGGGGCGGCGCGCGTACGGGCCGAACTGGCCGAACCCCGTGACGCGGGCGAGGACGAGGCGCGGGTTGGCCGCGCTCAGCTCCTCCCAGCCCAGGTCCCACTTCTCCAGCGTGCCGGGGCGGAAGTTCTCGATGATCACGTCACTGGTGGCGGCCAGGCGCAGGAGGGTGGCGCGGCCGCCCGGCTTCGACAGGTCAAGGGTCGTCGTGCGCTTGTTGCGGCCGAGGAGCTTCCACCACAGGCCGACGCCGTCCTTGGCGGGGCCGTGGCCGCGCGAGGGGTCGGGGCGCGTGGGGTGTTCGACCTTGATGACCTCCGCACCGAAGTCGCCGAGCATCGTGGCGGCGAGGGGGCCCGCGAAGAGCGTGGCGAGGTCGAGGACGCGGAGGCCGGTGAGGGGGGCGGGGGCTGTCTTGAGGGCTGTTCCGGGAGGGGTCATGACGTGGTGCCCGCCTCCTCGTCGATCTCCTTGCGGTACGGCATGGAGGCCGACGCACCCGGTCGCTGCACGGAGAGCGCCGCCGCCGACGACGCCCAACCGAGCGCGTCGGCCACCGAGTTGCCCTCCGCGAGCGCCACGGCGAGCGTGCCCGCGAAGGTGTCGCCCGCGCCTGTGGTGTCGACCGCGGCGACCTGCCGGGCGGGCACCGTCACGGGTTCGGCGTCGCGCGACGCGTACAGGCTGCCGCGCGAGCCGAGGGTGATGACGACCTCGGGCACCTGGGAGAGCAGGGCGCGGGCGGCGGCGTGCGGGTCGTCGGCGATACCGGTGAGGGTGGCGGCCTCGTGCTCGTTGGGGAGCAACAGGTCGACGGCGGCGAGGAGTTCGGGCGGCAGGGGCTGCGCCGGGGCCGGGGTGAGGATCGTGCGGACGTCGTGGCGCCGGGCGGCCTCCGCGGCGGCGAGCACCCCTTCGAGCGGCACCTCCAGCTGGAGAAGGAGCGCGTCGGCGGAGGCGATCAGGCCCTCGTCGCCGGGGGTGAGGCAGGTGACGGTGCCGTTCGCGCCGGGCACGACGACGATCGCGTTGCCGCCCTCGTCGTCGACGACGATGTGCGCGGTGCCGGTGGGTGTCTCGACGGTGCGCAGGGAGTCGGTCTCGATGCCGGAGTGTTCGAGGGCGGCCCTGAGCTGTGTGCCGTACGCGTCGTTCCCGACGGCGCCGATCATCGAGACGGTGGCGCCCGCGCGGGCCGCAGCGACGGCCTGGTTGGCGCCCTTGCCGCCGGGGACGGTGCGGAACTCGCGGCCCGTCACGGTCTCGCCGCGCCGCGGGGCCTTGGCGACGTACGCGACGAGATCCATGTTGGCGCTGCCGAGGACGGCGATGTGGGGCGTGCGGGTCATGAGGGGGGTGCCTCCCGGGTGGAGAGTTCGGTGGTGAGGTCGGCCAGGGCGTCGAAGCCGATGCCGTTGAAGTCGCCCACGGAGGTGGCGAGCCGGTTCTTGAGGGGCGCCGTCCACCGGTCGGGGAGCGCGTCGGCGCGGCCGGCGAGCAGTCCGGCTACGGAGCCCGCGGTCGCGCCGTTGGAGTCGGTGTCCCAGCCGCCGGACACCGCACGGGTGATGGCGCCGGTGAAGTCGCCGTCGGCGTGGGTGAGCGCGGCGGCGAGCAGGGCGGCGTTGGGGACGACGTGGACCCAGTGGTGGGTGCCGTGGCGTGCGTGGAGGTCGTCCACGACGTCGTCGAAGTCCGGTGTGTCGTGGGCGAGTCGAATGGCGTGACGGACCGCGCGGGCCAGGCGCGACTCGGGTGGTACGACGGAGAGGCCCGCGTCCAGACAGGCGTGGACGTCGGCGTGGCCGCCCGCTGCCGCCGCGATCGTGGCCGCGGTGAACATGGCGCCGTACACGCCGTTCTCCGTGTGGCTGAGGACGGCGTCGCGGCGGGCCTGTCCGGCGGCCGCCGCGGGCGCCCCCGGGTTGGTCCAGCCGTGCACGTCGGCGCGGATCAGGGCGCCGATCCACTCGCGGAACGGATTGCGGTGGGTGGCGGTGTGCGGGGGTTCGATGCCCTGGAGGAGGTTGCGGTAGGCGACGCGTTCGGCGGTGAAGGTGCGGCCCGCGGGGAGTTCGTCCAGCCAGAGCCGCGCCACGTCGTCGGTGGTGAAGCCCTTGCCGTGGCGCTGGAGCAGGACCAGGTTCAGGAGCGGGAAGTTGAGGTCGTCGTCCTCGGGCATGCCGTCGATGTTCTCGGCGAGGGAGGTCGCGGCGGAGCGGCGGTTCCAGGGGTACGCCGCCCTGAGCTTCGGCGGGACGCCGCGCTCCGTGAACCAGGTGGTGAGCGGCCAGTTGCCGGTCGCCTTCGCGAGGCTCCGGATGCCGTCGAGGGGGAGCTTCTCCACCGGCTTGCCGAGGACGCAGCCGGCGGCCCTGCCGAGCCAGGCGGCGTGCAGCCGGTCGCGCAGTCCGGCCGCGCGGCCGGGGTCGGAGTCGGGGTCCGGCGCGGGAAGGTTCGGCCCGCCGTGCCACGGGGGAGGCCGCAGCTCGTCCAGGAGCCGCTCGGCGAGGAGCCGGAGGCGGGCCGGGGCCGGGGCCGGGGACGCGCCCGCCGTCGCCGGGGCCGTCTCGCCGCCCGCCGTCAGCCAGCGGCACCGCACCGCCGCCACGTCGCGCCCCTCCAGCTCGGCCTGGCGCAGCTCGTGGCCGACGAGGTCCTCCGGCTGGACCCAGGTCAGGCGGATCACCGTGCGGTCCGGGCGGGAGCAGCGTCCATCGCCCCGGACGGAGTGCCGCCCGTCAGGGCCGCGAACGCCGCCTCGTGGGCGCGGCGCCGCCCGGTGTCACGGACGAAGATCTCCCGCGCCACCTCCGTCAGGGCCGCCGCCGGTGCGCGCAGGTCGAGGCGGCTGGCCCCGGCGACCTGCGTGGACCAGTCGTCGGGCACCGCGTTCTCGCCGTGCAGCGCGCCCACGATCGCACCGGCCATCGTCGCGATGGAGTCGCAGTCGCGGCCGTAGTTGACGGACCCGAGCACGGTGCGGCGGTAGTCGGCGCCGCCGACCAGGAGCATGCCGAGGGCGACGGGGAGCTCCTCGATGGCGTGCAGCCGGGAGGGGCGGCGGGCGCCGAGGGACGGGGCGCGGTAGTCGGGCCCGACCGTGTCGAAGGGGGCGACCGCGGCACGGATGGGGGCGAGCGCCGTCTCGAAGTCCCGGTGCCGTGCGGCGACTTCGGTCACCGCCTCGATCGCGGCGCGTGTGCCGTCCTTGGCCAGGGCGAGGCACGCGTCGACCACCGACTCCGCGGTGGCGCCCGGCGTACAGGCCGCCGCGACCGCCGCCGCGAAGACACCGGCCGCCTCTCTGCCGTACGACGACTGGTGGGCGCCCGCGATGTCGAGGGCCTCGGCGTACGCGCTCCTCGGGTCGGCCGCGTTGACGAGGCCGACCGGCGCCATGTACATCGCCGCACCGCAGTTGACGATGTTCCCGGTACCGGCCTCCCGCGGGTCGACGTGGCCGTAGTGCAGGCGGGCCACGAGCCACTTCTCGGCGAGGAAGATCCGGTGCAGGAGGAGCGCGTCGGCCTCCAGCTCCGGGATCCAGCGCGGGGTCGTCATCAGGTCGGGGACCAGGTGGTCGGCCACGGCGTAGGCGTCGAGGTGATCGCGGACGGTGGCGTACACGCGGACCAGCGCGTGGGTCATCAGGGTGTCGTCGGTGACGTGCCCGTCGCCCTTGTGATACGGCGCGATCGGCCGGGCGGTGCGCCAGCTGTCGCCGTTCCAGGGGCCGACGACGCCGGTCAAGCGGCCGCCGTGCCGCTCGGCGATCTGCTCGGGCGCGTACCCCTCGACGGGGCCGCCGAGCGCGTCGCCGACGGCGGCGCCGACGAGGCAGCCGGTGATGCGGTCGGACAGTGCGGGTTCAGGGCGCGCCGCGGGCTTCGTCGTGTCCGTCGGTGCTTTCGTGGCTGTTTGAGTCGTCACAGACGTCATGTCGGGATTGTCCACCGGCGGGGGCCTGTTCCGTGGCTGTCAGGCGCCCGGCGAGTTCCACCAGGTCGGTGCCGGCGAGCCGGGGGAGCGCGCAGCCCGACAGGGTGCGGCAGGCGTCGCGCCAGGCGGCGGGGATCGCGGCCGCCGTGCCCAGGACGCCGGTCAGCGCCCCGGCAAGCGCGGGCGCGGAGTCCGCGACGCGGGACAGACAGGCGGCGGCGGGCACCGCCTCGGCGATGCGGCCGCGCGCGGCGGTCGCCAGGGCGAGGGCGACCGGCACGGTCTCGGCGGCCGCGATGCCGTAGCTGTAGACGTGGTCGACGATCTGGTGCTCCAGGAACGGTACGAGGGCGAAGGCGCCGTCCTCCGCCGGCTGGGCGCGGGCCGCCTGCACGGCGTGCCGGGCGTTCCTGCCGATCTCCGAGTGCTCGGGCAGCTGGTCGAGCGCGCGGTCCACGGCGGTGTCGACGTCGGCGTCCCCGAGGGCGGCCGCGACGGCGGCGGCCATGGCGCGGGCGCCGTGCACGCCGTCGCCGTCCTGGGTGTAGCGGGCGTCGAACTCCGCGAGGGCGGCGGCGCGTTCGGGGTCGCCGGGGTGGACCAGGGCGAGCACGCACGCCCGTACACAGGCCGCGTCGTCGAAGTAGTGCGGGTTGTCGTGGCCGGTGGCGGGCGGGCGCAGGCCGGTGGCGAGGTTGCCGAGTCCGGCACGGACGGAGATGCGGGCGCGCAGGGGGAGTACGGCGGACTCGACCTCGGGGGCGCGGTCCGCGGCGGCGGCGATCTCGGCGGCGAGGGTGGTCCAGGCGAGGTCGAGTGCGGTGCGGATGTCGTGTTCGCGGTGTGGTCCGGCGCGGAGTACGGACTCCGCGGTGAACGCCGCCCATTCCGCGTCGTCGGAGGGGCCGAGGCGGAGGGGTTCCGGGGGCTGGTTCAGGGCGATGGGGACGGGGAGGGTGGTTGTGGCGTTCTGCTCGGCGAAGGTGTCCAACTCGCGGGTGAGCCGCCGTGTCCACTCGGGCATGCGGGATGCTCTGTGGCGGGCTGCGGGCCATCCGGCGGCGTCGCCTGCGGCCAGGCCGAGCAGGAGCGCTTCGGCGCCGGAGGCGTTGCACTCCTGGGCGCCTCCGTATGCCATGCCCTGCACCGTGGGCTGTGCCCACCCTCCCCCAAGCTCTCGGCTCCGCTCGAGCAGGGGGGACCCCCATCGCCCTGCGGCACGCCTGCCCACAGTGGTAAAGGCTTCCCTGCCCGCCGTGGTCATGCCCGCACCGGCTCGGGATCCGGGGTAAGGAGATCCGCCACGTCCAACACGTGGTGGCCCCGCATCGACGGCAGACAGCTGCCCCGTGCCGGGCCGATCGCCGTTGACCAGGGGAGGGGGATCGCCGAGGCGCCGCACGTCGCGCCGGAGAGAGCGCCCGCCACCGCCGCCGTCGTGTCCGCGTCCCGGCCCATGTTCACCGCGCAGAGCACCGCGTCGCCGAAGTCCCCGCGCGCCACCGCGTACGCCCCGAACGCGAGCCCGACCGCCTCGGGGGCGAGGTCCGTCCAGGGGTAGCCGCCGATGACCACCGCGGAGCGCACCGCGCGTTCGCCGCGGTCGGCGGCCGCCACCGCGCGGTGCAGCGAGCGGGACGTCCAGGAGTCCTCGGGGACGACCGAGAGTGCCGCGGCGACCACCGCCTCCACCGGTGCGCCCGCCATGGCCGCCGCGACCCCCGCCGCCACCGCCCGGCCGCCGTGGATGCCCTCGCCGTCGTGGCTGACGGAGCCGTCGATCGCGACGAGGCGGGCCGCTTCGTGCGGGTCGCCCGCGGCGAAGACGCCGAAGGGCGCGGCCCGCATCGCGAGGCCGTCGCTCCACGCGTGCCGGTGCTGGGCGGAGATCGGGGCGGCGAGCCCTCTGCGCAGGTTCTCCAGGGTGCCGCGTTCACTGAAGCCCGCCCCGCGGAACGGGCCCTCGTCCAGGTCGGCGATCCACTGGTGCCAGGCCTTCTCGACGTGTGCGACCGTGAGCGCGGAGCCGTGCCGGGCGAGCAGGAGACCGGAGAAGATCGCGTACTCCGTGTCGTCCGTGCCCGCCGGGTGTTCGGCGACGTAGCCCGTGATGCGGCCCCAGCGGCGGCGGATCTCGGACGGTTTCATGTTCTCGGCGGGCGCGCCGAGCGCGTCGCCGACCGCGAGGCCGAGGAGCGCGCCGCGCGCCCGCTCGCGGAGGTCCTCGGCGTCACCGGGCGCCGGGACCGAGGGAACGCATGCGGTGGACGCCATGCCGTGCCTCCCTTGTGTGCGGGCCACCTCCAGTGGAGCGGCCCGCTGGATGCGGTGCTTGGTGCATCTCTGCCACGCCGAGCGCTCAAAAGAGCATGCGTGAGCTCAGATCACCCCTTCGGCGCGTTTTCGCAGGTAAGTACGGCCTTCCTTGCTGGCGGGAGATTTTTTTCGCGCGTACTTTCGAGGTCGTCCAACACGTACGAGGGGGTCCACCATGGCGATCATCGAGACCGAAGCGGCACTGCACGAGGCGCACCGCGACAACCACACGCACCGCGATGTGAACGGCGGCTGGCTGCGTCCCGCGGTCTTCGGGGCGATGGACGGGCTCGTCTCCAACCTCGCGCTGATGACCGGCGTCGCGGGCGGCGCCGTGTCGCGGGAGACCATCGTCATCACCGGTCTCGCGGGGCTCGCCGCGGGCGCCTTCTCGATGGCGGCGGGCGAGTACACCTCGGTGGCGTCGCAGCGCGAGCTCGTCCAGGCCGAGCTGGACGTGGAGCGGCGCGAGCTGCGCAAGCACCCGCAGGACGAGGAGCGGGAGCTCGCCGAGCTGTACGTCTCGCGCGGCGTCGAGCCCGACCTGGCCCGCGAGGTCGCCCGCCAGCTGTCCAAGGACCCCGAGCAGGCCCTGGAGATCCACGCCCGCGAGGAGCTCGGCATCGACCCGGGCGACCTGCCCTCGCCGACCGTCGCCGCGGTGTCGTCCTTCGGCTCGTTCGCGCTGGGCGCCCTGCTCCCCGTACTGCCGTATCTGCTGGGTGCCACCGTGCTGTGGCCCGCCCTGATGCTGGCGTTCATCGGGCTCTTCGCCTGCGGTGCGGTGGTGGCCAAGGTGACCGCGAGGTCGTGGTGGTTCAGCGGTCTGCGGCAGCTCGCGCTCGGCGGGGCGGCCGCCGGTGTGACGTACGCCCTGGGCAGTCTGTTCGGTACCGCCGCAGGATGAGTCCTTGCAGGCCTATGCGGGACCTTGCATAAGTAGTCGTTACTCGGCGGTTTCGAACCCGTGATCACTGGGCATGAGCCGTAAGCGCTGCGGGCAATGAGGCCTGTGCCGCGCCGGGCCTTCGGTCATGGATCTGCCCGCAGAGGTCCCCTCCGTACCGCTCCCACCTCCACGAGCGGTGTCCACATGGTGGAACCAGCTATCCGCTTTTCGAGAAGCGTTCCATCATGTAATCTGCACGAAATTTTGCCAGGGCCAACGTCGTCCCTTGCCCCATGTAGTTGCCCCGACGACGACGGGAGTGCCGATGCGTACCCACGCCTGGTCGCCCATGGACGGTCGCCCCGCCCCCCAGGGCATGTACGACCCCCGCAACGAACACGACGCCTGCGGTGTCGGATTCGTGGCCACTCTTACCGGTGTGGCCAGCCATGAACTGGTCGAACAGGCGCTGACCGTACTGCGCAATCTCGAGCACCGCGGCGCCACCGGCTCCGAGCCGGACTCGGGTGACGGTGCGGGCATCCTGCTCCAGGTTCCCGACGCCTTCCTGCGCGAGGTGGCCGGATTCGAGCTGCCCGCGGCCGGCGCCTACGCCGTCGGCATCGCCTTCCTGCCGGTCGACACCGCGGGCACCACGGACGGCGCCGTCTCACAGATCGAGACGATCGCCTCCGAAGAGGGCCTGACCGTCCTCGGCTGGCGCGACGTCCCCGTCGCCCCCGAGCTCCTCGGCGCCACCGCCCGCTCGACGATGCCCGTCTTCCGGCAGATCTTCGTCGCCGACGGTGACACCGAGGGCCTGGCTCTCGACCGCAAGGCGTTCGTGCTGCGCAAGCGCGCCGAGCGCGAGGCGGGGACGTACTTCCCCTCCCTGTCGTCCCGCACCATCGTCTACAAGGGCATGCTGACCACCGGCCAGCTGGAGCCCTTCTTCCCCGACCTGTCCGACCGCCGCTTCGCCACGGCCGTCGCGCTCGTCCACTCCCGTTTCTCGACGAACACGTTCCCGAGCTGGCCGCTCGCGCACCCGTACCGCTTCGTCGCGCACAACGGTGAGATCAACACCGTCAAGGGCAACCGCAACTGGATGCGGGCCCGCGAGTCGCAGCTCGCCTCCGAGCTCTTCGGCGCCGACGGCCAGGCGGACAAGCTGGAGCGGATCTTCCCGATCTGCACGCCCGACGCCTCCGACTCCGCGTCCTTCGACGAGGTGCTCGAACTCCTCCACCTCGGCGGCCGCTCGCTGCCCCACTCCGTGCTGATGATGATCCCGGAGGCCTGGGAGAACCACGCCTCCATGGACCCGGCACGCCGCGCCTTCTACCAGTACCACTCCACGATGATGGAGCCCTGGGACGGCCCCGCCTGCGTCACCTTCACCGACGGCACGCAGGTCGGCGCGGTCCTCGACCGCAACGGTCTGCGCCCAGGCCGCTACTGGGTCACCGACGACGGCCTCGTCGTCCTCGGCTCCGAGGTCGGCGTCCTCGACATCGACCCCGCCAAGGTCGTCCGCAAGGGCCGCCTCCAGCCCGGCCGCATGTTCCTCGTCGACACCGCCGAGCACCGCATCGTCGAGGACGACGAGATCAAGGCCGGCCTCGCCGCCGAGAAGCCGTACCAGGAGTGGCTGGAGGCCGGCGAGATCGAGCTGTCCGACCTGCCCGAGCGCGAGCACATCGTGCACACGCACGCCTCCGTCACGCGCCGCCAGCAGACCTTCGGCTACACCGAGGAAGAGCTCCGCATCATCCTCGCGCCGATGGCCAAGACCGGCGGCGAGCCGCTCGGCTCCATGGGCACGGACACCCCCATCGCGGCCCTCTCCGCCCGCCCACGGCTGATCTTCGACTACTTCACGCAGCTGTTCGCGCAGGTCACCAACCCGCCGCTGGACGCCATCCGTGAAGAGCTCGTCACCTCGCTGCACAGCTCGCTGGGCCCCCAGGGCAACCTGCTCGACCCGACCGCCGCGTCGTGTCGCAGCGTCACCCTGCCCTTCCCGGTGATCGACAACGACGAGCTCGCCAAGCTCATCCACATCAACGCCGACGGCGACATGCCCGGCATGAAGGCCGCGACGCTCTCCGGCCTCTACCGCGTCGGCGGCGGCGGCGACGCCCTCGCCGCCCGCATCGACGAGATCTGCACCGAGGCCGACGCCGCCATCGAGGCAGGCGCCCGCCTGATCGTGCTCTCCGACCGGCACTCCGACGCCGAGCACGCGCCGATCCCCTCGCTGCTGCTCACCTCGGCCGTCCACCACCACCTCATCCGCACCAAGCAGCGCACCCAGGTGGGCCTGCTCGTCGAGGCGGGCGACGTCCGCGAGGTCCACCACGTGGCCCTCCTCATCGGCTACGGCGCCGCGGCCGTCAACCCCTACCTCGCGATGGAGTCCGTCGAGGACCTCGTCCGCGCGGGCACCTTCCTGGAGTCCGTCGACGGCGGCGCCGAACAGGCCATCCGCAACCTCATCTACGCCCTCGGCAAGGGCGTCCTGAAGGTCATGTCCAAGATGGGCATCTCCACCGTCGCCTCCTACCGCGGCGCCCAGGTCTTCGAGGCCGTCGGTCTCGAATCCGCCTTCGTGGAGCGGTACTTCAGCGGCACGACGACGAAGATCGGCGGCGCCGGGCTCGACGTCATCGCCCAGGAGGTCGCCGCCCGGCACGCCAAGGCCTACCCCGCCTCCGGCGTCCCCTCCGCGCACCGCGCCCTCGACATCGGCGGCGAGTACCAGTGGCGCCGCGAGGGCGAGCCGCACCTGTTCGACCCCGAGACGGTCTTCCGCCTCCAGCACTCCACGCGCGGCCGCCGCTACGACATCTTCAAGCAGTACACGGGCCGCGTGAACGAGCAGTCCGAGCGCCTGATGACGCTCCGCGGACTCTTCGGCTTCAAGTCCGGCCGCAAGCCGATCTCCATCGACGAGGTCGAGCCCGTCTCGGAGATCGTCAAGCGGTTCTCGACCGGCGCCATGTCGTACGGCTCCATCTCCAAGGAGGCGCACGAGACCCTCGCCATCGCCATGAACCAGCTGGGCGGCAAGTCCAACACCGGTGAGGGCGGCGAGGACCCGGAGCGCCTGTACGACCCGGCGCGCCGCTCGTCCATCAAGCAGGTCGCCTCCGGCCGCTTCGGTGTGACCAGCGAGTACCTCGTCAACGCCGACGACATCCAGATCAAGATGGCGCAGGGCGCCAAGCCCGGCGAGGGCGGCCAGCTGCCCGGCCACAAGGTCTACCCGTGGGTCGCGAAGACGCGTCACTCGACGCCCGGCGTCGGCCTCATCTCGCCGCCGCCGCACCACGACATCTACTCCATCGAAGACCTCGCCCAGCTGATCCACGACCTGAAGAACGCGAACCCGCAGGCGCGGATCCACGTCAAGCTGGTCTCCGAGGTCGGCGTCGGCACGGTCGCCGCGGGCGTCTCCAAGGCCCACGCGGACGTCGTCCTCATCTCCGGCCACGACGGCGGCACCGGCGCCTCCCCGCTGACCTCCCTGAAGCACGCGGGCGGCCCCTGGGAGCTCGGCCTCGCCGAGACCCAGCAGACGCTGCTGCTCAACGGCCTGCGCGACCGCATCGTCGTGCAGACCGACGGCCAGCTGAAGACCGGCCGCGACGTCATCATCGCCGCGCTGCTCGGCGCCGAGGAGTTCGGTTTCGCGACCGCGCCGCTCGTCGTCTCCGGCTGCGTCATGATGCGCGTCTGCCACCTGGACACCTGCCCGGTCGGCATCGCCACGCAGAACCCGGCGCTGCGCGAGCGGTTCTCCGGCAAGGCCGAGTACATCGTCAACTTCTTCGAGTTCATCGCCGAGGAGGTCCGCGAGCTCCTCGCCGAGCTCGGCTTCCGCTCCATCGAGGAGGCCGTCGGCCACGCCGAGCTCCTCGACACCGAGAAGGCCGTCAGCCACTGGAAGGCGCAGGGCCTCGACCTGGAGCCGCTGTTCCACGTGCCGGCGCTGCCGGCGGGCGCCGTCCGGCACCAGGTCACGGTCCAGGACCACGGCCTGGAGAAGGCGCTCGACAACGAGCTGATCAAGCTCGCCGCCGACGCCCTCGCCGCGTCCAGCGCGACGGACGCCCACCCGGTCCGCGCGCAGGTCGCCATCCGCAACATCAACCGCACGGTCGGCACCATGCTCGGCCACGAGGTGACGAAGAAGTTCGGCGGCGCGGGTCTGCCCGACGACACCATCGACATCACCTTCACCGGCTCCGCGGGCCAGTCGTTCGGCGCGTTCGTGCCGCGCGGTGTGACACTGCGCCTGGAGGGCGACGCCAACGACTACGTCGGCAAGGGCCTCTCCGGCGGCCGGATCATCGTCCGCCCGGACCGAGGCGCCGACCACCTCGCCGAGTACTCCACGATCGCGGGCAACACCATCGCGTACGGCGCGACCGGCGGCGAGCTGTTCCTGCGCGGCCGCACCGGTGAGCGGTTCTGCGTCCGCAACTCGGGTGCGACGGTGGTCTCGGAGGGCGTGGGCGACCACGGCTGCGAGTACATGACCGGTGGTCACGCGGTGATCCTCGGCGAGACGGGCCGCAACTTCGCGGCCGGCATGTCGGGCGGCATCGCGTACGTGATCGACCTCGACCGCGACAACGTCAACGCCGGGAACCTGGCGGCCGTCGAGCCGCTGGACGAGACCGACAAGCAGTGGCTGCACGACGTCGTGCGCCGCCACCACGAGGAGACGGGCTCGACCGTCGCCGAGAAGCTCCTGGCCGAGTGGGACACCGCGGTGGACCGCTTCAGCAGGATCATCCCCAGCACGTACAAGGCAGTGCTCGCCGCCAAGGACGCCGCCGAGCGAGCCGGTCTCTCCGAGACCGAGATCACCGAGAAGATGATGGAGGCGGCGACCAATGGCTGATCCCAAGGGCTTCCTTAACCACGGCCGCGAGGTCGCGCAGACCCGCCCGGTCGGCGAGCGCGTCAAGGACTGGAACGAGGTCTACGTTCCCGGCTCGCTCCTCCCGATCATCTCCAAGCAGGCCTCGCGCTGCATGGACTGCGGCATCCCGTTCTGCCACAACGGCTGCCCGCTCGGGAACCTGATCCCGGAGTGGAACGACTACGCGTACCGCGAGGACTGGTCGGCGGCCTCCGAGCGCCTGCACGCCACGAACAACTTCCCGGAGTTCACGGGCCGCCTGTGCCCGGCGCCCTGTGAGGCGGCGTGCGTACTCGGCATCAACCAGCCGGCCGTCACCATCAAGAACGTCGAAGTCTCCATCATCGACAAGGCGTGGGACGCCAACGACGTCAAGCCGCAGGCGCCCGAGCGGCTCTCCGGCAAGACCGTCGCCGTGATCGGCTCGGGCCCGGCGGGTCTCGCCGCCGCCCAGCAGCTGACCCGGGCGGGCCACACCGTCGCCGTGTACGAGCGCGCCGACCGCATCGGCGGCCTCCTCCGCTACGGCATCCCCGAGTTCAAGATGGAGAAGCGCCACATCAACCGCCGCATCGAGCAGATGCGCGCGGAGGGCACCAAGTTCCGCACCGGTGTGGAGATCGGCCGCGACATCGACGCGGCGAAGCTCCGCAGGCGCTACGACGCGGTCGTCATCGCGGCGGGCTCCACCACCGCCCGCGACCTGCCCGTCCCCGGCCGTGAGCTCAAGGGCATCTACCAGGCGATGGAGTACCTGCCCCTGGCCAACAAGGTCCAGGAGGGCGACTACGTCACCACGCCCGTCTCCGCCGAGGGCAAGCACGTCGTCGTCATCGGCGGCGGCGACACGGGCGCGGACTGCGTGGGCACCGCCCACCGCCAGGGCGCGGCCTCCGTGACGCAGCTGGAGATCATGCCGAAGCCGGGCGAGGAGCGTGCCCCGCACCAGCCGTGGCCGACCTTCCCCATGCTGTACAAGGTCACCTCCGCGCACGAGGAGGGCGGCGAGCGGGTCTACGCCGTCAACACCACGCACTTCGAGGGCGACGAGGACGGCAACGTCCAGTTCCTGCATCTCGTCGAGGTGGAGTTCATCGAGGGCAAGCTGACCCCGAAGCCCGGCACCGAGCGGAAGATCCCCGCGCAGCTCGTCACCCTCGCGATGGGCTTCACCGGCACCGACCGAGAGAACGGCCTCGTGGACCAGTTCGCCCTGGAGCTCGACGAGCGCGGCAACATCGCGCGCGACGGCGAGTTCCAGACGAACGTCCCCGGCGTCTTCGTCGCCGGTGACGCGGGCCGCGGCCAGTCGCTCATCGTGTGGGCGATCGCCGAGGGCCGCTCGGCGGCGCGCGGCGTGGACCGCTTCCTCACCGGCGCGAGCGACCTGCCGGCCCCGATCCGCCCCACGGACCGCGCCCTGACCGTCTGACGGCCCTACCGGCCCGACCCCGTACGGTTGATCCCGTACGACCCCTCATACGTCCCGTACAACGGCGTACGGAACTGAGCGACGCCCGCCTCGTCCCCGACCGGACCAGAGGCGGGCGTCGTGGCGTTTACGCCCGTTTGTGCGACCAGAGCGTTGCATGGGGCGCAATGCTATGAGCGTATGTTGCGTCACCCGCAACCCTCATTACGGTTCGGCCGCTTATACCAATGGGTCTAGACCGCTCCCGTCTGGTGTGACCACAATCGCTCCCACCAATCGGAACCTGGAGGGGGCCGGCATGAATCGACGTGTCATCGCCGCTGGTTGTATCGCCATGAGTCTCGGACTGACCGCCACGGCGTGCGGTGGGGATGACGGCGACTCGGGCGACAAGGCCACCGACGGCAAGGGCAAGACCCTCACCGTGTGGATCATGGAGGGCACCAACCCCGACGCGCGCCCCTTCTTCGAGGAGGCCGAGAAGGCCTTCACCAAGAAGACCGGCGCCAAGATCAAGGTCGAGTACCAGCAGTGGGCCAGCGCCCAGAAGAAGTTCACGACCGCCATCGAGGGCGGCGCGGACCAGGTGCCCGACGTCGCGGAGGTCGGCACCACCTGGGTGCCGCAGTTCGCCGAGACCGACGCCCTCGTCGACGTCACGGACGAAGTGAAGAAGTCGGGCCTGAACGACGACCTCGTCGAGGGCCTCAAGGACGCGGGCACGCTCGACGGCAAGCAGTACGGCATGCCCTGGTACGCGGGCGTCCGCTCGATCGTCTACCGCAAGGACATCTTCGAGAAGCACGACCTGAAGCCCCCGACCACGTGGAAGGAGCTCCAGGAGACCGCCAAGACGCTCAAGGAGAAGGAGCCCAAGCTCGTCTCCTTCCCCGTCGCGGGCGGCGCCGAGATGTTCGCGGCCCCCTTCATCTGGGGTGCGGGCGGCGAACTCGCCACCGAGTCCGGCGGCAAGTGGAAGTCCGGCGTGAACTCGCCCGACGCCATCAAGGGCCTCGAGTTCTACACCGGCCTCGCCACCAAGGACAAGGTCTCCCCGGCCAAGGTCAACACCTGGACCGAGAAGGAGGTCGGCGACGCCTGGAACAAGGGCGAGATCGCCATGGCCATCGGCGGCAACTGGACCCCGAAGGCCATCGTCGACAACAACCCCGACCTCAAGGGCAAGCTCGGCGCGGTGCCGATCCCTGGCCAGAACGGCGGCATGAGCAAGTCCTTCCTCGGCGGCTCCTACCTGTCCACCTTCAACACGGACAAGAAGGATCTCGCCTGGGAGTTCGTGAAGATGGTGACCACCGGCGAGTTCGCCGCCAAGTGGGCCGAGGAGACCAACTACTTCCCCGGCCAGAACTCCGAACTGAAGAAGATCGAGGTGAAGAAGGACCCGCTCGTCGAGCCCTTCGCCAAGCAGATGCTGGAAGCCGGCGCGACCGTCCCGAAGACCAAGGCGTACGGCGAGATCCAGGCCTCCAAGGTCATCCCCGGCATGGTCCAGTCGATCCTCACCGGCAAGGCGTCCGTGAAGGAAGCGGCGGACAAGGCGGCCAAGGACATGGACGCGATCTTCGCCAAGGACGAGTAGACAAGGGCGAGTTCGGCACTGTGAAGGACTTACCGTGAAAGACACGCTCGTCAGCGGGGAGCCGAAGATCCCGGCTCCCCGCGGTCCCCGGCCCCCCGACGGCGGCGCCGAAGCGGCCCGCCGCCGCAAGAAACTCATCACACTCACCCGCCCCTGGCTCCTCCTCGCGCCCTCCCTCGTGGTCCTCGCGGGCCTGCTCCTGTGGCCGCTGATCCAGGTCGGCAAGCTCTCCCTGCAGGACTACGAGGTCAAGTTCGGCGGCGGCGTCGGCACGTTCACCGGCTTCGACCACTACAGCGACCTGCTCACCAGCAGCCTGCTGTGGAAGACGGTCCTGCCCAACACCGTCTTCTTCGCCTTCGCCTGCGTCGGCCTCACCGTCGCGCTCGGCACCCTCGTCGCACTGCTCCTCAACCGCCTCGGCGCCACCTGGCGGATGATCTGCTCCATCGCGATCCTCGCCGCCTGGGCCATGCCGGCGGTGACGGGCACGTACGTATGGATCTGGCTCTTCCAGCCGCAGGACGGCATGGTCAGCCAGATCGCGGGATCGGTCGGCCTGATCGACCCGGAGACCACCAACTGGTTCACCGAGCGCGGCCCGTTCTACGCCATCGCCACGCTCAACGTCGTCCACCACGGCTTCCCGTTCGTCGCCATCACCGTCTTCGCGGGACTTCTGACGATCCCCAAGGAGCTGTACGAAGCCGGGGAACTGGACGGCGCCAACGCCTGGCAGCGGTTCTGGAACATCACCGTGCCGACCATCAAGCCCGTCTTCCTCGTGGTGACCATCCTCTCCACGATCTGGGACTTCAAGGTCTTCACCCAGGTGTACCTGCAACCCGGCGGCGACGGCTCCAACGAAGAGGTCTACAACCTGGGCGTCTTCTCGTACATCCAGGCCTTCGCCAAGAACGACTACGGCACGGGCGCCGCGGCGGCGGTCCTGCTGACCGTGCTGCTCCTGGCCATCACCGTCGTCTACATCCGCACGCTGTTCCGCCAGGGGGAGGAGGACCTGTGACCACGACCCGCCGCACCACACTCGCCTCACGCATCGGCCTGCCGGCCGCGGTCATCGGACTCCTCCTCTTCACGCTCTTCCCCGTCTACTGGATGGTCTCCACGGCGCTCGACCCGAAGGCGTCGCTGCGCGGCTCGGACGTCCTGCCCAGCGGGATCAGCTTCGAGCACTTCGAGTTCGTCTTCGACAAGGGGAACTTCGGCACGTACCTGCTGAACTCGGCGATCGTCGGCCTCGCCACGATCGTCGCGGCGGCGCTGCTCGCGCTCTTCGCCGCTATCGCGGTGGCACGGTTCAAGTTCCGCTTCCGCACCTCCGTGCTGATCATGATCCTGATCGTGCAGATGGTGCCGCTGGAGGCCCTCGTCATCCCGCTCTTCATCCAGATGCGGGACTACGACATGCTCAACTCCCTGCTGGGCCTGAGCATCGTCTACATCGCCCTCTCGCTCCCCTTCGCGATCTGGACGCTGCGCGGCTTCGTCGCCACCATCCCCAAGGAGGTCGAGGAGGCCGCCTACATCGACGGGGCGTCCTGGCCGCGGATGTTCTGGTCGGTGCTGCTTCCGCTGGTCGCGCCGGGGCTCGTCGCCACGTCCATCTTCGCGTTCATCACGGCGTGGAACGAGTTCGTGTTCGCGTACACGTTCATGAAGGGCAGCGACAAGTACACGGCGGCCGTGGGCATCTACCAGTTCTTCGGTGAGAACTCCACGGCCTGGGGCCCGGTCATGGCCAGCTCCACGCTCGTCACCGTACCGGTGATGATCTTCTTCGTGATCGTCCACCGGAAGCTCGGCTCGGGCCTGGCGGCGGGAGCCGTCAAGGGCTGAGGCCCGCGTCTCCGTCTGGGTGGCGCCGCTATTGACTATTAGTCAAAGCGGCGCCACTCTCGGTTTCCGACCCCGGCCGACACGCCACCCCGGGAGGCGACGTGACCACCGAAGCGCGGGAACCACGCGACCGACTCGCCGGCGAACTGCGCGACGACCCACCGGAATCCTTCGCACAGCTGGCGCCCCAGCACCTGACCGCACTGGCCGACGCACTGGAGCGGCAGCGCGAGAGCCGCGCCGCGGGCCTGAACGAGGCCGCCGAGAAGGCACTCGAACTCGTGCCCGCCCTGGCCCGCGGCCCCTTCCGCCGCATCCTCTTCCGCTAGGGCCTGTGTCGGCCGACAGGAGTCAGGAGTCACCATGGACAAACTGCGCGGCAGGGCGGAGACCCTCAAGATCGCCCACCTGCTCGACATCGAACCGCACGCCCTCACCTTCCTGCAGGGCCTCCCCGTCGACGACGTACGCCGCTTCCGCGCCCAGACCGTCGCGGCGCTCTTCGACCGGGCCCCCGACATGCTCGACCGCATCGCGGCGGCGACCAAGCTCGTCCCCTCGGGGGTCGCGGCCGCCATCTCGCAGAAAGCCCTCGGCCCGCGCCTGGCCGCCGCCGTCGCGGGACGCCTCGACCCCGCACGCGCCGCCGACATCATCGAGAAGCTTCCGGTGACGTTCACCGCGGAGTCCTGCGCCCACCTCGACCCGCGCCGTATCGAGGGCATCGTGGGCCGCCTCGACGAGAACCTGGTCGTCCGCATCGCCGTCGCCCTCGCCGAACGCGGCGACCACCTCACGATGGGCCGCTTCGTCGGCCACCTCTCCGACGCGGCATTGCGCCGGATCCTGCCGCAGATCGACGACGCGACGGTCCTCCGAACCGGTTACGTGATCGACGCCCCCGAACGACTCGGCCACATCATCGACCTCCTGGGCGAGGAACGCCTGGCGTCGATCATCGCCTCCGCGCCCGCATCCGGCCTCTGGCCCGAAGCGCTGGCCGTCGCGGGCATGGTGCCCGGGTCCCGACGCGCCCGCATCGCCTCCCTCACCGCGGCCCAGCCCCGGGACCACCTGGACACCCTCGTCCTGACGGTGGCGGACCAGGACCTCTGGGAGTCCCTGCTGCCGCTGGTCGCGCTGCTGAGCGAGGAGGAACGGCGCACGGTGGCTGAACTCCCGTCACTGAGAGACACGGACGTGCTCGCCGGCGTGGTCCGCGCGGTCGCCGCCACGACCCTCTGGGCGGAGTTCCTGCCCCTGGTGGACGCGCTGCCCGCCGACTCCCGCAAGACCGTCGCCGACACGGCGGGCACACTGCCCACCCCCGACCTGGACGCCCTGGCCCGCGAGGTCGACAAACAGAACCTCTGGGACCTGGTCATGCCGCTCGTAGAGCTGATGGACGACGACGCGAAGACCCGCATCTTCATGCTGCCGGCGTTCCAGGACCAGCCGGAAACATAAACACCGAGCAACCCGCGGCCACACCCGGGGCACGCGGATCGCCGCCGGACGACGGTTCGTGCCTCGGGGCGAGGGGGCGTCGCCGGGCGCCGGTTCGCGCCTGCCTCGGGGGCGCGGGCTCATCGCCGGGCGACCGGTCGTGCTTCAGGGGCGCGGGGAACTGCGCGATCAGCCACGACGCACCCGCACCCGAAGACCCCCTGCCCCCGGGGCGGACAGGGGCGGGCCCTGGCAGTCGTCGCCGGGCAGGCGGTGTGACCTCAGGGGCGCGGGGAACTGCGCGATCAGCCACGACGGGCCCGCACCCGAAAGCCCCCGCCCCGCCGGGCGGACAGGACGACGGTAGGCCGACCGGACGTCGCAGGATCGATTCCCCAGCCCCGCACGGGTGACACCGCGCATACGCACCACGGCGACCGGGGAGAGCGGGCCAGGGCCCGTCACGCAACGACGGGTCCGCCCACCCCCGCCACCGGACGCCCACCGCGTCCGGCCCCCTCACCGAAACGGACCCCATGCGCCTCCGCCACACCCTCGCCGCCCCCCTCGCCGCATTCGCCCTCGTCGTCACCCTGCCGACCTCCGCGACCGCCGCCACCGGCGACTTCTCCTACAAGTTCGTCGGTCCCGACGGTCACCCGCAGTCCATCACCCTCCACGACCCGCAGAGCCCCGGCTGCCTCACGCTCCCCGAGGTCGCCGACCCGGGCGCCTCCGAGCCCGCGTTCGCCCCGCACAACGACACCGACGTGTGGGCGATGGTGTTCACCGAGCCGGACTGCACCGGCGACTCCTGGACGCTGCGCCCGCACGGCAGGCCCGCGACCGACCGCCTCAAGCTGCGCTCGGTGTACCTGTCCGACCGCCACTGACCCACCACCTGCGCCGTCACCCCGCCGTCACCCCGTCGTCGACCCACCGTCCACGGTGAACTCCGCCCCCGTGACGTACGACGACGCGTCCGACGCCAGGAACAGCACCAGCTCCCCGACCTCCTCCGGGCGGCCCATCCTGCCCAGCGGCAGGTGCGACCAGTCCCGCCCGGCGGAGGCGGCGGAGATCATCGGCGTGTCGACCGCCCCCGGATGCACGGAGTTGACCCGCACCCGGTACTTCGCCAGGTCCAGCGCCGAGGAACGGGTCAGCCCCCGCAGCCCGAACTTCGTCGACCCGTACGCCGCGTGCCCCGGGATGCCGACGAGCCCCGCCGTCGACGACACGTTCACGACCGACCCGCCGCCCGTCTCCTTCAGCGCGGGCAGCACCGCCTGGATGCCCAGGAAGGGCCCCAGGAGATTGACCCGCACCAACTCCTCGAAGTTCGCGTACGTCTCGTCCTCCACGGACGCCGTCCGCCACAGCGCGGCATTGTTGACCAGGACGTCGAGCCGCCCGAACGCACCGAGCGCCCCCGCCACGGCCGACCCCCAGCTCTCCGCGTCCGTGACGTCGTGACGTACGAACAGGCCCTGCCCGCCCAGCGATCCGGCGACCTCGCGGCCCTCCTCCTCCCGCACGTCCGTCACCACGACCCGCGCCCCGGCCGCCGCGAAGAGCCGCGCCTCCGCGGCGCCCTGCCCCCGCCCGGCCCCGGTGATGAGCACGACTCTGCCGTCCAGGCCATGGTTCATGTCATCCTCCGTAGGTCCGTACGTGCCGAATCGGCATGTGTCTAGCAGTCATATGTGCAAGGTGGAAGGGCGGGGCGGGACATGGGATCCGCGATCAGTCTGCGCAAGGTGGAGGACTCGGCGCCGGCTCTGGTCAGCCTGTACAAGAGCGCCGGGGTCTCCCTGCGCAAACACGGCCTGGACGGGGTGCGGGCCGCCGTCTACCTCGTCGTCGATTACTCCGGTTCCATGAAGCCGTACTACAAGGACGGCAGCGTCCAGGCCCTCGCCGACCGCGTCCTCGGCCTCTCCGCGCACCTGGACGACGACGGGGTCGTGCCCACCGTCTTCTTCTCGACCGACGTCGACGCGGTGACGGACATCGCGCTGGACAACCACCGCGGCCGCGTCGACGAGATCGTCGCCGGGCTCGGGCACATGGGGAAGACCAGCTACCACCTGGCGATGGACGCCGTGATCGACCACTACGTAGAGAGCGGTTCCACCGCGCCCGCCCTTGTCGTCTTCCAGACCGACGGCGGTCCCATCAACAAGCTCGCCGCCGAGCGCTATCTGTGCAAGGCGGCGAGGCTCCCTCTGTTCTGGCAGTTCATAGGGTTCGGCGACCCGAAGAGCAAGCAGTTCGACTATCTGCGCAAGCTCGACGAACTGGTCGTCCCCGCCAAGCGCCCGGTCGACAACGCGGGGTTCTTCCACGCGGGCGAGGACCCGCTCGCGGTGCCGGACGACGAGCTCTACGACCGGCTGGTGGGCGAGTTCCCCGCGTGGCTCGCGGCGGCGCGGGCGAGCGGGATCGCCGCCCCCGCGAACGTCTCCGCGGGCGGCTAGCCCACCATGCGGTCGCGCAACTGCAGGATCGTGCGGGCGTCCAGGCCGAGCCCCTTCGTCAGGTAGCCCTGGAAGCCGCCGTAACGCTGTGTTGCCTCGGTGAGTGCCGTGTCGAGGTAGTCGGCGCGGACCTCCTGGAGGGGGATGATCAGGTCCGGGTTCTGCATGAGCCCGCCCTGCTTCAGCGCCTCGCGGACCTTCGCGTCGTACGCGGCCCGGTAGGTGTTGGAGGCCAGGTAGTCGCCGGCCGCGGTCCGCTCGGGGACGCCCACGAGACGCAGCAGCAGATACGTCGTCCAGCCGGTGCGGTCCTTGCCGGAGGTGCAGTGGTAGAGCAGCGGCGACCGGCTCGCGGCGACGTCGCGCAGGGTCGCCGCGAACTGCGCGCGGTTGGTCGCGTCGGTGACGAACGTGCGGTAGACGTCGCGCATGAACGCGGCCGCCTTGCCGTTGCCGAGCATCTCCTCCTGCTTGACCGGGTCCCGGGAGCCGATGGCGGTGAGCAGCCGGGTGAACAGGCCGTTGTCGGTGATCGGCCGTGCGGTGGGGGAGAGCCCGGCGGGCAGCCGGTCCACCCCGTCGTACTGCACCTCGGCGGGCACCCGGAAGTCGATGACCTTCGTCAGGCCGAGCGTCGCGAGCGTGCCGAGGTCGGCGTCGGTGAGTTCGCTGAGGCCGTCGGCGCGGTAGACGCGTCCTTCGCGGACGCGCTCTCCGTCGTACGTCCGGTAGCCACCGACGTCCCGGACGTTGACCGCGCCCTGGAGGGGGATCTGGCGGCCGTCGGCCACGGAGGCGGTGGCCGTGTGGCGGGGTGCCGTGGGCGCGGCGGCTTCCGAGGGGGCCGCCCAGGCGGGCAGCGTGCCCAGGGCGAGCGCGGAGATCGCCAGTCCGGTTGCGGTACGGGTACGGGAGATACGCATCGGTCCGCCTTCCTGCGGCCTACCAAGCGATTGTTAGGCCGAAGGTAGCGACGTGATCTTGAGGGGGGAAGGGGCGTGCGCGAGGAGCCGCCGTGCGAGCCGGACCGTGAGCATGTTAGGGTTATGTGTTGCAGTTTTGGTACCCATGAACTTTATGTGCGCCTGACGGGAATGCTCCGAGGGCGCATTATTGTTTTTCCGGTTCTCTCCGGTATGGGGGTCATTGCAGCGCTGGAGTCACGCAATTCGGTGTGTCTCCATTCACTGCCCCTGTTGAGGAGATTGACATGGCAACCGGCACCGTTAAGTGGTTCAACTCGGAAAAGGGCTTCGGCTTCATCGAGCAGGACGGCGGCGGCCCCGACGTCTTCGCCCACTACTCGAACATCGCGTCCTCGGGCTTCCGTGAGCTCCTCGAGGGCCAGAAGGTCTCCTTCGAGGTGACCCAGGGCCAGAAGGGCCTGCAGGCCGAGAACATCGTTCCTGCCTGATCGTCGCAGCGCGCGAACCTCACAGCCGAGGCCCGCACCGGAAGGTGCGGGCCTCGGCTTGCGCTGTCATCGGGCCCAACCGGGCCCAGAGCCGCACCGGCTCAGAGGTCCGGAAGTCCAGCGACCAGGAAGGCATTACTGCATGAACCGCTCCGAACGCCCGGCACGCCCCGCCCGCAAGCGCCCCGCCACCTCCGGCGGAAACGCGGGCGGCAGCGCAGGCGGCAGGGGACGGCCGTCCGGCCAGGCGAAGGGCGCCGCGAACTCCGCGAGGAAGTCCGGCAGCCGCAGGCCGAAGCCGGCCCAGGGCGGCGAGTTCGCCCTGCCCGAGAGCGTCACGCCCGCCCTGCCCGCCGTCGAGGCCTTCGGCGACCTCGACATGCCCGAGGCCCTCCTGAAGACGCTGGCCGCCCAGGGAGTCACCGACCCCTTCCCGATCCAGGCCGCCACGCTCCCCAACTCCCTCGCCGGGCGCGACATCCTTGGCCGCGGACGGACCGGCTCCGGCAAGACCCTCGCCTTCGGCCTGGCCCTCCTCGCCCGCACGGCAGGACACCGCGCCGAGCCGAAGTCGCCGCTCGCCATGGTCCTGGTCCCCACGCGCGAGCTGGCCCAGCAGGTCACGGACGCGCTCACCCCGTACGCGACGGCGGTCAACCTCCGCCTCGCCACCGTCGTCGGCGGCCTCTCCATCACCCGCCAGGCGAGCACGCTCCGCCGCGGTGCCGAGGTCCTCGTCGCCACCCCCGGCCGCCTCAAGGACCTCATCGAGCGCGGCGACTGCGACCTGTCCCGAGTCCGCGTCACCGTCCTCGACGAGGCCGACCAGATGGCCGACATGGGCTTCATGCCGCAGGTCACGGCGCTGCTCAAGCAGGTCGAGCAGGGCGGCCAGACGATGCTGTTCTCGGCGACGCTCGACAAGAACATCGACCGGCTCGTACGGATGTTCCTGACCGATCCCGTCGTGCACTCCGTCGACCCGTCCGCGGGTGCGGTGACGACGATGGAGCACCACGTGCTCTACGTCGCCGACGAGACGGACAAGAAGGCCGTCGCCATGCGCATCGCCGCCCGCGAAGGCCGCGTGATCATGTTCCTGGACACCAAGCGCGCCGTGGACCGCTTCACCAAGCGGCTCCTCGCCAACGGCGTCCGCGCCTCCGGACTGCACGGCGGACGCTCCCAGCCGCAGCGCAACCGGACCCTCGACCAGTTCAAGAACGGCCAGGTCACCGCGTTGATCGCGACGAACGTCGCGGCCCGCGGCATCCACGTCGACGACCTCGACCTCGTCGTCAACGTCGACCCGCCCACCGACCACAAGGACTACCTCCACCGCGGCGGCCGCACCGCTCGCGCGGGCGAGTCCGGCAGCGTCGTCACCCTCGTCCTGCCCGACGAGAAGCGCGAGATGACGCGGCTCATGACCGACGCCGAGATCCGGCCGAACACGGCGCGCGTCACCTCTTCCGACGAGGAGCTCGTGCGGATCACCGGGGCGCGCGAGCCCTCCGGCGTGCCGGTCGTCATCGAGGTGCCGCAGCCGCAGCAGCAGCCCGCCGCACGCGGAGGCGCCGCTCAACGCCGCCGCCGTCCCCGTGGCGCCGGTGGCGCCGCCGCGGGCCAGGGCCAGGGGCAGGGCCAGCGCAGGGTTCCCCGTCAGGGCCAGGGCCAGGGCGGACAGAGCCAGGGCGGCCAGGCCAGGAGCGGTTCCGCCGGTACCGGCGGCAGCGGTGGCGGTGGCCGTGCCCGCCGCGGTCGCGCCGGTGGCGGGGCGCAGGGAGGCCGCCGCTCCGCGGCCTGACGCCGCACCCCCGTCGTACCCGTACGAGAGCCGCCCGCGGCCTTTCCCGAGGCCGCGGGCGCGTGACAAGGAGCCCGCCCGATGACACCGGAGCGCGAACCCGGCGCCCTGCGCCTGCTCGACGACGACCGCGCGGCCCTGCGCGCCGACTGCGGCAGCTGCTCCGGGCTGTGCTGCGTGGCGCTCACCTTCTCCAAGTCCGCGGACTTCCCCGTGAACAAGGACGCGGGGAAGCCCTGCGGCAACCTCGCGGAGGACTTCCGGTGCGGCATCCACCGCGACCTGCGGGACAAGGGGTACCGGGGCTGCACCGTGTACGACTGCTTCGGCGCGGGGCAGCGGGTCTCCCAGGGCACCTTCGAGGGGCGCGACTGGCGTCGGGATCCGGCCACCGCGCGGCAGATGTTCGAGGTCTTCCCGCTCATGCGGCAGATCCACGAACTGCTCTGGTACCTGACCGAGGCGCTCACCTACCCGCAGACCCGGCCGCTCGCCGCCGACCTCAAGCGCGTTCTCGCGGACACGGAGCGGCTGGCCCAGGGCAGCCCTGACGAGGTCGCGGGGACGGACGTCGCCGCCCACCGCCAGGTCGTCAACACGCTCCTGCTGCGCACCAGCGAACTCGTCCGCGCCGAGCACCGCGGCCAGGGCGGCGGCGGTGCGAAGGGCGGCAAGCGCGGTCGCGGCGGCAAGGCCGGCAAGGGCGGCAAGAAGTGGGACCGCAGGGGCGCCGACCTCATCGGCGCGCGGCTCACCGGCGCCGACCTCATGGGTGTCGACCTGCGCGGCGCGTACCTCATCGGCGCCGATCTGCGCGACGCCGACCTGCGGGCGGCCGACCTCATCGGCGCGGATTTCCGCGACGCGGACCTGCGCGGCGCCGACCTGACCGGCGCGCTCTTCCTCACCCAGTCGCAGGTGAACGCGGCCAAGGGCGACGACCGCACGAAGCTTCCCGACGCACTCCACCGTCCCGGGCACTGGTCGCAGGACTGAGAGCCCGGACGTCGTCCGTCACGTGTCGCACTCCAGCACCGTCCGGCACAGCGTGCACCGCACCCGCATCCGCCCCCGCACGGGCACCCGGATCCGCTGGTGGCAGGTGGGGCAGGGGAACGTCACGCGGAGCGCGCCGAGACCGTCGCCGGAGAAGCTGTACGCCCCGTTCACACCGGCCGCCCCGGACGACCCGACCCCGCCGTTCGTCCCCGCGGCCCCGGCCCGTACCGCCGACCCGTGGTCACGCGCGTACCGCCGGTCCTTCGCGTACCGCCGCCGCCCCGCCCACCCCGCGGCCGCCAGCGGCGGCTGCTGCTCGTCGCGGCGGGCCTGGGCGAGCCCCTTCGTGTACGCCGTGTAGGCCTGCGCGCTGGTGAACCACGTCTCCGGCGCCTCGCCGAACGCCAACGCCCGCTTGGCCAGGACGTATCCGAACTCCTCGGGGGTCAGATAGCCGAGCTTCTGCGAGGAGGCGCCGTCCTCGCGGTAGGCGTCGAGCAGCAGCCAGCCCGCGCCCAGGTAGGCGGTGGCGGTGTCGGTCAGGATCTCGTTGTCGCGCGTGCCGGGGAACGACAGGTCGAGCCGGTGCAGGTACACGTGCATGACCTCGTGGGCGAGGGCCGCGCCGATGTCCCTGCGGTGCGTGCGGAAACGGTCGTTGAGCTCGATGAAGTACTCGGGCCCGGCGGCGAGTTCGACGGACGCGGCGTGCTGCATGTCGCGGAAGCCGACGATCATCCGGGCGTCCGGCAGATGCAGGTGCCGGACCATCTCGCGGGCCACCCGCTGCGCGCCGAGGTGCAGGTCGTCGTGGTCGCCGAAGGCCACGTCGGCGGGGGCCACGCTGGTGTCGAAGGAGTGCACGGTGTCGTACGACAGGCGTTTGTAGAGCGCTGTGACAGCGGCGCGCACGGTCTCCAGATGGGGGTAGCCGTGCACGACCGGACCGCCGGTGACCGTCACATCCGCACCCCCTGAGGACTCCACCGGGACACCGCGAATCGCCCACCACTCTACGGGCGTCGCGCCCTGTTGTACGGGCCTCGTACGCGTCGCGGGCCACCCCGCTCGACGGATCTGGCCGGAAACGGCCCCTTGTCCTGAGCGGACACCGATCTCCATAATCCGCAACAACGCTTTGGCGGGCACATGTCACCCACGCGCATTCCGGCGACGGCGCGACCGGGACGGCAGGGTTCGTCACGCGTGCACCGCCCCGCGAACCCCCCACCAAGGAGAGTCAGTTGAAGACCAAGATGCGTGGAGTCAAGAGAGCCGCCACCCTCGGAGCGATCGCGCTCGCCACCGTCAGCCTTCAGCCCGTGGCCGCCCAGGCGGCCCCGCACCCGGGCCCGCAGCCGAGCGAGAGTGTCGTCGGCGGCACCCGCGCCCAGCAGGGCGAGTTCCCGTTCATGGTCCGTCTCTCGATGGGCTGCGGCGGCGCGCTGTACGCGCAGAACATCGTGCTGACCGCCGCCCACTGTGTGGACGGCTCCGGCAACAACACCAGCATCGCCGCGACCGCCGGCACCGTGGACCTGCAGAGCAGCTCCGCGATCAAGGTGAAGTCCACCAAGGTCCTCCAGGCCCCCGGCTACAACGGCAAGGGCAAGGACTGGGCGCTCATCAAGCTGGCGAAGCCGATCGACCTGCCCACCCTGAAGATCGCCAAGAACACCACGTACAACAAGGGCGACTTCACCGTCGCGGGCTGGGGCGCCACCAGGGAAGGCGGCGCCCAGCAGCGCTACCTCATGAAGGCGACCGTCCCGTTCGTCAGTGACGCCGACTGCCAGGCCGCCTACGGCAACGAGCTGACGCCCGGCGAGGAGATCTGCGCGGGCAGGCTCGCCCAGGGCGGCGTGGACACCTGCCAGGGCGACTCGGGCGGCCCCATGTTCCGCAAGGACGACACCGGCGCGTACATCCAGGTCGGCATCGTCAGCTGGGGCAACGGCTGCGCGCGGCCGCAGTACCCCGGCGTCTACACCGAGGTGTCGACCTTCGCGAGCACCATAGCCACGGCGGCCGCACAGCTCTGAGACCGGACGTCGTCGGGACCTCATGCCACGCCGTGAGGTCCCGACGGTTAGTCCAAGACCTGTCCCTCCTTTGTCCATGGGCGCGTCCACCCCACCCGACGCATGGTGAGCGGCACGAATTCCGTCCCGTGGAGGGGTGCCGCATGCCGCCGTCAGACAGGTCAGGACCGAGCCGTCGAGTCGTGGTCGCCACCGGCGCGATCGCCGGGGTGGGGGCCGCGCTCGGCGCGGGCGGCAGCGCGTTCGCCCAGGGCGCGACCAGGGGCCGGGGTGCCCCCGCCGGGCCCCACGCCGACGAGGTGGTCCTGCGCTCGAAAGACCTCGACGTGCGCGTCGCCACCGTCTTCCCGAGCATCGTCTCGTACACCGACCGCGCGACCCGCGCCGTGCTGCACGGCCGCGCGGACACCCCCGCCACCGTCCTCATCGACGAGGCCGAGCACACCCCGAAGGTCACCGTCACGACGAGCCGCTCACGCGCCGCGTACGTCCTGACCTTCGACGGCGGCACCCGGATCGACGTGGAGATCACGGTCGAGGGCCGGCAGGTCCACTGGCGCGTCACGAAGATCGCCGACACGGCCGCGCTGCGCGTCGGGACCCTGCGCATCCCCGGACTCACCCTCCTCGCCGTACGCAGCGACCAGCCCGGCGCCGCCCTCCTCGCCGCCAGGGTGCAGCTCGACAAGGCCAAGAGCGGCGACACCCTCGTACAGCCCACGAAGGACACGCCCGCGCAGGCGCCGACCGGATGCGCGTACGCCGTCGTCGCGCACGACCGGCTCGGCGGCGCCGTCGAGACGAACACCGTCTACGACAAGCCCACCTCCGAGGCCGGCACCACCTGGGAGAACGGCCGCCTGTGGCGCGAGACGGTGCGGCCCACCGAAAACGCCGACTACGTAGAGGCCCGGCTGAGCCCCGGACAGTGGACGCACCGCGCCGCGACCGCCCCCGTGGACGCCACCGAACCCCTCCCGTACGCCACCGTCGTCATCACCGGCGACCGCAACGGCGACGGCAAGGTCGACTGGCAGGACGCCGCCATCGCCTTCCGCGACATCATGGTCACCCCCCTCGGCGCCGACGAGCAGCACCTGCGGGTCGTCCCGCACATCCCCTTCAACTTCGCCTCGCAGGCCACCAACCCGTTCCTCGCCACCCTCGACAACGTCAAGCGCATCCACCTGGCGACCGACGGCCTGCGCCAGTACACGCTCCTCAAGGGCTACCAGTCCGAGGGCCACGACTCCGCCCACCCCGACTACGCGGACAACTACAACACGCGCGCGGGCGGCCTCGACGACCTCAACACCCTGGTCCGCGAGGGCACAAAGTGGAACAGCGACTTCAGCGTGCACGTCAACGCCACCGAGTCGTACCCCGTCGCCAACGCGTTCTCCGACAAGCTCGTCGACAAGAACAACGAACAGTGGGACTGGCTCGACCAGAGCTACCGCATCGACCAGCGCCGCGACCTCGTCTCCGGGGACATCGTCAAACGCTTCGCCGACCTGCGCGCCCAGACGCACCCCGGCCTGAACGCCCTCTACATCGACGTGTTCCGCGAGTCCGGCTGGACCTCCGACCGCCTCCAGCGCGCCTTCCGCGAACAGGGCTGGACCATCACCACGGAGTGGGGCCACGGCTTCGAACGCTCCGCGATCTGGTCGCACTGGGCCACCGAGACCGACTACGGCGGCGACACCTCCCGCGGCATCAACTCCCGCCTCATCCGCTTCGTCCGCAACCACCAGAAGGACGTCTTCGCCGACAAATGGCCCACCCTCCTCGGCGTGGCCCGCATGGGCAACTTCGAGGGCTGGGTCGGCAAGACCGACTGGCACGCCTTCTACGACCTCATCTGGACCCACTCACTGCCCGCCAAGTACCTCCAGGCGTACCCCATCAAGAAGTGGGACGAGCACGAAATCACCTTCTACGGAGACAAGCGGTCCGGAGCGGCCACCACGGTCTCCGACGCCACCGGGAAACGCCGCATCACCACGGACGGAAACGTCGTCTACGAAGACGGCCGCTACCTCCTGCCCTGGGAACCCCGCACGGCACACGACCCCGCCAAGCTGTACCACTACAACCCCTCCGGAGGCACGAGCACCTGGCAGCTGCCCCGCGGCTGGGCACGCCGCTCCCGCGTGGCGCTGTACCGGCTCACCGACCAAGGGCGCGTCTTCGAAACGTACGTCTCCGTAGCGGCCGGAAAAGTCACCCTCAAGGCAGAGCCGAAGCAGCCCTACGTCCTCCACCGAGAGCGCGCCGCGGCCCTGCCCGACCCGCACTGGGGCCAGGGCACCCCCCTGCACGACCCGAGCTTCCACTCCGGGTCCCTGGCAGGCTGGAAGGTCAGCGGCCCCGCCACGGTGCGGCTCAGCGCCCTCGGCGACCACGAACTGGTCATCGGTGCGGGCGGCGCGGTCTCCGTCGGGCAGCGCCTCGCCCGCCTCAAGGCCGGCACCTACGTCGCGTCCGTGCAGGTCGAGGTCGGCGAGAAGCCGGGGGAGCGGCGCACCGCCTCCCTGGAAGTGCGCACCGCCGACGGCATCACCGCCACCAACTCCACCGACACCTCCACCGCGGGCAACTACGTCGCCGCCGACCGCAAACACGGCACCCGCTTCCAGCGCATGTTCACCCACTTCACCGTCCCCGAAGGCGGCGGCACGGCCGAGCTGACGCTGCGCGCCGCGGCGGGCGACGCGCGCGTGCGCTTCGACAACGTACGCATCGTCGCAACCCCGCGCCCCGCCACACTGCCCCGCGCCACCCTCGTCCACGAGGACTTCGAACACGTCCCGCAGGGCTGGGGCCCCTTCGTGAAGGGCGACGCGGGCGACGTCACCGACCCGCGCACCCACATCGCGCAGCGCCACGCCCCGTACACGCAGCGCGGCTGGAACGGCAAGGCGATCGACGACGTCATCGACGGCACGAACTCCCTGAAGTCACGCGGCGAGAACACCGGACTCGTGTACCGCACCGTCCCGCACACCGTCCGCTTCGAACCCGGCAAGCGGTACCGGGTCTCCTTCCGGTACGAGAACGAGAAGGCGGGCCAGTACGCCTGGATCACCGCCGTCGACGAACCGGCACCCCGCGAACTCGACCGCGAGGACCTCCCGATCGCCACCGCACCCACCACGCACTCCTACGAGTTCACCGCCCCCGCCAAGGGCGAGGCCTGGGTGGGCCTGCGCAAGACCGGGGACGACGGCAAGGCGGAGTTCGTCCTCGACGCGTTCGAGGTGAGGGAGGTCTGAGAACCCGACCTGCGAAACGGGCCCGCCCCCTCTCCTGTGGAGGGGGCGGGCCCAGTCGTAGCGGGAAGCTCACGCCAGCCGGACCGTCCCCCCGCTCTCCTCCAGCTCAAGCACCCACACCTCGTTCGCCCCCGCCCGCAGCACCGGACCCGGCACGTACAGCGTCGTCTGCGGGCCCGCCGACCAGTACCGGCCCAGGTTGAAGCCGTTCACCCACACGAAGCCGCGCGTCCAGCCCGGCAGGCCGAGGGACGCGTCACCGGGGGAGTGGACCTCCACCGTGCCCCGGTACAGGCCGGGCCGCCCCTCACCGGCACCCGCCGAAGCAATCCCCCGCACCGCCGACGGCACGTCGAACGCGTCCAGGCGCAACGCCCGCGCCCGCACCCCGTGCAGATACTGCCGCTCGTGCAGGATCCCCCCGGTGATCCCCTTGGACTCACCCGTTCGCGGCCCGTAATTGACCCTCCCCAAGGACTCCACCCACAGCTCCACGCGCGCGTGCCCCGCCACCGGGTCCAGCAGCGTGGGCGTGCCCTCGGTGAGAACGCCGGCCCGCACCCCGTCGACGTACACCACCGCCCGGTCCCGCAGCCCCCGCACACTCAGCGGATACGGCTCGCGCGGCCCCGGCACCGTCACCGCGTACCGCACCAGACCGCGGTCCACGTCCAGCTCCTCGAACGTCGGCGGAACGGCATACTCGGCCTCCGGTGAGCCGAGCGCGTCCAGGACCGCGTCCAACGGCGCCCACTCCGACAGGACCGCCGACACGGGCTCCTCCAGCGACGGCGGCGGCGCAGGCGGCTCCGGCAGGGGAGCGGACGCGTACTCCGCGAGGACCTTCCGGAACGCCCAGAACTTGGGCGTCGCCCGGCCGAACTCGTCGACGGGCGCGTCATAGTCGTACGACGTGACATCCGGCTGCAGCTCACCGTCGTGCAGCGAACCACCGCCACGGTTGGCGCCCGCCCAGCCCGCGAAGTTCGTCCCGCCGTGCGCCATGTACAGGTTCACCGACGCACCGCATTCCAGGATCTCCCGCAGCGCCCCCGCGGCGTCCTCCGCACCCCGCGCCACATGCTCCGCACCCCAGTGGTCGAACCAGCCGCACCAGAACTCCATGCACATCAGCGGCCCCTTCGGCCGATGCCTGCGCAACGTCGCGAAACCCGCACGGGCACCCGAACCGAAGTTGGCCGTCGCCAGGATCCCGGGAATCGACCCCCCGGTCAGCATGTGGTCCTCGGGCCCGTCGGACGTGAACAACGGCACTTCCACACCCTCCGCGAGCAGCAGATCCGCGAGCCGCCGCAGATACACGCCGTCCGAGCCGTAACTGCCGTACTCGTTCTCGACCTGCACCATGATCACCGGACCGCCCCGGTGCCACTGACGCCCCACGACCTGCGGCAACACCCGCCGGAACCAGCGGCCCACATGCCCCAGATACTCCTCGTCACGTGTCCGCGCCCGCGCCCCCACCGCCCCCGTCAACCAGTGCGGAAGCCCACCGTTCTCCCACTCCGCGCAGATGTACGGGCCCGGCCGCACGATCGCCCACAGACCCGCCTCGTGCGCCGCGTCCAGGAACCGGCCGAGCGCCTCGACGTCGCGATACGTGCCCGGACACGGCTCGTGCAGATTCCACGGGACGTACGTCTCCACACAGTTCAGGCCCATCGCCCGCAGCATCGCGAGACGGTGACCCCACTGCGCCTCGTGCACCCGGAAGTAGTGCATGGCACCGGACAGCAGCCGCACCGGCCGCCCGTCCACCTCGAAATCGTCCTCGCCGACCCTGAACCCGTTCATCGCGTCCTCTCGCTCACGTCCCGCCCACGATCACCTCTGGCGGGGCGCAGGGTCCATGGACAAAGATCGAGCCCGGTTGGACGCAAGGAGCGGGCCAGCGCCCGGATGAAAGGGACGCACGCGGATGTACCACACGTGGATGCGGTATTTCACTCCCAGCCCCGCCCACCACAAACTCGGCCTCGCCTGCCTCGGCGTCGGCCTCCAGCACGGCCACCTGCCGACCGTCGGCCCCCGCACCCTCGACCACCACGTCGCCGTCGTCATCAGCTCCGGCGGCGGCTGGTTCCGCGGCCCCGACGGCCGCCGCACCACCGTCACCGCACCCGCCCTGATCTGGCTCACCCCCGGCACCCGCCACCACTACGGACCCGACCCCGACACCGGCTGGGACGAGTGCTTCGTCGACTTCACCGGACCCGCCACCACCACGTACACCGAACTCGGCTACATCGAACCCAGCCGGCCCGTCGTACCGCTCTCCGACGGGGCCGGCGCCCGCGCCGTCGTCGCCCGCATCGCCCGCGCCGCCCGCCGCGGCAACCCCCTCCTCGAAGTCGAGACCGGCGCCGCCGTCCACGAACTCCTCGTCGCCCTGCGCCGCGCCCGCGCCGACATCGCCCCCGACGGCGACCCCGTCCTCCAGGCCCTCGCCCGCGACGCCTTCCAGCCCCTGTCCGTCGCCGAACACGCCGCCCGGCACGGCATGACCCCCGCCGAACTCCGCACCGCCGTGCGACGCGGCGCGGGCTGCAGCCCCAAGGACTACCTCCTCGGCATCCGCCTGGGCCGCGCCAAGGAACTCCTCGCCGCCACCGAGCTCCCCGTCGCCGCCATCGCCCGCCGCGTCGGCTACGACGACCCGGCGTACTTTTCACGCCTTTTCACCCGCCGGGTCGGAATGGCCCCCGTACGCTTCCGCGACCAGCAGGGAAGGGCCGTACCCGGCGGCTGGTCCCACCGGATACCCGACCCCGAGCACCCACCCATTTTGCGCTCTTCCGCCGGTGGCGGCCCCGGACCGGCCACGTAGGCTCAAGGACCATGACCACCAGCCACACCAGCGACGACAACGTGAACGGCACGAGCCCCGCACACGCCGCGGACCCCGCGCACACCGCGCATTCCGCACAGGCCGCGGACGACGCCGTGCGCGCCGAGCTGTCCCGCCTGCGCGACAGCATCGACAACATCGACGCCGCCGTCGTCCACATGCTCGCCGAGCGCTTCAAGTGCACCCAGCAGGTCGGCCACCTCAAGGCCCAGCACCACCTGCCGCCCGCCGACCCGAGCCGCGAGTCCCGCCAGATCGCCCGCCTCCGCGAACTCGCCGAGAGCGCCAAACTCGACCCGGCCTTCGCGGAGAAACTCCTCAACTTCATCATCGCCGAGGTCATCAGGCACCACGAGCAGATCGCCGAGCAGCCCCTGACGAGCCCCTGACCAGCAACGGAAACAGCGAACCACGGCTACGTCGCCCAGCCGCCCCCGACCACCTGCCCGCCGGGGCAGGCGGTCCGCCCACAGAGGACGGCCCTACACCCGCCCCCGCACCATCGGGCAGCATGGCCCCATGCCCGTACTGACGCGCGACGAAGCGCAGACCCGTGCCCAGCTCATCGACGTCCACCGGTACACGGTCGAGCTCGATCTGACCCGGGCGGCCGACCCCGCCCGCGACACCTTCGACTCCCGCACCGTCATCCGCTTCAGCGCCCGCACCCAAGGCGCCACCTTCGTCGAACTCAAGCCCGCCGAGCTGCGCACCGTCACCCTCGACGGGCACCCGCTGGACCCCACCGCACTCGCCGACAACCGGCTCCCCCTCGACGACCTCACCCCCGGCGAACACGAACTCCGCATCGACACCGCCATGCGGTACTCCCGCACCGGCGAAGGCATGCACCGCTTCACCGACCCCACCGACGGCGAAACGTACCTCTACACCCAGCTCTTCATGGAAGACGTACAACGCGTCTTCGCCGCCTTCGACCAGCCCGACCTCAAAGCCGTCTTCGAGCTGACCGTCACCGCCCCCGAACAGTGGACCGTCCTCGCCAACGGCATCACCGAACACCTCGGCGCAGGCACCTGGCGCGCCGCACCCACCCCCCTCATCTCCACCTACCTCGTCGCCGTCGCCGCAGGACCCTGGCACACCGTCCGCACCGAACACCGCGGCCTGCCCTTCGGCATCCACTGCCGACGCTCCCTCGGCCCCGCCATGGACGCCGACGCCGAGGAAATCCTCGACATCACCCGCGCCTGCTACGACCGCTACCACGAGAAATTCGACGAGCCCTACCCCTTCGACTCCTACGACCAGGCGTTCGTCCCCGAATTCAACGCCGGCGCCATGGAGAACCCCGGACTCGTCACCTTCCGCGACGAATTCATCTACCGCTCCGCCGTCACCGACACCGAACGCCAGACCCGCGCCATGGTCATCGCCCACGAAATGGCCCACATGTGGTTCGGCGACCTCGTCACCCTCCGCTGGTGGGACGACATCTGGCTCAACGAGTCCTTCGCCGAGTACATGGGCTTCCAGACCACCGCCGAAGCCACCCGCTTCAAAGACCCCTGGACCGACTTCGGCATCACCCGCAAATCCTGGGGCTACGACGCCGACCAACGCCCCTCCACCCACCCCGTCGCCCCCGACCCCGACGCCGTCCCCGACACCGCGTCCGCCATGCTCAACTTCGACGGGATCTCCTACGCCAAGGGAGCCGGCGCCCTCCGCCAACTCGTCGCCTGGCTCGGCGAAAAGGACTTCCTCGCCGGCATCAACACCCACTTCGCCCGCCACAAATTCGGCAACGCCACCCTCGCCGACTTCATCGACTCCCTCGCCCACGCCACCGACCGCGACGTCCACGCCTGGGCCGAAGCATGGCTGCGCACCACCGGCGTCGACACCCTCACCCCCAAGGTCACCCACACCGGCCGCACCTGGACCCTCACCGTCGACCGCGACGGCGGCACCGACCACGACGCCGGCCGCCCCCACCGCATCGCCGTCGGCGTCTACGACCGCGACCTCTCCGGCGCCCCCGCCCTCGTCCTGCGCGAACGCTTCGAGACCGACATCCCCGCCACCGGCACCGAAACCCCCCGCGACGGCGGCCGCCCCGCCCTCATCGTCCCCAACGACCAGGACCTCACCTACGCCAAGATCCGCCTCGACGACGTCTCCGAGGAAACCGCCCTGCGCGGCCTCTCCGGCGTACCCGACGCCCTCACCCGCGCCGTCCTGTGGAACAGCCTCCGCGACATGGTCCGCGACGGCGAACTCGAAGGCGACACCTACCTGGAAACCGCCCGCGCCCACCTCCCCGAGGAAACCGACCTCGCCATCGTCCAAGGCGTCCTCGGCTTCGCCACACTCCACATCGCCGACCGCTTCACCACCCCCGACCAGCGCCCCGCAGCCCTCGCCGTCCTCGGCGACCTCTGCCGCGACCTGATCCGCCGCACCGAGGACGGCAGCAACCCCGGCCTGCGCCTCACCGCCGTCCGCGGCTTCATCGACGTCGCCACCCAGCCCGCACCCCTCCAGGCCTGGCTCACCGAAGGCACCGTCCCCGGCGGACCCGAACTCGACCCCGAACTGCGCTGGCGCATCCTCACCCGCCTCGCCGTCCTCGACGCCACCGACGAGACCGCCATCGCCGCCGAACTCGAACGCGACCCCAGCGCCACCGGCCAGGAAGGCGCCGCACGCTGCCGCGCCGCCCTCCCCGACGCCGCCGCCAAACGCGCCGCCTGGGACGCCATGTTCGGCTCCGACGACCTCTCCAACTACCTCTTCACCGCCACCGCCCAAGGCTTCTGGCAACCCGAACAGGCCGACCTCGTAAGGGAATACATCCCCCGCTACTACGAAGACGCCGTCGCCCTCGCCGCACGCCGCGGCCCCGCCATGGCCGAAGCCGCGGGCCGCCACGCCTTCCCCGCCCCCCTCGTCGACCCCGAAACCCTCCACCTCGGCGAACGCTGCCTGCGCGACGCCGACCCCACCCCGGCCCTGCGCCGCAAACTCGTCGACCAACTCGACGACCTGGCACGGGCGCTGCGCGTACGGGAGAACGGGGCAGGAACGGAGGGCGAGGTGGACTGACGTCGGCCAGGGGTGCCCCCCCGAGGGGCTGCAAGATCGCGGCCCCACCCTTGAGGGGCACCCCTAGCACCCCCCGCACCCCCAACACGTTTTCTCCGCACGGCAGTACCACTTTCGGGTTCCCTTCGCCCCGCTACTCGGGCGAAGCCCCCACGCGGCATACAGGCTGGTGCCCCTGTACGCGCACCCGAAGGACAGCCCCATGAGTACCCCGCGCACCCCACCGCCCCTCGCCGGAGGCGCCCAAGGAGCCGATGCCCTGGAGCCGTTGCTCGACATCGCGCTCGCCGCCCTCCGCACCGGCGCCACCGCCCGCGGCGGACCCCTCCCCGCCGGCGGCCCCGAAACCGTCGCCACACACGTGCGCGCCGCCGCCCACCCCGTACTCCCCGACCACGGCACCGGACCCGAAACCGCGCTCCGCACCCTCGTCCACGCCCTCACCGAAGGCGCCGCCGACCCCGCCGAACCCCACTGCGCCGCCCACCTCCACTGCCCACCCCTCGCCGTCGCCACCGCCGCCGACCTCGCCGCCTCCGCCCTCAACCCCTCCATGGACTCCTGGGACCAGGCACCCGCAGCGACCGAACTCGAAGCCCTCGTCACCCGCGCACTCGCCGACGAGATCCACCCCGGCGGCGACGCCCTCATCACCACCGGCGGCACCGAAGCCAACCAACTCGCCCTCCTCCTCGCCCGCGAAGCCCCCACCACCCGCGGCCCCATCCGCCTCATCACCGGCGCCAACGCACACCACAGCCTCACCCGCGCCGCCTGGCTCCTCGGACTCCCCGAACCCGTCACCGTGCCCGCCCCAGCCGGCACCCTCGACCCCGCCGCCCTCGACGACGCCCTCACCGAACTCGGCGGCCCCCCGGGCACCCACCTCGTCGCCGCCACCGCAGGCACCACCGACGCAGGCCTCATCGACCCCCTCGACGACATCGCCGACCTCTGCGCGGCCCACGGCGCCCGCCTCCACATCGACGCCGCCTACGGCGGAGGACTCCTCTTCAGCGACACCCGCAAAACGCAGCTCCACGGCCTCAGCCGCGCCGACACCGTCGCCCTCGACCTCCACAAACTCGGCTGGCAACCCGCCGCCGCAGGCCTCATCGCCGTCCGCGACCCCCACGACCTCCACGCCCTCGACCACCACGCCGAATACCTCAACGCCGACGACGACACCGACGCAGGCCTCCCCGACCTCCTCGGCCGCTCCCTGCGCACCACCCGACGCCCCGACGTCCTCAAAATCGCCGTCACCCTCAAGGCATACGGCCGCACCGGACTCGGCCACCTCGTCGACCAAGTCTGCGACCAGGCACAACACTTCGCCGAACTCATCGACGCCCACCCCGCCTTCGAGCTCTACGACACCCCCACCATCAGCACCGTCCTCTTCCGCCCCACCGACACCACCGACCACCACATCGCCCACATACGACGACACCTCCTCACCGAAGGCACCGCCGTCCTCGGCCGCGCCCACCTCGACGGACGCCGCTGGCTCAAAGCCACCCTCCTCAACCCCCACACCCGCCCCGCCGACCTCACCGCACTCCTCAAACTCGTCGAAGAAGCCGCGCAGCACGTGAAAGGAACCACCCCCCGATGACCGGCACCCCCGACCACCCCGGCCCCCAACCGCCGACCACCACCCCCGAAAACCCCCGCGACCTCGTCGGCATCGGCATCGGCCCCTTCAACCTCTCCCTCGCCGCCCTCGCCCACCCCCTCACCGAACTCGACACCGCCTTCTACGAACAACGCCCCGCATTCCACTGGCACCCCGGACTCCTCATCGAAGGCGCCACCCTCCAAGTCCCCTTCCTCGCCGACCTCGTCACCCTCGCCGACCCCACCAGCCCCTGGACCTTCCTCAACTACCTCAAAACCCGCGAACGCCTCTTCCCCTTCTACTTCGCCGAGCGCTTCCACATCCAACGCGCCGAATACGACGCCTACTGCCGCTGGGTCAGCGAAAACCTCCCCCCACTCCACTTCGGACACCAGATCGACGCCGTCCGCTGGAACCCCGAACGCGACCTCTTCGAAGTCGACTACACCCAACTCGACACCGAAGGCGAAGCCGAAGCCCTGGGACGCACCCACACCCGCAACATCGCCCTCGGCATCGGCACCGCCCCCCACATCCCCGACCCCCTCAAACCCCTCGCCGAAGCCCCCAGCGTCCCCGTCATCCACTCAGCCGACTACCTCGACCACCGCGAACAACTCCTCACCGCCGACCACATCACTGTCATCGGCTCAGGCCAGTCCGGCGCCGAAATCTTCCTCGACCTCCTCCGCGCCCGCCCCCACGGACACGAAAAAATCCACTGGCTCGCCCGCACCGAAGCCTTCGCCCCCATGGAGTACTCCAAGCTCGGCCTCGAACACTTCACCCCCGACTACACCCGCTACTTCCACGCACTCCCCGAAGCCGTACGCGACGGCCTCGTCCCCCACCAATGGCAACTCCACAAAGGCATCGACACCGACACCATCACCGCCATCCACGACGAGCTCTACCGCCGCACCCTCCACGGCGGCTGGCCCGACGCCGTCCTCACCCCCGGCGTCTCCGTACGCACCGCAGGACGCGTCGCCACCACCCGCGTCGAACTCCACCTCGAACACCTCCAACAAGGCACCCGATCCCGCCTCACCACCGACGCCGTCGTCCTCGCCACCGGCTACCGCGAACGCCCCCTCGACCAACTCCTCGCCGGCCTCGACCCCTACATCCGCAAGGACTCCTCCGCCCGCCCCCGCATCGACGACCAATACCGCCTCGTCCTCGACCCCAGCGTCACCGGCACCGTCTACGTACAGAACGCCGAACGCCACACCCACGGCGTCGGCACCCCCGACCTAGGACTCGCTGCCTGGCGCAGCGCCACCATCCTCAACAACCTCACCGGCCGAAACCCCTACCCCCAGCCCCACCGCACCGCCTTCACCAGCTTCGGCCTCCACACCCCCGACCGGCCCACCAGCGCCACCGGCCGCATCGGCGAACAACGCGGAAACCTCGTACGCCTCAAGACATGACAGGACCCCCGAGCTCCCCGACCCGGGCCGCCACCCGCCGCGACCGCGGACACGACCACACCGCGACCCCCCGCACCACCCCGGCCGCCAACGGATGCGAGTCGGGGTGATCCGGACACTCCGGCCACACCGCCGGCCGCAACTCCGCACACAACGCCTCGACCGCCCAGTCCTGCGCCTGATCCGCGAAATCCGCCGTCCGCTCCGCCGCACTCCCGCCGAACCGCGGGACGAGCCCCACACCCGACCCGTCCGGCTCATACAGCATCACCAGCTCCCCGATCGTGTCGTCCCGCTCCTCCCGCACCACGGGACGCACCGCGCACGTCGCCCTCAGATCGCGGAGCACCGGCTCCAGCACAGCAGCAAGTTCCTCGTCCATGACCTGAATTGTCCGGCCCCAAGCGCCCCGACGCCCCCGAATATTCCTCCAGGAAAAGCGCCGACCACCGAAATAACAGGCACCACCACCCGGTTCGGACGACCATGACCACCGACTCCACGGCCTCCTGGACCGCAGCCTTCCGCTCCGCCGTCGCCAGCCCCCACGAAACCATCGAACTCGTCGAGCTCCGCGGCTTCACCGACCAGACCCTCCGCCAGATCATCCGCCTCGACGGCGGCGGCAGCGCCCTGCGCATCCGCCTCACCAACCGCTACGGCAAAGAGCCCCTGCGCATCGGCGGCGCCCACCTCGCCAGGCGCACCCAAGGAAGCGGCATCGAAACCGGCAGCGACACCGCCGTCCGCTTCGGCGGCGCCGAGGAGTTCACCGTCCCCGTCGGAGAGGAAGCCATCAGCGACCCCGTCCACGGCACGTTCACTGCCGGAGACGAACTCGCCCTCACCCTCTGGCTGCCCGACGACACCGGCCTCTCCACCTACTCCCTCGTCCCCCTGCGCACCGGCTACACCGTCCCCGGCAACGCCCTCACCGCACCCACCCTCGACGGCACCGAAGGCCTGGAAGAGCTCGCCACCCGCCACTTCATCAGCGGCGCCGACGTCCTCGCCCCCACCGGCACCCGCATCGCCGTCGCCTTCGGAGACTCCTGGTTCGAGGGCAACGGCACCACGAACGACACCGACCAGCGCTTCCCCGACCTGCTCAACAACCGCCTGCGCGCCGCCGGAAACACCGGCTGGGTGGTCAACCAGGGCCTCTCCGCCAACCGCCTGCTCACCGACGAGGTCGGCGAACACGCCCTGGCCCGACTGGACCGCGACGCCCTCGACATCCCCGGCGTCACCCACGTCCTCATCCACTTCGGCCTCAACGACCTCGGCATCCCCGGCCAGGAGGCCTACCCCGAGCCCGCACCCATCCCCACCGCCGCCGACCTCATCGCGGGCCTCACCACACTCGCCGACCGCATCCACGCCGCCGGGCTCACCGCCACCGTCACCACCGTCGGCCCCTACAAGGACACGGTCTACGAGGGCTACTCCACCCCCGAAGGCCTCGCCGTCGCCCGCGAAGTCAACGACTGGATCCGCGGCACCGACAGCCCCTTCGACCACTACGCCGACTTCGCCGCCGCCGTCGCGGACCCGGCCGACCCCGACCGGATCCACGACGACTACGACAGCGGCGACGGCCTGCACGTCAACGACGCCGGAGCCAAGGCCCTCGCCGACAGCGTCGACCTCGCCACCCTGAAGATCTAGAAGACCGGCGTGCCGTCCCGGGTCAGCTTCCAGTCCACCGAAGCGAACTGACCCGGGTCCACCGTCCCCTTCGCCTTCACCCAGCCAATGATCGTGTTCCGGATCTCCTCCGAATTCGCCCACAGCTGCTTGGCCCTCGCGATGTGCGGGAAGTTACCGCCACCACTCGCCCGATAATTGTTCACAGCGAGCACGAACTCCGCCTTCGGATCCAGCTCCTTGCCCTCGAACCGCAGGTTCACGATCCGCGAACCCACCGGCTTCGCGATATCGATCTCATACGTCAGACCGCTCACCGCGTCATAGTTGTAATCCGGCGTGTTCCCGGCATTCGTCAGCTTCGCCGGATCCACAGGACCACCCGCCGGCGTCTGCACGTAATACCGCGCCGAGAACTCCAGATACTCCCTCACCTGCGCACCCGTGAGCAGCCGAGCTTCGAGGGTGTTCTCGAACGGGTAAAGACCCGCCGCATCCCGGATCGTCACCTCACCCGCAGGGATCTGCGCCGTACGCGAGAAACACGACGCCTGCGACAGCACGGGCAGCGCCGCGTATGCACCACCCTTAAGCGCCTCCGCGACCGTCTCCCGCTGGACGAGGTTGATCAGGTCGATGATCGCGACATCCTTCACCGGACCCTCGGCCGTGCTCATCGCCGCCGTCGACGTACCGATCACCTGATTGACGTACGCCACGACCTTCTTGTGCTCGTCCGCGAGCAGCCGCGTGACCTTCTTGTCCTCCTCGACCGTATTCGAGTTCAGGACCTTCGCGCCGACCCTCTCCACCGTCCAGCGGCCCTTCGACCACACCAGATCGAAGTCGAACAACGTCAACCGCTGCCCCCACTTCAACGGCTCCGACAGCACGACCTTCTTACCGGTCTCCTTGTTCTCCACGAAGTACTCGGGAATCTCCGTGTGCGCATGCCCCACCAGAATCGCATCGATCCCCGGCACCTGCTCCGCCACCAGACCCGCCGCATTCTCCACATACGGCAACTGATCACCGTACGACGACGTGCCACTCGACCCCGAATGCGCCGACACGATCACCACATCCGCGCCCATCGACCGCAGCTTCGGCACCCACTTCGCCGCCTGCTCCTCAAGACCCGGGAACGTCATCCTCCCCTGCACGTTCGCCTTGTCCCAGATCGCGATCCCCGGATTGGTCAGACCCAGGACCGCCACCTTTACATCACGGCCGTGCGGCGTACGAAGCCGCTTCATGAAGTACGGCGGAAACGCCGGCTTCTGCGTCTTCGCATCCAGCGCGTTCGCCCCCAGCAGCGGGAAATCACACTGCTCCTCGAACTTCCGCAACACCGGAATACCGTAATTGAACTCGTGATTGCCGAGCGCCGCCGCGTCGTACCCGATCGCGTTCATCGCCTGCGCCATCGGATGCACCGGACCACGCTTCGCCGTGATCGGATCGACCTTCGCGTAGTAGTACGACAGCTGCGTACCCTGAATCGTGTCGCCCGCGTCGATCAGCAGCGTGTTCCGGCGACCCTTCTCCTTACGGATCCGGTTCACCAGCGTGGAGATCTTCGCCAGGCCCACATCGTTGTGGTCCTTGTCGTCGAACTCCTTGTCCGTGAAGTAGTCCCAGTTGAAGACGTTGCCGTGCAGGTCCGTCGTGCCGAGCACCGTGAACGAGTACCGGCGCTCGCGCCGCGAGGGCTTCCCGGACCCGAGCGCGGACGCGGTCGACGGCGCGACCGCCGCACCCGTCACCGCCACCCCCACACCGGTCGCGGCGGACGTGCCCAGGAACTTCCTGCGGTTCAACGGCATCTCTGTACTCCTCGCCAGGGCCACTCAACAGGACCCACTCAACGCACATGGTTAACGCGCGTAGATTCTGTCCCTGCCGCCCCCACGGGCAACAGACCCCGCAGGTTGCGATCCGATGACTGTCCGGTACGTCCGCGCGATGCGAGAGTGACCACATGGACACGGACCCGCACCCCACCGTCGCCTCTACGGCCCCCGCCACCCCCTACGGCACCCCCGACGCCCCCCGCCTCGCCGTCCGCGGCGAAGCACACCTCGAAGTCGACCCCGAAATCGCCCGCATCGGCATCACCGTCCAAGCCCGCGGCACCGACCGCCGCGACGCACTCAACGACCTCACCCACCGCAACACCACCGTCCTCGACCTCATCAAGACCTACGGCGAAGCAGTCGAGAAGATCGAGACCGGCACCTTCTCCATCAGCCCCCAACTCACCAAACACGGCCGCGGCGAACGCATCCGCGCCTACCACGGCCGCGTCCACACCACCGCCGAACTCACCGACTTCACCGCACTCGGCGAACTCACCACCCGCCTCGCTGACCTCGACCTCACCCAAGTCGAAGGCCCCTGGTGGGCGCTGCGCCCCGACTCACCCACCCACCGCCAGGCCAGGCAGCAAGCCGTCCGCGAAGCCGTCCAACGCGCCCGCGAATACGCCGAAGCACTCGGCACCGGACTCGCCGCCCTCGTCGAACTCGCCGACATCGGCGCGGACAGTCCCCCCACGCCGAGTTACGGAGGATTCGCCGGCGGCATGCGCTCCGCCGTCGCCTACGGATCCGCCCCCGACCTCGCCGAAGCCCCGCCCCTCGACCTCGAACCCCAACGCCAACACGTCTACGCGACCGTCAACGCACGCTTCACGATGACCCCACCGCATCTGACGCGCTGACCCCCCTCAGGACCCCCTCCCGCCACCCCCGGAACGCTCATAGGAGCGGCGCCCCGCACAATTCAACACTTGTCAATAACCCTTCATGCAAAGGTTGTTGAGTAGTCACCCCCGACCAATTCTCTACCCACGGGTAAGGCCTAGGGTCGAACCATGCGCCGAGCAAAAATCGTCTGCACCCTGGGACCCGCGACCGACTCGTACGACCAGATCAAGGCCCTGGTCGAAGCCGGAATGGACGTGGCACGCTTCAACCTCAGCCACGGCACCCACGCCGAGCACGAGGAGCGCTACCAGCGCGTGCGAAAGGCCTCCGAAGAGACAGGACGCAGCGTCGGCATCCTCGCCGACCTTCAAGGCCCGAAGATCCGCCTCGGCCGCTTCCGCGAAGGACCCGTACTACTCGAACGCGGCGACGAGTTCACCATCACCGTCGAAAACGGCATCGAAGGCGACCGCCAACACTGCGGCACCACCTACGAAGGCCTCGCCGACGACGTCACCACCGGCGAACGCATCCTCGTCGACGACGGCAAAGTGACCCTCGAAGTCACCGCCGTCGACGGCCCCCGCCTCACCACCACCGTCATCGAAGGCGGCATGGTCTCCGACCACAAAGGCCTCAACCTCCCCGGCGTCGCCGTCTCCGTCCCCGCCCTCTCCGACAAGGACCAGGACGACCTCCGCTGGGCCCTGCGTTCAGGCTTCGACGTCATCGCCCTCTCCTTCGTACGCAGCGGACGCGACATCGAGGACGTCCACCGCATCATGGACGAAGAAGGCCACCGCCTCCCCGTCATCGCCAAAGTCGAAAAACCCCAAGCGGTCGACAACATCGAAGACATCGTCGCCGCCTTCGACGGCATCATGGTCGCCCGCGGCGACCTCGGCGTCGAAATGCCCCTCGAACAAGTCCCGATCGTCCAGAAGCGCGCGATCAAACTCGCCAAGCGCAACGCCAAGCCCGTCATCGTCGCCACGCAGATGCTCGACTCCATGATCGACAACTCCCGCCCCACGAGGGCGGAAGCGAGCGACGTGGCGAACGCCGTCATCGACGGCACGGACGCGGTGATGCTCTCCGGCGAGACGAGCGTCGGCAAGTACCCCATCGAGACCGTCAAGACGATGGGCCGCATCGTCGAAGCGGCGGAAGAGGACATCCTCGCGAAGGGCCTCCCGCCGCTCACGGAACGCAACAAGCCCCGCACGCAGGGCGGCGCGGTCGCCCGCGCGGCGGCGGAAATGGGCGACTTCCTCGGCGCGAAATTCCTCGTCGCCTTCACCCAGTCCGGCGACACGGTCCGCCGCCTCTCCCGCTACCGTTCGCCGATCCCGCTCCTCGCCTTCACCCCCGACAAGGCGACGCGCTCCCAGCTGAACCTGACGTGGGGCGTCGAAACGCTGCTCGGCCCGCACGTCGACTCCACTGACGCGATGGTCGACCAGGTGGACGAGCTCCTCCTCAAGATCGGCCGCTGCCAGAAGGGCGACACGGTCGTCATCACGGCCGGCTCCCCGCCTGGGGTCCCCGGCTCCACGAACCTGGTCCGCATCCACCACATCGGCGAGGACGACAGCCCGAAGTAGCGGGTGGGACGGTTCAGTGTTTCGGGCCGACGTGGACGTCCATGAGGGCCACGTCGGCTTTGCGGGCGATGGAGATGTTGTACGGATTCCCGTGCCGGGTGCAGTGCGTCCAGCCGACGCCGAGGGTGTCGAGGGTGCGGGTGAAGAGGTCGCGGATGTCGTCGGAGACGTTGGTGAAGAAGTACCGGGGATATTCGTAGCGCTTGCGTACGCCGCCGACGAGGCGAGTCGTCCAGTTGGTGATGCGGCACCCGTCGGAGTGGATGAGCCCCCGGACGAACTCCCACGGGTGGGCGTCGACGATCTCCTGCTGCCAGGGTTCCAGGGCGATCTTCCGCTCGTGCTTCTTGCCCGGCCCGTGCTGGGGGAACATGCACCACAGGTGCCGCGAGTAGACCTTGATGTTCTGGCAGCCGGTCTTGCGGACCCGGCAGACGGAGTTGTCAGGGAAGACCGCGTGTATGGCCCGCTCGCAGTCGTCCTTGAGGCCCGGCCATGCGTTGTCGCAGGTGATCATGAGGCTGGGAACGCGGTGTGCTGAGTACTGGATGATGTGGCCGTCGCCGAGATAGAGCCCCAGCAGGTAGGCGTACGCGCTCGTGTCCAGGACGCGGCCGTCGCAGCGGGGGCAACTGGGAATCGGTCTGCCGGGGCACTCCCCGCGTTTTGCCCGGTCCTCGTGCTTCCAGTAGCTGATGGTCCCGAGCGGGATATCGAGCGTTCGGGCGACGTCCGCGTTCTTGGTCCCGTTGCGCAGCAACGTCAAGGCTTGCTGCCGCACCTCTGTGCCGTGGAAGTTCATACGGCCACTCTGAGTCACGGTTCGTCGCCGGGAGCAGCAAAAAGCGGAGGTCCACGAGAACGTGGACCTCCGCTTACAGCGGTGCCGGGTGCGGGATTCGAACCCGCAAGCCCTCTCAGGCAGAGGTGTTTGAGACCTCCGTGTATGCCGTTCCACCAACCCGGCCAGGCGCTGCCGGAAGTGTACCGGGTCACCGGGCGGCGACGCAGCTAGGTAGGCTGCAGGGGCAGCGCACCTGCCATGAACGAGGAGCCCCCGTGACCGCCCCCGAGTCGCCCCAGCCCACCGACGCGTCGGACGACGACAAGTCGCACGTGCCTCCGCTGACGACCCGCGTCGTCATCGCCGAGGACGAGGCCCTGATCCGGCTCGACCTCAAAGAGATGCTCGAGGAAGAGGGCTACAGCGTCGTCGGCGAGGCCGGCGACGGTCAGGCGGCCGTCGAGCTCGCCCGCGAGCACAAGCCGGACCTCGTGATCCTGGACGTGAAGATGCCCGTCCTGGACGGCATCTCCGCGGCCGAGAAGATCGCCGAGGAGTCCATCGCCCCCGTACTGATGCTGACCGCGTTCTCGCAGCGCGACCTCGTGGAGCGCGCGAGGGACGCCGGCGCGATGGCGTACCTCGTGAAGCCGTTCAGTAAGAGCGACGTGGTCCCGGCGATCGAGATGGCCGTGTCCCGCTTCACGGAGCTGAAGGCGCTGGAGCAGGAGGTCGCGGACCTCTCCCAGCGTCTGGAGACGCGGAAGCTGGTCGACCGGGCGAAGTCGATCCTGCAGACGGAGTACGGCCTGACGGAGCCCGCCGCGTTCCGGTGGATCCAGAAGACGTCGATGGACCGCCGTCTGTCGATGCAGCAGGTGGCGGAGGCGGTCATCGAGGACGCCGAGGAGAAGAAGGCGTCGAAGGGCTAGCCCCGCGCAGTACGTACGACGAGGCCCGCACCCCCAGGATGGGGTGCGGGCCTCGTCGCGTATGGGCTCAGTCCTCGCCCAGGTACGCCTTCCGCACGGATTCGTCGTGCAGGAGGTCGCCTCCCGTCCCCGAGAGGACGATCTTGCCGACCTCCATGACGTGGCCGTGGTCGGCGAGGGAGAGCGCGGCCTGCGCGTTCTGCTCGACCAACAGGATCGTCGTGCCGTTGGCCTTGAGCTCGGAGATCGTCGCCATGATCTTCTGCATCATGATCGGTGAGAGGCCCATGGAGGGCTCGTCGAGCATGAGGAGCTTGGGCTGGGACATGAGGGCGCGCCCCATGGCGAGCATTTGTTGTTCGCCGCCGGACAGCGTGCCCGCGGCCTGTTTCTTCCGTTCTCCGAGGATGGGGAAGAGTTCGTAGGCGCGGTTGATGTCCTTTTCGATGCCTGCTTTGTCGCTGCGGAGGTAGGCGCCGAGGCGGAGGTTGTTCTCGATGGTCATGCGGGGGAAGATGTGGCGGCCTTCGGGGGAGTGGGCGAGGCCTTGCGCGACGATTTGGTCGGCGCGGTATTTACGTAGCGGCTTGCCGTTGAATTTGATGGAGCCGCCGACCGGCTTCAACAGTCCTGACAGCGTGCGGAGCGTTGTCGTCTTGCCCGCGCCGTTCGTGCCGATCAGGGTGACGACTTCTCCGGCGTCGACTTTGAAGCTGATGCCTTTGACGGCTTCGATCTTGCCGTAGGCGACGCGGAGGTCCTCGACCTCAAGGAGTGCGGTCATTTGTTGTTCTCCTCGAAGGGTTCGCCGAGGTACGCGGCGATGACGCGGTCGTCCTGTTGCACGGTTTCGCTGCTGCCTTCGACGAGTTTTTCGCCTTGGACGAGGACGGCGACGCGGTCGCAGAGGTTGAAGATGAAGCGCATGTCGTGCTCGATGACGAGGACGGCGATGCCCATGTCGCGGATGGCGAAGACGAGTTCTTCGGTGGCGCGGGTTTCCTGCGGGTTCATGCCGGCGGTGGGCTCGTCGAGGAGGAGGAGGCCCGGTTCGCTGGCGAGGGCTCGGGCGATCTCGAGCTTGCGCTGTTCTCCGTAGGGGAGGTTGCGCGAGAGGTGTTCGGCTTTGTCGGCGAGGCCGACGAATTCGAGGAGTTCCAGGGCGCGGGCCTTGGAGGCCGCCTCCGCCTTGTGGAAGCCGGGGCCGCGGAGCAGGGCGGACCAGAGGCCTTCCTTCGTTCGCGTGTGGCGGCCGACGAGGACGTTTTCGAGGACCGTCATGTTGGCGAAGAGGCGGATGTTCTGGAAGGTGCGGGCGATGCCTGCCGCGGTGACCTTGAAGGATTTGGCGGGGAGGATGTCGCCTTTGTAGCGGACTTCGCCTTCGGTCGGTATGTAGAGGCCGGTGAGGCAGTTGAAGAAGGTGGTTTTGCCTGCGCCGTTGGGGCCGATGAGGCCGACGATTTCGCCGCTGTTGACGGTGAGGTCGACGGAGCGTACGGCGGTGAGGCCGCCGAAGCGCATGGTGACGCCGCGGGCGTCGAGGACGTTTTCGCCGGTGGGGGTGGCGGGGGTGCGGTCCTCTTTGGTGGTGTTGGTGGTCATGGGTCAGACCCCTGTCTTGCTGAGGGCTGCGGGTGGCGGCGTCTCGCCGGGGCTGAGTTCGGCCTCGTGGAATTCGAGTTGGCGGCGGCGGTTGGGGATGAGGCCTTCGGGGCGGAAGCGCATGAGGAGGACGAGTGCGAGTCCGAAGGCGAAGAGCTGGTAGTCGCCGAGGAATTGGAGTTTGTTGGGGATGAGGTAGAGGAGTGCGGCGCCGACGAGGGGGCCGCTGATGGTGCCCATGCCGCCGAGGACGACGGCTGCCAGGAGGAAGGCGGAGTTGGGCGGTACGGAGTTCGCGAATTGGTATTGCTCGGGTGTGACCGTGTACGTCACGTGTGCCTGGACCGTGCCTGCGAGTCCTGCGAGTGAGGCGCCGAGGGCGAAGGCGATGAGTTTGACGCGGAAGCCGTTGATGCCCATGGCGAGTGCGGCGGTTTCGTCTTCGCGGATGGCGACCCAGGCGCGTCCGATGCGGCTGTTCTCGCTGCGTCGGAAGACGAGGACGACGACGAGGGTGATGAGCAGCATCAGGAAGAAGTAGTTGGCGAAGCGGCCGATGGTCTGGCCGAGGATGCTGTGTTCTACGCCGAAGTCGAAGCCGAAGATTTTGAGGTTGGGGATGGAGGAGATTCCGTTGGATCCGTTGGTGATGTCGGGTCCGGAGGAGCCGTCGGAGTTGTTGGCGGCGAGGCGGAAGATTTCGCCGAATCCGAGGGTGACGATGGCGAGGTAGTCGCCGCGGAGGCGGAGTGTGGGGGCGCCGATGAGGACGCCGAATATGAGGGATGCGCCTGCGCCGACGAGGATGGCGCCCCAGAAGGGGAGGTGGATGTCGAAGGGGGAGCTGGGGGATCCGGAGACCATGGATGCGGCGTAGGCGCCGACGCCGAGGAAGGCGACGTATCCGAGGTCGAGGAGGCCTGCGAGTCCGACGACGATGTTCAGGCCGAGGGCGACGGTGGCGAAGATGAGGATGTAGACGCCGATGGTGGCGTATTGGTCGTCGCTCTGGGTGAAGGGGAATGCGGCGGCGGCGAGGAAGGAGCCGGTGAGGGTGACGTTGCGGTGGCGTGCCGTGTAGGTGGAGACCTGGGCGACGAGTCCTGCTTTGGCGAGTGCGGCGAAGCAGAAGCCGACGGTGAGGAGGAAGCCGATGAAGAGTTCGTCGTATTCGGTGCCGATGCCGTAGGTGAAGACGAGCAGTCCGATGGCGAGTGCGGCGATGATGACGAGGATTTCGAGGTACGAGTTGAGTTTGCGGGGCGGTGCCGGGGTGGTGTCGGCGGTGAAGGCGCCCTTGATGATGGTGCTGGCGTTGCGGCAGCGGTGTTTGAACTGTTCCCAGGTGCTGTCTTCTTCGTCGACCGGGTAGGTGTGGGGTCGGGTGAAGGGGAGGGCGAGGGCGCCGGTGAGGGCGGTGAGGGTGGCGATGGCTGCGACCCAGCCGCCGGGTTCAAGGTTGGCGAGTCCGCCGAGGGTGTCGCTGATGGCGAAGATCGTGTACCAGGCGGTGGTGAATGCGGCGAGTGCGGCGTATTTGAGGGCGGCGTCGGTGCCGGCGGGGGCGATGGTGCGGAGGCCCTTTACTCCGTAGGAGGCGAGTCCGAGGAGTGTGGTGAGGGCGCCGGCGATGAGGACGAGGACTTGGAGGCCGCCGGGGTAGCCGTTGACGGTGAGGTCGCCGGGGAATTTGGCGGTCCAGGTCCAGGCCATGAACGTGGAGATGATGGTGAGGATGCCGCCGCCGGTGGCGAGGGCGCGGGCGGGGACGACGGGGATGGGGATGAGCCCGGTGGGGGGCTTTTCCTTGTGCGGCTGGGGGGTGTCGGCCGTGGTGGTGTGTGTGGTCATTGGTGTCACGCCCTGTCCGCGACGCGCTCGCCGAGGAGGCCTTGGGGCCTGACGAGGAGTACGACGATGAGGAGTACGAACGCCCAGACGTCGGCCCAGGACTGGCCGCCGAGCTTGTCCATGCCGGGTACGTCGTTGATGTAGGCGGTGGCCATGGATTCGGCGAGGCCGAGGACGACGCCGCCGATCATGGCGCCGTAGATGTTGCCGATGCCGCCGAGTACGGCTGCGGTGAAGGCTTTGAGGCCGAGGATGAATCCCATGCGGAAGTCGATCTGGCCGTATTTGAGTCCGCGGGCGACGGCGGCGATGCCGGCGAAGGCGGCGCCGATGGCGAAGGCGACGACGATGACGCGGTCGGTGTTGATGCCCATGAGTTTGGCGGTGTCTGGGTCTTGGGCGGTGGCTTGCATGCCGCGTCCGATGCGGGTCTTCATGACGAAGTAGCCGAGGGCGATCATGCAGATGGGGGCGGTGATGAGGAGGAAGATGTCGCCGGGTTGCATGGTGACGGAGCCGATGTGGATGGATCCGCCGGGGAGTTCGGGGAAGGAGCGGGCGGATTTGGCTTCGGGGTACCAGGCCCAGACGGCTTGCTGGAGGGCGAGGGAGAGGCCGATGGCGGTGATGAGCGGGGCGAGGCGTGGTGCTCCGCGCAGGGGTCGGTAGGCGAAGCGTTCGGCGCCGATGGCGATGGTGGTGGAGACGAAGATGGCGCCTATGAGCATGAGGGGCAGGGCGGCCCAGACGCTGGTGCCGGCGGGGAGCCAGAGCCAGACGGTGAGGGCGCCGAATCCGCCGGTCATGAAGATCTCGCCGTGGGCGAAGTTGATGAGCTGGACGATGCCGTAGACCATTGTGTAGCCGATGGCGATGAGGCCGTACATGGATCCCAGTAGCAGGCCGTTGACCAGCTGTTGCGGCAGTTCGTGCACCGCAGTCCTCCGAGTCTTTCGTGCGACGGATGCGACGCCGCGCGGGGCGCTTGTCTGCGGCGCCCCGCGCGGGGGTTGTCGTGTGGGCTACGTGCCGGGGGCTAGTTGGTCCCGGTGTAGGTGCCGGACTCGACGGGCTTCCAGCCGCTCTTGGGGTCGGTGGTCTTGACCTGGTAGACGGTGAGCTGCTTGTTGGTGGCGTCGCCGTATTCGTCGAAGGAGACCTTGCCGGTGACGCCGTCGAAGGAGACGTCCTTCATGGCGTCGATGACCTTGGCGCGGGCGTCGTCGGGGAGTTTGCCGTCGTTGTCGTCGACGACCTTCTTGACGGCTTCGATGATGGCCCAGGCGCTGTCGTAGGAGTAGCCGCCGTAGGCTTCGTAGGCTTCCTTGAAGCCGGCCTTCTTGTAGTTGGCGATGAACTCCTTGGCGGAGGGGAGTTCTTCGACGGGCTGGCCGACGGAGGTGGCGTAGTCGCCGACGCCCTGCTTGCCGGAGAGTTTGATGAAGTCGGCGCTGTAGATGCCGTCGCCGCCGACGAGGGGGGCTTTGGATCCGGCTTGCTTCATCTGCTTGCTGAGGGGTCCGGCCTGGGGGTATTCGCCGCCGTAGTAGACGAGGTCGGCGTCGCTGTTGCGGATCTTGGTGGCGACGGCGCCGAAGTCCTTGGTGTCGGGGTTGATGTGTTCGGTGCCGACGACCTTGCCGCCGAGTTTGGTGAACTCGTCCTTGAAGGTGGCGGCGAGTCCGGCGCCGTAGGTCTTCTTGTCGTCGACGACGAAGACCTTCTTCTTCTTGGCCTTGTTGTACAGGTACTGCGCGGCGAAGGGGCCCTGGATGGCGTCCGTGGTGGCGGTGCGGAAGTAGGACTTGTAGGGGCGTGCCTTCTTGCCGCCGTTCCAGTCCGGGCCCTGGGTGAGGGCGGGGTTGGTGTTGGCGGGGGAGACCTGGACGAGTTTGGCGTCGTCGAAGACCTTCTGCATCGATTCGGCGACGGAGGAGTTCAGGGGGCCGACGGCGCCGAGGACGTCCTTGTCGGCGACGAGTTTGGTGGCGTTGGTCTGGCCGGACGAGGGCTGTCCCTGGTCGTCGAGGGCTTCGATCTTGAACGTGACGCCGTCGACGTACTTCTTCTGGTTTGCCTGCTTGGTGGCGAGGTCGACGGAGTTGCGGATGCCGAGGCCCAGCGCGGAGAGTTCGCCGGTCAGTGGCGCGTCGACACCGATGACCACGGTGGTGCCGCCACCGGCTTCGTCTCCGTCGTCCTTGTCGTCGCGCGAGCCACAGGCGGTGAGGGTGAGAGCCCCCGCGGTGAGTGCAGCGGTGATGGCTATGAGCGAACGTTGACGCACGATCAGTCCTTTCCCCTGGCACGGCTGTCCCTTGTTGGGATGCCGAGTCGAGCGCGGAACCGAACTGAGAGGAATCCGGTGGGCGCGGTGACTGGCCGTGACTCTAAGGGCGCCTTTGTTCTTGGTGGAGTGGTCGTCCAAGGCTGTGACGCTCTTGTTATGCCACGGAGTATTCCGGGCTGGAACGCGGGGGGCGGTTGGGGCTGAATATGGCCTTGTTCGGTGGATCTAGACGTATCCGCATGCTGAGAATCCCCAGGGCAACTTGCAGGACTGTCATGCGGTTTGACTCATGACAGTGGTGTTCATGGGCATGCGGCCGTCAGGGCGGCGGAAAGATCATTCGCGTATTCCGGACCCAGGATGTAACTCTGCTTCTCCATTGCGAGCACATTACGCAGTGTTACTTCGAGAAAAGGGAGTCCTGCGTTCCGGGGCACTTCTCCGCATTCGCGAATGTGCATCGTAATGATCAACTTCCGGGGTGATCCCGTTTTGACCTCGAAAGGGGTGAGAGGGGATGTGCTGACCGAAAGGGCCGTGGAGGGCTGGCCGACGCGGCGGACGGTCGCGGGTGGTCCCGACTCCTGCGCGAACGCGACGGCGAACGTGAAGGTGCGGTCCCCGGCGCGGGGGCGGGACATGTCGCCCTCGTACGTCACGGAGACGCTCTGTGACGGCCAGGGCGTGGGCGGTGGGGGTGGCGGTTCCGGTCGCGTCACGTAGAAGGTGATCGCGGCGGCGCCGATGATCGCGGCCGTGGTGGCGGCGAGCGTGGTGCGGCGGAACCTGCGGGGGCCCGGCCGGGTGCTGCGAGGGGGCGTGGCCTCGTGGTCGTAGGTGTCCTCGCCCGGCTCGACCGGTCCGATGGCCATCATGTCCACGGCCCGCCGCTCGGCCCGCCGTCGCGGTACCGTTCCGCGCACCGCTCGCGCGCCTGACGGTCGATCAATTTGCGTCCCGAGGCGGCTGTTTCACGCCTGCGTTCGGCGCGTGCGGCGTCGAGGATGTCGCGCAGGATGAGGTACTGCCCGTTCGACAGGCCCATCGACTGGTAGTCGCCGTAGGTCTTGTCCCCGGCGTCGTAGATCTTGTGCGCCCACTTGGTGATGATCGTGGCGCACAGGTCGGCGGGGGAGGTGGAGCCCTGGGAGGGGCTGCGGGCCGCGTCCGGTTCGCCGGTTCCGGAATCACTGCATCCGGCGACGGCGGTGAGGGCGGCGAGGACGAGCGCACAGAGCGATATCCGGTGCCTCATGAAGTGACGCTAGACCGAAGCGCCCGCTACGACAATGCGCACGCCCTCGACGCGCCCGCGCCGCCGCCCTCGTGGGGTCAGCCCGCGGCGCTCTGCGCGTCCCGCAGCATGCACGTCAGGCGTGCGGTGCACACCCGCTTGTCGTGCTCGTCGGTGATCGCGATCTCGTACGTCGCCGTGGAGCGGCCCCGGTGCACGGGCGTCGCGACGCCGGTGACCAGGCCGGAGCGGGCGCCGCGGTGGTGCGTGCAGTTGAGGTCGACGCCGACGGCGAGCTTCTGCGCGCCGCCGTGGAGCATCGCGCCGACCGAGCCGAGGGTCTCGGCGAGCACCGCGGACGCGCCGCCGTGCAGGAGTCCGTACGGCTGGGTGTTGCCCTCGACCGGCATGGTGCCGACGACGCGCTCTGCCGAGGCTTCCAGGATCTGTACGCCCATGCGGGTGCCGAGGTGTCCGGCGGAGAACAGGGAGGGCAGGTCGACCCCGAGCGATGCGTACTCGTCGAGGACTTCCTGCGGGAACTTCACGCTGTGCTGCTCGCCCATGGGGCCCGGCTCCGTTCGTTCGTCGTCGCGCTGTCGCTGAGCAAACGCTCAGTCGACGGCCGATTGTTCCAGGCGGACGACGACGGACTTGCTGGCGGGGGTGTTGCTGGTGTCCGCGGTGGCGTCGAGCGGCACCAGGACGTTGGTCTCGGGGTAGTACGCGGCGGCGCAGCCGCGGGCCGTCGGGTAGTGCACGACGCGGAAGCCGGGGGCGCGGCGCTCCACGCCGTCCTGCCATTCGCTGACGAGGTCGGCGTACGTTCCTTCGGCGAGGCCGAGGTCGGCCGCGTCGTCGGGGTGGACGAGGACGACGCGGCGGCCGTTCTTGATGCCGCGGTAGCGGTCGTCGAGGCCGTAGATCGTGGTGTTGTACTGGTCGTGGGAGCGGATGGTCTGGAGCAGCAGCCGTCCCTTCGGAACGGCCGGGTACTCGACGGGGGCGGCGGTGAAGTTGGCCTTGCCGGTGGCGGTGGGGAAGCGGCGCTCGTCGCGGGGAGCGTGGGGCAGGGCGAACCCTCCGGGCCGGGCGATCTTGGCGTTGAAGTCGTCGAAGCCGGGGATCACGCGCGCGATTCGGTCGCGGACGGTGGCGTAGTCCTTCTCGAACTCCTCCCACGGTGTGCGGGACGTCTCGCCGAGTACGCGGCGGGCGAGGCGGCACACGATGGCGGGCTCGGAGAGGAGCTGCTTGCTCGCGGGCTCCAGGCGGCCTCGGGAGGCGTGGACCATGCCCATGGAGTCCTCGACGGTCACGACCTGTTCGCCGCTTGCCTGGACGTCGCGCTCGGTGCGGCCGAGGGTGGGCAGGATGAGGGCGCGGGCGCCGGTGACGGCGTGGGAGCGGTTGAGTTTCGTGGAGACGTGCACGGTGAGGCGGGCGCGGCGCATGGCTGCCTCGGTGACGTCGGTGTCGGGGGACGCGGAGACGAAGTTGCCGCCCATGGCAAAGAAGACTTTCGCGTCGCCGTCGCGGAGGGCGCGGATGGCGCGGACGACGTCGAGGCCGTGGTGGCGGGGCGGTGCGAAGCCGAACTCCTTCTCCAGGGCGTCGAGGAAGGCGGGCGCGGGGCGTTCGAAGATGCCCATGGTGCGGTCGCCCTGCACGTTGGAGTGGCCGCGGACGGGGCAGACGCCGGCGCCGGGGCGGCCGATGTTGCCGCGCAGCAGCAGGAAGTTGACGACTTCGCGGATGGTCGGCACGGAGTGCTTGTGCTGGGTGAGGCCCATGGCCCAGCACACGACGGTGCGCTTCGACGCGAGGATCATGCTCAGCGCTTCCTCGATGCGTGCGCGGTCGAGGCCGGTGGCGCGCAGGGTGTCGTCCCAGTCGGCGTCCTGTGCGGCGGCGACGAAGTCCTCGTAGCCGTGGGTGTGCTCGCGGACGAACTCTTCGTCGACCGCGCCCTCTGTCTCCAGGATGAGTTTGTTGAGGAGGCGGAAGAGGGCCTGGTCGCCGCCGAGGCGGATCTGCAGGAAGAGGTCCGTGAGGGCGGTGCCCTTGAGCATGCCCTGTGCGGTCTGCGGGTTCTTGAAGCGTTCCATGCCCGCTTCGGGCAGCGGATTGACCGTGATGATCTTCGCGCCGTTGTTCTTGGCCTTCTCCAGGGCGGAGAGCATGCGCGGGTGGTTCGTGCCGGGGTTCTGCCCGGCGACGATGATCAGATCCGATGTGTAGAGGTCCTCCAGGAGGACGCTGCCCTTGCCGATGCCGATGGTCTCGGTGAGTGCGGAGCCGGACGACTCGTGGCACATGTTCGAGCAGTCGGGCAGGTTGTTCGTGCCGAGCTCGCGGGCGAACAGCTGGTACAGGAACGCGGCTTCGTTGCTGGTCCTGCCCGAGGTGTAGAAGACGGACTCGTCGGGGGAGTCGAGGGCGGCGATCTCTTCCGCGATGATGTCGAAGGCGCGGTCCCAGGACACGGGCTCGTACCGCTCGGCGCCCTCCGCAAGGTACATGGGGTGGGTGAGGCGGCCCTGCTGGCCCAGCCAGTACCCACTGCGGGTGGCGAGGTCCGCGACGGGGTGCGCGGCGAAGAAGTCGGGGGTGACGCGGCGCAGCGTGGCTTCCTCGGCGACGGCCTTCGCGCCGTTCTCGCAGAACTCCGCCTTGTGGCGGTGGTCCGGCTCGGGCCAGGCGCAGCCGGGGCAGTCGAAGCCGTCCTTCTGGTTGACGCGGAGCAGGGTGAGGGCGGTGCGGCGCACGCCCATCTGCTGCTGTGCCATGCGCAGGGTGTGACCGATGGCGGGAAGGCCGGCGGCCGCGTGCTGGACCTCGGCGACCTGCGGTGCGTCCTGGACCGGATCGCCCTTGGGCGGCTTGCTTGCCATGGTCGGCTCCCCTTCGAGCACGTACGTGAGCTACGTCTCCGATCCTCCCACGTGCCGGTGACAATGCCGGGGGTCGGGGTTCGGTGGAGCCGGAGTGTCAGTGGGGCGTGGCAGGATCGGGGACGTGGCAGAAACAGCAGCGAAGAAGAAGTCCGAGACGGCGGCGGCGAAGGCCGGGCAGGCCGGTGGTGAGCGGCGCCCGCTCCTGATGCTCATGGACGGGCACTCCCTGGCGTACCGGGCGTTCTTCGCGCTGCCCGCGGAGAATTTCACGACCGCGACGGGCCAGCCGACGAACGCGATCTACGGCTTCGCGTCGATGCTGGCGAACACGCTGCGTGACGAGGCGCCCACGCACTTCGCGGTGGCGTTCGACGTGTCGCGCAAGACGTGGCGCTCCACGGAGTTCCCGGAGTACAAGGCGAACCGTTCGAAGACGCCCGACGAGTTCAAGGGGCAGGTCGAGCTGATCGGCGAGATGCTCGACGCGATGCACGCGGTGCGGTTCGCGGTCGACGGTTTCGAGGCGGACGACGTGATCGCCACGCTGGCCACGCAGGCGGAGGCGGCCGGTTTTGACGTGCTGATCGTCACGGGTGACCGTGACTCGTTCCAGCTGATCACCGACCACGTGACGGTGCTGTATCCGACGAAGGGCGTCTCGGAGCTGACGCGGTTCACGCCGGAGAAGGTCCAGGAGAAGTACGGGCTTTCCCCGAGCCAGTACCCCGACTTCGCGGCGCTGCGCGGCGACCCGTCGGACAACCTGCCCGGCATCCCCGGTGTGGGTGAGAAGACCGCCGCGAAGTGGATCAACCAGTTCGGTTCGTTCGCCGACCTCGTCGAGCGTGCCGAGGAGGTCAAGGGCAAGGCGGGGCAGAACTTCCGCGACCATCTGGAGGCGGTCAAGCTGAACCGTGTCCTGACGGAGATGGTGCGCGACGTCGAACTTCCCAAGACGGTCGCCGACTTGGAGCGCGCTCCGTACGACCGTACGGCGCTGGCGATGGTCCTGGACACCCTGGAGATCCGCAACCCGTCGCTGCGGGAGCGGCTGCTGGCCGTCGACCCGGGCGCGGCGGAGGCCGAGCAGGCCCCTGCCGAGCCGGGTGTGGAGCTGGACGGTTCGGTGCTGGGCGCGGGTGAGCTGGCGCCGTGGCTGGCGGAGCACGGCAACGCGGTCCTGGGTCTGGCCACGGTCGACACCTGGCAGCTGGGCACGGGCACGGTCACCGAGGTCGCGCTCGCCGCGGCCGGCGGGGCGGCCGCCTGGTTCGACCCGGCGACGCTGGACGAGGCCGATGAGAACGCGTTCGCCGCGTGGATCGCCGACCCGGCCAAGCCGAAGGTGCTGCACAACGCCAAGGCGGTCATGCGGGTCTTCCCCGAGCACGGGTGGTCGGTGGCGGGCGTCACCATGGACACGGCACTCGCCGCGTACCTGGTGAAGCCCGGCCGTCGTTCCTTCGCGCTGGACGCGCTGTCCCTGGAGTACCTGGGCCGTGAGTTGGCGCCCGCCTCGGCGGCCGACGGACAGCTCGCCTTCGGTACGGAGGAGGACGACCGGGCCGAGGCCGACTCCCTGATGTCGCAGGCCCGCACCATCCTCGACCTCGGCACCGCGTTCGGCGAGAAGCTGACGGAGGTCGGCGCGAGCGATCTCCTCACGGACATCGAGCTGCCGACGTCCGCGCTCCTGGCCCGCCTGGAGCGGCACGGCATCGCGGCGGACCGCGAGCATCTGCAGTCCATGGAGCAGCAGTTCGCGGGCGCGGTGCAGCAGGCCGTGAAGGAGGCGCACGCGGCGGCGGGCCACGAGTTCAACTTGGGCTCGCCCAAGCAGCTCCAGGAAGTCCTCTTCGGCGAGCTGAACCTCCCCAAGACGAAGAAGACGAAGACCGGGTACACCACGGACGCGGACGCGCTGGCGTGGCTCGCGGCGCAGACCGAGAACGAACTGCCGGTCATCATGCTGCGCCACCGCGAGCAGGCGAAGCTGCGCGTCACGGTCGAGGGTCTGATCAAGACGACCGCCGCGGACGGCCGTATCCACACCACGTTCAACCAGACGGTGGCGGCGACGGGCCGGCTCTCCTCCACGGACCCGAACCTGCAGAACATCCCCGTCCGCACGGACGAGGGCCGGGCGATCCGCCGCGGCTTCGTGGTCGGCGAGGGCTTCGAGTCCCTCATGACCGCGGACTACAGCCAGATCGAACTGCGCGTGATGGCGCACCTTTCCGAGGACGAGGGCCTCCTGGAGGCGTTCTCCTCCGGCGAGGACCTGCACACGACCGTCGCCTCGCAGGTGTTCGGCGTGGACGGTTCGGCGGTCGACGCGGAGATGCGGCGCAAGATCAAGGCGATGTCGTACGGGTTGGCGTACGGCCTGTCCGCGTTCGGCCTCTCCCAGCAGCTGAACATCGAGGCGGGCGAGGCGCGTGCGCTGATGGACACGTACTTCGAACGGTTCGGTGGGGTGCGGGACTACCTCCGCCGCGCGGTCGACGAGGCCCGCGCCACGGGCTACACGGAGACGATGCTCGGTCGCCGGCGCTACCTGCCTGACCTCAACAGCGACAACCGCCAGCGGCGCGAGATGGCGGAGCGGATGGCGCTGAACGCGCCGATCCAGGGCACGGCGGCGGACATCGTCAAGATCGCGATGCTGAACGTCCACGGGGCGCTCACGGAGGCGAAGCTGGACTCCCGGATGCTGCTCCAGGTCCACGACGAAATCGTCCTGGAGATCGCGCCGGGCGAGCGGGCGAAGGTGGAGGAGCTGGTGCGGAGGGAGATGGCCGGGGCGGTGTCGCTTCGAGCGCCGTTGGATGTGTCGGTGGGGGTTGGGCCGGACTGGGAATCCGCAGCGCACTAGCCCTCCTGGGCCGGGGACCGGATCCGCTCTGCGGGGGGTGCGCTTTCGACTGCGGGCCAGCTGTGGCTGGTCGCGCAGTTCCCCGCGCCCCTGACTCGTCCACCCGAGGGCCACACGCTCGTCCCGCCCAGAGACGCGACACATACCGGAACGCCCAGGAGCCCCACCCAGGGGCGCGGGGAACGGCGCGAGCACCCCCCACACACCCGCACCCAAAAGGCGGCCCGGCTTTTAGGGGCGCGGGGAACTGCGCGAGCACCCCCCCCCACACACCCGCACCCAAAAGGCGGCCCGGCTTTTAGGGGCGCGGGGAACGGCGCGAGCACCCCCCACGCACCCGCAGCCGGAAGGCGGCCCGGCTTCCAGGGGCGCGGGGAACTGCGCGACGAGCCCCCACGCACCCGCACGGGAAAACGCGGGCTCACCCGCGTGGCCCCCAAGCAGGCGCCGCCCCCTGACCCCCGCGTCAGGATGACCGCATGGCTCCTCACCTGCGAAAGCCCCGCGCAGCGTTCGCCGCCGCGCTCACCACGGCCCTCCTCGCCCCCATACCCGTCACCGCCGCCGAGGCCAGCCGCCCCCAGCACGGCAGCGGCGCCGCCCTCTGCACGGCGGGCCAGGACCGTGCTCTCGCCGCCCGGGTGTCCAAGGACATCCGGGCGGCGCTGTCGTCCAGGGCGGGCAGCGTCTCCGTGTCCGTCCACGACACCCGCACCGGCCTCACCTGCGACCTCGCCGGGAACCGGCGCTACGACGCGGCGAGCGTCACCAAGGTCCTGATGATGGAGGCGGCACTGCGCCGCGCGCAGGAGTGGAGCCGCGACCTCACCGCGTGGGAACGCCGCCACATCCGCCCCATGATCACCACGTCGGACAACAACGCGGCAGGACGGCTCTGGAACGACCTCGGCCACCCCTACCTCTCCCGTTTCCTGCGCCGCGTCGGCACGACGGCCACCACGCTCGGCCCGTACGGCCGTTGGGGCCTGACCCGGACCACCGCCGCCGACCAGATGCGGCTCCTCGGCGTGCTGACGGGCGCCGGTCGCGCACGTGACGTACTGAAGGAGCGGGCGCGTGCGTACGGCCTGCGGCAGATGGCCGACGTACGGCGCGACCAGCGCTGGGGAGTGCCCGCCGGTATGCCGCGCGGTGTCCGCGCCCACCTCAAGAACGGCTGGCTGCCCCGTGCGACCCTGGGCTGGCGCGTGCACAGCGTCGGGGTGTTCAAGGGCGAGGGACGGACGTACCGGATCGTCGTGCTCAGCCACGGGAACCCGTCGATGGCGTACGGCGTGCGGACCGTCGAGCGCATCGCGCAGGCCGTCCACCGCGGTCTGAACAAGGGCCGTTCCGCCGTGCAGGGGCTGACCCCGGAGAGTGAGATCAGTGAGGTCCCGGACGGCTCGGTGGAGCCGGAGGGGGAGACCTGGGACCCCGCTGCGTAACAGACCTGTCGCGGCGGTCCTGCCAACCGGTAAAAACCGGGCACGAACGGGTGCCTGGGCGCGTGAAGTTGTCGTAGTGTCGGCTGAGTCGATCCACTGAGAGCACGCGCGTGCGAAAGCAAGCGTGCACCGGGGGTGGGGCGACGCGCAACAGTCGTCAATGGGGAGGGGTGGCTCGGTCATGGGGCCGGTAATCGGCAGGCGGCTGCGCAGAGGAACGGTGACCGCCGCGGTCGCCGCGGCGGCGGTGGCGGCCCTCGCCGCGTCGCAGGCACCGGGCGTGACGGACGTGGGACGCGAGGGGCCGGCGGCGGGCGCGGCCGACACCCCACCGCCGTCCGGTGATTCCGCGACCGGCGACTCCCCGTACTACACCGACCTGCCGGAGCTGAAGAGCCCCGTCCCGCCGAACGGCGGGAACACCAAGCAGGAAGCGGGCCTGCCCGTCACGGTCCTCGACGCGTACAAGAAGGCCGAGACGGCCCTCAACAAGGACAAGCCCGGCTGCAACCTGCCCTGGCAACTCCTCGCGGCCATCGGCAAGGTGGAGTCCGGCCAGGCCCGCGGCGGCCGTGTCGACGCGAACGGCACGACGATCAAGCCGATCCTCGGCCCGCCCCTGAACGGCAACGGCTTCGCGAAGATCACCGACACCGACAGGGGCGCGTACGACGGGGACACCACGCACGACCGTGCCGTCGGCCCGATGCAGTTCATTCCGTCGACGTGGGCGACCTGGGGCCAGGACGGCAACGGCGACGGCGAGAAGGACCCCAACAACATCTACGACGCGGCGCTCGCCGCGGGCCGTTATCTGTGTGCGAACGACCGCGACCTGTCCGTCGAGGCCGACCTGCACAAGGCGATCCTGAGCTACAACCGGTCGACGGACTACCTGAACACGGTCCTGTCGTGGCTGGAGTACTACCGCAAGGGCACCCACGAGATCCCCGACGGCACAGGTGTTCTGCCGGACGACCGCAGCGACACCCGCTACCCGGGCCTGCGCCCGGACCCGACGCCGTCGAACTCCCCGTCGTCCAAGCCGAAGCCGCGGCCCGGCTCCGGCGCCGACAAGCCGGGCAACAACGGCGGCGGCAGCTCCAAGCCGACGCCGCCGAGCGGTGGCGGCTCGGAGAAGCCGAAGCCCGCGGACGTCGACATGCTGGCGAACGCCGGGACGGGCGACCTCGTCGCGAAGACGGGCAACGCCTTCGGCGAGCGCGTCGCGGTGCGTGCCCTGACCGAGTCGGGCGCCTTCGTGCCCAAGGTGAAGGTGCGGTTCACGGTGTCCGGTGACACGGACGCCCGCTTCGAGGGCGGCGCGCGGAGCGTCACCGTCACCACGGACTCCCGGGGCAAGGCCACCGCGCCGGTGCTGAAGGCGGGGCAGAAGGCCGGCAAGTTCGTCGTGCAGGCCCGGGTCCCGGGCAAGGCGGCGTCCCGCGTCGACTTCGAGGCGCAGACCCTCGCCCGCGTCGCCGACGCGCTCGCCAGGACCAGCGACAAGGCGCTCGTCTGCGAGACGGGCAAGGAGTTCGCCGACCAGGTCGAGGTCAGGGCGACGCACAAGGGCAAGGTCGCGGACGGCGTCGCGGCGACCGCCACGATGATCAAGTCGGCGACGGACGCCTCCGCCAACGACAAGGGCCCGTACTTCAAGGGCGCGGACGGCAACCCGGTCCGCACCCTGACGGGCCTGAAGACCGGCCCGAACGGCGTGCTGAAGCTCCCGAAGATGTACGCGGACGGCGCGGCCGGCACGTACCTGCTGCGCATCGTCACGGAGGGCGGCGCCACGCTGACCGTCGAGCTGAAGGTGACCGCGCCGGAGCCCGACGCGACGCCGTCGCCGTCGGACTCCGCGAGTGCCTCGCCCAGCGCGTCGCCGAGCGCCTCCACGAGCGCTTCGCCCGGCGCCTGACCGGACGGGCCCGCGCGGGCCCGCCACGCGGCGACAAGGACCGCCCCTCCGCCACCACGGCGGAGGGGCGGTCCTGTGTTGTGCAACGTGTTCTCATCTCGCCCGTCCGTTGCTACGGTGCCCGGCCTGACGACCTATCAGTTCCGGCCGTACGCCGAATCGGGAGGCCCCGCATGCGCGCTCTCATCGCCGCCGCCGCAGGTCTCGCCGCCGCGCTCGCCCTGGTCCTGACCATCACGGCGATCGGCGCCCCATCGGGCGAGACGTCCCCCGAGCCGCTCCTCACCACTGTCCCCAAGCACCCATAGACGTAGGGAGGGCCGCCGCGATGCGCCGCAAGGCCAGCCTCGTCCTGCTCGCCTTCGCCGTGTTCTGCACGGCCATGTCCCCGCTCATGCGCTGGTACGCCTTCCCGCGGCTCGCCAAGATCCCGCCGAGCCAGTACCAGGAGGCGGTCCTGGAGGCGGACGACCCGACCCTCATCGACTACGGCTCCATGAAGGCCGAGAAGATCGACAAGGTCACCATCGTGCAGACCCTCAAGGGCAACGTCGAGGCCTCCGAGAAGATCGAGAAGACGGCGGACCGCGACGTCGTGGTCTGGGACGCCCTCTCCTACGTCCAGGACGCCGACGGCAAGATGGTCTCCAAGATCCCCGAGCGGTACATCTTCGACGCGCACAGCCAGGAACCCGTCCACGCCACGGGAGAAGCGGTCGACGGGGACCCCGTCAAACGCGAGGGCATCGAGTTCAAGTGGCCCTTCCTCACCGAGAAGCGCGACTACGAGTACTTCGACGCGCAGGCCCGCGTCACCCGCCCCATCCACTACAAGGGCACCCAGAACTTCCGCGGCCTGGAGGTCTACTACTTCGAGCAGACCATCCCCTGGACCAAAGTGCCCTTCCCGAAGACGATGCCCGTCAAAGGCATCACTCCGGAGTCCCTCGCCAAGACGGGCACCACCCGCTGGTACACCACCGTCCGCAAGTTCTGGGTCGAACCCACCACCGGAGCGCCCGTCTACGGAGAGGAGATCCAGAACAACGAACTCCGCGGCGGCACCCTCCTCGGCGACCGCGACAAGGTCACCGTCTTCTCCGGGCACGTGAAGATGCGCGAGGACTACATCAAGGACACCGTCGACCTGGTCAAGTCCCAGCGCGTCCTGGTCCTCCTGCTGACCTCGTACCTCCCCTGGGGATTCCTGACCCTCGGCATCCTTCTGCTGGCCCTCGCGCTCTGGCTGGAGGCCCGCAGCCGCAGGCCCGGCGATCCGGCGCCCACGGCGGAGAGCGACCCCGAACCGGAACCCGTCAACGCCTAGGGCCCCGTCCCGCGGCTGCTACCCCTCAGAGCCCCGCGCGGCCTGCCGGGCCTTGGTGTGGCGGGTCGGCTCGGCCGTCGCCGGGTCCTCCGGCCACGGGTGCTTCGGGTAGCGGCCGCGCAGGTCGGAACGGACCGCGCGGTAGCCGGACCGCCAGAAGGAGGCGAGGTCGGCGGTGACGGCCGCAGGACGCCCCGCGGGGGACAGGAGGTGGACGACGACGGGGACCCTGCCGTCCGCGATGCGCGGGGTGTCGGCGAGGCCGAACATCTCCTGCAGCTTGACGGCGAGCACCGGCTGCTCGGGGTCGGAGTAGTCGATCCGGATCCGGGACCCGCTCGGCACCTCAAGGCGCTCAGGGGCGAGCTCGTCGAGGCGCGTCGCCTCGCCCGTCGCCCACGGCAGCAGCCGCCCAAGGGCCTGCCCGGCGTCGATGCGTCCGAGATCGGCCCGGCGCGCCGACCGGGAGAGCTCCGGCTCCAGCCACTCGTCCACGCGCGCGTGCAGCGCGTTCTCCGATACGTCGGGCCAGGGCGCCCCGAGGTGGCGGTGCAGGAACGCGAGCCGCTCCCGCAGCTCCCGCGCGCCACGCGACCACTTCAGAAGCCCCGTCCCCTCCTCCCGAAGACCGGCCAACAGCGCCTCCCGCACCAGCCGCGGAGCGGACTCCTTCAAAGGGCGCACCGCGAGCTCCACCGCGCCGAGCCGCTCCACGTGCCGCGCCACCACGTCACCGCCGCTCCACGCCACCTCGTCGCCCTCGGAGTGCAGCGGGGCCGCCGCGTCACGCGCCACGCCCTCGTCGACGTGCCCGGCAAGGAGCACGCGCGCGTGGCCCGCGCCCACCGGACGGTCGGCCACGGCCACCGCGAGCCATCGCGCCCCGGACAGCGCGGAGCCCTGCCGGACCTCGGCGCGGGTCCCGCCCGCCATCAGATACGTCCCGCCGCCCACACTCCGGGCCACCCGCTCCGGAAACGCGAGAGCGGCCACCAGACCGGCCACGTACTCGTCGCTGCCGGCGCCCTCGGAGGGGCCTCCGGGCGCCGATGACGCGAGGCGCCTCGCCTCGGTCCGCCACCGCGACCCGTACGCGTCCTTGCTGGCGCGCGCCGCCCGCCACGCGCCCGCCAGGTCGTCGCCGTACTCGCGCGGCGGTTCCTCGCTCAGGAGCGCCACCGCCTCCGCCGCACGGCGGGCGCCGACCCGCGGCGCGGCGTCGAGCAGGGCCCGCGCGAGCCGGGGATGCAGTCCCACCCGGGACATCCGCGTCCCCCGCTCCGTCGCACGGCCCGTGCCCGCGTCCACCGCGCCGACCGCGGCGAGCACCTCACGGGCCGCCGCCATCGCGCCGCCCGGCGGTGCATCGAGGAGTGCGAGCCCGGAGGCGTCGGGATCGCCCCAGCAGGCCGCCTGGAGCGCGAACGCCGCGAGGTCGGCCACTTTGATCTCCGGGGCGGGAAAACGCGGCAGACGCCCGTCCTCGGCCTCGGCCCAGCACCGGTACACCGCCCCCGGCGCCTCACGCCCGGCCCGGCCCGCCCGCTGCCGCCCCGCCGCCTGCGAGGCCCGCACCGTCGCCAGCGCGCTCAGCCCGCGCGCGTGGTCCACCCGCGGCTCCCGCGCGAGCCCCGAGTCCACGACCACCCGCACCCCGGGCACCGTCAACGACGACTCGGCCACCGACGTCGCGAGCACCACGCGCCGGCCCGCCGACCCGGTGAGCACCGCGTCCTGCACCGCCGCGGGTGCCCGCCCGTGGACCTGCAGCACCTCCACGTCGCCGAGGCCCGTCAGCTGCCCGGCGACCCGCGCGATCTCGCCGACCCCGGGCAGGAAACAGAGGACGTCCCCGTCCCGCTCGGCCAGCGCCCGCCGCACCACCGACGCCACATGGGACAGCAGCGCGGGATCCACCCGCATCCCGTGCGGCGGCCGCACCGCGCGCGGCGGCGGCGCCCACACCACCTCCACGGGGTGCGCGGTCCCGCGCGCCTCCACCACGGGCGCGTCCCCGAGGAGCCGCGCCCAGCCCTCCGCGTCGGTCGTCGCGGACGCCGCCACCAGCCGCAGCTCGGGCCGCAGCGCCGCCCGCACGTCCACCAGGAACGCCGCCACGGTGTCCGCGTCCAGATGCCGCTCGTGGCACTCGTCGAGGATGACCACGTCGACGCCGGCCAGCTCCTGGTCGCGCTGGAGCCGCTGCAGCAGGACACCGGTCGTGACGACCTCCACGCGCGTGCGCGCGCCCACCACGCGCTCACCGCGCACGGTGTAGCCGACGCTGTCGCCCACCTTCTCGCCGAGCAGCCACGCCATCCGCCGGGCGGCCGCCCGCGCGGCGATCCGCCGCGGCTCGGCGACGACGACCCGGCGCGACCCCCGCGAGGCATCGAGCAGCCCGGCCAGGTCCAGCGGCACCAGCGTCGTCTTGCCCGTCCCCGGCGGGGCACACAGCACGGCGCTGCCCGGCCCCTCCAGAGCGGAGCGGAGGGCGGGCAGCGCGTCGCGTACGGGCAGGTCCAGCGCTTCGTTACGGAGACCGGTCACGTACTCAGTCTCGTACGCACACGTAGATGGCCGTCCCCGGGATCAGGTTTCCGCGCAGCGGGGACCAGCCGCCCCACTCCTGGGTGTTCCAGGCGGGCCACTCCGGCTCCACGATGTCGACGAGACGCAGCCCGGCGGCCACGATGTCCCGCACCCGGTCGCCGATCGTCCTGTGATGCTCCACGTAGACCGCGTTGCCCTGCTCGTCCTGCTCCACATAAGGAGTGCGGTCGAAATAGGAGGCCGCTACGGAGAGGCCCTCCGGACCCGGCTCGTCGGGGAAGGCCCAGCGGATCGGGTGCGTCGCGGAGAAGACGAAGCGGCCGCCGGGCCGCAGCACGCGCCGCACCTCCTTGAGGACGAGCACGGGGTCGGCCACGAAGGGCAGCGCTCCATAGGCGGAGCAGGCGAGGTCGAAGGAGCCGTCCTTGAAGGGGAGCACCCCGGCGTCGGCCTGCACCAGGGGAACGTTTCCGCCGATCCGCAGGGCGTGCTGGAGCTGGCGGTGCGAGAGGTCGAGCGCGACCGGCCTGGCGCCCTGCGAGACCAGCCAGCGCGAGCACTGCGCGGCGCCCGCGCCGATCTCCAGGATGTCCTTGCCCTTGAGCTCCTCGGGCGGACCGAGCAGCTCGGCTTCGACCTCGTCGAGCCCTTCGGGACCCCACACGAAGCGGTCGTCCCCGAGGAACGTGCCGTGCTCGATCTGGTACTCGTCGGCATTCCGGTCCCACCAGCCGCGGTTCGCGCGGCTGCTCTCCGTGACGTTCGCGTCACGCCGGGTGGCTTCGGGTTCGGGCAGCTCGGACTCTTGGATGATCGGCTCCATCGTCGTACTCTTCCGTGTCTTCCGTCGAACCTCGTCGCGAAGGGGGCGCGGTGCGGCCCGTGTGGCCTCATGCGACAGGTTTTGTGCCGGGTATGCGGCGATCCGCCCCGGGTGTGCGCCTTCGCGCATTGACCCTGTCCGGCTGCCCCCGTATGCTACAAGTTGCGCTGCGAGCCTGCGCTCCTCAGACATAGCAGGCTGCGCTCGCGTCTGTTGTATGTCCCCTCGGTTGTCGAGGCGCCTTCCGTTTCGCGGGAGTCGCGCTTCCTAGGCTGTCCGGCTTCTACAGAGTGCGAAATCGGCTCCGGCGTTGCAGTACCTACGACTTCAATGTCCGTACCGGAGCCCTTTCCCACATGACGAGCAGCACCGAGACCACCGCCACCACTCCGCAGGTAGCGGTCAACGACATCGGTAACGAGGAAGCCTTCCTCGCCGCGATCGACGAGACGATCAAGTACTTCAACGACGGCGACATCGTCGACGGCGTCATCGTGAAGGTCGACCGGGACGAGGTCCTGCTCGACATCGGTTACAAGACCGAAGGCGTCATCCCCAGCCGCGAGCTCTCCATCAAGCACGACGTCGACCCGAACGAGGTCGTCGCCGTCGGTGACGAGATCGAGGCCCTGGTTCTCCAGAAGGAGGACAAGGAAGGCCGTCTGATCCTGTCCAAGAAGCGCGCTCAGTACGAGCGTGCCTGGGGCACGATCGAGAAGATCAAGGAAGAAGACGGCATCGTCACCGGTACCGTCATCGAGGTCGTCAAGGGTGGTCTCATCCTCGACATCGGCCTCCGTGGCTTCCTGCCGGCCTCCCTCGTCGAGATGCGCCGCGTCCGCGACCTTCAGCCCTACGTGGGCAAGGAGCTCGAGGCCAAGATCATCGAGCTGGACAAGAACCGCAACAACGTGGTCCTGTCCCGCCGTGCCTGGCTCGAGCAGACCCAGAGCGAGGTCCGCCAGACCTTCCTCACGACCCTGCAGAAGGGCCAGGTCCGCTCCGGCGTCGTTTCCTCGATCGTCAACTTCGGTGCGTTCGTGGACCTCGGCGGCGTCGACGGTCTCGTCCACGTCTCCGAGCTCTCCTGGAAGCACATCGACCACCCCTCCGAGGTTGTCGAGGTCGGCCAGGAAGTCACCGTCGAGGTTCTCGACGTGGACATGGACCGCGAGCGTGTCTCCCTGTCGCTCAAGGCGACGCAGGAAGACCCGTGGCAGCAGTTCGCCCGCACGCACCAGATCGGGCAGGTCGTTCCCGGTAAGGTCACCAAGCTCGTTCCGTTCGGTGCGTTCGTGCGCGTCGACGAGGGCATCGAGGGCCTGGTCCACATCTCCGAGCTGGCCGAGCGCCACGTGGAGATCCCGGAGCAGGTCGTCCAGGTCAACGACGAGATCTTCGTCAAGGTCATCGACATCGACCTCGAGCGTCGCCGGATCTCGCTGTCGCTGAAGCAGGCCAACGAGTCCTTCGGCGCCGACCCGTCGGCCGTCGAGTTCGACCCGACCCTGTACGGCATGGCCGCGTCCTACGACGACCAGGGCAACTACATCTACCCCGAGGGCTTCGACCCCGAGACGAACGACTGGCTCGAGGGCTTCGAGACCCAGCGCGAGGCTTGGGAGGGCCAGTACGCCGAGGCGCAGCAGCGCTTCGAGCAGCACCAGGCCCAGGTCATCAAGTCCCGCGAGGCGGACGCCCAGGCCGAGGCCGAGGGTGCGGCGGCTCCGGCCGGCGCGGCCCCGTCCGCCGGTACCGGTGGCGGCGGTTCGTACTCCTCGGAGTCGGACGACAACTCCGGCGCCCTTGCTTCCGACGAGGCGCTTGCCGCGCTGCGTGAGAAGCTCGCCGGCGGTCAGAGCTGACCTCGCGTCGCTCTCTCTAGGCGGTAGTTGAACGTTGCGGGCCCGTACCTCTTCGGAGGTGCGGGCCCGCTTCTGTGTTTTCGGGTGCCGGTTCGGTGGGGGCTGGGCGCGCAGTTCCCCGCGCCCCTAAAAGCTTGTCCCTTCGGGACCTGCTTCTAGGGGGTCACCGGGATGTTCGTCAGGCCCCTGCCGCCCGTCACCGTGTTGCTCGCGTAGACCGTCGTCTTGCACGACGTGCTCTGGTTCGTCACGTTGATGGCCAGTTGTTTGTCGCCCGTGGCGCCCGTCAGGGTGGACCTGTTGGCGCGGAAGACCGTGCCGCAGCCCCAGCCGGACTGCTGGGAGTGGGTTTCGTAGCCGTTGTTCGTGGTGTTCTTGCCCGTGTTGTTCTCGATGACGTAGTTGTTGCCCTTCACGTCGATCCACGAGTCGTCGTAATGGTTGCCGGTCAGGCCCCTGCCGTCGAACGTGTTGCCCGAGACCTTGCCGCCGGTGGTGCCCTCCTTGAGGTCGACCGCCTCGCCGCCCACGTCCGGGCCGATGGTGTTGCCGAGGATCTGGACGCGGTCGCTCTTGTCGGAGAGCGTGTTGGCGGTGCCTACGTAGACGCCCTCTCCCATGCCGCGGTCGTCGTTCCCGGTGTCGTAGATCCGCGAGTTCTTGATCACGCCGTCGCTGCTCGACGTGCGGAAGTGGACGCCTTCCATGTCGAGGCCGTGGACGGTGACGGTGTCCACGACGACGCCCCGCGCGGAGTCGATCATGATGCCCTTCTGGCCGCCGGTGACGGTGAGGCCCTTCACCGTCCAGTACGCGGCGCCGTTCAGATGGAGGCCGTAGCCGCCGCCCGCCTTGAGCACCGCCTTCGACGAACCGGTCAGCGTGATGCGGGAGTTGGCGCTCGCCGCCACGGAGGTCTTGAAGTTCCCGGAGTACGTTCCGTCGGCGACGTGGATCGTGTCGCCGGGGGAGGCGTCGCCCAGCGCCGCCTTCAGCTCGGCGGCCGTGGACACCTCGATGGTCCGCGTCGGGGCGGATGACGCGGTCGCGGCGGAGGGCGCGGCCAGGAGTGCGGTGGTGGCTGTCGTGGCGAACAGGGCGGTGAGCAGGGGGCGTCGGGTGCGCATGGGGGTGGCCTTCCCGTCGGCTGAGGCTGAGGTGTGTTCTTGAGTAAGTTCTTGTACATGAACACTGGACGTACCCATGAACGTAGAGGCGGGGCATGTCCGCGTCAAGGTATGGACCAGCTCTTCAACTCGTCGACTGGGCAAGGAAGGCCGGGAATGCCCGTGACGCTGCGCGTGTTCTCCACTACGAACACGAGGAGGAGCGGTCACAGTGCTTGATCCGCAGGGTTTGTACGCATGGGAGCCGAAGGGCCTCGCCGTCGTCGACATGGCGCTCGCCCAGGAGTCGGCCGGACTTGTCATGCTCTACCACTTCGACGGATACATCGACGCGGGCGAAACCGGCGACCAGATCGTCGAGCGGCTCACGGACAGCCTGCCCGGGCAGGTGGTGGCCAGGTTCGACCACGACCGGCTCGTGGACTACCGCGCCCGCCGCCCGCTGCTCACCTTCCGGCGCGACCGCTGGAGCGACTACGAAGTGCCGACGCTCGACGTCCGCCTCGTCCAGGACGCCACCGGCGCGCCCTTCCTGCTGCTTTCCGGGCCCGAGCCCGACGTCGAGTGGGAGCGGTTCGCGACGGCCGTCCAGCAGATCGTGGAGCGGCTCGGCGTGCGGCTCTCCGTGAACTTCCACGGCATCCCCATGGGGGTGCCGCACACCCGCCCCGTAGGACTCACCCCGCACGGCAACCGCACCGACCTGGTGCCGGGACACCGCAGTCCCTTCGACGAGGCGCAGGTGCCGGGCAGTGCCGCGTCCCTCGTCGAGTACCGCCTCCTGGAGGCGGGCCACGACGTGCTGGGCGTCGCCGCGCACGTGCCGCACTACATCGCGCGCTCCGCGTACCCCGACGCCGCCCTGACGGTCCTGGAGGCCATAACGGGGGCTACCGGACTGGTGCTGCCGAGCGTCGCCCACGGGCTGCGCACCGAGGCGCACCGGACGCAGACCGAGATCGACCGGCAGATCCAGGAGGGCGACGAGGAACTCGTCGCGCTCGTCCAGGGCCTCGAGCACCAGTACGACGCCGCGGCGGGCGCGCAGGAGCGGGGCAACATGCTCGCCGAGCCGGTGGACATCCCGTCGGCGGACGAGATCGGCCGTGACTTCGAACGCTTCCTCGCCGAGCGCGAGGGCGACGCGTAGGGCCAGGCCCTAGGCTTCCGTGCATGCTGAAAGTTGGCCTGACCGGCGGCATCGGTGCCGGTAAGAGTGAGGTGTCGCGGCTGCTCGTCGCGGCGGGTGCCGTGTTGATCGACGCGGACAAGATCGCGCGGGAAGTCGTGGAGCCCGGAACTCCCGGTCTGGCGGCCGTCGTCGAGGCTTTCGGCGCGGACGTCCTCGCTCCGGACGGCTCGCTCGACCGGCCGAAGCTGGGCGCGGTCGTCTTCGCGGACGCCGAGAAGCTGGCCGCGCTCAACGCGATCGTGCACCCCCTGGTGGGCGCCCGCTCCGCCGAGCTCGAACAGGCCGCGTCCGGCGACGCCGTCGTCGTCCACGACGTGCCCCTCCTCACCGAGAACGGCCTCGCGCCGCTCTACGACCTCGTGATCGTCGTCGACGCGAGCCCCGCCACCCAGCTGGACCGCCTGGTGCGCCTGCGTGGCATGAGCGAAGAGGACGCCCGCGCGCGGATGGCAGCCCAGGCCACCCGCGAGAAGCGCCTGGAGATCGCGGACATCGTGATCGACAACGACGGCCCGCTGGAAGGTCTCCCGAAGCGGGTCGCTGAGGTCTGGGCGGACCTGGAACGCAGGGCACGCGCGTAGCACCCGCACAGCGGTCGGCACGGGAGAGATCGCCACGCGCGCGTGGGGCACGTGTTCCCGTGCGTGCGGAATAGGCCGGGGTGCGGCGGGCGTTGACGCGGGGGAGCGAGGGAAGGAGCCCGGCGTGCCCGAAATCACCCCGGAGACCCATGTCATCGACTTCCGGGCGGCTGAGCAGCTTCTTGCCGCCCGGGATCCGCGCGGCGCGGTGAAACTGCTCGACACCGTCATCGCCGCCCACCCCGAGAACACGGCCGCCCGTCTGCTGCGGGCCCGCGCCTTCTTCGCCGCCGCGCAACTGCGCGCCGCCGAGCTGGAGTTCAGCATCGTCCTGGAGCGCGAGCCGGACAACGCGTTCGCGCACTTCGCGCTGGCCCGCACCTACCAACGCGGCGCGCGGCCAGAGCAGGCGCGCCGCCACTTCCGGCTCGCGGCCGCTCTCGACCCGCAGCCCGAGTACCTGGCGGCGGCCCGCTTCGACGACGAGTAGGCGCACACTGTCCTGCCCGGCGCCCGGTGACTACCGGGCGCCGGGCGGTTCGTACGGCGGCACGCCCCTGCCCGGCTGGTAGTGCGGGCCCTGCCGCATCCGGTGTACGACCCACGCCATATCGGCGGCGATCACGACGAGCAGCGCCCCGCACACCGCGGCCCACCCCGTGCGGCCGGCGAGCGCGAAGGCCACGGTGCCGAAGACGGCCCAGGCCAGGCCCCATACGCTGAACCAGAAACGCATCCGCAGGGGACTGCGCGCGGTCACCGGTTCACTGCCTGTACGCATCATGTGAGGTCATCTCCTCCTTTACAGGATAAAGAGGGTGGGAACGTGCTGGAAGCGCTCAGGGCCGACGAAAACCTAGCCGCGTGGCTGAGGGAGCTGGAGGACGCGGGTGAGCCGCAGGCCGCCGCGGTGCTTCCGGACGCCGACGAGCTGCCGGAGGTGCTCCTCGACCTCGCCGTGCCGCACGAGGACATCAACCCGCTCGTGGCGCTGCGCGGCCGGCTGTGGGCGGACCCGGAGGCGCGCTGGCTGCTCGACCGGTGCACGGACGCCGTCGTGCGCGACATGGGAAAGGTCGTCGGAGGGCAGCTGTCCGCGCCGCCCGTGCTGCCCGAGGCGTGGGGCGAGCTGGGGCGCTGCTTCTCCGTGTACGTGTACGTGGCGGCGCTGGAGCACGTACGCGCGTACCACCGCGGACGCGGCATCCCCGACGACGTCTCGCGGCGCACCCTCGCCGACCTCGGGCGCCATCTGGCGGTGCACCGCAGGGCGCGCGGCAGCCGGGGGCTCCTCGTGCCGGACTGGCTCGCTCTGCACTTCCGGGGCGAGCTGTACCAGTTGGGGAGGCTGCAGTTCCAGCGGGCCGTGCTGGGCGAGCGCATGGGCGGCGCGGCCGCGGCGGCCGGGCACCGGGCGGGACCGGGGGACCTGTGCCTGAACATCCACATCACCGACTTCCGGGGCGCGTTGACGCCGGAGGCCTGTGACCGGTCGCTGTCCCTGGCGCGGGAGTTCTTCGCCCGCCACTTCCCCGAGGAACGTTTCGAGACAGCCGTCTGCCATTCCTGGCTGCTCGACCCGCAGCTGCGGACCTACCTTCCCGACGACTCGAACATCGTCCGCTTCCAGCGGCGATTCCGTCTCGCGGCGGGGTATGGGCGGGAGCCGTCGGACGGCGACCCGATCGGCTTCGTCTTCGGCGACCGGGACCTTCCCGTGGCCGAACTTCCCAGGCGCACGCGGGTGGAGCGGGCCGTCGGCGACCACGTGCGGGCGGGTGGCCACTGGTACACGGGGCATGGCTGGTTCCCGCTGTAGCGGGCGGGACGGTGCGGGCGCCGGGAACCGGACGTGCCGCACGCTTCGTTGGGCGGGCATGAGCGTGGAGATGCGTGAGGGATACGAGGGGACAGGACCCGGCGCGATCACGCCGGACGGGTGCGCGGTCGAGCTGTACACGCGCCTGTCCGTCGGGGACGAGCCCGATGTCATCGAGGCCGCGGCGCCCGCCGGGGCGCACATCCTGGAACTCGGCTGTGGTGCGGGCCGGGTGACCCGCCCGCTCCTGGAGCGGGGCTTCCGGGTCACGGCCGTGGACGAGTCCGCCGAGATGCTGGAGAAGGTCGCCGTGCTCGACGGCGGGGTGCGGACGGTCCGCAGCCCCATAGAGAAGCTCGACCTGGACGAGAAGTTCCCCGTGGTGATGCTCGCGTCGTTCCTCGTGCACACGGGCGACGAGGCCGTCCGGCGCGGGATGCTGCGCGTCTGCCGCAGCCACGTCACGGACCAGGGCTGCGTGCTGATCCAGCGGGAGGGCGCGGACTACCACACGAACCTGCCGAGAGAGCGGGTCGACCCGGGGGGCTACACGGTGCGGATCGTGTCGGCGACGCCGGTCGGCGACGGCGTGAACGAGGTGCGCGCGGAGTACGTCTTCCCGGACGCCGAGTGGACCCAGACGTTCCGGGCCAGACCCCTCGACCGGGAGCAGTTCGAGACGGCGCTCACGGAGGCGGGCCTGAAGGTCGACGCGTACCTGACGGAGGACGGCACGTGGGTGCGGGCGGTCCCGGTGGCCCTCTAGCCCCTATCCCATAGCCCCCAGCTCCACGCTCCTAGCCCTCCGCTCCCCGCAGCCGCTCCATCTCGCGGCGGTCCCGCTTCGTGGGGCGGCCGGTGCCGCGGTCGCGGATGCCCGCGGGGGCGACCGCCTCGCGGGGCGGCGGGGGCGGCGAGTTGTCGACGTAGCACTCGACGGCGACGGGCGCGCCGACGCGCTTGCGGATGAGGCGCTTCACGACGACGATGCGCTCCCGGCCGCCGGCCTGGCGTACGCGCACCTCGTCGCCCACGTGCAGGCCGTACGCGGGCTTGACGCGCTCCCCGTTGACCCGGACGTGGCCGCCCTTGCACGCGGCGGCGCCCGCCGAACGGGTCTTGGCGAGACGGACCGACCAGATCCACGCATCGACCCGCACGGAACCCTCCCCCGTCGAACCACCGCCCGGCGCGGCGCCCCGGCCGCCGTCCCCTGAAGTCTCCGAAGCCATGTGTCGACCTTAGTCCGGCTTCGGTGCGGCATGTCTGCCTCCCGGCGAGCCGTCCGGAATCCGCTGAGCCCGGCCGCCGATAATGCGGACCGATCGCATCAAATCGGTCGCCACTCCCGGGAGCGCTGCCCATGACGTCTTTCGAAGCCACCGTCGACGGTCTGATGGACGGACTCCGCGCCGACCTGGAACGGCTCGCCGCGATCCCCTCGATCGCGTTCCCCGGCTTCCCCGCCGGGCCGGTCGAGGAGGCGCACGACCTGGTGGCCGGGCTGCTGCGCGACGCCGGTGTCCCGCACGTCGAGCGGCTCGACCTGCCGGACACCGCCCCCGTGATCTACGGGGAGATCCCGCCCCCGTCGCCGGACGCGCCGACCGTCCTGCTCTACGGCCACTACGACGTGCAGCCGCCCGGCGACGCGTCGCTCTGGAAGTCCCCGCCCTTCGAGCCCACGCCGGTCGAGGGCGGGCTGCGCGCCCGGGGCATCGCGGACGACAAGTCCAACGTGATCGCGCACCTCGGGATGGTGCGGGCCTACGAGGGGCGGCCGCCGGTCGGGGTCAAGTTCGTCATCGAGGGACAGGAGGAGTACGGGGGCTCCTTCGACGACTACCCGCCCACCGACCCGGATCGGTTCGCCTGCGACGCCATGGTCATCGCCGACCTCGGCAACCTGCGCCCCGGCACCCCCACCCTCACCACCGGACTGCGCGGCGCCGCCGAGGTGACCGTCGAGGTCCGCACCCTCGACGAGCCGCGCCACAGCGGCGAGTTCGGCGGCGCGGCCCCCGACGCGCTGCTCGTCCTCCTCAAGGCCCTCGCCACCCTGCACGACGTCCACGGAGACGTCGCCGTCGAAGGGCTGCGACGCGAGGAGTGGACCGGCACCTCGTACACAGAGGAAGAGTTCCGCTCGCTCGCGGGCGTACGCGAGGGCGTGCCGCTCGTGGGCAGCGGCAGCCTCGGCGAACGGCTGTGGAGCGGGCCCGCGATCACCGTCATCGGTCTGGACGCGCCCGGCGTGCAGCACGCCGCCTCCGCCGTGGTGCCGCACGCCAGAGCCAAACTGAACCTCCGCTTCCACCCGAGGCAGGACCCGAGGGAGGCGCAGCACAGGCTCGTCGAGCACCTGCGCTCCCTCAGGCCCTTCGGCGTTCCGCTCACCGTCACGCCCGGCGACACCGGGCCCGGCTTCGAGGCCGCCACCGGGGGCCCCGCCCACCGCGCCGCGCTCGCCGCCCTGCGGGAGGGCTGGGGGCAGGACGCCTCGTACGTGGCGACCGGCGGGTCCATTCCGCTCGTCAACGGGCTCGCCAAGGCGGCCCCCGGCGCCGAGGTGCTGCTCTTCGGCGCGCAGGACAGCATGTGCAATCTGCACGCCCCGAACGAGCGCGTCCTCTTCTCGGAGCTGCGCGGCACGGTCATCGCGCTGTGCGCCTTCGTAAGGGAGTACGCGGCCGGCTTCGGCGGGCAGGGCGGTGAGGGCGGTCAGGGCGGTCAGGGCGGTGAGGGCGGTCAGGACGGGCGGCCGGGAGAGTCGCGCGGCGGTGCCGCATGAGCACCGCGTCCGCACCTTCGGAAGAAAAGCCGCCCACGAAGGCCAAGTTCGCCTTCCCCAGCGCCCTGACCGTCCTCGCGATCGTCACCGTCGCCGTCTGGCTGCTCGCCTTCCTCGTCCCCTCGGGACAGTACGACCGCGACAGAGCCGGCGCCCCCGTAGAGGGCACCTACCACCGCGTCGACTCCGGGCAGTCCTTCGTCGACCGCCTCAACGACCTCTTCCTGTCGCCCGTCAACGGGCTCTACGGCATCCAGGACGAGAAGACCGCGCTGGTCGCGCCCGACAACACGGGAGCGCTGTACGGCAGCGCCGGTGTGTTCCTCTTCGTCCTCGCCATCGGCGCGTTCATCACCGTCGTCTTCGCGACCGGCGCGCTCGACCGCGGCATCGGACGGCTCGCGCACCGGCTGCGTGAGCGCGGGGCGCTGCTCATCGCCGGCGTCATGGTCGTGTTCTCGCTGCTCGGCACGGTCGAGGGCTTCGCCGAGGAGACGCTCGGCTTCTACGGTCTGATCGTGCCGTTGATGCTCGCCCTCGGGTACGACCGCATGACCGCGGTCGGCGTGATCATCCTCGGTGCGGGCGTCGGGGTGCTCTGCTCGACGGTGAACCCCTTCGCGACGGGCGTCGCCTCGTCCGCTGCGGGCATCTCGCTCGGCGACGGCATCGTGCTCCGCTCCGCCATGTGGATCGTGCTGACCGGCGTCACCGTCGCGTACGTCATCCGCTATGCGCAACGCGTCCGGCGCGACCCCGAGCGCTCCCTCTCCGGATTCCTGCCCGGCGACCGGAACCGGGACCACGACCGGGACCGGGACCGGGATCGGGATCGGATCTCCGATGACGACTCCGACGTGCCCGAGCTCACCGGTCTGCACAAGGCCGTGCTCGTCACCACGGGCCTCGTCTTCGCCTTCATGATCTTCTCGGTCGTGCCGTGGTCGAGCGCGCTGACGGGCAAGGCCGACGCGACACCGTACGGATTCGAACTCGGCTGGTCCTTCCCGCAGCTGGCCGCGCTCTTCCTGTGCGCGGCGGTCCTCGTCGGGCTCGTCGCGCGCATGGGGGAGCAGCGGCTGAGCTCGACGATCATCCAGGGCGCGGCCGATTTCGTCTCGCCCGCGCTGGTCATCCTGCTCGCCCGCGGCGTCACGGCGATCATGAACAACTCGAAGATCACGGACACCGTGCTGCACTCCATCGAAGGGGTCGTGAAGGGAACGTCCTCGGGGCTCTTCGCCGTCATCGTCTTCCTGGTGAACCTGCCGCTGGCCTTCCTGATCCCCTCCACCTCCGGCCACGCCACGCTCGCCATGCCGATCCTCGCCCCGCTCGCCGACTTCGCGGGCGTCTCGCGGGCGGTCGTCGTGACGGCCTGGCAGGCGGCCAGCGGCTGGATGAACCTGTGGGTGCCGACGACGGCCGTCACCATCGGCGGCGTGGCGCTCGCGAAGGTCGGCTACGACAAGTACCTGCGGTTCGTGTGGCCGCTCCTCGTCGTTCTCGCCGTGCTGATCTGCGGGTTCGTGGCGCTGGGGGCCGTGGCGACCTGAGCGGGCCCGGCGCGGGTGCGGGCGCGGACGTACGTACGGTGGGGGCATGGACGGCCTGAGCGAACTGGACCAGCGGATCACCGAGTGCCGCGCCTGCCCCCGGCTCGTCGCGTGGCGCGAGGAGGTGGCGCGCACCAAGCGCGCGGCGTTCGAGGACTGGGATTATTGGGGGCGGCCCGTGCCCGGCTTCGGGCCGCACGACGCCGCGCTCCTCATCGTCGGCCTCGCGCCCGCCGCGCACGGCGCCAACCGCACGGGACGGATGTTCACCGGCGACCGTTCGGGCGCGTTCCTCTACCCGGCGCTGTACAACGTCGGGCTCGCCTCCCGGCCCACGGCCGAGAGCGCCGACGACGGCCTGACGCTGTACGGCACCCGCATCACCTCGCCCGTGCACTGCGCGCCGCCCGCCAACAAGCCCACCACGGAGGAACGTGACACATGCCGCTCCTGGCTGGTGAGCGAGCTGAAGCTGCTCGCCCCGACGCTCAGGGCGGTCGTCGTGCTCGGCGGCTTCGGCTGGCAGGCCGCGTTCCCCGCCTTCGCCGCCGCGGGCTGGCAGGTGCCGAGGCCGCGCCCGACGTTCGGGCACGGGGCGCACGTACGGCTCGCGGTCGACCCGGAACACCCACAACGCCCGGAGCAGGAGGCGCAGGAGCCGCTGGACGTCTTCGGTTGCTTCCACGTCAGCCAGCGCAACACGTTCACCGGCCGCCTCACCCCGGAGATGCTGCGGGAGGTGCTGCGCACGGCGGCCTTCGAGGCGGGGCTCCACCCGAACAGCCCAGCGAAGTAGCCGCACTGGGCACCCATTCCTAACGTGAGGACGTGGACGAGACTCGCGCAGCCAAGCCCCCCGGCGCCGCCTACCGCAACCTGGTGCTGGCGACCATCGGCTTCACGCTCACCTTCTGGGCGTGGGACCTGGTGGCCCCCCTCGGCAGCGACTTCAAGGACCGGCTGAACCTGAGCTCCTTCGAGCAGTCGCTCCTGGTCGCCGTGCCGGTGATCGTCGGCTCGCTGGGCCGCGTGCCCGTCGGCGCGCTCACCGACCGCTACGGCGCCAAGAAGATGTTCCCGCTCGTCTCGGCGCTCACCATCGTCCCGGTGCTGCTGATCATCCCGGCCAAGCACAGCTTCGGCGCGATGCTCGCGGTGGGTTTCCTGCTCGGCCTCGGCGGGACGACGTTCGCCATCGGCATCCCGCTGGTGAACTCCTGGTTCCCGCCCGCCCGCAGGGGCTTCGCGCTCGGGGTCTTCGGCATGGGCATGGGTGGCGTGGCACTCTCCGGCTACTTCACCCCGCGCATCGCCAAGCACGGCGAGAACCTGCCGTTCGTCGTCGTGGCGATCGCGCTCGCCGCCTTCGCGGTGCTCGCCTTCTTCCTCATCTCCGACCGCCCCGACCGTCCCGTCCCCACCAGCTCCCTCGGCACCCGCCTCGGGCAGGCGGGACGGCTGCGGGTGACGTGGGAGCTCTCCGCCCTCTACGCGATCGGCTTCGGCGGGATCGTCGCGTTCGGGGTGTACCTGCCCACGTATCTGAAGACCTGGTACGACCTGTCGCCCACCGACGCGGGCACCAAGGCCGCCGGTTTCGCACTCGTCACCGTGATCTTCCGGCCCATCGGCGGCTGGCTCTCCGACCGGATCCACCCGGCCACGGTCACCACGGTCGCCCTCGCGGTCGTCGCGTTCTTCGCCGTCGTGCAGGCCTTCGACCCGACGCTGAACCCGATGGGCACGATCTGCTTCCTGTGCATGGCGGCGGGCCTCGGCACCGCGAGCGGCAGCGTCTTCGCCCTCGTCTCGCAGGTCACCCCGCAGCCGCAGGTCGGCTCCGTCACGGGCATCGTGGGCGCGGTGGGCGGTCTCGGCGGGTTCCTGCCGCCGCTGGTCATGGGCGCGATCTACAGCGCCAAGGACTCGTACTCCATCGGCTTCATGCTTCTCTCCGACCTGGCGCTCGCGGGCTGCGTGTACGCGTACGGGCGCATGCGAAACGCGAAGGCGGAGTGAGCGGGGGCGCGGTTACCCTGCCCCGATGGCTCTCTATCCGGACATCGAACCCTACGACCACGGCATGCTCGACGTCGGTGACGGCAACCGCGTGTACTGGGAGACCTGCGGAAACCCGCACGGCAAGCCGGCCGTGGTGCTGCACGGAGGACCCGGTTCCGGCTGCACGCCCTTCTCCCGCCGCTACTTCGACCCCGACGCGTACCGGATCGTCCTGCTCGACCAGCGCGGCGCGGGCCGTTCCACGCCGCACGCGAGCGATCCGGCGACCGACATGTCCGTCAACACGATCAAGCATCTGACGGCCGACCTGGAGCTGCTGCGGCGCCACCTGGGCATCGGGCGGTGGCTCGTGTGGGGCGCCTCGTTCGGTTCGGTGCTGGGCCTGCGGTACGCGCAGACGTACCCCGACCGCGTCTCGGAGCTGGTCCTCACGGGGGTCGCCACGGGCAGCCGCGCCGAGGTCGACCTGCTGACACGAGGGCTCGGGCGGATCTTTCCCGAGGCGTGGGAGGCGTTCCGCGACGGAGTGCCGGAAGGGGAGCGCGACGGAGACCTGGCCGCCGCCTACAACCGCCTCCTGGAGTCACCCGACCCCGACGTACGGGCTGCCGCGGCGCGAGCCTGGACGGACTGGGAGACGGCGTTCGTACCGGCGCCGCCGCGGTCCGTGCCGCGCTACGAGGACGCGGCGTTCCGGGCCGGCTTCGCGCGCACCGTCACGCACTACTTCGCCCACGACCACTGGCTCGGCGGTGACGAGGTCGTCCTGCGGGACGCGGATTCCCTGCGGGGGATCCCGGGCGTGATGGTGCAGGGCACCCTGGACTTCGGGAACCTGCTCGGCATTCCGTGGCGGCTGCGGGAGGCGTGGCCCGACAGCGAGTTGGTGCTCGTCGACCTCGCGGGCCACAACGCGGGGGCGCGCGGCATCGCGGAGGAGCTGAGGGCGGCGACGGACCGGTTCCGGCAGGCGTGATGCCGGAGCCGCCGTCGGAGTGATTTTCGGGTGAACCGCGGTCGCGGCGGCGGGGGCGTGCGGTGCCGTCGGGGCGGGCCGACCCCAGACTCCGGGAAAGCGCCGGGCAGGACCGGTGCCGAGCCACTGGAGCCGCCCGGTGTCCCCGTCGTCCTCCCGCCGCCTCCGCCTCCGCGTGGCCCTTGCCACGGCACTGCTTCTGGGCGCACCAGGCTTCGCTCTCACCCCCGGCGACACCGCCCCCGGCGACACCGCCTCCGTGTTCTGGGTCGACCCGCAGAGCGCCGCCGCCCGTCAGGCCGCGGAGTGGCGGCGGGCGGGCAGGGAGGGGGACGCCCGGCTCATCGAGCGCATCGCCGGGCGGCCGCAGGCGTTCTGGCTGCACAGCGACGGTGCCGGTGCCGTGGTGCGGGAGCACGTCGAGGCGGCGGCCGCGGCGGGGCGTACGGCGGTCCTCGTGGCGTACTTCGTGCCGCACCGGGACTGCGGCGCGTACTCGTCGGGCGGGGCCCGCGACGCCGCGCACTACCGCCGGTGGATCGACGACTTCGCCGCCGGCCTCGGCTCGCACGGCGCGTACGTGATCGTCGAACCGGACGCCGTCGCCCACCTGGTGGCGGGCTGCCCGGGCGCGAACGCGGCCGAGCGGTACGGGCTGCTCGCCCACGCGGTCGAGCGCCTGAAGCGTCAGCCGCACACGAAGGTGTACGTCGACGCGGGCAACGCGGGCTGGATCCCCGACGAACGCCGCCTGGTCGCCCCGCTGCGCGGCGCGGGCATCGCGGAGGCCGACGGCTTCGCCCTGAACGTCTCCAACTACCAGACCGACGCCGTCAGTTCCGTGTACGGGCACCGCCTCGCCCGAGCGCTCGGCGGCGGCAAGCGCTTCGTCATCGACAGTAGCCGTAACGGAAACGGCCCGTACCGAGGCGCCCAGTCCTGGTGCAACCCGCCGGGCCGCGCCCTCGGCACGCCCCCCACCACCAATACAGGCGACCCCTCCCTCGACGCCTACCTGTGGATCAAGCGCCCCGGCGAGTCGGACGGAACGTGCCGGGGCGGCCCGAAGGCGGGCCAGTGGTGGCCGGAGTACGCCTTGGGCCTGGCCGGCCGGGCCCGCGGCTAGGACGCGGGGCTAAGCCGGGTCGGGGACGACTGCGGTGGCGGTGATCTCGACGAGCTGCCCCGAATAGCCGAGGCAGGACGTGCCGAGCAGGGTGGATGTGTGCGGCCCGTCGTGCAGGGCGGAACCGCGCACGACCTCCCACGCCGTGCTGAGCGCCGCGGGCTCGTCGCCGACCACGTACACCGTGCTGGCGACCACCTGTGACAGGTCGCTGCCCACCGCGCGCAGGGCCTCGTCGAGGTTGGCGATGACCTGCGCGGTCTGCCGGGCGATGTCGCCCTCGCCCACGAGTTTCCCCTCGGGGTCGAGCGGGACGGAGCCCGCCATGAAGGCGAGCCGCGTACCGGCCTCGACGACGGCGGCGTGGGCGTATCCGGGAGGCGGGAAGAGGGTGGGGACGACGGTGCGTTCGGATGTGGTCATGGGGTGAGCGTGCGGGGTCGGCGGCGCGTACGCATCCGATTTTCCGCCCAGGGGGTCACCGCACCGCCGCCGGTGAACTGCCGCCGCGTACCCGCAGAACAGGGTCCCCCGAGCCGTCCGCCCGGGACGTCCAGATGTCCTGTTTACGGCCGTCCGCGCCCGGCAGGGCGTACGCGAGCGTGTCGTCGTCCAGCCAGGCCGCCTGGTCGTCGACGCTGTGCCGTTCGGCGAGCGGGTGCTCGCGCATCGTGCGGAGGTCGAGGACGTACAGCCGCCACGGGTCCCGCGTGCCCTTCCGCACCCGCTTCTTGAAGGCGATGCGCGTGTTGTCCGGGGAGAGCGAGGGACACTCGACGTTCGAACGCAGCGCGGTCGCCGACCACTTCGCCATGTCGCCCCGTACGAGGTACGTCTTGCCCTTCGTCGACACCGTCGCGTAGAAGCGGTTGTCGTCCTTCGCGAAGGTCACGCCCCAGTAGTTGACGTCGGGGGAGTGGTAGCGGCGGCCGTCGAGGGTGAGGGGGATCTCCTCCATGTTCTTGATGAGGTAACCCGTACGGGTGTCCAGGATCGACGTACGGGTGGAGAACGACGAGCCCGCGTACGAGTCGCCCGTCGCGAACATCGTCCAGGACAGCATCCGCCCCGACGCCGAGACGCGCGCCCGGTTGGGGATGCCGGTCAGGGCGATCCGGCGCTTCTCGCGGAGCCGGTCGTCCAGGACGACCGCGTACGACTTGGGCGGGATCCCCGCCCTGCGCTGCAGGCAGAGTCCCGTGCCCGCGGCGGCGTAGAAGCGCTCGCAGGACGGGCCGCCGGTGGTGCGCGCGCCGCCGCCCCCGTCCTCGGAGACCGGGACGCGGGCGACCCGGCCCGCCGCTTCTGTCGTACTGCGGAAGTAGAGCTTGCCCCGGTCCAGGCCGAACTCCGAGGTCGCGTCGGCCGATTCGGCGCGTTCGGCCGCCTGCAGCGTGTACGTGACGGCGACGCCCGCGAGGACCGCGGCCGCCGCGGCCACGGCGACGACGCGGGAGCGGAGGGAGGAGAGCGGGGAGGGGGACTGTGGCTTCACGAGGTGCCTCCGGAAGATGTGTCCGACCGCGGGAGCAGCACCGCCGCCCCGGCGACCGCCACTGTCAGTGCGACCACCGCGCAGGTCAGCGCGGTCTCGACGCCCCACAGCGTCCACGCGGCACCGAACCCGGCCGCGGCGACGAGCCGGGCGAGGGCCTGTCCTGTCTGCAGGACGGCCATGCCGCTCGCCCGCCGCTCCTGGGCGACCACGGGGGCGACCAGCGCCATGAGGACGCCGTCGGTGGCCGCGTAGAAGACACCGAGGAGCAGCAGTACGCCGATGAGGAGCGGCCAGCCGTCGGTGGGCGCGAGCAGGAGGACGTAGCCGCCGAGCAGCGCGACGTGTCCGGCGAGGAACGGCACGCGGCGCCCGATGCGGTCGCCGAGCCGCCCGGCCGGGATGGCGAGCAGCAGGTAGACGGCGGCGGCGCCCAGCGGCAGGAGCGGGAACCACGAGATGGCGAAGTCGAGCCGTCGCTGGAGGAGGAGGTAGAGGAACGCGTCGCCGATGGTGGCGGCGCCGAGCAGCGCCGCCGCGAGGAGGACGCGTCGGAAGGCGGGGACGCGGAGCAGGGCGAGGGCGCGAGGACGTGCGGCGGCGGGCCGGTGTCGTTCGGGGTCCTGGCGTGGTGGTCGCAGTGAGACCTGCGACAGGTGTCCCGGCACGAAGGCGACCAGCATCAGCACTCCGAGCAGCCCGAAGCAGAAGCTGACGACGAACACGGCGTCGTACGCGTCCGCCGTCGCCCACAGCAGCGCGAACGCGGCGAGCGGCCCGAGCAGCGCGCCCGTCGTGTCCATCGCCCGGTGCACACCGAAGGCGCGGCCCAGCGTGTCGGGCGGGCTGCTCAGCGAGATGAGGGCGTCGCGCGGGGCGGTGCGCACGCCCTTGCCGATGCGGTCGGCGGCGAGCGCCGCGCCGATCCCGGCGGTGGCGCCGCCCGCGAGGAGCAGCCCGAGGCGGGAGAGCGCGGAGAGGGCGTACCCGCCGCCCGCGACGAGTTTGTGCCGGCCACCGCGGTCGGCGGCGTACCCGCCGGCCAGGCGTACCAGGGCCGTGACTCCGTTGTAGAGCCCGTCGAGGAAACCGAACTGGAGAGGGGAGAGGCCGAGTTGGAGGACGAAGTAGAGCGGCAGGACGGCCGTGACCATCTCGGAGGAGATGTCCGTGACCAGGCTGACCGCGCCGAGCGCGAGGACGGGTCCCGCGACGCGGCCGCGCCGGGCCTCGGACTGTTCCTGCTCCGAGGCCTTGGCGACCGCGTCGGTGGTGGCCAGATACATGGCGTTCGCGTTCGTCCGGCTCAGCGGCAGTTGTAGGACGGGCTGGTGTCCTTCGTGGAGCCGTCCGTGCCGACGAGGTTCCAGGAGAACCCGGTGTCGGTGAAGTTCAGCTTCACGACACCGAAGGTGTCGGTGAGCCGCTTCTGGCTGTTGGGCTGGACCTCCTCGATGTCGTACGGGTTGGCGCCGCCCATGCCGCCGAGCAGCTCGACGATGCCGTTGGCGTCGGCCTTGCCGTCCGCGTTCTGCGGGGCGAACCGCTCGTAGTGGTGGTCGTGTCCGTTGAGGACCAGCTCGGCCTTGTTGGCCTGGAGCAGTTTCCAGACCGGGCGGCCGACCGGGTCGTTGCCGTGCTCGCCGGAGGAGAAGAGCGGGTGGTGCCAGTACGCGGCCACGCACTTCTTGGAGTTGGCGGCGAGGTCGTCCTTGAGCCAGTCGATCTGCTCGTCGTCGTCGAAGTTGTTGGAGTCGAGGGCGATGAAGTGCCAGTTGCCCTGGTCGAAGCTGTAGTAGGCCTCGCCGTCGGGGTAGGCGACGGACCCGAAGTAGGACTTGTAGCCCTTGAACGCGCCCGCCGGGTCGTAGCTCTCGTGGTTGCCGGGCACGGGCCGCGTCTTGCTCTTGAAGGCGCCCCAAGTCTTGTCGTAGTACTTCTGGAAGTCCTTCAGGCGCGCGTCGTCGTACTGGTTGTCGCCCATGGTCATCACGAAGGACGGGTTGATCTGCTTGACCAGAGCGGCGGTCTTGGCGTGCTTGCAGCTGCTGCTGCTCGCCGTGCACTGCTCGGCGATGTCACCGGCGGCGACCGCGGTGAACCCGGCGCGGGCCGCGGCGGGCGCCGCGGCGGGGGAGGCGTCGGCCTCACCGGCGGGGGACCAGAGCAGTACGCCGCCGACGAGGGCGAGCGAGGCGCCTGCGGCGATGGGGATGCCGAGGCGGGCCTTGCGGGTGCGGGAATTCGGGCGGGAAGTGGTGGTGCGCGGAGTGAGCGGCATGTCCGTCTCCTCGGGAGGCGTGGGGGGTGCCGAACCGTCAATCCGGAATCCTGGCGACGCGGCATGTGCGCGTCAATAACTTGGGATGAATTATTGTTAGGAAAGTTTCCTGCCAGTGTTCATGTGGGGCGGGCGGGGCGGGTGGGACGCGTGGGAGACCAGGTGCCGGGGTGCCGGTGGGCGGCAGGCCGGTTGCGGCGGCGTTGTCAGTGGCCTCGCCTAGGGTGGCGAGCACGAGTGGCAGGTGCGTGAGCAGGGGCTGAGCTAGGCGGTGGTGACGATGGGGGTCGAGGTGCCTGAGGGGCGCGACGGCGCCGCCCTCGCACGCTCCCGTGCCGCGCTCGTGCGTTCCTGTGCCGCCGTCTTCCTCCCGGCGGAGGTGCCGCGGGAGGGGCGGGTCGCTTTCTGGAACCCCGGCCCGGACGCGGAGGCCGAGCTCGACGACACCGATATCGGCGTACGCGGTGACCTGGTCGTCGCCCGCAAGCACGGCAACGGCGCGCGGAGCCGCACGGTGCCCGCGCTGTTCCTGCCCGTCGCCGAAGCCGTGCCGCTGCTGCTCCGCGCCGAGCGCCCGCACCCCGCGGTGGCCTGCTGGGGCGCCGCCGCCCGGCACGCGCTGCACCTGGCGGCGCGGGGCAGGCTGCTGCCCGGGCTGACTCCGGGGGACGTGGACGCGTGGCGGGCGGGCCCGCTGGACGAGGCCGACGTCGTCCATCTGCGCGCCATCGCCGCGGCGCTCCCCGCGGAGGCGCACGCGGTGCCGCTGCCGGGGCACGGGCCGGGCCCCCTGCTCCTCCCGCAGCCGTTCGCCCTGATCAGAGCGTTCGTGGACGCAGTGCTCGACGCCCTGCCCCGCACACCCGCCGCCGCGCACGCGGTCGGCGCCCCCTTCGCCGCGCGCGAGCCGCAGCACCTGCCGGGTGCCCGGGAGTGGGCGGCCGAGGTGGCCGCCGGCATGGACGCGGGGGTACGCGTGTCACTCCGCCTCGACCTGCGGGCGCACGAGGTGTTCGACGGGGGCGAGGGCTCCCGGGGTGGGGGCGACGCGGAGGCGGCCGTGGAGGTCGCCGACGCGGCGGCCGACCGCGCGGAGGTCCGCGCCTCCGTCGCCAGTCCCGCCGCCGCCGTCGTCCAGGTGCACAGCCTCGCCGACCCCGCGCTCGTCGCGGACGTGCCCGAGCTCTGGGCCGGTACCGATCACTTCGGGCCGCGCGCCCGCGTCGACACGCTGCTCGCGCTGCGCCGCGCGGCCCGCGTGTGGCCCCCGCTCGGCAGACTCCTGGAGCGGCCGCGGCCCGACGTGCTACCGCTGGGCGAGGAGGAGTTGTACGACCTCCTGGGCGCCGCCGCCGGTCGGCTCGCCGCGGCGGGCGTGGCCGTCCACTGGCCCAGGGAGCTCACCCGCGGGCTCACCGCCACCGCCGTCGTCCGCCCCGCCCCCGGCACCGCCGCCGACAACTTCGACTTCTTCAAGACCGAGGAACTCCTCGAATTCCGCTGGCAGTTGGCGCTCGGCGACCAGGCGGACGACCCGCTGACCGAGGCGGAGCTCGACCTCCTCGCGGAGGCGCACCGCCCGGTCGTCCGGCTCCGGGACCAGTGGGTCCTGGTCGACCCCGCGCTCGTCCGCAAGGCGCGCAAGCGGGACCTCGGGTTGCTCGACCCGGTGGACGCCCTGTCGGTCGCGCTGACCGGCACCGCCGAGGTGGACGGCGAGCAGGTGCCCGCCGTGCCGGTCGGCGCGCTGGCGAGGCTGCGCGAACGCGTGACGGGAGACCTCGACGTACCGGCCCCGCCGCCGGGCCTGCGCGCGACCCTCCGCGACTACCAGCTCAAGGGTCTCGCCTGGCTCGACCGCATGACCTCCCTCGGCCTCGGCGGCTGTCTCGCCGACGACATGGGCCTCGGCAAGACGATCACCGTCATCGCCCTGCACCTGCACCGCGCGCAGGACGCGCCCACGCTCGTGGTCTGCCCGGCCTCGCTGCTCGGCAACTGGCAGCGCGAGATCGAACGGTTCGCGCCCGGTGAGCCGGTCCGCCGCTTCCACGGCACGGGTCGCACCCTCACCGGCCTGACCGGCGGCTTCGTCCTCACCACGTACGGCACGATGCGCACGAGCGCCGCCGAACTGGCCACCCAGAAGTGGGGCCTCGTCGTCGCGGACGAGGCCCAGCACGTCAAGAATCCGTACGCGGCGACGGCGAAGGCGCTGCGCACGATCCCCTCCCCGGCGCGGGTCGCGCTCACCGGCACCCCTGTCGAGAACAACCTCTCCGAGCTGTGGGCACTGCTCGACTGGACGACGCCGGGTCTGCTCGGGCCCCTGAAGGCGTTCCGGGCCCGCCACGCACGACTGGTGGAGGGCGGCGATCCCTCCGGGACCGGAGCGGACGAGGAGGCGCTGGACCGCCTCGCCCGTCTGGTCCGCCCCTTCCTCCTCCGCCGCAAGAAGTCGGACCCCGGTATCGCGCCGGAGCTCCCGCCGAAGACGGAGACCGACCACCCGGTGACCCTCACCCGCGAGCAGGCGTCGCTGTACGAGGCGGTGGTCCGCGAGACCCTCGCCCGGATCGAGGCGTCGGACGGCATGGCGCGGCGCGGCCTGGTCATGAAGCTGCTGATGGCGCTCAAGCAGATCTGCAACCACCCGGCGCAGTACCTGAAGGACGGCATGCTCACGACCCGGACGGGCCGTCCGCGCTCGGGCAAGCTGGAACTCCTGGACGAGCTCCTCGACACGATCCTCGCCGAGTCGGAGAGCGCGGGCGCGGTCCTGATCTTCACGCAGTACGTGGAGATGGCGCGCCTCCTGGAGGCGCACATGGCCGCGCGCGGCATCACCTCCCAGCTCCTGCATGGCGGTACGCCGGTCGCGCGCCGTGAGGAGATGGTGGACCGCTTCCAGTCGGGCGAGGTCCCTGTCTTCCTGCTCTCCCTGAAGGCTGCGGGCACGGGTCTGAACCTGACCCGCGCGGGCCATGTGATCCACTACGACCGCTGGTGGAACCCGGCGGTCGAGGAGCAGGCCACCGACCGCGCGTACCGCATCGGCCAGACCCAGCCCGTGCAGGTCCACCGGCTGGTCACCGAGGGAACGGTCGAGGACCGCATCGCCGAACTCCTCGCCGCGAAGCAGGCGTTGGCGGACGCGGTGCTCGGCGACGGCGGCGAGGCGGCGCTCACGGAACTGTCCGACGCGGAACTGGCGGACCTGGTCGCACTGAGGAGGGCGGCATGACGCCGCGGGGCAGCGGACGGCCGGGGCGGGGCGGTGGGCCGGAACGGGGCGGCAGGCCGGGGCGGGGCGGTGGTCTGGGCTGGGCCAGCGGCATGAGCGAGACGAGCCGCATGGGCAGCGGCCGCGTCTTCCCGGCCCTGCCGAAGCACCCCGACCCCGGGGCGCCGTTCGCCACGTCCTGGTGGGGCAACGCGTGGATCGACGCGCTGGAGGAGAGCGCCCTGGACCAGGCGCGGCTGGCCCGCGGCCGTACGTATGCGCGCGAGGGCGCGGTCGACACGATCACCGTCGCGCCGGGCCGCATCGTCGCGTACGTCCACGGGAGCCGTCCCCGGCCGTACCGCGCGGAGATCCGCATGCGGACGATGCTGCCCGAGCACTGGGACCGCTTCCTGGACGTGGTCGCCACGGATCCCGCGCGTATCGCCGCGCTGCTCGACCAGGAGATGCCGCACGCGCTGGCCGACGCGGCGGACCGGGCGGACGTCCCCCTCCTCCCCGGCGCCCGCGAACTGTCCCCCTCCTGCACGTGCCCGGACCGCGGCCACCCCTGCAAACACGCGGCAGCCCTCGCCTACCAGACGGCCCGCCTCCTGGACGCGGACCCGTTCGTCCTCCTGCTCCTGCGCGGCGGCGAGGAACAGGACCTCCTGGACGAACTCTCCCGGAGAAACGCGCGCAGGGGAGCGGCGGAGGCGGCGGACGCGCGGCGGGGTCCGCTGCGGGGTCCGCTGCGCGGGGCGGAGGCCTCGGAGGAACCTGGCACCGCGGGTGCCACGGACGACCCCCGCGTCGCGGGGGCCACGGGAGGTCGCCGCTTCGCGGCGGGGGAGCTCCGTGGCGCGGAGCCGAGCGGGAAACACCCGGTCGGCCAAGCGGACCCCACCAACGACGCCACCCCTCCAAACGAACACCAGCCAAGCCGCCACAGCGCTCCGACCCTGCCCGGGGGACAGCAACCACACCCGTCCGACGGCACCGGCCCTGCGGGCGGTCAGCAACTGCACGCGGACGGTGGTCCCGTCTCTCCCGGCGAGCAGCAGCTGCAGGCGGGTGGCGGGTCTGCCCCGCATGGCGGACGGCAGTCCAGCCCGGACGCCGCTCCCGCCCTGCCCGGCGGCCAGCAACCGCACCCGTCCGACGGCACCGGCCCTGCGGGCGGTCAGCAACTGCACGCGGACGGTGGTCCCGTCGGTCCCGGCGAGCAGGAGCTGCAGGCGGGTGGCGGGTCTGCCCCGCATGGCGGACGGCAGTCCCACTCGGACAGCGCTTCGGCCCTGCCCGGGGGACAGCAACCGCACCCGGCCGGCGCCCCCGACCCCGCGAACGGCCAGCAGCTGCACGTGGATGGTGGCTCTGCCCTGCCCGGCGGGCGGCAGCCGTGCCCGGACAGCACCGCTGCCCTCCCCGGCGAGCAACCGTCGCGCCCGGACAGCACCCCTGCCCTCCCCGGCGAGCAACCCTCGCCCCCGGACAACCCGGATAACCGTCCCGTCCTCCCCGGAGTCCTCGCCCGGGAGGTTCTCGGTGCGGCGTATCGCTCGCCGTTGCCCGCGCCCATGCCGGTGCCCGTGCAGCCCGGTGAGCCCCCCGTGTTGCCTGCTCTTTCCGGAGCTCCGGATCCGACGGCGTTGGAGTTTCTGATCACGGACGCCGCGCGCAGGGCCCACGCGTTTCTCGCGGGGGAGGCCGGTGCGGAGGCGTTCCCGGGGGACGGCTCAGCCTGGCACGACGCCGTCCGTCTCGCGGCCTCGCATCCCGGGCTCACGGGCCGCCGCACCTTCAGTCGTCAGTTCGCCGAGCTGGCCAGGTCCGTGGGGCGCACCCCCGCCGACCTCTCCCGCGCGGCCGCCGCCTGGCGGCAGGGCGGCGAGGCGGGGCTGGCGACCCTGGAGACCTCCTGGGACCCGCCGGCCGGGCCCTTCGACCGAGCCCGCGGCGCCCTCGTCGCCGCCGATCTGCCCCGGATGACGATCCACCGCAACCAGCTCACCAACGCGGAGGGCACGCTCCAACTCCGTTACGGGACGGACGGCCGCTGGTACCCGTACCGGAGCGAGCCGGGCGGAGACGACTGGTGGCCCGAAGGGGAGGCGGACGTCGACCCGGTGGGAGCGCTGGCCGGCGTGGCGGAGGCGTGAGGCAGGGAGTCGGATCAGGCGCGTAGGTGCGACAGGAGGTCGTCGCCCGCCGGGTACGCGCGCTCCTCCGGCAGCAGGCGCGTCGCCGCCTCCTCGTCCCCGGCCCGCACGAGCCCGTGGATCTCCCGCGCTCGGTCGGTGACGTCGGTGATCGAGACCGTCCACTCGTCCGCGAAGCGGCGGGACGCCTCGCCGGAGAGGCCCAATTGCAGGCTCCGGTACGGAAGAGCGTTGAGGTGGAGGTCCCGTTCCGGGTCCCACTGGACGCGGGCGGGGGAGCGTCGCAACTCGCGCTGCCACGCGGCCTGATCGGCGTGGAGGCCGCGCACGTAGTGGGAGAGGCACGCGTGGCGCAGCGCCCAGTCGAAGCCCTCACGGGTGATCTCGACGGCCAGGACCGTCTGTTGACCCTCTTTGGTCGCGTAACCGCAGCGGTACATCATCCACAGAAAGGACGGTTTGATCCACGTCATGCGGTCCCGCTTCCAGGCGGCGGGGAACCGCCCGGTGCGGGCCGCCGGGACACCGAGTTCCGGGGAGTACGCCTGGTAGACGGTGATGGTCGTGTCGGTGTGCAGGGCGCGTATCCGGTGGTTCATGGGGGATCAGCCTGCAGTCGCCAGAGATGGTGCGCCAGCGAATTACGCCCGGGAGGGAGGCGATGGGGGGCGTTGGGAGGCATTGGAGGCGTTGGAGGGATCCCCGACGTCCTCAGAAGTCCACCCGGGTCCGCTCGTCCAGCCGCGCCACCGAGTCCTGCGCGAACTTCTTCTCGTAGTCGCTGCGGATCTCCTCGATCTGGACGTCCCGCTTGCGGTTCTCGGTCGTCGGATACAGCAGGATCAGCTCGTACGAACGCTCGCGTTCGATCCTGCCGTTGGAGTCGCGCCACTGCCCGCGCCCGTTCTGGATGGTCAGCCCGTCGGGGAAGCCCGGCGTGACCTCCTTGTCGACGAAGGCCATGAACTGCTTGTCCGTCACGGCGGGCCCGCCGTCGGGGCGTTCCGTGCCGAAGAAGAGCCGCGTCTCGGTGTACGGCTTGCCGCGGGCGACGGTCGACGCGGCGGCTGTCGACGAGGAAGACGAGGAAGAAGAGGAAGGCGAGGAAGAAGAGGAAGGCGAGGAAGACGTGGACTTCGTGTCGTCGTCCAGAGAGGCGTAGGCGGCAGGCGCGCCGACGGCCAGCACGGCGGTCGCCGCGGCGGCCACGGCGAGGCGGGTACCGGAGAGGCGGGGGAAGGTGAGGGCCATGGCGGCAAACCGTAGCGGAGCCGGGCGCGCCTGATGCCCATCTTCCTGCGTTATGGCCTGTTTGGCCCTCCGTAGGTTTCACGCGGGCGTGACACTCGCCCCGTTCCCAGCCGGTACGTCTTGAGGTCCCGCCAGCCCTTCCCCGGGCCGTCCGTCACGATCAGGTGGACGGTGTCCACGTGGCTCGTCAGGGGGAGGGACGGGGCGAGCCGGGACTGCAGGGTGTCGTAGGCCGCTTCGCAGGTGTCCGGGCCCTCGTCGTTCGCCAGGGTGAGGTGGGGGGCCAGGGGTGGGATGAAGATGCCGCGGTAGGGGAGCGCTTCCGGCCAGCGGTCCGTGAGGGACCGGGTCAGGGCGCTCACGGGGGTCTCCGGGGTCGGGGCGAGGTACAGGACGCCCGGGTAGCGGCGGAACTCGTCGAACGTGAGGGTGAAAGCGGGGTGGGCGGCGAAGAGGTCCGTCAGGTCGGCGTGGGTGGTTGAGGTGAAGCGGGACGCGTTGAGGAACGGGTAGAGCACCGTCACGTGGGCGGGGAAACCGGCTCGTACCAGCGGGTTCGCCTCGGGGACGCGGATCGTCAGGGCCGTGTCGCCGGGGAGGTCGGGCCAGCCGCGCGGGTCCGCCGCTCCGGCCTCTGCCGGTTCCGGCTCCGTCTGCGTCTGCGTCTCCGGCTCCGGTTCCGGCGATGCTTGCGCCGGCGCTACCGCCTCCGGTGCCTCGGCCGCCTCCTCCGCCGCTTCCTCGCGTTCGCGTGTCCCCGTGCTCACCGCGTGCGGCGCAGGCGTGCCGAGAGGTGGTGCTGCAGCGGCTGGTCCACCGCCGCCATGTCGTGGGTGAAGGTCAGCGTGCCGTCGTCGGTCAGCGTGTAGCGGCGGCGGGTCGCCGTGACGTCCTTGGCGGTGGGAGTGAGCGCCACGTCGTGCGTGGCGAGGTCGACCGTGCCCTCCGCCGCATGGCCGACCGCGATCTCCGCGATGCCGGTGGGCTGGGTGACCAGCGCCTCCACGCGGCCGTCGGGCTGCAGCCGCCACCAGCCGCTTTCCCGCGCCGCGGGCCGCAGCGGGGCGTCGTCGGCGTCGAGCAGCCAGGCCCTGGCCTCGTACCGGAGGAAGGGCCGGCCGTCGTGGCTGAACGTCACCTCCTGCGCGTACGTGAAGTCCGCGGGCAGCGTCGGGTACTCGCCCCGGCCCCGGCCGCGCCACCGGCCCAGCAGCCCGAGCACGGGCGTGAGCAGCGCGTGCGGGGCGGGCGCCGCCTCGGGGTCGCCGCTGTGGCTCTCGGCGTAGGGGTAGGGGGAAGCAGACGGGGACGCGGACGGGGACGCGGATCCGTGCTCCGGCGCGGGATCGAACACGTGGGGCTCCTGGGGGCGGGCGAGCAGTGGGGTCGTTGGTGTGGTGCTGGGCGAAGCCTAGGGCTTCCCTCGCTGCTCGACCTCAACCCACCTGCCCCGCTACCCCGAACCCCCTTACGGGCCGCGCCCCCTAGGGCCCTGACCCCCCGCCCTACGGCTGAATCCGTATCCACACCGGCGCGTGATCCGACCCCGACGCCTCCCTCCGTACCGCCGGATCCCCGTCCTCCACCGACGGCAGCGCGCTCGCCGCGGCGCCGGGCGCGCCCGTGCCCGCGCCGCGGACCTGGTCCATCAGGCCGCGGCTCACCAGCACGTGGTCGATGAGTTCGCGGCGGCCCGCGTGGATGCGGGAGAAGCGCTGGTCGGCCGGGATCAACGGCGCGACGTTCCACAGCCGTGCGGCGTCACCCTTGTCCGGGCGGTCGAAGCCCGGCGTGCCGATCTCGGAGCCGGGCGGGCCCACCAGGATCTGCGTCGTCGCGGCCCCGACCTCGTCGTTGAGGTCCCCGAGCACGGCGACCCCGTGCTCCCGGCCGTCGCCCCGCAGCCGCTGATCGGCGACGGCACGGACCGCGGTCGCCTCGGCCGCCCGGCGGTACAAGGCGTACGCGCCGTACCGCGCGCGCTCGCCCTCGTCGTGCGGGAAGAAGCGCCCGCCGGGGTACGACAGCAGCTTCGACTTGAGGTGGCACACGACCGCGTCGAAGAAGAACGCCCGCGTCGACACCGTCACCGCGAGGACGCCTCGCCCGGCCCGCGCCGTCGTCCGGCCCGAGTCGTCGACCTGTACCGGCCGCACCTGCTCGGGCAGTCCGGCCTCGTCGGCGACGACGAAGACGGGGAGGCTGGTGAGGAAGCCGACCCGGATGCCCCGGTCGTCCGCGTGCTGCGACAGCGTGACGTGCCAGGTGCCCTCCAGCAGGCCCGCCAGATCCTCGAGCGCCGCCGGGTCGCCGACCTCCTGCACCCCGAGGACGCTCGGCCGCAACGCGGTGATCGTCGCCGCGAGCGAGGCCAGCTTCGCCTCGTACGCGGCCTTGTCCTTGGGGCCGAACGGCGCGCCGGGGCGGTAGAGGTTCTCCAGGTTCCACGTGCCGATGATCATCGCCGACTCCCTCGTCCGACTGCCCGGTCCGACCGGTTGGTCCGACTGCCTGGTCCGTGTCCCCTCGGCCGATCGGCGGGTAGGGCCAGCGTGCCCGCGAAACCGTCCCCGCGACAGGGCTGCCGGATGCGCACTCGCACTACCTTGAAAAGATGACGCCGCCTCCCGCGCCCGGACCCGCAGGACTCACCCCGCAAGGCCCCGTCGACGGCGAAGGCCCCGAAGGTCCCGCCGATCTCGTCATCACCGGCTGCACCGCGCTCACCCACGACCCGCAGGGGCGGATCGTCTTCGTCGAGGACGCGACGATCGCCGTACGGGACGGAATCATCGCTTCGGTCACAGCAGCCGCCCCCGGCCCTGAGCGCGGCCCCACCCCCACCCCGCACACCCACATCGACGGCCGCGGCACCCTCGCCCTCCCCGGCCTCATCAACTGCCACACCCACACACCGATGGTCGCCCTGCGCGGGCTCGCCGAGGATCTGCCGGCACACGCGTGGTTCAACGACTGGATTTGGCCCGTCGAGTCCAACCTCACCGAGCGCGTCGTCGGGCTCGGCGCGCGGCTCGCCTGTGCCGAGATGATCCGCGGCGGCGTCACCATCTTCGCCGACCACTACTTCGCGATGGACGAGGTCGCCGCCGCCACCGACGAGAGCGGCCTGCGCGCCGTCCTCGGCCAGGCCTACTTCAGCACGCAGGGCCCCGAAGGCCGCGCCGCCTCCCTCGACTTCGCGCTCCGGCAGCGCGGCGCGGCCGACGGGCGCATCACCACCTGCCTCGCCCCGCACGCCCCCTACACCGTCGACGGGCCCGACCTCGCCGCCACCGCCGAACTCGCGCGGCAGCACGGCCTCCTGGTCCACATCCACGCCGCCGAGAACCAGGAGCAGACCGCCAACAGCCTGGCCCGCCACGGCCGCACCCCCATCGAGATCCTGGAACGGGCCGGGCTCCTCGACACCGACGTGCTCCTCGCCCACGTCACCGGCCTCGACACCGCCCGCGACCTGCCCGTCCTGCGCCGGGCCGCTAAGCGCTCCGGAGGCCGCGTCGCCGTCGCCTCCGCGCCCCGCGGCTATCTGAAGTTCGGCTGGGACACGACACCCGTACGGGCCCTGCGCGAAGCGGGCGTCCCGGTCGGCCTGGCCACCGACGGCGCCGCGTCCAACAACACCCTCGACGTATGGGAGTCCATGACGCTCACCGCCCTCGTCCAGAAGTCCGTGGAGCGCGACCCGACCTGGCTCACCGCCCGCCAGGCCCTCGACCACGCCACGCTGCAGAGCGCGCGGGCCGTCGGACTGGGCGACGAGATCGGCAGTCTCACCGCCGGGCGCCGGGCCGACCTCGTCCTCGTCGACATGACGGGTCCGCACACCCAGCCCGTGCACGACCTCGCGGCCACGCTCGTGCACAGCGCGCGCTCCGGCGACGTACGGACGACGATCGTGGCCGGACGAGTACTGATGCGCGACCGCGAATTGCTGACCCTCGATGTGCCGGACATCGTCGGCGAGTTGAGCGGTCTGCTGCCCGAACTCGTCGACCGCAGTCACGGGAAGCGGATCCAGGAGTACGAAGGGTAAAGCGGCTGCCTAAGGTGGGACGCATGGCGACGAGCACTCAAGACCGAGACCAATACCAGGACCCCGCCCACGGGATCGTCGACGACCCCTACGCCACGTACGCGCGGCTCCGCGACACCGCCCCCGTGCACCGCACCGTCGGCACCGACGGCAGGCCCGCCTGGCTCGTCACCCGGTACGACGACGTCCGCGAGGCCCTCGCGAACCCGCTGCTCTCGCTCGACAAGAGCCATGCCCTGCCCGGCGGTTACCGCGGCCTCGCCCTGCCGCCCGCCCTCGACGCGAACCTCCTCAACATGGACCCGCCGGACCACACCCGCATCCGGAGCCTGGTCGGCCGTGCCTTCACCCGGCGCCGCGTCGAACAGTTGCGCGTCCCCATCCGGCGTACCGCCGACGCACTCCTCGACGCCGTCGAGCCGCTCGGCCACGCAGACCTCGTCGCCGCGTACGCCGCGCCGCTGCCCATCACCGTCATCTGCGACCTCCTCGGCGTGCCGGACGACGGCCGACGCGACTTCCGCGAGTGGACCGACGCCCTCCTGTCACCCGACCCCGCCCACCCGGAGAAGGCGAAGCACGCCGTCGTCGCCCTGCTCGGCTTCTTCACCGGGCTCCTCGCCGACAAGCGGCGGCACCCTGCCGACGACCTCCTCTCCGACCTGGTCGCGGTCCGGGACGCGGGGGACCGGCTGAGCGAGGACGAGCTGATGTCGCTCGCCTTCCTCATCCTCTTCGCCGGGTACGAGAACACCGTCCACCTCATCGGCAACGCCGCCCTCGCACTCCTCGACCACCCGGAACAGTTCGCCGCGCTGCGCGACGACCCCGGCCGACTCCCCGCCGCCGTCGAGGAGTTCCAGCGCTACGACGGACCCGCGCCCCTCGCCATCCGCCGCTTCCCCGTGGAGGACATCACGATCGCGGGCGTCACCGTGCCCGCGGGCGAGACCGTGCTGCTCTCGCTCGGCTCCGCCAACCGCGACCCCGGCCGTTTCCCCGACCCGGACCGCCTCGACCTCGACCGTGCCACGGCCGGACACGTCGCCCTCGGCCACGGCATCCACCACTGCCTCGGCGCGCCTCTCGCCCGGCTGGAGACCGAGATCGCGGTCGGCGCCCTCGTCGAGCGCTTCCCGCGCCTCGCCCTCGCCGTTCCCAGGGACGAGATCCGGTGGCGTCCGTCGATGCGTTCCAGGGGGCTGCGGGAACTCCCCGTGACGTTCTGAAAGTTCTCCGGAACTTCTTCGCCCGCGAGCGATGAGTTCCGCGAAGCCCGCCGGTCCACCCTTCGCAGACGTATCGAAGCCGTATCGAGGACGTACGCGCCCGACGGGTGGAGGAGACACACCATGGGACTTCCGGACATCGTCACGCGCGAGGAGTGGCTCACCGCGCGTGCGGAGCTGCTGGCCAAGGAGAAGGCCGCCACGCGCGCGCGTGACGCGCTCAACGCCGAGCGGCGCGGCCTGCCGATGGTCGAGGTCGACAAGGAGTACTACTTCGACGGTTACGACGGGAAAGCGACCCTGCTCGACCTCTTCGACGGCAGGGACCAACTGATCGTCTACCACTTCATGTTCGCCCCGGAGTGGGACGCGGGCTGCCGAAGCTGCTCAGGTTTCCTCGACCAGATCGGGCACCTCGCGCACCTGCGGGCCCGCAACACGAACTTCGTCGCCGTGTCCCGCGCGCCGTTCACCAAGCTGCTGACGTTCAAGGCCCGCATGGGCTGGACCGTGCCCTGGTATTCGACGAACGGCGGCGACTTCAACTACGACTTCCTCGCGTCCTCGACCGAGGAGCCGCACGACGTGCCCGCGATCAACTGCTTCCTGCGGTACGGCGACCGGATCTTCCACACGTACGCGACGTTCGCCCGCGGCCTGGACGGCATCGGCTCCACCACGAGCCTCCTCGACCTCACCGCGCTCGGCCGGCAGGAGGAGTGGGAGCGACCCGCGGGCCGCGCGTCGGTGTTCGGGGCGCCGGCGGGCAGCGCACGGGTCCGGTACCACGACGAGTACGACGACTGAGCGGTGACCGGGCCGTCCCCCCGGGGAGAACCCTGGGAAATGCCCCGACTCCGTCTCGATTCCGTCACGTCGCGCATCCATGGGACCGTCCCACGCGTTCTCTTCGATACGGCGCACGCAACGACGGCGCGCGCGACGGAACGACGACGGGGGACAGGGATCATGATGAACGGACGAGTGGTACTGGAACGCTTTCCCGCGGGCGGACCGCGCGGCTCGTGGCCCGCGGAGGAGTTCGCACGGAACCGACGGCAGGAGGGCCAGCCCGCCGAGGTCGTCATGGACCTCGCGTCGGACGCCTTCCTGGTGATCGTGCGCGCACCGAACGAAACCAAGACGATGGCACCGGCCGCCTAGACCCACCCAGGGACGCACCCCTTCAAGCGCCGAGCAAGCAGGCCCACCCAGGGGCGCGGGGAACTGCGCGACAAGCCCCCACGCACCCGCAGACGTGCGACGCCCCCCCCAGCCGCCCCGAACCCGGCGGAGCTACACCGTGAGGGCCCGGGACCACCCCGGCACCGTCCCCGTGACCCGGCACAGCGCCAGATACAACGGAATCGGCGGCGTATAGGGAACGTCGTCCGCAGGACGGTTGATGAGCACCGGACGACAGTCCGCGTCCCGCACCACCGCCCCCGCCGAGTACGCGACCGGCGCCGGCCACTCCATCGCCACGTCGGAGTCCGCCGGCACGATCCACCACCACCGCGCCCCGTCCTCGTACACACACCCCACCCGGGGCAGCCGGGACATCAGTCCGGGGCCCAGGGCCGCGGGCACCGTCACCGCGTCGCAGCCGAGCGGCTCGGTCATCCCCTCGGGCAGGTCGAGCCGCAGGGGCCGCGGTGCCGGTCGTCTCCCGGCGCGCTGCCGCCGTCGCGACAGACGGACCAAGGTGTTCAAGTCCAACGGCCGCACCGTACCCGCGCTCACATGCCCCCCGCCCGTGCCACTGCCTCCGCAGCCACTGTCACTGCCCCTGCAACTGCCACGCTCGATCGTTCCGTTCCGTGCCTCTACGCGTACGCCGCCGCTGTCGTCGTCACCGACGGCGCCGTCCGCCGCAACTCCGCCCACACCGTGCGCCCGATATCGGGCCCCGCTTCGTGGACGCCCCACGCGCTGCTCACCGCGTCGACGAGAAGCAATCCCCTCCCGTGCTCATCGTCGGCCCCCCTGTGCACCGGGCGCGGCATCCCTGAACCGCAGCCTTCGTCACGTACGGCTATGCGCAGCTTCTCCGAATCCGCGCAGAGCTCGCAGATGATCCGCCGGCTCGCGGTGTGCACCACGGCATTGGTGACCAGTTCGGAGATAACGAGTGCCGCCGCGTCGCAGGCGTCGTCGTCGCGCACCGACCACCCGTCCAGCTGCGTCCGCATCAGGCGTCTGGCCTGTGCGACGGAGCCCGGACGAGGTGCGAGGGCGAAACTGACGCATACCTCGGCGCCCTCGGGCCACGCCTCGGCGAGATCGCCAGGACGGCCTTCGGTGGCTTCGGTTCGTAACGGCGCGGGCGGAGTCACGCTCTCCACTATCGCCCCGCCCCGAACACCTTGGCAAGACCCACTCTGAAAAGTGCACAGTGGCGTGTTCCTCCGAGACGGCGCATGGCACACTGCTCGCTACAGCTCGCGGTGCGGTGTGAGTTGAGGCAACGCGGAGTCAGGTGGAGGTAGGAGACGTGAGCGAACCGCGGTCCGCGCCGACCGTCGGCCAGGTCGTTCTCGGTCGTCGCCTGCAGGACCTGCGCGAGGGCGCGGGTCTGAAACGCGAGGAAGCGGCGAAGATCCTGCGCGTCGCCCCCGCCACCGTCCGGCGGATGGAGACGGCCGAGGTCGCGCTGAAGATCCCGTACCTCCAGCTGCTCCTGAAGTCGTACGGAGTCGCGGACGACGAGGCCGACGCCTTCGTCATGCTCGCCGAAGAGGCCAACAAGCCCGGCTGGTGGCAGCGGTTCCACGACATCCTGCCGAACTGGTTCAGCATGTACGTCAGCCTGGAGGGGGCCGCGAGCCTCATCAGGTCGTACGAACCCCACTTCGTGCCGGGACTCCTGCAGACCGAGGAGTACGCGCGAGCGGTGATGCGCTCCGGCGCGATCGGCCAGACCCGGCCCGCGGACATCGAGCGGTACGTGGCGCTCCGGATGGAGCGTCAGGCGCTGCTCACCCGTGAGGACGCGCCCCGCCTGTGGGTGGTGATGGACGAGACCGCGCTGCGCAGGCCCGTCGGCGACGCGGACCTGATGCGGGACCAGGTCGACCGGCTCCTCGAAGCCGCCGAACTGCCCCACGTCACCCTGCAGGTCGCGACCTTCGCGGCGGGCCCGCATCCCGGCACGTTCGGACCGTTCGTGCTCTTCCGCTTCGCCATGGCGGAACTGCCCGACATGGTCTACAGCGAGTACCTGACCGGCGCCGTCTACCTCGACGCGCGCACAGAGGTGGCCACCCACCTGGAGGTCATGGACCGCATGGCGGCGCAGGCCGCCACCGCACAACGCACGAAGGAGTTCCTCCGGGACCTCCGCAAGGAGCTGTGACATGGACCGACACCGATCCGGAACGCGCCCTGCCGGTCCGCGTTCACCCGGGGCCCGCGACGACTCGCGCAGTGAGATCAGGGAGTCCCGGATCTACAACGGCATGCCCGCCCGCGACCTGGGCACCGAGGGCTGGCACAAGCCCTGGAGCGGCGGCAACGGCGGCAACTGCCTGGAAGCCATGAAGCTGGACGACGGGCGCGTCGCCGTGCGCCAGTCCGCCGACCCCGACGGTCCCGCGCTCATCTACACCCACGGGGAGATCAACGCGTTCATCCAGGGCGCGAAGGCCGGCGAGGCGGACTTCCTGCTGTCGTAGCCGCGGTACGTCTCCGGGTCCCCGCCGTCGTCGCCCTCTTGGAGTTCGCATGACCGACTCGTCGTACATCGACACCAGCAAGCCGCACCCCGCACGGATGTACGACTGGTTCCTCGGGGGCAAGGACAACTACCCCGTGGACGAGGAGATGGGCCGGCAGCTCGTCGCGATGGACGGGCGGGTCCTGACGACGGCGCGGGCCAACCGCGCGTTCATGCAGCGCGCCACCCGGTGGCTCGCCTCCCAGGGCGTGCGGCAGTTCCTCGACATCGGCACCGGCATACCGACCGAGCCGAACCTCCACCAGATCGCCCAGGGAATCGCCCCCGAGTCCCGGATCGTCTACTGCGACAACGACCCCATCGTCCTCGCCCACGCGGAGGCGCTGCTGCGCTCGACGCCGCAGGGCGTCACCGAGTACATCCAGGCGGACTTCCGCGAGCCGGAGAGAATCCTGGCAGAGGCCGCGAAGGTCCTCGACCTCGAACGGCCCGTCGCCCTGTGCCTCGTCGCGCTGCTGCACTTCATCGCGGACGAGGACGGCGCGTACGACCTGGTGGACCGGCTGATGCGGGCGCTGCCCGCCGGCAGCCACCTGATGCTGTCGCACGGCACGTCCGACTTCACCCCGGAGACGGCGAAACAGGCCGGCGAGCTGTACAAGGCGCGCGGGATGACGCTGGCGCTGCGCACGCAGGCCGAGGTGGAACGCTTCTTCGAGGGGTACGAGCTGGTGGCGCCCGGCGTGGCGGTGCTCGACCGCTGGAAGCCGGAACTGGGCGAGTGGACACCGGAGTCGGCGGACGGCCCCACGCCGGGGTACGGAGCGGTGGCGCGCAAGCCCTGACGCGCGTCCTCTTCGCGGCGACCGGTCACCGGTCGCCGGTCAGGTCAGGGCCAGGATGAAGGCCGCCGTCGCGGCGAGCGACGCGCCGGTGCGGACGTGGTTCCACACGGTCCACTCACGGACGTACGTACGCCAGTACGCGGCGCCTTCCGCGCTGTCCGGGTCCACCTTCGCGAGGGCGTCGTTGCGCGGAACGTTCGCCACGACGGTCACCCCGAACGAGCCGACGACGTAGAGCGCGCTGCCGAGCAGCAGCTCGACGGTGCCCTCGTCGGGCCAGAGCACGAACGTCACCACGGCCAGCACCACGCACAGCCCCGTCGCGCCGAGGAATATCGCCATGAAGGCCGGGGCGACCGCGGCGACGTTGACGCGGTTCATCGCGGCGATGCCCTGCGCCGGTGGCAGCGCGGCGAGACCCTTCATCACGAAGGTCGAGAACGCGGCGAAGACCCCGGCGGCGAGGCCGCAGGCGAGCGCCCCGAGCACGGTGAGCACGAAGTACGGTCCGTCGATCATGACAACTCCCGTGAGGCCTGCGGCGGTTGCGCCGGATGGTGGGCGGGGCGAGTGATCCTCCAGGGCTTCACCCCGTCACCACAAGTCAATTGCCGCAGCTCTTCGAAGGCCATACGCGATGCTCGCGGCCGCATGCGCCGTCGTCTCCCACCGAGCGTGTGTCACGGTGCGCGCCACGCGCGCAGGGTCGAATCCACCGCGGCGGCTATCCGGCGGCGTGCCTCCCCGCGGGGCACTCCGCTCATCAGCAGCTGGTCGTAGGGCGTTGCCGTGTGGCGCACCGCCGCCGTGACCGCCGCCGTCACCGCCCCCTTCGACAGGGCCCGCCCCGCCGCGCTCCGCCCCACCCGGCCGCTGCCCCGCACCGACGCGTGCGCGGCGATGGCGCGGGCGCGGTCCAGGGGGCAGCCGGGGAAGAGCCGGTGGATCTCCGCGGCGAACGCCTCCGTGAACCGCACGTCCTCCGCGGCCCGGCGCGCCGCGTCCCGGACCCGGCGCCGTGCCCGCGCCTCCGCGTCCGCGAGGCAGCGCTGCTCGGCGCGGGCGAGCGCCGCCTCCTCGACGAGGACGCCCTGCCGCTCGTACCGCCCGCGGCGCCGGTGGAACCGGACGACCACCGCCGCGAGCCCGCTGCCCTCACGGGCCCGCCGGGTCAGCGCGGTGTCGCCGCGCGGCAGGTACACGAGGTGCCCGAGGTCGGCACAGTCCAGGCAGCGCGGTCCGCCGCCCTCCAGGGTGAGCAGCGTGAGCGGTCCGACGCCGCACTCCGCGCAGTGCCGCCGCTTCAGGGGCTGGATGACCAGGGGCCCGGCGGGGGCCGCGGACGTGTCGGGTGGGCCTGCCATGCCCTGTTCATCCCCGGGGCCGCTCCCTGCGAAGCGGCACCGCTCCCCGCGAAGCCGTGCCTCCGCCCCCGCGCGGCATCATGGGCCCGTGCGACTCGAACCGATCACCTGGGAACGACTGGCCGACACACTCGCCGACCGGCTGCTCGACCTGAAGCCGGCCGACGGAGGCTCCTGGCCGCGCGTCGCCGTGGACGGGGCGCCGGCCGACGGCGCGGGCGGCACCGGCGAGCTGGCGCACCGGGTGGCCGACGCGCTGCGGCTGCGGGGCCGGAGCGCCCTCGTGGTCGGTACGGAGGGCTTCCTGCGACCCGCGTCGCTGCGCTTCGAGTACGGCCACGAGGACGTGGAGGCGTACTACAGCGGGTGGTTCGACACCGGCGCCCTGTGGCGCGAGGTCTTCGGGCCGCTCGACCCCGGCGGCACGGGGCAGGTCCTGCCCGACCTGTGGGACCCGGTGGCCGACCGGGCGACCCGGAGCCCGTACGTAAGGCTGCCGCCCGGCGGCGTCCTGTTGCTGCACGGTCCGCTGCTCCTCGGCCACTGGTTCCCGTTCGACCTGACCCTGCACGTGCGGCTCTCGCCCGGCGCCCTGGCGCGGCGCACGCCGGAGGGCGAGCGGTGGACGCTGCCCGCTTTCGAGCGGTACGAGTCGGAGGTCGACCCCGCGGCGACCGCCGATGTGGTCGTACGCGCGGACGACCCGCGGCATCCGGCGTGGAGGAGATGACGTGGAGGGGATGACAGCACGACTCCGGATGCGTGACGATCCGCCCGCCGGGACAATGGACGGTGCCGGGACCAGGCGCGCCCTCGCGTCGCCGCTCCGGACACCGCCCGGCAACGGGAGGCAGTGATGACCACCGCCGGAGACATCATGCACCGGGGTGCCCAGTGGATCCCGAAGCACGAGACCCTGGACCGCGCCGCGCAGCTGATGAGGGAACTCGACGTGGGGGCCCTGCCCATCAGCGACGAGAACGAACGGCTCTGCGGCATCCTCACCGACCGCGACATCGTCGTCGGCTGTGTGGCGATGGGACACGACCCGTCCAAGATCACCGCGGGCGAGATGGCCAAGGGCACCCCGCGCTGGATCGATGCGGGCGCCGGTGTCGACGAGGTCCTGCGGGAGATGCAGGGCCACCGGATCCGCAGGCTGCCGGTGATCGAGAACAAGCGGCTCGTCGGCATGATCAGCGAGGCCGACCTGGCCGTCCACCTCACCGACGACCAGCTCGCGGGCTGGGTCGAGAGCGTGTACGCCAAGGGGTGACGTCGGCGGATCTGCCGGGCAAGGGGGTCCGGCTCAGAGCCAGCCGTTCCTCCGGAAACCGCGGTACAGCGCCACACACGCCACCACGATCAACGACATGGCCAGCGGATAGCCGAACCGCCAGTGCAGCTCCGGCATGTGGTCGAAGTTCATGCCGTACATGCCGCACACCATGGTCGGCACCGCGATGACGGCCGCCCATGCGGTGATCTTCCGCATGTCCTCGTTCTGTGCGACCGTCACCTGGGCCAGGTGCGCCTGGAGGATCGAGTTGAGCAACTCGTCGAAGGCGGCGATCTGTTCGGTGGCCCGCTTCAGGTGGTCGTCGACGTCCCGGAAGTACGCCTGTATCTCCGGGGCGATGACGCGCATCGGCTGGGTGGCGAGCACCTGGAGCGGGCGGCCGAGCGGCACCACCGCCCGCTTCAGTTCCAGGAGTTCGCGCTTGAGCTGGTAGATGCGGCCGGGGTCGGTCCGGGCGCCGTCCGGGGCGAACACGTCGGTCTCGACCTGGTCGATGTCCGACTGCACGGCGTCCGTCGCCGCGAGATAGTCGTCCACCACGTGGTCCGCGAGGGCGTGCAGTACGGCCGCCGGGCCCTGGGCGAGCTGCTCGGGCGAGGCTTCGAGCTCCTCGCGCATCGGCCCGAGCGAGCCGTGCCGGCCGTGCCGGACCGTGATGACGAAGTCCCGGCCGACGAAGACCATGATCTCGCCGGTGTCCACCACCTCGCTGGTCGCGGTCAGTTCGGTGTGCTCCACGTAGCAGACCGTCTTGAAGACGGCGAACAGCGTCTGGTCGTACCGCTCCACCTTCGGGCGCTGGTGGGCGTGGACCGCGTCCTCGACGGCCAGGGGGTGCAGGCCGAAGAGGTCGGCGATGTCGGCGAACTCGTCCTCCGTCGGCTCGTGCAGACCCAGCCAGACGAAGCCGTCACCGGTCTTGCGGATGCGCTCCACCGACTCGACCAGGTCGCGGCCGGGCGGCTGGCGCACCCCTTCCCGGTACGTCACGCAGTTCACCACCGACGAGCCCAGCGGGGAACGGGCCGGGTGGCTCAAATCGACCCGTGTGCCGCGGCGGGCCAGCCGCGCGACCTTCCGGAGACCGCCGACCCCGCGCAGGCCGCCGACCTTGCGCAGGCCGGTCACCTTGCGCAGATTGCCTGCCATCGACATGTGGGCTCCTCGCACCGACGATTTGGCGTGCCAGTCTGCCAGTACGGTCCGACGGCACGCCAAGGCCTGGGGGAACGGAGGACTCCGTTCCGTGTTGTCCGGTTCTGCCTCCCGGGAGGAAGCGGGACAACTGGGATGATCTCGGCATGACGCGAATCGACGGTCATCTCCTCGACCCCCGGCAGTACGCAGGCCCCCGTCAGCTCTCCGACCACCGTCAGCTCTCCGACTCCCGGTCGTCCGGGGCGCGGTCGTGCTCCGACGCCTTCGCCGCGCTCTTCGACGCCACGACCTTCGGGCACGTGGAACGCCTCGGCATCGGGCCGGGCTGGCGCTGCTGGGAGGTCGGGGCGGGCGGTACGTCCGTGATCTCCTGGCTCGCCAAGCGGGTCGGGCCCACGGGGCGGGTCCTCGCGACCGACATCGACATCTCCTGGCAGACGCGGGCCGCGCGCTCGCCGCTGGAGGTGCGGATCCACGACATCGCGGCCGACCCGCCGCCCGTCGGCGGCTTCGACCTCGTGCACGCGCGGCTCGTCCTCGCCGATGTGTCCGACCGGGAGCGGGCGCTGGCGTCGATGCTCAGGGCGCTGCGGCCCGGCGGCAGACTCCTCATCGAGGAGCCGGACTTCGCGCTCCAGCCGCTGGCCTGCCCCGACGAGCACGGTCCCGCCCAGGAGGCGGCGAACCGGCTGCGCCGCGGGGTGCACGCACTCCGCACGGAGCGGGGCACGGACCTCGCGTACGGCCGCCGGCTGCCCCGCCTCCTGCGCGACGCGGGGCTGCGCCAGGTGGCGTCCGACGTGTACTTCCCGCTGGCCTCCCCGGCCGCCGCGGCCCTCGAAACGGCCACGCTCCAGCACCTGCGCCCGGACCTCACCGCGGCGGGCCTGGCCACACCCGAGGACATCGACCACCACCTGTCGACGACGGCAACAGGAGCCTTGGACCTGACGACGGCACCGCTGGTCTCGGCCTGGGGGAGGAAGGCGTAGGAGAGCGCGGGGACGGGCGCCCTACGTGATGGCTCCGGGTTACGCCGCCGTCGCCGGGTCCGGGGGTCTGCCGCCGGTCAGTTCCACCGCTCGGGCCCCCGCCTCGCATCCCTGAGACACCGCTTCGCGCAGGTCCGCGCCGGTCAGGCGGGCGGCCAGGAACGCGCCGGTGAAGGCGTCGCCCGCGCCCGTCGTGTCGCGGGCCCGCGCGGGGGGTGCGGGTACGCGGTGCGGGAGTTCGCCGTTCCGGGCCACCAGGGCTCCCTCCGCGCCCAGTTTGACGACCACCGTCGGGAACTGGTGGCTCAGCTTGGCTGCCGCGTCCTCCGGGTCGGGCAGGCCCGTGAGCAGTTCCGCCTCGTCCCGGCTGGGGAGCAGGACCGCCACTCCGTCCACCGCCGACAGGAACCGTTCAGGCCCCGTCTCCGCGAGGAACCCCGCCGACGCGGGATCCACGCTCACCGGCACTCCACGCGCGTGGGCGCCCGACAGTGCCGCGCGGGCCGCCGCCCGACTCGGTTCCGCGAAGAACAGGTAGCCCGAGAGGTGCAAGAGGGCCACGCCGTCGAGGTCCCGGGGCGACCAGTCGGCGGGGGAGAGGCGCAGCGCGGCACCGCTGTCCGTGAGGAACGTCCGCTCCGCCGCGGCGCCCCCGTCCACCAGACAGATCACCGTCCCCGTCGGCGCCTCCGCGTCGACGACGAGCCGGGACCGTACGCCCGCGCGCGTGAGAGCCGCCTCGTGCCAGGCCGCCGAGTCGGCGCCGACCCGGCCGATGAGCCGTACGTCGGGACAGCCCCGATACGCGGCCCAGCACGCCACGTTGGCGCCCGCGCCACCCGGCACGGTGCGGATGGCCGCGACCGTATCGGTGCCCGGCGCGAGCGGTGCACGGTGCCGGGCCACAATGTCGGTGACGACGTCCCCGACGACCAACAACGCACCCGAGCCCACCCCACCACCCTCCACGCCCGACACCCCGGCCCCCGCGCTCAACGCTCCGCCCAGGCCGTCGCCACCCGCCCCGCGAGGCGCACGTTGCCGCGGACCGCCGCGAGGTTTGCCTCCAGTGACGCGCCCCCGGTGCGCCGCACCAACTCGCCGAGCAGGAACGGCGTGATCGCCTGCCCCGTGATGCCCTGCTCCTCGCACGCCGCCAGCGCCTCGGCGAGCACGCGCGCGTGGAGCGCGGGATCGAGCTGCTCGGCGCGCGGCACCGGATTGGCCACGATGAGCGCCGAATCGGGGCCGCCGAGCGCGTCCTGGGCCCGTATCACCTCGGCGACCTCGCCGGGCGTGCGCAGCGTCCAGTCCACCGGGTGCCCGGAGTCGGCGAGATAGAAGCCCGGGAAGCGGTCGGTCCCGTACCCCGCCACGGCGACACCCAGCGTCTCCAGGCGTTCCAGCGTCGCCCCGACGTCCAGGATCGACTTCACGCCCGCGCACACCACCGCGATCCGCGTGCGGGCGAGCAGCCCCGGGTCCGCCGACTCGTCCTGCGACTGGGACCACTCCCGGTGCACCCCGCCGAGCCCGCCCGTGGCGAACACGCGCACGCCCGCACGTGCGGCGAGCAGCGCCGTCGCCGACACCGTCGTGGCCCCGCTCGCGGCCGTCGCGACGGCGAGGGGCAGGTCGCGGTGGCCCAGCTTGCGGATGCCGTCGTCGTTTGCGATGCGCTGGAGCTGATCCTTGGTCAGGCCGACGCGCGGCACCCCGTCCAGTACGGCGATCGTCGCGGGTACGGCACCCTCGTCCCGTACGACCGCTTCGAGCTCCTCGGCCACCTGGAGATTGCGCGGCCGCGGCAGGCCGTGCGCGATGATCGTGGACTCCAGGGCCACCACGGGACGGCGCTCCGCGACCGCCCTCCGCACCTCTTCGGACACCACCAGCACGGGCCTGCCTCCTGCCTGTCGGGTCTCCTCCTCATCCCTGGCGGGCGGTGCCTCCCGTCAAACCCCCGCTGCCGAGGGTCCGCCGGGCCCCGGGCTAGGGTGACCGGCCATGACCACGAATGATCAGACTGTTCCGTCTTTTGCCGTGCACATTCCGGATGTCGAGCTGGAGGTCGAGCCGCTCGATCCGGCGCAGATCGTCTCCGGAGACCCGGTGGTGACCGGCAAGGTGCTGTGGGAGTCCGCCGACGGCAAGCAGCTGCGCGGCATCTGGCAGATCACGCCGGGCGTGGTCACCGACACCGAGGCCAACGAACTCTTCGTGGTCGTCAGCGGCCGCGCCACCGTCGCGGTCGAGGGCGGCGACACCCTGGAGATCGGCCCGGGCGACGCGGCCGTGCTGCGCGAGGGCGACCGCACCACGTGGACGGTGCACGAGACGCTGCGCAAGGCGTACCACATCACGCTCCCGTGACCCCGTCTCACGCCCGCCCCGCACCGTGCCCGGAGCTCACGCCTTCTTGAGAGCCCGCCGCACGGCGAGCGCGGCCATCGGCAGCAGCACGCAGACGCCGATCAGGTTGAGCCAGCCGTAACCGGCGCGCGCGACGATCAGACCCGCGGCGGCGCCGCCGATGCCCGCCGCCGCGTTCATCGTCAGGTCCGAGAGCCCCTGCACGGCCGCCCGCGCGGGCGGCGGCACCGAGTCGGTGAGCAGCGCCGAGCCGGAGACCAGGCCCGCGGACCAGCCGAGGCCCAGCAGGAAGAGCCCGGCGGCGGTCTGGCCGTGGCTGGGCCCCGCCGTGCCGGCGAGCAGCGCGGCGCAGCACAGCAGCCCCACCGCGAGTCCGATCACGGAGAGCCTGCCGAACCGGTCGGCGAGCCACCCCATCACCGGCGAGAACGCGTACATGCCCGCGATGTGGCCGCTGATGACCAGGCCGACCAGCTGCAGGCTCGCCCCGTGGTGCCCCAGGTCGACCGGGGTCATCACCATGATCGAGACCATCACGGTGTGCGAGGCGGCCACCGTGACGAGGGCGAGACGTGCCATCGGCGATGCGGCCACCGCGGCGATGCCGGCCTTCAGCGAGCGGCTCTGCGCGGTCCCGCTCTCCTGGGGCGCCAGCGCGCGGGCCGTGAGCAGCGGATCGGGGCGCAGCAGCACCGCCACCATTACGGCGGCTGCCGCGAAGATCCCGGCGGCGAAGAGGAAGGGTCCCGCCTCCTCGGGGATCGAGGTGTCGGTGAAGACCCGGCTCGCGGGCGCGGAGATGTTCGGCCCGAGGACGGAGCCGACCGTCGTGGCCCAGATGACGTGCGAGATGGCCCGCCCGCGCCGGTCGGGCTCCACGAGGTCGGCCGCGGCGAACCGTGCCTGCAGCGTCGCCAGCGAGCCCGCGCCGTAGGCCGCCATGCCGAGCAGCAGCAGCGGGAAGCTCTCGGCGACCGAGGCGAGCACGACGAGTCCCGCGCCCAGCGCGCCGATCACATAGGCGAGGACGAGTCCTGCGCGGCGTCCGCGCGCGTTCATCAGTGCGGCGAGCGGCAGCGAGAGGACGGCCGTGCCCGCAACGGAGGCCGTCGGCGCGAGGCCGGACAGCGCCTCCGTCCCGCTCACGTCGGCGGCCAGCATCGGGGCCAGGGCGATGCCGATCGGCACCCCCAGACCTCCCAGGATCTGACTGGCGATCAGTACCGCGTTCGTGCGGCGCCGCAGGGCGGCGAGCGCCTCCGGGCCGGGTATGTCAGGGGCGTCGACGGTCGAAGTCACTGACGCAGTCTGCCAGGGCGTTCGCACGCCCGAAACAGAGAACCGTCGGCCAGGCCGCGGTCAGAACAGTGGCTGGGGAAGCACCCCTTCCAGGGCGAGCAGCTGCCGTTTGGTCTCCAGACCGCCCCCGAAACCCCCGATCCCGCCGTCGCTCTCCACCACACGGTGGCACGGCACCACGACCGGCAGCGGATTGGCGCCCATGGCGAGTCCCACGGCCTGGGCCGCGCCCGGACTGCCGACGCGGCGGGCGAGGTCCCCATAGCCCACCACCGCGCCGTACGGCACGCCGGTCGCGAGTTCGCGCAGCACCTGCCGGTTGAAGCCCGTGACCAGGGACCAGTCGAGCGGCAGCTCGAAGTCGTGCCGCTCGCCCGCGAAGTACTCCCCGAGCCGGCGTATCGCCTCGGCGAGCAGCGGTGAGTCCGGCGCGAGGACCGGCTCGGCGCCCAGGCGGGAGCCGAGCCGGTCCAGGGTCTTCTCGCGCACGGCCTCCGTGGCGTGGAAACCCACGGTGACCAGTCCCTCGCCGGTCGCGGCGAGCAGCAGCGGTCCGATGTCGCTGTCGACGACGGTCCACACGGCGGCCGTACGCCGGTCCTGCGCAGTGGCGTTCATGACGACACCGTACGACCGCCCACTGACAACGCCGTCAGTCGCCGACGGGCGGCGCGGTCAGTCGTCGCGCAGTGCCTCGCGCACGACGTCCGGCGTGTTGGTGATGATCCCGTCCACGCCGAAGCCCGCGGCCCGCTTGGCGTTCGCGGCGTCGTTCACGGTCCACGTGAAGATCTCCAGCGGCTTGCCGTGCGGGCCCTTGAGGGCGTGGATCGCGGAGACGTACGCGGCCGAGATGGTCGTGTGCGACGAGTTGATCTGGTCGGCGAAGCGTGCGTAGGCGGGCAGCTCGGCGACCGAGGGAGTGCCGAGGAAACCGGTCTTCACGTCGGGCCGCAGCTTGTGCACCGTCTTCACACTGTCCGCGCTGAAGCTCTGGATGACCAGCTTGCTCTTCACATGGTGCTTGTCGAGCCAGCCCTCGTTGCGCAGGATCCGCAGGCCCTGCTTCTCGATGCCGGGGTACAGCTCGGGCTTCTTGAACTCGAAGACCAGCTTCTGGTGGTTGTGCGAGACCCGCCGCATGTACTGCTTGAGGGTCGGCACGCGCTGACCCGCGTACTTCTCGCTGAACCAGCTGCCCGCGTCGAGCCTGGCTATCTCGGCCGCCGTGAAGTCCTTGACCTTCCAGGGGGCGCGGTCGGGGTAGAGCTCCTCGACGTTCGTCGTCCGCTTCAGGGTGTCGTCGTGCATGATCACCAGCTCGCCGTCCTTGGTGCGCTGGACGTCGTTCTCGACCCAGCGGAACCCCATGTCGCGGGCCTTGTCGATGGCCGCGAAGGTGTTCTCCGGGGCGTAGGCGGACGCGCCGCGGTGGGCGACGACCAGCGGCTGGTCGTGCCGGACGGTGCTCGGCGCCGGGGTCTGCGCGGTGGCGGTGGCGGTGGGGAGGACGAGTGCACCGGCTCCCAGGAGGGCAGCGGTGGTGGCGGCAGCACGTGCGTACACGGGTACTCCTCGCGTCGTGTGATCGCGGACCGCTTGAGAGTGACAGTCCACGGCCAACGGGAGACAGGTGCAGGATGGCCACAGGTTGAACGGAGTCGTCAAAGACAAGGAACCCGCGCGTGGGGATGGCGATTCTTTGCCGGAAAATCGTTCTTACGTTCCGGGCTGAGCTTTACTCTCAGCCTCAGCCGACGGTCTTTCAGATGGCCGCCGGACGGGGGTGCATGGGGCGTATTCAGGGCATTTGGTCACACCAGGCGGAAGGGCTACCGGGCATGCAGGGCACGGTCGACGGGTTCAGCTACGGAGTCGTCACACCGGTGGTGGCCTACCTCATGGCGTGCCTGGGAGGGGCGCTCGGACTGCGCTGCACGACCAGATCGCTCCTCGTGGAGCACTCCTGGCGACCCGGCTGGCTGGCACTCGGCGCGGCCGCGATCGGCTCCGGGATCTGGACCATGCACTTCGTGGCGATGATGGGCTTCACCGTGGAGGAGGCCCCGATCCACTACGACAAGGCGCTGACCTTCGCGAGCCTCGCCGTCGCCATCGTCATGGTCGGCATCGGGATCTTCATCGTCGGCTACCGCGGCGCGACGGGCACCGCTCTCTTCACCGGCGGGACGATCACGGGGCTTGGCGTCGCCACGATGCACTACCTGGGAATGGCCGGTATGCGTCTTCGCGGGACGCTGGAGTACAACACCCTGACCGTCGCCGCGTCCGTGGTCATCGCCATGGTCGCCGCGACCGCCGCGCTCTGGGCGGCCGGACAGGTCAGGGGAATCCTGTGGAGCCTCGGCGCCAGCCTCGTCATGGGGCTGGCCGTGAGCGGCATGCACTACATGGGCATGGCGGGCCTCAGCGTCCATCTGCACGGTTCGGGCGCCGCCCCGCCCGGCGACTCGCCCGCCGAGATCCTCGCGCCCATGATGATCGGCCCCCTCGCCTTCCTGCTCCTCGCGGGCGTCATCGTGATGTTCGACCCGCTCATGGTGATGGGCGGCCAGGCCGACGTCAGGAACCCCGCGAACGGCAACCGCACCCGGCAGGCCTACCCGGTCCCGCGCTCGGGCGACCGCCACGTGCCCGTCTCCCGCCGCAGGACCCGGCCCCGCTCCCGCACCCGCCCCGGCTCCAGGACCCCGCAGAACTGGTGAGCCCGGCCGCGCCCCGCGGCACCGAATCGGGGCGCCGCCCGTCAGCCGGTCCCGCCCCGTTGTCAGTGCGGAGTCGTACGGTTGATTCCATGCGGCCCGTATCCAAGATCGAACGCACGGTGGCACCTTTCGAGGTCGTCAGTCCGTACCAGCCCAGCGGCGACCAGCCGACCGCCATCGCCGACCTCGAGCGGCGCATCCGCGCAGGTGAGAAGGATGTCGTCCTGCTCGGCGCGACCGGCACCGGCAAGTCCGCCACCACCGCGTGGATGATCGAGAAGCTCCAGCGCCCCACCCTCGTGATGGCGCCGAACAAGACACTGGCCGCCCAGCTGGCGAACGAGTTCCGCGAGCTCCTGCCGAACAACGCCGTCGAGTACTTCGTCTCGTACTACGACTACTACCAGCCCGAGGCGTACGTCCCGCAGTCGGACACGTACATCGAGAAGGACTCCTCGATCAACGAGGAGGTGGAGCGCCTGCGCCACTCCGCCACGAACTCGCTGCTGACCCGCCGCGACGTGGTCGTGGTCGCCTCCGTCTCCTGCATCTACGGCCTCGGCACCCCGCAGGAGTACGTGGACCGCATGGTCCCCCTCAAGGTCGGCGAGGAGATCGACCGCGACCAGCTCCTGCGCCGCTTCGTCGACATCCAGTACACGCGCAACGACCTGGCGTTCACCCGCGGCACCTTCCGCGTCCGCGGCGACACCATCGAGATCTTCCCGGTCTACGAAGAGCTGGCCGTGCGCATCGAGATGTTCGGCGACGAGATCGAGGCGCTCTCCACCCTGCACCCGCTCACCGGCGAGGTCATCAGCGACGACGACCACCTGTACGTCTTCCCGGCGTCGCACTACGTAGCGGGTCCCGAGCGCCTGGAGAAGGCGGTCACCGGCATCGAGAAGGAGCTCACCGAGCGCCTCGCCGAGCTGGAGAAGCAGGGCAAGATGCTGGAGGCCCAGCGCCTGCGCATGCGCACGACGTACGACCTGGAGATGCTCCGCCAGATCGGCTCCTGCTCCGGCGTCGAGAACTACTCGATGCACTTCGACGACCGCGCCCCGGGCACCGCCCCCAACACCCTCCTGGACTACTTCCCGGAGGACTTCCTCCTGGTCCTCGACGAGTCGCACGTCACGGTCCCGCAGATCGGCGCGATGTACGAGGGCGACGCCTCCCGCAAGCGCACCCTCGTCGACCACGGCTTCCGGCTGCCCTCGGCCCTGGACAACCGCCCCCTGAAGTGGGAGGAGTTCCTCGGCCGCATCGGGCAGACGGTCTACCTCTCGGCGACCCCGGGGAAGTACGAGCTCTCGCGCGGCGACGGCTTCGTCGAGCAGATCATCCGCCCCACCGGCCTCGTCGACCCCGAAGTCGTCGTCAAGCCCACCGAGGGCCAGATCGACGACCTCGTGCACGAGATCCGCACGCGCGTCGAGAAGGACGAGCGCGTCCTGGTCACCACGCTCACCAAGAAGATGGCCGAGGACCTCACGGACTACTTCCTGGAGCTCGGCATCCAGGTCCGCTACCTCCACAGCGACGTCGACACCCTGCGCCGCGTGGAGCTCCTGCGCGAACTGCGGGCGGGGGAGTACGACGTCCTGGTCGGCATCAACCTCCTCCGCGAGGGACTCGACCTCCCCGAGGTCTCCCTCGTGGCGATCCTCGACGCCGACAAGGAGGGCTTCCTGCGCTCCGGCACCTCCCTGATCCAGACCATCGGCCGCGCGGCGCGCAACGTCTCGGGCCAGGTCCACATGTACGCGGACAAGATCACCCCGGCGATGGAGAAGGCCATCGACGAGACCAACCGGCGCCGGGAGAAGCAGATCGCGTACAACAAGGAGAAGGGCATCGACCCGCAGCCCCTCCGCAAGAAGATCAACGACATCGTGTCGCAGATCGCCCGCGAGGAAGTCGACACCGAGCAGCTCCTCGGCTCCGACTACCGCAAGGCGAAGGCCGGCAAGGCCCCCGTGCCCTCGCTCGGCGGCGACGCGGCCAAGGCCGGCAAGGCCGCCGCGCCCGCCAAGGGCAAGGCGAAGGGCAAGAAGGGCGCGGACACCGTCCCGACGAACCGCCCCGCCGCCGAACTGGCCGAGCAGATCGACGAGATGACCGAGCGCATGCGCGCGGCCGCCGCCGACCTGCAGTTCGAGATCGCGGCCCGGCTGCGCGACGAGGTGTCGGAGATGAAGAAGGAGCTGCGGCAGATGCGGGAGGCGGGCCAGGCCTGAGGCCGGCGTGAGGCTGTGACGGCAGGGCCCGGAGAGCACGCCTGGGGCGCGGGAAACGGCGTACTGCCCGGTCTGTTGCAAAGCCGCCACAAAGTACGGCCCGGACTGCTGCTTCGCAGGTCGGAGTGCATAAGGTGCTGGGCAACCGCAAGAGGCGGTTGCCCAGGCAGTTCGAGAGGGGACAGCGCGTGACGGTCAACATGACCAAGGGTCAGGCCATCAGCCTGCAGAAGGACGACGGGGGCGCCCTGACCGCGGTGCGCATGGGACTGGGGTGGCAGGCGGCTCCGCGCCGCGGTCTGTTCGGCTCGCGGACCCGTGAGGTCGATCTGGATGCCTCGGCGGTGCTGTTCGCCGACAAGCAGCCGGTGGACGTCGTGTTCTTCCGCCACCTGGTCAGCGACGACGGCTCCGTGCGGCACACCGGCGACAACCTCGTGGGCGGCGTCGGCGCGGGCGGGGACGATGAGGCGATCCTCGTCGACCTCCAGCGGATCCCCGTCCACATCGACCAGATCGTCTTCACGGTGAACTCGTTCACCGGTCAGACCTTCCAGGAGGTGCAGAACGCGTTCTGCCGCCTCGTCGACGAGACCAACGGCCAGGAGCTCGCGCGCTACACCCTGGACGGCGGCGGCCAGTACACCGCGCAGATCATGGCGAAGGTCCACCGCTCGGGCGCCGGCTGGCAGATGACCGCCATCGGCACCCCGGCCAACGGCCGTACCTTCCAGGACCTGATGCCGTCGATCCTGCCGCACCTGTAAAGCACCACGAGCACCACAAGCACCATCCGTACGTACAAGGGGGAACGAACGCGATGACGGCCGAGCTGGTGCGGGGGCAGAACCACCCGCTTCCCGGGACCCGCCTGGAGATCCGCGTGTCGGCAGGCCGGCCCGTCGTCGCGGGCGCCACGCTCGGCGACGAACGGGGCCGGGTCCACGGCGTGGAATGGGTGGCCCACCCCGGCTCGCCCAACCTGCCGGGCCTTGAGGTGTCCAAGCAGGCGGCCGCCGACCACCGCCTCGCCGTCGACCTCGGCGCGCTCCAGGACACCGTCCACCGCGTCAGCGTCCTGCTCGCGCTGCCCGTCGGCGTCGAGGGCCCGGCCACGTTCCGCGCCCTCGCCGCCCCCTTCGTCGCGGTCACCGGACTCGACGGCACCGAGATCGCCAGCTACACCATCACCGACCTGGACGCCGAGTCCGCCGTCGTCGCCCTGGAGCTCTACCGCCGCCAGGGCGCCTGGAAGGTCCGCGCCGTCGGTCAGGGATACGCGGGCGGCCTCGCCGACATGCTCATCGACCAAGGCCTGTCCGAGGCCCGCGAGCTGGCCGCCGCGATCAACGAAGCGGTCGCCAAGGGCCTGGCCCGTTCCGTGGCCGCCCCGCCGCCCCGCCCCGCCGACGGCACCCGGGTGCGCACCGCGTCCCAGGGCCAGGACGGCCACCCCGCCCCGCAGCCCGACGGCCACCCCGACGTCGGGCAGAGCCGCCCCCCGCGACAGCCCGGCGACGACACGCCCCTCGCCCCCGCCGACCAGCCGAGCGGCGGGCCCGTCAACTACGCGCACCCGAGGCGCCAGACCACCGCGCCCCCGCCGCCCGCGCCCACCGTGCCCCCGGCCCGCCCCGGCGAGCACGCCCAGCCGGTCGCGGGCGACGCCACCGGCTGGTCCATGGAGGAGCGGCTCTACAACCAGGTGTGGGGCATGTTCGAGGACCTGGCCCGCACCACGGCGGCGTACCGCAGCGCTGTCGACTTCGCCGACTCCCGCATGGAGCAGGAGCTCGACAAGGTCCTCTCCGACCCGCGCGGCCGCATCGGCGGCGCCGGTGACGCCGCACGCGAGAGCGCCCGCGCCAAGCACGCCGACCTCGTCGCCCGGGCCAGGGCCGCCCTCGACCGCGACCTCGCCCAGCTCGCCGCCGAGGCCGAGGTGGTCGAGCCCGCCCTGCCCCCGGCGTACGCGTCGTGGAGCAGCCCCGCCTGGCACGCCTACCGCGCGCCGATGGAGATCCCCATGGCGCTGCGCCTCGGCGACCTCCATCTGCCCGAGCGCGTCGACCTGCGCATCCCGATGCTCGTCCGGCTGCCGCTTGAGCGCGGCCTGTGGATCGACAGCGGCAAAGCCCTCACCAACGCCTTCACCGACCCCGCCGAGCTGCGCAGGCTGGCCATGGACACCGCCGTCGCGCACGCGGCGCGGCTCCTCGCGGCGTATCCGGCGGGCGAGTTCCAGGTGCACGTCATCGACGCGGCGGGCGCCGCCGCGTCCTCGCTCGCGCCGCTCGTGGACGCCGGTGTGCTCGCCGGGCCCCCGGCCACCGGGGCGGCCGGTGTCGCGGACGTCCTCGGCGGGCTCACCCAGCGCGTGGACCTGGTCCAGATGGCCGTCCGCGGGGGCGCCGCCGACGCGCTGCCGCCGGATCTGGACATCGCCGAGCAGCTCCTGATCGTCAACGACTTCCCGCACGGCTTTGACGACCGGGCCGTGACGCAGCTGCGCTACCTCGCGGACGAGGGGCCGGCCGTCGGCGTCCACCTCATGATGGTCGCCGACCGCGAGGACGCCGCGGCGTACGGCCCGCTGCTCGACCCGCTGTGGCGTGCGCTGCTGCGGCTGACGCCGGTGCCCGACGACCACCTCGCCGACCCCTGGGTCGGGCACACATGGACGTACGACCCGCCGGTGATCCCGTCGAACAGCCAGATCCTGCGGCAGCTCCTCGACCGGATCGCGACGGCCCGGCGCAACGGCGGGCGTTGACGTCAAAGCGACTTTTTTACCGCCCTGACCAGGCCTTTTGGCTCTTGTTTGCCGTCTCCTTTACCAATGCTTGGTATTTCGCGTACGCTTCTACCTGCGGAGGGGAGTACTCCCGGCTGCGACGTACCCGTCAATACGGACCGCCATCGGTCCCGGGGCGTCGGCCCGACTCATGGCGGCGACCGCCTCGGGTGGAAGAGACCTCCGGCAGCGACGACGCTGATCAGTAGCCGTACGACGCCGGAGGCGCAGTGGACGTTTCAATGACCCTGTGGGTGACGACCGTTCTCGGTCTGTGTGCCCTGATCGCGGTCGACTTCTTCATCGGGCGCAAGCCCCATGACGTGTCGATCAAGGAAGCCGGAATCTGGACGGTCGTCTGGATCGTCCTCGCGGCGCTCTTCGGGCTCGGCCTGCTCATCGCGGGCGAGAGCCAGGCGTCCGGCGAGTTCTTCGCCGGCTTCATCACCGAGAAGTCCCTCTCCGTGGACAACCTCTTCGTCTTCATCCTGATCATGGCGAAGTTCTCGGTCCCCTCACACCTGCAGCAGCGCGTGCTGCTGTTCGGTGTGCTGATAGCGCTGGTCCTGCGCGCGATCTTCATCGCCGCCGGTGCCGCGGTCATCGCCAACTTCTCGTGGGTCTTCTACATCTTCGGCGCGTTCCTCATCTACACCGCCTGGAAGCTCATCCAGGAGGCCCGCGCCGACGAGGAGGAAGAGGACTGGGAGGAGAACCGCCTCCTGAAGTCCATCGAGAAGAAGTTCGGCGTCTCGGACCGGTACGAGGGCACGAAGCTGTTCGTCAAGAAGAACGGCAAGAAGATCATGACGCCGCTCATGGTCGTCATGCTCGCCATCGGCACCACCGACGTGCTCTTCGCGATGGACTCCATCCCGGCGATCTTCGGCCTCACCCAGGACCCGTACATCGTCTTCACCGCCAACGCCTTCGCCCTGATGGGCCTCCGCCAGCTGTACTTCCTCATCGGCGGACTCCTCAGGAAGCTGGTCCACCTCAGCTACGGCCTGTCGGTGATCCTCGGCTTCATCGGCGTGAAGCTCGTCCTGCACGCCCTGCACGAGAACGGGGTGCACGTCCCCGAGATCTCCATCCCCGTCTCGCTGGGCGTCATCTGCGGCGTCCTGGTGATCACCACGATCACCAGCCTCATCGCCTCCAAGAAGCAGGAGCGGCAGGCCGCCGCCGAGGCCGGGGACGACGCCCGCAAGGACAGCGTCGAGGCCTGACGGCACCCCTCCCGCCCGATCCCGGGCGGGAGGGACCGAGTAGCGGCACCAGAGCGCCCGGGGCAGCATCGAGTCATGGTCACTCGGCTCCGGGCGCTCGGCACGCAGTGGACGGCCGTGGTGCCGGTCGTCGCCATCGTTCTCCTCGCCCTCACCTGGGGGCGGGACCTGCCCGGCGTGGTCGTCGCCGTGGTGACGCTGATCCTCGCCGGAGCGGTGCTCGCCGCCGTCCACCACGCCGAGGTCATCGCACACCGCGTCGGCGAACCCTTCGGCTCACTCGTCCTCGCGGTCGCCGTCACCATCATCGAGGTGGCGCTGATCGTCACCCTCATGGCCGACGGCGGCGACAAGAGCTCCACCCTCGCGCGGGACACCGTCTTCGCCGCCGTCATGATCACCTGCAACGGCATCGTCGGACTCTGCCTCCTGGTGGGCGCGCTCCGCCACCGCGTCGCCGTCTTCAACCCCGAGGGCACCGGCGCCGCCCTCGCCACCGTCGCGACGCTGGCCACGCTCTGCCTGGTCCTGCCGACGTTCACCACCACCAAGCAGGGCCCCGAGTTCTCCACGGCCCAGCTCACCTTCGCCGCGATCGCCTCGATCGTCCTCTACGGCCTCTTCGTGACCACCCAGACCGTGCGGCACCGCGAGTACTTCCTGCCCCTCACCGAGCAGGGCGAGGTCATCGACACCGACGGCCACGCCAAGGGCCCCTCGTCCAAGGCGGCGCTGCTGAGCCTCGGGCTGCTCGGGCTCGCGCTGATCGGCGTGGTCGGCCTCGCCAAGGGCGTGTCCCCGACGATCGAGTCGGGCGTGGAGAGCGCCGGCATGCCGCACGCCGTCGTCGGCGTGATCATCGCGCTGCTCGTGCTGCTCCCCGAGACCATCGCGGCCGTGCGCGCCGCCCGCCGCGACCGCGTCCAGACCAGCCTGAACCTCGCCCTCGGCTCGGCGATGGCCAGCATCGGGCTGACCATCCCGGCCGTCGCCGTCGCCTCCGTATGGCTGTCGGGACCGCTCGTGCTCGGACTGAGCTCCACCCACATGGTGCTGCTCGCGCTCACCGTGATCGTCGGCACGCTCACCGTCGTGCCCGGACGCGCCACCCCGTTGCAGGGCGGCGTCCACCTCGTGCTGTTCGCGGCGTTCCTGGAGCTCGCCGTCACCCCGTAGCGGCGGCCGGATCGGGGGCCGCGGCGGGACGGGTCTCCGGCAGCAGCGCGAAGCAGCCGAGGCTCAGCAGCGCGATGCCCGTCAGATACGCGGCCACACCCCACGGCGTCCCTTCGCCCTGCGCCGCCGCCGTCGCCACGATCGGAGTGAGCGCGCCGCCGACCACCCCGCCCAGGTTGTAGCCGACCGCGGCGCCCGTGCACCGCATGCGGGGCTCGTACAGCTCCGGCAGATACGCGCCGATCACCGCGAACATCGCGATGAACGCGAGCATCGCCACCAGGAACCCGGTGAACATCAGCAGCGGCTCCCCGGTCGAGAGCAGCGCGATCATCGGGAACATCCACAGGGCCGTCGCGGCGCACCCGAGCAGGCACAGCGGCCGCCGCCCGTACCGGTCGCCGAGCACGGCGACCACCGGTGTCAGCGCGCCCTTCACCACCACCACGGCCATGATGCAGCCGAGCATGACGGTGCGGCTGACGCCGAGTTCCTCCACGCCGTACGACAGCGACCAGGTCGTCACGGCGTAGAACACCGCGTAGCCGACCGCGAGCGCGCCCGCCGTGAGGAGGACGAGGCGCCAGTGGTCGCGCACCACCTCGGCGAGCGGCACGCGCGCGTGCTCGCGCAGGTCCAGGAAGTCCGGGCTCTCGGCGAGCGAACTGCGCAGCGCCAGGCCCACGGCCACGAGCAGCCCCGCGATCCAGAACGGCACCCGCCACCCCCAGGCCGCGAACTGCGCCTCGCTGAGCGTCGCGGACAGGCCCAGCATGATGCCGTTGGCCAGCAGGAACCCGACCGACGGGCCGATCTGCGGGAAGCTCGCCCACAGCCCGCGCCGCTCGGCCGGCGCGTGCTCCGCGGTCAGCAGCACGGCACCGCCCCACTCGCCCCCGAGCCCGAGCCCCTGCAGGAAGCGAAGGACCAGGAGCAGCACGGGCGCGGCGATCCCGATCGACTCGTACGTGGGCACGCAGCCGACGGCGACCGTGGCGACGCCGGTCAGGAGCAGCGACCCGATGAGGACGGGCCGCCGCCCGTGCCGGTCGCCGATGTGCCCGAAGAGGACGGATCCGAGCGGGCGCGCGACGAACCCCACTCCGAAGGTCGCGAACGCGGCGAGAGTTCCCGCGAGCGGCGAGAACGTGGGGAAGAACAGCGGCCCGAGGACCAGTGCCGCCGCCGTCCCGTAGATGAAGAAGTCGTAGAACTCGATGGCGGTCCCGGCGAGCGAGGCGGCGGCGAGACGCGGCAGTGAGGGTGGTGCGCTTCGGTGCATGCCGCGTCAACTACCCACGGTGACCTCCCGTAACGCATCGCAACCAACTCGCGTCACAGGGGGCGGTGTTCCCGCGCGTGGAGTGCGTGATAGACCTCCCGTATGACGCGCAGCCTCGCCACCGCCCCGATCATGATCCTGAACGGCCCGAACCTGAACCTCCTCGGCCGCCGCCAGCCCGAGATCTACGGCACGGACACCCTCGCCGACGTCGAGGCCCTGTGCGCCAAGGCGGCCGCCGCGCACGGCGGGACCGTGGACCTGCGGCAGAGCAACCACGAGGGCGAGCTGGTCGACTGGATCCACGAGGCACGCGAGCACCACGCGGGCATCGTCATCAACCCCGCGGCCTACTCCCACACGTCCGTCGCGCTCCTCGACGCCCTCAACACCTGTGACGGCATGCCCGTGGTGGAGGTGCACATCTCCAACATCCACCAGCGCGAGGTGTTCCGGCACCACAGCTACGTCTCGCAGCGCGCCGACGGCGTCATCGCGGGATGCGGTGTGCAGGGGTACGCGTTCGCGGTGGAGCGGGTGGCGGCGCTGGTGGCCGCCGGGGCGTGACGCGTACCCCTCCGGATCACCAGCCCCGCGCGCGCCACTCGGCGAGGTGCGGCCGCTCGGCGCCCAGCGTCGTGTCGCCGCCGTGGCCGGGGTAGACCCACGTCTCGTCCGGCAGCGTCCCGAAGATCTTCGTCTCCACGTCGTCGATGAGGCTCGCGAAGGCGTTCGGGTCCTTCCACGTATTGCCGACGCCGCCCGGGAAGAGGCAGTCGCCGGTGAACACGTGCGGGTGGCCGTGCGGGTCGTCGTAGACCAGCGCGATCGAGCCCGGCGTGTGGCCCACCAGGTGCCGCGCGGTCAGCGTGACGCGGCCGACCGTGACCGTGTCGCCGTCGTCGACCAGGACGTCCGTCGGGACGGGGATGCCCGTCGCGTCCTCGCGCCCCGCGTACGTCCGCGCCCGGGTGGCCCCGACGACGGCCGCGAGGGCCTGCCAGTGGTCGCCGTGCTGATGCGTGGTGACGACGGACGCGATGCCGTCGTCACCGATCAGCGTCAGCAGCGTCTCGGCGTCGTTCGCCGCGTCGATCAGCAGCTGCTCGCCGGTGGCCCGGCAGCGCAACAGGTAGGCGTTGTTGTCCATCGGCCCGACCGCGACCTTCGAGATCATCAGGTCCGGCAGCTCGTGCACATCCGCGGGTCCGCCGACCTTCACCGCTCCGCTGTACGTCATGTGCGCCAGCCTATAGCGGGGGCAGGGCGGGCAGGAGGCCGCCTTCGGCCGTGAGCGCGGTGCCGTCCCGGCGGCCCGCCAGCCAGCCGACCACGTCGGGCGCCGACCCGGAGACGGTGACTTCGGGAGTGCCCTCCCTGCCGGTGTCCCACGCGTGCGTGCCGTCCGTGACGCGGGTGGGCGGGACGTCCGGGTTCCCCGAGAAGCGTGCCGTCAGGAACGCGATCTCCCGCTGCACGAACTCCGCCGGCAGGTCCTCCAGCTCGTACCCGATGCCGAGGTCGACGTGGTGCAGCTCGACCTCGACCCAGCGCCGGAAGGGCACCCGCGCCGCCGAATCCGTGACGCCGTTGCGCAGCTCCACGGTGCGGGACCAGTCGGCGTCCCGCTCGCCCTCGGCCAGGAAGCGGGCGCCGCTCTCGCGCACGTCCGCCAGCTGCGCGTCCAGCGGCCGCGGGGCGTCCCGCTCGATGTCCGCGTCCCTGGCCTGCGCGCTCTCGTACATCGGCTGTCCGGCGAGGACGTTCACCAGCGCGTCCGCGTTCCGCGCGAGGTGGGCGAGGACGTGGCCGCGGCTCCAGCCGGGGAGCCGTGACGGCTCGGCAGTCGAATCGTTGTTCAGTTTCGCCGCTGCGCTGAGCAGCCGGTCGGTCGCGTCACGTACAGACGCCAGGTCGCGCACATGATCAATCATGCGGTCGACGATAGCTGCGCCACACGTTCGGGTGAAGGGCTCTCGGGACGGCCGCAAATCGAATACGCGTGCTATATGGTCGAGTGCGGCATCGGGCATTCTTGAAGGTCCGGGTTTGTTGTGCATGTGGAACCAGGGAAGCGGCCCGGCGTTGTCAGTGGCTCGCCCTAGTCTGTGAACGACGGGGGTTCTGCCCCCTGTCTCTCTCTCAAGAAAGGTGCGGACCCGGCGTGGCCGACCGTCTCATCGTCCGTGGCGCGCGCGAGCACAATCTCAAGAACGTCTCGCTCGACCTCCCGCGCGACTCACTCATCGTTTTCACCGGACTCTCCGGGTCGGGCAAGTCCTCGCTCGCGTTCGACACGATCTTCGCCGAGGGCCAGCGGCGGTACGTGGAGTCCCTCTCCTCGTACGCCCGGCAGTTCCTCGGTCAGATGGACAAGCCGGACGTCGACTTCATCGAGGGCCTCTCGCCCGCGGTCTCCATCGACCAGAAGTCGACGTCGCGCAACCCGCGCTCCACGGTCGGCACGATCACCGAGGTGTACGACTACCTGCGTCTGCTCTTCGCGCGCATCGGCAAGCCGCACTGTCCCGAGTGCGGCCGCCCGATCTCGCGGCAGTCGCCGCAGGCCATCGTCGACAAGGTCCTCGAGCTGCCCGAGGGCAGCCGCTTCCAGGTCCTCTCGCCGCTCGTGCGCGAGCGCAAGGGCGAGTTCGTCGACCTCTTCGCCGACCTCCAGACGAAGGGGTACTCCCGCGCGCGGGTCGACGGCCAGACGGTCCAGCTCTCCGAGCCGCCCACGCTCAAGAAGCAGGAGAAGCACACCATCGAGGTCGTCGTCGACCGCCTCACGGTGAAGGACTCCGCCAAGCGCCGCCTGACCGACTCCGTGGAGACGGCCCTCGGCCTCTCCGGCGGCATGGTCGTGCTCGACTTCGTCGACCTCCCCGAGGACGACCCCGAGCGCGAGCGGATGTACTCGGAGCACCTCTACTGCCCGTACGACGACCTGTCCTTCGAGGAGCTCGAGCCCCGCTCCTTCTCCTTCAACTCGCCCTTCGGCGCCTGCCCGGACTGCACCGGCATCGGCACGCGCATGGAGGTCGACCCCGAGCTGATCGTCCCCGACGAGGACAAGTCCCTCGACGAGGGCGCCATCCACCCCTGGTCGCACGGCCACACCAAGGAGTACTTCGGCCGGCTCGTCGGAGCCCTCGCCGACGCCCTCGGGTTCTCCACCGACATGCCGTGGGCCGGACTCCCGCAGCGCGCCAAGAAGGCCCTCCTCAACGGCCACAAGACGCAGATCGAGGTCCGCTACCGCAACCGGTACGGCCGCGAGCGGGTCTACACCACCGCCTTCGAAGGTGCCGTCCCCTTCGTCAAGCGCCGCCACAGCGAGGCCGAGAGCGACGCGAGCCGCGAGCGCTTCGAGGGGTACATGCGCGAGGTGCCCTGCCCCACCTGTGAGGGCACCCGCCTCAAGCCGATCGTCCTGGCCGTCACGGTGATGGGGAAGTCCATCGCCGAGGTCTCCGCGATGTCCATCAGCGACTGCGCGGACTTCCTCGCCGAGCTGAGGCTGGGCGCCCGCGACAAGAAGATCGCCGAGCGGGTCCTCAAGGAGGTCAACGAACGCCTGCGGTTCCTGGTCGACGTCGGCCTGGACTACCTCTCGCTGAACCGCGCCGCGGGCACCCTCTCCGGAGGCGAGGCCCAGCGCATCCGCCTGGCCACCCAGATCGGCTCCGGTCTTGTCGGTGTGCTGTACGTCCTGGACGAGCCGTCGATCGGCCTCCACCAGCGCGACAACCACCGCCTGATCGAGACCCTCGTCCGCCTCCGCGACATGGGCAACACCCTCATCGTCGTCGAGCACGACGAGGACACGATCAAGGTCGCCGACTGGGTCGTCGACATCGGCCCCGGCGCGGGCGAGCACGGCGGCAAGGTCGTCCACAGCGGCTCCATGAAGGAGCTGCTCGCCAACGACAAGTCGATCACCGGGCAGTACCTGTCGGGCAAGAAGGCCATCCCGGTGCCGGACGTGCGCCGCCCGGCCGACCCGTCCCGGCAGCTCACGGTGCACGGCGCCCGCGAGAACAACCTCCAGGACATCGACGTCTCCTTCCCGCTCGGCGTCCTCACCGCGGTCACGGGTGTCTCGGGCTCCGGCAAGTCGACGCTCGTCAACGACATCCTGTACACGCACCTGGCCCGCGAGCTCAACGGTGCCCGGTCCGTCCCGGGCCGTCACACGCGCGTGGACGGCGACGACCAGGTCGACAAGGTCGTGCACGTCGACCAGTCGCCCATCGGCCGCACCCCGCGGTCGAACCCGGCGACGTACACGGGAGTCTTCGACCACGTCCGCAGGCTCTTCGCGGAGACCACGGAGGCGAAGGTGCGGGGCTATCTGCCCGGCCGCTTCTCCTTCAACGTCAAGGGCGGCCGCTGCGAGAACTGCTCCGGTGACGGCACGATCAAGATCGAGATGAACTTCCTCCCGGATGTGTACGTGCCGTGCGAGGTCTGCCACGGCGCGCGCTACAACCGCGAGACGCTGGACGTGCACTACAAGGGCAAGTCCATCGCCGAGGTCCTCGACATGCCGATCGAGGAGGCGCTCGACTTCTTCGAGGCCGTGCCCGCCATCGCCCGTCACCTGAGGACGCTCCACGACGTCGGCCTCGGATACGTGCGCCTCGGCCAGTCGGCGCCCACGCTCTCCGGAGGCGAGGCCCAGCGAGTGAAGCTGGCCTCCGAACTCCAGAAGCGGTCGACGGGCCGGACCGTGTACGTCCTGGACGAGCCGACCACCGGTCTGCACTTCGAGGACATCAGCAAGCTGATCACGGTCCTCTCCGGCCTGGTCGACAAGGGCAACACGGTCATCGTCATCGAGCACAACCTCGACGTGATCAAGACGGCCGACTGGGTCGTCGACATGGGCCCCGAGGGCGGCAACGGCGGCGGTCTGGTCGTCGCCGAAGGCACGCCGGAGGAGGTCGCGGGCGTCCCGGCCAGCCACACGGGCAAGTTCCTGCGGGACATCATCGCGGCGGACCGGATCAGCGACGCGGTGCCCGCGCGGGGCCGCGGTACGGCGAAGAAGGCTCCCGCGAAGAAGTCCGCCGCGAAGAAGTCCGCCGCCAAGAAGGCCACCGCCAAGAAGGTGGTGGCGGCGAGCGCCACGGCCACGAAGAAGACGGCCACGGCGCGGACGGGTGCGGCTGCCAAGAAGGCCGCCTCCACCAAGAAGGCCGCCCCCACCAAGAAGGCGGCCGCGAAGAAGACGACGCGGGCCCGCAAGGCCTGACCCGCGCCCCTGTACGACGCGCCCCGCCCTCACCAGGGGTGGGGCGCGTCGTCGTACGTGGGGGAGTGGCGGCCCGAAGACACCTTGTCCGGCGCCCCGTTCCCATGGTCGGCTTGGCCCATGCCCGTACGCAGCGAACGCGCAGGCCCCGTCACCACCATCGTGCTGTCCCGCCCCGCCGCGCGGAACGCCGTCGACGGGCCCACCGCCCGCGCCCTCGCCGACGCCTTCCGCGACTTCGACGCCGACCCGCACGCCTCCGTCGCTGTGCTGTGGGGCGAGGGCGGCACCTTCTGCGCGGGCGCGGACCTCAAGGCGATCGGCACGCCCGATGGCAACCAGGTCACCGAGGACGGGGACGGACCCATGGGCCCCACCCGGATGCGCCTGACGAAGCCGGTGATCGCGGCGATCTCCGGCCACGCCGTCGCGGGCGGCCTCGAACTCGCCCTCTGGTGCGATCTGCGCGTCGCCGAGGAGGACGCCGTCCTCGGGGTGTTCTGCCGCCGCTGGGGCGTCCCGCTCATCGACGGCGGGACGGTGCGGCTGCCTAGGCTGATCGGCGAGGGGCGCGCGCTGGACCTGATCCTCACCGGCCGCCCGGTGGGCGCCGCGGAGGCGCTGGGCATGGGCCTGGTCAACCGGACCGTGCCCACGGGCACCTCGCGCGCCGCGGCCGAGCGCCTCGCCGCCGAGATCGCCGCGTTCCCGCAGACCTGCCTGCGGCACGACCGGCTCTCCGTGCTCGAACAGAGCGGCCTGCCCGAGGAGGAGGCGATGGCCGGCGAGCTGGCCCACGGCCTGCGCTCCCTGGCGGAGGCGGCACAAGGAGCGGCGCGGTTCGCCGCGGGAGCGGGGCGGCACGGGGCGTTCAACGGGCGTTGAGCCCGGTGACAGGGCAGCCCGGTGACACGGTCGTGTTCAGCGCTCCGCGACCGGCTCCAGGAACTGCATGTCCAGCTGGATCTTCACGACGTCGCCGAGCAGCCCGGGGGCGAAGTCGAGTCCGAAGTCGCCGCGGCGGATCTCGCCCGACGCCTCGAACCCGGCGTGCCGGCGCTCCTGGCCGGGGAAGCCCTCGACGCCGCCGAACTCCACGTCCAGCGTCACCGGCCTGGTCACGTCGCCGATGGTCAGCTCGCCCTCCATGACCCACTCCTCGTCCGCGCCCGCGATCCGCGTCGACCGGAACGTCATCGTGGGCCGCTTCTCGACGTCGAGCAGATCCGAGGACACCACGTGCGCGTCCCGGTCCTTGTTGCCCGTGTCGATCGAGGCGAGGGCGATGGTGGCCGTCACCGAGGAGTCCTCGGCACGCTCGCCCACCCTCAACTTCGCCTGTACGTCGGCGAAGCGGCCGCGCACCTTGGAGATGCCGAGGTGGCGGATGGAGAAGTTGACGGCGGAGTGCAGGGGCTCGATCTCCCAGACCCCGGCGGCCAGTGGCAGCGCCGGGGCGGAGGCGGGGTTCGTCGGTTCTACGGGGCTGGTCGCTTTCACAGTCATGACCCCACCTTGCGCCGCCGCCCGGCCGCCAGGGAGGCCGAGCCGAGGCTGGTAGTGACAGGGCCACGATCCGCAGCCCGGCCGTTGGTACGTTCGCAACGTGAGCGAGAAGAAGCCGTGAGCGAGAACGAGCTGGGTGCCTTTCTGCGGGCGCGACGGGAAGCCGTCACGCCCACCGAGGTCGGCCTGCCCACCGGCCCCCGCCGCCGCACGCCCGGTCTGCGCCGCTCCGAGGTCGCGACCCTCGCCGGCATCAGCGTCGAGTACCTCACCCGGCTCGAACAGGGCAGGGACCGCCACCCCTCCGCCCAGGTGCTCGGCGCGCTCGCCGACGCGCTCCGGCTGCGCGTCGAGGAGCGTGTCCACCTGCGCCGCCTGGAGAAGGAGAGCGGCGCGGACCCCTGCTGCCCGGCCGCCGTCGCCCCGGCCGAGTCGGTCCGGCCCACCGTGCGCGCCATCCTGGACGGCATGGAGCCCACGCCCGCCGTCCTCCTGAACCGCCTCGCGGACGTGCTGGCCTGCACGACGGGCTACCGGCGGATCGCGGAACCGCTCGGCGTCCTGGACGGCGCGCGCCCCAACCTCGCCCGGTACGTCTTCACCGATGAGCGGGCCCGCGCCGCCCACCCCGAGTGGGACCGGCTCGCCGACGACCTGGTCGGACATCTGAGGACCGACTCGATGCTCGACGACTCCCATGTGCGGGGCTTCATCGACGAGCTGACCGTCGACGCGGGCGCGCCCTTCGCCGACCGGATCACCGGCGCGCCCGTGCTGCCCCGGCGCAGCGGCGTCCAGCGGATGATCCACCCCGACGCGGGCCCGCTCCGCCTGGAGTACGAGACGCTGACGCTGCCCGACGCCGACCCGCAGCGTCTGATCGTCTACGTACCGGCGGACGCCGCCACCGCGGCCGCGCTGGACCGGCTCAACGGCCGCAGACCCGGCGGCCTGCACGTCGTCAACGGCTGACGGCACGCGGGCCGACCGATGATGGGTGGGGTCAGGCCAGCTCTGCCGCGTACGGGGGCTCCGCGCCCGCCCGGGAGCACGTGAGCGCCGCCGCGCGCGCCGCGAACCGGAGTACGTCGGTCCAGCCCTCCGCGCCGAGTGCGGCCAGCGCCCCGTCCGACAGTGCGTCCCGCGCGCGAAGGCCGTGCAGCAGCGCCGCGTTGACGGTGTCGCCCGCGCCGATCGTGTCGACCACGTCGACCTTCTCGCCGGGCACCCGTAGCTCCGTACCGTCCCGTGTGTACAGCGAGAGGCCGTCCCCGCCGTGCGTGACCACCACGGCCGCGGGCCCGGCGGCCAGCCACTCGTGCGGGGTGCCGCCGAGCCAGTCGGCGTCCTCCTGCGACAGCTTGAGCAGGGTCACCGACGGCAGCCAGCTCTTGAAGCGGGTGCGGTAGGCGTCCGCGTCGGGGATCAGACCCGCGCGTACGTTCGGGTCGAGGGCCGTGAGGACGCCGGTCGCCGCCGCCCGCCGCATCAGCTCCTCGTACGCGCTCGCGCCCGGCTCAAGGACGAGCGAGCAGGTGCCGAACGACATCGCCCGCACCCCGTCGGGAAGGGAGTCGTGGTCGGGCGTTTCGAAGAGGCGGTCGGCCGTGCCCTCCACGTAGAAGGAGTAACCCGCCGAGCCGTCCGCGCCGATCGAGGCGACGGCGAGCGTCGTCGGCTCCGGACCGCGCTGCACGGGCGTCACGTCGACACCGGCCGCCCGCAGCCCGTCCAGGAGTGCCTCGCCGAACACGTCGCGGGAGACACGGGAGCAGAAGGCCACGGGGGCGCCGAGCCGGCCGAGCGCCACGGCGGTGTTGTACGGGCCGCCGCCGAGGCGCGGCGCGAGCGCGGGCAGCCCCGCGCCCCCGGCCGCGCCGGGCGCGGGCGCCTGCCGTCCGCCGTCCGGCTTCTCGCCCGCGTCCTGCGGCACGAGGTCGATCAGGGCCTCTCCTGCGACGACAATCACGGGTCATTCCTCTCGGGCACCGTCCGGGTGGGCTCGCCGCGCCCAGGCTAGGCCGTGCGCGGCGCCGCGTGCGGGACCGGGCAGGACTCGGGCACGGTCGTGCCCGACCCGGTCGCAGCACGGTGCACCGGTATGGTCTGATCCGTCACCGATGCCCTCCTGACCTGTGGAGACACCATGTCCGGCACCCCCCACGCCCGCCGCACCGTGCTGCGGGCCGCCGCTCTCGCCCCGGCCGTCGGACTCGGTCTCACCGCCTGCTCGTCCGGCGACGGGTCGAACCGGTCGGCGCCGACCGCGCCGGTGGACCTCGGGAAGGCCGACGACGTGAAGGTGGGCGCGTCGAAGCTCTACAAGGACAGCAATGTCGTGGTCAGCCGGATCTCCGACGACGAGTACAAGGCGTACAGCACGATCTGCACCCACGCGCGCTGCCCCATCCAGAACCTGGAGGGGCACAAGCTGATCTGCCAGTGTCACGGCAGTGAGTTCGACGCCACCAACGGCAAGGTGCTGCACGAGCCGGCCAATGAGCCGCTCCCCGAGGTGCCGGTGAAGGTGGCCAACGGCAAGATCATCGCGGGTCCGGCGAAGAAGGCCTGAGGAACCCTGGCGCCCCTTCGGCTGTCACTCCCAGTCCCACGCGATCCCCAGGATCCCCGCCCGCACCTGCGGCTCGACCGTGTGCACCGACCGGTGGCTGCCGCTCAGCGTCAGTTCCTGCCGACCGCCGCGCGGGGCCGCCGCCGACTGCTGGGTGAAGCGGTGGCAGCGTACGGGCAGAGCCGTCTCGTCGTACCGGATCTGCAGCGCGTACTGCCCGCCCGCGTAGGTGAAGCCGCGCGTGTACTCGGTGGCGACCCCGGCCGTGCCGTCCTCGAAGCCGTAGCCGAACAGATGCGTGTCGCCCGCGCGCAGCCGGGCGTCGAAGAGCAGCTCGGCGACGAGCACCCCGGTGCCCATGTGCCAGCGCACCCTGCCCGTGCGGCAGTTCTCCAGGGCGAGCACCCGTACGCGGTCGGGGGCACACCCCGGATCGCCGTGGTGGATGGCCACATAGCGGTCCACGCCGTCGCGGTGGGCGCGCACGACGTGCTGCGATTCGCGGCCGAGCAGCTCGCGTGCCGCGCCGATCCGCACCCGTTCGTGGTGGCCGATGGTGTGCAGCCCGCCGTCGACCGGCGAGCCGAGGTCGGTCAGGAGGGACCGCAGCACGTCGGACGCCTCCACCAGGGAGCGGTAGGAGCGGGCGGCGGGTCGGGCCCCGTCCGTGCGCTCCGCCGGGCGCACGAGCAGCCTGATCAGTGACTCCTCCGGGAGCTGGAGGATCTCCTCCAGGGCGCGTACGGCGCGCAGGGACTCCGGGCGCTGCGGCCGACGGGCGCCCTGCTGCCAGTAACTGAGGCTCGTCACCCCTACGTTGACGCCGTGCCGGACCAGATGGTGGCGGATGCGCTGCAGGGGCAGGCGCCGCGCGGCGATGGCGGTGCGCAGCGCGAGGTGGAAGGGGCCGGTGCGCAGAGCGGCCTCCAGGTCCGCGGGCGCCTCGGGCCCGGGTTCCGCCGCGAGTGGTGTGCCGTGCCGCAAAACGGGCTCCTCTTGTGAACGTTCACATCTGCCGTTCCGGCGTTCGCGCCGGTGGGGGCGGGCTGCCAGGTGGACGTACGGCCCGCGTTCACATCCGTACGCCGCCGTTCACGGCCCAAGTAATTCCGCATTGAAGCGTGTTGACCTGCACCCGACAACACTTGATGCTCAATCGCAGCGTCCGGACGCGCTCCTCCAACCCCACCCGCATGGGAGGAACGCGATGCGCTCACCACACAGCAGGAGCGGCGGCACCGGCAGGCAGAGGTGCCTTTCCGCGCTCGCCGTCGTCACGGCGGCCCTGTTCGCCGCGCCGGTGGCCACGGCCACGGCGGCCCCGATCCACCCCGCCCCCGCCACGTCGGCCGCGCCCGAGGCCCGCACGGCGAGCACCGACCCGTCCGTTCTCGCCGCCAAGCGGCTGAACATCACCATGCAGGCCCAGCAGAAGACCAACTGGTGCTGGGCCGCGGGCGGCAACACCATCGCGACCTACATGGGCCGCAGCTACAGCCAGAACCAGTTCTGCAACGCCGCCTTCGGGCGCAGCCAGAACACCGAGTGCCCCAACAACCAGGCCACCCTCGGCAATGTGCAGAGCGGCCTGCGCTGGGCGGGCATCAACCCCGGCTCGTACGTCACCGGATGGCTGCGCTATCCGACCGTGAAGGCCGAGATCGACGCGGGCCGCCCGGTCGAGACCCGCATCCAGTGGTCCAACGGCGGCGGCCACATGCACGTCCTCTACGGCTACGACGACGCGAGCAGCTGGGTCTACTGGGGCGACCCCTGGCCCTCCAGCGACCGCTACAACTGGGCGTCGCACGCCTGGTACGTCGACAACAACACCTTCTCCTGGACCCACTCGCTCTACCGGATCGGGGCGTGAGAGCGATGACCCGTCACCCTTCCCGCCCGCTCGCCCCTTCCCGCCCCGTGCCCGGCCGACTGGTGAGCGCCGCGCTCGCGGGCACCGCCGCCACCCTGCTCCTCGGCCTCGCCGCCCCCGCGGCCTCCGCCGACACCGGGCCCGCCGCGCCGTCCGCCGCGTCCAGGGACGCCGCGCACCGGGCGGCAGAGGCGCCGAAGAACCTCGACACGCTCTCCCGCTTCTTCGCCAGGGAGGGAGCGGTCACCAAGGCCGCGGCCGACCCGCGCGTCGAGGGCGAGGCCGTGCCCGTGTACTACCTCTCGCCGGACTTCGTCGCGGGCAAGAAGGACGCGCCCATCGCCCGCCTGGAGTTCCTCGCCAGCAAGGCGGTCTCCTCGGACGGCCAGGAGGCGTCCCTCTGGACCGTCCGGCAGGGCGGCGCCTGGCAGGTCGTGAACATCGCCACCGGCGACGACGAGACCCACTACACGCGCGTGGGCGCGAAAAAGGCTCCCGGAGGCACCGTCTTCCACGAGCCGCAGATCAACGCCTGGTACGTCCTGGACGGCACTCACGCGCGCGTGCTGCCCCTCGACAAGGACGCGATACGTGCCGTCGGCGCGAAGGGCACCTCGGTCGCCGCCTACCGCGAGCGCGTGCGGGAGGCGTACGCCGACAAGCTGCCGGGCTCCGCGTACGAGAAGTCGGGCAAGGCGGGCGGCTACGACGAGCCCGCGCCGGGACCGAAGACGGACGACGGCGCCCCGGTCACGGTGGCCTCGTCGCTGGCGGGCGCGGGGGCCCTGGTCGCCCTCGGCCTCTCCGGAGCGGCACTCGTCAGGCGCCGCGGCGCCCGGCAGCGGGGCTGATCCGGGGGAGCGGCGGCCGGGACGCCGGCCGCCGCTCGCGTTCCACCGCGTCCTCAGTGCAGCGCGCTGCCCGCCCGCCACTGCTTCCAGTCCACGTTCCAGTCGCCGTACCCGTTGCCCGGCGCCACGGTCTCCTTGGAGCCGACGACCCGCACGATGTCGCCCGGGATCACCTCTTCGTAGAAGCGCCGCGCGGTCCCGTCGGTGGGCAGGCCTATGCAGCCGTGCGTGACGTTCCTTTCCCCGGCCGTCGCGTTCGCGTTCGGGTTCTCGTGCAGGTACGTACCCGAAGTCGTCAGGTGCACCGCGTAGTTGTAGTAGTCCTTGTACGCCTTTCCGTAGCCCACGGTCCGGGAGTCCATGAGCACCCGGGACTGCTTGTCGAGGACGACCATCGTGCCGTTCCAGGTGTCCATGCCCGGGGCGCCCGCGGTCACCTTCACCTCGCGCGTCCTGCCGTCCTTCACCACCTTCATGGTGTGGGTCCGCACGTCCACCGTGGCGACGAGCGAACGGCCCACCTCGAACGTCCGGGTGGTCCGCGAACCCGCGCGGACGGTGACCTTCGTGCCGGGCTTCCACGGCTCGCGCGGCCGGTAGTCGACGCGCTGGCCCTCGTGCAGGTTGCGGTCCTTCACCCAGCTCCACGACCCCGTCACACCGGGGTCGGTCGTCACCTTCAGGCGCCGCTCGACCGCGGCCCGTTCCGCCTCGGGCACCGGACGGTCGAAGGTGAGCGATATCGGCATGCCTACGCCGACGGTCTGGCCGTCCAAGACGTTGACCCGCACGTTCTTCAGGGCGGCGGGATCCGGAGCGGGCTTCTTCGTGGGCTCCTGCCGCGCGGCCGCGCGGTCCGCCGAGGTCGGCGCCGGCTTCGGGTCCGACGCCCGCCCCTCGTCCGCCCCGCCCTGCGCGGAGCACCCCGCCAGCGCGAGCGAACAGAGCACCGCGGCCCCCCACGCGCGCGTGCCACGCCTCGTCGTCATTCCTGTGGTCATCGGTCCCCCTGGGCTGTGTTTCGATATACGCGACCTGTACGCACGGCAGAGGCGGCGGGTTGCACGCGAGACGCGGGAAATTTCTGAACACGTGATCCGGTGGGGCCGGACGGGGGCGCGGGGCATGACGGAGGACGAGTTCGACGCGTTCTACGCCGCTGCCTTCCCGCGTCTGGTCGGCCAGCTGTACGCGCTGACCGGGGATCACGGCGAGGCGCAGGACGTCGTCCAGGAGGCGTTCGTACGGGCCTGGGACCGCCGCCGGAGCTTCCTCGCCGACGAGGCCCCCGAGGCCTGGATCCGCACCGTCGCCATGCGCCTCGCCGTCAGCCGCTGGCGCCGGGCCCGGCGCTGGGTCGACCTGGTGCGCAGGAACCCGCCCGCCGACCGCGTCCCGGGGCCGGGGCCCGAACGCACCGCCCTGGTGCAGGCGCTGCGGACCCTCCCCGAGGCGCAGCGCACGGCCGTCGTCCTGCACCATCTGTGCGACCTGAGTGTTGAGCAGGTAGCCTCCGAGACCGGCTCGCCCGTCGGGACGGTCAAGGCCCGCCTCTCGCGCGGCAGAGCGGCGCTCGCCGCGCAGTTGTCGGGGTCGGACGCCGGGCCGGACGGACGGGACGCGACCGGCGCACGTGACGACGACGGCGACGGGCGGAGCGCGAAGGAGAGTGGCCGTGTCCGATGACCTGACCTCCGCGCTCCACGACCTGGCGGCGGACCACGCGACACCGCCGCCCGTGCCCGGCGCCGAGATCCGCCGCCGTGCCGTGGTGCGCGGACGCCGCCGCCGCGCCGCGGCCGCGGGAGTGACGCTCGCCACGGCGGCCGTCGCCGTGACCGTCGTCGCCGGACTCCTCACCGGCTCCGACGACGACCCGCGTCCCCACAGGAAACCGGCGCCCGTCGCCACGGACAGCGCCCGCGAACCCGCCGCCACCGTCGACCTGGCCCGCCATCGCATGACGCTCGGCGGCCAAGAGCTGCCCGTCTCCGCGGGCACCGCGGCGCACCCGACCCCCACCGGCCGGATGACGGTCGTCGCCACGTACCCCGAGAAGCGCATGACAGCGGGGAACGTGGGCCTCGACAAGTACGACATGACGCTGCCGTGGGTCGTCGAGCTGCGCACCCCCGACGGCGGCACCAACTACGTCGTCGCCCTGACCTACAACGAGAAGGCGCCGGGCGCCATGGACGTCACCAAGGGCTGGATCGGCCTGCGCACGGAGGACGCCCGCACGTTCCACGACCGCGTCGAACCAGGCGACGTGATCACCGTCCGCGCCGGCCGCCCCGCTCGCTGACCCGGACTGTCAGCGGCCGCCAGTAGGCTGTCCGACATGGCCGACCCTTCCAGCTACCGCCCCAAGCCGGGACAGATCCCCGACGCCCCCGGGGTCTACAAATTCCGCGACGAGCACCGCCGGGTGATCTACGTCGGGAAGGCCAAGAGCCTGCGCCAGCGCCTGGCCAACTACTTCCAGGACCTGGCCGGGCTCCACCCGCGGACCCGCTCCATGGTGACGACGGCCGCCTCCGTCGAGTGGACGGTCGTCACCAACGAGGTCGAGGCGCTCCAGCTGGAGTACACCTGGATCAAGGAGTTCGACCCCCGGTTCAACGTCAAGTACCGCGACGACAAGAGCTATCCGTACCTCGCGGTGACGATGAACGAGCAGTTCCCGCGCGTGCAGGTGATGCGCGGCGCCAAGAAGAAGGGCGTGCGCTACTTCGGGCCCTACGGCCACGCGTGGGCGATCCGCGACACCGTCGACCTGCTCCTGCGCGCCTTCCCGGTCCGTACGTGTTCGGCGGGCGTGTTCAAGAACGCCGCCCGCACCGGCCGCCCCTGCCTGCTCGGCTACATCGGCAAGTGCTCGGCGCCGTGCGTGGAGCGCGTGACGGCCGAGGAGCACCGTGAACTCGCCGAGGACTTCTGCGACTTCATGGGCGGCCGCACGGGCACGTACATCCGCCGTCTGGAGCGGCAGATGACGGAGGCGGCCGAGGAGATGGAGTACGAGCGGGCGGGACGCCTGCGCGACGACATCGAGGCCCTCAAGAAGGCCATGGAGAAGAGCGCCGTCGTCCTCGCCGACGCCACCGACGCCGACCTCATCGCCCTCGCCGAGGACGAGCTGGAGGCGGCCGTGCAGATCTTCCACGTCCGCGGCGGGCGCGTGCGCGGTCAGCGCGGCTGGGTCACCGACAAGGTCGAGGCGGTCACCAGCGGCGACCTCGTCGAGCACGCCCTCCAGCAGCTGTACGGGGAGGAGCGCGGCGACGCCGTGCCCAAGGAGGTCCTCGTTCCCGCGCTGCCCGACCCCATAGAGCCGGTCCAGGAGTGGCTCACCGAGCGCCGCGGCGCTCACGTCTCGCTGCGGATCCCGCAGCGCGGCGACAAGAAGGCCCTGATGGAGACCGTCGCGCGCAACGCGCAGCAGTCCCTCGTCCTGCACAAGACCAAGCGGGCGTCCGACCTCACCACGCGCTCGCGCGCCCTGGAGGAGATCGCCACCGCCCTGGAGCTGGACAGCGTCCCGCTGCGCATCGAGTGCTACGACATCTCGCACCTCCAGGGCGACGACGTCGTGGCGTCGATGGTCGTCTTCGAGGACGGCCTCGCCAGGAAGAGCGAGTACCGCCGCTTCCAGATCAAGGGCTTCGAGGGCCAGGACGACGTCCGCTCCATGCACGAGGTGATCACGCGCCGCTTCAAGCGCTACCTCGCGGAGAAGGAGCGCAGTGGGGAGTGGGTCGACGAGGAGACCGGTGAGGTCGCCGACCTCGGGCCCACGGAGGAGGACGGCCGCCCCAAGCGGTTCGCGTACCCGCCGCAGCTCGTCGTGGTCGACGGCGGGCAGCCGCAGGTCGCGGCCGCCAAGCGAGCCCTGGACGAGCTCGGGATCGACGATATCGCTGTGTGCGGGCTCGCCAAGCGGCTTGAGGAGGTCTGGGTCCCCGACGAGGACGACCCGGTGGTCCTGCCGCGCACGAGCGAGGGTCTGTACCTCCTCCAGCGGGTCCGTGACGAGGCGCACCGCTTCGCGATCACCTACCAGCGGACCAAGCGGGCCAAGCGCTTCAAGGCCGGACCGCTGGACGAGGTGCGCGGCCTCGGTGACGCCCGGAAACGGACGGTGATCAAGCACTTCGGTTCGGTGAAGCGGCTGCGGGCCGCGACGATCGACCAGATCTGCGAGGTTCCCGGAGTGGGCCGCAAGACGGCCGAGGCGATCGCGGTGGCCCTGGCCCAGGCGGCACCCGCGGCCCCCGCGGTCAACATGACCACGGGCGAGATCCTGGACGACGCCGAGCCGACCGCCACGGCCGAGGAGAAGCCGACCGCCGACGAGCGGATCGCCGCGGCCGCAGAGGAGCCGCTCGCCGACGAGCCGACGGCTGACGAGCCGGCCGCTGCGGCCGAAGAGGAGCCGACCGCCGCGGCCGAGGAGGAGCCGTCCGCCGACGAGCCGACGGCCGCGGCCGCAGAGGAGCCGACCGCCGACGAGCCGACGGCCGTCGAGCGGGCCGCGGCCGAAGAGAAGCCGACCGCCGCCGAGCCGACCACCGCCGAGCCGACTGCCGACGAGCGGATCGCCGTGGCCGAAGAGAAGCCGCTCGCCGACGAGCCGACGGCTGACGAGTCGCCCGCCGCGGTTGAAGAGGAGACGCTCGCCGACAGGCGGATAGCCGACGAGTCGATCGCCATGGCCGAAGAGAAGCCGGCCGCCGACGAGCCGGCCGCTGTGGTCGAAGAGGACCGGGAGCCGGCCGCCGATGAGTCGGCCGTCGGGGCCGAAGAGGGCCGGGAGCCGACCGTCGATGAGTCGGCCGTCGGGGTCGAAGAGGGCTGGGAGCCGACCGTCGAGGTCGGGTCCGGGGAGAATGGGAGCGGGGAGCCCGTGACCGCGGGCACCCCGGAAGAACGACGGGGGCTGGAGACATGACCGAGCACGACGAAGGTGGAGAGCAAGTGAGTGCGGGCACGCCCATGGAGACGCCGGCCGTCCCGGACGCCGCCATTCCCGAGCTGGTGATCATCTCGGGCATGTCCGGCGCCGGACGGAGCACCGCCGCGAAGTGCCTGGAGGACCTCGGCTGGTTCGTGGTCGACAACCTGCCGCCCGCGCTGATCCCCACGATGGTGGAGCTCGGCGCCCGCTCGCAGGGCAACGTCGCCCGTATCGCGGTCGTCGTCGACGTGCGCGGCAGGCGGTTCTTCGACAACCTCCGCGAGTCCCTCGCCGAGCTGGAGTCGAAGAACGTCACCCGGCGCATCGTCTTCCTGGAGTCCTCCGACGAGGCCCTGGTCCGCCGCTTCGAGTCGGTCCGCCGCCCGCACCCGCTGCAGGGCGACGGCCGCATCGTCGACGGCATCGCGGCCGAGCGCGACCTGCTGCGCGAGCTGCGCGGCGACGCCGACCTGGTCATCGACACCTCCAGCCTGAACGTGCACGAGCTGCGGGCCAAGATGGACGCCTCGTTCGCGGGCGAGGAGGAGCCCGAGCTGCGGGCCACCGTCATGTCCTTCGGCTTCAAGTACGGCCTGCCGGTCGACGCCGACCTGGTCGTGGACATGCGCTTCCTGCCGAACCCCCACTGGGTCCCCGAGCTGCGCCAGTACACCGGCCTCAACGAAGAGGTGGCGGCGTACGTCTTCAACCAGCCGGGTGCCAAGGAGTTCCTCGACAGGTACGCGGAGATGCTCCAGCTCATCGCCGCGGGCTACCGCCGCGAGGGCAAGCGCTACGTGACGATCGCGGTCGGCTGCACGGGCGGCAAGCACCGCTCCGTCGCCATGTCGGAGAAGCTCGCGGCGCGCCTGGCGTCCGAGGGCGTGGAGACGGTCATCGTCCACCGGGACATGGGGCGCGAATGACCCCGAACCGCCGGAGCGTCCGCCTGAGCAGGCTGGGCCGCAAACGGGGCACCCAGCCGAAGGTGGTCGCCCTCGGCGGTGGCATGGGCCTGTCCGCCTCGCTCGCCGCGCTGCGCCGCATCACCGGCGCCGGAGACCTCACCGCCGTCGTCACGGTCGCCGACGACGGCGGCTCCAGCGGCCGGCTCCGCGACGAGCTGGGCGTGCTGCCCCCCGGCGACCTGCGCAAGGCCCTCGCCGCGCTCTGCGGCGACGACGACTGGGGGCAGACCTGGTCCCGCGTCATCCAGCACCGCTTCCAGTCCAAGGGCGACCTGCACGAACACGCGGTCGGCAATCTGCTGATCGTCGCCCTGTGGGAGCAGCTGGGCGACCACGTGCAGGCGCTCGACCTCGTCGGCAGGCTGCTCGGCGCGCAGGGCCGCGTGCTGCCCATGTCGGCCGTGCCGCTGGAGCTCCAGGCCCTGGTCAGGGGCCACGACCCGGAGCGTCCGGACGACGTGGACACCGTGCGAGGGCAGGCCACGGTCGCCCTCACGCCCGGCGAGGTCCAGTCCGTGCACGTCGTCCCGCACGACCCGCCGGCGGTCCCGGAAGCGGTCGCCGCCGTGCTCGACGCGGACTGGGTAGTCCTCGGTCCGGGCTCCTGGTTCTCCTCGGTGATCCCGCACCTCCTGGTCCCCGAACTGCTCGACGCGCTCACCGAGACGAAGGCCCGCAAGGTCCTCTCGCTCAACCTCGCGCCGCAACCGGGAGAAACCGAGGGGTTCTCTCCGCAGCGTCATTTGGAGGTTTTGGCCCGACACGCCCCTAAACTCGCCCTGGACGTGGTGCTGGCCGACGAGGCCGCCGTGCCCGACCGTGAGTCACTGACCGATGCCGCCAAGCGGCTCGGTGCCACGGTCGAGCTGGCGCCGGTGGCCCGGCCCGACGGAACTCCGAGGCACGACCCGGAGCTCCTGGCAGCCGCGTACGACCGTATTTTTCGGATGCATGGAAGGATCGGCCCATGGCGATGACGGCAGCGGTGAAGGACGAGATCTCCCGGCTCCCCGTCACCCGGACCTGCTGCAGAAAAGCAGAGGTCTCGGCGATCCTGCGGTTCGCGGGCGGCCTTCACCTGGTGAGCGGCCGCATCGTGATCGAGGCGGAGCTGGACACCGCGATGGCCGCACGGCGGCTCAAGCGGGACATCCTGGAGATCTTCGGGCACAGCTCGGAGCTGATCGTGATGGCCCCCGGCGGCCTCAGGCGCGGCTCGCGCTACGTGGTCCGGGTCGTCGCGGGCGGCGACCAGCTGGCCCGCCAGACGGGTCTCGTCGACGGCCGCGGCCGTCCCATCCGGGGCCTGCCGCCGCAGGTGGTCTCGGGGGCCACCTGCGACGCGGAGGCGGCCTGGCGCGGCGCGTTCCTCGCCCACGGCTCGCTCACCGAGCCCGGTCGGTCCTCCTCCCTGGAGGTGACCTGCCCGGGCCCGGAGGCCGCGCTCGCGCTGGTCGGCGCCGCGCGCAGGCTGCAGATCGCGAGCAAGGCCCGCGAGGTGCGGGGCGTGGACCGCGTGGTCGTACGCGACGGAGACGCGATCGGCGCGCTGCTCACCCGTCTGGGGGCACACGAATCGGTGCTCGCCTGGGAGGAGCGGCGGATGCGCCGCGAGGTGCGGGCCACCGCCAACCGGCTGGCCAACTTCGACGACGCGAACCTGCGCCGCTCGGCCCGCGCGGCCGTCGCGGCGGGCGCCCGGGTGCAGCGCGCCCTGGAGATCCTCGGCGACGAGGTGCCGGAGCACCTCGCGGCCGCCGGACGGCTGCGCATGGAGCACAAGCAGGCCTCCCTGGAGGAGCTGGGCGCGCTCGCCGACCCGGTGCTGACGAAGGACGCCGTCGCGGGCCGCATCCGGCGCCTGCTCGCCATGGCCGACAAGCGCGCCCAGGACCTGGGCATTCCGGGCACGGAGTCCAACCTGAGCGAGGAGCTCGCGGACAACATGGCGGTCTGACCCGCTGCGCGCATACGCCTCGTAAGCCGCTGGTGTCCCACGGGGCACCGGCGGCTTTCGCATGCCTGTCCCGCACGCCTTCACCCGCCGTATTGACATGATCATGCACTGTCACGAGCCTGGCATCCGGCATATCTGTGCCGGACAACCGCAAGGGGGGCTCATGAGACGAAGAGCGAGCGCGAGATCCGTTCTCGCCACCGGCGCACTGCTCATCGGCGGCCTCGCCGCCGCACCGACCGCCCAGGCCAGCGGCCCGGGCCAGGCCCCGGCCGCCGACGATCCGGCGGCCCTGCAGGTCTACCAGGCAGAGGTCACCAAGAAGCAGATACCCATTCTCGTCGAGGCCGGCCAGGACGCCCACGAACTCGCCGGGCAGACACCCGAGAGCGGCACCGGCCGCGTCGAGCTGTATTTGACCAAGGGCCAGGCCAAGGCCATCGAACGCAAGGGCGTCGAGCTCAGCGAACACAAGGTGTCGGCGGCGACGCAGAAGCGGCTCAAGGCCGCGGGGGACGGCGTTTTCCGTCCGTACAGCGGAAAGGGCGGTCTCCAGGAGGAGATCGTCAAGACCGGGCAGGCGAACCCCGGCATCACCAAGGTCGTCTCCATCGGCAAGACCCTCCAGGGCAAGGACATCCTCGCCCTGAAGCTCTCCAAGAACGCCAAGAAGTCCAAGGACGGCTCCAAGCCCTCCACGCTGTACATGTCCAACCAGCACGCGCGCGAGTGGATCACCCCCGAGATGACCCGCCGCCTCATGCACCACTACCTGGACAACTACGGCAAGGACAAGCGCATCACCAGGCTCGTGGACTCCACCGAGCTGTGGTTCGTGCTGTCCGCCAACCCCGACGGCTACGACTACACGCACGCCGTCGGCGGCAACCGCCAGTGGCGCAAGAACCTGCGCGACATCGACGGCGACGGCAGGATCGCGCCGGGCGACGGCGTCGACCTCAACCGCAACTTCGCCTACAAGTGGGGCTACGACAACGAGGGCTCGTCCCCGGAGCCGTCCTCCGAGACGTACCGCGGCACGGGCCCGATGTCCGAGCCCGAGACCAAGGCGCTCGACCGCTTCCAGAAGCGCATCGGCTTCACGTACGGCATCAACTACCACTCCGCGGCCGAACTGCTCCTCTACGGAGTGGGCTGGCAGGTCGCCACGCCGACCCCGGACGACGTGCTCTACCGCGCGCTGAACGGCACCCCGGAGAAGCCCGCCGTCCCCGGCTACCACCCACAGGTCTCCTCCGAGCTGTACACCACCAACGGTGAGGCCGACGGCCACGCGGGCAACGTCAACGGCATCTCGATGTTCACCCCGGAGATGTCCACCTGCCAGACCGCGTCGAACGTGGACCCCAACGACGCGTGGAAGCCCGAGGACTGCGCCTCGATCTTCACCTTCCCGGACGACGAGAAGCTGATCCAGCAGGAGTTCGCCAAGAACGTCCCGTTCGCGCTCGCCGTCGCCGAGACGGCGCTCCACCCCGACCAGCCGGTCTCCGTCACCGGCATCGAGGCCCCCGACTTCACCCCCGACTCCTTCACCACCTCCTACGCCCGCGGAGGCGACCAGGAAGTCGCCGTCACCGCCCGCAAGTCGGTGCGCGACAAGGAGCTCAACTACCGGATCAACGGCGGCCGCACGCACGATGAGGACCTCAAGGCCTGGAAGGGCGGCGAGACCTACGGCGGCGACGACAACCTTCACTTCGACGAGTACCGCGCCGAGATCGAGGGCGCGCGCGTCGGCGACAAGGTGGAGGTGTGGTTCACCGGACGCGCCGAGAAGGGCCGCACCACGAGCGAGCACTTCACCTACACCGTCGCCGAGCGCCCCAAGGCGAACACGCTCGTCGTCGCCGAGGAGGGCGCGACGGCCACCCAGACCCAGAAGTACGTCGACGCCATCAAGGCCAACGGACGCACCGCCGCCGTCTGGGACGTCGCCAAGCAGGGCGTCCCGCACCCGCTCGGCGTCCTGTCGCACTTCTCCGCCGTCGTCCACTACACCGGCGACCCCGTCCCCGGCGCGCCCACCCAACTCGCCCTGCGCGACTACCTCAACGAGGGCGGCAAGCTCATCGAGTCCGGCGAGCGCACCGGCGGCAACGTCGACCTCGGCGAAGCCCTTACGGACGACTTCGCGCAGTACTACCTGGGCGCCTACCAGCGGCTCAACGCGCCGGGCGTCACCAGCTTCAAGGGGAGCGGCGCACTCTCCGGGGTGACCACGCCGCTCGCCGGCACCGACACCAACCCGCTGGACAAGGCAGGCCGCTTCGCCGTCACCTCCGAGACGCTGCCCGCCGACAAGTTCCCGCAGTTCAAGAGCGCGGCCGCGGGCTCCTACCCCGGCCTCACCAACCCGTACGCACCCTTCGAGGGCCAGGGCATGGCCTCCGCCACCCACGCCGACCAGGACTGGAAGCGGCTCACCCGCACCATCGACCTGACCGGCGTCACGGCGGCCGACGCGCCCGAGCTGCGCCTCGCCCTCAACTGGAACCTGGAGACCGGTTACGACCACGGCCTGCTGGAGGCGCATACCACCGGAGCCGACGACTGGACGACGCTGCCCGACAAGAACGGCAACTCGTCCGCCGCCGTCCCCGCCGAGTGCGCGGCCGGCTTCTTCGTCAACGGCCACCCGTTCCTGCGGCACTACCTGACGGTCGGTGCCGACAGCTGCACGGCGTCCGGCACCAGCGGCACCTGGAACAGCTTCACCGGCTCCTCCGGCGGCTGGAAGCCCGTCGCCTTCGACCTCAGCCCCTACGCGGGCAAGAAGATCGAGGTGGCGCTCAGCTCCGTCACCGACCCCTCGACCGGAGGCCGCGGCCTCTTCGCCGACAACGCGCAAATCGTCATCAACGGCAACGCCACGGAGACCGAGGGATTCGAGACCTCGCTCGGCTCCTGGAGCGTTGCGCCGCCCCCGGCCGGAAGCCCCAATATCACAGGCGACTGGGCGCGGACCGGCGAGCTCTTCCGCTCCTTCGCGGCGGTCACAGCGCGTGACAGCGTGCTCCTCGGCTTCGGCTTCGAGCACGTGCCCTCGGACGCCGAAAGGGCCGCTCTTATGGGCGCCTCCCTGGCACATCTGCGCAGCTGACAGTGCGTAATCGGGACCAAGGTCCCGGTGGCCCGTACCCCTACTGCGGGGTACGGGCCTTTGTGCCGCCAACGGCCCCTCTCGATGTCACCTCAGAGGCTTCAGAGAGGTAGGGTCGGAGGCGGTCGGGGACATCCCATACAACTCGCCGGCGTCTAAAACCGGCGTACCAACGAGGAGATCGGTTTCGTGACGATCCGCGTAGGCATCAACGGCTTTGGCCGCATCGGTCGCAACTACTTCCGCGCGCTGCTCGAGCAGGGTGCGGACATCGAGATCGTGGCTGTCAACGACCTGGGTGACACCGCGACCACGGCGCACCTGCTGAAGTACGACACCATTCTGGGCCGCCTCAAGGCCGAGGTGTCGCACACCGAGGACACCATCACCGTCGACGGCCACACCATCAAGGTGCTGTCCGAGCGCAACCCCGCCGACATCCCGTGGGGTCAGCTGGGCGTCGACGTGGTCATCGAGTCCACCGGTATCTTCACCAAGAAGGCCGACGCCGAGAAGCACATCGCCGGCGGCGCCAAGAAGGTCCTCATCTCGGCTCCGGCCAAGGACGAGGACATCACGATCGTGATGGGCGTCAACCAGGACAAGTACGACGCGGCCAACCACCACGTCATCTCCAACGCCTCCTGCACCACCAACTGTGTGGCGCCGATGGCCAAGGTTCTCGACGAGAACTTCGGCATCGTCAAGGGCCTGATGACCACGGTCCACGCGTACACCAACGACCAGCGCATCCTGGACTTCCCGCACTCGGACCTGCGCCGCGCCCGCGCCGCCGCCGAGAACATCATTCCGACCACGACCGGTGCCGCGAAGGCCACCGCCCTGGTCCTGCCCCAGCTCAAGGGCAAGCTCGACGGCATCGCGATGCGCGTCCCGGTCCCGACCGGCTCCGCCACCGACCTGGTCGTCGAGCTGCAGCGCGAGGTCACCAAGGACGAGGTCAACGCCGCGTTCAAGAAGGCCGCGGACGACGGCGACCTGAAGGGCATCCTCTACTACACCGAGGACCCGATCGTGTCGTCCGACATCGTCGGCGACCCGGCGTCCTGCACCTTCGACTCCTCCCTGACCATGGTCCAGGAGGGCAAGACGGTGAAGATCCTCGGCTGGTACGACAACGAGTGGGGCTACTCGAACCGCCTCGTCGACCTCACCGTCTTCGTCGGCGGTCAGCTCTAGTCACCAGAGCAGGCACCTAGATGTGAGCACAGGGTCCGGACCGCGCAACGAGGCGCGCTCCGGGCCCTGTTGCGCGTCAGCCCACCCAAGGAGTCCAGTTCATGAAGACGATCGACGAACTTCTCGCCGAAGGAGTCGACGGCAAGCGGGTCTTCGTCCGCGCCGACCTCAACGTGCCGCTCGCCGACGGCACCATCACCGACGACGGCCGCATCCGCGCCGTCCTGCCGACCGTCAAGGCCCTCGCCGACGCGGGCGCCAAGGTGGTCGTGGCCTCGCACCTGGGCCGCCCCAAGGGCGCCCCGGATCCGGCCTTCTCGCTGCTGCCCGCCGCCGAGCGGCTCGGTGAACTCCTCGGCGCGCCCGTCGCGTTCGCGCAGGACACCGTCGGCCCCGCCGCGCACGACGCGGTCAAGGGCCTGCAGCCCGGTCAGGTCGCCGTCGTCGAGAACCTCCGCTTCAACGCCGGTGAGACGTCCAAGGACGACGCCGAGCGCGGCGAGTTCGCCGATCAGCTGGCCGCCCTCGCCGACGTCTACGTGGGCGACGGCTTCGGCGCCGTGCACCGCAAGCACGCCTCCGTGTACGACCTGCCGGCGAAGCTCCCGCACTACGCGGGCTACCTGATCGCCACCGAGGTCGGTGTCCTCAAGAAGCTCACCGAGGACGTGAAGCGCCCGTACACCGTCATCCTCGGCGGCGCCAAGGTCTCCGACAAGCTCGCCGTCATCGACGAGCTGCTCGGCAAGGCCGACCGCCTCCTCATCGGCGGCGGCATGGCGTACACCTTCCTCAAGGCCAAGGGGTACGAGGTCGGCATCTCCCTCCTCCAGGAGGATCAGATCGCGACCGTCACGGAGTACATGGAGCGCGCCGAGAAGAACGGCGTCGAGCTCGTCCTTCCCGTGGACGTCCTGGTCTCCACGGAGTTCCCCGACCTGAAGACGAAGGCTCCGGCGGACTTCGAGACCGTCGACGCGGACAAGATCCCGTCGGACAAGGAGGGCCTGGACATCGGCCCGAAGACGCGTGAGCTCTTCGCCTCCAAGATCGCCGACGCCGAGACCGTGTTCTGGAACGGCCCGGTCGGCGTCGCCGAGCACCCCGACTACGCGAACGGCACCGCCGCGGTCGCGCGGGCCCTGCTCAACTGTGACGGCTTCACCGTGGTGGGTGGCGGCGACTCGGCCGCGGCCGTACGTAACCTGGGCTTCGACGAAAACGCATTCGGCCACATCTCGACCGGCGGCGGCGCCTCCCTCGAATACCTCGAGGGCAAGACGCTCCCCGGCCTCGCCGCACTGGAGAACTGACACCTGATGACTACGCGTACCCCGCTGATGGCGGGCAACTGGAAGATGAACCTCAACCACCTCGAGGCCATCGCCCACGTCCAGAAGCTCGCCTTCGCCCTGGCGGACAAGGACTACGAGGCCTGTGAGGTCGCCGTCCTGCCGCCCTTCACCGACCTGCGCTCCGTGCAGACCCTGGTCGACGGCGACAAGCTCAAGATCAAGTACGGCGCCCAGGACATCTCGGCGCACGACTCCGGTGCCTACACCGGCGAGATCTCGGGCCCGATGCTGGCCAAGCTGAAGTGCACCTACGTCGCCGTGGGCCACTCCGAGCGCCGCCAGTACCACAACGAGACCGACGAGATCTGCAACGCCAAGGTGAAGGCCGCGTACAAGCACGGTCTGACCCCGATCCTCTGCGTCGGCGAGGGCCTGGACATCCGCAAGGCGGGCCAGCAGGTCCAGTACACGCTGAACCAGATCGACGGCGGCCTGAAGGACATCCCGGCCGAGCAGGCCGAGACCATCGTCATCGCCTACGAGCCGGTCTGGGCCATCGGCACCGGCGAGGTCGCGACCCCCGAGGACGCGCAGGAGGTCTGCGGCGCGATCCGCGGCCGCCTCGCCGAGCTGTACTCGCAGGAGCTCGCCGACAAGGTCCGCATCCAGTACGGCGGCTCGGTGAAGGCGAAGAACGTCGCCGACATCATGGCGCAGCCCGACGTGGACGGCGCGCTCGTCGGTGGCGCGGCGCTGGACTCGGACGAGTTCGTCAAGATCGTTCGCTTCGGCGACCAGTGAGTATGCGCTAGCGGCGTTACGTCGTACCCTGACGGGGGTCGAAGCTCGAAGCCTTCGGCCCCCGTCGTCGATTCAGATCCGAGGAAGTTGGTCCAGCCGTGGTTATGGGGTTCTCGATCGCCCTGATCGTCTTCAGCGCCTTGCTGATGTTGCTGGTGCTGATGCACAAGGGCAAGGGCGGCGGTCTTTCCGACATGTTCGGTGGCGGCATGCAGTCGTCCGTCGGCGGATCCTCCGTCGCCGAGCGCAACCTCGACCGCATCACGGTCGTGGTCGGTCTGCTGTGGTTCGCGTGCATTGTCGCGCTCGGCCTTCTCATGAAGGCGAACAACTAGCGTCAGCCACTGGTCGCTTGTCCGGTGCGAGCCCGCGTGTGCGGCTTATCATGGGGCTTGCGTCCGGGGGTGGGGTGTAACTCCCAACACTGGACGCGCGTTGGGCCTTACGTAAACTGAGGCGCCCGCAGCAGCACCATCACGCAGGGAGTTACGACCGTGGCAAGTGGCAACGCGATCCGAGGAAGTCGGGTCGGGGCGGGGCCGATGGGCGAGGCCGAGCGCGGTGAGTCCGCGCCGCGACTGCGCATCTCCTTCTGGTGCTCCAACGGGCACGAGACGCAGCCGAGCTTCGCCAGCGACGCGCAGGTCCCCGATACGTGGGACTGTCCCCGCTGCGGCTTTCCGGCAGGTCAGGACCGGGACAACCCGCCGGACCCGCCGCGCACCGAGCCGTACAAGACGCACCTGGCGTATGTACGCGAGCGGCGCAGCGACGCGGACGGGGAGGCCATCCTCGCGGAAGCGCTCGCCAAACTGCGGGGCGAGATCTAGCACTTGAATACGACAACGGAACCGGCCGGACAACGAAAAGTGTCCGGCCGGTTTCGCTGTTCCGGTACGTGTGCGGAGAGACAGTTTCGGACATCTCATCCCGCTCCCTGATCGATTAGGTTGGAGGGTGCAGCGGGGCAATTAACGTACGCACGTACGAGAGAAGGCTGAAGTCCGAGATGAACGCAGAAAGCCGCGCCAGGCTCGACCGGATTCCCGAGTGGACGGCGCTCACCGAGCACCGTGACCGGCTGGGGGAGGTGCAGCTGCGAGAGCTCTTCGCCGCGGACCCGGCGCGCGGCACGGCGTACACCCTCCAGGTCGGCGACCTGCACATCGACTACTCCAAGCACCTCGTCACCGACGAGACGCTGACGCTCCTGCGCGACCTGGCGGCCGCCACCGACGTCTTCGGGCTGCGGGACGCCATGTTCCGCGGCGAGAAGATCAACACCACCGAGGGCCGGGCCGTCCTGCACACGGCGCTGCGCGCCCCGCGGGACGCCGTCATCGAGGTCGACGGCGAGAATGTGGTGCCCGCCGTGCACGCCGTCCTCGTCAAGATGAGCGCCTTCTCCGAGAAGGTCCGCTCCGGCGAGTGGACCGGTCACACCGGCAAGCGCATCAAGAACGTCGTCAACATCGGCATCGGCGGCTCCGACCTCGGCCCCGCGATGGCGTACGAGGCGCTGCGCTCCTTCACCGACCGCGGCCTCACGGTCCGCTTCGTGTCGAACGTGGACGGCGCGGACCTGCACGAGGCCGTGCGGGACCTGGACGCCGCCGAGACGCTGTTCATCATCGCCTCGAAGACGTTCACCACCATCGAGACGATCACCAACGCCACCTCCGCGCGCGACTGGCTGCTGACCGAGCTGAAAGCAGGCCAGGACGCCGTCGCCAAGCACTTCGTGGCCCTGTCGACCAACGCCGAGAAGGTCTCCGACTTCGGCATCGACACGGACAACATGTTCGAGTTCTGGGACTGGGTCGGCGGCCGCTACTCGTACGACTCGGCGATCGGCCTCTCCCTGATGATCGCCATCGGGCCCGACCGCTTCCGCGAGATGCTCGACGGCTTCCACCTCGTCGACGAGCACTTCCGTACGGCGCCCGCCGAGTCCAACGTGCCGCTCCTGATGGGCCTGTTGGGCGTCTGGTACGGCAACTTCCACGACGCGCAGTCGCACGCCGTCCTGCCGTACTCGCACTACCTCTCCAAGTTCACCGCGTACCTCCAGCAGCTGGACATGGAGTCCAACGGCAAGTCCGTCGACCGCGACGGAAAGCCGGTCGACTGGCAGACGGGCCCGGTCGTCTGGGGCACGCCCGGCACCAACGGCCAGCACGCCTACTACCAACTCATCCACCAGGGCACGAAGTTGATCCCGGCGGACTTCATCGGCTTCGCCGAGCCCGTCGCCGACCTGCTGCCCGGCCTGGTCGCCCAGCACGACCTGCTGATGGCCAACTTCTTCGCGCAGACCCAGGCGCTGGCGTTCGGCAAGACGCCGGACGAGGTGCGCGCCGAGGGCGTCGCGGAGGAGCTCGTCCCGCACAAGACGTTCAAGGGCAACCACCCCACCACGACGATCCTCGCCAAGGAACTGACCCCCTCGGTCCTCGGCCAGCTCATCGCGCTGTACGAGCACAAGGTCTTCGTGCAGGGCGCCGTGTGGAACATCGACTCCTTCGACCAGTGGGGCGTCGAGCTCGGCAAGGTCCTCGCCAAGCGCGTCGAGCCCGCGCTGACCGAGGGCGCCGAGGTGCCCGACCTGGACGGGTCGACCACGGCGCTGGTCGCCAAGTACCGCGATCTGCGCGGGCGTTGAGTCTCACCAGTCGAGTCTCACCTCTGTTAATCGGATGCGGCCCGCCCGCCCGGCGGGTGACACTGCTTCGGCTCCGTCACCCGCCGGGAGGGACCCCGTCATGGACCAGCTGCACGCCGCGCTCGCCGACCCCGAGAGACTCAGGCTGTACGCGCGGATCGTCCTCGACGACCTGCCGCCCCGCGAGGCCGACTCGGCCGTCGCCCGCAAGCACCTGGGACGCCTCCTCGCCACCGGCCTCGTGGAGCGGCTGCCCGACGGCTCGCTGCGGGCCGACGCCGCCGTCTTCCGGCGCTCGCCCGACCCCGTCGACGCGCACGACCGTCCCACGGTGCCGCGCCGCCTCACCGGCTTCTTCACGCATGGCCGCCTCACCGCCATACCGGTCCGCCCCGTCGTGCGCCACGAACTCCTCGTCCACCTCACGGACACCCTCTTCGACGCCGACCGCACCTACAGCGAGGTCGAGGTCAACGAGGCGTTCCGCACCGTCCACGACGACACGGCGGCCCTGCGCCGATACTGCGTCACCGACGGCCTCCTCGTCCGCGCCCAGGACGGCAGCAGCTACCGACGCGTCCTCGCCGACGCCTGAGGAGTGAACGACTGAGGGCCCCGCACCGGGATGGTGTGGGGCCCTCAGGGACGTGACGCGGTGAACCGTCAGGCGACGGCCGGCGGGTACAGCTCCGGGGGGAGCTGGGAGGCCGCCGCGGCGTCCAGGAGCCACAGCGTCCGCGAGCGGCCGTAGGCACCGGCCGCGGGGGCCTGCACCTCGCCCGCGCCGGACAGGGCGATCGCCGCGGCGTTCGCCTTGTCCTCGCCCGCCGCGAGCAGCCACACCTCGCGGGCCGCCCGGATCGCCGGGAGCGTGAGCGTGACACGGGTCGGCGGGGGCTTCGGCGCGCCGTGCACGCCGACCACCGAGCGCTCCGTCTCCCGCACAGCCGGAAGCTCAGGGAAGAGCGACGCGACATGCGTGTCCGGGCCGACGCCGAGCATCAGGACGTCGAACGTCGGCACCGGACCGTGGTCCTCCGGGCCCGCGGCCGCGGTGAGCTCGGCGGCGTAGATCTCCGCCGCCGCGTCCACCTCGTACGCGCCGTCCGAGGCCGGCATCGGGTGCACCCGGGCCGGGTTGAGGGGCACCGAGTCGAGCAGCGCCTCCTTGGCCTGGGTGTAGTTGCGCTCCGGGTCGCCGTCCGGCAGGAAGCGCTCGTCGCCCCACCATAGGTCGAGCCGCGACCAGTCGATCGCGTCCTTCGCGGGGGACGCGGCGAGCGCCGCGAGGACGCCGTTGCCGTTGCGGCCGCCGGTGAGGACCACCGACGCGTGGCCGCGGGCGGCCTGCGCGTCGACGATCTTCGTGATGAGGCGGGCCGCGGCGGCCTGCGCCATCAGCTCCTTGTCGCGGTGGACGACGAGCTGCGGGGCCGCGGTCACTTCGCCGCCGCCTTCTTGGTGGCGGTCTTCTTGGCCGGCGCCTTCTTGGCCGGAGCCTGCTTCGGCTCCTCCGACGCGGCCGCCTTGGCCTCGGCCTCTTCCTTCGCGTCCTCGGACGGCTTCTCGTCACGGAGCGAGTCCGGGCGGTCCGCCGGGTCGCCGAGACGGTCCACGCCGTACTTCAGCGCGGACGCGTAGGTGTCGTCCGGGTCGAGGCGGCGCAGCTCCTCGGCGATCAGCTCGGCCACCTCGCGGCGCTTGAGCGCCACCGCGCGGTCGGGCTGCCCCTCGATGGAGAGCGTGGCGAGCGAGCCGTCGGCGCGGTCGAGCACGATGGGACCGCAGGTGGTCTCCATGCGGACGCCGGTCAGACCGGGGCCCGCCGACAGCGTGCGCTTCACCGGGACGTCGAGGCGGTCCGCGAGCCACATGGCGAGCAGCTCGCAGCTCGGGTTGAACTCCTCGCCCTCCACCTGTACCGAGGTGACCTTGCAGGTGACCTGGTCGAGCGCGGCGGCCAGCATGGAGCGCCACGGCGTGATGCGGGTCCAGGACAGGTCCGTGTCGCCGGGGCTGTAGGCCTCGGCGCGCGCGGTCAGCTCGTGGATCGGCTGCTCGGCGGCGTACGTGTCCGTGACGCGGCGCTGGGCCAGGGCGCCCAGCGGGTCCTTGGCGGGGTCCAGCGGGGCGTTCACCGGCCACCAGGCGACCACGGGGGCGTCGGGGAGCAGCAGCGGCAGGACGACGGACTGGGCGTGGTTGATGCCCTCGCCGTAGAGCCGCAGGATCACCGTCTCGCCGGTGCCCGCGTCCGCGCCGACCCTGACCTCGGCGTCGAGGCGCGAGGTGGTGCGGTCGCGGGGCGAGCGGGCGGCGCGCTTGATGACCACGAGGGTGCGCGAGGGGTGCTCGCGGGAGGCCTCGCTCGCCGCCTTCAGGGAGTCGTAGGCGTTCTCCTCGTCGGTGACGATGACGAGGGTGAGGACCATGCCGACGGCCGGGGTGCCGATCGCGCGGCGGCCCTGCACGAGCGCCTTGTTGATCTTGCTGGACGTGGTGTCCGTGAGGTCGATCTTCATGGCCGGCGCCAGCTCCGTCCGTCTCGTGCGAGCATTTCGTCCGCTTCGGTCGGGCCCCAGGTGCCGGCCGGGTACTGCGCGGGCTTGCCGTGCTTGTCCCAGTACTCCTCGATCGGGTCGAGGATGTTCCAGGACAGCTCGACCTCCTCCGTGCGCGGGAAGAGGTTGGCGTCGCCGAGCAGGACGTCGAGGATCAGACGCTCGTACGCCTCCGGGCTGGACTCGGTGAAGGACTCGCCGTACGCGAAGTCCATCGAGACGTCCCGGATCTCCATGGAGGTGCCGGGCACCTTCGAGCCGAACCGCACCGTGATGCCCTCGTCGGGCTGGACGCGGATGACGATCGCGTTCTGCCCGAGCTCCTCGGTGGCGGTGTGGTCGAAGGGGGAGTGCGGCGCGCGCTGGAAGACGACCGCGATCTCCGTGACGCGCCGGCCGAGGCGCTTGCCGGTGCGCAGGTAGAACGGGACGCCCGCCCAGCGGCGGTTGTCCACCTGCAGCTTGATCGCGGCATAGGTGTCGGTCTTCGACTTGGGGTCGATGCCGTCTTCCTGGAGGTAGCCGACGGCCTTCTCGCCGCCCTGCCAGCCCGCGGCGTACTGCCCGCGCACCGTGTCCTTGCCGAGGTCCTTCGGCAGCCGGACGGCGCCGAGCACCTTCGCCTTCTCCGCGACGAGCGCGTCGGCGTCGAAGGAGGCGGGCTCCTCCATCGCGGTCAGCGCCATCAGCTGGAGCAGGTGGTTCTGGATGACGTCACGGGCGGCGCCGATGCCGTCGTAGTAGCCGGCGCGGCCGCCGATGCCGATGTCCTCGGCCATCGTGATCTGGACGTGGTCCACGTACGACCGGTTCCAGATCGGCTCGAACATCTGGTTGGCGAAGCGGAGCGCCAGGATGTTCTGGACGGTCTCCTTGCCGAGGTAGTGGTCGATCCGGAACACCTGGTCCGGGTCGAACACCTCGTGCACGATCGCGTTGAGGTCCTGGGCCGACGCCAGGTCGTGGCCGAACGGCTTCTCGATGACGGCGCGCCGCCAGGAGCCCTCGGGGGCGTCCGCGAGCTCGTGCTTCTTGAGCTGCTGGACGACCTGGGGGAAGAACTTGGGGGGCACGGAGAGGTAGAAGGCGAAGTTGCCGCCCGTTCCCTGCGCCTTGTCCAGCTCCTGGATGGTGGCCTTCAGCTGCTCGAAGGCCTCGTCGTCGTCGAAGTTGCCCTGGACGAAGCGCATGCCCTGGATGAGCTGCTGCCAGACCTCCTCGCGGAAGGGCGTGCGCGCGTGCTGCTTGACGGCGTCGTGCACCTCCTGCGCGAAGTCCTCGTCCTGCCACTCGCGGCGGGCGAAGCCGATGAGGGCGAAGCCCGGCGGCAGGAGACCCCGGTTGGCGAGGTCGTACACGGCAGGCATCAACTTTTTACGGGACAAATCGCCCGTGACGCCGAAAATGACCAGGCCCGACGGCCCCGCGATACGCGGGAGCCGTCGGTCTGCGGCGTCACGCAGCGGATTGCTGCTTGACAAAGTGGGTCAGCCCTTCGCGGGAGCGAGGCGCTTGAGCTCGGCCTCGGTGGACTTGAGCAGGTCGGTCCAGGACGCCTCGAACTTCTCGACGCCCTCGTCCTCGAGGAGCTGCACGACCTCGTCGTAGCCGATGCCGAGCTTCTCCACCGCGGCGATCTCGGCGCGCGCCTGGTCGTACGTGCCCGCGATGGTGTTGCCCGTGATCTGCCCGTGGTCGGCCGTGGCCTCCAGGGTCGCCTCGGGCATCGTGTTCACCGTGTTCGGCGCGACGAGCTCGTCGACGTACAGGGTGTCCTTGTACGCCGGGTCCTTGACGCCGGTCGAGGCCCACAGCGGACGCTGCTTGTTGGCCTGCGCCTTGTCCAGGGCGGCCCAGCGGTCCGAGGAGAAGACCTCCTCGTACGCCTCGTACGCGAGCCGGGCGTTGGCGAGCGCGGCCTTGCCCTTGAGGGACTTGGCCTCGTCCGTGCCGATGCCGTCCAGGCGCTTGTCGATCTCGGTGTCCACGCGGGACACGAAGAAGGACGCCACCGAGTGGATCTTCGACAGGTCCAGGCCGCGCTCCTTGGCCTTCTCCAGGCCCGCCAGGTACGCGTCCATCACCATGCGGTAGCGCTCGAGCGAGAAGATCAGCGTCACGTTGACGCTGATGCCGAGGCCGATGACCTCGGTGATCGCCGGGATGCCCGCCTTGGTGGCCGGGATCTTGATCAGCGCGTTCGGCCGGTCCACCAGCCACGCGAGCTGCTTGGCCTCGGCGACCGTCGCCTTCGTGTTGTGCGCGAGCCGCGGGTCGACCTCGATCGACACCCGGCCGTCCTGGCCGCCGGTGGCGTCGAAGACCGGGCGCAGGATGTCGGCGGCGTCACGGACGTCCGCCGTCGTGATCATGCGGATGGCCTCTTCGACGGTGACCTCGCGCGCGGCGAGGTCCGACAGCTGCTGGTCGTAACCGTCGCCCTGCGAGATCGCCTTCTGGAAGATCGAGGGGTTGGTCGTGACGCCCACGACGTGCTGCTGGTCGATCAGCTCGGCGAGGTTGCCGGACGTGATCCGCTTGCGCGACAGGTCGTCCAGCCAGATCGCGACGCCTTCTTCTGAAAGGCGCTTGAGTGCGTCTGTCATGGAATTACATCTCCTACTTGGTCGTATATGGGCGTCAGCGCTGAGCGGCGGCGATCGATTCCCGCGCCGCCTCGGCCACCGCGTCAGCGGTGAAACCGAACTCGCGGAACAGCACCTTGGCATCCGCCGAGGCACCGAAGTGCTCCAGCGAGACGATGCGTCCGGCGTCGCCCACGAAGCGGTGCCAGGTCAGGCCGATGCCCGCCTCGACCGCCACGCGCGCCTTCACCGACGGAGGCAGCACCGCGTCCCGGTACCCCTGGTCCTGCTCCTCGAACCACTCGACCGACGGCATCGAGACGACACGCGTCGGCACGCCTGCGGCCTGCAGCTGCTCGCGCGCCTCGACGGCGAGCTGGACCTCGGAGCCGGTGCCGATGAGCACGACCTCGGGCGCTGTGCTCTTTCCGTCGGGCCCTTCGGCCTCGAACAGGACGTAGCCACCCTTGGCGGCGTCCTCGTTGCGCTCGTACGTCGGCACGCCCTGGCGGGTCAGCGCGAGGCCGTGCGGGGCGCCCTTGCCGAACTCCTTGGTGTAGCGCTTGAGGATCTCGCGCCAGGCGATGGCGGTCTCGTTCGCGTCGGCCGGGCGCACGACGTTCAGGCCCGGGATGGCGCGCAGCGAGGCCAGGTGCTCGACCGGCTGGTGGGTCGGGCCGTCCTCGCCGAGACCGATGGAGTCGTGCGTCCACACGTACGTCACCGGCAGGTGCATCAGCGCGGACAGACGCACGGCGTTGCGCATGTAGTCGGAGAACACCAGGAAGGTGCCGCCGTAGATGCGCGTGTTGCCGTGCAGCGCGATGCCGTTCATCTCCGCGGCCATGGAGTGCTCGCGGATGCCGAAGTGGATCGTGCGGCCGTACGGGTCGGCGCCCGGCAGCGGGTTGCCCTTCGGCAGGAACGACGACGTCTTGTCGATCGTCGTGTTGTTCGAGCCCGCGAGGTCGGCGGAGCCGCCCCACAGCTCGGGGATGACCGCGCCGAGCGCCTGGAGGACCTTGCCGGACGCGGCGCGCGTGGCGACGCCCTTGCCGGTCTCGAACTCCGGCAGCTTCTCCTCCCAGCCCTCGGGCAGCTCGCCCGCGGCGATGCGGTCGAACTCGGCCGCGCGCGTCGGGTCGGCGCTGCGCCACGAGGCGAAGCCCTTCTCCCACTCGGCCTTGGCCTCACGGCCCCGGTCGAGCGCCTTGCGGGTGTGCGCGAGGACCTCGTCGGAGACCTCGAAGGTCTGCTCCGGGTCGAAGCCGAGGACGCGCTTGGTGGCGGCCACTTCCTCCTCGCCGAGCGCCGAGCCGTGCGCGGCCTCGGTGTTCTGCGCGTTCGGGGCGGGCCAGGCGATGATCGAACGCATCGCGATGAAGGAGGGGCGCTCGGTCTCGGCCTTGGCGGCCTCGATCGCGGCGTAGAGCGCGGCGGGGTCGAGGTCGCCGTCCTCCTTGGGGGCCACGCGCTGGACGTGCCAGCCGTACGCCTCGTACCGCTTGAGGGTGTCCTCGGAGACGGCGGTCTCGGTGTCGCCCTCGATCGAGATGTGGTTGTCGTCCCACAGCAGGATCAGGTTGCCGAGCTTCTGGTGCCCGGCCAGCGACGAGGCCTCGCCGGAGATGCCCTCCTGGAGGCAGCCGTCACCGGCGATGGCGTACACGTAGTGGTCGAACGGGGACGAGCCGTCCGTCGTCTCCGGGTCGAACAGGCCGCGCTCGTAGCGGGCGGCCATCGCCATGCCCACGGCGTTGGCCACGCCCTGGCCCAGCGGCCCCGTGGTCGTCTCCACGCCCACCGTGTGGCCGTACTCCGGGTGGCCCGGGGTCTTCGAGCCCCAGGTGCGGAAGGCCTTCAGGTCGTCCAGCTCCAGGCCGAAACCGGCCAGGTACAGCTGGATGTAGAGGGTCAGGGACGAGTGTCCCGCAGAGAGGACGAACCGGTCGCGGCCGGTCCAGTCGGCGTCCGCGGGGTCGTGGCGCATCACCTTCTGGAAAAGGGTGTACGCGGCGGGCGCGAGGCTCATGGCCGTACCGGGATGGCCGTTGCCGACCTTCTGTACGGAATCCATGGCCAGGACGCGGGCGGTGTCAACGGCCCGCTGGTCCAGTTCGGTCCACTCGAGGTCTGTGGTGGTCGGCTTGGTGCTCACCCTGAGTCAGGGCTCCTCTCCACATGTCGAATGCCGGCGGCGTAGATCCCACCGGCCGTTGTCGAGCCTACCGCTGCTAGAACGCTCATTTTTTCGAGTCATTCCAGACTGCAGCGACATGCGAGGACGCGCCTCCCGAAAGGAAAGCGGAGGCATTCCGCAAGTGAATACGGGCTCGCTCATATGTCCGCTCAAAAGGCCATAGGTATCGCCCATTTGTCCGCTCAATGAACGCACGGTTCCGCTCATGTGGCGACCCGGACCGCCCCGGACGCCGTTCGGCCGGTCGCCCAACACGAACCCACCCCCGCGAAGGGCGAGGTATGGGCAACGTCTACAGTGGCGTGGTACGCGCGGGCTTTACCGGATCTTCATGTCAGAAGGTGCTGGTCGGCCTGCTGGGATGTCTCTGTCAGGGGTGTGCGTGACGGCCGTTGAATCCCGTCCAGCGGGGGTTTCCGGGACGGACCTTAGCCCGAGCCATCGGCCGTTCGGGGCTCGTGTCAAGGCGTTCGTGGCGCTGACCAAGCCGCGGATCATCGAGCTTCTGCTCATCACCACCGTTCCGGTGATGTTCCTCGCCGAGCAGGGCGTGCCCGACCTGTGGCTGGTCTTCGTGACCTGTCTGGGCGGGTACCTCTCCGCGGGGGGCGCAAACGCCCTCAACATGTACATCGACCGCGACATCGACGCGCTGATGGACCGCACGTCGCAGCGGCCGCTCGTGACCGGCATGGTCAGCCCACGCGAGTGCCTGGTCTTCGGCATCACCCTCGCGGTCGTCTCGACGCTGCTGTTCGGCTTCGCCGTCAACTGGCTCTCCGCCTGGCTGTCGCTCGGCGCCCTGCTCTTCTACGTGGTCGTCTACACGATGATCCTGAAGCGCCGGACCTCGCAGAACATCGTCTGGGGCGGCATCGCGGGCTGCCTGCCGGTCCTCATCGGCTGGTCCTCGGTCACCAACTCCATGTCGTGGGCGCCGATCGTCCTCTTCATGGTGATGTTCTTCTGGACGCCGCCGCACTACTGGCCGCTCTCCATGAAGGTCAAGGACGACTACGCGCGCGTCGGCGTGCCGATGCTGCCGGTCATCGCCTCCAACAAGGTGGTCGCCCGCCAGATCGTCCTCTACAGCTGGGTCATGGTGGCCGTCTCGCTGCTGCTCCAGCCCCTCGGCTACACCGGCTGGTTCTACACCGCGGTGGCGCTGGTGACCGGCGGCTGGTGGCTGTGGGAGGCGCACGGGCTGCAGAACCGCGCCAAGGCCGAGGTCACGGGCGGCAAGCTCAAGGAGATGCGCCTCTTCCACTGGTCGATCACCTACGTGTCGCTGCTCTTCGTGGCCGTGGCGGTGGACCCCTTCCTGCGCTAGTCAAGTTGGCTACCCGTCGGTAGCATCCTGGCCATGGCAGAGATCCAGCAGGTTGAGGACAGCAAGCAGGCAGCTCGTGCCGAGCGCAAGGCCGCCCGGCTCGCCAAGGAGATCGGTGCCTTCGCGCAGGCCCACGGCGGCGCCGAGGGGCAGATCGCGTACATCGGGCACGAGGGCACCCGGATCCTCCTCGTCGGCGAGGACGGCGGCTGGGGCGACCTGGTGGCGCCCACCTACGCCGTCGCGCAGAGCGCCGTGGAGAAGGCCGGTATCACCGTCCACGAGGAGTTCGCCGGGGAATTCGCCGCCAAGGTGAAGACCGGACCCTACGAATGGACGCGCATGGCCGGCATCCAGGTCGGCGGCCCCAGCAACGGCTGACGGCAGCCGCCAACCGCTTCCGCCGATAAACGCCGAAAGCAACACCTGACACCCGGGTCACCCGTTAGGACCGTAGAAGCAAGGTCCACCGATCGGGAGTCCGGATGATCGAAACGCCGTCCCTGGTGGACCAGTACTGCCATGGCGTCCTCCGCACGGAGCTGGGCCTCGGCACCTTCGAGGCCCACCTCGGCCGGGGCGAGGGGCCGCCCGCCCCCGGCACCACCTTCTTCGACACCCAGACCGGCTTCGCGGTGCGCCGCTGGTGCCCGCCGCTGCTCGGCATCGAACCGCACTGCCCGCCGGCCCGCTATCTCGCCCGCCGCCGCGAACTGGGCGTCCTGGAGTCGGGGCGGCGCCTCCTGCGCGGCAGCGGCATCACCACGTACCTCGTCGACACGGGACTTCCCGGGGACCTCACGGGGCCCCGCGAGATGGCGTCCGCCGGCGGCGCCGACGCGCGCGAGATCGTCCGCCTGGAATTACTGGCCGAGCAGGTCGCGGACACCTCGGGCACCGCCGACTCGTTCCTCGCCAACCTCGCCGAGTCCGTGCACGCGGCCGCCGTAGGGGCCGTCGCCTTCACCTCCGTCGCGGGCGCACGGCATCCGCTCGCCCTCGCCCCGGAACCGCCCGGGCCGGGCGAGGTGCGGGGCGCGGTGGGGCGCTGGCTGGCGGGGCGGCAGGTCGGCGGGGTGCTCGCCGACCCGGTGCTGCTGCGGCACCTGCTGTGGATCGCGGTGGCCTCGGGACGGCCGCTCCAACTGCACGCGGGCGCCGGGGACCCGCAGACGTACTTCGGGGAGTTCGCGCGGGCCACCGCCGGGCTCGGCACCGACCTGGTGCTGCTGCACGGCTACCCGTACCATCGCGGCGCCGCGCACCTCGCGGCCGTCTTCCCGCACGTGTACGCGGATCTGGGCCCCGCGCTGGTGCGCACCGGGGCCCGCGCGGCGGCCGTGCTCGCCGAGATCCTGGAACTCGCGCCGTTCGGCAAGCTGCTGTTCTCCAGCGGCGCCCACGGCCTGCCCGAGCTGCACGTCGTCGGGGCACAGCTGTTCAGGGAGGCCCTCGGACGGGTGCTCGGCACCTGGGTCGCGGAGGGCGCCTGGTCGCTCACCGACGCGCAGCGCGTGGCGGGTCTCATCGCCGCGGGCAACGCACGGCGGGTGTACGGCCTGCCGGACGGGCCCAGGCAGCGGCTCTCAGACGGCCGAGAGCCGTGAGTCGTCCGCCTGGGCGGGCAGGTCGGCCGTGGTGAGCGGGCGCTCCCGCAGCGAGAGCAGGACGCGCAGCACGGCGATCCACACGACGCAGGAGCCGAGCATGTGCAGGCCGACGAGGAGCTCCGGCAGGTCCGTGAAGTACTGGACGTAACCGATCGCGCCCTGCGACAGCAGGATCAGGAACAGCTGGCGGGTGCGGGTCAGCGGTCCCGGCGGCGCGTCGACGGCCTTCAGGACGAACCACAGCGCGAACGTCAGCGTCACCACGATCCACGCGAGGACCGCGTGCAGCTTGGCGACCGCCTCCCAGTCGACGCCCATCCGCGGCACGTCGCTCGAGTCGCCCGCATGCGGGCCCGCGCCCGTCACGACGGTGCCCACCACGATCAGCAGGGCGGACGCCGCGACCAGGAACCACACGAGCTGCGCCACGGCCTTGCCGACCAGCGGCCGGGGCTCCGCGTCGCCCTCCTGCGCCCGCTGCCACATGACGACGGCGACCGCGATCAGGGCGGAGGAGAGCAGGAAGTGTGCCGCGACCGTGTACGGGTTGAGGCCGACGAGCACGACGATGCCGCCGAGCACCGCGTTGCCCATGACCAGCCAGAACTGCGCCCAGCCGAGGCGGACGAGGCTGCGCCGCAGGGGCTTCTGCGAGCGGGCCGCGATGATCGCCCAGCCGACGGCCGCGGAGAGCACGTACGCCAGCATGCGGTTGCCGAACTCGATGGCGCCGTGGACGCCCATCTCGTGGGTCGCGGTCAGCGAGTCGTCCGTGCACTTGGGCCAGGTCGGGCAGCCGAGGCCCGAGCCGGTCAGGCGGACGGCGCCACCCGTCACCACGATGAGGACCGTCATGACGAGGGAGATCAGGGCCGCCTGCTGGACGGTCCGCTGGGTGGGGGTCCAGCGCTCGGCGATGAAGGCGAGCGGGTTCCGCACGGCTTGAGCGATGTCGGCTCGGGTCACGTTTGGCACGGGCCCCATCGTAGGGGGCCGCTTGTGCACGGCTTCACGAGGGGGACGTATCCGGCGCTTCTGTGACCGCGGTTACGCCGGGCGCGCCCTCACTCCCAGCGGAAGAACTTCGCCGCCGCGCCGAGCCCGAGCACCGCCCATACGGCGAGGATCCCGAGGTCGCCCCACGGCATGCCCGCGCCGTGCTGCAGAACGTCGCGCAGGCCGTCCGAGAGCGCGGAGATGGGGAGCAGCCCGAGGAGCGTCTGGGCCGCGTCGGGGAACTTGTCGAGCGGGACGATCACGCCGCCGCCCATGAGCAGCAGCAGGAAGACGAGGTTCGCGGCGGCCAGCGTCGCCTCCGCCTTGAGCGTGCCCGCCATCAGCAGGCCGAGCCCGGAGAACGCCGCCGTGCCGAGCACCAGGAGCAGCAGGACGGCGAACGGGTTGCCGTGCGGCGACCAGCCGAGCGCGAACGCGATGACCGTGACGAGCACGACCTGGAGCACCTCGGTGACAAGCACCGAGAGCGTCTTGGCCGTCATCAGGCCCCAGCGCGGCAGCGGTGACGCGCCGAGCCGCTTGAGCACTCCGTACCGGCGCTCGAAGCCCGTCGCGATGGCCTGCCCGGTGAACGCCGTCGACATCACGGCGAGCGCGAGGATGCCGGGCGCGAGGAAGTCCACCGCCTCGCCCTTGCCGGTGTCGACGATGTCGACCGCGCTGAACAGCACCAGGAGCAGCGTCGGGATGATGACCGTGAGGAGCAACTGCTCGCCGTTGCGCAGCAGCATCTTCGTCTCCAGGGCCGCCTGCGCCGCGATCATGCGGGGGAGCGGGGCGGCGCCCGGCTCCGGCGTGTACGTTCCGGCGGCGCTCATCCGCGCAGCTCCTTACCCGTGAGCTCCAAGAAGACGTCTTCCAAGGTGTGGCGTTCGACCGAGATGCGGTCCGGCATGACGCCGTGCTGGGCGCACCACGAGGTGACCGTGGCGAGCAGCTGCGGGTCGACCGTGCCGCTCACGCGGTAGCTGCCGGGGGTGAGTTCGGCGGCGGCGGAGTCCGGGGGCAGCGCCTTGAGGAGCGAGCCGACGTCGAGGCCGGGGCGGCCGGTGAAGCGCAGGGTGTTCTCGGCGCCGCCGCGGCACAGCTCGTCGGGGCTGCCCTGGGCGATGACCTTGCCCGCGTCGACGATCGCGACGTCGTCGGAGAGCTCCTCGGCCTCGTCCATGTGATGCGTGGTGAGGATGACGGAGACCCCGTCGCGGCGCAGGTCCCGCACGAGCTCCCAGGTCGCCCGGCGCGCCTGCGGGTCGAGGCCCGCGGTCGGCTCGTCGAGGAAGACCAGCTCGGGCCTGCCGACGACGGCCATGGCGAGCGCGAGGCGCTGCTGCTGGCCGCCGGAGAGCCGCCGGTAGGTGGTGCGGCCGCAGCCGCCGAGGCCGAGGCGCTCGATCAGCGCGTCGACGTCGAGCGGGTGCGCGTGGAGCTTGGCCACGTGACGGAGCATCTCGTCGGCGCGGGCGCCGGAGTAGACGCCGCCGGACTGGAGCATCACGCCGACGCGGGGCCGCAGCGCCCGCGCCTCGCGGACCGGGTCGAGGCCGAGGACGCGGACGGTGCCGGAGTCCGGCTTCCGGTAGCCCTCGCAGGTCTCGATCGTGGTGGTCTTGCCCGCACCGTTGGGGCCGAGGACGGCGGTGATGCCGACCCCCGCCGTCAGGTCGAGACCGTCCACCGCGGTCTTGGGGCCGTACCGCATGACCAGATTCTCGACCTGGACGACGGGCTCGTTTCGCATGGTGAGCAAGTCTAGGGACGGTCCTGGGGTCCCGGATGCGCGGGGCGGTTCGCCGCAAGCCACCGCTCCGCGTACGCCACGGCGTCGGCCACGGGGAAGAGGCGCGACTCGGCGGCGCCGACGAAGCCGCGTACGACCTCCGTGTCCTTTTCGAAGGCCGCGCCGAGCTCGCCGAAGTCCTCCTCGTCGATCGAGCGCTCCCGCACGGTCTTCCAGACGCGGCCCCGCGAGGTCATCGCGGCGAAGGAGTTCTCCTCCTCCGGGCCGGGGATGCGGTATTCGGCCAGGTGGAACGAGGTGCACGAGCCGTAGCCCGCGCCGAGGAGGAGGACGCGGGCGCCCGCCTTCTCCAGGCGGGCCAGGGGGCTGCGCTCGCCGAGGCGGCAGTCGCGGGCGTGCCCGGCGGTGATCGTGGCGGCGGCGGGGCCGAGCGCGGCGAACGACGTCTGCGGGTGGGCGCTGCGCAGGGCGCCGGGCCAGGTGCGGACGGTCTCCGGGACGATGCCGACGCCGTACGTGGGCGAGGTCAGCGGGTCGTACGCGGGCATCGACGCGCGCAGCACCGGCCACCAGTCCTCGGGCACGGGCGGGTTCTGCCACACCGATGGTTCGGAGTTGTCGCCGGAATGGGCGGGGACCACGAGCGTGCCCTCGGGGCCCAGGGCGTCCAGGAGGGCCTGGACGAGGGCTACGGCGCCACCGCTCACCCAGCCGAGCGCGCTGAGCGAGGTGTGGGCGAGGAGGGTCTCTCCGGGGCGCACACCGAGCGCGAGCAGCTCGCGCGTGAGCGACTCGCGCGTGCACAAAGGGCCGGTGGGAGGGGGTGTCGGCATGGTCAGGGAGTCTCCTGGACGGAGCGCGCGAGCGCCACCGAATTGATCGATCAGTGATCGTTTCCGCAGGTCAGCTTAGGTTTGCCTAAGTGATGCAGCGCACCGTCCGGTGATCAGGACGCGGGTTGTCAGGCTCTGAGGAATTACGCAACAATGGCGTTGTGAAAAACGTTGGCGAGGCTCCGCAGGAGGAACTCGCGACCGGTGAGCGTTCGACGCGCAACCGTGTCGCGCGGTCCATCCTGGATCACGGCCCGTCCACCGTCGCCGATCTCGCGAAGCGCCTCGGCCTCACCCAGGCGGCCGTCCGCAGGCACCTGGACGCCCTCGCCCACGAGAACGTGGTCGAGCCCCGCGAACAGCGGGTCTACGGCGCCAGGACCCGTGGCCGCCCCGCCAAGGTCTTCGCGCTGACCGACTGCGGGCGCGATGCCTTCGACCAGTCGTACGACAAGCTGGCCGCGGAAGCGCTGCGGTGGATCACCGAGCACCACGGCGAAGAGGCCGTCGTCGCGTTCGCCCGCGCGAGGATCACCGCCCAGGCGGAGACGTACCGGCAGGCGATCGACGCCGCGTCCCCCGAACAGCGCACCGAGGCTCTGGCGAAGGCGTTGACCGCCGACGGGTACGCTGCTACGGCGCGCAGCGCACCGGTCGGCGAACAGCTCTGCCAGCACCACTGCCCGGTCGCCCATGTCGCCGAACAGTTTCCGCAGCTCTGCGAGGCGGAGACGGAGATGTTCTCCGAACTCCTCGGCACGCATGTGCAGCGCCTCGCCACCATCGCCCACGGAGACGGCGTCTGCACGACGTTCATTCCGCGCAGCGGCGGCAGCGGCAGCACCACCACCAGGCAAGCCACCACACCAGCATCAGCAAGCACGGCCGGGAGGAACCCCGCATGACGCTCCCCACGGAGACTGCCCACCCCGAACTCGAGGGCCTGGGCAACTACGAATACGGCTGGGCCGACTCCGACGTCGCCGGTGCCTCTGCCAAGCGCGGCATCAACGAGGACGTCGTCCGCGACATCTCGGCGAAGAAGAACGAGCCGGAGTGGATGACCAAGCTCCGCCTCAAGGGCCTGCGCCTCTTCGACAAGAAGCCCATGCCCAACTGGGGCTCGGACCTCTCGGGCATCGACTTCGACAACATCAAGTACTTCGTGCGCTCCACGGAGAAGCAGGCGGAGTCCTGGGAGGACCTGCCCGAGGACATCAAGAACACGTACGACAAGCTCGGCATCCCCGAGGCGGAGAAGCAGCGCCTCGTCGCAGGTGTCGCGGCCCAGTACGAGTCCGAGGTCGTCTACCACCAGATCCGCGAGGACCTGGAGGAGCAGGGCGTCATCTTCCTCGACACCGACACGGCGCTGAAGGAGCACCCGGAGCTCTTCAAGGAGTACTTCGGCACCGTCATCCCCGTCGGTGACAACAAGTTCGCCTCGCTGAACAGCGCCGTCTGGTCCGGTGGCTCGTTCATCTACGTCCCCAAGGGCGTGCACGTCGAGATCCCGCTCCAGGCCTACTTCCGCATCAACACGGAGAACATGGGCCAGTTCGAGCGGACCCTGATCATCGTCGACGAGGACGCGTACGTTCACTACGTCGAGGGCTGCACCGCCCCGATCTACAAGTCGGACTCGCTGCACTCCGCCGTCGTCGAGATCATCGTCAAGAAGGGCGGCCGCTGCCGCTACACGACGATCCAGAACTGGTCGAACAACGTCTACAACCTGGTCACCAAGCGCGCCGTGGCGTACGAGGGCGCGACCATGGAGTGGATCGACGGCAACATCGGCTCCAAGGTGACGATGAAGTACCCCGCCGTCTACCTCATGGGCGAGCACGCCAAGGGCGAAACCCTGTCCATCGCCTTCGCGGGCGAGGGCCAGCACCAGGACGCCGGCTCCAAGATGGTCCACATGGCGCCGAACACGTCCTCCAACATCGTCTCCAAGTCGGTGGCGCGCGGCGGCGGCCGTACGTCGTACCGCGGCCTCGTCGAGATCGGTGAGGGCGCCGCCGGATCGAAGTCGAACGTGCTCTGCGACGCACTGCTCGTCGACACGATCTCGCGCTCGGACACCTACCCCTACGTCGACGTCCGCGAGGACGACGTCTCCATGGGACACGAGGCCACCGTCTCCAAGGTCTCCGACGACCAGCTCTTCTACCTGATGAGCCGCGGCATGACGGAGTTCGAGGCCATGGCGATGATCGTGCGCGGCTTCGTCGAGCCGATCGCCAAGGAGCTCCCCATGGAGTACGCCCTGGAGCTCAACCGGCTGATCGAGCTGCAGATGGAGGGTTCGGTCGGCTAAGACCGGACACCGTCCCCGCAGCGACTGACTTCTTACGCAGAGAGAGAGCACGACGACAGCCATGGCTGAGGCTCAGAACATCCCGGTGGGGAGCACCACCGCCGGATCGATCGCGGTGGCCGCCGAGTCCACCGTCGCCACCCGCATGAGCGCGCCCCCGTCCTACGACGTGGACAGCTTCCCGGTCCCGCACGGCCGGGAGGAGGAGTGGCGGTTCACGCCGCTGGAGCGCCTGCGCGGGCTGCACGACGGCACCGCGGTCGCCGACGGCGGCATCCGCGTCGAGGTGAGCGCCCCCGAGGGCGTCACTCAGGAGACCGTCGGCCGCGACGACGCCCGCGTCGGCAAGGCCGGCAAGCCCGTCGACCGCGTCGCCGCCCAGGCCTACTCCTCCTTCGAGAAGGCCTCGGTCGTGACCGTCCCCAAGGACACGGTGCTCACCGAGCCCATCCGCATCGCCGTGCACGGCGAGGGCGGCACCGCCTTCGCGCACCAGGTCGTCGAGCTCGGCGCGTTCGCCGAGGCCCTCGTCGTCATCGACCACACCGGTGACGCCGTGCTCGCCGCCAACGTCGACTTCGTCGTCGGCGACGGCGCCAAGCTCACCGTCGTCTCCGTCCAGGACTGGGACGACACCGCGGTGCACGTCGCCCAGCACAACGCGCTGGTCGGCCGTGACGCGTCCTTCAAGTCCGTGGTCGTCACCTTCGGCGGCGACCTGGTCCGCCTCCACCCGCGCGTGAACTACGCGGGCACCGGCGGCGAGGCCGAGCTCTTCGGCCTGTACGTCACCGACGCCGGCCAGCACCAGGAGCACCGCCTCCTGGTCGACCACAACACGCCGCACTGCAAGTCGAACGTCGTCTACAAGGGCGCGCTCCAGGGCGACGAAGCCCACGCGGTGTGGATCGGCGACGTCCTCATCGAGGCCGCCGCCGAGGGCACGGACACGTACGAGATGAACCGCAACCTGGTTCTGACCGACGGCGCCCGGGTCGACTCGGTGCCGAACCTCGAGATCGAGACCGGCGAGATCGTCGGCGCGGGCCACGCCTCGGCGACCGGCCGCTTCGACGACGAGCAGCTCTTCTATCTGCAGTCGCGCGGCATCCCGGAGGAGGAGGCCCGCCGCCTCGTCGTCCGCGGCTTCTTCGCCGAGCTGGTCCAGCAGATCGGCCTGCCCGACGTCGAGGAGCGCCTCATCGCGAAAATCGAAGAGGAGCTGGAGGCGACGGTCGCATGAGCATCGACCAGGCCCGATTCGTTCGGGCGTGCGGACTGAGCGAGCTGGAGGAGGACACCCCGAAGCGGGTGGAACTCGACGGCACGCCGGTCTCGGTCGTCCACACCGAGGGCGAGGTGTACGCGATCCACGACATCTGCTCGCACGCGAACGTCTCCCTCTCCGAGGGCGAGGTGGAGGACTGTCAGATCGAGTGCTGGCTGCACGGCTCCAGCTTCGACCTCCGCACCGGCAAGCCGTCCGGCCTCCCCGCGACGCGCCCCGTCCCCGTATACCCCGTAAAGATCGAAGGGGGCGATGTACTCGTTGACGTGCACGCCTCCCTTTCCCAGGAGTCCTGAGGCACCCATGGCAACGCTTGAAATCAAGGACCTGCACGTCACCGTCGAGGCCGACAACGCCACGAAGGAGATCCTCAAGGGCGTCGACCTGACCGTGAAGCAGGGCGAGACCCACGCCATCATGGGCCCGAACGGCTCCGGCAAGTCGACGCTCGCCTACTCGGTCGCGGGTCACCCCAAGTACACGATCACCCAGGGCAGCGTGACCCTCGACGGCGAGGACGTCCTCGAGATGTCCGTCGACGAGCGCGCCCGCGCCGGCATGTTCCTGGCCATGCAGTACCCGGTCGAGGTCCCCGGCGTCTCGGTCTCCAACTTCCTGCGCACGTCGGCGACGGCGATCCGCGGCGAGGCCCCCAAGCTGCGCACCTGGGTGAAGGAGGTCAAGTCCGCGATGGAGCAGCTCCAGATGGACCCGGCCTTCGCCGAGCGCAACGTGAACGAGGGCTTCTCCGGCGGTGAGAAGAAGCGCCACGAGATCCTCCAGATGGAGCTCCTCAAGCCGAAGATCGCGATCCTCGACGAGACGGACTCCGGTCTGGACGTCGACGCGCTCCGCCAGGTCTCGGACGGCGTCAACCGCGTCCGCGAGACGGGCGAGGTCGGCACCCTGCTGATCACGCACTACACGCGCATCCTGCGCTACATCAAGCCCGACTTCGTGCACGTCTTCGCGAACGGCCGCATCGCCGAGTCCGGCGGCGCCGAGCTCGCCGACAAGCTCGAGGCCGAGGGCTACGAGGCCTACACGAAGGGCGGCGCATCTTCGTGACACAGCTGCCGGGCCTCCTCGACACCGAGGCGATCCGCAAGGACTTCCCGATCCTGGATCGCACGATCCACGACGGCAAGAAGCTCGTGTACCTGGACAACGCGGCGACCTCGCAGACCCCGCGGCAGGTCCTCGACGTACTGAACGAGTACTACGAGCAGCACAACGCCAACGTTCACCGCGGCGTGCACGTCCTCGCCGAGGAGGCCACGGCGCTGTACGAGGGCGCCCGTGACAAGGTCGCGGAGTTCATCAACGCGCCCAGCCGCGACGAGGTGATCTTCACCAAGAACGCCTCGGAGTCGCTCAACCTCGTGGCCAACATGCTGGGCTGGGCCGACGAGCCCTACCGCGTGGACCACGAGACCGAGATCGTCATCACGGAGATGGAGCACCACTCCAACATCGTTCCGTGGCAGCTGCTGTCGCAGCGCACCGGCGCGAAGCTGAAGTGGTTCGGCCTCACCGACGACGGCCGTCTGGACCTCTCCAACATCGACGAGGTCATCACCGAGAAGACGAAGATCGTCTCCTTCGTGCTCGTCTCCAACATCCTGGGCACGCACAACCCGGTCGAGGCCATCGTGCGCCGCGCCCAGGAGGTCGGCGCGCTCGTCCTCATCGATGCCTCGCAGGCCGCCCCGCACATGCCGCTGGACGTGCAGGCGCTGCAGGCCGACTTCGTGGCCTTCACCGGCCACAAGATGTGCGGCCCGACGGGTATCGGCGTGCTGTGGGGCCGCCAGGAGCTCCTGGAGGACCTGCCCCCGTTCCTGGGTGGCGGCGAGATGATCGAGACCGTGTCGATGAACTCGTCGACGTACGCTCCCGCGCCGCACAAGTTCGAGGCCGGCACGCCGCCGGTCTCCCAGGCCGTCGGCCTGGGCGCGGCCGTGGACTACCTCACGGCCATCGGCATGGACAAGATCGCCGCGCACGAGCAGGCGATCACCGAGTACGCGGTCAAGCGCCTCCTGGAGGTCCCCGACCTCCGGATCATCGGCCCGACCACGGCCGAGGAGCGCGGCGCCGCGATCTCCTTCACGCTCGGCGACATCCACCCGCACGACGTGGGCCAGGTCCTCGACGAGCAGGGCATCGCGGTGCGCGTGGGACACCACTGCGCGCGTCCGGTCTGTCTCCGGTACGGAATTCCTGCGACCACGCGAGCGTCGTTCTATCTGTACTCCACGCCCGGCGAGATCGACGCTCTCGTCGACGGCCTGGAGCACGTACGGAACTTCTTCGGCTGAGGGGCTGGCTGGGAACGTGAAGCTGGATTCGATGTACCAGGAAGTCATCCTGGACCACTACAAGCACCCGCACGGGCGTGGTCTGCGCGATGGCGACGCCGAGGTGCACCACGTCAACCCGACGTGCGGCGACGAGATCACGCTGCGCGTCAAGTACGACGGGTCGACGATCGCCGACGTGTCGTACGAGGGCCAGGGCTGCTCCATCAGCCAAGCCAGCGCGTCCGTCCTGAACGACCTCCTGGTCGGCAAGGAGCTCGCGCAGGCGCAGCAGATCCAGGAGGTCTTCCTGGAGCTGATGCAGTCCAAGGGCAAGCTGGAGCCGGACGACGCGATGGAGGAGGTCCTGGAGGACGCGGTGGCGTTCGCCGGGGTCTCCAAGTACCCGGCGCGCGTGAAGTGTGCTCTGCTGAGCTGGATGGCGTGGAAGGACGCGACGGCTCAGGCGTTGGGCACCGACGCCGCCGTCGCCGAGAGGAAGACCGCATGAGCGAGAACGAGACCCTGACCACGAAGCCCGCTTCCGAGGAAGAGGTCCGCGAGGCGCTGTACGACGTCGTCGACCCCGAACTGGGCATCGACGTCGTCAACCTCGGCCTGATCTACGGCGTGCACATCGACGACGCCAACATCGCCACGATCGACATGACGCTCACGTCCGCGGCCTGCCCGCTGACCGACGTCATCGAGGACCAGGCGAAGTCGGCGACGGAGGGCATCGTCAACGAGCTCCGGATCAACTGGGTCTGGATGCCGCCGTGGGGCCCCGACAAGATCACGGACGACGGGCGCGAGCAGCTTCGGGCGCTCGGGTTCAACGTCTGAGGAGTCCTTGCGTCTGTTCCCCTGTGGGGTGTCACTGTTCCAGTGGCACCCCACAGGGCTTTACTCCTCTTCGCGTGCTCGGCTACCGCCGAAGAGCACGGAGGAAGGAGCGGTACACGGCTACGCGTTGCTCACTGTGAAGGCCGCGTAGGGCTACCAACGTGCACACCAGCAAGACGAGTAGTGCCAGTGCCGCCAGCGCGATGAGCAGGGGCATGATGTCGCTGACTGAGGCCATTGTGGACATACCTTTCGGGAACATCGGCCATCGCTCGGATGCGTTGGCGTCTCTCAGTGAACGCGCTGCCTGTGGCCGCCGGCTCGTCGTGTGTTCGGTGCTGGCTTGTAGCCGCAGGTCAGCAACGGTCGTACGGAATTCCGGACCGGAAGGAAGCCGTCACCGACGGTGTCCCCGGTGTGGATCTCGGGTATGGGCCTCACGAAACGGCAGGAACCAGTCGTCCGGCCGCAGATGTGCGACGCGTGCGAACTCGTTGATTGGGTTCGCGGGATCTTCGATTCCTGACATCCAGGGCCAGTAGAGCCAGAGAACGTCGTGGTCCTCGAAGAGCAGGTCCTTGCACGCGTCCCAGTCGAAATCCTGTGATGACTCAGGTAGGCCGGTGGTCAGCTCGTCGACGAAATCCATTTCGTCGAGCGTCATCGCCGATGCGTGCAGTAGCGCGATGTGCAGAGCCAGTTCTTCCCCGGTGCATGTAGGTCGAGGTGTCTGTCCGGTCCGGATGTCGTTGGCCAGATCGTCGTAGCATCGGGCGAACTCACGGCGCCATCGCCGGGTCTGGCGCCAGGCCTGGGACGGCAGGTATCCGAGCATGAAGTACCAGCCCTTGTTGACCTTGCCGGCCTTCATGGGCTTGCCGCCGTGTTCCTCGATCTCGTCGTACGTCATGTCGCAGGCGATATCCAGCGCTGCTTCAAGAACCTTGAGCGTGCGGGGAGTTGGAGCCCACGGTTCGCTGTTTTCCTCGTAGTCCTCGTCGTCGGGGGCGGGCGGCGCCGTGGGGTTCGGCTGTTGGTAGATGAACGGTTCGCAGAAGTAGGCCACGGACTCGGCATCCCCGGCTTTGGCCGCTCTTCGGTACCACTTGACACCCTTGTCCCATTCATTCTGGAAGACGTGCTGGTTGCCAAGCAGTCGCATGGCCACGACGTCACCAGCGTTGATCGCTCGCTTCAGCCACTTCCTCGCCTGCTTGGGATCGGCTCTCCGGTGAAGGACCCCAAGGGAGCGCATGGCGACCGCATTGCCCTTCTTCGCCAGTGGGACCAGGGCTCGGTCTCCGATGTCTGGACGGTCGTTTGCGAAGGCCGCGAGCGCCACGTCGTGGTGATGGTGGTCCTCAGTCGCAATGGCCAGCGCTGCGTCCCAAGTCCGGTCCGGCAGGGGAGGCGACTGCTCTCTGCGTAGTTGGGCGTCTACCAGGAAGTCGAAGGCGTGCCACCCGCCGCTCGCAGGTAGCAGGTGCCGCGTGACTCCGTAGCGTGGTTCCGTGGCCCAGGTCAGCGCCTCGTCGAGCGACTCGGGCGAGATGAGGGACTTGTTGCTGCCGGGGAGGTATTCCTCGTGGAGGTCGGTCAGGTCCTGGAGCGAAATCGGGCTGCTGATCCCCGCCCTGGCCAGGTCGATCGCCGCATGCACCAGCGCTGCTCCTCGCGGGTGCCCATGAACCCGGGGCGCCTCCTGGAGCTCCCGCCAGAGTTGAGGACCTGCCGCCAGGTACTCCGCTACCCCGTGTTCGCGCGCTGCCCGCAGGGCCTCCGCGACGCGGGGGTCGCGCTCCGTCTCAAGACTCTTCCGTGTGCGTGCCAGTTCGTCAGGAGACCAGATGCGCTCGAGGTGGATCTCTTCGGCCAAGTTCAAGATGTCTACGGAGACGCGTTCCCTGACCAGGCGCAGTCGGAACGAATCGCGCATGGTGGCCACGATGACGACACGAGCGGACCGGAGTGTACGGAACTCCTGCATGCCAAGACCTTGAGGGCCCAGAAACCGCTCGGCGTCGTTCAGCCAGAGCAGGGTGGGAATGCCACTCGACGCGTGATCAATTGCCGAGGCGATGGATCGCTCGAGGTGTGTACTGCTCTCCGGGGCCAGGAGCACGTGGTCCGGAACGGTGTCCAGCATGGCCTGGTGCGCGGTTCGCGTCTTGCCGACCGCGGAGTCGCCAGTGAGGAGAAGCATCCCGCCCTCTCCGATCAGCCGGCTGAGTGCCCCGCGCACCTGGCCGTCCAGATCCCGGGGGATGTATGACGGCACGAGTGTCATGCCCGCCAAGGACTGAGCTCGGTGCACACCGAGTTCTAGGGCTCCAGCGTCCCTCACCGTGAGGGGATGGGTCAGAGACGGTACAGGTGTCTCACGCTGTGCGGCGGCGTAGGCGCGAAGCCATACTTCGCGGTCCACGCGCCCTCGTACACCGGATATGCGGTCGAGTGCGCACAACAGCGACTCCAGGAGCTCTGTAGTCTCGGGCAGGCTTTTGCCTCGCCGCCATTCACTTACCGAGGACTTGTTGAGCGGCGCTGATCTGCGAGCGCGGCCGGCTTCCACGATCTGGACGAGCGTGGGGCTGCCCAACCCCTTGAGCTCTTCTTGCAACAGTGACGCGAACTGCTCACGAGCTCCTTGCGGGGTAGGGAGGTGGTTCGGCGGCATGTTGTGCATCATTGCTCAGCGCCGTACCCGCAGTGAACGCGCATGCCGTGGATTTCTGGTTTCCATGCCCTCGGTGACGTGTGGGCCAGGCCTTCGGTGCGGATGCGTCGGTCCAGGTACAGGAGTGCGGTCACCATGGGGGAGGAAGACCGCCGCGCGAGCTGAGCGAGGTTCAGTGCAAGCAGGAGTGTCACCGTACCCTCCGGGTTGTAGCCAGTTGTGTACGGGTGTACGCATCGATATGTACACTCGTACGCATGGGATACGCACTGCTGGCCGGGGCCATCGCGGCGGAGGTGGCCGGGACCACGGCCATGAAGTACAGCGAGGGGTTCAGCAAGCTGGTTCCCTCGCTGATCACGGTCGCGGGGTATCTGCTCGCGTTCACGCTGCTCGCGCAGACCCTGAAGACCCTGTCCGTCGGGACTGCCTACGCGATCTGGGCCGGCATCGGCACCGCCGCCGTGGCCGCCATCGGCATGGTCTTCCTGGGGGAGTCGGCCAACATGGTCAAGATCGCGGGGATCGCGCTCGTCATCGCGGGGGTCGTCGTGCTCAATCTGGGCGGGGCCCACTGATGGGGCGCCGTTACGATCCCGAGCGGCGGCAGCGGATCATCGACGCCGCGATCCGCGTGGTCGGGGCGAAGGGGATCGGCGGGCTCAGTCACCGCTCGGTCGCCGCCGAGGCCGACGTGCCGCTCGGGTCGACCACGTACCACTTCAAGACGCTCGACGAGCTGCTCATAGCCGCGCTGCGGCAGAGCAACGAGGGCTTCGCGAAGGTGATGGCCGCCAGTGACGTGTTCGAGGATCCGGCGGCCGACCTCGCCGATCTTGCCCGCGGGCTCGCGCGCGTCCTCGGCGAGTGGTTCGCGGGGGAGCGGGCGGGGGTGGAGCTGGAGTACGAGCTCTATCTCGCCGCCGTGCGACGGCCCGCGCTGCGGCCCGTGGCCGCCGAATGGTGCGCGGGGCTCACCGACGTCATCGAGCTCCGCACCGACCCGGTCACCGCGCGCGCCCTCGTCGCGCTGATGGACGGAATCAGTCTGCACGTGCTTCTCACGGGCGGCGCGTACGACGAGGAGTATGCGCGGCAGATGCTCGGACGGCTGCTTGTGTAGATGCGTGAAGGAATCGCTATTTGCTGACAAAGATCATTGCGTGCGCCGAGTTCCCGCTGGTAGCGTCCCGCGTGCATTGACCAAGCAATTGCGAGAACTTGGGGGAACGAGTTCATGAGCATGCGTCATAAAGGTATTTCCGTCGTGATTGCCTGCGCCTTGACCGGGGTAGCGGGAAGTGCGGCGTACGCGGCTTCGGAGCCGGCGGAGGCGACGCAGCGGCAGGCCCTCGGCGCGGACGAGATCTGTGCCGTCCTCGGGATAGGCAGCGGGGCGGCAGGCCTTGCCAAAGCGCTGGCCAAGGGGGCATCGTGGGTAGGGATCGGCGCCAGCGTCGGTTGCTACGCGTACACGAAGGCCAAGGAAGCGACGCCTGCGCAGAAGCGTGCGGCCATGATCAAGTCGTACAAGAAGTACCAGGCGATGAGTGACCTCAAGAAGCTCGACGCCCTCGGCTATTACTGCCGGAAGCAGGGCGGCGGCGGTGGTGGCGGGACCGATGTCGCCCCGGTGAATTCCACGTCGACGGTGGGGGTGATGGCAGGATGGCGGACCATCAAAATGAAGGGCGTCAAGTACTCGTGCACCGCGACAAGGGACTGAACGAGAGCCGCACTCCCGGACGCGCTTCCGGACGTGCTCCGGGAAATGGCGAACGATTTCTGCTCTCTCTTGCATTGGTCGCCGTAGGCCTTCTCTGGATGACTCGGGAATTGGCTCAGTGGGCGGTCGTGCTGTGTGTCGTCGCGGCGGTGGCCGGAGCAGCGGGAATGGTTTTCTTCGGGCTGCGTTTCATGCGGGAGCGCGCGCAGTCCCAGTGAATGCGGCGCGTCATGCGTGATGCGGTGTCACTCGCTCGTTCCGCTCCGGCGCGCACCCTCAGCCGGAGCGGGACGCGAGGCCCCTGACCGTCCGCAGCGCCGCCTCGACGCTCGCCGTGACGTCCGTGATCGGGTACTGCACGTCACGGACGGTCCGGTCGCCGTCGAGCACCAGCGTCAGGCGCTTCAGACGGCTCACCCCCGCCGCGCGGAACGTCGGCAGGCGCAGAGCCGCCGTGAGGGCCAGGTCCGCGTCCGAGAGGAGCGGGAAGCGCAGGCCCTCCTTCTCCGCGAACGCCCGCTGTTCGTCCGGGCGCTGCGACGACACCCCGTGCACCGTCGCGCCCGCCGCGGTGAACTCCGCCAGCTGGTCGCGGTACGAGCAGGACTCCAGCGTGCAACCGCGCGCGCCGGGAATCCGGGCCCAGCCCGGCGGGTAGGCGTCCTTGCGGGCGTACGCGCCGGGGAAGCAGTACAGGACCGTGAACGGCGTGTCCGTGGCCACCGGGTCGAGCAGCTCCCCGTCGTGGCCCACGAGCCGCAGCTCCGGCAGGCGCGTGCCGAGCAGCGCGTGCACCCGCTGCGCCTCCCGTGAGGTCTCCGCCGCCGTCGCCATCGTCTCTCCCTCTCCCAGAACCCATGTGTCCCCCCAGTCCTGGAGGGCGACCAGGACGGGCAGCAGCGCGCGGCCGCGTGGCGTCAGGCGGTACTCATGGCGCACCGGGCGGTCCTGGTACGGGACGCGCGTGACGACGTCCGCCTCCACCAGGAGCTTCAGCCGCTCGCTCAACACCTTGCGGGACACGCCCAGTTCGCGCTGCATCTCGTCGAAGCGGCGCACCCCCCGCGCCGCGTCGCGCACGATCAGCAGGGTCCACCAGTCGCCCACGACGTCCAGGGCCTGCGCGATCGCGCAGTGGTCGTCGTCGAGTCGGGTCCGTTGCGCCATGACGCACATGCTGACATAGTCCGTTCCCAAAAGGAACTGACCCCTGGGGGCTGCGGACCGCCCCTGAGGGGGCGGTCCACCGATCTGCCGGGGGGCGACGTGCGTGATGTGCCGAGGACCGTGTGGCTGCTCGCCGCCGGTCAGTTCTTCAACATGGTCGTCGCCTTCACCTTCGTCTACTTCTTCGTCTACCTGACGGACGAACGCGGCCTCCCCGTCGCCCAGGCCGGACTGATCAGCGGCATCGGCGGCGTCGGCATGGTCGTGGGCAACTTCACCGGCGGCTGGTTCGGCGACCGCTCCGGCCACCGGCGCGTCCTGCTCGCCGGATCGCTGATCGGCGGCGCGGGCGTGCTGGCGCTGCCGTTCCTGCCGGTCGAGCTGCTGTACGTCGTGCCGCCGCTGAGCCAGTACGCGGGCGGCTGCGTGCGCGCCGCCACCGGCGCCCTCGTCGCCGTGTCCGTGCCGGAGGGCGCCCGCCGTCAGGGGTTCGCGGTGCACCGGTTCGCGGGCAACGCGGGCTTCACCGTCGGACCCCCGCTCGGCGCGCTCCTCATCGCCCACACGTCGTACACCTGGCTCTTCGTCATCGACGGCATCGGCACGCTGATCTTCGCCGGGTACGCCGCGCGGATCCTGCCCGCCCGCGGTGCCGCCCGCACCGGAGCGGACCGCGCGGAGGCCAAGGAAGGGCCGCGGCAGGGGGTCTTCGCCACCCTGCGCGAGCGGCCCACCGTCCTCGTCCTCCTCGTCGCCATCCTCCTCACCGACCTCGTCTACCGGCAGCAGTACTCGACCCTCCCCGTCGACCTCGACCGGCACGGACTCGGCACCGGCGTCTACGGATGGCTTCTCGCGATCAACGGCGGCGTCATCCTGCTCCTCGAACTCCCCGCCACCCTCGCCCTGCGCGACCGGGCACCGCTGCGCATCATCGGCTCCGGCCTGCTGCTCGTCGGCGCGGGCTGCGCCGTGCTCGCCCTCGGCACCGGGCTCGGCACCGCCGTGGCGATGATGCTGCTGCTCACCGCGGGGGAGATCCTCTACAAGACCCCGGCCACCGCGTACGTCGCCGACCACGCGCCCGCGCACGTGCAGGGCCGCTTCCAGAGCCTGTACTCGGGCGTCTCGGTCAGCGGCGTCGTGCTGTCGGCACCGCTCGGCGGGGCGCTCTACTCCGTGGCGCCGGGGCTGCTGTGGCCGGTCTGCGCGGCGGTCGCGGGGGCGGCGGGATGCCTGGTCCTCGCGGCGGGCCGGGGCCGCGCGCGACAGCCCTCCGCGGCGGTGCCCGCAGCCGTGGCCGCGGGCGGCACCGTGGCCGGCCCGGACCTTGAGACCGGTTCGCCCGCGCGGCGCACCTCCGGTTAGGTTTCACCCATGACCGACACGAACGCTTCCCGCACCACCGGCGCCGTCGCCGCAGGCCTCGCCACCGTCACCGCCGACGGCACCGTTCTCGACACCTGGTTCCCCGCCCCCGAGCTCGCCGCCGAGCCGGGCCCCGCCGGCAGCGAGCGGCTCACCGCCGAGCGCGCCGTGGAACTGCTCGGTGAGGGCGCCGCCAAGGCCATCGGCCCTGACGCCCGCCGTGGCGTGGAGATCATCGCGGTCCGTACGGTCATCGGGTCCCTCGACGACAAGCCGCTGGACGCGCACGACGTCTACCTGCGCCTGCACCTGCTTTCGCACCGCCTGGTCAAGCCGCACGGCGTGAACCTCGACGGCCAGTTCGCCTTCCTCGCCAACGTCGCGTGGACCTCGCTCGGCCCGGTCGCCGTCGACGACGTCGAGAAGGTGCGCCTCAACGCCCGCGCCGAGGGCCTCCACCTCGCGGTGACGTCCATCGACAAGTTCCCGCGCATGACGGACTACGTCACGCCGAAGGGCGTCCGCATCGCCGACGCCGACCGCGTGCGGCTCGGCGCGCACCTCGCCGAGGGCACCACGGTCATGCACGAGGGCTTCGTGAACTTCAACGCGGGCACGCTCGGCACCTCCATGGTCGAGGGCCGCATCTCCGCCGGTGTCGTCGTGGGCAACGGCTCGGACATCGGCGGCGGCGCGTCCACCATGGGCACGCTCTCCGGCGGCGGCAACGTGCGCATCGTCATCGGCGAGCGCTGCCTGGTCGGTGCCGAGGCGGGCGTGGGCATCGCGCTCGGCGACGAGTGCGTCGTCGAGGCCGGCCTGTACGTCACCGCGGGCACGCGCGTGACCATGCCCGACGGACAGATCGTCAAGGCCCGCGAGCTCTCCGGCGCCTCGAACATCCTCTTCCGCCGCAACTCGGTCACCGGCGCCGTCGAGGCCCGCCCGAACAACGCGGTGTGGGGCGGGCTGAACGACGTACTGCACAGCCACAACTAGTCGCCACCGACCAACGCAGTTTCAGGGGGAACGACATGAACAGAACGGGTGCGAGGGCACTGGCCGTCGGCGCCGCCGCGGTGCTCGGCCTGGTGGCCGGGTGCGGACAGAGCGTGGGCCAGCCCCGCGACGACGTCCGCGGCGGCGCACACCAGGCGAGTCGCGCGGCCACCGGCGACCACGGCCACCCGCTGCGCAAGAGCGACATCCCCTGGAGCGGCAGCCCCAGCCCGTTCAACGCGCAGATCAAGCTCGCCGACGGGCGCCGCGTGGCCATGCACTACATGCGCGGCAAGGGCCTGTTCGTGCAGGACTACAGCCCCCGCGCGAAGGGCTGGTCCAAGCCGGCCCTCGTGTACGGGACGAAGACCGACGCCTGCCAGGGCATCACGCTCAAGGCCAAGGACGGCACGGTCGCGGCCTTCGGTGACTTCGGCACGTACTGCGCGGACGGCGAGCCGCCGACCGAGTCGGTCGCCGCGGTGGCCGTGGGCCCGCTGACCACGTGGGACAAGCACCTCACCAAGGACTTCGACGGCTGGGAGAAGATCGTCGTCGCCCCCGGAGGCAAGAAGGTCACGTTCAGCCGGGGCAGCGACACGCTGCGCTGGACCAAGGCGGCGGGGTTCCCCGCTCCACGCTGACGCGCACCTCGACCGGAGCGGCCACCCCTTCACGGGGTGGCCGCTCCGTTTTCTTCGCCCGTCAACTTTCCGCGCCGGAGAGGCATAGCGGGGGCCCTCCGGACCCGTCCTCATCCATGCGGGAGGGCAACAGGCCCACCAGGGAGCGAAGGTGACGATGGATGCCCATGAGCAGGACAGTTTCCGGGAATTCGTGGCGACCAGATCGTCGGCGCTGCTGAAGACCGCCGTACTGCTCAGCGGGGGCGACCGGCACGCGGGCGAGGACCTGCTGCAGAACGCGCTCGTCAAGGCGGCCGGGCGGTGGCAGCGGATCGACGAGCCGGAGGCGTACGTACGCCGGATCCTGTACCGGCAGCAGGTCGGCCGGTGGCGGCTGAAGTGGCCGCGGCGCGAACTGGCCGTCGCCGAACCGCCGGAGCGTGCCGCGTCGGGGGACGGCACGGCCGCGGCGGAGCTGCGCATCGTGATGCGCGGGGCCCTCGCCAAGCTCACCGCGCGGCAGCGGACCGTACTCGTCCTGCGCTACTACGAGGACCTGCCGGAGGCGGAGGTCGCCGCCGTGCTCGGCTGCTCCGTCGGCACGGTGCGCAGCACCACGCACCGCTCGCTCGCCCGGCTCCGCGGCCTCGCGCCCGAGCTCGCGCAGCTCGACCGGTCCGGCCCCGCCGAGGCTTCCCCCCACTCCCGCGACTTCTCGCCCATGGAGGTATCACCGTGAACGTGGCAGAACTGGTGCGCGAGTCGCTGCGGGAGCAGGCGGACCAAGGGCCGCCCGTGCCGGGCGATTTCGCCGACCGTGTGCTGGCCGTGCGCCGGCGGCGCAGGAACCGGACGACGGTGGGCGCCGCGCTCGCCGTGGCCACGGCCGCCGTCGTGGGCGTGGCGGTGCCCGCCATCCACTCCGACTCCGACGAGCGGGGCCCGCGCCCGGCCAGTGCGTCGCAGACCGACGACGTCATCGCCCACCCCGGCCAGACACCGCCGCGCGAGCTGATCGCCGCGGGCGGCACGGCGCTCGCCGCGTACAGCACGAGCAAGGACGTCAAGCAGCCCGACGGCGACGCCATCGTCACCCGTACCTACCGGCTGCTCGACCAGAAGACCGGCACCTACCGCGAGGACGCCCGCTGGTCCTGGGTCGACGTCGCGCCCGGCATGCGGACCGCCGCCGTCCTGGAGCAAGGGCTCCCCGTCAAGAGGATCGGCCTGCTGAACCTGATCACCGGCAAGGTCGACCGGTGGCTCCCCGTGCGGCACGGGGTCGGCGGCGTCGAGTTCTCGCCCGACGGCAGGAAGCTCGTCGCCACGACGTACGCCGAGAACCCCGACCGGCTCGACGGCGACCGGCCGATCAACGACGGCAAGCACGAGGAGCCGGGCCCCGCCGACCCCACAAGGACCGGCTTCTACGTCCTCGACGTGGCCTCGGGGGACGGCGGTTGGAGCGAGGTGAAGACCAAGCGCGGCGGGTGGGGTCTCGCGGACATCAACACCCGGCAGGACTTCGACTTCAGCCGGGACGGCTCGCTGGTCTACACGGGCCGCATCCGCGAACCCGCCCAGCAGTACTACGACTTCCGGGGACGGAAGAAGAGCCCCCCGCCGCGGGAGAGGCACCTGGCCTGGCACGTCGACGCGCGCCTCTCCCCGAACGGGAAGCTCGCCGCGGGCGACTTCGCGGGCGGGGCAAAGACCACCGCCACGGAGGTCCTCGACCCCCTCACCGGCAAGCGGGTCGCCAAGATCCCCGGTCAGCAGCTGCTCGCCTGGGCCGACGACAAGCGGCTCATCGCCTGGGACATCGCCCCCGGCACGAGCGAGTACCGCAACCGGCTCGTCCTGGTCACCATCGGGAGCAAGAAGACCGTCCCGCTCAGCGGCTACCGCTCCTCGAAGGCCGACCGCGTCGGGCGCTGGACGCCGATCTTCGCGAAGCGCTGATCACCCCCCGTACGCGGCGAGCAGCCCGTCGGTCGCCTCACGGCCGGCGGGCAGCAGCGGTGCCCGTACCGGACCCGACGGCAGACCGAGCGCGCCGAGCAGCGCCTTCGCCGTGACGGCGCCCGGCAGGCCCGACGCCATCATCGCCTCGATCAGCGGGGTCGCGGCCAGCTGCGCCCGGCGCGCGCCCTCCGTGTCACCGGCGTCGAACGCGTCGAAGATCTCGCGGGGGCGGCCGGGGAGCACGTTGGCCACGGTGCTGACGCAGCCCGCGCCGCCCACCGCGTACAGCGCGAGGTTGAACTCGTCGCAGCCCGCGTAGTACGCCAGGTCCGTGCGGGAGATGACCTTCTGGCTGCCGAGGATGTCGTACGCGCAGTCCTTCACGCCGACGACGCGCGGGTGGTCCGCGAGCCGCAGCACCGTCTCCGTCGCGATGCGGGTGCCGGTGCGGCCCGGGATGTCGTAGAGCAGCACGGGCAGCCCGCAGCTGTCGGCCACCGTGCGGAAGTGGGCCTCGACGGCGTCCTGCGGCGGCAGGCTGTAGGACGGGGTGAGCACCAACAGGCCGTCGGCGCCCGCCTTCTCGGCCTCCCGCGCCTGCTCGACGGCGTGCCGGGTGTCGTTGCTGCCGACGCCCGCGACGATGGCGGCGCGGTCGCCGACCGTATCGGCCACGGCCCGGATGAGAGCCGCCTTCTCGGCGTCGGAGGTGGTCGGCGACTCGCCGGTCGTGCCGGACAGGACGAGCCCGTCGCAGCCCCGCGACACGAGGTGGTCGGCGAGGTGCCGTGCGCCGTCGAGGTCGAGGGAGCCCGCGGCGGTGAAGGGGGTGATCATCGCGCAGAGGGCGCGGCCGAAGGGCGCCGCGGTTCGGGAGGTCATGGCAGCAGTCTCGGTGCGCCGACGCTGAAGCTCCACTTAATTCTTCTACGAGGTAATGGACAGGAGCGCTACGAGGAGCGCGTCGGGACTCGGCATGCACTGGTGCCAACTCGCCCCCATGTAGGCCACTATGGCGGGACAGTCGGTCCCTAGGAGGCGTCATGAGGCTCGGCAAGGCACTCTCCACCGGAATCGCCGAAGAGCGTCCGTCGCGGCACGAGGAGCCCGCCCCGGAGCAGCGGACCCCGGTCGAGACCGAGGCCCGCGTCGAGACCGGGGCCGCGGTCGAGACCGGAGTCGGCGTCGCGGCCGGAGTCGGCGTCGAGGCCGCGGCCGTCCGATGAGGCTGCGGCTCCCCGAGGAACACCCGACGGAGCCGCCCACCGGATACAAGATCGCCCGCCCGGTGCTGTCCCACGACGGCACCCGGGCGGGCTTCACCGGCGTCTCCCTCGGCGCGGCCCTGCCCTACGGAGTCCTCGCCGAGGCCGCCTGCGTCTACGGCAGGAGGCACCGCGCCCCGCACCGCCGCTGCGACTGCGGCTTCCACTGCGTCCACGACCGGACGACCGCCGAGGCCCTCCTGTGCACCGCCGGGCACCGCGGGGCCGTGCTCCTCGAAGTGACCGTGCTCGGCGCCTACATACGGTTCGAGCGCGGCTTCCGGTACGCGCGCCAGCGGGTGCGCCACGTCACCCTGCCGCCGTGCGGCTGCGGCGCCGCCGCCACGCTGCTCGCCGACGCCGGCTGGGGCAGGCCCGGGTGGCGGGTCGTCGAGGGGGTGTGCGGGCGGTGCCGGGGCGGGCGGCAGGCGCGGTCCGTCGCGGGGTTCGCGCGGCTCGCGGGGGAGGGGGTGACGGTCGTCGCGGCGGATCCGCCCGCGACCGGGGACGGGCTCCCGGGGCTCGGGATGCCCGAGCTGATGGCGGAGGCCGCGCTCCTCCAGGCGCGACTCGACCATTTCCAGGCGGAGTTGGCGCGGTTCTCCGGCGACGAGCCGGGTTCCGGGGATCAGCGGGGATAGCGTCGCCCGGCGCGGGTACTCGGCCATCCCAGCCAGAAGGGAGGCGGACCCCGTGACCGGGACCATGGGCGAGCAGCCGACGCGCGATCACGCGCAGCACTCGGTGGGAGAGCTCGTCGAACGTGCCACCGCGCAGCTTTCGGAACTCGTACGCCAGGAGATGCGGCTCGCCGGACAGGAGATGGCGGCCAAGGGCAAACGCGCGGGCCGCGGCGGAGGGCTCCTCGGAGCGGCCGGCGCGGTCTCGTACGTCGGACTCATGGCGCTCGCGGCCACGGCGGTCGCGGCACTCGCACTCACGCTGCCCGTCTGGGGCGCGGCCCTCATCGTCACCGGCGTGCTCTTCGTCGTGGCCGGGGTGCTCGCCGCGCTGGGCCGCAAGCAGCTGGCCCGCGCGGTGCCCCCCGTGCCCCAGCAGGCGATGGACAGCGTCAAGGCGGATGTCGAGGAGATCAAGGAAAGGGCGCACCGATGACGGACACCCCCAAGGACGCGAAGAAGGACGCCGGCGCGAAGGGTCCCGACGAACTGCGCCGGCAGATCGAGGAGACCCGCGGCAACCTCGGCGAGACCGTCGAGGAACTCGCCGCGAAGGCGGATGTGAAGGCCCGCGCCCGGGAACGGGCCGCGGCGGTGAAGGACCACGTACAAGGGACGGCGGCACAGGTGAAGGACAAGGTGACGGAACAGGCGGCGCGCGCCAAGGGCAAGGCCGCGGACGGGGCCGGACAGGCGAAGGACGCCACGGCCGAGACCGCGGCAGGCGCCAAGACCATGGCGGCCGATGGCGTGGCAGGCGCCAAGAGCAAGGCGGTCGAGGGCGCCGCCCGGGCGAAGGGCCTGGCGGCGGAAGGCGCCGGACGCGCCAAGGGCATCGCGGCCGAGGGCGCCGGACGCGCGAAGGGCGCCGTGCTCGAGGGCAAGGCGCGCGCGGAACAGTACCCCGCCGTGGTCCAGGCCGAGGAGAAGGTCGCCGAGGCCGCGCGCCGCGTGCAGGACGGCGCGCCCGAGCCCGTGCGGGCCGCCGCGAGCAGCGTCGCGCGGATCGGCGGCCGCCACCCGCGGACGGTCGCCGCGGCCGGGGCGGGTGTCCTGGTGGCCTGGCTGGTGCTCCGCCGCGGCAAGAGGAACGGCCGCTGATGAGCGGGGCCACGATCCTCTACAAGCCGCTCGGCATGGCCTTCGGCATGCTGGGCGGCGCGGTCGCGGGCGCGGTGTTCCGCCGCACCTGGAAGGCCGTGGCGGGCGAGGACGACGCGCCGGACGCGCACGACGAGGAGCGCTCCTGGAACGAGATCCTCGTCGCCGCCGCGCTCCAGGGCGCCATCTTCGCCGTGGTCAAGGCCGCGGTGGACCGCGGCGGCGCGATCGGCGTGCGGCGCGTGACGGGCCGCTGGCCGGGCTAGGAGCCTGTGTCATCACCCCGGCCGGGTCCGTCTGACATGATCGGCGCGGGCGCCGACAGGCCGGACCGACACAGAGGCCAAGGCACGATGAACAACACTGAACACAGCAGCACCCACGGCGGCGGCGACGGCGTCGGCCGGGACGAGCGCCGCGTCGCACTGGTGACGGGCTCCTCGTCCGGCATCGGCGCCGCCGTCGCCCGCCGGCTCGCCGCCGCCGGCGTCCGCGTCGTCGTCAACTCCGCCCGCTCGGTCGAGGCGGGCGAGAAGCTGGCGGCCGAACTGCCGGACGCCGTCTACGTACAGGCGAGCGTCGCCGACGAGGCCGACGCCGCGCGGCTCGTGCGGACCGCCGTCGACACGTACGGCCGCCTGGACATCCTGGTCAACTGCGCGGGCACCACGTGCTTCATCGACCACGACGACCTGGCGGCGGCGAGCCCCGACGTGTGGCGGGAGCTGTACGACGTCAACGTCATCGGCGTGTGGCAGACCATCACGGCCGCCGTCCCGCACCTGCGCGCGAGCGGCTCGGGCAGCATCGTCAACATCTCCTCGCAGGCGGGCGTGCGCCCGAACGGCAGCTCCATCCCGTACGCGGTGAGCAAGGCGGCCGTGAACCACATGACCAAGCTGCTCGCCAAGACGCTCGGCCCGGCCGTACGGGTCAACGCGGTGGCGCCCGGCATGATCGACACACCGTGGTTCGACGGCGTCGAGGGCATCGAGGCGTCCATGGAGGCGGTGGCCGGGCGGCTGCCGCTGGGCCGCGTGGGCCGTCCGGAGGACATCGCCGAGGCGGTGGCCGACCTGACCAACTCCTCGTACATCACCGGCGAAGTGCTCCTCGTCGACGGCGGCGGCCACCTCCTCTAGCCGCGAAAGGGACGCGTTGACGGGGCCGGACGCCCGGAGGAAGCTCGGGCCATGGCCACGACGCAGCAGCATCCGTACGCGCGGTACGTCGCGATCGGCGACAGTCAGACGGAGGGCCTCGGGGACGGCGACGAGGAGCGCGGCTACCGCGGCTGGGCCGACCGGCTCGCCGAGATCCTCGCCGCCGGGCACCCGGACTTCACTTACGCCAACCTCGCCGTGCGCGGCCGTCGGACGGCGCTGATCAAGGCGGAGCAGCTCGGCCCCGCCCTCGCCCTGAAGCCGGACCTCGTGACCGTCATGGCGGGCATGAACGACCTGGTGCGGCCGGGTTACGACGCGGCGCGTGTCGCCGCGGACGTCGAGGAGATGTTCACCGAGCTCACCGCGGCGGGCGCGCGCGTGGCCACCGTCACCTTTCCCGACATCGGGCGCGTCTCGCCGATGGCGCGGCGCGCGCTGCCCCGCGTCCTGGACCTCAACGCCCGGATCCGCGCGGCCGCCGACCGGCACGGCGTGACCGTCTTCGACACGTTCCCGCACCGCATCACCACCGATCCGCGGCTGTGGAGCCGCGACCGCATGCACGCGAGCCCGCTCGGCCACGCGCGGATCGCCGCGGGCATGGCGGACGCGCTCGGCCTCGCAGGACACGAGAGCTGGCTCAGCCCGCTGCCGCCGCTCGCCCCCGTCTCGGTGTTCGGGGCGGTGACGGCGGAGGCGCGGTGGTTCGCCGGGTTCATGGGCCCCTGGGTGTGGCGGCGGGTGCGGGGCCGCTCCTCGGGCGACGGCCGGGAGGCGAAACGCCCCGCGCTGGAGGCGGTGACGGTCGCCCATCCCGAACGGGCTTGACCTCAACCTCGGTTGAGGTCGGAGTGTGGAACGCACAACCTCGACCGAGACGGACGGACCACACCATGCCCGCGACCACCACCCTCAGCACCGGCACCCTCCCCGACCCGGCCCGCGCCGACGGAGGCCTCACCTTCATCAGCACGTGGAGCACCGGCTCGCCCGAGCGGCTGCGGGCCACCCTGGACGCCGTCGCGAAGGCCTGGGAGACCCGCCCCTGGCCGCACGAAGGGCTCCTTTCCTACACGGTGTACGCGGGCGCCGACGGGGCGACCGTCTTGCACTACTCGCAGTGGCGGGACGAAGAGGCGTACCAGGACTTCTTCGCGGGCGTCGCCAACGGCAGGGACGCCAGGAACACGGAGATCGACGCGGCCGTGCCCGGCATCGAGCGGCTCGGCCTCAACAAGACGCGGCTGTACCGCAGTTGGGACGGGGGCAGCGGCGGCGAGCCCGGCACGGTGGCGATCGCCCTGACCGACCTCGAGAACCCCGGCCCCGAAGAGCAGCGCGCCTGGGCGGACCGGGCGGCCGAGGCCCTGGCCGGGGACGCCGCCGACACCCCCGGCCCGCATGCCGCGCACTTCCACCTCACCCTGGACGGCAAGCGCGTCATCACCTACGCCGAGGGCGGCGGAGAAGGCGCCCGGTACCGGTTCGCGTACGGCTTCGTACCGAGCAAGGCGTAGATTTTCCCCGCCCCGCGACGCCACCCGCGCCGCTCTCCTGGACAGCCCCCGGGGGCGGCGGGACGGTGGGGCCATGAGCGGGAACGGCGCCACCGGCAAGGCCTTCGAGATCGTCCGCGAGCTGGAGGTCGAGGGCTCCCCGGCCAGGCTCTGGGCCGCCCTCACCACCGGCACCGGCGGCTGGCTGCGGCCCATGGAGTACGAGCCCCGCGAGGGCGGCGCCGCCCCCTCCGGCGGCACCGTCACCCGCTGGGACCCGCCCCACCGCCTCACCGCACGCGTCGAGGACCCGGACGGCATACCCGGCCAGACCCTCGACGAGCTCGACCACGTCATCGAGCCGCGCGACGGCGGCCGCCGCTCCTGGCTGCGCCACCTGCACAGCGGCATCTTCACCGGCGACTGGGACACGCAGTACGACGGCGCGGTGCAGCACACCGACTTCCACCTGCACACCCTGGGCCAGTACATGGCGCACTTCGAGGGCCGCCCCGTCGCCTACTCCGCCCCGCACGGACCGCGCGCCTCCGCCGCCCCGGACGCCTTCGTCAGACTGGCCAGGGCGCTGGGCCTGCCCGACGACGCCACGGACGGCGCGCGTGTACGGGTGCAGGCCCCGGGCGGGGAACTGGACGCGATCATCGACTTCCGCAGCCGGTACTTCATCGGGCTGCGCGCCGACGAGACGCTGCACCGCTTCTACGGCCGCAACCACTTCGGCGCCCCGGTCGGCGTCAGCGTCCACGACTTCGGCGCGCACGCCGACGCCAAGCGCACCGAACTGGCGTGGCAGGACTGGCTGGACCACCTCTACGGCTGAGGCGGTCCGCCGGCCCGTACCGGGTCAGGGCCTGAAGCGCAGCACCTGCGGGTCGTGGTCGCTGTTCTGCTCCGCGAACTCCGCGTTGATGTGCACGCTGTCGAAGCTGAAGTCGTCCGCGTCGCCCACCCCCGGGCTGGTCAGGATCTGGTCCAGGACCTGCGAGTTGCCCTGGTAGACGTACGAGTAGCGCTCGCTCCTCGGCAGCGAGCGGACGGCCGAGCGCAGCGCGCCGCCGTCCTCCAGGGCCTTGGTGGCGGCCGAGAACTCGAAGTCGTTGATGTCGCCGAGCACGACGACGTCGGCGTTCCGCTGGACCTTGCGGATGTCCTTCACGAACCCGTTCACCGCCTGCGCCTGCAGCAGCCGCTTGGCCTCGGAGGAGCGCACCGGCGGCTGGTGGTGCGAGGTCAGCGACTCGTCGCCGCCCTTGGACCCGAAGTGGTTGGCGATCACGAAGACGGTGCGGCCGCGGAACGTGAACTCGCCGGCCAGCGGCTTGCGGCTGTCCGCCCACGCCGCGTTGCCCGGGGCGACGCGCCCGGGGGAGTGGCTCAGCGCGGCGCGGCCGCCCTCGCGCACGACCTCGGTGGGCGTCGTCGCGTCGCCGGGCGCGCGCTCGGTGAACGAGACGCGCTCCGGGTTGTAGAGGAAGACCTGGCGGATGTTGCCGCCGGGCTCGCCGCCGTCCTTGTTGTTCTGCGGGTCGACGGACCGCCACGCGTAGCGCGGTCCGCCCGCGGCGACGATCGCGTCCGTGAACTTCTTCAGCGTCGTCTCGGCGGAGACCGTGCCGTCGTTCTTCGCCCCGTTGTCGTCCTGGATCTCCTCAAGGGCCACGATGTCGGGCGAGGAGAGGTTCGCGACGACCGCGCCCGCCAGCGCGTCGAACTTCGTCTGCGGGTCGGTCGGGTCGAGGTTCTCGACGTTGTACGTGGCCACGGCGAGCTCGCCCTTGGCCTGCTTCCGCGTCTTCTCGCGCTTCAGACCCTTGTCGTCGACGGTGCCGAGCTCGCGCGCCACGAGGGTGTAGCCGCCGAACTGGTTGAAGTCCATGGGGCCTTCGGCGCCGCCGCGCAGGACGTCACCGACGTTCGCCTTGGGGAACGGCTGCTCGGAGACGGGGGCGAGCTGCTGGATCTGGAGGCGTCCGCCGTTCTGCGCGTCGTACGAGCCGTAGACGGTGCCGCCGCGCCGGTTCGGGTTCTCGTGCTTCTTCACCGTCACCCAGAGCTCGTTGTACGCGTCGGTCGCACCGACGACGCGGGAGCTCCCGATCCGTACGTTCATGCCCTCGAGGGACTCGTAGAGGTCGAGGGCGTACGAGCGCGGCTTCAGCGGCAGCGCGTTGATGCTGCCGCCCTGCGCGGGGTCGCCCGCGGGCGCGTAACGGCCGGGCACGGACTTCGCGGTGACCGCGACCGGGGCGGGCAGCGCGTTGCCTGCGGAGTCCACGGTCACCGTCGGCCTGGTGATCTGAGTGAGGGACTGGTTGCCGGATCCGGTGCCCCCGGGCACATACTCGCCGACGGTGCCGGAGACCCGTACCGCGTCGCCCGCCTTCACCGTGAGCGGCGCGGAGCCGGTGAAGACGAAGATGCCCTCGCTGGTGGCCGCGTCGTCGTCGGCGGTCCCCTCGGCGGACTGGATCCAGAAGCCCTTGGAGCCGTAGCCGCGCACGCCCGTCACGATGCCGGGCACGTCGCTGACCTGCTGCCCCACCAGGGGCGACGTACGCGTGGTGCCCTGGATGTCGTGGATGCGGACCCCGTCGGCGGAGGCCGGGGACGAGGTGACGGCGAGCAGGCCCGCCGCCAGGGCGGCGGCGACCACCGCGCCGACGGCGGCTGATCTCGGAACGCGGGGCGACGATATGTGAGACATCAGGGAACTCCGGATGAGGGTGTGGGAACGAAGCTGCGGCGGTGCAGGGCCGGTCGGGCGCTCTACGCGCGTCAATCTCTTGTGTGACCAGGGGAGTTGTCAAGGTTCTGAGGGTGTTCCCACGTTGTACGTTCCCTGACAGGGACATGAACCGGGCGGCATGGTCCCAAATCCGTCTAGGCTTGCCCACTGCAGAGCCCGCCCCTCCGGAGGAGAACCAGCCGATGTCCGTAAGCCCCGCCACCCTGCCGCCGGTGCTGCTGCACTCCGAAGCGGAACTCGCGCGGGCCGCGCTCGCCACGCCGCTGCTCTCCCGCGCCGTGCGCCTCGCCCGCTGGGCGGGACCGGAGACGCGCGTCGGCGCGGGCGGCGAACTCGTCGACGCACAGCTCCCGGCCGCCGCGGCCGAGCTGGGCCTCTCGGCGGATGCCGTCGAGGGCGCAGACGCGGCCGCGTACGCGAGCGAGGCGTGGCGGGTCGCCGTGGACACCGGGCTCATCGACGTCACGGACGCCGAGGAGGAGGGCGCGGACGGCACCGTCACCCAGGGCGAGGACCTCGCGCTGCTCTCCGAGGGCAGCCCGCAGGACGTCCTCGGCATCTGGCTCGGCGCCCTCGACACCGTGTACGCGGACGCGACCGTGCCCGACATGGAGAACCTCCTCGACGTCCTGGAGGAGAACGGCCAGGTCGACTTCGACGAGCTCGGCTGGGACCCGCAGGCCGAGGCCGACTTCCTCGACGGCGTCCTCGGCAACCTCTACTTGCTCACCGTCGGCGACGCCGCGGGCGGCGAGAGCCCCGTGCCGCTGCCCGCGCTCGCCGCCTCGATGATCGTCCCCGACGACATGGGCGAGCCCACGGACGACATCCTTGAGCAGGTGTCGGACGCGATGATGAAGCTCGACGACCAGTTCCGGCTCTTCGAGCCGCTCGGCCTCGTCGAGTACCAGCCGGTCGACGAGGCGCTCATGGCCGACATCGACGACGAGACGGACCGGCCCGGGCCCGCGCCCGTCGACGACGAGGACGTCAGCCGCTACGGCATGGTCCGCCTCACCCCGCTCGGCCTGTACGGCGTCCGCGCCCGCATGCTGGAGGCCGGCGTCGACGCGCCCGCCGTCGGCGACCTCGCGGACAAGGGCGCGGACGCGCTGCTCGACGGCACGTCCGGCTTCCCGCAGCACGCCGCGCAGGCGGAGATCGAGCAGTGGCTCGGCCGGCACGAACCGCTGGTCGCGGCGCGGGAGTTGCTGGCCGCGGCGCGCGGCGCCGACGAGGGCGCACCGCTGCGCAGGCTCCGTTGCCAGCAGGCGCTCTCCCTGGTCGGCGACGAGGCGGAACCGGCGCTGCGCGACGTCCTCGACGACCCGCAGCTCGGCGGCCTCGCCCGGGTCTGGCTCGCCGAGCACGGCGCCACGGACGTGCCCGCGCCGTCGGAGGAGCTCATCTTCTGGCTCACCATTGACACGCTCGCCGCGCAGCTCTCCGTCGAGGGCAACTCGGACGAACTGCAGGGCCTCGTCGAGGGCCTCGCCCAGCAGCACAGCGGCTTCTTCGCCACGGCATGGCGCGTCGAACACCCCGCCACGGCCGACGTCCTGGAGGCGATGGGCCGCCTGCACCCCGACAAGAAGGTGGCGAAGGAGGCCCGCAAGGCGGCGTTCAAGGCGAGGAACCTCTGAGCGATTGAGCCCGTCCGGCGATTGAGGACGAGCCCGAAGGGCGATGAACGGCACCCCGGGTGGGCCTGTACGCAACGGTCCAGGCCCACCCGAGTCCCGCTCAGATCAACATTCGTACCGCGTCGTGTGCTTGAACGACGACGTCGCACCGTCGAACCCGTACGTCCCCCGGTACGCCGGAGGATTCTGGTACTCGCCCACGATCGTGATCGTGTTCGCGCACGACCCCTGCCCCGCCCGCTTCGCGTCGAGCCGCATCGTCTCGCCGAGCGTGCCGCCCGTGATGTCCCACGGCGCGCCGCAGATGCCGGACGTGATCTGCCCGCCCGTCACCACGTGCGGATAGGTGTTGGGGTTGTACTTCACCTCGAGGACGAACGTGACCGCGCCCGCGTGGAGCGTCAGCTTGCACTCCGTCGACAGCGCCTCGGCCGACACCTCGGCCATCGGCGCGGCGAACGCCTCGTCGCGCGTCTTGACCTCGGCGCCCTGCGGATTGTGGAAGCGGTGCTCCGTCCGCGTCTGGCCGCCCTTCTGCCTACGTGCCTGAGTGGTCATGGAAAACCCTCCTCCCGTCCTGACCGTCAGGCCAGCAGCTCGGCGATCTCCACACGCAGCAGCGCGCGGACGTTCTCGATGTGGTTGACGATGGTCGCGACCGACGAACCGGCGAAGAGCAGACCCACCGCGACGTCGTCCTGCGAGGTGACCAGCGAACCGGAGTCGCCGCCCGCGGAGATGTTCGTCGTGACGATCTGGTCCTTGAAGCGGGCCGTGCCCGCCGTGCCGTAGTTCACGTCGACCGTCGCGTCGACCGCGATGATCCGGCCGAAGCTGATGTTCGTCGTCCTGCCGGTCTTCTTCACCAGGTCGCCGACGGCCACGTTGGCCTTGCGTCGCCAGGCGCGCGGGGCGCCGCTGAAGTACTGCTCGCGCGTCGCGTCCTGGAAGTCGACCGCGCCGAGCGCCGCGTCCACGATGTTGTTGTGCCGCTCCACCGGGATCTGCGGGGCGAACTGGATCGTGATGAACCGCTCCAGGGTCGCGATCCGGTCGGCCGGGTCCTGGCCGCCGTCGAAGACACCGGGCTGCACGATCGCGCTGCCCAGCTGCGCCCGGTTGGAGTCCGCGAGCACGTGGTTGTTGGACAGGATGTAGAACTTCGCCGGTACGCCGAGACCGGCGCCGGGCGGGTCGACGGAGGCGCCGGGCAGGAAGTCGTAGACCACGCTGCCGAGCGTGCCCGCGGTCACCCGGACGTTGCCGACCGAGAAGCCCGAGGGGCACGGACGCATCCGGCGCTTCAACAGCTGCGGCTCGAACGCGCCGCGCCCGGCGAGCTCCTCGAGCTGCGGCTGCCCGAGCCCCGAGAGCTGCTCGCTGACGCTGCCGTCCGGTCCGTACGTCACCGAGGCGCGGTCGTCGGCACGCCGGCCGCCCGCGCGGCTCTGCTGGCGCTGCGCCGCGATGTGGCCCACCGCGACGACGTCGGTCGGGGTGCCGTCGTCCATCTGGCGCGGGACGACGTCCCGCTCCGGGAGCATGGACTCCGGGACCTTCTGGGTGACGAACACGATGACGGCGGGCTCGCCCGTGGGCTCCCCGTCGCTCCACTTCACGCCGTGGCCGAAGCCGACCACGTTGGAGAGCGGCTGCTGGGGCCGCAGGAAGTCGGACATCGCCTGCTGGCGGGAGCTGTCGCTCAGCTGACCGCCGGTGGGTCCTCGCATCAATTCGGGCTGGCTCACCACGCCAGACCACCTCTTCCCCTTTGAAGGGTGGGAGTTCCGGGCGCGCCGGGGGCGTCGGGGTGTCGTTCCCGCTACGCCCCGCCGTCGTGGGCGTCGACCTCGCCGATGGCGAGTACGCGTACGGGGACGCCTTCGAGCGTGTCCGGAACCACATCTGCGTCACGGAGACGGTCACGGGGCACCAGGTGGGTGACAAAGACGACGATCACGTCCTGACCCGTGTGTTCGTCTCTACCGGTGCCGACTCCGGTGACATTGGCCAGCCTCATCAGCCGGCCCTCATGGAGGCTGCGTGCCTGATGTGCGTCCACTCGGCTCGCCTCCCCGTGCGGGTGGTGCAGCACTGCACGTAGGTGATGTCTATTGCGGTGTGCATCCCGGGTCAAGGTGTTCTGCGGTGATTCTTGGCTTTACGTTCACGTACGCAGGCACGACACGCTCACGTACGCAGGTGCGACGCGCCGTTGAGGTCGAGCACCGCGCCCGACGCCCACTCGGCGACCGGGGACGCCAGCCACAGCACGGCGGCCGCGATCTCCTCCGCCGTGCCCGCCCGCCCGAACGGGCTCTGCGCGCGGATCGCCTCGCCCTCGGCGCCGCTGAGGCGGTGCGCCACCCGCTCCGTACCGAAGAACCCGGGCGCCACCGACGCCACCGCGATCCCGTGCGGCGCGAGGGAGACCGCGAGGGACTGGCCGAGCGCGTGGACGGCGGCCTTCGTCGCGCCGTACGCCGGGTGGTCCGGCTCGCCGCGGAACGCGCCCCGCGAGCCGATGTTCACGATCCGGCCGCCCGTGCCCTGGTCGATCATGCGGCGGGCGGCGAGGTGGCTGAGGTTCGCCGTGGCGAGCAGGTTCACGGAGACGTGCCGCTGCCACAGGGCCGCCCACTCCTCGTACGGCGTGTCGGCGAGGGGGTGCGGCAGGTTCACGGCGGCGTTGTTGACCAGGACGTCGATGCCGCCGAGCGCCTCGGCCGCGCGTCCCGCGACGTCCGCCGCGCCCGCCGGGTCCGACAGGTCGCCGCCCACCAGCACGTGCCCCTCGCCCGCCAGCGAGTCGAGCGTCGCCCGCGCGTCCTCCTCACGCGAGCCGTAGTGCACGGCGACCCGGTCGCCGTTCTCCGCGAAGGCCCGCGCGAGCGCGCGGCCGAGACCCCGGGAGGCCCCGCTGATCAGGACGCGGCGACCGGTGCCTGACGGGTTCATGGGCAGGTTCATGGAAGGAGGCCCCTCGACGTCGAACGGTGTTCAACCGCCGTTTATACGCGAGCGGGACGGTGACGCCGACAGCAGCCCGGCCGTACGCAGCCACCTTCGCGCCTCAGGAGAAACGATGTCGCTCACCCGCAGGGATTTCGCCAGACACTCCGCGCTCACCGGGGCCGGGGTCGCCCTGGCCGGCAGCGTCGGCGCGCTCGCCACGGCCCCCGGGGCCCTCGCCGCGACGGACGTCGACAGCGTGCACGACGCGGAGGACGCCCAGGGTCACGGTCACCACGGTCACCACGGCCCCGGTTACGGTCCGCTGATCCCCGACCCCGACGGCCTCCTCGCCCTGCCCGCCGGATTCTCGTACCGCGTCCTCACGCACAGCGGGAGGACGAAGCTGGAGAGCGGCGAGTTCACGCCCTCCCACCACGACGGCACCGCCACCTTCCGCGGCCCGCGCGGCACCACGCTCCTCGTCAACAACCACGAGCTGGGCGGCCCCCGCAGCAAGTGGAAGCACCCCGTACCGCTCACCGACGGCCTCGTCTACGACCCCGCCGCGTCCGGCGGCTGCACCGTCGTCGAGGTGCGCCCCGACGGGCGCGTCGCCGAGTGGGTCGGCATAGCCGGCACCGCCACCAACTGCGGGGGCGGCAGCACCCCGTGGGGCACCTGGCTCACCTGCGAGGAGACCGAGGACCGGGCCGGTCAGAACGGCATGACCAAGGACCACGGCTACGTCTTCGAGGTCGACCCCCTCGACCGGCGTGCCAACCGCGCCCCCAAGCCCATCAAGGCGCTGGGCCGCTACGCCCACGAAGCCGTCGTCGTCGACCCCAAGCGCGGCCACCTCTACCTCACCGAGGACGCCTCCGGGCCGAACGGGCTCCTCTACCGCTGGACCCCACCCCGCGGCTTCGCGCACGGTCGCGGCAGGCTGCGCACCCTCGCCGACGACGCGGGCGTCCTGAAGGCCCCCAAGTGCTACGACTCCGGCGGCCGCTTCGTCGACGACCTGTCCCGCGCCACGAAGACCGGCACGGTCTACGGCGTGGACTGGGTCGAGGTCCCCGACCGCGACGCGCGGACCGTGCCCGTGCGCGAGCAGTTCGACGACGGCGACATCACGCGCGCCCGCAAGCTCGAAGGCATGTGGTGGGGCGACGGCGGCGTCTACATCGTCGCGTCCTTCGCCCGCGGCGAGAGCCCCGTCCCGCACGACGGGCAGGTGTGGTTCTACCACCCGGGCCGCCGCACCCTCACCCTGAAGGTGCTCCTCGGCGTGAACCGCGAGCCCGGCAAGGACGGCGCCTTCGACGGCCCCGACAACATCACCGTCTCGCCCTACGGCGGCCTCGTCATCGCCGAGGACGGCGACGGCATCCAGCACCTGTTCGGCGCGACGGAGAGCGGCCGCACGTACCCGATCGCGCGCAACGAACTCAACGCGGGCACGGCGGAGAAGCCGGAGTACAGCGAGTTCACCGGCGTCACGTTCTCCCCCGACGGCCGGACGCTCTACGCCAACATCCAGACCCCCGGCATCATGCTCGCCATCACCGGCCCGTGGAAGCGGCAGCGGCGCTGAGCGGGGGAACGATCACTGACCGTGAACCGTCGGGCGCATCCCCCGTTCGGGTCGTATCCGGACCGTCGCCGATGGCGCACACACCGTGACTTGTGTGTCTGTTCCATACCGATGTGAGGGCAGTGTCAGTACAGAGCATGGTGCCGCGGGTCCCCGAAGGCCCATACTGCGAATATGACGAGGCCCCCCGGCTCGCGCCGACACCTGCCGAACAGTCCCTTCAACGTGCCTGCCCCGCCCGCCCCACCCGTGGAGCACTTCGAGGTGGGTGACAGGGTCTCCCACGACCAGTACGGCCTGGGAAGGATCGTGGGCGTCGAGGGAGAGGACGCGGTCGTCATCGACTTCGCCGGCCGTCAGGGACGGTTCCTGAGCCCTTATCCGAAGCTGGCCAAGCTCTGACACCGACGACGTCGATGCCGATGTTGATGCCGTGACCCGAACCGCCCGAGGGGCGGCGGACCGCTGATGCGGACCGCCGCCCCTCGGCGTGTTCCTGGGGGCCTCAGAGCGCCTGCGCCGCCGGCTTCACCATGCCGCGCACCGTACGGGACTTGACGAACTGCCCCATACCGGTCATCTCCCACTCGCCGGTGAACTGCTTGATCAGCTTCGCCATCATGACGCCCGTCTGCGCCTCGGCGTTGGTGAGGTCGAAGCGGACCAGCTCCTCGCCGGACGCCGCGTCGATCAGGCGGCAGTACGCCTTCGCGACCTCCGTGAACTTCTGGCCGGAGAACGAGTTCACCGTGAAGACCAGGCCCGTGACGTCCTGCGGGAGACGGCCGAGGTCGACGACGATCACCTCGTCGTCACCGCCGCCCTCGCCCGTGAGGTTGTCGCCGGAGTGCTTGATCGCGCCGTTCACGATCGACAGCTTGCCGAAGTAGCAGCTGTCGACGTGGTTGCGCTGCGGGCCGTACGCGATGACGGACGCGTCGAGGTCGATGTCCTTGCCGCGGAACGCGGGCTCCCAGCCGAGACCCATCTTGACCTGCGAGAGCAGCGGACGGCCGCCCTTGACCAGGGACACCGTCTGGTTCTTCTGGAGGCTGACGCGGCCCTTGTCCAGGTTGATCTTCCCGGCGCCGGGCGCGGGCGCGGCGGGGGCCGCCGCGGCGACGGGCGCGGCCTGACGCGGGTCGGCGACCGGCGGGGGCGGGCCCTGCACCGGCTGACCCACCGGAGGAGCCGGGGGAGCGGGAGGTGCCACGGGCGCGGCGGCCGGGGCCGGGGCGGGCTCCTCCACCGAGACGCCGAAGTCCGTGGCGATGCCCGCGAGACCGTTGGAGTACCCCTGGCCGACCGCGCGGGCCTTCCACGCGCCGTTGCGCAGGTAGATCTCGACGATCACGAGGGCGGTCTCGGTGCCGAGCTGCGGCGGCGTGAAGGTGGCGAGCACCGAACCGTCGTCGGCGTTGCGGATCGTGGCGGTCGGCTCGATGCCCTGGAAGGTCTGGCCCGCGGCGTCCGGGCTCGCGGTCACGACGATCTTCTCGATGCCGGACGGCACGGCGGCCGTGTCGACGGTGACCTTGTCGGGGGTCGTGCCGCCGCCCGACTGGTAGGTCACGCCGGGCCCGGAGGGCTGGTTGAAGAAGATGAAGTCGTCGTCGGAGCGCACCTTGCCGTCGGCGGTGAGCAGCAGGCCCGATACGTCGAGCCGCACCGGAGCGGCGACGTCCACCGCCACGCGGGCGGCGGTCAGCGGGATGTTCGAGCCGGGGGTCATAGCTGTCATGCCAGGGGTAACGAACGATCCCGCTTTGCCGTTCCCTTACCCGGCGAAGGTTTTTTCAGCCGCGGTTGCGCGGGTGCGCGCGGGCCACGCGTTCGTTGCCTCGCTTGTAGTTCCCGGTCCAGCGGGCCATCACCAGCTGCGGGTCGCCGCCCGTCACCTCGCCGAGGAACTGCTCGGCGCGGCCGCCGCGCAGCGTTCCCGCGGCACGTCCGCCGTGGGTGATCAGGACGGTTCCGTCGACGCGCTCTTCGTACGTGAATCCATGAGGTCTCGGCATGGCCGGGAGCGTATGTCCCGGCCCGCCCGCGCGGTACCGAATTACGGCACGACCACGATCTTCCGTCCCACCCCGGCGGCGAACCGTTCGAGTGCCTCCGGGTACTCCGTCAGGGGCAGCCGGTCGCTGATGAAGACGTCGGGGTCGAGGACGCCGGCCGCGAAGAGTTCCGCCGCCCGCTCGTAGCTGTGCAGGACCGCCATCGAACCGGTGATGGTGATCTCCTGGTTGTAGATGCGGTACGGGTCGATCCGCACCCGTGTGGCGTAGTCGGCGACGCCGAACTGCAGGAACGTGCCCGCCTTGGCGACCCGTTCGAGACCGTCCTGGATCGCGGCTGCGTTGCCGGTCGCGTCGATGACGACGTCCCAGCCCTGGGGGCGGTCCAGCTCGTCCGCGCCGGCCGCCGACCCGGAGACGCCGAGGCGTCGTGCCGTCGCGAGCCGGTCCGCGTTCAGGTCCACGACGTCCACGCTCGCCGCGCCCGTGCGCTTGGCGAGTTCCAGCATCATCAGGCCCATCGTCCCGGAGCCGTAGATCAGGACGTGGGCGCCGAGCCGGGAGCGCAGCACGTCGTAGCCGCGCACCGCGCAGGACAGCGGCTCGATGAGGGCGGCGTCCTGGGTGCGGACATGGTCGGGCAGGCGTACGCAGTTGGCGGCGGGCGCCACCGCGTACTGGGCCGCGCCGCCCGCGGTGGTCACGCCGATCGCGGCCCACCGCTCGCAGAGGTTGCCCCGGCCGTCCCGGCAGTAGCGGCACTCGTGGCAGTGCAGCGAGGGGTCCACGGCGACCCGGTCGCCGACGGCGAGGGTCCGGACGTCGCTGCCGAGCGCGACGACCTCCCCGGCGAACTCGTGCCCCGGCACGACCGGCAGGGTCGGTGCGAACTCCCCCTGGAGGATGTGCAGATCGGTGCCGCACAGGCCGCACGCGGCGACCTCGACGACGACGTCACGGGGGCCCGGGGTCGGGTCGGGCACTTCCCCGACGACGGCCTTGCCCACGGACTCGATGATGGCGGCCTTCACTTGGCGGCTCCCTGGTTCATTTGACGGCTCCCAACGACAGGCCCTGGACCAGCTTGTCCTGGGCGGCGAACCCCGCGGCGAGCACCGGCAGGGAGATCACGAGCGACGCGGCGCACACCTTCGCCAGGAACAGGCCCTGGCTGGTGATGAAGCCGGTCAGGAAGACGGGCGCGGTCTGGGCGACGACGCCCGTGAGGACCCGCGCGAAGAGCAGCTCGTTCCAGCTGAAGATGAAGCAGATCAGGGAGGTCGCGGCGATCCCGGGGAGCGCGATGGGCGCCACCACGCGCGTGAGGATCGTCGGCAGCCGCGCCCCGTCGATCTGCGCGGCCTCGACGACGGGTCTGGGCACCTCGGCGAGGAACGACTGCATCATCCACACCGCGATCGGCAGGTTCATCGAGGTGTAGAGCAGGACGAGCAGCCAGATGTTGTCCAGCAGGCCGGTGTTCTTGGCGAAGAGGTAGATCGGCAGAAGACCCGCCACGACCGGCAGCATCTTCGTCGACAGGAAGAAGAAGAGCACGTCCGTCCACTTCTTCACGGGCCGAAGGGACAGGGCGTACGCGGCCGGCAGCGCGAGGACGAGGACCAGCAGGGTCGAGGCGAGCGAGGCGACGGTCGAGTTGATCAGGGACGGCCAGGGGCTCGCGCCGCCGCCCGTCCCGAAGAAGTCCCGGTAGCCGTCGAGGGTGAGCGGGGCGGCCAGCGAGGGCGGGTTGGTCGCGGCGTCCTCCTCCGAGTGGAAGGAGGTCAGGGCCATCCAGGCGATGGGCAGGAAGAACAGGATCCCGGCGAGCCAGGCGGTGAGCCCCAGGCCGATTCCCTTGCCGCGCGCGTTCTTCATCAGCGGGACACCTCCTCACGGAACAGGGACGAGACGACCCGCAGGGCGAACGTCGCGATGATGATCGATCCGATGACGACGAGCACGCCCGCCGCGGACGCCAGGCCGTTCTCGTGGGCCTGGTAGAAGCTCTGGTAGACGGTGTACGGCAGGTTCGCCGTGCCGAGGCCGCCCGAGGTGAGGGTGAAGACGGCGTCGAAGTTCTGCACGATGTAGATCGAGCCGAGCAGCGCGCCCAGTTCGAGGTAGCGGCGCAGATGCGGCAGCGTCAGATGGCGGAAGACCTGCCAGTTGCTCGCGCCGTCCATGCGGGCCGCCTCGATCAGCTCGGAGTCGCGGCTCTGCAGCCCCGCGAGCAGGATCAGCATCATGAAGGGCGTCCACTGCCACACGAGGGACGCCTCGATGGCCAGGAGCGGCGTGTCGGAGATCCAGTCCGGCTGGGCCGCCGAGTCCCCGCCGACCCAGTGCAGCAGCCCGTTGAAGAGCCCGTACTCGGGGTTGTAGAGCACGTGCTTCCACAGCAGCGCGGCGGCCACGGGGACCAGCAGGAACGGCGCGATGAGCAGTGTGCGGACCAGGCCGCGCCCCTTGAACCTCCGGTTCAGGAGCAGGGCGAGACCGAGTCCGAGTACCAGGCTCGCGAGCACCACGGTCGCGGTCAGGAGGATCGTGGTGAGCACGGACTTGCGCAGGTCGGGGTCGGTGAGGACCTCGGAGTAGTTGCCGAACCCGGTGAAGCTGCGGGCGTCGGGGTAGAGGGCGTTCCAGTCGAAGAAGGAGATCACCAGGGTCGCCACGAAGGGCAGTTGGGTCACGGCGATCATGAAGATGAGGGCGGGCAGCAGGGGCGCCCTGGTGGCCCAGGCGCGCAGTCGGTTCGAGGGTGACGCGGTCTTGGGGGTGGGCACGCGCGTGTGCCGCACGGTGGGGGTGTTCGCGGTGGCGGTCATCGTCCCTCGTACTCCTCGGAGATCTTCTCGGCGAGGTCCTGTGATTTCTTGAGGGCCGAATCGACGGACTGGCGTCCGGCGATGGCCGCGCTGATCTCCTGGGAGACCTTGGTGCCGAGGTCGGTGAACTCGGGGATGCCCACGAACTGGATGCCGGGCGCCGGGCGTGGCTGCACGCCGGGGTCGCGGGGCCTGGCGCCTTCGATGGCGGCGCGGGTGACGTCCTGGAAGGCGGCGGCCTCCTCGCGGTACGCGGGGTTGGCGTAGGTCGACGCGCGCTTGCCCGCGGGGACGTTCGACCAGCCGATCTTCTCGCCGACGAGCTTCTCGTACTCCTTGCCGGAGGCCCAGGAGATGAACTTCCAGGCCTTGTCCGGGTTGCGGGAGGCCTTCTGCATGCCCCAGGCCCAGGTGTAGAGCCAGCCGGAGTTCCCGGTCTTCGCCACGGGGGCCGGTACGTAGCCGATCTTGCCCTTGACCGGGGACTTGGCGGACTCCAGGGACCCGGCGGCGGCCGTGGCGTCGTACCACATGGCCGTCTTGCCCTGGGTGAGGTTGTTGAGGCACTCGGCATAGCCGGACTGCGCGGCTCCGGACTCGCCGTGCTCGCGGACGAGGTCTACGTAGAAGCGGGTTGCCTTTTCGAACTCGGGGGAGTCCAGTCGGGCCTTCCAGTCCTTGTCGAACCAGGTGCCCCCGAAGGTGTTCACCACGGTCGTGAGCGGTGCCATCACCTCGCCCCAGCCGGGGAGTCCGCGCAGACAGATGCCCTTCATCCCCGGTTCCTTACCGTCCACGCGGGCGGCGAGGTCCGCGACCTGCTGCCAGGTGGGGTGCTTCGGCATGGTCAGGCCGGCCTTCGCGAAGACGTCCTTGCGGTACATCAGGAAGGACGACTCTCCGTAGAAGGGCTGTCCGTAGAGCTTGCCGTCGCTGCCGGTGAGCGACTGGCGCATGGGCGGCAGGATGTCCTTCTCGTCGTACGTCCTGTCCTTGCGCGCGTACGAACCGACCTCGTGCAGCCAGCCGTTCTTGGCGTAGATCGGTATCTCGTAGTTGCTGAGCGTCGCGACGTCGTACTGGCCCGCCTGGTTGGCGAAGTCCTGGCTGATCTTGTCGCGGACGTCGTTCTCGGGCAGGACGGTGAAGTTCACCTTGATGCCCGTCTCCTCGGTGAAGTGGGCGGCGGTGAGCTTGCGCAACTCCACCATCTGCGGGTTGTTCACCATGAGGACGTTGATGGAGTCGCCTGAACCTGCCCCGCCGGCGCCGGCCCAGCAGCCGGCGAGCAGCGGGACGAGCAGCGCCCCTGCGGCGGCCGCGGCGAGCGCGCGCGGCCTCCGTCGGCTCGGGGTTCGCATGAAAGCTCCTGAGGGTGTTTCGGGGCGTGCGGGACCCCGGATCGGCGTACGGGGAATGGGGGAGGGGAGTGGGGAGTGGTGACCGTGGGCGGAAAAGGGACGGGGTGGGCGTCAGACGCGGAGGACCTGCGGGCCCAGGAGGGAGTAGCGGTGCGCTTCGGACGCGGGAAGACGACTGCTCGTGACGATCGTGTCGAGGTCGCCGATCCCCGCGAACCGGCAGAAGCTCGTCGCCCCGAACTTGGTGTGCACGCCCATGAACACCGTGCGCCGCGACGCCCTGATGGCCTGCGCCTTCACCTCGCTGACGGCGGGATCGGGCGTCGTCAGGCCGTGTTCGCGGGAGATGCCGTTGGCGCCGATGTACGCCAGGTCGATGACGAACCCGGCGAGCATGCGGGTCGTCCAGTGGTCGACGGTGGCGAGCGTGCCGGGCCGCACCCGGCCGCCGAGCAACAGCACGGTGATGTTCTCGGCCTCGGCGAGGGACCCCGCGGTGGCCAGGGAGGCGGTGACGACGGTGAGCGGGCGGCCCGCCGCGGCCCCGGGCAGCGACTCGGCGATCAGTTGCGGGGTGAAGCCCTCGTCGACGAAGACCGTCTCGGCGTCGCCGAGGAGTTCGGCGGCGGCAGCGGCGATGCGCCGCTTCTCCGGGACGTGCATGGTCGTGCGGAAGGCGAGGGTGGTCTCGAACCCCGCGCTCTCCACGGGATAGGCGCCGCCGTGGGTGCGGCGGACCAGGCCGTGGTCCTCCAGGGCCCGCAGGTCGCGGCGGACGGTCTCCTTGGCGACGCCGAGCTCACCGGCGAGGGCCGTCACGTCGACGGAGCCGGCGTGCCGGGCCGCGTTGACGATCCGCCGCTGACGTTCCTCCGCGGTCATCGGCGCCACCTTCTTCCCCTGGGTCTGCGGTCCGCGGGCTGCGGTCCGTGGTCCGGCGCGGTGCCCGTTCGGGCCTGTGGGGAAGTTCTACAGCGCGGACGAGGGGGGTTACCAGGCTCCGAGCGGGCACGATGATGCCCGTATCTGCCCGCTTGGCGGGGCGGGGGCCAGGGGTGCGGGGTGCGGGCGTGCCCGTTTAAGGGGCACGGTGTGCCCGTTCGGTGCCCGAACGGGGGCGGGCGGGCGCGGATCGGGGCGCGGATTCCTCAGTACGGCCAGACCGGCGGGTTCGTGCAGAAGTGGCCGCCCAGGTGTGCGTGGTCCGGGTTCGCGGGGTCCAGTTCGCCCTGCTCGGCGAGCAGCTTCGGCGCGTACTGCTCGGAGTCGTCCCGCGGGTCGTAACCGAGCGCCCGCGCGGAGGAGAGGTCCCACCACAGGCGGGTGTTGGCCGACGAGCCGTACACCACGGTGTGCCGCACGTCCTCGGCGGTGAGGGCCGCGTGGAAGAGCCGGGCGCCGTCCTCGGGGCTCATCCAGACCGACAGCATCCGCACGCTCGTCGGCTCGGGGAAGCACGATCCGATGCGGACCGACACGGTCTCGATGCCGTGCTTGTCCCAGTAGAACTGGGCCAGGTCCTCGCCGAACGACTTCGACAGGCCGTAGAAGGTGTCGGGACGGCGCGGTGTGTCGACCGGGATCAGCGGATCGTCGCCTTGGGGACGCGGGGTGAAGCCCACGGCGTGGTTGGAGGAGGCGAAGACGATCCGCCGGACGCCTTCCTCGCGGGCCGCCTCGTACAGGTGGTACGTGCCCTCGATGTTGGCCTTGAGGATCTTGTCGAAGGTGGACTCCAGGGAGATGCCCGCGAGGTGGAGTACGGCGTCGGTCCCGCGCACGGCGTCGCGCAGGGCGTCCCGGTCGGCGAGGTCGGCCTTGCGGGCGTCCGGCTCGCCGTCGACGGGGCGGACGTCCAGCAGGCGCAGGTCGTAGCCGTACGCGGGCAGGAGGCCGCGCATCAGGGTGCCGAGGCCGCCGGCTGCGCCGGTGAGCAGGACGGTGCGGGGAGCGGGCATGCGGGTCTCCTCGGGCGGCGTACGTGCGCGCGTACTCATGCGCGTACGAGATTCACATGTATGGACGAGTGGCAGGTTAAGGATCTCCGCCGAGTGGCGTCAAGGAGACGTGGGGGGCGGTGTGTCCGTCTCGCCGCGGGCAGTTCAGCCGCTTGACCGGCGCCGATGGGGCGCCTTAGCGTGGTGCTGTTCAGAGATATGGACGTGAATCAGAAACGTGCACGCCTAGGGAGAGTCCGTGACGTCAGCTTCCCTCGCTTCCCGACTGCGCGTCCCCAGCGGGCCGCTGTTCTTCCCGGTCACCGCATACGGGCCCGATGGCTCCCTCGACGTGGAGACCTTCCGCACCCATGTGCGCGGCGGCATCGAGGCCGGGGCGGCGGCCGTGTTCGCGTGCTGCGGCACGGGCGAGTTCCACGCGCTGACCCCCGAGGAGTTCCAGGAGTGCGTCACCGCCGCGGTCGAGGAGACGGCGGGCCGGGTGCCGGTGGTCGCGGGCGCCGGATACGGCACCGCGCTCGCCGTGCGGTACGCGCGCCTCGCCGAGGAGGCGGGCGCCGACGGGCTGCTCGCCATGCCGCCCTACCTCGTCGTCGCCGAGCAGGAGGGGCTCGTCCGGCACTACACGGAGCTGGCCGCCGCCACCTCCCTGGACGTCATCGTCTACCAGCGCGACAACGCCGTCCTCACCCCGGAGACGGTCGTCGAACTCGCCCGCGCGGACGGGATCATCGGCTTCAAGGACGGCCTCGGCGACATGGACCTGATGCAGCGCACGGTCAGCGCCGTGCGCGCCGAGGTGCCGGGCGACTTCCTGTACTTCAACGGCCTGCCGACCGCCGAGCTGACCGGCCTCGCCTACCGCGGCATCGGCGTGACCCTCTACTCCTCGGCGGTCTTCTGCTTCGCGCCGGACATCGCGCTCGCCTTCCACCGCGCGTTCAACGCCGGTACGCCGGAGGGGGACGCCCTGGTGAACCGCCTCGTCGACGGCTTCTACCGGCCCTTCGTGGAGCTGCGCGGCCTCGGCCGGGGGTACGCGGTCTCCCTCGTCAAGGCGGGCGTGCGCCTGGGTGGTCTGGACGTCGGGCCCGTGCGGCCGCCGCTGCACGAGCCGGCCGGCGAACACGTCAAGCGCCTCGCCGAACTCGTCGCGCAGGGCCGGGAGCTGCTCGGGACCACGCACCCGGGGGCGGGCGCGTGAAGGCCGCCGCGTTCCTCTACCCGTGGGACGTCGTCGGCGACCCCGACGCGCCCGCACGCCTCGCCGACCTCGGCATCCGCCAGGTCACCCTCGCCTCCGCCTACCACTCCACGCGCGCGCTGACCCCGCGCCACCCGCGCCACCGCGTCGTCACGGCCGCGCACGCCGCGGTGCTCTACCCGCCGGGCGACCGCTGGCGCGGCCGCGAGCTGCGGCCGTACGCGGCCGGGGACTGGGCGCCGGGCGACGCCTACGGAGAGGCGGAGCGAGCCCTGCGCGACGCCGGGCTGGACGTCCACAGCTGGGTGGTCCTCGCCCACAACTCCCGCATGGGCGCCGAGCACCCGGCGACCTCGGTGGTCAACGCCTACGGAGACCGCTATCCCTGGGCGCCCTGCATCGCGCAGCCCGCCACGCGCGCGTACCTCACCGCTCTCGCGGCCGAGGCAGCCGTACGCCCCGGGCAGGAGACGCGCGGCACCGAACTGGAGTCCTGCGGCTGGTACGGCCTGGCGCACCTGCACGCCCACGACAAGATCGGCGGCGTCACCCTCGGCGAGGCCGGGCAGTACCTGATGTCACTCTGCTTCTGCGGCTCCTGCCGGGAGGGGTACGCGGGACAGGGCCTCGACCCCGACGAGCTGGCCCGGGCCGTGCGCGGCGGCCTGGAGCCGGTGTGGCGCGGCGGCGAGGGGGGCGACGGTTGGCCTGCCGTCGAGAAGCTGCTCGGCGCGGACCGGGCGGCGGCCACGCGCGCGTGGCGCGAGGAAACCGCCCGCACCCTCCAGGAGACCGTCGTCGTCGCCGTCCGCGCGGCGGCCCCGACCGGCTTCCAGGTACTGCTCCACGCCGACCCGGTGCCCTACCACTGCGGCGCCAACGCGGGCGTCGACCCCGGGCACATCCTCTCCGTCGCCGACGGCGTGGTCGTGCCCTGCACGGGCGGCGCGCACCTCCTGGAGCCGTTCGCCGCGCGGGCCGGGGACGACGCGGTCCTCGCGGCCAACCTCACCGTCGTGAGCGGCATGGGCGGCAGCCCCGCGACCCTCGCTGCGGACGCCGCACGGGCGGCCGAGCTCGGCGCCACGGAACTGCGGCTCTACCACGCGGGATTGGCCTCGGACGCCGACCTCGCGCACATCGCGAAGGCCCTGTCGCACGCGAAGTGATCACCGATACGATCCGCGCACCACAACCGTCACTCCCGTACCACGGGACAGAGGGGGAAGAGTGCGCAACAAGGGGATATCCGCGCTGGTCTGCGCCGGAGTGATGGCGGGCGCCGCGGCGTTCGGCGCCGCGCCGTCCGCGGCCGCGCAGCCGACGGCAGCTCACGAGGCGGCCGCGGCACCCGGCAAGGAGGCCACGGCGACCGGCAAGGACACCACGGCCGGAACCACCGCCTCCGACACTCGTGACCACATCCGCGAGCGCCTGGAGCGAATACCGGGCCTGACGGTCGTCTCCGTGGCGGACAAGGAGGGCCACCCCCTCTACACGCTCACGTACAGGCAGCCCGTCGACCACCGCAGGCCCCACGGCGCCACCTTCACGCAGCGCGCCACGCTCTGGCACAAGGCCACGGACAAGCCGACCGTCCTGTACACCGGCGGCTACACCCTCGCAGGCGGCACGACCGCCCTCACCAAGCTCATCGACGCCAACCAGGTCAGCGTCGAGCACCGCTACTTCGCCGAGTCGCGGCCCAAGGGCGCCGCGGGCGACGACTGGTCCAAGATGACCGTCGAGCAGGAGGCCGCCGACGAGCACCGCCTCACCCGGGCCCTGCGCACCATCGAGAAGGGCAAGTGGCTCGGCACCGGCGCCAGCAAGGGCGGCATGACCGCGACGTACCACGAGCGCTTCTACCCCCGGGACCTCGACGCGGTCGTCGCGTTCGTCGCGCCGAACGACGCGGACAACCGCGACGACTCCGGGTACGAACGCTTCTTCCGGACAGTCGGCGACCAGCAGTGCAGGACCGCGCTGAACGCCGTGCAGCGCGAGATGCTCGTACGCCGCGACGCGCTCCTTCCCAAGTTCGAGGCGGACGCGAAGGCCGCGGGTGACACGTTCGAGGAGACCCTCGGCACCACCGACCGCGCCTACGAGTTCGCGGTCCTCGACCAGGTCTGGAACTTCTGGCAGTCCGGCACCGCCGCCGACTGCCCGACCGTGCCCGACGCGAAGAAGGCCACCGACGACGAGCTCTACTCCTGGTCGAAGGAGCACGGCTTCAGCGTCTACCAGGACGAGTCCCTCGGCACCAACGGCACGGGCCCCTACTACCGCCAGGCCGCCACCCAACTCGGCTGGGCCGACCTCAGGTTCCAGCACCTCAAGGACGTCCGCCACTACCCGGACATCTACCAGCCCAACTCGGTGCTGCCCGCCGCCATGCGCGGCACGTACGACAACAGGACCATCGCGGACGTCGACCGCTGGGTGAAGAAGCGCGGTGAGCGCATGATGTTCATCTACGGCGAGAACGACCCGTGGAGCGCCGAGAAGTTCACCCCGAGCCGCCACGACTCCTACCGCTACGTGGTCCCCGGCGCCAACCACGGTGCCTCGATCGCGAAGCTCCCCGCAGCGGAGCAGGCGAAGGCCGTCGCGACCATCAAGCGCTGGGCGAACGTGCAGTAACCCGGGCCCGGGAGGGCCTCAGCAGGGGTGCGGCGATCAGCAGTCGTGCCCCTGCGAGCACCGGGAGCAGTACCGCGATGTCGACGGTCTCCACCAGGGCCGCGCCCGTCGCGATGCCGAGGGCGGTCGGGGCGAACATCAGCGTGCTGGCCGTGGCCGCCACCCGGCCGAGGAGTGCGTCCGGTGTCTCGCGCTGCACCGCGGTCAGGCCGGCGATCAGGACGCACGGGAGTCCGACGCCGTTCGTGAGGCTTCCGGCGAGGGCCGACGCGTCGTTCGGGACCGCCGAGAGGGCGGCCGCCACGGCGGTCAGAGCGATGCCCGCGCCGCCGAATCGGCGCGCCCCGAACCGGCGGATCAGCGCCCCCGACGCCACGCCCACCGCGACGGAACCGACGCCCTGGGCGACGTACAGCACGCCCGCGTAGGAAGCGGGGCGGCCGAGGTTCTCGGCGATGGCGTAGACCGTGGCGCCGCTGATGCCCGAGGTCAGCATCGTCAGGCCGCCCGCCACCACGAGAGGGCGCAGGCGGGCGTGCCCCCAGAGATGGCGGGCTCCGTCTCCCGTTCTTGCGCGCAGCGGCGTGGGGTCGGGCGCAGGCGCTGTCTCCCGGACCCGCAGCAGCGCGAACATGCCCGCCGCCAGCACGAACGTCACCGCGTCCAGGAGGGCCACCCGGGCGCCGCCGTACGCGGCGTACAGGCCCGCCCCGGCGAGCGGTGCCACCAGCTTCATGCCCTCGTTCGCGGACATCCGCAGGCCGTTGAAGTCGCCGAGGAGGTCCTTGTCGAGTGCCGTCGCGGCCAGGGCCGCCTCCGCCGCGTCGGTGACGACGCCGCACGCCCCGTACACCACGAGGACCGTGAAGAGGATCCACAGGCGGGCCGGTGTGTCCACGGTGAAGAGGGCGAGGAGCAGGGCGGCCAGGGCCAGGTTGGTCGTCACCAGGAGCGGTCTGCGGCGTGTGCGGTCGGCGAGGGTGCCGAGGAGGGGGCCGGCGAGGGTGGGGGCCCACAGCGCGAGCTGGCAGAGGGCGGCGAGTCCGTCCGAACCCGTCAGCTCCTTCACCCAGATCCCGGAGGCCAGCCACAGCGCGGAGGTCCCGAAGCCGGAGACCAGCACGGCACCCAGGTACAGACCCGCGTTGCGGTCCCGCAGGACGCGCCCGATCGAAGTTTCCATGGGTGGTGATGGTGGTGTCTAAGGACCCCTGCCCGGTATCGGGCGACTGACCGAGCAGGTGCGATGAGTTCGGGGCGCGGGGGCGGTCTACAAGGGGAGACGTACCGTATTCGCATCCTCAGAAGGACATCCCATGGCCGACATGTTCGACTTCGGGCCGCAGGCCCGCCTCGTGGCGCGCATCGCCGAACACATCACCGACGAGCAGCTCGCGGCGCCCACCCCCTGCCCCGAGTACGCGGTGCGCAACGTACTGGGCCATGTGCTCGGCCTCTCCCACGCCTTCGACCGGGCCGCGCACAAGGACTTCGTGCCCGAACTCGACCGCGACCCGGGCAGCACGCTCCCGGACGTCGGTCCGGGCTGGCGCGCCGACCTGCCGAAGGCCCTCGCCACCCTCGCCGACGCCTGGCGCGACCCGGCCGCCTGGGAGGGCATGACCCGCGCGGGCGGCATCGACCTGCCCGGCGAGGTCGCCGGACTCGTCGCCCTCGACGAACTCGTCGTGCACGGCTGGGACCTGGCGCGCGCCACCGGCCAGGAGTACGCCCCCGACGAGGCGAGCCTGCGGGCCGCCGAGGCGCTCCTCACGCCTGTCGAGGGCGGCGACGGGGACGACAGCGGGTTCTTCGGGACGCCCGTTCCCGTCGCCGACGACGCGCCCCTCCTCGACCGGGTGATCGGGCTCAGCGGGCGCGACCCGCACTGGGCAGCGCGCTCCTGACCCAGGTATGGATCAGGTAAAGGGTCGGGCCATGGGCTCCCCAGGGGCGGGTCGATGCGCGTAGACAGTCCTTGACCTGCCCGAACCCTGATGCGGAGACGCAACACATGCGCAAGTCCCTACGTGTGGCCGGCCTGGCCACTGCCTGCACCGTCGCCGGCGCCGCCCTCTACACCACCGGCGCCGCCAGTGCCGACCAGGCCCGGCCCCGGCCCACCAAGGAGCCCCACAACATAGGCCTGCTCGTCGGCGAGATCGACGAGTACTACGGCGCGACCAAGGGCGCGGACGGCGTCTGGAAGTCCTCGCCCGACAGCCCGTACGCCAAGGACCTGGCCCGCATCCAGGACAAGGCGAAGAAGGACATCAGGAAGGCGGCGCGGCACCCGCACCGCGGGCACGGCGAGAAGCCGGCCATCGTCCTCGACGTGGACGACACCGCCCTGCTCAGCTTCGACTACGAGAAGTCCACCAACTACACGTACAACAACGAAAGTTGGGACGCGTACGTCAAGGCGGCCAAGCGCCCCGCCGTGTTCGGCATGCCCGAGCTCGTGGCGTACGCGAAGCGCCACGGCGTCGAGGTCTTCTTCCTCACCGGCCTCGCCGAGTCGCAGCGCGAGGGCGCCGTCACCAACCTCGCCAAGGCGGGCTACAAGACGCCGCTCGACCGCACGCACGTGTTCACCAAGAACAAGCCGAACCCGCCCGCCTACCTGAGCCACTGCGCCACGCCCGACGCCTGGAAGTGCGACACCGTCCAGTTCAAGGAAGGCACGCGCAAGCACATCGAGTCCACCGGCTACAACATCATCGGCAGCTTCGGCGACCAGGTCTCCGACCTCGCCGGCGGCTACGCGGACCGGACGTACAAGCTCCCGAACCCGACGTACTTCGTGGGCTGACCGCTGCTCGGGTGACGGCCGTCGAGGGGTCGCGGCGCGAGATAGGTTGTAATCCTGACTAGGTCGGCATACGGTCTAGGTAGCTCAGTCGCTCAGGGTAGGGGGAACCCCATGACCATCTCGCCGGACTTCTCGGCCGCCTCGACGGCCGTCACCGCCGTGCTCGCCGCGTACCTGCTCCTCGGGGAGCCGTGGGCGGGACGGCGCATGTACGAGTCGCTGGCCCGCCGCAGGGACACCGAACCGCGCGCCCTGGTCCGCTACTTCGGCCTCGTCCTCACCCTGTGGTGGGCCTTCGCCGCCCTCGCCGTCGCCGCCCTGCTGCTCTCGCCCGGCACGGACGCCGCCGACTTCGGCCTCGCGATGCCGGACCGGCCCGTGTACGCCGTCACCGCCGTCCTCCTCGCCGGAGCGATCGCCGTGACGTCCGGGCGGAACTTCCGCGCCCTCGCCGAGCAGGGCAAGAACGTGCCGGGGCTCGCCTCCATCGAGGCGATGCTGCCGCGCACGGAGCAGGAGCGCAGGCTCGCGATCGCCGTCGCCGTGACCGACGGCATCGGTGCCGAGCTCGTCTACCGCGGCCTCCTCATCGCCTTCGGCGTCGGAGCGCTCGGCCTCGACCCGTATGTGGCGGCGGCCTTCTCGGTGCTCGTCTACGCCGTCGCCGGGTTCTACCAGGGCCGCCGGGGCGTCCTCGCCTTCGCGTTCTTCGGCGTCGTGTTCGCGGGTCTCTACCTCGCCTCGGGCAGCCTCCTGCTCCCCGTCGCCGTGCACGTCTTCCTCTCCGTGCGCGACCTGACGCTGCCCGCGCCGGAGAAGCTGCGCGCCGCGCCCGAAGCCGCCGTCTGAGAGGGAGTTCCGACGTGACGACCGACCGCCGCGCCAGCTGGTTCAAGGGCGTCCTCGACCTGCTCGTCCTCGCCGCCCTCACCGACGGCGAGAGCTACGGCTACGAGATCGCCAAGCGGCTCGGAGCCGCGGGCTTCGGCCAGATCAAGGGCGGCACGCTCTATCCCGTGCTCAACCGCCTGGAGGAGGCGGACCTGGTCGCCGCGGAGTTCCGCGCCACCGAGAAGGGCCCCGGGCGGCGCTACTACCGGCTCACCGATGCCGGGCGCGAGACCCTCGGCGAACAGGGCGGCCTGTGGCTCGCCTTCGACGGATCCGTACGCGACGTCCTCGCGAAGGCGGGAGTGGAACCACGATGAGCAATCAGTACAAGCAGGACACGCAGTACGCGCGCGACGGTTACCTCATCGACCTCGCCGAGCGGCTCCAGGCGCGCGGCCTGCCCGCCGACCGTGTCGAGGCGACCGTCACCGACCTCGCCGCGCACCTCGACGAGTCCGGCGCCGAGGACGCGGAGTCCGAGTTCGGGCCCGCCGACGCGTTCGCCGCCCAACTGGTGCCCGGCACGGGGGTGCGGGCACCAGGGGCGGCGGACGAGCCGGGCGAGCCGGACGGCGCGGGCGAGACGGTGGAGACCTGGCGCTGGATCGCCGACACCTACGTCGACGAGGAGCTCCTCAACCGCTTCGGCGACGAGGGCTGGGAGGTCGAACGCGTCGACGCCATCGGCCGCTTCGTCAGCCATCGGGACCTGGCGCAGCCGCAGCGCTGGGAGTACCGGCGCGAGCTGATCACGCGCGGGCGCGAGGGCCTCGACGAGCGGCTCGCCCCCGACGGCTGGGAGGCCTGCGGGACGTGGGTCGTCTATGCCTGGTTCAAGCGGCCGCGGGCGGCGAGCCTCGGCCCCGCGGCGCGGCTGGAGTCGCCGCCGCCGGCGCCGGAGCGGTCCCGCTTCTTCAGCCGCAAGTTCTCCGTGCTCCTCGCCGTGCTCGCCCTCGCGGTGGCCGTCGCCGGTGTCTCCGTAGCCGTCGACGACGGGGAGGCGAGCAGCGGATACGGCTTCGTGGTGGGGCTGCTCGCCGGAGGGGGCGCGGTCGTGGGTGCGGCATGGGCCCTGCAGATGTGGCGGGGGCGCCGCCCCTGACCCGGGAAGGGCCGGGGGCAGGAGCTCAGGACTTCAGCGCCGCCGCCATCATCGCCTTGGCGATCGGCGCCGCCAGACCGTTGCCGCTGACCTCGTCGCGCGCCGCGCTCGACGACTCGATCATCACCGCGACCGCCACCTCCTTGCCGTCGCCGCCCTTGGCATACGACGTGAACCAGGCGTACGGCGTCTTGCTGTTGTTCTCGCCGTGCTGCGCCGTACCGGTCTTGCCGCCCACCGTCGCGCCGTCGATCTTCGCGTTGGTGCCGGTGCCCTTCTCCACGACCGTCCGCATCGCGGACTGCAGGCCCTCGGCGGTCGACGCGTCCATCACGCGCTGGGACGCGCCGTCGTCGTACTTCTCCAGGACGTCGCCGCCGGAGTCGCTGATCTGCGACACCATGTGCGGCTTCGCCAGCACGCCGCCGTTGGCGATGGCCGCGGAGACCATCGACATCTGGAGCGGCGTCGCCGTGACGTCGAACTGGCCGATGCCGCTGAGCGCGGTCTGCGCCTTGTCCATGTCGGAGGGGTAGACGCTCTCGGCCGCGCGCACGGGCACGTCCAGCTTGTCCGTGTCGAAGCCCATCTTGTCCGCCATCGCCTTGACCTTGTCCTGGCCCAGGTCGACGGCCATCTTCGCGAAGACGTTGTTGCACGAGTACTGCAGCGCCGTGCGGATGTTCGCGTCCTCGCAGGGAGCCGACTGGTTCTCGTTCCTGAGGACCGTGCGCGTGCCGGGCAGCGTGTACGGGTTCGGGCTGCTCGTCCGCTCGTCCACCGAGCCGTAGAGACCGTCCTCCAGGGCCGCCGCCGCGACGACCAGCTTGAAGGTGGAGCCGGGCGGGAGCGGCTGCCGCATCGCGCGGTTGACCATCGGCTTCTCCTTGTCGGTGGTCAGCTCCTTCCACGCCTTGGAGTCCGACGAGCCGCTGATCCTCGACGGGTCGTACGACGGGGTCGAGACCATGCCGAGGATGCGGCCGGTCTTGGGGTCGATGGCCACGGCGGCGCCCTTGGTGTCGCCGAGCGCCTTGTACCCGGCCTTCTGCACCGCCGGATCGATCGTCGTGACCACGTCACCGGGGGCGGCCCGCTTGTTGGTGAGCACGTCGAGGGGGTTCTTCAGGCGGTTGTCGGTGCCGTCGAGCAGGTCCTTGTAGATGCCTTCGAGCTGTGTGGCGCCGTACACCTGCGAGCTGTACCCCGTGATGGGCGAGTAGAGGTCGCCGTTCTTGTACGTGCGCTTGTACGCGAGGTCTCCTCCCTTCGTCCGTTCGGAGCCGGTGATGGCCTCACCGCCCACGATGATGTCGCCCAGCGGATTCGCGTACTGCGCCATCACGTTCCGCCGGTTGTGCTTGTCGTCCGCGAGAGCCGTCGAGTCGTGGAACTGCACCCATGTCGCCCGCACCAGCAGGGCGAGCACGAGCAGCAGCGCGAAGACCGAGGCGCGCCTGATCGTCTTGTTCATCCCGTGGGAGGACGAACGGAGGGAAGGGTTTCGTTCCCTTCTGCCGTGCTTGAGACCGTTTTCTCATCCAGCCTTCATGAAGCCCGCCTCGTACGCCGCGATCACCGCCTGCGTGCGGTCCCGCGCCCCCGTCTTGGCGAGGACGGACGCCACGTGGGTCTTCACCGTCGCCGCGCCCACGCCCATCCGTCCGGCGATCTCCGCGTTGGTCAGACCCGCCGCCATCAGCCGCAGCACCTCGCTCTCGCGGCCGGTGAGGCGGGCCACCCAGGCGGGCGGGGCGGGCTCGGCGCGGCCGTACTCCGCGGCCAGGGCGCGGACCGCCGAGGGAAAGAGCAGCGAGTCGCTGCGCGCGACGAGCCGGACCGCCTGGACGAGCTCGTCCGCGTCCGCGCGTTTGAGGAGGAACCCGGCGGCTCCGGCGCGCAGCGCCTCGTACACGTACGCGTCGTTCTCGAAGGTCGTCACGACGACGACGCGCGGCGGCCCGGACATCGTCCGCAGGATCTGCTCGGTGGCGCGGATGCCGTCGACCTCCGGCATGCGGACGTCCATCAGGACCACGTCGGGCTTCAGGTCCCGTACGACGGAGACCGCCTCGGCACCTGTCGCCGCCTCGCCGACCACCTCGATGCCCTGCTCGGCCGAGAGGATCGCGCGCAGGGCGGTGCGGACCATGCGTTCGTCGTCGGCGAGGACGACCCTGATGCCGTTCGCGGTCATCGCTGTCTCTCCACTCGCTCACCTGTCAGGGGAAGTCGTACGTCCAGTCGCCACGTGCCGTCCCGGGGGCCCGCGTCCGCCGTGCCGCCGAGCAGCCGGGCCCGGTCGGCGATGCCGCGCAGGCCGTGGCCGCCGCCGGGCCGGGAGGAGGCGGCGGTGGTGGGCCGGGCCGGGAGCGGGTTCTCGGCGGTGACGGTCAGGTCGGTGCCGTCCATGGCGATGCGCAGGGTCACGGAGGTGGCGTCGTCGCCGTGCCGCAGCGCGTTGCTCAGGGCCTCCTGGACGATGCGGTAGGCCTCGCGGGAGACCTGCGGGGGCAGCGCGTCGGGGTCCGTGCCGAGGTCCGCGTCCACCGTCGCGGACACGCGCAGGCCGCCCGCGCGGGTGCGGCGAAGCAGCCCTTCGAGGTCGGCGGCGAGTGTGGGCGCGGGGGCCGTCGGGCGGGCGCCGGTGCCCTCGCCGGTCTCCCGCAGCACGCCGAGCACGGCGTCCAGTTCGCCGACCGTGCGACGCGTGGTGTCCTCAATGGCGGCGAGCGCATCGCGCACGAACTCCGGGTCGTGGTCGAGGACCCGGCGGGCCGCGCTCGCCTGGAGGGTGACGGCGCTCAGGGCATGGCCGACCGAGTCGTGCAGCTCGCGCGCGAGGCGGTTGCGCACGGCGAGGTCGGCGGCGCGGCGCTCGGCGGCCGCGAGCCGGTCGGCGGGCGTCGGCCCGAGCAGGTCGGGCGCCCGGCGTGCGAGGAGTCCGCCGGCCGCGGCGGCGCAGGCGGCGAGCGCGGCGAGCGAGAGGAGGCCGGCGACGGGGGAGAGGACGAGCCACCATGGCTCGTCGAAGAACGGGGGCGCCCCCGTGCTGTCGTCCCGCAGCGCGGGGACGAACGGCAGCGCGACGAGAAACGCCGCGAACGGCGGCAGCGCGAGCGACATGCCGCTGATGACCCCGCCGAGGCCGAGGTGCAGCGTGAACCAGGCGACGGTGCGGCCGCGCGCCGCGCGGGTCCGCGCGGGCCCGTCGGCGAGCGACTCGTCCGGCACCGCGCACAGGGCGCGCACGGCGGCCACCGACATGGGCCGGGTCAGCGGGAACAGCGCGGTGATCGCGGCGAGCGGCAGGCCCACCGCGAACGCGCTGAGCTGGGCGCCGAGCGAGCCGAAGAACGTCTTGTCGCCGAAGAGCGGTCCGACGACGACGGAGCCGACGAAGACGTACGGCATGGCGAGGGCGCCGCCGAGGATGAGGTGGATCCACCGGCGGCGTGTCCGACGCCCGAAGAGGGCGGTGGCCGGTGACGTCACGCCGCGGACCTCGCCCGCCGCGTCAGGTGGCGGGCTCCGGCGGCGGCCACGAGCAACCCGGTGATCATCTGCACAGCGTAGGTCAGAACCATCGGGCCGGAGGGGCCCGCGGTGAGATCGTCCGCGGGGCCGGTGAGTGAGGCGGCGAGCAGCCAGGCGCCCCAGCAGCCCGCTGCCCCCGAGCCCGCCCAGGCCAGGGCGAGCGGCACCTTCACGGGGAGCGCGGGAAGCAGCCGGAAGGCCAGTACGAGGGCGCCGCCCACGGCGGCGACGAGGTAGCCGACGTCCAGGGACTCCAGTACGTGGAAGTCGGCCGTACGCTCCCGGGCCCGCCCCGCGTCGAGCCCCGCTGTGGAGCCCGCGGCCCACAGGGCGTGCAGGCCGGCGGGGAAGAGGGCGAGCAGTGCGGCGACGGCCACGGCGGTCCGCGTCCACCGGTCGCCGACGGACGGCGGCCCCTCCCCGACCCGCCCGCGCCACAGGTGCCCCCAGCGGTCCCGCGCGTAGAGCGCGAAGAGGGAGCCGAGCGCGACGCCCTGCAGGATGAACCCGGTATACACGACGCCGAAGACCCAGCCGTCGAGGAACGGCTCGTCCCCGCTGCCGCCGCCCGACCCTCCGTCGCTGCCGCCGAACGCCCTGACCACGAGCTGCAGCGGAAACCCGGCCATGATCGGCGTCAGCAGCCCGGTGGCGACCCACATCGGGCCCGCGAGCAGCCAGGCGGGCATCCGACGCCCCCACGGCCGGGTCAGCAGCAGCGCGAGCACGATGACGCCCGCGTCCATGAGGACGGTCAGCCCGTTGGCGACGATCATCGTGAGCCGGTGCTCCAGCAGGGGACTGCCGTCGGGAATCCCGAGGTGACTCCCGCCGATCCAGGCGGCCTTGAGGGCGAGATACGGCACGCAGGAGACCACGGAGACGAACCGGAGGGCGCGCCGGGGCCGGCTGAGGCCGAGCGCCGTGGGCGCGGCGGGAGGAGGCCCGGCGGGCGGGGCGGCCGACGGCGATGCGGGGGACAGGCTCTGCGACATGCCTCAACGCTCCCGCCCGACCACCCCTCCGCACCTCCTGCCCCGCGACGATCCGCCTCCGCCGCGCGGCGGAGACTCAGCCGCCGCGCAGGACGAGGACGACCTCGTCGATCTCCGTTCCGCGGGCCGGGGCGTACCCGCGGTCCTGCGCGGAGATCTCGAAGCCGCACTTTTCCAGGACCCTTATCGACGCCGCGTTGTCCGCCGCCGCGCGGGCGTAGAGCGGGCGGTCCGGCTCCAGTTCCAGGAGGCCGCGCAGGGCCGCCGTGGCCAGGCCGCGGCCCCAGTACGCGCGGTCGATCCAGTACGTGACCTCCCGCTCGCCCGGCGCCCCGTACACCCCCGCGTTCCCCACCACGTCCCCGTCCGCGAGGACCGTGCGGATGGCGATGTCGGCGGAGGCCCGCATCTTCGTCCAGTGCGCCTCGAAGGCGTCGTGATCGGCCGGGTCCTCCGGGGTGAACGCGGCCATGTGGGTCGCCTCGGGGTCGTTCATCTGCCGGAAGAAGACGGGCAGATCGCTGTCGTGGACTTCGCGCAGGCTGACATCCATGCGTCAGAGCCTACGAGTAGCCAGTGACAGCCGGTCGCGCGCGTCGAAGAGCGCGTCCTTCACCATCTGTTCGTGCGCGGGCGTGAGCCGCGCCACCGGCACCGAGCAGCTGATCGCGTCGCGCGCGGGCGTGCGGTAGGGGATGGCCACGCCGAAGCAGCGCAGGCCGAGCGTGTTCTCCTCGCGGTCCACCGCGAAGCCCTGCTCGCGGACCGCGCGCAGCTCATCGATGAGCTTCTCGCGGTCGGTGATGGTGTGCTCGGTGAGCGCGGGCAGCGTCTCGGGGAGCATCTTGCGGACCTGCTCGTCGGTGTACGTGGCGAGCAGCGCCTTGCCGAGCGACGTGGAGTGCGCGGGCAGGCGGCGGCCGACGCGCGTGAAGGGGCGCAGGTAGTGCTGCGACTGGCGGGTGGCGAGGTAGACGACGTTGGTGCCGTCGAGCCGCGCGAGGTGGATGGTCTCCGTGGTGTCGTCGGAGAGCCGGTCGAGGGTCGGGCGGGCGGCGGCCACGACCTCGTCGCCGTCGATGTACGACGTGCCGACGAGCAGCGCCCGCACCCCGATGCCGTACCGCGTGCCGGTCGCGTCCGTCTCCACCCAGCCGAGCTCCACCAGGGTGCGCAGCAGCATGTAGAGGCTCGACTTGGGGTAGCCGACGGCCTCCTGGACCGCGGCCAGGGAGTGCATTCCGGGACGGCCCGCGAAGTACTCGAGCAATTCCACCGTCCGCACCGCGGACTTGACCTGCGCGCCGCCTCCGGTCTCGCCAGCCGACATCGCCCTTGACCCCTTTGAACGCCGAGAAATAGTCTCCGAAGTCTCCGCCATTCACCAGCGAGGACAGCGTTCAGCATATCGAACAGCCCTGGTGAGTGGCATACCTCTGGAAAGGGAATCCGCGGTGGCAGCAGCACCAGTCTGGAGTGTCGACCCCCGAACCGGGAAGCAGCGCGAGCAGGTTGCGGTGGAGGCCACAGCCGAAGAGGTCGACGTCGCGGTCCGCGCCGCCGCCGACGCCGCGTCCGCCCTCGCCGACCGCACGGTCCGCGCCGCCTTCCTGCGCACCGCGGCGGACCTCCTCGAAGAAGCGAAGGACCACCTCGTCGAGGCCGCGGACGCGGAGACCGCACTCGGCCCCGTCCGGCTCACCGGCGAACTCGCCCGCACCTGCTACCAGTTGCGCGCCTTCGCGGACATCGTCGACGAGGGCGCGTTCCTCGGCATCGTCATCGACCACCCCGACGCCTCGGCGACCCCGCCCATCCCCGACCTGCGCCGCTACAAGATCCCCCTCGGCGTCGTCGCGGTCTACTCCGCCTCCAACTTCCCGTTCGCCTTCTCCGTGCCCGGCGGCGACACCGCGAGCGCCCTCGCCGCGGGCTGCCCCGTCGTGGTCAAGGCCCACCCCGACCACCCCGGCACCTCCGAGCTGGTCGCCTCCGTGCTGCGCAGGGCCGCCGTCCGGCACGGCATCCCCGAAGGCGTCCTCGGCCTCGTGCACGGCTTCGACGCGGGCGTCGAACTCGTCCGGCACCCGCTGGTCGCAGGAGCCGGCTTCACCGGCTCCATCCGCGGCGGGCGCGCCCTCTTCGACGCGGCCGCCGCACGGCCCGTGCCGATCCCCTTCCACGGCGAGCTCGGCTCCCTCAACCCCGTCGTCGTCACCGAGGCCGCGGCCGCCGAGCGCGGCGAGCAGATCGGCACCGGACTCGCGGGCTCCATGACGCTCGGCGTCGGCCAGTTCTGCGTCAAGCCCGGTCTGGTCCTCGCCCCCGAGGGCGCGGGCGGCGACCGGCTCGTCAAGTCCCTGACCGACGCGGTCAGCAACACCGAGTCGGGGGTGCTCCTCGACCACCGGATGCGGGACAACTTCGTCGCCGGGGTGCGCGAGCGCGCCGCACTGCCCGACGTGGACGCGCCGGTCACCCCCGGCGCGGGCGGCGAGCACACCGTCAGCGCGGGCTTCCTCACCGTCCCTGCCGCGCGCCTCGCCGCCGAAGGGGCGCACGACCTGCTCCTGGAGGAGTGCTTCGGCCCGGTCACCGTCGTCGCGCGCTACGCCGACGACGCGGAGATCACCGCCGTCCTCTCCCGCCTGCCCGGCAACCTCACCGCCACCGTGCAGCTGTCCTCGGACGAGGCGGCGGGGGAGAGCGGCCGCGGCGCCGAGCTGCTCGCCGAGCTCACCCCGCTCGCCGGACGCGTCCTCGTCGACGGCTGGCCGACCGGCGTCGCCGTCGCCCCCGCCCAGCACCACGGCGGCCCCTACCCCGCCACCACGTCGACCTCGACGAGCGTGGGCGGCACGGCCGTCGAACGGTGGCTGCGCCCGGTCGCGTACCAGAACACCCCCGAGCCGCTGCTCCCGCCGGAGCTGCGCGACGCCAACCCGCTGGGACTGCCCCGGCGTTACGACGGGCGCCTGCAACACTGAGCCCATGGACGTCACGATCCCCGAACTGCCCTTCCCGCTGCGCACCTACGGCCCCGACGGCGACTGGTCCCACGAGGACGGCGTCCTCACCGGCCGGGCGGGCCCCCGCCAGGACCGCTTCGTGCCCCCGACGGGCGCCGTCGTGGAGCCCGCGTCCGACGCGCCGCGCCTCCTCGGCGCCCCCGAGGGCGACTTCCAGCTGATCGCCCGCGTCACGGTCGGCTTCGCCGCCGCCTTCGACGCGGGCGTGCTGTACCTGCACGTGGGGGAGCGCGAGTGGGCCAAGCTCTGCCTGGAGCGCTCCCCGGACGAGCCCACGATCTGCACGGTCGTCACCCGCGGCCACTCCGACGACGCCAACGCGTTCGTCGTGGACGGCAGCAGCGCCTGGCTGCGCATCAGCCGTACGGGGTCGGCGTTCGCGTTCCACGCGTCGACGGACGGCGAGCGCTGGACGTTCGTGCGGATCTTCTCCCTCGGCGACGAGGAGGCGGCGGGCGCCGCCCTGGTCGGTTTCATGGCGCAGTCGCCGGTGGGGGAGGGCTGCGCGGTGACGTACGACCACATCGAGTTCCGCCCGAACTGGCCGAAGGGGCTGCGGGACGGCTCGTAGGCCCGGAACCCTGGAGTCGGACGCGGGTGCCGGTCGCGGCCGAGTGCTCGATCGCGTCGAGGAGGCGCTGGCGCCGCGCCGCGTGCGCGAAGTCCGGTGCGTGCGCGGTGCCTTCGGTGAGGTCGGCGAGGACCTGCGCGTACTGCGCCCCCACGTTGTACGCGGGCAGTCCCCGCAGCTCATCGATCGCGGGAACGTCGAAGCAGCGCGCGGGCACCGGGAGTTCGGAGACGCCCGTGTCCGTGCCGCGTCCGCCCCGCACCGTCAGGGACGCCTGCTGCAGATGACCCGAGTCGCCCGTGACCACGAGGTCGCCTTCCGTGCCGTTGATCTCCCAGTGGAAGTCCGTGCCCCGCGAGAGCCCGGCCCGGAAGTGCACCGAGGCGACGGCACCCGAGGCGAGCCGCCCGCTCACCGCGATCTGGTCGTCGACGGTCATCGCGGCCGGGCGGCCCGTGCCCTCCTCGTGCACCACGGGGCGCCGGGTCGCGAGGGTCGCGGAGACCTCGGTGAACTCGCCGAGCACCATCGAGACGGCGTCGATGGTGTGGCCGAAGGGGATGGTCAGCATGGTCCCGCCGTTCCGCCGGTCCAGGAGGTACTCCCCGGACGGTTCGAAGACGGGCCCCCAGCGCCGTCCCGACGCCACGAGACTCGTCGACAGGACCTCCCCGACGTACCCCTCCTCGACGAGGTCGCGCACGAACCGCACCGCCGGCGCCGAGCGGGCCTGCAGCCCCACGAACGTCCGCACCCCCGCCCGCGCCGCGGCCCCCGCGAGCTCCTCCGCCTCGGCGAGGCCGTTGCCGAGCGGCCACTCGCAGAGCACCGCCTTGCCCGCGTCCAGCGCGCCGAGGACCACCTCGCGGTGCAGCGGCACCCGCACGCTCACCACGACGAGATCCACCTCGTCGCTGCGGACGAGCTCCGCGGTCGAGCCGAAGGCCAGCGGCACCCCGTACCGGGCGCCCGCGGCCCGCGCCGAGGCATCGCTCGACGCGGACAGCGCGCGCAGCTCGTACCCGTCGAGCAGGGCCAGCGCGGGGACGTGGGAGTGCGGCGCCCAGCCGCCGCGGGCGGAGAGGCCGACGAGACCGACACGGACGGGAGCGGGGAAGGAGTTCATGCCCGGCACGGTAGGAGCCACCCCCTGATCACCCGCAAGGGACCCAACTATATTTTGGAAACCATGACTGGTCAGACCCCTGAAGACCGCTCCGCCCCGCACGACATCTACGGCCTGCTCTGCCCGGGCCGCGCGATCTTCGAGCTGCTCGTCAACAAGTGGACCGGCCTCGCCATCACCGCCCTGGAGGACGGGCCGCGCCGCTTCGGCGAGCTCCGCCGCAAGCTGGAGGGCGTCAGCCCGAAGGTGCTCACCCAGACCCTGCGCCGCCTGGAGGACCACGGCCTCGTGACCCGCACGGTCCACGCCGAGGTGCCGCCCCGCGTCGAGTACGCGCTGACCGACCTCGGCCGCGGCGCCCTGGAACCCCTCGCCCACCTGCGCACCTGGATCAGGGCGAACGCGGGGAGCTTCACGGCGGCCCGGTGAGGCCGGGGGAATGCGGTGCTTTGCCCGTACGTTGACGGCAGGAGCGGGGGCCACCTCCGCGCCGACCTGACGTACGACCTGAAGAGAGCCACACACATGCGCGTCGAGATCTGGAGCGACATCGCCTGCCCCTGGTGCTACGTGGGCAAGGCCCGCTTCGAGAAGGCGCTCGCCGCCTTCCCGCACCGTGACGGCGTCGAGGTCGTGCACCGCTCCTTCGAGCTGGACCCGGGGCGCGCCAAGGGCGACACCGGGCTCGTCCTGCCGATGCTGATGCAGAAGTACGGCATGAGCGAGGAGCAGGCCCGCGAGGGCGAGCGGCGGCTCGGGGAGAACGCGGCCGCCGAGGGCCTCGACTACCGCACCGAGGGCCGCGACCACGGCAACACCTTCGACATGCACCGCCTGCTGCACCTCGCCAAGGAGCAGGGCAGGCAGCACGAGCTGATCGGGCTGCTCTACCGCGCGAACTTCGCCGAGGAGCGGTCCGTCTTCGCGGACGACACGCGCGTCGTCGAGCTCGCCGTCGAGGCGGGTCTGGAGGAGGCCGAGGTGCGGGCCGTTCTCGCCGACCCCGACCGGTACGCCGACGAAGTCCGCGCGGACGAGCGCGAGGCCGCCGAGCTGGGCGCGAACGGCGTGCCGTTCTTCGTCCTCGACCGCAAGTACGGCATCTCCGGCGCCCAGCCCGCCGAGGTCTTCACGCAGGCCCTGGAGCAGGCGTGGGGCGAGCGCGCGCCGCTCACCACCCTCGCGTCGGCCGACGGCGGCGACGCGTGCGGGCCCGACGGGTGCGCGGTTCCGCAGGCCTGACACGCCGCATAAGTTGATCCCCATGAACACCATGGGGATCAACGCCGGTACGGAATTCGCTCCCACCTCGACCTATCTGAACACCGCCGCTTGCGGGCTGCTGCCGCGTCGCGCCGTCGACGCGATCCGCACGCTCGCCGTGGAGAACGGTGCGGGGCGGCCGGGCGGCTCCGGTGACTCCGAGACGGTCGACGCGGCACGGGCCGCCTTCGCCCGCGTCGTCGGCGTGGCCGAGGGGCGCGTGGCGGTCGGCGGATCCGTCGCCGTGCATGCCGGGCTGATCGCCGCTTCCCTGCCGCCGGGCGCCGAAGTCCTCGTGCCCGAGGGGGACTTCGCCTCCATCATCAACCCCTTCGTGCTGCGCGGCGACCTCAAGGTGCGGTACGCGCCGCTGGCGGAGCTCGCCGCGGCGGTCCGGCCCACGACCGCGCTCGTCTCCTTCTCCGCCGTCCAGTCCGCCGACGGCCGCACCGCCGACCTGCCCGCCGTCCGCGCCGCGGCCGCCGTCCACGGGGCGCGCACCCTCCTCGACGCGACGCAGGCCGTGGGCTGGCTGCCGCTGGCCGCCGACGCGTACGACTACACCCTCACCGGCGCCTTCAAGTGGCTGCTGTGCCCGCGCGGCGTGTCCTTCCTGACCGTGCGCGAGGACGCCCAGGAAACCCTCGTCCCGCTGCACGCGGGCCTGCTGGCCGCGGCCGACACCTCGGACTCCACGTACGGCCCGCTCGCCGAACTCGCCCCCGACGCCCGCCGGTTCGACGAACCCGTCGCCTTCCTCGCCTACCACGGGGCCGCCGCGTCCCTCGCCCTCGTCGAGGAGACCGGCGTCGACGCGATACACGCCCACGACACGGCGCTCGCCGCCCGTTTCCGCGCGGGACTCGCCACCCTCGGCCACACCCCCGTGCCCGGCACCTCGCCCATCGTCTCCGTGCCCGGACTCGCCGACCGCGCACCGGAGTTGACCCGTGCGGGCATTCTGACGTCGGCACGGGCGGGACACCTGAGGTCCGCGTTCCACCTGTACAACACCGAGGCGGATGTGGACCGTCTCCTCGACGTGCTGTCGGGCTGAAGCCTGGCGCGGCGGGCCGCGGGGCGCCAGGCTTGGCAGTGCTACGCGGCCGCGCGGGCCGCACGAGGTGGTGGTGCCGGTGGAGCCGTCCGCCGAGAGGCCGGGCACGTCGGACCTGCCGTCCGGCGCGGCGAGGGCGCCCGTCGACGCCGAGCTGCACCGACGGCTCGTCTACGGCGAGGAGGCGGCGCTCGCCGACGCCTACGCCGCGTACGGCGTGCTCGTCCACCGCGTCGCCACCCGCGTCACCCGCAACCGCACCGCCGCCGAGGACGTCACCCAGGAGGTCTTCGCCCACTTGTGGACCAGGCCCTACACGTTCGACGCGCGCCGCGGCAGCCTGCGCGGCTGGCTGTCGATGCTCGCCCACCGGCGCGCCGTGGACTGGGTCCGCGGCGAGGAACGCCACCGCAAGGCCACCCACGCCGACGAGACGTCCCTGCGGACCGTCCCGGCACCCGGCCCCTCCCCGGACGAGGCGATCCTGGAACAGGAGCGCTCCCTGCTCCTGCACTCCGCCCTCGCCCGCCTCCCGCTGCCCCAGCAACAGGTGGTGCACCTCGCCTACTTCGCAGGGCGCACCTACCGGCAGGCCGCCGTCGAGCTCGGCATCCCCGAAGGCACCGCGAAGACCCGCCTGCGAACGGCCCTGCGCACCCTGGCCGAGACCCTCGCGGACCCACCCCTGCGAGGTGAGCACCCATGACCACCCCCCACGACGCGGTACGCGAACTCCTCGGCGCCTGGGCCCTCGACGCCCTCATGCCGGGCGACGAGACCACCGTCGCACGACACCTGGGGGAGTGCGAGCACTGCGCGGCCGAGGCGGCACGGCTGCGGGCCACCGTGCGGCACCTGGACGGCCCCGCCGCGCCCGGCCCGCCGCCGGACCCGGACACGGCCCCCGGCACGCACGGGCTCTCCCTCGCCCTGCGCAGCCGCGCCCCCGCCCTGCGCACCGCCCCGCACGCCGCGCCCTACGCCGCCGCGGTGGCCGGGCTCAAGGCGCTCCTCGGCGAGCTGGACGAGCACGGGGCGTGGGGGACGCCCGTCGTCCACGCATGGGACGTGCACGACACGGTCGCGCATCTGATCGCCGCGGACGAGCCGCTGGCCCGGCACGTGGACAGGAACGGGCGGGTCCCGGCGCCGCCCCCGGCCCCGTCCGGGCCGCCGCCCCCGTGGCGCGTCGAGTGGGCGGCGCGCACCCGCGAGGTGATCCTCCGCGAACGGGCCCGCACGCCCGCACAGACCGTCGCCACGTGGCGCAACCAGGCCGCCGGGCTGCTCTCGTCCCGTGCCGCCCACGACCCCGAACTCGCCGCCCGCACTGTGCTGCTCGCGGGCGGCCGGCTGCCCGTCGCCGACCACTTCCTGGCCCGCGCCTTCGAGGCGTGGGTGCACGCCCGCGACATCGGCACCGCCCTCGACCTGCCCGTCCCCCCGCCGCCCGCCCCGCACCTGTGGCAGCTGGTCCGCTTCGCCGTCCGCATCCTCGGCCCCGCGCTCGGCCCCAAGGCCCCGCCCGTCGCCCTGACGGTCTCCGGCGAAGGCGGCGAGACGGAGTGGATCCTGGGCAGCGGGGACGATCCGGTGCGGGCGCAGCTGGTCCTCGACCCGGTCGACTTCTGCCTGTTGATCGGCGGCCGCCGCACCCCGGACGAGGTCCCGCGCGGCACGTCGGGCGACGAGGCGGCGGCCGAGAACGTCCTGACGCGGGCGGCATCGCTGTCCTGGCTGTAGCGCGGAAGCGGCGGGAGGCAGCGCGGAAGCGGCGGGAAGCAGCGCGGAAGCCCTGACGCCTTCAGGACGCCCACACGCTCTCAGTCCCGGCCCTTGCGCTCCGGGCAGTCCTCCGTCTCCTTGCACAGGTTCGTCTCCACTTTCGCGAGGAGCCGCGCCAGGTCCGCGCGTTCCGCCTCGTCCAGGCCCGCCAGCGTGTGGCCCTCCAGGTCGCCCCACGCCTGTTCCACCTGCGCGAGCAGGCCGCAGCTCGCCGCGCTCGCCTCGACCAGGACCGCGCGGCGGTCGGCCGGGTCGGGGCGGCGGCGCACGTGGCCCGCCTGTTCCAGGCGCTGCAGCATCTTCGTGACCGTCGAGGGGTCGAGCTCGACCGCCTTGATCAGCTCCGACTGCCGGACCGCGCCCGCCTCCCACAGGTGCATCATCACGAACTCCTGGCCGGGGTAGAGGCCGAGGCCCTTCAGCAGCTTGCCCGCGGCGATGCGGTGCAGCCGGGCGACCCGGCTGACGGCGAGACTGACGGGTCCCGCGGCGGCGACACCGGACGCGCCGGGCCTACAGACGGGGTCGGCCGGGGGTGCCTGGACGGTGTCGGCCCTCATCGCGCGCTCCTGTGTGTCGTCGATTCGTCGATCGTGAGACGTCTGCCGAAAGATTACCTTGGTCGGCCAAGAAATGGGTTACAGTGCTCTCGGCGCGAATGATTGGCCGACCACATATTTCTGTCGTACCTCAGCCCGGGAGTTCTGATGACCACCGCGTTCGACCCGATCGACCTGTCCGGCACCCCGCTCCGCAACCGCATCGCCATGGCCCCCATGACCCGGAGCCGCGCCGGTGAGGGCGGTGTCGCCACCGATCTGACCGCCGAGTACTACGTCCAGCGCGCCTCCGCGGGCCTCATCGTCACCGAGGGCATCCAGCCTTCCGTGGTCGGCCAGGGATATCCGGACACCCCGGGCCTGCACAGCGCCGAGCAGATCGCTGCCTGGCGCAAGGTCACCGACGCCGTGCACGCCGCCGGGGGCACGATCTTCGCCCAGCTCATGCACGCGGGCCGCGTCGGCCACCCCGTCCTCCTGCCCGACGGACTGATCAACGTCGCCCCCTCACCGATCGCGGCCGAAGGGCAGGTCTACACCGCCGAGGGCCTCAAGGACTTCGTCACCCCGCACGAGCTCACCGACGCCGAGATCCGCGCCACCATCGCCGACTTCGCGACCGCCGCCCGCAACGCGATCGACGCGGGCTTCGATGGCGTGGAGCTGCATGGCGCCAACGGCTACCTGATCCACCAGTTCCTCGCCCCCGGCGCCAACCACCGCACCGACGCGTGGGGCGGCTCGCCCGAGAACCTCATCCGGTTCGCCGTCGAGGTCACCACCGCCGTGGCCGAGGAGATAGGCGCCTCCCGCACCGCCCTGCGCATCTCGCCCGGCAACACCGCCAACGGCATCTCCGAGCCCGACCCCGAGCCCGTGTACACCGCTCTCGCCAAGGAGCTGGCCCCGCTCGACCTCGCGTACCTGCACATCATGGAGGTCGAAGGCGTCCGCGAGCTCACCGCACGGCTGCGGCAGGACTTCGGCGGCACGCTCGTCCTGAACCCGCACAGCGAGGGCCCCACCGGCCCCGACGCGCTCGCCCTCGTCGAGGACGGCACCGCGGACATCATCACGTTCGGCGCCCTGTTCCTCGCCAACCCGGACCTTCCGGCCCGCCTGAAGGCCGGCGGCCCGTACAACACCCCGGACCGCGCCACCTACTACGGCGGCACCGAGAAGGGCTACACGGACTACGCCTCCCTGCCGCGGTAGTCCGGAAGGCGGAACGGCGAACGGCCCGGCCCCCGAGAAGGGGAACCGGGCCGGACTCGCTCACCTACCGCGTCACTTCACCGGGGTGAAGTCCCGCGCCCCGATGTACTCGGGCCTGCGCACCGGCGCCGCAAACGGCTCCACCGCCGTGTTCTCCACGCTGTTGAACACGATGAAGACGTTGCTGCGCGGGTACGGGGTGATGTTGTCCCCCGAGCCGTGCATGGCGTTGCAGTCGAACCACGTCGCCGAACCGGCCTCGCCCGTGAACAGGCGGATGCCGTAGTCGGACGCGAGGTGCGTGAGCGTCTCGTCCGACGGGATGCCCGCGTCCTGCATCTGCAGCGACCGCTTGTAGTTGTCCTTCGGCGTGGCGCCCGCACAGCCGAGGAACGTCTTGTGCGACCCCGGCATGATCATGAGACCACCGTTGGTGTCGTAGTTCTTCGTCAGCGCGATGGACACCGAGACGGTCCGCATGTTCGGCAGGCCGTCCTCCGCGTGCCAGGTCTCGAAGTCCGAGTGCCAGTAGAACCCGGAGGCACCGAAGCCCGGCTTCACGTTGATCCGCGACTGGTGGACGTACACGTCCGAGCCGAGGATCTGCCGCGCCCTGCCGACGACCCGCGGGTCCGCCGCCAGCCTGGCGAAGACCTCACTGATCTTGTGCACCTCGAAGATCGACCGGATCTCCTGGGAGCGCGGCTCGACGATGGAGCGCTCGTTCTCGCGCATCGCCGGATCGTTGATGAGACGCTCCAGCTCGGCGTGGTAGACGCCCACTTCGTCCGGGGTGATCAACTGGTCGATCGCCAGGAAACCGTCCCGCTCGAACCCGGCCAGATCCCCGGCCGTGATCGGCCCCGCTGCACCCGGCTCGGACCACACGACGGGGTCCTTGCGCTCGATCAGCACCTCTTCGGTGCCTCGGGTCGGGTACAGGTCACTGGTGCGTTCGGGTGCGGTGGTCATGGTGTTGCCTGCCTCTCCTCTCGTACGGCCCTGTTCGGGATGTAGGTGGTGTCAGTCCGCTTCCGGCTCCGTGAGCAGCGGGTACACGCCGTTCTCGTCGTGGTCCTCACGACCCGTGACGGGCGGGTTGAAGACACAGATGCAGTGGAAGTCCTCCTTGATCCGCATCGTGTGCTTCTCGTGCCCGTCGAGCAGGTACATGGTGCCCGGCGTGATCGTGTACTTCTCGCCGGTCGTGTCGTCGGTCAGCTCCGCCTCACCCTTGGTGCAGACGACGGCCTCGATGTGGTTCGCGTACCACATCGACGTCTCCGTGCCCGCGTACAGGATGGTCTCGTGGACGGAGAAGCCCACCCGCTCCTTGGCGAGGACGATGCGCTTGCTCTCCCAGGTGCCCGAAGCGGCCTTCACATGCCGGTCGGTGCCTTCAATGTCCTTGAACGAACGGACGATCACGGTGAGTTGGTTCCTTTTCTCTTACGGTGCCGGGGCTCGGTAGGGCGCTCGCTCAGGCGGTCTCGCGGACCGCGCGGGCCAGCGTGCGCAGCCCCTCGTCCAGCTCGTCGGGCGTGATCGTCAGCGCCGGAAGGAGCTTGACGACCTCGCTCTCGGGGCCGGAGGTCTCGATGAGCAGGCCCAGTTCGAAGGCCCGCTTGGCCACGGCTCCCGCGCGGTCCTTGTCGTGGAACTCCACGCCCCAGACCATGCCGCGGCCGCGCCACTCCTTGATGGCCGCGCGGTTCTCGTCGACGATCGAGGTCAGCGCCTGCTCGATCTGCTCGCCGCGGGCGCGGGTCTGCTTCTCCATCGCCGGGCCGTCGGTCCAGTACGTCTCCAGGGCGGCGGCGGCCGTCACGAACGCGGGGTTGTTGCCGCGGAACGTGCCGTTGTGCTCGCCCGGCTCCCACACGTCGAGCTCCGGCTTGAACAGGCAGAGCGACATGGGCAGGCCGTAGCCGCTGATGGACTTCGACACCGTCACGATGTCCGGCGTGATGCCCGCCTCCTCGAAGGAGAAGAACGCGCCGGTGCGGCCGCAGCCCATCTGGATGTCGTCGACGATCAGGAGCATGTCCCAGCGCTCGCACACGTCGGCGAGCTTGCGCAGCCACTCGGCGCGGGCGACGTTGATGCCGCCCTCTCCCTGCACCGTCTCGACGATCACGGCGGCGGGGGTGTTCAGGCCCGAGCCGGAGTCCTCCAGGAGGCGCTCGAACCAGATGAAGTCGGGGGTCCGGCCGTCGAGGTAGTTGTCGAACGGCATCGGGGTGCCGTGCACCAGCGGGATGCCGGCGCCGGCGCGCTTGAAGGCGTTGCCGGTCACCGCGAGCGAGCCGAGCGACATGCCGTGGAAGGCGTTCGTGAACGACACGATCGACTCGCGGCCCTTGACCTTGCGGGCCAGCTTCAGCGCCGACTCCACGGCGTTGGTGCCCGTCGGGCCCGGGAACATGACCTTGTACGGCAGGTCGCGCGGGCGCAGGATGACGTTCTGGAAGGTCTCCAGGAAGGCGCGCTTCGCGGTCGTCGACATGTCGAGGCCGTGCGTGACGCCGTCGCGCTCGATGTAGTCGATGAGAGCGCGTTTCAGGACCGGGTTGTTGTGGCCGTAATTGAGCGATCCGGCTCCGGCGAAGAAGTCGAGGTACTCGTGGCCGTCCTCGTCGTACATGCGGCTGCCCTGCGCGCGGTCGAAGACCGTAGGCCAACCGCGGCAGTAGCTGCGCACCTCCGACTCCAGGGTCTCGAAGACGCTCAGGTCGGGCTGGGTGATGGTCACAGCAGATCTCCTGGGAGATGGAAAGGCGTGGGAGGTGGGGGGAGTTACGGGTGGTGCGTGTCTCGCGGGCATCGCTGGGGGGAGCGAGGGCGGATCAGTGGTCGAGCGGACCGATGCGGTACAGCACCTCGGGCTCGTGGCCGTCGTCGGGGAAGAGCCCCGCGTCGAACAGGACCTTCCGCTCGACCGACGCGCCGTGTCGCCGCGCGAAGGAGAGGAAGAGCCGCTCGGACGCGGTGTTCGAGGGCGCGATCGTCGTCTCGATCCTGGTCAGCGCACGGCCCGCGGCGACCCTCGCGGTCAGTCCTTCGAGCAGGGCGCCGGCGAGGCCGCGGCCACGCTGACCGTGATCGACGGCCACCTGCCAGACCATCAGGACGTCGGGGTGCTCGGGCCGGATGTAGCCGGTGATGAAGCCGACCGTCTCCCCGTCGGCGTCCCGGGCCACGACGGACGTGGCCGCGAAATCGCGACACCACAGCAGATAGCTGTAGGACGAGTTCAGGTCGAGCACCTTCGAGTCGCGGGCGATCCGCCAGATCGCGGCACCGTCGGCGACATCGGGACTGTCGAGTCGCAGCCCCTCCGGCAGTTTTTGGAATTTCGCTCGCAGGTCGGTCGGTAGATCGGCTTGTGCAGCGGTCATGCGGATTGAATTTACCGAGCAATTTCTTGAATTGCATCGGGGGGAGGGGTTACACAAGGGCGCCTCATGTGTTATCAGGCGTGGGTGCGCGCCCGCATGAGGTCTTGACCTTTTGGGGTACTTTGACCCGCACAAACCGCGCGAAACGGACGCGATGTGGAGTGCGTCACATGGCTGAGACTCGTCTTGCGCGCGTCCGAATTGCGGGGTTTGATGCTGTCGAAATCTTAGCGTTTAGGTCCCGGGAAAGCGGGCAGAAGAATACGGGAAGCTGTGCTTCTCAGTTTATAAATAATTCGTGAGAACGTGCGCGGGAATTCAAAGTGAGGCAAAGGAGCGGAGGCGTGGATTCACGTTCCGGTGGTTCCGTCGACGCGCTCCCGGAGCAGATCGGCGTGACCGTTGTGCCGGGCGTACTCCTCGATCAGGTGCACCAGGATCCAGCGCAGACTCACGACGTCCTCGCCCCCCATGACGGCCGCGGAGTCGGCGTCGAGCCGCCCCGTGTCGTCGAGCGAACGCCCCGCGCAGATCCGCCGGTTCACCGCGACCTCCCGCTCCCACACGGCGAGGACCTCGGCGAACGTCCGGGACCGGTCCAGGGCGAAACCGCTGCGGTCCCCGTAGATCGGCGGCACGTCACGCCCCGCGAAGATGCGCTGGATCCAGTTCCGCTCCACCTCGGCGAGATGCTGCACCAGACCGAACAGCGAGAGCGGGGACGGCTCGACGGGCGTCCGCAGCGTCTGCTCGTCGTCGAGCCCGGCACACTTCACCGCCAGCGTGGCGCGGTGCAGGTCCAGCCAGCTCGTGAGCATCGTGGGCTCGTCGGCGGTCAGGGGCGGAATGATGCGGCCGTCCGGAAGCGTGGTCACGGCATGCACGGTGCCATGAGGCGGCGGACGGCCGCAGGTGTTCCGTGCGGAACGGGGGTGGGATCAGGCCGTCGTGAAGACGTCCGTCACCGCGCGGCGGGCGCCCTCCAGGTCCACCGCGACGCCCGTCTCGCCCAGCGCGGCCCCCAGCGCCGCCAGCGACGCGTGGACGACGCCCCGGGTCGCGTCGGGGCCGTAGTGGTTGACCCTGATCATCTCCTTCGCGAGCGCCCCGCCCCCGGCGACCAGCGGAAGCACCGGATCGGCGGCGAGCGCCCGGGCCACCAGCGCCGACGCGTCGACGCCCGCCGGTGTCCGCAGCGTCGTGGCGACCGGCGCCGCGTCCACCGCGTCGTGCACGTACGGCTCAAGACCCCCGCCGAGCGCGATCGCCCCCGCGCGGACCGCCGCCGCTGCCGCGGCGTGCCGCGCCATGAGCGCCTCGAGGCCCTCCGCCTCGATGCGCTCCACACACGCCTCGAGCGCCAGCATCTCCAGCTGCGCGGGCGCGTGCAGCAGCGCCTTCCTGCCGCCGTCGATCCACCGCTCCTTCCAGTCCAGGAGGGAGAGGTACGAACGGCGCGGCGCCCGCGGGTTCGCGGCGATGCGCTCCCACGCCCGCGCGCTCACGGACACCGCGGAGACACCCGCGGGCCCGCCCATCGCCTTCTGCGCGCCGATCACGCACAGGTCCACGCCCCACGCGTCCGGCAGCAGCGGCTCGGCGGCCACCGAGGCGACCGCGTCCAGCATGAACAGCGCACCGTGCTCCCGCACGACGGCGCCGATCTCCGCGACGGGGTTGGTGTTCCCGGTCGCCGCCTCCGCGTGCACCAGCGACACGAAGTCGATCTCCGGGTGCTCGGCGAACGCCTGCCGCACCTGCTCGGCCGTGACCGCGGTGTGGAACGGCACGGCCAGATCGATGACGGTCGCCCCGCAGTCGCGCAGCCAGTCGCCGAACGTCTGGCCGTACGGACCGGTGATCACGTTCAGCGCGGTCGTGCCCGGCCCGGCCGCGCCCCGGATGCACCCCTCCAGGGGCAGCAGCGCCTCGCCCTGCATGATCACGACGTCCTGCTCGGTGGCGAGCAGCCCGGCCACCCGGGCCTCGATGGCGGCGAACTGCTGGGCGCTCAGCGGCGCCAGGTCCAGAAAGGGGTGCGTCACAGTACTGCTCACGTCACAGCTCACTTCGCTCACGAGTTCGTTCGGGATGCCGTACCGAGCGTACCGATCGGCCTGTAACCGGGCGTACCGGCCTGGCCTGTACCTGGCGTACTGGCCTGGCCTGTACCCGGCGTACTGGCCTGGTCCGTACCGGGCGTTCCGGGCGCCTCCTAAGCTGCTGCCATGAGCGATCACGCGGTGCTGCACGTGAAGGGGCGGGTGCTCGTCGGGCCCGACGACGTACGGGACGAGCTGTGGGTGGTCGGGGGGAGGGTCACCTACGACCGCCCCGTCGGCACCGCCGCCGACGACGTCCGCACGGTCGAGGGCTGGACCCTGCCCGGCCTGGTCGACGCCCACTGCCACGTCGGCCTCGACGCGCACGGGCCCGTCGACGCGGACACCGCGGAGAAGCAGGCCCTCACCGACCGCGAGATCGGCGCCCTCCTGCTGCGCGACGCGGGCTCACCCTCCGACACCCACTGGATCGACGACCGCGACGACCTCCCGAAGATCATCCGCGCGGGCCGCCACATCGCGCGCACCCGCCGCTACATCCGCAACTACGCCCACGAGATCGAGCCCGACGAACTCGTCGCGTACGTCGCGCAGGAGGCCCGGCGCGGCGACGGCTGGGTCAAGCTCGTCGGCGACTGGATCGACCGCGACGCGGGCGACCTCACGGCGTGCTGGCCCCGTGACGCGGTCCGCGCGGCCATCGCGGAGGCGCACCGCCTGGGAGCCCGCGTCACCGCCCACTGCTTCGCCGAGGACTCCCTGCGGGACCTCGTCGAGGCGGGCATCGACTGCATCGAGCACGCGACGGGCCTCACGGAGGACACGATCCCGCTCTTCGCGGAGCGCGGCGTCGCGATCGTCCCCACGCTCGTCAACATCGCCACGTTCCCGGACCTCGCCGCGGGCGGCGAGAAGAAGTTCCCCCGCTGGTCGGACCACATGCGCCGGCTCCACGCCCGCCGCTACGACACGGTGCGGGCCGCGTACGACGCGGGCATCCCCGTCTTCGCGGGCACCGACGCGGGCGGCTCGCTGCCGCACGGCCTTGTCGCGGCGGAGATCGTCGAGCTGACCCGCGCGGGCATCCCGGCGCTCGACGCGCTCTCGGCGACGACCTGGGGTGCGCGGGAGTGGCTGGGCCGCCCCGGGCTCACGGAGGGGGCGCCGGCGGACCTCGTGGTGTACGAGGCGGATCCGCGGGACGACGTGCGGGTGCTGGGGGCGCCGCGGAGGGTCGTGCTGAACGGGCGGGTGGTGGGTTGAGTGGCTGCGGGTTGAGGGTTGAGCGTTGAGTTGACCTGGGCGTTACGTGGGGGTGGTGCGGGTCGTTGGGTGTGGCCGCGGATGCGGCGCGGGCGCGGCGCGGGTGCTCCTGGGCTTCGACCGGACTGTTGCTGAGGTGCTCTCTGGGAACGTCTGTGCCGCAGGATTCGAATGGAAGGCCGGAATCATCCCGTTGGAGTGAACTCACGTCAGGTTGCTGACCGTTCACTCTGTGTGCGTAAAGATTCCGGCGTCGTCCCTCGTCGATGTCGGACGACGCCATCGGCGCGCACGCGATGTCCCCATGTGGCGTGCGCGGTTGGTGGCTCCTTTCTCTCGTGAGGTCCCACACAGTGAACAGCCACACCTGCTCCAGCCACACCTTCAGTGACGCCGTCCGTGCACACGGCCGCCGCCTCTCCGTCGTCGCCGTCGCCACCGCGCTCGCCGCCGGTCCCGCGGCGCTCGCGGGTGCGGGGTCCGCGCAGGCCACGGGCGGCGACAGCCACAAGGGCGGGCGGGCCGACGCCGTCGTGCTGCGCACCGGGCTGAACGTCGCCCTGCTCAACAAGACCGTGAACGTCCCGCTCAAGGTCGCCCTCAACGAGGTGCGGGCGCCCGCGAGTGCGGAGAAGACCGCGCTGACGGCCCGTCTCGACGGCGTCGACGGCGGGCGGCCCTTCAGCGTGCTGCGCGCGGACGTCGCCACGGCCAAGGCGACGGTGCGGGGTGGCACGGCGCGGGGTTACAGCAACATCGCGCGCGCCAAGGTGCACGTGCCGGGTCTGCCTCTCCTCTCCCTCGTCGAGGTCGAGCAGGTCACGTCGAAGGCGGTCTGCACGGAGGGCGAGCGGCCGGTTGCCGAATCGAATCTGCTGGGTGGCGTGACGGTGCTCGGCAAGAAGGTGACGTTGACGGCGAAGGGGACGACGGAGGTGAAGGTGCCGGGGGTTGGCGAGGTCACTCTCGCTCTCTCGAAGACGCGGACCACCTCGCGCACGGCGGCGGCGTCGGCGCTGGAACTCACGGTGTCCGTGAACCCGTTGAAGCTGAACGTGGCCGAGGTGACGGGGACGGTGACGCTGGCCGGGGCGGGGTGTGAGACGCCGGTGGGCGTGACGCCGCCGAAGGAAGCGGAGGAGAAGCCGCAGGGCAAGCCGGGCAAACCGGTTCAGCCGCCGAAGACGGAGGCGAACCTCGCGGAGACGGGGGGCAGCTCGATGACGCCGTATGTGGCGGGGGGTGCGGTGGTTCTTCTGGTGGCGGGCGGGGGAGCGGTGACGCTGGCGCGGCGCAGTCGGGGCTAGTTCTGGCGGGGGCGCCTGGGCTGCGTCTGTGGGGGCGGGGCCGCGGGGGTATGTGCGTACTCGCCATCCCTGCGCCCCGCCCGACATTCCCGGCCGCGGTGGTTAGCTCGGTGCTCCGTGCGCACATACCCCCACGTCCCCTCCCGTCTCGCGAGCGGGTGCGGGCCGGGTGGGGGCGGGTCGGGCTGTCCCCGCCGCGGGGGTACTGCGGCACCCACCCGCCCCTACTCCCGCTGGACGTCGCGGGGCAAACGGGTGGGTGGGTGGGGAGTATCCGCCGCGGAGCGGCGGGGTTGGTGCCCCTACCCGGGCTGGACGTCGCGGGGGGAACGGGTTGGCGCCCCTACGCCGGCAGGGCGTCGCCGCCCAGCACCCCCCTCAGCGCAGCGAGAAACGCCGTCGACGTCTCCCGCCCCCTGACGGCAAGCCGTATCCAGTCAGGCCCCAGGCCAGGAAACGTATCGCCACGCCGCACAGCAAACCCCCGCCCCCGAAGCCGTTCCCGGACCACATCGGCCCCCGGCACCCGCACCAGCAGGAACGGCCCCTCCGCGGGCCCCACCGCGCGGACCCCGAAGGGGGCCAACTCGTCGAGCCCCGCGAGGAGATGCGCGCGGTCCGAGGCGACCCGGTGCGCCGCATGCCCCGCCTCCGCCACCGCCCGGGGCCCCACGCACGCCCGCGCCGCCACGAGCGCGGGCGTCGACACCGGCCACAGCGGCTGCGCCTGTGCGAGGGTGCCGATCGTGTCGGGGGAGGCAAGGACGTATCCGATCCGCAGCCCCGCGAGCCCCCACGTCTTCGTGAGGCTGCGCAGGACGACGAGCCCGGGTACGTCCGTACGGCCCGCCAGTGCCTCCCGCTCACCCGGCACCGCGTCCATGAACGCCTCGTCGACCACCAAGGTCCGCCCCGGGCGGGCCAGTTGAGCGATCGACGCGGCCGAATGGAGCACGGACGTCGGATTCGTGGGGTTGCCGATGACCACCAGGTCCGCTTCCTCCGGCACCGCCGCCGGGTCCAGCCGGAAGCCGTCCTCCTCGCGCAGCAGCACCCGGCCCACCTCGTGCCCCGCGTCCCGCAGCGCCGCCTCGGGCTCCGTGAACTGCGGGTGGACGACATAGGGGCGTCGGACCTTCAGCGCGCGGGCCAGCAGGACGAACGCCTCCGCCGCCCCCGCCGTGAGCAGCACGCGGTCCGGGGTGAGGCCATGGCGTGCCGCCACCGCCTCGCGCGCCTCCCGGCCGTCCGGATACGCCGCCAGGTCGTCCAGGGACGCGGCGATGAGCTCCTTGAGCCACACCGGGGGAGTGTCGGAACGTACGTTCACGGCGAGGTCGGTGAGGTCCGCGCCGTCGTCGCGTACCTCCGCGTCCCCGTGGTGACGCAGATCGAAGGGGGCTACCGGAACCCGCGGGCGCGCCGCGACCGCGCACGTCGCCATCGCCGGGCGGCCCGCCGGCGCCGACTTCCGCTTCGGTACGAGGAGTTCGCCGCCACCCCGCAGCGCCGCCGCCTCCGCCACGGAGGGCGTACCGACCGCCGCACGGGACCGCGCGGTCGGGTTCGGCACCGTCACGTCCGAAAGCTCCGCCGCCGTGTACGTCACGAGCGGCACCCCGAGCCGCGCCGCCGCCCCGACGATCCCCGGCTCCGCGCCCTTCACGTCGACCGTCGCCAGCTCCGCGACCGCGCCCTCGGAGAGGCCCGCCTCGCGGACCGCGTCCCGGACGAGGCCGAGCACCTCCTCCACCGGCGCGTCCTCGCAGGCGCCGACGCCGACGACGAGCACGACGTCCTCCATGGAGTGGGTCCTTTCGTGTGGGGTGGGGGCAGTGGATGTGCGGAGCAGGGGGTCAATCGGCTAGCAAGGGGCCATGGCGGTGTTCGTGGCGCTCGGCGCCTTCCTCATGACCCTGGTGGGCGGCTGGACGGCCCAGCGGGTCACCGACCGGCGCCACCTCGTCCTGGGACTCGCGGGCGGCCTGATGCTCGGCGTCGTCGGCCTGGACCTGCTGCCGGAGGCGCTGGACGCCGCGGGGCAGCCCGTCTTCGGCGTACCGGCTGCCCTGCTCCTGTTCGTGGCCGGCTTCCTCGTCGCCCATCTGGTGGAACGGCTCCTCGCGGGCCGCAGGGCCGCCCACGGCGCCGACGAGCACGAGGGCGGGCGGGTGCCCGAGGTGGGGCTCACGGCCGCCGCCGCGATGGTCGGGCACAGCGTGATGGACGGCGTCGCGATCGGCGCGGCGTTCCAGGTGGGCGGCGGCATGGGCGTGGCCGTGGCGCTGGCCGTCGTCGCCCATGACTTCGCGGACGGCTTCAACACGTACACGCTCACGAGCCTGTACGGGAACGCCCGCCGCAAGGCGCTCGCAATGCTGTTCGCGGACGCGGCGGCCCCCGTGGTGGGCGCCGCGTCGACGCTGCTCTTCACCATTCCGGAGCAGCTGCTCGGCAGCTATCTGGGCTTCTTCGGCGGCGCGCTGCTCTATCTCGCGGCGGCGGAGATCCTGCCCGAGGCGCACCACGACCACCCGGCCCGCTCGACGCTGCTGTGCACGGTGGCGGGCGCGGCGTTCATCTGGCTGGTGGTGGGCATCGCGGGCTGAGGCGGCGTCCGTCGTCACGGTGTGCACCGCTCGACGAACCGGCGCGCGACGTCCGGCGCGGCGGCCCAGTGCGTGTGCAGGTAGCTGGCGTGCACATTGCCCTGTACGAAGCCTTCGACGCGCCGCTGGGGTTGGTGAAGCCCCCAGGCGGGCGAGGCTCCTGCCCCGGGCTCCATGACCGTGCGGTGGAACTCGTGCCCTCGCATGCGCGTGCCCGCGGGCGCGAGGACGCTGTCCGACACGGCGACGGCCTCGCGGTACCCGAGCGTCAGCCGCTCCGACATCCGCGCCCCGGCGTCGAGGACCCCGCACATCGGCTTCCCGTCCAGCTCGCGGGAGAGGTAGAGCAGCCCCGCGCACTCGGCGGCGACGGGCGCCCCGGAGCGGGCGAGCTCGGCCACGGCCTTCCGCAGCACCTCGTTGGCGGACAACTCCGGCGCGTACACCTCGGGGAACCCGCCCCCGATGACCACCCCGGCGGTCCCGTCGGGCAGCTGCTCGTCGTGGAGGGGGTCGAAGGTGACGACCTCCGCCCCGGCGGCGCCGAGCAACTCGGCGTGCTCGGCATAGGAGAAGGTGAAGGCGGCCCCGCCGGCGACGGCGACGACAGGCTTGGGATCTCCGGTCCGTCCGGCGTCTGTGGGATCTCCAGCCCGTCCGGCGCTTGAGGACGAACCCGGCGAAGCCGGTGACCGACCGAGCCCCGTGTGGGGGTCCCACGCCTCGCCCCGCAGGGATGGCGCACTCCGCGCCAGCGCGAGAAGCCCCTCCAGGTCACACCCCTCCCGCACCCGCGAAGCCAACGCCGCCACCGACTCCACCGCATCGCCCCGCCGCTCGGCGACCGGCACGAGCCCCAGGTGCCGCGAAGGAGTCCGGACTTGAGCGGCGCGCCGCAGCGCGCCGAGGACCGGCACCCCCGCCTCGTCCAACGCCTCCCGCAGCAGCGCCTCGTGCCGGTCCGAGCCCACCTTGTTCAGGATGACGCCCGCGACCCGCACCTCCGGGTCCCACGACGCGAAGCCGTGCACCAGCGCCGCCACCGACCGCGACTGCGACGACGCGTCGACGACCAGGACGACCGGCGCCCGCAGCAGCTTCGCGACGTGCGCGGTGGAGGCCAGCTCGCCTTGGCCCGCGGCCCCGTCGTACATGCCCATCACGCCCTCGACCACGGCGATGTCGCATCCGGCCGCGCCGTGCGCGAAGAGCGGCGCGACGAGGTCGGGCCCGCACAGGTACGCGTCGAGGTTGCGCCCCGGGCGTCCCGTCGCCAGCGCGTGGTAGCCGGGGTCGATGTAGTCGGGCCCGACCTTGTGCGGCGAGACGGCGAGCCCGGCCGCCGAGAACGCGGCCATCAGGCCCGTCGCGACGGTCGTCTTGCCACTGCCCGACGACGGCGCCGCGATGACGAGGCGAGCTACCACTCGATGCCCCTCTGGCCCTTCTGCCCGGCGTCCATCGGGTGCTTGATCTTCGACATGTCGGTCACGAGGTCGGCGAAGTCGATGAGCTTCTGCGGCGCGTTGCGGCCGGTGATGACCACGTGCTGCGTCCCCGGACGGTCGCGCAGGACCTCCACGACCTCGTCCGTGTCGATCCAGCCCCAGTGCATGGGGTACGCGAACTCGTCGAGGACGTACAGCTTGTACGTCTCCTCGGCGAGGTCCCGCTTGACCTGCTCCCAGCCCTCACGGGCCTTGTCCTCATTGGTCAACTCGCCCTCGGCGGGGGCGCGCTGGATCCACGACCAGCCCTCGCCCATCTTGTGCCAGGCGACCGTGCCGCCCTCGCCCGTGGCACCGAGGACCTTCAGCGCGTTCTCCTCGCCGACCTTCCACTTCGCCGACTTCACGAACTGGAAGACGCCGATCGGCCACCCCTGATTCCAGGCCCGCAGCGCGAGCCCGAACGCGGCGGTCGACTTGCCCTTGCCGACGCCCGTGTGGACGAAGACGAGCGGACGGTTGCGGCGCTGGCGCGTCGTGAGACCGTCGTCCGGCACGACGCTCGGCTGTCCCTGCGGCATTAAGCGGCCCTCCTCGAAGGCGAGTTCATTCCCTGTACGTCCTTGACGAGGCCGGCGATCGAGTCCGCCCGCAGCTCGTCGAGGGTCACGACCGTCCCGCCGAGCTCGCCCGCGAGCTGCCCCGCGAGGCCGAGCCGTACGTAGCCCGACTCGCAGTCCACGACGACCGAGGCGACGCCTTCGGCCGCGAACAGCCGGGCCGCGCGGCCCGCACGGGCCACCGGCTCCACGCCCCCGGTCGCCCGTCCGTCCGTCACCACGACCACGAGCGGACGGCGCGCGGCGTCCCGCAGGCGTTCGACGCGCAGCACGTCGTGCGCCTTCAGCAGGCCCGCGGCCAGCGGGGTGCGGCCGCCCGTCGGCAGCGATTCGAGGCGGGCGGCCGCCGCGTCCACCGACGACGTCGGCGGCAGCGCCACCTCCGCCTCCGTGCCGCGGAACGTCACGAGCCCCACCTTGTCGCGCCGCTGGTAGGCGTCGAGGAGGAGCGAGAGCACGGCGCCCTTGACGGCGCTCATCCGCTGCCGCGCCGCCATCGACCCGGAGGCGTCCACGACGAACAGCACGAGGTTGCCCTCGCGGCCCTCCCGCGTCGCCTGCCGCAGATCGTCACGGCGTACGACGAGACCGGCGCCGGAGCGCCCGCGCGCCTTCTGGTGCGGGGCCGCGGCCTGCACGGTGGCCGCCAGATGCAGCTTGGTCAGGGCGCCGCGGGGGCGCCGCGAACCCGTGGTGCGGCCGTGCTCGGTGCGGGCGCGCGAACGCCGTCCCGCGGCGCCCTCGCCGATGCCGGGCACGCTCAGCATCTTGGTGCGGAACGGTTCGGCGGCGCGCACGGCCTGCTGCTCGCCGGGGCCGGAGGGGGCGCCCGCCGTGGGGGCGGGCTCCTGCGGGGCCGGGGAGTCGTCGGCGTCCTGCGCGTCCGGGCCCTGGTTCTGCGAGGGCAGCTCGGGGGAGTCGGGGCCGTCCCCGGCCGGGGGCTGTCCGCCGCCGCCGTCCGGACCATCGCCGTCGGGGCCGCCGCCCCCGTCGGGGTCGTCGTCGCCCTCCGGCGGCTCGGGCTCCTCGTCCTCGCGCGCGTCCTCCAGCGTCTCGTCGAGCTTGTCCTCGTCGAGTCCGGGCGCGTCGAAGGGGTTGCGGCGCCTGCGGTGCGGCAGCGCGAGCAGCGCGGCCTGCCGCACGTCCTCGCTCAGCACGTCCGTGCGGCCCGCCCACGCGGCGAGCGCCGTCGCCGTGCGCGCCATCACGATGTCCGCGCGCATCCCGTCGACCTCGAACGCCGCGCAGGTCGCCGCGATCTGCCGCAGCGCGCCGTCGCCCAGGACGACCTGGGGCAGGAGCGCGCGGGCCGCCACGACGCGGTCGCGCAGCGCCGACTCGTCCTCGGACCAGCGGCCCGCGAAGCCCTCGGGGTCGTCGTCGTACGCGAGCCGTCGCCGTACGACCTCGACGCGCTGGTCCGTCTCGCGGGACGCGGCCACCTCGACGGTGAGACCGAACCGGTCGAGCAACTGCGGCCGCAGCTCGCCCTCTTCGGGGTTCATCGTGCCGACGAGCAGGAACCGCGCGGCGTGCCGCACGGACACGCCTTCGCGCTCGACGTACGAGGCGCCCATCGCGGCGGCGTCGAGCAGCAGGTCGACCAGGTGGTCGTGGAGGAGGTTGACCTCGTCCACGTACAGGATGCCGCGGTGCGCGTCGGCGAGCAGTCCGGGCTCGAAGGCCTTCACCCCCTCCGCGAGGGCCCGTTCGATGTCGAGGGCGCCGACGAGCCGGTCCTCGGAGGCGCCGACCGGCAGCTCCACCATGCGCGCGGGGCGCGCGGTGGCGCCGGCCGACTCGTGCGGGCCGTCGGGGCAGTTGGGGTCGGGGGCCGCAGGGTCGCACGAGAAGCGGCACCCGGCGACGACCGGCACCTCCGGAAGCAGCGCGGAGAGCGCGCGCACGGCGGTGGACTTGGCGGTGCCCTTCTCTCCCCGTACGAGCACGCCTCCCACGGCGGGCGATACGGCGTTCAGCAAGAGCGCGAGCCGCAGGTCGTCCTGCCCGACGAGGGCGGTGAACGGATACGGGGTACTCACAGAGCCTCCTTGGTGCGTTCTGGTGCTGCCGGCGGCGCGCCGGGCGCGATGAACGGCAGGCCGGCCTGCGGGCCCCGCTCGATCAGGTTCCACAGCGCGTCCGTGTCCGCGTGTTCTTCGATCAGGTCGCCCAGCAGGTCGAGCTGCTCCTCGCGCAGCGCGCCGAAGCTGGTGTCGGGGGCGGGCACGAAGCGGCGTCCGGCCGCGCGGGCGACCTCGGTGAGGAACCGGCGCCGGAACGCGTCGCTCTCCAGCGACCCGTGCCAGTGCGTGCCCCACACCTCGCCGACCCGGCAGCCGTCCAGGAAGGGTTCGCCGCCCGTCACTTCGGCGACGCCGTGGTGGATCTCGTACCCCTCGACGGGTTCGCCGAGGGCCTCGCCGACCGGCCGGGCGAGGGTCTTCTCGCGGGCGAACCGCACCCGCACCGGCAGCAGTCCGAGCCCGTCGACGGAGCCGGCCTTCGACTCGACCTCGTCCTCGATGTGCGCGCCGAGCACCTGGAAACCGCCGCAGATGCCGAGCACGGGGCGTCCCTCGGCGGCGCGGCGCGCGAGGGCGTCCGCGAGGCCGCGCTCGCGCAGCCACCGCAGGGCCTTCACGGTGCCGCGGGTGCCCGGTACCACCACCAGGTCGGCGTCGACGAGTTCCTCGGCGCGGTCCACGAACCGCACGACGACACCGGGTTCGGCGGCGAGCGCGTCCACATCGGTGAAGTTGGACATCAGCGGCACGGCGCACACGGCGACCCGCAGCACGTCCTCACCGACCGGCGGCGCCACCACGGACTCCCGCACGGCACCCCGCAGGGACACGCGCAGGCCGTCCTCCTCGTCGATGCCGAGCCCGTGCTGGAACGGCAGCACGCCGTACGTGCGCCGTCCCGTGAGACCGAGCAGCATGTCGAGCCCGGGTTCGAGGAGAGAGACGTCGCCGCGGAACTTGTTCACCAAGTACCCGGCGACCAGCTCCTGGTCGGCGGCGCTCAGCAGCGCCGTCGTCCCGAAGAACGACGCGAACACCCCGCCCCTGTCGATGTCCCCGACCACCAGGACGGGGAAGCGGGCGGCCCGCGCTATGCCCATGTTCACGATGTCGGTGCGCCGCAGGTTGATCTCGGCGGGGCTGCCCGCGCCCTCGCAGATCACGGCGTCGTACGTGCTCCTGAGCTCCTCCAGGCAGCCCACGACGGTGTCGAGAAGCGCCGCCTGGCGGCCCCCGTGGTAGCCGCGCGCGCTCATCTCGCCCACGGGCTTGCCCATGAGGACGACCTGACTGGAGCGGTCGCCGCCCGGCTTCAGCAGCACGGGGTTCATCAGCGCGCTCGGCTCGACGCGGGCGGCCTGCGCCTGCATGGCCTGCGCCCGCCCGATCTCGGCGCCCTCGCGCGTCACGAACGAGTTGAGGGACATGTTCTGCGCCTTGAACGGCGCGACGGACACACCCTTGCGCGCCAGCCACCGGCAGATGCCGGCGGTGACGACGCTCTTCCCGGCGTCCGACGTGGTTCCGGCGACGAGCAGTCCACCGCTCACGAAGCTCTCCTTGACCTCAGTCGGGCGACGCCCGCGACGACCGCGACGCCGAGAGCGAGCCCGCTCACCCGCCGGGACAGCCTCACCGCCCGCTCGATGTCCTCCACCCGCACGTCGCGCCCGTCCGCGTTGAGCACGGGCCGGTGCTCGACCCGTCCCGCGTACGAGAGGGTCCCCCCGAGGCGTACGCCCAAAGCCCCGGCGAACGCGGCCTCGACGGGACCGGCGTTGGGGCTCGGGTGCTTGGCGGCGTCGGAGCGCCAGGCGCGCACCGCCCCGGCGGGCGCGTCGCCCGCGACCACCGCCAGCGCGGCGGTGAGCCGCGCCCCGGGCCAGCCGAAGACGTCGTCGAGCCGCGCGGACGCCCATCCGTAGCGCCGGTGGCGCGCGGACTTGTGGCCGACCATCGCGTCGAGGGTGTTCACGGCACGGAAGGCGACGAGCCCCGGCACGCCGCCGAGCGCGCCCCACACGAGGGCTCCCACCACGGCGTCGGAGGTGTTCTCGGCGACGGACTCGACGACGGCCCGCGCGATCCCGTCGGCGTCCAGGGCCTGCGGGTCCCGCCCGCACAGATGGGGCAGCCGCTCCCGGGCGACCTCGATGTCCCCCGCTTCCAGGGCGCCGCCGACGGCCCGCGCCTCGCGGCCCAGCGAGGTGCCGCCGAGCACGGCCCAGGTCGCGGCGGCGGTGAGCGCCACGGATCCGGCACGGCCCGCGGCGGAGCGGCGTACGAGAGCGGAGGCCAGCGCGGCGGCGCCTGCCGCGCCCCCGGCGCACACCGCGGTGTGCAGGGCGCCCCATCCGCGGTGGTCCCGCCACAGCACCTGTTCGACGGCGCCCGCCGCCCGCCCGAACGCGGCGACCGGATGGCCTCGGCGGGGATCGCCGAGCAGCAGGTCGCCGAGGAATCCGGCGGCGGCGCCGTACGCGAAATCGCGGTCGGCACTCATGGCGTTGTGTGTCCTCACTCAGGGTGTCCGCGCCCTGGTTCGACGTGAATCGGCGACAAGAGTTCCTGGCTCCCGGGGAGTGGCTCCCCGGTGACAGTGGCGGGACCGCGCCGGATTCGCACCGGCTTCCTCTTCTGCCGCCGTAGTTGGCCCGGGAAGTCCACCACGCCCCGCGAATGCCCGTCAACTCGCTGTTGACCTGCGGCGGGGGAGTGTGTTGGGACCCACACGGGGGCTCGTACGCAGGCCTCTTGCGCAGGGCCCGTACGCAAGAGGGGTGCGGAGCGTTTCGTACGCTCCGCACCCCTCCGGGAAAGCTTGCCGTCAGGCGACGATCAGATAGATCCCGTACGCCACGGCCGCCGCGCACAGCGCGAAGCACGCGTACGCGCCGGTGCGCGCCATGGCCGCCGAGCCGCCGGAGGCGGTGGTCGCCTTCTCCTGCTGCGAGAGGCCGACGATGCCGAGGGTGAAGAGGCCCACCAGGGCCACCGTCACCGCGAGGCTGACGCCGAAGACGGAGCCGAGAGCTGCCCAGTCGATGCTCATGCTGATGTGTCCTTACACCGTCGCGGGCCGGGCGGGGTCCGCCATGGCGCCGGTCGTGGTCGTGGTCGGGGCCGAGACGCCGGCCTTGACGGTCCCGTCCGTGACGGGCGAGGCGGCCAGGGTGCCCGCGGGGGGCGGCGTGACGGCGGCGATCGCGGTGGTCACGACACCCGCGGGCTCCTCGGCCGGGGCGTCCGCGCGGATCTCGTCGTCGGTGACGTTGGTGTGGGTGACGGCGTTGCGCCGCGAGAGCACCCAGATGACGGCGGAGCCGCCGACGAGGAGCGCGGCCGTGGCCGTGATGCCCCAGGGGCCCTGCTTGGTGAGGAACTCGGCGCCCGCGCCGACCAGACCGGCGGCCGGCAGGGTCAGGCCCCACGCGACGAACATGCGGGTCGCGGTCGACCAGCGGACGACGCCGCCCTTGCGGCCGAGGCCCGCGCCCATCACGGCGCCGGAGCAGGACTGGGTGGTGGAGAGCGAGAAGCCCAGGTGCGAGGAGGCGAGGATGACCGTCGCGGCGCTGGTCTGGGCGGCGAAGCCCTGCTGCGGCTGGAGGTCGGTGAGGCCCTTGCCCATGGTGCGGATGATGCGCCAGCCGCCGAGGTAGGTGCCGAGCGCGATGGCCACACCGGCCGAGACGATGACCCACATCGGAGGGTTCGCGCCGGGGTTGAGGACACCGCCGGTGACCAGGGCGAGCGTGATGATGCCCATGGTCTTCTGCGCGTCGTTGGTGCCGTGCGCCAGCGAGACGAGGCCCGCGGAGGCGATCTGACCCACGCGGTAGCCCTTGGCGGTGGCCTTGGTGTCGGTGTTGCGGCCGATCCGGTACGTCAGGCGCGTGGCCAGCAGCGCGGCGATACCCGCTACGAGCGGCGCGGCGAGGGCCGGGATCAGGATCTTGGTGACGACGGTGCCGCCGTTGATCGACGACCAGCCCATCGACATGACCGCGGCGCCGATGAGGCCGCCGAAGAGCGCGTGGGAGGAGCTGGAGGGCAGGCCCACCAGCCAGGTGAGGAGGTTCCAGAGAATCGCGCCGACGAGCGCGGCGAAGATGACCTCTGTCTTGAGGCCGTCCTCGTTGACGATGCCGCCGGAGATCGTCTTGGCGACTTCCACCGAGAGGAAGGCACCGACGAGGTTGAGCACGGCGGACATGGCCACCGCCGTCTTGGGCTTCAGAGCGCCGGTCGAGATGGTCGTCGCCATCGCGTTGGCAGTGTCGTGGAAACCGTTCGTGAAATCGAACACGAGAGCGGTGACGATCACGATCCCGAGGAGAAGCGTGATGTGTTCCATTTACCCAGGCTTCTGTTGGACGTCAGTGGCAAGTTGAACGTAGGCATTCCGGGTGAACGGAAAGTGAACTGGGCCGGGCGGTGCGGTGACTCGAAGCGGAGTGCCCTCACCTGGTCTGTTCCGGGCGTTCGAGAGCGATCGTAGAGAGCGGGGGCCGGGGGCCCGCAAACCGGGCGGAGTGTCGGGCTCCGCCATCCGGCCGCCGCCCCCCGCGCCACGCCGCTTCGAACAGTCCGACAAGCCCGTCGAAGAGATACTGATCACCCCGCCTCCCGCGCCCTCCGGTGCGCGACGGACGGCTGGCAGGATCGCCCGCATGACTGAGCAGCAGTACGGAGAGGGTGACGCCGTCGCGAGGGCCTGGGACGAGCTCGTCGACGCGGCCCGCAGGACCGTCGCGGACGGCCTGGTCGTCGGCACCTCGGGCAACGTCTCGGTACGGGTCGGCGACACCGTCCTCGTCACCCCGAGCGGAGTGCCCTACGACCGCCTGCGGCCGGAGGACGCGGTCGGCGTCGACCTCGAAGGACGGCAGCTCATCGGTGACCTCTCGCCGACCAGCGAGCTCCCCATGCACCTCGCGATCTACCGCAACACCTCCGCGGGCGCCGTCGTCCACACCCACGCGGTGCACGCCACGGCCGTCTCGATGCTGGTCCCCGAGCTCCCCCCGGTCCACTACATGGCCGGCATCCTCGGCGGCCCGCCCCGCGTCGCCCCCTACGCGCTCTACGGCACCGAGGAGCTGGCCGAGAACATGCTCCGCGCCCTGCGCGACCGCACGGGCTGCCTCCTCCAGAACCACGGAACGGTCACCTACGGAGACACCCTCTCCCAGGCGTACGACCGAACGGCCCAACTGGAATGGATGTCCCGCCTCTGGCTCACCGCCGCCGCGGTCCCGGGCCACGCCCCGGCCCTCCTCTCCCCCTCCCAGCTGCGCGAAGCGGAGGAGCGGCTGAAGGGGTACGGCCAGCACCCGAGTGATCCGGTCACCCCAGGGGCATCGCCCACTGGCCCCGGAGCCCTCCGCCCATAACACTGGGACGGTGCGCCCAGCCAAAGCGACGGCAGCGGCCGTCACCGCAGTAACAGCCGCCCTGGGGACGGCCGCGGCCGCCATCGCGGCGGGCCGTTTCGCCAGCGACGCCGCCCTCAAGGCGCCCGCGGGCCGACCCCTGCCCACCGAGCCACGCCTCACCGTGCACGCCACGGCCGCGGGCCAGATCAGCCTCACCCGCGCCCTGGCGAGCCTGCGCCCCGGCACGTACGGCCTGAGCGGCAACGGCACCCACGCGATCGTCGGACCCGTCCTGGACTCCGCCCCGCACGAGGCCGACACCGTCGTACGCCGCCTCGAAGCCGTCACGCGAGGCGCGATGGAACCCGGCGCCCGCGTCCGGCTCACCCCGCAGGTCCACATCGGCGACCCGCGCACCGCGCTCGGCCTCGACCACGCGGACGTCGACATCCCCGGCGAACTCGGCAGCCTGCCCGCCTGGTTCGTGCCCGCCACCCGGGACACCTGGGTCATCGCGGTGCACGGCCTCGGCACCACCCGCGAGCACCCCATGGTCGTCATGGACTTCCTGCACCGCATGCGGGTCCCCGTCCTCGACCTCGCCTACCGCGGCGACCTCGGCGCGCCCCGCTCCCCGGACGGCCTCGGCCACCTCGGCGAGACCGAGTGGCGCGACCTGGACGCCGCCATCCGCTACGCCGTGCGCAACGGCGCCGAGCGCGTCGTCCTGCACGGCTGGTCCACCGGCGCCGCCATGTGCCTGCACGCCGCGGCGCACTCGGCGCTCCGCGAACGCATCAGCGGCCTCGTCCTGGACTCGCCGGTCCTGAACTGGGAGGCCACCCTGCGGGCCCTCGCTGGTGCCCGCCACACCCCGGGGCCGCTCCTTCCGCTTGCGGTCCGTGCGGCACAGGGGCGCACGGGTCTGCGCGGCGACCGCCTGCTGGAGTCCGGGGGCGGCGACGCGCTGAAGGTCCCGACTCTCGTCGTGCACGGACCCGACGACACCGTCGCGCCCTGGGTCTTCTCCCGCAGGATGGCCGAACAGCGCCCGGACCTGGTCACGTTGCACCCCGTATCGGACGCGCCGCACGGCGCCATGTGGAACGCGGACCCGGCGGCCTACGAAGAGGTGCTGCGCCGCTTCCTCACGCCCCTGGTCTGACCCTTAGGAAACCTGCCCCCGCGACGGCCGCACATCGCCTTCGAAGGCCTGCGCCGCCATTCCGTTTGGGTTTTCGGACCGTCAACAGGAAGACTGCTCCTGTGACGTCCCGTACCCCGCGCGACTCCAGGCTCCGACTTGTCCGCGCGCCCCGCCAGAGGGCCGAAGAGCGAGGAGAGGCCCGGCGCGACCCAGCACGGCCCCTGTCCGCCGCGCCCGGCGCGATGGGCAACCGCCGCACGCGCCGTCCCGCCCCCCGCCCGCCGGAGGGCACGCCCGCTCCCGCGGAGCTCGCGCGGGGCGCACGAGCCGTCCTCGCCGCCGCCGCACGGGTCGCCCGCTGGGCCGACGCGGCCCTGCGCCCGGGCCCCGGCGGCACCGGCGCGACCCCCGACGGAAAGGGCACCCTCTCCGACGCCACCGCCGAACGGGCCGCCGCCGAACTGGGACTGACCCCCGCTCAGGTCCGCGCCGACTGGGACACCGCCCGTCTCTCCGGCCTCGTCGAGGTGCACGGCGACAGCGCACGCCCCGGCTGGCGGCTGCGCGTGTGGGACCGCGACGACACCGCCGTCCTGCGCGGCTGGGTCGCCCTCTTCGACGCCTGGTCGCTCGCCCACCCCGCGCCCGACGACCTGGCCCCCGCGGCCGTCGCCGAGACCGTCGAGGCCATGCCGCAGGTCCTGTCCCTGCTCCAGCTGTCGGCGGGCCCCGTCCCCGTGCCGCAGCTCCTCGACCTCCTCGACCAGCGCGTCACGGAGCTCCGCACCGAGCGCTGCGAGATCCCGCACGGCGCCGGACCGGAAGCCCCCGCCGAGACCCCGCAGGACGCCCCGCTCGACGCCCTCCTCGACTGGGCCCTGCACGGCCTCGCCGCCGTGGGAGCGCTCACCTGCGCCGACGGACAAGCCACGCTCACCCCGCTCGGCAGCTGGGCGGTCTGGGTCAAGCTCGAACAGATCTGCGTCGCCGCACAGAGCCCCGCCGGGCACTTCGAGCAGTCCGCCGAGGACATGCTGCGCGGCTGCACACGGCTGCGCCCCAACGCGGCCCGCGCCGAATACCGCGCCTGGCTCGCCGCGCGCCCCGTCGGCAGCGCCGTCACCGACCTCCTCACCGCCGCACGCGGCGAGGACGCCCTGCTGCGCGGCCTCGCCTTCGAGGCGCTGCGCGTCGTCGGCGCACCGGCCGAGGCGGATGTCAGGGCCGTCGTCGAGGAGTCCTCCCTGCGGCCCTACGCGCTGCTGTGGCTCGCCGAGCAGGAGGGCGCCGACCCCGAGGACGTCCACCTCGTGCTGACCCGCGAGGAGTCCACCTGGCTCTGGGTCGACACCGCGGCGGCCGTCGCCGACCACGGAGAGGCCGAACTCCTCGTCCGGCACCTGGAGTCGGCGGTGCAGCCCACGGTCCCCGCCCTCCTCGACGAGGTCCGCCGCGTCGGGCACCCCCGCACCGTGCAGGTCCTCGTCGCCCTCGCCGCGGCCCACCCCGACCCGGCCCTCGCCAAGGCCGTGCGCCGAGCGGCCTTCCAGGTCCACACCGGCGGCGAGTGAGCCGCGGCGCGTCAGCGGCCCACGTCCAGCGGCTCAGCGGAAGGTGTCGCACCGGCCCATGTCGCCGGTGCGGTACCCCTCGTAGAACCACTGCTGGCGCTGCTGTGCCGAGCCGTGCGTCCAGGACTCCGGGGTGACCCGGCCCTGGAACTTCTCCTGGATCCGGTCGTCGCCCACCGCGGCGGCCGCGTCCAGGCCGTCGCGGATGTCGTTGTCGTCGAGGCTGCTGATCAGCGGCTTGCCCGTGCGGTCGTCCGGGCTGCGCGTCGCGTGCCGCGCCCACACCCCGGCGTAGCAGTCGGCCTGCAGCTCGACCTTCACGGCGTTGCTGTCCCGGCCCGTGCGGCCGTCCTGGGAGCGCTGCAGGATGCCCGTCAGGTTCTGCACGTGGTGCCCGTACTCGTGCGCCACGACGTACGCCTGCGCGAAGGGCCCGCCGCTCGACCCGAACTTGGTCCGCAGGTCGTCGAAGAAGTCCAGGTCCAGATAGACCTTCCGGTCACCGGGGCAGTAGAACGGCCCGACCGCCGACGTGGCGGCGCCGCACGCGGTGCCCACCCGGCCCGTGAACAGGATGGTCCGCGCGGGGGAGTACGAGCCCTCCCGGCGCTGGAACTCGGGCCGCCAGAAGTCCTGCACGCTGTTGACCACCGCCACGATGCGGCAGTCCTCCTTGCTGTTCGCGTCCCGCCCCTTGTGGCAGGTCTGCTGCACCTGCGCGAGGGACGAGGAGGTGGCCGCGGGCTCGTCGTTGCCGGAGGACAGCCCCAGCTGGTCGGGGCCGACCCCGAAGAAGAGGCCGAGGAGCAGGGCGATCAGACCGGCGATGCCGCCGCCCACCGTCGCCCGGCCGCCGGGGATCCGACTGCCGCGCACATCCTGCACCTCCGAGGTGTCCAGATCGGCGTCGTCGTCGAACTGCATGGGCGCACCCCTCTGCCGCGCATCCGGAACGGCACCCGCCGTCCCGCGCCGGACCACCGGCCACTTCATCCTGATACGTCCGCCCCCGCCGGGCTCCGGAGGGAGGTCCGAACGGGGGACACGAAGCACTTCCCGCGCCGTGTCGCTCCGCCGCATGGCAGGTACCCCGGCCCCTCGCGGCTACGCTCTGCGCCTGATCTGTGGGGCAGTGGTACCGAAGGGGGCGTCATGGCCGCTCTGCCGCTCGACGCGACGGGCCACGCCCCGGCCCGTCGGGGCACACGCATCGCGCTGCCCGTCGCCCTCGCCGTGCTCGCCCTGCCGCTCATCACCGCCGCCCACCACTCGCGGCCCGCCCCCTACGGAGACCGGCTCACCGTCCACGCGCGCGTGGACGACGCCCGGCCCGACCGGGAACCCGCCCTGCGTGCGACGGGCCGGGCCGTCCAGGCGTACGACAAGGAGAGCGGCACCCCGCGCTGGACCTACACCCGCGCGGGACGCCGTCCCGTCACCCTCCTGTCGGCGCCCGGCCACGCCATCACGCTCTGGAGCGACGGCCTGGTCACCGACACCGCGCGGGCCGACGGCGGCTCCGTGCGCTGGCACCGCGCCGTCCCCGCGAGCGCCGACTGGCTGCGCACCCCGGCCGCCCGCGCCGGCGCCGGAGTCCTCCAGCCGCTCACCCCGGACGCCGGCATGCTCGCCGTCGTCACCCCACACCGCATCGCCGCCTACCGCACGTCGGACGGCGATCTGCGCTGGGTGCTGCCCGCGAGGACAGGCTGCGCCTTCGAACCGGCACGCGCCGTCCGCCGGGGCGGGGCGCTCCTGGTAGCCCAGCCCTGCACGGGCCCGGCCGCCTGGACCGCGCAGGTCGTCGCGGTGGACGACTACGGCAGAATCGTTCCGGGCCGCACCCCGCTGGGCAACGGCGACCTGCGGCGGGACCCCGACGGCGCCGGGAGCCCGGAAAACTAGTTGCGACGGCCCGTTAGACTGGCTGCCATGGCAGCACCTCTCCTCAGTTGGACGGCATAGACACCGGTTCCTGAGCACCTCAGTCGTCCCTCTCGCCGTCCACTCTGTTTCAGGAGAACCCCGTGATCACCGCTTCCGGCATCGAGCTGCGCGCCGGCGCCCGCATCCTCATCGAGAACGCCACCTTCCGCATCGCGAAGGGCGACCGCATCGGCCTCGTCGGCCGCAACGGCGCGGGCAAGACCACCCTCACCAAGTGCCTGGCGGGTGAGGGCATGCCCGCGGGCGGCACCATCTCCCGCTCCGGAGAGGTCGGCTACCTCCCGCAGGACCCCCGCACCGGCGACCTCGACGTGCTCGCCCGCAACCGCATCCTCTCCGCGCGCGGCCTCGACGTACTGATCCGCAAGATGCGCGAGAACGAACAGCGCATCGCGAACGGCTCGGGCGCCACCCGCGAGAAGGCCCTCAAGCAGTACGAGCGCCAGGAGACGGAGTTCCTCACCAAGGGCGGGTACGCCGCCGAGGCCGAGGCCGCCACCATCGCCGCCGCGCTCAACCTCCCGGACCGCGTGCTCGGCCAGCCCCTGCACACGCTCTCCGGTGGTCAGCGCCGCCGCATCGAGCTGGCCCGCATCCTCTTCTCGGACGCCGACACGCTCCTCCTCGACGAGCCGACCAACCACCTCGACGCCGACTCGATCGTCTGGCTGCGGGACTACCTGAAGACGTACCGCGGCGGCTTCATCGTGATCTCCCACGACGTCGACCTCGTCGAGACGGTCGTGAACAAGGTCTTCTACCTGGACGCCAACCGCGCCCAGATCGACGTCTACAACATGGGCTGGAAGCTCTACCAGCAGCAGCGCGAGTCCGACGAGAAGCGCCGCAAGCGCGAGCGGCAGAACGCCGAGAAGAAGGCCGCGACGCTGCACTCGCAGGCCGACAAGATGCGCGCCAAGGCCACCAAGACCGTCGCCGCCCAGAACATGGCCAAGCGCGCCGACAAGCTCCTCGCGGGCCTGGAGGCGGTGCGCCAGAACGACAAAGTCGCCAAGCTGCGCTTCCCCGAGCCCGCGCCGTGCGGCAAGACGCCGCTGATGGCCGAGGGCCTCTCGAAGTCGTACGGCTCGCTGGAGATCTTCACCGACGTCGACCTCGCCATCGACAAGGGTTCGCGCGTCGTCATCCTCGGCCTCAACGGTGCGGGCAAGACCACGCTGCTCCGGCTCCTCGGCGGCGCCGAGAAGCCCGACACCGGCCAGGTCATCGAGGGCCACGGCCTGAAGCTCGGGTACTACGCGCAGGAGCACGAGACGCTCGACCCCGAGCGCACGGTCCTGGAGAACATGCGCTCGGCCGCCCCCGACCTCGACCTCGTCGAGGTGCGCAAGACGCTCGGCTCGTTCCTCTTCTCCGGGGACGACGTCGACAAGCCCGCCGGCGTGCTCTCCGGCGGCGAGAAGACGCGGCTCGCGCTCGCGACCCTCGTCGTCTCCTCGGCCAACGTCCTCCTCCTCGACGAGCCCACGAACAACCTCGACCCGGCCAGCCGCGAGGAGATCCTCGGCGCGCTGCGCACCTACAAGGGAGCCGTCGTCCTCGTCACGCACGACGAGGGCGCCGTCGAAGCGCTCCAGCCGGAGCGCATCATCCTGCTGCCCGACGGCGTCGAGGACCTGTGGGGTCAGGACTACGCGGACCTGGTCGCCCTCGCCTGAGGCCGTCCACCCCGCTTGATCGAACCACTGATCCACTGGGTATGGATCATTCGGCCGATCCGTGATCCCTCATCTGTGTGAGCCGGCCTCGTACCGAGGTGTGGCATACACGGATTTCCGCGCTGAGCTGCGACAAGACGCACCTCGGCCGGGGCCACGGCGCTGACCTGGGGATTCTCCGTTCCGTGCGCTCCGCCGTGCGCGGGACGGCACGCGGAATCGTTCACTCCGCTCGTGATGTCCGTCCCCGAAGGGACGAACCCCGGCGTACGGACCTTGTCGAATGGGTGGCCAGGAAGCCCGGGAGGGGTGATCATGAGAAGTCCAGAGCGCACTTCCCATGAGGAGGCACGGGTGGCCGAGACTCTGAAGAAGGGCAGCCGGGTAACCGGCGCCGCGCGCGACAAGCTCGCGGCAGACCTGAAGAAGAAGTACGACGGCGGTGCGAGCATCCGGGCGTTGGCCGAGGAGACCGGCCGCTCGTACGGCTTTGTGCACCGCATGCTCAGCGAATCCGGCGTCACGCTGCGGGGACGCGGCGGGGCGACGCGAGGCAAGAAGGCCGCCGCCGGCTGACGGCGGGCGGCACGCTGTCCCATGGTCCGATGGTGACCACCCGGTCCGTCAGCCGACTGGCCGGGTGGTTACTGTGCAGTCACTTACGGGCGCTTCCGGCGTCCGGCCCGACCGCACCCCCATCGGAGGCACCCCATGGCTTCGTCCGACAGCGAGCTCGCACCGGTTCTCGACAAGGACGGCGTACGCCTCACCATCGACGAGGCCGTCGCCACGGTGACGCTGACCAATCCGGCCAAGCGCAACGCCCAATCTCCCGCGCTGTGGAGGGCGTTGGTCGAGGCCGGTCAGCTGTTGCCGGGCAGCGTCCGCGTCGTGGTGCTGCGCGGAGAGGGCAAGTCCTTCTCCGCGGGCCTCGACCGGCAGGCGTTCACGCCCGAGGGCTTCGACGGCGAACCGTCCTTCATCGATCTGGCACGCGGTGAGGACGGCCTTCTCGACGCCACGATCACCGAGTACCAGGAAGCGTTCACCTGGTGGCGGCGGAGCGACATCGTGTCCATCGCCGCCGTCCAGGGCCACGCCATCGGCGCCGGCTTCCAGCTCGCGCTCGCCTGCGATCTGCGGATCGCGGCCGACGACGTGCAGTTCGCCATGCGCGAGACCAGCCTGGGCCTGGTCCCCGACCTCACCGGCACGCACCCGCTGGTGGGGCTCGTCGGCTATGCCCGTGCGCTGGAGATCTGCGCCACCGGGCGCTTCGTCCACGCGGACGAGGCCGAGCGGGTGGGCCTCGCCAACCTCGTCGTGCCCGCCGACCAGCTCGACGCGGCCGCCACGGACCTGGCCGCCGCGCTCGTCGCCGCGCCCCGCGACGCGGTCATCGAGACGAAGGCCCTGCTCCAGGGGGCGGTGGGCCGCTCCTACGAAGAGCAGCGCGTCGCCGAACGCGCCGCCCAGGGCCGCCGCCTGCGCGACCTCGCGGGCCTCGGCGACTGACCTATCCGCTGCCGCCGGATCCCCGTTCCTACCCCACCTCGGTGACGAGTACCGCCACCGACGGGCTGTCCGGCAGGGCCGCGCCGACCGCCTCGCGGACCGCCAGTGCCACGTCCAGGGCGCGGTGCTCGTGGTCCGTCGCGAGCTCCACGCGCGCGTGGCGGCGCGGCAGCGTGCCCGTCGCCGCGGGCTCCTCGAAGTGGACGGCGCGGCCCAGGACGCCGGTCAGGCGGGTCACTCCGGGGACCGCCAGGGCGGCACGTCCGGCGCGTGCCTCGTCCTCGTCGCCGCTGTCGGGTTCATCCGTGGTGGGCGGATACGGGGGGTCGTCGGTCTGTCGCGCCGGGGCCTCGGTCTGCCGCGTCGGGGCGTCGTCCGTCCCGTCCGTCTCGTCGAGAAGCGCCGTCACCTTCAGGTCCACCTCGGCCGCGACCAGGCCGAGCCCGGCCGCCGCCTCGTACAGCGCCGCGCGCAGCCGGTCCGCCGCCGCGGGGAGTGGTTCGGCGGCGACCGCCGCGAACTCCCCGGTGATCCGCAGCGGCCCGGGCGGCAGCGCGCTCGGGGGCGGCGGGACAGCCGGGGTGCCCGCCTCGGCAGGCGCCGCGAGCGCGATGCGCAGCGTGCCGAGCCGTACCCCGGGGACCCGCTCAGCCATCTGGCGCAACGCGCCGTCCGCCGCCGATTCCGTCACCCACGCGCCGTCCGCGGCACCGCCGAGCGGCAGCACCCGGCCCAGTCCCAGCTGTCGGCGCACCGCCTGCGTCCAACCCTCTCCGGTCATGACCCCAGCCTGCCGCATCCCGGGCGCGCGGGCGCGGGGCCGCGCTTAATGTGGGCGGAGAAGCAGCCCCACTCGGGCAGTTCCCCTTTCGAAAGGGACGGGACGGCCATGACCGACACCGGACAGCGGAAGGCGTCGCAGACGCTGCAGAAGGACTCCCCGAACTCACCGGAGGAGAGCGCGGCCCGGTCCGCGCCCGGCCGGGGCGGCGGTGACCCCGGCAGCCGCGGCCGCACCACCATCGCCGACGGCGTCGTCGAGAAGATCGCCGGTCTCGCCGCGCGTGACGTCGACGGCGTGCACGCGATGGGCGGTGGCCTGGCCCGGACCTTCGGCGCCGTGCGCGACCGCGTGCCGGGCGGCTCGAAGTCCGTGTCGCGCGGTGTGAAGGCCGAGGTCGGCGAGGTGCAGACCGCGATCGACCTGGAGATCGTCGTCGAGTACGGCGTCTCGATCGCGGACGTCACCCAGGACGTACGGGAGAACGTGATCACGGCCGTCGAGCGCATGACAGGCCTGGAAGTCGTCGAGGTCAACATCGCGGTGAGCGACGTGAAGCTGCCCGACGAGGACGACGACGAGCAACAAGGACGCCTTCAGTAGCCGGCGCACACGAGTAGGGAGCGCACATGAGTATGGCCGTGATCGGCATGATCGCGGGAATGGCTCTGGGCTTCGCCGGATACTTCGGCGGATTCGGGGCGTTCCTGCTGGTGGCCGCCCTGGGCGCCATCGGCTTCGTCGCCGGCAAGTTCCTCGACGGAGACCTGGAACCCGGCGAGTTCTTCCGCACCCGCGGCGACCGGCGGCGGTGAGCGGTGGCGGCACAGGTCGCGCCCCGGGAGCGCGGCGCGACCCGGATCGCCGACCGGGTCGTCGCGAAGATCGCCGCGAGAGCGGCACGTGAGGCGGTGGACGCGGTCCCGGCCGAAGGATCGCCGCCCCGCGCCACCGTCTCCGTCCACCACGAGGCGGCCCGCATCCGCGTCAGCCTCGAGCTGGAGTACCCCTGCGACATCGGCGGGCAGTGCGGCGCGGTGCGTCGCCATGTCACCGAACGGGTAGAGGCGTTGGCGGGGATGGACGTACCCGAGGTGGCCGTTCAGGTGGAGCGGCTGCACTCCGCGCAGGTACGCGCCGCGGCACAGGGGAGGACACGATGAGTGAACCCCACGGGGGCGGCACCCGACCGCTCCCGGTCGTCGAACAGTCGGAGGACGAGTGGCGCCAGTCGGCGTCCGCGACGGCCTACGACCCGCTGCCCACGCTCTCCGACGACGAGGAGAAGGCCTCCCGGTTCTGGTCGAACCGCCGGGTGCCCGCCGCCCTCCTCGCCCTGCTGGTCCTCGGCGCCGCGGGACTGCTCCTCTACGACGTCGTCGCCGTCCGGGCCGACCACCCCGCCATGCACTGGCGGCGCGAACTGGCCCACCAGCTCGGCAGGCGGCCCCTCGACGACACCGCGGTGCTCGTCGGGGCCGGGGTCGCCGCGCTCCTCGGCCTCTGGCTCCTCGTGCTCGCCGTGACACCCGGCCAGCGCGGCATCCTGCCGATGCGCCGCACCCACTCCGACGTGCGCGGCGGCCTGTACCGCGGCGCCGCCGCCATGGTGCTGCGCGACCGGGCCATGGACGTGCCCGGCGTGCAGTCCGTGCGGGTCCGCATGAAGCGCTCGAAAGTCGACGTGCGCGCGGTGTCCCACTTCCGTGAACTCGACGACGTACGCGGCGACTTGGACGCGACGCTCGCCGACGGCATCCGCGACCTGGGCCTCGCCCGCGCCCCCGGGCTCTCCGTCCATGTGGCCCGGCCCGGCAGGAAGGGGTGAGCGGCGTGCTGCGTACGGTCAACCGCGTCGTCCTCGCCCTCGTCGGGCTCGTCCTGCTCGTCCTCGGCGGCTCCGTGCTCGCCGTCGGACTCGGCGCGTCGCCGCCCTCCTGGTGGATCCACGACGGCCGGCACGACGTGCTGGTCAGCGCCGCCGACCGGGCGCGGTGGCGGGGCGACGGATGGTTCTGGCCCACGGTCATCGCCGCCCTGGCGGTGTGCGTGCTGCTCGCGCTGTGGTGGCTCTCCGCCCAGCTGCGCAGGCGCCGCCTCGCCGAGGTCCTGGTGGAGACCGGGGACGGCGAGGGCGCGCTGCTGCGCGGCCGGGCCATGGAGAGCGTCCTGGCCGGCGAGGCCGAGGCCCTGGACGGCGTCGACCGGGCCCAGGCCGTCCTCACCGGCCGACGCAGCGCACCGCGGGCACGCGTGGACCTCACCCTGGCCCCCCACGCCACCCCGTCCGACGCGCTGCACCGGCTCTCCGCCGACACACTCGGCCGGGCCCGCGACTCGGCGGGCCTCGCCTCCCTGCCCGCCACGGTCCGGCTGCGCGCAGCCAAGCACCGGGCGGAGAGGGTCAGCTGAGCCGCACGCCGTCAGAACCCGGCGCGTGAACCGCCGTCCACCGGCACCATGATCCCCGTCAGGTAAGAGGCCGCGGGCGAGAGCAGGAACGCCGCGGTGCGGCCGAACTCCTGCGGGGTGCCGTAGCGCCGCAGGGGGATGCCCGCCTCGTTGGCGGCGCGGGTGGCCTCCGGGTCGGGGGAGAGGCCGTCCAGCTGGCGCATGCGGTCGGTGCCGATCCGGCCGGGCAGCACGCCGACCACCCGGATGCCGCGCGGGCCGAGCTCGTCCGCGAGGGACTTGGCGAACCCGGCGAGCCCCGGCCGCAGACCGTTGGAGATCGTCAGGCCCGCGATCGGCTCGTACACCGAACCGGAGAGCACGAAGCCGATGACGCCGCCCTCGCCGAGCTCGGCCGCCGCGGTCCGGGCGAGGCGCACCGCGCCGAGGAACACCGACTCGAACGCCGTCTGCCACTGCTCGTCGGTGTTGTCCGCGACGAAGCCCGGCGCGGGCCCGCCGACGCTGATCAGCACGCCGTCGAAGCGCCCGAAGTGCTCACGCGCGGCGGCGACGAGCGCGGCCGCGGAGTCCGGGTCGGCGTTGTCCGCGACGACACCCACCGCGTTCGGGCCGAGCTCGGCGGCCGCCTCGTCGACCGTCTTCTGCTGACGGCCCGTGACCACGACCTTCGCGCCGTCCGCGACGAGCTCGCGGGCGGTGGCGTTGCCGAGGCCACGGGTGGCGCCGGTGACTACGTAGACACGGTTTTCCAGTCCAAGATCCATGGCCCTAGTCTCCCGCGTCCGCCCCGTAGAGCGCGAGGGCGGTATTCACCAGGCCGATGTGGCTGAATGCCTGCGGGAAGTTGCCGAGCTGACGGCGGGAGGTGGGGTCGTACTCCTCCGCCAGCAGCCCCACGTCGTTGCGGAGCGCGAGCAGGCGTTCGAACAGCTCGCGCGCCTCCTTCGTACGGCCCGTCATGTGCAGCGCGTCCGCCAGCCAGAACGAGCAGACGACGAAGACGCCCTCCTGGCCCGGCAGGCCGTCGATGACCGTCTGGTCGGCGGTGTAGCGGCGCAGGAGCCCGCCGTGGCCGAGCTCGGCGTGCACTGCGTCGATGGTGCCGATGACGCGCGGGTCGTCGGGCGGCAGGAACCCCACACGCGGTATGAGCAGCAGCGACGCGTCCAGTTCGGTCGAGCCGTAGGACTGCGTGAACGTGTTGCGCTCCGGGTCGTAGCCGCGCTCGCAGACCTCGCGGTGCACCTCGTCCCGCAGCTTCCGCCACCGGTCGACGTCGCCGCGGAGCTTCGGGTTCTTCTCCAAGGAGCGCACCGTGCGGTCGGCGGCGACCCAGACCATCACCTTCGAGTACACGAAGTGCCGGCGCGGGCCGCGCACCTCCCACAGGCCCTGGTCCGGCTCCCGCCACTTCTTGTGCAGGAATTCGAGCAGGGACAGCTGGAGGTGCCAGGCGTGCGGGGGAGTGGAGAGGCCGTAACGGTCCGCCAGGGCGAGGGAGTCGACGACCTCGCCGTACACGTCGAGCTGCAGCTGTTCGACCGCTTCGTTGCCGATGCGTACCGGGGTGGAGTCCGCGTACCCGGACAGCCATGGAACCTCGTACTCCGGCAAGCGGCGCTCTCCGGAGAGGCCGTACACGATCTGCAGGTCCGCGGGGTTGCCCGCGACGGCGCGCAGCAGCCAGTCGCGCCATGCCTCGGCCTCCTCCGAGAAGCCGGCGGCGAGCAGCGCGCCCAGGGTGAGGGTGGAGTCGCGCAGCCAGCAGAAGCGGTAGTCCCAGTTGCGCACGCCGCCGGGTTCCTCGGGCAGCGAGGTGGTGGGGGCGGCGACGATGCCGCCCGTCGGGGCGTACGTGAGGGCCTTGAGGGTGATGAGGGAGCGGATGACCGCGTCCCGGTGCGGTCCTTCGTAGTGGCAGAGGGACGTCCAGGCGCGCCAGTCCTCCAGGCTGTGTTCCAGCGACTCGTACGGGTCGACGAGCGAGGGACGCGGTTCGTGCGAGGGGTGCCAGGTCAGGACGAAAGCGACCTTTTCGCCCTCCTCGACCGTGAACTCGGAGTGCGTGCCGAAGGCGTGACCCCACGTGTGCACGGACGGCTCGCTGCGCAGCCACACGGAGTCGGGGCCCGCCACGGCGACGCGGTGGCCGTCCTTCTGGCGCATCCAGGGCACGACCGAGCCGTAGTCGAACCGGAGCCGGAGCGTGCTGCGCACGGTGACGCGGCCCTTGAGGCCCTCGACGATGCGGATGACGTCGGGGGCGCGGTCGCGCTGCGGCATGAAGTCCGTGACACGGACGGACCCGTCCTCCGTGTCCCACTCCGAGTCGAGGACGAGGGAGTCGGGACGGTAGGCGCGGCGGGTGCACGCCCCCGCGCCCTTGGGCGCCATGCGCCAGTGCCCGTTCTCCTCGTCGCCGAGCAGTGCGGCGAAGCAGGCGGGCGAGTCGAAGCGGGGCAGGCAGAGCCATCCGATGGAGCCGTCCCTGCCGACGAGGGCGGCGGTCTGGTGGTCGCCGATCAGCGCGAGGTCCTCGATGGGCACGAGCTGTTCGGCGGGCGGGAGGTCGGTGGCGGGCGCGAGGTCTTCGATGTGGCGGGACACGGATGACGGTTTCCCGGAGTCGGGCCGCGTCAATCTGGCGGAATGCGGGACTTCCGGCGCAGACCCTGGAGCACGGCGCAGCCCCTGGAGCCCTGGCGCAGACCCTGAAGTCCTAGACGGCCGCGGGCGTCGCTTCCGGAGCCGTGGCTTCCGCGGCCGCCGCGCGGTCGCGCCGCTCCCTGCGGACCAGGACCACCCAGCCGATGGGGACGCCCGTGGCGAACAGCCACCACTGGACCGCGTACGCCATGTGGGCGCCGATGCTGCTGTGGTCGGGCTCGCCGATCAGCTCGGGGGAGCCGCCCTTCGCCTCGGGAGCGGACAGCTCGACGTAGCCGCCGAGAACCTGCTTGCCGAGGGCGTCGGCCTGCTGCCCGCTGCTGATCAGCATGATCTGACGGTCCGGAAGGCCGCGGACGTCCTTGATGCCGCTGGCCGCGGACGTCTCGTCGGCCATGAGGCGGCCGGTGACGGTGATCTCGCCCTTGGGCGGGGCGGGGATCTTCGGGAAGGCGGTCTGCGGGCCGTCGGCGGGGATCCAGCCGCGGTTGACGAGCAGGACCTTGCCGTCGCCGAGGACGAACGGGGTCAGGACGTGGAAGCCGACCGCGTCGTCGGAGTTGGTGCGGCGCCGCACCACGACCTCGTGCTTCGCGTCGAACGTCCCCTTGGCGCTCACCCGGCGGTAGAGGTCTTCCCTGGGCACCTCGTGGCCGGGCGAGGTGAGCTTCTCGGCCGGGACCGGGTCGGCGTTGAGCGCGTCCGAGATCCGCTGGTTCTGGGCGACCCGGTTCTCATGGCGGTGCAGCTGCCAGAAGCCGAGCTCGACCATCACGGGGATGAGAACGAGGGCGATGAGGGTGAGGATCACCCACTGCCGGGACAACAGGAAGCGGTACACCCCACGACGGTACCTCTCGGGTCGTGGGGTGCCCGGCGGCGGGGTCCGGTCAGACGTTGTCGACGATGCCCACCCGCCCCTCCGCGCGCGAGCAGTGGGCGCCGCAGTACCAGTGGCCCTCCACCTCGACGCCCTGGCCGATGATGCGGCACCGGCAGTGCTCGCAGATGGGCGCCATGCGGTGGATGGCGCAGGAGAAGCAGTCGAAGACGTGCACCGCCCCTTGGGCGTGCACTTCGAAGGACATGCCGTAGTCGTTTCCGCAGACCTCGCAACGTGCCATGCGCCTCAGGGTGGGACGCGGCGGCGGTGCGGGGCGAGCGGTCGGCGGGCGAGTCGCGCGGCAATCACCCGTCTGACGGTTACGCGTCCGACGGTCACGCGTCCGACGGTTATGGCTCCGTGGCGGGCGCCACGTCCTGGAGGAGCTGTCCGAACGCCGCCTCGTCGATGACGGGCGTGCCGAACGAGCGGGCCTTGACGGTCTTGGAGGTGCCGGAGTCCGGGTCGTTCGTGACGAGCAGGCTCGTGAGGCGCGACACACTCGTCGCGATGTGCAGCCCGGCCTCCACCGCGCGGTCCTCCAGGAGTTCACGTTCCACGGAGGTGTCCCCGGAGAACGCGACCCGCATGCCCTGCTTGAGCGGTTTGCCCGGTTCGTAACGCCCCGGGTTCGGGTACGGGCACGGCGGGCGCTTCCGCGAGGGGCGCCAACTTCCGGGCCGGTACGACGAGGCGGGCGTCGGGCCCGTCGACTGGCGGACGATGCGGGGCGCGCCGTCCGACCACTCGGTGAGCGGCCTGCACTCCAGGAGCGGCAGGCGGACATTGCCGCCGGCCGCCGCCAGCAGACTGGGACGGAACGCCTCGGCCAGCACGCGCGCGTCGTCCAGGGCGTTGTGCGCGTGGCGCTGCTCGACGCCGAAGTGCGCGGCCAGGGACTCCAGCTTGTGGTTGGGCAGCGGGAGCGCGAGCTCCTTGGAGAGCGCGATGGTGCACAGGCGTTGGCGCACGGGGGCGGTGCGCTCCGCGCGCGCGTACTCCCTCGCGATCATCGACCAGTCGAAGACGGCGTTGTGCGCGACGAGGACACGTCCGTCGAGGCGGGCCGCGAACTCCTCGGCGACGTCCTTGAAGAGCGGGGCGTCCGCGAGCATCTCGCTGGTGAGCCCGTGGATCCAGACGGGGCCCGGGTCGCGCTGGGGGTTCACCAGCGTGTACCAGTGGTCCTCGATGTCGCCGCGGGCGCTCACGCGGTAGACGGCGGCCGACACTATGCGGTCGTCGCGGGCCAGGCCGGTGGTCTCCACGTCGACGACCGCGTACCCCGTTGGATACGCGGCCGGCCAGGGCACTGCGGACGCTGCGGTCGTGCGGTCTTCGAGCATGGTCCATGAGGATACGGGCCGCGACCGACAGTCAGGGCCCCGGTCCGAGAAGCCCGGCCACCAGAGCCCTCACGGAGGTGGCGAAAACCGCCTCCGGATCGACCGGTCCCGCGAGCGCGCGGGCGAGCGCGGCGTCCTGCTCCGCCGTCTGCTCCGTCCACAACTCCTCCTCGCCGGGCCGCTGCACGGGCGCCCGTTCGCGGGCCCGCTCGACGAGGACATGACCGACGACGTGGACCTGGACGGCGCGCACGGCCTCGGCTGCGCGAGCGCCGCGCAGCCCCGCCTCGTGGACCTCGTGGACGAGGGTGCGCTGGGCGGGCAGGAACATCCTTTCCGTCAGGCCGCGTTCGTGGACCATCGCGACGAGGTGCGGGTGGTCGAGGAGCTGATGGCGCAGGGCGCGGGCCACGGAGGCGACGCGCTGGACGGGGGTGCGTCCTGTGGCGCGGATCTCGCCGAGGTCGGCGAGGGTGCGCTCGACGAGGGCGTCCAGGAGCGACTCGCGGTTGCCGACGTGCCAGTAGATGGAGGTGACGGCGGTGCCGAGCTCGGCGGCGAGCGCCCGCATCGTCAGGGCCTGCGGACCGTGCCGCTTGACGAGGTGCGCGGCGGTGTCGAGCACGACGGCCCGGTTCAGCTGCGTGCGCGTCTCTTTACCCTTCACGAGTCCTGTTGTAACTGTGTTACAGAACTGCCGCAAGTCCCGCCCGCGGACCCCGGGTCCGCGCCGACGAAGGGTGGTACGACATGGCACGTATTCGCTACGGAGCACGTGACGAGGCGGAGATCGCCGCCGCACGGGCCGCGAGTTCCAGGCTCCCCGACATCTGGTCCACGGGTGTCGTGGCCGTCTGGGAGACGGACCCGGACGTGGTCGCCGCGGTCCTCCCGCCGCCGCTGAAGTCCGCCGGACGGCCGCTCGTGCGGGCGAACATCAGCAAGGTCGACCTGCCGGGCTATCCGCTGGGCGCGGGCTCGGTCGCCGTCGCCGCCGAGCACGGGGGAGTGGCGGGCTGGTATCCGCTGGTGATGCCGATGACCCACGAGCGTGCCCTCATCGGCGGGCGCGAGGTGTTCGGGGAGCCGAAGAAGCTCGGCGAGGTGGAGGTCGAGCGGGACGGCCTGGTGGTACGGGCCCGCCTCGCCCGGCACGGCATCGCCTTCGTGGAGGTGCGGGGCGCGGTCAGCGGCGACCTGCCGCTGCCCGAGCCGACCCAGAAGACCGACTTCTACTTCAAGTTCCTGCCCGCGGTGGACGGTTCGGGCTTCGACGCGGAACCGGTGCTCGTGCACTGCGTACGCAACGAGAAGGTCCGCAAGCTGGAGGCCGTCACCGGGGACGTGGTGCTGCGCGAGTCGATGTACGACCCCGTGGCCGACCTGCCGGTGCGCTCCCTCGTCGAGATCACCATCGGCGAGAAGACCACCGACCAGCAGGGCCGCGTCGTCGAGCGCGTCAGCGCGCAGTCCCTGCTGCCCTACATCCACCAGCGCTACGACGACCCCGCGCAGATCCTCGACGGCCCGCCCGAGGGGAGCGCCTGACATGGAGCTGCGCACGGGCCGGGTCGCGGTCGTCACGGGCGCGGCGAGCGGCATCGGGCTCGCCATGGCGCGCCGGTTCGCGGCGGACGGCCTGAAAGTGGTCCTCGCGGACGTCGAGGAGAGCGCCTTGGAGAAGGCGGCCGTCTCCCTGCGGGAGGACGGCGCGACGGTGCACGCGCGCGTGGTGGACGTCGGAGTGCGCGAGCAGGTCTTCGCCCTCGCCGAGGAGGCGTACGACAAGTTCGGCGCCGTCCATGTGCTGTGCAACAACGCGGGGGTCGGGTCGGGCGCCGAGGGGCGCATGTGGGAGCACGACCCGAACGACTGGAAGTGGGCTTTCGAGGTCAACGTCTGGGGCGTCTTCCACGGCATCCAGGCCTTCGTGCCCCGCATGATCGCGGGCGGCGAGCCGGGACACGTCGTCAACACCTCGTCCGGCGACGGCGGTATCGCGCCGCTGCCCACCGCCTCCGTGTACGCGGTCACCAAGGCCGCCGTCGTCACGATGACCGAGTCGCTGTACGCCCACCTGAAGGCGGAGCACGCGCGCGTGGGCGCCTCCGTGCTCTTCCCGGGCCCCCACATGCTCCGCACCGGCCTGTGGGAGTCACACCGCAACCGGCCCGATCGGTACGCCAAGTCCCGCCCCCGCAGGACGCCTTACCGCAGCCTCGACCAGTGGGAGACCGCCATGAAGGAGGCGGGCCAGGAGATCGCGTTCACACCGGTCGAGGAGGTCGCGGACTTCGTGGCCGACGGCATCACGGCAGGACGCTTCTGGCTGCTCCCGGCGAGCGAGCACAGCGACCGGCAGATCAAGGCGAGGTCGCGCTCCATGCTCGACCGCGCCGACCCGGCGTACCTGGAGAACTTCATCCTCGACTGACTGGACCGAAGGGGGCTCAGCAGGTGAGCGCTCAGGACCCGTACCTGATCATCTCCTCCGACTGCCACGCCGGACTCCCCACCGAGGAGTACCGGCCCTACCTCGACCGCCGCTTCCACCGCGACTTCGACGACTTCCTCGGCGAGCGCGACGCCCGCCGCGAGGAAGCCACGCGGCTCGGCATCCGCAACGACGCCTTCGCCGCCAAGTGGTTCCAGGACAACGAAGAGGGCCTGCGCGGCGGCTGGGACGCCGCACAGCGCCTCAAGGAGCTCGACGGCGACGGGGTGGCCGCCGAGGTCGTCTTCCCCGACGCGGACGCCGTCGACAGCCGCACCGCCGCGCCCTTCGGCGTCGGCCTCGGCCTCTCCGGCGACCAGGACCCCGAGCTCGGCATGGCGGGCGCCCAGGCCCACAACCGGTGGCTGGCCGACTTCGTGTCCGAGCATCCCGAACGGCACTGCGGCGTGGCCCTGTTGCCCATCACCGGGGACGTCGACCGCGTCGTCGCCGAGATCCACCGCGCCAAGGAGTCGGGGCTCGGCGCTCTGATGATCCCCTCCATGTGGGTCGACAAGGCGCCCTACCACGACCGTCGCTACGACCCCGTGTGGGCGGCGGCGGCCGAGTGCGCGATGCCCGTGGTCACCCACTCCGGAGCGGCGCCCCGCCACGAGTACGGCGACCACCTCGGGATCTACGTCTCCGAAGTGACCTGGTGGCCCGCCCGCCCCCTGTGGTTCATGCTCTGGTCCGGCGTCTTCGAACGCCACCCGGGGCTGAAATTCGGCGTCGCCGAGTCCGGCTGCTGGTGGCTGCCGAACCTCCTGTGGTTCATGGACCGCCTCTACCTGGGCGCGCACGGCGGCAAGAAGCTCTCCCCGTTCGAGGAGCTGAAGCGGCCACCGCACGAGTACCTGGACCGGCAGATCTTCGTCTGCGCCACCAACACCAAGCGGCGCGAACTCGCCCAGCGGTACGAGATCGGCGTCGACAACATCCTGTGGGGCAGCGACTTCCCGCACCCCGAGGGCACCTGGCCCGACACGCGCGCGTGGCTGCGGAAAACCTTCCACGACATCCCCGTGGCGGAGAGCCGCCGCATGCTGGGGCTCGCCGCCGCCGAGGTCTTCGGCTTCGACACGGCGGCACTCGCGCCTCTGGCCCAGCGCATCGGACCGACCCCCGCCGACCTCGGCCAGGACGCCGACCAGACGTCCGTCGAGGCGTCCTGGGCCCGCTCGCGCGCGGTGGGCCGCCACTGGCTGACCGACCACGACTTCCCGGTACTGGGGGCGGACGCATGACCGCATCACGGACGACCGAGGACCGCTACACCGTCATCTCCGCGGACTGCCACGCGGGCGCCGATCTCCTCGACTACCGGCCGTACTTGGAGTCGCGCCATCACGACGCGTTCGACGCCTGGGCGGCCACCTACGTCAACCCGTACGAGGACCTCCTCGCCGACACGGCCGACCGCAACTGGAACTCCGACCGCCGGGTCGCCGAGCTCGAGGCGGACGGCATCGTCGCCGAGGTCGTCTTCCCCAACACCATCCCGCCGTTCTTCCCCTCGGCGTCCCTCATGGCACCGGCGCCGACCCGCGAGGAGTTCGAACAGCGCTGGGCCGGTCTGCGCGCCCACAACCGCTGGCTCGCGGACTTCTGCGCCGCCGCACCGGGCCGCAGGGCGGGCGTCTTCCAGATCCTCCTCAACGACGTCGACCTGGCGGTGGAGGAGATCCACCGCTCCGTGGAGGCGGGCCTGACAGGCGGCCTCATGCTCCCCGGCACCCCACCCGGCTCAGGCCTTCCCGAGCTCTACTCATCGGCGTACGACCCGATCTGGGCCGCCTGCGCCGAGCTGGGCGTGCCCGTCAACCATCACGCGGGCTCGGCCTCGCCGCCGCTCGGCGAGGAACCGGCCGCCCGCGCGGTGTTCATGGTCGAGACGACGTGGTTCTCCCACCGCGCGCTGTGGCACCTCGCCTTCGGCGGGGCCTTCCGCCGCCACCCGGACCTCAAACTGGTCCTCACCGAACAGGGCTCGGGGTGGATCCCCGGCGTCCTCGACATGCTGGACTACTACCACGGGCGCCTGGTCGCCGCGGCGCGCCGGGCGGGCGGCACGGAGACGACCGAGACCGCCGAGTCGAAGTTCGGCGCGGGCCTCGCCGACGCGATGGGCAAGGGACCCTCCGAAGTGTGGCGCGACAACTGCTTCGTGGGCGCGAGCTTCATGCGCCCCCACGAGGCGGCCCTGCGTGACCGCATCGGCCTCGACAAGATCATGTGGGGCAGCGACTATCCGCACGACGAGGGAACGTACCCCTACTCGCGCGAAGGCCTGCGCGTCGCCTACGCCGGCCTCCCCAGGGAGGAGATCGCCGCCATGGTCGGCGGCAACGCGGCCCGCGTCTACGGCTTCGACCTCGAACGGCTCGACGAGATCGCCGCGCGCGTGGGACCGACGGTTGGAGAACTGGACGAACCCCTGAAGGAGCCGCCCGCCGACGCGACGAGTCCGGTGTTCGCGACGGGAGGGTCGGTACGGGTCTGGTGAGCGGGCGGGGCCGGTGAGCGGGCCGGGGGTTCGAGGCGCCCCCGCCCGCTCGCCGCCCGTTTGAAGCCGGATCTTTGGTGAGGATCACCAACATCCACACCCGTACCGCCGGTAATACTTGTCGGTAACAACCCCTAGTCGTGGGCGAATAGCCGTTCTACGGTGCCTGCATGTCCCCGAACCTGCCCGATGTCGTGCTGTGGTCCATCCCGGCCTTCGTGCTGCTCACCGTCGTCGAGATCGTGAGCCACCGGATCCATCCCGACGAGGATGCCGCGGGGTACGAGACCAAGGACGCCGCGACCAGCATCACCATGGGGCTCGGCAGCCTCGTCTTCGACTTCCTGTGGAAGATCCCCATCGTCGCGATCTACTCGGGCGTGTACGCGCTGACGCCGCTGCGCGTGCCCGTCCTGTGGTGGACGATCCCGCTGATGCTCCTCGCGCAGGACTTCTTCTACTACTGGTCGCACCGCGGCCACCACGTGATCCGCGTCCTGTGGGCCTGTCACGTGGTGCACCACTCCAGCGAGAAGTTCAACCTCACCACCGCGCTCCGCCAGCCCTGGACGAGCCTGACGGTGTGGCCGTTCTACCTGCCGCTGATCGCCCTCGGCGTCCACCCGGCGGCGCTCGCGTTCTGCTCGTCGGCCAACCTGGTCTACCAGTTCTGGATCCACACCGAGCGCATCGGGAAACTGCCCCGTCCCGTCGAGTACGTCTTCAACACGCCCTCGCACCACCGCGTGCACCACGCGTCCCAGGGCGGCTACCTCGACCGCAACTTCGGCGGCATCCTGATCATCTGGGACCGCGTGTTCGGCTCCTGGGTCGCCGAGACCGACCGTCCCGTGTACGGGCTCACGAAGAACATCCACACGTACAACCCGCTGCGCGTGGCCACCCACGAGTACGCCGCCATCGCCAGGGACCTGAAGGCGGCCACCGGTTGGCGCGAACGGGCGGGACGCGTCTTCGGAGGCCCTGGCTGGCAGCCGGCGGCCCCTGAGGCTGCGGAAACCACCCCCGAGGCGTCCCCGACAGCAGCCCTGCCCGCCTCCGACACCCCCGTCCCGGAGCGCGCCGCGTGACGCGGTGGCCCGCGCCGCGCACGGTGCTCTGCGCCTTCGGTGTCGCCGCGCTCGGTGACCTCCTCGTGCTCCTCGCGGACTTCGGTCCTGGCCACGCCGTCTGCAAGCCGCTGCTCATGCCGCTCCTCGCGGCGTACGTCGCCCTGCGGAACGGACCCCGGCCGCTGATCGCCGCCCTGCTCTTCGGGTGGGGCGGCGACACCTTCCTGCTCTTCGACGCGGAGCCCGCCTTCCTCGCGGGGATGGGCTCCTTCGCCGCCGGGCACGTCTGCTACCTCGTGCTCTTCAAGAGGTACGGGGTACGGGCGCCCCGCGCGCGTGGGGCGGGGCTTGTGGCCGCGTACGCAGTCGCGCTCATCGGCACCGTGGCGCTGCTCTGGCCCGATCTGCCGGCCGACATGCGCGGGCCCGTCGCGGGCTACAGCCTGTTGCTCACCGCCATGGCGTTCGGCGCCACCAGGCTCGGTCCCGCGGCGGCCGCGGGAGGGGCACTCTTCCTGCTCTCGGACACCCTGATCGCGACCGGTGTCGCCGACTGGCCCCAGCTGCCCCGGCCCGACTTCGCGATCATGCTCACCTACATAGCGGCCCAGTTCCTGCTGGCCCAAGGGGTGCTGGCCGCTCACCAGCGAATCGGCACCGGCACCGCGGTCAGCAGCGCCGAAAGCACCACGACGACGCCCAGCGCGACCACCTCCCCGCGCGCGGGAACGTAGGCCGAGGCGCGGTCGGCCGCGCCGCGCAGCCGACGACGCGCAAGGACCGCGAGCAGCGCGACGGCGAGGACGAGCAGCACCTTCGCGAGCAGGGTGCGGCCGTAGGCCGTTCCGGTGAGCTGGTCCACGATCGTGTCCGCGGGCATCCGGCGCAGTGTGCTGCACACCCCGGTCGCCGTGATCGCGGCGAACAGGACGGCGGCCACGCGCGCGTAGAGCCCCAATACCGCGACGGCCTGCTCCGGAGAGGACGTCCGCCACCGGCGCAGGATGCGCAGGACGTACAGCAGCCCACCCGCCCACAGCGCGCCGCACGTCAGGTGGACGAGCGTGAGGCCGCTGCCGAGGAGCGGGGAGTCCTCCACCGGAGGGTGGGCCCGCAGCGCCTCCGCGACGATCACCGCGGCCAGCGGGAGCGCCGCCCACGCCGGGCGCCGGGAGCGCGCGCACAGCGCGGCCACGATGAACGCGTTGACCTCCAGGAGGGCGAGCCGCCCGTCCCGGGTGTCGTACAGCCGCCCGATGTCCAGGTCCGAGAGCGCCTGCGGGACCAGATTGCCGTTCGCCACGATCGCCGCGAGCCCCAGCGCCGCGGCGCACCCGGCCCACGCCGCATACGCCGACCAACTGCCCGGCGCCCGGTCGAGCGGCGCCCCCGGGACCCGGCGCGCGAGCCGCACCGCGAACACCTCGCCCCACTGCACGCACAGGGCGGCGAACAGGACCGCCCGCAGGAACGTGATCCCGCCGGTGCCGGGCGCCCGTGCCTCCCCGGTCTCGTGCAGCGCCGCCGAAGGGCCGAGCAGGGGGATCAGCGCGGCGACGGCCACGAGGACGAGCACGGCCGCGGCGCGGCCGACGGAGGGCCGGCGGCGCGGGGCGCGGTGCGAGACGGGAGCGGTGGCGGCAGTGGCCGGTATGCCGGTCGCGGCATCGCCTCCGGGCTCGACGGACGGTCGTATGGAGCTCACCACATGATCTTCACCAGGGCTTCCGGCGGTGGGCAAGTCCTGGGGGACAACTGGTGCATAGCCGTTCCGATCGGACCCCGTCACTCATCCATCAGCTGCTCGCCGACCACCACAGCCTGACCGACTTCTCCGGCTCGGAGGGCCGCAGCTCCCACCCCTGGGCGGTAGCCACCTGGACGACGTAGTGCCCACCACAGCCGCGGTAGGCGCGCCGCGGGATCTCGCACTCGGAGGGCGGCAGCGGCTTCTTGGGCCGCCGCGGGGCCGACGCCCTGGCGGTCCACTTGGCGACGAGCTCGTCGACCCTCGCGCGGTAGTGCGCGGCGTCCCCCTCGTACCGCATCTCGGACCAGAGCACGCACCAGCGGGGCAGCGTGAAGACGCGGCCCAGCGCCTTGTCCATGAACCGGTCGAAGGCCTTGTCGTACGACGAGCTCACCGCCGTGATCACCTCGGTGGCCAGACCGATGGCGAGGGTGCAGAGGAAGATCGCGATCCCGAGGACGACCCAGAGCGGCAGGAACAGCACGGTCGCGACGAACCGGGCCACCAGCTGCCATCGGGGCCGGGTGGGCCACGCCACCCAGTGCTCCGTGCCGGAGGCGACGAACTCGGAGTTCTTGTACTCGTACATGACACGAGATCCTCTCGTGGGCCGACGGGAAGGGGCCGGGCGGCCCCTGGCCGCCCGGCCCCACCTCACCGTCTGACGGTGCTACTTGCGCACGGCTTCCAGTGCGTCGGCCATGCCCACGCCGTAGAAGCCGTTCTTGTTCCGGCCGCCCTCGCAGACCGCGTCGGCCTTGCCGTCACCGTCGTAGTCGTACGGCTTCGTGCAGGCCATCGCGTCCGCCTGGCGGTACAGGAGCGCCTTGATGCGCGCCGCCGACGCGTGCGGATGCGTCGACTTCAGGAGCGCGGCGACGCCCGCGGCGTGCGGCGACGCCATCGACGTACCGGCCTTGTAGCCGAACTTGCCGCCCGGCAGCGTCGACAGGATGCGGCCGTCGACGGCCGGCGCGTCCGGCGCCTGGTACTTCGTGGAGTCGCCGCCCGGAGCCGCGATGTCCACGACGCCGTTGCCGTAGTTCGAGTACGACGACTTGATGCCCTTCGCGCCGGTCGCCGAGACCGTCACGACACCGGGCAGCTGCGACGGAAGGTCGAGGCAGTCCTTGGTCTTGATGGTCCGCGGCACCGGAGTGGTGTCGTCGGGGCTCGAATCGTCGAGGATCTCGTCCTGAGCGAGGTCCGTCTTCGCGTTGCCCGCGGCCGCGACGTTCACCGCGCCCTTGCGCTCCGCGTACTTCGAGGCCCGCCCGACCGCGTCGACCAGCGCCTTCTGGTCGGCGTCGGTCTTGCAGTTGAACAGCCACGGGTCGGTGTAGTAGCTGCTGTTGGTGACGTCGACGCCGTGGTCGGCCGCCCACACGAAGCCACAGACCACGGCCTCCGTGTAGTACATGCCGGTCGCCGGCTCGGCCACCTTCAGGCTCGCCACCTTCACGCCCGGCGCGACACCCGTGACGCCGGTGCCGTTCTTCGCCGCGGCGATGGTGCCCGCCACGTGCATGCCGTGGTCGCTCTCCCCGGCCACCGGCCGCCACGCGTCGCCCTTCTGGACGGGCACGCCGCCCAGGCAGCTCGCGGACGCCCCGCGGTCGAAGTTCGGCGCGATGTCGGGGTGCGTGTCGTCGACCCCGGAGTCGAGGACGCCGACCGTGACCTTGCTGCTGCCGAGCGAGATCTTGTGCGCCTTGTCCGCCTTCATGGCGGGCAGGTCCCACTGCAGCGGCTCCAGCTCGTCCTGGCCCGCCGACGCCTTGCCCGCGGCGGCCTTCGCCTCCTGGGCGGTCAGCGGCCGCTCCGACTCCAGGGCGTCGTCGGCCTGCGCCGACAGCGGCGCCGTCCGCGTCGCGCCCGCCGAGTCGACGCCCTTGACCTTGCGGATCGTCTTGGCGAAGTCGGGGTCGGCCGAGTGGACGACGATGACGCCGATCCGGTCGTACGCGATGACGACGTCGCCGCCCGCCTTGGCGATGGCCTTCTTCGCGCGCTCCGCACTCCCCTTGCCGGGGCGGACGTTCACGACGTAGCTCATGGAAGCGGCGTCCGCGGACGGCAGCCCCAGGGCCGCCGACACCGAGGCCGGGGCGTCCGGGATCCCCGCGGGCCGGGCCGAGGCCGTGCCCGGCAGGAAGGCGACGGCCGAGACCAGCGCGACGCCGAGCGGCAGGGCCAGCGCGCGTCGTGAGCGCAGGAAGGCCGTCGCCGATATGTGGGACTTGTGCACGTTCTCTCTCCCCGTCACTTCTTCTTCACGGCGTCGAGCGCGTCGACGAGACCGCTGCCGTAGAAGCCGTTGTCGTGCTTGCCGCCGCTCTGGCAGACCGCGTCGACGTCGCCGTCACCGTCGGGGTCGTAACCCGACGGGCACTCGAGACGGTCGGCCTGCTTCTTCAGGAGCCGCTGCACTTCGGCGGGGCTCGCCTTGGGGTGCGTGGACTTGATCAGCGCGGCGACGCCCGAGGCGTGCGGCGCGGCCATCGAGGTGCCCTGCAGCCAGCCGTACTCGCCGCCCGGCATGGTGGAGAGGATGCGGCCGTTCTTCGACGGGGTGTCCGACGGGATCTGCCACTTGTCGCCGCCCGGGGCCGCGATGTCGACGACACCCTTGCCGTAGCTGGAGTAGATCGACTTCAGGTCCTTCACGCCCGTCGCGCTGGTGGTGACGACGCCCGGCAGCTGGGTCGGCACGTCGAGGCACTCGTGCGGGTCGATGGTGCGGGTCACCGGGGTGGAGTCGTCCGGGCTGGAGCTGTCGACGATCGCGTCGGAGTCCAGGTCGTGGTTGGAGTTGCCCGCGGAGGCGACGTGCAGGGTGCCCTTCTTCTGGCCGTACAGCTGCGCGCGGTTGACCGCGTCGAGGATCGCCTTCTGGTCCGGGTCGTCCTTGCAGTTGTACAGCCACGGGTCCACGTAGTAGCTGTTGTTCGTGATCTCGACGCCGTGGTCGGCGGCGAACACGAAGGCGCAGACCACGTTCTCCGGGTAGAACAGCTCGTCGACCGGGTCGGCGACCCTGATGGCGGAGATCTTCACGCCGGGCGCCACGCCCGCGACGCCGACGCCGTTGCGCGCGGCGGCGATCTCACCGGCCACGTGCGTGCCGTGGTAGCTGTCCTTCGACGACGGGCGCCAGGACCCCGCCGAGGTGTCCGCCTTGCCGCCGACACAGCTCGCCGACTGCGACGGCGAGAAGTTGGCCGAGAGGTCGGGGTGGGTGTCGTCGACGCCGGTGTCGATCACGGCGACGGTGACCTTCTTGCTGCCCGGGTTGATCTTCGCGGCCTTGTCGGCGTCGATCGCGCGCAGATCCCACTGGTCGGCCTCCAGCGGCTCGGCGCCGGGGGCGGCGCTCCGCTTCAGGGCCTTGGCCTCGGACTTGGAGAGCAGCTTCGCCTTGCCGTCGTCCGTGGTGCCGGCGGCCTTCAGGGGCGAGGTGTGGGTCGCGCCCGCGGACTGGACACCGCGGACGGCGCGTATCTGCTCGCCGAACTTCGGGTTCGACGAGTGCGCGACGATGACGCCGATCTTCTCGTACGTGACGACGACGGAGCCACCGGCCTTGGCGATCGCCTTCTCGACGTACGCGAGCGTCTTGCGGTCGGTACGGGTGTTGACGACGTACGCGAAGACGGGGGCGTCCTCCGCGGCCTTCGCCGACACCGGGGCGGGCGACTCGTTCGGGGCCGCGGTCGCGGCGCCGGGCACGAAACCGACCGAGGCGGCGAGCGCGAGGCCGAGCGGCACGATCAGTGCCGTACGACGTCTGGAACGCAGATGAGCCATGGGATCTCCACATCATCCGGAGACGGAACCGCATACGGAATCGCATACGGAACTGCCCGAACACGACCGGTGCTCGGGCAGGTACATGACGGGTGGTTCAGGGTGAAGCTAACCCTGAAACTCCCAGGCCAGCAATGACTTACCGAAGAAATGGGGGAGTTCGGCCACGTCGGACGCGCCCCAGGGACGTTGAGCAGAGAACGGAAACAACATCAACCCCCTGTCGGATCACGTCCCATGGCCTTAGCATCGCCATCCGTGGCTCACGTGATCCGCGTCACGCTGGATGAGACCGGAGCCCATGGAACAACTGTCCGTCCCCACCCCACCCGCACCACGAGGAGACTCCGTGGCCACCGACGCACCGCCCCCTTCGAAGGGTGGCGCAGGAAAAGAACCCGCTCCCCACGCGCCCTCCACGGAGGAGTTCACCGAGGTGCAGGAGAGCGCGGAATTCGGTGAACTGCGCTCCGCGCACCGCTCGTTCGCCTTCCCGCTCACCGTCGCCTTCATCGCCTGGTACCTCGTGTACGTCCTGCTCTCCAACTACGCGGGCGAGTTCATGGGCACCAAGCTCTTCGGCAACATCAACGTCGCCCTGGTCCTCGGCCTCGGGCAGTTCCTGACCACGTTCCTCATCGCCTGGTTCTACTCGCGCCACGCCGCCTCGAAGCTCGACCCGAAGGCCGAGGCGATCCGGGCCCGCATGGAGCACGGCCCGCAGAACCCCCTGGACCGCCCGCAGACCCGCCTGGAGGGCGACGCATGAGCCCCGCGCACCCCGCCGTCATCGAGCTGGCGGCCGCGTCCGACGCCTCCGAGCACCGGACACTGATCATCAGCCTCTTCGCGGCCTTCGTCGTCGCGACCCTCTTCATCACCGTCTGGGCGGGCCGGCAGACCAAGAGCGCCGCCGACTTCTACGCGGGCGGCCGCCAGTTCACCGGCTTCCAGAACGGCCTGGCGATCTCCGGCGACTACATGTCCGCCGCGTCCTTCCTCGGCATCGCGGGCGCCATCGCCCTCTTCGGCTACGACGGGTTCCTCTACTCCATCGGCTTCCTGGTCGCCTGGCTCGTGGCGCTCCTCCTGGTCGCCGAACCGCTGCGCAACTCCGGGCGCTACACGATGGGCGACGTCCTCGCGTACCGCATGCGCCAGCGCCCGGTCCGCACCGCCGCGGGCACCTCCACCATCGTCGTGTCGATCTTCTACCTGCTCGCGCAGATGGCGGGCGCGGGCGTCCTCGTCTCGCTGCTGCTCGGCATCACCAGTGACGCCGGAAAGATCCTCATCGTCGCCCTCGTCGGTGTTCTGATGATCGTCTACGTCACCATCGGCGGCATGAAGGGCACCACCTGGGTGCAGATGGTCAAGGCCGTCCTGCTCATCACCGGCACCGTCCTCATCACCTTCCTGATCCTCCTGAAGTTCAACTTCAACGTCTCCGACCTGCTCGGTACGGCCGCCTCCAACAGCGGCAAGGGCTCGGCGTTCCTGGAGCCCGGCCTCAAGTACGGCGCGACCGGCACCTCGAAGCTGGACTTCATCTCGCTGGGCATCGCCCTGGTCCTCGGCACCGCGGGCCTGCCGCACATCCTGATCCGCTTCTACACCGTGCCCACGGCCAAGGCCGCCCGTAAGTCCGTGAACTGGGCGATCGGCATCATCGGCGCCTTCTACCTGATGACGATCGTCCTCGGCTTCGGGGCAGCCGCCCTGCTCAAGCCCGGCGAGATCATCGCCTCCAACAAGGCGGGCAACACGGCGGCGCCGCTCGCCGCCCTGGAGATCGGCGGCGGTGGCGACTCGACCGGCGGCGCGATCCTGCTCGCGGTGATCTCCGCGGTCGCCTTCGCCACGATCCTCGCGGTCGTCGCGGGCCTCACCCTCGCCTCGTCGTCCTCGTTCGCCCACGACATCTACGCGAACGTCATCAAGAAGGGCAAGGCCACGGAGAAGGAGGAGATGAAGGCGGCCCGCTGGTCGACCGTGTTCATCGGCATCGTCTCCATCGCGCTCGGCGCGCTGGCCCGCGACCTCAACGTGGCGGGCCTGGTCGCCCTCGCCTTCGCGGTCGCGGCCTCCGCCAACCTGCCGACGATCCTCTACAGCCTGTTCTGGAAGAGGTTCACCACGCAGGGCGCCCTCTGGTCCATCTACGGAGGCCTCATCGCCGCGGTCGGCCTGGTGCTGTTCTCACCGGTCGTCTCCGGCAAGCCCTCCTCGATGTTCCCCGACGCGAACTTCGACTTCTTCCCGCTGGAGAACCCGGGCCTCATCTCCATCCCGCTGGGCTTCCTGCTCGGCTGGCTCGGCTCGCTCCTCTCCAAGGAGGAGCCGGACAAGGGCAAGTACGCGGAGCTGGAGGTCAAGTCCCTCACGGGCGTCGGAGCCCACTGACCCAGGGGTTCACCGACCCGCCCTTGTTCACACGTTCGTAGCGGCCGCGTCGTAGAGTCCTACGACGCGGCCGTACCGTTCCTCGTGGCAAATGGCCCATGAGGATGTCAGAGGCGTCGCGTAAGGTCGAAAGCAGTGGACCCAGAACATCCAACCGCCGGGGAGGGGGCCGCAGTGCTCATCGACACATTTGGCCGTGTAGCCACTGACCTGCGCGTTTCACTGACCGACCGCTGCAATCTGCGCTGTACGTACTGCATGCCGGAAGAGGGCCTGCAGTGGCTGGCCAAGCCGGACCTGCTCACGGACGACGAGATCGTCCGCCTCGTCCGGGTCGCCGTCACCCACCTGGGCATCCGCGAGGTCCGCTTCACCGGCGGCGAGCCCCTGCTCCGCCCCGGCCTCGTCGGCATCGTCGAGCGCTGCGCCCAGCTGGAGCCCCGCCCCAAGATGTCCCTGACGACGAACGGCATCGGACTCAAGCGCACCGCGAAGGCCCTCAAGGCCGCGGGCCTGGACCGGGTCAACGTCTCCCTGGACACGCTGCGCCCCGACGTCTTCAAGACGCTCACCCGCCGAGACCGCCACAAGGACGTCCTCGAAGGCCTCGAAGCCGCCCGCGACGCGGGCCTCACCCCGGTCAAGGTCAACACCGTCCTGATGCCGGGCCTGAACGACGACGAGGCGCCGGACCTGCTGGCCTGGGCGGTGGAGAACGACTACGAACTCCGCTTCATCGAGCAGATGCCCCTGGACGCCCAGCACGGCTGGAAGCGCGACGGCATGATCACCGCGGGTGACATCCTGCAGTCCCTGCGCACCCGCTTCGACCTCACCGAGGAGGGCTCCACGGAGCGCGGCTCGGCCCCCGCCGAGCGCTGGATCGTGGACGGCGGACCGCACCGCGTCGGCGTCATCGCCTCCGTCACCCGCCCGTTCTGCTCGGCCTGCGACCGCACCCGCCTCACGGCCGACGGCCAGGTCCGCACCTGCCTCTTCGCCACCGAGGAGACGGACCTGCGCGCGGCGCTCCGCGCGGCCCCCGAAGACACCGAGGGCGGCTCCGACGAGGCCATCGCCCGCATCTGGAAGCAGGCCATGTGGGGCAAGAAGGCGGGCTCGGGCCTGGACGACCCGACCTTCCTGCAGCCGGACCGCCCGATGTCGGCGATCGGCGGCTAGCCCGCGGCGGTGGGCGGCCGGCCCGCCTGCCACTCCTCCAGCGTCACGACGTCCTTCAGGAACCCGCGGACACCCAGGAACTGGGAGAGGTGTTCGCGGTGTTCGTCGCACGCGAGCCACGTCTTGCGGCGCTCCGGGGTGTGGATCTTCGAGTTGTTCCAGGCGAGTACCCAGACCGCGTCGACGCGGCAGCCCTTGGCGGAACAGATCGGGTTTTCGTCACTCACAGGCGCGTCCAAAAAGTGCTTCAAACAAGGCGACGCCGAGCAGCCACGGGGGGAGCTGCCCGGCGTCGGTCTGTCGCTCCGACGGGGGATGCGGAGCGCGTACGAAGTATGTCATGGGGGACCCGGCTACTGGCACCGGAACTACATGATTGATCTGAGGTTTTCTTGAGCTTGGCGCAACGTCGACGGTCAGCTCGGTTCGGCCGCGGCGTCGCGCCGCTGGTCGTACGCGGGCCCCGGGGGATCTTCCGGGACGGATTCCGCGGCGGCGGCCGCGACGGGCGGCGCCAGCATTGGCCGAGAAGGAGCGGGCACGAACGTCGACGGCAGCGAAGGCGGACTCTCCCGCCCGGCGTTGGCGATCACGACGGAGATGTACGGCAGGAGGACACCGAGCACCAGTGCGACGAGCGCGACGTGTCGCTCGACGTTCCAGAGCACCGCGGCGGCCACCACCGACACGGTCCGCACCGACATGGAGATCACATAGCGGCGCTGCCTGCCCCGCACGTCCTCCGCCAGACCCTGCCGGGCCCCGGTGATCCGGAAGACCTGGCCGCTGCTCTGCTTCCGCATCACGTTCCACCGCCCTGTCCGCTGTGCCGGACTCTCCCTGGAATCCACCCCTGGTCCGACCCGTCCAACGTTACGCCGCGGCTGCGCCGCCTACGAGACCGGGGCAGCCCTCACCTCGGTGCCCTGCCTGCGCCGTGCCACGTATGGAGCCGCCCGACATGCGCCGTATGGCGTACGGGACGAGACTGGCCGTAACGCTCATGTAGAGCCGACTAGGAGGCAGCTATGGGCTGGTTGTGGGCGATCATCGTGGGATTCGTGCTGGGTCTTATTGCCAAGGCGATTCTGCCCGGCAAGCAGCACAGTCCTCTCTGGCTGACCACGGTGTTCGGCATCATCGGAGCCGTCCTGGGCAACTGGCTCGCGACGCAGTTCGGCATCAATGAGACCAAGGGCATCGACTGGGGCCGGCACGCGCTCCAGCTGGTCGCGGCGCTCGTCGTCGTCGGCCTCGGTGACGCGGCGTACACCATGCTCCGCGGCAACAAACGCAGGGCGTAGCCGCCTCGCAGCAAAGGGAAGGGGGCCGGTCCACCAGGACCGGCCCCCTTCCCGCGTGCGGATGACGGCTACCGCGTGACCTCGACCGCCGCCAGGTTCTTCTTGCCGCGGCGCAGCACCAGCCACCGGCCGTGCAGCAGCTCCTCGCGGGCCGGCACGGCGTCCTCGGCGGCGACCTTCACGTTGTTCACGTAGGCACCGCCCTCCTTGACCGTGCGCCGGGCGGCGGACTTGCTCGCCACGAGGCCCACCTCGGCGAGCAGGTCCACGACCGGGCCGAGCTCGGCGACCTCGACGCGCGGCAGCTCGGAGAGCGCGGCGGCCAGCGTCGCCTCGTCCAGGTCACCGAGGTCGCCCTGCCCGAAGAGCGCCTTGGACGCGGCGATCACCGCGGCGCACTGGTCCGCGCCGTGCACCAGCGTGGTCAGCTCCTCGGCGAGCGCGCGCTGCGCGGCGCGCGCCTGCGGACGCTCCTCCGTCTGCTTCTCGATCTCCTCCAGCTCCTCGCGGGACTTGAAGGACAGGATCCGCATGTACGTCGAGATGTCCCGGTCGTCCGTGTTCAGCCAGAACTGGTAGAACGCGTACGGCGTCGTCATCGTCGGGTCGAGCCAGACCGCGCCGCCCTCGGACTTGCCGAACTTGGTGCCGTCGGACTTGAGCATCAGCGGCGTGCCGAGCGCGTGGACCACGGCGTCCGGCTCCAGGCGGTGGATCAGGTCGATGCCCGCCGTGAGGTTGCCCCACTGGTCGCTGCCGCCGGTCTGCAGCGTGCAGCCGTACCGCCGGTAGAGCTCCAGGAAGTCCATGCCCTGCAGCAGCTGGTAGCTGAATTCCGTGTACGAGATGCCCTCCTGGGACTCCAGGCGGCGGGCCACGGAGTCCTTGGTCAGCATCTTGTTCACCCGGAAGTGCTTGCCGATGTCGCGCAGGAACTCGATCGCGGACATGCCCGCGGTCCAGTCCAGGTTGTTCACCATCGTCGCGGCGTTCTCGCCCTCGAAGGACAGGAACGGCTCGATCTGCGAGCGCAGCCGCGCCACCCAGTTCGCGACCGTCTCCGGGTCGTTCAGGGTGCGCTCCGCGGTCGGCCGCGGGTCGCCGATCTGGCCCGTGGCCCCGCCGACGAGCGCCAGCGGGCGGTGGCCCGCCTGCTGGAGCCGCCGGACGGTGAGGACCTGCACGAGGTGCCCGACGTGCAGGCTCGCCGCAGTCGGGTCGAAGCCGCAATAGAACGTGACGGGACCGTCCGCGAGCGCCTTGCGCAGTGCGTCTTCATCGGTGGACAGGGCGAAGAGCCCCCGCCACTTCAGCTCGTCGACGATGTCCGTCACGGGTCTCGCGTCTCCTTGGGTGTACGGAAGGGTGCACAGGTGAGTGCAGGGTCCGAGGTTATACGCCCGGGCTGACCGAACTCATATTGAAATCGGGGACGCGCAGCGCGGGCATCGCGGCCCGGGTGAAGTAGTCGCCCCACTCGCGCGGCAGCGTCTTCTCCGTACGGCCCGCCTCCGTCGCCCGGCCGAGCAGGTCCACGGGCGACTCGTTGAACCGGAAGTTGTTCACCTCGCCCACGACCTCGCCGTTCTCGACGAGGTACACGCCGTCCCTGGTCAGCCCCGTGAGCAGCAGCGTCGCCGGGTCCACCTCGCGGATGTACCAGAGGCAGGTCAGCAGCAGCCCGCGCCCGGTGGCCGCGACCATCTCGTCCAGCGTGCGCTCGCCGCCGCCGTCCAGGACGAGGTTGTCGACGGCCGGCGTCACCGGGAGCCCGGTCAGCTCGGCGCTGTGCCGGCTGGTGGCGAGGTGAGCGAGCTCACCGGCGCGGATCCACTCGGTGGCGGACAGCGGCAGGCCGTTGTCGAAGACCGAGGCGTCGCCGCCGGAGGCGTGCGCGAGCACGAAGGGCGCCGACTCCAGGCCCGGCTCGTGCGGGTCGCTGCGCAGCGTGAGCGGCAGCTCGGCGATCCGCTCGCCGAGCCGCGTCGCGCCGCCCGGCTTGGAGAACACCGTGCGGCCTTCGGCGGCGTCGCGCGCCGAGGACTGCCACAGCTGGTAGATCAGCAGGTCGGCGACGGCGGTCGGCGGCAGCAGCGTCTCATACCGCCCGGCGGGCAGGTCGATGCGGCGCTGCGCCCACCCGAGGCGCCGGTCGAGCTCCGCGTCGAGGGCGGCCGGGTCGACGTCCTTGAAGTCGCGGGTGGCGCGCCCGGCCCACGCGGACCTGGTGCGGTCGGGCGACTTGGCGTTGAGCTCCAGGGTGCCGTTGGGCTGGTCGTGGCGGAGGCGGAGCCCCGTCGACGTACCGAGGTAGCTCGACACGAACTCGTGGTTCGCGAAGCCGTACAGCTCCCGGCCGCCCGCACGGGCCCGCGCGAAGGCCTCGCCGAGCGCCGGGGCGAACTCCGCGAAGACCGCCGAGGACGTCTCGACGGGCGCCTCGGTGAAGTCGGGGGAGGCGGCCGTGCCGCTCACCAGCGGCTGCGCGTCCTCGGCGGGCCCGGCCGCGCGCGCGGCCTCCTCGGCGGCCCGCACCAGCGGCTCCAGGTCGTCCGCGGTCACGGCGGAGCGCGTCACGACGCCGGAGGCGGTGCCCTCCTTGCCGTCGACGGTCGCGATGACGGTGAGGGTGCGTCCGCGCGTGACGCCGTTGGTGGTCAGCGCGTTGCCCGCCCAGCGCAGGTTCGCGGTCGACTCCTCGTCGGCGATCACGACGCAGCCGTCGGCGGTGGACAGTTCGAGGGCGCGCTCGACGATCTCGTGGGGCTTGGTGGCGCTGCGGCTCATCGACCGGCCTCCTGCGTGGTGTTCAGAATGTTCACGCCCCGGAACAGGGCGGACGGGCAGCCGTGCGAGACCGCGGCGATCTGGCCGGGCTGGGCCTTGCCGCAGTTGAAGGCGCCGCCGAGGACGTACGTCTGCGGGCCGCCGACCGCGGCCATCGAGCCCCAGAAGTCGGTGGTCGTCGCCTGGTAGGCGACGTCGCGCAGCTGCCCGGCGAGACGGCCGTTCTCGATGCGGTAGAAGCGCTGCCCGGTGAATTGAAAGTTGTACCTCTGCATGTCGATCGACCACGACCGGTCCCCGACCACGTAGATGCCGCGGTCCACGCCCGCGATCAGATCCTCCGTGGAGAGCCCGCCGGGGTCCGGCTGGAGCGACACGTTCGCCATGCGCTGCACCGGGACGTGGCCGGGGGAGTCGGCGTACGCGCAGCCGTTGGAGCGTTCGAAGCCGGTGAGCTTCGCGATGCGCCGGTCCAGCTGGTAGCCGACCAGCGTGCCGTCCTTGACCAGGTCCCAGGACTGGCCTGCCACGCCCTCGTCGTCGTACCCGATCGTCGCGAGGCCGTGCTCGGCCGTCCGGTCGCCCGTCACGTTCATCAGCGAGGAGCCGTACGCCAGCTTGCCCAGCTGGTCGAAGGTGGCGAAGGACGTGCCCGCGTACGCCGCCTCGTAGCCGAGCGCGCGGTCCAGCTCCGTGGCATGGCCGATGGACTCGTGGATCGTCAGCCACAGGTTCGACGGATCGACGACGAGGTCGTACGAACCCGCCCGGACGCTCGGCGCCCGCATCTTCTCCGCCAAAAGCTCCGGGATCTCGGCGAGCTCCGCCGCCCAGTCCCAGCCCGTCCCCGTGAGGTACTCCCAGCCGCGGCCGACCGGCGGCGCGATCGTCCGCATCGAATCGAACTCACCGCTCGACCCGTCGACGGCCACCGCGGTCAGCTGCGGATGCAGCCGCACGCGCTGCTGCGTGGTCGACGTGCCCGCCGTGTCCGCGTAGAACTTGTTCTCGTGCACGGTCATCAGCGACGCGTCGACGTGCGTGACCCCGTCGGCGGCCAGCAGCCGCGCGCTCCAGTCGGCGAGCAGCCCCGCCTTCTCCTCGCCCGGCACGGAGAACGGATCGATCTCGTACGAGGAGACCCACGTCTTGTCCGCGTGCACCGGCTCGTCCGCGAGCTCCACACGCTCATCGGACCCCGCGGCCTCGATGACCTGAGCGGACAGCTTCGCCATGGCCACGGCCTGCGAGGCGACGCGCGCCGCCGCGTCCATCGTCATGTCGACACCGGAGGCGAAACCCCAGGTGCCGCCGTGCACCACACGGACCGCGTACCCGAGGTCCGTGGTGTCGGAGCTGCCCGCCGGCCTGGCGTCGCGCAGCAGCCAGGACGCGCTGCGCACCCGCTCCAGGCGGAAGTCCGCGTGGTCGGCGCCGAGCGCCCGCGCGCGGGCCAGCGCGGCGTCGGCGAGAGCCCGCAGCGGCAGCGCCGTGAAGGCTTCATCGATGGAATGAGGCACGGATGTCTCCCTGCTGTCGGCTCCGGTCAGCCCCGATCATGTCGCGCCCGGTGCCCCGGCGGCCAGAGGTTTCTGTAGGGATCCGACAGCGAGTCCTCTGAGCCACTGTCGGTCGTCGATTCTCCGTATCGCGACAGGTACCGATAGGTTTTCGAGGTACCAGACCACCAAGGAAAGGGTGATCCGTTGAGCCGCTCGGTTCTCGTCACCGGAGGAAACCGGGGCATCGGCCTCGCCATCGCCCGCGCCTTCGCCGACGCCGGCGACAAGGTCGCGATCACCTACCGCTCGGGTGAGCCGCCGAAGCTCCTCACCGACGCCGGTGTCCTCGCCGTCAAGTGCGACATCACCGACGCCGAACAGGTGGAGCAGGCCTACAAGGAGATCGAGGAGAAGCACGGGAACGTCGAGGTCCTGGTCGCCAACGCCGGCATCACCAAGGACCAGCTCCTGATGCGCATGTCCGAGGAGGACTTCACGTCCGTCCTCGACACCAACCTCACCGGCACCTTCCGCGTCGTCAAGCGTGCCAACCGCGGCATGCTGCGCGCCAAGAAGGGCCGCGTCGTCCTCATCTCCTCGGTCGTCGGCCTGCTGGGCGGCGCCGGGCAGGCGAACTACGCCGCCTCCAAGGCGGGTCTGGTCGGCTTCGCGCGTTCGCTCGCCCGCGAGCTCGGTTCGCGCAACCTCACCTTCAACGTCGTCGCCCCCGGTTTTGTCGACACCGACATGACCAAGGTGCTGACGGACGAGCAGCGTGAGGGCATCGTCTCTCAGGTGCCGCTCGGCCGTTACGCGCAGCCCGAGGAGATCGCCGCCGCGGTGAAGTTCCTCGCGTCGGACGACGCTTCTTACATCACTGGAGCCGTCATCCCCGTTGACGGCGGATTGGGCATGGGTCACTGATCACATGAGCGGAATTCTCGACGGCAAGCGCATCCTCATCACGGGTGTGCTGACGGAGTCCTCCATCGCCTTCCACGCGGCCAAGGTCGCCCAGGAGCAGGGCGCGGAGGTCATTCTGACCGCTTTCCCGCGGCCCACGCTCACCGAGCGCATCGCCAAGAAGCTCCCCAGGCCCGCCAAGGTCATCGAGCTCGACGTGACCAACCAGGAGCACCTCGACCGCCTCGCGGGCGTCGTCAAGGAGGAGCTTGGCGGCCTCGACGGCATCGTGCACTCCATCGGCTTCGCGCCGCAGGGGGCGTTCAACTTCCTGGAGGCGTCCTTCGAGGACGTGTCCACCGCGATGCACGTCTCGGCGTACTCCCTGAAGTCGCTCACCATGGCCTGCCGCCCGCTGTTCGAGGGCGGCGCCTCGGTCGTCGGCCTCACCTTCGACGCCCAGTACGCCTGGCCGAAGTACGACTGGATGGGCCCGGCCAAGGCCGCCCTGGAGGCCACCAGCCGCTACCTCGCCCGCGACCTGGGCAAGGAGGACATCCGCTGCAACCTGATCTCGGCGGGTCCGCTCGGCTCCATGGCCGCCAAGTCGATCCCGGGCTTCGAGGAGCTCGCCGACGTCTGGAACACCCGCTCCCCGCTGAACTGGGACATGGCCGACCCGGAGCCCGCGGGCCGCGGCGTCGTCGCCCTGCTCTCGGACTTCTTCCCGAAGACCACCGGCGAGATCATCCACGTCGACGGCGGCGTGCACATGATGGGTGCCTGATCCGGCGCTCGCTCTGCGTACGTTTTTCGAGGCCCCGTCACCCGCAGCGCGCGGGTGGCGGGGCCTCACCCGTTCGGCCCCCTTGCCGGGCGGCGACGGGGGAGTGACCGGCACTCTGAAGTGTGCGTCTTACAGGTGCGGTGCTCGTGGCTCTCGCTCTTGTGGTCGCCGCGCCGAGCGCCGCGCCGCAGGGCTCTCCCCACGCGCGTGGGGAGGCCGGCGAGAAGCCGCGCCCCTTCGGGTCGGAGTGCCGCACCGGTGTCGCCGGCTCCCACGTCGTCGCGTACTGCCACAACCCCTACCCGGAGACCGACCGGGTCCGCCTGCACGTGGAGTGCGACCGGTGGTGGGACATCGACACGGACTCCAGGCCCGTCGACGCGGACGCCGCGATGACGGTGCGTCTCACCGGGCGGTGCTGGAAAGAGGTCCGCTCGGTCTGGGTCAGCCACCAGAAGTGAGCGGTCAGCCGCTGGAAGTGAAACGCTCCGGGCGGCACATGAACGGGTAGCCCGCGGCCTCCGTGGCGGCGGCCTCCGCGTCGCCCGTGCGGATCGCGTCGACCAGCCGCGCGTGGTCCATGTGCGCCTCGGGCGTCAGCTCCTCGCCGATGTCCTCGCGCAGCCAGTCCCGCAGCACCTCGCCGAGGTCCGCGTAGAGCGCCGTCATGACGTCGTTGTGCGACGCGGCGACGACGGCCATGTGGAACGTCGCGTCGGCCGTCACGAACGCCTCCGCGTCCCCGGACGCCCACACCTCCTCGCGGCGCACGAGAAGCGCGTCCAGCTGCTTCAGGTCCCGCTCGGTGCGGCGCTCGGCAGCGAGCTTCGCGGCACTGGACTCCAGCGTGCTGCGCAGCTCCGCGATGTGCCGCGGGTCCGCGTCGGCGAACCTGCGCTGCATCACGCCCGCGAGCTCGCTCGTCGCGACGACGTACGTGCCCGAGCCCTGGCGGATGTCGAGCAGGCCGTTGTGCGCGAGGGCGCGCACGGCCTCCCTGACGGTGTTCCTGGCCACGCCCAGCTGGTCGACCAGCTCGGGCTCGGTGGGGATGCGGGAACCGACCGGCCACTCGCCCGACGAGATCTGGTTGCGCAGCTCGGAGATGACCTGTTCGGAGAGTGCCGAACGGCGAGGGGTGGTCAGCGGCATGACGTTCCTTCGTGCGTGGCCGGTGGATGGGTGGTTACTCGGGAGCGGGACGGTTGCCTGTGGAGAGCAGTGTGACGCAATCGATTGGACAGCCAATCATCCCATGATTCTATGATGACCCCATGGCTAGCGAGAACACCGAGACGATGACCCCGACGGCGAAGTCCCCCCTACCGACCGACAGCGGCGAGAAACAGGCCCCCACGCGCGCGTGGGCGACGCGACTCGTCATCGTCGGCATCGTCCTGGCCGCCATGAACCTCCGCCCGGCCATCACCAGCCTCGGCGCCCTCCTCGAAGAGGTCCGCGACGGCCTCGGCATGAGCGGCACCCTCGCGGGCCTGCTCACCTCCGTGCCGCCGCTCTGCTTCGCGTTCTTCGGCGTGATGGCGCCCCGCCTCGCCAAGCGCTTCGGCCCGAGCGCGGTCGTCTGCGTCGGCATGGCCGCCATCGCCGCCGGCCTGGTGATCCGGCCCTTCATCGGCGGCACCGCGGGCTTCCTCGCCGCCACCGCACTCGCCCTCGCGGGCATCGCCGTCAGCAACGTCCTGATGCCCGTCATCGTCAAGCGCTGGTTCCCCGACCGCGTCGGCTCCATGACCGGCCTGTACTCGATGGCACTCGCCCTCGGCACGTCCCTCGCGGCCGCCCTCACCGTGCCCGTCACCGACGGCCTCGGGGGACGCTGGCAGACCGGCCTCGCCGTGTGGGCCCTGCTCGCCGTCGTCGCCGTCATCCCCTGGATCCCGCTCGTCCGCGACCGCAGCCAGACCGCCGCAGCTGTGCCGGAGCACGTCAGCGCCGCTGTACGACGTGAGGACGACGGGCTGCGCATCACCTCCAGCCGCACCGCCTGGGCGCTCGCCGTCTTCTTCGGCCTCCAGGCCACCGCCGCGTACATCACGATGGGCTGGATGCCGCAGATCTTCCGCGACGCGGGCGTCCCCGCGGGCGAGGCGGGCGTCCTGCTCGCCGTCACGATGGCCATGGGCGTGCCCCTGGCGTTCGTCATCCCCCGGGTCGCCACGCGCCTCACCAACCAGGGCCCAGTCGTGATCGTCCTCGGTGCGTGCGGTCTCGCCGGGTACGCGGGTCTCTACCTCGCCCCCGCGGGCGGCGCCTGGGCCTGGGCCCTGCTGCTCGGCATCTCCAACTGCGCCTTCCCGCTCGCCCTCACCATGGTCGGCATGCGCGCCAAGAGCAGCGTGGGCGTGGCCAAGCTGTCCGCCTTCGCGCAGAGCACGGGCTACCTGATCTCGATCCCGGGCCCGCTCCTCGTGGGCGTGCTCTACCAGCACAGCGGCGGCTGGGGGCTGCCCCTGACGCTCATGGCCGGCCTCATGGTGCCGCAGATCGTCGTCGGCACCCTCGCGGGCCGCAACCGCACGGTCGAGGACGAGGTGGCGGCGACGAGGGCCGCTGCGGCCTGACCCCGGCGGAGAGGGGGCGGGCAAAGGGTGCGAGACTGGCCGTATGCCCGTCCTTGACCCGAACCCCCAGAACGGCCAGAAGAAGCTGCTCATCGTGCTCGGCTCGATGCTGGCCATCACCGTGATCATCGGCATCATCGCGTCGATCGCCTCGCCGTGAACCGGCCCCCGGGCGGACGGTGGTGGGGCTAGCACCACCATCCCCTAGGGGGTCAGTGTCAGGGTCAAGTGGGTGGATCTCCGGATGGGTTGAGGGGCGCCGATCGCCTAACTTCGAGTTGTGGCCGCGAAGACGCGGCACGGAGCACTCGAGGACCACGGAGGCGTCAATGTCGGCCCGATCGCACACCCTGCGCGACCCGGCGAAGTCGGGCAGCATCGAGGTCCAGCTTCCCTGGTGGGCGATCGCCCTCCCCGCCGTCGCCTTCGCCGCGCTGCTCCTGCTGATCCTGAACCCCGTGGACGCGCACGCCGCATCCAGCGAGCCGGTGATCACCAATCTCCTGGAGCGGATACGGACGATGATCCTGCGCACGGCTTCCTGACCTGGTTCCCAGGGGCGCCGTCACCCGCGTCGGGGGACCGCACCAACTCCCTGCGCCCCGTGGCGCGTTTCATGCGAAGCTGGGAAGCATGAGCGTCGCAGAACCCCGCAGGATTGTCCTCTTCCGGCATGCGAAGGCCGACTGGCCGCAGGTTTCCGACCACGAGAGGCCGCTCGCCGAGCGCGGACGCCGGGACGCCCCCGTCGCCGGGCGCAAGCTGGCCGACAGCGGCATCGCCTTCGACATGGCCCTCTGCTCGACCGCCGCCCGGACCCGTGAGACCTGGAAGCTCGCCGTCCAGGAACTCCCGCAGCGCCCGAAGACCGTCTACGAAGATCGGGTGTACGAAGCCTCTCCCGGTGAGCTGATCGCCGTGCTCAACGAAACCCCGGACGACGTGCGGGACCTCGTCCTGATCGGCCACAACCCCGGCATCCAGGGCCTCACCGACGTCCTCGCGGGGGACTCCGAGGGCGACGCCAGAACGCGCCTCAACCGCAGGGGCTTCCCGACCGCGGCCTTCGCCGTCCTGACGTACTCGGGTTCGTGGAAGGCGCTGGAGCCGGGCGTGGCCACGCTCGTCGACTACTGGGCGCCGTCCGAGTAGCCCCTCTCCCCACCCACCCGTGGCAAGGGGCCCGGCACCTGTGCGGTGCCGGGCCCCTTTGACGTACGCGATCCGCCGTGACGTACGCGATCCGCCGCGACGTAGGCGATCCGCGCCGTGGCCTCAGTCCGTGTGCGTGTCCGCCGCCTCGACCTCTTCGCGGGTGATGCCGAGGAGGTAGAGGACGGTGTCCAGGAAGGGGACGTTCACCGCGGTGTGCGCCGCCTCGCGGACCACGGGCTTGGCGTTGAAGGCGACGCCGAGGCCCGCCGCGTTCAGCATGTCCAGGTCGTTCGCGCCGTCGCCGATCGCGACGGTCTGCTCCAGCGGGACGCCGGCCTCCGTGGCGAAGCGCCGCAGCAGCCTGGCCTTGCCCGCGCGGTCGACGATCTCGCCGGTCACCTTGCCGGTGAGCTTGCCGTCGACGATCTCCAGGGTGTTGGCCTGGGCGAAGTCGAGGCCGAGACGTTCCTTCAGATCGTCGGTGACCTGAGTGAACCCGCCCGAGACGACGCCCACTTGGTAGCCGAGGCGCTTGAGGGTACGGATCAGGGTGCGGGCGCCCGGCGTGAGCCGTACCTCGGAGCGGACCTTGTCCACGACCGAGGCGTCGAGACCCGCGAGGAGCGCCACGCGGGCGTGCAGCGACTGCTCGAAGTCCAGCTCCCCGCGCATCGCCGCCGCCGTCACCTCGGCGACCTCGGCCTCGCATCCGGCGTGCGCGGCGAAGAGTTCGATGACCTCGTCCTGGATGAGCGTCGAGTCGACGTCCATCACGACCAGGCGCTGGGCGCGGCGGTGCAGGCCCGCCGCCACGACGGCGACGTCCACGCCGAGCCGGGCGGCCTCTATGGCGAGGGCGGTGCGCAGCGGCTCCGTCTCGGTGCCGGACACGGCGAACTCGACTGCGGTGACCGGGTACTTGGCGAGCCGGAAGATACGGTCGATGTTGCCGCCGGTGGCGGTGATGCTCGCGGCGATCGCGGCCGTCGACTCGGAGGTCAGCGGGTGGCCGAGGACGGTCACCAGCGAACGCCCGAGGCCTCGGGGCCGGTTGTCGCCGATGCCCGAGATGATCTCGGCCTGCATCTTCATGGACTCCGCCCAGCTGTGGACGGTGGCGCGCAGATCACCCTCCAGACCGGCGGGCGGCTCGGTCACGAGCGCGCACAGCACGATCCGGCCACGGGTGACGACCTGCTCGATGTCGACGACGTCGACGGAGTAGGCGGCGAGGGTGTCGAAGAGCCCGGCGGTGATGCCGGGGCGGTCCTTGCCGAAGATCTTGACGAGGAGCGTCGGGATGTCGGCGGGCTGAGGGGGCTGCGAAGCACTCATGGTGATCCCTACGGTATCCGCCCTCTTCTCACCCGCGCCCCCCAGTCCGCCTGCCGGACGCCCCAACGACCCCGCCCCGATTCCCCCCGCCCGCCTCCCGGACACCCCCGGCGATCCCGCACCGATTCCCGCAGCCCGCCTGCCGGACGCCCCCAGCGATCCCGCACCGGTTCCCCCCCCGCTCGTCTACCGGACGCCCCCGGCGATCCCGCCCCGGTTCCCCCCAGCCCGCCTGCCGGACGCCGCCCGTGGCTCGGCGTCGTGCCCCGAGTTCACCTGCTGGACGTCATCCGTGGTTCCCCTGGGTAAGAGACGAGCGCCCACCCCCCCAGCCTCGCGTCCCGGGACCCCGCCCTCCCGTTGTGGGCAGGTGTGCCGCAGGGCGGCACGGGTGGGCACAACCCACGGTGCCGGGGGCCGTTCAGTCGGGCCTCCGCGGGGTCTTGGGGGGTGGTGGCGGAGGTGGAGGCGGGGGTGGCCAGTCTGCGGAGCGGGAGCGGCGTCGGGATGGTGGGGGAGGGGGGACCACCGGGCCCAGGACGGTGGGGGCTCCGGAGACGTCCCGGTCGGAGCCAGAAGCGGGCGGCGTCTCACGGGACTCCGGCGCCTCACGGGACTCCGGTGGGCCACCAGACCCTGGCGGGCCACCAGACCTGACCGGCCCCGCGCCCCCCGAATCCGTGCGCAAGTACGGGTTCGTGTCCGGGTTCGGCGGCCGGTACGGCGCCCCAGGCGCGTACGGCCCCGCCCCCGAGTCGCCGGGCCCGTACGGCCCCGCCCCCGAGTCGCCGGGCCCGTACGGCCCCGCCCCCGAGTCGCCGGGCCCGTACGGCCCCGCCCCCGAGTCGCCGGACCCATATGGCCCCGCCCCCGAGTCGCCGGACCCGTATGCCCCCGCCCCCGGATCCCGAGGCGCATACGGCCCCGCCCCCGCCCCCGCCCCCGCAGGCACCGCAGCGGAACCCCCACCCCCAAAGAGACCCCCCGCGCCGGAGGCGAGGGCCAACGGCGCCGCTCGGTCGCCCGCCGCCCCCGTCGCCACCGCGAGAAACGCCCCGAGCAGGCCCGCCCCGAACCCCCACGCCGCCCCCAGCACCGCCGCCATCCCCACCCGTCCGTGCAGCTCGACCCCCGCACCGAACGCGTCGAAGCCGAAGACGGAGAGGGAAGCGTCGGCCGACACCTCCGTCAGCCACACCAACAGCGGCAGCCCCAGCGCCGTCACGACCCCCAGCCGCACCCCGCACCGCCCCGCGAATCCCACCGCGGACACCGTGTCCCGGGCGCGTGGCGTGCGTACCGCCGTCAGTACCCCCGCGAACAGCATCGCCATCGCCGCCGCGACGCCCAGCAGCCAGACTCTCCCGTCCAGTTCGGCGAGGCGGCCGAGCGTGAGCGGCTTGTCGGAAGGGCCCGTCAGGAGGTCGTCCACCGGGGCCGGCAGGAAGCGGGTGAGCGCGCCCGTCGCCTGGCCGTCCCACGGGACGAGAAGGCCGACCGGCAGGGCGAGCCAGACACCGTTCGGCGCCCCCAGCAGCGCCGCGCCCGCGATCCGCTTCGGATGGTCGTCGCCGATCATCGCGTACGCCGCCGCGGCGAACCCCGCGGCGACGGCGACCAGCACCACCGTGACCAGCGCGGACGCGGCGGGCCGCACCACCCGGTGCAGGCCGTCCAGGGCGCGCGGCAACGGCGTGCGGCGCGAGGCGAGGAGGGCGATGAGCAGGACGCCCGTGACCCAGACCGCGCCGCCGAGCAGCGTCGGACCGGTGTCGACGGTGAACCCGACCGACGCCTTCGCGTCCACGAGGTCCCCGAGCCGGCCCGGCAGCAGCCCGCCGATGTCCCCGATCCCGCCGGGCAGCTTGTCGCCGATGCCGCCCGGCAGCTCGTCGATGCCCTTCTCGATCCCCTCGTCGATGCCGAGCTGCTTGCCGTCGATCGTGACGATGTCGTGACCGGCCCAGGCGAGCCCCGCGAGCATCCCGAGGAAGAGAGCGATCACCGCGCCCGCACGGGCGAGGAGTTCGGCGGGTGCGATCACGGCACCCGCGCCGCGCAGAGAACGCAGGAAGAAGTGCGCGAGCAGGAGCGCTCCGACCAAACCCACACCGAGTGGCGCAATATCGACTGTTGTCGTCGCCTCGGCGTCGTCCAGGCCGAACGCGGAGACGTCGCCGGACGGCGTGACTGAACCTCCCGCCCCCAGCGCCACGGTCGCCGCCGTCAGCGGTCCGAGCGCGGCCACCGCGTCCGCGCCGAGCAGGTGCAGGGCGAGCGCGGCCGTCCCCGCCATCCCCACCAGCGCCCAACTGACCGCGGCGATCGCGGAGAGCAGCACATCGCCCCACCGCACGCCCCGGCTCTCGCCGTTCCGTTCCTCGGCCTGCATCAGGACCCCCCGGACCGCAGCGCGTTGCCCTGAATGCACTTAATGCTCTCAATGAGCATGATCCGTATGCACTGATGGGCGCTTACTACTCTCCGGGGTGATTTCTTCTCCGTCAACGGGGCAACCCGTCACGCGCGTACGCAGTCTTCACAAGGCCCGACTTTCGGTCAGAGCCCTCCGCCTGAAATAGTTCCTCCCGATGTTCGACATCCCTAGACTCCCCATCGATGGGGGCTAGCTCGGGGGACAACTCAGTGGGGCTGGAGTGCCGGAACTCGTACTGGAATTGAATGGCAGGACCTGGACGCTGGACGCGTCCAGGCCGTACACCCTCGGACGCGATCCGCAGGGGGATATCTCGCTCGACGACGCCAGGGTGTCCTGGCGCCACGCGACGATCAGCTGGAGCGGCCGCAGTTGGGTCATCGAGGACCACGGCAGCACCAATGGCACCTTCGTGCAGGGCCAGCGGATCCACCAGATGGAAATCGGTCCGGGCACGGCCGTGCACCTCGGCAACGCGACCGACGGCCCGCTGGTGAACGTGTCCGGTGGCGCCGCGGGCGCGGGCGCCGCGGCCGTCTCCGCGCCGCAGCACGCCCAGCAGCAGGCCGCGCCGCAGCATGCGCCCCAGCAGCACCAGCAGGGAGCACCCGGCTGGGCCGGCCAGACCCCGCAGCAGCAGGCACCCCAGCAGCAGGCCCCGTACCAGCCGCAGCAGCAGGGCTGGCAGCAGCAACAGCAGCCACCGCAGCAGCACCAGGCACCGGCGCATCAGCAGCACCCGCCTCAGCAGCAGCACCAGTCGCACGTGCCCCAGCAGCAGGGCGGCCCGTCCGAGCAGTACGCACAGAAAACTCCGGGTTCCGGCGGCGTCGCGGGGGCCCCGCCGGTCTACGGCGACCGCAGCCCCACGACGTTCCACCAGCTGGCGCTGGGCCGCAAGATGCGCATCGGCCGTGCGCTCGAGAACGAGCTGGTCGTCTCCGACCTGCAGGTCTCGCGCCACCACGCCGAGTTCACCGCGACGCCCGACGGCCGCTTCGAGATCCACGACCTCGGATCCCACAACGGCACGTACGTCAACGGCCAGCCGATCGCGAAGTCCTCGACCGTCACCATCGGCCCGAACGACATCGTCGGCGTCGGCCACTCGACCTTCCGCATCGTCGGCGGACAGCTCGAGGAGTTCGTCGACACCGGTGACGTCTCCTTCTCGGCCCGCCACCTCACGGTCACGGTCGACGGCGGCAAGCAGATCCTCAAGGACGTCTCCTTCGGCGTCCCGGAGAAGTCGCTCATCGCGGTCATCGGCCCCTCGGGTTCCGGCAAGTCCACCCTGCTCAAGGCGCTCACCGGCTACCGGCCCGCCAACCAGGGCGACGTCCTGTACGACAACAGGAACCTGTACAAGCAGTTCGCGGAGCTGCGTCAGCGCATCGGTCTGGTCCCGCAGGACGACATCCTGCACAAGGAGCTGACCGTCAAGAAGGCCCTCAAGTACGCGGCCAAGCTGCGCTTCCCCGCGGACACCACGGAGGCCGAGCGCGAGTCCCGCATCGACGAGGTCCTGCGCGAGCTCAAGCTGGACATCCACAAGGAGAAGAAGGTCACCTCCCTCTCCGGCGGCCAGCGCAAGCGCGTGTCCGTGGCCCTGGAGCTCCTGACCAAGCCGTCGCTGATCTTCCTGGACGAGCCGACCTCCGGCCTCGACCCGGGCATGGACCGCGACGTCATGCAGCTCCTGCGCGGCCTCGCCGACGACGGCCGCACGGTCCTCGTCGTCACGCACTCGGTCGCCGAGCTGGCGATCTGCGACAAGCTCCTCGTGATGGCGCCCGGCGGTTCGGTGGCGTACTTCGGCCCGCCGGAGGAAGCCCTCAACTTCTTCGGCTACAGCACCTGGGCCGACGTCTTCTCCGCCTTCGAGAACTACCGCGACTACGACTGGGCGGGCCGCTGGAAGGGCTCGCAGCACTACCAGATGTACGCCGCGGACATCGACGCCGTCGCCGCGCAGTCCGTACAGATGCCGCCGCCCCAGGCCGTGAAGCCGCCGAAACCGCAGGGCTGGGGGTCACAGCTGTGGACCCTGATCCGGCGCTACGTCTCGGTGATCGCCTCCGACAAGGGCTTCATGGGCCTGATGGTGATTCTGCCCGCGGTCCTCGGCATCGTCAGCGTCGTGATCCCGGCCGACTTCGGCCTCGCGCCACCGAAACCGCCGATCAAGTTCAACGGCGACGCCGGCACCATCATGCTGATCCTCGCGGTCGGCATGTGCTTCTCCGGCGCGGCCAACTCCGTACGTGAACTGATCAAGGAACGGGTCATCTACGAACGGGAACGGGCCACCGGCCTGTCCCGCTCGGCGTATCTGATGTCCAAGGTCATCGTCCTCGGCGTGATCACGGCCCTCCAGGGCGTCATCATCTGCGGCATCGGCTTCGCCCCCCGCGAGCTGCCGGAGGAGGGGCTCCTCATGCCCCCGGCCGTGGAGATCTGCCTGACGATCATCGCGCTCGGCTTCACGTCGATGATGTTCGGCCTGGTCATCTCCTCGCTGGTGAAGACCTCCGAGAAGACCATGCCGCTCCTGGTCATGTTCGCGATCGTCCAGGTCGTGTTCACCGGCGTCCTCTTCCAGATCTACGGCTCGCCGGGCCTGGAGCAGTTCGCCTGGCTCATGCCGTCCCGCTGGGCCATCGCCGGCGCGGGCGCCACGCTCGACCTGGCGCACCTCATGCCGCCGTGGGACCCGAAGAAGCCGGGCGACCTCGACCCGCTGTGGGAGCACTCGGCAGGCCAGTGGGGCCTCAACATCACGGTCCTGATCCTGCTCGGCGTCATCTGCGGCTTCGCGGTCGCGCGCCTGCTGCGCCGCCACGAGCCGGAGGTCATGCGCAAGTGACCGGTGCCCTCGGGCACACGAGAAGGGCGGCACCCCGCACGGGGTGCCGCCCTTCGGCGTCTCGCGAACCTCAGCTTCGGCTGAAGAGGTCCAGTGATCAGGCGATCAAGGCTCAGTAGGCGCCGTTCACGTTGTCCATCGAGCCGTACCGGTCGGCGGCGTAGTTGGCCGCGGCCGTGATGTTGGCGACCGGGTCGTAGATGTTCGTCGAGGTGCCGTCGACGTGGTACGCGTTGAACGTCGGCTGGATGACCTGGAGCAGGCCGATCGACGGGGTGCCGTTGATGGCGTTGATGTCCCAGCCGTTCACGGCGTTCGGGTTGCCCGAGGACTCCCGGATGATGTTGCGGTGCAGGCCCTCGTAGGTGCCGGGGATGCCCTTGGCCTTCATGATGTCGAGGGACTGGCGGATCCAGCCGTCGAGGTTGTTGGCGTAGACGGGCTTGCGGGCGGCGGCGCGGCTGGCGGCCTCCTTGGCCTTGCGCTCGTCCTCGGCCTTCTTCTTCGCGGCGGCCTCGTCGGCGCGCTTCTTGGCCTCGTCGGCCTTCTTCTTCTCGGCGCTGGCCTTCTCGGCGGCGTCCTTGGCCTGCTTGTCGGCGTTGGACTGCTGCTTCGAGACGCTGGCGTGGACGGCCTGCTGCGCGTCGGTGCCCGCGGAGAAGGCGACGGGGGAGACGTCGCCCGCGGCCTGGGTGGTGGCCTCGGAGTTGCCCGGCACGAGGGAGAACGCGAGGGCGGCGGCGCCGAGCGTGGCGACACCGGCGATCGAGAGCTTCTGGCTCTTGGTCACGGTCGAGCGACTATGACCAGGAAGGCTGTACTTGGACATGCGAGATGGACCTCTTCGGATAGCGGAGGTCGCTCTGGGCCGGCGGGGGACAAGGTGCTTCTCCGGCACAAACGCCGCGGTGCAGAGACCGCGGCGCCGAGCGACGGGAGCAATTCTTAGCGGCCGCAAAAATCTGTGGCAAAGGTGTGACGTACGATCGCGCATAGTGGATCAGCGGATCCGTACAAGCCTCCGGTGGCACGCATCCCCGTGACATAAAGGGATTCTTTATCTCCTAGGGACCTTCGTACGTGATGTGCGTCCTATGCGCGGGCTCACATCGAACGCGTAACAGTCTCACCAAGAGTTGCCCGAGCAACGCTCTCCGTGAGGAGTGCCCAGAGGTCGCGTACGGACCATGGACCTAGGCCCCGCGCCCTAGGCGCAGGCCTCCACAGGTCGGATACGCACGGTGACACCCCGCCGGTAGCGTGTGTCCATGAGTCAAGGACCCCGATCCGGCCTGACCGCGGTGAGCTCCGCGCTCCTCGCCATGAGCAGGCACCTCGAGGTGCGCGACGTCCTCAAGACGATCGTCGCCTCGGCCCGCGAGCTGCTCGACGCCGAGTACGCCGCGCTGGGGGTCCCCGACGACCACGGCGGCTTCGCCCAGTTCGTCGTCGACGGAGTCAGCGACGACCAGTGGAAGGCCATCGGCCCCCTGCCCCGGCAGCACGGCATCCTCGCCTCCATGCTCCAGAAGGGCGAGACCGTCCGCCTCGGCGACGTGCGTGAGGACCCGCGCTTCGGCGGCTGGCCCTCCGCCCACCCGGACATGTCCGACTTCCTGGGCGTACCCATCCGCTCCGACGACGAGACGCTCGGCGCCCTCTTCCTCGCCAACAAGAAGTGCCCCAAGCCCCAGGGGATGTGCGGCTTCACCGAGGACGACGCCGAACTCCTCGCCATCCTCGCCCAGCACGCCGCCATCGCCCTCACCAACGCCCGCCTGTACGAGCGCAGCCGCGAGCTGACCATCGCCGAGGAACGCTCCCGCCTCGCCCACGAACTCCACGACGCCGTCAGCCAGAAACTCTTCTCGCTGCGCCTGACCGCCCAGGCCGCCACCGCCCTGGTGGACCGCGACCCCTGCCGGGCCAAGGGCGAACTGCAGCAGGTGGCGGTGCTCGCCGCCGAAGCCGCCGACGAACTGCGCGCGGCCGTCGTCGAGCTGCGCCCCGCCGCCCTCGACGAGGACGGCCTGGTGGCCACCCTGCGCACCCACACCCAGGTGCTGCACCGTGCGCACTCCGCCGAGGTCACCTTCGAGAGCAACGGAGTGCGGGCCCTGCCCGCCTCCCAGGAAGAAGCCATGCTGCGGGTCGCCCAGGAGGCCCTGCACAACGCTCTGCGTCACTCCGGCGCCGAGCACGTCGCCGTGCTCCTGGACAAGCGCGGCGCCGGTGCCGCCCTGCGCGTCGTCGACGACGGCTCGGGCTTCGACCCGAGGACGGTCCGGCGCGCGGGGCGCCACCTCGGCCTGGTCTCCATGCGGGACCGGGCGAGCGGGGTCGGCGGACGGCTGACCGTGGAATCGGAGCCCGGCAAGGGCACGACGATCGAGATGGAGGTGCCCGGTGGCTGACGCGGTGCGCGACACGGTCAACGCGGTCAATGAGGGGACAGGGATCCGGGTGCTGCTGGTCGACGACCACCAGGTGGTCCGGCGCGGCCTGCGCACGTTCCTGGAGATCCAGGACGACATCGACGTCGTCGGAGAGGCGTCGGACGGCGCCGAAGGAGTCGCACAGGCCGAGGAGCTCAAGCCGGACGTCGTCCTCATGGACGTCAAGATGCCCGGCATGGACGGCGTCGAGGCGCTGCGCAGGCTCCGCGAACTGGGCAACCCCGCGCGCGTGCTCATCGTCACCAGCTTCACCGAGCAGCGCACGGTCGTCCCGGCCCTGCGCGCCGGCGCGGCGGGATACGTGTACAAGGACATCGACCCGGACGCCCTCGCCGGCGCCATCCGCTCCGTGCACGCCGGGCACGTGCTCCTGCAGCCCGAGGTGGCGGGCGCCCTCCTCTCCCAGGAGGAGACGGGCGGCGGGCAGGGCAGGGGCGGTTCGCTCACCGAGCGCGAACGCGAGGTCCTCGGCCTCATCGCCGACGGCCGCTCGAACCGCGAGATCGCCCGCGCCCTCGTCCTCTCAGAGAAGACCGTCAAGACCCACGTCTCGAACATCCTGATGAAGCTGGACCTGGCCGACCGCACCCAGGCCGCGCTCTGGGCCGTACGCCACGGCGTGGCCGGCTGAGAGCTCCGTCGACCGTCGACTTGCGGTCTGAGATTCATACCGTCGTGTGGATGTCCCCCGGATGGCGTATCCCCCGGGACGTTCGGGCGTTCTCCAGTGCGTGCTGCGGCGGCTGGCCGCAGCTTCTGCTCAGGAGGAACGTAGAAGTGAAGAACCTGAAGAAGGCCGCTGCCGTCACGATGGTGGCCGGCGGCCTGGTTGCGGCCGGCGCCGGCATGGCTTCCGCCCACGGTGGCGCGCACGCCGACGGAGTCGCCAAGAACTCCCCCGGTGTCGTCTCGGGCAACCTGGTCCAGGCCCCGGTCCACGTCCCGGTGAACGCCTGCGGCAACACCGTCACCGTCATCGGCGGCCTCAACCCGGTGTTCGGCAACGTCTGCAAGAACTTCTGATCGCATCCTGCGAGCAGCACGCCCCCTGACCCCGTCATCTCCGGGGTCGCCCATGTCAGCAGGAGGAGCACGTCCCATGAACAGCATCGCCAAGAAGGCCGCCCTCGCCGTCGTCGCCGCCGGTCTCGCCGCGGGCGCGTCCGCCGGAGTCGCCTCCGCCACCTCGGACGCCCAGGCCGACGGTGTCGCCACGAAGTCCCCGGGCGTCGGTTCCGGCAACCTCGTCCAGGTGCCGGTCGACGTCCCGGTCAACGCCACCGGCAACAGCGTGAACGTCATCGGCGTCCTCAACCCGGCGTTCGCCAACCACACGGTGAACCACTGAGGCACAAGCCCCGGCGCGGGCCCCGCGGACCGACAAGGTCCGCGGGGCCCGCGTCATTGCACGGGGACCGGCTCTCAGCGCCCGCCGCCCCGCTCCCGCTCCTCCACATACGCGTTGTACGCGGCCACCTGCGCCCGCCGCGCCGTCCGCTCCACGGGCCGCAACGCCTGCCCCCGCGCGGCCATCTCCGACGCGCTCACGGCCCCGCCGGGCCCGTTCTCGTACGCCAGTGAGATCAGCAGACCGACCCGCTGGGCCAGCTCGAGCACTCTCACCGCCCGCGGCGGGTAGCCCGGCGCAAGCAGCTCGCGCCCGCGCTCCGCCCGTGCCCGGTACGCGTCGAGCGCCGCCTCGGCCACCGGCCCCGACCCGGCGACATCGAGCCGCGACAGCACCTCCGTCGCCTCCCGCAGCGCCTCCGCGAGCTCCCGCTCCGCCTCGCCCAGCGAGGGCACGTCGGCGGGCGGCGCCTCACGCACCGTCAGACAGTGCCAGACGACCTCCACATGTACGTCGCCGTCGGGCCCCGCCTCGTACACCTCGGGCACGAGACCGTACGGCGCGCCGAAACCGACGACCGCCTCCTCCGCCTCCAGGGCGCGCGCGTTGAACTCGGGCGGCCCGCTCAGCCCCAGCGGATGCCCCGGTGCGGGCAGCGCCACCCGCAGACCGGTCACCCCCAGGGAGCGCAGCCGCCCCATCGCGAGGGTCAGCCCGACCGGGCCGGATTCCCCGGGAAGTCCTTCGACCCGGTGCACCGCGTCGTCGCCGACCATCGCGAGCACGGCGTCATCCGGAGAAACAAGTCCGGCCAAAAGGGCATTTCCCCATGCGGCCAGGCGTCCTGAGCGTGGTTCCGAGAGCATGCACACAGCCTAAGGACCGGGCTCACGACAGGAACGGTCGGCCGGTGGCGTAGGTTTTATCCGGGGGCCGCGTCCACAGGCGCGAGCGACGACCGAGACTGCAATGGGAGACAGCGCGCTCATGAGCGATGTACTGGAGCTTGAGGACGTATCTGTGGTCCGCGAGGGCCGGGCTCTGGTGGACCAGGTCTCCTGGTCGGTCAAGGAAGGGGAGCGCTGGGTCATCCTCGGCCCCAACGGCGCCGGCAAGACCACCCTCCTCAACGTCGCGTCCAGCTACCTCTACCCGAGCACCGGCACCGCGACCATCCTCGGCGAGACCCTCGGCAAGCCCGGCACGGACGTCTTCGAACTGCGCCCGCGCATCGGCGTCGCCGGCATCGCGATGGCGGAGAAGCTGCCCAAGCGCCAGACCGTCCTCCAGACGGTCCTCACCGCCGCCTACGGAATGACCGCCGGCTGGCACGAGGACTACGAGGACGTGGACGAGCAGCGCGCCCGCGCCTTCCTCGACCGCCTCGGCATGAGCGACTACCTCGACCGCAGGTTCGGCACCCTCTCCGAGGGCGAGCGCAAGCGCACCCTGATCGCCCGCGCCCTGATGACCGACCCCGAGCTGCTCCTCCTCGACGAGCCCGCCGCGGGCCTCGACCTCGGCGGCCGCGAGGACCTCGTACGCCGCCTCGGCCGCCTCGCCCGCGACCCGATCGCCCCCTCCATGATCATGGTCACGCACCACGTCGAGGAGATCGCGCCCGGCTTCACCCACGTCCTGATGATCCGCCAGGGCAAGGTCCTCGCCGCGGGCCCGCTGGAGCTGGAACTCACCTCCCGCAACCTCAGCCTCTGCTTCGGTCTCCCGCTCGTCGTGGACCAGAAGAATGACCGCTGGACCGCCACGGGCCTCCCGCTCAGCTGATCGGCGCCCTGTCCCCGGAGGGACCCGCGGTCCTACGATGACCACGTGGACATCGACGCATGGGTGTGGTGGCTGATCGGGGCCGCCGCACTCGGAATCCCGCTCGTACTGACCGCGATGCCGGAGCTCGGCATGCTCGCCGTGGGCGCCGTCGCGGCCTCCGTGACCGCGGGCCTCGGCGGCGGCGCCGTGCTCCAAGTCGTCGTCTTCGCCGCGGTATCGGTGGCGCTCATCGCCGTCGTGCGCCCCATCGCGACCCGGCACCGGGCCGACCGACCCGAACTGGTCACCGGAGTCGACGCCCTGAAGGGCAGATCCGCGCTCGTCCTCGAACGGGTCGACGGCTCCGGCGGACGCATCAAGCTGGCGGGTGAGATCTGGTCGGCCCGCGCCCTGGACACCGACCGTGCCTACGAAGCCGGCCAGGAGGTCGACGTCGTCGAGATCGACGGAGCGACGGCCGTCGTCATGTGAATGCCCCACGGGCGGTACGACGGTCTGACAGACTCGACCAGCAAGATCTTCGCGGCCGCGCGGAATCTTTCGGGAACGCGGAATCTTTCGGGAACACCGAGGCATGAAGGGTACGGGGAACCACGATGCAACCAATCATCATCGTCCTGATCATTCTGGTGGTGCTGGTATTCATCGCCCTGATCAAGACCATCCAGGTCATCCCACAGGCCAGCGCCGCCATCGTCGAGCGCTTCGGCCGCTACACCCGCACGCTGAACGCCGGACTGAACATCGTCGTCCCGTTCATCGACTCGATCCGCAACCGCATCGACCTGCGTGAACAGGTCGTCCCCTTCCCGCCGCAACCCGTGATCACCCAGGACAACCTGGTGGTCAACATCGACACCGTCATCTACTACCAGGTGACCGACGCCAGGGCCGCGACGTACGAGGTCGCCAGCTATATCCAGGCGATCGAGCAGCTCACCGTCACCACCCTGCGCAACATCATCGGTGGCATGGACCTGGAGCGGACCCTCACCTCCCGCGAGGAGATCAACGCGGCCCTGCGCGGCGTCCTCGACGAGGCGACCGGCAAGTGGGGCATCCGCGTCAACCGCGTCGAGCTCAAGGCGATCGAGCCGCCGACCTCCATCCAGGACTCGATGGAGAAGCAGATGCGCGCCGACCGCGACAAGCGCGCCGCGATCCTCCAGGCCGAGGGTGTGCGGCAGTCGGAGATCCTGCGCGCCGAGGGCGAGAAGCAGTCCGCGATCCTGCGCGCCGAAGGTGAGGCCAAGGCCGCCGCCCTGCGCGCCGAGGGCGAGGCCCAGGCGATCCGCACGGTCTTCGAGTCGATCCACGCGGGCGACCCCGACCAGAAGCTCCTGTCCTACCAGTACCTCCAGATGCTCCCGAAGATCGCCGAGGGCGACGCCAACAAACTCTGGATCGTGCCCAGCGAGATCGGCGACGCCCTCAAGGGCCTCGGCGGCGCGCTCGGCAACTTCGGCCCGCTGGGCGGCGGTTCCGGCGGCTCGGCCCCCGCCACCGAGCGCCGCGAACAGCCCCCGATCGACTGATACGCACGATCCGTACGCGGCAGGGACGCTAGGCGGCGGGCTGCGCCAGCCACTCCGGCAGCGAGGCCAGCTCGTCCCTGCCGAGCGACAGGAGCATCGCGTCGGCCGGTGTCGGCTCGAACGGCTGCCGGAGCAGCGGCATCCCGGCCTCCTCCGGAGTCCGGTTCGCCTTGCGGTGATTGTCCAGCGCGCACGAGGCGACCGTGTTCAGCCAGGAATCGGCGCCGCCCTGCGACCGCGGCACCACGTGGTCCACGGTCGTGGCGCGCCTCCCGCAGTACGCGCACCGGTGCCGGTCCCTGACCAGCACGCCCCGTCTCGACCACGGTGCCTGTCTTCGGAACGGCACCCGTACGTATCTGCAGAGCCTGATCACCCGGGGCACGGGTATGTCGATCGCCGCCGCGCGCACACGCAGTCCGGGGTGGGCGTGCTCAACCACGGCCTTGTCCTGGAGCACCAGAACGACGGCCCGGTTGAGCGACACCGTCGAGAGCGGCTCGAAGCTCGCGTTCAGCACCAGCGTGTCCCGCATCAACCTGCCCACCTCCCGTATGCACCGGCCCACCGGCTGGCGGGCTGGGGATCAACTCTGGCCGGGCACGCCGAGATGGACAACGCAATAAAAAATGCCCGCCTCTGATCACTTCCATGACCAGAGGCGGGCAAACACTGAGTGAACACTCAGTACCTGACAGTCACTCAGCTCTCCGCGGGAGCCGCGTACTCGGCGATCACCTGGGCGCGCGCCAGCGTGTGGAACCGGAGGTTGAAGCCCACGAAAGCGGGCGGCGCGTCCGAGTCGGGACCCAGCTTCTCCTGGTCCACCGCGTACACGGTGAACACATAACGGTGCGGCCGGTCGCCCGCAGGCGGCGCCGCACCCCCGAAGTCCTTCGTCCCGAAGTCGTTGCGCACCTGCACCGCGCCCTCGGGCAGCCCCTCGAACTTCCCGCTGCCCGCACCGCCCGGCAGCTCGGTCACCGAGACCGGGATGTCGAAGACGGTCCAGTGCCAGAACCCGCTGCCCGTCGGGGCGTCCGGGTCGAAGCACGTCACGGCGAAGCTCTTGGTCTCCGGCGGGAAGCCCTCCCACCGCAGCTGCGGCGAGGTGTTCCCGGCCGCGTAGACCTGAGCGTCCTTGAGGACCGCACCCGGCTCGAAGTCCTCGCTCGTGACCGTGAAGGACGGCACGGGCGGATGGAAGTCGTGGGGAAGCGGCGGCCTCTTGAGCTCGCTCACGTAGGCACCTCCTGGTTGATTGCCGGGTCTTGCTGATCCCTTCCGAGCCTAGAACCAGTTGCGCTTGCTGCCGACCTGGGACAGCCACTCGTTCAGGTACGCCGCCCAGTCCGTGCCCTGGAAGTCGTTCAGCCCCACCTTGAACGAGCGGAACGAGTCGCTGCCCTCGCTGAACAGCCCCGGCTTCTTGTCCATCTCCAGGACGACGTCCATCTCGCGGTCGTCGGCGACGAAGCTCAGCTCGACCTGGTTGAGACCGCGGTACTGCTGCGGCGGGAAGAACTCGATCTCCTGGTAGAAGGGGAGCTTCTGCCGCGTACCGCGGATGTGACCGCGCTCCATGTCCGCGCTCTTGAAGCGGAAGCCCAGCTGGATGAAGGCGTCCAGGATGGCCTGCTGCGCCGGCAGCGGGTGCACGTTGATCGGGTCCAGGTCACTGGAGTCCACGGCGCGCGCGATCTCCAGCTCGGTGGTCACACCGATGTTCATGCCGCGCAGCTGCTGCCCGTCGATGCTCGTGACCGGGGTCTCCCACGGGATCTCCAGGGTGAACTGGACGGCGTGCACCTGATTGGCCCGCAGCGTGAAGGCACCGCCGAGCCGCACCTTGGTGAACTCGATGTCCTGCTTGGTCTCCTGGTCGCCGCTCTCGACCTCGACCCGTGCCTGCAGACCGACGGAGAGACCCTCGATCTCCTGGTCCACCGAACCGCCCTGGATCCGCACCTCACCCTGGACGACGCCGCCCGGAACCACGTTGACCTCGGCCAGCACGGTCTCCACCGAGGCGCCACCGGCACCCAGACTCGCGAGCAGCTTCTTGAACCCCATGACACTCCATCCCCAGGCCGCCGCCTGTGGCTCGTCGCGACTTGAATACTTGATCGATAGAAACGCGAGGGAACCGTCCGCGGTTCCGCACCCTCACCCTGGCAACCCGGCGGCCCGTGGGCCACCCATGGATGAAGACAAGTGCATTACGCTCGTACGGCATGATCGCGAGCCCTGACCGTACGCCCCTGACCCGAGACTTCTTCGACCGACCGGTCCTGGAGGTCGCCCCGGACCTGCTCGGCCGGATCCTCGTACGGGACTCCGCTGACGGCCCGATCGAAGTGCGCCTGACAGAGGTGGAGGCGTACGCCGGCGAGGTCGACCCCGGCTCCCATGCCTACCGCGGCCGCACCGCCCGCAACAGCGTGATGTTCGGACAGGGCGGACACATGTACGTCTACTTCACCTACGGCATGTGGCACTGCATGAACCTGGTGTGCGGTCCCGAGGGCAAGGCGGGCGCGGTCCTGCTGCGTGCGGGCGAGATCACCGAGGGCATGGAGCTCGCCCGCAAACGACGACTCTCGGCCCGTAACGACAAGGAACTGGCCAAAGGCCCCGCCCGCCTGGCCACCGCCCTGGACGTGGACCGCCGGCTCGACGGCGCCGACGTCTGCGGGGACCCGTCGTCCCCCTTCTCCGTACTGACCGGCACACCCACCCCGTCCGACCAGGTCAGCAGCGGACCCCGCACGGGCGTCGCGGGGGAGGGCGGCGTCCACCCGTGGCGCTTCTGGATGACCAACGACCCTACGGTCAGCCCCTATCGGGCCCACGTCCCCCGCCGCCGCCGAACTTGACGCGGCCTTGGTGCCTCCGTAAGGTAGTCCAAGTCGCTTGAACCGGGTACGGCAATCTGCCGTCAGCCCGGAAGCGGCCAACCACTACCTGACAACTTCCCCTCGGCGGGGTCTTATTCGGCGTGTCCGCATGCCGTAATTCGAACTCGCGAAACTCGATTATGAGTTGCGGAGGGAATCCGCTAAAGTAGTGAACACGCCGAAAGGCAAAGGCCCTCCAGCGGCCACCGGAAATGAAATCCGAACCGGAAACGGAACGGAAAACGGATCTGGTAAGGTTGGAAACACGAAATACCGAAGGGAAGCGCCCGGAGGAAAGCCCGAGAGGGTGAGTACAAAGGAAGCGTCCGTTCCTTGAGAACTCAACAGCGTGCCAAAAGTCAACGCCAGATATGTTGATAACCCCGGCTCACTTCGGTGAGTTGGAGGTTCCTTTGAAAAAACACAGCGAGGACGCTGTGAACGGACGGGATTATTCCTCCCGACCGTTCCGCTCTCGTGCTGTGTCACCGGATTACCGGTACACATTCACGGAGAGTTTGATCCTGGCTCAGGACGAACGCTGGCGGCGTGCTTAACACATGCAAGTCGAACGATGAACCACTTCGGTGGGGATTAGTGGCGAACGGGTGAGTAACACGTGGGCAATCTGCCCTTCACTCTGGGACAAGCCCTGGAAACGGGGTCTAATACCGGATAACACCTTCTCTCGCATGGGAGAGGGTTGAAAGCTCCGGCGGTGAAGGATGAGCCCGCGGCCTATCAGCTTGTTGGTGAGGTAGAAGCTCACCAAGGCGACGACGGGTAGCCGGCCTGAGAGGGCGACCGGCCACACTGGGACTGAGACACGGCCCAGACTCCTACGGGAGGCAGCAGTGGGGAATATTGCACAATGGGCGAAAGCCTGATGCAGCGACGCCGCGTGAGGGATGACGGCCTTCGGGTTGTAAACCTCTTTCAGCAGGGAAGAAGCGAAAGTGACGGTACCTGCAGAAGAAGCGCCGGCTAACTACGTGCCAGCAGCCGCGGTAATACGTAGGGCGCAAGCGTTGTCCGGAATTATTGGGCGTAAAGAGCTCGTAGGCGGCTTGTCACGTCGATTGTGAAAGCTCGGGGCTTAACCCCGAGTCTGCAGTCGATACGGGCTAGCTAGAGTGTGGTAGGGGAGATCGGAATTCCTGGTGTAGCGGTGAAATGCGCAGATATCAGGAGGAACACCGGTGGCGAAGGCGGATCTCTGGGCCATTACTGACGCTGAGGAGCGAAAGCGTGGGGAGCGAACAGGATTAGATACCCTGGTAGTCCACGCCGTAAACGGTGGGAACTAGGTGTTGGCGACATTCCACGTCGTCGGTGCCGCAGCTAACGCATTAAGTTCCCCGCCTGGGGAGTACGGCCGCAAGGCTAAAACTCAAAGGAATTGACGGGGGCCCGCACAAGCAGCGGAGCATGTGGCTTAATTCGACGCAACGCGAAGAACCTTACCAAGGCTTGACATACACCGGAAACGGCCAGAGATGGTCGCCCCCTTGTGGTCGGTGTACAGGTGGTGCATGGCTGTCGTCAGCTCGTGTCGTGAGATGTTGGGTTAAGTCCCGCAACGAGCGCAACCCTTGTTCTGTGTTGCCAGCATGCCCTTCGGGGTGATGGGGACTCACAGGAGACCGCCGGGGTCAACTCGGAGGAAGGTGGGGACGACGTCAAGTCATCATGCCCCTTATGTCTTGGGCTGCACACGTGCTACAATGGCCGATACAATGAGCTGCGATACCGTGAGGTGGAGCGAATCTCAAAAAGTCGGTCTCAGTTCGGATTGGGGTCTGCAACTCGACCCCATGAAGTTGGAGTTGCTAGTAATCGCAGATCAGCATTGCTGCGGTGAATACGTTCCCGGGCCTTGTACACACCGCCCGTCACGTCACGAAAGTCGGTAACACCCGAAGCCGGTGGCCCAACCCCTTGTGGGAGGGAGCTGTCGAAGGTGGGACTGGCGATTGGGACGAAGTCGTAACAAGGTAGCCGTACCGGAAGGTGCGGCTGGATCACCTCCTTTCTAAGGAGCACTTCTTACCGAGTCCGCTCGGTCAGAGGCCACTACGTCGGCAAACGTTCGACGGTGGTTGCTCATGGGTGGAACGTTGACTACTCGGCACACTTGATCGTCTTCTCCTTCTAGTACTGCTCGTCAGAGCGTGGAGCGTTGAGGGAAGCGGTGAAGGGTGTCGGGCACGCTGTTGGGTATCTGAGGGTACGGGCTGTAAAGCCTGTCCTTCGGGATGCCGACCCCGGTGCACTCACTGGTTTTCCAGTGGGGTGATGGGTGGTTGGTCGTTGTTTGAGAACTGCACAGTGGACGCGAGCATCTGTGGCCAAGTTTTTAAGGGCGCACGGTGGATGCCTTGGCACCAGGAACCGATGAAGGACGTGGGAGGCCACGATAGTCCCCGGGGAGTCGTCAACCAGGCTTTGATCCGGGGGTTTCCGAATGGGGAAACCCGGCAGTCGTCATGGGCTGTCACCCGCTGCTGAACACATAGGCAGTGTGGAGGGAACGCGGGGAAGTGAAACATCTCAGTACCCGCAGGAAGAGAAAACAACCGTGATTCCGGGAGTAGTGGCGAGCGAAACCGGATGAGGCCAAACCGTATGCGTGTGAGACCCGGCAGGGGTTGCGCATACGGGGTTGTGGGATCTCTCTTTCACAGTCTGCCGGCTGTGAGACGAGTCAGAAACCGTTGATGTAGACGAAGGACATGCGAAAGGTCCGGCGTAGAGGGTAAGACCCCCGTAGTCGAAACGTCAGCGGCTCGTTTGAGAGACACCCAAGTAGCACGGGGCCCGAGAAATCCCGTGTGAATCTGGCGGGACCACCCGTTAAGCCTAAATATTCCCTGGTGACCGATAGCGGATAGTACCGTGAGGGAATGGTGAAAAGTACCGCGGGAGCGGAGTGAAATAGTACCTGAAACCGTGTGCCTACAAGCCGTGGGAGCGTCGGGATGGAGCTTGCTCCATCCTCGTGACTGCGTGCCTTTTGAAGAATGAGCCTGCGAGTTTGCGGTGTGTTGCGAGGTTAACCCGTGTGGGGAAGCCGTAGCGAAAGCGAGTCCGAACAGGGCGATTCAGTAGCGCGCTCAAGACCCGAAGCGGAGTGATCTAGCCATGGGCAGGTTGAAGCGGCTGTAAGAGGTCGTGGAGGACCGAACCCACCAGGGTTGAAAACCTGGGGGATGACCTGTGGTTAGGGGTGAAAGGCCAATCAAACTCCGTGATAGCTGGTTCTCCCCGAAATGCATTTAGGTGCAGCGTCGTGTGTTTCTTGCCGGAGGTAGAGCACTGGATAGGCGATGGGCCCTACCGGGTTACTGACCTTAGCCAAACTCCGAATGCCGGTAAGTGAGAGCGCGGCAGTGAGACTGTGGGGGATAAGCTCCATGGTCGAGAGGGAAACAGCCCAGAGCATCGACTAAGGCCCCTAAGCGTACGCTAAGTGGGAAAGGATGTGGAGTCGCAGAGACAACCAGGAGGTTGGCTTAGAAGCAGCCACCCTTGAAAGAGTGCGTAATAGCTCACTGGTCTAGTGATTCCGCGCCGACAATGTAGCGGGGCTCAAGCGTACCGCCGAAGTCGTGTCATTCCAGCAATAAGCCCCAACGGGTGCTGGGATGGGTAGGGGAGCGTCGTGTGCCGGGTGAAGCTGCGCCGGAAGGCAGTGGTGGACGGTTCACGAGTGAGAATGCAGGCATGAGTAGCGATACATACGTGAGAAACGTGTGCGCCGATTGACTAAGGGTTCCTGGGTCAAGCTGATCTGCCCAGGGTAAGTCGGGACCTAAGGCGAGGCCGACAGGCGTAGTCGATGGATAACCGGTTGATATTCCGGTACCCGCTGTGAAGCGTCAAACATCGAATCAGGCGATGCTAAGTCCGTGAAGCCGCCCCGGAGCCTTCGGGCAAAGGGGAGTGGTGGAGCCGACGGACCAGACTTGTAGTAGGTGAGTGATGGGGTGACGCAGGAAGGTAGTCCAGCCCGGGCGGTGGTTGTCCCGGGGTAAGGGTGTAGGCCGTGCGGTAGGTAAATCCGTCGCACACGAGGCTGAGACCTGATGCCGAGCCGATTGTGGTGAAGTGGATGATCCTATGCTGTCGAGAAAAGCCTCTAGCGAGTTTCATGGCGGCCCGTACCCTAAACCGACTCAGGTGGTCAGGTAGAGAATACCGAGGCGTTCGGGTGAACTATGGTTAAGGAACTCGGCAAAATGCCCCCGTAACTTCGGGAGAAGGGGGGCCATCACCGGTGATGAGTCTTGCACTCTGAGCTGGGGGTGGCCGCAGAGACCAGCGAGAAGCGACTGTTTACTAAAAACACAGGTCCGTGCGAAGCCGTAAGGCGATGTATACGGACTGACGCCTGCCCGGTGCTGGAACGTTAAGGGGACCGGTTAGTGCGCTTTCGGGCGTGCGAAGCTGAGAACTTAAGCGCCAGTAAACGGCGGTGGTAACTATAACCATCCTAAGGTAGCGAAATTCCTTGTCGGGTAAGTTCCGACCTGCACGAATGGCGTAACGACTTCTCGACTGTCTCAACCATAGGCCCGGTGAAATTGCACTACGAGTAAAGATGCTCGTTTCGCGCAGAAGGACGGAAAGACCCCGGGACCTTTACTACAGTTTGATATTGGTGTTCGGTTCGGCTTGTGTAGGATAGGTGGGAGACTGTGAAGCGGGCACGCCAGTGTTCGTGGAGTCGACGTTGAAATACCACTCTGGTCGTGCTGGATGTCTAACCTCGGTCCGTGATCCGGATCAGGGACAGTGTCTGATGGGTAGTTTAACTGGGGCGGTTGCCTCCCAAAGGGTAACGGAGGCGCCCAAAGGTTCCCTCAGCCTGGTTGGTAATCAGGTGTTGAGTGTAAGTGCACAAGGGAGCTTGACTGTGAGACCGACGGGTCGAGCAGGGACGAAAGTCGGGACTAGTGATCCGGCGGTGGCTTGTGGAAGCGCCGTCGCTCAACGGATAAAAGGTACCCCGGGGATAACAGGCTGATCTTCCCCAAGAGTCCATATCGACGGGATGGTTTGGCACCTCGATGTCGGCTCGTCGCATCCTGGGGCTGGAGTCGGTCCCAAGGGTTGGGCTGTTCGCCCATTAAAGCGGTACGCGAGCTGGGTTTAGAACGTCGTGAGACAGTTCGGTCCCTATCCTCTGTGCGCGTAGGAATATTGAGAAGGGCTGTCCCTAGTACGAGAGGACCGGGACGGACGAACCTCTGGTGTGCCAGTTGTCCTGCCAAGGGCATGGCTGGTTGGCTACGTTCGGAAAGGATAACCGCTGAAAGCATCTAAGCGGGAAGCCTGCTTCGAGATGAGTATTCCCACCCCCTTTGAGGGGTTAAGGCTCCCAGTAGACGACTGGGTTGATAGGCCAGATCTGGAAGCCCGGTAACGGGTGGAGGTGACTGGTACTAATAGGCCGAGGGCTTGTCCTCAGTTGCTCGCGTCCACTGTGTTGGTTCTGAAACAACGAACAGTTGTGTCGGCTGAACAGCGTCACTAATTAATTGAAAAGTGTGCTTGTTCGCTGCCCTGTTTGAGATCCTGCGTTTCCGCGGGATATTTCATAGGGTTTCGGTGGTCATAGCGTGAGGGAAACGCCCGGTTACATTCCGAACCCGGAAGCTAAGCCTCAAAGCGCCGATGGTACTGCAGGGGGGACCCTGTGGGAGAGTAGGACGCCGCCGAACAATCTTTGGAGGACCCCTGGTCCCAGCGTTCACGCTGGGACCAGGGGTCCTTTTGTTTTTGTCGAAGCGCGCCGGCACCCCGGCTGCGCGAGAATGACTGCGGTACCGAAGACTAGGAGTCACCCATGTCCCCCAACTCTCCCGACGAGCGACCCGAGCGCGACCAGCGCCGCAGGGACAGTGGTGACCGGGGCGGATACCGCGGAGCGGCTCCCCGACGGGACAACGACCGCGGCGACCGCGGTGGTGACCGCGGAGGCTTCCGTCGTGACGACCGGCGCGACGACAACCGCGGCGGTGGCGGCGGCTACCGAGGTCGCGACGACCGTCGTGACGACCGTCGCGACGGTGACCGTGACCGTGGCGGCCGTCCGCCGTTCCGGCGCGACGACCGGTCCGGTGGACCCCGTCGTGACGACCGGCGCGACAACGACCGTGGTGGGTTCCGTCGCGACGACCGCCGTGACGGCGACCGGCCCGCGTTCCGTCGGGAGGACCGCCGGGATGATCGTTCCTTCGAGCGTCGTGATGACCGGCGTGACGGTGACCGGGGTGGTTTCCGGCGTGATGACCGGCGCGACGACAACCGTGGCGGCGGTGGCGGTGGCTACCGTGGGCGTGACGACCGGTCCGGTGCGCCTCGTCGGGACGATCGCCGTGATGACCGTGGTGGTTTCCGGCGCGATGACCGGCGTGACGACAACCGTGGTGGTGGCTTCCGAGGCCGGGACGACCGTCGGGACGACCGTCCCTTCGAGCGTCGTGACGATCGGCGTGACGGCGACCGCGGTGGGTTCCGCCGTGACGACCGACGCGACGACCGGCGTGACGACAACCGTGGCGGGGGCGGCGGTGGCTACCGCGGGCGCGATGAGCGACGCGATGGTGATCGCGGTGGGTTCCGTCGTGACGACCGGTCCGGTGGGCCTCGTCGCGATGATCGCCGTGATGACCGTGGTGGTTTCCGTCGGGATGACCGGCGTGATGACAACCGTGGTGGTGGCTTCCGAGGCCGGGACGACCGTCGGGACGACCGTCCCTTCGAGCGTCGTGACGATCGGCGTGACGGCGACCGCGGTGGGTTCCGCCGTGACGACAACCGTGGCGGCGGTTACCGCGGGCGGGACGACCGGGGTCGTGACGACAGGGGTCGTGACGACCGCGGGCGCGGGCCGCGTCGTGACGACCGTGGCGGGCGGCCCGGTGGCGGCGGGTTCCGTGGGCGTGACGACCGGCGTGACGGGGACCGCGGTGGATACCGCGGCGGGCGTGACGACCGTGATCGCGAGCCCATCAGGCGGCTGCCGATCCCCGAGGACGTCACGGGCTACGAGATCGACAAGGACGTACAGCAGGAGCTGCAGAGCCTTCCCAAGGGGCTCGCTGAGGACGTCGCCAAGAACCTGGTGATGGTCGCCAAGCTCATCGACGAGGAGCCCGAGCAGGCGTACGCCTACTCGCGGATCGCCCTGCGGCTCGCCTCCAGGGTCGCCGCCGTACGTGAGGCCGCCGGCTTCGCCGCGTACGCGAACCAGAAGTACAGCGAAGCGCTCGCCGAGTTCCGTGCCGCGCGGCGCATGACCGGCAGCGTCGAGCTGTGGCCCGTCATGGCCGACTGCGAGCGCGGGCTCGGCAGGCCCGAGAAGGCCCTGGAGATGGCCGGCGCCCCCGAGGTGCACAAGCTCGACAAGGCCGGACAGGTCGAGATGCGGCTCGTCGCCGCCGGGGCGCGCCGCGACCTGGACCAGATCGACGCCGCCATCGTCACCCTGCAGAGCCCCGAGCTGGCCTCGAACTCCGTGCAGCCCTGGACGGCCCGTCTGCGGTACGCGTACGCCGACGCACTGCTCGCGGCCGGACGCGAGGACGAGGCGCGGGAGTGGTTCGCGAAGGTCATCGAGTCCGACAAGGACGGCAGCACCGACGCGTCGGACCGGCTCGCCGAGCTGGACGGAGTCGAGTTCGTCGACCTTGATGAGGAGGTCGATGAGGCCGGTGACGCTGATGAGGCGGACGAGGCCGATGATCGCGACAAGGACTGACGCGTAGGCACCACAGAAGGGCGGGCTCCTCTCCGAGGGGCCCGCCCTTCTGCGTTTCAGAAAGTGAGATCCCGGAGTACCAGGCCCGTCGCCGGCTTCGGGCCGAACGATGTCGACTTGCGGGGCATCGTGACGCCCTGCCGGGCCAGGTCGCGGACGACTTCCTCGCGTACCGGATGCATGAGGATCGCCGTGCCGCCGTCGCGTTCCGCCTTCTCGACCGTCGCGGCGGTGTCGTGGATGTACGCGATGTGGTCCGGGGTGTCCGGGATCTGCCACACGTGGTCGAGGAGCGTGGAGTGCAGGACCGTCGCGTCGAGGGTGCGCCAGGCGACGGGGTGGTCGTTCGGGACCGTGCGGGCGAGGAGTTCGGGGGACGGCTGGTCGATGAGGTGGAAGGCGCCGTCGCCGGCGAGCAGGAAGGCGTTGCCCTTCGCCGCCGTTTCGGCCAGTGCTTCGAGGGCGTGGTCGAGCGGTCCTTCGACGGTTCGTATGCGGAAGGAGTCCCCGAGGGCGGCGAGGGCGTCGGAGACCGGCAGCCGGTGGAGGTAGCGGTGGATGGCGCGGACGCGCAGCGGGTAGCGGACCGTGTCGACGAGGAGGACCAGGCCGTAGTCCCAGGCGCTCGGTGACGGGTGCTCGGCGCGCAGGCGCAGGTTGGTCGCCCAGCGGTGGTGGCCGTCCGCGATCAGGGCCTGGTGGTGGGCGAGGTCCGACTGGATCTCGGCGATCTCCGCGGGGTCCGTGACCGCCCACAGGCGGTGGTGGAAGCCGTCTTCCGTGGTCGTCGAGAGGAGCGGTTCGCGGCGGGCGGTGCGTTCGACGACGGCCACCGCTCCGTCGGGCTCGGTCTCGCCGTCGGCGGGGTCGTCGCTGCGGTACGTCAGGAGCAGCGGTTCCAGGTTCGCGGACGTCGCCCGCATAAGAGCGGCGCGGTCCTCGACGACGTGCGGCATGACGCCCTCGTGGGGGAGGACGACGCCGTCCGCGGCCTCCGAGAGGCGGAGCGCGCCGATGACGCCGCGCTGCAGGATCTCGCTGTCCCGCTGTTCGTAGACGTACAGGCTGGGTTCGGCGTCGGGGGCGAGGACGCCCTCGGCGAGCCAGGTGTGGAGGGTGTCGGCGGCCTGCTGGTTGCGGGTTGCCGGGGTGGTGGCCTGCGGGAGGATCAGCCGGACGATGTTGTGCGGGTCGGCGGATTCCAGGTGGAGCAGGCCGTCCGGCCGTACGACCACGTCGTACGGCGGTGAGGTCACCGCGGCGAGACTGCCGACCCGTTCGGGGACGTAGCGCACACCCCGGAACGGGATCAGATCGAGGCCGGTGACGTCGTTGTGACCCGCTGTGTTCATTAGGGCATCGTATGTGTGTCAGTGGCATGAGCGATGATCGGGGGAGTGGGATCGAGCGAGGAGCGATGCGTAATGAGCCAGGCCGCGAGCGGTAATGCGGGTGACCGTGTCAGGACGTGCCCCGATGGCAGCGAGCGGGCGCTGAGTGAGGTCTACGACACGGCTCTCCTCGACCTCGACGGGGTGGTCTACGCGGGTGGGCACGCGATCGCGCACGCCGTCGAGTCGCTGGGCACCGCGCGCGACGGCGGTATGCACCTCGCGTACGTCACGAACAACGCGCTGCGGACGCCGGACGCGGTGGCCGAGCACCTGACGGAGCTGGGGATCGCGACCGAAGGATCGGACGTCATCACGTCGGCGCAGGCCGCGGCCCGTCTGGTGAGCGAGCATGTGCCGCAGGGTGCGCGGGTCCTCGTGATCGGTGGGGAGGGGCTGCGGGTCGCGCTGCGCGAGCGGGGTCTGGAGCCGGTCGAGTCGGCGGACGACGATCCGGCGGCGGTGGTGCAGGGGTATGGCGGCCCGGACATGGCGTGGGGGCGCTTCGCGGAGGCGTGTTTCGCCATCGCGCGCGGGGTGCCATGGTTCGCGTCGAACACGGACCTGACGATTCCGAGCGCCCGTGGCATCGCTCCCGGCAACGGTGCGGCGGTCGAGGTCGTCCGGATCGCGACGGGCGCGGAGCCGCGGGTGGCGGGGAAGCCGTTGCCCCCGATGCATCGGGAGACGATCCTGCGGACCGGTGCGGAGCGGCCGCTCGTGGTGGGCGACCGGCTCGACACGGACATCGAGGGGGCTTTCAACGGCGAGGTGGACTCGCTGCTCGTGCTGACCGGCGTGACGGACGGCGCGCAGCTGCTCGCCGCGCCTCCCGAGCACCGGCCGACGTATGTGGACGCGGATCTGCGCGGCATGCTCACGGGTCAGCCGGAGGTCACGCCGGTGGACGGCGGCTTCGGCTGCGGCGGCTGGACCGCTTCGGTGCGCGGCGAGGAGCTGGCGCTGGACGGCGAGGGCGAGGCCATCGACGGGCTGCGGGCGTTGTGCGCGGCGGCCTGGACGGAGGCGGGGGACGGGACGTGCGGTCTCGACGCGGGGAAGGCGTTGTCGCGGCTGGGGTTGTGAGGTGCGGGCGGGGCGCCCGCGCGCCGCGCGGGGCTTGTCAGGCGGCTTCGCCGGAGTCGATCAGCTGGTCCGTAATCGTTCCTGCCCGCCAGTAGCCCGAGAACGCGACCCGCTTGCGGTCGTGGCCGCGGTCGCCGACCAGGTGGCGGCGGACGGCCTTGACGGTCGCGGACTCGCCGGCGATCCAGGCATAGGGGGTGCCTTCGGGGAGGTCCGTGCCGCGGATCGCGTCCGCGGTGGTGCCCGACCGCGTCAGCCAGTGGATCTCGACGTCCGCCTTGGTGGGCAGTTCCTGGCGGTCGGCGAGGTCGTGGACCTCGATCCAGACGCGGGTCGGCAGGCCTGCCGGGAGGGTGTCGAGGATGTTGGCGACGGCGGGGAGCGCCGACTCGTCGGCGGCCAGGAGCAGCCAGTCCGTGTCGTCGGGGAGGCGGAAGTCGTACGCCGAGTTCTCCTCCTCGACCGGCGCGAGGACGCCGATGCGGGAGCCGGGCCGCGCGGTCCGCGCCCAGCTGGTCGCCGGGCCGTCGGCGGGCGACGGGGCGGGGCTGTGCACCGCGAAGTCGATGATCAGCTCGTCCGGGTCGCGGCGCAGTTCACGGGTCGTGTACGTGCGCATGATGCCCCGTACCGAAGGGTCGAGGTCGCACCAGGCGGCGTACCACTCAAGGGCGTCCCCCGACGAGGTGTCCGGCATGACCGGGGCGTCCTGGCCCGGGTGCGGCAGGAAGATCTTGACGCGCTGGTCGAGGCCCGCGGTCGCCATGCCGGGCAGGTCGGCGCCGGTGAACGTCACGCGGATCATGGCGGGGGTGATGTGCTCGGCGCGCACCACGTCGACGTCGAAGAACCGGTACGGGGAGTCTGTCATCGCTGGAGCCTCTTCGAGTCGGGGACGGCGACGTATGTGCCGACGGACATCTGGTTGGGGATGCCCGTCATCCCAGCCCAGTGCGAGGGTAGGCTAACCTAACCAGGTGTTGGTCGACAGTCCCCCAGAATCGCGCGCGGAGATCGCCGCCGCGCCCCCCGGACGCCGCGCTATACGCGGCGTCGGGTTGCTCGTCGCGCTGGCCGTCCTGCTGTTCGTGTTCCTCGCGAGCATCGCGGTCGGTGCGAAATCGATGTCCATGGACCAGGTCTGGCACGGACTGTTCCAGGACACCGGGACGTACGGGGACGTCGTGGTCGGCGAGCGACTCGCCCGCAGCCTCCTCGGACTGCTCGCCGGAGTCGCGCTCGGCCTCTCCGGCGCCGTACTCCAGGCGCTCACCCGCAACCCGCTGGCCGACCCCGGACTGCTCGGCATCAACCTCGGCGCTTCCGCCGCCGTCGTCAGCGCGATCAGCTTCTTCGGCGTCACCTCGCTCAGCGGCTACGTGTGGTTCGCCTTCACCGGCGCGCTGCTCGTCGGCGTACTGCTCTACTTCCTCGGCGGATCGCGCGGCGCGACCCCGGTCCGGCTCGCGCTGGCGGGCACCGCGCTCAGCGCCGCCCTCTACGGCTATCTGCAGGCCGTCATGATCATGGACGGCGCGGCGCTGAACAAGATGCGCTTCTGGACCGTCGGCTCGCTGGCCTCCGCCCACATGGACACCATCAAGCAGGTGCTGCCCTTCCTCGCGATCGGCACCGTGCTCGCCCTCTCCCTGGCCCGGCCGCTGAACGCCATGGCCATGGGCGACGACACCGCCCGCGCGCTCGGCGCCCACCTCACGCGCACCCGCGTCCTGTCCATGGCGGCGGCGACCCTGCTCTGCGGCGCCGCGACCGCCGCCTGCGGCCCGATCGTGTTCGTCGGCCTGATGGTGCCGCACATGGTGCGCTCCTTCACCGGGCCCGACATGCGCTGGATCCTGCCGTACTCGGCCGTCCTCTCGCCCGTCCTGCTGCTCGGCGCGGACGTCGTCGGGCGCGTCGTGGCCCGGCCCGCCGAACTCCAGGTCGGCATCGTGACCGCGGTCATCGGGGCGCCGGTCTTCGTGTTCCTCGTACGTCGGCGCAAGGTGGCCCAGCTGTGAAGGCGATACGCACCCGGGGCGGCCTCTCCGTCCGTCTCGACGTCCGCACGGCCGTGGTCGTCACCCTCCTCGTGGTCGCCGCGCTCGTCTCGGGCGTCGTCCTGATCGGCACCGGCGACTTCGACATCCCGGCCGCGGACGTCGTCCGCACCCTGCTCGGCAACGGCGACGCGGGGCAGGAGTTCATCATCAACGACCTGCGGCTGCCGCGGGTCCTCGTCGGGCTCCTGGTGGGCGCGGCCCTCGGGCTCGGCGGCGCGCTGTTCCAGTCCATCGCGCGCAATCCGCTGGGCAGCCCGGACGTCCTCGGCCTCGGTCAGGGCTCGACCGCCGGGGCGCTCACCATGATCGTCCTGTTCCAGGGCAGCGCGGTGCAGGTCGCGGCGGGCGCGCTCGTCGGCGGTCTCGTCACCGGCCTCGCGATCTATCTGCTCGCGTGGAAGCGCGGCGTGCACGGCTACCGCCTCGTCCTCGTCGGCATCGGCGTCTCCGCGTTCATCACCGCCATCAACGGCTACCTACTGACCAAAGCGGACTTCGTCGATGCCGCGCGTTCCGTGGTCTGGATGACCGGCTCCCTCAACGGCCGCGACTGGCAGCAGGTCTGGCCGCTGCTCGTGCTCTGCGCCGTCCTCGTACCGCTCGTACTTCTGTACGGGCGTCCGCTGCGGATGCTGGAGATGGGCGACGACGTCGCGAACTCGCTCGGCGTACGCGTCGAACGCACCCGGTTCGTACTCCTGGGCGCCTCCGTGCTGCTCACCGCGGCCGCGACCGCCGCCGCGGGCCCCGTCAGCTTCGTCGCGCTCACCGCGCCCCAGCTGGCGCGCCGCCTCACGCGCGCGCCCGGACCCAACCTGATGCCCGCCATGTTCATGGGCGCCACGCTCCTGATCGTCGCGGACTGGGCCTCGCAGCGGGCCTTCGGCGCCGACCAGCTGCCCGTCGGCGTCGTCACCGGCGTGCTCGGCGGCGTCTACCTGCTGTGGCTGCTCGTCAGCCAGCGCAAGGCGGGACGCATATGAAGCCCCGCCGCGACCTCGTACCACCCCACGACCAGGAGCGTGCTGCTGTGAACCGGCTCATCGCCGACGACGTCACCCTCGGCTATGACCAGCGCGTCATCGCGGAGAAGCTGTCCGTCGAGATCCCCGACAACTCCTTCACCGTGATCGTGGGCCCCAACGCCTGCGGCAAGTCCACGCTGCTGCGCGCCCTGTCCCGCATGCTGAAGCCGTCCACCGGGCGCGTCCTGCTCGACGGGAACGTCATCCAGTCGATGCCGGCGAAGAAGGTCGCAAGGACGCTGGGGCTGCTCCCGCAGTCGTCCGTCGCGCCCGACGGCATCACCGTCGGCGACCTCGTCGCCCGCGGCCGCTACCCCCACCAGGGGCTGCTGCGGCAGTGGTCCGAGGACGACGAGCGCATCGTCAACGAGTCCATGGCCTCGACGGGCGTGGGCGAGCTCGCCGAGCGGTACGTCGACGAGCTCTCCGGCGGCCAGCGCCAGCGCGTCTGGATCGCCATGGCGCTCGCCCAGCAGACGCCGCTGCTGCTCCTCGACGAGCCGACGACGTTCCTCGACATCCAGCACCAGCTCGACGTCCTCGACCTGTGCGCCGAGCTCCACGAGGAGCAGGGCCGCACGCTCGTCGCCGTCCTGCACGACCTCAACCACGCCGCCCGCTACGCCACGCACCTCATCGCGCTGCGCGACGGCGCGGTGCTCGCCGAGGGCCCGCCGTCCGAGATCGTCACGGCGGAGCTCGTGCAGGAAGCGTTCGGGATCGACTGCCAGATCATCGACGACCCGGAGACGGGGACGCCGCTGGTGGTGCCCGCGGCGCGCGCCGGGCGTCGCACCACCGCTAAAGCAGCGACCTGAGGCGCAGCAGGTCGCGGAAGCCCGCTTCCAGTTTCACCCGGCCCGACGCCCACGCCTTCGCGAAATTGAGCTCGCCGTCCACCATCGCCAGCAGATCGTCCCCGCTCATCGCGAGACGGATCTCCGCCTTCTCGCGCGGCGGCCCCTCGTGGCTGTCGAGCACCGTGATCCGGCCGTTCTCGAGCCGGCCCGTGAAGGTGGCGTCGAGATCGGTGATGTGGCAGCTCAGCGAGCGGTTCAGGGCAGCGGCACTGCGCACGTCGCCGTCGGCCGACGCGAGATTGTCGGAGAGTTTGTCGAGTGCCGTACGGCACTCCGCCATGGTCGCCATCGTGATCGACGGTACCCCAGGCCTTCGCGGTAGCGTCGTGCCATGAGCGACTCTTTCGCGGGCCCCGGACAGGGGGCGGCGGTGGAGCCGGAGCGGCAGGCTCCGGACGACCCTTCGTACGACCCCGCAGCCCCCGCGCCCCTGGGCGTCGAGCGCACGCCCACCGGCGACGCCGAGGTGGACGCGTGTCTCGCCCGCCTCGGCGACGCGGACCACCTCGCCACGGACGGCCACATCGAGGTGTACGAGGATGTACACAGGGGCCTGCGCGACGCGCTGACCGCGCTCGACGCGCGCCCCGGTCCGCCGGCACCCACCGGGGCACCGGCACACCGATCTTCGTACGACAGGAGCTGAACCGAACGTGGCAGGAGTGGCACGACGCCGCCTCGACGCCGAGCTCGTCCGCAGGAAGCTCGCGCGCTCGCGCGAGCACGCGAGCCAGCTGATCGCCGCAGGCCGGGTCGCGGTCGGCAAGACCGTCGCGACCAAGGCGGCGACACAGGTCGAGACGGCCGCCGCGATCGTGGTGACGCAGGACGACAGCGACCCCGACTACGTCTCGCGCGGCGGGCACAAGCTCGCGGGTGCCCTCGCCGCCTTCGGGCCGCAGGGGCTGACCGTCGAGGGGCGCCGCGCGCTGGACGCGGGCGCTTCCACCGGCGGCTTCACCGATGTGCTGCTGCGCGCGGGCGTCGCGCACGTCGTCGCCGTCGACGTCGGCTACGGGCAGCTCGCCTGGTCGCTGCAGAGCGACGACCGGGTCACCGTGAAGGACCGTACGAACGTACGCGAGTTGACGCTCGAGGCGGTTGACGGGATCCCGGTCGACGTGGTCGTCGGCGACCTCTCCTTCATTCCGCTCGGCCTGGTGCTGCCCGCCCTCGTGCGGTGCGCGGCGCCCGACGCGGACCTCGTCCTCATGGTCAAGCCGCAGTTCGAGGTCGGCAAGGAACGGCTCGGCAGCGGCGGCGTGGTGCGCAGCGCCGAACTGCGGGCGGACGCCGTGCGGGGCGTGGCACGGCAGGCGTGGGGGCTCGGCCTCGGGGTGCGCGGGGTCACCGCGAGCCCGCTGCCCGGACCCTCCGGGAACGTCGAGTACTTTCTGTGGCTGCGCGCCGGGGCCGATGCGCTGGACCCGGCGGATGTTGACCGTGCCGTGGCGGAGGGGCCCCGTTGACCCAGACCCGAGTGACCCAGACCCGAGCTCGTACCGTCTTCCTGCTCGCGCACACCGGGCGGCCCGCGGCCATCCGCAGCGCCGAACTCGTCGTCCAGGGGCTGCTGCGCAGCGGCCTCGGCGTGCGGGTCCTTGCGGCGGAGGCGGTCGACCTGCCGCTGCCCGCCGAGGTCGAGACGGTCGCGGAGGCCACGGCCGACTGCATCGACGACTGCGAGCTCATCGTCGTCCTCGGCGGCGACGGGACGCTGCTGCGGGGCGCCGAATTCGCGCGGGCGTCCGGCGTGCCGATGCTCGGCGTGAACCTCGGACGGGTCGGCTTCCTCGCGGAGGCCGAGCGCGACGACCTCGACAAGGTCGTCGACCGGGTCGTCACCAAGGCGTACGAGGTCGAGGAGCGCATGACGATCGACGTCGTCGTGCACCGCAACGGTGACGTCGTGCACCGCGACTGGGCGCTGAACGAGGCGGCGGTGCAGAAGGTGTCGCCCGAGCGGATGCTCGAAGTCGTCCTGGAGATCGACGGGCGGCCCGTCACGGGGTTCGGCTGCGACGGCATCGTCTGCGCGACGCCCACGGGGTCCACGGCGTACGCGTTCTCCGCGGGTGGGCCCGTGGTGTGGCCGGAGGTGGAGGCGCTGCTCATGGTGCCGATCAGTGCGCACGCGCTCTTCGCGAAGCCCTTGGTGACGTCGCCGGACTCCGTGCTCGCCGTCGAGGTTCAGCCGCATACGCCGCACGGGGTGCTGTGGTGTGACGGGCGGCGGACGCTGGAGTTGCCCTCCGGGGCGCGGGTCGAGGTGCGGCGGGGTGAGGTGCCGGTTCGGCTCGCGCGGCTGCATCATGCGTCGTTCACGGACCGACTTGTCGCCAAGTTCGCGTTGCCGGTTTCTGGGTGGCGGGGGGCGCCTCAGTAGCGGGTGCTCGCCGGGGGCGGTTGTGGGGTGCGGGTGGTGGGGGTTGTCGCGCAGTTCCCCGCGCCCCTTGGCTACCCTTCGCGCCCCCGGCGCTTCTACGTAGTGCTCAGTACGGAGATTGCTCGTCTGCGCATTGCTGTGCGGACCGGGATGCCCGTTGCCAGGAGCGTGAGGAGCAGGGTGGCTGTCGCCACTGCTGTGGGTACCGGCCACGGCACGTACGGGAGTGCGGAGTCGAACGCCGTGCTGAGGATGGGGGCCAGCGTGGCCAGGGCGATCGTCGTGCCCAGGAGGAGGGCCGTGCCCGCCACCACCACCGCCTCCCACGCCGCCATCGCGCCGACCTGCGCCCGTCGGCTGCCGACGACCCGCAGCAGCGCCACGTCGCGGCGGCGTTCGAAGGAGATCATCGCGAGGGTGTTCGCCGCGGCGATGGCGGCGAAGCCCGCGTACAGGCCCGTGCCCACGTAGTCGAGCCAGACCTCGCCGCGGTCGCCCGCCGAACCCGTGTGGTGCTGGGCCGTCGTGTGCATGCCGATCTTGGTGAGGCCGAAGCCCACGACCAGGACGAGCGGGACCACCGCGGCGGAGAAGCGGCGGGGCTGCGAGCGGACGTTGAGCATCGCCAGGCGCGCGCTCGGGCCGAACCGGCCGACCAGTGATGAGACCAGCCAGGCCGCGGGGCCGATGATCCGCGGACCGAGAAGGCCCGCGCCCACGCAGAAGAGGATGAGGACCAGGAACGCGCCCTCGCCCGCCTCCTCCGCCGGTTGGGAGGACAGGAGTACCGCGACGGCGCAGGCTCCTGCCACCGCCAGGACGCCGAGCGGGGCGCGGAGCAGGCCCAGGCCACGGCGGCCCGTCGCCGCCTCGCTGAGCGCGCGGGCCGGGCGGAGCAGGGAGAACCGCAGGGCGGACAGCAGCGCGGCGAGCGTCGTCGTCACCACGGCCACGCCGAGGCACACCGGCAGGGCGACCCAGCTGAAGCGGAAGCCGGCCTCGGTGGGGAGCAGCCCGTGGTCGACCATTCCCGCGTGCCACCAGCGGGCGCCGAAGCCGCCGAGCACGAAGCCGAGGAGTGCGGCGGGGATCGACGCCGCCAGGGCCTGTGCGGCCACCGCGCGGCGGATCTGGCGGGGTCGGGCGCCGATCGAGCGCACCATCGCCAGCTCGCGGTGCTGCTGCGCGACGGCCGTGCCCATGGTCGACACGACCACGAATATCGACATGTAGACCGAGCCGATCAACAGGACGACGGCCATGTCGCCCACGCCGTTCTCCGCGATCTGTCTGCGGGCCGCCGGCGAGAGGTCGCCGCGGTCCGTGCTCGTCGTGCCGAGCATCATCGTCGACGCACTCACCACCGTCGCCGCGAAGAGCGCGGCCACCGCCGTCCCCACGAAAGCCGGGCGGTGCGCGCGCAAGGCCGCCCGGGCCAGTCCAGTTGCCATGTGGATCATGGTCCCGCCGGGTGCGGGAGCGGCGCCATGTGGAGAACCGGTGGATCTTGCGGGGGGTGGCCCCACCCTCCGGCGCGACGTGCGGGACGCGTGTTCCGGAGGCCCACTCCAGCGGGTGACAGCCGTGTTCGGTACGCCGCTTCGACCTGCGTCTTCACAGGAGGGGCCCAGGGCCCGTCGCACACCGGCCCTCTGACCTCGTAAGGTCGTGTCCGTGTTGGAGGAGATGCGGATACGGTCGCTCGGAGTCATCGACGACGCGGTCGTCGAGCTGTCACCGGGCTTCACCGCCGTGACGGGTGAGACCGGTGCGGGCAAGACGATGGTGGTCACCAGCCTTGGCCTGCTGCTCGGCGGGCGCGCCGACCCCGCCCTGGTGCGGATCGGCGCGAAGTCGGCGGTGGTGGAGGGCCGCATCGCCGTGCCCGCCGGCACCTCGGCGGTCGTGCGCGCGGAGGAGGCCGGCGCGGAGCTCGACGACGGCGCGCTGCTCATCAGCCGTACCGTCTCGGCGGAAGGCCGCTCACGGGCGCACCTCGGCGGGCGCTCCGTGCCCGTCGGCCTGCTGTCCGAACTCGCGGACGACCTCGTCGCCGTGCACGGCCAGACCGACCAGCAGGGCCTGCTCAGACCGGCCCGGCAGCGCGCCGCCCTCGACCGGTACGCGGGCGACGCCGTCACCGTGCCGCTCGCCAAGTACACGGCCGCGTACCGCAGGCTGCGGGCCGTCACCACCGAGGTCGAGGAGATCACCACCCGCGCGCGGGAGCGTGCCCAGGAAGCGGATCTGCTGCGCTTCGGCCTGGAGGAGATCGGGGGCGTCGAACCGCGTGCGGGCGAGGACACCGAACTCGCCGCGGAGGCCGAGCGGCTCGGACACGCGGAGGCGCTCGCCTCCGCCGCCACGTCCGCGCACGCCGCGCTCGCGGGCAACCCCGAGGACCCGGAGGTCGTGGACGCCTCGACGCTGGTCGCGGGCGCCTCACGGGCCCTTGAGGCCGTACGTTCCCACGACCCCGCCCTGTCCGCCCTGGCCGACCGCCTCGGCGAGATCGGCATCCTCCTCGGCGACGTGGCGGGCGAGCTCGCCGGGTACGCGGACGACCTCGACGCCGACCCGCTGCGGCTCGCCGCGGTCGAGGAGCGCAGGGCCGCGCTGACCCAGCTCACCCGGAAGTACGGCGAGGACATCGACGCCGTCCTCACGTGGGCCGAGGAGGGCGCGGCGCGCCTCACGGAGCTGGAGGGCGACGACGACCGGCTCGGGGAGCTGACCGCCGAGCGCGACGCGCTGCGCGCCGAACTGGCCGGGCTCGCGCAGGCGCTGACCGACGCCCGTCAGGAGGCGGCCACGCGGTTCGCGGCGGCCGTCACCGAGGAACTCGCCTCGCTGGCGATGCCCCACGCGCGCGTGTCGATCGCCATCAGCAGCACGGAGGTCCCGGAGGGCGCCGACGGCGTGGAGGTCGGCGGCCGCACCGTGGCGTACGGACCCGCGGGCGTCGACGAGGTGGAGCTGCTGCTCGCCCCGCACCCGGGCGCCCCGCCCCGGCCCATCGCCAAGGGCGCGTCGGGCGGTGAGCTGTCGCGCGTGATGCTCGCCGTCGAGGTGGTCTTCGCGGGCACGGACCCCGTCCCGACGTACCTCTTCGACGAGGTCGACGCGGGCGTCGGCGGCAAGGCGGCGGTCGAGATCGGCCGGCGCCTCGCACGCCTCGCCAAGTCGGCGCAGGTCGTGGTCGTCACCCATCTCCCGCAGGTCGCGGCCTTCGCCGACCGTCAGCTGCTCGTGGAGAAGACCAACGACGGCATGGTGACGCGCTCCGGAGTGCAGGTCCTTGAGGGCGAGGACCGGGTGCGCGAACTGTCGCGCATGCTGGCGGGGCAGGAGGACTCGGAGACGGCACGCGCCCACGCGGAGGAGTTGCTGGCGACCGCCCGCGGCGATGGGTGACCCGGTGATGGATGACCCGGCGACGGGTGAGCCGGTGACGGGTGGGGTGTTCGCGGTCGCCTCGTAGGGTGACCGCATGATCGAACGCAAGCTCGGGTCGCGCCTCGGTGCCGCGGCCGTCGCCGCTGCCGCCACCCGTGCGGTGACCGCCGCACTGCGGTCCCTCGCGCCAGGTGGCGCCGAGCGGTGGACACGGAAGAACTACGCGGGCAGGAGCGTCGGCCTGTACGCGGGGCCCGCCGTCGCCGTCGGTGCGACCGCCGGTGTCGCCGCGCTCCCCGCGAGGGCGCGTGCGGCCGCCGCGCTGGCCGTGCTCGGCGCCGGTGCCTGCGGGGGCTACGACGACGTGGCGGGGGCCGGAGACGCACGCCGCGGGTTCCGAGCGCACCTCGGGGCGCTGCGGGACGGCGAGATCACCAGCGGCGCCGTGAAGCTGTTCGGCATCTCCGCCGCGGGACTCGCCGCCGGGGCCCTCCTCAAGGAACGGTCCGCGGACAAGGTCCTCGCGGGCGTGGTCATCGCGGGCACCGCCCACCTCGTGAACCTCGTGGACGTACGCCCGGGGCAGGCCGGTGCGGCCGTGCTCGCCCTGGGAGCGCCGGGGCTGCTGCGCAAGGGGCCGGGCGCGGCCGTCGCCGCCGCGTCCATGGGGGCCGCGGCCGCCGTCCTGCCCGACGACATCGGCGAGCGCACGATGCTCGGCGACGCGGGCGCGCACGCCCTGGGCGCGGCACTCGGCGCGGCCATCGCCGCGGGCAACGGCCGGGCGGGTCTTGCCGTGCACGCGGCGGCGCTGGTGGCTGTGGCGGCGTACGCGGACAGCAGGGGCGGATCATGATCGTTGCGTGGCCGCGCGCGGTGTACGGCCTCATCCAGGACGGCCCGTTCGGGCAGCCGTTCCAGGGGTGACCCCGCAAGGTGTCCGCAACCTCCCATATCTCTCCCCCGTGTGGGTGATCCCGCTCGCGGAGTTGCCCTGCCAAATGCGGAAGTGACCTTTCGGCAGTGCCGGAACGACCGTGCCTCCTGGCATCCTTGGCGCAGCATCTGCCCGAGTACCCGTCCGAGCACCCACCGACGCAGACCCAGGAGCCCCCGCCACGTGAGCCACGTGAGCAGCCACTCGCCGCACGGACAGACGCCGCTGCACACCGTTCAGGTCCTCGGAGGTGGCAGCGCGGGCAGCAGCGCGCACGTCAGATCGCTCGCCGCGGGACTCAGCGCCCGGGGCCTGCGGGTCACCGTCTGCGCCCCCGACGAGGCCGCCCGCACCTACGACTTCACCGGCGCCGGCGCCCGCCACATCCCCGTGCCCCGCAGCGGCGACCCCGCCTCCGTCGCCGCCCTCCGCGCCGCCTGCGCCGACGCCGACCTCGTGCACGCGCACGGGCTGCACGCGGCCCTCCGCGCCGCCCTCGCGCTCACCGGGCGGCGCGTCCCCCTCGTCGTCACCTGGCACACCCGCGCGCAGGCGGAGGGCGCCCGCGCCCGCCTGCTGCGCCTCCTGGAGCGGCGCGTCGCCAAGGCCGCGGCCGTCGTCCTCGGCACCTCGTCCGATCTGGTCGACCGCGCCCGCAGCCGCGGCGCGCGCGACGCCCGCCTCGCCGCCGTCGCCCTGCCCGCGCCGCGCCGCCCGGCACCCGCCGAGGAGCCCGGCGGCCTCCTCCACAAGGCCCGCGCCGAAGTCGGCGCCGTGGACCGGCCGTTGATCCTCGCCGTGGGCGCCCTCGAACGAGGCGGCGGCTACGACGTCCTGCTGGACGCCACGCGCGCGTGGCGCCATCTGGACCCGCTGCCGCTGCTCGTCATCGCGGGGGAGGGACCCGAACGGGCCGCCCTGCAGCGCCGCATCGAGGAGGAGCTGCTGCCGGTCCGGCTCGTCGGGCGGCGCGACGACGTCCCCGAACTCCTCGCCGCGGCCGACCTCGCCGTGCTGCCCAGCAGCTGGGAGTCCCGCTCCGTGCTCGCCCAGGAAGCGCTCCACGCGCGCGTGCCGCTCGTCGCGACCGCGGTCGGCGGCATCCCCGAACTCGTCGGCGACGCGGCCGAACTCGTCGCGTACGGCGACGCGGAGGCCCTCGCCACCGCCGTCGCACGCCTCCTCGCCGACCCCGTCCGCCGTGCGGAGCTCAGGGACAGGGGAGCGGCCCAGGCCGCCACGTGGCCGACCGAGGACGAAACGGTCACACAAGTCCTCAGCATCTACGACGAGTTGACGCAGCCCCTGCCGTACACCTGAGGCCTCACAATCCTCCTGCTGGAACTATGCGACGTGCCTGCGTGCCCGCAGCGCCAGGCTCAACGCGAGCACCGTCTGCGGGTCGTCGAGATCCGTGCCCAGCAACTCGCTGATCCGCGCGAGCCGGTTGTACAGGGTCTGCCGGTTCAGATGCAGTTCGCGCGCGGTCTCCGCCTTGCGTCCCGCATGCGCCAGATACGTCTGCAGCGTCGGCAGCAGCGGCGGCTTGGACCGCTGGTCGTGGGCGCGCAGCGGGCCGATCGCCCGGTCCACGAACGCCGCGAGGACCCCGTCCTCGTCGTGCCGGTGCAGCCGCCACAGCAGCAGGTCGATGTCGAGCCGCCGCGCGTCGTACCAGGGCCGGTCGGAGAGCCCCTGCGCGGCCGTCGCCGTCTCCGCCGCGTGCCGCAGCCCCGCCGACGCCGCCGCCCAGCCGCCCGCGACCCCGACCACCACGACCGGCGGCTGCGCACCCGGCCGCTGCATCCCGGCCCGCTCGACACCGGCCCGCAGCGCGGCGGCGACCCGGTCCGCCACCGCGGTCCGCTCCGACTCCGAGCGCAGTCCCAGCAGCAGCGGTACCCGCCCCTCCACGGGACGCACGCCGAGCAGCGCGGGCACGCCCACCGACGCCAGCTCCTCCGCGACCGCCCGCGCGAGGACCGCCCACCCGCCGCCGGTCGGCAGGCCGTCCGCGAGCCGCATCACCACCGGCAGCAGCGGGCTGTCGGCCGAGCCGGGCCGGAAACCGAGGACGCGGGCCTGCGCCGGGGCGTCGTCGGCGGCGATGCGGCCCTCCGCGAGGTCGGTGAGGAAGTCCCCGCGACCGCGCGCGGCGAGCTCCTCCTCCTGGCGTGCCTGCATCAGGACCACCGCGAGGCTGCTCGCCGCCCGCTCCGCGGCGATGCGGTGCACCGGCAGCGGCGCCGACTCCACGGCCAGCAGGACGAGCCTGGCCCGCACCGACCCCGCGCCCGGACCGCCGCCCGGCACGTCGACGATGACCGCGCTCGCGGGCGGTCCCTCCCGTTCGACGGCGCGTCCCCGCAGCCCCTCCCACACCTGGAGCGGGTCCGCGCACTCGGTGCCCGCCCCCGCGGCGTACAGGAGCTGGCCGTCCGCCGTCTCCAGGAACACCGGGTTGCCGCTGAACTCCGCGAGGATGGCAAGGACCTGCGGCGTGCCGCCCCCACCGAGCAGCGCCTCCGTGCAGCGCCTGTGCACCTCCTCGGCCTGCTGGAGGAGCGCGTAGTGGCCGTTGACGATCTCGGTGTGCACTTCCTCGGTGACCGTCACGAACGGCACCTCGCGGTGCAGCTGCACCAGCGGAAGACCGGCGGAGCGCGCCGTCTCCACGATCGCGGCGGGCAGCCGGGTGAAGCGCGGGCCCAGCTCGACGACGAGCGCCGCGATGCCGCGCTCGGCGAGGTTGCGCACGAAGGCGCGCTGCTCGGCGGGGCGGGCACCGAGCCCGAGCCCCGTGGTGAGCAGCAGCTCGCCGCCCTTGAGCAGCGAGGCGATGTTGGGCACCTCGCCCGCGTGCACCCACCGCACGGTCCGCTGGAGCCGCTCCGCGCCCGCGACGACCTCGGGGAGCCCGCCGCGCAGCCCCGGAAGTTCCAGCGCGCGCTGCACCGTGATGCCGCCCTGAGTGCCCTGACTGTCCATGGCGCGGACGCTACCGGGGCACGCCTCCGGCGAACATCTCCGGACGATCACAGGGCAGGCCACAGGTGACGGCCGCCCGGCAACTCGTGGATTCCGGGCGGCAATTGCGGACACCCCCACCCTCTGTGACGTACGCCACAGGGAGCGGGGGTGCCGGTGCCGGGTGCGGAGGGCGCTAGCCCCCGTACGCCCCCGAGGCCGTCAGCCGCAGTGCCGTGTCGATCAGCGGCACGTGGCTGAACGCCTGCGGGAAGTTGCCGACCTGCCGCTGGAGGCGCGGGTCCCACTCCTCGGCGAGCAGGCCCAGGTCGTTGCGGAGGGCGAGGAGCTTCTCGAAGAGCTTGCGGGCCTCGTCGACCCGGCCGATCATCGCGAGGTCGTCGGCCATCCAGAACGAGCAGGCGAGGAACGCCCCCTCGTCGCCCTCCAGGCCGTCCAGGTTCTCCTCGTCGCTGGAGGTCGGGTAGCGCAGGATGAACCCGTCCGGCGTGGACAGCTCCCGCTGGATCGCCTCGATCGTGCCGATGACGCGCTTGTCGTCCGGCGGCAGGAAGCCCATCTGCGGAATCAGCAGCAGCGACGCGTCCAGCTCCTTCGAGCCGTACGACTGCGTGAAGGTGTTCCGCTCCTTGTCGTAGCCCCGCTCGCACACGTCCCGGTGGATGTCGTCGCGCAGCTTGCGCCACTCCTCCAGCGGGCCGTCCGCGTCACCGGACTCGATGAGCTTGATGGTGCGGTCCACCGCGACCCACGCCATCACCTTCGAGTGAACGAAGTGACGGCGCGGACCGCGCACCTCCCAGATGCCCTCGTCCGGCTCGTCCCAGTGGTCCTCGAGATACTTGATCAGCTTGAGCTGGAGGAGTGACGCGTAGTCGTTGCGGGCCAGGCCCGTCATGTGGGCCAGGTGCAGCGCCTCGGTCACCTCGCCGTACACGTCGAGCTGCAGCTGGCCCGCCGCGCCGTTGCCCGCCCGGACCGGCTGCGAGTCCTCGTACCCCGGCAGCCAGTCCAGCTCCGTCTCGCCGAGCTCGCGCTCGCCCGCGATGCCGTACATGATCTGCAGGTTCTCCGGGTCGCCCGCGACCGCCCGCAGCAGCCACTCGCGCCACGCGCGGGCCTCCTCGCGGTAGCCGGTGCGCAGCAGCGAGGAGAGCGTGATCGCCGCGTCGCGCAGCCACGTGAAGCGGTAGTCCCAGTTGCGGGAGCCGCCCACGTCCTCGGGGAGCGAGGTGGTCGGCGCCGCGACGATGCCGCCGGTCGGCGCGTAGGTGAGCGCCTTGAGCGTGATCAGCGAGCGGACCACGGCCTCGCGGTAGGGGCCGTGGTACGTGCAGTGGTCGACCCACTCCCGCCAGAAGTCCTCCGTCGCGGTGAGCGCGTTCTCGGGCTCCGGCAGCGCCGGCTGGTCCTTGTGGGACGGCTGCCACGAGATGGTGAACGCGATCCGCTCACCCGGCGAGACGGTGAAGTCGGAGTACGTCGTCAGGTCCTTGCCGTAGGTCTCGGTGTCGGCGTCGTGCCAGACCGAGTCGGGGCCCGCGACGGCCACGGTGCGTCCGTCGACCTTGTGCACCCAGGGCACCACACGGCCGTAGCTGAAACGCATCCGCAGGGCCGAGCGCATCGGCACCCGGCCGCTGACACCCTCGACGATCCGCACCAGCTGCGGCGCGTCGGTGTCGCGCGGAGGCATGAAATCGATCACGCGGACGGTTCCGCGCGTCGTGTCCCACTCGGATTCGAGCACCAGGGAGTCGCCGCGGTAGCTGCGGCGCGCGGCAGTGGGTGGCTGCGCGTCCGGGTCGTGTGCGGGCCCAAGGCGCCAGAAGCCGTGCTCCTCGGTGCCCAGCAGGCCGGCAAAAATGGCGTGGGAATCGAAGCGGGGCAGGCACAGCCAGTCGACTGTGCCGTCCCGGCAGACCAGGGCTGCGGTCTGCATGTCTCCGATGAGTGCGTAGTCCTCGATGCGCCCGGCCACGTCTATCTCCAGTCGAACGGCCACGTTCGCCCCGCGGGGCGCTTACAGATCAGCGGTCAAGTGATCGTCGACGAGCGCTTGTTCCGGGGTCAAGGCGGGATGGTGCCGTGTGCCGGATGGGCTCGGCAGCGATTGTCCGAGCAGGATACGACGCACCCTAGTGATCTGCGCGCCCCTCCCGGCAACGAGGCTCCGCCGAACGGGTGAGCGGCAGGTGAGAGGCGGTGCGGCGGGGAAAACTGGGGGCGTGCGGGTCCCGTGACCGAGTTGTGTGCGCCTGATGGCGGAGCGTGGCCGGACGCGGGCTCGGTCCGGCGCTGATACCCTGGTAGCCCGTGAGCCGGTGGTCATAGAACCCCCGAACCGCAGCGACGGCACCTCCCCGAACCTCAGGCGGGAGCGCCGGTACGCACCCTTCCAGACCGCGACCACGGGAGCCCCCCTTTGGCTATGCAGCCTGCTGCTTTTCGAAACAGCACAGCCACGACGACCAAGCACATCTTCGTCACCGGGGGTGTCGCCTCTTCCCTCGGCAAGGGCCTGACTGCGTCGAGTCTCGGTGCGCTGCTGAAGGCCAGGGGCCTGCGCGTCACGATGCAGAAGCTCGACCCGTACCTGAACGTCGACCCGGGCACGATGAACCCCTTCCAGCACGGTGAGGTGTTCGTCACGAACGACGGCGCCGAGACCGACCTGGACATCGGCCACTACGAGCGCTTCCTCGACGTCGACCTCGACGGCTCGGCCAACGTCACCACCGGCCAGGTCTACTCGCAGGTGATCGCCAAGGAGCGGCGCGGCGAGTACCTGGGCGACACCGTCCAGGTCATCCCGCACATCACCAACGAGATCAAGCACCGCATCCGCCGCATGGCGACCGACGACGTCGACGTCGTCATCACCGAGGTCGGCGGCACGGTCGGCGACATCGAGTCGCTGCCGTTCCTGGAGACCGTCCGCCAGGTCCGCCACGAGGTCGGCCGCGACAACGTCTTCGTGGTGCACATCTCGCTGCTGCCCTACATCGGCCCCTCCGGCGAGCTGAAGACCAAGCCGACCCAGCACTCCGTCGCCGCGCTGCGCAACATCGGCATCCAGCCGGACGCCATCGTCCTGCGCGCCGACCGCGAGGTGCCGACCGCCATCAAGCGCAAGATCTCGCTGATGTGCGACGTCGACGAGGCCGCCGTGGTCGCCGCCATCGACGCCAAGTCGATCTACGACATCCCGAAGGTGCTGCACACCGAGGGCCTCGACGCCTACGTGGTGCGCAAGCTCGACCTGCCGTTCCGCGACGTCGACTGGACGCAGTGGGACGACCTGCTCGACCGCGTGCACAACCCGCAGCACGAGGTCACCGTCGCGCTCGTCGGCAAGTACATCGACCTGCCCGACGCCTACCTCTCGATCACCGAGGCCATGCGCGCCGGCGGCTTCGCCAACAAGGCCCGCGTCAAGGTCAAGTGGGTCACCTCGGACGACTGCAAGACCCCGGCCGGCGCCAAGAAGCAGCTCGCCGACTGCGACGCGATCCTGATCCCCGGCGGGTTCGGCGACCGCGGTGTCTCCGGCAAGGTCGGCGCGATCCAGTACGCCCGCGAGAACAAGGTGCCGCTGCTCGGCATCTGCCTCGGCCTGCAGTGCATCGTCATCGAGGCCGCCCGCAACCTCGCGGACATCCCCGACGCGAACTCCACGGAGTTCGACGCGGCCACCGGCCACCCGGTGATCTCCACCATGGCCGAGCAGCTCGACATCGTCGCCGGTGAGGGCGACATGGGCGGCACGATGCGCCTGGGCATGTACCCGGCCAAGCTCGCCGAGGGCTCCATCGTGCGCGAGGTGTACGAGGGCAAGGAGTACGTCGAGGAGCGCCACCGCCACCGCTACGAGGTGAACAACGCCTACCGCGCGGACCTGGAGAAGAAGGCCGGGATCCTGTTCTCCGGCACCTCCCCGGACGGCAAGCTCGTCGAGTACGTCGAGTACCCGCGCGAGGTCCACCCCTACCTGGTCGCCACGCAGGCCCACCCGGAGCTGCGGTCGCGTCCGACCCGCCCGCACCCGCTCTTCGCGGGTCTGGTGAAGGCCGCCGTCGAGCGCCAGCAGGGCGAGCGGAAGTCCGGCGGCAAGTCCGGCAAGTAACACCGGAGCGGTACGGTTGCCGGGGTGTGTGTCCTGAGGGACGCGCACCCCGGTTTCTTTTTGTACGTGTGGGAGGACAGGTCGACATGACGATCAAGGACACCGCCGAGGAGTGGCAGGTCACGGCGACGGAGACCCCGTTCGTCGGGAACAAGACCTCCGTCCGCACCGACGACGTGGTCATGCCCGACGGCTCGGTCGTCCGCCGCGACTACCAGGTCCACCCCGGGTCGGTCGCCGTCCTCGCCCTCGACGACACCGGCCGCGTCCTGGTCATCCGCCAGTACCGCCACCCGGTCCGCCACAAGCTCTGGGAGATCCCCGCGGGCCTCCTCGACGTCCCCGGCGAGAACCCCCTGCACGCCGCCCAGCGCGAGCTCTATGAAGAGGCGCACGTCAAGGCCGAGGACTGGCGTGTCCTCACCGACGTCTACACCACCCCCGGCGGCTGCGACGAAGCCGTGCGGATCTTCCTCGCCCGCGACCTGTCCGAGGCCGAGGGGGAGCGCTTCGCGGTCGAGGAGGAGGAGTCCGACATGGAGCTCGCCCGGGTGCCCCTCGACGAGCTCGTTCGCGGTGTGCTCGCCGGTGAGCTGCACAACAACTGCCTCGTCGTCGGCGTGCTGTCGCTGGTCGCGGCCCAGCACGGCGACGGGCTCGACGCGCTGCGCCCGGCCGAGGCGCCCTGGCCCGCCCGGCCCTTCGACGCGTAGTCCCCTTAGAAGCGCGCACGGGTTCCGATATGACGATCCACTGATCCGATCGGGCGACTTGTGCGCGCCGTGCGACCGTAACCGCCACAGGGCCTGAACTAGGCTCTGAAAGCGTCCCGCCCGGAGTCCCGGCGGGTTCGTGCGCAGGCGGACGGGAGCGTGGCCCGTGACGGATCAGGCGGTCGACACCGATGGTGCGACGGCGGGCGGCGCCGTGCCGCAGCCCGCGAGTGCCCTGGAGCCGACAAGGGGTCAGTTCGTCGGCAGACGCCGCGAGTTGAAGGAACTCCGCGCGGACATCGACCGCGCGGGCCTCGACACCCTCTCGGGCCGCAAGGCGCCCCGCGCGCGCGTCCTGCTCGTCGCGGGCCGCCCCGGCTCAGGGCGCACCTCGCTCGCCGAGGAACTCGCCCGGCAGCTCGCGGGGGACTACCCCGACGGTGTGCTGCGCGCTCGCCTCACGGACCCCGACGGCGGCCGCGTGCCCACCGAACGCACCGCCCGCGAACTCCTGGACGCACTTGGCGTCGGCGCACCCCCCGGAGCGGCCGAGGACGACCTCACCGGAATCCTCAGGGACACGCTCTCCGAACGCAGGGCGCTGCTCCTGCTCGACGACGCCACGGACGCCGAGCAGGTCGACCCGCTCCTTCCCGACACCCCGGACTGCCTGGTCGTCGCGGTCGCCGAGGGCCCGCTCACCGGCATCCCCGACGTGCGGCCCTGCACGCTCGGCGGCCTGGACAAGGCGGCCGCCGTCGAGCTCCTCTCGCGCGCCGCGGGGCCCGTCCGCATCACCGTGGACCCGCGCTCCGCGGAGTCCCTCGTCGAGGCGTGCGCGGCCCATCCGGCGGCGCTCGTCCTGGCCGGCGGCTGGCTCGGGGGCCGGCCCAAGGCGGCCGTCGCCGATCTGGCCAAGCAGGTGCACGACTCGCCGGACGAGGGCTCGCCCCTGGCCCGTGTCTTCGCTCACACCTACGCCTCGCTGCCCGCGCCCGCCGCCCGCATACTGCGGTTCCTCTCGCTTGCCCCGGCGGGCCACGTCGACCCGCACACCGCGTCCGCGCTCGCGGGCTGCTCGGTCTCCGCGGCCAGGACCACCCTCGACGACTTCGTCGCCCTCGGGCTCGTGCGGGCCGTCGAATCGCCGCTGCCGCAGTACGAGGTGCCGGGCTGCCTGGTGCCGCTCCTGAAGGCCCGCACCGAGAGCCAGGACCGGCCCGCCGAGATCCAGCTGGCCCGCGCCCGCATGCTGGAGCGGACCGTGCGCCTGCTCCAGTCCTGCCGGGCGGTCACGGAGCCGGATGCCTCCGCCGCCCGCAAGAAGCTCGCCGGGATGCCGCGCGCCCTGCGCTTCCCAGGACCCCGGGCGGCCGCCGAGTGGCTGCGCATCCGCCGGCCCGCGCTGCTCGCCGCCGCACGCCTCGCGGTGGCCGACGGCGAGCTCGACACCCTCGCGCGGCGCCTGATGGCCGCCCTGGTCAGAGCCCTGGTGGCACACCGAGGCACGGAGGAGGCGGCCCCGGATCTGTACGGCATCCACCGTCTTGTCCTGGACGTCGCCGAGCGGCGGAACCTGCCGCGCGAGCAGGCCGCGGCGCTGCTGAACCTGGCGGATCTGGACGCGCAGACGGGACGTACGCAGGACGCGCTGGCCCGTTACCGGGCCGCCCTGGACGCGGGACGTGCGGCCGGTGATCCGTACGCGACCGGACGCGCGATGGAATCCGTAGGCGGGGCCTACCAGGAACTGGGGGACTGGTCGAGGGCCTCCGACTGGTTCGGCAGGGCGCTGGCCCAGCGCCTTGCCCGGGGCGAGCGCACGGACGCCGCCCGGCTGTACGGCCGGATCGGCGCGGCGCACACGTACGCGGGGCGCTACGGAGAGGCGCTGCGCAACTGGAGTTCGGCCGTCACCGGGTACCGCAGGAGCGGCGATGTGGCCGCCCAGGCGCGGGCGTTGAGCGAGATGGCCCGCGTGCAGGAGTACGCGGGACGGCCCGAGGAGTCGTTGCGGACCTGCCAGGAGGCCGTCGAGCTCGCGCGGCACGCCGAGGACGTACGGCTGCAGGCGGCGCTGCAGCTCCGGCTCGCGGACACCCTGGAGCGGCTCGGCGACCCGGCGGCCGCCCGGCTGCACCGCGGCGCGGCCGAGCGCATGCTGGGAGAGGAGCTTCCGCAGGCCGCAAGGCTTGAAACGAACGGTGGAGCAGCCCCTTCCGCCTACGAAATCCGTAGTGCTTCGACAGAAGATTGAAGTATTGAAAGGCTAGACAGCGAGAAATCCTTCATTAGACTGGCTCCGCCGCATACCTCTGCGGTGTCTCCCGCTGCGCCCCCACGCGCACCGGTATGCGTTGTATTGCCCGAGAAATCCCCTGAGCCAAGGACCGTGATCGACGATGAAGGTCGGCATCCCCCGCGAGGTCAAGAACAACGAGTTCCGGGTGGCCATCACCCCCGCCGGCGTGCACGAGCTCGTGCGCCACGGCCACGAGGTCGTCATCGAGCGGAACGCCGGCGTCGGCTCCTCGATCACGGACGCCGAGTACGTCTCGGCGGGCGCCAAGATCCTGGACAGCGCCGATGAGGTCTGGGCCACCGCGGACCTGCTCCTGAAGGTCAAGGAGCCCATCGCGGAGGAGTACCACCGCCTCCGCAAGGACCAGACCCTCTTCACCTACCTCCACCTGGCCGCGTCCAAGGAGTGCACGGACGCGCTCCTGGAGTCGGGCACCACCGCCATCGCCTACGAGACGGTCGAGACCGCCAACCGCGCGCTCCCGCTGCTCGCCCCGATGTCCGAGGTCGCGGGCCGCCTGGCCCCGCAGGTCGGCGCCTACCACCTGATGGCCGCCAACGGCGGCCGCGGCGTCCTGCCGGGCGGTGTCCCCGGTGTGGCCGCGGGCAAGGCCGTCGTCATCGGCGGTGGCGTCTCCGGCTGGAACGCCGCGCAGATCGCCATCGGCATGGGCTTCCACGTGACCCTGCTCGACAAGGACATCAACAAGCTCAAGGAAGCCGACAAGATCTTCGGCACGAAGATCCAGACCGTCGTCTCCAACGCCTTCGAGCTGGAGAAGGCCTGCCTCGAGGCCGACCTCGTCATCGGTGCCGTCCTCATCCCGGGCGCCAAGGCCCCGAAGCTGGTCACCAACGAGCTCGTCTCGCGCATGAAGCCCGGAAGTGTCCTTGTCGACATCGCGATCGACCAGGGCGGCTGCTTCGAGGACTCGCACGCGACCACGCACGCGGAGCCGACCTTCCCGGTCCACAACTCGGTCTTCTACTGCGTCGCCAACATGCCCGGCGCCGTGCCCAACACGTCGACGTACGCGCTGACCAACGCGACCATGCCGTACATCGTGTCCCTGGCGAACAACGGCTGGGCCGAGGCGCTGCGCCGCGACCACGCCCTCGCGCTGGGTCTCAACACGCATGACGGCAAGGTCGTTTACAAGGAGGTCGCGGAGGCCCACGGTCTCGACCACGTCGAGCTGGAGTCGCTCCTCGGCTGAACCTGACCGCTTTCGTCAACGAAAGTCGTCAATCTCACGCCCGCGGCCGGACCTTGAGAGGGGTCCGGCCGTATGCGTATCAGTGTGGACACGCTCAACTGGCCTTGAACGTAACCCTTTAACCGTTTCGCCCACCCCCGAAACGCGGCGATGGCAGGCCGCACACCCTTGACACAAGGGTGTTCCATTGCCGACACATCGGGCCGGGTCCGGCGGATTGTGTTGCTGCGGAGCGGTGACACGCCATAGAGTCGCCAACCGTCGGCATGGTGCCACGCTGACCTATCGAGAAATTTCCTGGTCACCAAGGAGGTAAGACGACTTGTGAATGAGTCGACATTTGCTCCCGGGGGTGGTCAACCAGGAACGTCTGTGCGGGACCAGGGTTCCGAGGGGCTCGAAGCCGTCGGCTCGGTCGCTGTCCGCACCTTCGAAGCCCGGCAGGGCCCCCAGCCGACACAGTCAGCACCCCAGAGCATGGATGGCCATCACGTGAACGCCATGGCCGGCGACCGGAGTGGCGATAACACCCACACCCACCTCGCCGACTACGAGGAACTGCCCCAGGGGCACTTCTACGACCCCGACGCCGAGTACGAGCCCGATCCGGAGTACGCGGCCACGCTCGCGCCGGACGCCGCCCGTCAGCGCCGTGAGCGCATCGGCCCGACGGGACGCCCGCTGCCGTACTTCCCGATTCCGGGCCCGCTGACCGACCACGGTCCCGCGAAGATCATCGCGATGTGCAACCAGAAGGGCGGCGTCGGCAAGACGACGTCGACCATCAACCTGGGCGCGGCCCTCGCGGAGTACGGACGCCGGGTCCTGCTCGTCGACTTCGACCCGCAGGGCGCCCTCTCCGTGGGCCTCGGGGTCAACCCGATGGAGCTGGACCTGACGGTCTACAACCTCCTCATGGAGCGCGGCATGTCCGCGGACGAGGTGCTCCTTAAGACGGCGGTCCCCAACATGGACCTGCTGCCCAGCAACATCGACCTGTCGGCCGCCGAAGTGCAGCTGGTGAGCGAGGTCGCGCGCGAGTCCACCCTGCAGCGCGCCCTGAAGCCGCTCATGCAGGACTACGACTACATCGTGATCGACTGTCAGCCCTCGCTCGGCCTGCTCACCGTGAACGCCCTGACGGCGGCTCACAAGGTGATCGTGCCGCTCGAGTGCGAGTTCTTCGCGCTGCGCGGTGTGGCCCTGCTGACGGAGACCATCGAGAAGGTCCAGGAGCGGCTCAACCCCGACCTGGAGCTCGACGGCATCCTCGCGACCATGTACGACTCCCGCACGGTGCACAGCCGTGAGGTGCTCGCGCGCGTGGTCGAGGCCTTCGACGACCACGTCTACCACACGGTCATCGGCCGTACGGTCCGCTTCCCGGAGACCACGGTCGCCGGTGAGCCGATCACCACGTACGCCTCCAACTCGGTCGGCGCGGCCGCCTATCGCCAGCTCGCCAGGGAGGTGCTCGCCCGGTGTCACGCCGAGTGAGTCTGCCGGGGGCCGACGAACTGTTCCGTACGACCGGGGGGATGGCGCTGCAGGCGTCGTCGCCGCGACGCCAGGCGAACGGCGAGGCGAAGGTGCCCGCTCCGGCGGGCGAGAGCGACGAGGCGGCGGCCTCGGCCGAGGACGCGGCGCAGGGCGACGGTGAGCCCGCCGAACACGCGGCATCGGACGCGGAGTCGGGCACCGAGTCGCGCGCGAGGGCGGCCGGCGCCGAGGGCGACAAGGGTGCCGCACGGCGCTCGGGAACGGCGCAGGAAGGTTCGGCCGCCCAGGGCGGCAAGTCCGGCGGCTCGTCCACCGCGCAGGCGCGGCGGCGGGCACGCGCGGCGAACCGGCGGCCCAGCGGGCGCGAGCGGCACGACGAGAAGATCACCGTGTACGTCTCCGCCGAGGAGCTGATGGACCTCGAACACGCGCGGCTCGTGCTGCGCGGCGAGCACGGGCTCGCGGTCGACCGCGGGCGGATCGTGCGGGAGGCGGTCGCCGTCGTCCTCGCCGATCTGGAGTCCCGCGGGGACGCGAGCATCCTCGTGCGACGGTTGCGCGGGCGGTAGGGGTAGCGTTTTAGGCCTCATGGCCGCGAACAGTGAATCCGTACCGTCCGCCGCTCGGCGCCGCACCCTGGGGCGCGGTCCAGGGGCCTCTGCCGCTGAGCCGGAGCCCCCGGCCGAGCCCGCGGAAGCCGCCGAACCCGACGACGGGCGGTTCACGGTTCGGCTCGCCAACTTCGAGGGGCCCTTCGATCTGCTGCTGCAGCTGATCTCGAAGCACAAGCTGGACGTCACCGAGGTCGCGCTCTCCAAGGTCACCGACGAGTTCATGGCGCACATCCGGGCCATGGGAGCCGACTGGGACCTGGACCAGACGACCGAGTTCCTGGTCGTCGCCGCCACGCTGCTCGACCTGAAGGCGGCGCGGCTGCTGCCCACCGCCGAAGTCGAGGACGAGGCCGATCTCGCGCTCCTCGAGGCGCGGGACCTGCTGTTCGCCCGCCTCCTGCAGTACCGCGCGTACAAACAGGTCGCGGACATCTTCAGCGGGCGGCTCGACGACGAGGCGCGGCGCTATCCGCGGACCGTGGGCCTCGAACCGCACCACGCCGAACTGCTCCCGGAAGTCGTCATCAGCATCGGGGCGGAAGGATTCGCCAAGCTCGCCGTGAAGGCGATGCAGCCCCGCGCGAAGCCACAGGTGTACGTGGAACACATCCACGCCCCGCTCGTCTCCGTGCAGGAACAGGCCGGGCTCGTCGTCGCCCGGCTGCGGGAGCAGGGCGAGGCCAGCTTCCAGGTGCTCGTGGCGGACGCGGGGGACACCCTCACCGTCGTCGCCCGCTTCCTCGCCCTCCTGGAGCTCTACCGCGAGAAGGCCGTCGCCCTGGACCAGGAGGACCCCCTGGGCGAGCTGATGGTGCGCTGGACCGGCGGGGACGGCGCCGCGGAGCCGACCGTGACCGACGAGTTCGACCGGGCACCCGAGCCCTTGGAGGAGAAGGCGTGAGCGCGCAGAGCCCCGTGGGGGAGCTTGCCGGTGCCGTGGCCGACCTGGAGCTGCGGCCCGCCCTGGAGGCCGTCCTGATGGTCGTCGACGAGCCGGCCACCGAGGAACACCTCGCGAAGATCCTGCAGCGGCCGCGGCGTGCCGTCGCCGTCGCGCTGCGGGAGCTCGCCGACGAGTACACCGTGCAGAAGCGCGGCTTCGAGCTGCGGCTCGTGGCCGGCGGGTGGCGGTTCTACACGCGGCCCGAGTACGCCGCCGCCGTGGAGGGCTTCGTCCTGGACGGGCAGCAGGCCCGGCTCACCCAGGCGGCCCTGGAGACCCTCGCCGTCGTCGCGTACCGCCAGCCGGTCAGCCGCTCCCGGGTCTCCGCGGTGCGCGGGGTGAACTGTGACGGCGTGATGCGCACGCTCCTCCAGAGGGGTCTGGTGGAGGAGGCGGGCGCGGAACCCGAAACAGGTGCGATCCTGTACAGGACGACGAACTACTTCCTGGAGCGGATGGGCCTGCGCGGCCTGGACGAGCTCCCGGAGCTCGCGCCCTTCCTCCCCGAGGCGGACGCGATCGAGGGAGAGACGCAGGAGGGCGTCCCGTCGTTCGACCCGGACGCACCCGATGCGCCGGGGTACGGGTACACCCAGGACACAGCCGACTAGACGGAAATTTGATGCGAAGCAGCAGCGGCAGGAACAGCAGCGGAAACAACGGCGGGAGCCGTGGTGGCAACAGCGGCGGCCGCGGCGGGAGCAGCGGTGGCCGCGGTAACCCCCGCGCGGCCGGCAACAACCGCGATGACAAGCAGGGCGGCGCCGGCCGTCCGAAGAAGCCGCGTCCGGAGGAGCGGCGCTACGACGTAGGCGCCGACGGCACGCGCAACGGTCCGAAGTCGGGCCGTGGCGCCTCGGCGCGCGGCGGCGCCAAGGGCGGGCCCAAGCAGGGCCAGGGCACCGGGCGGGGGCGTTGGGCCCCGGCCACGTCCCGTGAGTACGACGCGCGGGCGGAGGAGCGCAACCGCGAGCGGTACGCGGGCAAGCCGAAGACCAACCTGCCCAAGACCTTCCCGGGCGCCGAGCAGGAGGGCGAGCGGCTGCAGAAGGTCCTGGCCCGTGCGGGTTACGGCTCGCGCCGCGCCTGCGAGGAGCTGGTCGAGGAGGCCCGTGTCGAGGTCAACGGCGAGATCGTCCTGGAGCAGGGGCTGCGCGTCGACCCGGAGAAGGACGAGATCAAGGTCGACGGCCTGACCGTGGCCACGCAGTCGTACCAGTTCTTCTCGCTGAACAAGCCCGCGGGCGTCGTCTCCACCATGGAGGACACCGAGGGCCGCCAGTGCCTGGGCGACTACGTGACCAACCGCGAGACGCGGCTCTTCCACGTGGGGCGGCTCGACACCGAGACCGAGGGTGTCATCCTGCTCACCAACCACGGCGAGCTGGCGCACCGCCTGACCCACCCCAAGTACGGCGTGAAGAAGGTCTACCTCGCGCACATCGTGGGCCCCATCCCGCGCGACCTGGGCAAGCAGCTCAAGGACGGCATCCAGCTGGAGGACGGGTACGCCCGCGCGGACCACTTCCGCGTCGTCGAGCAGACCGGCAAGAACTACCTCGTCGAGGTCACCCTCCACGAGGGCCGCAAGCACATCGTGCGGCGCATGCTCGCCGAGGCGGGCTTCCCCGTCGACAAGCTGGTACGGGTGGCCTTCGGGCCGATCACCCTGGGCGACCAGAAGTCGGGCTGGCTGCGGCGGCTCTCCAACACCGAGGTCGGGATGCTGATGCAGGAGGTCGACCTGTAGGCGGTAGGCCTTCGGGAAGCCCTTGCGCGGCCCACCCCCCTCTCTTTATAGTCATCAGGACCATAAAGAGAGGGGGGTGGTCGTGCATGCAGGAGTACGACAAGCACGCCTTCGAGCCGTTCGCCGTCACCGTGGACCTGGCCGTGTTCACCATCCGCGACGGCGCGCTGCACGTCCTGCTGGTCGAGCGCGGCCAGGAGCCGTACGAGGGGCGCTGGGCGCTGCCCGGCGGCTTCGTGCTGCCCGACGAGTCCGCCGAAGCGGCCGCGGGGCGTGAGCTCGCCGAGGAGACCGGGATCGCCGACGTCGGGCGGCTGCACCTGGAGCAGGTGCGCACCTACAGCGACCCCGACCGTGATCCGCGCATGCGGGTCGTCTCCGTCGCCTTCGCGGCCCTCGTCCCCGACCCGCCGGAGGTGCACGGCGGGGGCGACGCGGCCCGCGCCGCCTGGCTGCCCTACAGCCCCGCCACCTACCGCCCGCTCGCCTTCGACCACGACCGGATCCTCGCCGACGCCCACGACCGGGTCGGCGCCAAGCTGGAGTACACCGGACTCGCCACCGCCTTCTGCGCGCCCGAGTTCACCCTCGGTGAGCTGCGCCAGGTCTACGAAGCGGTGTGGGGCGCCGAGCTCGACCCCGCCAACTTCCGCCGCAAGGTCGTCGGCACCGCCGGGCTCGTGGAGGCCGTGCCCGGCGCCGCGCGGCTGACCGGCGGACGCGGGAAGCCCGCCGCCCTCTTCCGGGCCGGCGCCGCCTCCGCCCTGCACCCGCCCCTGCTGCGCCCCGCCCCGGAAGGACAGACCTCATGAAGCGTGCCGCCACGGGATCCCTCATGGGTCTCGCCCTCGGGGACGCGCTCGGCTTCCCGACCGAGTTCGACGACGTGCCCTCGATCCTCGCCAAGTGCGGGCCCTGGCGCGAGATGGCGCTGCCCGACCCGGCGTACATCACCGACGACACGCAGATGACGCTCGCCCTGAGCCGAGGCCTGCGCACCGCCATGGACCGCGGACCGCTCGGACCCGAGCGCCTCGAGCGGCCGCTGCGCGAGGAGTTCGTGGACTGGTACCAGTCGCCGGAGAACAACCGCGCGCCCGGCAACACCTGCCTCAAGGCCTGCTGCCTCCTCAAGACCGGCAAGCCGTGGGAGGAGGCGAGCCAGCTGCACTCCAAGGGGTGCGGCGCCAACATGCGCGTCGCGCCGGTCGGACTCGCGCCCGGGCTCACCGACGAGCAGCGGGCGGGCGCCGCCCAGCTCCAGTCCGCCCTCACCCACGGCCACCCGACCGCGCTCGCCGCCTCCGACCTCACCGCCCACGCCGTGCGGCTGCTCGCCGAGGGCGCCGAGCCGACGGGCCTGGTCGGGCTGCTTCGCTCGTACGCGTACGAGAACCGTGAGACGTATCACGAACGCTGGCTCGGCGAGCTGTGGAGGCGGGGCGGGGACCCGTCGCCCCGGGCTTTCGTCGCGCGCGGCTGGGACGAGTGCCTCGGTGTCCTGGAGCGGCTCCGCGACGCGCTCCGCTCGCCCTCGCCGGAGACCGACCCCTGCCTCGCGACGGGCGAGGGGTGGATCGCCGAGGAGGCCTTCGCCACGGGTCTGCTCTGCTTCCTGATGTTCGTCGACGAACCGCTCACCGCGCTGCGCAGGGCGGCCTGCACGTCGGGCGACTCGGACTCGATCGCCTGCCTCACGGGCGCGTTCGCGGGGGCCCACCTCGGCGCGGACGCGTGGCCGGCGGAGTGGGTGGGCCGCGTCGAACACAGGGTCGAGCTTCAGGGGTTCGGGGCGCTCTGGGACGCTTGAGCCATGACTGTGGACCTCGGCCCCGACCTGGACACCGACCTGACCTCCGTCGTCGCCGAGCAGCGCGACCCGCTGCTCTTCGCGACGGTCTCCGGGGCGCACCTGTACGGCTTCCCCTCGCGCGACTCGGACGTGGACATGCGGGGCGTGCACCTGCTGCCCGTGACCGATCTGGTGGGGCTGCGGGAGCCGGAGGAGACGCGGTCGAGGATGTGGTTCAGGGACGGCGTCGAGATGGACCTCGTCACCCACGACCTGCGCAAGTTCGTCCGGCTGATGCTGCGCAACAACGGATACGTCCTTGAGCAGCTGCTCTCGCCGCTGGTCGTGCACACCACCGACACGCACGCGGAGCTCGTCGCGCTCGCACCGGACGTCCTCACCAGCAACCACGCCCACCACTACCGGGGCTTCGCCAACACCCAGTGGCGGCTCTTCGAGAAGAACGGCGAGCTCAAGCCGCTGCTCTACACGTTCCGCGTGCTGCTCACCGGGATCCATCTGATGCGCAGCGGCGTCGTGGTGGCCCACCTGCCCACGCTGATCGGCGAGGTGGATGCCCCTGCCTATCTGCCGGACCTCGTCGCCGCCAAGGCCGAGGCGGAGCACGGCGGTGCCGACGTGGGCCACGCGCGCGTGGCCGCCGACGTGGAGCGGCTGCACGCCGTCCTCGACGAGGCGCAGGCGGCGTCAGTGCTGCCCGGTTCCCACACGGCGTACGACGCGCTGCACGACCTCGTCGTCCGCGTGCGGCTCCAGGGGCTCAACGGGCTTCAGGGCTGACGTCCGGCGCGTGCGGAACAGGAAGTCCTCGATCCGCTCCCGGTCGGGTTCGGCCGGGAGCGGGGTGTGCACGGCCGCGTCCTCCGACTCCGCGGCGAGCCGGTTCATCCAGGACTCGACCTGAGGCCAGGAGAGCTCGCCGCGCTTCACCGCGAGCAGCGGCTCCCGCTGGTCGCCGACGTCGATGGTCAGCACGCCGGTGCGCAGCAGGTCGCGGCAGGACATCAGCAGCCGCAGCAGGTGCATGGCGTGCTTCCAGCGCGGGGCGCCGTGCGTGCGGACGTCGGCGTCGAGCTTCTTGCGCTGGCCCAGTGCGTAACGGGCGAAGGTGTCGTGGGCCTGGCGGGAGAGGAACGCGCCGCGCAGCGAGAGCAGTTCCCGCCCGGTCTCCGTGACGTGCTCCACGAGCGGCGAGTGCAGGCACTCCAGGATGTTCGGGTTGGCGCGCAGCGCGAGCTCGCAGAACCGCTCCAGCTCCCAGCTGAACTGCTCGTCGGCGGGGCCGTCCACGTGCGTCGGGGGTTTGTCGAAGCGCCAGAACAGCGGCGTGGGGGCCAGGAAGATGCCCCTGCGGTCCGTGTCGCTGTCGTCCGTGGCCAGGCCGAAGGCGCGCGAACCCATCACGCAGGAGTAGACGGTGTGGTCGCGTACCAGGTCCTGAGGGTGCATGCAGGGAGCGTACGGGCCCGGATCAGCCCAGGGTGATCGAATTTCCGGTGACCGTGATCTTCTCCTCGGACAGCGGGCGCGGGGCGGGCCCGTCCGCCACCGACGCGTCGGCCACCCGGTACTTGCTGCCGTGACACGGGCAGTTGATCGTGCCGTCCGCGACCTCCGCGACCAGGCAGCCCGAGTGGGTGCAGACCGCCGAGAACGCCTTGAAGGTGCCGCTCTCCGGCTGCGTCACGACGACCTTCTTGTCCTTGACGACCTTGCCGCCGCCCACCGGCACCTCGGAGGTCTTCGCCAGCTCGGGGCCCGCGGGCGGCTCGTCGCCCGCCGGGGGAGTCCGCGAGGCGGGCGTGGAGCCGTCGGGCGCGGCGGAGTCCGGCGGCTCCGGCTCCGCGCCCTCGTCGCCGTACTCGGTGCACCCCGCCGCGAGCGCCACCGCGCCCGCCGCCAGGACCGCCCGCCGCGACGTGCCCCCGCTTCCGCCCCTGCCCCCGCCACCGCTCATGTCGTCACCCCGAACGTCCGGAAGAACCACAGCGCGGACGACAGCCAGATCCCCGTAAGGGCGGCGAAGACCAGGCCGGCGACCAGGGGGAGCAGCCAACCGGGCAGCCGCTCCGTGCGCAGGAGCAGCATCTTGGCGCTGAACGCCCCGTAGAAGAAGCAGCCGAGCAGTGAGTGCCACAGCACGCGCGTGGAGTACGTCTGGTAGCCGAGCGCATAGAGGCAGTGCACCGCCACGGGCACGGAGACCAGGAACGCGATCCGGCCCGACCAGCGGTGCAGCGCCGCCGACCAGGAGGGCCCGGGGACCTTCCCGTACAGCATCAGCGCCGACACGACCTGGACCGGCACGAACGCGAACGCCGCCGTGGCCAGCCAGGACTTCACCGCGCTCGTGCTGCTGAACCCGGCGAGGTTGAAGGCGGTGCCCGCCGGGTCGTGGACCTTGCCGTACGCACTGAGGCCGACCGCCACGGCGGCGGCGACCAGCGCCGGCACCAGGTAGCGGGCGGCGCTCGGCGCGCGGTGGCCGCCCGCGCCCGGGGGCACGGGGAAGCCGCCCTGGGTGGGGGCGCTCGGGTCGACGCTCATACGGGTCTCCCTCCACGGGTGAAACGGCGGTATGAAGCGCTAGGGCGTCACTGGACGGGCGGTGATGACGTCGCCGTCGACGCGGACGGTGCGGGTCTCGGGGTCGAGGCGCGGGGCCTTCCGGGGTTCGTCGCCGCGCTTGAGGATGCCGACCTGGCGGCCGTCGGGCAGGACGATCCAGGCGCCGTCGAGCTTCGCGCCGCGCACCTCGGTCGTGGCGCGGTAGAGCCCGGACGGCTTGACGGCCTTGTCGGCGGTGAACTTGTGGGCCTCTTTGTCGACATCGACGGTGCCGCGGACCTTCTTGCCGATGATCCGACCGTCGAGCTTCGCGCCGTGCCTGCCGGTGAGGCGCATCGAGCCGTCGTCCTCGACGTTCCCCTTGAGCCAGGACTCGGTGTCGCGGCCGTCGCAGTAGTACGCGATGGCCTTGCCGTCACGCACCGAGATCGAGACCGCGGAGGTGTCGTCGTCGGTACGGCCCGCGTAGTCGGCCTTGGCCGGCGGCTTGCCGGCGGGCCTGTCGGCGGGTTTGTCGCTGGGCTTGGTGGACGGCTTCGTGGGAGAGGGCGTCGCGGGGGCGGGCGCGTCCTCCCCGTACGACGAGGCGCCCGTCTCCGTCGTCGCGTTGAGCGACAGCATGAACAGGGCGAGCAGCAGCCCGGTCAGAAGAGTGAGCAGTGGACCTGAGCGCTTCATACGGGCCTCCCCCGAGGCGCGGCACCTGCCGACCCCCATGCAAGCGGACCCACGACCCACTCGTCCAGGGCTGAGCAACCCCCGATCGGCCCACAAGATGGAGAGGGGGGATCGCGGCGACACCGGTGCGCCCTGTACGTCTCGGTGGGCGGGCGCCGCGCGCCGCGCTTCCGGGCGCTGGATAGGCTTGCCGTCCACCTATTGCGTACGCAATACGAGAAGAGGAGCGACGTGGCGGTACGAGCGGTCCGGGGCGCCGTCCAGCTGGAACGGGACGAGGCCGGGCACATGGCCGAGCAGGTCGGCGCGCTGCTCACCGCCGTCCTGGAGCGGAACGGGCTGACGCAGGAGGACCTGATCAGCATCTGGTTCACGGCCACGCCTGACCTGCACTGCGACTTCCCCGCGGCCGCCGCCCGCGGACTCGGCATCGTCGACGTACCGCTGATCTGCGCGCAGGAGCTGGACGTCGAGGGCGCCCTGCCCCGCGTCGTCCGCATACTCGCGCACATCGACACCGACCGGACCCGCTCCGAGGTCACCCACGTGTACCTCGGCGCCGCGGCCGCACTCCGCAAGGACATCGCCCAGTGAGAACCGCCCTCGTCATCGGCACCGGCCTGATCGGCACCTCCGCAGCCCTGGCCCTCGCCTCCCGCGGCGTCGCCGTGCACCTCGCGGACCACGACCCGGAGCAGGCCCGCACCGCCGCCGCGCTCGGCGCGGGCACGGACGAGGCGCCCGCGGGCGTCGTCGACCTCTGCGTCGTCGCCGTGCCGCCCGCGCACGTCGCCACCTCGCTCGCCGACGCGATGGGCCGCGGCCTCGCGCGCGCCTACATCGACGTGGCCAGCGTCAAGGGCGGCCCGCGCCGCGAGCTGGAGGCGCTCGGCCTCGACCTCACCCCGTACATCGGCACGCACCCCATGTCCGGGCGCGAGCGCAGCGGCCCGCTGGCCGCCACCGCCGACCTCTTCGAGGGCCGGCCCTGGGTGCTCACGCCGACCCGGGACACCGACACCGAGGTCCTCAACCTCGCTCTGGAGCTCGTCGCCTTCTGCCGCGCCGTGCCCGTCGTCATGGACGCCGATGCCCACGACCGTGCGGTCGCCCTCGTCTCGCACATGCCGCACCTGGTCTCCAGCATGGTCGCGGCCCGCCTGGAGAACGCCGAGGAGTCCGCGGTACGCCTCTGCGGCCAGGGCATCCGCGACGTCACGCGGATCGCCGCGTCCGACCCGCGGATGTGGATCGACATCCTCTCCGCCAACCCCGGCCCGGTCGCCGACCTGCTCGCGGAGGTCGCCGCCGACCTCGACGACACGGTGACGGCGCTGCGCGCGCTGCAGTCCGCCGACGGCGCGAAGTGGGCCGAGGGCGCCGCAGGCGTCGAGAGCATGCTGCGGCGCGGCAACGCGGGACAGGTCAGGGTGCCCGGCAAGCACGGCGCCGCCCCGGCCGCGTACGAGGTCGTCGCGGTGCTCATCAACGACCAGCCCGGCCAGCTGGCCCGCATCTTCGCCGACGCGGACAGCGCGGGCGTCAACATCGAGGACGTCCGCATCGAGCACGCGACCGGTCAGCAGGCCGGTCTGGTGCAGCTCATGGTCGAGCCGAGGTCCGTGCCGGTGCTCACGGCGGCGCTGCGGGAGCGGGGCTGGTCCATCCGGCAGTAGCGGGCCCGTGCGGGGGCTGTCGGGGCAGGGTGTGCGAGCCAGTAACCTTGTGCGGGGCGCGTTCGCGCCCCGCCTCCCTGGCCCGCGTCATGCGAAAGGTGCCCACAGCCCCGTGGAAACAGCCGAAACCGCCGCCCCGGCAGCCGTGATCGTCGCCATCGACGGACCGTCCGGCACGGGCAAGTCGAGCACCTCGAAGGCTGTCGCCGCCCAGCTCGGCCTCAGCTACCTGGACACCGGCGCCCAGTACCGGGCCATCACCTGGTGGATGGTGCACAACGGCATCGACCTCACCGACCCGACCGCCATCGCCGCCGTCGCGGGCAAGCCCGAGATCGTCTCCGGCACCGACCCGGCCGCCCCGACCATCACGGTCGACGGCACGGACGTCGCAGGGCCGATCCGCACCACCGACGTCACCTCGAAGGTCAGCGCGGTCAGCGCCGTCCCCGAGGTCCGCACCCGCATCACCGAGCTGCAGCGCACCATCGCGGTCTCGGCCGAGAAGGGCATCGTCGTCGAGGGCCGTGACATCGGCACGACCGTGCTGCCCGACGCCGACCTGAAGATCTTCCTCACCGCGTCGCCCGAGGCGCGCGCCGCCCGCCGCTCCGGCGAGCTGAAGGGCGCCGACATCAAGGCGACGCAGGAAGCCCTGATCAAGCGGGACGCGGCCGACTCCAGCCGCAAGACGTCCCCGCTGGCCAAGGCGGACGACGCCGTCGAGGTCGACACCACCGAGCTCACGCTCCAGCAGGTCATCGAGTGCGTCGTCACCCTCGTCGAGGAGAAGCGGGCCGGCAAGTGACAGAGGGTGCTTCCGAGCGGGGCGCGGAGGTCGGCCGCCGGATCGGCGTCGGCCTCATGTACGGCCTGTGGAAGCCGCGGGTGCTCGGCGCCTGGCGGGTGCCCGCGAGCGGCCCCGTGATCCTGGCCGTCAACCACTCGCACAACGTCGACGGCCCGATGGTCATGGGCGTCGCCCCCCGGCCCACGCACTTCCTGATCAAGAAGGAAGCGTTCATCGGGCCCCTCGGCTCCTTCCTGCACGGCATCGGCCAGCTGAAGGTCGACCGCTCGGTCGCCGACCGCACGGCGATCACCCGGGCGCTCGGCGTCCTGGAGCAGGGCGGCGTCCTGGGCATCTTCCCGGAGGGCACCCGGGGCGAGGGAGACTTCGCGTCGCTGCGGGCCGGGCTCGCGTACTTCGCGGTGCGGGCGGGCGCCCCGATCGTGCCGGTCGCGGTGCTGGGAAGCACCGAGCGGCCCGGCCGGTTGATAAAGCAGCTGCCCCCGCTCCGCAGCCGCGTCGACGTCGTCTTCGGAGACCCCTTCGACGCGGGCGACGGCAGCGGCCGCCGCACGCGCAAGGCGCTCGACGAGGCGACCGTGCGCATCCAGGAGCGGCTCACCGGCCACCTGGAAAACGCCAGGCGCCTGACCGGGCGCTGAGCGAGACTTATCAAGTAGTGCGCAGGACCGACACGAGGCCGGTGCACCGATCACCACGATGAACGACGAGGTACGGACTTCATGAACGACCAGATCCAGCCCGAGGGCGACGGCTTCGCCGAGCACGACCACGGGGCGCTCGGCGACGCCGAGTACGCACAGTTCATGGAGCTCGCCGCCGAAGAGGGCTTCGACATCGAGGACGTCGAGGGCGCCATCGAGGAGGCGGGCCACGGCCCGCTGCCCGTCCTCGCCGTCATCGGCCGCCCCAATGTCGGCAAGTCGACTCTGGTGAACCGCATCATCGGCCGCCGCGAGGCCGTCGTGGAGGACCGCCCCGGCGTGACCCGCGACCGCGTCACCTATGAGGCCGAGTGGTCGGGCCGCCGCTTCAAGCTCGTCGACACCGGCGGCTGGGAGCAGGACGTGCTCGGCATCGACGCGTCCGTCGCCGCCCAGGCGGAGTACGCGATCGAGGCCGCGGACGCCGTGGTCTTCGTCGTCGACGCCACGGTCGGCGCCACCGACACGGACGAGGCCGTCGTGCGCCTGCTCCGCAAGGCCGGCAAGCCCGTCGTGCTCTGCGCCAACAAGGTCGATGGCCCGTCCGGCGAGGCCGACGCCACCGCCCTGTGGTCCCTTGGCCTCGGCGAGCCGCACCCGATCTCCGCGCTGCACGGCCGCGGCACCGGCGACATGCTGGACGCCGTCCTGGAGGCGCTGCCCGAGGCGCCCGCGCAGACCTTCGGCACGGCCATCGGCGGACCGCGCCGCATCGCGCTCATCGGCCGTCCGAACGTCGGCAAGTCCTCGCTGCTCAACAAGGTGGCCAACGAGGACCGCGTGGTCGTCAACGAGCTGGCGGGCACCACCCGCGACCCGGTCGACGAGCTCATCGAGCTGGGCGGCGTGACCTGGAAGTTCGTCGACACGGCGGGCATCCGCAAGCGCGTCCACCTCCAGCAGGGCGCGGACTACTACGCCTCGCTGCGCACCGCGGCCGCCGTCGAGAAGGCGGAGGTCGCGGTGATCCTCATCGACGCCTCCGAGACCATCTCGGTCCAGGACCAGCGCATCGTGACCATGGCCGTCGAGGCGGGCCGTGCGATCGTCGTCGCGTACAACAAGTGGGACACCCTCGACGAGGAGCGCCGCTACTACCTGGAGCGGGAGATCGAGACGGAGCTCGGCCAGGTGGCCTGGGCACCGCGCGTCAACGTGTCGGCGGCCACGGGGCGCCACATGGAGAAGCTGGTCCCGGCGATCGAGGCGGCCCTGGAGGGCTGGGAGACGCGCGTGCCGACCGGGCGTCTGAACGCGTTCCTCGGCGAGATCGTCGCCTCGCACCCGCACCCGGTCCGCGGCGGCAAGCAGCCCCGCATCCTCTTCGGCACGCAGGCCGGCACCAAGCCGCCGCGGTTCGTCTTCTTCGCCTCCGGCTTCATCGAGGCGGGCTACCGCCGCTTCCTCGAGCGCCGTCTGCGCGAGGAGTTCGGCTTCGAGGGCACGCCGATCCACATCTCGGTGCGGGTGCGCGAGAAGCGCGGCCGCAAGAAGTAGCACCGCCCGCGGGCGTCTCCGTACGCAAGCCGAATGCCCGGCCCCCCGTCGTGGGGAGGCCGGGCATTCGGCTGTCCGGGGGAACGCGCTCAGTGCCCGCGGCGCGGGCCGGGCGGCAGCGCCGCGGGGAACGGGTGGTGGCTCGTGCCGTGGTGCTCGTACTGACCGGGGCGCGCCATGTGGAACGGGCTGTAGCGCGGGTCGTGCCGTGCGTCCATGCGGTGCTGCCCGCCGTACGGCCCCGGGGCGAAGGCGGTGAACCCCAGGTCCTCCTCGCCGCTCCGGTCGCCCGGCAGGGCCCTGAAGGACCTGAGGTACTCCGAGTACAGCGCGTCGTAGATGGGTGTGGCCGAGTGGTGGCCCGTCGAGTCCTGCGCGGTGCGCATGGACGGGATGGGGCTCTGGTACGCCGGCCGGTGGCGGGAGGGGTCGTATGGATGCACGTATGTGCCAACGAAACGGGCGCTCCCCGGATGCGGGGGGCCGCACCGGTTTCCCCGTCCGGCACCAGTGTGACCGGCGCGTTCGGGGCCCGGGGCGGCCCTCGCGGGTGGCCGGCCGCTCAGGTTCCGGCGAGCGGCAGCGCGCTCGCGACGAGCCGGCCGTGGGTCGCCGCCTTGTCCAGCGCGTCCCGCAGCATGTCCTCGCGCGGCTGCCGGCCGATGGAGCCGACGGGGGCCGCGAAGAGCAGCACGGTCTGGGTCTTGTTGGCCGCGGTCCGCCAGTCCTCGGTGACCTGGAGCGGGTGGTGCGCCTGCCACCAGGCGACGGGGGAGCCGCCGCTGGTGCCGGGCTGCAGGATGGCGTGCAGCTGGCCCATGGCGAGCAGCACCGACCAGCCGGGCAGCGCGGGCGGCACGCTGTCGAGGGAGGCCACGGGCATGAAGCCCTGCTCGATCAGGAGCGACAGGAACTCGTCGCCGCCGCCCGGCTCGCTGCCGGGGCGGGCGATGGCCCCGGTCGGCTCCACGACGAGGGCGGGGCGCAGCTCGCCCTCGATCAGGACGAGGCCGCTGGTCACGCCGAGCACGGCCTGGCTCGGCGCCGCGTCGTCCGCCGTGGCGCCGTCGTCGCCGGTGATCGAACGGACGGCGCCCTGCAGCTGCTCCTCGGTGACCGTGACGATCTGGGAGGGCAGGCAGGTGGCGTGGGCGAAGGCCAGCACGGCCGTCTCGTCGCCGACGAACAGGACGGTGCTGGTGCGCTCCTGTTCCGCGTCGCCGGGGGTGCGGCAGGACGTGCAGTCGTAGCTGCCCGGGGTGTTGTCTCCGGCGAGCAGCCGGTCGGCTTCTTCGTCGCCGATCTCGGCGCGTACGTCGTCGCTGACGTCCAGCATGCGCGGCACGGGGGGCTCCTCGGGATCGTCATATGGGGTGCATGGGGAGGGTGTGACGGGCCGGACCGTGTCCGGCTCATAAGGACTCAACGGCGGATCAGTGGCGCAAGTCACGCACGAAGGCGAACGGAATCGAACCATCCGCAGCGGAGGGTGAAACGGGCGGCGGAATGTGTCACTCCGCGCCAACAGGTGCTGGGCGCACGGAGGTTGGGGCGGTGAGCTGGGTCACAGATCGCTGGTAGTGGCGGTCACTAAATCCGGATATCGGCCAATGAAGTGGGTGGCCTGAAGTCGCTGATACCGCTGGTAACGCCCAACTGGCCTGGAATGACAAGGACTTGGTTGATACGGGGCGGAAGGACTCCTAGATTCCACCGCCGTGTGCAGCGAGCACCGCTCGGGTACGTCCGCCGGTCGCATCAGCCAGCTCGAGCACCGACACCGGCGGGCGGGGCCGGCCGGACCCCAGGCGCCGGATGCGTGAGGGGTCGCACGGCCCTGGGGGAGCCCGGGTCCTGCGAGAGGGAAATTCATGTCCGCACGTCCCAAGGGCACGCGCACCATGGCAGTGATCGGAGGGGCCGCGCTCCTGGCCCCGCTGGGCCTGCTCGCCGCGACCGGCCAGGCCGGAGCCGCGGACAGCGGAGTGTGGGACCGCATCGCACGGTGCGAGAGCGGCGGAAACTGGCAGACCAACACGGGCAACGGCTACTACGGCGGGCTGCAGTTCTCCGCCGGTACGTGGCGTGCGTACGGCGGCGGGGCCTATGCGCCGACCGCCGACAGGGCGTCGAAGGCGCAGCAGATCGCCGTCGCCGCCAAGGTGCAGCGGGCGCAGGGGTGGGGGGCCTGGCCCTCCTGCTCGGCTCGGGCCGGGGCGTATGGAAGCGCGCCGGGCGGTGCCGCACCGGTGCCGAAGGCGGCGAAACCCGCACCCAGGGCCGCGAAGCCCGCACCCAAGGCGGTCGGGCAGCGGCCCGGTGGGACCGCGGACCGCTCCCACCGGGGCCCCTTGCGCGGCACCTCCGGCAGCTACACCGTCCGGCCGGGCGACACCCTCAGCGTCATCGCGGCCCGGCACGGGACGGACTGGCGGTGGGTGTACGCGGCCAACCGGCAGGTCATCGGCGGTGACCCGGACATGATCGTGCCGGGGCAGCGGCTGAGCCTCTGATCGGATCGTCCGACCGGGTGGGGGCCGGCTCCGCGGCGGCGCGGCAGGCCGTGGGCCCGTCGCGGAGCTGCCTAGCGTGACCCGATGCACCGTAAGTCGATTCAGCGTGTCAGGTCCGTGTCCCTGGTCGTCGGCGCGGTTCTCGCGGCGGCGGTGGCGCTGCCGTCGGGCGCCGCCTACGCCGCTCCGAAGCCGTACGACTGCTCCCTGGACAAGGGCCCGTGGCACTGCCTCGCCGAGTGCGAGAGCAACGGACGATGGCAGACCAACACGGGCAACGGCTTCTACGGAGGACTGCAGTTCTGGCAGCCCACCTGGGAGGAGCACGGCGGGCTCAAGTACGCGCCGCGCGCCGATCTCGCCACCCGGGAAGAACAGATCAAGGTCGCCGAGAAGGTGTTGCGCACCCAGGGCTGGAAGGCGTGGCCCGCCTGTTCCAAGGCGGTGCGCATCGAGCGGTTCGACAGACGCGTCCACACGGTGAAGCCGGGCGAGACGCTGAGTTCGGTCGCCCGCCGCTACGACGTGAAGGGAGGCTGGAAGGCCCTGTACGAGGCCAACCGGGACAAGGTCGGGAGCCGTCCCGAACGGCTCGCCGTCGGCACGCTCCTCGTCATTCCGGGGCGTACCGCGACCGGGCGGGGCTGAGCTCTGCCGCCTCTCCGCTGAACACGACCGCGCCCCGGCGTAGTTCGTGCACGACCGCCGTCCGGCCCGTGCCCTTCCGCAGGCCGGGCGGCAACCGCTGCTCGGCGAGGACCACGCAGGCGTCGAGGCTCTCCAGGAGGGCGTACGTGCGGGTCGCGACGGCGGGTGACATGCCCTGCGTCGGCTCATCCAGGAGGATGACGGTGGCGTGGGCCAGCAGTGCTCTGGAGAGGGCCAGCATGCGCTGTTCGCCCCCCGAGAGGGTGCCCGCGCGGCGGGACAGGAGCGGGCGCAGCTCGGGGTAGGCGTCCAGCGCGCGTGCGGGGGACCCGGAGGGGTGGGCGAGGGCGAGGTTCTCCGCGACGGTGAGGGAGGAGAACACGGCTGCCCGGTCCGGTACGAAGCAGAGGCCCTGGGCGGCCCGTTCGTGCGCCGGTCGGCGCGTGATGTCCCGTCCGTCGCGGACGACGGTGCCCGCGGAGAGCGGGACCGTGCCGGCCAGGGCGCGCAGAACGGTGGTCCTGCCCGCGCCGTTGCGGCCGATGAGGACGGTGAGGGCGGCGGCGGGAGCGGCCAGTGTGATGCCGTGCAGGGCCTCCAGGGGGCCGTAATGCACGCGGGCGTCACGCAGTTCGATGCCGTGCATTCAGTGCGCCTCTTCCAGTACCTGGCCCGCGGGGCCGCTCGTCACGATGCGGCCCGCCGCCATCACGTGCACGGTGTCGGCGAGGCCCGCGACGAGGTCGAGGTCGTGTTCGACCACGAGGAGTGCCATGCCGTCGGCGGCGAGGGCCCTCAGGAGGGTGGCGAGTGTGGTGACCTCTGCTGCGTCCAGGCCCGCGGCGGGTTCGTCCAGGAGGAGGGTGTGGGGGGTGCCGGCCAGGGCTCTGGCCAGTTCCGTGCGTCTGAGGGTTCCGGTGGGGAGGTCTGTCGCGGGGCTGGTGCGGAGGGTCGTGAGGTCCAGGAGGCGGAGGATCTGGGCGACGGTGCTTTGGGGGTTGCTCTGCCGATCCGCGCCCACCTGGACGTTCTCCGCGATCGTCAGGGACGGGAAGACCGCCACGTCTTGGAAGGTGCGGGCCAGGCCGGCGCGGGTGCGGGCGTGTGCGGGGAGCGCCGTGATGTCGCGGGTGCCTAGTTCCATGCGTCCGGATGTGGGGCTGAGGGTGCCGGCCAAGCAGTGGAACAGGGTGCTTTTGCCTGCGCCGTTGGGGCCCACGATGGCGGTGATCCGGCCGGGTGGGACGGTGAGGGTTACGTCGTTCAGGGCCGTGAAGCCGTCGTAGGTGACGGTGAGGTGGTGGGCCGTCAGGGTGCCGGCCCCGCGCGCGGTTTGTTTCGGGTGCGGGGCCGCGGGGGTTTCTGCGTGCTCGCCATCCCTGCGGTGAGGTTCTTCTCCATTGGCTCTGTCATCGGGGCCACTGTGCTGCGCGCGCAGAAACCCCCGCGGCCCCTCCCGTCGGTTGGGCGGCTGCGGGGCGGTGGGGGGTGGCGGGAGGGCCTTGCGGGTTCGTTCGCCTGTCGGGGTCAGGCGGGGGGTGCGGTGGAAGTGGTGGGTTGCTTTGCGCAGGGCCTCGTAGGGGCCGCCCGGGAAGCGGCCGATCAGGACTGCCAGGAGGCCTATCAGGGCTGCTGCCAGGCCGCCTTGTGTTCCCGCGTCCAGGCCCACCAGGAGGGCTGCTGCCGTCAATGCGCCGAGCACGCTGTCCGCGCCCAGGACGGTGATCGCGGCGAACCAGAGCAGGCCGCGTATGGGGTCGTACGCCTCCGCGTCGAACGCCCGTTGGCCCATTGCCAGCATGCCGCCGCCGAGTGCCGCCAGCGCCGCTCCCGTCACGAACGCGGTGAGTTTGAGGGCCGGGACCGGTACGCCTGCTGCCGCGGCGCCCGCCTCGTGGTCCCGCATCGCCGCGAGCGCCCGGCCTGTGCGGCCCCTGCGCAGGGCGATGACCAGGAGGAGGGAGGTGGCCAGGAGGGCCAGTTCCAGGAGGTAGTAGGTGCGGTCGCTGGTGAAGGCCGCGGGGCGGTCCAGGGTCAGGGCCGATGTCGCGTACGGCTGGGTGAAGACGAAGCGGCTGACTCCCACGCCCACCGCGAAGGTGGCGAGCGCGAGGGACAGGCCGTGGCGGCTGATCGCGGGCCAGCCGGTGAGGACGCCGAGGGGGGCGACGAGGAGGACCGCCACGGCCAGGGCGGGCAGGTGCGGGAGTTCGGGGAGGCCGGGGAAGCGGCCCGCCGTGAGGAGGGCCGTGAAGAGGGCGCCCAGGCCCGCGTACGCCGCCTGCCCGAGTGAGATCTGGCCGCCCCTGCCCGTGACGATCACGAGGGAGAGGAGGATCACGGCGAGTGCGGGGACCTGGACCGCGGTCGTCAGGTCGGAGCCCGCGAAGCCGAGCGGGATGAGGAAGAGCACCGCCGCCACGGTCCACGCCCCCGGGGGCGTGGGGACGCGGGCCGTCGCCGTGCGGGGCAGGGCGTCCTGGGAGCCGATGCCGGGGAAGAGCAGGGCCGCGGCCAGGAGGGCGATGACGAAGAGGTTCGCGCTCGCGGTTTGGAGCAGTTGCTCCGGGAGGCCGCCCGGGTGCAGGCGTGTCAGCTGGCTCTGGGCCACGCCCAGGGCGAGCGCGACCGCCATGGCCACGGGCAGGCTGCGCATGCCGGCGAGCACGGCGACCGCCACCACCTCCATGACGAGGAGCGGCATGCCGTACGGGTCGAGACGTACGTAGGGGGCGAGCAGGACGCCCGTGAGGCCCGCCGTGAAGGAGCCGAACGCCCAGCCCGCCGCGGCCACCCGGTCCGCGTCGATGCCGGAGAGCACGGCCAGGCGGCGGTTGTCGACGACCGCCCGCAGATCCGTGCCGAAGCGGGTCCAGCGGGTCAGCGCGCCCACCGCTGCGGCGAGGGCGACGGCCGCGCCCAGCTGGGTCCAGGGTTCCCCCGGGAGGAGTTCGGGTGCGTCGTCGCGGGCGCCGGGGCCCCAGACGAGTGCCGCTCCGCCGACGAGCAGGACGAAGACGCCGATGGAGGCGACCAGGGTGCGGGCCGGGTCCCCGCCGAGCACCGCCAGTGGGCGGAAGACCGCGCGGTCCAGGAGCAGGCCGATGGCCGGTGCGAACAGGAGGAGCGTTGCTGTCGCGGCCAGGGGGAGCGGCCAGTGCCATTCGGTCGTCAGGTGGCGCAGGACGTAGGCGCAGAGCATCGCCACCGCGCCGTGCGCGAAGTTGAGGACGCCGGTCGCGCGGTGGGTGACGATCAGGCCGATGCCGGTGAGGGCGGCCGCGCTGCCGACCGAGAGCCCGGCCAGGGTGAGGTCGTAGCTCAGGGACGCCACCGCGTCACTGCTCCGGGGTGGCGGGGTCCGGAGGGCGGGGTGGTTCGCAGATCGGGCAGGGGGCCAGGGCCTGGGCGGAGAGGGCCGTGGCGTCCGCGGGGACCGCTTGCGGTTTCCCTGCTATCAGTGGGCAGTCCGCCCGGTGCCAGAGCGTGCCGCCGGGGATCATGAGGGGCGTGCTGTCGGCTGTGGTGGGGGTTTGTTGCGGGGGCGGCGGTGGTTGTGTGGTCACCAGCAGGCCGTACAGCTCTTCCACTCGTGCCGCCGCCAGGACGCTTCTGCCGTGCGTCAGCAGCAGCGTGCCCGCGATGATCAGCGCGGCGCCCGGCACCGTGCAGGACGCCAGGTAGGGCAGTTGGCGCTCGGCGAACCGCTCCCCGGACATGCCGTACCAGCCGAGTACGCAGAGCACCGCACCGACGGCGAGCGACGCGAAGGCCGCCCACAGCATGGGGTGCACGGCCCGCAGGCGTGCCGCACCGTCCGTCCGAGCTGTCCGATCCGCCCGCATCGAGGCCCCCTGGGACACGTCGTCGGTCACATCAGTGACGTCGGTGGGCTGTCCATGTCAGCCGATGGCTTGCACTATGCCTTCTGCAAGCCGACGCTGAAAGCTCCGGGCCCGCTCGGTCCGGACCGATACCCGGTGGTGACCAGATGGTTCTCGGGATCAGCCCCAGGCGGGGGATGCGGGGAGGGCGGGGGCGGGCCCGGGGGGTGGGGCCGGTGGCCGTCGCGGTCCTGCTCATCGGGCCGGGCGCCGTGGCCTGCGGGGACGACAGTGGGGGCGGAGGCGGGGCCTCGCCGCCCGAGCCGTCCGTGGAGAAGAGCAGTGAGCCGGGTGGCCGCGGGTCCGCGTCCGCTCCCGCCGATCCGGCGGCCGCGGAGAAAGAGGTCACGGAGAACTGGGAGAAGTTCTTCGACCCGAAGACATCGCTGAAGGAGAAGGAGACCGTCCTGGAGAACGGTCCCGAGATGCGCGACGTCCTGGAGAGCTTCAGCGGCGACGAGCGCGGCAGGCAGGTCGCGGCGGACGTCACCGAGGTCGGGTTCGGCTCGGCGACGGAGGCGGACGTGACGTACGCGCTGACGCTGAAGGGCGCCACCGCGCTGCCCGACGCCTCGGGGACGGCCGTCAACCAGGACGACACCTGGAAGGTCTCCGTCAAGACCCTCTGCGCCCTGGTGAAGCTGAGCGGCAATGAGTCGCCGGGCCCCGGCTGTTGAGACGCTGCTCGTCGTCGCGGTCCTGCTGGTGGGCGCGGCCTGCGGGAGCCGGCTGCCCGAGAGCGACTTCGAGCGGCGCGGCCCGGCGCCCGCACCGGTCGGGGGAGCGCCGGTCAGGGTCGGCGTCATCACCAGCGCGACCAGCCCGGTCGGCGGCGCCGCGTTCACCGGGCCGCGCGACGGGGCGAAGGCCTATTTCGACCGGCTGAACGCGCGGGGCGGCGTCGGGGGGCGCAAGGTCGAGGTGCGCACCTGCGACGACGGCGGCAGCGGCGTCGGCAACAACGACTGCGTGCACCGGCTCGTCGAGGAGGAGAAGGTCGTCGCGCTCGTCGCCACGTCGGCCCTGGACTACGCGGGCGCCGCCCGTGTCTCGCGGGCCGGCGTGCCCGACATCGGGGGGCAGCCCATCGGGGCGGCCTACGAGACGTATCCGCATCTCTATGGGATCTACGGGAGTCTTGCCCCGCGCAAGGGGAAGCCGGGGTGGGATGGCGAGCTTTACGGGGGGACCGAGGTCTACCGCTACTTCAAGCGGGAGCAGGGCGCGCGGACCGCGGCCGTCGTCTCCTACAACCAGGCCGCCTCCGCCGCGTACGCCCGGCTCGTCACCCGGGGCCTCGAGGCCGAGGGCTACAAGGTGGTCACCGAACAGGTCGACTTCGCGCTGCCCAACTTCCGCGCCGCCGCGGCCGACCTCAAGGAACAGGGCGCCGACCTGGTCTTCGACGCGATGGACACGCACGGCAACGCCCGGCTGTGCGAGGCGATGGACGACGTCGGCGCGGAGGTCACCGCCAAGGTCACCAACGTGCAGAACTGGACCTCCTCCGTCGGCGACGACTACAAGGACGCCCCCCGCTGCCGCAACGCCCTGTGGGCCACCGGGTCGAGCAGGAACTACGAGGACACCGGGCACCCGGCCGTACGCGCGTTCCGTGCCGCCATGCGTGGCAAGGACTTGTCACAGTGGCAGCTGGAGGGCTGGGCCGCCGCCATGTGGTTCACCGACGCCGCGAAGTCCTGCCTGAGCGGTGGCGGGAGCGATGTCACGCGCGCGTGCGTGGACCGTTTCATGAACCGGAACAAGCCGTATTCGGCGCGGGGGCTGCTGATCCCCGTGACGTTCGAACACCGGACGGAGCCGCCGAGGACCCGCAGGACGTGTCTGTCCGTCGCGCGCTGGCGGGACGGTGAGGGATGGGTCACGCAGGGCGACATGAACAAGGAATGTTTCGACGTGCCCCAGCTCGCGTACCAGCCTTGATGCACGAGACCGCAGAAAGGTTCCCATTCATGGCTACCGATCACGCATCTGTTCGGGAACAGGATGGTGAGGAAACCCAACCCTTGGCCAGGAATCCCCGTCTAACCCTGCGGTAGGCGGACGAGGGGGACTGTCCGCATGGAAGCGCGGAATACGGGGACGCATGCACATCTCTTTCCTCATACACAACGCGTACGGAATCGGAGGGACGATCCGGACGACGTACAACCTGGCGAACACGCTGGCCCAACAGCATGACGTCGAGGTCGTATCCGTCTTCCGGCACCGTGACGAGCCCGTCTTCGCGCCTGACCAGCGCGTCCGACTGAGCCACCTCGTCGACCTGCGCAAGAACACGGCCGGCTACGAGGGAGACGACCCCGAGCACCTGCGCCCCGCCCGGACGTTCCCCAGCGCCGAGGGCCGCTACAACCAGTACAGCGCCCTGACCGACCGGCGCATCGCCGCGCACCTCGCGGGCGTCGACGCGGACGTCGTCATCGGCACCCGGCCCGGCCTCAACGTGCACCTCGCCCGCCAGACCGCGCGCGGGCCGCTGCGCGTCGGCCAGGAGCACCTCACGCTCGACAGCCACAGCAAGGAGCTGCGCCGCCAGCTCCGCAGCGTCTACCCCCGCCTCGACGTCCTGACCACGACGACCGAGGCCGACGCCCGCGCGTACACCCGCAAGATGCGGCTGCCCGGCGTACACGTCCAGGCCGTTCCGAACCCCGTCCCCGCGCCCGGCATCGAGCCCGCCGACGGCTCCCACAAGTGGGTCGTCGCGGCAGGCCGCCTCGCCCCGGTGAAGCGGTACGACCTGCTGATCAGGGCCTTCGACAAGGTGCGGCGCGAGCGACCCGACTGGCGGCTGCGGATCTACGGGGGCGGCAAGCAGAAGGACAAGCTGCGCGCCCTGATCGACGAGCTCGGCCTGTACAACCACGTCTTCCTCATGGGCCCCGCCCATCCGATCGAGCCCGAGTGGGCCAAGGGCTCCATCGCCGCCGTCACCTCCAGCCTGGAGTCCTTCGGCATGACGATCGTCGAGGCGATGCGGTGCGGACTCCCCGTCGTCGCCACCGACTGCCCGCACGGACCCGGCGAGATCATCTCCAACGGCGTCGACGGCCGGCTCGTCGAGGTCGGCAACGCCGACGCCATCGCCGGCGGACTGCTCGAACTGATCAACAACGACTCGCTCAGGCAGCAGATGGCGGGCGCGGCGCTGCAGGACTCCGAGCGCTTCGACCCGGAACGCATCGCCGAGCGCTACGACACCATGTTCACCGGGATGCTCGCCCGGGGGAGCTCGGTGGGGGGCCGGATGCGCGGCACCCTGCACCGCACGCGTGGCGCGCTGCTCGGGGGCGCCTACGCCGTGCGGGACCTCGGCCGGGCACAGACGAAGGGATCGACCGCATGACGGCCTTGGCCACCTCGCAGGCGGCGCACGCCGGGGACGACCAGGAGGCGTCGGGGGCGCCGCGTGCCGACTGCATCGCGGACTCCGCCGGTGGGCTCACGTTCGACGTCACCGACCCCGGCGAGCCGGGCACGGAGGCCGTCGCGCACCTCGTGCTGCGCCTGCGCGACGCCGACTCCGCCGAGGATGACGTACGGCTGCCGCTGACCCCGTCGGGCGACGGCAGACTGCGGGCCGCGCTGCCCAGCAGCGTCGAGCTCGCCGAGGGCCGCTGGAACGCGTTCGCGCAGGTCGCGGGCGGCGAACCGCGCCGCCTCATGCCGGGCGTCAACGACCTGCGCTCCCTGGTCGACCGCGCGCCGAGCGGCAGCCGCGGCCATGTCGCGGTGCGCATCCCGTACGCGACGAAGCAGGGCAACCTCTCGGTGCGCAGCTGGCTGCGGGCCCCGCACGCCGAGACCGGCGAGATAGAGATATCCGGCGCCGCCATGACCGTGCGGGGCCGGGTCTACGGCACCGCGCTCACCGACGACGGATACGTCGAGGCCGTCCGGCGCGACGAGCGCGACGCCGTCCAGCGGGCTCAGATCACCGCCGAGGGACCGGAGTTCTCCTTCGCGCTGCCCTACGGCCCGCTCGCCGAGCGCGGAGCGGGACCCTGGGACCTGTGGCTGCGCCCCGCAGGCGAGAGCGGGCCGCGCGTGCGCCTCGCCCGGCTCCTGGACGACGTCCCGGACAAGAAGGCGATCTTCACGTACCCGGTGGCGCCGTGCGTGACGGAGGAGCACGGCACGCTGGAGGCGGGCCCGTACTACACGCTCGACAACGACCTGTCCGTGCGGGTGCGCGAGGCCGGCGCGTAGGGGAGGCTCGCCCACGGGCACAATCACCTCCATGTTGGAGACCTCCGCACGACTGCTCCGCCTGCTCTCCCTGCTGCAGGCCCACCGTGACTGGTCCGGCGCGGACCTCGCCGAACGGCTCGGCGTCACCCCGCGCACGGTCCGGCGCGACGTGGACAGGCTGCGCGAGCTCGGCTACCCCGTGAACGCGAGCCCGGGTACCGGAGGCGGCTACCAGCTCGGCGCGGGGGCCGAGCTGCCGCCGCTGCTCCTGGACGACGACGAGGCGGTCGCGGTCGCCGTCGGGCTGCGGACCGCGGCGGGGCAGGGCGTCGAGGGCATCGGCGAGAGCTCGGTCCGCGCGCTCTCCAAGCTCGAACAGGTGCTGCCGAACCGGCTGCGCCGCCGCGTCGGCGCCCTGAACGCGTTCACCGTGCCGCTGCTGCGCGCCCCGCGGAGGGAGGGCGTCGACCCGGCGGTCCTCACCGAACTCGCCGACCTCTGCCGGGACTCGGAGCGGCTGCGCTTCGACTACCGCGACCACGGCGGCAGTTCCTCCCGCAGGACGGTGGAGCCGCACCGCCTGGTCTGCACCGAGCGCCGCTGGTACCTCGTGGCCTGGGACCTCGACCGCGAGGACTGGCGTACGTTCCGCGCGGACCGCATCGAGCCGAGACCGCCGCACGGCCCCCGCTTCGCACCGCGCACCCCACCGGCCGAGGACCTCGCCGCGTACGTCGCGCAGGGCCTCTCCACGCGCGCGTACGCCACGCACGCCGTCGTCCGCCTCCTCGTCCCCGTGGCGGAGGCGGCCCAGCGGCTCTCGCCCGCCGACGGCACCCTGGAGGCCGAGACCGCGGAGACGTGTCTGCTGCGCACGGGCGCGACGAGCCTGGACGTGATGGTCTTCCACGTGCTGTTCCTGGGCATCGAGTTCGAGGTCGTCGAGCCCCTGGAGCTCGCCGACCGAGTCAGGTCGGCGAGGGACCTCCTGAGCCGGGCCCTGGACCGGGGTGCTCGGTCTGCGGATCCTGACGCGGCCGGTCCTGGTCCCGCGCCTCGTACGCCGCGTACTCGGGATGGTGCAGATCGAACGCCGGGGACTCGGAGCGGACCCGGGGCAGCGTGACGAAGTTGTGCCGCGGCGGCGGGCAGGAGGTCGCCCACTCCAGGGAACGGCCGAAGCCCCAGGGATCGTCGACCTCGACCTTCTCGCCGTACTTGGCGGTCTTCCAGACGTTGTAGAGGAACGGCAGCGTCGACATGCCGAGCAGGAACGCGCCGATGGACGAGACGGTGTTGAGCACCGTGAAGCCGTCCGCCGCCAGGTAGTCCGCGTACCGTCGCGGCATGCCCTCGGCGCCCAGCCAGTGCTGGACGAGGAACGTCGTGTGGAACCCGACGAAGAGCGTCCAGAAGTGGATCTTCCCGAGCCGTTCGTCGAGCATCTTGCCGGTCAGCTTCGGCCACCAGAAGTAGAAGCCGCCGAAGGTCGCGAAGACGACGGTGCCGAACACGACGTAGTGGAAGTGCGCGACGACGAAGTACGTGTCCGTGACGTGGAAGTCGATGGGTGGCGAGGCGAGCAGGACGCCGGTGAGACCGCCGAACAGGAAGCTCACCAGGAACCCGACCGACCACAGCATGGGCGTCTCGAAGGACAGCGAGCCCTTGAGCATCGTGCCCGTCCAGTTGAAGAACTTGACGCCCGTCGGGACGGCGATGAGGAAGGACATGAAGGAGAAGAACGGCAGCAGGACCGCGCCGGTGGCGAACATGTGGTGTGCCCAGACGACCACGGAGAGACCGGTGATGGCCGTCGTCGCGCCGACCAGCGGCAGATAGCCGAAGATCGGCTTCCGGCTGAAGACGGGGATGATCTCCGTGATGATGCCGAAGAACGGCAGCGCGATGATGTAGACCTCGGGATGCCCGAAGAACCAGAAGAGGTGCTGCCAGAGCAGCGCACCGCCGAACTCCGCCTCGAAGACCACCGAGCCGAACCGCCGGTCCGCCTCCAGGACGAGCAGTGCGGCGGCGAGCACGGGGAACGCGATCAGCACCAGGATCGACGTGAACAGGACGTTCCAGGTGAAGATGGGCATTCGGAACATCGTCATGCCGGGCGCCCGCATGCCGATGATGGTGGTCAGGAAGTTCACCGAGCCGAGGATCGTGCCGAAGCCGGAGAGCGCGAGGCCCATGATCCACAGGTCGGCGCCGATGCCGGGCGACCGCTCCATGCTGTTGAGCGGGGCGTACGCGAACCAGCCGAACGCGGCGGGCCCGCTCGGCACGAGGAGCGAGCCGAGCACCATCAGGCCGCCGAAGAGGAACAGCCAGTACGAGAGCATGTTCAGCCGCGGGAAGGCGACGTCGGGCGAGCCGATCTGCAGCGGCATGATCTCGTTGGCGAACCCCGCGAACGTCGGCGTCGCGAAGAGCAGCAGCATGATCGTGCCGTGCATGGTGAAGGCCTGGTTGAACTCCTCGTTGCTCATCAGCTGCAGGCCGGGGCGGGCCAGTTCGGCCCGCATGAGCAGGGCGAGCGCGCCGGCGAGCAGGAAGAAGACGAACGACGTGATCAGGTAGAGGTGCCCGATCTTCTTGTGGTCCGTGGTCGTCAGCCAGTCCACGACGATCCGGCCGGGACGGCGGTCCCGCACCGGTCGTTCGGCCGCCCGCGCCGTCTCGGTCCCCATCGCCCGCCCCTTCGCCCTCGCGTTCCGGAGCCGCCCGCAGCCGCCCGCCCGAAGCTGTTCGAAGCCCACCCATGATGCTCGCGTCGCCGCGTGACCGACAGAGGGCGAGCCGGAATGGCGAATTCCTCCACACTTCGTCACCTTCCGCGCGGGCACCGGGATTCAGGAAAGAAGGCGTCCGGAAAAGGGCGTGAGGAGGGGGCGCGATCTTATTCGGACCGGTCTTTTCCGGGCGTATGGGAGAACCCTTCCGAGTGACGTCCGGACACTCGTGAATTACGTCGGTACAAGTCCGGAACCGCCCGTACGTGTGACGGAGTTCGACCAAAACACACGTCGTGATCCTGTGACGAAAGCGTGACCGGAGAGGTATCCGTGACGCAAGGTGTACGCCTCCCGGCCTTCACGGGCGGGGGCGCGCTCGCCTACCGTGGCGGGCATGGCACCTATCCCGACCCCTCCCACAGAGCCCCAGGACAGCCCGGAAGGTTACGTCGGTCTGCCGGCCGACGGCGCCGAGCGGCAGGCGCGCGAGCGCGGCTGGTCCACCGTCAGGTCGCTGCGGCCGGGCGCGATCATCACGATGGAGTACCTCGCGGGGCGGCTCAACTTCGAGGTCAAGGACGGCGTCGTGGCGCGCTGCTGGAAGGGCTGAGCCGACCGGCGGGCAACGACGGGAGACGACGGGCGCGCGGACGGCGGAAGGCCCCGGTTCCGAGACGGAACCGGGGCCTTCGCGGTGCGGGGGATGGGCTGTGCGTACCGGCCCCCGCTGTCGTGGGTCAGCCGCCCGCCACCGGGCGGGCCGACGTCGTGCCGCGCGGGACCCGGTCGGAGTGCGGCGGGCGGCGGCTGCCCGTCGGGGTGACCGGGGTGCGCTCCGAGCGGGCCGTGTGCGGCCCTGGGGCCAGATAGCCCACGGGGCGTGCGCCGCGGGCGGCCGCGACCGGCTCGCGCCCCGGCGCGTCCCCGTCCGGGGCCGAGCGCTGCGGGACCATGGCGGAGGCGCCCACCGGCGACGGGCCGGCCTCCGGCACCGTGATGATGCCGGTGCGGCGGGCCCGCCAGGACTCGCGGAGGCTGAAGATCACGGCCTCGACCCGGGCGATCAGCGTCTCGAACCAGGGGAGCGCCAGCAGGATGAGCAGACCCGCGGCCCAGCCGAGGAGGACGTCGCTCAGCCAGTGCGTACCGAGGTAGACGGTGGTGAGGCCGACGCTCAGGGAGACCACCGCGGAGAGCGCCGACAGATAGCGGCGGGTGCGCGGGGTCGAGGCGAGGTAGGCCAGGATTCCCCAGGTCACGACGGCGTTGGCGGTGTGGCCCGAGGGGAATATATCGCCGCCGAGCCACATCTCGTTCGAGCCGATCGCGGTGGCGTAGTGCGGGCCGAGGCGGCCCATGCCGAGCTTCGCGGCGCCCACGGTGACGTTGAGCAGGAGCAGGGCGGCGCCGAACATGAGGAGCGGGCGCAGCGTGTGCTGCCGCCAGGAGCGCCAGCCGAGCCAGGCCGCGACCATCACGGCCGTCGGGCCGCGCTGGCCCAGCACGACCCAGTAGTCGAGGAAGGCGTGGATCTCCGGCCACTGCTGGTAGGGCCGGAAGAACATGACCTGCCAGTCGAACCGCACCAGCCACGAGGTGGTCAGCACGGCGACGACCGTGGCGAGGTAGAAGGCCAGGGTCGCGCTGAAGAGCACGACCCTGTGCCGGCTCATCCTCGGCACATCGAGGTGGGCCGGTCGTTCCGGCTCACGGTCCAGCCGGGCGAAGACCCGGTCAAGACGGGTGAGGTTTCGTTCGGTACGCACCCAATCGACGTTACAGCGAGTGAGTGCGGCACTAGGCCGAATCAGTGTCTTTGTGATGACGATGTGATGTGGGATTGATCTCAACGCGAGGTTTATTCCAGAGGTTTGTTAATTCCTCACCGACTTCCTTAGTCAATTGGTTGATCATTTTCGTAGCGGTTTTATGCCCCTTATCAATCCGTTCACCGGGTCCTGGCGCGGAATTTCCCCTTCGATCACCGCGGACCCGCGCGGATGATTATGGCGGGATCGGGGCGGGCGTGGTGCATGCCACATCACATCCGTACAACCGTGAGAGGTCCGCCACGCGCCCCGGGCGCGGACTCGCGTACTCTGACGGCTCACTCGCCCTGTTCGCGCCGCCGAGGCCGGGAGTTCACCACCCCGCAGGCCGCCGATGCGAGGGACCACTGGGAGGTACGCACATGTCCGGGACGACCACGGCCGCAGCACCGCAGGGCCGTCGGGGATCCGGGGCCGGTGCCGGGGCCAACCGCTGGGTCGTGCTCGTCGTCCTCTGCGTGAGCCTGCTGCTCGTCGCCGTCGACGCCACCGTCCTGCACGTCGCGGTGCCCGCGGTCACCGAGGACCTGAAGCCCGGCGCCATAGAACTGCTGTGGATCGTCGACATCTATCCACTCGTCTGCGCCTCGCTCCTCATCCTCTTCGGCACGCTCGGCGACCGCGTCGGCCGCAGACGCGTCCTCCTCCTCGGATACGCCCTCTTCGGCGTCGCCTCCGCGGTCGCGGCCCTCGCGGACAACGCGCAGGTCCTCATCGCGGCCCGTGCGCTGCTCGGCGTCGGCGGGGCGATGATCATGCCCGCGACGCTGTCGATCCTGCGCCAGGTCTTCCCCGACCGGCGCGAGCGGGCCGTCGCCATCGGCCTCTGGAGCGCGGTCGCCGCGGTGGGCGCGGCCGTCGGACCGCTGCTCGGCGGGTTCCTCCTGGAGCACTTCTGGTGGGGCTCGGTCTTCCTCATAAACATCCCGCTGATGCTGGTCAGCCTGCCCATCGGCCGCTGGCTGCTGCCCGAGTCGACCGGCGACAGGGACGGGCCGTGGGACGTCGTCGGCGCGCTGATGGCCGCGACCGGGCTCTTCGGGCTCGTCCTCGGCGTGAAGCGGCTCGGCGGCGGCGAGGACCCCCTCGGCCTCACGACCCTCCTCTCCCTCTTCCTCGGCGGCGCCCTGCTCATCGGGTTCGTCCGCAGACAGCGGCGGCGCAAGCATCCGCTGGTCGACCTGTCGATGTTCATGCGGCCCGCGTTCAGCACGTCGGTCGGCTGCATCGTCCTCGCCATGCTGGCCCTCGTGGGCCTGGAACTGATCGCCGCGCAGTACCTCCAGCTGGTGCTGGGCCTCTCTCCGCTGGAGACGGGGCTGCGGCTGCTCCCGCTGACGGTCGCGGCGATGGCCGCGGGGCTCGCGGGCTCGAAGATGCTCGGTGGCCTCGGGCCGCGCACGATGGTCTGCGCCGGGTTCTGTCTGACCGCGTTCGCCGTGCTGCTGCTCACGGGTATGGGCGGCCACGCGAACGATGCGCTGCTTCTCGTCGGGTTCGTGCTGCTGGGGTTCGGTCTGGAGACGACGCTCTTCGGTGCGTACGAGTCGATGCTGAGCGAGGCGCCGCAGGCGCAGGCAGGCGGCGCGGCGGCGATCGGCGAGACGTCGTACCAGCTCGGTGCGGGGATCGGCATCGCGCTGCTCGGCAGCGTCATGAACGCGGCGTACGCGCCGGGGCTCTCGTCCGTGCAGGGGGTGTCCGCCGCGGACAGTGCGGCGGCGGGGCACTCACTGGGGGAGGCGTACGAGGTCGCCGCGCGGGTCGGGGGCGGGGCGGGGGACGCGCTGCGGAGCGCGGCTCGGGACTCTTTCGTGCATGGGCTGCATGTGACCTTGCTGGTCAGTGCGGGGCTGCTGTTGCTGGGGGCGGTGGCTGCGCTGCGGCTGCCGCGGGGGATGGAGTGCGGGGGTTCTGCCCCTGCGGGGCGGGCTGAGCAGGTGCCGGCGCCTCGGGACCCTGCGCGGGTCGGGGCGGGGTCGTCTGTCGACGTCTGACCTGCGGCGGGGTTTTTTGCGCAGTTCCCCGCGCCCCTACGAGGCGCGCCCCCGTGGGGCTCGCCCCACGGCGAGGGATGGTCTGGACGTGAGGGTGTGGGCGTCGTAACGTCGGCGCGAGTGTGCTAACTAACAGTGCTAGTTTTGTGTTGCCGGAGGCCCGCATGTCCGCAAGCGCCCGCATCCCTCTGCCGCCCTTCGACCCCGCCGACCCCCTCGGCATCGACGACCTCCTCGACCCCGAGGACCTCGCGATCCGGGACACCGTCCGGACCTGGGCCGCCGACCGCGTCCTGCCGCACATCGCCGACTGGTACGAGAAGGGTGAGCTGCCCGGTATCCGTGAGCTGGCCCGTGAGCTCGGTTCCATCGGGGCGCTCGGGATGTCCCTTGAGGGGTACGGCTGCGCGGGCGCCAGCGCCGTGCAGTACGGGCTCGCCTGTCTGGAGCTGGAGGCCGCCGACTCCGGCATCCGCTCCCTCGTCTCCGTGCAGGGCTCCCTCGCCATGTACGCCATCCACCGCTTCGGCTCCGAGGAGCAGAAGCAGCGCTGGCTGCCGGGCATGGCCGCCGGAGAGATCATCGGCTGCTTCGGTCTGACCGAGCCGGACCACGGCTCCGACCCGGCGTCCATGCGGACGCACGCCAAGAAGGACGGCACCGACTGGGTGCTCACCGGCCGGAAGATGTGGATCACGAACGGATCCGTGGCCGGCGTCGCCGTCGTCTGGGCGCAGACGGACGACGGCATCAGGGGGTTCGTCGTACCGACGGACAGTCCCGGTTTCTCGGCGCCCGAGATCAAGCACAAGTGGTCGCTGCGCGCGAGCGTCACCAGCGAGCTCGTCCTCGACGAGGTGCGGCTGCCCGCCGACGCGGTGCTGCCCGAGGTCGTGGGCCTGAAGGGCCCGCTGAGCTGTCTCTCGCACGCCCGCTACGGCATCGTCTGGGGCGCCATGGGCGCGGCCCGCTCCTCCTTCGAGGCAGCCGTCGACTACGCGCGCGGCCGCGAGCAGTTCGGCCGGGCCATCGGCGGCTTCCAGCTCACCCAGGCCAAGATCGCCGACATGGCGGTCGAGCTGCACAAGGGCGTCCTGCTCGCCCACCACCTGGGACGGCGCATGGACGCGGGGAAGCTGCGCCCCGAGCAGATCAGCTTCGGCAAGCTCAACAACGCCCGTGAGGCGATCGAGATCTGCCGCACGGCCAGGACCATCCTGGGCGCCAACGGGATCTCGCTGGAGTACCCCGTCATGCGGCACGCGACGAACCTCGAGTCCGTCCTCACCTACGAGGGCACGTCCGAGATGCATCAGCTGGTGCTGGGCAAGGCGCTCACCGGCCTCGACGCCTTCCGGTGAGCGGCCTCGCCTAGCTCTGGTTGAAGAAGCCGTCCGACGCGCGGCTCCCGGCCTCGCCGTTGACGATCTGCGTGTCGGCCGGTGTCAGCAGGAAGACCCGCGTGGCCACCCGCTCGATCGAACCGCGCAGGCCGAAGGTGAGGCCCGCCGCGAAGTCGACCACGCGCTTGGCGTCGGTGGGCTCCATGGACGTCAGGTTCATGATGACCGGGACGCCGTCCCGGAAGAGCTCACCGATGCGGCGGGCGTCCCGGAAGCTGTCCGGGGTCACGGTCCCGATCCGGTGTTCCTGCTCCTGGGCCTTCTCGCTCGCCACCCGCACACGCGGGTCGGTGACCCAGGCCTCCGGCTGGTCGGGCCCCTCGCTCCGGTCGTCTTCGTAGCCGTCGTCGTAGTAACGCTCGTCGTTGTTGTCGTCGACGAGGCCAAGCCAAGCACTCGCCTTGCGCACCGATCCCATGGACGCCTCCTCTCGCAGCGGTTTCCCTGAATTCCGCATCCCTATCGTCGTCCATGATGCGGATGATGCGCCAAGTGGATAGTCGCCGCGCGGGGTTTTCGTGACGGTACTGGTGCAGAGTCAACACGCCGATGTGCGGTGCGCTCCAAGGGTCGTGCTGTGCACGGCTGCTGACAGTGAGTGAAATATGATTCTTCACGGCGTACGGGTGACGGCCGGTGCGTACGGGTGAACGAGCCGCTGGCTACGATGCCGGGGTTGATCACATACGGGCCTCTCGGGGGAGTCGTCTTGTTCGGAATCGTCAGGCCCTGCAGCCACCGCCTCGGCGAAGGGCTCAAGACCCAGTGGATGGCGCACCTGTGCGGGCTCTGCCTAGCCCTGCGCGGGGACCACGGGCAGTTCGCCCGCGTCGTCACCAACTACGACGGCCTGATCATCTCGGTCCTGACGGAGGCTCAGGCCGAGCGGTCGACCGGCTGGCGGCGCACCGCCGGGCCCTGCCCGCTGCGCGGGATGCGGACCGCCTCCGTCGCCCAGGGGGAGGGGGCACGGCTCGCCGCCGCCGTCTCGCTGGTCCTCGCGTCGGCGAAGGTCCGTGACCATGTCGTCGACGGCGACGGGATCCTGGCGCGCAGGCCGGTGGCCGTCGCCGCCCGCCGCGTGGCACGCAACTGGGACCGGGCCGGCGCGCGGACCGGCGCCGATGTGGGCTTCGACACGGCGGTCCTGGTCGACGCCGTCGAACGGCAGGCCGGCGTCGAGGCCTTGGCGGGCCCCGGCGCCTCGCTGCTGACGGTCACCGAGCCGACGGAGACCGCGACCGCCGCGGCCTTCGCACACACCGCCGTGCTCGCCGGGCGGCCCGGCAACGCGGCGCCGCTCGCCGAGGCGGGCCGCCTCTTCGGCAGGCTCGCCCACCTCCTCGACGCCGTCGAGGACAAGGAAGCTGACGCCGCGTCGGGCGCGTGGAACCCGCTCACCGCGACCGGTACGTCACTGGCCGAGGCGCGCCGTCTCGCCGACGACGCGCTGCACGGCATCAGGCTCGCACTGCGTGACGCGGAGTTCACCGACGGCAAGCTGGCGCACCGGCTGCTCGCGCACGAGCTGGGCACGTCGATCGACCGCGCCTTCGGCACGGTGGGCTGCGGGCACACTCATGAAGTGACGGCGCATCAGGGCGGGTCCTTCGGGCCGCCGCAGGGGGGTGCGTACGGTACGCCGCCGCAGGGCGGGCCTTACGGGCAGGGCGGGCCCTACGGGGACGGGAATCCGTACGGGGGTGGCAACCCTTACGGGGGCGGGGCTCCCGGCGGCCCCGGTGGACCGGTCGGTCCCGGTGGCTTCGGCGGTGGGCCCGCCTTCGAGCCGCAGCCACCGAAACCCGGCAAGCGCGGCTTCTGGGCGGGGTGCGCCGTCGCCATCGGGCTCTGCTGCACCTGCAAGATGTGCTGCGCCGACTCGTACGAGGGCCCCTGGTCCCGCAAGAAGCGCGAGGGCTGCTGCAACAACTGCGGGGACTGCGACTGCGGCTGCTGCGGCATCTGTGAGTGCTGCTCCTGCTGCGACTGCGGGCTCTGACCCTCGCGGCAGGCGTAGGTCAGTCCTTGATCTCCGGCGGGGAGATCCGGGACTTCTCGATCGCCGAGCCCTGCGTGCCCCACTTCTTCAGGATGCGGTCGTACGTGCCGTCCTTGATCAGCCGGTCGACCGCAGCCCTGAACGCGGGCGCGAGCTCCGAGCCCTTCTTGAAGGCGAAGCCGACGTCGAGCCGCCGGTACTCGCCGAGGAACTTCAGGCCCTCCTGCTGCTTCACGGCGTAGCGCAGACCGTTGATGGTGGACATCACCACGTCGGCGCGGCCCTGCTGGAGCGCGGCCCAGATCGCGCCCTGCTCGGCGTATGTCTTCACGCTGTACGGCTTCTTGCCCGCGTCCTCGCAGACGTGCTTGTTGTCCTCCAGCGTGACCTCGAAGGTGGTGCCCGCCCCGGTCGCCACGTTCAGGCCGCACAGCTGCTCGAAGTCGGTGACCTTCGTCAGCTTGCTGTCCTTGCGGACGGCGAAGCCCTGGCCGTCGTTGATGTACGTGACGAAGTCGATCGTCTTCCGGCGCTCGTCGGTCACGCCGAAGTTGCCGGTGCCCAGGTCGTACTTGCCGCTGCCCAGGGCAGGCAGGATCGCCTCGAAGCTCGCGGCCTCCCGCTTCAGCTTCAGGCCGAGGACCTTGGCGACCGCGTCCGCGAAGTCGATGTCCTGGCCGACGATCGTCCTGCCGTCCTCCAGGTAGAGCGCGCCGGGCGGTGTGCCGCCGACGGAGGAGGCGATGGACAGCGAGCCGCGGGCGCGTACGTCATCGGGGAGCAGGCGCGCCGCCGTCTCGTTCTTCTCGACCGAGGACACGACATCCGTGGCCGGGATCTTCGCGCTCTTGCCGGCCGGGGCCGCGGCACCGGCCGGTCCCGCGGCGTCACCGCCCGACCCGCATGCGGTCAGGGCGAGGGTGGCCGCGGTGATCAGGGCGAAGGCCGCCGGGATGCGACGGGACTGCGGGGGCGTGCTCATGGCGTGACGGTCTCCAGCTCGGCAGGGCAGGGCGAAGCGGACGTACGAGACGTACGAGATATGCGGGACGTACGAGGGGAGGGGTGTCACCGCTCGTGACGGGGGAGCGGTGACGTACGCGTGTGAAGGCGGGGGCGACGGCGCGCGGCGGCGCGGGCGTCGGACGTACGCGGAAGACCGACCGGTCCGTGGAGTCCGTGGAGAAGGAGAGAGGCGGGCCCGGAACGGGCCCCGGCGCGCAGGGGGTCGGCTCAGAAGGGCATCAACAAGACGCCGACCACACTCGACCGAAGTCGATGTGGGAGCGCGTGACCAGCCACTGCTGCGGATGCATGGGCCAAGTGGAACAGGCATCCGTTTCCGCGTCAACTGCCGTGAGACGTAAGGCTCACATCCTGGACAGCCTTGACAACGCGTGTGCGCGGCACCGTAATGTCGAGGCGGATCGTGCTGAGGGGCTCGGTCCGTGTGAAGGCGTCACCCGTGTTCGATCTTCTGTATCCACGGAGCCTTCCGCATGTCTTCCGACACCCTCGCCAAACCGGCGCCGGTCCCCGAGCCCCGCGAAACCGCCGAACTCCCCGCCGAGCCGCGCATCGTTCCACGCCCCCGCGCGGGACAGTGGACGGCGGCCGCCGTCGTCCTGGTGCTGCTCGCGCTGGCCGCCAACTCCGTCGTACGCAACGAGGCGTTCCAATGGGACGTCGTCGGTGAGTACTTCACCTCGGCGTCCGTGCTGCGCGGCCTCGGGCTCACGCTCTGGCTGACCGCCCTCGTCATGGCGCTCGGCTTCGCCCTCGGCACTCTCCTCGCCCTGGGCAGGCTCTCCGCCAACCCCGTCCTGCGGGCGGTGAGTTGGGGTTACGTCTGGTTCTTCAGGTCGATGCCGATCCTGGTGCAGCTGCTCTTCTGGTTCAACATCGGGGCGCTGTATCCGCAGCTGTTCGGCGTGAAGACGGTGAACCTGCTCGGCCCGGTCACCATCGCCGTCATCGGACTCACCCTGCACGAGGCCGCGTACGCCGCCGAAGTGGTGCGCGGCGGGATCCTCTCCGTCGACCGCGGGCAGACCGAGGCCGCGCAGTCGCTGGGTCTCGGGCGGTGGCGCAGGTGGCGGCGGATCGTCCTGCCGCAGGCCATGCGGTCGATCGTGCCGCCGGCCGGGAACATGCTGATCGGCACCCTCAAGGGCACCTCGATCGTCTCCGTCATCGCCGTGCAGGACCTGCTCTACTCCGTGCAGCTCGTCTACCACCGCACCTACCAGGTGATCCCGCTCCTCATGGTCGCCACCATCTGGTACGTCGTGGTCACCTCGGTGCTCAGCGTCGGCCAGTACTACGTCGAGCGGCACTACGCCAAGGGCTCGGAGCGTGCCCGATGAGCCGGTCGCCGGTGCGGCGGTCACTGGTCATCGTGGGCGCGGGGCCGCGCGCCACCGGCATCCTGGAGCGGCTCGGCGCCAACGCCGCCGAGCTGTACGGCGGTTCGGGGCTCGACATCCACCTCGTCGACCCCTACCCGCCGGGTGGCGGCCGCATCTGGCGGCACGACCAGTCGCCGCTGCTCTGGATGAACTCGCAGGCCCAGGACGTCACGATGTTCACCGACGAGACGGTGGAGGTCACGGGACCCGTCCTGCCGGGGCCCGCGCTCCACGAGTGGACCGGGCGCGACGGGCGCGCCTTCCTCGGCCGCCGCGAGCAGAGCGCCTACCTGCGCTGGGTATACGAGAAGGCCGTCGCCGCCCTGCCCGAAGGCGTCGTCGTCCACCACCACCGGCGCAGGGCCCTGCGCGTCACCGGGGAGCGCGACACCCGCCAGGAGGTGGTGCTCGAAGGCGTCGACGCACCGCTCGCCGCCGACCTCGTCATCCTCGCGCAAGGACACCTGGACGCCGAACTCGACGCCGAACAGGCCGACTTGGCCGCGTACGCCGTGCGCACCGGCCTCGTCCACCTGCCGCCCGACTTCACCGCCGACACCGACCTCTCGCCGCTCGAACCCGGCGCACCCGTCATCGTGCGCGGCTTCGGCCTCGCCTTCGTCGACCTGATGGTGCTCCTCACCGAGGGGCGCGGCGGACGGTACGAAGGGGACACGTACCACCCCTCGGGCCGCGAGCCCGTCCTGTACGTCGGCTCCCGGCGCGGCGTCCCCTACCGCTCGAAGATCGGCTACGACTGGGAAGGCGAACGGCCGCCGCTGCCCCGCTACTTGGGCCCCGCCGAGATCGACGGGCTCCTCGCGAGACCCGGCGGGTACGACTTCCGGCGCGACGTCTGGCCGCTCGTCGAGAAGGAGCTCGGCTTCGCCCACTACCACCGCCTCTTCACCGCCCACCCCGAACGCACCCGCACCGCCTGGACGGACTTCGACGAGAAGTACGCGGTCTGCGACCCCGGCAGTCCCGAACTCGACGCCCTCGTCGCCTCCGCCGTGCCCGACCCCGCCGACCGGCTCGACCTCACCGCGCTCGACCACCCGCTGGCCGGGGTGCGGCACACCTCGTACGCGACACTGCAGGACGGCCTGCGCGCCCACATCGCCGACGACCTCGCGCGCAGACACGACCCCGGACACAGCCCCGACCTCGCCGTCTTCCTCGGACTGCTCTCCGTGTACGGGCAGCTGGTGCGGCTCGGCGACGTCGGGACGTGGTGGCACGGCTTCTTCAGCTACCTCGCGTCGGGGCCGCCGGGCCCCCGGCTGACACAGCTGCTCGCCCTCTCACGGGCCGGAGTCGTCCGGTTCCTCGGCGCGGACGTGCAGGTCACCGCAGAGGACGGGGTGTTCCGCGCCCAGAGCCCCACCCTGCCGGGACAGGTCACCGAGGCCCGCGCGCTCGTCGAGGCACGGCTCCCGCAGCCCACTCTCGCCCGCACCCGCGACCCGCTCCTGCGCGCCCTGCACGCCGAGGGCGCCGCGTCGACCGCGGCCGGGCTGCTCGCCGTCGACCCTGCCGACGGACGCGTGCTCGACCGGGCGGGCACACCGCATCCGCGCCGCTTCGCACTCGGCCCGCACACCGACGCGCGCGGCGCCGGAGCGTTCACCCGGCCCCGCACCAACAGCCCCACCTTCCGGCAGAACGACGCCACGGCACGCGCCGTACTCGACTTCCTGCGTGCCCCGACGGCTGCGCACCCTCACGGCCATGACCACGATCCGAGGAACCCATGACCCAGCCCAGTGACACCCCCATGGTCGACGTCCGTTCCGTGCACAAGTCCTTCGGCTCCGTGCGGGTCCTGAAGGGCGTCGACCTGCACGTCGGCAGGGGCGAGGTCACCGTCGTCATCGGCCCTTCGGGGTCCGGCAAGTCCACGCTCCTGCGGACCATCAACCACCTGGAGAAGGTCGACGCGGGACGGATCACCGTCGACGGCTCGCTCATCGGCTACCGGCGCTCCGGCGACAAGCTGTACGAGCTGCCCGAACGCGAGGTGCTCAAGCAGCGCACCCGGATCGGCTTCGTCTTCCAGAACTTCAACCTCTTCCCGCACCTGACCGTGCTTGAGAACATCGTCGAGGCGCCCGTCTCGGCGCTCAAACGGCCGCGGCCCGGCGCGGAGCGGGCCGCGCGGGAGCTCCTGGAGCGCGTCGGTCTCGCCGACAAGGCCGGCGCCTACCCGCGACAGCTCTCCGGCGGCCAGCAGCAGCGCGTCGCCATCGCCCGCGCGCTCGCCCTCGAACCGCACCTGCTCCTCTTCGACGAGCCGACATCGGCTCTCGACCCCGAACTGGTCGGCGAGGTCCTCGACGTCATCAAGGACCTCGCCCGGCAGGGCACCACCATGATCGTCGTCACGCACGAGATCGGCTTCGCCCGCGAGGTGGCCGACACCGTCGTCTTCATGGACGACGGCCGCGTCGTCGAACAGGGCGCCCCCGCCGACGTACTCGACAGGCCGCGCCACGACCGCACGCGCGCCTTCCTCTCCAAGGTCCTCTAGGCCCTCCAGTCCTCCGGGAGTACGCATGCCTTCCCTCCACCTCGCCGTCGCCATCGACCGGCCCGACACCCACGACGCCGCGCCCTACCTCGAATCGGCGCTCCTCGCCGAGCACGGGGCGCTCGACTTCGTGACGCTCCACGACTCGTTCGCGCGCCCCGGACCCGACGCGCTCGCCGTCGCCGCCAGGATCGCGCCCCGCACCGCGCGCATCGGCCTCGTGCCGACCGTCACGACCACGCACACCGAGCCGTTCCACGTGCAGGCCGCCGTGGCGACCCTCGACTGGGTCAGCCACGGGCGGGCCGGCTGGGCGCTCGACGTCTCGGCGACGGAGGCCGAGGCACGGCTCTTCGGGCGCCGCCGCGCCGCGCCGCGCGAGGAGCTGTGGCAGGAGGCAGGTGACGTCGCCGAAGCCGCCGCCCTGCTGTGGGACAGCTGGGAGGACGACGCGGAGATACGGGACGTGGCGACCGGCCGCTTCATCGACAGGGACAAGCTGCACTACGCCGACTTCGCGGGGCGTACGTTCTCGGTGCGCGGGCCCTCCATCGTGCCGCGGCCGCCCCAGGGCCACCCGGTGCGGGTCGTCGACGCGACCGCGCCGCAGGCCCGCGAGACCGCCGCCCGGTACGCGGACGTCGCCCTGGTGCGCGCCGCCTCCGCCGAACGGGCCGACGCCGCACGCGCCGAACTGCGCGGCCTGGCCGCCCGGTACGGGCGCGACCCGCACACCCTCCTCGTGTTCGCCGCCCTCGACGTCGACCTCGGCGGCGGCGAGCACGCCGCCGAACCGGGCCACGGCGGCGGCCCGCTGCCCACCGCCGAAGGGCCCGCCTACCGCGGCGGACCCGTCGACCTCGCCGAGCTCATCGCCGACTGGCACCGCGCGGGCGCCGTCGACGGTTTCCACCTCACGCCCGCCGAGCCCCGCCGTGACCTGGAGCGGCTCGTCAACGGCACCGTCGCGCTGCTCCAGCACCGCGGCCTGTTCCGCACCTTCTATCCGGGCAGCACGCTCCGCGAACACCTGGGGCTCGCCCGGCCCGTCAACCGATACGCAGCGCTCACGGGGGAGTCCGCATGACACAGCGACCCAAGCAGATTCATCTGGCCGCCCACTTCCCCGGCGTCAACAGCACCACCGTCTGGTCCGACCCCGCCTCCGGCTCGCACATCGACTTCTCGTCCTTCGCGTCGCTCGCCCGCACCGCCGAGCGCGGCCTCTTCGACTTCTTCTTCCTCGCCGAAGGGCTGCGGCTGCGCGAGCACAAGGGGCGCATCCACGACCTGGACGTCGTCGGCCGGCCCGAGTCGCTGACCGTCCTGAGCGCGCTCGCCGCCGTCACCGAACGGCTCGGGCTCGCCGGCACCGTCAACGCCACCTTCAACGAACCCTTCGAGCTAGCCCGCAGATTCGCCGCTCTTGACCACTTGAGCGCGGGACGCGCCGCCTGGAACGTGGTCACCACATCGGACGCCTTCACCGGCGAGAATTTCCGGCGCGGCGGCTACCTCGACCGGGCCGACCGGTACACCCGCGCCGCCGAGTTCCTGACGACCGCCCGTGAACTGTGGGACTCCTGGACGCCGGACGGCAGGCCGCAGCCGTTCGCGCACCACGGGCGGCACTTCTCCGTCGAGGGCGAGTTCACCGCGCCCCGCTCCCCACAGGGGCACCCCGTCGTCATCCAGGCGGGCGACTCGCCGGAGGGGCGCGAGTTCGCCGCGTCCGCCGCCGACGTGATCTTCACTCGGCACGGCACCCCGGAGGCGGGCCGCGCGTTCTACGCCGACGTGAAGGGCCGCCTCGCGAAGTACGGGCGCTCCGCCGACGACCTGAAGATCATGCCCGGTGTCACCTTCGTCCTCGGCGACACCGCGGCCGAGGCGCAGGAGAAGGCCACCGAGATCCGCCGCAAGCAGGTCTCCCCGCAGAACGCGATCCTCGCCCTCGAGCAGGTCTGGGGCGTCGACCTCTCCGCGTACGACCCGGACGGGCCGCTGCCCGACATCGATCCGGACCCGGACTCCGAGCTCGTCCAGGGCCGGGTGAAGATCGGCGACCCGTTCGCCGTCGCCGCCAAGTGGCGTGCGCTGTCCGAGGCCAAGGGGCTCTCCATCCGCCAGACCGTCATCGAGACCACGGCTCGCCAGTCCTTCATCGGCACCCCGGACCGGGTCGCCGCCGATCTGACGGAGTTCGTGCGCACCGACGCCGCCGACGGCTTCATCCTCGTGCCGCACCTCACCCCCGGCGGCCTCGACGACTTCGTGGACCGGGTGGTGCCGCTGCTCCAGGAGCGCGGCGCGTACCGCACGGCGTACGAGGGCACGACGCTCCGCTCCCACCTCGGGCTGCGCGAGCCGGTATGGAAGGGTTGATCACCATGAGCACCGGACACCCCGCGGACGCGGCACAGGACTGGAAGCACTGGCACGAGCAGCGGACGGAGACGGTGTCGGCCCCCTACGGGCCGCTCTCCCTCACCGGCACGCACTGGCTCGCCGACCACCCGGAGGGACACCTGCCGGACATCCCGGGGCACTGGGCGGAGACGCCCGACGCGCTCGTCCTGACGGCGGGTCCCGACGACGGCCTCACGGTGGACGGCGCGCCCCTCACCGGCGAGGCCCGCCTCGGCGCCGACGGCGGTCCTGTCGCCGACGCCCGTGTCGCGGTCGGCGGGCGCCGCCTCGTCGTCATCCGGCGCGAAGGGCTGTGGGCGGTGCGCGACTTCGACCCGGACGCCGCCGCGCGCCGCGCCTTCCGCGGCATCGACGCCACCGCGTACGACGAGCGCTGGGCGGCGCCGGGGCGCTTCATCCCGTACGACGAGGACCGCACCGTCACGGTCGGCAACGCGGACGGCAAGGAGCGCGGGCTCGGACTCGGCGGTGAACTCTCCTTCAGGATCGGGGGAGTCGAGCACGCCCTCAAGGTGAGCGTCGAGGCCGACGGGTCGCTGTGGGCGGTCTTCGCGGATGCCACCAGCGGCGTCTCCAGCTACCGCTTCCGCTTCCTGCGGCCCGCCGCGCCCGACGCCGACGGGCGCACCACCGTCGACTTCAACCGTGCGCTGCTGCCCCCGTGCGCCTTCGCCGACCACTTCATCTGCCCCTTCCCGCCGCCCGGCAACACGCTGCCCGTCGACATCGCGGCGGGGGAGCGGAACCTGCGAGCCGCCTAGGGCCTGTGGCGTCTCGGCCGAAAGGCGCCCTTGTGCGGCTCGTGTCCACCCCCCAATACTCCCGAGCAGCGCTTGTCAGGAGCACGGCGTAACCGGAATCCGGGCTGTCTCTTTGGCTGCGCCTCACGGGTCCTCAACCCACAAGGACCCACTGACTTCCCTCGGGAGGAACAAACGTGAGGATCAAGCGCACCATCCCCCACAACGGCATATCAAGACACACCCGTCTGCTCGCCGTGGCCACCGGGCTCGTGGCCGCCGGAGCGCTCGCCGTACCCGCGGCCACCGCGCAGGACGGCGCCGCGACCTTCAGCATGTCGCAGCTGGAACAGGCCAGTGACGCCGTCCTCGGCGCCGACGTCGCGGGCACCGCCTGGGGCGTCGACCCGAAGACCAAGCAGGTCGTCGTGACCGCCGACAGCACGGTCTCCAAGGCCGAGATCGCGAAGCTCAAGGAAGCGGCGGGCAGCAACGCCGACGCGCTGAAGATCGAGCGCACCCCGGGCACCTTCCAGAAGTACATCTCCGGCGGCGACGCGATCTACGCGAGCAGCTGGCGCTGTTCGCTCGGCTTCAACGTGCGCAGCGGCAGCACCTACTACTTCCTGACCGCCGGCCACTGCACCGACGGCGCGGGCACCTGGTGGTCCAACTCGGCGAAGACCACCGTGCTCGGCACCACGTCGGGCTCCAGCTTCCCGACCAACGACTACGGCATCGTCAAGTACACGAACGACTCCGTGACCAAGTCCGGCACCGTGGGCAGCCAGGACATCACCCGCGCCGCCGACCCGACCGTCGGGCAGAGCGTCACCCGGCGCGGTTCCACGACCGGTACGCACAGCGGCCGCGTCACCGCGCTGAACCAGACGGTGAACTACGGCGGCGGCGACGTCGTCTACGGCATGATCAAGACCACGGTCTGCGCCGAGCCGGGCGACAGCGGCGGCCCGCTGTACTCGGGCTCCACGGCCCTCGGTCTGACCTCCGGCGGCAGCGGCAACTGCTCGTCGGGCGGCACCACGTTCTTCCAGCCGGTCACCGAGGCGCTGCGCGCGTACAACGTCAGCGTCTACTGACACAGCGGCGTCTGCCGGCACATCGCCCACCGGCAGAGTTCCACCGCACCAGGCCCCCGTCCGGACACCGGGCGGGGGCTCGCTCTTGCCCGGGGGGAGAGCTACCTTCGAAGGAGCGCGCAACACGCCCAATTCGGACCCTGGGGGGCCGGCATGGTCGAGGAGCTGGTGGCGGTGGGGCTGACCCTAGGGTCGCTCGGAGCGGTCTACGCGATGGCGGCGGCGCGCGTCATCAAACAGTACGAGCGAGGTGTGGTGCTGCGCCTCGGAAAGCTCCAGAGCTCCGTGCGCGGCCCCGGGTTCACCATGATCGTGCCCCTGGTGGACCGGCTCCACCGGGTCAACATGCAGATCGTGACGATGCCGGTGCCCGCCCAGGACGGCATCACGCGCGACAACGTCACGGTCCGCGTGGACGCCGTCATCTACTTCAAGGTCATGGACGCCGCCGAGGCGGTCGTCGAGGTGGAGGACTACCGCTTCGCGGTCTCGCAGATGGCGCAGACGTCGCTGCGCTCCATCATCGGCAAGAGCAACCTGGACGACCTGCTGTCCAACCGCGAGAAGCTCAACCAGGGCCTGGAGCTGATGATCGACTCCCCGGCCATCGGGTGGGGCGTGCAGATCGACCGCGTCGAGATCAAGGACGTGTCGCTGCCCGAGACGATGAAGCGGTCCATGGCCCGCCAGGCCGAGGCCGACCGCGAGCGGCGCGCCCGCGTCATCAACGCCGACGCCGAGCTCCAGGCATCCAAGAAGCTCGCCGAGGCCGCCCACGAGATGTCCGAGGAGCCCGCCGCGCTCCAACTCCGGCTCCTGCAGACCGTGGTGGCCGTCGCCGCCGAGAAGAACTCCACCCTCGTCCTGCCCTTCCCGGTGGAGCTCCTCCGCTTCCTGGAGCGGGCCCAGCAGGCCGTGCCGACGCAGCCGCAGCCGCAGCCGCAGTCCCAGGGGAACCACGCGGAGCCCGGGAAGCCGCCGGAATCCGGAGCGGGGGACGCGGAAGTCGGAGAGCTCGGCCCCGCCGCGGGGTCGAGAACCGGACAGGACTAGTCCTCACCCGCTGACGACCTTTCCTCGCACGCGGTGTTTGCGATGGGGACCGACGTGCTGTGACCCGGCTCACTCAACGCACAGGGGGCGCGCGGCCGTTCCCGCATGCGCGTCCTGAAGTGGACCTTGTGTGCGACCGGATGGCGTCGGGATAGTTAGCGGGTCAACTTGGCATGGACGCGGCTAATTCAGCGTGGTGGTTCCGTGCTGCGCAAGACCCGCGACCCGCGAGGCCCCCACGCCGGACGGGTCGGTCCCCCCACAGGAGGTCGTGAGCTTTGAAGCACCGACGCATACCCAAGCGCCGTGCCGCCGTGGCAGGCGCGGGCATCGCCGCGCTGGTCGCCGCGGGAATCACCTTCCAGACTGCGAACGCGAGCGAGAACTCCCCCACCCCCACCCCCGACACCCTCTCCGTGGCCGAGGCCGGAAAGCTCGCCTCGTCTCTCGGCAAGGAGCTCGGCGCGGACGCGGCGGGCACGTACTACGACGCGAAGGCCAAGTCCCTCGTCGTGAACGTGCTCGACGAGAGTGCCGCGGACGCCGTCGAGTCGGCGGGCGGCAAGGCCAGAATCGTCGAGAACTCCCTCGCCGAGCTGAAGAGCGCCCGCGCGACGCTCGACGCCAAGGCGGCCGTGCCCGGCACCTCGTGGGCGATGGACCCGGCCACCAACAAGGTCGTCGTCACGGCCGACCGCACGGTCAAGGGCGCGCAGCTCGACAAGGTCGGCTCGATCGTGAAGAGCCTCGGCGGCAAGGCCGAGCTCAAGCGCAGCAAGGGCGAGTACAAGGCCTTCATCGCCGGCGGCGACGCGATCTGGGGGAGCGGCTCGCGCTGCTCGCTCGGGTTCAACGTCACCAAGGGCGGCGAGCCGTACTTCCTGACGGCGGGACACTGCGGCAACGCGGTCAAGAGCTGGTCCGACTCGCAGGGCGGCTCGGAGATCGGCGCCACGGAGGAGTCCAGCTTCCCGGGCAACGACTACGCCATCGTGAAGTACACGGCCGACACCCCGCACCCCAGCGAGGTGAACCTCTACGGCGGCACCCAGGCGATCAGCAAGGCGGGGGACGCCACGGTCGGCCAGAAGGTGACGCGCAGCGGCAGCACCACCCAGGTCCACGACGGTGACGTCACCGCGCTCGACGCCACGGTCAACTACCAGGAGGGCCAGGTCGACGGTCTGATCCAGACCACGGTTTGCGCCGAGCCCGGTGACAGCGGCGGCGCGCTCTTCGCCGGCGACACCGCGCTCGGCCTCACCTCGGGCGGCAGCGGCGACTGCTCGTCCGGCGGCGAGACCTTCTTCCAGCCGGTTCCGGAGGCCCTCTCGGCCTACGGAGCGGAAATCGGCTGACCTCGCAGGACGCTCGATGCCCCGCCCCCGAGAAATCGGGGGCGGGGTTTTTCCGTATTTCTTGTGAAAGGTTTCACAAGCGCGCATGGGTCTAAGGTCCCGCACTGTTTACGCAGCTCAGGCGCCACTTCGGAGGCGTTCAGGTGTCCCCGGAAGGACCTTCTGCCCGGCGGCTGAGGCCCTTTTCGGCGCCTCTCAGGAGGCATGCAGGTGTGGAATTGAGGTGGAGCGAAAAGATTCCGACGAATCCGACGAAGGAGTGCCACCATGCAGGCCAACGAGATGGTGGACGGACTGGTCGAAAGGGCGCTCACGGCCCTCGGCCGGTTCGCGGCGTACGACCAGGAGCAGGTCGATCACATCGTCAAGAAGGCCTCCCTCGCCGCGCTGAGCCGGCACGGGGAGCTCGCGCGGCAGGCGGTCGAGGAGACCGGCCGCGGCCTCTTCGAGGACAAGGCCGTCAAGAACCTCTTCGCCTGCGAGCACGTCGTCAACTCGCTGCGCGGTCTGAAGACGGCGGGCGTCGTCTCCCGCGACGAACTGAACGGCGTCACCGAGATCGCCGAACCGGTGGGCGTCGTCTGCGCGATGACCCCGGTCACCAACCCGACCTCCACCACGATCTTCAAGGCGCTCATCGCCCTCAAGACCCGCAACCCGATCGTCTTCGCCTTCCACCCGAGCGCCCAGCGCTGCTCCGCCGAGGCCGCGCGGATCGTGCGGGACGCGGCGGTCGAGGCGGGCGCCCCCGAGGACTGCGTGCAGTGGATCGAGGAACCCTCGATGGAGGCCACCGGCCTCCTCATGCACCACGACGGCATCTCCACGATCCTCGCCACCGGCGGCAACGCGATGGTGAAGGCCGCCTACTCCTGCGGCAAGCCCGCGCTCGGCGTCGGCGCGGGCAACGTACCCGCATACGTCGCACGCAGCGGCAAGCTGCGCCGTGCCGTGCACGACATCGTGCTCTCCAAGGCCTTCGACCACGGCATGATCTGCGCCTCCGAGCAGGCCGTCATCCTCGACAAGGAGATCTACGACGAGGGGATCGAGGAGTTCCGGCGGCTCGGCGCGTACGTCGTCACGGCGGCCGAGAAGACCAAGCTGGAGGAGTTCGTCTTCGGCACGACCGCCTTCGCCAACAACTGCGCGGGCGCCGAACTGAACGCGGACGTCGTCGGCAGGTCCCCGCGGTGGATCGCGGAACAGGCCGGATTCGAGGTCCCCGAGGGCACATCGGTCATCGTCGCCGAGTGCGCCGAGGTCGGCGAGGGCGAACCGCTCACCCGCGAGAAGCTCTCCCCGGTCCTCGCCGCCCTGAAGGCCGACACCACCGAGCACGGCCTCGAACTGGCAGCCCAGATGGTCGAGTTCCACGGACTCGGGCACAGCGCCGCCATCCACACCGAGGACGAGGAGCTCGCCGAGGAGTTCGGCAGGCGCGTCAAGGCGGTCCGCGTCATCGTCAACGCGCCCTCCACCTTCGGCGGCATCGGCGACGTCTACAACTCCTTCCTCCCCTCGCTCACCCTCGGCTGCGGCAGCTACGGACACAACTCGGTGTCCAACAACGTCTCCGCGGTCAATCTGGTCAACATCAAGCGGATCGGACGGCGCAACAACAACATGCAGTGGTTCAAGGTCCCGCCGAAGATCTACTTCGAGCGCAACGCGCTCCGCTACCTCGGTGAGATGGACGGCATCAAGCGGGTCTCGATCGTCACCGACAAGACCATGTCGGCCCTCGGCTTCGTCGCCCGTGTGACCGACATCCTCGCGGCCCGCCCGTCGGCCGTCACCGTCCAGGTCATCGACGACGTCGAGCCCAACCCGGAGCTCTCCACGGTGCGGGCGGGCGCCGCGCGGATGCGGGACTTCGAGCCGGACACGATCATCGCGCTCGGCGGCGGCTCGCCGATGGACGCGGCGAAGATCATGTGGCTCATGTACGAGCACCCCGAGGTCGAGTTCGCGGACACCAAGGAGAAGTTCTTCGACATCCGCAAGCGGGCGTTCAAGTTCCCCGGGCTCGGTGAGAAGGCGCAGCTCGTGGCCGTCCCGACGACGTCGGGCACCGGCTCGGAGGTCACCCCGTTCGCGGTCATCTCCGACCCGGCGGCCGCGCAGAAGTACCCCCTCGCCGACTACGCGCTCACCCCGAACGTCGCGATCGTCGACCCCACCCTGCCGCTGCGGCTCCCGGCGACCGTCACCGCCGACTCCGGCTTCGACGCGCTGACCCACGCCACGGAGGCGTACGTCTCGGCGTACGCGAACGACTACACCGACGGGCTCTGCCTCCAGGCCATCAAGCTGATCTTCGAGAACCTGGAGCGGTGCGTCGTGAACGGGGCGGAGGACCCCGAGGCGCGCGAGAAGATGCACAACGCCTCGACCGTCGCGGGCATGGCCTTCGCCAACGCCTTCCTCGGCCTGGTGCACGCGATGGCGCACACCCTCGGCAACACGTTCCACGTCGCCCACGGCCGCACCAACGCGCTGCTCCTGCCGCACGTCATCCGGCACAACGGCACGGTGACCGGCAAGGCGACGCCCTGGCCGAAGGCCGAGGTCTACCGGGCGCCAGAACGGTTCCAGGAGATCGCCCGCATGCTGGGCCTGCCGGCGGGCTCCCCGGAGGAGGGCGTCGAGTCCTACGCCCGGGCGGTCGAGGAGCTGCGCGCCAAGTGCGGGATTCCTGCGTCCTTCGCCGAGGAGGGCGTCGACGAGGCGGCGTTTCTCGCGGCGCTGCCGCAGCAGGCGATGAACGCGTACGCGGATCAGTGTGCGCCGGCCAACCCCCGCATGCCGATGCTCGACGAGATGCAACAGCTCATGCGCCAGGCGTACTACGGGGACGGGGGAGGGGCCTGATCCCGGTTCCCGGCTGCGGGTTCGCTGTGGCTTGTCGCGCAGTTCCCCGCGCCCCTTACGGGGCGCGGGCTCACCGCTTCGGCCAGTACCACAGCGGCTCGTCCAGGAGGCTCTCCCGGCCCGCCACCGTCGTTCGGCCCGACTCCTTCGTCAGTTCGATGGAGTTGACGTCGACACGGTGGCGGGCCGCGCCCTTGGCCACCGCCTCGGCGAGAGGGCGGGCGTGGGTCACCAGGACGACCTGCGTGTCCTTCGTCGCGGCGACGATCAGGTCCGCGAGCGGACGCAGCAGGTCCGGGTGCAGGCTCGTCTCCGGCTCGTTCAGGACGAGCAGCGCGGGCGGCCGTGGGGTCAGCAGCGCGGCGGTCCACAGGAGGTAGCGCAGCGTGCCGTCGGAGAGCTCCGCGGGGCCCAGCGGGCGCAGCAACCCGTGCTGGTGCAGCTGGAGCTCGAACCGGCCGCCGTTGTCGACGACGCGGACCCGGCTGCCGGGGAAGGCGTCGTCCACCGCGTCGTCGAGCGCCTCGTCGTCGCCGATCTCGCGGATGGTCTGCAGGGCGGCGGCCAGATCCGCGCCGTCGTGGGCGAGGACCGACGTGCGGGTGCCGATGCGGGCGGCGCGGGCGGGCGCGTCGGCGTCGGTGCGCACGTGGTCGTAGAACCGCCAGGAGCGGATCAGCTCGCGCAGCCGCAGCAGGTCGGGTGCCAGCTGCGGGTCGGCGAACTCGCTCAGCATGCTGTCGTACGGACGGATGCCCTGGCTGCGGTGCCAGCCGCCGTCGGCCGTGCGCGTGCGGACCGCGGGGCCCGCGCGGTCGCAGAGCAGCGCCGCGGGCCGCAGGACGGGGCCCGCCCAGGTGGACTCGCGCTTGATCTCCGGGTCGAGCCGGAACAGGGACGGCGCGCCCTTGGGGCCCGCGCCGCTGGACTGGGGGAGGCCGAAGTCCACCGCGTACCCGAACTCGTCGCCGGCGAAGCCGAGCCTCAGCCCCATGGGCTCGGCCTTCCGCTCGCCCGCCCAGAGCGCGGAGGGCAGGCCGCCCTCGCGGGCCAGCGCCGCGACCGCGCCGCCCGTGGCGGAGTCGGCGAGCAGACGCAGGGAGCGGTACAGGCTGGACTTGCCCGTGCCGTTCGCGCCCGTGATCACGTTCAGCCGGTCCAGCGGGACGATCAGCTTGCGCAGGGAGCGGTAGTTCTCGACGGCGAGTGTGCGGATCATGCGTCTCAGCCTTGCACCCGGCTCTGACAACGCCCGGCGCTCACGTCATTCGAAGCGCCTGCTGCCGCTGCCGTTTCCGCTGCCGTAGTTCGTGCCGCTGAGGTCGATGGTGCCGCTGTTGTGCGTCTTGCGGCGGGCGGACAGGGCGAGGGTGACGACGGTGCCGAGGACCGCCCAGGCGGCGAGGACGAGGAGCGGGCGGGTGATCGAGTTCCCGTCGAAGTACGCGATGGAGCGGGCGACCCACGTGCCCGCGCCCGGTTGCAGCCAGGGTCCGATCGCCTCCCAGAAGGGCGGCAGCATCGGCAGCGGGAAGGCGCCGCCCGCGCTGGGGTTGCCGCCGATGACGACGAGGAGGACGGCGAGGCCGATGCCGACGATGCCGGTCAGCGCCTGGAGGGCGAGGGTGATCGCGCCGACCCCGAAGATCACCAGCGCGCCGAGACCCCACAGGCCGAGGACGCTGCCGGGCAGGGCGCCGAGGATCGGCCCGATGATGATCGCGCCGCCGAGCCCGCCGACGATCGCGTAGAGCGCCATGGTGCCGAGCCTGATGACCGCGCGGGGCACGTTGGAGGCCCGGGAGCCCGCGCTGATCGCGAGGATCGACGCGCACAGGTAGCCGCCGACGCACCAGCCGACGACCAGGTAGAACGACGAGAGGCCGTTGAAGTCCTGGTCGGAGGCGGGTGCCACGTCGACGGTCTTCACCGTGCGCTTCTCGGCGGCGTCGACGTCGGTGGCGAGGCCGGTGAGGGTCCTGGAGAGGGCGGTGCCGCCGCCGGAGGCGACCAGGAGGGTGTCGGTGGTGCCGCGCGGGTCGACGAGCAGGGCGCCGTCGATGTCACGGTTCATGATCTGGTGGCGGGCCGCGGCCTCGTCCTTGAGGACGCGCGGGTCGAGCGGGTCGCCGGGGAGCTTCTTCAGCTTGTCGGCGGTCTGCTCGGCCGCGGCCCCCGGGGCGACGACTCCGAAGGGCACGTCTCTGGGTTTCGGGTTGTGCAGGGCCCCTACGTAGGAGGCGATGAACAGCAGCTGCAGGGCGAGTACGCCGATGACGAGCAGGGCTGCTCGCGGGGTGACGGCGCTTTTCAATTCGTCGGCGAACCTCATGCGTCCACGCTCCGGTGTGTGGAGCGTTTACGCAGGTGGGATGGGCCGAACGGACGATACGAGGGCGCCGGGGGCCGACGGGGGCAGCCCTCGCACGGTAATCGAACGTATGTGTCGTACGTGTATTCGAAACTGGTCTATGGTGGAGACGGGGGATGGCCAGATCGGATCGGTTCGGAGTGTCAGGAGGTGCGTGTGCCCGGGTTCACGCATCTGCACACCGTCTCCGGATTCTCCCTGCGGTACGGCGCGTCGCACCCGGAGCGGCTCGCCGAGCGCGCCGCCGAACGCGGCATGGACGCCCTCGCGCTCACCGACCGCGACACCCTCGCGGGCACCGTCCGGTTCGCCAAGGCCGCGGCCAAGGCGGGCGTACGGCCGCTGTTCGGTGCCGAGCTCGCGGTGGGCGCGCCCGCCCCCGCGCGGGGCGAGCACCGGCGGACCCCCGTGCGCGGCGGCGCCTTCATCGACGAGTCGACACCCCGCGTCACCTTCCTCGCCAGGGACGGCGCCACCGGCTGGGCCGCGCTCTGCCGCCTCGTCACCGCCGCGCACCGCGACGGCGCGGAGCAGGGGCAAGGGCAGGGACAGGGGCAGCCCGTCCTGCCGTGGCAGGAGAACCACGGCGAGGGCCTCACCGTGCTGCTCGGCCCCGCGTCCGACGTGGGCCGCGCGCTCGCCGCGGGCCGCCCCGACCGGGCCGCCCGCCTCCTCGCCCCCTGGCGCGAGCGGTACGGCGACGCGCTGCGCCTGGAATCCGTCTGGCACGGCCGCGAGGGCACGGGCCCCGGCTCGCTGCGCCTGGCCGCGCGCACCGTCGGCTTCGCCGCCGAGCAGGGCGTGCGCCCCGTCCTCAGCAACGCCGTGCGCTACGCCGACCCCGGCCAGGGCCCCGTCGCGGACGTCCTCGACGCCGCCCGCCGCCTCGTCCCCGTCGACCCGACCAAGGAACTCGACAGCGGCGAGCGGTGGCTGAAAGGCGCCGACGCCATGCTGCAGGTCGCCGAACGCGTCGTCGAGGCCGCGGGCTTCCGCCGCGACACCGCCCACCGCCTCGTCGAACAGACCAGGGCGGCCGCCGCCGAATGCCTCGTCGACCCGGAGGACGACATCGGCATCGGCTCCGTACGCTTCCCCGAACCGCACCTCGTCGGCGCCGGGCGCCGCACCGCGCAGCGCGTCCTTGCCTCGCGGGCCGCGGCGGGCATGATCCTGCGCGGCTACGACTCACGGCGCGACTACTGGGAGCGGATGCACCACGAGCTGGACATCATCGACCACCACGGATACGCCTCGTACTTCCTGACCGTGGCCCAGGTCGTCGACGACGTGCGCGGCCTGGGCATCCGGGTCGCGGCGCGCGGCTCGGGCGCCGGGTCCCTGGTCAACCACCTCATCGGCATCGCGCACGCCGACCCCGTCGAGCACGGGCTGCTCATGGAGCGGTTCCTGTCCAAGCGGCGGCACGTCCTGCCGGACATCGACATCGACGTCGAGTCGGCCCGCCGCCTGGAGGTCTACCGCGCGATCATCGACCGCTTCGGCCCCGAGCGCGTCGCGACGGTCGCCATGCCCGAGACGTACCGGGTGCGCCACGCCGTACGCGACGTGGGCGCCGCCCTGTCCATGGACCCGGCCGACATCGACCGGATCGCCAAGGCCTTCCCGCACATCCGCGCCCGCGACGCACGCTCCGCGATGAAGGAGCTGCCCGAACTCCGGGAGATCGCCGAGGAGCTGGGGGACCGCGACCGGCTGTGGGACCTCGTCGAGGCGCTGGACGCGCTGCCGCGCGGGGTCGCCATGCACCCGTGCGGGGTGCTGCTCTCCGACGCGTCGCTGCTCGCCCGCACCCCCGTGATGCCGACCAGCGGCGAGGGCCTGCCCATGTCGCAGTTCGACAAGGACGACGTCGAGGACCTCGGCCTGCTCAAGCTGGACGTGCTCGGCGTGCGGATGCAGTCGGCGATGGCGCACGCGGTGGCGGAGGTCGAGCGGGCCACGGGCGACGCCGTGGACCTCGACGACCCGCGCCAGGTGCCGCCGGGCGACCCGGCGACGTATCAACTCATCAAGTCCACCGAGACGCTGGGCTGCTTCCAGATCGAGTCGCCGGGCCAGCGCGATCTGGTCGGGCGGCTCCAGCCTGCGACCTTCCACGACCTGGTGGTCGACATCTCGCTGTTCCGTCCTGGACCGGTCGCCGCCGACATGGTCCGGCCCTTCATCGAGTCCCGGCACGGCCGCGCGCCCGTCCGCTACCCGCACCCGGACCTCGCGGAGCCCCTGAAGGAGACGTACGGCGTCGTCGTCTTCCACGAGCAGGTCATCCAGATCGTCGACATCATGACCGGCTGCGGGCGCGACGAGGCGGACCGGGTGCGGCGCGGGCTCTCCGACCCCGAGTCGCAGGGCCGGATCCGCTTCTGGTTCGCGCAGCACGCGGCGGCCAGGGGGTACGACGCGGAGACCATCGGCCGCACCTGGGGGATCGTCGAGGCCTTCGGCTCGTACGGCTTCTGCAAGGCGCACGCGGTGGCCTTCGCCGTGCCCACCTACCAGTCGGCGTGGCTGAAGGCCCATCACCCGGCCGCGTTCTACGCCGGGCTGCTCACGCACGACCCCGGGATGTACCCGAAGCGGCTGCTGCTCGCGGACGCGCGGCGGCGGGGGGTGCCGATCCTTCCCCTGGACGTGAACCGGTCCGCGGTCGCCCACCGTATCGAACTGGTGTCTGGTTCTGGTTCTGAATCCGGTTCTGAATCCGGTTCCGGTTCCGAGAGGGCTCCGGACCGGTGGGGGCTGCGGCTCGCGCTCTCCGACGTGCACGGCATCAGCGAGGCCGAGGCCGCCCGGATCGCCGACGGTCAGCCCTACACCTCCCTCGTCGACTTCTGGGAGCGTGCCAGGCCTTCCAAGCCGGTCGCCCAGCGGCTCGCGCAGGTCGGCGCGCTCGACGCGTTCGGCGCCAACCGCCGCGACCTGCAGCTCCACCTGGCCGAACTGCGGCGCGGCGCGCGCGGCGCGGCCGGCGCCCAACTGCCCCTGGCGGGCGGGCGGAAGACGGCCCCCGCGGGCCTGCCCGACCTGGACGACGCGGAGCGGCTCAGCGCCGAACTCGGCGTCCTCGGCATGGACTCCTCGCGCCACCTCATGGGCGACCACCGCGCCTTCCTCGACGAGCTCGGCGCGCTCAGCGCCCGGCGCCTGCGCGAAGCCGAACACGGCGCGACCGTCCTGGTCGCGGGCGCCAAGGCCGCCACGCAGACCCCGCCGATCCGCTCCGGCAAGCGCGTCATCTTCACCACCCTGGACGACGGCACGGGCCTCATCGACCTGGCCTTCTTCGACGACGCCCACGAGCGGTGCGCGCACACCGTCTTCCACTCCTGGCTGCTGCTCGTACGCGGCGTGGTGCAGCGCCGCGGGCCGCGCAGCCTCAGCGTGGTGGGCGCGGCGGCGTGGAACCTGGCGGAGCTGGCGGAGGTACGTGCGGAGGGGGGCCTCGACGCGGTGGCACTGCGCTTGGCGGAGCCGGACCCCGAAGGGGAGGAGCAGGACAAGGACCCGGCCGGCGGCCGCCGCATCCGGCTGGCCAACGGCTTCGAGATGCACCCCTGGGCCGACCTGCGCCCGGCGGGTGAAGGGACGGCGACGACGAGGAAGCTGTGGCACCGGAGTCCGGGGAGCGCGGGATGAGCGACGGCGAGCGCGGGATGAGCGACGGGGGGCGCGGGATGCACAATGGCGTCACCACCCTTTACGTACGCTTCCTGCTGCCTCCCATGCACGAAGCGCTCCTACCCCAACTCCTTGCCCTGCTCCGCGAGTTCACCCCGCAGGTCGAGGCGCTCCCGCCCGACGCCGCGCTCGTCGACGTCCGGGGCGCGCGGCGCTACTTCGGCCGGAGCGCCGTCGACCTCGCCGCGCTGATCCGGGTACGGGCGCTCGCGCTGTACGGGGTGGAGTGCGCGATCGGCGCCGGGCCGGGGCCGATGCTGGCGCGGATGGCCGCGCGCGGCGCCGCCCCCGGCGTGACCCGCTCGGTGCCCGAAGGGGACGGCGGCGTACGGGAGTTCCTCGTCGAACGGCCGGTCGGCGAGCTGCCCGGCATCGGCCGCGCCACCGCCCGCACCCTCTGCGAGTACGGCCTCGACACCCTCGGGAAGGTCGGCGCCGCGCCCCTGTCCACCCTGCAGCGGCTCGTCGGCGCCCGCGCGGGCCGTGAGCTGAGCGAGAAGGCGCGGGGTGTCGACCGTACGCGGGTCGTGCCGAACGCCGCCGCGCGCTCGCTCTCCGTCGAACGGCCCTTCCCGCGCGACGAACTCGACCCCTTCCGGCACCGGCGCGCGCTGCTCTCCGGCGCGGAGGAGCTGGGGGCGCGGATGCGCGGCGAGGACCAGGTGTGCCGCACGCTGGTCCTCACGGTGCGGTACGCCGACCGGTCCACCACCACCCGTTCCAAGGCCCTCCCCGAGCAGACCGCCCACTCCACCGAGCTGGCCAAGGCCGCATACCGCATGTACGAGGCGCTCGGCCTCCAGCGGGCCCGGGTGCGCGCCCTCTCCCTGCGCGCGGAAGGCCTCACCTCCGCCGAACGCGCCACCCATCAGCTGTCGTTCGACCCGACGGACGAGAAGACCCGCCGCATCGAGGAGGTCGCGGACCGGGCGCGGGCGAAGTTCGGTCCGGGCGCGATCGTGCCGGGAACGCTGGCGGCGTGACGGCGCCGGGGCCCGCGTCGTGACCGCGCCAGTGAACGCTGGAACTTTTTGTGACGCGCCGCTTCACTCTTCACCTACTCGCGCGTAATTTGACGTGAGCACGGCATCCTGCTGATCCGGATCACCAGGCGTATCGCCACCGCACCTCCTTCCGCACCTCCCTTGAGCCGCAAGGAGATCACACGATGCTGCCCTGGAGACGAGCGCTGCGCGCGCTCGCCGCCGCCCTGCTCGTCACGGGCGCGGTCACCCTCACCCCCGCCGCCACGGCCGCGGCCGACACGCCGCAGGCCTCGACGTCCCGAGGCTGGAACGACTACGACTGCCGGCCGTCCGCCGCCCACCCCCGACCGGTCGTCCTCGTGCACGGCACGTTCGGGAACTCCGTCGACAACTGGCTCGTCCTCGCGCCCTACCTGGTCAAGCGCGGCTACTGCGTCTACTCCCTGGACTACGGCCAGCTGCCGGGCGTCCCGTTCTTCAACGGCCTCGGCCCCATCGACAAGTCGGCCGAGCAGCTCGACGTCTTCGTCGACAAGGTGCTCGCCTCGACGGGCGCGAAGAAGGCGGACCTCGTCGGCCACTCGCAGGGCGGCATGATGCCGCGCCACTACCTCAAGTTCCTCGGCGGCGCCGCGAAGGTGAACGCCCTGATCGGCCTCGCCCCCGACAACCACGGCACCACGCTGCTCGGCCTCACCAAGCTGCTGCCGTACTTCCCCGGCATCGAGGACCTGCTGACCACCAAGACCCCGAGCCTCGCCGACCAGGTCGCGGGCTCGCCCTTCCTGACCAAGCTCAACGAGGGCGGCGACACGGTGCCCGGTGTGCGCTACACCGTCATCGCCACGAAGTACGACGAGGTCGTCACCCCGTACCGCACCCAGTTCCTGACCGGCCCGGACGTCCACAACGTCACCCTCCAGGACCTGTGCCCCGTGGCCCTGTCCGAGCACGTCGCGATCGGCATCACGGACCGCGTCGCCCACCACGAGGTGGCGAACGCCCTGGACCCGGCACACGCGACGCCGAGCACGTGCCTGTCCTGACACGCGCCCGGCGTCGTCTCCGCTGACCGGTCCGGGGCTACGACACAGGCTCTCAGCGGCCGTGGCGTCCGGAGGCCCGGCGGCGGGTCGTCGCGAACATCGCCGCGGCACCGACCGCCAGAATCGCGGCGCCGCCCATGGCGATGTACGGCGTGGTGCTGTCGCCGCCGGTCTCGGCGAGGTTGCCGTCCGCCGTGGTGACCGGCTTCTCGGCGCCGCCGTTCACCTCCGGCCGGTTGTCGCCGGTGGCCTCGTCCGCGGCGGGGGCGGCGGGCGCGGCGCCGGTGGCCTCGGCGCCCGTCCTGGCGTCGGCGTCCCCGTGGCCGTGGTGCTCGACGGAGGACTTGTCGGCGCCGGCCTCGATGTCCTGGTCGGTGGGCGCGGAGGCGGCGGGGGCCGGAGCGGAGCCGCCCGAACCCCCGTCGTCCTTCCCGAAGACGACGTCGGAGCAGGTGTAGAACGCCTCGGGGGAATCGGAGCGCTGCCAGATCGAGTAGATCAGGTGCCGGCCCTCACGGGCGGGGATCTTGCCGTCGAAGACGTAGTCGCCGTTCTCCATCTTCGGGTCGGTGACCTTGACGAAGGGCTTCTCCTCCAGGTCCGACCACTTCAGGGGCTTCGACGGGTCGTACGACTCCTTCGTGACGAACAGCTCGAAGGAGCCCTTGTGCGGGGCGGTGCCCTTGTAGCGGAACGTGTGGTTGCCCGCGGACAGCTTGCTGGAGGGCCAGTCGCCGCGCGGCAGGTCGAGCCCCTTGTACTTGTCGTTCCCGGCGCTGCACAGCTTCCCGTCCGGGATGATCTCCTTCGACTTCCCGGCGGCGTTGGCGATGTTCACGCCGTTCCAGTCGTAGAAGGCCTGCGCGCCACTGGCCGCGACGGCTGCCTTGCAGGCGGCCGACCTGGGCGACTCCGGCCCCTCCTGGAAACAGGCGGAGACCCGGCTGACCGGGTCCGTCATCGAGCCGTGCGCGGCGGCGGGCGCGACCGAGAGGGCGGTCAGAGCGAGCGGCGCGACACCGACGGCGGCGAGGCGTGCGACCTTGCGGCGTGCAGACATGGGGGTTCTCCTCAAACGGCGGTTCAGGGCGACCTGAAAACTAGCCCCTGAAATCCGCGAAACCCCCTGCTGAGGGCGGGGGATGGAGATCCTTATGGTGCGGTTAAGGAAGCCTTCGGACTCCGCTCAGGTCGTGCCCGAATTGCCCTCACCCAGCCACCGGTACCGCCGCTCGGGCCGCCCCGTCCCCCCGTACCGAAGCGTCACCTCTGCCCGGCGCGTGGACGCGAAGAATTCCAGGTAGCGGCGGGCGCTCACGCGGGAGAGGGAGCCCGCCTCCGCGCACTCCGACGCCGAGAGGCCGGACGGATGGTTGCGGAGGGTCTGTTCCACCAGGTCCGCCGTGTGGGGCGCCAGGCCCTTGGGGAGTTCCCGGGAACCCGGCGGGCGGGTGCCGAAGATCTGGTCGACGTCCTCCTGGCGGGCCTCCGCCAGGCCGTCCAGGCGGGCCCGCAGCGCGGCGACGTGGCGCAACTGCTCCTGCAGCGCCGCCTGGTTGAACGGCTTGATCAGGTAGTGCAGCGCACCCGCCCGCAGCGCCGCCCGCACCACCTCCGCGTCCCGCGCCGCCGTGATGAACAGGGCGTCCACCGGCTCGCGCCCCGGCTCCCGCTCCTCCGCCGCCCGCAGCTCGCGCAGGACCGCGATGCCATCCATGTCGGGCAGATAGACGTCGAGGAGTACGAGGTCGGGGCGGACGTCCGCGGCGAGGCGCACCGCCTCCGCGCCGGTGTGCGCGACCCCGACCACCGTGAAGCCGGGCACCGTCGCGACGTAGCGACTGTGCAGCTTGGCGACCATGAAGTCGTCGTCCACGACCAGCACCCTCGTCATCGCCGCAGGCTATGGGCGCGACCACAACGACCACAACGTCCGTTGATTCCGGAAGAGCGACAGGTTGTTAACACCCGGGCAACATGTGGGCCACCTCAGAGCTTGTCCCACACCCGACTACACGCCGACAGGTGGTGGCACACGTGCGCCTGCGCACCCCTCTCGCCCTGTCCGGGGCCGCGCTCCTCGTGCTCGTGGCGCCGCCGCTGCTCACCACGGGCAGCGGCGCCGACACCGGCACGCAGATCCCCGGCCTGCGCTTCATGGTCCCCAACACGCCCGGCGGCGGCTACGACATCACCGCGCGCACCGCCGCGAAGAACGCCGAGGACGCCGGACTCACCCACAACATCGAGGTGTTCAACCTGCCCGGCGCGGGTGGCACCGTCGGCCTGACCCGGCTCGTCGGCGAGCACGGCAACGGCAAGCTCGCCATGTCCATGGGGCTCGGCGTCGTCGGCGCCGCCCGCTCCAACGACTCGCCGAAGACCCTCGCCGACACGACCCCCATCGCCCGGCTCACCGAGGAGCAGGACGTCGTCGTGGTCGCCAAGAACTCCCCGTACAAGACCATCAAGCAGCTCGTCGACGCCTGGAAGGAGGATCCGGGGAAGGTGCCCGTAGGTGGGGGGTCCTCGCCCGGTGGGCCCGACCACCTCGCACCGATGCTCATGGCCCGCGCCGCCGGCATCGACCCGAAAAAGGTCAACTACGTCCCCTTCGACGGGGGTGGTGAACTTCTCGCCTCCATCCTCGGGAGCAAGGTCGCCTTCGGGGTCTCGGGGGTCGGTGAGTACCTGGACCAGATCAAGTCGGGGGAGCTCCGGCTGCTCGCCGTCACCGGGCCCGCGCGGGTCAAGGGCCTGGACGGCCCCACCCTCAAGGAGTCCGGCTACGACGTGGACTTCACCAACTGGCGCGGCATCGTCGCCCCGCCGGGCCTCAGCGACGCCGAGCGCAAGAAGCTCACCGGGCTCGTCAGGAAACTGCACGCCTCCAAGGAGTGGCGGGAGTCCCTGAAGAAGAACGGATGGGACGACGCCTTCCTGACCGGCGACGACTTCGGCGACTTCCTGAAAGCCCAGGACCAGCGCGTCGTCTCCGTACTGAAGGAGCTGGGACTGTGACCACGACCGAAGTTCCCGACCGCCCCGACAGCCCCGACGCGCCGCGCGGCCGCCGCGCCTGGCTGCGCGAACACTCCGAACTCGGCGTGTGCGTCCTGCTCCTCGCGCTCGGCACCCTCGTCCTCACCGACGCCCTCACCATGGACGTCGAGATCGCCCAGCGCGGCCCCATCGGCCCGAAGACCGTGCCGATCGTGGTCGGGGCCGGGCTGCTCGTCGTCGCGCTGCTGCTCGCCGTCGACGTGCTGCGCGGCGGGCGCGGCGAGGCCGAGGGCGGCGAGGACGTCGACCTGTCCGAACCCGCCGACTGGCGCACCGTACTGCTGCTCGCCGGTGTCTTCCTCGCCGCCGCCGTCCTCATCGAACCGGCCGGCTTCCCCATCGCCGGGGCGCTGCTCTTCTGGGGCGCGGCCTACGCCCTCGGCAGCCGCCACCTCGACCGCGACCCGCTCATCGCCGCCGGGCTGTCCGTCGTCACGTACGAAGTCTTCAACAACCTGCTCGGCGTGCCCCTGCCGGGCGGCCCCCTGATGGGAGTGCTGTGACATGGACGCCTTCACCTCCCTCATGGACGGCTTCGGCACGGCCCTGACCCCCATCAACCTCCTGTGGGCCGCCGTCGGCGTGCTCCTCGGCACCGCGATCGGCGTGCTTCCCGGCATCGGGCCCGCCATGGCCGTCGCCCTGCTGCTCCCCGTGACGTACGGACTCGAACCGACCGGCGCCTTCATCATGTTCGCCGGCATCTACTACGGCGCGATGTTCGGCGGCTCGACGACCTCCATCCTGCTCAATACGCCCGGCGAGAGCGCCGCCGTCGTCGCCGCCATGGAAGGCCACCCGATGGCCAAGGCGGGGCGTGGGGCGCAGGCCCTCGCGGCCGCCGCCATCGGGCACTTCGCCGGCGGCATGATCGGCACGCTGCTCCTGGTCGCGCTCGCCCCCACCGTCGCCGACCTCGCCGTCGACATCGGCGCGCCCGACTACTTCGCCATCATGGTGCTCGCGTTCATCGCCGTCACCTCCGTGCTGGGCTCGTCCCGCATCCGCGGCCTCGCCTCGCTCCTCATCGGCCTGACCATCGGCCTGGTCGGCCTCGACCAGATGACGGGCCAGCAGCGGCTCACCTTCGGCTCGCTCCAACTCGCCGACGGCATCGACGTCGTCATCGTCGCGGTGGGCCTCTTCGCCATCGGTGAGGCCCTGTGGGTCGCCGCCCACCTGCGCCGCACCAGCGGACAGGCGATCCCCGTCGGGCGCCCCTGGCTCGGCGGGGACGACGTGAAGCGCACCTGGAAGTCCTGGCTGCGCGGCCCCCTCATCGGCTTCCCGTTCGGCGCGATCCCGGCGGGCGGCGCGGAGATCCCGACGTTCCTGTCGTACGTGACGGAGAAGCGGCTGTCGAAGCACAAGGACGAGTGGGGCAAGGGCGCCATCGAGGGCGTCGCGGGCCCGGAGTCGGCGGCCTCCGCGTCGGCGGCGGGCACCCTCGTCTCCATGCTCACGCTCGGCCTGCCCACGACCGCCGTCGCCGCCGTGATGCTCGCCGCGTTCCAGCAGTACGGCATCCAGCCGGGCCCGCTCCTCTTCGAACGCGAGGCGGACCTCGTCTGGGGCCTCATCGCCTCCCTGTTCGTCGGCATGATGCTCCTGCTGGCCCTCAACCTGCCGCTCGCCCCGGTCTGGGCGAAGCTCCTGCGCATCCCGCGCCCCTACCTCTACGCGGGCATCCTCTTCTTCGCGGCCGTCGGCGCCTACGCGGTCGGCGGCGAGGCGCTCGACCTCGTCGTCCTCCTCGTCATCGGCCTCATCGGCTTCGGCATGCGGCGCTACGGACTGCCGGTGCTGCCCGCCGTCATCGGCGTCATCCTCGGCCCGAACGCCGAGCAACAGCTGCGCCGCGCCCTGCAGATCAGCGACGGAGACGCCGGCGGCCTCCTCACGCCGTTCTCCGTCACGGTCTATGGCCTCATCGTCCTGATCGTGGCCTGGCCCTTGTTGAAGAAGGCGGTGGTGCGGGCGCGACGCCGTGCCGTAGACGTAGAGGCATGACCACCACCGAGGGCCCCACGGACATCCGCCTCGCCACCGCCGCCGACGTGCCCGCCGTGCGGGCGGTCACCGACGCGGCCTACCACCACTACATCGAACGCATCGGGCTCGTCCCCCGCCCGATGGAGGCCGACCACGCGGCCGATGTGGCGGCGGGTTTCGTGTACGTCACCGGGGACCCCGTGGTGGGGCTCCTGGTGCTCGTCCCGCGCCCCTACGAAGGACGCCTCCTCCTGGAATCGATCGCGGTCCACCCCGATGCCGCGGGGCAGGGGGTGGGCCGCCGTCTGCTCTCCTTCGTCGAAGCCCACGCGCGCGAGCTGGGCCTTCCCGAGATCCGGCTCTACACCAACGCGCTCATGTGGGAGAACCAGAAGATCTACGAACGGTACGGGTACGAGGTCGTCGAGCGACGCGTGGACGGCCCGTACGACCGCGTCCACTACCGCAAGCGCCTCCGGGACCGCTGACCGGCGCGGCCGCGACGACCGGGCGGCACCCGCGGCATCTCAGCCGTCCGGCCACCACGTCCGCTGGACGTCCTTGCGGACCTCGGGCCTCTCCTGCGGCCGGGACTCCGCCTCCTGACGCTCCCGCACCTGACGGCTGACGGTCTTGGCGGCGGGTTTGTGCGTGGTCACTCGGCGCATCGCGGCCTCCCTGCCTTCTGCTTCCTGACTTACCGATGTCCATCCAAGGCCTGTCGTAGACCTCTTGGCGCCCGCTTTCTGATCGAGGGCCGAATGTCAGTGGCAGCTGCGACCATCGGGGCATGACGAGCAACGAGGTGCCGGGGCCCATCGATTGGGATGCCGCGGCGGCCACCTTCGACGACGAACCGGACCACGGTCTGCGCGACGACACGGTGCGCGCGGCCTGGGCGGACCGGCTGCGGGACTGGCTGCCGGACACCCCCGGCGACGTCCTCGACCTGGGCTGCGGCACCGGCAGCCTCGCCCTGCTCGCCGCCGAGGAGGGGCACCGGATCACGGGCGTCGACCTGTCGCCGGACATGGTGGACCTCGCCCGCGAGAAGCTGGCGGGCCGGGACGCCGAGGTGCTGGTCGGCGACGCGGACCGGCCGCCCGTCCAGGGACGGCGGTTCGACGTCGTGCTGGCCCGCCACGTCCTGTGGACCTTCCCGGACCCCGAGGCGACCCTGCGGCACTGGCGCGGCCTGCTGCGGCCCGGCGGGCGACTGATCCTCGTCGAGGGCGTGTGGGGGACCGTGAGCCCGTCCGGGCTTCCCCTGTCCCGCCTGGTCGAAGCCCTCACCCCGCTCGTCGCCCGGATCCACTCCGAGCGGCTCTCGGGGGACGCCCGGCTGTGGGGCAGACGCGTCGACGACGAGCGGTACGCGCTGGTGGGCGTGGTGCCGGACGCCCCGGCCCGGCACACCGAGGTCGTCGACGTCCACCTGATCCTGCGCCGCGGCGCCGACGTGCTGCTCGCCCGCCGCGCCGGTACGGGGTACGGGGACGGCCTCCTGCACCTGCCCTCCGGCCATGTGGAGGACGGCGAGGACGTCCGCGCGGCCATGATCCGGGAGGCGCGCGAGGAGATCGGGCTCGACCTCGACCCCGCCGACCTGCGCATGGAGGCGGTCGTCCAGCACCGCGGCCCCGGCGGGGCGCCGCGCACCGGCTGGTTCTTCTCGGCGGAGCACGGCGCGGGCGGCGAACCGGTGAACGCCGAGCCGGACAAGTGCGCCGAGCTCGTCTGGCATCCCCTGTCCGCGCTGCCGCACGACATGGTGGCGTACTGCAGGGCGGGCCTGGCCGCCTGGCGCGCGGGCGAGCGGTTCCTCGTGCACTGGCAGTCCGACGGAGAAGCCGTGGGCTATGAGGGCGGACGCACCACGGCGCCGGAATCCCTTGCCCCCGTGACGCGGACGGGCGGGATCCACCACGTGGAGCTGTGAGTGCCCGATCTGACGGCGGCCGAAGGTCCGTGGGGGTGGCTGCTCGGCGCGCTGGGCCATGTGCCGTTCCAGAGCTGGGGCCACGGCAGGAGCTGGCGGCGCGACGAGACGTACGTCGTCCTCGAACGCTCCCCGGACCTGCGGCCCGGCGGCCACGACCGGCACCGCCCCGGCCTCAACCACCTGGCGTTCCACGTGTCGGGCCGGGCCGAGCTCGACCGGCTCGTGACCGCCGCACCCGACCACGGCTGGTCCCTCCTCTTCGCGGACCGCCACCCGCACGCGGGCGGCGAGGGCCGGTACGCGGCGTACCTGGAGGACGCGTGGGGGTATGAGGTGGAGCTGGTCGCCGAATAGCCCACACCCTGGCTCGGGCCGGGCGGGCCGTCTCAGCTCAGGTCGAACCCGTCGCCCAGCGCCAGTGCCTCCAGCTCGTCCAGGGCGCGGACCGCCGCGGCTGCCGCCTCCGGGTCCGTGGCGGCCAGGCCGCTCTCCGCGAACTCGTCCTCGTCCAGGCGCAGTACCGAGTCGCGGTCGGCCGAGACCCACAGGTCCAGGTCCAGGTCCTCGACCGTGAGGACGGCGCCGTCGCGGACGGCGGGGCGGGTCACGTCGCAGTACCAGCCCTTGAGGGTGCCGTCCGCGGCGTACACCTCCTTGATCGCGTACCAGCGGTCGCGCCAGTAGTGCTCCACGAAGACGTCGCCCGGCTCGAAGCGCACGAAGCCGAAGTCGCGGACCCCGGGAGCCGCCCACGGTGCCCGGACGGTCAGGTGGTTGCCGTCGTCGCGCAGCAGCGCCGCGGGGTAACGGATCTTCGTACGGCCCGCCTTGACGAGCGCGACCTCCACGCCGTCAGCCGAGGGTGCGGACATGGCGGACCTCCGTCGCGCAGATCTCGTAACCGAACCACTTGTTGATCGCCAGCATCGGCTCGTTCCCCGCGTCGTTGCCCGTGAACGCCTCCGTGCAGCCCGCCGCGCGGGCCCGGTGCAGAGAGTCGTTCTTGGCGAGCTTGGCCAGGCCGCGGCCGCGGTGGGCACGCGCGGTGCCGGTCATGTTGGACGCGTAGCGCCCCGCGCCGTCCGTGCGGGCCAGGCTGAACGCGGCCGGACGCCCGTCGACGAGGGCCACCGTGGTGAGCTCCTGGCTGATCAACGGGTGGCGCCAGGTCTCGGCGAGCCAGTGCTCGTAGTCCGTGAACTCGGCGCCCACATCGCTCGGTTCGTCCGCCACCGTCTCCGCGTCCAGCGCGAAGAGCGGGCGCGCGTCGTCCGCGAACACCGAGCCCGGCACCAGCTCGACCCCGGCCGGAGGCTCGCTGCGGAGCGGCAGCGTGCCCTGCGCCAGGTCGAGGCGGAGGAAGTGCGCGCTGCGCCGCGACCGGTAGCCATGGCGGGCGGCGAAGGCGAGGTTGGCGGGCCCGTCGAGGACCCATGAGTAGACGTCCCGCACGCCCGCGTCGGCGAGATACTCCTCCGCCGTGCGCAGGAGCAGCGTCCCCGCGCCCAGGCCGAGCCGCTCGGGATGTACGTAGATGTTGGCGAAGCCCTGGCCCGGCTCGGGGCTGTCGTGGGCGACGCCGACCTGCGCCGTGCCGATGACCTCGCCCCCGGACTCCGCGATCAACTGCCGGTAACCGGCGTCCGGATGGGCGTGGGCGCGGTCGAAGGCGACCGACGCGGGCGTCGCGAGCATGGCGGGCACACAGGCCCGGCGCACGGCGGCGAAACCCGCGTCGTCCGCGGCGGTGGTCGGCCCGTCGTCGTCGAGGGCTCGGACGATCACTGTCATGCGCGGCACGGTACGGGCGGGCGGCGCTGTGTCGCTCCTCATTTTTCGCGGGGTGCTCCACCCCTCGTTTTCCGCCGCCGTGCGGGACAATCACCCCGTGACGCTGAAGATCGACATCGATGGGGGCGCGAGCGACGCGCCGTACGAGCAGGTGCGCGCCCGGATCGCCGAACAGGCCAGGTCCGGAGCGCTGCCCGCCGGCTACAAGCTGCCCACCGTGCGCGGGCTCGCCGAATCCCTCGGACTCGCCCCGAACACGGTGGCCAAGGCCTACCGGGCGCTGGAGGCCGACGGGGTCATCGAGACCCGGGGGCGCAACGGAACGTTCGTCGCGGCGGCGGGGGACGCGGCCGCACGGGCCGCGTCGGCCGAGGCGCAGGCATACGCCGAGCGGGCCCGCAGGATCGGCCTCACGGAGGACGCCGCACTCGCGGCGGTGCGGGACGCGCTGCGCGCGGCGTACGGGAACTCCGGGTAGAGACCGTAGAGCCCACGCGCGTCTACAGGTACAGCCCCGCGTCCGCTCCCTCCCGCTGCCCCGGCACCGACGTCGGCGACGTCCCCCTGCGCAGGGCGAACAGCTCCGCGAGGGTCGCCCCCTCGCGGGGCACACCCTCCTCCGTGCCGAGCCACTCCACCGCCTCGGGGCGGGTCAGCGGTCCCACCTCGACGCGGGCCAGGCAGCGGCCGGGGCGGACCACCGCGGGGTGCAGGCGCTCCAGGTCCTCGTTGGTCGTGACGCCCACCAGAACGTTCCTGCCCTGGCCGAGCAGGCCGTCCGTCAGGTTGAGCAGCCGCGACAGGGCCTGGCCCGCCGTGTGCTTGGCCTCGCCACGGATCAGTTCGTCGCAGTCCTCCAGGAGCAGCAGCCGCCAGCGGCCCTTCGCCGTCCCGTCGTCCTCGCCGATCGCGATGTCCATGAGGTAGCCGACGTCGCTGAACAGGCGCTCCGGGTCAAGCACGCAGTCCACCTGGCACCAGTCGCGCCACGAGCGCGCGAGCGTCCGCAGCGCCGACGTCTTGCCGGTGCCCGGCGGCCCGTGGAGCAGCAGCAGACGCCCCGAGATGTCCTCGGGGGTCGTCTTCATCAGCGTGTCCATGGCGTCGGCGACCGGCGCCGTGTAGTTGGCCCGCACCTCGTCCCACGTGCCGGCCGAGATCTGGCGGGTGGTGCGGTGCGGGCCGCGCCGCGGCGAGACGTACCAGAAGCCCATCGTCACGTTCTCCGGCTGGGGTTCCGGCTCGTCCTGCGCGCCGTCCGTGGCCTGCCCGAGGACCGTCTCGGCGAGTTCGGCCGTGGTCGCCGTCACCGTGACGTCCGCGCCGCGGTTCCAGCGCGAGACCAGCAGCGTCCAGCCGTCGCCCTCGGCGAGCGTGGCGCTGCGGTCGTCGTCGCGGGCGGCGCGCAGCACCTTCGCGCCGGGCGGCAGCAGCGTGGAACCGGACTTGACGCGGTCGATGTTGGCGCTGTGCGAGAAGGGCTGCTCGCCGGTGGCGAAGCGGCCGAGGAAGAGGGCGTCCACGACATCCGTGGGGGAGTCGCTGTCGTCGACGGTGAGCCGGATCGGCAGGGCGTCCTGCGGGTTCGCGGGCATGCCGACATGATCCGGCACGTGTGCGCCGTTGTGCACCCGTTTTCCGCCGTGCGCCCGCGTCCGGAACCTGTTCCGCCGCCGACCGGCCCCGCTAGCCTGGCCGACGATGGGACGACATGAGTGGAATTCGACCGCACGGCGGTGGCGTCTCACCGCTCTCCTCGGCGTCGGTCTGACCGCACTGGCCCTGGTGATCACGCTGGTCAACACGGTGCCCGGCGACCGGGGCAGCACCGCGGGCACCACCCCGGACGGGGACAAGGTGCACGGCACGCCCGTCGTCCCGCCCGGCGCGGCCGAGCCGCAGGTGGGCTGGGGCTTCACCCACACCCAGTACAGCGCGGACGAGGGCGGCGACAAGGCCGTCGAGCGCGTCCGCACCGAGCTCGCGGACCTCGGGTCCGTCCCGCAGATCCAGCACATCATGGGCTGGGGCGCGGGCAACCCCGAGCCGGTGAAGGGGCGTTACGACTTCTCGGCCATGGACCGCCGGATGGATTTCGTCCGGGCGAGCGAGGGCACCCCCGTCGTCACGCTGTGCTGCGCGCCCGACTGGATGAAGGGCGGCGAGCCCGGCGCCGACAACACGGACTGGAGCCGGCGCTCCCTTGAGACCGCCCCCGAGCGCGCGCACTACAAGGACTTCGCGAAGCTCGCCGCGACCGTCGCGAAGCGCTACCCCGACGTGCGGCACTTCGTCGTCTGGAACGAGTTCAAGGGCTTCTGGAACGACGAGCGGGGCCGCTGGGACTACGAGGGGTACACCGAGCTCTACAACCTCGTCTACCGAGAGCTCAAGAAGGTCGACGAGGACATCATGGTCGGCGGCCCCTACCTGGTGATGAACAGCGTCGACCCGCGCCAGACCCACGGCGTCGCCAAGGAGCCGAAGGGCCCCTGGGGCCGCATGGACCAGCGGATCCTCGACGCCTTCGACCACTGGAACAAGAACAAGGCGGGCGCCGACTTCGTCGTCGTCGACGGCTCCAGCTACACCGCGGACGACGAACTGCTCCCCGACGAGTTCGGGGCCACCCAGAAGTTCACGGACGTCGGCAAGTGGCTGCGGGAGCGGACCGGCGACCTGCCGCTGTGGTGGGCCGAGTACTACGTGGAGCCGGGCGACAGCCAGGACAACCGCGACGACTGGTCCGAGGCGCACCGCGTCGCCGTCCAGGCGACCGGTCTGATGGCGATGGTCCGCGGCGGCGCCACGAGCGGCTTCTACTGGAACCCGCAGAAACGCGGCAAGAAATGCGCGGGCTGCCTCTGGACCTCGACCGAGCTGCCCGACGGAGGGACCGGGCTGCCGATGCTCGGGCTCATCGGGCGGTTCGGCGAGGAGTTCGGGCCCGGCACGACGTACGAGAAGGTGTCCGTCGCCGCCGCCGACCGGCCGCACGTCCGCGTCCTCGCCGACGACAAGGCCGTCCTCGTGGTCAACACCCTCGACCGGCGGACCAGCGCGAAGGTCGACGGACGGCGCCTCGACCTGGCGGGGTACGAGGTGAAGTGGCTGAAGAGGTAACCCTCTTACGCCACCGTCACGAATTATGCCGTCGTCATGGATCACGCCATCGTCACGAACCGCTGGATCAGCGAGGCGAGCAGCACCGCGAGCAGCGGCAGCGAGAACCAGAAGCTGCCCTGCAGCCACCGCTGCTGCCGCACGCTCGGCGCCGCCGCGACCCGCACCAGCTCGCGCGCCCCGAGCAGCAGGATGAGCGCCACCGCGGCGAGCCCGCCCACGACCGACCACGGCGTCCACGTCACCTTGGGCCCCGCGGGACCGGGGTCGGGCTGCGCGGCCCCGCCGTCCGGCCGCTCGCTCAGGGTGTAGAGGGTCGCGTCGGCGTTGGAGTAGACCTTCCTGAGGTCCTCGCGGTCGTTCAGGTTGCGGAGCAGCCGCGGTTCCCAGGACTTCGCGTAGCCGGCGTCCAGTTGCAGATAGGTCGTCTGGCTCCGGTTGACCATCAGATACGAGTTGGGGCCCGCGTCCTTGAGCGCCTTCACCAGGCCCGACACCAGGACCGGGTCGGCGGGCGCGAGCGTGGGGACGTACTCCATCCTCTCCATGTCGCGGGCGCCCCACGGCATCGACGGGGTGACGTTCTCGACCGGGTCGTCGCTCATCCACAGCAGCCGAGCCGTCGGGTGGTCGTGCGCGTACACGTACTCCATCGCCGCGACCTCGCCGGGCCGGATGCGCTCGAAGGGCTCGTTGCCCCAGCGGGCCACCAGGAATCCGCCCATCAGGACGAGCCCGGCCAGCAGCGCGGCCAGCGGCGCGAGGCTCACCCGGTCGCGGTCGCGCTCGTCCGGGGTGATGCCCGCGCGCGGGAACAGCGCGAGTCCGGCGAGCAGGGCGGCGCCCGGCAGCGCGAACATGAAGACGCGCAGGGCCATCTCGCCGCCGTACGACTGCATGCCGAAGCCCAGGAACGGCACGAAGGTCAGGACGAGCAGCGAGCGCTCGCTGTACTTGCAGAAGTGCCGCCGCCACCAGCCCCAGCACGCGAACGCCAGCACGGCGCCCGCCATCGCCACCCGCACGTACAGCACCAGCTGATGGGTCGAACTGCCGCCCTCGATGCGCCCGGAGACCGATGACGACACATTGCCGCCGACGCCGCCGACCCCGCCGAACAGCTCGTCGAAATGGCCCGACCAGTACGGTTCGGCGAGGAAGCCGAGCCAGACGGCGACGAGCACGCCGAACAGGATCGGCAGCCCGCGCAGCTCGGACCGGCCGACCAGGACGAGGACGGTGAGGACGCCGAGCATCACGAAGGGCGTGAGCTGGTGGGCGGGGACCGTCGCGGCGAAGAGGCCCATGAGGACCAGGAGCAGCACGGCGCGCTCCTTGCGGCCCGCCGGCTCGACCTCGGTCTCGCCGGGCCGCCGCTTGGCCCACAGCATGCGCGGCGCACGGAACCACACCATCAGGACGGCGACGAAGGCGATGTAGAGCAGGAAGGTGAAGCCCTGCGGCGAGAAGTAGTCCTGCCCCACCCAGCCGCTCAGGACGAAGATCCACAGGCCCGTCCACTTGGCGCGCCAGGACGCCCGCATGGAGCGCACGAGCAGGAACATCGGCGCCAGGTAGAGGAGTTGGACGGCCGTCGGCCACCAGCGGATCACCTCGGTCAGGTCCGAGACGCCGCACGCCTTCGCGACGAAGGCGGCCGCGGCGAAGAACCCGGGCCAGCTCCAGCGCGCGTCCAGGTCGGGCACGGCGGTGCCGGTCCTGTCGATGTACTCCAGGAACCCCAGGTGCTGCCAGGCCGTGGCGAACCGCGGTTCGGTCTCGATGACGGCGGGCAGCGCGTGCAAGGACACCACGGTCGCGAGCAGGGTGACCAGGAGGAGGCTCTTGACCGGCCGGTCCATCCAGAGCAGCGCGGTGAACACGACGACGAGGAGGGCGGCGCCGATCAGTGTCGGCGTGGGCAGCACGGAGATGAGCCCGAGCCCGCCCATGCCGTCCAGGTCCTGCTCGCCGAGGCGGAGGGTCGGCAGCCAATAGAGGACGAGCGCGGCGGTGAGGAGCATCGCCATGATGAGGACGTTGTGGCGGGGGGTGGGCTGGTCCTCGGGTTCGGCGGGCGCCTCGGGCTCGGCGGGTGCCTCGGGCGCCTCCGGCGCCTTGGGCCGGACGGGTTCCGCAGGCTCCACGGGCTCGGCGAGCTCCACCGGCTCCACGGCCTCGACCGGCTCGACCGGCTCCACGGGCTCCGCGGTCTCGGGTCCGGCAGGGGATCTCAGTGCCCAGGTCGGCCGGTGCTCCATGTCGTCCCCCTCGCTCCGCGCCGCGGGCCCCGTGCGGGCAGATGTGTCAGCGGCAGGCGTGCCAGGACCCGGCCGCACGTCCGGCCGCCGCTCCTGGTGGTCGAAGTCGAGCTGCACGGCGAGCTGGAGGGTCGGCGAGTCGAGCGACTCGCGCACCCGCATCCGCACCGTGGGCGCGTCCGGCGTCCCCAGGTCGGCCAGGTCCCCGTCGGGTGCGGCGCGTTCCGCCTTCGCCGCGGGCGCGGCCCGCACCACGCGGTACAGCTTCGGCGCCGCGACGGCCACGATCACGGCGAGGCTGGAGATCTCCGCGATGCCCGCGCCGGTCAGCCCCATGCGCGGCAGCAGGAGCAGCGTGAGGCCGAGCACCAGGACGCACAGCAGGCCCTGCAGCCAGGCGATCCCGGAGGTCCTGCTCTGCGCGCGCTGCACCGCGAAGTACGTCTCCATGACGACGCGCAGCAGCGCGCCCACCGCGAACCAGCGCAGCAGGGGAGTGGCCGCGTCCGCGTACCCCTGGCCGAACATGCGCAGGATCAGCGGCGCCGCGAGGAAGAGGATCCCGCAGACCGGCAGCATGATCGTCGCCATGCGGCGCAGCGCCGCGCGGGTGTTGGCGGCGAGCAGCGCCGGATCGTGCGCGCCCTCCACGGTCAGGGAGGCGCCCATGTTGATGGCGAGGAGGTTGACGGTGCCGCCGATGGTGGTGGTGATGTAGAAGTACGCGTTGTCGACCGAGCTGACCTGCGAGGCGACGATGACCGGGACGAGGTAGACCACGGCGAGCGAGAAGAGCGAGCCGGTGTAGTCGCCGGCCAGGAAGCGGCCGATCTCGCGCAGCGTCGGCGGACGCGCCTTCCCGTCCGTGGCCTTCACGTGGCGCGGCACCAGCCGCCGGAAGACCAGCCAGCCGAGCGGGATCACCGACACGAGGATCGAGGCGACCCAGGAGACGAAGACCCCGGCGGTGGGGATCGCCGCGGCGATCGCGATGAGCAGGCCCAGCTTGGCGACGGAGAAGACGGTGTTGCCGACGGGCACCCAGAGCGCGCTGCGCAACCCGGTCAGGACACCGTCCTGCAGCGTCAGGACCGACCAGGCCACGACGGCGAGGATGAACCCGATGCCGTGGACGGGCCCGTCCAGGAAGCGGTACGAGGGCCCCCACAGGTCGAGCGTGAGGAGGAAGACGGCGGCGGCGAGCGCCACCGCCACGGAACTGCCCGCGTACGTCCGGAAGATGAGCCTGCCCGTGGCGCGCCCGGCGATGGGGATGAACCGTGCGAGGGCGCCCGTCAGCGTCACGGCGGTGAGCCCCGCGAGGAGCTTCATGGCCGCGATCGCCGCCGATCCCTGGCCGACCGCCGACTCCGAGTAGTAGCGGGCGGCCGCGAGCCAGAAGCCGACGCCGAGCACGCCGGAGATGCCGGTGTTGAGCATCAGCGCGTACGCGTTGCGGAACAGCGGGCTGTTGCCGCCGCCGCGGCCGGGCAGGCGCATTCCGCGGCGCCCGCCGGACGTACCGGCCGGCGTCCGCTTCCCGGAGTCCCCGGAACCGGGTCCGGAGACGCCGGTATGGGCCGTGGTCGTGTCAGACACGGGAACCGATTGCCTTCCGGCGGATCTGTCGGGCTCTGCGGACCAGGGCGTACCCCTTGGTCAGGGCGCGGTCCTTGGCGAAGGCGCGGCCGAGCGCGCGTCCTGTCACCAGACGCTCGAACTCGTCGGCCCCGGTGGCGCGACGCACGGTGACGCGCCGCAGGGCGTACGGCCCCTGGGCGCGGCGGGCCAGGCCGTTGCCGACGGCGAGCGCCTGCCGGAACCCCGTCTCGCGGACCCGCTCACGGACCCGCCGGCTGGAGTAGCCGTAGGGGTACGCGAACGAAACGGGTCGTGTGCCCAGCTGGTCGGCGACGATGTCGCGGCAGCGCCGCAGTTCGTACCGGAGCGCGCCCTCGTCCAGCTGGTCGAGCTCGGGGTGCGTGTGGCTGTGCCCGCCGATCTCCGCGCCGTCGGCGGCGAGTTCGCGGACCTGGTCCCAGTCGAGCATGCGGTCGAGGCCGCCGCCGGTGTCGTACTCGCCGCGCAGCCAGCCGGTGGAGACGAACAGGGTCGACGCGAAACCGTGCTTGGCGAGGACGGGCAGCGCGTACCGGTGCACGCCCTCGTAGCCGTCGTCGAAGGTGATCAGGACGGGCCGCTCGGGCAGCGCCTTCCCCGGCGACCGCCAGACGGCGGCCAGCTGGGCGGTCGTGAGCGGGGTGAACCCCTGCTCGCCGAGCACCTCCATCTGGCGCGCGAACGCGTCGGGCGACACCGAAAGCGCGTGGGTCGCCGCGCTCGGCACGCGCGCCACGGAGTGGTACATCAGGATCGGCACGGTCTCCGTGCTCATGCGGCAGCCCCCTCGCCACCCGTGCTCCGCACGCCCCCGGCACGCCCGTCGGTGTCGCCGACCGGCGCTGCCGAGAACGCCGCGCCTCCCCTGCGCGCGCGGACGCTCCCGAGTACGTACCCTCCCGTCGCGGCGAGCACTCCCGCCACGATGGCCCCCGCCCGGCCCGCACCGCCGGGCCGCCCGAGCAGGGCGTCGCGCAGGCCGCGGCCGACGCCGGAGGGCAGCACGCGCGTGGTGTAACGGCGCTCGGACTCGAGGCCCTTCGCCGCGCCGACGCTGCGGGCGACGAGCGCCTTGGAGAGGCCTTCCGCGTACGTCCTCGTACGGAAGTAGCCGAACCGTTCCCGGGCGGCGGGCACCCGGTGGTGGATCACCGAGCGGTCGTCGATGAGCAGGACCGCGTCCGGGACGGCATGGGTGAGGCGGATGCAGAACTCCGTCTCCTCGCAGCCCAGCGGACGCTTGTCGCCGTCCCGTCCGATGCCCGTGGCGAAGCCGCCCGCCGCGTCGAACGCGGCGCGCCGGAACGAGGCGTTGCCGCCGAGGACGTTGCGCACCCGCACCCGGCCGCGGGGGAGCCCCTTGTACGTACAGCCGACGACCCAGTCGAACTCCTCGGGGAACCAGGCGGGCCGCCCGCCGGACTCCCAGGCGGGCAGGGTGCGGCCGCCGACGGCGAGGACCCGCGGGTCGTCGAACCCCTCGGCGAAGTACCGCAGCCAGTCCCGTTCGGCGACGGCGTCGTCGTCGAGGAAGGCGATGAGGTCGCCGCGGGCCGCGGCGATCCCGGTGTTGCGTCCCGCCGAGAGGCCGCGCGGGCCCGCGTTGGCGAGTACCCGCACGCCCGCGGTGGCCGCGTACTCCGTGGTGAGCCGTGCCAGGAGCGTGGGGTTGTGGTCGACCACGAGGAGCGTCTCGCGGGCCGTCAGCGACTGCGCGCGGACGGAGGAGACCGCCGCGAGGATGTCCTCCCAGCGGTCCTCCGTGTACACGCAGATGACGACGGAGAACCCGGCGCCGGTCTCCGTGCTCAAGACGTTTCTCCCCGCCCCGACGGGAGGGGCAGGGCGCGGGCGGCCTTGCGCCGCCCGCCGCGTCTGTCGCGGTTGGAGCGCTCCGAGAGGATCACCTTCAGTACGCGGATGCCGTCACGGACGGCCCTGAGGTTGCTGGCGCCGTGGATCCGCAGGTACTCGTGGCTCGGTATCTCCTGGACCTTCAGCCCCGCCTTGACGACCCGGATGTTCATCAGGGTCTCGACCTCGAAGCCGGTGCAGTCGAGCTCGATCTTGTCGAGGCAGTGCCGCCAGAAGGCGTTGTAGCCGTAGCACAGGTCGGTGTAGCGGGCCCCGAACTTGGTGTTCACGACGGAGCACAGGACGTGGTTGCCGAGCTTGCGGATCGGCGTCATGTCGTCCGTGCCGCCGCCGTTGGCGAAGCGGGAGCCCTTGGCGAAGTCGGCGCCCGAGACGAGGGCGGAGACGTAGGAGACGATCTCCTGGCCGTCGGCCGAGCCGTCCGCGTCGACCATCACGATGATGTCGCCCGTGCACGCGGCGAAGCCGGTGATGAGCGCGTCGCCCTTGCCCTTGCCGAGCTGGCGGACGACCTTGACGTCCGGCCACAGGTCGCGGGCCACGGCCACCGTGTCGTCGGTGGAGTTGCCGTCCACGAGGACGACCTCATGGATCCAGTCGGGCAGCGTCTTGAAGACGTACGGAAGATTCTCCGCTTCGTTCATGGCGGGTATGACCACACTGACCGGCGGCGTGATCGCCAAATGCGTCGAGATCGGACGGTAGTTTCCCGAGATCTCTTTCAACGGGTCTTGTCCGGCATCTGCCGGGCGCACAAACGAACTCATGAGTCCGGTGGTCCCTCTCGTCCGGTGGACCGCCCGCCCCCGGGCGGTCCGGCAATTGATCCGGTTCGAAAGGGGGGTTCACACCTGAGCATGCCGAAATGGATCTCCGTGCATGCCGAGTGAGCTGGCATTGCGCGGGACGTGACTCGGCCGAAGAGCGGTCACCGAGCACGGCACCCCCCTACCGCGCCCCGCTCGGGTGCCACCGCGATCCTGAGCCCTCCCCCGGATCGCATTGCGTGATGGACCGTTGCGGGTGGATGTACGACGGTATTGATGATTGAGACTGTATGGCAAGACCTGGAACGTGGTCCCACGTTTCACATGATTTGAGTAATCTGTGCGATCACATTCGGACTGCCTTATTCCTGGCCCCTAGATCGAAATTCCCCGCCGCTAGATCGAATTCTCCCCAGCCGCTTGAGCAGTTTGTCGGCCGGTTCGAAGAATTCCGGTCGTGATTGCACAGTGTTCCGCACCGCCCTGACCGGTGCGCGCCGCGCGAGGTGTCCGAACGCCACCGGGTGCCGGAGCGCCACCCATCCCTCGGAGACGGTGAGATCACGGGTCTTGAGGGAGTCCTTGTACGCCTTCTGGCCGCGCCCGAGATCGAGATACGCGATGCCGTCGGCCGCCGCGGCCTCGGCCATCCGCAGATGCAGGACCAGGCCGGGCGAGTACTTGGCGAACGCCGGGTCGTACGCGGGAAACCAGCAGGCGAGGATCCGTTCGGAGCGCAGCCCGAAGTGCGCGGCGACCGGCGCGTCCCCGGCGTAGAGGACCGAGAGGACTCCGGCGAACGAGTCGGAGCGGGTGTGGAAGAGCCGGCGCACCAGGTGGGCGATCCACGGATGGGCGAAGCGGTCGCTGCGGCCGGTCCTGCGGTACTGCGCGGACTTCCAGCCCATCAGCGTCGTCAGGACCGCGGGGTCGCGCTCGTCGTGCACATAGCGCACCGGACCGTGGTCGCGGCCGAGCCTGCGCTCCTTGGCCAGTGTGGTGCGAGTGAACTTCGGTGCGCACGTGCGAAGTTGGCTCAGATAGGCCGCATAGCCCCGGTCGACGTCCATGACGGGGGACGGGAAGGAGCCGGACGCGCTCGCCTCGAACGGTGCCTGCCCGCCCACCAGGTGGTCGAACTCCCACACCGAGAGGCCGCAGGCCCGCAGCAGGTCACGCGCGTCCCAGTCGAGACCCGGCCGGTGGACCAGGCCCTGGCAGTCCGAGACGCCGAGGCCGATGGCGCGGCCGACACCGGTGACGGAGCGCTGGAAGGGCAGGAACGCGGCCCGCTCGCCCTCCTCGCGCACGACGGCGATCCGCACGCCGCGCCGCTCGTGCCCGATCGCGAGTGCGAATTCGGGGGAGAGGAAGGGGTTGCCGAGCTCGGGCGCGCCGTCGAGGTGCGCCTTGGACTGCAGCGCGGTCCACGCCGCCCGGTCGGCCGCGGTGAGTTCACCGGCACGGTGCACGGTGATGTCCACGTCAGGAGGTCCGCCGCGTCGCCGTGCGGTGGCGCAGCCGCTGTCCCGCGGTCAGCAGGAGGATGAGCGAGCTGAGCGCCGCGACCGTGGCGACCCCGCCCCGCACCGACCACGCGTGCAGCGCCAGCATCGTCTGGGCGACGAGCAGGTCGAGGGCCATCGCCCCGGCGACGGAGACCACGGCCCGGCCCCACGGTGTGAGGGCGCCCAGCGCGGCGCCGATCGCGGCGCCCGGCGCGGCGAGCAGGAAGAAGAGGGTGAAGGGGGCGCGCAGCGGTGAGCTCAGGTCGACGAGCGCGAGCGCCGCGCCGACGCCGCCCACGGCGACGGCCGCCCCGGCGAGCAGCGGCAGCAGGTCCTTCGCCAGCTGTGGGTCCTTCGCCGAGCCCTGTCCGGTCTGTTGCCCCGTGTCTGCTGTCAGGGCCTTGATCCTGATGGTCTGCATTGGTGACTTTGCCCCCCGACGCACCGGATGCCGGGCCTCAATGTCGCGCAGTCCGCGGCGGCCCGTCAAGATGCGGAGGCTGTGTGCAGATGTTCCCTGCCACCCCCCTGCGCGGTAGATGAACTTCCCACGTGGGAAAGGGAATTGTTGAGGAATTCATTGACATGGACACTATCGGCGGCCGGGGGAGCGGTGCTACCACGGTCGAGGCAGAAACCCTGCTAAGGGAGGTTCCATGAAATTGTCCAGAATCACGGCATACATGTCCTCGCTCCTCCTTGCGGCCGCCTTCGCGCTCACCGGCGCGGCAGCGGCCCACGCGGACCAGGCGGCCGACCAGAAGGCCGCAGCCACCGGTTACGTGGCCCTCGGCGACTCCTACTCCTCGGGTGTCGGCGCGGGCAGCTACGACGGCGGAAGCGGCAACTGCAAGCGCAGCACCCGCGCCTATCCGGCGCTCTGGGCCGCCGCCCACTCACCCTCCAGCTTCAACTTCACGGCGTGCTCGGGTGCTCGTACGGGTGATGTTCTGGCGAACCAGCTGGGCCCGCTCGGCAGCGGCACCGGACTCGTCTCGATCTCCATCGGCGGCAACGACGCGGGCTTCGCCGACGTCATGACCACGTGCGTCCTGCAGTCCGAGAGCAACTGCATCGCCCGCGTCGACAAGGCCCGTCAGTACGTGGACTCCACGCTCCCCGGCAACCTCGACAAGGTGTACGACGCGATCAGCGCGAAGGCGCCCTCCGCCCGCGTCGTCGTGCTCGGTTACCCCCGCTTCTACAAGCTGAACGGCAGCTGTATCGCCGGCCTCTCCGAGCGCGAGCGGGCCGCCATCAACGACGCATCCGACTACCTCAACACGGCCACCGCCAAGCGCGCCGCCGACCACGGCTTCGCTTTCGGCAACGTCACGTCGGCCTTCTCCGGGCACGAGATCTGCTCGGGCAGCCCCTGGCTGCACAGCGTGAACTGGACCAACATCGGCGAGTCCTACCACCCCACCGCCGCCGGTCAGTCCGGTGGCTACCTCCCGGTGTTCACCGCCGCGGCCTGACCCCCGCCGGCTCCCGCTACCCGTTCGGCGTGTAGGAGGCCCCGCCCGTCGGGGTCTCCTCCTCGCACGTCACCATGTACGCGACCGAGTTCGACGTCGCCGACACCGGCTTGCGCACCTGGACGTGGACGGAGTTCTCATACGTCCCGCCGCCCTCGTCGTACGCGGTCTCCACGTGGTTCACCTGCCGGGTCTTCCCGCCGCCCGACGAGAAGGACAGCGTCTTCCAGCCCGGGTCGCCGGACTCGCCGGACGTCGTGACCCAGCGGTACTCGACCGTGGTGGGGACGCGCCCCACCGTGAACGTCGCGGTGAACGACGGCGCCTGACCGGCCGCCGGCGGGCATGCGCCGTCGTACTGCGTGTGGGCACCCACGACGTGCACCTTCACGCTCTGGGCGGGCGGTTTGGTGCTGCCACCGCTGCCGCCGCTGCTGCCGCCATTGCCGTTGTTTCCGGTGCTCCCGCCGTTGTCGCCGCCGCCCCCGCTGCTCCCGCCGTCGCCTCCGCTGCCGCCGCCCGTGGAGCCGCCGTCGTCCTTCCCGCCCGTGGACCCGCCCGACCCGCCCCCGTCCTTGCCGCCCGTGGACCCGTTCGTCCCCGCGCCGTTGTTCTGGCTCCCCTCGGAGCCGCCGCCCCCGCCGCCGTCGTCCCGGCCGACCAGGGCGTACGTGATGCCGCCCAGCGCCAGCGCCAGCGCGACGAGACCCGCGATCAGGGCGACCCTCGCCCGGCGGTCCTTGTGCGGTTCGTCCGCCGGGGTGCCGACCACCGTGGCAGGACCCGGCGGCGGAGCCGGGTAGGGCGCGGGCGGCGTCGCCTCGGCCGTCGTCGTCGGCATGTAGGGGAACGCCGCCTCCGTGCGGGGGGTGCCGCCCCCGGCCACGATCCGCAGATCGCGCTCGGCCTCGGCGGCGGACATCCGCTCGTCCGGGTTCTTCCGGAGCAGCCCCTCGATGACCGACGCGAGAGGACCGGCACGGCGGGCGGGCGGCAACTCCTCGTCCACCACCGCACGCAACGTGCTCAACGGCGTGTCCTGACGGAACGGCGAGCTGCCCTCCACCGCGGCGTACAGCAGCACGCCGAGCGACCACAGGTCGGACGCGGGCCCCGGCCGCTGCCCCAACGCCCGCTCCGGCGCGAGGAATTCGGGCGATCCGACGACCTCGCCGGTCATCGTCAGCGCCGAACTCCCCTCGACCAGCGCGATCCCGAAGTCCGTCAGGACGACACGGCCGTCGTTCGCGATCAGTACGTTGCCGGGCTTCACGTCGCGGTGCAGGACACCGGCGTCGTGCGCGGCGCGCAGGGCGCCGAGGACCTCGGCGCCGATCTCGGCGGTCCGCTGCGGGGTGAGCGCGCCCTCGGCCTCCAGCACGTCGGAGAGGGACAGGCCGCGCACCAGCTCCATGACGATCCAGGGGCGGCCGTGCTCGCTCGCGACGTCGTAGACCGTCACCACGTTCCGGTGCGGGATGCGGGCCGCGGCCCAGGCCTCCCGCTCCAGGCGCGCGTACAGGCGGTCCACGTCGGGCGCCGGGAGCCCGGCGGGGGCGCGCACTTCCTTGACGGCCACCTCGCGGCCGAGCACCTCGTCCCTGGCACGCCACACGGTGCCCATGCCGCCCTCGCCCAACGGGGCAAGGAGGCGGTACCGTCCGGCGATCACGCGCTCTGGCCGGCTCACGGGCGCCCCCCATCCGCAGCGGTGCGATTCTCCACAAAAGTAGCTCAACCGAGCGCTGTTGCAGCCCCCTTGAACACCAATCCGCACCCAAGGGCGAGAACCACGCAGGCCGAACCGAGCGGGAGGAACCGCCGCGTGCCCCGGCGCACCCACTCCGGGCCCACGCGCCGCCCCGCGAACGACCCCACGCGCACGACGAGGAACCCGGCGGCCGTCAGCGTGGCCGCGAGCCCCACCCCGTACGCCGCCACGAGCAGCAGCCCGAACCACGCCTCCCCGAGCGCGGCGGCGCCGACCAGCACGACGACGGCGGACGGACTCGGCACGAGCCCCCCGGCGAAACCGAGGAACAGCGTGCCGCGCAGGCCGGTGCCGGGGGAGTGGCGATGGCTGTGCGCGTGGTGGTGGCCGTGGGCGTGGTGGTGATGGCCGTGGTCGTGCGTATGACCGTGGTCATGTGTGTGCTCGTGGTCCGTCCCGCGCCGTCGCAGCCACGCCCTGCGCACGAGCAGCACCCCCGCGCCCGTGACGAGCAGCCCGCTGACCACGCCGAGCCAGGCGACCACCGACGGGGCCGCGGCGGAGCCCCCGCTCACCAGCAGCCCGAGGGCGAGCACGCCCAGGGTGTGCGTGACGGTCACGGACGCGGCGAGCGGCAGCACGTCCCGCACGGAGGCACGGCCGCGGGCGGCGGCGGTGGCGGCCATGAGGGTCTTGCCGTGGCCCGGCGCGAGCGCGTGCAGGGCGCCGAGGAGCACGGCGGTGCCGAGGGCGAGCGCCGCGAAGGCCGGGGTGAGTGCGTGCCGGCCGACGAGACCGGTGAGGGCCTGCGCCCAGCGGTCGGCGCCACGGGGCAGCACGGAGGTCACGCCGCTCTCGCTCTCCCCGGGGCGGGTGTCCGCGAGGGCGGGGCCGCCCGGTGTGATCCGCAGCGACGCGGACGCGGTGTCGGGCGGGGCGGAGCGCCGCTGCTTCGGATAGCGGGTGAGCCGTACCGACGCGGACGTCTCCGGCACGTCGGAGCGGGCGAGGGTCATCCGGTCGCCGCGTGCGGTGATCTCGCGCCAGCCGGTGCCGTCCCGCGTGCCGCTGCGGAATTCGACGGTCACTCCGTCCTTCCGTGGCAGCGGAGCGGTGAAGGCGCATTCGACGCGGAGCGTGTCGAGCCCCGCCTGCCCCGGCCGGTCGAGCGCCCGCGCGGCGCCCACGGTCAGCTCCGCGTCCCGTCCGGCCACGGTGACACGGGCGTCGTCGGCGGCGGCCCGGCAGCGCTGCCCGGCCCAGCGGGCGCGGCCGACCTCACGGATGCGCGGGGCGGCCTGCGCGGCGGGGATCTCGGCGAGGTCCTCCACGTGGTCGACCGTGAGGCGACCCGGCCCGGCGACGAGTCCGTCGTACCGGCTGACGGTGAAGTTGCCCAGCGGATGCGCGTGCGCGGTGCCGCCGAGCCCGCCGAGCGCGACGATCACCCCGAGCACGAGGCAGGCCCAGCACGCCCACAGCTTCCGGCGCCTCACGACGCGTCACCCCCGAGCGACCGCAACGCCTCCCGCGCCTCGCGCGCACCCACCGGCGAGAAACCGGGGTTCAGCTTCAAGGCCGACGCCAGCGACCCGCGCGCCGCCTCCTTGTCGCCCACGGCCCGTTCGATCATCCCGCGGTGGTAGCGGAACGCCGCCTCCTTGAACCCCGTGGCCGTCGCGCGCCGCGCGTACGGCAGCGCCTCCTCGTCCCGCCCGTTCACGTGCAGCGCCCACCCCAGCGCGTCCGCCGTGTGGACGGTCCTGCGCCGTCCCCACTCGGCGCGCGCCGCCCGCAGCGCCTCCGCCCTGTCCCCGTGGTCGGCCTCCGCGAGAGCCGTGTCCAGGTCGGGGTCGACTCCGTTGGCCCGGGCCAGCGCGGCCCACACGTCCACGAGCCGGTACTGCTCACGGGCCCGCGCCAGGTCGCCCTTCGCCTCGTACAGCTCGCCGAGCGCGACGACAGGACCGGGCAGCGGCTGCCGTCCGACGACATCGCGCAGCCCGGCCACCGCCGCGGCCCTTCCGCCCCGTGCCGCCCGCGCCCTGGCCCGGCACTCCAGGGCGGGCAGGTACGTGGAATCCGCCCGCAGCGCGGCCCCGCAGCGGCGCAGCGCGGTCTTGTACTCGCCCTGCCGCCAGGCCAGTTGCCCGAGGGCGGTCGCCACGTACGCGACATCGCCGCGTGCGGTCGCCCCGTCGAGCGCCCGCTCCAGGACGCGCCGCGCGGTCGCCGTGTCGCCGCGCAGCTCGCGTACGTACGCGTACCGCGTGAAGACGGGGATGCCGGGGCGCCGAGCGTCCGCCTCGTCGGCCGCCCGGGACGCCGCGCCGTAGCGCCCGAGTTCGACGAGGGCGTCGATGCGGGTGGCCAGGGCCCGTTCGCCGTACGGGTTCTCGGCGAGGGCGGCCTCGGCGTGGCGCAGCGCGCCGCGGAAGTCGTGCCGGGCGGCGGCGACGGCGGCGCGCCCCGCGAGCGCCGCGTCGTAACGGGGCCGCAGCTCCAGCGAGCGGTCCAGGGCGCGGTCGGCCGCGCGGTAGAGGGCCGGGTCGCCGCGGGTGCGGGCCTGTTCGACGTAGGCCGTGCCGAGCGTGGCCCAGGACTTGAAGTCCTTCGGCTGATCGCGCAGCCGGGTCCTGAGCGCCTCCACGCCCCGGTCCAGGTCGCCGCCGCGCAAACCGTCGAGCGGCGCCGCGGGCCCGACCGCGACGGGCGTCGACCGCCCCGCCCCGTCGTCGCTGTCGCCGCCACCGCCGCTGACGATGACGGCGCCCGAGGTGAGCGCGAGGGCCAGCGCGACGGCGGCCACGGCGCTCCGTACGGACATGCGTGCCATGGAGAGAACCAATCGTTCGGGAGAAGCGAAAGAAGCGGGAGAAGCGGGAGAGGGAGGAGGCGCGGTCCGCGGGGGGATCAGGTGCGGACCGCGCCCGTTCAGGGAGGGAGGAGTGGGCAAGGAGACCCCGAAGGGCCTCGGAGGGGCTCAGAGGACCCCGCCGACACCCCGCCTCCGCGCCCGCCACCACGCGAGCCCGAGCCCGACGAGGAGGACACCCGCGGCCCCGGCCGCCGCGGAGGCGATCAGCACCGCGTCGGATCCGCCGGACCCGTCGGACGCCGACGGGCCCTGGACCTTCGCCCCGCCCCCGAGCGCGCCGCGCATCGAGGTGTTGTCGCCGCCGCCCTTGGTCGCCGGCGCGTGCGTCGGGGACGTGGGCAGTGCCAGGTACGGGAACGTCTTGCCGAACGCCATGTCGTTCGTGTCGACCGCGTCGCCCAGGTCGTTCTTGTTGCCCACGAGTTCACCCGCGACGGCCTGCAGCTCGATGTCGACGACGTCGTCGGCGAGCCGCCGCCCGTTCGGGAATCCCGCGGTGTCCCCGTCGAGGACGCCGAGCCGCTTCGGGTCGTCCGACGGCTTGATGGAGGTGTTGAGCCGCAGCGCCTCCGCCGGACGCACGTTCGGCGGCTGGTTGAGGTCCTTCACGCCGGTCAGGAAGACGGAGACCAGGTCCTTCCTGGGCTCGGGCGCCGCCTTGATGCCGTAGACCTTCTCCAGGAGCCTCGCCAGCTCGGGCTTCTGCACGTACTGCAGGAAGTCCGCGTCGTTCCACGGCGAGGACGCGTTGAACTTGTCCTTGTCGCGCAACGGCACCACGAGCTCGTTGACCAGCGGGTTGCCGAGCCGCGACACCTGCGTGTAGTCGCCCTTGGCGTTCTTGCGCTGGGTCGTCGACCAGACGCCGACCGTCGGCTGCTTCTCCGACTGGCGTATCTCGGCGGTCGGGACCTGCAGCGCGACCGAGTTCACGCTGTACCCCTTGAGGGTGTCGTCGCCGACCTGCGAGAGGTCGCCGCCGTACAGCGAGTCGAACACCTGCAGATCGAGGAAGAACGGGTCGTCGGCCTGCCCGACGTACGACGTGCCGCCGCCCGCGACCTTCCGCACCGCCTGGTCGCGGAGCTTCTTGTAGTCGGGCATCGAGGCGTCGCCCACCCGCGACGGCGCGACCGGCAGGTTGTTCGCGAGCTTCTTCGTGGAGACGACCTTCTGGTCCTTCAGCTTCAGCAGGTCGATGTCGTACGTCTGCGTGAAGTTGAGGTCGGGGTCGTCGAGGCTCGTCACCTGGCCGGTGTTGTACAGGAAGGTGTTGCCGTTCTTGACCTTGCTGTCGAACGTCCAGCGGTAGACCAGATCGCCCTGCGCGTCGCCGTCGCTGTCGATGTGGATGTCGTACTGGGCGTCCTCGGGGAAGGGATAGAAGTTGGGCCCGCCCGCGGGCTCCTCGAACGGGGTCCAGTTCGCCACGAGGGTCGTGGTGTCCGGCTTGTCCGGGCTCACGAACGCGTACACGTCCGTGTTGTCGTACTGCGGCTGACCCGAGATCAGCGGGGCCTCCCGGTGACTGGAGGCCCGCGCGGAGCCGGGCTCCAGCGCACTCACCCCGGCGGCTGCGAGCCCCCCGGCGGCGAGTGCGCCGCAGACCAGCGCGGCGAGGCCGCGACGCCCCTGCCGGCTCCTGGCATGTGCTGTCATCGCATCCGTCCTTGCGTGTCCGATGCACTCGATCCGACCCGGCCGACTGGTGCGCACGGGCCGACTGACACAGCCCATTCGGGGCTGCCGCACAGGCGGATTGGCGCGGATTTCCATCCGCCGCGGCCCCCGCGCCGAATGCCGGGCAGCCGCACGAGCGGCCGCCGGACGTCGGGGGACGGGGGAACGGATGGAAGCGGACGAACTGCTGCCGAGGGTCGCGACAGGGGACCAGGAGGCGTTCGAGGAGCTGTACGGCCTGGTGTCGGGGCAGGTGTTCGGCCTGGTGCGCAGAGTCCTGCGCGACCACGCGCAGTCCGAGGAGGTGACCCAGGAAGTGCTCGTCGAACTCTGGCGTTCCGCTCCCCGGTTCGACCCGGCGCGCGGCCGCGCCCTGCCGTGGATCCTCACGCTCGCGCATCGCAGGGCAGTGGACCGGGTGCGCAGCGTGCGGGCCGCGACCGAGCGGGAGGCGCGGGCGGCGCGGCGCGGCGAGGGCCCCGCCTTCGACCAGGTCGCCGAGGCGGTCGAGGCGGGTCTGGAGCGCGAGTGGGTGCGCGGCTGCCTCGGCAGCCTCACCGACCTGCAGCGCCAGGCGGTCGTGCTCGCGTACTACGACGGCTGCACCTACCGCGAGGTGGCCCGGCGCCTGTCCGTGCCGCTCGGCACGGTCAAGACCCGGATGCGTGACGGGCTGCTGAGGCTGCGGGCCTGCCTGGAGACCGTCCTGTGAGGCGGCCCGGTGAGGAGGGCGAAGGGGGCCGAGGGGGCGGGCGGCCCGCCGTACGCCTGGCGTGCGCGGCCTCCGCCCCGGCGCCGCCCGCCCTGCGGGAACGGGGGCGGGCTGCCGTACGCCGAACGCTCCGGGAGGGCCCCGGCAGCTGTGCGTGCCCGGACCGGTCCCCGCTCCCCGTGTCCGTCATCGTCGGCGCGCCGTGAGGGGGCGGAATCCGCACGTGAGATAGCCCACGTCCCGATCCGCCGAAACGTATCGGCCGACCGCTCTCCACCCGCTCCCGCGGGGCGATCGGACGCCCTCCGACCCACTGTCGAACCCTTTGTCCAACTCGCCCTGGAATCAGTTGGATTCGGAGAGTAATCGTCAACCTCCTTGCGGGGTAGGTGAATCCTGTGACCGGGATACACGCGTGTACCGATGGGGCGATAGGGTTAACCTGCCCTGGGCCGGGTGCCCTCGTACGGGTGGGGAGTGACATGGAACAGATAACAGTGCGCAGCAGGGCGCGTGTCCCTGCGATCACTTGTGGCAGCAGCGCGAGCAGTTCGCGTCTCGATCGTCACCTCTCGGTGCTGGGCGGTCCCGCCGTCCCGCAGCGCGAGGCGCACGAGGCGACGCTGCTGATGCGTGAGCTGACCTCACGTGACGCCGCGCACGCCCGCAGCAGCAGGGGTGCCCGAGTGAGCCGCGTCTCGCTCTTCGCGCCGCTGCGCCGGTTGCGGCGTTCGCTGTTCGGCGGACGCTGACCGCGGGTGGTCCCCGGGACTGAACCGCCGCTCCGCGGCGGATCTTTCCCCCCACTCCGCTCCGCCCCCCAGTCACCCAACACCCCCGCACGCATCACCCGTGCCGCGTGCACCCGTTGAACCGAAAAGTTTCAGCCAGAACCGCATCGACCGCTGGGCCGAGCCGCCCAAACTCCCCCGGTCGGTGCGGTTTTGCCGTACTTGCTCCCCTCGGGAGACACAGGCCCTAGAGCAGGGCGAACTGGCCGTCCGGGCCCTCTTCGTGGTGGTCGAGGACGGAGGCGGGGCGCCGCGCCGCGTCGGGGACGGGCAGGATGCCCGCGTCGTGCAGCTCGCCCCCGCTGACCCCGGCTCCCGGCGCCGACCGCAACGCCTCCTGCTCGGGTCGCAGTTCGGCGAGCAGCGCCAGCACCGTGATGAGTTCGAGGAGCTCGGACGTCCATGTCTGGGGCCACGTCGTGGGGCGGATCGCCTCCAGCGTGCCCCTCTCGCCCGCCTCCGTGCGCAGCGCGAACCAGCGCTCCACGACCCGTACCCCGCTCACCTCGTACTCCCACGCCTCCCGCGGCACCGGCGAGATGACGCCCTCTTCGCCGACGTGGAGGATCTCCTCGTCGGTGTCGTACGACAGGACGGCGGGCCGGGCGGGGAGCGGTGCGCGGACGTACGGCCTGCGGCCGCCGGGGAGCTTCGGGCGCTCGCCGTCGCCGCGGAGTTGAAGACGGAGCAGCCGTCGGCCGAGCTCCACGCCACGCGTCCAGACGTCGGTGTCGCGGGTGAGCGGTACCCGGCAGCCCGCCGCGGAGCCGGTGCCGGCCGCGAGGACCCATGCGAGGAGGTCGCGTGCGGTGACCTCCTGGCCGAGGAGGTCCGTCAGGTGGGCGAGCAGACCCGGGGCCACATTGGGCTCCCGGCCTCCGGGGCGCCGGAACAGGGGGCGTATACGTCCCGGGCGCCCGGCCGGGGAGCGGCCGTCCGGCAGCACCCCCGACGCGAGGACGGCGGGTCCCGGGGCCCCGGGGACGTACCCCTGCTCGACCGCGAAGAGCTGGCCCTCGCCCGCCACCCGCCACAGCTCGGGGCGGGCGACGTCGATGAGGCGGTGGTCGGGGATCAGCCACTGCTCGTCGAAGGGGCCGTGCAGGACGCGCACGGGCTCGGGGCAGGGCCCCGCCTCCCTGGCCAGTCGGCCCGTTCCGCCGCCGTGGCCGGGCAGCTGGGCGACCGCCGTGTGCAGGGTGCGGGCGCGGGTGGGGCGGAAGAGGGCCTCGCGGTCCGGTCCCTCGGCGCGGACGAACGCGCTCCAACGGGCCCGCAGGGAAGCCGGGTCCGGGCCCATCGGCCACCCGCGGCCCGGCCGGAGCGGTGCGACGGACCACGGCATGAGGTCCGCGAGCAGCGGCGCTTCGTCGTGCGTCACGCCCGGCATCGTACGACGTGTCCGCCCGGTCCCGTCACGTCGCGTCGAGCGTGACCGAGAACGAGAAGCGGTCGCCGCGGTAGTGGATGCGGGCCACGTCCAGCGTGCGGCCGTCCTCGTCGTACGTGATGCCGGTGTAGTGCAGGATCGGGCTGAGCAGCGGCACTTCGAGGAGCCGCGCGGTCTCCGGGTCGGCGAGGGTGGCCTCGACGGTGTCCGTGATCCGGCTGATGCGGACGCCCACCACGTCGCGCAGGACCTTCGTCATGGGCCAGCGCACCAGGTCGTCCAGGTCGATGCGGGACGCCAGTTCGGGCCGGATGTAGTTGCGGGCGTGGTTGGTGGGCTCGCCCGTCTTCTCGTCGCAGCGCAGCCGGTGGTACGTCGCGACCTCCGCCGAACCCGGGAAGTGCGCGGCCAGATCGGCGGGGGGCAGGCCGGCGCCGTGGTCGAGGAGGCGGGTGGTCATGCCCGACTGCTGGGCCACGATCGCGTCGACCGAGCCGAGCAGGCGGACGGGGGCGCCGCGCCGCGCGCTCGGCTCGATGAAGGTGCCGCGCCGCCGGTGGCGGGTGATCAGCCCCTCGTCCTCCAGCTCCTTGAGCGCCTGCCGCATGGTCAGCACGCTCACCCCGTAATGCCCCGCCAGCTGCTCCTCGGTGGGCAGCCGGAGCGGGGCATCGGGGGAGCGGCCCAGTATCGAAGCGCGCAAGGACTGCGACACCTGATACCAGAGGGGAAGCTTCCGATTCAGGACGATCGAGTCCGGGGCGAAAGCGGTCACAATCTCTCCGAATCAGGTGGTGTCGCGTCAGTTGCGGAAGTGACGCTCCAGACCCTGCCATACGTCGTCGTAGCCGCGCTGCAGGTGGGACGCCCCGGCCGCCTGTTCCGTCGCCGTCACCGGCCACCGCGTCTCGAACATGAAGGCGAGGCCGTCGTCGATCTTCTGCGGCTTCAGCTCGGCGGCGGACGCCTTCTCGAACGTCTCGCGGTCCGGGCCGTGCGCCGACATCATGTTGTGCAGCGAGCCGCCGCCGGGCACGAAACCTTCCGCCTTCGCGTCGTACGCACCCTCGATCAGGCCCATGTACTCGCTCATCACGTTCCGGTGGAAGTACGGCGGACGGAAGGTGTCCTCGCCCACCAGCCAGCGCGGCGCGAACACCACGAAGTCGACGCCCGCGAGGCCCGGGGTGTCGGACGGCGAGGTGAGCACGGTGAAGATCGAGGGGTCCGGGTGGTCGTAGCTGATCGAGCCGATCACGTTGAAGCGGTGCAGGTCGTAGACGTACGGGACGTGGTTGCCGTGCCAGGCGACCACGTCGAGCGGCGAGTGGTCGTACGTGGCGCGCCACAGGTTGCCGCAGAACTTGTTCACCACCTCGACCGGGCCCTCGACGTCCTCGTACGCCGCGACGGGCGCCCGGAAGTCGCGCGCGTTGGCGAGCCCGTTGGCGCCGATCGGGCCGAGGTCGGGGAGCTGGAACGGCGCGCCGTAGTTCTCGCACACATAGCCGCGGGCGGTCTCGTCGAGGAGCTCCACGCGGAAGCGGACGCCGCGCGGGATCAGCGCGACCTCGCCCGGCTCGGCGTGCAGCAGCCCGAACTCGGTGCGCAGGAGCAGCCCGCCGCGCTCGGGCACGATCAGCAGCTCGCCGTCGGCGTCGCTGAACACCCGGTCCCGCATCGAGGAGTTGGCGTGGTAGAGGTGGATGCCCATGCCGGTGCGCTGCGTCGCGTCGCCGTTGCCGCCCAGCGTCCACAGGCCTGCGAGGAAGTCCGTGCCGGGCGCGGGATCGGGAAGCGGGTTCCAGCGCAGCCGGTTCGGGTCGGGCACCGACTCCGTGAAGGGGGCCGTGCGGAGCGCGCCGTTGTCGGCGCGCGTGAACTGCGGGTGCGCGGCCGAGGGGCGGATGCGGTACAGCCACGAGCGGCGGTTGTGCGCGCGGGGCTCGGTGAAGGCGCTGCCGCTCAGCTGCTCGGCGTAGAGCCCGAGGGGAGCGCGCTGCGGGGAGTTGCGGCCGTGCGGCAGGGCGCCGGGCACGGCTTCGGAGCTGTGTTCGTTGCCGAAGCCGGAGAGGTAGGCCAGCCCTTCGGCGATCTTGCGTGCGTCGCCCGTGTCCGCTCGGCCCGCGTTGTCTGCGTGGTGCCCGCTCATCACACCGCTCCCTCATCATTGATTCCTATGGGACACCGTAGGATTCACGTTTTCCTTCCGCAAGAGGAAGCGAAGAGGAAGCGGCAAGGTGAGCGATGCTCTACTCTCCCGGAATGTCCCACCCGAACCCGCCCGAGGGTCCACGAGTCCCGTCCTCCATGCGCCGCCTCCCCGTGCAGGAGCGCAGCGCCGAGCGCCTGACGCGGATCCTCGACGCCTGCGCCGCCGTCCTGGACGAGACCGGCTACGACGGCCTCACCACCCGCGCCGTCGCCCAGCGCGCCGGCGTCCCCATCGGCTCGGTCTACCGCTTCTTCGGCAACAAGAGGGCCCTCACGGACGCGCTGGCCCACCGCAACCTCGACGCGTACGCGGAACGGGTGGCCGCCCGCGTGACCGGCATCGAGCACGGCGACTGGCGCGGCGCCGTCGACGCGGCCTTCGACGAGTACCTGGTGATGATGCGCACCGTCCCCGGCTTCGGCCTCGTCGACTTCGGCGTCCCCTCCGCGCCGGACGCGATGCCGGACGCCAACTCGCAGGTCGCCGACCGGGTGGCCGCCCTCCTCGCCCTCCACCTCAACCGCCCGCTGGACGCCGCCCTGCGCCGCACCATCCTCGTCGGCGTCGAAGCGGTCGACGCGGTCCTCCAACTCGCCTTCCGCGCCGACCCGTCGGGGGACCCGGCACTCGTCGACGAGGCACGGATCCTGCTGCACGCCTACTTCGCGCTGTCCCTGGACTGAGGCGGGCGCCGGGCTCGACACTGAGGCGATCGAAGTCATCGGCGGGCCGAGGGGGACCATGGCGCGGGTGGTGTGCGTCCACGGGATCGGGCAGCAGCACGTGGGCGAAAGCCAGTTGTACGCCGCCTGGCGCCCCGCGCTCGCCGACGGACTGACCCGCGCCGCCGCCCCGCCGCTGGCCGCCACGGACGTGACCTGCGTCTTCTACGGCGACCTGTTCCGTCCCCCGGGCCGCACCCTGAGCGTCCAGGACCCGCCCCTTGACGCCTCCGACGTCGCCGAGGGCCTGGAGAGCGAGCTGCTCCTCCAGTGGTGGGCGGAGGCGGCCCGCACCGACCCCGCCGTCCTGCCGCCCGACGCCCGCACCCTCGCCCGTACCCCACGCACCGTGCAGCGCGCGCTGAACGCACTGAGCCGCTCCCGGTTCTTCGCCGACGTCGCGCTGCGCTCCCTGGTGCTCGACCTCAAGCAGGTGCGCGCCTACCTCACGGACCCGGCCGTCCGCGCCGAGGTCCAGTGTCGGGTCGCGGCCGCCGTCACCGACGACACGCGGGTCGTCATCGGCCACTCCCTGGGCAGCGTCGTCGCCTACGAAGCGCTCTGTGCCCACCCCGAATGGCCCGCCCGCGCCCTCCTGACGCTCGGCTCGCCGCTGGGCATCCGGCACCTCGTCTTCGACCGGCTGCGCGTGGGCGAGGACGGAAGCCCGGGGGACTGGCCGGGCCGCGTCGAGCACTGGACCAACATCGCCGACGCGGGGGACGTCGTCGCCCTCGTCAAGGACCTGCGCCCCCTGTTCGGCGACCGGGTCCGCGGCCACCTGGTCCACAACGGCTCCAGGGCACACGACGTGACCCGCTACCTGTGCACCGAGGAGGCGGGGAGAGCGGTGGGGGAGGGATGCGGTGACGGCTGACGGCACCCTCACTCCGCCGCCCGCGTCGGCGCGGCGCTTCCTCCTGTCGACGGCGGTCACGGACGTCCACGCCCACCCGGAGGCCGCACGCCCCGAGCTCGCCGACGACGCGGCCCGCATCGACCGGCTCTTCCTCGGCGAACTCGGCTACCGCAGGGGCGCGGACCTGGCCCTGAACCCGACCCGCGAACAACTCATCAAAACCCTGCGCGCATTCGCCACCGCCCCCGACCGCGCCCCCGACGACTACGTCGTCCTCTACCTCGCCTGCCACGGAGTCACCGCCGAACACAGCGGCCGCCACTACCTGCTGCTCGCCGACAGCGACACCCGCGACCTGCGCGGCACCGCCCTCCCCACCGAGGACCTCGTCGGCCTGCTGTGGGAGGACACCCCCGTGGCGCGGCTCCTCGTGCTCATCGACGCCTGCTACGCCGAGGAGGGCGCCGACAGCGCGCTGCGCACCGCCCTCGAAGCGCGCCGCACCGGGAACTCCGTCACCGACCCCACCAGCACCGGCCTGGTGATCATCGCAGCCTCCCGGCGCAAGGAGGAGGCGGTCGCCGGGGCCCTGTCGGCCGCGTTCGACCGGGCGGTCCGCAGCCAGGCCACCGCGGGGCACGCGCCCGCCCACATCGGCATCGGCCAGGTCATGCGCGCCATCAGGGAAGACCCCCTCGTCCCACCGACCCAGCGGGCCAACTGGTCCGTGACCCACGCCGTCGCCGACATTCCCGACTTCCTGTCCAACCCCCGCCACGTCCCCGGCGCCTCCGGCCTGAAGCTGGAGGAGATCGACCGGATCATCGACCTCACCGCACGCGAACGTCGCGCCCGGACCGCCGAGTTGACCGGGTTCTTCCTGCCCAGGGCGCGCGGCACCGACGTACCCACCGAAGAGGTCTGGGACTTCACAGGACGGCACACCGCCCTGACCGACATCACCGACTGGCTCGCGCCCCATCGCGCGGCCGACCGCCTGTGCGTGGTCACCGGGGACCCCGGCTCCGGCAAGTCCTCCCTGCTCGGCATGGTCACCGTGCTCACCGACGCGGCCCACGCCGCCGCCGTGGTCCGCGCGGGCCTGCCCGCACGCCTCCCCGAACCGGGCGCCGTGGACGTCGCCGTCAACGCGTCCCACAAGACGAAACGACAGCTCCTCGACGCGCTCGCCGCCGCCTCCGGCTGCGCGGCCGCGTCCCTCGGCGCGCTCGCCGCCCACCTCCAGGCACGCACCGAGCCGCTCGTCGTCCTCATGGACTCCCTCGACGAGGCGCTCGACCCGCACGACACCGTCGAGGAACTCATCGCCCCGCTCATCGACCCCAGACGCCAGCTCCCGCTGCGCCTCCTCGTCGGCGCCCGCCCCCACATCGCCCGCCTGCTGCCCGCGTCGGCGAGCCGCATCGACCTGGACGACGAGCGGCACGGCGACCCGCAGGCCGTCCGTGCCTACACCCGCAAGCTGCTCACCACGCCGGGGTCCGTGCTGTGCACGGCGCCGCCCGACCGCGTGGACGCCGTCGCCGGGGCCATCGCCGAAGCGGCGGGCCGCTCCTTCCTGGTCGCCCGCATCACCGCACGCACCACCGCCCGCGAGACGCGCGTGCCCGACCCGGACGACCGCCACTGGCGCGACGAACTGCCCCGCCTGCCCGGCGAGGCGATGGAACGCGACCTGGAGCAGCGCCTCGGCCCGCTGGCGGACCGGGCACGCGATCTCCTGCGGCCGCTCGCCTTCGCGCAGGGCGTGGGTCTGCCGTGGGGCGGGGTGTGGCCGCGGCTCGCGACGGCGATCAGCGGACGGGTGTACGGGGACGAGGACGTGGTCTGGCTGACGCAGGCCGCCGGGTCGTACGTGGTCGAGGACATCGAGCACGCGGAGGACGGCGGGTCCGTCTACCGGATCTACCACCGGGCGCTGGTGGAGTACCTGCGGGAGAGCCGGAGCGTCCAGCGGGTGCAGGCCGTGGTCGCGGGTGTGCTGAAGGATCTGGATCACGCCTACGTACGCCGGTATCTCGCGCTGCACGCGGCGGAGGGCGGCGTCCTCGACCCGCTGGTGGAGGACGCGGACTTCGTCCTGACCGCCGACCCGGACCAGCTCCTCGCCGCGCTGCCCCGCCTGCGCACGGCGGACGGGCGGCGGGCCGGGCGGGCCGTTCGGGACGTGGAGGAGGTGCTGCGGAGCCGCCGGGTGCGCACCGCCGACCCCGGGAGCCGGGCCAGGCTCCGGCTCGCCGCCGTCTGCCGCAAGGCGACCGCGCTGGCCGCGTCGTGCGACCGGGGGGATCTGCCGTGGCGGGCGCGGTGGGCGGCGTGGAATCCGCATGGGGGTGCGCGACGGTACGAGGGGATGGAGGCGGGGCCGGGGAGTGGGGTCGTGGTGCCGGTGGGGGAGGGGGCGTATTTCCTGGAGAAGCGGTCGTACTGGAACAGGGCCGTGGTCCGGGACCTGGACACCGGTGATCTATCGGACCAGCGGGCCACCGCCGAGTTCGTCTTCGGCTCCACGTGGACGGCGCCGCCTCAACTGCCGGGCTACGCGGTGGCGCTGTCGAACGACCGGCACGTGACTTTCGGAGAGGGTGAACTGCGCTCCCGGCAGTGGCGGCTGCTGCACGTCTTCGACGCGACACGGAACCGCTACTGGTGCTGGCGTCTGCTGCCCCACCACGCGGCCGATGCCGGGCACGAACGCCGGGGGCTACGCCTGCCCGAGCACATACATGTGTGGCGCGACGCGGAATGGGCGGGCCCGCCGACCCACGTGGTCCTGCGCTTCGGCGACGGCGACTGTCTCACGTACACGCTGAACCGGAAGAGTTCCGAGCCCCGGATGTCGCGGCGCCGTCGACGTGCTCTGCTCGATTACGAGAGGGAACGGCTGGAGCGGCTGGAGCTGCAGCTCGAGTCGTCGTGTACGGGCCGTTCCGAGCCGGGCGACGCGCGTTCGGGGACGGCGGAACGGATCACCGCACTGGCCGCCCTGCCCTCGGAGTACGGCCACAAGATGCTCACGGGGTACTCGGACGCCACCGTACGGATCACCGACCTCGAAGAGTTCGGCCCGGCCGTGCAGACCGCGCACCACGGCGACATCCTCGCCCTCGCCCACGTCCCCGGGCACGCGCAGGGCGAACTCGTCGTCACCCTGGGCGCCGACGGCACGGTCCGTCTGACTTCGCTGACCGGCGAGGTTCCCGTGCGCACGCTGCTCGAACACGTCCCGCTGCCCCGCACGTTCGCCGTGCACCGGGTGGGCCGCCAGTGGATCGTCGCCGTCGCCACCTCGGACGGCCTGCTGCACCGCCTCGACCTGGACAGCGGACGCCCCGTGGGCCTGCCGCTGCGGATCGGGAGCGACGGCCGGGTGCGGCTCGCGACGTTCCGGCTCGGCTCGGCCGAGTGTGTGAGCGTGCAGGGTTCGGGGCGGGGACTCCAGCTGTACGACCTGGTCACCGGGGACCGCGTCGGCGGGCAGGAGGGGCTGCACGAGGCGGCGGCCGTGTGCGCGGTGGGCGATACGGCGGTGATCGGCGGGGACGACGGGGTGATCCGGCTCTGGTCCGGCGTGCACGCCGCCGACTCCACGCGGATCGACGCGCACGAGGCGCCGGTGATTGCCGTCGGCGCGGTGCAGGGCCGGGACGCGGGCAGCGCCCTGGTGAGCGTCGGGCGGGACCACCGGATCCGCTGCTGGGATCTCGTGCAGCAGCGGGAGCTGTGGCGCAGGGAGCTGCGGCACGCGCAGCCGTGGACGTACTCGCTGGTGACCTGCGCGACGGTCGGGCGCACCCGCGAGGGGCACGGTCTGGTGGTGACGGGGGAGGTCAGCGGCCGGGTGTCGGTGGTGACGCTGCCGGGTGGAGTGCCGCTGGGTGAGGGGGAGTTCGCCGTCCCCGGCATCGTCACCGCCGTGACGACGGGGACGGTGTGCGGCCGTGACGTGGTGGTGGCCGCCACCGGTACCGGGCGCGTCGCCTGCTGGGACGTCACGCACGGCCGGTGGTACGGGCTCGGCCCCGAGCCCGAACGGCCCTCCTGGGTGACGGCGTTGGCCCTCGACCCCGACGGCTCGGGGCGCCTGTTCGCGGGCACGGACGACGGCACCGTACGGGAATGGACGCTGCCCGCCTGCCGCCCGCTCGGCGCGCCGCGCCGCGTGCACGACGCGCCTGTGCACACCCTCGCCTTCGCCCGGGGGACGCGCGGCACGCGGGCCTTCAGCGCGGGTGGTGACCGCCGTCTCGTCGCGCTGACCGGTGGCGATGGCGCGTGGGAACGTCGGCTTCCGTTGCCCCTGCGGTCCATGGGGGAGGCGGCCGGTGGCGGGCTGCTCTGCGGTGACGAGCGGGGCACGCTGTGGCGGCTGGACGAGCGTGCCGAGCGCGCCGGGGGCTGGAAACTGACCGAGGCGCTGGACGCCGTGCCGAGCGCCACGGCCGTCGCGGCGTTCGCCGTGGACGGGGGCACCGCCGTCGCGGTCGGCGGGTCCGACGGGACGGTCCAGGTGCGGGACGGCAGGGATGGCGCGCTGCTCCACCAGCTGCGGCCCGCCTGCCAGAGCGCGGTCGTCGAGCTGATGGCGGCGCGGGGGGCCGGGCCCGGTGAGCCGCCGCAGCGCATGCTCTTCACCCGCAGCGAGCAGGGGGTGGTGGAGAGCTGGGGGCTCGGTGGCCCGGCGGGCGCGCATCCGGCCAGGCAGGTGCGGCGCGGCGTCGTGCTGAGCGGCAACGGCACGCTGTCGTCGTTGGCGCGCCTGCCGGGGCGGTCCGCGTACGACAGGGATGTGGCGCTGGCGCTCGACTACTGGCGGCCCCCCTTCTCGCTCGCCGTGCACGACGTCGACCGCGGCCCGCTCCGCGAAGGGCTGCTGATCGCCGCCCCTCGGCTCCTGCTCGCCGGCGGCTCGGCATCGGTGTGCTGTGGAGGCCGGTGGTTTCTGGCCGTCCCGGCCTCCCTGGGCCTCTACCTCATCGACGTGGAGACCTGGCACCGACTGTTGCTGCCCGGCCGGGGCGACGTACGGGCCCTGGCCCCGTTCCCGGGCGGACCCGAGGACGCACTGGTGCTCGTCGGCGAGCGCAGGACCGCCGTGGTGCCCGTCGCCCCCATCCTGGCCGGGCTCGACGGCCCGGTCGGGCGCGTGCAGCGGCTCCACGTGCGTACCGTGACCGAGCACGAGTCCCCGATCCCCGGGCGCCACGCCGTCGTGCTCCCCGGAGCCCGGACGTACGCGACGGTGGGCGGCCGTGCACTCGTCGTCGCCGGAGTCCTCGACGGCGCCGTCCACGTCCGGGTCGAGCTCCCCTCCGTCTGTACGGGCCTGGCCACGGGACCGGAGGGCGAGCTCGCCGTCGCCACCCGCAACGGCGTCATCCTTGTCGACATCCCCGACACCCCGCCGTGACCAGGAGTTTTGCGCTTATTGCTCGCGCGTCAACATCTTGTTAACGGCTGATGGCGAGTCCTAACGTCGTCCGGACCGCCAGACCTGGTGGGAGTTCGATGGTGAACGTTAGGTAGCCCCCATGCTGACAATCCTCGGATTCGTCATGATCGCCACCTTCCTGGTGCTGATCATGATGAAGAAGATGTCGCCGATCGCGGCACTGGTGCTGATCCCCGCGCTCTTCTGCGTGTTCGTAGGAAAGGGAGCCCATCTCGGGGACTACGTCCTCGAAGGCGTCGGCAATCTCGCGCCCACGGCGGCCATGCTCATGTTCGCCATCGTGTACTTCGGCGTCATGATCGACGTCGGCCTCTTCGACCCGATCGTCCGGGGCATCCTGCGCTTCTGCAAGGCGGACCCGGTGCGCATCGTGGTCGGCACCGCCGTGCTCGCCGCGATCGTCTCCCTCGACGGCGACGGCTCGACGACCTTCATGATCACGGTCTCGGCGATGTATCCGCTGTACAAGCGCCTCAAGATGAGCCTCGTCGTGATGACGGGTGTCGCCGCGACCGCCAACGGCGTCATGAACACCCTGCCCTGGGGCGGCCCGACCGCCCGCGCCGCGACCGCGCTCAAGGTCGACGCCGCCGACATCTTCGTACCGATGATCCCGGCACTCGCCATGGGGCTCGTCGCCGTCTTCCTCCTCGCGTACGCCCTGGGTCTGCGCGAGCGCAAGCGGCTCGGCATCCTCTCGCTGGACGAGGTCCTGGAGAAGGAGACGGAGACGGCCGACGAGACGGTCCTCGTCGGCGCGGGGGGCGACGGCGACAGCCGTACGTCGCTCACGAAGAAGGCCACCGGGGGCGCGGGCGACGGCACCGACGCACCCGACAGCGACACCGACGACGACGGGTTCCTGGGGCTCGACCCCGACCGGCCCACCCTGCGCCCCAAGCTCTACTGGTTCAACGCGGCCCTCACCGTCCTCCTGCTCACCGCCATGATCATGGAGTGGCTGCCGATCCCGGTCCTCTTCCTGCTCGGCGCCGCGCTCGCCCTCACCGTCAACTTCCCGCACATGCCCGACCAGAAGGCCCGCATCGGCGCCCACGCCGAGAACGTCCTCAACGTCACCGGCATGGTCTTCGCGGCCGCCGTCTTCACCGGCGTGCTCCAGGGCACCGGCATGGTCGACCACATGGCCGACTGGCTCGTCGACGCCATCCCCGAGGGCATGGGACCGCAGATGGGCCTGGTCACCGGGCTGCTCTCCATCCCGCTCACGTACTTCATGTCCAACGACGGCTTCTACTTCGGCGTCCTGCCCGTCCTCGCCGAGGCCGGCCAGGCGCACGGCGTCGGCACCCTGGAGATCGCCCGCGCCTCCATCGCCGGCCAGGCCCTGCACATGTCGAGCCCGCTCGTGCCCGCCGTGTACGTCCTCGTCGGCATGGCCAAGGTCGAGTTCGGCGACCACACCAAGTTCACCGTCAAATGGGCCGTGCTCACCTCGCTGGTGGTGCTCGGCTCCGGCATCCTCTTCGGCATCATCTGATGCCACACGCGTCATCCGGGCCCGGTGGCAGGGGCTGGCTGCTCCGTCTCGTCATCGCCTTCAGCTTCGCGCAGGGGGCGGTGTCCATGGCGCGGCCCGCCGTCTCCTACCGGGCCCTCGCGCTCGGCGCCGACGAGCGGGCCATCGGCGTCATCGCGGGCGTCTACGCGCTGCTTCCGCTCTTCGCCGCCGTGCCGCTCGGGCGCAGGACGGACCACGGCCGGTGCGCGCCGCTCCTGCCCGTCGGCGTCGTCCTGATCTCCGGGGGCTGTGCCCTCAGCGGCATCGCGGGCTCGCTCGCCGCGATGGCGGCCTGGAGCGGTGTCATGGGGCTCGGCCACCTCTGCTTCGTGATCGGCGCGCAGTCGATCGTCGCCCGGCAGTCCGCACCCGCCGAACAGGACCGCAACTTCGGTCACTTCACCATCGGCGCCTCCCTCGGCCAGCTGATCGGACCGATCGCCGCCGGTGCGCTGATCGGCGCCGACATGGACCGCACCAGCGCGCTCGCCCTGCTCGTGTCGGCGGCGGTCGCCGCGGTCTCCCTAGGCTCGCTGTGGCGCATCGAGCACAAGCGGCCGAAGCCGACCGCCCCGGCGCGCGCCGAGCGCGTCCCGGTTCTCGGCATCCTGCGCACGCGGGGCGTGCCCGCGGGCATCTTCATCAGCCTCGCCGTGCTCTCCGCGACGGACATCCTCACGGCGTACCTGCCGGTGGTCGGCGAGCACCGGGGCATCGCGCCCGCCACGGTGGGGCTGCTCCTGTCCCTGCGGGCGGCGGCGACCATCGCGTGCCGCCTCGTGATGACGCCGCTGATCCGGCTCCTGGGCAGGACGGCGCTGCTGACCACCACCTGCCTCGTCGCCGGGCTGCTCTGCGCGGGCATCGCGCTGCCCCTGCCGGTGTGGGGTCTCGCGCTCGTGCTCGCGGTGCTCGGGTTCTGCCTCGGCGTCGGCCAGCCGCTGTCCATGACGACGGTCGTCCAGGCGGCACCGGACGGCGCCCGCTCCACGGCGCTCGCGCTGCGGCTCACCGGCAACCGGCTCGGGCAGGTCGCCGCGCCCGCGGCGGCGGGCCTGATCGCGGGGGTCGCGGGTGTGGCCGCGCCGTTCGTGATGCTGGGCGGGCTGTTGTTCGCGGCGGCGGCGCTGGGCGTACGGAAGCGGAAGCGCCCCGGGGACGCGGAAACCCCCCGGGGCGCAACTGGCCGTACTGACGGTACCGACCGTCCTGAGCGGAGAGTTACTGAACGATCTTGAGCAGCTTGTTCGGCGAACCCGAGCCGGGGCTGGTCACCACGTTCGGCGTGGCACCGTTCACCAGCGCCGAGGAGACCTGCGCGGGCGTGGCCGAGGTGTGGCCCGCGAGGTAGACGGCGGCGGCGCCCGCGACGTGCGGGGTGGCCATCGACGTACCGGAGATGGTGTTGGTCGCCGTGTCGCCGGTGTTCCAGCCCGCCTTGATGTTCACGCCGGGCGCGAAGATGTCCAGGACCGAACCGTAGTTGGAGAAGCTGGCGCGGGCGTCCGTGTTGCTGGTGGCGCCCACGGTGACGGCCTCCGGCACGCGGGCCGGGGAGGTGTTGGCGGCGTTGGTGTTGGAGTTGCCCGCCGCGACCGCGTAGGTGACGCCGTCGGCGATGGACTTCTTCACCGCGTTGTCGAGCGTGGTGGACGCGCCGCCGCCGAGCGACATGTTGGCCACGGCGGGGGCGCCCGCGGCGTGGTTGCTCGTCACCCAGTCGATGCCCGCGACGACGCCGGCGGTGGTGCCGGAGCCGTTGTTGTCGAGGACGCGGACGGCCACGATCTTGGCCTTCTTCGCGACGCCGTACGTCGTGCCCGCGATGGTCGTGGCGACGTGCGTGCCGTGGCCGTTGCCGTCCTGGGCGGTGTTGTCGCCGTCCACGGCGTCGTAGCCGTTCACCGCGCGGCCGCTGATCTCGGAGTGCGTGATGCGCACGCCGGTGTCGATGACGTACGCGGTGACGCCGGATCCGGCGCTGTCCGGGTAGGTGTAGGTGCCGGACAGCGGCAGCTTCGCCTGGTCGATGCGGTCCAGGCCCCAGGGCGCGTTGGACTGGGTCGCGGCGACGTGGAGTCTCTGGTTCTGCTCGACCGAGGCGACGGCGGGGTCGGCGGCGAGTCTGCGGGCCTCCGCCGCGCTCAGCTTCGCGGAGTAGCCGTTGAGCGCGGACTTGAAGGTCTTCTGCACGGAGCCGCCGTACTCGGCTATGAGGTCCTTGCCCTGGCTCGAGGCGGCCTTGAGGCCGGAGCCGTCCTTCAGCGTGACGAGGTAGCTGCCCTTGACCGCGTCGGCGGAACCCGCCGTGATCACGTGGCCCTCGGCAGGCGCGGCCTGGGCGGGCAGGGCGGTGACCGCACCGAGGACGGCGGCGGCGGTGGCGGTCGAGATCGCGGCGGCGATCACGGTCTTCTTGCTGCGGAGCATGGCCATTACGAGGGAGTCCTCCTCATAGGCGGCGTGCCCGGGGGGTGGGCGACGCGACTGTGGGGGGTGCGCGCGGGTTCGCACACACAGATGGGAGCGGTGTGTGCCGCTCCCGTCGCGATCAGTAGCGTGGCCGCTCCACCCGTCCCGGGCAAGAGAGTTGACGCCTTGTCATGCCACTTTCACGTTTCTGAAATCGAATACGGGCGGAATCGGTGGGGTGTGTCCGGAAAACAGCGCGGGACGAAGCGGGGTGCGTGCGCCGCGCACGCGCGCCGCGATGTCCGCTGACCGGACAAATCGCTGGTCGGAGGCCTTGCGCAGGCCTGAAGGCGGGTTGGAGCGGCGCTCGACGCGGGCTGGAGACGGCGGCCGGTGTCGCCCGCGCCGAGCCTGCCGACGCGGCACAACCGGAACGGCGCGGGGGCCGTGAGACGGGGCACAACCGGAACGCCGCGGGGTGGAGCGGCGTGGCCTGCCCGGGGTGGGGGGGTGCGGCTCACCCGCCTGTGCGTGGATTCGTCTGGGACAGGGCACGGGTGCCCTTCGTACACGCCTCCCGCAAGGCGTCGTACTCCGTGGGCGGGAGTTGTTTGCGGGCCGAGTCGCGGCGGCCGTGGTCGAGTCGGGTGCTCGCGTCCTTCAGCCAGCGCGGGTCCGGCTCGACCCCGACGAAGGCGGCGAGCCGGGTCAGCTCGTCGTGCGGGGCGTCGAGCAGGTCCTCGTAGGCGAGCGTCATGCGCCGGCCCGTCGGCAGGTCGTCGAGGAAACGTACGCCGTCGAGGACGAGTTCGGACCACAGGTCGCCGAACGGCCGCACCGGAAACGCGCGGTCCCGCACGAGAGCCGGATCGAAGCGTTCGCCGAGCAGCGGCGCGAGATCCGGCGGCAGGGAGCGCACCTGCTCCTCCGTGAGGTCGCCGAGGCTCTCGACACCCGTCCGCTCCGCGATCTCCCGCATGAGTGTGATCACGCGGTACCCGGGATGGCGGCTCATGGACAGCGCGCAGTCCGGCCCGTTCCGGAAGAGGTGCACGAACTTCGCGTACGGAAAGGCGGCGCGCAGCCGCGGCGCCCAGCCCGTCGAGTAGCCGGAGCGCTCCACGACGGCGGAGCGGCCGAACCGGGCGGCCAGGAAGTCGAAGAGCGCCTCGTGGTGCGCCGCGGCGGCGCGGACGGGCCACTCGACGACCGCCGTGCGGACCTCGTCGAGCAGACCGTCGGGGTCGTCCGTGAGGTGGGGCAGCACCATGAGGGAGAGGGCGGGGATGCCGGTCGTCTCCGGGGCGTACCGGCCGCCGGGAGTGCGGGTGTAGAGGAACTCCGGCATCGGCACCCCGCTGCGGAGCATCCCCGCGAAGTACGGCGTGGGCCGGAAGAGCGTCTCCCAGAACTCCTCGCCCGACAGCACCCCTTCGGGGAAGGCCGCGTCGCCGACCGAGGCCATGTATTCGTTGAGGCTGAGCACGTCGGGGTGGCCGTTGAGGATGCGGGACAGCGCGGTGGAGCCGCTGCGGCCGGTGCCGATGACGAAGGTCAGATTGCGCAAGGTCACTCTCCTGGGGCGCGTGGCGCGGGCGTGCCGGATGCGGTCGGCACAGGCGTGCCGTCCCCGCACCTCAGCACAGCCGAGCGCCCCGCACCAGATGCCCCTGGTGCCGGAAAACTATCAGCGCTAGTTTGTATGCGGTCGTCTACCGGTCGTCCACCTGGAGGAATGCCATGAAGGCCCACGACGGGATGTACATCGACGGTGCCTGGCGGCCGGCCGCGGGCACCGACACCATCACGGTCCTGAACCCCGCCGACGAACAGCCCGTCGGCCAGGTCCCCGCCGGCACCGCCGAGGACGTCGACGCCGCGGTCCGTGCCGCCCGCGCCGCCCTGCCCGGCTGGGCCGCCACCCCGCCCGCCGAACGCGCCGCCCTGATCGGCGCGCTCCGTGACCGCCTCGTCGCCCGCAAGGACGAGGTCGCCGAGACCGTCACCGCCGAGCTGGGGGCGCCGCTGCCCTTCTCGCAGGCCGTGCACGCGGGCGTACCGATCCTGGTCTCCGGTTCGTACGCCGAACTCGCCGCGACGCACCCCTTCCAGGAGAAGGTCGGCAACTCCACCGTCTACCTGGAGCCGGTCGGCGTGGTCGGCGCGATCACCCCCTGGAACTATCCCCTCCACCAGATCGTCAACAAGGTGGCCCCCGCGCTCGCCGCGGGCTGCACCGTCGTCCTCAAGCCCGCCGAGGACACCCCCCTCACCGCCCAGCTCTTCGCCGAGGCGGTCGACGAGGCGGGCGTGCCCGCGGGCGTGTTCAACCTCGTCACCGGGCTCGGCCCGGTCGCCGGACAGGCACTCGCCGAGCACGAGGGCGTCGACCTCGTCTCGTTCACCGGGTCGACGGCGGTCGGCAAGCGGATCGGCGCGACCGCGGGCGCGGCCGTCAAGCGCGTCGCCCTGGAGCTCGGCGGCAAGTCCGCCAACGTCATCCTGCCGAGCGCGGACCTCGCCAAGGCCGTCAACGTGGGCGTCGCCAACGTCATGTCCAACTCCGGCCAGACGTGCAGCGCGTGGACCCGCATGCTGGTCCACACCGACCGGTACGACGAGGCGGTGGAGCTCGCCGCGGCGGCCGCCGCCAAGTACGGCGACCGCATCGGCCCCGTCGTCAACGCCAAGCAGCGGGAGCGCGTGCGCGGCTACATCGAGAAGGGCGTCGAGGAGGGCGCACGCATCGTCGCGGGCGGCCCCGAGGCGCCCGAGGGCAAGGACAAGGGCTACTACGTCCAGCCCACCGTCTTCGCCGACGTCACGCCCGGGATGACCATCGCCCAGGAGGAGATCTTCGGCCCGGTGGTCTCCGTCATCCGGTACGAGGACGAGGACGACGCCCTGCGCATCGCCAACGGCACCGTGTACGGGCTCGCGGGCGCGGTGTGGGCGGCCGACGACGCGGAGGCCGTGGCGTTCGCCCGCCGCATGGACACCGGCCAGGTCGACATCAACGGCGGCAGCTTCAACCCGCTCGCCCCCTTCGGCGGGTACAAGCAGTCGGGCGTCGGCCGCGAACTGGGCGCGCACGGCCTGACCGAGTACCTCCAGACGAAGTCCCTGCAGTTCTGACACCCCACCCCGTACGTCAGCGCCATCCCGCCCCGCCCCCCGACCCAAGGAGTACGTGAACGTGGTCCGCGCCGCCATCCTGCCCGCCGTCGGCTCCCCGCTGGAGATCGCGGAGATCGACCTCCCGGAGCCGGGCCCCGGCCAGGTCCGGGTGCGTCTCGCAGCCGCCGGGGTCTGCCACTCCGACCTGTCCCTGTCCAACGGCACGATGCGGGTGCCGGTGCCCGCGGTCCTCGGCCACGAGGGGGCGGGCACCGTGGTCTCCGTCGGCGAGGGCGTCACGCACGTCGCGCCCGGCGATGGGGTCGTCCTCAACTGGGCGCCGTCCTGCGGCGGCTGCCACGCCTGCTCGATCGGCGAGGTGTGGCTCTGCGGCAACGCCCTCGCGGGCGCCGCGGACGTCTACGCCCGGCGCCCGGACGGCAGCGACCTCCACCCCGGCCTGAACGTCGCCGCGTTCGCCGAGGAGACGGTGGTCGCCGCCAACTGCGTCCTGCCGGTGCCGGACGGCGTCCCGCTGACCGACGCGGCGCTGCTCGGCTGCGCCGTCCTGACCGGGTACGGCGCGGTGCACCACTCGGCGCGGGTCCGCGAGGGCGAGAGCGTCGCCGTCTTCGGCGTCGGCGGCGTCGGCCTCGCCACGCTGCAGGCGGCGCGGATCGCGGGCGCCGGGCCGATCGTCGCCGTCGACGTCTCCCCGGAGAAGGAGGAGCTGGCCCGCTCGGCGGGCGCCACGGACTACGTGGTCGCCTCGGACACGACGGCCCGCGAGATCCGCAAACTCACCGGTGGCCAGGGCGTCGACGTGGCGGTGGAGTGCGTGGGCCGCGCGGTGACGATCCGTACGGCCTGGGAGTCGACGCGGCGCGGCGGCCGCACCACGGTCGTCGGCATCGGCGGCAAGGACCAGCAGGTCACGTTCAACGCCCTGGAGCTCTTCCACTGGGGCAGGACCCTCTCCGGCTGCGTGTACGGCAACTGCGACCCGACGGTCGACCTGCCGGTCCTCGCGGAACACGTCAGGGCGGGCCGCCTGGACCTGGGCGCCCTCGTGACCGACCGCATCGGACTCGACGGCATCCCGGCGGCGTTCGAGAACATGCTGGCGGGCAAGGGGGGTCGGGCGCTGGTCATCTTCTGACCGACGCCCGTCCCCGACTAGTCCGCGTGGTCCGAACCGGTCAGCCGGGGGAAGGACTTGGCCGCCGCCAGGAACACGAACGTCGTCAGGACGAACGGCCAGGTGAAGGCGTGGCCGCCGGACGGCGCGAAGAGGGCCGAGACCGCGGGTCCGAGCGCCGTCGCGGCGGCGGCCGCCACGAGTGCGTACGTGAGGGTCGCCGCGCGGGCGGGCAGGAAGACGCCGCACAGGGCGAGGGCGACGAGCACGGCGTTGTAGCCCATCGTGCCGTCGGCGATCCGTGCCGCGGGCGCGCCGAGGGCCCACGCGGTGGCGACGCCCACGGCGTTGCCGAGGCATGCGACGGCGGCCGTGCGGGGGCCCGCGACGAGCAGGCCGAGCAACAGCAGGGCGCCCACGTACCACTGCGGCATGAAGAAGATCTGGGCGAAACCGGCGAGGAAACCGCGCGCCAGCTCGCCCGCTTCGACGGAGGTCGTGCCCGACGCGGGCAGCGGGAGCGCGGCCACGCCCTGTCCGGTGTGCCAGAGCCGTCCGAAGCCGGGTGCGGCGATGGTCACGGCGGTGGCGAGCAGGCAGTAGGGGAGCGTGAGCGAGGGCAGGCCCCAGACGCCGAGCCCCCGGACGACGGCCGCCGTCACGACCGTCACGACCACACAGCCCGCGACCGCGAGCAGCGCCGTCGACATGTGGGCCGCGCCGAGGAAGACCGCGAAACAGAGCGCCGTCAGGCAGGCGTTGAAGCCCTCGAGCCCGGCCGCGACGCGGTCGTGGTCCACGCCGAGGAGCCGTGCGGTGGCCGTCCCGACGGCGGTGCCGGCCAGGCCGTACACCCCGTACTCCCAGCCCGCCGCGAACAGCGCAACGGCGAAGAGGGCGCCGGTGGCAGCGTTCGGCAGAAACGTGACCTGGCCCTGACCGCGCAGCACCTGCGCCGCGAAGTCCCTGAGGCGGGCCGGGGTGTGCGCCCGGCCCCGGCCCCCGGCCGAGTCCTCCGGTCCGCCGACCGAACCACCGGCATCCACCGCATCCGTCGCGTGCCCCACGGCCACCCCCACCCCACGTCCCTCAACCGTCCGGCCCATACCGCCCGACGAGACGGATGCAGATTACATCTACCGGGCCGCTTCGAACCACGTCATCAGGACGTCGTTGTCGAACGCCTCGCGAGCCGTCACGCGGAACCGCGTCGGGTCGGACTTCCCGCCGAAGACGGGGATTCCGTCGCCCGCGACGACGGGGTAACTCTTGACGATCAGCTCGTCGATGTCGGGGAGCGGCGCGGCCGCGACCCGTCCGCCGCCGCACAGCCAGATGTCCTGCCCGGCCGCTGTTTGAGAGAGGTTCCGTGACCCATCAGGACCGTGTCGAAGCGGAGTCGAACTCCCTGGGGCCCGCGATGTACCCGTCGACCGAGGCGCCGATGTAGTAGACCAGCTTGCGCATTCCGTTACTCCCCCTGTAGTACTCAAGCTGTAGTGGTCGGAACGTAGTACTGCGAATGGAGTGGTGTCAATGGTGCGCAGGAATGACGGGCGGCGGGCGGCTCTGGTCGACGGCGCCATCGAGGTGCTCGCCAGGGACGGTGCGCGCGGGCTGACCTTCCGGTCCGTGGACACCGAGGCGGGCGTTCCCACCGGGACCGCGTCCAACTACTTCGCCAACCGCGACGACCTGCTCACCCAGGCCGGCGCCCGGGTCTACGAGCGCCTGACGCCCGAACCCGCCGAGGTCGAACGGCAGCGTGCCGCCAAGCGGGACAAGGAGACCTACGTCGAGCTGATGCGGGAGGTCGTCGGCCGCGTCAGCGGCTTCCGTACGGGCTATCTGGCGCTGCTCGAACTGCGCCTGGAGGCCACCCGCCGCCCGGAGCTCCGCGCCGTCCTCACCGAGCGGGTCCGGGCCGACCTGGAGGCGAACCTCTCGTACCACGAGGCGTCGGGGCTGCCCGGCGACGCCACCGCCGTCAAGCTCCTCTACCTCGCCTTCAACTGGCTCATCGTCGAACAGCTCACCCTGCCCGACTTCCTCACCGACGCCGAGCGCGACGCCCTGGTCACGGCCGCCGTGGACCGCATCGTCACGGAGTGACGCGACCCTTCAGGCCATCGACGGCGCCGAGGCCGTCGATGCCGGGGTACGCGGCGAACGCGCAGGCAGGCCCCCCCTTACGCTCGCGCCGCCACCTGCTCGTACTGCAGCGCAAGGCCGTCGAGCAGCGCCCGCAGGCCCGCCTCGAAGGCCCGCTCGTCGATGACCTGCTGGCGGTCGGCGAGCAGGTGGGCCTGGCCGAGGTGCGGGTAGTCGGCGGGGTCGTACGCCGCCTCGTCGTCCACGAAGCCCCCGGCGAACGAGCCGATCGCGGAGCCCATGACGAAGTACCGCATCAGCGCGCCGATCGACGTGGCCTGCGCGGCGGGCCAGCCCGCGTCGACCATCGCGCCGAACACCGCGTCCGCGAGCCGCAGCCCGGCCGGCCTGCGCCCGGGGCCGCGCGCGAGCACCGGCACGATGTTCGGGTGCAGGGTGAGGGCGGCCCGGTAGGAGACCGCCCAGTCGTGCAGGGCCGTGCGCCAGTCCCGCGCGTCGTCGGGCTCGAACATCGACAGGTCGACCTGTGCGCTCACCGAGTCGGCGACGGCCTCCAGGATCTGGTCCTTGGTGCGGAAGTGGTTGTAGAGGGAGGGCCCGCTGACGCCGAGTTCGGCGGCGAGGCGGCGCGTCGAGACGGCCGCGAGACCCTCGGCGTCCACGAGTGCGCGCGCCGTGTCGACGATGCGTTCTCGGCTCAGGAGGGGCTTGCGCGGTCGGGCCATGCGGCACATAGTAGGGCTGCCGGAACAAACTAGCAGTGCTAATTTAAAATTCGACGTCACGCGGAGACGGCCCCGCCGTCACGACCCCGACCGGAGAGGTGCCCCCGATGAACCTGGAGCTCAGCGACGAGCAGACCGCCGTCCGGGAGCTGGCCGAGGACTTCGTCGCGCGCGAGATCGCACCGCACGTCGTCGAGTGGGACCGCGCGGAGAGCGTCGACCGCGGCCTCGTGAAGAAGCTCGGCGAGGTCGGCTTCCTCGGGCTCACCATCGACGAGGAGTACGGCGGCTCGGGCGGCGACCACCTCGCGTACTGCCTGGTGACCGAGGAACTCGGACGCGGGGACTCCTCCGTGCGCGGCATCGTCTCCGTCTCGCTCGGTCTTGTCGCCAAGACCATCGCGCACTGGGGCAGCGAGGAGCAGAAGCGGCAGTGGCTGCCGGGGCTCACCTCCGGCGAGTACGTCGGATGCTTCGGGCTCACCGAACCGGGCACCGGATCCGACGCGGGCAACCTCACCACCAGGGCGGTGCGCGACGGCGACGCGTACGTCGTCAACGGCACCAAGATGTTCATCACGAACGGCACCTGGGCCGACGTCGTGCTCCTCTTCGCCCGCACCGGCGACGCGCCCGGCCACAAGGGCGTCTCCGCCTTCCTCGTCCCCACCGACACCCCCGGCCTCACCCGCCGCACCCTGCACGGCAAGCTCGGCCTGCGCGGTCAGGCCACCGCCGAACTCGTCCTTGAGGACGTGCGCGTGCCCGCGTCGGCCATGATGGCGCCCGAGGGCAAGGGCTTCTCCGTCGCCATGTCGGCCCTCGCGAAGGGCCGCATGTCGGTGGCGGCGGGCTGTGTGGGCATCGCGCGGGCCGCCCTGGACGCGGCGGTGCGGTACGCAGGCGAGCGCGAGCAGTTCGGCAAGACCATCGCCCACCACCAGCTGGTGCAGGAGCTGATCAGCGACATCGCGGTCGACGTGGACGCCGCGCGCCTCCTGACCTGGCGGGTCGCCGACCTCATCGACCGCGGGCAGCCGTTCGCCACGGAGTCCTCGAAGGCCAAGCTGTTCGCCTCCGAGGCGGCGGTGCGCGCCGCGAACAACGCGCTCCAGGTCTTCGGCGGGTACGGCTACATCGACGAGTACCCGGCGGGCAAGCTGCTCCGCGACGCCCGCGTGATGACCCTCTACGAAGGCACCAGCCAGATACAGAAACTCGTCATCGGGCGCGCGCTGACGGGGGTTTCGGCCTTCTGACCTGCCCCGCACGCTAAGCGCTTGCTCACCGTCAGGGGTATGGTGTCCCTCCCGAACGGTGAAGGAGTGGACATGGGTACGGCGGAGGAGACGCCCGGCGAGGAGCAGCCGTGGGGCGAGGTCAGCCCCGACGCGGCCAGGCGGCTGCTGGTCGCCGCCGTCGAGGCCTTCGCCGAGCGCGGGTACCACGCGACGACGACCCGGGACATCGCGGGCCGCGCCGGAATGAGCCCCGCCGCGCTCTACATCCACTACAAGACGAAGGAAGAGCTGCTCCACCGCATCAGCCGGATCGGCCACGACAAGGCCCTGACGATCCTGCGGACCGCTGCGGACGGCGACGGCGGCCCCGCCGAACGGCTCCAGGAGGCCGTGCGCTCCTTCGTCGGCTGGCACGCCGCCCACCACACGACCGCGCGGGTCGTGCAGTACGAGCTGGACGCGCTCGGCGACGAGCACCGCACGGAGATCGTCGCGCTGCGCCGCAAGTCGGACGCGGCCGTGCGCGACATCATCAACGACGGCGTGCGGACGGGGGAGTTCGACGTCCCCGACGTGCCGGGCACCACGCTCGCCGTCCTGTCGCTCTGCATCGACGTCGCCCGCTGGTTCAACGCGGCGGGACACCGGACGCCCGACGAGGTCGGCGCGCTCTACGCCGACCTCGTGCTGCGCATGGTGGGCGCACGGCCCACCGACCTCCAGAAGTAGCGGAACTTCAGGAGCGGTGGAACCTCAGAAGTAGTAGCGCGACACCGACTCCGCCACGCACGCCGGCTTGTCGCCGCCCTCGCGCTCCACGGTGACCTTCGCCGTCACCTGTACGCCGCCGTCCTTGGTCGGCGTGACGTCCGTGAGCACGGTGGTCGCGCGCAGCCGCGAGCCGACCGGCACGGGGGAGGGGAAGCGGACCTTCTCCGTGCCGTAGTTGAGGCCCATCTTCATGCCCTCGACGCGCAGCGTCTGCGGCACCAGGATCGGCAGCAGCGACAGCGTCAGATAGCCGTGCGCGATGGTCGTCCCGAAGGGGCCCTGCGCCGCCTTCTCGGCGTCCACGTGGATCCACTGGTGATCGCCGGTCGCCTCCGCGAAGAGGTCGATCCGCTTCTGGTCGATCTCCAGCCAGTCGCTGTATCCGAGCTGCTCGCCGACACCGGCGCGCAGCTCCTCGGGCGACGTGAAGATCCTCGGCTCCGCCATGTCCCTGGCCTCCTAGACGTATGCAGACTAAGCGCTTGCTCAGCATGGTGCGTGGGTCGACGCGTGTCAACGGACCAGCCATTAGGTTTGTGCTGTGCCCCAGATACCGGAGAACGTCCACGAACTCACCGTCGGCCAGCTCGCCGACCGCAGCGGCGTCGCCGTGTCCGCCCTGCACTTCTACGAGTCCAAGGGCCTCATCACCAGCCGCCGCACCTCCGGCAACCAGCGCCGCTACCACCGGGACACGCTCCGCCGCGTCGCCTTCGTCCGCGCCTCCCAGCGCGTCGGCATCCCGCTCTCCACGATTCGCGAGGCCCTCGACTCGCTCCCCGAGGAGCGCACGCCCACCCGCGAGGACTGGGCCCGGCTCTCCGAGGGCTGGCGCTCGGAGCTGGACAAGCGCATCAAACAGCTGGGCAGGCTCCGCGACCACCTGACCGACTGCATCGGCTGCGGCTGCCTGTCCCTGGACACCTGTGTGCTCTCCAACCCCGACGACGTCTTCGGCGAGCGGCACAGTGGCTCCCGCCTGCTGGTGGACCGCAAACCCCGCAAGCAGTAGGAGTAGGAAGCGAGACCGTCGACACAGACACAGACACAGACACAGGCACAGTCACAGCCACAGGCACAGAACGGGGGAGAGTCGATGTCCGTCGTCGTTTGCTCATTGCTGTGGGACGCCGCACGCCACGGGAAGCAGACCGTCAAGTACGACAGTGACGGCTACCACCTGGTGCGCTTCCCGTACAGCGCCGGGGCCGAGTCCTACGACCCGTGGCGCATGCACGACCCGGCGAAGGGCCTCACGAGCCCTTCGGAGTACCCGGACGCCCGCTCGGGGCTGATATGGCCCAGCCACGAGGGGTGGGGCCTGCTGTCCGCGATGGTCTTCTGGGAGGCGGACGCGAAGGCGATCGAGTACCGCTCGCGGTACGTCCGTGACCCGCTGAACCACTCGACGGGGTACGACTCGACCGCGACGACCGACTCCGCGCCGACCAGGGGAGGGCAGTACAGGACCTACCTCTGGCAGATGTTCGTGCACCCGGGCACACCGCTGGGCCTGAAGATCTCGGCACGCGGCGTGGGAGACGTGAAGCTCCGCACGCCGCTGATCCACGCCCAGTTCAAGCTGGCGATCCACACGGATGTGGTCACGCCCTGACCGCACCGTTCCTCACGCCGACACCAGGGGACGCAGCCGCCTCGCGCGCGCCCGGTCCACGGCGTCGGCCGTGAGGACCGGGCCGGGCACGACGATGCCGCAGCCCGTGCAGACCGCTCCCGACGACGGCTCGTGCGCCAGGCCGTGCTTCCAGGTGAGAGTGGTGTCCGCACAGACGGGGCAGCTCGTGCCCGGCTCCCGCTCCAGCGCCGCGATGAGCCGGCGCAGGACCTCGGCGAGGGGTTCGTCCGGGTGGATGTCGGGGTCGTCGCACCAGGCCACGCCGCACCCGCCCCACGTGCAGCGGTGCCAGTCGTCGACGCTGCCGGGGCGCCTGAGCCCGTCGTGCTTCTCCTTGCGGCGGCGTTCGGCGAAGTCCGCCTCATAGGCGAGCCACACCGCCCGAGCCGCCTCCAGTTCGTTCAGTGCCGCCACCAGCCGCACCGGGTCGGGCGACCTGTCCTCGGGCCCGAACCCCGCCCGGGCGCACAGATGGTCCCAGGTCGCCCGGTGACCGTAGGGGGCGAACCTCTCCAGGCACTTGCGCAGCGAGTACCGCCGCAGTGCCAGGTCGCTCTTCGGATCACGCACCTGTCTCGCGAGACTCCGGAATCCGGCCATCGCCCTGCACCTCCGTCACACGTACTTCCGTACTGGTACCCGTGTTCCGCATTCGCCGGCGTCGATGTCGAGTCGAGTCCATCGAGTTCGTCACGACGTCGCCGAGTAGACGTATCGACACGCGATTCGGCTCCCTCATCGCGCGACCGTTTTTCGCCTGCCCGCACGAGCTGTGGTGATGCAGGCGCATGGGGGGCGCGTTGTGGTGATTCGGAAAAGGCGACGCTTGTTCATCTTTCACGTTGGGCAACCCGCCAGTAGCCTCCGCCGCATCGGTCTTCCGCAGCAACCGGAGGAGCACCCATGCGACGACGCATCGTCAGGCTCAGAACACTCACCGCGGGGGCGGCGCTCGCGCTCGGCGCCTCCCTGCTCGCGCCCCTGCCGGGCGCCGTCGCCGGCCCCCGGGAGCCGGCCCCGAAGGAGCGCTCCGCCGAGGACACCGACTACTGCGGGGGCCAGTGCGCCGACGTCCTGCCGCCCGGCGCAAGCGGCAACGCCACGCTCGCCGAGATCCTCGCCCACCGTGTCCTCGGCACTCAGCCCAAGCACGCCGACGACCAGTTGGGTCCGTACGACGCGCTGTCCTCCGGCTATCCGTCGCTCACCGACGACAAGCTCACCGAGTTCTTCAATGATGCCTCCTTCGGGGTGCCCGGCGACCAGGTCGACTCCGTCACGAAGCCGCGCGACGACGTGACGATCACCCGGGACAAGAAGTACGGCGTCCCGCACATCAAGGGCACCACGCGCTACGGCACCGAGTTCGGCGCGGGCTTCGCCGCCGGGCAGGACCGGCTCTGGCTCATCGACCTGTTCCGGCACATCGGGCGCGGCCAGCTCACCTCGTTCGCGGGCGGCGCCCCCGCCAACCAGGGCCTGGAGCAGCAGTTCTGGCCGCAGGCCCCGTACACGGAGAAGGACCTGGAGAAACAGGTCGAGTACATCAGGACGACCCAGGGCGAGCGCGGCAAGCAGGCGATGGAGGACGCGCAGGCCTACATCGACGGCCTCAACGCGTACCGCACGAAGTCGAAGAACGGCCGCTACTTCCCCGGCGAGTACGTCCTGACCGGCAAGATAGACGCGATCACCAACGTCGGCGAGATAGAACCCTTCAAGATCACCGACATGATCGCGCTGGCCTCGGTGGTCGGCGGGCTCTTCGGCAACGGCGGCGGCGGAGAGGTCGAGTCCGCCCTCTCCCTCCTGGAGTCCCAGAAGAAGTACGGCGTCGAGAAGGGCACGAAGGTCTGGGAGTCCTTCCGCGCCCGCAACGACCCCGAGGCCGTCCAGACCATCCACGACGGCACGGGCTTCCCCTACGCGGGCAAGCCGGAGAAGGCGCGTGGCACCGCCCTGCCCGACCCGGGCTCGGTCGAGCGCGAACAGCTCGTGTACGACCGCGAGGGCGGCGCCAGGACCGGCGCCAAGGACCCCGTGAAGGCGCCGAAGAAGCTGAGGCCCGCGCAGGGCATGTACGACAAGGGCGTCCTGCCCCCGGACCTGTTCCGGGCCGACGGCCACAAGAAGGGCATGTCCAACGCCCTGCTCGTCTCCGGGAAGCACACCGCGAGCGGCAACCCCGTCGCCGTCTTCGGCCCGCAGACCGGCTACTTCGCACCCCAGCTCCTCATGCAGCAGGAACTCCAGGGCCCCGGCATCAGCGCGCGCGGCGTCTCCTTCGCGGGCGTCGGCATGTACGTCCAGCTGGGGCGCGGCCAGGACTACGCCTGGTCGGCCACCTCCGCGGGACAGGACATCACCGACACGTACGCCGTGGAGCTGTGCGAGCCGGGCGGGGGAGCCCCCACCAAGCAGTCGGCCGGTTACCTGTACCGCGGCACCTGCACCCCCATGGAGAAGATGGAGCGCAAGAACGCCTGGAAGCCGACCGTCGCCGACTCCACGGCCGCGGGCTCCTACCGCATGCAGGTCTTCCGCACGAAGTACGGCATCGTGACGCACCGCGCGAGCATCGACGGCAAGCCCGTCGCGTACGTCTCGCTGCGCTCCACCTACCGCCATGAGGCCGACTCCATCATCGGCTTCCAGATGCTGAACGACCCCACGTACGTCAAGGACTCCGCGACGTTCAAGAAGGCCGCGCAGAACATCAGCTACGCCTTCAACTGGTTCTACGTCGACTCGCGCGACATCGCGTACTACAACAGCGGCGCCAACCCCGAGCGTGCCGAAAGCGTCGACCCGGCCCTGCCCGTCAAGGCCCAACAGGACCTCGAATGGCGGGACTTCGACCCGGCGGACAACACCTCCGCGCAGACACCGCCCGCCCAGCACCCGCAGTCCGTCAACCAGGACTACTACATCTCCTGGAACAACAAGCAGGCCAAGGACTTCAGCACGGCGGGCTTCGGTGTCAGCGCCGTGCACCGCGGCGATCTGCTCGACGGACGCGTCAAGAAGCTCACCGAACAGGGCGGTGTCACCCGCGCCTCGCTCACCCGGGCCATGTCCGAGGCCGCCGTCACCGACCTGCGCGGCGAACAGGTGCTGCCCGAGCTCCTGAAGGTGCTGCGCAGCAAGCCGATCACCGACCCGCAACAGGCCAAAGCCGTCGAGCAGTTGGAGGCGTGGGGCAAGGCCGGCGCCCAGCGCAACCAGACGGCGGCGGGCGCCAAGACGTACGCACACCCCGACGCCGTACGCATCATGGACGCCTGGTGGCCGCGGCTGATCGAGGCCGAGTTCAAGCCGGGCCTCGGCAAGGAGCTCTACGACGCCCTCACCTCCCAGCTCGCCACCGACGAGGCGCCGTCCGCCGGGCACGGGCCGACGGGGGCGCACGCCGGATCGGCCTTCCAGTACGGCTGGTGGGGCTACGCCGACAAGGATCTGCGCAAGGTCCTCGGACAGCCGGTGAAGGGCGAGCTCGCCGACACCTACTGCGGCGGCGGCGAGCTCGACGCCTGCCGCGACGCCCTGCTCACCACCCTCGGGCAGGCCGCCGCGAAGCCCGCCACCGAGGTCTACCCCGGTGACGACGCGTGCAAGGCGGGCGACCAGTGGTGCGCGGACTCCGTCATCCACCGGGCGCTCGGCGGCATCACGCACAAGCCGATCCAGTGGCAGAACCGCCCGACGTACCAGCAGGTCGTCGAGTTCCCCCGCCACCGGTAGGCCGGGCCGCCCGCAAGGACGGGCTCCTACGACCGGGCGATCCGCCCCGCCGCGAACACGACGCGTGCCAGCTCCTCGTGGCACACGTCGCTGTGCGCGCCGGAGGGCGGACCGCCCCGGCGCACCACCGACGCCGCGTCGATGCTCACACAGCCCGTGACCGGCACCTTCTCGCCGAGCTTGATGCGTTTGGTGCCGGTCACGGACCGGATGCCGTTGTAGCCGACGGCGCCCCACCGCTCCCACAGGTTGAGGAAGCTGGAGGAGTCCCCGGCCAGCTTCGACGCGAGGGGGTACAGCCGGCCGAGCGCGTCGTCGTGGTGCGAGTAGCAGGAGACCAGCGGCCCGTCGATGCGCTTCTGCATCCCGTGCAGCGCTCCGCCGCGCGACGTGTCGTGAGGCAGCCGTTCCGCGAACGTGTAGTGCGAGAAGGCGCCTTGAAGGAGGGTCACCGACTTCACCGCGCGCACGTCGGCAGGCATGCCGCGCAGCGCGTACGACACGAGCCTGCCGCCGAAGCTGTGCCCGATGAGGTGCACCCGCACCCTCGGCACGTCCGCGGCGAGCAGGCCGATCGCGGGCCCGAGCCCCAGCTGTCCGACGGCGCCCGCACGGCGCTTCATCGCGTAGTACGTGCCTTGGCGCAGCAGTTCGTACGCGCCGTCCCACAGACGGTTGCGCAGGTCGCTGAGGAGGAGGGGCTCGCCGGTGTCGGCGCGCGCGGCGGCGAACACCTCGCAGACCTTGACCGCGTCGTCGGTGAGCATGGCGGGCTCGCCCGCCCCGGTGTCCTGCCCGAAGTGGCGGGCCGGATGGGTCTCGCGCAGGGACACCAGCTCACGCACGTGCCGCCCGAACTCATAGATGCGGGTCGGTACTTCGGAGCGTTCGGCGAGCAGTTCGGCGATCCGGTCGAGGGTCGCCGCGTGGTCGGGGAAGGCGCGGTCGAGCACCTCCCGTGTGGTCGCGTCGAGCACGGGCTCGCCCGGCGGGGTGGCGGCGACGGGCGCGGCCGACGGGTCGAAGTCGGGGATGGGCTCGTCGGGGAAGCGGATCGCGGGCCACATCACTCCCACGTAGCCGAGGCGCACCCCCGTCCCGGCGAGATCCTGGCAGGGGGTGAAGAAACGCCCGTACAGCTTCCGGGCGTCCTTCTTCTCGTTGTTCCAGCCGTGCGCGAAGACCAGCAGATCGGTGACGCGTTCACGTTCCGCGCCGGCCAGCAGCTGCGCGCGCTGAGCGGTGTCGACGTCGCCGTCGGCGTCGAAGGTCAATTCCCAGTAGGGCTCCACGCCGGTATGGTCCTGCCGCCCGGGGCACCTGACCAGATGTGCGGCAGGGACGCGTGTGCGACGACGGCCACCGGAGGGGTCTGCCCCGTTTCGCCCCGAGCGTGTACGTTCTCCGCCATGGCGGAATACATACTGGTGGCAGGCGCGTGGCTCGGCTCCTGGGCATGGGAGGACGTGGCACGGGACCTGCGGGCCGCCGGACACGGCGCCCACCCCCTGACCCTCTCCGGCCTCGCCGACAAGCAGGAAGTCCCCGCCGGGCAGCGGACCCACGTGGACGACATCGTCGCCGAGGTCGAACGTCTCGACCTGCGCGACGTCGTCCTCGTCGGGCACAGCTACGCGGGCATCCCCGTCGGCCAGGCGGCCGAGCGCATCGGCGACCGGCTGGCCCGCGTCGTGTTCGTGGACGCCGTCGTGCCGGTCGACGGCGAGTCGTTCGCCTCCCTGTGGTGGCAGGGCCAGCAGGCGTTCGAGGGCATCCTCGACGACGGCGACGGCTGGTGGCTCCCCCACGCGGCGGAGTTCGACGGACAGGGGCTCGACAGCGAGCAGGTCGCCAGAATCGCGAGCGGCGCGACACCGCACCCGGGCGCCACCCTGACCGAGCCCGCCGTCCTGGAGCGCTCGCTGGCCGAACTGCCCGCGACGTACGTGAAGTGCCTGCTCGACGGCGAAGAGCCGTCCGACGACGTGGCCGACCTGCTCAAGAGCGAGCCCTGGCGGCTCGTCGAGATGGACACCGGGCACTGGCCGATGTTCTCCCAGCCGCGCGAGCTGGCCCGGATCCTGCACGCGAGCATGGTCGGCAGGCCGTAGGGCCCGGGGGCCCTGAACCCGGGCCTCCGCACCCCTTTCCCCGCGACATACCGACTGGTTAGTCTGCCAGCGAAGCCGAGCCGCGGGCGAAGGAGAACGATCGTGGAAACCCTGCTGGACAAGGGCGTCGTCGTCACGGGCGGAGGGGGCGGCATCGGGGCCGCGCTCGCCCGCCGCTTCGCCGCCGAAGGGGCGCGCGTCGTCGTCAACGACCTCGACGCCGCCAAGGCGAAGACCGTCGCCGACGAGATCGGCGGCATCGCCGTGCCCGGCGACGCGTCCACGATCGTGCCCGAGGCCCGCGACGCGCTCGGCGGCACCGTCGACGTGTACTGCGCCAACGCCGGGCTCGGCTCCGGCGGCAGTGAGGCCGCGCCCGAAGAGGTCTGGGCCGCCGCCTGGGACGTCAACGTCATGGCGCACGTGCGGGCGGCCCACGCGCTGCTGCCCGACTGGCTGGAGCGCGGCAGCGGCCGCTTCGTCTCCACCGTCTCCGCGGCCGGCCTGCTCACGATGATCGGCGCCGCGCCCTACAGCGTCACCAAGCACGGCGCGTACGCGTTCGCCGAGTGGCTCTCCCTCACGTACCGCCACCGCGGCATCAAGGTCCACGCGATCTGCCCGCAGGGCGTCCGCACCGACATGCTCGCCGCCACCGGCACCGCGGGCGACCTCGTGCTCACCCCCACCGCCATCGAACCGGACGACGTCGCCGCCGCGCTCTTCGCCGGCATGGCGGAGGACCGCTTCCTGATCCTGCCGCACCCCGAGGTGGCCGCGTTCTACCGGGCCCGCGCCGAGACCCCCGACAAGTGGCTCAAGGGCATGAACCACATCCAGCAGAAGTGGGAGGAGAACGAGCGGTGAACGACCACCTGCCCCTCGGGTCCCCGTACGCCGCCAAGCCCTGGCTGGCCCGGCTCAACGACGCCCAGCGCGCGCCCGTGCACCCCGCGCCCTCCGTGCCCGACGCGTTCCGCGCCGCCGTCGAGCGCGCCCCCGACCACACCGCGCTCGCCTACTTCGACGGACGCCTGACCTACCGCGAGACCGACGCCCTCAGCGACTCCGTGGCCGGGCACCTCGCCGCCCGCGGCGTCGCCCGCGGCGACCGCGTCGCGATCCTCCTGCAGAACACCCCGCACTTCGTGCTCGCGCTCCTCGGCGCCTGGAAGGCGGGCGCCACCGTCGTCCCCGTCAACCCCATGTACCGCACGGCGGAGGTCGGGCACGTCCTCGCCGACGCCGGAGTGACCGCGCTGGTCTGCTCCGACCGTGCCTGGGAGACGTACCTGCGCGACACCGCCGCCGACTCACCGGTCCGTGTCGTCCTCACCGCCTGCCAGCTCGACCTGCAGACCCGGAACGACGCCCGGGTCCTCGACTTCGAACGCCTGCCCGTCGCCGACGACGCCGAAGACCTGATCGCCGTCGCCCGCCAAGGACTCCCCGCCCCGGCCGACCGCGCCCTCGCCCCCTCCGACGTGGCGCTGATCAGCTACACCTCGGGCACCAGCGGCACCCCCAAGGGCGCCATGAACACCCACGGCAACATCACCTACAACGCGGAACGCCAGCGCACCGGGTCCGGCATACCCGAAGGCGCCTGCTACTTCGCGATGGCGCCGCTCTTCCACATCACCGGCATGGTCGCGCAGGTCGCCGCCTGCATCGCCAACGCCGGAACGCTCGCGCTCGCCTACCGCTTCGAGGCCGGGGTGGTCCTCGACGCATTCACCGAGCACCGGCCCGCCTACACGGTCGGCCCGTCGACCGCCTTCATGGCGCTCGCCGCCCACCCCTCGGTGACCCGCGCCCACTTCGACTCCTTCGCGATGATCTCCTCCGGCGGCGCGCCGCTGCCCCCGGCCCTCGTCGAGAAGTTCCGCGCCTCCTTCGGCCCCTACCTCCACAACGGGTACGGCCTCACCGAGTGCACCGCCCCCTGCGCCTCCGTGCCGCCCGGCCAGGAGGCCCCCGTCGACCCGGTCTCGGGCACCCTCGCCGTCGGCGTTCCGGGCCCCGAGACGGTCGTACGCATCCTGGACGACCTCGGCGCAGAGGTGCCGTTCGGGGAGCACGGCGAGATCGTCGTCCGCGGCCCCCAGGTCGTCCCCGGCTACTGGCAGCGCCCCGACGCCACCGCCGAGGCCTTCCCCGACGGGGAACTGCGCACCGGCGACATCGGGTTCATGGACCCGGCGGGCTGGCTCTACGTCGTCGACCGCAAGAAGGACATGATCAACGCGTCCGGCTTCAAGGTGTGGCCCCGCGAGGTCGAGGACGTCCTCTACACCCACCCCGCCGTCCGCGAGGCGGCCGTCGTCGGTGTCCCCGACAGCTACCGGGGCGAGACGGTGAAGGCGTACGTCAGCCTGCGTCCCGGCAGCGACACCGGACCCGAGGACCTGACCGCGTACTGCAAGGAACGGCTCGCCGCGTACAAGTATCCGCGCGAGGTCGAGGTACTGGAGGAGTTGCCGAAGACGACAAGTGGGAAGATCCTCCGGCGGGAACTGCGTTCCCGCCCGACCGACAGCAAGTGACGCGAAAGGCAGGTGGCGGCAGTGGCCAGAACGACGGACGGTGACGGGACGCCCGTCCCGCAGCGACTCCTCGCCGCCGCCACCAGGCTCTTCGCCGACCAGGGCTACGACCGGACGTCGGTCCAGGAGATCGTGGAGGCGGCCGGGGTCACCAAGGGCGCGCTCTACCACTACTTCGGCTCCAAGGACGACCTGCTCCACGAGGTCTACGCCCGGCTGCTCCGCGTCCAGCAGGAGCGGCTCGACGCCATCGCCGACGCGGACGCGCCGGTCGCCGACCGGGTCCGCGACGCGGCGGCGGACGTCGTGGTCAGCACGATCGACAACCTCGACGACGCGTCGATCTTCTTCCGCTCCATGCACCACCTCGGCCCGGAGAAGAACAAGCAGGTCCGGGCGGAGCGGCGCCGCTACCACGAACGTTTCCGGGCCCTGATCGAGGAGGGCCAGGAATCGGGCGTCTTCTCCAAGGCCACCCCCGCGGACCTGGTGGTGGACTACCACTTCGGCTCCGTCCACCACCTGTCCACGTGGTACCGCCCGGAGGGCCCGCTCTCCCCTCAACAGGTGGCGGACCACTTGGCCGACCTCCTCCTGAGGGCCCTGCGGGCCCCCTGAGGGGCGCGGGGAACTGCGCGAGCGGCCCCGCCGGGCCGCACCCGCCGTAGGACCTGCCGCGGCAGACGCGACCGCGCCCCGGTGGGGGCTGAGCGCGCAGTTCCCCGCGCCCCTGAGGTCGCTACACGTACCGCTTGAGTTCGCGGCGGGCCAGCGATCGCAGATGAACCTCGTCCGGGCCGTCCGCCAAGCGCAGCGTCCGCGCCGCGGCCCACAGTTCGGCGAGCGGGAAGTCCTGGCTGACGCCGCCCGCCCCGTGCAGCTGCACCGCGCGGTCGAGGATGTCCACCACCGCGCGCGGCGTCGCGATCTTGATGGACTGGATCTCCGTGTGCGCGCCCTTGTTGCCGACCGTGTCCATCAGCCACGCCGTCTTCAGGACAAGGAGGCGCAGCTGCTCGACGGCGACGCGCGCGTCCGCGATCCACTCCTGCACGACGCCCTGCTGGGCGAGCGGCTTCCCGAACGCCGTACGCGACACGGCACGCCGGCACATCAGCTCGATGGCACGCTCCGCCATGCCGATCAGCCGCATGCAGTGGTGGATGCGGCCAGGACCGAGCCGCGCCTGCGCGATGGCGAAGCCGCCGCCCTCCTCGCCGATCAGGTTCGACACGGGGACGCGGACGCGGTCGAAGACGACCTCGGCGTGACCGCCGTGGTAGTGGTCCTCGTACCCGTACACCCGCATGGCGCGCCGGACTTCGAGCCCGGGGGTGTCGCGCGGGACGAGCACCATCGACTGCTGGCGGCGGATGTCGGCGCCCTCGGGGTCGGTCTTGCCCATCACGATGAAGATCTTGCAGTCGGGGTTCATGGCCCCGGAGATGTACCACTTGCGGCCGCTGATGACGTAGTCGTCGCCATCGCGCTCGATGTGCGTCGTGATGTTCGTGGCGTCGGAGGAGGCGACGTCCGGCTCGGTCATCGCGAACGCCGAGCGGATCTCCCCGGCGAGCAGCGGCTCCAGCCACTGCTTCCGCTGCGCCCCGCTGCCGAACTGCGCGAGCACCTCCATGTTGCCGGTGTCGGGCGCGGCGCAGTTCAACGCGGTGGGCGCCAACTGTGGCGATCGACCGGTGATCTCGGCGAGCGGTGCGTACTGGAGGTTGGTGAGTCCGGCACCGTGCTCGGCATCGGGCAGGAACAGATTCCACAGCCCCTGCCGACGCGCCTCGGCCTTCAACTCCTCCACCACGGCGGGGGTGTCCCACGGCGAGGCGAGCGCGGCGCGCTGCTCGTCGGCGACGGCCTCAGCGGGGTAGACGTGGTCGTCCATGAAGGCGAGCAGCTTGCCGCGCAGTTCCTCGGTACGCGCGTCGTATGCGAAGTCCACGGCGGCTCAGCCTTCCTGGAGGGTCGTCAGACCGTGCTGGATGAAGACGGGCACGAGCTCGCCGATCCGGTCGAAGCCCGCACCGACCGTCTGGCCCAGCGTGTAGCGGTAGTGGATGCCCTCCAGGATCACGGCGAGCTTGAACCACGCGAACGCCGTGTACCAGGAGACGGCCGACACGTCGCGCCCCGAGCGCGCGGCGTACCGCTCGATCAGCTCGGCCGGGTCCGGGTGGCCGGGCGCGCCCGCGGTGGTGCTGACGGGGGAGTCGGGCACCTCCAGCTTCGCGCTGTACATCACGAGCAGGCCCAGGTCCGTGAGGGGATCGCCGAGCGTGGACATCTCCCAGTCGAGGATGGCCTTGATCCGGTCGTCGTCGCCTATGAGGACGTTGTCCAGGCGGTAGTCGCCGTGGATGACGGTGGGCGCGGGGGAGTCGGGGAGCGAGCGGCCGAGCGCCGCGTGCAGCTCGTCGATGCCGGCGAGCTCGCGGTTGCGGGACGCGTCGAGCTGCTTGCCCCAGCGGCGCAGCTGCCGGTCGAGGAAGCCCTCGGGCCGCCCGAAGTCGCCGAGCCCGACGGCCGCCGGGTCGACGGCGTGCAGGTCGACGAGGGTGTCGACAAGACCGAGCACCGCGTCACGGGTGCGCTCGGGGCCGAGCGGCGCGAGCTCCTCGGCGGTGCGGTACGGGGTTCCGTCCACGAACTCCATGACGTAGAACGGCGACCCGATGACGGCTTCGTCCTCGCAGAGCAGCACCGGCGCGGGCACCGGCACGTCCGTCGGGTGCAGCGCTGCGATCACCCGGTGCTCGCGCTTCATGTCGTGCGCGGTGGCGAGGACGTGGCCCAGCGGGGGGCGCCGGACCACCCAGCGCGCGGTGCCGTCGGTGACGGCGTACGTGAGGTTGGACCGGCCGCCCTCGATGAGCCGGGCGGAGAGCGGGCCGCCGACCAGGCCGGGCCGCTCGCGGTCGAGGTGGCCGCGCAATTGGTCGAGGTCGAGGCCCGGCGGATGGTCTGAGCTCATCTTCGCTCCTGATCGGCATGGTGGTGGCGTGCCACTGCTTGCTGGCTGCCCTACATGATGCCGACCAGTCGGTATGCCGTCCAGAGGCTACCGCGCCCCGTCGTGGGGCGCGGGCCGGGCGGAGCTCTCAGTGGTCGTCCCAGTGCCCGTCGTGCGACGCGTGCCGGTGGCCGTCGTGCAGATAGTCGACGTGGTCGCCGTGCGTCACGGAGTCGTGGCCGCAGCCGTCCCCGTGCTGGTGGTCGTGGCCCTGGTGGGCGGTGTGGCCGGTCGGGTCGCACTCGTCGTAGTGGTCGGTGTGCAGACGGTGCATGTGGCCGTCGTGCGCGTAGTCGACGTGGTCGCCGTGCGGCACCTCGGGGTGGCCGCAGGCCGGGCCATGGACGTGGTCGTGCACGGGGTGTTCGTGGTGGAGGGTGGTCATGACGCGCACCTTCTCGGGCTCCGGGGGAGGGTTGACCCTCTCAGGCTAGCCCCCAATGCCCGCTTATTTCCCATATGCGATCCTTGTCAGCCTCGACGATGTTTCTCCCGACCTCCGCGAAGGCGACCCCTCATGAAGGCGATCAGTTACCGCAGCTACGGCGGGCCCGAAGTCCTCGAGTACGGAGAGGTGCGCGACCCCAAGGTCGGCCCCGACTCCGTCCTGGTGAAGGTCCGCGCCGCCGCAGTCAACCCCGTCGACTGGAAGTGCAGGGAAGGGCACCTCGACAGCCTCCTGGACCCGGTCTTCCCCGTGATCCCCGGCTGGGACGTCTCCGGCGTGGTGGTCCAACCGGGCGCCGCGGCACCGGAGTTCGCGGTGGGGGACGAGGTCATCGGCTACGTACGCGAGGACTTCCTCTCCCGCGGCACGTTCGCCGAGTACGTCGCCGCGCCGATCCGCACCTTGGCCCGCAAGCCGCGCAACCTCACGTTCGAGGAGGCCGCGGGCCTCCCGCTCGCCGGCCTGACCGCGTACCAGGTCGTCAACCAGGCCCTCGAGGTCACCGAGGGCGACGTCGTGCTCTTGCACGCGGCGGCGGGCGGCGTCGGCTCGATCGCCGTGCAGCTGGCCCGGCACGCGGGCGCCCGCGTCATCGGCACCGCGAGCGAACGCAACCACGACTACCTGCGCGAGCTGGGCGCCGAGCCGGTCACCTACGGAGAAGGCCTGGTGGACCGGGTCCGCGGACTCGCCCCGGAGGGCGTCGACGCGGCGTTCGACACGGTGGGCGGCGACACGCTGAAGGCGTCCGCGGAGCTCCTCTCACCGGGCGGCCGCCTTGCGTCCATCGCGGACGGCGGGGTGATCGGCCTGGGCGGCCACTACTGCTTCGTACGCCCCGTCGCCGAGGACCTCCAACGCCTCTCCGAACTCGCCGAACAGGACGTCGTGACCGTCCACGTCGACAAGACGTTCCCGCTGGAACAGGCGGCGGAGGCACACCGCCTGAGCGAGGAGGGCCGGACCAGAGGCAAGATCGTGGTCACGGTGGAGTGGGGCGACTGACGCGCCCACACCGCCCGAACAGCCCGCTCCGGGAGTTGGAGCCGGCCCGCACCCGCGCACGAGACGGGAGGGGACGCGGGGGTATGTGCGCACGGAGCACCGAGCACACGGAGGCACCCGGAAACATCGGACCCCGCCGCAGGGATGGCGAGTACGCACATACCCCCGCGGCCCCGCACCCACAACCGAACCCGAGGCGCCCCAGCCGCACCTAAAACCAACCCCGAAGCGCCCTCAGAGCAGCATCACCACCGCACACACCGCCAGCGCCACCGTGCACAGCGCAGCGACCCGCGCCGCCCGCAGCGACATCGTCCGCGGCCGGGCCACGGTCAGCGTGACCATCCGGCGGTGGGCCACCACCAGGAACCCGAGCCAGAGCAGCAGGCACAGCGCACACGCGAGTACCCCGAACGCCGTGGCCCCGTCGTGCAGGACCGCGCGGGCGCCGAGCACCGCCGCCACCGTGCACGACAGAGTCGTACGCCGCCACGCCAGACGGGTGCGCTCCGGCTGAAGACCGGGGTCACGGACCCGCGCGGACCCCCGCCCCGCCCCCTCCGTCACCCCTCCCACCCGAACAGCACGACCACCACCATGGCGACCGCGACCACCGCGACGGCCAGGCTCAGCACCGTCGGAAAGCGGCTGGACGGCAGATCCTCGCCGCGCCGCATGGCCCGCTCGCAGCGCACCCAGTGGTTGACGGCGCGCAGCGAGCAGAGGACACCCGAGGCGAGCAGCGCGAGCGCGAGCCCGATCCGCCACCCCCAGCGCAGATCCGGCAGGAACTGGTCCACGGCGAAGCCGCCGCCGATCAGCGCGAGCGCGGTGCGCAGCCACGCCAGGAAGGTGCGCTCGTTGGCGAGGGAGAAGCGGTAGTCGGGGGTGTCGCCGTCCTCGCGAATCCGCTCGGGCGCGAACCACAGCTTCAGGCTCTGTACGAAATAGCTCACGGCCGCACCATAGGCCGTGTTGATCAAGCCCCGTCGAACCCCGTCGGTCACACCGCGCGGAAGGCCCTCAGCCGGTGGTAGGCGTCGAGCCCGTCCGGCACCCACTCCCACTCGTCGAGCCGCCGCGCCAGTTCGTCCTCCGTGACGAAGGCGTGCCAGGCGACCTCCTCGGCCTGCGGCCGCACGGGCAGCTCGCAGCGGACTTCGTAGAGGTAGGACCACCAGGACTTCCCGGCGCCGTCGTCGTACAGGAACTTGAACAGCGGGGTGGGCCGCGGCAGTCCACGCACGCCGAGCTCCTCCTCCGCCTCGCGCAGCGCCGCGTCGTCGTAGGACTCCCCGGCTCCGACCACGCCGCCGACGAACATGTCGTACAGCGAGGGGAAGACGAGCTTGGTCGGGGTGCGGCGGTGCACGAAGACGCGCCCCTCGGCGTCGCGCGCCAGGATGAACGTGCAACGGTGGCGCAGCCCGCGCGCGTACGCCTCACCGCGCGGGGCCGAGCCGACCACCTCGTCGTGCTCGTCGACGATGCTGATCATCTCTTCACGGGGGTCGGGCGCGGGCCCGCTGCCGACAGTCATGCACCCCATCCAACCCCACCCCCATCCAACCTCGCCCCCACCCGACCCCACACCGCCGAGCCAGGCCCGCCGCCCCGATCACTGCCCCATGACGTACTTCACCGTCGGCCCCGCCGTCCAGCCGCCGTCGACGGCGAGCTCGGCGCCCGTGACGTAGGAGGCGGCGTCGGAGAGGAGGAAGACCATGGCGCCCGCGATCTCGTGCGGCTCGCCGACCCGGCCCATCGGGGTGTTGGGGTAGTTGCCCTCGCCCTTCTCGATGCCGACCTGGGCGGTCATCGGGGTGTACGTCATGCCGGGGTGGACGGAGTTGACGCGGATGCGGGCCGTGCCGAGCTCCACCGCGCCGATCTTGGTGAGGCCGCGCACGCCCCACTTGGACGCGCCGTAGCCCGCGGTGAGGGCGAGGCCCATCAGGCCGGCGGCGGACGAGATGTTCACGATGGAGCCGCCCCCGGCCTCCTTCATGGCGGGCACGACGGTCTTCATGCCGATGAAGACGCCGGTGAGGTTGATGTCGAGGACCTTGCGGAAGTGCTCGACGGACTCCGACTCCAGGAACTGGCCGGTGGATATCCCGGCGTTGTTCACCAGGCCGTGCACGCCGCCGAACTCGGTGACGGCCAGGTCGACGACGCGCTGCCAGTCCTCCTCCGACGTCACGTCGTGGTGCGCGAACCGGGCGCGCTCGCCGAGCTCGGCGGCGGTGGCCTCGCCCTCGTCGGCGAGGACGTCGGTGAGGACGACGTTGGCGCCCGCCACGACGGCCTGGCGGGCGGCCTCCGCGCCGAGGCCGCGCGCGGCGCCGGTGATGATGACGGTGCGGCCGGTGAGGTCGTGCTGGCTCATGAGGGGTCTCCAGGGGTGGGGGTGGGATACGGGGCCCGCAGCAGCGCTGCGGTGGTGGCGACGAGGTCGGCCAGGAAGACGTCCTCGCCGGTCAGGGGGGTGGCGCCGACCAGGTACTGGCGCGCGCGGTCGCCCAGCGCGGCGCCGACCAGCGTGAGCGCGAGGTCGAGCCGTTCCAGCCGGATCGGCTCGGGCAGGCCGGGGGCGAGGTCGACGAGGCAGTCCTCGATCCGCCCGATCAGCGTCCAGTAGACGGTGCCGTCGAGGGTGGGATGCGGGGTACGGGTGCGGACGCCGCTCTCGTGGCTGAGCTGGGCGGAGATCCGCAGACAGCGGCGCCCGCGCTCGGTGCGGAGCTCGGTGGCCTCGGTGCGGACGAGGGCGGTGAGGAGTCCGTGCAGACCGATGTCGTCGCCCGCGCGGGCGAGCTCGTCGGCGAGGACCTGCTCGGTGCGGTGCTGGCGGGCGGCCATCACGGCGTCGAGGAGCCCGGCGCGGGAGCCGAAGTGGTACTGCACGGCGGAGGGGTTGCTCTGCCCCGCGATCCGCACGATGTCCCGCAGCTGGGCCCCGTCGACGCCCTGCGCGGCGAACACCTCTTCCCCGGCACGGATGAGCTTCTCCCGGGTCTCGGGACCTGAAGTTCTGGCCATGGACCGATACTAATGCTGCCCATTATTAAAAAGCGAGCGAAACGGGATCTGTGGTCGCAGCCCGTCAGGCAGGTGTTTCGACCCGTCCGGCGTTCGAGGACGAGCCGGGCGAAGCCGGCGATCGACGGTGCCTCGGTCGGAGGTCAGCCCCTCACGCTGACGGAGAGGACCCGGTCAGCCCCCGGCAAGGCAGGGTGCAACCCCAGCAGCACGACCCCCACCACGATCGCCGCGAGCCCCGCCGCCTCCCAGGCGAGCGCCCCCGTGTCCGCGCGCAGCCGGTCGCCGAGGAAGCCGACGCCGCACGCGATGCCGGCCAGCGGCTGCGTGGCCGTCAGCGCGGGCAGCGACATCCGCAGCGGCGCCGTCTCGAACGCGCTCTGCACGAGGACGAGGCCCACCACGCCGAGCACGAGCACCCCGTACGGCTGCCACCCGCCGAACAGCTCCCCGAACCCGCCCTCGGAGAACCGCTCCCCGCTGACCCGCGTCAACGCGTCCTGCACCCCGTACAGCAGCCCGGCCGCGACCGCGAGCAGCACGGGCGCGGCGCGGAGGCGGGACTTCTTCGCGTACGCCGTCAGGAGCAGCGCACCGCCGACCATCACGCCGACGATCAGCCAGTGCCGCGCCGGATCGGTCACCGCCTCGCCGCCCCGCGGCTCGCCGGCCACGATGAACGCCGTGACGCCGCCCGCGAGCAGCGCGAGCCCCGCCCAGCCCTGGCGGCCCAGTGGCTGCTTCGTCCGGCAGCGGGAGAGGCCGAGGGCGAAGAGCAGGTTCGTGGCGAGGAGCGGCTCGACGAGTGAGATCTCCCCGCGCCCGAGGGCGACCGCGCCGAGGGCCATGCCGCACACCATCAGGCCGATCCCGGCGAGCCACCGCGGCACCCGCACCAGGTCGAGGAGCAACCGCGGCGAGAGGAAGTCGCCCAGCGGGGCGTGGCGCGCCGCGTCCTGCTGGAGGACGAAGCCGAAGCCGAGGCAGCAGGCGGCGCCGACGGCGAGGACGAGAACCAGGACCGACACGTCACGCACCAGACAGACGAAGCGGAGGGGGCAGGGGATCAGGCCGACGATAGCCGCCCCCCGCACCCGGCGCGCCCTCTCGCTTGACGAACTCCCTCGCCCTGTCGGTTGACGTCCGTCACTCCGCTATCCAGGATCTGACCTGAGCGCGAGATGACCCACCAGTAACGTTGCGGGCCCACTCCGGACCCGGTCCGGGACCCCTGTCGAGGAGGACGACCTCAATGGCGTACGACGCAGATGTGATCGTGATCGGGGCAGGGCTCGCCGGACTCGCGGCGACCGCGGAGCTCGTCGACGCGGGCCGCCGGGTCATCCTCGTCGACCAGGAGCCCGAGCACGCGATCGGCGGTCAGGCGCACTGGTCCTTCGGCGGTCTGTTCTTCGTCGACTCGCCCGAGCAGCGGCGAATGCGGATCAAGGACTCGCACGCGCTCGCGCTCCAGGACTGGATGGGGACGGCGGCGTTCGACCGTCCGGAGGACCACTGGCCGCGCAAGTGGGCGGAGGCGTACGTCGACTTCGCAGCCGGCGAGAAGCGGTCCTGGCTGCACGGGCAGGGCGTGCGGTTCTTCCCCGTCGTCGGCTGGGCGGAGCGCGGCGGTTACGACGCGCAGGGCCACGGCAACTCGGTGCCCCGTTTCCACATCACCTGGGGCACGGGCCCGGGGCTGCTCGCGCCGTTCGTGCGCCGGGTGCGGGCCGGGGTCGCGCGCGGCCTGGTCCAGCTGCGGTTCCGGCACCGCGTCACGGGTCTCACGCGGAGCGCGGGCAGCGTCGACACGGTCTCCGGCGAGGTGCTCGAACCGTCGGCCGTCGAGCGGGGCGAGGCCAGCAGCCGCGTGGTGACCGGCGACTTCGAGTTCCGGGCCCAGGCGGTGATCGTCACCTCCGGCGGCATCGGCGGCAACCACGACCTCGTCCGCGCCAACTGGCCCGAGCGGCTCGGCACCCCGCCCCAGAAGATGATCTCCGGCGTCCCCGCCCACGTGGACGGCAGGATGCTCGGCATCGCCGAGGACGCGGGCGCGCACCTGATCAACCGCGACCGCATGTGGCACTACACCGAGGGCATCCAGAACTGGAACCCCATCTGGGACCGGCACGGCATCCGCATCCTGCCGGGCCCCTCCTCGCTCTGGCTGGACGCGCGCGGCGACCGGCTGCCCGTGCCGCTGTTCCCCGGATTCGACACGCTCGGCACCCTCGAACACATCATGAGGACCGGGCACGACTACACGTGGTTCGTGCTCAACCAGCGCATCATCGGCAAGGAGTTCACCCTCAGCGGTTCCGAGCAGAACCCCGACCTGACGGGCAAGTCCGTGCGCGGCGTCATCGACCGGGCGCGCTCCGAAGTGCCCGGCCCCGTCAAGGCGTTCATGGACCACGGCGTCGACTTCGTCGTGGAGAAGGACCTGGGCGCCCTCGTGCGCGGCATGAACGCCCTCACCGAGAAGCCCCTCATCGACGAGGACAGCCTGCGCCGCACCATCGCCGCCCGCGACCGCGAGATCGCCAACCCCTTCACCAAGGACCTCCAGGTGACGGCCATCCGCGGCGCCCGCAAGTTCCTCGGCGACCGGCTCATCCGCGCCGCCGCCCCGCACCGCATCCTCGACCCCAAGGCGGGCCCGCTCGTCGCCGTCCGCCTCAACATCCTCACCCGCAAGACCCTCGGCGGTCTGGAGACCGACCTGTCCTCGCGCGTCCTGACCGAGGGCGGCCAGCCGCTCCCGGGTGTGTACGCGGCCGGGGAGGCCGCCGGATTCGGCGGCGGGGGAGTGCACGGCTACCGCTCGCTCGAAGGGACCTTCCTCGGCGGCTGCCTCTTCTCGGGCCGCACGGCGGGCCGCGCCGCCGCCCGCGCGGTGAAGTGAGCGCGGTCCGAGTGTGCGTCGAGCGTGGATCCAGTGTTTCTCCAGTGCGGGGTGGTAAGAGAGTTCGCCCAGGTGGCGGGTGAAGTCTGCACATTCTGAGATGAGTTGGTGAAGGCGCTGAGACCACCGGGCCTTGACGTGGAGCAGTGCCTACCGCTTTGCTGTGCGTGATCATCCGTACGCAAGCCGCCTCGGGGAGGACGTCCCGCGGTGCCACCACCCCCGCCCCCACTGGGCCGCTCCCGCAAGAAGGCCGCCGGGCACGCCTTCGACGCCGCACTCGACGACGCCGAACTCGTCGCCGCGCGCGCGGCCTTGGCGCAGGGCCGCTGGACCGAGGTCCGCGCGCTGCTCGCCGCCACCGGCGACGACTGGGACCGCAGGGGACACCGCGTCGACGTCCTCGCACAGGAGCCCACCACCACCGCGTGGGCGCGCGACTGGCGGCTCGCCGAGCCCGAGAGCCACGACGCCGAGGTGCTGCTCGCCTTCGCCGCCGTGCACAAGGCGCTGCGCGGGAAGGAACGTTCGGGCAAGGTGCGCGAGCGGTGCCGCGAGGCCGCTGCCCGCGTGCCCGCCGACCCCACCCCGTGGCTCGCGCTGCTCATCCTCGAACGCGCGCTGGGCCACGAGGAGGACGTCGTGCGCCTCTTCGACGAGATCAGGCACCGCCACCCCGAACACCACCACGCCCACCACCTGATGGTGGCCCGCCTCGCCGAGCGGCGCCCCGGCGCGGGCCAGGACCCGATGCACGAGGTGTACGACTTCGCGTCCTGGGCCGCCGAGCAGGCCCCCGCCGACTCGCCGCTCGCCGTCCTGCCCGTCGTCGCGCACGCCGAGCGGTACCGCGTCCTCGCCCACGCGGGCCTCGAATCCGCCGACCCCGCCGCGTCCGGGCACTGGGTCGGGCGCCGCGCCCGCGGCGTCATGAAAGCCGCCTTCGACTGGTGGCTGGAGTGGGAGACGCCCGACGAACCGGGCCACCCCCGCTGCCACGTCGACCTCAACTTCCTTGCCCACGCGAAGTCCTGCGAGGGCAGGGCGGCCGAAGCCGCCGCGCTCTTCCACCGCATCGGACGGCACGCGACCCCGGCCCCCTGGTCGTACCCGGACCGGGATCCGTACGCGGCGTTCACCGCCGCACGGGCCGCCGCGTTCGGCTCGGCCTGAAGCCTGAAGCCTGAACCTGAAGCTTGCAGTCTGAAGCACTCACCGAACCTCTGAAGAACCTCCGAAAGGACCACCGCGCCATGGCGACGGGAAGTTCGAGCCCGAGCGGCACAAGATCCACCGGCGACCCAGCGGGCGCCACCGGGATCAGTACGTACAAGGGAGAGGAGCAGGCGCTCCGCGCGGGCCGGCTCGGCACCGCGGGCCTGCTGCTCTCCGTGCTCGCCGCGACCGGGCCCCTGATGGTCGTCGCCGGCGTCATGCCCACCACGTACGGCGTGATGGGCATCGTCGGACAGCCGCTCCTCTTCCTCATCCTCGGCGTCGTCCTCGCCCTCTTCAGCCTCGGGTACGCCGAGATGAGCCGCCACGTGCACAACGCCGGCGCGTTCTACGCGTACATATCCCGCGGCCTCGGCGGCACCGCGGGCGCGGGCGCCGCGCTGGTCGCGCTCGTCGCCTACAGCGCCCTGCAGGCGGGCCTGTACGGGCTGCTCGGCTTCGAGGTGTCCGGGCTGCTCCAGACGTACTTCGAGGTCGAGGTCGCCTGGTGGATCCCGGCGCTGGTCACCGTGGCCCTCGTGGGCGTCCTGGCCTGGATGAAGATCGACCTCAACGCGCGCGTGCTCGGCGTGCTGCTCCTCATCGAGGTGGCGCTCGTCGTCATCTTCGACATCGCCGCCGTCGTCGACCCGGCCAAGGAAGGCCTGTCGCTGCACGCGTTCAACCCGGACACGCTCACCGGCGCGGGCGTGGCCACCTCGCTCTGCTTCTGCATCGCGGCCTTCACCGGCTTCGAGCAGGCCCCCGTGTACGCGGAGGAGACCAGCCGCCCGCAGGTCGTCGTCGCCCGGGTGATGTTCTTCGCCGTCGGCTTCGTCGCCGTCTTCTTCGCGCTCAGCTCCTGGGCGCTGACGGTCGCGGCGGGCCCCTCCGGCATCGTCCCCGCCGCACAGGAACAGAGCGCGGGGCTGCTCTTCGGCCTCACCGAGTCCCGGCTCGGCGGCACCTTCACCGACGTGCTCCACGTCCTCTTCGTGACCGGCATGTTCGCGGCGATCCTCAGCTTCCACAACGTCGTCGCGCGGTACGCGTTCGCGATGGGCCGCGAGGGCCTGCTGCCCGCCGCGTTCGGCCGCACGAACACGTCCACGGGCGCGCCGGGCACGGGCTCGCTGCTCCAGACCGTCGTGTCCGTCGTGGTCGTGATCGGCTTCGCCCTCGCCGACGACGGCAAGGCGGGCGACCCGACCGCCCCCGTCCTGCACCTGTTCACGTGGGGCGGCAACATCGGCGCGCTCGGCGTGATCCTGCTGATGGCCACGGCGTCCGTCGCCGTCATCGTCTTCTTCGCCCGCAGGGGCGCGGCCCGCGCCCAGGCCTGGCGCATCGCGGCCTCCGCGCTCGCCGCGGTCGGCCTCCTGGTCATCGCCGGCTACACCGTCAAGGACTTCGACGTCCTGGTCGGCGCGGGCCCCGACTCCACCCTGAGCTGGGCGCTTCCAGGGATCATCTTCCTGGCGGCGGTGATCGGCGTCGTCTACGGGGCGATCCTGCGGGCCAGGAACCCGGAGGCCCACGCGAGGATCGGACTGGGCAACGAGGCGTTCCAGCTGGAGAAGGCGTCTTCCTCGCCGGGGGCGTAAGGGTCCCACGGGGCTCGGTCGATCACCGGCTCCGCCGAGTTCGTCCTCAATCGCCGGACGGGCTCAATGATCTGCGGCCGCGCTGGAATCTCCAGCGCGGCCGCAGTCGTTCCGGTGGTCCCAGGCGTGCTAAATGATCAGGGACAGCAGCAGCACCAGGCCGCCCGCCACCACGGAGATGATCGTCTCCATGACGGACCAGGTCTTGATCGTCTGCCCGACGTCCAGGCCGAAGTACTCCTTGACCAGCCAGAACCCCGCATCGTTCACGTGCGAGAAGAACAGCGAGCCCGCACCGATGGCGAGGACCAGCAGGGCCGTGTGCGAGGTCGACATGTCCGCGGCCAGCGGAGCCACCAGGCCCGCCGCCGAGATCGTCGCCACCGTCGCGGAACCCGTCGCGAGCCGGATCGCCACCGCGATCAGCCAGGCCAGGAGCAGCGCCGGGATCGACCAGTCCTTGGAGAAGTCCAGGATCATCTGGCCCACGCCCACGTCGATGAGCGTCTGCTTGAAGCCGCCGCCCGCGCCCACGATCATCAGGACGCCCGCGATCGGGGCGAGCGACTTCTCGACGGTCGTCGAGAGCCGGTCCTTCGTGAACCCGGCCGCGCGGCCCAGCGTGAACATGCCCACGATCACCGCGGCGAGCAGCGCGATCAGCGGCGACCCGATGACATCGAAGACCCGCTGCACGGTGGCCTCGGGGTCGTCGATCACGATGTCCACCAGCGCCTTGGCCAGCATCAGGACGACGGGCAGCAGCACGGTGGCCACCGTCGCGCCGAAGCCGGGTCGCTTCTCCAGGTCCTCCGAGGGACGCTGCGGGATCATCTTCTCGGGGGCGGGGACGTCCACCCAGCGCGCCGCGACCTTCGAGAACAGCGGCCCGGCGATGACCACCGTCGGGATGGCGACGAGGACACCGAGCGCGAGCGTGACACCGAGGTTGGCCTTGACCGCGTCGATCGCGACGAGCGGACCGGGGTGCGGCGGGATGAGCCCGTGCATCACGGACAGACCGGCGAGGGCCGGGATGCCGATCCGCATCAGCGAGTAGTTGCCGCGCTTGGCGACCATCAGGACGACCGGGATCAGCAGCACGATGCCGACCTCGAAGAAGAGCGGCAGGCCGATGACGGAGGCGATGAGCACCATCGCCCACGGCATGGCGCGCCCGCCCGCCTTCGCGAGGATCGTGTCGACGATCTGGTCGGCGCCCCCGGAGTCCGCGAGCAGCTTGCCGAGGATCGCGCCGAGCGCGATGAGCACGCCCACGCCCGCGACCGTCGAGCCGAGCCCGGCGGTGAAGCTGGCGATGGCCTTGTCGAGCGGGGCACCCGCGAAGGCGCCGAGCGCGAGCGACCCGACGGTCAGCGCGAGGAACGCGTGCAGCTTGAACTTGGTGATGAGCAGGACGATGACGGCGATGCCCGCGAGGACGGCGATCCCCAGCTGGGCATGGCCCGCCGAGGTGATCGGCTCGACGGACTCCGCTGCCAACATCTCGACGCTGAGATGGGTCACGGTGCTTCCTTGTACGAGGGTGCGGGGGGCGCCCCTTCAGGGGCGCGGGGAACTGCGCGACCAGCCACATGCGGCCCGCAGATTGAGAGCCTTCCGGCGGGAGCACTCAGCCGAGTCGACCGAGCGCCTCGACGGCCCGGTCGGCGATGTCATCCGGGCTCCCGGCGACATCGACGTCGACGCCCACCTCGTCCGTCCCGAGAGGCTCCAACGTGGCGAACTGGGAGTCGAGCAACGCCGTAGGCATGAAGTGCCCCTGCCGGTGCGACATCCGGTCCTCGATGAGGGCCCGGTCACCGGTGAGGTGGACGAAGACGACGTCGGGCGCGGCCGCCCGCAGCCGGTCGCGATAGCTGCGCTTCAGCGCGGAGCTGCTGACCACCCCGCCGAGCCCGGCCCGCCCGTGCGCCCAGGACCCGATCGCGTCGAGCCAGGGCCACCGGTCGTCGTCCGTGAGCGGCGTGCCGGACGACATCTTCCGGATGTTCTCCGGCGGGTGGAAGTCGTCTCCCTCGGCGTACGGAACGCCGAGCCGGTCCGCGAGCAGGGGGCCGATCGTGGTCTTGCCGGTCCCTGCCACGCCCATGACTACGACGACGTGGGGGGTGCGCCGTTCCTGCATCGCGTCCTGCCTCGCTGTCTTCATCGACCTCGGTCGGTTGTTCACGTCACTGAAACCCATTAGGTCTGACAAATTCAAGAGCCTGTGACATAAAAGTCTGACTTATTGTCCGCGTCCCGCTCCTCGTAGGCTTCCGTCATGACCGCACAGGCCCGAGGGCTGCACTCCCGCGTACTGGAAAGCCTCGGGCCCGCCATCACCGCGGGCGAGTACCCGCCGGGCAGCGTGTTGCGCACGGACGAGCTGGCCCAGCGCTTCGAGGTGTCCCGCTCGGTGATGCGGGAGGCCGTCCGGGTCCTGGAGTCCATGCACCTCGTCGCGTCACGGCGCCGCGTGGGCGTCACCGTGCTGCCCACGGAGGAGTGGAACGTCTACGACCCGCAGGTCATCCGTTGGCGGCTGGCGGGCGCCGACCGGCCGCGGCAGCTGCGCTCGCTGACCGTCCTGCGGTCCGCCGTCGAGCCGGTCGCCGCGGGGCTCGCCGCCCGGTACGCCACGGCGGCGCAGTGCGCGGAGCTCACCGAGTGCGCGCTCGGCATGGTCGCCCACTCCCGGGGTCACCAGCTGGAGGGCTACCTCAAGCACGACGTCGCCTTCCACCGGGTCATCCTCAACGCCTCCGGCAACGAGATGTTCGCCCGGCTCGGGGACGTCGTCGCCGAGGTCCTGACGGGACGTACCGCGCATCAGGTGATGTTCGAGGACCCGGACCCGCCCGCCGTCACCCTGCACGTGCGGGTCGCCGAGGCGGTGAGGGAGGGCGACGCGGTCCGCGCGGAGGCCCTGACGCGGGAGATCGCGCTCGGCGCCCTGGAGGAACTGGACATCCTGGCGCCCTGATCCCTGAGCCCTGATCCCTGATCCCCCGAAACCGGGAGCCCGCCCCCGTCGGCGACAATGGCGCCATGTCCCGACGCGCCCGCCGCCCCGCCCCCACCCCTGCCTCCTGCCCCTGCGGGCACCCCCAGCCGTACGAGAAGTGCTGCGGAAGGCTGCACCGGGGCGAGACCGCCGCGACCACGCCCGAAGAGCTGATGCGGTCCCGCTACAGTGCCTTCGCCGTGCGGGACGAGGGGTACCTGCTGCGGACCTGGCACCCGCGCACCCGCCCGCCTCGTGTCGAGTTCGACCCGGCGATGCGCTGGGTCGGCCTGGAGATCGAGGAGACCACCGAGGGCTCCGCGTTCCACAGCACCGGCACGGTGACGTTCCGGGCCCGGTACACCGACAGCGGCCGCCCGGACTCCCTGCACGAGCGGAGCAGGTTCGAGCGTGTGGACGGCTCGTGGCTGTACGTGGACGGCGACTTCATCGACTGAGCGAGGGCCGTGCCAGGAGCGTCACAGCACGTCCCCGTACTCGCTGACGGCCCCCTCAGGAGCCAGCGCGTTGACGTAGTGGCCGGGCCCGTGGTCCTCGAAGGAGTACGTGAACGGGATCGTCCGCGTCAGCGCCAGCCGCGCCGCGAAGAACGCGAGCGGCGCCACCACCGCGAGCCCCGCGAGGCTGTCCATCTGCGGATAGTGCAGGCCCGGGTCGTGCACCTCGGCCCAGCCGCCCGCCCGCGGCCCCCGCGCGAGCTCGGACAGCGAGCGCCCCGCCGCCCGCGCCCTGCGCCCCGCGTTGCGGCGCAGCTGCCCGCGGAGCAGGTCGCCCGGCAGCGAGACCGCGTCGATCGCCGTCTCCGCGGCGAGCGCGAGCGCCCCCTCCGTCACGCCGCGCGGCCTGCGGTAGTGGAACTCCCGGCCGAAAGGGGCGTACGGCCCGACCGGCCTGGGCGGCAGCGCGGGCACCACGTCGCGGTCGAAGATGTAGCGCAGGAGCCGGTCGCGCAGGACGTGCTCGCCCCGGTGGTCGGTCGCCGCCGCGCACGCCTCGGCGAACTCGGGGCCGCCGAGCAGCGGCTGGCCGAAGGTGTAGACGGCCCGCAGCCGTTCGGCGACGGCGTGGTAGCGCGGCTCGTGGGTCAGGACCACGCCCATCAGCGCGGCCATCGCCCCGCCGAGGCTGTGCCCGGTGATGTACAGCGCCTCCATGCCGTCGCCGCGCACGCCCTCCTCCGTGGGGTCGACCGACTCGCCGCGCGCCGCCCGCTCCAGGGCCTGCATGATGAGGTGACGGGTGGCGCGCATGTTGCGGTAGAAACCGGCGTGGACCTCGTATCGCCGGCCTGCCAGTTCGACGGAGAGCGTCTCGGGGCGCACGTCGGCGTCCGTGAGGATGCTGATGATGTCCTCGGGCTGGGTGCCGCGGTAGCAGAGGATCACCACCCGCCGGTCCTTGTCCTGGATCAGATAGGCGGCCGATGCGATGTACATGGCGTCGACCCGCTGCTCGAAGACCCGGCAGCGGTTCTCGTCGAGACCGAGCCTCGACATGATCATCGCTACGGTGCCGGGGTCGCCGACCCGGCCGACCCCCGCGTACGCGTACGCCGCGCAGGTCGCCATGGTGTGCGGGACGGGGCCCTCCGTCTCGGGCGGACCCTTCTCCGCGGCGAGCAGGTCCACGAGATCCTTGTGGACCGGGAAGCCGCCGGGCCCGCCCGCGGTGGGCTCCTTGAGCGGGCGCAGTTCGGCGAAGCCCGGTCCCCTGGCGAAGTCGTCCCGCATGGCGTCCCCCCACGGCGAGCGGCGGCCGGCCCCGCGACGCGCGGCGGCCGCACCGGACTTGCGAGCACACCACCGGCCCGGCGCACCGTCAACTCGGCGGCTCCCGTACGCCGGACACCCGACGGGACCCGGCCACCGCGTGCGCCGCGCACGTGGGGCTGGTGGGGAGCGGGGATTCACACGGGGTGTGAACCGGCCGCCCGGCCCGGCACGGCGCACCCCGCGGACCGCCGTCCACGGGCCCAAACGCCCTGGCCCGCCCGCCTGTTCGACGTACCGGGGCGGCCGCGCACATAGGCGGGAACCGTCGCTGCGGCCGACCGTCACCACCAGTAGCGTCTGCCTGCCCCCTGTCCCGTACGCGGTCGCGTCCGCGGGCAGGTCCGTTCCGTACGCAGTCCCGCGCAGCCCAGCCGTGCGAAGGAAGAGGCGCCCGATGGCCGACACCGGACAGCACCAGCAGAGTTACGAGCGCTACATGGGCGGCAGCCCGGAAGCGGAGCGACGCCTCTTCGAGCGCCTGGCCAAGGAACTGACGAAGGTCCAGGAGAAGAACCGGCGCGCGGCACGGGCGGCCACCCCGGAGCGCGCCCTGCACGCCAAGGCCGCGCTCGGCGTGGAGAACGCCCGCCTGCGCTTCCACGACGATCTGCCCGCATCGCTGCGGAGCGGCTTCGCACAGCCCGGCGCCGAGTACCCGGCGACGCTGCGGCTCTCCAACGCGAGCGGCATCCGGCAGGCCGACGGCGCACCCGACCTGCGCGGCGCCGCCGTGCGCGTGGCCGTCTCCGACGAGGAGAGCCACGACCTGCTCGCCACCAACCACCCGGTGTCGCACGCCCGCGACGCCCGCGAGTTCGTCGCCTTCGCCAAGGCCATGGCGGGCGCCACGACCACGCTGCAGAAAGCCGTCGGGCTCTTCGTGAAGCTGCCGCTCGCCGTCGGCGTCGCCACCGCCACCCGCATGCGCCGCAACGTCCAGGCCGCCGCCCGGCACACCGTGAACAGCCTCGCCGCGGAGACGTACTGGAGCCGCAGCGCCATCCTGTGGGGCGAGGCGGGCCCGGTCCGCTACCTGCTGCGGCCCTCGGGCGGCAGCGCCACCGCCACCGCCACCCGTTCCGACCCCGGGCGCCGCGACCCGCAGTACCTGCGCCGCGAGCTGGAGACCCGGCTCGCCCGGCAGGACGTCACCTTCGACCTGTGCCTGCAGCGGTACGTCGACGAGCGGCGCACCCCCGTCGAGGACGGCTCCGTGGAGTGGCTGGAGTCGGTGGCCCCCGCCGTACCCGTGGCCACCCTCACCGTGCCGAGCCAGGACCTGGACACGGCGGAGGCGCGCGCCGCCGGCGGCCGCGTCGAAGTCATCGGCTTCAACCCATGGTTCACCACGGACGAGTTCCGTCCGCTCGGCAACCTCAACCGGGCCCGCAAAGCCGCGTACGAAGCGAGCGCCGCACACCGCCACGGCCTGCGCTTCGTCACCGGCGAACCGCTGCGCAACACGGTGCTCGGCGTGCCCGTCGCCGCCGCCTTCCGGCTCCTGAACCGGTACGTGCCCTGGCACCGGCTGCCCGTCGAGGCGGGCCTGCTCAACCTCGTCTTCCTCCGCAAGGCCCTGCGCCGCCTCAACCTCATCGACACCGACGTGCACGAGGCGCCGCCCAAGACCATGCGGGTACCCGCGCCGGTCGACGAGCAGCTGCGCACCGCCCGCTCCTACGACGGCACGTACAACGACCTGTCCAAGCCGTCCATGGGAGCCGTGGGCGCCCCCTTCGGCCGCAACCTCAAGCCCGTCTACCGGCCCGACCTGTTCGACGTCCCGAACCCCGTCACGGTCAGCCGGCAGCTCCTGCACCGCGACACGTTCCTGCCCGCGACGTCGCTGAACGTCCTCGCCGCCGCGTGGATCCAGTTCCAGGTCCACGACTGGGTCAACCACCGGCGGTACAAGCCCGGCGGCAAGTCCGTCGAGGTGCCGCTGCCGCCCGGCTCCAGCTGGCACAACACGCCCGGCGGGCCCGCGGAGCACGTGATGCGCTTCGCCGACAACGAAGGCATCGAACTCCCCGGCGACCAGCCGCCGCTCCTCTTCGCCAACACCGCGTCGCACTGGTGGGACGGCTCCGAGGTGTACGGCGAGAACGAACACACCGCCAGGTTCCTGCGCGAGCCCGACGGCGGCGCCAAGCTCCGCCTCGAAGAGGGCCATCTGCCCATCGCGCAGAACGGCGTGCCGCTCACCGGGTTCGCCGACAACTGGTGGCTCGGTCTCAGCGCCATGCACACGCTCTTCGCCCGTGAGCACAACGCGGTCTGCGACGCGCTGCGCCACGCCTATCCGTCGATGGGCGAGGAGAGCGTCTACCACACGGCCCGCCTCGTCGTCTCCGCCCTCATCGCGAAGATCCACACGGTGGAGTGGACCCCGGCGATCCTCGCCACCGAGGCGATAGACATAGGCCTGCACACCAACTGGGAGGGCCCGCCCGACAGCTGGCTCAACAAGCTCGGCCTCTGGCTCCTCGAATCCCACTCCCTGACGGGCATCCCCGCGACGCTGCCGGACCACCACAGCGCGCCGTACTCCCTGACGGAGGACTTCGTCACCGTCTACCGCATGCACCCGCTGATCCCCGACGACTACGAACTGCGCGAACACCGCTTCGGGCAGCGCCTGGAGACCCTCGGGTTCAACGACATCCAGGGCCGCGCCGCCGAGGGCGCCATCCGCAAGACGGGCCTCACCGACACGCTCTACTCCTTCGGCATCGCCCACCCCGGCGCGATCACCCTGCACAACTTCCCGCGCGCGCTGCAGCAGTTCGAGCGCGACGGCGAGCTCATCGACCTGTCCGTCGTCGACCTCGTCCGCACGCGCAGGCGCGGTGTGCCCCGCTACAACGACTTCCGCGAGGGCCTGCACAAGCAGCGCATCCGCCGCTTCGAGGAGCTGTCGCAGGACCCCGAGACGGTGGCCCGCCTCAAGGACGTCTACCGCTCCGTCGACGAGATCGACACGGTGGTCGGTCTGTTCGCCGAGAACCCGCCGCACGGCTTCGGCTTCAGCGACACGGCGTTCCGCATCTTCATCCTCATGGCCACCCGGCGCCTGCAGAGCGACCGCTTCCTGACCGTCGACTTCCGCCCCGAGATCTACACGCCGCTCGGCATCGACTGGGTCCAGAAGGGCGGCATGAACTCGGTCCTGCTGCGCCACTGCCCGGACCTCGCGGGCCTGCTCCCGCGCGGCGCAAGCGCGTTCGCCCCGTGGCGCCAGGTCCAGCAGACGACGGCCGGGGACGAGGGCGGACGTGCCGACGGCTGAGGGACGAGGAGGGGGCCGGGAGGAAGGGCCCGGCCCCGGGCACCCCGGGCTCGCGGACCTGTTCGCCCGGCCTCTTCTGGAGACCGTCTGGCGGCGCCGTACCCATCGGGTGAGCCGAGGCGCCGCCGTGCCCGCGGGGTCGATGAGTTATCGGTCGCCGCATGAGCCGCGGCCCCTGTCCGAGCTGGAGGAGGCGGTGCTGATCGCGCTGACGGGGTGCACCGGGCTCACCATGCCCGACCGCCCCTTCGACGATCCGCGCGACGGCAAGCCCATCATGGCCAAGCCCAACATGACCATGGCGGGCCGCACCGCGGGCAGCCCCGACAACGCGCAGGGCACACACTTCTTCCTGATCAACGACTCGGGCACGTACTTCCTGCGCCGGCTGCCCCCGGCCCCCTCCACCCCCCTCGACGCCACCGCCCTGGTGGAGCGGGCGCGGCAGGCGAAGGTCCGCGTCCTGGACCACCGCCTCGACGTCGCCGAGGGCATGCGCGACTTCCCGGCGTACCTGGACTCGAACCGCTTCCTGTCCAACCTGCCCGGCACGACCGTCCTGTTCCCCGTGGTCGACCTCTCCCACCAGTACATCAACGCCCTGATGTACCTGCTCACGCAGCCCGACGACGTCCGCCCCACCCTGGTCGACGACCGCAACTTCTACCGCCCCGCGGGCGTGCAGAAGTGGGTCCGCAACGGCTTCCTGAACGGCGACATCAAGCTGCCGCTCGGCGCGCTCGGCCCGCTGCGCACCCAGATCGAGGCCGACCTGCTCCTGCAGAACCTGATGCTGACCGCGGAGGCGATGGGCCTCGGGGCGTGGATCCACGCTTCCATCAGCCCGCAGATAGCCCTGGGCGACCCGAAGTTCTCCCGCGCCTACGGCCGCATGCTCGGCTTCACCTTCGTCACCCCGCGCTGGCGCCCGCAGGACGTGTGGCGCTGGCACGTCCCGCTGCCCAAGCACGCCAACCTGCGCTCCCACCCCGTGGGCCTGAGGTCGCCCGAGGGCGAGGCGCTCATCGAGGCGGCGTGCCCGCCGGCGCACCGCACGATGGCGGCGGCGGTCGACGCGGTCATCCGCGCCAAGTTCGGCCCCGGCGGAACGTACGGCGACAAGGACGTCTTCTCGCGCATCTACAAGGAGGGGTACGGGCAGCGGTACCTCGCGGAGGCGAGCGAGTACGAGGACCGCGTCGTCGACTGCGCGCGGGACATCTGTACGTACATCCTGCGCACGCACCGCCGCTTCCCCGCCCACACCGACGCGATCCACGTCCCCGGCGTCTGGCTCCAGGTCCACCACGTCGAGTCCGAGTACTACGACCGGTTCTTCGCGGACGGCCTGACGGACGCGCACCGCGACCACGAAGGACTGTGGGACACCTGAGACCCCCCTCAGGCTCGTCCCTCAGGCCAGCGGCGGGACCACGCACGCGATCAGGAAGGGCCCCGGTTCCGCCAGACCCCGCTTCAGCAGCGCCGCGAACTCCTCCGCCGTGCCCGCCCGTTCCGCAGGTACGCCCATCCCGCGCGCCAGCGCGACGAAGTCGAGGGGCGGCCCCGACAGGTCGAGGAGCCTGCGCGCCCGCTCCCCGCCCGCGACCGCGCCCACCGCGCCCAGCTCCAGATTGAGGATCGCGTACGACCCGTTGTCGAAGACGACCGTCGTGACGTCGAGCCCCTCCCGCGCCTGCGTCCACAGCGCCTGCAGCGTGTACATCGACGCGCCGTCCCCGACCAGCGCGAGAACGGGCCGGTCCGGGCAGGCCACCCCCGCGCCCACCGCGAGCGGCAGCCCCTGCCCCATGGCGCCGCCGGTCAGCGTCAGCCAGTCGTGCGGCGGCGCGCCCGCGGTCGCGTCCGGCAGCCACAGCCCGGAGGTGTTGGCCTCGTCGACGACGACGGCACCCTCCGGCAGCAGCGCCCCGAGCACCGCGGCCGCCGACTCGGCCGTCAGCCCACCGCTGGGCAGCGCGGGCCGCGCCGCCTCCTCCCGTACGCGCCGCACGCCGGGCCCGACCACCTCGGCGAGCCCTTCGAGCGCCGCCGTCACGTCCTCCGCCCCGGCCGCGAGCGTATGCACCGCGCACCCCTGCGGCACCAGCGCGCCGCCCTGCCCGGGGTACGCGAAGAAGGTGACCGGCGACGCGGCTCCGGCGAGCACCAGGTGCCGTACGCCCGCCAGTTGACGGCTCGCACCGGCCGCGAGGTAGGCCAGCCGCTCGACGGCGGGCCGGCCCGCGCCCCGCTCCATGCGGGCGGGGAAGGTCTCGCAGAGCAGCTTGGCGCCGGTCGCCGCGGCGATCCGCCCGGCCGCCTCGAGACCGGCCCCGCGCACGGCGTCCCCGCCCAGCAGCAGCGCGGTGCCCTCGCCGGACCGCAGCGCCCCGGCGGCGCCCGTCACGGCGTCCACGGAGACGAGGCCGTGCCGTGCCGGGGCGGGACGCGCGGCGGCCGGTGCGTCGCCCGCCTGCGACCACGACACGTCGGCGGGCACGACGAGCGTCGCGACGGCGCCGGGCGGACCGGTCGCCGCGGTGACGGCGGCGGCCACGTCACCGGCGAGTTCCGTGGCGTAGTAGGTGCGCCGGGTCCAGGCCGAGACGGTGCGGGCGAGCGCCCCGATGTCGGACTCCAGGGGTGCGTCGAGCCGCTTGTGGTGCAGGGCGTGGTCGCCGACGACGTTGACGACGGGGGTGGCGGCCCTGCGCGCGTTGTGCAGGTTGGGCAGACCGCCCGCGAGGCCGGGGCCGAGGTGCAGGAGCGTGCAGGCGGGGCGGCGCGTCATGCGTCCGTAGCCGTCGGCGGCGCCCGTGGCCACGCCCTCGAAGAGACAGAGCACGGGACGCATCTCGGGCACCTCGTCCAGTGCGGCCACGAAGTGCATCTCGGAGGTGCCCGGGTTGGCGAAGCACGCGCGGACGCCTCCGTCCACGAGTCCGTTGATCAGGATCTGCGCTCCGGTCGGCATGGCGGTCCGCCTCTGCTCGGTGGCGAGGGCGCGCGGTGGGCGACGGCGCCCGGCGCGTGGGGGAGGCCAGTCTTCACGGGGTCCGGGCCGTGGCGGCAGCCGGGATCCGGCCAGCCGGTGCGGGCGCGCCTGGCCCGAACCTGCGCCGGTAGCCGGACGGGCTGAGCCCCGTCTCGCGGCGCAGCCGGGCCCGCAGATTGGCGGCGGTGCCGAGTCCGCTGCGGTGTGCGACGACGTCGAGGCGCTCCTCGCCGCGCTCGATGAGTCGGCAGGCCAGCGCCACGCGCTCACCCGTGAGCCAGGCCAGCGGAGTCGTGCCGAGCTGGGCGCGGAAGCGGCGGTGCAGGGTGGCGGGGCTGATCCCGGCGCGGGCGGCGAGACCGGTCACGGTCACCGGGTCGCCGAGCCGCTCCTGCGCCCAGGCGAGGACCGGCGCGAGGGACTCGTCCGGCACCGTGGGGACGGGCCGTTCGATGAACTGCCGCTGCCCGCCGTCACGGTGGGCGGCGAACACGAGCCGCCTGCTCACGGAGTTGGCGACCTCGGCGCCGAAGTCCTTGCGCACGATGTGCAGGCCGAGGTCGAGTGCGGCCGTACTGCCCGCCGCGGTGAGGATGTCGCCGTCGTCCACGAACAGCACGTCGGGTTCGAGCTGCACGGCCGGAAACCGCTCCCGGAAGGAGTCGGCCCACTGCCAGTGCGCGGTGGCCCGCCGCCCGTCGAGCACCCCGGCCTCGGCGAGCGTGAACGCTCCGCTGCAGAACCCCACCAGGCGGGCGCCCCGCGCGTGGGCGCGGCGGACGGCGTCGAGGACGGCGGGGCGGCGCGGCACGTCGGTGTCCGGGCGGTTGGGCACGATCAGGGTGTCCGCGGAGTCGGCGGCGTCGAGCCCGGCCACGCCGGTCAGCGTGAAGAAGCCGTCCCGCATCAGGGTTCCGGGAGCGGGCGAGCAGAGCGTGAAGTCGTACAGCTCGCGACCGAGTTCGGGTCTGCGAAGGCCGAACACCTCCGTCGCGCAGCCGAGTTCGAAGGGATTGGAGTTCTCGTCGACGATGACGACGACGCGGTGCGGCGGCCGCGTGGCGGACGCGTGCGAGGATCCTTGCGGCATGTGCGATTTCTAGCACTCGTCGCACGGGTGCGTCACGTCGCAGGATCACTCCATGACCGACGCACGCACCACCATGACCCGCGAACCCATCGCCCTCGACCAGGCCCTCGCCTCCTTCGACGCCCTGTGGAGCCCCCGCATCGTCACCTCCGTCAACGACTACGACGTACGCGTCGCCAAGGTCGAGGGCACCCACATCTGGCACGTCCACGACGACACCGACGAGTTCTTCCTCGTCCTCGGCGGCGAGTTGCACATCGACCTGCGCGAGCCGGCCGGGGAGCGCCGGGTCACGCTCCCGCAGGGCTCGCTCTTCACCGTCCCGCGCGGCGTCGAGCACCGGCCCCACGCCCCGGAGGGCGCCCGCATCCTCCTCTTCGAGCCCACCGGCACCCCGACGGTCGGCGACCGCCACGACGAGATCCCGGACCACGTGGACGCGACGACAGGCACGCCTATTCAAATTTGACTAGACTGGGGCGCATGCCAGAGAAGATGATTCCGCTCCTCCCGTGCCGCGCCGTCCAGCCGGTGGTCGACTTCTACACCGCCCTCGGTTTCGAGACGACGTTCTTCCAGAAGAGCCCCTATCCGTACGCCGCCGTCGAGCGCGGCCGCATCGAGCTGCAGTTCTTCGCCATGAAGGAGTACGACCCCCAGCAGTCGTACTCCGGGTGCTACGTCGTGACCGACGACGTCGAGACGCTGCACACCGCCTTCCGCGCCGGGCTCAAGGCGGCGTACGGCAGGATCCCCACCCGCGGCCTGCCCCGCATCGGGCCGCTGAAGGACATGTCGTACGGCATGCGCCAGTTCCTGATGACCGACCCCGGCGGCAACAGCATCCGCGTGGGGCAGCAGATCAGCGAGGACCAGTCCATGCGCCCCGCACCCAAGGAGACCTTCGCGCGGGCCCTGCACATGGCCGACCTGTTCGCCGACTCCAAGGAGGACCTGCCCGGCGCCGCGAAGATCATCGACCGGGCCCTCGGTCTCGCCGACGAGCACCCCACCCCCGAGCAGGAGCTGCGCCTCCTGGTCCTGCGCGGCGACATCGCCCGCCGCCTCGGCGACGAAGGACTGGCGGAGCGGCTCCTGCGGCGCGCCGCCGACCTCCCGCTCACCGACGCGGAGCGGGAGTCCGCGCGGGACGCCCTCGCCCGCCTGGCCGAGCTGCGGGAATAGCGGGAAGGGCCCGGGACGGGCGCGGACCGGCACCCTCCGTATGGGAGCCGTCAAGACGGCCGAACGCGCCGTATGGAGGGTGTCAACGCCGGTCGTGGACGGCGAAAAGGGCGGTTACCTCTAACCGTCCGAGCAACTACTGCACCGTCCACTTCCTTCAGGAGCTCACGATGGCCGACGTGGCCTTCGTCGTCACCACGCTCGCGCTCTTCGCGCTGGTGGCCCTCGTCGCCAAGGGGGTGACCAAGCTGTGACCGCCGAGAACATCGTCGGCCTCGTCGTGGCCGTCGCCCTCCTTGGCTATCTCGTCCTCGCCCTCGTCTTCCCGGAGAGGTTCTGAGCACGGATATGAGCCCCGTTCTTGCCGGTGTGCTCCAGCTGCTCGCCCTCGTGGCGGCGCTCGCCCTCGCATACCGCCCGCTCGGTGACCACATGGCCCGCGTCTACGGCTCGAAGAAGCACCTCCGTGCCGAGAAGTGGATCTACAAGGCCATCGGCGCCGACCCCGACGCGGAGATGCGCTGGCCCGCGTACCTGCGCGGCGTCCTCGCCTTCTCCGCCGCCGGCGTCCTCTTCCTCTACCTGCTGCAGCGGCTCCAGGGCTCGCTGCCCGGCTCGCTCGGCTTCAAGTCCATCGACCCGGACCAGGCGTTCAACACCGCGGCGTCGTTCGTCGCGAACACCAACTGGCAGTCGTACTCCGGCGAACAGGCCATGGGCCACGTCGTGCAGACCGGCGGCCTGGCCGTGCAGAACTTCGTCTCCGCCGCCGTGGGCATCGCCGTCGCGGTGGCGCTCGTACGCGGCTTCGCGAGGTCCCGCACCGGTGAGCTCGGCAACTTCTGGGCCGACCTCGTGCGCGGCACCGTCCGCATCCTGCTCCCGATCTCCGTGCTCGGCGCCCTCGTCCTCGTCGCCTGCGGCGCCCTGCAGAACTTCTCCGGCATCCACCAGGTCGGGCAGTTCCTGGGTGGCTCGCAGCAGTGGAACGGCGGCGCCGTCGCCTCCCAGGAGGTCATCAAGGAGCTGGGCACGAACGGCGGCGGCTACTTCAACGCCAACTCCGCCCACCCCTTCGAGAACCCCACCCCCTTCTCGAACCTGTTCGAGATCTTCCTGATCCTGCTCATCCCGTTCGCGCTGACGCGGACCTTCGGCAGGATGGTCGGCTCCCTCCGGCAGGGCTACGCGATCCTCGCCACGATGGCGACGATCTGGCTCGGCTTCACCGCGCTGATGATGTGGACGGAGTTCCACCACGGCGGCCCGGCCTTCGACCTCGCGGGCGGGGCGACGGAGGGCAAGGAGAACCGGTTCGGCATCGCGGGGTCGGCGATTTTCTCCGTGGCCACCACGCTCACCTCCACCGGCGCGGTGAACTCCTTCCACTCCTCGTACACCGGCTTCGGCGGCGGCATCCAGATGCTGGGCATGCAGCTCGGCGAGATCGCGCCCGGCGGCACCGGATCCGGCCTCTACGGCATGCTCATCCTGGCGATCATCGCCGTGTTCATCGCCGGACTGATGGTCGGCCGCACCCCCGAGTACCTCGGCAAGAAGATCGGCACCCGCGAGATCAAGCTGGCCGCCTGCTACATCCTCGTCACCCCGGCGCTCGTCCTCGGCTTCACGGCCGTCGCGATGGCCCTGCCCACCCCGGGCGACTCCATGACGAACACCGGCGCCCACGGCTTCTCCGAGATCCTCTACGCCTATACCTCAGGGGCCAACAACAACGGTTCGGCCTTCGCGGGCCTGAATGCCGACACGCAGTGGTTCAACAGCACGATCGGACTCGCGATGCTGCTCGGCCGCTTCCTGCCGATGGTGTTCGTCCTCGCGCTCGCCGGTTCACTGGCCGAGCAGCAGCCCGTCCCCAAGACGGCGGGGACGCTGCGCACCGAAAAGCCGCTCTTCACCGGTCTCCTGGTCGGCACGATCATGATCATCACCGGTCTGACCTATTTCCCCGCGCTCGCGCTGGGACCGCTTGCCGAGGGGCTCGCATCATGAGCACAGACACCAAGGTGGACGTCCCCACCGACCACGTCCCCACCGGCCACGAGACCGTCGGCGCCGGTGGCCCCGGCAAGGTCGGCGCGGGCCTCTTCGACCCGGCCCAGCTCCTGAGGTCGCTGCCGGACGCCTTCCGCAAACTGAATCCGCGCGTGATGGTCAAGTCGCCCGTCATGTTCGTCGTCCTGATCGGCTCGGTGGTCACCACCGTGCTCGCGCTCAAGGACCCGGGGGACTGGTTCGGCTGGGCCATCACCGCCTGGCTCTGGCTGACCACGGTCTTCGCCAACCTCGCGGAGGCCGTCGCCGAGGGCCGCGGCAAGGCGCAGGCCGACACCCTGCGCAAGGCCAAGTCCGACACCGTCGCCCGCCGCCTCTCCGGCACCACCGAGGAGTCTGTGGCCGGCACCGACCTGCGCATCGGCGACCTCGTCGTCTGCGAGGCCGGCGACATCATCCCCGGCGACGGTGACGTCGTCGAGGGCGTGGCCTCCGTCGACGAGTCCGCCATCACCGGCGAATCGGCCCCCGTCATCCGTGAGTCCGGCGGCGACCGCTCCGCCGTCACGGGCGGCACGAAGGTCCTCTCCGACCGCATCGTCATCAAGATCACGACGAAGCCGGGCGAGACGTTCATCGACCGCATGATCAACCTGGTCGAGGGCGCGGCCCGCCAGAAGACGCCCAACGAGATCGCCCTGAACATCCTCCTGGCGTCCCTCACCATCGTCTTCCTGCTCGCCGTCGTCACCCTCAAGCCCTTCGCGATCTACGCGGGCGCCGACGACCAGACCTCGATGATCGTCCTCGCGGCGCTCCTCGTCTGCCTGATCCCGACGACCATCGGCGCCCTGCTCTCCGCGATCGGCATCGCCGGCATGGACCGCCTGGTCCAGCGCAACGTCCTCGCCATGTCAGGACGGGCGGTCGAGGCCGCGGGCGACGTGTCGACGCTGCTCCTCGACAAGACCGGCACCATCACCCTCGGCAACCGGCGGGCCGCCGAGTTCGTGCCGGTGCGCGGCACCACCGCCGCCGAGGTCGCCGACGCCGCGCAGCTCTCCTCGCTGGCCGACGAGACGCCCGAGGGCCGCTCCGTCGTCGTACTCGCCAAGGAGGAGTACGGCCTCAGGGAGCGCCACCAGGGCGAGCTGACCGGCGCCGAGTGGGTGCCCTTCACCGCACAGACCCGCATGTCCGGCGTCGACGTCGACGGGCGCAAGGTCCGCAAGGGCGCGACCGCTTCGGTCATCGCCTGGGTCGAGGAACGTGGCGGCAAGGTCGCCGAGGACACGCGGGAACTGAACGACCGGATCTCCCAGGCCGGCGGCACCCCGCTGCTCGTGGCCCTGGAAGACGCCGACGGCGCACGGGTCCTCGGGGTGATCCACCTCAAGGACGTCGTCAAGGAAGGCATGCGCGAGCGGTTCGACGAACTGCGCCGCATGGGCATCAGGACCGTGATGATCACGGGCGACAACCCGCTGACCGCCAAGGCCATCGCGGACGAGGCGGGCGTGGACGACTTCCTCGCCGAGGCCACGCCCGAGGACAAGATGGCGCTCATCAAGCGCGAGCAGGCCGGCGGCAAGCTGGTCGCGATGACGGGCGACGGCACCAACGACGCCCCCGCGCTCGCCCAGGCCGACGTCGGCGTCGCCATGAACACCGGCACCTCCGCCGCCAAGGAGGCCGGGAACATGGTCGACCTGGACTCCGACCCGACGAAGCTCATCGAGATCGTCGAGATCGGCAAGCAACTCCTCATCACCCGGGGCGCGCTGACGACCTTCTCGATCGCCAACGACGTCGCGAAGTACTTCGCGATCATCCCGGCGATGTTCGCGGTCGCCTACCCGTCGCTCGACAAGCTCAACATCATGAACCTGTCGTCGCCGGAGTCCGCGATCCTCTCCGCGGTCGTCTTCAACGCACTGATCATCGTCGCGCTCGTGCCACTCGCCCTCAAGGGTGTCCGGTACCGGCCGATGAGCGCCGACAGGATGCTGCGGCGCAACCTCGGCCTCTACGGCCTGGGCGGGCTCATCGCCCCGTTCATCGGCATCAAGATCATCGACGTACTCATCTCCCTCATCCCCGGCATTGGGTGACGCAGCCATGAACAACTCCGTAGGAAACACCGCCCGGCTGTTCGGCGCGGGCCTGCGTGCCCTCCTCGTCCTCACCGTCCTCTGCGGCGTCCTCTACCCGCTCGCCGTGACCGGCGTCGCCCAGGCCCTGTTCCACGACAAGGCCAACGGCTCCGAGGTGACGGCGGACGGCAGGACCGTCGGCTCCGAACTCATCGGCCAGCGCTACGACCTGCCGCTGAAGAAGGGCCAGGAGACGGCCGAGCCGGACCTCAAGTGGTTCCAGCCCCGCCCCTCCAACGGCCTCGGCTCCAACCGGGCCAACGGCGTCAACACCGAGTACGACCTGCTCGTGTCCGGCGCCACCAACCTCTCCGGCGCCAACAAGGAACTGATCCAGCAAGTGAAGGACGCCAAGGCGGCCGTCATCGAGGACAACTCCACCCCCGGCCACCGGATCAGCCCGGCCGACGTGCCCGCCGACGCGGTCACCTCCTCCGGCTCGGGCCTCGACCCGCACATCTCCCCGGAGTACGCGGACCTCCAGGTCCGACGCGTGGCCGCCGAGAACCACCTGCCCGTACGACGAGTCCAGGAGCTGGTCGACGAACACACCGACGGACGCACCCTCGGCTTCCTCGGCGAACCGCGCGTCAACGTCCTCCAGCTCAACATCGCCCTGAAGGAACTCACCGGCAAGGGGTGACGCTCAGGGCGCCGGGTCCGTGTCCCGCAGCACCGTTCGGATGAATTCCTCGGCGCCCGAGATCTGCTCCGCGTCGATCTCCACCTCCTTGCCGTCCGGGTGCCGCACGACGATGGAGAGGTTCGAGCGCCGCTGCTTGATCCAGAGCTGCGCCGACGCCACCAGCGCGGCGACCGTGCCGCTGCTGACCGTCGTCAGGACCAGCTCCGACACGGCCCCCATCTGGCCGGGCTCCGGCACCCCGCCCGCGAGCCGGACCCGGCCCCGCAGGTCGTCCTCCCGCTGCAGCCAGGCGTGCAGATCCCGCACCAGCGCCGCGTCGGAGCCCGCGGGGCCCGTCACTTCGATCCGTACCGACATGACATCACCGCATCCGTGTGTACGTGTCCGCGTGTACGCGTCCGCATGGACGTCTCGTCATACTGTGCCCCACGACAACTCGGCCCGTACGGGGGAGAATTGGGCCGACCCGAGGCGAAGTGGTGAGACAGTGCGCACAGCGGTGGCCGCGTTCGACGTGGGTGGTACCAATTCCCGCCTGCGCGGCGGATGGGCCGGCGAACCGGAGTACGGCGAGTGGAAGGTGCGGACCGCCGACTTCCCCTCGCTGGGGGACCTCGTGACCGCCTCCCTCGGCGAGGCGGGCCTGCGCCCCGAGGCCGTGGTGCTCGCCGTCGCGGGCCGCGTCCCCGCGCACGGCAACGTACAGATGACGAACCTGCCGCACTGGCCGCTGTTCGAGAGGGACGTGTTCGCGGCCGAACACGGCATCCGGCTCCGCGTCGTCAACGACATGACGGCGACCGCCCACGGCATGGCGGACCTCGCACCGGACGAGGTGCGGCCCCTCACCCACCACGACGCCGCCTCGCGCGCCGACGAACTCCTCGCGGTCTCCGTGGGCAGCGGCGTCGGCAGCGCCCTGCTCGACGGCCACGGGACGGTGCGCACGTCCGAGTCGGGACACGTCACCTGGCAGCCGGTGGACGACACCGAAGCGGGGTACCTCGCCTTCCTCCGGTCCGGGAGCGCAGGGCTCGAAGGGGTCGTCACCGTCGAGGAATCCATCGGCGGACTCCGCGGCTTCGACCGGATGTACGACTACGTGTGCAGCACGGCGCCGCCCGCCCCCGCCCTGCACGCCGCGGTGACCGAGGCGCGCCGGACCGGCGCGGCCGTCGCGCCGCTGATCACCGCGGCGGCCCTGGCCGGCGACCCCCGCGCCCGCGACGTCGTCCGGCTGTTCGCCGCCCTCTTCGGCCAGTACCTGCGCGGCCTGGTCCTGGTGTGCATGCCCGCGGGCGGCGTCGTCACCCTGACGAGCGGGGTGCTGCAGGCGCCCGGCGTCGCGGAGTTCCTGTGCGCGCAGACGGCGTTCCTGGACCGCTTCATCAGCCCCGGAGCCTGCCACCACGACCTGCTCGCGGAGGTCCCGGTCCGCCTCGCCCTCGACCCGCTGGTGGGCGTGCGCGGCGCGTATCGCCTGGCGACGCGGGACGCGCTGGGGGAGGGGCACGGGTCCTGAACGCCCCACAAGGCGGCGCAGCCCTACAGCGGCGCGCACCACCCGTCGCCCCCCGGCAGCTGCGCCGACTCCTCCGGACCCCACGACCCGCGCGCGTAGGGCAGCGGCGCGTTCCGCACGTCCAGCGCGGGCGCCACGATGCGCCACGACTCCTCCACCGTCCGCATCGACACGAACCGGCCCGTCCTGCCGTGGACCGCGTCCGCCAGGAGGTGTGTGTACGCCTCCCACGAAGGCCCGGCCGCCTCCAGGTCGAAGGCCAGCTCCACCGGCATCGGCCCGGGATCCGCCCCGGGCCTGCGCGCGTTGACGGTCAGCACCGCCCCGCCGTGACCGCCCAGCCGGAACCGCAGACGCGCGGGTCCCGGATCCTCCCGGGTGAACCAGAGCCGGTGCTCGGCGGGCACGAAGTCCACGACCACCTCGATCGCCGTCGCCGCCATGCCCTTGCCGGACCGCAGCAGGAACGGCACACCCCGCCAGCGCTCCGCGTCGATGTCGAGGCGCAGCGCGGCGAAGGTCTCCACCGCCGAGTCGCGGGCCACACCCGCCTCCGCCCGGTAGCCCGCGTACTGCCCGCGCACCAGCTGCCGCGGATCGACCGGACGCACCCGGGCCAGGGCCTCGGCGATCCGCTCGCGAAAGGCCTCCGCGGTGCCGTCGGCGGGCGCGTCCATCGCCACTATCCCGACGAGCTGCAGCAGATGGCTCTGGACGACGTCACGGACCGCGCCGATCTCCTCGTACAGAGATCCGCGCGAGTCGACACCCCTGCTCTCGCAATGCGTGATCTGCACGCGGGAAATGGTGTTCCTGTCCCACGCGGAGGCGAGGAAAGGATTGCAGAAACGGAAAGTCAGGAGGTTTTCGACCGCTTCCTTGCCGAGGTAGTGATCCATTCTCAGCACGGAGTCGGCCGAAAATACTTTCAGCAGCGATTCGTTGAGCGCCCGCGCCGAATGGAGATCGTTGCCGAAGGGTTTCTCGACGAGCACGGAGCCCGGCGGGAGGCCCACGGCCCCCATCGTCGCGATCGTGCCGGTCGCCAGCGGCGGCGGGACGCCGAGGAAGTAGACGGGACGGTCCGTGGTGCGCAGCGCGTGGGCCACGTCCTCCATGGTGCCGCGCCGCGCCGTGTCCCCTTCGATGTAGCAGGTCCTGGCCAGCAGCCCGTGGACCGTCACGCCGTCCGAGGGGCCGCACATGTCGTGGACGGCCGACGTCACGAACTTCTCGAAGCCCTCCCTGCCGAGGCCGGGCAGGCCGACCGCGACGATCAAAGGCGTGCACCGTTCGGAAAACGGGAGTGACAGACGATAGAGGGCGGGCCAGAGTTTTCGCCGTGCCAGATCACCGGTCGCGCCGAAGAGAACCAAGGCATCTGACGATGCGTTCGCCACGCACCCTCCTCAGGAAGAACCCGACGCCCGCGAGAATACCCAAGCCACCCCTCCGGGACACGTCTCGCGACCTTTCGCGAGCCGTATAATTCGCTCCACTTGGCTTGACCCACGGGGGTGGACCGGTGTCGGCAGGGGAAATTCACGGAACGGTCGCGGGGGCGCCGTCGCGCGACGCGCCCGCGACCGGCTCGCAGACCAGCTGGGAGGGGCTCCGCAGGCTGGTGGACGACCGCACGGGCCGACGGCGGGTCCGGGACGCACCGGACACGGAGGAGCGTCGGCGTCCCGCGGTCGGGTCGGTCGAGGAGCTTTCGCGTGCCGTCACGGAGGACCCGGAGTTCGGCCGCCGGCTGATCGAGGGCCTGCTGCGGATCCGGCCGGCCGAGGCGGCGCCCGCGGACCGGCCGCCGCTCCCCGTCCCCCACCAGCTGCCGCTCGACCGCCCGGGGTTCGTCGGCCGCGAGGACGAGATCGCCGAACTGGACCAGCTGTTGGGGGAGGGCCGCGGGGCGGGCCCCGACACCGCCGTGATCTCCTCCGTCGGCGGCGCCCCCGGAGTGGGCAAGACCGCGCTGATGGTCCACTGGGCGCACCGCTCGCGCGACGCGTTCCCGGACGGCCAGCTCTACGTCAACCTCCGGGGCTACGGACCGGGCATCCCCCTCGAACCCGCCGAAGTCCTCGCCGACTTCCTGCACGCGCTGGACGTGGCCTCGCCCAAGGTGCCGCAGGAACTCGAACCGCGCGCGGCCATGTTCCGCACCCTGCTGCACGAACGGAAGATGCTGCTCCTCCTGGACAACGCCCGCGACACGGCGCAGGTGCTTCCGTTGCTGCCGGGCAGCGCCACCTGCGTGGTCATCGTGACCAGCCGCAACCGCCTCCAGGGCCTGGTGGGGACCTACGGCGCGCGCTCCATCCGCCTCGACACCCTGAGCGAGCGCGAGTCCGTCGAGCTGCTGACCGGGATCGTCGGCGGCGACCGCGTGCTGCACGAGCCCGGCGCGGTCGAGGAACTCGCGGCGGGCTGCGGCCATCTGCCGCTGGCCCTCAGCATCGTGGGCGAGCGCGTCGCCGCGTACCCGCAGTGGCCCATAGCCGACCTCCTGGAAGGCCTCGGCACCGAGCGCCACCGGCTCGACACCTTCGCCGCCGACGGCGAGGACACCGGCGCCGAACAGCGCGAGGTGCGGGTCGCCTTCTCCTGGTCGTACCGCGCGCTCGGCGCCGGGAGCGCCCGCTGCTTCCGGATGCTCGGCCTGCACCCCACAGGCGAGTTCAGCCTCCTGGCCGCGGCCGCCGCGACCGGCGACTCCCGGGCCCGCACGAACGTGTACCTGCGCGGCCTGATCGACTGCCACCTCCTCGAACAGGTGGCGCCCGACCGGTTCCGTTTCCACGACCTCATCCACGACTACGCCGCCGAGCGCGCGTACGAGGAGGAGTCCGAGGAGTCCCGCGAGGAGTCCATCAGGCGCTGCCTGCTCTGGTACCTGCACACCGCCGACGCGGCGAACCGGCAGCTGATGCCGCACCGGCGCGCCATCGACCTCGACGCGCTGCCCGACCGGTGCGAACCCCTCCGGTTCGCCGACGGTGCGCAGGCCCTGACGTGGTGCGACACCGAACGCACCCACCTGATCGCCCTCGTGCGCCAGGCCGTGCAGTGCGAGCAGGACGCCATCGCCTGGCAGCTGCCCGTGGTCCTGTGGAGCTTCTTCAACGTGCGCAAGCTGATGAGCGACTGGATCGTCACCCATGAACTGGGGCTGGCGGGCGCCCGCCGTTCCGGCTGCCACAAGGGCGAGGCGTGGACGCTGAACAGCCTCGGCAACGCCTACCGCGGCACGCTGGAGTTCGACAAGGCCGTCGAGGTCTGGGAACAGGCCCTGGCCATCCGCCGCCGCATCGGCGACAAGTACGGCGAAGGGACCTCCCTCAACAACCTGGCGGGCGCGCTGCGTCGGATGGACCGCATCGAGGACTCCATCCGCTGCTCCAAGAAGGCCCTCGCCATCCACCGGGACATCCGCGACCGCTGGAACGAGGGCATCGACCTCAACAGCCTCGGCACGGCCTACCGCGACCTCGGCCGCATCGAGCAGGCGATCGCCTACTGGCTCGACGCCCTCGTCATCCAGCGCGAGATCAAGGACCTCTTCGGCCAGGGCACCTCCCTCAACCACCTCGGCGAGGCCTACCGCACGGCCGGACGCGACGACGAGGCCGTGGCGACGTTCGACGAGGCGCTGCGGATCAGGCGCTCCTTCGGCGACGAACCCGGCGCCGCCGCGACCGCCGTCAACCTGGGCGCGACTCTGGCCGCCATGGGCCGCCCGAAGGAGGCCGCCGTCTACTACTCCCTGGCCCTCAAGGACCTCGAACGACTCGGCGACCCGCGCACCGAAGCGGTCAAGGAGGCGATCCGCGCCCTGGACGACGACATCGCGCCGTGGACCCCGGACGCCTAGGAGCTGTGATCCCTCACCTCCGTGAGATCGGCCAGCTGCGCGCGCAGCCAGCTCTCGGGCGAGGTGGGCAGCAGCGGCTCGCGCATCCGACCGGCCCGTGCCGCACGCTCGGCGGGCGGCATGGCGAGGGCCTGTCCGAGCGCCGTCGCGGTCTCGCGGACGTCACGCGGATCGTCGACCACGACGGCACCCGCGCCGAGCCGCTCGGCGCTCCCGGTCCGGGCCGACAGGACGACCGCCCCGTCCCGCCCGTTCACCAGGACCCCTTCCTGGGCGACCAGATTCATCCCGTCGTGCACGGAGTTGACCAGCAGGACGTCGTACTCCCGCAGCGCCGCCATGGCCCGCACCCGGTCCTCGTCCCAGTACACGGTCAGGACCCCGGGATGGTCCCGCTGGATCGCGGCGACCGCCTCCCGCACACGCGCCGCGTACCACGCGTACTCGGGAACGGCGGGCCGGGACGGCGTCAGACAGCACACGAACCTGACCCCGTGCCGCAGCTCCGGGCGCTCGGCGAGGAGCAGCGCGAACGCCTCGAACCCCCGCAGGACGTTCTTCGCGGGATCGAGCCGGTCGACCCGCACCAGCAGCCGCGCCCCGGCCTCCGCCCCCTCCCGCAGCCGCCGGAAGGTCCCGGACCACCGGTCCGCCTCCGCCGTGCCGAACACACCGGACAGGTACTCCTGGTCCGGCGGCGCCGGATAGCGGCGGACCAGCGTCCGGCCGCCCGCGTGACGGACCACACCGGCCGCCGCGTCGACCTCGTGACCGGCCTCCCCGGCGAAGCGGAGGAAGGAGTCCGCCCACCGCTCGCACTGGAAGCCCAGCACGTCCGCCCCGAGCATGCCGCGCAGCAGCAGCCCACGCGCCGCGCCCGGCAGCGCGGCGAGCGACGTGGGCCCGGCGAACGCGGCGTGCACGAAGAGCCCCACGGTCTGCGTGGGCAGCAGGGAGCGCAGGAACCCGGGCGCCGTGGCGAACTGGTAGTCCTGGAAGCAGACGACGGTACCGGGACGGCAGTACGTCGCCGCCGCCGCGGCCACACCGCGGTTCACCTGCTGATACGCCCGCAGCGCCGCGCCGTCGCGGAGCGGCCCCGAGCCCTCCTCGTCCAGGCCGCGCGGAAGGTCCGCCCACAGGTCGTGGAGCGCGTACCAGAGGCCGCGTACGCCCGCGTCCTCGTAGTACCGCCGGTAGTCCGCCACCCGGAAGGGCACCGGCCGGAACGCGTATCCCAGCCCGAGCCCGGCGAACCGGCCGTCCCGTACCGCCGTCCGGTCCTCCTCGCTCGCCGACGGAGCCAGCCAGCACACCTCGCCGTCGAGCGCCCGCGCGGACCGGTCGAGCAGCGCCGTCACACTGCCGGTGCGACGTTCCGCGACCGGGCCCGACGGGGTGGCCCGGAACGTCACGGGCCCCCGGTCGGACACCAGCACCACATCGGCCGTACGCGCCCCCCGCGCGGACCGACGGTCCACCGTCAGCCCTGCGTTCCGTCGAGGGAGGCCTCGAGAATGTCCTGGGAGCGTCCCCTGCCCGTGCCCAGGGCGAGCGCCAGGGAGTGCACGAGACCCAGGTGGACGGTCTCCACCACGCCGTACACCTCGCTGTCGACCAGCAGCGGCACGTCGACGAGCGCGGCCGCGCTGCCGCCCGAGCCGCCGAGCAGCCCGACCGTGCGCACCCCGCGCGCCCGCGCCGTCTTCAGGCCCTCCAGGATGTTCGGGGAGTTGCCGCTGACGCTGATGGCCACCACGACGTCGCCCGGCGTCAGCAGCCGGGCCAACTGCTCGGAGAACACGCGGTCGTAGCCGATGTCGTTGGCCAGCGCGGTGAGCAGCGGAGTGTTGCCGGTGAGCGCGTTCGTCCGCAGCCCCGCCGCCTGTGGGCCCGACGTCATGGCGAGATCGCACGCCAAGTGGGCCGCCGTCGCCGCGCTCCCGCCGTTGCCGATCGCGTAGAGACAGTTGCCGCTGGTCCTGACCGAGTCGAACAGCCGTACCGCCGACGCGAACGCGGCGGGCTCCACCGCGAGAGCGGCATCGGCCACCAGGTTCTGGAACGCCGTACAGACGGCGGAAGCCCGGTGCGCGGAAGCCGGGTGCGCACCGCCTCTGCCTTCTAACGCGTCCGTGTCGTCCCGCACGTCCGAGCGCCCCATAACAACTCCCACCCGTCACAGCCGACTTCGGATTGGCCAGCATGCCCGAAACCTCGGACAGCGGTAAGAGCGCCACCCCTCAGATGAGTTGCGTCGCTATCATTTGGGCAGCGGTACGGCACGGCAAGAGGGGGACCAAGTGCGGTTGGCCGGCGGTTCGAACTCGCATGCAGTGCTCATCGGTTGCGGCAGCTACGACGACGCGGAACTGCCGCATCTCCCCGCGGTCCGCAACAACCTCGACGACCTGCGGGCGCTGCTCACCAGCCCCCGCAACGTCGCTCTCCCCGAGGAACGCTGCACGGTCCTGCGTGACGTACGGGAACCGCAGAAGGTCGGGGCGGCGCTCAGCCGGGCCGCGAGCGGCGTGGAGGACATGTTCCTCGTCTACTTCGCGGGCCACGGCGCACTGGACGAACACGGACTGCTGCACCTCCTGCTCACCGGGAGCGACACCCGGCTGCTCGGCTGGACGAGCCTGCGCTTCGACCTCATCCGCCAGACCATGGCGTCCGCCCCCGCCCGGAACCGCGTCCTGCTCCTCGACTGCTGCTTCTCGGGGCGGGCCATCGAAGCCATGGGCGACACCGCGTCGCTCTACTTCGGGCAGCTGGAGATCGCCGGTACGTTCGTCCTCGCCTCCGCCCCCGCGAACACCCCGGCCCGCGCACCCCTCGGCGAGCGCCACACGCTCTTCACGGGCGAGCTGATCACGTTCCTGCGCGACGGCTCCGCCGCGGAACCCGAGCTGCTCACCCTCGGCGCGGCCTACCGCCACACGGCCCGCGTCCTCGCCGCCAAGGGCGAGCCGAGGCCCCAGCGGTGCGGCACCGGGACGAGCGACCAACTGGCCCTGGCCGCGAACACCGCGTTCCGTCACCTGACCCCCGAGGACGTGCCCGAGCGACTCGCCGGCGCCGTCGGCATGGGGGAGGCCGGCGACCTGGCCGGAGCGCTGGAAGCCCTGAACGTCCTGGCGCAGCAGTGTGGCCGGGTGCTCGGCGCCCGCCACGAGCTCACCCTCCTCACCCACCGGGCCCTCGCGCACGCCGAGGGCGAGAACGGCCGGGCGACCGCAGCGGCCGCCCGGTACGCGCAGCTCGCCGAGCAACTGGCCGTCGAGCACGGCCCACGCCACCCGGACACTCTCCAGGCGCGCCACGAGCACGCCCGCTGGGCCGGCATCGGCGGGGACGCCGCGGCCGCCGCGGACCTCTTCGCCGAGCTCGCCGTGGACGCCTCCGGAGCGCTGGGCCCCGAAGACGTGCGCGCGCTCAGCTGCCGATGGCAGCACGCCCACTGGCTGGGCGTGAGCGGCCACCCGGAGCGCGCCGCGGCGGCCTTCGCCGAGCTCGCCGAGAATTACCGGTCCTCGCTGGGCGAGCGACACGGCGACACGCGCGCGGCCCGCCGCAACCACGCGTACTGGCGGGACACCGCGGGCCCGGCATAGGCGCGCTCTCGTACGCGAAGCACGCACGCCATGCGCGTACGCAACGCAAAAGGCCCCAGTCTTTCGACTGGGGCCTCGCTGGTGTCCGAGGGGGGACTTGAACCCCCACGCCCGATAAAGGGCACTAGCACCTCAAGCTAGCGCGTCTGCCATTCCGCCACCCGGACAAGGTGTCTGTCTTCGCGGGGCGTTTCCCGCGGCGACACAGAGAACATTACCAGGCTTCCAGGGGTCCCCGATCACCCCCGCCACCCCTCGTGAACTGCGGATGACGACACCCGCCCGCCCTTGGGCGCGGAGCCGCGGAGAGAGAGGATGAGGGGGACCACCAGCAGCGAATGCGGGAGGAACCAGCGTGAGCGGGTCCAGCACGGGCAAGGCCGTCACCGGTGAGGACGAGGTCGTCGACCTCTGTCGCGAACTGATCCAGATCGATACGAGCAACTACGGCGACCACTCGGGCCCGGGGGAGCGCAAGGCCGCCGAGTACGTCGCGGAGAAGCTCGCCGAGGTGGGCCTCGAACCGAAGATCTTCGAATCCCACCCGGGCCGGGCCTCCACGGTCGCCAGGATCGAGGGCGAGGACCCGTCGCGGCCCGCGCTCCTCATCCACGGCCACACCGACGTCGTCCCGGCCAACGCCGCGGACTGGACGCACCACCCCTTCTCCGGGGAGATCGCGGACGGCTGCGTGTGGGGCCGTGGCGCGGTCGACATGAAGGACATGGACGCGATGACCCTCGCGGTCGTCCGCGAGCGCATGCGCACCGGCCGCAAGCCCCCGCGCGACATCGTCCTGGCCTTCCTCGCGGACGAGGAGGCCGGCGGCACGTACGGCGCGCGGCACCTGGTCGACCACCACCCCGACCTCTTCGAGGGGTGCACGGAGGCGATCAGCGAGGTCGGCGGCTTCTCGTTCACCGTCAACGAGAACCTGCGCCTCTACCTCGTCGAGACCGCGCAGAAGGGCATGCACTGGATGAAGCTCACCGTGGACGGCACCGCCGGTCACGGATCGATGATCCACAAGGACAACGCGATCACCGAGCTCTCCGAGGCCGTCGGACGGCTCGGCCGCCACAAGTTCCCGGTGCGTGTCACCAAGACCCTCCGGCACTTCCTGGACGAGCTGGGCGACGCCCTCGGCACCGAGCTCGACCCGGAGAACATGGACGAGACGCTCGCCAAGCTCGGCGGCATCGCCAAGCTCATCGGCGCCTCCCTGCAGAACACCGCCAACCCCACGCAGCTCGGCGCGGGCTACAAGGTGAACGTGATTCCGGGCCAGGCCACCGCGCACGTCGACGGCCGCTACCTGCCGGGCTACGAGGAGGAGTTCCTGGCCGACCTCGACCGGATTCTCGGCCCGCGGGTCAAGCGCGAGGACGTTCATGCCGACAAGGCACTGGAGACCACCTTCGACGGTGCGCTCGTCGACGCCATGCAGACCGCCCTGCGCGCCGAGGACCCGATCGCCCGCGCCGTGCCGTACATGCTCTCGGCCGGCACGGACGCCAAGTCCTTCGACGACCTCGGCATCCGCGGCTTCGGCTTCGCGCCGCTGAAGCTGCCGCCGGAGCTGGACTTCGCCGGGATGTTCCACGGTGTCGACGAGCGGGTGCCGGTGGACGGCCTCAAGTTCGGCGTCCGGGTGCTCGACCGGTTCATCGACGCGTCCTGACAACAATCGTCTGCGCGTGCGTACTTGACTGAGAAGAGTGAAAGGCGGCGACCACTCGTAGCTTCATCACTTCCTCCTCGTTACAGGTCATGCAGTCCGCGGCTGGGACTGCATTGCCAACAAGGAGGAATAATGATCAAGAAGGTCGTCGCCGCTGTGGCTGCCACTGGTGGTCTCGTGCTCGCGGGTGCGGGCATCGCCACCGCCGACGCCGGCGCCCAGGGTGCCGCCGTGGGCTCTCCCGGTGTCGTCTCGGGCAACGTCGTCCAGGTGCCCGTGCACATCCCGGTGAACGCCTGCGGCAACACGGTCTCCGTGATCGGGCTGCTGAACCCCGCCTTCGGCAACACCTGCATCAACAAGTGACGTCGTTGTGCCTCACCCCTTGAGGGTCTGAGTCCGTCGGCCCCGGAGTGCGTGCCATGCGCTCCGGGGCCGACGGGCATTCCGCGTCCGGGCAGCGGGCCCGTACGCATTCCGGCAGGTTGAAGGCAGGGAACAGCTATGCGACAGGTCACGCGCAAGGGCCTGATCACCGTGGCGGCCGCGACCGGCGTGCTCGCCGCGACCGGCGGCTACGCACACGCGGACTCGGGTGCCCAGGGAAGCAGTACGAACTCGCCCGGCGTGTTGTCGGGCAACAATGTCCAGCTTCCCGTCGACGCACCGGTCAACGTGTGCGGGAACACCGTGAACGTGGTCGGCGTCCTCAATCCGGCGATGGGCAACAGCTGCGTCAACGGCGGCCACAAGGGCGGCGGTTCGCACAAGCCGTCCGGCGGCGCCAAGGCGCACGGTCACGCCGGTGACTCGCCGGGCGTCGGCTCCGGCAACAACGTGCAGTTGCCGATCAACGCCCCGGTGAACGTGTGCGGCAACAGCGTCACCATCGGCGGCCTCGGAAACCCGGCCATGGGCAACGAGTGCACCAACGAATCCGGTTCCACGGTCACCCCTCCGGGCGGTGAGAAGCCCCCGACCGGGCCCGAGGAGCCGGGCAAGCCGGAACACCCCGGAAACCCGGAGGAACCCGGCAAGCCCGGCAAGCCGGGTGAGCCCGGCAAGCCCGGTGAACCCGGCAATCCCGGTCACCCCGGTCACCCCGGCAACCCGGAGACCCCCGGGGGCTCCCAGTCCCCGCACGACCCGGTCAAGCCCATCCAGGACCGCGCCATGCCGAACAACCCGCAGGCGCAGGTCGTCACCCCGCCCGAGGGGACGTCACAGCTCGCGTCGACCGGCAGCGAGCTGCCGCTCGGTCTCGCGCTGCCCATCGGCGCGGGCGCGGTGCTCGCGGGCGCCGTGCTCTACCGCAGGGCCCGGGCGTCCGCCTGAGCCACTGCCCACCAGCACGCCGAACGGAGCGGGCCCCGCGGTCGCGGGGCCCGCTCCGTCTCGTTTCACCAGGTGGCCCTCAACTGGCGGATGATGCGCCGTTTCAGGCGCACTCTTCGACTTCCGTCGGGGCGCAGACTCAAGCGGTCCAGCTCCCAGTGTCCGTACTCCGCGTGGTCCGTCAGCAGGCGCGTGGCTTCCTTGCGGGTGACCCCGCGCGGTACATACACGTCGACAAATTCGTATTCCGGCATCGCATCTATTGTGCGGGCACGGGCCTCGTACGGATAGCGTCTGCACTATGTCTGATGCTGCGCAGCCCACCGCTGCCGAGGTACGTGCCGCCGCCGAGGCGGTCAAGACCGCGCTCGACCGCCACCTGGCCGCGGTCGAACGCAGGTCGGGCGAGGACGATCCGGCCGTCTACGAAGCGTTCAACGAACTCGCCGCGGCCGCGGAGGAGTACGACGAACTCCTCTACGACCGCTACGACGAGGTCACCCCCTTCGAGATCCCCGGCACCGACGACGCGCTCCCGCCGTACCAGGGCCCCGACGAAGCCAACGCGCTGAGCGTGCTGCTCCGCCGCGACTACACCGTGGTGGAGCCGCAGCGGCTCCTCGCCCAGGCCCAGCGGGTCGCCGACCTCGAAGCGGGCGGCACGGGCGGCGCAGGGTCGGCGGACACCGTGCACAGCGCGCTCGGTGTCCTCTTCGGGGAGTTCGAACCGGACGAGATCTCCTCCCGGCACAAGGAATTCGGCCTGGAGGAGGGAGATTCCACGCTCTGGGTCACCGCGGTGGACACGCCCGCCGAGCCGGGGGAGTGGCTGGACGCCCCCTTCGACCAGGCCGACCCGCACCGGGTGGTGTGCCGCTTCGACGTCAGCGTGGTCTTCGACGACGAACTGGACGACGACGGGCTGGAGGGTTTGGACACCGACGTCGACATGGACATCGACCCGGACGTGCCGGTGCCGCTCGACGACACCGACGACACCGACGACACGGTCGACACCGAGGACGCCGACGACGTCGGACGGCCTTCCGGCGCCCGACAGGCCGGCCGCTGACGGCTGCGTCCAGCGCCGCGGACCCCGGCGAATCGCTCCTGCGCTCGCCAGGGTCCGCGGCGTTCTCGGGCTCTCAGGCGGTCGTCGTCGGCACCTGCGGGCGCAGCAGCGTCTGCAGGCGCGTCGTACGGTCCTTCCAGAGGCGCTCCGCCACCGCGCGCGGCAGCGCCTGCTCCACGCCCTGCACGACCGACAGATGGCGCTCCGCGCGGCTGAACGCGGTGTACACCCACGGCCGGGACAGCGCCTCGGCCGCGTCGCCCGGCAGCACCACGACGACCGCGGGCCAGCGCTGCCCGGTCGCCTGATGCGCGGTGAGCGCCCAGCCGTGCCGCACCTCCCGCTCCACCCGCTCCTTGGGTACGACGACGGGGGCGCCCCCGCACTCCAGATGCAGTCCTTCCGCGTCGGCGCGCACCACGCGGCCGAGCGTCGTGCGGCCCGGGGCGGGGACGTGTGCGACGCGGTCGTCGGGATCGAAGCCGCCGAACCGGCCGGGGCCCGGATTCAGCCGTTCTTTCAGGGCGGCGTTGAGCGCGCGCGTGCCCGCGGCGCCGCCGTGTCCCGGCGTGATGACCTGCGTGTGCTCGGCGGGCACCCCGATGGCCCGGGGCACGGAGTCCGCGACGAGCTGGACGGTGCGGTGGATCGCCTCGGCGGGGTCGCGCACCGGGACGAGGACGACTTCCTTGCCGGGCGCCTCGACCTGGTTCAGCTCGCCGATGCCGATGCCGGACGTCAGCTCGCCGACGGGGCCGGGGTCCGGGGTGCGCGAGACGACCTGCGGGCAGCAGCGAGCGGAGAGGAGGTCGGCGAAGACCCGCCCGGGACCCGCCGACCAGAGCACGCCCGGGTCGCCGCTGAGGACCAGACGGGCGCCGTCCGGCAGCGACTCGACGAGCATCGCCGCGGTCTCCACGTCCAGCTGCGGGGCGTCCAGGACGACCAGGAGGTCGAGCGCGAGCGCGCCCTCCGCGTCGCGCCCGGGGCCCTCGTCGCCCGCGAGGAGTCCGGCCACGGTGACTGCGGTGTTGTCGGCGCCGTCGGCGCCCGTCGCCCGGGCGAGGCGGCGCCGTCCGTCGGCGCTGTGGGCGGCCGCGCACACCCGCAGGCCCAGCGCCGCCGCCGCGGTCACCAGCGCCGCGGGTTCGGCACGGGCCTCCTCGCCGCCGGAGTGCAGCACGAGCCCGTGCCCGGCGACGGCGCGGATCAACTCGGCGGCCGACCCGGACGTCTGCGCGGCGGCCGCCTCCCAGTCGGGCCCCTGCGATTCCGCGGTGTCGTCGGTCTCCTTGGGCAGGGAGTTGATCAAGCGGGCGAGGCCGTCGGCGAGGCTCTCCTCCGCGAGTGCGTACCGCTCCAGGCCGATCAGGACGCGGACCGGGCGCTCCGGCTCCGCGTCCTCACCGCCCTCGCCGTCCTTCTCGTTCTCGCCGTCGTTCCGCGCGGCCCCGTCGTCCGTGCGCTGGACCGGCACCTCGGTCCCTTCGAGCGCGTCCTGGAAGACCAGGGCATCCCCCTCGGCGAGCGCGCCCTGCACCGCCGCGTCCGGGTCCGGCACCGCGCGCTGCCCGAGTGCGGCGTGCAGCGCGGCGGCGTCGAGCGCCGTGTGCCCCGCGACGGCGGCCTGCTCCAGGAGCCATACGGTGATCGCGCGGCCCCTGCGCTCGTCGTCGGGCCCGCACTCCGCGCCGAGCAGCGCCCTGGCGAACCCGTCGGCCTGCTCGGGCCGCACGCCGGTGACCCGCAGCAACTGCCACGGGTCCGCACGCAGGTGCCCGTCGGCGCCGTCGCCGAGCACGGCCGCCGTCGGCTCGGCGAGCGCGGGCGGCGCGCCTCCTTCGGCGAGCACGGCACGGACGGCCTCGACGGTCTCCTGCGCGGGCGCCCGGTCGGCCACGGGCTGCTGCGGGCGCACGGGCTCGGGCGCGCGGGCCGGAGCGGGCCTGCGCGCGGGCTCCGGCTCCTGGAACGCGCTCGCGACGGGCTTCTCGCCGCTCTCCACGGCGCGCACGGCGGCCAGCAGGTCGGCGGCGGTGCCGCTCAGCTTCGTACCGGCCGCGATCGGGCCCTGCTTCGAGGCCTTCCGCTGCTCGATGCGCTCCCGCAGTTCGCGCTGGGCGGCGATCTCGGCCTCGGCCTCGGACAGCTCGGTGCTCTCGCCCTCGGCCTTGTCCTTGTCCGCCTCCTGGCCCTCGCTCTCGCTCTCGCCGGTGTCCGTCGTGGCCTCGGCGTCCGGCGCGGCTTCCTCCGCGCCGGGCGACTCCGCCTCCTCCGCGGCAGCGGCCCCGGGGTCCTCCGCGGCAGCGGGTTCCGTACTCACAGCGTGCTCCAGTCGTGATCGGGATAGCGGTGCACCGGCGCCGACACGTCGTCGAGCGCCCTGCAGATCTCGTCAGGAAGACTAAGGGTCTCCACTGACAATGCGGCCGTGAGCTGCTGCGCGTTGCGCGCGCCGACGATCGGGGCCGTCACTCCCGGTCGGTCCCGCACCCAGGCGAGGGCCACCTGGAGCGGGGTCGCAGCGAGCCCGTCGGCGGCCGTCGCGACCGCGTCGACGACATGCCCCGCCGTCTCGTCCAGGTACGGCGCGACGAAGGGTGCCATGTGGTCGGAGCCGCCGCGCGAGTCGGCGGGCGTGGAGTGCCGGTATTTCCCGGTGAGCACGCCTCGGCCGAGCGGCGAGGACGGCAGCAGCCCGACGCCCAGGTCGCGGGCGGCGGGCAGCACCTCGCGCTCCACGCCGCGCTGCAGCAACGAGTACTCCATCTGCGTACTGGCCAGGCGGGTGCGGGTGCCCGGCGCGGCGAGCTGCCACGTCGCGGCCTTGGCGAGCTGCCAGCCGCAGAAGTCCGCGACGCCCGCATAGCGGGCCCGCCCGCTGCTCACCGCGATGTCCAGGGCCTGCAGGGTCTCCTCCAGGGGCGTCCCCGGATCGAAGGCGTGGACCTGCCACAGGTCCACGTAGTCCGTGCCGAGGCGGGAGAGGGAGGCGTCCAGGGCGGCCAGGAGGTGGCCGCGTGAGCCGTCGAAGCGCCGCTCGGGGTCCGGGACGCTGCCCGCCTTCGTCGCGATGACCAGATCGCGGCGGGGCACCAGCCGCTCGATCAGGCGGCCGATGAGGTACTCGGCCTCCCCGTCGCCGTACACATCGGCGGTGTCGACGAGCGTGCCGCCGGCTTCCCAGAACACCTTCAACAGGTCGGCGGCGTCGTTCTCCTCGGTGTGGCCCCAGGTGAGGGTTCCGAGTCCGATGCGGGACACGCGCAGGCCGGTCCGGCCGAGATGCCTCTGCTCCATGGGCGCTGAGATTACTGGCCGGGCCCCCGCGGCGGGCGAGCCTGTGGACAAACCAGCGATGGTGGAGAACCGGGTCACCCCGCCGTCCCTGACGGATCGGGTGCCGCACGCTACAGTCCCGGACACAGACACGTTACTCATGAGTACAGCGGTAAGGGGACCGGTCATGCAGCTCGGGATCAACCTCGGCTACTGGGGCGCGGGGATGGACGCGGACAATCTCGCCGTGGCGAAGGAGGCCGACAAGCTGGGTTATGCGGTCTGCTGGGCCGCGGAGGCGTACGGGTCGGACGCCGCCACGGTGCTGTCGTGGGTGGCGGCGCAGACGGAACGCATCGACGTCGGGTCCGCCATCTTCCAGATCCCGGCCCGGCAGCCGGCGATGACCGCCATGACGGCGGCGACCCTCGACTCGCTCTCCGGCGGCCGCTTCCGCCTCGGCATCGGCGTCTCGGGCCCGCAGGTCTCCGAGGGCTGGTACGGCGTCAAGTTCGACAAGCCCCTGGCCCGCACGCGCGAGTACGTCGAGATCGTCCGCAAGGCGATGACCCGCGAGCGCCTCTCCTACGAGGGCGAGCACTGGACGCTGCCGCTGCCCGGCGGCCCCGGCAAGCCCATCAAGCTGACCGTCCACCCCCAGCGCGAGCACATCCCGCTCTACGTCGCCGCGATCGGCCCGAAGAACCTGGAGCAGACCGGCGAGATCGCCGACGGCGCCCTGCTGATCTTCCCCGCCGCCGAGCACCTTGAGGACACCGCGATCCGGCACCTGCGCGCCGGACGGGAGAAAGCGGGCAAGACCATGGACGGCTTCGACGTCGTCCCGACGGTCCCGCTCGCCGTCGGCGAGGACACGCAGGTCGACGCCCTCGCGGACATGTTCCGGCCGTACACCGCCCTGTACGTCGGCGGCATGGGCAGCCGCAAGCAGAACTTCTACAACCAGCTGGCGCAGCGCATGGGCTACGAGAAGGAGGCCGCCGAGATCCAGGACAAGTACCTGGCGGGCGACAAGGAGGGGGCGGCCGCGGCCGTGCCACGGCAGCTCATCGACTCCACCACTCTGCTGGGCTCCGTGGACCGGATCGCCGACCGCATGCAGGCCTACGCCGCGGCCGGGGTCACCACGCTGACGCTGGCCCCCGCGGGCTTCACGCTGGACGAGCGGCTCGCCTCGCTGCGCGCGGGCACACAGGCCCTGGAGCGCGCCGGGCTGGCGTAGTCAAGGGGGGAGGAAGTCCGCGGCCGTGGTGGGGGCTCGGGGGGTCTTCCCCGCCACGGCCGTCACGGGGAACAACGCTCCAAGAAGCCCTCGGTTACGGCCTCGTGGCGGTGCTGGTGTCCTTCGTTCGGCGCAGTCGGCCGGTACAGCTGTTGCCCCTGGCGGAACCTCGCACTTGACTCGTTCTTTGCGAGGTTCGCGCGCAGGCCATGGAGGTGCCCGTGATGTTGTCGGCCAGGAGTGTCTTCGAAGAGATCCTCGACAACGACGAGTCGTTCCGGCTCTTCTGCTCCATCGCGGCCAGCGGCGAGGCACAGGGCGGCTGGGAGAACGGCCGCATCGCCGCGCTCGTCCCCGAGACCGAGCGCGCCCTCGCACCCAAGATCGCCCGGCACGGCGCCGACGAGGACAAGCACGGCAGGATCTTCCACGCGCTGCTCAAGAAGCGCGGCCTCCAACCCGTCGAGGTGCCGCACGACACCGACTACACGATGCTCCTGGAGAAGCACGGCATCGGCCTCGCGCACGACAAGCTGAAGGCGGACGAGCAGCTCTCCGTGCGGGACATTGTCACTTACCTCGCGCACAGCAGGGTCACCGAACAGCGCGCCTCCGAACAGATGCGGCTGCTGCTCAAGTACTTCGACGGCCACCCCGACATCGGCCGCGCCGTGCGCATGATCTCCCACGACGAGGACAACCACCTCGCGTACTGCCACGAGGAACTGCTCCGGTTCGCGCGCGCGGGGCACGGCCGCGCCATCCAGCACACCCTGCGCGCATGCGCCCACGCCGAGATCCGCATCCACCGCGACGTGAGCCTCGCGGTGATGGAGCGCATGGGACGCATCCTCCACTGGCCGCACGCCAAACGGCAGCTGCTCACCACCGGCATCCACGCCCTGTACGGCTACGAGAGAGCCGTCGGCTGGCGGCGCATGGTCTCCCTGGAGATGCCCCGCCGGCGCGACGCCCTCGGCGGACCCGCCGAGGCGGCCACCGAGTTCGCGTGAGCTACAGCCAGCCGCGGCGCTTGAACATGCGGTAGAGGACGACCTCGAGGACCACCATCAGGAGGATCACCGCCGGATACGTCCACGACCAGTGCAGCTCGGGCATGTGGTCGAAGTTCATGCCGTAGATGCCCGCGATCATCGTGGGCACCGCCGCCATCGCCGCCCACGCCGAGATCTTCCGCATGTCGTCGTTCTGCCGCACGCTCATCTGCGCCAGATGCGCGGACAGGATGTCCGACACCAGCCGGTCCAGGCCCTCCACGGACTCGTTGACGCGCGTGAGGTGGTCGTTGACGTCCCGGAAGAACGGCTGCGCCGTCTCGTCCACGAAGGGCACCGAAGGGCTCAACGGGTTCACTCCGGAGAGCCGTGCCACCGGCAGCGCAAGGGGCCCCGTCGCCCGCCGGAATTCCAAAATCTGCCGCTTGAACCGGTAGATCCGCGACGCCGTGTTCCGCGACGAGCTCCCGCCCTCCGGCGAGAAGACCTCCGCCTCCAGGACCTCCAGGTCGGCCTGCAGCTCGTCGGCGACCTCCAGATAGTGGTCCACGGACGCGTCGGCGATCGAGTACAGAACCGACGTAGGACCGTGCTTCAGGACATCGGGTTCGGCCTCCAGACGGTGGCGTACGACACCGAGCGGTGCGCCCTCGCCGTGGCGGACGGTGACCACGAACGAGTCACCCATGAAGATCATGACCTCGCCCGACGTGACGGTGTCGCTGTCCTGCTCGTACACGACCGGCTTGAGGACCATGAACAGCGAGTCGTCGTAGACCTCCAGCTTCGGCCGCTGGTGGGCCTTGAGGGCGTCCTCCACGGCCAGCGGATGCAGCCCGAACTCCTGGGTGACCCGGTCGAACTCCTTCTCGGTCGGCTCGTGCAACCCGATCCACACGAACGCGTCGCCCTCCGCCCGCGCCTGGTCGAGGGCGTCGGAGAGGTCATCGGGGCCCTCGGTCCGACGCCCGTCCCGGTAGATGGCACAGTCGACGATCACACAGGGGATTCTTCCCGGCCTTCCCGCGGTTGCACCACCTGGGGCGCATAGGCTGAACCGCATGCCCACGCTGATCCTCGTCCGGCACGGACGCTCCACGGCCAACACCGCCGGCCTGCTCGCCGGGTGGACCCCCGGCGTGGCCCTCGACGAGCGCGGCTCCGCCCAGGCCGCCGCACTCCCCGGCCGGCTCGCCGCGCTGCCCATATCCGAAGTGGTCACCAGCCCTCTGCAGCGCTGCCGCGAGACCGTCGCGCCGCTGCTCGCCGCCCGGCCCGGACTGCAGGAGCACACCGAGGACCGCATCGGCGAATGCGACTACGGCGACTGGTCGGGCCGCAAGCTCGCCGAGCTCACCGACGAGCCGCTGATGGAGGTCGTCCAGCGGCACCCGTCCGCCGCCGCGTTCCCCGGCGGCGAGTCCATGCGCGCCATGCAGACCCGCGCCGCCGAGGCGGTCCGCGAGTGGAACGCGCGCGTGGAGCGCGAACACGGCGAGGACGCCGTCTACGTGATGTGCTCCCACGGCGACATCATCAAGTCCCTCGTCGCCGAAGCCCTCGGCCTCCACCTCGACCTGTTCCAGCGCATCTCCGTGGAGCCCTGCTCCGTCACCGCCATCCGCTACACCCGGCTGCGGCCCTTCCTCGTACGCCTCGGCGACACCGGCGACTTCGCCTCCCTCGCGCCTCGTGAGGAGCCGCCGGGCGACGACGCGACCGTGGGAGGCGGTGCGGGCGCACCGTGATCGTCCCCCGCAGTAGGGTGAACCGGGCTGAAACAGCCCTCCGTACTTTGCCGCCGATCAATGGAGACAGGACGTGTCCCGTCAGGTGTTCCTCTACGACCCCCCGGAGCGCTTCGTCGCGGGAACGGTAGGGCTGCCCGGACGGCGTACCTTCTTCCTCCAGGCCTCCGCAGGTGTCAGGGTGACCAGCGTCGCCCTGGAGAAGACCCAGGTGGCCGCGCTCGCCGAGCGCATGGAGGAGCTCCTCGACGAGGTCGTGCGCCGCAGCGGGGGCAACGCCCCGGTGCCGGCCGTCGCACCGTCCGAGGTCTCCGACAGCGCGCCGCTCGACTCCCCCGTGGAGGAGGAGTTCCGCGTCGGCACGATGGCGCTCGCCTGGGACGGCGAGGAGGAGCGGATGGTCGTCGAGGCACAGGCCCTCGTCGAGCTGGACGCCGACTCCGAGGACGATCTCGCCGAAGCCGAAGAAAGGCTCCTGCAGGACGAGGAGAACGGTCCGCCGATGCTGCGCGTCCGGCTCACCGGCGCGCAGGCCCGCGCCTTCGCCAAGCGCGCACTCGACGTCGTCAACGCGGGCCGCCCGCCGTGCCCGCTGTGCAGCCTCCCGCTCGACCCGGAAGGACACGTATGCCCGCGCCAGAACGGATACCGGCGGGGAGCGTGACCGTCGCCGACCCCCTCGCGCTCCTCACCCACGGGGAGCTGACCGTGCGCGGCCGCATCCGCGAGGCCTCCAACGCGGTGCTCTACTGCACGGTCGCGTACGAAGGCCAGGAGGCCGCCTGCGTCTACAAGCCGGTCGCCGGCGAGCGCCCGCTGTGGGACTTCCCCGACGGCACGCTCGCCCAGCGCGAGGTCGCCGCGTACGAGGTGTCGCTCGCCACCGGCTGGGACCTCGTGCCGCCGACCGTGCTGCGCGACGGACCGCACGGCGAGGGCATGTGCCAGCTGTGGATCGAGGCGTCCGGCGACGCGGAGCTCCTCGCCCTCGTCGACGGGGACGAACCCGGCGAGGGCTGGAAGGCGGTCGGCCTCGCGCAGGTCGACGAGGAGCGTACGGCGCTCCTCGTGCACGCCGACGACGTACGGCTGCGGCGGCTCGCCGTCCTCGACGCGGTGATCAACAACAGCGACCGCAAGGGCGGCCACCTGCTGCCCTCCGACGGGCACCTCTACGGCATCGACCACGGAGTCACCTTCCACGCCGAGAACAAGCTGCGCACGCTGCTGTGGGGCTGGGCGGGGGAGCCCCTGACCGACGAGGCCCTGAAGGCCCTCCAGGGCCTCCAGGACGGCCTCGCGGAGGGCGCGGGCCTCGCGGGACGGCTGGCCGGGCTGATCACCCCCAGGGAGACCGAGGCGCTGCGCGCACGGGTGGCGGCACTCCTGAAGTCGGGGCGCCACCCCGAGCCGAGCGGCGAGTGGCCCGCTATTCCCTGGCCGCCCGTGTGATCCCCCACTCGTATCCGCCGTGATCCCCCACTCGTATACGGACGCTCCGTCCGGTTAGGCTCAGGGCATGCATGCCTGGCCCGCTTCTGAGGTCCCCGCCCTTCCCGGCAAGGGCCGCGACCTCCGGATCCACGACACCGCGACCGGTGGACTCGTCACCCTCGACCCCGGTCCCGTCGCCCGTATCTACGTCTGCGGAATCACCCCGTACGACGCCACCCACATGGGTCACGCGGCGACCTACAACGCGTTCGACCTCGTGCAACGCGTGTGGCTCGACACCAAGCGGCAGGTTCACTACGTCCAGAACGTGACCGACGTGGACGACCCGCTCCTGGAACGCGCCAATCGCGACGGCAAGGACTGGGTCGAGCTCGCCGAGGGCGAGACCGCGCTGTTCCGCGAGGACATGACCGCGCTGCGCCTCCTGCCGCCGAAGCACTACATCGGCGCCGTCGAGGCCATACCCGGCATCGTGCCGCTCGTCGAACGCCTCCGCGACATGGGCGCCGCCTATGAACTCGAGGGCGACATCTACTTCTCCGTCGAGTCCGACGCCCACTTCGGGGAGGTCTCCGGGCTCGACACCGCCGCGATGAAGCTCCTCTCCGCCGAGCGCGGCGGCGACCCGGAGCGCGTCGGCAAGAAGAACCCCCTCGACCCGATGCTGTGGATGGCGGCCCGCGACGGCGAGCCGAGCTGGGACGGCGGCAGCCTCGGCCGCGGGCGCCCCGGGTGGCACATCGAGTGCGTCGCCATCGCCCTCGACCACCTCGGCATGGGCTTCGACGTGCAGGGCGGCGGATCCGACCTCGCGTTCCCGCACCACGAGATGGGCGCGTCGCACGCGCAGGCGCTGACCGGCGAGTACCCCTTCGCGAAGGCGTACGTCCACGCGGGCATGGTCGGCCTGGACGGCGCGAAGATGTCCAAGTCCAAGGGCAACCTCGTCTTCGTCTCGCAGCTGCGGCGCGACGGGGTCGACCCCGCAGCGATCCGGCTCGCACTCCTCGCGCACCACTACCGCGCGGACTGGGAGTGGACGGACGCGGTGCTCGCGGAGGCGGTGGAGCGGCTGGGGCGCTGGCGTGCGGCTGTGTCCCGTCCCGACGGGCCGTCCGCCGAGGCGCTCGTCGAGGAGATCCGCGAGGCGCTCGCGAACGACCTGGACGCGCCTGCCGCGCTGGCCGCGGTCGACCGGTGGGCCGCTCGGCAGGGTGCGGACGGCGGGGCGGACGAGGGGGCGCCGGGGGTTGTGTCGCGCGCCGTCGACGCGTTGCTTGGCGTGGCCTTGTAGCGGTTTCCCTCTGCTGAGGCCGTATCGCCCTCCGGGCTCGTCCTCAAGCGCCGGACGGGCTGGATTCTCTTCCGCCCGTCCGGTTTTTGCGTGCGGGTGCAGGCCATCGCCCTGCGGGCTCGTCCTCAAGCGCCGGACGGGCTGGATGCGTCCCCGGAAATCCACGAGCCGGGGTGCAAAGTCCATGGCCCCGGGGCCCGTTGGCGCGCTAGACCTCCGCCATGAGATCTCCTACTCGCTTCAGACCGGCGGTCGCAGTCGCTCTTCTGGGGCTTCTCGCGGTGTTCGCGGGGCCCGGTGGTGGCTCCGCGCAGGCTGCCGGTGAGCCTGCTGCCACCACCGTCGGCGACGTCACCGGGTTTGACGCCGAAGAGGCCGTCTACCGGCTGAGCGCGGGCGACGCCGAGGCCCGTGTCAGCTTCGTGTCGGCCGAGACCTTCCGGCTCGAGCTCGCCCCGGACGGGAAGTTCACCGACCCCACGGGTGACGACATCGTCCTGCCGCAGGGCAAGGCCCCCCGGACCAAGTGGGCCGACAAGGGCGACCGTTATGAGATGAGCACCGCCGAGGTGACGTTGCGGGCCTACAAGTCGCCGCTGCGGTTCGCGCTGTACCGGAGCGACGGCAGTCGGATCTGGGCCGAGTCCAAGGGGCTGACGTGGACCAAGGACGGCACCACTCAGAGCCTCGCGCGCGGTGCCGGTGAGCAGTTCTACGGCGGCGGCATGCAGAACGGGCGCGGCAACACCTCGCACCGCGGCAAGAAGGTCGAGGTCAGTGTCGACTACGACTGGGACGACGGGGGGCACCCCAACTCCGTGCCCTTCTACCTGTCCTCCGAGGGGTACGGCGTCTTTCGGAACACGTACGCGCCCAACACGTATGACTTCGCCGAGCCCGTGACCGCCACCGCGAAGGAACAGCGGTTCGACGCCTACTACTTCGCCGGGCGCGGCAGCGACGCCGCCAAGGACGTCATCGGGCAGTACACCAAGCTCACCGGCAAGCCCTTCCTGCCGCCCGTCTACGGCATGGAGATCGGCGACGCCGACTGCTACCTCCACAACGCCAACCGCGGTGAACGGCACACCCTCGACGCGCTCAAGGTCGCCGACGGGTACGTCCAGAACGACATGCCCAACGGGTGGATGCTCGTCAACGACGGTTACGGCTGCGGGTATGAGGATCTCGCCGAGACCGCCCAAGGGCTCGCCGAGCGCAAGATGAAGATGGGGCTGTGGACCGAGGACGGGCTCGACAAGATCGCCGAGCAGGTCAAGGCCGGCCAGCGCGTCGCCAAGCTCGACGTCGCCTGGGTCGGCGACGGCTACAAGAAGGCGCTCGACGGCTGCAAGGACGCCTACAGGGGGATCGAGGACAACAGCGACGCCCGCGGCTTCACCTGGGCCCCGGAGAGCTGGTCCGGCGCGCAGCGCTGCGGCGTGCAGTGGTCCGGTGACCAGAGCGGCAGCTGGGAGTACATCCGCTGGCAGATCCCGACGTACGCCGGGTCCACCATGTCCGGGCTCGCCTACACGACCGGTGACGTCGACGGCATCTTCGGCGGCAGCCCCAAGACGTACGTGCGCGACCTCCAGTGGAAGATGTTCCTGCCGGTCACCATGACGATGGACGGGTGGGCCGCCAGCGACAAGCAGCCCTTCCGGCAAGGGGAGCCCTACACCTCCATCAACCGCAAGTACCTGAAGCTGCATGAAGCGCTGCTGCCGTATCTGTACTCGTACGGCCATGAGGCGACCTCGACCGGAGTCGGTGCCGTACGGCCGCTCGCCTTGGAGTACCCCCATGACCCCGAGGCCGCGACCGACGCCGCCAAGTACGAGTTCCTGACCGGCGAGGACTTCCTCGTCGCGCCCGTCTACAAGGACACCACCACCCGCGACGGCATCTACCTCCCCAAGGGCACCTGGACCGACTACTGGACCGGGCGCACCTACCAGGGGCCGACCACGATCGACGGCTACAGCGCGCCCCTCGACACGCTGCCCCTCTTCGTGCGAGGCGGTGCCACCGTGCCCATGTGGCCGGGCGGCATCCGTTCCTACCAGGACCGCACCGCGGACTCCCCGCTCGCCTGGGACGTCTACCCGCAGGGCAATTCCTCCTTCGAGCTGTACGAGGACGACGGCGTGACCCGGCAGCACCGCGACGGCAAGTACGCCACCCAGCGCGCCGAGGTCCGCGCGCCGCACTCCGGAGCGGGTGACGTGCGGGTGCGGATCGGCGCGAGCAAGGGAACGTACAAGGGGAAGCCCGGCAGCCGGGCCTATGCCTTCACCCTGCACACCGGGGACGCGCCCAGTCGGGTGGAGGTGGGTGGGCAGCGGCTGCCTCGGTTCGCCTCCAAGGGCGCCTACGACCGTGCGCGGGTCGGGTGGTTCTACGACCGTGACGACCGCGGCGGTGTCGTGAAGGTCAAGACGGCTGCTCTGCGCACCGATCGCGGCTTCGAGCTGCGGCTCGACGACACCAGCGCCGTCGGCGGTGCCGTGCCCGGCGCCCCGGCCACCGTCGGTGTCCCCGCCGGTCAGGAGCTCGGCGCGGGTACGCCCGGCAAGGTCGCCGTCGACATCACGGCCGGCACGAAGGACGCCACCGGCGTCGAGGCCACCCTCGACGTTCCGGCCGGCTGGACCGCGGGCACCGCGAAGGCCGACCGGATCCCCGCCGGCACCACGCGCCGCGTCGAGGTGGCCCTCACCCCCGCCAAGGACGCGGACATCAGCGAACAGCCGCTCACCGCGACCGTCCGCCACCGCTCGGCCGGCCAGGACCGCACCGCCGTCCAGCGGTTCGCACTCGGCGTGATGCCCGAGGCGCCCTCCCAGGACACCTGGGCGAGCGACATGAAGTGGCTCAAGTCCACCAACGGGTACGGGCCCGCCGAACGCGACCGCAGCAACGGCGAGTCCGGCGCCGACGACGGTCACACGCTGACGCTGGCCGGAAAGACGTACGAGAAGGGGATCGGCACGCACGCCGATTCCGTCATCGAGGTCTACGCGGGCGGCCGCTGCACCACGTTCACCGCGGACGTCGGCATCGACGACGAGATCAACGGCTACGGAGAGGTCGCCTTCTCCGTCGAGGCCGACGGCAAGGTGCTGTGGACCTCGCCCAAGGTGACGGGCGCCTCTGCGACCGTGCCGGTCGACGTCGACGTGCGGGGCGCCCGGCACGTCGAGCTGAAGGTGTCCGACACCAACGGCTCGAAGAGCGGGGACCACGCGGACTGGGCGGCGGCCCGGTTCAGCTGCGCCTGAGCCGTACGTCGACATCTCGACATGGAGCGGCGCCGGGCGGGGAACTCTCCGCCCGGCGCCGCCGTGTCGTCACGCCCGGGGCGTGCCGTCCGCGTGCGTCACTTGGTGATGACGATGGCCAGCAGGTAGCCCGGGTTGTTGGTGTCGTAGTAGCCGATCACCTGGTGCCCGTAGGCGAAGGCCTCCTGGACCTCGTCGTGGGTGTGCGGGTTGGGGTCGACGAAGGCGCGCCAGGCGTTGTCGACGTGCAGATAGAGGATGTACGCCTGGCCGGGCAGCGGCTCGACGACGTCCCAGAACGCCGTCGCGACGTTGGACGCGAGGGCCTGGGTGGAGATCTCCGGCGCCTGCGCCTGCGGGATCTGCTGCTCCTGCTCGCGGCCGAACTGCTGGAGCAGGTTCTGGAACGGCTGCTGCTGGCCGAGCTGCTGGAGCTGCTGGCGCAGCTGCGGCGGGACCTGCTGCATGCCCTGCTGGCCCTGCATGCCCTGCTGGCCCTGCATGCCGTACTGCTGCTGGCTCTGCTGCGGCGGGGCGGTGCTGGGGCTCTGCTGCTGGCCGTACTGCTGCGACCCGTACTGCTGCTGGCCGTACTGCTGGGGACCGTACTGTTGCGGCCCGTACTGCTGCTGCGGTCCGTACTGCCGTCCTTGTTGCTGACCCAGTTGACTCATCTGCGGGGTGGTGCTCATGCGTGTGCCACCTTCCCTCACTGATCGGTTGATTCAGCCGGTGACGACGAGGCCGACGACCTCGTCGTCCGAGAACCAGACACGTACGTCCGGTCGCCCCCCGGCGAAGGCGGCGTGCACCGCCTGCCGCGTCTCGGGGGACGGGTTGTCGAGGTTGCGCCACTCCCCGGCCACGAACAGCCGGAGCCGCGGCGGAAGTTCCGGCGGATACGGAAGCAGCTCGTCCCAGTACCGCTCGGCCTGACCCGAACCCACCGCGGACGGCAGCAGGTTCGTCACCGCCGCCTTGAGGTCGGGGCGGTTGCCTATCCGCTGCGACGCGGGCCTGCCCGGCGCGTCCTGCTGCGGGGAGCCTGTCGCGCGCAGCGTCGCACGGGCCCGCTCCGGCGTCATCGGCTGCTGGCCCGCGGCCTTCAGCATGCCCTGCAGCGAGGCGAGGGCACCCACGACGATCGGCGACGCGGAGGACGTGCCGGAGAACGTGTCCGTGTACCACGCGATTTCGTCGGCGCCGCCCTGCAGATCGCCGGGCCGGTCCCAGAACCCGCCGGTCGTGGTGGTCTCACGGCCCCAGCCCTGCGCGTCCACGCGCGCCCCGTAGTTGGAGAAGGCCAGACGCGAGCGGTCGGGGCCGTGATCGCGGCCGTGCGTGCCGGGCGGGGGAGCGCCCGCGCCCACCAGGACCGCGCCGGAGGAACGGTTGCTGGGATTGAACGGGTTGCGCCACCAGGACGGGAAGCCGTCCGGCCTGCGCTCGTACACCGCGTCGTCCAGGGACTCGGCGCCGTTGCCCGCCGCGCCCACGACGAGTACGCCCTTCGCGGTGGCGTACCGCACCGCCGCGTAATCGTCGGGCCACCACTCGATGGCGATGTAGCCCTTCTGGTCGTCGCGCGGCCCGAAGTCGTACTTCGGTCCGGGGCGGTGCAGTTCGACCAGGATGATGTCGCCGCGGTTCAGCCGCTCCGCCGCCGCGTGGATCGTCGCGGCCGTGCCGAGGGGCTGGAAGGACGCGGCCGCCGTCACGGCCTCCGGCACGATGCCGGTGATGCCGAGGGAGTTGCGGTCGCCGCCGATGACGCCGATCACCGCGGTGCCGTGGTTGCGCCAGGCCAGGTCCTGGATGGGCGTGCCGACGACGACGCCCGCGAGCTTCGCGGCGAGGTCCTCGTGGCGCAGCTGCCAGGCGCCCTCGATGTCGACGACGGTGACGCCCTCGCCGGAGCCGCCGAGGCGCTGCCAGGCCCAGCGTGCGTCGATTCCCTCGGGCGCCGGCTTCAAGTAGCCCTGACGGCTGGTGAAGTCGGGTGTGGCGGGCATGCCCTCCTTGCGCCGCCGGGTCGCCTCGTCCAGGTCGTGCGGCTGGGTCGGCGAGGGTTCGATGGAGGCCGGTACGGCGCCGGGCTTCACGTACGCCGTGTCGATGCCCGGCAGCGCCGCCATCCGCGCGCGCAGCTCGTCGGGCCGGTCGTCGCCGCCGCGGACGCGGTAGAAGAGGGCCAGGTCGGGCACGTCGTCCTCGCCCGCCGCCGAGGGCGCCGCGGCCCGCAGCCGGTCCTCGTTGCCGAACAGCGGCTCCAGGGTGAGCTGTTCGTCGGAGAGGAACATGTTCAGGGCCGATACGTCGGAGCCGGAGGCCGAGCGGACGTCCCGCTCGCCGGCGCGCAGCCGGGCCTCGGGCCGGGCGACGACGATCAGCTCTGGTTGGGCTTCTCGGTAGGTGAATCCCATTCCGTCGGGGCCCGGTCCGCCGGCTCCGGGGTCCCGCGCCGGGTCTGCCTGCTCGGTCATCGCTTCACCGCTCCCTTCCGTCCTTCGGGTGCCGTGCTGTGCGCTGCGCCAGGTTTCCGGGGCACACCCTGCTACGGCCGGGCCGCGCCGTCCACCCCTCTTTCGAGCAACAGTGTTTGAAAGGAAGTTGAAAAGGGAACCCCGTGCAATTCGGCCACGAGCCGCACATCAGTCGCACTTCGGCCATGAGCAGCACAATGGGGCGGCACCCGTACAGGTGCCGCCCCATGATGCTGAGAAGGTCAGTCGTCCGAGGAATCCGGGGGGCTCGAGTCGCCGTTCTCGCCCTCGCCGTCCTCCGCGCCCTGTCCCGGCCGCTGCGTCGGCTTCGGCTTCGGCGGCCGCGTGCGGTCGCTCGGCGAGTCCCGCAGGTACGCCGCTCCGCCTGCTCCGCCCGCACCGCCTTCCCCGCCGTCGCGCCGCCGCAGGTACCGCTCGAACTCGCGGGCGATGGCCTCACCGGACGCCTCGGGGAGCTCCGCGGTGTCCCGCGCCTCCTCCAGCGACTGGACGTACTCCGCGACCTCGCTGTCCTCGGCGGCCAGCTGGTCCACGCCCACCTGCCAGGCGCGCGCGTCCTCGGCCAGCTCGCCCAGCGGGATCCGCAGGCCGACCAGGTCCTCCAGGCGGTTGAGGAGCGCCAGCGTGGCCTTCGGGTTGGGCGGCTGCGACACGTAGTGCGGCACGGCGGCCCACAGGCTGACGGCCGGGACGCCCGCGTGCGTGCACGCCTCCTGGAGGATGCCGACGATGCCCGTCGGACCCTCGTACTTGGTCTCCTCCAGGTCCATGGTGCGCGCCAGGTCCGGGTCGGACGTCACGCCGCTGACCGGGACGGGCCGGGTGTGCGGGGTGTCACCGAGCAGCGCACCCATGATCACGACCAGCTCGACGCCCAGCTCGTGCGCGAAGCCGAGGATCTCGTTGCAGAACGACCGCCAGCGCATGGACGGCTCGATGCCCCGCACCAGGACCAGGTCGCGGGGCTTGTCACCGCCGACACGGACCACCGAGAGCCTGGTCGTCGGCCACGTGATCTTCCGCACTCCGCCGTCGAGCCAGACGGTGGGGCGGTTGACCTGGAAGTCGTAGTAGTCCTCGGCGTCCAGCGCCGCGAACACCTCGCCCTTCCACTCCTTGTCGAGATGCGCGACCGCGGCGGAGGCGGCGTCGCCGGCGTCGTTCCAGCCCTCGAACGCGGCCACCATGACCGGGTCGACCAGCTCGGGTACCCCCTCGAGCTCGATCACCCAGGCCTCCTTCCGACGTTCCCTTGCGTACGCCCCAACCTTACGGCGTCGGCGGGGTCCGTCCGCAGCCCCCTTGCGTGGGGGAGTGCGTGATCACTGCCCACGCCCCGGCCCGGGAAACAGCGCCTTCACACACAGGTGCGAGGCGGTCTCACAGCGTCGTGCGCAGCCACTGTTCGACGCTCGCGATGTGCACCGTCGCCCACGAACGGGCCGCATCCGCGTCGCGGTCGCGCAGCGCGGTGAGGATCGCCCGGTGCTCGTGGAGGGTGCGGCTGACGGCGTCCTCCTGGGTCAGGCCGCGCCGGACGCGGGCCCGGGTGGTGGGACCCGAGAGGCCGTCGAGGAGGGAGCACAGGACGGAGTTGCCGGACGTCCGGACGATGCGGCGGTGGAACTCCAGGTCGGCGGCGACCAGCTCCTCGACCGAAGGAGCGGCGCCGAGCGCGTCCAACTGCTCCGACAGGGCGTCCAGTTCGGTGTCGGAGATGTGGGCGCAGGCCATCGCCGTGGCCGCCGGTTCCAGGATCCTGCGGACCGCGAGGAACTCCAGGACCGTGTCGTCGCGGTGGAAGTCGACGACGAAACTCAGCGCCTCCAGGAGGAGTTGGGGGTCCAGGCTGGTGACGTACGTGCCGTCGCCCTGGCGCACGTCGAGGATGCGGATCAGGGCGAGGGCGCGCACGGCCTCGCGCAGCGAGTTGCGCGAAAGGCCCAGCTCGGCGGCGAGTTCACTCTCCTTGGGCAGCCGGTCACCCGGGCGCAGGGCGCCCGAGACGATCATGTCCTTGATCTTCTCGATGGCTTCGTCGGTGACAGCCATGGGGACCTCGCCTCATAGACATCCGATGTGTCAGGCGATTATGGACCGGGGTCAGCCGAAGCGTTCGATCCGGATCCGGTCCACCGGCTGGCCGCCCTCCACCAGGAGTCGCGAGGCGTGCTCGGCGAACCCGTTGGAGCCGCAGATGTACGCCTCCCAGCCGCCCTCGGGCTGCCCCTCCGCACCGAGGAACGGCGCGAGGTGGGCGGCGTTGAGCCGGCCCTCGGAGCGGGTCAGGACGACGGTGGTCTCGTCCGCGTACTCGTCCGCGTAGATCAGGTCCGCGGGCGTGCGCGCCGACATGACGAGCCGCACCGGCACGTCGAGCCCCGCGAGCCGCTGGTGCCGGACCATCGACATCAGCGGCACCACGCCCGAGCCGGCCCCGAGCAGCAGCGCGGGCCGGTCGCCCGGCCAGGCGAAGAAGCCGGACAGCGGCCCGCGCACCTCGACGGTGTCGCCGACGTGCGCCACGGTGTGCAGATGCCCCGACACCTCGCCGTCCGGCACGTGGTCGAGGGTCAGCTCGATCTCGCCGCTGCCGTCGGGCGCGGAGGCGATGGAGTAGTGCCGCTGGGCGACGTAACCGTCCTCGGCGGTCAGCCGCAGCATCAGGTGCTGGCCCGGCACATGCCCCTGCCAGTCGGGCACCTTCAGGCGGAACGTGGAGACGAGCGGCGTCTCGCGGCGGATCTCCACGACGGTCGCGCGCTGCCACACGGCCGCGGAACGGTTGCTCGCCTCGATGCGGCCGGGCACGGCGAACGCCGTCGGCGGCACGAAGCGATCCTGGCGGGTCTGTGGTTCAGTCACCGGCGTAACGCTCCTCGGCCCACGGGTCGCCCCGGTGGTGGTAGCCGTTCTGCTCCCAGAAGCCGGGCTCGTCGCGGTCGAGGAGCCGCAGCCCCGCCACCCACTTGGCGCTCTTCCAGAAGTACAGGTGGGGGACGATCAGCCGGGCCGGGCCGCCGTGCTCGGCGGGCAGCGGCCCGTCGCCGTACTCCCAGACGATCCACGCCTTGCCGTCCGTCACGTCGGACAGCGGCAGGTTCGAGGTGTAGCCGGTGTGCGAGTACGCGACGACGTGCGTCGCCGTGGGGAGCGGGCGGGCCGCGGCCAGGAACGTGTCCAGGCTCACCCCGCCGAACCGCACCCCGAACTTGGACCAGCTCGTCACGCAGTGGATGTCGCCCCGGTACTCGGACGCGGGCAGCGCGTGCGCCTCGTCCCAGGTCCAGGTGTGCGGGGCCGCGACGAGACCGTCGACGCGGAACGTCCAGTCGGCGGCGGCGAGGCGTGGGGTGACCTCGGCGGACAGGACGGGCCAACCGTCGCCCGCGTCGTACTGCCCCGGGGGCAGCCGCGGGTCGCGGTCGGCGGCTCGGGCGCGGCCGGTGAAGCCGCGGGTGGGTTCGAACGTCATGCGGTGGGTGTCACTTCGGGGGTCGGTGCCGGTTCGGAGGGGGTCGATGTCACTTCGGTCGCGGTCGCCGCGTCCTGGAGGGCCCGCAGGACCGCCCGCTCGTCGAGGGTGAGCAGCGTCCGGTCGCGCATCAGGACACGGCCGTCCACCACAGTGTCCCGGACATCGGCGGCGGACGCCGCGTACGCCAGCGTCGACCACGGGTCGTGCCGGGGCGCGAGGTGCGGCCGGTCCAGGTCGAGGACGATCAGGTCGGCCTGCTTGCCGGGCTCCAGCGAACCGAGGCGGTCGCCGAGGCCGAGCGCACGCGCCGACTCGACCGTCGCCATCCGGACGGCCTGCTCGGCGCCGACCGCGGTGGGGTCGCCGCCCGCCTTGTGCACCAGCGCCGCGATCTTCACCGCGCCCAGCAGGTCGAGTGTGTTGGAGGACACCGCGCCGTCGGTGCCGAGACCCACCGTGACGCCCGCGTCGAGCAGGGCGGGCACGCGCGCGATGCCGCAGCCCAGCTTGAGGTTGGACACCGGGCAGTGCGCCACGGCCGTGCCGGTGCGGGCCAGCGTCGCGATCTCGGCGTCCGTGAGGTCCACGGCGTGCGCGAGCAGCGTGTCGGGGCCGAGCACGCCGAGCGAGTCGAGGAGTTCCACGGGGCGCATGCCGTGGAGCTCGACGACGTTCGCGACCTCCGCGGCGTTCTCGGAGGCGTGGATGTGCAGCAGCGCGCCGTGCTCCCTGGCCAGCGCGGTGATCTCGGTGAGCTGCGCGGGGTTCAGCGTGTACGCGGAGTGCGCGCAGACGACGGGCCGGGTGCCCGGCGCCGGGACGTACGCCTTCAGGTGCGCGGTCGCCCAGCCGAGCCGCTCCTCGTACGGCCTGCCGTCGGGCGGTCCCGGCACGTCCATGAACGTCGGCCCGGTCAGCAGCCGCCACCCGGCGTCGCGGGCGGCTTCCTCGGCCGCCTCGTGGAACCAGTACATGTCGAGCGCGGTCGTGACCCCGCCCCGTACGGACTCCGCGACGGCGGCGCGCATCGCGGTGGCCACCGTGTCCGGCGAGAGGATCGCCGCCTCGCGCGGAATGACCCGGCCCAGGAACCCCTGCAGGGTGACGTCGTCGGCGATGCCGCGCATCAGGTTCATGGCGAGGTGCGTGTGCGTGTTGATCAGGCCCGGCAGGACGAGGCAGCCCCGCGCGTCGATCTCCTCGGCCGCCTCGTACGCGGCACGCAGCCGCTCGGCGGGCCCCACCTCGACGACGCGGCCGCCGCGGACGGCGACCGCCCCGTCCGTCACGACGGTGCCCTCGGCGTCGACGGTCAGCACGTCGCCGCCGTGCACCAGCAGGTCTATGGAGCCACCGCGGTCCTGCGCCGGCAGGTCAGTGGGGTGCATCGTTCCGTTCTCCCTGGTCGCCTCGGTTTCGGGCTGCTCGCCACGGATGTTCAGCGCTCGGTGGAGGCCAGCAGGCGCAGCGCGTCCAAGGTTATCCGGGCGCCCCGGTCGACTCCGTCGGCGACCACCGCGCGGTGCGGGTCGTACCCGCCCGTGGCGTCCTTGTCGACGAGCTCGTCGGCGTTCGCGCCGTCCACGACCAGGGCGCCGCCCGCGGTCAGACCGTGCGTCGAGGCGAAGACGTACAGCGCGGAGAGCTCCATCTCGATGGCCGCGATCCCGGCGGCCGCGTACGCCTCGCCGGGCAGCGGCAGGAACCCCGGCTGGAACGCGGCCCGCGTCCACACCACCCCGCGGTGGTACGGGGCTCCGGCGGCCCGCGCCGCGCGCTGCAGGGCGAGCACCGCCTCGGGCGCCGAGAACGCCGGGTACTCGGCGGGGATCAGCTGCTGCGTCACACCGTCGTCCCGCACCGCGGCGTCCGCGATCACCAGGTCGCCGTCGCGGATGCCGGGCCGGATCGCGCCCGCCGTGCCGAGCCGCAGGATCGTGCTGACGCCCGCCTCGGCGAGCTCCTGGAAGAGCAGGATCGCGCCGGGTGCGCCCACACCGTGCGAGGCGACGACGACGGGCGTGCCCTGCCAGGTGCCGGTGAAGGTGCGGTACTCACGGTGGTACGACACCTCCTTCGCGTCGGCCAGGAGATCGGCGACGGCGGCCGCACGGCCCGGGTCGCCGACGACGACCGCGTGCGCGGGCAGGCCGGTGCGGGGGACACGGGTGATGGGCAGGGCGTCGATGGGCGACGTCATGTGGATGCTCCAACCAGAGACTCGGGATGCTTGCGGCGCCTGCGGCGCGCCGTGGAAAGGAAGAGGGCGACCAGGGTCACCACGTAGGGGGCGGCATCGGTGGCCTGCGGCGGCAGACCGTTGCCCTGGAGCCGGAACCCGACGGCCTCCGCGATTCCGAAGAGCAGCCCGGCGAGCAGCACCCCGAGAGGCAGCGCCCGGCCCAGCATCACGGCGACCACGGCGATCCAGCCGCGCCCCGCCGTCATGTTCTCCGAGAACAACGTGACGTTGCCGAGGGCGAGTTGTGCCCCGGCGAGACCGCAGAGCAGCCCGCCGGTGAGGACGGCCGCGTACCGGTACTTCGCCGGGCTCACCCCGAGCGTCGCCGCCGCGTCCGGCGCCTCGCCGACCCCGCGGAGCCGCAGCCCCCACGGGTGGCGCGCGAGGAATACGGAGGCGACGGCGACCGCCGCCCAGGACACGTACACGAGCGGCGAGTGCCCGGACAGGATGGGCCCGAGGAAGGCGAGGTCGACGGTGCCGAGCCCCGCGAGGCCCGGGTCGGAGAACGTGCCCTGCACGCCGAAGACCGAACGCAGCAGGAACCCCGTGAGCCCGACGGCGAGGAGGTTGAGCGCGACACCGAGGACGACGGCGTCGCCCCGCAGACTGATGGTCCCCACGGCGAGGATCATCGCGTACGCGGCGGACGACAGGGCCGCGAACAGGACACCCAGCCAGGCGCTCCCGGTGAACCAGCTGCCCGCTACCGCGCTGAAGCAGCCGATGAGCATCATCCCTTCGAGGCCGATGTTGAACACGCCGGCCCGCTCGCACACCGCGCCGCCGAGCGCGGCGAGCAGGATCGGGGTGAGGGCGAGGAGCGCCGAGTGGAACAGCGCGGAGTCGACGGACATCAGAGGTCCCCCTCGGGAGCCTTGAGGGCGGCCTTCTCGGCGCGCTGCCAGGTGAAGCGCAGGCGCGCGGCGAGGAAGACGATGACGACGGCCTGCAGCACCTGCGTCAGCTCGCGCGGCACCTCCGTGGCGCGCTCCATCGCGAGCCCGCCCACGTCGAGCGCGGCGAAGAACAGCGCGGCGAGCGCGGTGCCCAGGGGCGCGGCCGAGGCGAGGAGCGCGGCCGTCAGACCGGTCCAGGTGTGCCCCGCGGCCGTCAGCGAGCCGTCGATGAAGCGGTACGGGAAACTGAGCACGCCGATCGCGCCGACGAGCCCGGCGACGGCGCCGGACACCGCCATGAGGCGCAGCGTGAGCCGGGGCGCGTCGACCCCCGCGTACGCCGCGAAGCGCGGGTTGAGCCCCGTCATGCGGATCTCGTAGCCGGTGGCGGTCCTGGCGTCGGCGAAGACGAAGACGCCCGCGGCGAGCACGACGAGCACGAGCCCGACGGTGACCGTCGAGGAACCGAAGGCGGGCAGCTCTACACCGGCCGGGAGGCGCCGGGTCTGCGGAAGGCTCGACCCCTCCTCCTTCAGCGGGAACCGCGCCAGGTACGAGGCGAAGGACATCGCCGGATAGCTCAGCAGCAGACTGCTCACCAGCAGCGGCACGCCGAACCGGTTCTGACAGACCGCGGCGAACGCCGCGTACAGGGCGCCGGCCAGCATCCCGGCGAGCAGCGCGGCGACCACGGCGAGCGGCGCGGGCAGCGGAACGTACAACCCCATTGCCGCGGCGGCGATCCCACCGAGCACGAGCTGCCCGTCACCGCCCAGGTTCAGGAGCCCCGCCCGCATCGGGACGGCCAGCGCGACGGCCAGGCCCAGGATGCTCGTGCCGGTGGTCAGCGTCGACCCGATCCCGTCGGGCCCGAGCGAGCCGCTGAGGACGGATCCGTACGCGCCGACCGGCTCGGCACCCGTGCCGACGAGGAACAGCGCCCCGACGGCGACCGCGGCGACTACGGAGTGCAGGGCGGACGACCTGAGCGCCCGCCGGACGGGGGAGTGTTCCCCGTACAGACGGGAGAGGCTCTCGACGGCCATGTCAGGGGGCCTCCTTGAGGGGGACGGGCGGGCGAACAGGTACTTGGGCGGATGTCTCGGGCGGGCCCTTCGGCGCGCCGCCCGCCATCGCGAGCCCCAGCGCCCGCTCGTCCGCCTCCTCGCGGGTGAACTCCGCCGCGATCCCGCCCTCGTACATCACGAGGACCCGGTCCGAGAGGCCGCGGATCTCGCTGAGCTCGGCGGAGACGAGCAGGATCGCGTGGCCCGCGTCGCGGTGCGCGATCAGATGGTCGTGGATCGTCTGGACGGCGCCGATGTCCACGCCCCGGGTCGGCTGCTCGACGAGCAACAGGGGTGCTTCGTGGGCCAGTTCACGGCCGATCACGAGTTTCTGCAGGTTGCCGCCGGAGAGCGAGCCCGCGGGCTGCCCCGACGACGCCGTTTTGATACCGAAGCGTTCGACGAGCACGCGCGCGTGCTCGCGGAGCCACCCGGGGCGCAGCAGGCCGTGCCCGCGGTGGTGGCCCATGGCGAGATTCTCCGCGACGGTCGCGGCCGGCGCCGTGCCGACCGCGGCCCGGTCCTCGGGGACGTACGCGAGCCCCGCCGCACGCCGTCCCGCGGCCGACGTACCGGTGATGTCCTGCCCCGCGAGCGTGACCCGGCCCGCGACGGCGGGCCGCAGCCCCGCAACGGCCTCCGCGAGTTCGGACTGGCCGTTGCCCGCGACCCCCGCGATGCCGACGATCTCCCCGGCGCGGACGGTGAGCGACACGTCCCGCACCCCGTCCGCCGTCAGGGACTCGACCGAGAGGACGGCGCCGCCGGGGGCGCCCGCCGGATGGATCCGGTCCAGTTCCACCGCGCGGCCCGTCATGGCCGCCGCGATGGCGTCCGCGCTCGTGTCGGCGGTCCGCATGCGCGCCGCGACCCGCCCGTCCCGCAGCACCGTCACCGCGTCACTGCCCTCCATGACCTCGCGCAGCTTGTGCGTGACCAGGAGGACGGTGCGGCCCTCGGCGGCGAGCGAGCGCAGCACCCCGAAGAGCGCGTCCGCCTCCGACGGCGTGAGCACGGCCGTCGGCTCGTCCAGGATGAGCGTCCGGGCGCCCCGGTACAGGAGCTTGAGGATCTCCACCCGCTGGCGCACCCCCACCGGCAGGTCACCGACCTTCGCCGCCGGATCGACGGCGAGCCCGTGCTCCTCGGCGAGCTTCGCGACCCGCCGCACCGCCTCCGCCCGGTCCGTGAGACCAAACCGGCGCGGCTCGGCCGCGTACACGACGTTCTCGGCGACCGTGAAGGACGGGAACAGCTTGAAGCTCTGGTGCACCATGCCGAGGCCCGCGGCGATCGCCTCGCTCGGGCTCGCGAACGACACCTCGCGCCCGTCGAGCACGATCTGCCCGGCGTCCGGGCGCAGCAGCCCGTACAGGACGGACATCAGCGTCGACTTGCCCGCGCCGTTCTCTCCCATCAGGGCGTGGATCTCACCGCGCCGGACGGTCAGGTCGACCCGGTCGTTGGCGAGGGTGCCGGGGAACTCCTTGGTGATACCCCGCAGTTCGACGGCGTCGGGTGCGCCGTCAGGCTCAGGCCGCGGGGTCATCGACGGTCAGCTTTCCGGCCGCGATGTCGTCGCGCAGCTTCTCGACGCGCGCGAGGACGTCGGCGTTGGCGGGCTCCGCGATCAGGCACTCGGAGTCCTTCAGACCCGGCTCCAGACCGGTCAGCGACATGCCGCCCTCCTTGAGGCCGTACGACACGGTGGTGCCGCCCTTGCCGTCGAGGATCTGCCCGATGCCCTTCTCCACGGCCACGTCGGTCTTCTTCAGGACGTTGTCGACGACCTCGCCGGGGCTGGTCAGGCACTGGTTGGCGTCCACGCCGTACGCCCGGAACCCCTTGGCCTTCGCGGCCTGGAAGACACCGGTGTTGCCGGCGGCCGCGGCGGCCATCACCTGGTCGGCGCCGCCCGACGCGAGGGTCGATGCCTGGTCCTTGGCGCGCGCCGCGTCGTTGAAGGGCGACTGCCCGCCGACGAACAGTGTCCGGGACCGCACACCGGGGCTCACCTTCTTCGCGCCGGCCGCGAAAGGCTCGCTGTACCGCCGGAACTGCGGGGTGTCGAGCACGTCGACGGCCCCGACCTTCTTGCTCTTCGTCAGCAGTCCGGCCTCGGCGCCCGCGAGGAAGACGGCCTCGTGCTCGCGGAACACGGCGCATGTGACGTTCTCGTACGTCTTCTTCGTGCACGCGTCGACGAGCAGGAACTGCTGCTTCGGATGGGCCTCGGCCTGCTGCGCCACGATGTCCGCGAACTCGAAGCCGACGAGCGCGATGACGTCGGGGGAGGAGTCGACGGCCGAGGCGACGTTCTGCTGCCGCGAGTCGGTGTCGCTGCTCTGGAAGACCTTCTGTGAGCCGTCGTGCGCCTTCGCGGCCGCTTTCACCCCGGAGACGGCGAGCTTGAGGAACTCGTTCTGGGCGACCGGGTCGGGGGTGACGAGCGTGAACGTCCTGCCGCCTTCCGCACCGCCCGAAGCGCTGTCCTTCGCCGCCGCGTTGCAGCCGGTGGCGAGCAGGACGGCGCCGACGGCCGCGGCGGTGAGTCTCAGGGGCGTGCGCGTACGCGGAGACAGCAGGGACATGGCATCGCCTTCGTGGAGGTGCCCGGGGCACGGGCGGTGAAAGGAGAGTCGTACGTGCTGGAACGGTGTCGCTCAGCCGCAGCAGCGGAAACAGCACGGACAGCGGCGACAGCGGCACATTCGACGGCCACAGGACACGGCGGGGCAGCACATCGCGTCGGCTTTCGCGGCCATGGCTGTCCTCCTCGCACCGTCGATCGGATCGATCTGTCCCGGGTGGCGGCGAGGGTAACACTGGAATTCGGACGGCCGTGCGGTCGTCTCGAAGTGTGGTTCGAGCACGTCGGGTACGGTGACGGCACCCCTCCTCCCATGGCCGGAATCGCCCCCCTTCATTCGGAGTTGACCCCCATGAACAGCCAGGAACTGCGCGCCGTGACCTGGACGGCCGCCGCGGAGGACGGCGTGCCGTTCCTCTCCCTCATCGACCAGACGGCGCTCCCGCACTCCCTGGAACGCCTCGACGTCACGACCGTCGACGGCGTGGTCGACGCGATCGTCCGCCTCGTCGTGCGCGGCGCCCCCGCCATCGGCGCGGCCGGTGCCTACGGCGTCGCCGTCGCCCTGGCCCAGGCCGCACGCGAGGGCTGGGACCGGGCCCGCCTGGACGCCGAGATCACCCGCGTCCGCGAGGCCAGGCCCACCGCGGTGAACCTCATGGTGTGCGTCGACCGCGTGCGGCCCCACGTCGACCGGGGCATCGACGCGGTCCTCGCCGAGGCCGACGCGATCGTCCGCGAGGACCTGGCGGCCAATCACGCGATGGGCGCGTACGGAGCCGATTGGCTCCTCGACCGCGTGGCGCCCGGCACGGACCGCCCGCTGCGCATCCTCACCCACTGCAACACCGGCGCCCTCGCCACGGCAGGCTGGGGCACGGCACTCGGCGTCATCCGCGAACTGCACGCCAGGGGACGCCTGGAGACGGTGTACGCCGACGAGACACGCCCCCTCCTCCAAGGCGCCCGCCTGACCGCCTGGGAACTCGCCCAGGAAGGCATACCGCACTATGTCCAGGCGGACGGCGCGGCGGCCGGCACGATCCTGCGCGGCGAGGTCGACGCGGCGATCGTCGGCGCGGACCGCGTCGCGGCCAACGGCGACACCGCCAACAAGGTCGGCACGGTCGGCGTCGCCCTGGCCTGCGCGCACGCGGGCATCCCGTTCATGGTGGCGGCACCGACCACGACGGTCGACCTCGCGACGGCCACGGGCGACGACATCCACATCGAACTCCGCTCGGAGGACGAGGTCCTGGAGTGGGCGGGCATCCGCACGACCCCGAAGGCCTCCCGCGGCCACAACCCGGCGTTCGACGTGACGCCGGGGTCCCTGGTGACGGCACTGGTCACGGAACGGGGCGTGCTGGAGGTCTCCGACGGAGAGCTGCCGCAGGAAGGTTTCAGCCCCTCCGGCGTTTGAGGAGCGGGGTCCGGGGCGGAGCCCCGGTTTCGGGAAGGGGCGGGATCGGGGAAGAAACCTCCGGAGGCACAACCTCAGCCCCGCACCGCCGCCAGCTCGAGGAGCCACTCCACGACCTCGGCCCGATGCCGCGCCTCGCGAGGATCCGCCCCCCAGACATAGATCCCGTGCCCGGCGACCACCACCGCCGGCATCCCCGGCCGGAGCGCCGCCTCCAGGCGGTCGCCGAGCACGGTCATGTCCTGGCTGTTCTCGATCACCGGCAGCACCGCCGCCACCTCGTGCGTCGGATGCCCGAGCCCCTTCAACATCTCCAGGTTCTCGAACGGGATCCCCGCGGGCGACCGCTGCCCCATGACCACCGACGCCACGGTGTGCACGTGCACCACCGCGCCCGCCCCCGTGAGCCGCACCACGCGCGCGTGCAGGGCGGCTTCGGCGGAGGGGCGCCCGGGTCCGACCGCGACGCCCGCGCCGTCCGTCAGCACCACGTCCGACGCCGTCAGCTCGCCCTTGTCCCGGCCGCTCGCCGTGACGGCCAGCCGCAGCGGGTCCCGAGACAGGACCAGGGACAGATTCCCCGACGTCCCGCGCATCCAGCCGAAGGAAGCGAACCGCGCCGCCTCCGCGGCGAGCACGGCCCCCGCCCCCTCCAGGTCCAGGGCCGCGGCGGTGGTCTCGGTCATGAACTGCTCCTAGCGGCAAGGGTGATCCCGGAGAAGTCCGAGACCTGCGGGTGGTCGCCGAAGTCGGCGTCGGCGTAGGGCTCCCCGGCCCGGCGCACCCCGACCGACCGCCAGCCCGCGGCCCGCGCCGCGTCCAGCTCGCCGGGCCGGTCGGAGAGGAAGAGCAGCCGCCCGGGGGCGACTCCGGTGGACGAGGCGATGGCCCGGTAGGAGGCCGCCTCCTGCTTGGGGCCCGCGTTCTCCGTGTCGTACAGACCGCTGACGAGATCCAGCAGGTCACCCTCCGCGGAGTGCGCGAACCACGCCCGCTGCGCGGACACGGAGCCGGACGAGTACACGTACAGCCGCACTCCGTCCGCGTGCCAGCGCCGCAGCACCGGGATGACGTCCGGGTAGAAGTGCGAGACGAGCTCCCCGCGCGCGAAGCCCTCCGCCCACAGGATGCCCTGGAGCGTCTTCAGGGGCGTCGCCTTGCGGTCGGCGTCGGCCCAGGCGCCGAGGACCTTCTCCACCCGCGCCGCGTCCGCGTCCGGCTCGCCGATCTCCGCCCGCACCTGCGCGACGGCCCGCGCCACCTCCGGCTCGGTGCCCCGCGAGGCGAGCAGCTCACCGAACCGCTCGCGGGCGTACGGGTACAGCACGTCGACCACGAACCCCGTGGCGCTCGTGGTGCCCTCGATGTCGAGCACCACGGCGTCCACGTCGTGCACCGGAACGGCACTCACGCGGCGTACCCCGCGTGGATCTCGTCGAAGTCGGGGAAGCGGTCCGCGATCGGGCTGCCCGTGAACGTGCCGATCCAGCCGTCCTCCTCGTGGAAGAAGCGGATCGCCGTGAACGCGGGGGACGTCCCCATGTCGAACCAGTGCGTCGTACCGCGCGGCACGCCCAGCAGGTCGCCCTTCTCGCAGTACACGGCGTGCACCTCGCCGCCCACGTGGAGGTAGAAGATCCCGGCGCCCGCGACGAAGAACCGCACCTCGTCATCGTCCTCGTGCGTGTGCTCGGCGAGGAACTTCTGCCGGGCGGCCCGCGCCTTCCCGGCCCACTCGGGGTCGTCGCCGACCGGCGGGTGCAGCGCCACCACGTCCACGGTCCGGAAGCCCTCTTCGGCGTTGAGCTTGTCGATCTCCGTGCGGTACGCCGCGAACACGGTGTCGCTGTCGGCGTCGGCGGGCACGTCCTCGCGCACCGGCCACTGCTCGTACCGCACGCCGACCGGGGCGAGCGCGGCGGCGATCTCGACCGGGTCCGAGGTGCGGCGCACGACGGTCTCGGGGCCGGTTTCCGGCCAGGTCGTGAGGAGAGTCATGGGTCACTCCAGGGCAGGTCAGAGCTGTTCTTCGGATCGTAGTCCGCGCCGTCGGCGCGTCACAGGGTGTCCCACAGCGTGGACGGCGCGGCCCTGCGCACCACCGGCGCGATCTCCTCCGCGAACCGTTGCAGCGTCTCGGTCTGCTCGCCGCGCGAGAGTCCGAAGCCGTCCACCGAGATGGACTGCAGGTCGTGGCCGTACACCTCGTGGTAGCCGAGGATCTTGTCGATGATCTGCTGCGGTGAGCCGATGAGCTGAGGCCCGTCCGCGATGGCGTCCTCGATGGTGCGGAACGGCGTGTTGTAACCCGCCTTGCCCGCCAGGTCGGGCCGGAACGTCTGGGCGACCTTCGCCTCGTACAGCTCCTTGTAGCGCGCCACCGCCTGCTCGGCGGTGTCCGCGATGAGCAGCCCGCCGGAGCCCGCCGCCACGTGCGCGCGGGCCGGATCGTGGCCGTACGCCTCGAACCGCTCGCGGTAATGGCCGATGAGCGAGGCGTACGCCGAACGCGGCTGGATGGCGTTGGCGGTGAAGAGCGGGTCGCCGTGCTTGGCCGCCAGCTCGGGGGAGTTGAGAGAGGTCGCCGAACCGTGCCAGACGCGCGGCGTGCCCGCGTAGGGGCGCGGGACGGTCGTCACGTCCTTCAACGGCGGCCGGAACTCGCCCTCCCAGTCGACGTTCTCCTCGTCCCACAGGCGGCGCAGCAGTTCGTACTTCTCGCGCTGGAGGTCCCACTGCCGGGCCTCGTCGAGCCCGAACAGGTCGAAGTGCCCGGCTTCGGCGCCCTTGCCGACGACGAGTTCCACCCGGCCGCGCGAGATCTGGTCGAGCGTCGCGTAGTCCTCGGCGACCCGCACGGGGTCGAGGATCGCGACGACGGTGACACCGGTCAGGAGTCTGATCCGGGAGGTGCGCGCGGCGAGGGCGCCGAGCACGACGGTCGGGCTCGACGACAGGAAGGCCCCCGCGTGCCGCTCGCCCACGGCGTAGGCGTCGTACCCGAGCCGCTCCGCCGTCACACCGATCTCGATGACGTCCTCGAACCGTTCGGCGGGGGAGGGAAGTTCACCGGTCAGGGGATGCGGGGAGTGGGAGATGAGGGACAGCACTTGAAACTTCATGGTTCAACACTGCGCGCCGAACGTTGCGGGGCTGTGGCGGCGGTGTGGCACGAGCGGCAGGGCATGAGCGGCAGGGCATGAGCGGCAGGGCATGAGCGGCAGGGCATGAGCGGCAGGGCATGAGCGGCAGGGCATGAGCGGCAGGGCATGAGCGGCAGGGCATGAGTAAGGGGCGACCGCCCATGGCGATCGCCCCTTACCGACCCTCTACCGGCCTGCTACGAAGATGTCCGTCAGGCCTTCTTCTTCAGCAGGTCCTCGACCTTGCCGCGCACCTCGTCCGTGGCCAGGCCGCGGATCGTCAGCGTCGTACGGCGGCGCAGCACGTCGTCCGCGGTCTCGGCCCACTCGTTGTCGCGGGCGTAGACGACCTGGGCCCAGATCTCCGGGGCGTCCGGGTGGACGCGCTCGGCGAGCTCCGGGTTCTCGTTCGCCAGGCGGGCGATGTCGAAGGAGAGCGAGCCGTAGTGCGTCGCCAGGTGCTTGGCGGTGTCGGCGGCCATGCGCGGGCCGGGCGCCGGGCCGTCCACCAGGAGGCGGTGGGCGACGGCGCGCGGGTTCGCGATGCCGGGCAGCGGCAGCTTCTTCGGCAGCGAGGAGACCGGCTCGTAGTCGTCGCCCAGCGGGTGGCCCGGCAGCGACTCCAGCTTCTTCATGATGGTCCGGCCGATGTGGCGGAACGTCGTCCACTTGCCGCCCGCGACCGACAGCATGCCGCCCGCGCCCTCGGTGACGACCGTCTCGCGCTTGGCCTTCGAGGTGTCGCCGGGGCCGCCGGGCAGCACCCGCAGACCCGCGAAGGAGTACGTGATCAGGTCCCGCGACAGCTGCTGGTCGCGGATGGAGAACGCGGCCTCGTCCAGGATCTGCGCGGTGTCGGCCTCGGTGACGCGCACGTCCGCCGGGTCGCCCTCGAACTCCTCGTCCGTGGTGCCGAGCAGCAGCATGTCCTCCCACGGCAGGGCGAACGTGATGCGGTACTTGTCGATCGGGGTGGCCAGCGCGGCCTTCCAGGGGGCGGTGCGCTTGAGGACCAGGTGCGCGCCCTTGGACAGGCGGATGGAGGGCGCGGCGGCCGGGTTCTCCATCTTGCGCAGGTGGTCGACCCAGGGTCCGGTCGCGTTCAGGACCAGCCGGGCGTTGACACCGAACTCGTCACCGGTCGTGCGGTCCTTGAGCTCAGCGCCCGTGACCCGGCCCTTGGTGAAGCGCAGACCCGTGACCTCGGCGTGGTTGAGGACGGCGGCACCGGCCTCGACGGCCGCGCGGACCGTCATCAGGGCCATGCGGGCGTCGTTCATCTGGTCGTCGCCGTAGACCGCGACGGCCTTCAGGTTGTCCGTGCGCAGCTCCGGCACGTCCTGCGCGGCCTTCGACGGCGACAGGAGGTGGCCGACGCCGTCGCCGAACGCGGAGAGCGCGCTGTACGCGAACACGCCCGCGCCGAGCTTGGCGGCCCCGTGCGGGCCGCCCTTGTAGACCGGCAGGTAGAACGTGAGCGGGTTCGCCAGGTGGGGGGCCACCTGACGGGAGACCGCGCGACGCTCGAAGTGGTTCTCCGCGACCAGCTTCACCGCGCCGGTCTGCAGGTAGCGCAGACCGCCGTGGAGCAGCTTGGAGGAGGCTGAGGAGGTGGCGCCGGCGAAGTCACCGGCGTCCACCAGGGCCACCCGCAGTCCCGACTGCGCGGCATGCCAGGCGGTGGAGATGCCCAGGATCCCGCCGCCGATCACCAGGAGGTCGTACGTCGCCTTGGAAAGCTGCTCCCGGGTCTCGGCGCGGCTCTGGTGGGAACCGGCGGCCGGATGCGTCCCGAGGGCAGGGACGCTCTGCAGGGTGGTCATGTGTCTTACTCCTCGCCACTCTCGTCGAGCCAACCCATGGACCGCTCGACGGCCTTGAGCCAGCTCTTGTACTCACGGTCGCGGGTGCCCGCGTCCATGTGGGGGGTCCACTCCGCGGCCCGCCGCCAGTTGGCGCGCAGCTCGTCGGTCGAGGACCAGAAGCCGACGGCGAGGCCGGCGGCGTAGGCGGCACCGAGGCAGGTCGTCTCGGCGACCATCGGGCGCACCACGGGTGCGTCGAGGAAGTCCGAGATGGTCTGCATCAGCAGGTTGTTGGAGGTCATGCCGCCGTCGACCTTGAGTGCCGCGAGCTCGACGCCGGAGTCCTTCGTCATGGCGTCGGTGATCTCACGGGTCTGCCAGGCCGTGGCCTCCAGGACGGCGCGCGCGATGTGCGCCTTGGTGACGTACCGGGTCAGACCGGCGATCACACCGCGGGCGTCGGAGCGCCAGTACGGGGCGAACAGGCCGGAGAAGGCCGGTACGAAGTAGGCGCCGCCGTTGTCCTCGACCGACGACGCGAGCGTCTCGATCTCGGCGGCGGAGTTGATCAGGCCCATCTGGTCGCGCATCCACTGCACCAGCGAACCGGTGACGGCGATGGAGCCCTCCAGGGCGTAGACCGGCTTCTGGTCGCCGATCTGGTAGCCGACCGTGGTCAGCAGGCCCGAGTAGGAGTTGATGGCCTTGTCACCGGTGTTCAGGAGCATGAACGTGCCGGTGCCGTACGTGGACTTGGCCTCGCCCTCGTCGAAGCAGGTCTGGCCGAACAGGGCCGCCTGCTGGTCGCCGAGCGCGGAGGCGACGGGGATGCCGCCGAGCAGGTCGCCGAGCTGTCCGCCGGTGACCTCGCCGTAGACCTCGGCGGAGGAGCGGATCTCGGGGAGCATCGCCATCGGCACGCCGATGGACTCACAGATTCTGGCGTCCCACTCCATCTTGTGGAGGTTCATCAGCATGGTGCGGGAGGCGTTGGTGACGTCGGTGACGTGCTTGCCGCCGTTCACACCGCCCGTGAGGTTCCAGATGACCCAGGAGTCCATGGTGCCGAAGAGGATGTCGCCGGCCTCGGCGCGCTCGCGCAGGCCGTCGACGTGGTCGAGCAGCCAGCGGGCCTTGGGACCCGCGAAGTACGAGGCGAGCGGCAGGCCGGTCTCGCGGCGGAAGCGGTCCTGGCCGACGTTGCGCCCGAGCTCCTTGCAGAGCGCGTCGGTGCGGGTGTCCTGCCAGACGATGGCGTTGTGCACCGGCTCGCCGGTGTTCTTGTCCCACAGCAGCGTGGTCTCACGCTGGTTGGTGATGCCGATCGCCTTGATGTCGTCGCGGGTGATGCCGGCCTTGGAGACGGCTCCGGCGACGACCTCCTGGACGTTGGTCCAGATCTCGGCGGCGTCGTGCTCGACCCATCCCGGCTTCGGGAAGATCTGCTCGTGCTCCTTCTGGTCGACGGAGACGATCCGGCCGTCCTTGTCGAAGACGATGCAGCGGCTCGAGGTGGTGCCCTGGTCGATGGCCGCGATGAAGGGGCCTGCGGTGTGTGCGTCGGTCACGGTGTGCTCCAGAAGTTCTTGGCTGTCGGTCTCGGCGTCTGTGCCGGTCATCGGTCGCTGTCGCGGGTCTACTTGAACGCGACGTTGTAGAGACCGCCGGCGATGGCGCCGCCGATCAGCGGGCCGACGATCGGAACCCAGGCGTACGACCAGTCCGAGCTGCCCTTGTTCGGCAGCGGGAGCACGGAGTGGACGATGCGCGGACCGAGGTCACGGACGGGGTTGATCGCGTAGCCCGTGGGGCCACCGAGCGAGAGGCCGATGCCGACCACGACGAGCGCGGTGATGAGCGCGCCGAGGACGCCGAGGCCGTTGCCGCCGTCGTTGAGGCCCTGCGTGAGGATGGCGAGGACCAGGACGACCGTGGCGATGATCTCCGTGAGCACGTTCTGGACGTAGTTGCGGATCTCGGGGCCCGTCGAGAAGATCCCGAGCACCGGTCCCGCCGCGGGGGCGGCCTTCTGGTCGACCATGCCCTCCTCGACGGGCTGCGCCGCGAGGATCTCGGGGTCGGTCAGGTGGGCCTTGAACTGGCCCATGTACGTGACCCACACCAGCACGGCGCCGATCATCGCGCCCAGCAGCTGCGAGGCCAGGTAGAGCGGAACGTCGCTCCACTTGGTGCCGCCCTCGATGGCGAGCCCGAGCGTGACCGCCGGGTTCAGGTGGGCGCCGGAGACGCCGCCCGCGAGGTAGGCACCGGTCAGTACCGCGAAGCCCCACCCGAAGGTGATCGCGAGCCAGCCGGCGTCCTTGGCCTTTGAGCGCTTGAGCGTGACGGCGGCGCACACGCCACCGCCGAGCAGGATGAGCACGGCGGTACCGATGGTCTCGCCGATGAAGATGTCGGAGCTGGACACCCGCGACTCCTTTGTCCTTCGTCCAGGGGAAGGCGAACCCCGGGTCCCTCCGGTGGTCCGCGACCTCAGGTGAGGTCGTTGCCGGCCCTTGGCCTTGTCCCACTCTAGCGCGTAATGCCGGTAGGTGTTCGACAATGCCGACCGATGGACGCGAGTCTCGCTCCGGGGTTACTCGCTCGTCAAGAGTTCTGTTATTGAAAACACGATCGTTATTGATCGTTTCGACCTATCGGTCCGGACCCACCCGTCCGACACCCGACCAAGCCCGTTCACCCAGGGCCCGGATACGTCCATAGATCGTCGCGCGAACCCGTGCCACCTGCACGTCGAACCGCCGCCCCGCCCTGCCGCCCGCCGGGCTCAGAACCGCCCGGCGCCCAGATCCCGGGACACCGCACGCGCGCAGTCCCGCACCGCGGCGATCAGCTCGGGCCGCAGCTCCCCGTCCTTGCACACGCGCTCCACGGCGCCCGTGACACCGACCGCGCCGACCGGCATCCGCCGCCGGTCGTGAATGGGCGCGGCCACGGAGGCGATGCCCTCCCAGGTCTCCTCGACGTCCGACGCGTACCCGCGCGCGCGAGTCAGATCGAGGACGCCCTCGAACCCTTCGGGATCGGCCACCGTGTGTACGGTGAACGTCTTCCGCTCCACCTCGACGGCTTCGTTGTGCGCCACCGGGTCGTACGCCGACAGGACCTTGCCGAGCGCCGTGGAGTGCAGCGGCTGCATGGCCCCCACCTCCAGGACCTGACGGCTGTCGTCGGGCCGGAAGACGTGGTGGACGATCAGCACGCCCTGCTGGTGCAGGACCCCCAGGTGCACGCTCTCGCCGCTGGAACGGGCCAGATCGTCCGTCCACACCAGGGCGCGCGCCCGCAGCTCGTGCACGTCCAGATAGCTGTTGCCGAGACGCAGCAGCTCCGCGCCCAGCTGATAGCGGCCCGACGCGGAGTCCTGCTCCACGAAGCCCTCCGCCTGCAGGGTGCGCAGAATGCCGTGCGCCGTACCCTTGGCGAGATCGAGGGCGGAGGCGATCTCGGAGAGGCCGAGCCGTCGCTCGCCGCCCGCGAGCAGCCGCAGCATCGCCGCGGCCCTTTCGAGCGACTGGATGTTGCGTGCCATCGCAGCCCCGACCTCCGTCCCCTAGCACCAATTCGACGTTCGACAATGCTGAACACTATCGGTCGTTGTCGACCTGCCGCTAATACGCGGACGGCCTGTCCTGTACCCGAGGACCACCCCGGTGACCCGATCCGGCCGAACCCGCCCGGCCCGTCCGTCCCGTGGACTACTTCACAACGGGACCATGGTCCCGGCTACCCTGACCGAGTGCGCCCTCCAGCCAGAGGACGCAAAGCCGACAGCCGTCGCACTCCAGGGAGCTCTTTCATGGCCTCGTCGCCAACCCCGTCGTCGCAGCCCACGCCTGTTTCGTCCGAGAGCAGGACCCGAGCCGACGCCCTCCGCGAGGCCCTCGCCACCCGCGTGGTGGTGGCCGACGGCGCGATGGGCACCATGCTCCAGGCGCAGGACCCGACGCTCGACGACTTCCAGCAGCTCGAGGGCTGCAACGAGATCCTCAACGTCACCCGCCCCGACATCGTGCGCTCCGTCCACGAGGAGTACTTCGCGGTCGGCGTGGACTGCGTGGAGACCAACACTTTCGGCGCGAACTTTGCGGCGCTGACCGAGTACGACATCGCCGACCGGAACTTCGAGCTCTCCGAGGCGGGCGTCCGCATCGCCCGCGAGGTCGCCGACGAGTTCACCGCCTCCACCGGACAGCAGCGCTGGGTCCTCGGCTCCATGGGCCCCGGCACGAAGCTGCCGACGCTCGGCCACGCCCCGTACACCGTCCTGCGCGACGCCTACCAGACCAACGCCGAAGGCATGATCGCCGGCGGCGCCGACGCCCTCCTGGTGGAGACCACCCAGGACCTCCTGCAGACGAAGGCCGCCATCCTCGGCGCCCGCCGCGCCCTGGACGCCACCGGCGCGAACCTCCCGCTGATCTGCTCGGTCACCGTCGAGACGACCGGCACCATGCTCCTGGGCTCCGAGATCGGGGCGGCCCTGACCGCCCTGGAGCCGCTGGGCATCGACATGATCGGCCTGAACTGCGCCACCGGCCCCGCCGAGATGAGCGAGCACCTGCGCTACCTCGCCCGGCACTCCCGCATCCCGCTCTCCTGCATGCCGAACGCGGGCCTCCCGGTCCTCGGCAAGGACGGCGCGCACTACCCCCTGTCGGCCTCGGAGCTGGCCGACGCCCAGGAGAACTTCGTCCGCGACTACGGCCTCTCCCTGGTCGGCGGCTGCTGCGGCACCACCCCGGAACACCTGCGCCAGGTCGTGGAGCGGGTCCGGGGTGTCGAGACGGCCCCGCGCGACCCGCGCCCCGAGCCGGGCGCCGCGTCGCTGTACCAGACGGTGCCGTTCCGCCAGGACACCTCGTACATGGCGATCGGGGAGCGCACCAACGCCAACGGCTCCAAGAAGTTCCGTGAGGCGATGCTGGAGGGGCGCTGGGACGACTGTGTGGAGATGGCGCGCGATCAGATCCGTGAGGGCGCGCACATGCTGGACCTGTGCGTGGACTATGTGGGCCGCGACGGCGTGGCCGACATGGAGGAGCTGGCCGGGCGTTTCGCCACCGCCTCCACGCTGCCCATCGTCCTGGACTCCACCGAGGTCCCCGTCATCCAGGCCGGCCTGGAGAAGCTGGGCGGCCGCGCGGTCATCAACTCCGTCAACTACGAGGACGGGGATGGCCCCGAGTCCCGCTTCGCGAAGGTCACCGCGCTGGCCAAGGAGCACGGCGCCGCGCTGATCGCGCTGACCATCGACGAGGAGGGCCAGGCCCGCACCCCTGAGCACAAGGTCGCCATCGCCGAGCGCCTGATCGAGGACTTGACGACGAACTGGGGCATTCAGGAGTCGGACCTTCTCATCGACACCCTGACCTTCACCATCTGCACCGGCCAGGAGGAGTCCCGCAAGGACGGTATCGCCACCATCGAGGCGATCCGTGAGCTGAAGAAGCGCCACCCGGACGTGCAGACCACGCTGGGCCTGTCCAACATCTCCTTCGGCCTCAACCCGGCCGCCCGCGTCGTCCTCAACTCCGTCTTCCTGGACGAGTGTGTGAAGGCGGGTCTGGATTCGGCGATCGTGCACGCCTCGAAAATCCTGCCGATCGCGCGGCTGGAGGAGGAGCAGGTCAAGGTCGCCCTCGACCTGATCTACGACCGGCGCGCCGAGGGTTATGACCCGCTGCAAAAGCTGATGGAGCTCTTCGAGGGCGTCTCGACGAAGTCGATGAAGGCGGGCAAGGCCGAGGAACTCCTCGCCCTGCCATTGGACGAGCGGTTGCAGCGGCGCATCATCGACGGCGAGAAGAACGGCCTGGAGGCCGACCTCGACGAAGCGCTGCAGGACACCCCCGCCCTGGACATCGTCAACAACACCCTGCTGGAGGGCATGAAGGTCGTCGGTGAGCTGTTCGGCTCCGGGCAGATGCAGCTGCCCTTCGTGCTGCAGTCGGCCGAGGTGATGAAGACGGCGGTGGCGCATCTGGAGCCGCACATGGAGAAGTCGGACGCGGAGGGCAAGGGCACCATCGTGCTGGCCACCGTCCGCGGCGACGTGCACGACATCGGCAAGAACCTCGTCGACATCATCTTGTCCAACAACGGCTACAACGTCGTCAACCTCGGCATCAAGCAGCCGGTCGCCGCGATCCTGGACGCCGCCGCCGAGCACAAGGCCGACGTCATCGGCATGTCGGGGCTGCTGGTCAAGTCCACGGTGATCATGAAGGAGAACCTGGAGGAGCTCAACCAGCGCCAGATGGCCGCCGACTACCCCGTCATCCTGGGCGGCGCCGCCCTCACCCGCGCCTACGTCGAGCAGGACCTGCACGAGATCTACGAGGGCGAAGTGCGCTACGCCCGCGACGCGTTCGAGGGCCTGCGCCTGATGGACGCCCTCATCGCGGTCAAGCGCGGCGTGCCGGGCGCGAGTCTGCCCGAGCTCAAGCAGCGCCGGGTGCCCAAGCGTGATGCCCCGGTCGTCGTCGAGGAGCCGGAGGGCCCCTCGCGCTCCGACGTGGCCGTCGACAATCCGCTGCCCACGCCGCCGTTCTGGGGCACCCGCGTCATCAAGGGCATCCAGCTGAAGGAGTACGCCTCCTGGCTGGACGAGGGCGCCCTGTTCAAGGGGCAGTGGGGCCTCAAGCAGGCCCGTACCGGGGACGGACCCACGTACGAGGAGCTTGTCGAGAGCGAGGGCCGCCCGCGCCTGCGCGGTCTCCTGGATGAGCTGCAGACCAAGAACCTCCTGGAAGCGGCCGTCGTCTACGGCTACTTCCCGTGCGTCTCCAAGGGCGACGACCTGATCATCCTGAACGACGACGGTTCGGAGCGCACCCGCTTCTCCTTCCCCCGTCAGCGCCGCGGGCGCCGGCTGTGCCTGGCCGACTTCTTCCGCCCGGAGGAGTCCGGCGAGACGGACGTGGTGGGACTGCAGGTGGTCACCGTCGGCTCGAAGATCGGCGAGGCCACCGCCGAACTGTTCGCCGCCGACTCCTACCGCGACTACCTCGAACTGCACGGTCTCTCCGTCCAGCTCGCCGAGGCCCTCGCGGAGTACTGGCACGCCCGAGTGCGCGCCGAACTCGGCTTCGGGGGAGAGGACCCCGCCGACGTGGAGGACATGTTCGCCCTGAAGTACCGCGGCGCGCGCTTCTCGCTCGGCTACGGCGCCTGCCCCGACCTGGAGGACCGCGCCAAGATCGCCGAGCTCCTGCAGCCCGAGCGGATCGGCGTACAGCTTTCCGAGGAGTTCCAGCTGCACCCCGAGCAGTCCACCGACGCGATCGTCATCCACCACCCCGAGGCGAAATATTTCAACGCGCGCTGATCCGGCGCAGTCGTACACTGGTCGGTCCAGTGCAGGCCGGTTGCCTTCCCGCGAAAAGGAGGCAACCGGCCTTCTCGTCCCTTACGGAAGGTGTGGTCGCCTTGACCAGTACGGTTCCCGCGCTCGGCACCCCAATGGCCGAAAGCTCCGCCCTGCAGGGCGTGCTCCTCGACATGGACGGCACCCTCGTGGACACCGAGGGCTTCTGGTGGGACGCCGAGGTCGAGGTATTCGCCTCCCTGGGCCACGCTCTCGACGAGGCCTGGCGCGACGTCGTCGTCGGCGGCCCCATGACGCGCAGCGCCGGCTTCCTCATCGAGGCCACCGGCGCCGACATCACCGTCGCCGAGCTCACCGTGCTGCTCAACGACGGCTTCGAGAACCGCATCAGCCGCACCCTGCCGCTGATGCCGGGCGCCACGCGCCTGCTCGCCGAACTCGCCGCGCACGGCGTGCCGATGGCCCTGGTGTCCGCGTCGCACCGCCGCATCATCGACCGCGTCCTCGACTCGATCGGCGCCCACCACTTCGAACTCACCGTCGCCGGCGACGAGGTGGCCCGCACCAAGCCCCACCCCGACCCCTACCTCCTCGCGGCCAGGGGCCTCGGCGCGGACCCCGCCAGATGCGCGGTCATCGAGGACACCGCGACCGGCGTCGCCGCCGCGGAGGCCGCGGGCTGCCGCGTGGTGGCCGTGCCGTCGGTCGCCCCCATCCCCGCCGTCGCGGGCCGGACGGTCGTGCCGTCCCTCGAACACGTCAACCTGCCTTTCCTGCAAGGCCTGATGACTCTCTGACAGCTCCGTCGGTTTCATCGCCAACCCTGTTTCGGTGTGTGACGTTTCCCACCCGAACGGGGGTCGACAGTAGGGCCCTTGTGTGCTGTCCGCGATTGCGGGGTCCGGTGTGACGTGACGTTGTGTCCCGATTGGTGGGAGCGTGCACGAAACCTTCCGGTGTCGGGTTATCGGTGTGTCCACGCCCGGTTTCGCAGCGTGAGCGACAGCGCGTTCATGCGCCCTCCGACGCCCGTCTGGTGCGGACTAATCTCGTCGCGAGAACATCGCCCCACCCCCCGTGCCCCACCAACCCACACCCCGCGTTGCGGGACTCACGGGATTCAAGAGCTCTGGAGAACGTCGAGCATGAACCGCAAGACTTTGGTGCTGCCGGCAGTCATAGGTCTGCTCGCCCCCGCGCTCGCCGCGTGCGGTGGCTCGGACGGCGGCGACGGCGACAAGCCGATCGCGGTCGGCACCACGGACACGTTCGCCATCTCGAAGGAAGTCCCGGCCCCCTTCGACCCGGCGTACGCCTACGACGCGGGCTCCTGGAACGTCCTGCGCCAGACCGTGCAGACGCTGATGGGCATGCCGCGCGGCGGCGGCGACCCGCAGCCCGAGGCGGCCGAGCAGTGCGGCTTCACCGACACCGGCAACGAGCGGTACGCCTGCACCCTCCGCAAGGGGCTGAAGTTCTCCGACGGCTCACCGCTGACGGCCGCCGATGTGAAGTTCTCCATCGAGCGCGTCCGCGACATCAAGCTCAAGGACCCCAGCGGCTCCGACGGCCTGGTCTCCAACGTCGACGAGATCGAGGTCCAGGGCGACCGCGACATCGTCTTCCACCTCAAGACCCCCGACGCGACGTTCCCCTTCAAGCTGGCGACGCCCACCGCGGGCATCATCAGCAAGGAGCACTACAGCAAGAACAAGCTGCGTGACGGCTTCGAGGTCGACGGCTCCGGCCCGTACGTCGCCGAGCAGGAGGTCAAGGACAACCGCCTGGTCAAGACGGTGTTCACCAAGAACCCCCACTACAAGGGCGGGTTCAAGATCCAGAGCGACAAGGTGGAGCTCAGCAACTTCACCGACACCGACGCCATGGGCAAGGCGCTCGAGGACGGCGACATCGACCTGATGACGCGCACCATGTCGCCCGAGCAGGTCAAGGAGCTCGACGGCTCCACGAGCAAGAAGATCGACCTCGTCGACATGCAGGGCCTGGAGATCCGCTACCTCGCCTTCAACACCGACGCCCCCATGGCCAAGAACAAGGCCGTCCGCCAGGCCATCGCGCAGCTCGTCGACCGCGGCGCGCTCGCCTCCTCGGTGTACGGCTCGACGGCCGACCCGCTGTACTCGCTGGTGCCCTCGACCATCACCGGCCACGCCAACTCGTTCTTCAACAAGTACGGCAACCCGAGCACGGCCAAGGCCCGCAACCTGCTCAACAAGGCCAACATCTCCACGCCGGTGAAGATGACCCTGCACTACACGACCGACCACTACGGCCCCGGCACGAAGAAGGAGTTCGAGCTGCTGCAGAAGCAGCTGAACGACTCCGGCCTGTTCGACGTGTCGGTCAAGGGCGTGCCGTGGAACACCTTCCGCGCGGCCGAACGCGACGGCAAGTACGCGGCGTACGGCATGGGCTGGTTCCCCGACTTCCCCGACGCCGACAACTTCCTCGCGCCGTTCCTCGACAAGGACAACTTCCTCGGCTCGCCGTACGTCAACGACACGATCAACGACCAGCTGATCCCGATGTCCCGCCGCGAGGCCGACCGGCTCGCCGCCTCCAAGAGCATCCGCAAGATCCAGGACCTCGTCGCCGACGACGTCCCGGTCCTTCCGCTCTGGCAGGGCAAGCAGTACATCGCGGCGCGCGACGACATCACCGGCGTCGAGTGGGCCCTCAACTCCTCCTCGAACCTCCAGCTGTGGGAGCTCGGCCGCGGCGTCAGCGGCTGACCCCCCGCGCTCCGAGGGCACCTCAAGTTCCAGCGAACGACCACACCAACAAAGGCACGTACGTGAAATGTCGTAACCAGTGGCTGGCCCTTCCCCTCACGGGAGGGCTGGCCGCCGCCCTGCTGACCGGCTGCGGCACGGAATCGGGCGGCGCGGGGGACACGGGCGACGCGGTAGTGATGGGGATGTCCGACGACATCCTCGCCACCGACCCGGCGTCCGGCTACGACCCCGGCTCCTGGCTCCTGTTCAACAACGTCTTCCAGTCGCTCCTCAGCTTCCCCAAGGGCGCCACCGAGCCCGAGCCGGAGGCCGCCGAGGAGTGCGGGTTCACCGACACGGAGGCGAAGGTCTTCAAGTGCGAGCTGCGTGACGGGCTGAAGTTCAGCAACGGCAACGCGCTCACCTCGAAGGACGTCAAGTTCTCCTTCGACCGCATGCGGAAGATCAACGACGACGCCGGCCCGGCGCTGATGTTCCCGATGCTGGACCAGGTGCAGACGCCGGACGCCAAGACCGTCGTGTTCAAGCTCAAGTACTCCGACGCGACCTTCCCCAGCAAGATCGCCTCGGGCGCGGGCTCGATCGTGGACCACACCGAGTACGACATGAACCGGCTCCGCGAGGACGGCAAGGCCGTCGGCTCCGGACCGTACGAGCTGGACTCGTTCAGCAAGGAGCAGGCGGTCTTCTCCGTCAACTCCGAGTACAAGGGCACCGCGAAGACGAAGAACGACGGCATCGCCATCAAGTTCTTCCGCGGCGACCAGAAGGGCCTCAAGCAGGCCCTCCTCGACGGCAAGATCGACGTGGCCTACCGAGGCCTCGCCCCCGCCGACATCGCCGACATCGAGCAGGACACCTCCAAGGCCGGCCAGGACGTCGACATCGTCGAGGGCAACAGCGCCGAGGTGCAGCACCTGGTCTTCAACATGAAGGACCCGGTCGCGGGCAAGCTCGGCGTCCGCAAGGCCATGGCCTACCTGCTGGACCGGGACGCCCTGGTCAAGGAGGTCTACCAGGACACGGCCACGCCGCTGTACTCGATCGTCCCCGCCGGCATCGGCGGCCACAACACCGCCTTCTTCGACACCTACGGCGCCCGCCCGCAGCGCGCCAAGGCCGCCGCCGCGCTCCGCTCCGACGGCATCCAGGGCAAGGTCAAGCTCACCCTCTGGTCGACGCCCACCCGCTACGGCCCGGCCACCGACCAAGAGCTGCGGGCCATCGCCAAGCAGCTCAACGCCTCCGGCCTCTTCGACGCCGACGTGAAGTCCGTCGCCTTCGAGCAGTACGAGAAGGACATCGAAGCCGGCAAGTACGGCGTGTACGTCAAGGGCTGGGTCCCCGACTACCCGGACGCCGACAACTTCACCCAGCCGTTCTTCGGCAAGGGCAACGTCCTCGGCAACCACTTCGAGAACAACACCATCACCTCGAAGATCATCCCGAGCACCGCCACCGAGAGCGACCGCACCAGGACCGACAAGCAGTACGGCCGCCTCCAGGACATCGTGGCCGAGCAGGTGCCGATCCTGCCGGTGTGGCAGGCCAAGCAGTACGCCGTCGTCCGCGACAGCGTCTACGGCCTGGAGTCCTGCCTCGACGCCTCCACCGTCTTCCGCTTCTGGGAGATCAGCAAGGGCTGACACGGTGACGCACGGCGAAGGGCGGCCGCCCCCTCGGGGGACGGCCGCCCTTCCTCGTTCACACCCCGCAGGGCGTCACTGCGCGCCGGGACGCACCAGACCGCTCTCGTACGCGTACACAGCCGCCTGCACCCGGTCGCGCAGCCCCAGCTTCGTCAGCACGTGACCCACATGGGTCTTCACCGTCGTCTCGCTCACGAACAGGTCCGCGGCGATCTCCGCGTTCGACAGCCCGCGAGCGACCAGCTTCAACACCTCGACCTCACGGTCGGTCAGCGTGTGCAAGGTGTCGGGCACCGGCTCGTCACCCGACGGCAGATGCGCCGAGTACTTGTCCAGGAGGCGGCGCGTGATGCTCGGCGCGAGCATCGCCTCACCCGCCGCGACCACCCGGATCGCCTGCACCAGCTCGTTCGCCGGAGCATCCTTCAGGAGGAAGCCGCTGGCACCCGCGCGCAGCGCCTCCACCACGTACTCGTCCAGGTCGAACGTGGTCAGCACCAGCACCTTCGCCGGACCGTCCCGGCCCGGACCGGTGATCTGCCGCGTCGCCTCGACCCCGTCCATCCGCGGCATACGAATGTCCATGAGGACCACGTCGGGCTGCAGCGCCCGCACCTGATCCTGAGCCTGCAGGCCGTCTCCGGCCTCGCCGACGACCGCGATGTCCTGCTCGGCCTCCAGAATCATCCGGAACCCGGTGCGCAACAGCGGCTGGTCATCGACCAGTAGGACGCGGATGGCCACGTGTCTCTCCTTCAGCTAGCCCGCGCCCATTCTGCCCTGCTCGCCCTCCGCCGACTCGGGCGCCCTCACAGGAAGCGGATACGGCGGGGGAGTCCCGCCGAATTCGGGACAGACCGCCTGATGATCGCACCAACCGCACAATTTCGTCGGCTGCGGCCGCCAGTTCCCCGTCTCCGTCGCCAGCTCGATCGCCTCCCACAGCGCGAGCAGCTTCCGCTCCACCCGCTCCAGGTCCGCCACCACCGGGTCGTACGTGATCACATCACCACTGCCCAGATACACGAGCTGCAGACGGCGCGGCACCACACCCTTCAGCCGCCACACCACCAGCGCGTAGAACTTCATCTGGAACAGCGCGCCCTCCGCGTACTCGGGACGCGGAGCCTTGCCCGTCTTGTAGTCCACGATGCGGACCTCGCCCGAGGGCGCCACGTCCACCCGGTCGATGATCCCGCGCAGCTTCAGCCCCGAGTCCAGCTCGGCCTGCACGAACAGCTCCCGCTCGGCGGGCTCGAGACGCGTCGGATCCTCCAGCGTGAACCAGCGCTCCACCAGCTTCTCCGCGTCCGAGAGCCAGCGCGCCATCCGCTCGCCCTCGGGATCGTCCGCGAACAGCTCCGACAGCTCCGGCTTCGCCTCCCGCAGCCGGTCCCACTGCCCCGGAATGAGCGACTTGGCCCGCGGCGCCGTGCGCTCGCCCGCGGGCGCGTCGAAGAGCCGCTCCAGCACCGCATGCACCAAAGTGCCCCGCGTCGCCGCCTCACTCGGCTTCTCGGGCAGCTTGTCGATCACCCGGAACCGGTACAGCAACGGGCACTGCATGAAATCGCCCGCACGCGAGGGCGACAAGGACGCCGGGCGCACGGCCGCCACGGCATCGTCGGAGCTGGTTTCCATAGGGACAGACCCTACGACCCGACACTGACAACAGCCGCATACCATCGACGACAGACCCTCTCGCCCTGCATGATCGTGCGGGTAACCACGCCAGACCGGGGCGAGGGACGCTTCGAACGAGGGGACATCGTGGACGAAAGCGGCGAGAACGGCGGGCCGCAGTCCGACGGCGCGGAGGGCCTGCGGCCGGCGGAGCCACACGGCCCGCACCACGCGCCCGGCTCCCAGGAGCCGACGCGCCCGGTCGAGCCGTCGACGGACGACAACCGGACCTCCCTCACCAAGACACCAGGCACGGAGACGCAGCGCACGGAGACGCAGCGCACCGAAACGCCGCGCACCGAAACGCCGCGCACCGAAACGCCGCGCACCGAAACACAGCGCACCGAAGCGCCCGCGGGAGAGCGGCCCGCCGAAGACCGGCGCCCCCGCGCCGCCCGCTCCGGCCGCCCCGGCAAGGGAACCCCCGTACCGCCCAAGGCCCAGAAAGGCCCCGGCGGCGGACTCCTCATGGGCAAACCCTTCGGCGTACCCGTCTACGTCGCCCCCAGCTGGTTCCTCGTCGCCGCCCTCATCACCTGGGTCTTCGGCAACCAGCTCGACCGCGTCCTGCCCGAGCTCGGCGGCGCCCGCTACCTCGTCTCCCTCTTCTTCGCCGTCGCCTTCTACGCCTCCGTACTCGTCCACGAACTCGCCCACACCGTCGCGGCCCTCCGCTTCAAACTCCCCGTACGCCGCATCCAGCTCCAGTTCTTCGGCGGCGTCTCCGAGATCGAGAAGGAGTCCGAGACCCCCGGCCGCGAATTCGTCCTCGCCTTCGTCGGCCCCCTCCTCTCCCTCGTCCTCGCCGGCGTCTTCTACGCGGGCATGCAGGCCGTCGACGCGGGCACCGTCCCCGGCGTCCTCCTCGCCGGCCTGATGATCTCCAACCTCATCGTCGCCGCCTTCAACCTCCTGCCGGGACTGCCCCTCGACGGCGGCCGCATGCTGCGCGCCGTCGTCTGGAAGATCACCGGCAAGCCCATGAGCGGCACCGTCGCAGCCGCCTGGGTCGGCCGCGCCCTCGCCATCTCCGTCCTCATCGGCCTGCCCCTGCTCAACCAGTCCGGCGCCCTCGGCGGCGAGGCCCAGGACATCGGCGGCATGGACACCGTCACCGACGCCCTCCTCGCCGCGATCCTCGCCGCGATCATCTGGACCGGCGCCGGAAACAGCCTCCGCATGGCCCGCCTCCGCGAGCACCTGCCCGAACTCCGCGCCCGCACCCTGACCCGCCGCGCCGTCCCCGTCGAGAGCGAGACCCCCCTCTCCGAAGCACTGCGCCGCGCCAACGACGCGGGCGCCCGCGCCCTCGTCGTCGTCGACACCGACGGCGACCCCATGGCCCTCGTCCGCGAAGCGGCCATCGTCTCCGTGCCCCAGCACCGCCGCCCCTGGGTCGGCGTCGGCGGCCTCGCCCAGGACCTCACCGAAGGCATGCGCATCTCCGCCGAGCTCGCCGGCGAGGAACTCCTCGACACCCTCCGCGCCACGCCCGCCACCGAATACCTCGTCGTCGAGGAGTCCGGCGAGATCTACGGAGTCCTCTCCGCCGCCGACGTCGAGCGCGCCTTCGTCAAGGCCATGGCCCGCCCCACCTAGGCGGGCCTCGGTGGTCGGCGGCCCGCGCGGAGGCCGGTAGGCTGGTCACATGTCCGAACCGACCGGTGCCGCCCGCCGTCGCGGGCCCTTCAAGGTCGGGGACCAGGTCCAGCTCACCGACCCCAAGGGACGCCACTACACGTTCACGCTCGAGGCCGGGAAGAACTTCCACACCCACAAGGGTTCCTTCCCCCACGACGAGCTGATCGGCGCTCCCGAGGGCAGTGTTGTCCGAACCACGGGAAACGTCGCCTACCTGGCGCTGCGACCCCTGCTCCCCGACTACGTCCTGTCCATGCCCCGCGGCGCCGCCGTGGTCTACCCCAAGGACGCGGGGCAGATCCTGGCCTTCGCCGACATCTTCCCCGGCGCACGCGTCGTCGAGGCGGGCGTGGGCTCCGGTTCGCTGAGCAGCTTCCTGCTCCGCGCCATCGGCGACCAGGGCATGCTGCACTCCTACGAGCGCCGCGAGGACTTCGCCGAGATCGCCCAGCAGAACGTCGAGCGCTACTTCGGCGGGCCGCACCCCGCCTGGCAGCTCACCGTCGGCGACCTCCAGGACAACCTCAGCGACACCGAGGTCGACCGGGTCATCCTCGACATGCTCGCCCCCTGGGAATGCCTGGAGGCCGTCTCCAAGGCACTCGTCCCCGGCGGCATCCTCTGCTGCTATGTCGCGACCACCACCCAGCTCGCACGGACCGTCGAGTCCATCCGTGAGATCGGCGGCTTCAACGAGCCGACCGCCTGGGAATCGATGATCCGCAACTGGCACATCGAGGGCCTCGCCGTCCGCCCCGACCACCGCATGATCGGGCACACCGGCTTCCTCCTCACCGCCCGCCGCCTCGCGGACGGCGTCGAGCCGCCCATGCGCCGCCGCCGCCCCGCCAAGGGTGCCTACGGCGAGGACTACTCGGGCCCCAACGCCGACGGCGGCTCCCCGCGCTGAGCCGCGGCACGCCCCGTCCAAAAAGCAGGCGCCGCCGCCGAGTTCCCTGACCGACCAGGGAACTCGGCGGCGGCGCCGTTTCGTTGGCAGAACACCAGCCCCGTACCGCGAGAACCGCGAGAACCACCGGGACCCCGGTGTTCCTCCTCACTGTGACGTATGGCACGATGCTGGCCACCTCCCCGCCGGCACAGCCCTCACAGGAGACGCTTCCCCGTGCAGCACCCCGCGGTCCCGGAACTGGCACACACCACCACCCGCCCCATCCACTGGCTGGCCACCGCGGCCGCACTCGCCGCCGTCGTCGCGGGCTCCGCCGTCCTGCAGCCCGACGCCGCCACCGCGGCCCAGACCGGCCCCAAGACACACTCCAGGGCCGCTGCCGGCGCACCCGCCCCGGCCCCCGCGCCCGACCCCGCCGCCGTCACCTTCCCGATCGCCTGCGGCCCCGTGGAACCCGTCGTGAAGAAGAAGGCCTCCGGCGACCTCGACGGCGACGGCAGGCCCGAAACCGTCGCGGTCGTCCACTGCGAAGCGGGCTCGGGCACCCCGCCCGACGGGATCTACGTCATCACCGGGCCCCGCACCGGCAAACCCCGCGTCGTCGCCACCCTCGTCGACCCCAAGGACCGGCAGAACGCCACCGGCCTCGCCCTGCGCGACGGCGCCGTCACCGCGACCCTGCTCGGCTACTCCTCACCCGACGTGCCCCGCTGCTGCCCCGACCGCAAGGACAAGGCCAAGTGGCAGTGGAAGGACGGCACGTTCGAGCGGACCACCCCCGCGGGGGCACACAGCGTGTGACACCGCCGCAGGGGTGAAATCAGGCCGCGTCGGGGCCGTACACCTCGACGCTGTCCGAAACGCGGCGCACATGAATGCAGTCCCCGGGACACTCCTTGGCCGAGTCCACCACATCGTTGAGGAGCGTCAGCGGCACGGGCGTTGTCGCCCCCGGAGCCTGCAACAGCTCGTCGTCGGCGCTCTTCACATACGCCAGACCATCGATGTCCAGCTCGAAGACCTCGGGCGCGTACTGCGCGCAGATGCCGTCCCCGGTACAGAGGTCCTGGTCGATCCAGACCTCCAGATCGTGGCCCTCACTGCCGGTCTCGGCCTCGTGCCGCACGGTCATCTCTCCTGCCGGTCGCTGCGCCGAGCAGCCCGACAATGCAGCAAGTCGGGCCAGCCCTGACGGGTGTTGAACACTTCGACGATACAACCGCCCGCTTTCCGATGTTGATGGGTGGGTATTCCCCTGGTGTGAGGGAGAGCGCAAGGGTGAAGATCGGACACACCCCCACTGTCTTTGTGATCTAGGGGTTTCAATCGACACCCACCCAGGTAGGGTCAGGAAGCGTCCAGCTCCCCTTGGAGGAGGTGAGGACCGTGGCAGCCCACGACGACGACATCAACCGCGGCATCCGGCCGGGGCGAGGGTCTGAAGACCCTGCCGGTCAGGTTGCCTATCTCGAGCAGGAAATCGCCGTCCTGCGACGCAAGCTCGCCGACTCTCCGCGTCATACGAGGATTCTCGAAGAGCGGATCGTCGAGCTGCAGACCAACCTGGCCGGCGTGTCCGCACAGAACGAGCGGCTCGCCAACACGCTCCGTGAGGCCCGCGACCAGATCGTGGCCCTCAAGGAAGAAGTCGACCGGCTCGCACAGCCACCGGCCGGCTTCGGAGTCTTCCTCGCGGCGAACGAGGACGGCACGGCGGACATCTTCACCGGGGGCCGCAAGCTCCGGGTGAACGTCAGCCCAGGCGTGGAGCTCGAAGAGCTCAGGCGCGGCCAGGAAGTCATGCTCAACGAAGCGCTCAACGTGGTCGAGGCCATGGAGTACGAGAGCGTCGGCGACATCGTCACCCTCAAGGAGATCCTCGAGGACGGCGACCGAGCCCTGGTGGTGGGACACACCGACGAAGAACGAGTGGTCCGGCTCGCCGAACCCCTCCTCGACGTCACCATCCGACCGGGCGACGCCCTCCTTCTCGAACCCCGCTCCGGCTACGTCTACGAAGTCGTGCCCAAGAGCGAGGTCGAAGAACTCGTCCTCGAAGAAGTCCCCGACATCAGCTACGAAAAGATCGGCGGCCTCGGCGGCCAGATCGAAATGATCCGGGACGCCGTCGAACTTCCGTACCTCTACCCCGACCTCTTCAAGGAGCACGAACTGCGGCCCCCCAAGGGTGTGCTGCTGTACGGGCCCCCCGGCTGCGGCAAGACGCTGATCGCGAAGGCCGTCGCCAACTCGCTCGCCAAGAAGGTCGCCGAGGTGACCGGCCAGCCCGCGGGGAAGAGCTACTTCCTCAACATCAAGGGCCCCGAGCTCCTCAACAAGTACGTCGGCGAGACCGAGCGACACATCCGCCTGGTCTTCCAGCGTGCCCGCGAGAAGGCGAGCGAGGGCACCCCCGTCATCGTCTTCTTCGACGAGATGGAATCCCTCTTCCGCACCCGCGGATCCGGCGTCAGCTCGGACGTGGAGAACACCATCGTCCCCCAGCTGCTCGCCGAGATCGACGGCGTGGAAGGCCTGGAGAACGTCATCGTCATCGGCGCCTCCAACCGCGAGGACATGATCGACCCCGCGATCCTTCGCCCCGGACGACTCGACGTCAAGATCAAGATCGAGCGCCCGGACGCCGAAGCGGCCAAGGACATCTTCGCCAAGTACCTCACCGAACGCCTCCCCCTGCACGCCGACGACCTCGCCGAGCACAGCGCCGACCGGCGCGCCACGGTGGACGGCATGATCCAGTCCGTCGTCGAGCAGATGTACGCGGAGTCCGAGGAGAACCGCTTCCTCGAGGTGACGTACGCCAACGGAGACAAGGAAGTCCTCTACTTCAAGGACTTCAACTCCGGCGCCATGATCGAGAACATCGTGGGCCGCGCCAAGAAGATGGCCATCAAGGCCTTCCTCGAAGCGAACCAGAAGGGCCTCCGGGTCGCTCACCTCCTCCAGGCTTGCATCGACGAGTTCAAGGAGAACGAGGACCTGCCCAACACCACCAACCCCGACGACTGGGCCAGGATCTCCGGAAAGAAGGGCGAACGGATCGTGTACATCCGTACCCTCGTCACCGGAAAGCAGGGCGCGGACACGGGACGCTCCATCGACACGGTGGCCAACACCGGTCAGTACCTGTAGAACACAGGGCGGCTGCGGGTGTCCTTCACGGGTACCCGCAGCCGTCTGTTTTTCAATGACAGCAATGATCTCCCCACCAGCGCAAAGGCGTTCTAGGCTCTTCGGTACCGCCGAGTCGCGCAGTGCGGGGACGGGCACCGCACACGCACCGGAGCACCAGCGGTACTTGAGCGCCGTTCCCGAACGGGAGCGCCGCCGGGCAAGGAGGGCCGCATGACCGTACGGCGAGTAATGGGCATCGAGACGGAGTACGGCATCTCCGTCCCCGGCCACCCCAACGCCAATGCCATGCTCACCTCGTCCCAGATCGTCAACGCCTACGCCGCGGCGATGCACCGGGCGCGACGCGCCCGCTGGGACTTCGAGGAAGAGAACCCGCTGCGGGACGCGCGGGGCTTCGACCTCGCCCGCGAGGCCGCCGACGCCAGCCAGCTGACCGACGAGGACATCGGCCTCGCCAACGTCATCCTCACCAACGGCGCACGCCTGTACGTCGACCACGCACACCCCGAGTACAGCTCCCCGGAGATCACCAACCCCTGGGACGCCGTCCTCTGGGACAAGGCCGGCGAACGCATCATGGCCGAGGCCGCGGAGCGCGCCGCGGCACTGCCCGGCGCCCAGCCGATCCACCTCTACAAGAACAACACCGACAACAAGGGCGCCTCCTACGGCACGCACGAGAACTACCTGATGAAGCGGGACACCCCCTTCTCCGACATCGTGCGGCACCTGACCCCGTTCTTCGTCTCCCGCCAGGTCGTCACCGGAGCGGGACGCGTCGGGATCGGACAGGACGGCCACGAACACGGCTTCCAGCTCAGCCAGCGCGCCGACTACTTCGAGGTCGAGGTCGGCCTGGAGACCACCCTCAAGCGCCCCATCATCAACACCCGCGACGAGCCCCACTCGGACGCCGAGAAGTACCGCAGGCTCCACGTCATCATCGGCGACGCCAACCTCTCCGAGATCTCGACGTACCTGAAGCTCGGCACGACGTCCCTGGTCCTCGCGATGATCGAGGACGCCTTCATCAACGTCGACCTCGCCGTCGACCAGCCCGTGCGCACGCTGCACCAGGTGTCCCACGACCCGTCCCTCAAGCACCTCATCACCCTTCGTAGCGGCCGGTCACTCACCGCGGTGCAGCTCCAGATGGAGTACTTCGAGCTGGCCCGCAAATACGTCGAGGAGCGGTACGGCTCCGATGCGGACGACCAGACCAAGGACGTCCTGTCCCGCTGGGAAGACGTCCTCGGCCGCCTGGAGAGCGACCCGATGAGCCTCTCCGGAGAGCTCGACTGGGTCGCCAAACGAGAACTCATGGAGGGCTACCGCCGGCGCGACAGCCTCGACTGGGACGCCGCACGCCTCCACCTCGTCGACCTTCAGTACGCGGACGTACGGGCCGAGAAGGGCCTGTACAACCGCCTGGTGGCGCGGGGCAAGATGAAGCGGCTCCTCGACGAGGCGGACGTCGAACGGGCCACCACCAAGCCGCCCGAGGACACGCGCGCGTACTTCCGCGGCCGCTGCCTCGAGCAGTACGCGGACGACGTGGCCGCGGCGTCCTGGGACTCGGTCATCTTCGACCTCCCCGGCCGTGACTCTCTGCAACGGGTCCCCACGCTGGAGCCCCTGCGCGGCACGAGGAACCACGTCAAGGAACTCCTGGACCGCTGCCGCACGGCAGAGGACCTGGTTCGGGTCCTCTCGGGCGGCTGAAAGGTCATCGGCGGGGGAATCACACAGGTGGGTCCCCGCACGTTGAGGCAACTGCGGGGCCGATGTCGGACCCAAAGCGTAGGGTCTGATCAAGAACGTCTAACCGAGCGAGCGGGGTGAGGTAGATGGCGACCAAGGACACCGGCGGCGGACAGCAGAAGGCGACGCGTCCCACCGAGGAGACCGAGGAGCAGACGCAGGACGCGCAGGCTTCGGAAGACCTCAAGGAACGCCAGGAGAAGCTGAGCGACGACGTCGACTCTGTGCTGGACGAAATCGATGATGTGCTCGAGGAGAACGCCGAGGACTTCGTGCGGTCCTTCGTTCAGAAGGGTGGGCAGTAGAGCCCTTTCCCCTTCGAAACCAAGGTTCGTGTGGGGCAGGGGTGCGCGGCCTTTGCCCCCGCAATCCATGTGGATCACTGCCACGAGACGGGTAAAGTCCGTGGCGTACTGTGCTTCAACTGCAATTCGGCCATCGGCAAGTTGGGAGACGATCCCGACACTGTTCGTCGGGCTGCCGCCTACTTGGAAGGATCCTCGTGGAAGCCAACACTCGTAGCACCGGGCGTCTACCAGCTGCCTTCCTGACGCCTGGTTCGTCGTCCTTCATGGACTTCCTGTCCGAGCATCAGCCCGAGATTCTGCCGGGCAACCGTCAACTGCCGCCCACGCAGGGCGTCATCGAGGCGCCGCACGGCACGACCATCGTGGCCGTGACGTTCCCCGGCGGTGTCGTCCTCGCCGGCGACCGGCGGGCGACGATGGGCAATGTCATCGCGCAGCGTGACATCGAGAAGGTGTTCCCGGCTGATGAGTACTCGGCGGTGGGCATCGCCGGTACGGCGGGTCTGGCCGTGGAGATGGTGAAGCTCTTCCAGCTGGAGCTGGAGCACTTCGAGAAGGTGGAAGGCGCCACGCTGTCGCTGGAGGGCAAGGCGAACCGGCTCTCCACGATGATCCGCAGCAACCTCGGCATGGCCATGCAGGGCCTCGCCGTGGTGCCGCTCTTCGCGGGGTACGACGTGGACCGCGAGAAGGGCCGCATCTTCTCGTACGACGTCACGGGCGGTCGTTCGGAGGAGCACGGTTTCGCGGCGACCGGTTCGGGTTCGGTCTTCGCGCGCGGTGCGATGAAGAAGCTCTACCACGACGGTCTGACCGAGGAGCAGGCGACGACGCTGGTCGTCCAGGCGTTGTACGACGCCGCGGACGACGACTCGGCGACGGGCGGTCCCGATGTGGCGCGGCGGATCTACCCCATCGTCACCGTGATTTCCGACGAGGGGTTCCGCAGGCTGACGGACGACGAGTCGTCGGCCATTGCGCGTTCGATTCTGGAGAAGCGTCTGGAGCAGCCTGACGGCCCGCGGGCCGCGCTGCTCTGAGCGTTCCGAATTCGCCACTGACTGAAGTTTTTTGACAGAAAGGGACGGATCCGGTGTCGACGCCGTTCTATGTCTCACCCCAGCAGGCCATGGCCGACCGGGCGGAATACGCCCGGAAGGGCATCGCGCGTGGCCGCAGCCTTGTCGTGATGCAGTTTGCCGACGGCATCGTGTTCGTCGGCGAGAACCCGTCCCGTGCGCTGCACAAGTTCAGCGAGATCTATGACCGGATCGGCTTCGCGGCCGCCGGTAAGTACAACGAGTACGAGAATCTGCGGATCGGCGGCGTGCGGTATGCCGACCTCCGCGGTTACACGTACGACCGTGATGATGTGACGGCCCGTGGCCTGGCGAACGTGTACGCGCAGACGCTCGGCACGATCTTCTCCAGCAATGCGGAGAAGCCGTACGAGGTGGAGCTGGTGGTGGCCGAGGTCGGCACCACGGCCGACGGTGATCAGATCTATCGCCTGCCGCATGACGGTTCGATCGTGGATGAGCACGGTTCGGTCGCGGTCGGTGGCAATGCCGAGCAGATCAGCAGCTATCTCGATCAGCGGCACCGGGACGGGATGACGCTGGCGGAGGCGCTGAAGCTCGCGGTGCAGGCGCTGTCCCGCGACACCAACGGCAGTGAGCGGGAGATCCCCGCGGAGCGGCTCGAGGTGGCGGTGCTCGACCGGACGCGGCCTCAGCAGCGTAAGTTCAAGCGGATCGTGGGGCGTCAGCTGTCGCGGCTGCTCGACGAGGGCGGTGCGACGGACGCGCCGACCGATACGGACACGGACGGGGACGCGGGGTCCACGCAGCAGTCGGGCGGCGACGTCGAGTAGTCCACGCGGGCGTGCGCCCCGTGTTCCGGCCTCTGGGCCGGGGCGCGGGGCGCTTTTTCGTGTGCCGAGTCAGCGCGCGGGGCCCGTGGAGCCGCGTACGACCAGTTCGACCGGGAGGGGTGTGGCGTCGGGCTCGCGGCCCTCCAGGACGGCGACGAGGGACTCCATGGCGCGTTCGCCGAAGCGCTCGGCGGGGAGTCGGACGGTGGTGAGTTCGGGTTCGACGGCGGTTGCGAGGGTGAGGTCGTCGAAGCCCGTCACCGAGACGTCCTCGGGGACGCGCAGGCCGAGGCGTCGTGCCGCTTTGCAGGCGCCGGCGGAGAGGAAGTCGTCGTCGCAGACGATGGCGGTGGGGCGGGGTCCCGGGCCGGAGAGGGCGGCTTCGGCGACGGCGCGGGCGCCCTCGACGTTCAGGGGGGCGGCGACGCGGCGTACGGCGGTGTCGGTGCCGCGCAGGGTGCGGGCGAGCGCTTCGGCGCGTACGTCGAAGGTCCAGGAGTCGACGGCGGCGGCGAGGTGGAGGAAGTCGCGGTGGCCGAGGGCGAGGAGGTGTTCGGTGACGCGGCGCATGCCGTCGGCGAGGTCGAGGTTGACGGTGGCGGCGCCGAGGCTGCCCGCGGGGTCGCTGTCGAGCATGACGAGGGGGAGGTCGTCGCCGCGGATGGTGGCGAGGGCGTCGGAGGCCATGGAGGAGGCGAGGACGCCGTCGAGGGAGGCGCGGGCGGAGGCGAAGGGGTCGCGGGCGGGGCCGATGCCGTCGGGGGAGGGGTAGAGGACGACGCCGAAGCCGTGGCGGGCGGCGATGCGGGCGACTCCGGTGTAGACGTGGGCGAAGAACTCGTTGGTGAGTTCGGGGACGACGAGGAGAGCTGTCCGGGTGCGGCCGAGGCGGAGGTTGCGGGCGGCGAGGTTGGGGCGGTAGCCGAGTTCGCGGGCGGCGGCGCGGACGCGTTCGGCGGTGGGTTCGGCGACGCGGCCGCGCCATTTGTCGCCGAGCACGAGGGAGACGGTGGCCTGGGAGACGCCCGCCGCGCGGGCGACGTCGCGGCTGGTGGGGCGTGGGGCCCCGGCTTCTTGTAGTGGCCCGGCCACTGTCACCTCCCGTTCTGGTGTGGACCCGCGGATGTGGACCTGCGGACTGGGCTCATGGTACGTATGACGCCGGACGTTATACGTAAAACCCCGGCTCGGCGTGCGGGGGGAGGGCGGGAGAGCATGGCTGCGGGATACGCGGAGATCCTCCGGACGCGGTACGCGACGCGGCTGCTGGCCGGGACGCTGGTGGGCCGGCTGCCGAACGCGACGGCGGCGATCGCGATCGTGCTGTTCATCCGGGCGGAGGGCGGCACGTACAGCCTGGCCGGTGCGCTGGCCGCGGTGTACGGCGTGGCCAACGCGGTCGGCCAGCCGCTGCTCGGGCGTCTGGTCGACCTGCACGGCCAGCCGCGCGTCCAGCTGCCCGCCGCGCTCCTCTCCGCGCTCGGCATGGCCCTGTTCGCCTTCACGGGCCCCGACCAGTTGGCGCTCGCCTACGGGGCGGTGGCGGCCGCGGGGCTGTTCACGCCGCCTCTGGAGGGCGGTCTGCGGGCGCTGTGGCCGAGCGTCCTCGGCAAGGAGGAGCAGGTCCACACGGCGTACGCGATGGACGCGATAGCGCAGGAAGTGATGTTCACCGTCGGCCCGTTGCTGGTGACCGGGTGTGTGGCGCTGTGGTCGGAGCAGGCGGCGCTGCTCGTCGTCAACGCGCTGGGTGTCCTCGGCGCCCTCTCCGTAGTGGTGTCGCAGCCCTCGCGCGCGTGGCGTTCGGCGCCGAGGGAGGCGCACTGGCTCGGGGCGCTGCGCTCGCGCGGGCTGCTCGCGCTCCTCGGCGCGTTCCTGTTCATCGGGATGGCGCTGGGTTCCATCACGGTCGCGGGCGTGTCGTACGCGGACGGGAACGGCGGCGACGCGGTCTACGGGTGGATGATGGCGGCGCTCGGACTCGGTGCGCTGGTCGGCGGGTCCGTCTATGGGGCGCGGCAGTGGAGTGGTGTGCCGGAGCGGCGGTTGAGCGTCCTGGTGGCGCTGCTGGCGGTCTTCTACTGGCCGCTGACGCTCACTCCGGGCGCGGTCGCGATGACGGCGCTGACGGCGCTCGCGGGGGTGTTTCTCGCGCCGGCGCTCGCGTGCGCGTTCATCATCGTGGACCGGCATGCTCCGCGCGGGACGGTGACGGAGGCGTTCTCGTGGCTGGTGACGACGTTCACGGTGGGGGCGTCGCTGGGGACGGCGGCGGCGGGTCCGGTGGTCGAGTGGGGCGGGACGGCGTGGGGGTTCGCGGTGCCGGGTCTGGCGGGAGCGGCCGCTCTGGTGGTTCTGCTGGCGACGGCGCGGGTACTCGTACCGGCCGGAGAATCGGGGGTTGTTGCGGGTTCATCGGAAAATGATCGAAACGGTGCTGCCGAACCCGGTTTCAGTACCCCGCATCAGGCGTAATGTTCAGACATGGACCGCCGCATTTTCGGGCTGGAGAACGAGTACGGCGTCACGTGCACGTTCAGGGGACAGCGCCGTCTGTCGCCTGACGAGGTGGCGCGCTACCTCTTCCGCCGTGTCGTGTCATGGGGCCGCAGCAGCAACGTCTTTCTGCGGAACGGCGCCCGCCTCTATCTTGACGTGGGATCACATCCGGAATACGCGACACCGGAATGTGACAACGTGACCGAGCTGGTCACCCACGACAAAGCGGGCGAGCGCATTCTGGAAGGCCTGCTCGTCGACGCCGAACGCCGCCTGCACGAGGAGGGAATCGCGGGCGACGTCTATCTTTTCAAGAACAACACCGATTCGGCGGGAAACTCCTACGGGTGCCACGAGAACTATCTGGTGGCCCGTCACGGGGAGTTCTCCCGGCTCGCGGACATCCTCATCCCGTTCCTCGTCACCCGGCAGCTGCTGTGCGGCGCGGGCAAGGTGCTGCAGACTCCGCGCGGCGCCGTGTACTGCGTGAGCCAGCGTGCCGAGCACATCTGGGAAGGGGTGTCCTCCGCGACCACCCGTTCCCGGCCGATCATCAACACCCGCGACGAACCGCACGCGGACGCCGAGCGGTACCGCAGGCTCCACGTCATCGTGGGTGACTCGAACATGTCCGAGACGACCATGCTCCTCAAGGTCGGCGCCACCGATCTGGTGCTGCGCATGATCGAGGCGGGCACGGTCATGCGGGATCTCACTCTGGAGAACCCGATCAGGGCCATCCGTGAGGTGTCGCACGACATCACGGGCCGCCGCAAGGTGCGTCTGGCCAGTGGCCGTGAGGCCTCGGCCCTCGAAGTGCAGCGTGAGTACTACGAGAAGGCGGTGGACTTCGTCGACCGCCGCGGCATCCGCACCGGGACGGTCGAACAGGTCCTGGAGCTGTGGGGCCGCACGCTGGACGCGATCGAGTCGGAGGACCTCGACCGCATCGGCACCGAGATCGACTGGGTCATGAAGTACAAGCTCATCGAGCGGTACCGGGCGAAGAACAACATGACCATGTCGCATCCGCGGGTCGCGCAGATAGACCTCGCCTACCACGACATCCACCGTCGGCGAGGGCTGTACTACCTCCTGGAGAAGAAGGGGCAAGCCGCGCGGATCTGCAACGACTTGAAGATCTTCGAGGGCAAGTCGGTGCCGCCGCAGACCACCCGCGCCCGGCTGCGCGGCGACTTCATCCGGCGGGCGCAGGAGCAGCGCCGTGACTTCACGGTCGACTGGGTCCACCTCAAGCTCAACGACCAGGCGCAGCGCACGGTGTTGTGCAAGGACCCCTTCCGGTCCGTGGACGACCGGGTGGAGAAGCTGATCGCCGGAATGTGACCCAAGTGGCCCCAACGTCCTGTGTGGCGTTGCGGGAACGCAACACGGGCGCCGTACGTTCCTCGTACGGCGCCCTTCTCACGCCGTAGAGTTGCGCGCACGCCAACCCACAAGATCGACCGATACGAGGCCCCCACCGTGCGCCGACGCTCACTTCTCCTTGCCGTCCCGGCCGGCCTGCTCACGCTGGCAGGCTGTGGTGACGACAAGGCCGACAAGGCCGACAAGACCAAGCCCAGCGACAGCCCGACCAACGACTCGTCGGCGCCGCCGACCGCGAAGATCGTGGACGGGCCGGTGCCCGAGATCACGAAGGGCACGAAGTTCGGTGAGAAGCCGACCGTCGCCAAGGGCTCGGGCAAGCCGTCATCCGACCTCGCCGTGAAGACCCTCATCGAGGGCAAGGGCAAGGAGGTCGCGAAGGGCGACTACCTGCAGGCCAACTACCTCGGTCAGATCTGGGCGACGGCCAAGGTCTTCGACAACTCGTACGACCGCGGGAACCCCACGGTCTTCCCGATCGGCACCGGCCAGGTCATCCCCGGCTGGGACCAGGCACTGGTCGGCAAGAAGCTCGACAGCCGCGTGGAGCTCGCCATCCCCCCGAAGATGGGCTATGGCGAGGAGGGCAACAAGCAGGCGGGCATCAAGGGCACGGACACCCTCGTCTTCGTCGTCGACCTCGTGGGGACCTTCTCCGCCACCAGCTCCGCGAAGGGCAAGGAGGTGGCGCAGTCCAACAAGGACCTGCCCAAGGTCGGCACGAACACGGACGGCAAGGCCCCCTCGGTCGACGTCCCGAAGACGAAGCCGCCGAAGGAGCTCGTCGCGTCGTACGTCCTGGAGGGCGACGGCGACGAGGTCAAGAAGACCGACAGTCTCCTGTGCCAGTACAAGGGCGTGCTGTGGGCCGACGGCAAGGAGTTCGACTCCTCGTACAAGCGCAAGCAGCTCGCGTCGTTCCAGCTGGCGCAGGTCGTCAAGGGCTGGGCGCAGGGTCTGACGGGCAAGAAGGTCGGCAGCCGCGTCCTCATCGTCATCCCGCCGGAGCTGGGGTATGGCGACCAGCCGCCTCAGGGCAGCTCCATCAAGAAGGACTCCACCCTGATCTTCACCGTGGACATCCTCGCGAAGATGTGACGTCCTGCGGGATGTAAGACTGTCCGCGCTGACCTTTCGTATCAAAGCAGGAGCATTTTCGTGAGCATTGACAAGCCCGAGGTCGACTTCCCCGTCGGCGAGCCGCCGGCCGACCTGCAGATCAAGGACATCTGGGAGGGTGACGGCGCGGTCGCCAAGGCGGGCGACTTCGTCAAGGTCCACTACGTGGGTGTCGCCTTCAGCACGGGCGAGGAGTTCGACGCGAGCTGGAACCGCGGCAACCCGCTGGAGTTCCAGCTCGGTGCCGGTCAGGTCATCTCCGGCTGGGACCAGGGCGTGCAGGGCATGAAGGTCGGTGGCCGGCGCGAGCTGACCATCCCGGCCCACCTCGCGTACGGCGACCGCGGCGCCGGCGGCGGCCGCATCGCCCCCGGCGAGACGCTGATCTTCGTCTGCGATCTGGTCTCCGTCTGAGGACGTCTGTGACCTGATCCTTTCGCCGAGGGTCCATGCCTGTCCGGCATGGGCCCTCGGCTTTTGCCGGGACACCCCGGGGCGGTACGGTCATCGGTCGGAAGCACAATCTGAACAGCCGAGAAAGGGCGTCGATGGCCATTGCCAAGGCCGAGCGGCTGATGAATCTTGCGCTGTGCCTGCTCGGGACCCGGCGGCCGCTCAGCAAGCGGGAGCTGCGTGAGTCGATCGAGGCCTATCTGGAGGCGGGGTCCGACGACTCCTTCAACCGGATGTTCGAGCGCGACAAGGACGATCTGCGCGAGCTCGGTCTGGTCATCGAGACCGTGGAGAACCTGGAGGGGGAGGTCGGCTACCTCGCCCGCCGTGACAGCAACCGCCTGCCCGCCATCACCCTGGACGCCGAGGAGGCCGCGGCGCTCGGCCTGGCCGCGAAGGTCTGGCAGCAGGCCCGCCTGGCCGGCGCCGCCAGCGGTGCCCTGCAGAAGCTGCGCGCCGCCGGGCTGCCCGAGGACGTCGACCCGTACGGGTCGCACAGCGCCCTGGAGCCGCGCATCCCCGCGCACGAGGCGTCCTTCGAACCGCTGATGCTCGCCTGCCGGGACCGCCGACCCGTCGTCTTCGACTACCGCAAGGCCACCGCCGCCCGCCCCGAGCAGCGGCACGTCGAGCCGTGGGCGCTGGAGTGCTGGCGCGGCCACTGGTACCTGGCGGGCTGGGACAGGGACCGGGGCGCCGAGCGCGTGTTCCGGCTCTCCCGCATCACCGGGAAGGTGCGGGCCCGCGCGGGGAAGTACACCGCCGACGTCCCGGACGTCGTCACGGTCCGCGAGACCGTCGCGGGCTGGGCGGGGGAGACCGCCGACCGCACCGCCCTGATCCGGCTGCGCACGGACGCCGGGTACCCGCTGCGCGCCAAGGCCGTCGCGGTGCGCGTGGGCGACGACGGGTGGGACGAGCTGGAGATTCCGTACGGGCACGGCCTGGATGCGTGGCTGGTGGAGTTCGGGCCCGATGTGGTGGTCCTCGAGCCCGCCGAGCTGCGGGCCGACGTCGTGGACCGGCTGCGTGCCGTGGCCAAGGGCTGAGGGGAAGCGGACAGAGCAATGGCCTCGAACGCCATCGACCAGACGCGGCGCATGCTGTCGCTGGTGACCTATCTGCGGGAGCGCCCCGGGGCGCACGTCGGCGACGTCGCCCGCGCCTTCGGGATCAGCACCGACGAGCTGATCTCCGACCTCGACGTGCTGCCGCTGTGCGGAACCAGCTTCCGCGGCGGTGACCTCCTGGACATCGACACCGACGGCGACCGCATCTGGTGGCACAACCCCGACGACGTGGCGGCGCCGCTGCGCCTGGCCGCCGACGAGGCGACCGCCCTGCTGGTGGCCGCCCGCGCCGTGTCCACCCTGCCCGGCCTGCGCGAGAGCGACCGCCTCGCGCTGCTGCGCGCCACCGCGAAGCTGGAGACCGCGGCCGGCGAGGCGGCGGGCGCCAGCTCCCGCCTGTCGGTGACGTTCGAGTCCGAGGGTGGCGTCTTCGCCGACGTCGACCGGGCCATCTCCGAGCGGCGCAGACTCTGGATCCGCTACTACTCGCCGGCGCGCGACGAGCTCACCGAGCGGGAGATCGACCCCATCCGCCTGGTGAGCGTCGGCCACACCTACGTGGAGGCGTGGTGCCGCCGCTCCGAGGCGCGGCGCACCTTCCGCCTCGACCGGGTCGCCGAGATCAAGATCCTCGACGAGCCGTCCGCGCCGCCCGAGGTGGAGCTGCGCGACCTCTCCGAAGGACTGGTGCAGCCCGCGGCCGAGGACCCCGAGGTCGTCGTCGAGGTGGGTCCCGGCGGCCGCTGGGTCGCCGAGTACTACCCGCACGACAGCGCCGACGAGCTGCCCGACGGCGGCCTGCGGATCACCCTGCGCACCCCCGACCCGGCCTCGCTGCGGCGGCTCGCGCTGCGGCTCGGCGGGGACGGGCGGATCGTCTCCCCGGCCCAGCTCGCCGACAGCGCGCGGGAGGCGGCCCGCGAGGCCCTCGACGCGTACGAGCGGGAAGCGGCGGCGTACGAGGATCACGACAGTCAGGAGACGGGGCGTTGAGCACACCGACGATGTCCGGACTTCCGGGGGTGCCGTCGCAGCCGCGGCCCGCCTCCGTCCCCGTCCTGTTCACGGCCGCCTGCCCCGACTGCCGGGCCCGCTTCGAGCTGTCCGCGGGCGCGCTGCGCCTCGCCATCGGCGCGAGCGCCCGCACCACCTTCTACTCGTTCACCTGCCCCGAGTGCGAGGCCGCGGTGCGCAAGCCCGCGGGGGAGCGGATCGTCGAACTCCTCACCGGTGGCGGGGTGCGGACGCTGCGCCTGCACTCCACCGTCTAGGCTCGGCGCATGTTCTGGGCGATGCTCGCGATCGCGGCGGGCTTCTTGGGCCTCGCCGTCCTCGGCGTACTGGCGATCAAGGTGTTTGTGGAGGCGCAGCGTCTCGCTCGTCAAGTGACCGAGACCACACGGCAGATCAACCGCGCGGCGGAGGACCTGGAGAAGGCAGCGGCCGGTGTGGCCCGTGCGGGCCGCGGGGCTCTTTAGCGTCCGCGGCCTGTCGGCTCCCGGAGGTGGACGGGTACGCTGCGAATACGGCCCGGGATCGAGGCGGGGGCCGTACTCGGAGTATGCGCGGGGATTGCCGAGCGTTTACCCCGGGGGGTTACGATCGCTGCCATGCGCGGGAGATCGGATATATGTCCGGTCTGCCGAGCAACCAGACTCCTGTCGCCTCGGTGAAGAAGGTAAACAGCTATGGGTAGGCTCGGCCCCACCGAGATCATCCTCATCCTCGTCGTCATCGTCCTGCTCTTCGGTGCGAAGAAGCTGCCCGACATGGCGCGCTCCCTCGGCAAGTCGGCCCGCATCCTCAAGAGCGAGGCCAAGGCCATGAAGTCCGAGAGCAAGGACGACACCGCCGCTCCGGCCGACCCGCCGAGCGACCCGGCCGTCCAGAAGCGCACGATCCAGGCCGCCCCCGGCGACGTGACCAGCTCGCGCCCGGTCACCGAGCCGACCGACCGTACGACGCAGCGCTGATCCAAGGCCGGCGCCGACGGCCGGCCTGCCGCACGAGATGAGGACGTGGGTTGCTCAAGTCTGCCCGCAAGAAGGAGAAGGACCCCGAGGGGCGGATGTCCCTCGCGGAGCACCTTCGTGAGCTCCGCAACCGGCTCGCCAAGGGGCTCCTCGCCATCACGGTCGTGTCGATCGTGGCGGCGTTCTACAGCCAGGAACTGATGGAGTTCCTGGCTGATCCCGTGCCGCGCTGCGAGCCCGGCATGAAGGAGACCGGTGGCCACTGCGCGACCGTGACCTTCAACGACCTGCTCTCGCCCTTCACCACCACGGTGAAGGTCAGCCTCATGGTCGGCATAATCGTTTCAAGCCCGATCTGGCTGTACCAGCTCTGGGCGTTCGTCGCGCCCGGTCTGCACAAGAACGAGCGCAAGTACACGTACTGGTTCGTGTCCGCCGCCGTGCCGCTCTTCTTCGCGGGCGCCTGGCTGGCCTACACGATCCTTCCCGTCAGCATGCGTGTCCTGCTCGGCATCACACCCGACGGCGCGGCGAACCTGCTGCCGATGGACAAGATCCTCGACTTCACCGTCAGGATGGTCCTCATCTTCGGCATCTCGTTCGAGCTCCCACTGCTCCTGGTGATGCTCAACATGACCGGCATGGTGACAGGGCGCCGCATGGCCACCTGGTGGCGCGGCGTCGTCATGGGCGTCTTCATCTTCGGCGCGGTGGCGACCCCGACGACCGACCCGGTCGGCATGATCGCGCTCGCGGGACCGATCGTCGTCCTGTACTTCATCGCGGTCGGCATCTCCCTCCTGAACGACCGCCGCCGTCGCCGCAACAACCCCGACGCCGAGCTCGACGACGACGAGGCGTCCGACCTCGACCTGACCCCGCAGGCCGTCGACGACGTCGAAGCGGTGCGGCCGCCCCGGGCGCTGCCCGAGCAGGCGAACGCCGGACGCAGCGATCAGCGGGTGAACGGTTTCGACGACGTGACCTGACGTTGCTAGGGTCCTCCCTCAAACTCCGTCCGGGGGGACCCTTAGTGACCAGCGAGATCACCCTCTTCGTCAATCCCACCGCGGGTCGCGGCCGGGGCGCCCACGCGGCGCAGCCGGCCGCTTCCGCTCTGCGGGCCCGCGGCTTCTCCGTGCGCACGGTCATCGGTGAGGACGCCCCCGACGCGCTGCGCCGGGCCCGTGCGGCCGTCGAGGGCGGCACGGGGGCCCTCATAGCCGTCGGCGGCGACGGCATGGCGAGCCTGGCGCTGCAGGCCGTCGCCGGGACCCGCACCCCGCTGGGGGTGATCGCGGTGGGGACCGGCAACGACTTCGCGCGAGCCCTCGGGCTGCCCGTGCGGGAGCCGGCCGCCGCCGGGGAACTCGTCGCCGAGGCGCTGAAGGGGGCACGCACGCGTGACGTCGATCTGGGGAGGGTCGGCGGGACGTGGTTCGGGACCGTGCTCGCCTCCGGCTTCGACTCGCGGGTCAACGACCGCGGCAACCGGATGCGGTGGCCCACGGGGCGCTTCAAGTACGACCTGGCGATGGTCGTGGAGCTCGCGGCGTTCCGGCCCGTCCCGTACCGCATCACGCTGGACGGCAGCGACGTCCACGAGGTCGAGGCCACGCTCGTCGCGGTCGGCAACGGAACCTCGTACGGCGGCGGCATGCGGATCTGTGCCGGGGCCGACATGAGCGACGGTCTGTTCGACGTCACCGTGGTCGGCGACTGCACCCGCACGACGCTCCTGAAGGTCTTCCCGCGGGTCTACAAGGGCACGCACCTCGACCATCCGAAGGTCACCGTGCACCGCGCGGCCCGGGTCGAGCTCGCCGCCCCCGGCATCACCGGCTACGCGGACGGGGAACCGCTCGGCGCGCTGCCGCTGACCGCGGAGTGCGTGCCGGGGGCCGTGCGCGTCCTCGGGCCGTGAGCGCCGCGACGCGCGCCGCCTGAGCTGGCACGTTCCACCGCCGTTCCGATAATGATCGTCCGTTGTCAGCGGTGGCCGGTAGTCTCGAAAGCACGATGACAGAGGACCTCTCACCGGCCGAGCGGTACGCGGCGGCGCGCAAGCGCGCTGCCGAGCAGGCCACCGCACTCGCGTCCTTCCGCGAGATGTACGAATTCGGCCTCGACCCCTTCCAGATCGAGGCCTGCCAGGCGCTGGAGGCGGGCAAGGGCGTGCTCGTGGCCGCCCCCACGGGCTCGGGCAAGACGATCGTCGGCGAGTTCGCCGTGCACCTCGCCCTGCTGCAGGGCAAGAAGTGTTTCTACACCACGCCGATCAAGGCGCTCTCCAACCAGAAGTACTCCGACCTCGCCAAGCGGTACGGCGCGGACAAGGTCGGCCTGCTCACCGGCGACAACAGCGTCAACAGCGACGCCCCGGTGGTCGTCATGACCACCGAAGTCCTGCGGAACATGCTGTATTCGGGCTCGCAGTCGCTGCTCAACCTCGGCTATGTGGTCATGGACGAGGTGCACTACCTCTCCGACCGCTTCCGCGGCGCCGTCTGGGAGGAGGTGATCATCCACCTCCAGGAGTCGGTCACGCTGGTCTCCCTGTCGGCGACGGTGTCGAACGCGGAGGAGTTCGGTGACTGGCTCGACACGGTCCGCGGCGACACCCAGGTGATCGTCTCCGAGCACCGGCCGGTGCCGCTGTTCCAGCACGTGCTGGCCGGACGGCGGATGTACGACCTCTTCGAGGAGGGCGAGGGCCGGAAGAAGACGGTCAACCCCGACCTCACGCGCATGGCGCGGATGGAGGCCAGCCGCTCGTACAACCCGCGGGACCGCCGCAAGGGCAAGATGATCCGCGAGGCCGACCGCGAGCGGGAGCGCCGGCAGCGGTCCCGGATCTGGACGCCGGGCAGGCCCGAGGTCATCGAGCGGCTCGACGCCGAGGGCCTGCTGCCCGCCATCACGTTCATCTTCAGCCGGGCCGGCTGCGAGGCCGCGGTCCAGCAGTGTCTGTACGCGGGGCTCAGGCTGAACGACGACGAGGCGCGGATGACGGTCCGCGGGATCGTCGAGGAGCGCACGTCCTCGATCCCGAACGAGGACCTCCACGTCCTCGGCTACTACGAATGGCTGGAGGGCCTGGAGCGCGGCATCGCGGCGCACCACGCGGGCATGCTGCCGACCTTCAAGGAGGTCGTCGAGGAGCTGTTCGTGCGCGGCCTGGTCAAGGCGGTCTTCGCCACCGAGACCCTCGCCCTCGGCATCAACATGCCCGCGCGCAGCGTGGTGCTGGAGAAGCTCGTCAAGTGGAACGGCGAGCAGCACGCCGACATCACCCCGGGTGAGTACACGCAGTTGACGGGCCGTGCCGGGCGCCGCGGCATCGACGTGGAGGGCCATGCGGTGGTGCTCTGGCAGCGCGCCATGAGCCCCGAGCACCTGGCGGGTCTCGCCGGTACGCGCACGTACCCGCTGCGGTCCAGCTTCAAGCCGTCGTACAACATGGCGGTGAACCTGGTCGAGCAGTTCGGGCGGCACCGCTCGCGCGAGCTCCTGGAGACGTCGTTCGCGCAGTTCCAGGCCGACAAGTCGGTCGTGGGCATTTCCCGTCAGGTGCAGAAGAACGAGGTGGGTCTCGAGGGCTACAAGGCCTCCATGACCTGCCACCTGGGCGACTTCGACGAGTACGCGCGGCTGCGCCGCGAGCTGAAGGACCGGGAGAACGAGCTCGCCAAGCAGGGCGCGGCCCAGCGCAGGGCCGCTGCTGCCACCGCCCTGGAGAAGCTGAAGCCGGGCGATGTCATCCACGTGCCGACGGGGAAGTACGCGGGCCTGGCGCTCGTCCTGGACCCGGGGCTGCCCGCCGGGCGTGCCAACGGTCACCGCGGGTTCGACCACGTCGACGGGCCGCGGCCGCTGGTGCTCACGGCCGAGCGGCAGGTCAAGCGGCTCGCGGCCATGGACTTCCCGGTGCCCGTCGAGGCGCTGGAGCGGATGCGCATCCCGAAGTCGTTCAACGCGCGCTCCCCGCAGTCCCGCAGGGACCTGGCGTCCGCGCTGCGCACCAAGGCCGGGCACATCGTCCCGGACCGGCACCGCAAGGGCCGCGCGACGGCCGCCGACGACCAGGAGATCGCGCGGTTGCGCGCGGAGCTGCGCGCGCACCCCTGCCACGGCTGTGACGAGCGCGAGGACCACGCGCGCTGGGCCGAGCGATATTACCGCCTCAAGCGCGACACCTCGCAGCTGGAGCGCCGCATCGAGGGGCGTACGAACACGATCGCCCGCACCTTCGACCGGATCGTCGCGCTCCTGACCGAGCTCGACTATCTGCGGGGCGACGAGGTCACCGAGCACGGCAAGCGGCTCGCCCGGTTGTACGGGGAGCTGGATCTGCTGGCCAGCGAGTGCCTGCGGGCCGGTGTGTGGGAGGGCCTGAGCCCGGCCGAACTGGCCGCCTGTGTCTCCGCGTTGGTGTACGAGGCGCGGGTCGGCGACGACGCGCTCGCGCCCAAGCTGCCGTCCGGCGCGGCGAAGGCGGCGCTCGGCGAGATGGTGCGCATCTGGGGCCGTCTCGACGGTCTGGAAGAAGAGTTCAAGATCAGTCAGACGGAGGGCGTCGGCCAGCGGGAGCCCGACCTCGGCTTCGCCTGGGCGGCGTACATGTGGGCCAACGACAAGGGCCTGGACGAGGTGCTGCGCGAGGCGGAGATGCCGGCCGGCGACTTCGTGCGCTGGTGCAAGCAGGTCATCGACGTCCTCGGGCAGATCTCCGCCGCTGCCCCGCGCGAGGGCAGCACGGTCGCGAAGAACGCCCGCAAGGCCGTCGACCAGCTCCTGCGGGGTGTGGTGGCGTACAGCTCGGTGGGCTGAGCCGGACCTCCGTCGCGCCACGGGCGCGTTCCTCGACCAACTCGGTCGTGGGGCGCGCCCGTTCGGCGTTTCACGACGTTTTCGAGGCGTCACTCCATGTGTTCGAACGATCGCCAGCTGTGCAAAAGGGCAGAGTGTATGCCTCTCGGCGGGCCCTGTGCAGAGGGTTGCCGAATATGACACGACGATGATTCCGGCGGACTAAGCTCGCCCGGAGCGCGGCGAGTTGAACGAGTTGCAACGGATTCGCGCGCTTGTTCCCAAATCTTTCGATCGTTCGTTTCGTCATTCCCCTATGTTCCGTCGTTCCCCAAGACGTCACATTCCCCCAAGACGAGTGTTCAGAGGGCATACATGGTGAGTGTTCAATCGCCTCCCGGTGGCCGAGAAGTCCCTTACGCGCGCGTGTTGTTGCTGCCCGCCATGCTGATGGCGGCGGCGACCGGAGCCGCCGTCGCCTCGGTGGCACCGCCGGCCCGGCCCGCCGTCACCTGGTGCGGCGCCGTCGCGACCCTCATGGTCATCGCGGTCGGCGCCGAAGCGGTGCGCCGCGGCCGGACCATCCGGGGGCAGCGCACGCAGTACGCAGAGCGGCTCGCCTTCCTCGAACGGCGCATCGCATCCCACGACGACGAGACCGTGCGCCTGGGCAGGGAGCTCCTGCCCGACGCGCTCTGGCGGCTCCGGCAGGGCGAAGCGCCCCCGGAAGTCATCCGCAACGTCGTCGACAAGAACGAGGTCTACCGCGAACTCCCCGCATCTCAGCGCGACTTGCTGCGGTCCATCCTTGAGATCCTGGACAACGAGGAGGCGATGCGCGAATCCGCGCAGCGCGCCTTCGTCAACATCGCCCGTCGCGTCCAGTCGATCGTCCACCAGCAGGCCGCGGAACTCCGTGAGATGGAGGAGTTCCACGGACGCAACCCCGAGGTCTTCGACGACCTGCTGCGCATCGACCACGGCACCGCGCTGATCGGCCGGCTCGCCGACTCCATCACGGTGCTCGGCGGCGCGCGCCCGGGCCGCCAGTGGCCCGAGCCCGTCCGGCTGTTCAGCGTGCTGCGCGGCGCGATGTCCCGGATCCTCGACTACCCGCGCGTGGAACTGCACTCCATCGCCGACGTCGCCATCCTCGGCACGTCCGTCGAGCCGCTCATCCACGCCTGCGCCGAACTCCTCGACAACGCCACCCGGTACTCGCCCCCGCAGACCAAGGTGCACGTCACCGCGGTCGAGGTGCAGACCGGCATCGCCGTCGAGATCGAGGACGGCGGCGTCAGCCTCAGCGAGGAGGCGCGGGCCCGCGCCGAACGCATGCTGGCGCAGGCCCAGGCCGGCATCGACCTCAACGACCTCGGGGAGACGCCGCGCCTCGGCATGGCCGTCGTCGGCCGCCTCTCCCAGATGTACAACCTCCAGGTCTCCCTGCGGCAGTCCGCGTACGGCGGCGTCCGCGCGGTGCTCATCGTGCCGCGCGAGATGATGACCACCGGGCCCGCGCCCGGCCTCGCCCACGGCATCGGCGCCTCCGCCGTGCCCCGCGTCGACAACAGCGGCCGCACCATCGAGGAACCCGCCCGCAACATCCGCCGCAAGAAGCCGCGCGTCGTCACCGCGGGCCCGCCCTTGCGCTCCCCGCTCACCGCGACCATGGAGGACGACGTCCCCGAGGTCACCGAATGGACGGAGGGAGGCCTCCCGCAGCGCCGCAGCCGCGTCAAGATCTCCCTCGCCGAGCGGTACGCACAGGAGGCCGAGGCCCAGCGTGTCGCCGAGGCCCACGCCGCGGCCACCGCACAGCCCCCCGCACCGCCCAAGCGGCAGGAACCCGAACCGGGCCTGTGGATCGAGGCGTTCATGAAGGGCGTCAAGGGCGACCCCGCCGCGGACCAGCCGGAGGAGTCCGGTCCGGTGCCCCCGCAGAACAACCACGGCAACGCCGACGAGAGGGACTGGCAGTGATCCAGCAACGCGCCAACTTCGACTGGATGCTGAAGGAGCTCGCCGACGGAGTGCCGCAGACCCGGCAGATCGTGGTGCTCTCGGCGGACGGCCTGCGCATCGCGCGCTACGGCGGCGATCCCGACGCGGCCGACCGCATCGCCGCCGCCTGCGCGGGCCTGCAGAGCCTCGCCGCCGCCGTCGCCACCGAGATCCCCCGCAGCGACGGCGGCATGAAGATGGTCATCATCGAGATCAACGGCGGCTACTTCTACCTGATGGCCGCGGGCGCGGGCGCCTACCTCGCCGTGCTCGCCGACGAGACCGTCGACGCGGGCCTCATCGGCACCCGCATGCGTGACCTCGTCGTACGCATCGGGGCGCATCTGACCAGCCCGCCCCGGCGTGACGGGCAGGCCGTATGACTCCTCCGCAAGACTCCCCACGCGGCCCGCAACAGGGCGATGTCCCGCCGCAGGGCGGTGCGACTCCCCAGCGGGAGCGCCGCAGCCCCTCGAACCCGGAGCGGCTGTACATCCTCACGGGCGAGGACTCCGAGCGCGCGCCGCTCGACCTCGTCACCCTGATCGTCGCGCAGGGCGAGGCGTCCCCGACGGCGCAGCCGGAACACTCGGCGGTACTGCGGCTGTGCACGACGCCGCTGTCCGTCGCCGAGCTCTCGGCGTACATGTCGCTGCCGTTCTCCGTCGTGACCGTCGTCCTGACGGAGTTACTCGCGACCGACCTCGTGCAGGCGCGCGCCCCCGTCGTCCGCTCCGCGCTCCCCGACCGATCCCTCCTCGAAGCGGTGATGCATGGACTTCAGAAACTCTAGGAACACGGACACGATCACCGGCCCCCGCAGCGAGGACGTGCTGCCGCACACGGCCGCGGCCGCCGTGAAGGTCGTGATCGTGGGCGGGTTCGGGGTCGGCAAGACGACGATGGTCGGCTCGGTGAGCGAGATCCGCCCGCTGACCACCGAGGAGACGATGACCCAGGCGGGCATCGGCGTCGACGACAACTACGGCTCCGAGTCCAAGACGGCCACCACCGTGGCGATGGACTTCGGCCGCATCAGCATCTCCGAGGAGCTCGTCCTCTACCTCTTCGGGACCCCCGGCCAGGAACGCTTCTGGTTCCTGTGGAACGGCCTCTTCGAAGGCGCGCTCGGCGCGGTCGTGCTCATCGACACCCGCCGCCTCGAAGTCAGCTTCGACGTCATCGGCCGCCTGGAGGAGCGCGGCGTGCCGTTCGTCGTCGCCGTCAACGACTTCCCCGACGCGCCCCACCACCCGGTCGCGACCCTGCGCAGGGCCCTCGACCTGGAGGAGATCGTGCCGATCATGGCGTGCGACGCCCGCCGCAAGGAATCCAGCAGGGACGTCCTGATGACCCTGATGCGCTACCTCCACTCCCTGACCGCGGCCCGCGTCTGACCGTGCCCCCACCCGTACCCAGCCCCCCGCCCCCTCCTCAGCGAAACCCGGAGCGACGACCGTGACGACCCCTCCCCCTTCCCCCTGGGCCGGCACCGACGACCTCGGTGCCGCACCGCCCGGCTGTCCCGCCCACGGCCTCGGCCCCGGCGGCCTGCGCCGCATCTACGGCCCCGAGGCGGACACCGACCTCGCGGGCCTGTACGAGAAGCTGCGCGCCGAGCACGGCCCGGTCGCGCCCGTGCTGATCCACAACGACGTGCCGATGTGGGTCGTGCTCGGGCACAGCGAGAACCTCCACATGGTCCGCACCCCCTCGCAGTACACCCGCGACTCGCGCACCTGGCGCGCCGTGCGGGACGGCACCGCCGGCCTCGACCACCCGCTCGCCCCCGTCTTCACCTGGCAGCCGATGTGCAGCTTCGTCGAGGGCGACGAGCACCAGCGGCTGCGCGGCGCGGTCACCGGCGCCATGTCCGGCATCGACCACCGCGGCATCCGCCGCTACATCAACCGCTACACGAACCACCTGCTCAACGACTTCTGCCAGGAGGGCCACGCCGACCTCGTCAGCCAGTTCGCCGAGCACCTGCCGATGATGGTGATGTGCCACGTCCTCGGCATGCCCGAGGAGTACAACGAACGCATCGTGCAGTCCGCCCGCGACATGATCAAGGGCACCGAGACCGCCATCGCGAGCAACGCGTATGTGATGGAGGTCCTGATGGGGCTGGTGGCGCGGCGCCGCGCCAACCTCGAGGAGGACTTCACCAGCCGCCTCATCGCCCACCCCGCGCAGCTCACCGACGACGAGGTCGGCGCGCACCTGCGGCTCGTGCTCATCGCCGCGTACGAGGCGACCGCCAACCTCATCGCGAACGTCGTGCGGATGGTCCTCACCGACCCGCGCTTCAGGGCGCAGCTCAGCGGCGGGCAGATGACGGTGCCCGAGGCGGTCGAGCAGTCCCTGTGGGACGAGCCGCCGTTCAGCGCGATGGTCGGCTACTTCGCGAAGCAGGACACCCAGCTCGGCGGCCAGAAGATCCGCGCGGGCGACGGCCTGATCATGGGCATCGCGCCGGGCAACGTCGACCCGGTCGTGCGGCCCGATCTCGCCGCCAACATGCAGGGCAACCGCTCGCACCTCGCGTTCAGCGGCGGGCCGCACGAGTGCCCGGGACAGGACATCGGCCGCGCCATCGCCGACACCGGTGTCGACGCGCTCCTGATGCGCCTGCCGGACGTCGAACTCGCCATCGACGAGCGGGATCTGCGGTGGACCTCGTCCATCATGTCGCGGCACCTCGTGGAGCTGCCGGTCAAGTTCGCGCCGCGCCCGCCGCAGGACGTCACGGCCCGCCCTTCGGCGCAGCTGCCGCCTCCGCGCAGGGACTGGCACGTGTCGTCCCCGGCACCGCGCCCCGCGGCGCCCGCCGCCCCGGCCGCCCCGCCGTCACCGGCGGCCGCCCCGGCCCCGGCTCCCGAGGCCGTGCGGCCCAAGGGGGCGTGGCAGCGCTTCCTCACCTGGTGGCGTGGCTACTGACGGCGGCTACCGCGCCCACGTGTCGTACGCCTCCCAGGCCTCCAGCGTTCGTTCGCTGGTGAAGCGGTGGGCGGCGCCCGTGACCGGGTCCGTGAACTCCAGGACACGCGCCAGGAGTTGCAGCGGCCGCCGGAAGTCGTCCGGCGGCACGGGCCCGGCCACCACCGGATAGACGGGGTCGCCGAGGATCGGCAGGCCCAACGCGTTCATGTGGACGCGGAGTTGGTGGGTGCGGCCGGTGTGCGGGGTCAGACGGTAGCGGCCGAGGCCGGCGCGGTGCTCGACGAGTTCGACGCGGCTCTCGCTGTTGGGTTCGGCGCCCGCCACCTCGTACGCGGCGATGATCCCGCGCTCCTTCACGATATGGCTGCGCACGGTACGGGGGAGTGGCACGTCCGGGTCGTACGGGGCCACCGCCTCGTACTCCTTGTGCACGAGTCGGTCCCGGAACAGTGTCTGGTACGCGCCGCGTTCCTCGGGCCGCACCGTGAACAGGAGCAGTCCCGCGGTCAGCCGGTCCAGGCGGTGGGCGGCGCCGAGCGTCGGGACGCCGAGTTCCGTGCGGAGCCGGGCGAGGGCCGTCTGCGTGACGTGGCTGCCGCGGGGCATCGTGGCGAGGAAGTGCGGCTTGTCCGCGACGACGATGTGCTCGTCGCGGTGGACGACGTCGAGGGCGAAGGGGACGGGGACCTCGGCGGGGAGGTCCCGGTGGAACCAGACGGAGGCGCCCGGCAGGTAAGGGGTGTCGGGCGCCACCGGTTCGCCGTCCGCTCCGACGAAACGGCTGTCCCGCACCATCGCGTCGACGACGCCGGGCCCGACCGGGAGCCGCTCCACCAGGTAGGCGCGCACGGTCGGCCACGGCCCGTCGGCCGGCAGGGCGACCCGCACGGGGTCGATGCCGTCGCGCTGGGGGAGCGGGGCGGGCGGAAGGCGGCGCTTGCGTCTCATCAGGGGGTCAGCGTACGGGGCCGCCCAGGTCACGGGGGGTGTGGGCGGGAGCGGTCGGGGTGTTCGCGGATCTTCCGGGGCGGGCGGGTGTGCGGGGCGCGCGAGCTCGTGCCCCGCAGGCTCACGTGCGCCCCGGAAAACCACTGCCGTCGCCCGTGTCCCCGCTGGCACGATGCGCCCATGCCCTTCAAGATCTCCGACATCGTCGCGGCCGGTACCCTCGCCCGCCGCACGCAGCCCACGCTGCCCGTCCCCGGCGGTTTGGTCCTGCGCCCCTGGTCGATCACTGACGTGCCCGCGGTGTACGAAGCGTTCCAGGACCCCGTGATACAGCGCTGGCACGCGCGCGTGGCCGACTCCGAGAGCGAGGTGCGCGGTTGGATAGAGGGCTGGCGCACGGCGTGGGCGGACGAGCGCGACGCGTACTGGGCGATCGCCGACGCGGGAACCGACGAGGTGGTGGGCAGGGTCGCGCTGCGCTGCATGGTGCTCGCCGACGGCCAGGCGGAGGTGGCGTACTGGACGATGCCCTCGGCCCGCGGCCGCGGCATCGCTCCCCGGGCCGTGGAGGCGCTCGCGGAGTGGGCGTTCGAAGAGGTGGGCCTGCACCGCCTGGAACTGACCCACTCCACGGCGAACGAGGCGTCGTGCCGCGTCGCCCTGAAGACGGGGTTCGCGGCGGAGGGCACGAAGCGGAGTGCGCTGCTGCACGAGGACGGGTGGCACGACATGCATCTGCATGCGCGGATCAGGGGGGAGCGGGCGGGTACGGCGGTGTGAACCTGCCGCTCCCGTGGGTCAGGCCGCCTTCTCCTGTTCCGCCTCCACCTGCGCGTTCCACTCCCGCTTCGATGCCTGCCAGCCGTCCTCGTTGTGGCCGAGGCGCCAGTAGCCGGAGATGGAGAGCTGGTCGCGGGGGATCTCGCGTTCCATGCGGAGGTAGCGGCGGAGTTCCTTCACGAAGCCCGCCTCGCCGTGGACGAAGGCCTGGAGGGTCCCCGGGGGGAACTCCAGGGAGCGGACGGCCTCGATGAGGAGTTCGCCGACGGGCCGGTCGCCGCGGTGGAGCCAGGTGACCTCCGCTGTCGTGGCGATCTTCTGCTCCTCGTCCTGGCCCTCGACCTCGATGAAGATGTGGGCCGCCGCGCCTTCGGGCAGGGCCTCCGCCGCCGCGGCGATCGCGGGCAGTGCGCTCTCGTCGCCGGCGAGCAGGTGCCAGTCGGCGTCCGCGTCCGGGGCGTACGCGCCGCCCGGTCCGAGCAAGCGCATCGTGGCGCCCGGCCGGACGTCGCGGGCCCACGGCCCCGCGAGGCCCTCGTCGCCGTGGATCACGAAGTCGAGGGCGAGCTCGCGGGCCTCCGGGTCCCAGGAGCGCACCGTGTACGTGCGGGTGACCGGCCACTGGTCGCGCGGGAACTCCTCGCGGATCCGCTGCATGTCGAAGGGCTCGGGATAGGTGACGCCCTCCGCGTCGAAGAGCAGTTTCACGTAGTGGTCGGTGCACTCGCCGGCCGCGAACTCGGCGAGGCCCTCGCCGCCGAGGACCACCCGCTGCATGTGCGGGGTCAGCCGCTCCGTGCGGACGACCTGCGCGACATGGGCCTTCGGTGCTTTGCGTGCCGGACGTTCTGCCATGGCGACGGCCTCCCCTGATCCACAGTACTTAGGTTTACCTAAGCTAACACCTCAGGGGTGAAGGGTGGAGAGCAGTCGCTGCAGCGAGCCGCCCAGGTTCCAGCGGGCCGCGAGTTCATCCAGGGCGGCGGGGTCGTGGGGGGTGTCCGGAAGGGCGATGTCCACTTCCGGGAGCGGGACATCGTCCGCCACTCGTACGACCTTCGGCGCGACCGCCACGTAGGCGCGCGACTCGTCGAGGCGCCTGCGCTGCGACGGGGTCAGCTTCGACTTCGGGTCGTCGACCGCAGCCATGATCCCGGCCAGGTCGCCGAAGGCGTCCAGGAGTTTCGCGGCCGTCTTCTCGCCGATGCCCGGGACGCCCGGCAGGCCGTCGCTCGGGTCGCCGCGCAACAGCGCCAGGTCGACGTAGCCCGGCCCGTCCACGCCGTACTTCTCGCGCAGCCACGCCTCGTCGGTCGTCTGCAGGGTGCCGACGCCCTTGAGGGGATAGAGGACGCGGACGCCGCGCTTGTCGTCGACCAGCTGGTAGAGGTCGCGGTCGCCGGTGACGATGTCGACCGGACCGGCGGCGCGCGCCGTGAACGTGCCGATCACGTCGTCCGCCTCGTACGCCTCGACGCCCACACGCGCGATGCCGAGCGCGTCGAGCACCTGCTCGATGACCGGGACCTGCGGCGAGAGGGTGTCCGGGATCTCCTCGGCGTCCGCGCCGCTCTCGACCTCCTCGGCGACGCGGTGCGCCTTGTACGAGGGGATGAGCTCGACCCGCCACTGTGGGCGCCAGTCCGCGTCCATGCAGGCGACCAGGTCGTCCGGCCGGTGGTCCTGGACGAGGCGCGTGATGAAGTCGAGCAGCCCGCGCACGGCGTTGACCGGAGTGCCGTCCGGGGCCTTCACGGACTCCGGGACGCCGAAGTACGCCCTGAAGTACAGGGAAGCCGTGTCGAGAAGCATGAGCCGTCGTGTTCGCTGAGTCACATCGCGCATCATGCCGCACGGCACCGACAGTGCGAACGTGCTGCGTACGACGGTGTGGCCGCGTTGCGCATCGCGCCTCTCCGTGCCGACAGCGCAACGGATGTGACGTGGGTCACTCATCGGTTTGGGTCGAACAAGCGTGGGCAGGTGCGCAGCCGGAGCGGACCCGGTCGCATATTCAACTTTTCGATCGGTAAGCGGGCAGACCCCGTGCCGCTCCACGGCCCGCCGGCGGGGGAGGCGGGCCGTCTTGGTTCGACCCGAGAGGTGTATGTGTCCAGGCTGCAGGCCGAGCACTTGTACAAAGTGTTCGGCAGACGACCCGATGACGCGGTGGAGAAACTCCGCCACGGAGCCGACCGAGAGGAGCTGCGCGCCAACGGCACCACCGCTGCCGTCATCGACGCGTCCTTCGAGGTCGAGCCGGGCCAGATCTTCGTCGTCATGGGTCTCTCCGGATCCGGCAAGTCCACGTTGCTGCGCATGCTCAACGGACTGTCGGAGCCGACGGCCGGTCATGTCCGCTTCGACGGTCAGGATCTGACCGAGCTGAGCGCCCGCGAGATGCGGGAGGTGCGTTCCAAGAAGATCAGCATGGTCTTCCAGCACTTCGCGCTCTTCCCGCACCGCAGTGTCCTGGAGAACGCCGGCTACGGCCTCGAGGTGCAGGGCGTGCCCCGCGCCGAGCGCGAGAAGCGCGCCACCGAGGCGCTGGAGCTCGCGGGCCTCAAGGGCTGGGAGAAGTCCTGGCCCGACGAGCTGTCCGGCGGCATGCAGCAGCGCGTGGGCCTCGCCCGCGCGCTCGCCACCGACGCCGACCTGCTCCTCATGGACGAGTCGTTCAGCGCACTCGACCCGCTGATCCGGCGCGACATGCAGGACCAGCTCCTCGTGCTGCAGAAGCGGCTGAAGAAGACCATCGTCTTCATCACCCACGACCTCAACGAGGCCATGCGCCTGGGCGACCAGATCGCCGTCATGCGCGACGGCCGCATCGTCCAGATCGGCAACGCCGAGGACATCCTCGTCACGCCGGCCAACGACTACGTCGCCGCGTTCACGCAGGACGTCGACCGCTCCCGCGTGCTGACGGCGGGCGCGATCATGGCCGACGCCGACAAGGACTTCGTGCGGGCCGACGCACCGGCGACGGTCGCCGAGGACACGCCGATCATCGAGCTGTTCACGCCGTGCTCCACCAGCGAGGTGCCGGTCGCCGTGACCGACGCCGACGGCGAGCTCGTGGGTGTCGTGCCGCGGGCGCGGCTGCTCGCCGTGCTCGGCGAGCCGATGAAGGAACCGGAAGACGCGGCGGCGGCTTCCATACCCGCCCAGGAGAAGGGCGACGCCCACGACACGGGCGGCAAGAGCGCGGGCAAGGTGAGCAGCGGTGCCTAGGATTCCTTTCGGCGACTGGGTCAATGACTCGGTCGAGTGGCTGAGAACCCACATGGACTGGCTGTTCTCGTTCATCAAGACGATCTTCCAGAACATGTGGGACGGCGTCTTCGACGTCCTCTCCGGACCCGAGCCGCTGCTGATGGCGGGCATCCTCGCCGTCATCGCGTTCTGGCTGCGCGGCCTGCTCGGCGGCGTCCTCGCCTTCGCGGGATTTGCCTTCATCGTGTCCCTGGAGCTGTGGGACAACGCGATGATGACGCTGTCCCTGGTGCTCGTCTCGACCTTCGTGGCGCTGGTCATCGCCGTGCCCGTGGGCATCTGGGCGGCCCGCTCCAAGACGGTCAGCGGCATCGTCCGGCCGGTCCTCGACTTCATGCAGACGCTGCCCGCGATGATCTACCTCATCCCGGCGCTGCTGTTCTTCCGCATGGGTGCCCCCGCGGGCATCGTCGCCACGATCGTCTTCGCGCTCGCCCCCGGTGTGCGCATGACCGAGCTCGGCATCCGGCAGGTCGACAAGGAGCTGGTCGAGGCCGCCGACGCGTTCGGCACCACGCCCCGCAACACCCTGTTCCGCGTCCAGCTGCCGCTCGCGCTCCCGACGATCATGGCCGGTGTCAACCAGGTCATCATGCTCGGCCTCTCCATGGCGGCGCTGACCGGCATGGTCGGCACCCCGGGCCTCGGCGCGGACGTCAACGCGGCCATCGGCCAGCTCGACGTCGGTCTCGGCGCGGAGGCGGGCGTCTCCATCGTCATCCTCGCCATCTACCTGGACCGCGTCACCAGCGGCCTGGGCGGGCAGGTCTCGCCGCTCGGCCGCCGTGCGCTCGCCAAGCTGCGGGCCGCGCAGGGTCTGAACATCTGGAACTACCGCCCCCGGCCCGTCGTCGCGGTGGTCGGCGTCGTCGTCCTCGCGCTCGTCGCGGGCGGCATGAGCATCTTCGGCGGCACCAAGTCCGAGCCCGTGGCCGACTCCGAGAACGTCGGTCAGGGCAAGGAAATCAACATCGGCTACATCAACTGGGACGAGGGCATCGCCTCCACCTTCCTCTGGAAGGAGATCCTGGAGCAGCGCGGCTTCAAGGTGAACGCCAGCCTGCTCGACGCGGGCCCGCTCTACACCTCGCTCGCCCAGGGCGACGTCGACTTCCAGACCGACTCGTGGCTGCCGACGACGCACGCCACGTACATGAAGAAGTACGGCGACAAGCTGGAGGACCTCGGCGCCTGGTACGACCGGACGTCGCTGGAGCTGACCGTCCCGTCGTACATGAAGGACGTGAACTCGCTCGCCGACCTCAAGGGCAAGGGCGGCACGTTCGACGGCAAGATCACCGGCATCGAGCCGAGCGCCGGTGAGATGCAGCTCCTGAAGAGCAAGGTCCTCAAGGAGTATGGCCTCGACAAGGAGTACAAGGTCGTCGACGGCTCCACCACCGCGATGCTGTCCGAGCTGAAGGCGGCGTACGCGAAGAAGGAGCCGATCGTCGTCCCGCTCTGGTCGCCGCACTGGGCGTACAACGACTTCGACCTGAAGAAGCTCAAGGACCCGAAGGGTGCCTGGGGCAAGGGTGACGGCGTGCACTCGCTGGCGCGCAAGGGCTTCTCGAAGGAGAACCCGCAGCTCGCCAAGTGGCTCAAGAACTTCAAGCTGGAAGAGAAGCAGCTCACCAGCCTCGAAGCGGAGATCAACAAGGCCGGCAAGGGCAAGCAGCAGGACGCCGTGCGCGCCTGGCTGAAGAAGAACCCGAAGGTCGTCGACAAGCTCGCCCCGCTGCCGAAGAACTCCGGTGGCGAGGAGAAGAAGCGCCCGCTGAAGGCCGCGTACTTCGCCTGGGACGAGAACGTCGCCGTCACCAACCTGTGGAAGCGCGTCCTGGAGAAGCGCGGCTACAAGATGGAGCTGACCCCGGCCGACGTGGGCCCCGCCTACACCGGTCTCGCGCAGGGCGACATCGACCTCAACCTGGACGCCTGGCTGCCCACCGCGCAGAAGACGTACTGGGACAAGAACAAGGCGAACCTGAAGGACCTCGGGTCCTGGTACAGCCCGACCTCCCTGGAGGTCGCCGTCCCGTCGTACGTCAAGGACGTCAAGTCGCTCGAGGACCTCAAGGGCAAGGGCGACAAGTTCAAGGGCAAGATCATCGGCATCGAGCCGGGCACCGGCGTGATGCAGGCCCTCAAGGACAAGGTCCTGCCGGGTTACGGCCTGGAGGACGAGTACGAGATCGCCGCGGGCTCGACCCCGGCGATGCTCTCCGAGCTGAAGACCGCGTACGCGAAGAAGGAGCCGGTCGCGGTTCTGCTCTGGTCGCCGCACTGGGCGTACAGCGAGTACGACCTGACCAAGCTGAAGGACCCCAAGGGTGGCTTCGGCAAGGGCAACACGATCCGGTCGCTCTCCAGCAAGGACTTCCCGAACCAGTACCCGCAGCTCACGAAGTGGCTCAAGAACTTCAAGATGAGTGAGAAGGAACTGGCGAGCCTGGAGAACGAGATCAACAAGGCGGGCAAGAACAACGAGCCCAAGGCCGTCGACGCCTGGCTGAAGAAGAACCCGGGCTTCGAGGAGAAGATGACGGCTGTGAAGTAGTCACAAGCCGCCGTAGTCCTGGGGGTGGGTCTCGCCTTGTGGCGAAGCCCACCCCCTTCGGCGTTCCTGCGGGACTCCCGAGTCCATACGCTCGACTGCGCCCCGTCTCGAACACCTGAACGCGAGAATCCGCCCGTGATCGCAAGGCAGCCCAGGACCGCGCTCTTCGTCGTGGCCGCCGTACTGGCCCTGGCCGCCGCCCTGCTCGTCGCGCAGCTCGCACGGGCCGACGCCGCCCCCGCCTCCGCGGGCACCGCCCGCCTGGCCGCCCTCGCCGAGGACGTGACCGCCGCCGACGGCCACCGCTACGACGCCCGCGACCACACCGGCCGCACCATGGACGCCGCGCAGATCGCCCAGGCGCAGGACGGCAGCTACCTCGCCGTCTACCACACGCTCCTCGCCGACGGACGCTTCCACGCGGCCGTCGCCACCTCCGCCGACCTGCGCCACTGGCACCGCCGCCACGACTTCGGCCCCGGCACCCACCAGGCCTCGCTCGCCCCCGACGGCCGCGGCGGATACGTCCTCGCGTACGAGAAGGACCCGCGCAACCACATCGCCGTACGCGCCTACGCGAACCTGGCCGCGCTCCTCGACGGCCGGGCCCGCCGCGCCTTCGACGCACCGCTGACCCTCTCGCGCTGCGCCGAGGGCACCCCCAGCGTCACCGACGTCCACGGCGCCACCGTCCACCTCACCGGGCACTACCGCGCGGGCTGCGACACCGACCGCCAGCTGCGCGCCACCCTCACCGGCTTCCGGCACTGGCACGCCGAGCCCGACCGCCGCCTGGACCGCGCCGTGCACGCCTGGGGCAACGGCGGCAACATCGGCGACCGGGCGCCCGTGGAGCTCGGCGGGCAGCGCGTGGTCCTCGTCGAGGGACAGGGGCGGCGCGGCGACTTCGGCAGCTGGGGCACGTACGCGTACGACCCCTCAAGTGGCCGCGCGGACCGCCTCGACATCAGGACGCACGGCGGCAGCCGCGCCTTCGCCAACCCTTCGGCGACCCTCCTCACCGACCCGCGGGGTCAACCCGCCCTGCTCCTCAGCGTGTTCGTGCCGACCGAGGGTTCCGCCCCCGGCGAGTCCGGACAACTGCTCTACTGGCACGAGCTGGAGAAGGCGGTCTCGGCAACGGGGCAAAACCGTTTGGCGAACATGCGTAGGGTGCAGAAAACCCCTCAGGGTTGAGAGCGGGCCGACGCGCTGAAGGGAGTCGAGGCGATGGACGAGCACAAGGAGACGCTCCGGGTGGGCTCGGCCGTGCGGCGCCGCCGCCGGCAGCTGGAGCTCACCCTCGCGGTCGTCGCCGAGCGCAGCGGCCTCTCCGTGCCCTTCCTCAGCCAGATCGAGAACGAGCGGGCCCGCCCCAGCATGCGCTCACTGCAGCGCGTCGCCGACGCCCTGTGCACCACCGACGTGGAACTCCTGGCCGCCGCCGACCCGGCCCGCACCGTCGAGGTGGTGCGCGCCGCCGACGACACGGACCTGGAGGGCTCCACGCCCGACACGCGCGTCCGCGAACTGACCCGCGGCCACCACCAGCTGCACGCCCTGGAATTCATCGGCGACCACGACGAGGGGCGCGAGTTCCAGCACCGCAACGACGAGCTGATGTACGTCGTCGAGGGCGCCGTGGAGATGGAGGCCGAGGGGCGGGCCTACCGCCTCGGGCGCGGCGACACGCTGTTCCTCACGGGCGGGGTGCGGCACCGCTGGCGGGCCACCGTGCCGGACACCCGGGTCCTGGTGGTCGCCGTGGGGGACCACATCGAGGCCGTGGACGACAAGGGGCGCTGAGGTGTCACGCACGGACACGCCACCCGCTCATACGTCACGCGCGCGTGGCCCGCTCCGGGTCGTCTCGCTGGTGCCCTCGCTGACCGAGGCGGTCGCCGTCACCGTCCCGGACGTGCTGGTCGGTGCGACGGACTGGTGCAGTCACCCGGCCGGCCTCGACGTCACCCGGGTGGGCGGCACCAAGAACCCCGACGTGCCGCGCATCGTCGCCCTCGCGCCCGATCTCGTCGTCGCCAACGAGGAGGAGAACCGCGCCCCCGACCTGGCGGCGCTCCGCGCGGCGGGCGTCGAGGTCCTCGTGACCGAGGTGCGCACGCTGGACCAGGCGTTCCGCGAGCTGGCGCGGGTCCTCACGGCGTGCGGTGCGGGACGCCCGCGGTGGCTGGACGAGGCGGAGGCGGCGTGGCGGGAGGCCGAGGTCCCGCGCCCGGCCGCCCGGCTGCGGGCGGCCGTCCCCATCTGGCGCCGTCCGTGGATGGTCCTGGGCCGCGACACCTTCGCGGGGGACGTCCTCGCCCGCCTCGGCGTGGACAACGCGTACGCGGACCACGCCGACCGCTATCCGCGCGTGCCGGTCGAGGAGCTGGCGTCGGCGGACCTCGACCTCGTGGTCCTCCCGGACGAGCCGTACCGCTTCACGCGCGAGGACGGCCCCGAGGCGTTCCCGGGCACACCGGTCGCGCTGGTCGGGGGCCGCCACCTCACGTGGTACGGGCCGTCGCTGGTGGAGGCTCCGGCGGTCCTCAGCGGGGCGCTGCGAGCAGCCGTCCGGTGAGGACGCCCCTCAGGGTGTGGGCGAGGGCCACCGCCACGGCGGTCACGAGGAACACGAAGAGGGCGGTCGCGAGCCAGTCGAAGACCGCGAGGCCCGTGTGCTTGCCGAGGCCCTCCGCGCCGGTCACGCAGGTGCCGACGGGGAACGTGAACGCCCACCAGGTCATCGCGAACCCCATGCCGCGACGCCCCGCGCGCACCACCATCGCCCCGGCGAGTGCCAGCCACATCAGGGCGAAGCCGATGACGGGCACGCCGTAGAGCACGGCGAAGACGAGGAAGCCCCGGTCGAGGGGGGCCGTCACGACGTGCGGGGCGAAGTCGGCGAACTTGTTGGTGGCGGTCGTCGACTGGCCCAGCGGGCCGAGGACCAGGAACAGGGTGGGGGTGAGGGCCAGGGGCAGCGGGCCCGCGGTCACCAGGCGGGCGAAGATCACTGGGAGCATCACCAGGGTGGCGAGCAGGCTCAGGCCGAACATCGCGAAACAGGCGTACAGCATCGTCTGCTGCGCCTGGCCCGCGGGCAGGTGCGGGATGAGCAGCGGGCCGACGGCCGCCGACACCATGGGGGCCACGACGGGCAGCAGCCACACCGGGGAGGCCTGGTCGGCTGCGATGCGGTGGCGGACCACCATCAGGTAGGGGATGGCGACGGCGGCGGCGAGGCCGATGACCGTGCCCGCGGCGTACAGCACGGCATCGATCGCGACGGCCGCCTGCGTGCCGATCCAGTCCTCGCCGACGATGAGGGTGCCGCCGCCGACCGCGAGCAGCGCCATCGACAGGCAGCCGTAGAACGGGGCGACGGCCGGGTCCAGGAGGTGGGTGCGGGCCTGGTCGCGGTGGTGGATCAAGTGCGTGGCGCGGGCGGTGAGCAGGACGGCCAGCATGAGGAAGGACAGCGCCCACACGATCGTGCAGCCCGTGCGGAGCCCCGCGAACCGATACGGCAGCGTCGCGCCCGCGTTGGCGACGATGGCGGTGCCCATGACGGAGGCGTACCAGTTCGGTCCGAGGTGGCGGACCGCGGGGGCGCGGGTGGCGGTGACCGTGGGGGAGGCGCCGGCGGAGGTGGCGGGATGTGCGGTGGTGACCATGGTTCCACGGTCGTGGAAGGTGGGAGTCCGCCACCAGGGAGCACCCTTCTATGAGGGCATAAGCTGACTTTATGAGTACGTCCCCTGCGTCCCCCGAGCCGTCCACCACCCCAGAGGCATCACTCGCGCACCGCGTGCCCGACCTCGGGGCGCTCCAGCTGCTGCTCGCCGTCGCCAGACTCGGCAGTCTGGGGCGGGCGGCGCGCGAGCTGGGCATCACCCAGCCCGCCGCGAGCAGCCGGGTGCGGGCCATGGAGCGGCAGCTCGGCGTCGCCCTCGTCGACCGGTCGCCGCGCGGGTCGCGCCTCACGGACGCGGGTGCGCTGGTCACGGACTGGGCGGGGCGGATCGTGGAGGCGGCGGAGGCGTTCGACGCGGGGGCGCAGGCGCTGCGGGTGCGACGGGACTCGCGGCTGCGGGTGGCGGCCAGCATGACGATCGCCGAGTATCTGCTGCCGGGGTGGCTGATCGCCCTGCGCACGCAGCGTCCGGACACGGCGGTGTCGCTGCTCGCCGGGAACTCCACGGCCGTCGCGGCGCGGCTCCTCGCCGGTGAGGCGGACCTCGGCTTCGTCGAAGGGCTCACCGTGCCCGGCGGGCTCGACGAAGTGGTCATCGCCCACGACCGTCTGGTCGTCGTGACGGCGCCGGGGCATCCGTGGGCGCGGCGCAGGAAGCCGCTCGGCGCGGACGAGCTCGCGGCGACGCCGCTGATCCTGCGCGAGGAGGGCTCGGGGACGCGCCAGGTCCTGGACGCGGCGCTCGGTGGTCTCGCCCGCCCGCTGATCGAGCTGTCGTCGACGACGGCGGTGAAGGCGTCCGCGGTGAGCGGCGCGGGTCCTTCGGTCCTGAGCGAGCTCGCGGTGGGCGAGGAGCTGGCGGCGCGGCGCCTGGTGGAGATCCCCGTGGCGGAGGTGCGGCTGCGCAGGGAGCTGCGGGCGGTGTGGCCGACGGGTCACCGCCCGGCGGGCCCGGGGCGGGACCTGCTGTCCCTCACCCGCACGAAGCAAACAACTCGTTCACAATAAACCGTTGACCACGAACGGTGCGCTATCCCATGCTGGATGCATGACGCCCCCCGAACACCCCCAGGACGCCGACCCCTTCACGCCCCCGCACCCGGACGAGGCCCGCGCCCGGCGCGCGTACGCCTCCCTCATGCGCATCGCCGAACGCCACGCCGCCGACGACGACCAGCGCAAGCGACAGGTCCACCCGACCGTCCTCGGCCCGCACGAAGCGGTCCGCATCGTGTCGTTCCTGCTCAGCGGCGCCGCGAAGCCGGTGCCCGGCGAGCCGGACGTGGACCAGGCGGACATCACCGCCGCCCTCACCCTCCTCCCCATGGCCCGCGGCGAAATGGACGAACTGGAGACCGGCCTCCTCCAGATGGCCCGCGGTCGCGGCATGACCTGGCCCGACATCGCCTTCGGCCTCGGCCTCGGCACCCCCCAGGCGGCCCGCCAACGCTACGAACGCCTGGTGTCGCGCACGGCGGCGGAAGGGGAGTAGGACGTGCTCCCCACCGCGTCCCCGGCCACCGGAGCCCGCACCCCCGGGAGCGCCTCCCCGCTCACGGGCCGGCTCAGGAAGCGGCTCGGACCAGGGCTGTCATGACGCGGGTGTCCTCGCCCATTTCTGGGTGCCACTGCACGCCCAGCGCCCAGGTCGGGGCGGGGAGTTCGACGGCTTCGATCGTGCCGTCCTCCGCGTACGCCGATGCCACGAGGTCCCGGCCGAGGCGGTCCACCGCCTGGTGGTGGTAGGTCGGGACATCCGTGGCGGCGTCCGGGGCGATCGACTCGTAGAGCGTGCCGGGGACCGGCTTCACCGTGTGGGTGCCGAAGACGCCGATTCCCCCCGCGTGGCCGTCCATGTGCTGGATCAGCGTGCCGCCGAGTGCCACGTTCATGAGCTGCATGCCCCGGCAGATGCCGAGCAGCGGGGTGCCGGAGGACAAGGCCGCTTCGATCAGGGCCAGTTCCCATGCGTCCCGTTCCGGTGCGGGCGGTCCTGTGCGGGCGTCGCGGGCCGCGCCGTACCGCTCGGGTGCCACGTCGGGGCCGCCCGCGACGACCACGCCGTCCAGGCGGGCGACGATCCCGGCGGCGTGCGCGGGGTCGTCCGGCGGCAGCATCGCGGTGAGGCCGCCCGCCGCCCGTACGAGGCGCGGATACCCGGCCGGCAGCACGGCCGCGGGCAGCTGCCACACGCCCCAGCTCACCGAGGGGTCGAGGTAGGTGCTGACCCCGATCAGTGGTCTGCCGCCGGTCACTGCGTTCTCCTCCACCGTTCGCCGTTCTCCTTCGGTGTCGTGCACAGGTCGTGCCGATCAGTCGCGTTCCAACTCTGCCTCGGCCGCCGCCAGCGCCGCGAACTCCTCCTCCGGTGCGCGCGCCACCAGGTGCTTGCGGCTGTAGACGCCGAAGTAGGCGAGGGCGACCACGTACACGCCGAGGGCGATGAGCGCCGCCGTCACGTCCACCAGGAACGTCGCGACGAGCGCCGCGCAGGCGAGGACCAGCGCCACGGACGAGGTGAGGATGCCGCCCGGGGTGCGGTAGGGGCGTTCGAGGGCGGGCTCGCGGCGGCGCAGGACGATGTGCGACAGGGACATCAGCGCGTACGAGATGGTCGCGCCGAACACCGCGACGTTCAGCATCCGGGCGCCGTCCCCCGTCGCCGCGGCCAGACTGAAACCGATGGCGCCCGGAACGAGCAGGCCCAGGTAGGGGGCCTTGCGGCTGCTGGTGAGCGAGAGGAAGCGGGGCAGGTAGCCGGCGCGGGAGAGCGCGAAGAGCTGGCGCGAGCCCGCGTAGATGAGGGAGAAGAAGGAGGCGACCAGTCCTGCGAGGCCCGCGTAGTTGACGATGCGGCTGAGCGCCGTCGCGTCGCCGTCCGGCTGCAACGCCTCCACCAGCGGATTGCCCGCGTCCTGGATCGCGTTCGCGCCCCGCGCGCCGGACGAGGCGAAGAAGGTGAGGAGCGCGAGGACGACGAGGATCGCCATCGACCAGCGGATCGCGCGGGGCAGGGTGCGCGCCGGGTCCTTGGTCTCCTCGGCGGCCAGCGGCACGCCCTCCACGCCCAGGAAGAACCACATGCCGAACGGGAACGCCGCCCAGATGCCCAACAGGCCCATCGGCAGCCATGAGTTGGCGCCGAACGCGTCCGCCTCCACGGGGATGTCGTTCAGCTTCGACGCGTCGAAGTCCATGAACGCGCCGACCGCGAAGATCAGCAGCGCGGCCACCGCGATGCCGGTGACGACGAAGCTGAACCGCAGCGCCTCGCCGACGCCCCACAGATGGATGCCGATGAAGATCACGAAGCAGGCCAGATGGACCGGCCAGCCGGAGCTGAGGCCGAAGAGCCCGAGCGACTCCACGTAGTCACCGATGAAGATGGAGATCGCGGCCGGCGCCAGGATGTACTCGATGAGGATCGCCGTACCGGTCAGGAACCCGCCCCACGGGCCGAGCGCCCGCCGCGCGAAGCCGTAGCCGCCGCCCGCCGTCGGCAGGACGGACGAGAGCTCGGCGAGTGAGAACACCATGCACGCGTACATCACGCCCATGAGCGCCATGGCGATGCCGAGGCCGCCGAAGCCGCCTTCCGCGAGACCGAAGTTCCACCCCGAGTAGTCGCCGGAGACGACGTAGGCGACGCCGAGGCCGGTGAGCAGCAGCCAGCCCGCGCTGCCCCGGCGCAGTGTCCTGCGTTCCAGATAGTCGTCCGCCGGTTCGGCCGGGGCCGGGGCCGGGTTCGGTGGGGTGGGGTCCGTCGTCATGGCGCGGCTCCTCTGCGGCACTGTGGCTCGGCTGGCGGGTGACTCAATGGAACGGATGCATACCTTTGCCGTGCCGGGTGGGAGAAAGCAAGACCCTTGCGTTACGCGACGGTTAATCGCGTCTCACGTCAAGAAGCCCCGCAGCAGCGCCGCCGTCCCCGAGCAGTGCTCCCGCATCATTTCCCGCGCGCCGTCCGCGTCCCCGTCGAGCACCGCCTCCACGAGCGCCGTGTGCTGGCGCTGCGAGTGCTCCAGGTTCCGTACGAGCAGCGGGATGCAGTCCAGGAGGTCGTTGACGGTCGCGCGGACCGCCGCGTACTGCGCGGTGAGGGAGGGCGATCCGCACAGCTCGGCGAGCGTGAGGTGCAGCAGCGTGTCCTGCCGCCGGTACTCCGCGAGGGGCGCGTCGTGCGTCCGGGCCAGCGCCGTGCGCAGCCGGTCCGCCTGCTCGCCGGTCAGGCCGTGCGCCGCGCAGAGCCCGGCCGCGCCGACCTCCAGGACCTCGCGGAAGCGCAGCGCGTCCTCGACGTCGACGTCCTTGATGCGGCGCCGCAGCTCGTCCTCGCCCTGCGCCTCGGGGCGCGGCCGCACGAACGTGCCGCCGTACCGCCCGCGCCGCGACTCGACCAGGCCCTGGTCCTGCAGCACCTTCAGGACCTCGCGCAGCGTGACCCTGCTGATGCCGAGGCGGTCGGCCAGCTCCCGCTCCGACGGCAGGCGTTCGCCGCCGGGCACCAGGCCGAGGCGGACGACCTGGAGGATCTGCTCCAGGGCCTCCTCGAAGCCGTTGCCCGCCCGCACCGGACGCAGCACCGCCGTCAGGCGCTCGTCGTCCGGCGCGGACGCCGCCGTGCCCTCTTCCGGGTGCGACATCTCCGTACCCCCTTCCCAAGCAATGGTTCTCGGCAATACCTTATGGCTCCCGGCTGACCCAAGGAGGCTTTTCCCGTGGCAGACCGCACACCCCCGCTGGCCGTCGAGGAGCTGAAGGCCCTCGTCGCGAGCGGCGAGATCGACACTGTCGTCCTGGCCTTCCCCGACATGCAGGGACGGCTCCAGGGCAAGCGGTTCGCCGCCCGCTTCTTCCTCGACGAGGTCCTCGAACACGGCACGGAGGGCTGCAACTACCTCCTCGCCGTCGACGCCGACATGAACACCGTCGACGGTTACGCGATGTCCTCCTGGGACCGCGGCTACGGCGACTTCGCCATGCACGCCGACCTCTCCACCCTGCGCCGGGTCCCCTGGAACGAGGGCACCGCGATGCTGATCGCGGACCTCGCCTGGAACGACTCCTCGCCCGTGGTCGCCGCGCCCCGGCAGATCCTGCGCCGCCAGCTCGACCGGCTCGCGGAGCTCGGCTACACCGCGCACGTCGGCACGGAGCTCGAGTTCATCGTCTTCAAGGACACCTACGAACAGGCCTGGGACGCCGGGTACAAGGACCTCACACCCGCCAACCAGTACAACATCGACTACTCCGTCCTCGGCACCGGCCGCATCGAGCCCCTGCTGCGCCGCATCCGCAACGACATGGCGGCCGCCGGGCTCACCGTCGAGTCGGCCAAGGGCGAGTGCAACCCCGGCCAGCACGAGATCGTGTTCAAGTACGACGAAGCCCTCGTCACCTGCGACCAGCACGCCATCTACAAGACCGGCGCCAAGGAGATCGCGGCCCAGGAAGGTGTCTCCCTCACCTTCATGGCCAAGTTCAACGAGCGCGAGGGCAACTCCTGTCACATCCACCTCTCGCTGCAGGACGCCGAAGGCACCAACGTCATGGCGGGCACCGCGGACGACCCCGGAGGCATGTCGCCCGTCATGCGGCACTTCCTCGCGGGCCAGCTCGCAGCCCTCCGCGACTTCTCCCTCCTCTACGCCCCCAACATCAACTCCTACAAGCGGTTCCAGCCCGGCACGTTCGCGCCGACCGCCGCCGCCTGGGGATACGACAACCGCACCTGCGCACTCCGCGTCGTCGGCCACGGCCGCTCCCTGCGGTTCGAGAACCGGCTCCCCGGCGGAGACGTCAACCCGCACCTCGCCGTCGCGGGCCTCGTCGCCGCGGGCCTGTACGGCATAGAGGAAAAGCTCGAACTGCCCGAGGAGTGCACCGGCAACGCCTACACGGGTGAGTACGAGCACGTCCCCACCACCCTGCGCGAGGCCGCCGAGCTCTGGGAGAACAGCCCCATCGCCAAGGCCGCCTTCGGCGACGAGGTGGTCGCGCACTACCGCAACATGGCGCGGGTCGAGCTGCAGGCCTTCGACTCCGCGGTGACCGACTGGGAGCTCCGCCGCTCCTTCGAACGCATGTGAGGAACGACTTGCTGCAGGTACTCAACCCGGCGACCGAAGAGGTCGTCGCGTCCGTCCCGGCCGCCACCGCCGCGGACGTCGACGCCGCCGTCGCACGGGCCGCCAGGGCCCAGGAGAAGTGGGCGGCCACCGCCCCCGCCGACCGCGCACGCCTCCTGCGCCGCTTCGCCACCACCGTCGACGAACACATCGAAGAGCTCGCCCGGCTTGAGGTCCGCGAGGCGGGCCACCTCATCGGCAACGCCCGCTGGGAAGCAGGCAACGTCCGCGACCTGTTCGACTACGCCGCCGGGGGAGCGGAACGCCTCAACGGCCGCCAGATCCCGGCCCCCGGCGGCCTCAACATCACCGTCCTCGAACCCCTCGGCGTCGTCGGCGTCATCGCCCCCTGGAACTTCCCGATGCCGATCGCCGCGTGGGGCACCGCCCCCGCCCTCGCGGCCGGCAACGCGGTCATCCTCAAACCCGCCGAGACCACCCCGCTCACCGCGCTCCGCCTCGCCGAACTCGCCCTCGAAGCAGGCCTGCCCGAAGACCTCTTCCAGGTCCTGCCCGGCGAGGGCGGAGTCGCGGGCAACGCGCTGGTCGAGCACCCCGGTGTCGCCAAGATCGTGTTCACCGGCTCCACGCGCGTCGGCAAGCAGATCATGGCCCGGTGCGCCGACCGCGTGAAGCGCCTGACCCTCGAACTCGGCGGCAAGAGCCCCAACATCGTCTTCGCCGACGCCGACGTGGAAGCGGCGGCCCTCGCCGCCCCCATGGCGTACCTGGACAACTCGGGACAGGACTGCTGCGCCCGCACCCGTGTCCTCGTCCAGCGCTCGGTGTACGACCGGTTCCTGGAGGTCGTCGCGCCCGCCGTCGAGTCCATCGTCGTGGGCGACCCGACCGACGAGAAGACGCAGATGGGACCGCTGATCTCCCGGACCCAGCTGGACCGCGTCCGCTCCCACGTCACCCCCGGCGACGGCATCCACGGGACGGCGCCCGAGGGCCCCGGCTTCTGGTTCCCGCCGACGCTGCTCACCGATGTCGACCCGGACGCGCCGGTCGCCACGGAGGAGGTCTTCGGGCCCGTCGCCGTCGTCATCCCCTTCGACGACGAGGCCGACGCGATCCGCCTCGCCAACGCCACCGACCACGGCCTGTCCGGCTCCGTCTGGACGCGCGACGTCGGGCGCGCCCTGCGCGTGTCCGGGGCGGTCAGGGCAGGCAACCTGTCCGTCAACTCGCACTCCAGCGTGCGCTATTGGACCCCGTTCGGCGGCTACAAGCAGTCCGGGCTCGGCCGCGAACTCGGCCCCGACGCACTCACCGCATTCACCGAGACCAAGAACGTCTTCATCAGCACGGAGGCCTGACCCCATGACAGAAAACATCTGCCGCCGCCTCGTGGGCCGCACCGCCGTCATCACCGGCGCCGGCAGCGGCATCGGCCTCGCCACCGCGCGCCGCCTCGCCTCCGAGGGCGCCAACGTGGTCTGCGGCGACATCGACGAGACCGCGGGCAAGGCCGCCGCGGACGAGGTGGGCGGGACCTTCGTGAAGGTCGACGTCACCGACGCCGAGCAGGTCGAGGCGCTCTTCAAGACGGCCTTCGACACCTACGGATCCGTCGACATCGCGTTCAACAACGCGGGCATCTCGCCGCCGGACGACGACTCCATCCTCGACACCGGCCTGGAGGCCTGGAAGCGCGTTCAGGACGTCAACCTCACCTCCGTCTATCTGTGCTGCAAGGCCGCCATCCCCTACATGCGGCGCCAGGGCAAGGGCTCCATCATCAACACCGCGTCGTTCGTGGCCCGCATGGGCGCGGCGACCTCGCAGATCTCCTACACCGCGTCCAAGGGCGGCGTCCTCGCCATGTCCCGCGAGCTCGGCGTGCAGTTCGCCCGCGAGGGCATCCGCGTCAACGCGCTCTGCCCGGGGCCGGTCAACACCCCGCTCCTCCAGGAGCTGTTCGCCAAGGACCCCGAGCGCGCCGCCCGCCGCCTCGTGCACATCCCCGTGGGCCGTTTCGCCGAGGCCGAGGAGATGGCGTCCGCGGTGGCGTTCCTCGCCAGCGACGACTCCTCGTTCGTGAACGCGACGGACTTCCTCGTCGACGGTGGCCTCACGGGGGCGTACGTCACGCCGCTCTAGGCCTCACCGGACAGTTCACCCCAGGGCCACCCACCCGTCAGCCGGGCGTCGCACGACGCCCGGCTGACCTGCGTAGACATGGGAGCGTGTACATGAACCTCAAGCGCCGCTGCACCGCCGCAGCCGCCGTGCTCGCCGTCGCGGGGGCGGGCCTCCTCGGCGTACAGGCCACCGCCGAAGCCACGCAGCACGCCCGGCCGAAGGCCGCGAAGTGCCCCACACTCACCGTCTCCGAGGGCTGGTACGGCAAGAACAGGGCGCGGCTCCAGCGCATGATCGACACGTACGGCCAGTGCGGGCCCCAGCGGCACAAGGGTGGCGCCAAGCCCGTCGCCACCTTCGACTGGGACAACACCGTCATCAAGAACGACATCGGCGACGCCACCATGTTCTGGCTGCTGCGGAACGGCAAGATCCGCACGCCCGAGCACGGCGACTGGCACACCACCAGCCGCTACCTCACCGACACCGCCGCCACGGCCCTCGCCAAGGCCTGCCCCGCCACCCGCGCCACCCTGCCCACCCAGCGCGACACCGCCTGCGCCGATGAGATCCTCTCCGTCTACACCGAGGGCACCACCACCTCCGGCAAGGCCGCCTTCGCCGGCTTCGACCACCGGCGCATGGAGCCGCAGTACGCCTGGCTCGCCCAGCTCACCCGCGGCTGGTCCACGCGCGAGGTGAAGCAGTTCGCGGCCGCCGCCCGCAAGGAGAACCTCGCCGCGCCCGTCGGGGCCGAGCAGAAGGTCGGCAGTCACAAGGTCACCGGGTGGGTGCGCTACTACGACCAGCAGCGTGACCTGATCCGCACGCTCAAGAAGGCCGGGTTCGCGGTCCACGTCGTCTCCGCGTCGCCCGAGCCGGTCGCCGAGGTGTGGGGCCAGGCCGTGGGCATCGACGCCCGCCACACCCTCGGCATCCGCAACGTCACCGCGCGCGGGAAGCTGACCGCGCACCTCAAGGGCTGCGGCACCGTCCGGGACGGCGACGACTCGATGATCACGTACATCGACGGCAAGCGCTGCTGGATCAACAAGGAGATCCTCGGCGTGCGCGGCGCGGCGGCCGAGAAGGTCCAACCGGCCGCGAGGCGACAGGTGTTCGCGGCGGGCGACTCCGACACGGACATCTCCTTCCTGCGCGACGCCACCGCGCTCAGGCTCGTCCTGAACCGCAACAAGAACGAACTGATGTGCCGCGCCTACGAGAACGGCGACGGACGCTGGCTGGTGAACCCCATGTTCATCGAGCCGAAGGGCCGCAAGGCCGACCCCTACCCCTGCGCCTCCACCGGATACACCGAACGGGACGGCGGACAGGGCCCGGTGCGCCGTACGGACGGCTCCGTGATCCCCGATCAGAGGGACACGGTGTTCGGGGCGTCGACGGCATCGTCAGGCCCACAGGACTGATGTACGGTCCACTCACATGCGTAACAGAAACATTTTGGCGCTGACTCTGGCCGCGGCCGCCACCCTGGCGGCCGTGCCCGCAGCACTCCCCGCGGCCGCCGCCACGGCCGCGCACCCCGCGAACTCCCGCACCGCGCGCGGCGACTGCCCGCAGCTGTCGAAGAAGCTGGAGTGGTACGGAAACAACCGCACCAAGCTCCAGCGGACCATCGACGAGCGCGGCACCTGCGCGAACCCGGACCTCGGGCACGGGAAGAGCAAGCGCCCGGTCGCCGCGTTCGACTGGGACAACACCATCACGAAGAACGACGTCACCGACGCGACCATCGCCTGGTCGCTGCGGCACGACAAGATCCTGCGCCCCAAGAGCTGGAAGTCCACCAGCAAGTGGATGACCGACGACGCGGACCGCGCGCTCACCGAGGCGTGCGGCACGAAGGTGCCCGTCGGCAAGCCGCTGCCCACTTCCAGGAACGCCGCCTGCGCCGACGAGATCTTCGAGGTCCGCGAGGACGGAAAGACGATGAGCGGCGCCCCCGCGTTCGCGGGGGAGTGGGACCACCGGCACACCGTCCCGCAGTACGCCTGGGTGCCGCAGCTCTTCGCCGGGCACACCGTCCCCGAGCTGGAGTCGTACGCCGCGAAGGCCCGCAAGGAGGCGCTCGCCGCGCCCATCGGCGCGACGCAGACCGTCGGCACGCACGAGATCCCCGGCTACGTCCGCTACTACGACCAGCAGCGCGACCTGATCCGCACCCTCAAGAAGGCCGGCTTCGACGTCTACATCGTCTCGGCGGGCTCGGAGCCGGTGACGGAGGTCTGGTCGAAGGGTGTCGGCATCGACCGCGCGCACACCGTCGCCATCCGCTCCGTCCTGGACCGCAAGGGCCGCATCAGCACCTGGAACGAGGGCTGCGGCGGCGTCCCCCGCAACAAGGGCGAGGCCATCCCGTACATCGACGGCAAGCGCTGCTGGATCAACCAGGAGATCTTCAAGATCAAGGGCAAGAAGGCCTGGGACAAGCAGGACTTCAGGCACCGCATCGCTCTCGGCGGCGGCGATGCCGACACGGACGTGACGTTCGTCGGCGACGCCACGGGCGCGCACCTCGTCCTGAACCGCAACAAGAGCGAGTTCATGTGCCGGGCGTACGACAACGCGGACGGCCGCTGGGTCGTGAACCCCATGTTCATCGAACCGCTGCCGCGGAAGGACGGCACCTACCCGTGCTCGACGGCCGCGTACAACGAGCACGACGGGAGCAAGGGGCCTGTGCTGCGCGAGGACGGTTCCGTCGTGCCTGACCAGGGCGATTCGGTGCATGCGTCTTCCGTGCCCCGATAGGGGCGCGGGGAACTGCGCGACCAGCCACCCCCGGCCCGCAGGTGGCACCGGGGCCTGCTTTCACCTGCCCCTCGGCGAAGCGCTTAGAGTGCCGGGATGAGCATGTCGACCCCGCCCGGCTGGTACCCGGACCCGCACCAGCCGTCCGTCGAGCGCTGGTGGGACGGTTCCGCCTGGACCGAGCACCGGCGCACTCCCGAGTACGCCCAAGCCGCCCCCGCACAGCAGGGGTTCGGGCCGCCGCAGGCCACGACGTCGGTCATGCCGGTGGCGTCGGGCGGCGGCGGAGGAGGCCGGGCGAAGGTCGTCGCGCTGGGCGTCGCCGGGGTCGTCCTCGTCGGAGCGATCGTCGCGGGCGCCATCACCCTCACCGGGGGCGACGACGACCCGCAGGGCGGCACACCGGCGCCGAGCACGTCCGCGAAGGACGGCCCGACGCCGGTCGCCTCGAAGGACGAGGAGTCGAAGTCGCCGACGGCCGACCCCGACCCGGACACCCTCGTCGACGACCTCAACGGCATCACGCTCCCCGTGCCCGACGGCTGGGAGAAGGACGACGACTCCTTCGGCAGCGGCGCGACCATCCAGACGCCGGACATCGTCGACTGCCCCGGCGACTCCGGCCTCTGCCGCGAGGGCACCGTCACGTCCACCACCGTCACGGGCAAGGACGAGACGGACCCCAAGGCCCTCGCCCTCGGCGACATCAAGGACGCGGCGGACGCCGCCTACGACAAGGACAAGCTGGACCAACAGCCCTACGGCGGCATCACCCGCCACGAAAAGGTCAAGGAAGGCCAGGTCGCGGTCGCGGGCCGCACCGGATACTTCGTGCGCTGGCGCGTCCACACGGCGAAGGGCGACGGCGGATACGTCCAGTCGCTGTCCTTCGCGTCGAGCGTCGGCTCCGAGTCGATGATCATGGTCCGCTTCAGCGTCGGCGCGGGCGACGGCGCGCCGCCCGTCTCCGTCTTCGACGAGATCACCGACGGGATCCGCTCGGTCGACGACAGCGCGACGGGCGGCGGCGTGGGCAACGACGTGGAGCCGACGCCGTAGCGCGTACGGGGCCGGGGCCGGGGCCGGGGCGCTCAGAGAAAGGTGTGGCCCTCGCCGCGGTACGTCGGCACGCTCCCCGTCACCCGGTCGCCCTCGACCAGGTGCAGCGTCTCGAACCGCTCGCACAACTCCCCGGCCTTGGCGTGCCGGAACCACACCTTGTCGCCGATCCGCAGGTCGTCCGCGGGCGGCCCGTGCAGCGGCGTCTGCACCTCACCCGCGCCCTCCTGCGCGTCGTACCGCAGCCCCTCGGGGAGGTACGGCTCCGGCGAGCGGTCCGTGCCCGCGACGCCCGACGCCGGATAGCCGCCGCCGAGCACCGTCACGGTTCCCGGTCCTGGCCGCCGCACCACGGGCTGCGCGAACAGCGCGGCCGGACGCCCGCTGAACGACGTGTAGTTGTCGAAGAGCCGCGGCACGAAAAGCCCCGATCCGGCGGCGATTTCCGTCACGGCCCGCTCGGCTGCGGTGTGCTGCACGCTGCCGGTGCCGCCGCCGTTCACGAACTCCAGGTCCGGCGCGACCGCCCGCACCGCGGCGATCGTCTCCGCGCGGCGCGCGGCGAGCTCCTTGCGGGCCGCGGTCTGCATGAGACGGACCGCCCGCGAGCGCGCCGGATGCCCTTCGACCGCGTCGCCCACGCCCGCGACATGTCCCTCGTACGCCATGACGCCCACCAGCCGGAAGCCGGGCCGCCGCTCGATGGCGCGGGCCAGCGCGGCGACCTGCGCGGGCGAGTGCAGCGGTGAGCGGAGCGCGCCGATCCGCACCTTGCCGCCCAGCGCCTTGAAGGAGGTGTCCAGTTCCAGACAGACCCGCACTTCCTCGCTCCCGCCATCCCTGGCGTCGTCGATCAACCGCAGCTGCGCCGGATCGTCGACCATGACGGTCACCGAGGCGGCGAGCTTGGGGTCGCCGGCCAGCTCCGCGAAACCGGCGCGGTCGGCCGAGGGGTAGGCGAGCAGCACGTCGTCGAAGCCGGAGCGGGCCAGCCACAGGGACTCTCTGAGCGTGAACGACATGATCCCGGCGAAACCGTCGCGGGCGAGGACCCGTTCGAGCAGGGCGCGGCAGCGCACGGACTTGCTGGCGACCCGGATCGGCTTGCCCCCGGCCCGCCGCACGAGATCGTCGGCATTGGCGTCGAAGGCGTCCAGATCGACGACGGCGACGGGGGCGTCGAGGTGTGCGGTGGCCCGGTCGTAACGGGCCCGGTCGGTGGCACGGTCTGCGGCACGGGCAGTCATGGGCGAAGCCTGCCAGACGCGATTACCCGAGGGTAGGGGGATGATCCGGGCAGATCGCCCGGGGGTGCGGACCGAGTTCCCGTACGGCCTGTGTCTGCCCGTAGAGTGACGCGCACGGAGCCTGGCCGAGCGGTGCGCACGGAGCCTCGCCCGCCGAGCGCTCCGGCCGGCCGAGCGCGAGGAAACGGGGGAGCATGAGCACGGAGGCGCCAGGCACCCCGGTCCCCCCACGCCCCACCGCCCCACCTCGCCCGTCGGCCCCGCCACCCCGCCCTTCGACCCCGCCGGCTTCCGTCGCGGACCAGTCCGACGGAGCGGTCGAGCCGCCGCCCGTGGCGTCCGCACGCTTTCCCGACGTGCGCCCGCCCGTGGACGAGGACTGGGTGCTCGCACCCTCCCGCGCCGAGTCGGAGCCCACCCGCGCGGCGCGCATCCACGACCTGCTGGCCCCCTTCGAAAAGGCCCGCGCGGAACGCGAGGCGTCAGGTGCGACGTCCCCCCTCCCGCCCCCACCGTCCTCGGCCCGCCTGCCCGATGCCCCGCCGCGCACCCCCGCGGCCGGAAAGGGCGGCGTGAGCGGTGCGGCGCCGGTGGACGGGGAGGACGGCGCGGGCCTGGCGGGTGATGACGTTTCGGCTCCGGCCGAGCGTGTGTCCCTGCTCCGTGAGGGAGCCGCGCTCCCCGCGCCCCCGCGCCCGGACGTCCCCCCGGTACCGGCCACTCCGCTCCGCACGACCACGTCACGCACGCGTGCCGATGGTGCCCCGCCGCAGCGGACCGAGCCCCCCGTGGCTCAGGCGGCCGCGCCGCCTGCGGTGACGGAAGGCCAACAGGCCCACCGGTCCCACGTGTCGGCCCCGGCCGAGGACCCCGGGCCGGTCCTTCCCGGGCGGCCCGACACCGTTCCCGCCGTCCGGCCGCGCTCCGCGCCCGACGCGTCGCCGACCGGTTCCGTGGCGCCGAAGGGCACGCGACCCGCCACCGGCACCTCACGTACCGGCGACGCGCCGCCCGTCTCGCGCGAGGAGACGACCACCCGGCTACGGCCCGTTCCGGACGAGTCGCATGACCCCCGGGCCGTCGCCGCGCGGCGGGCCGTCGGAGCCGTCGACCTGTCGCCGGGGCCCGGCGCCGGGCGGCCCTTCGTGGCGTTCGCGCGGCCCGCCGTGTACGACGACACCACCACCCGGCTGCGCCCCATCGGCACCTGGGCCCGCCCCCGCGCGGCCGCCGCCGTGGTCTGCGTCGTGCTCGGGCTCGGGCTCATCGGCGGTGCGGCTACGGGGAGTTGGCTGACCGGTGAGTCCGTGGCGGGCGGCACCACACGCAGTGCGTACACCGTCACCGGCGCCCTCTGGCACAGCGTCCCCGTCGACCGGCTCTTCCCGCCCGAGCTGAAGGGCGAGGGCGCGGGCCCGGGCGGCGCCGACCGCTCCTGGACCCGTATCGCCGTCGCCCCGGACAGCGGCTGCACGGACGCCTTCGACCCGCTCCTGAGCAAGGTGCTCGCACCGGTCGGCTGCCTGCGCCTGCTCCGCGCCACCTACGCGGACGCGACCCGCAGCCACGTCACCACCGTCGGCCTGCTGTTCACGAAGGCGGACGCCGACGCCATGCAGACGCTGCGGAACCGTTTCACGGAGGAGGGCCTCGACCGGCGCCCCGACCTCATGCCCCGCGCGTACGCCGCCAAGGGCACGGCCGCCGAAGGCTTCGGCGACGCGCAGCGCGCGTCCTGGACCATGTCCGTGCTGCCGGACGCGCCGGTCGTCGCGTACGCCGTCTCCGGATTCGCCGACGGCCGCGCCGTCACGGACCCCGAACCCGCCACCGAGGCGATGGGGAGCAACACCACGTCCGCGCCCGCCCAGTCCGGCCTCGGCCACGAGGCGAAGGGCATCGCCGACCGCGTCGAGCGGGGCCTGCGCAAGACCATCGCGGCCGCGGAGAAGTCGTCATGAGGGGCTCCGCGGAAGGAGAGCGTGTGCGGAGGGTGCGCCGCCCCCTCGTCGCGGCCGCCCTCGCCGCCGCCACGGCACTCGTCCCCGTCACCGCCACGACCGCCCACGCCGACGACGGCATCCGCGCCCAGCAGTGGGCCCTCGACGCCCTGCACACCGGCCGGGCCTGGCAGACCACGAAGGGCCAGGGCATCACCGTCGCCGTCCTGGACACCGGCATAGACGACGAGCACCCCGACCTCGAGGGCAACGTCCTCGAAGGCACCGACATGGTGGGCTTTGGTGCGGGTCGCGGCGACCGGCCCTGGGCCAGGCACGGCACCGCCATGGCGGGCATCATCGCGGGCCACGGACACGGGGAGGGCCGCGCGGACGGCGTGCTCGGCGTCGCGCCCGAGGCCAAGATCCTGCCGATCCGCGTGATCCTCGAAGACGGCGACCCCGCCCGCAAGAAGGCCCGCAACACGCGCGGCAACGCCCTCGCCGAAGGCATCCGGTGGGCCGCGGACCACGGCGCCGACGTCATCAACCTCTCCCTCGGCGACGACTCCAAGTCCGCCCACCCCGAACCGGCCGAGGACGCCGCCGTCCAGTACGCCCTGAAGAAGGGCGTCGCCGTCGTCGCCTCCGCGGGCAACGGCGGCGAGCGCGGCGACCACATCTCGTACCCCGCCGCCTACCCCGGCGTCATCGCCGCGACGGCCGTCGACGAGAACGGCGCCCGCGCCTCCTTCTCCACCCGCCGCTGGTACGCCACCGTCGCGGCCCCCGGCGACGACATCGTCATCGCCGACCCCGACCGCAAGTACTACGAGGGCTGGGGCACCAGCGCCGCCTCCGCGTTCGTATCGGGCGCCGTCGCCCTGATCCGCGCCGCGCATCCCGGCCTGAAGCCCGCACAGATCAAGGAGGTGCTGGAGGACACGGCCCGCGACGCACCCTCCGGCGGCCGCGACGACTCCCGGGGCTTCGGCCTGATCGACCCGGCGGCCGCGCTGGACCGCGCCGCGCGGACCGAGCCGCAGGGGCAGCGCACGGCGACGTACGGCACGAAGTACTTCGGCAGCGGCCCGGACGCGACAGCGTCCGACGACGGTCCCGCGGGCTGGGTGGGCCCCGTGGCCGGCGCCCTCGGCATCGGCCTCCTGGCCCTGGCGGTCCACCTCTGGCGCACCAGGCCGAGGACCTCCCGACGCGCCTGATCCGGCCGCACGGTCACTCTGTAGGGTCGACACCGTGGTGAACATGGCGAACACGGCGAACAAGAACATTCCCGACCCCGGCTTCTCCGACGACGACGGGACCGCCGATCCCCGGCTGGCCGCCGCGCTCGCCGGGTGGGCCGCGGACCGCACGGCCCACGGGCCCGTCCTTGAGGCTCTTGTCGGAGCCAGGCTCCTCGTGCCGGTCGTCGCCGTGCTCGGCGAGGTCGAGGAGGACGAGAACGGGCTGCGCCGCGAGAAGACCAGCGACATGGCCGTCCCCACCCTCAAGGCCGGCGACCGCAAGGCGCTGCCCGCGTTCACCTCCATCGAGGCCCTCGCGCTCTGGGACCCGGCCGCCCGCCCCGTCGCCGTACCGCTCCACCAGGCGCTCCAGGCCGCCGCCCACGAGCAGGCCGACACCATCGTCCTCGACCTCGCGGGCCCCGTCCCCTACGAACTGGGACGCTCCGCGCTGCTCGCCCTCGCCGAGGGCCGCGCCAGCGCCGACCCGCTCGCCGACCCCGCCGTCACCGAAGCGGTCCGTGCCGCCGTCGCCGCCGAGCCCGCCGTGCTCCGTGCCCACCTCGGCCCCGGCAGCGCGGACGGCACCCTCGCCCTCGTCCTCGACCCCGCCGCCGACCAGGCCGAGGCAGCCCAGCGCGTGGCCCGGCGGATCGCCGCCGACGAAACACTGAGGGCCCGCCTGGTGCGCGGCCTCGACCTGGCACTCCTGCCGGCCGAGGCGACGCCACCGGGCGAGCCCCTCTACGTACGCAAGTGAACGGTGTGAAGCGCCGGGCTCAGCCGAAGACCGGGCCCGTGTACTTCTCGCCGGGGCCCTGACCGGGCTCGTCCGGCACCACCGACGCCTCGCGGAACGCCAGCTGCAGCGACTTCAGGCCGTCGCGCAGCGGAGCCGCGTGGAACGAGCTGACCTCGGTGGCGCTCGCGTCGAGCAGACCGGCCAGCGAGTGGATCAGCTTGCGGGCCTCGTCCAGGTCCTTGTGGCCCTCGCCGCCCTCGGCGAGACCGAGGTTCACCGCGGCGGCGCTCATCAGGTGGACCGCCACCGTGGTGATCACCTCGACCGCGGGGACGTCCGCGATGTCACGGGTCAGGGTGTCGAAGTCGGGGGAGTCGGGCCCGGGGGCCGCGGACTCGGGGGTGGGGGTCGCGTCGCTCATGTCCCACACGATATGCCGAGCCACGGAGCGCCCGAGCCGCGGGAGCGGTTGCGCACAGTGGTTCGCCCCACCCCCGGGGAGCTGCTAACCTTGTGTAACGACCGGCTGGATACCCGCGTGTCAGCGCAAGGATCCGGCCCACAAGTGGAGGCTCCGTTCTCCCACCTGACCGCTCCCCGGAGCGGCGGGTCACCGGTCAGGCGGCCGAAGTCCCCGAGGCTTCGGGTCGCCCGATGTGCGCCCCGCGATCACCGCGGAGGTGCTCCGGTAGTACATGGAGCCCCTCAGTGATCGGTCGGGGCATTTTTTATGGCTCCGCGCGGTTGGTCCAGTTAACAGACGTAACGCGGCTGTCCGCCAGACGGTCGCGTGGTGCTACCGAGGAGGATCCATCAGCGCCGAGCCCCGCATCAACGACCGGATTCGCGTTCCCGAGGTGCGACTTGTCGGTCCCAGCGGCGAGCAGGTCGGGATTGTTCCGCTTGCCAAGGCCCTGGAGCTTGCGCAGGAGTACGACCTCGACCTGGTTGAGGTCGCGGCGAACGCCCGTCCGCCCGTGTGCAAGCTCATGGACTACGGGAAGTTCAAGTACGAGTCGGCCATGAAGGCCCGTGAAGCGCGCAAGAACCAGGCGCACACGGTCATCAAGGAGATGAAGCTCCGGCCGAAGATCGACCCGCACGACTATGACACCAAGAAGGGTCACGTCGTCCGGTTCCTCAAGCAGGGCGACAAGGTCAAGATCACGATCATGTTCCGTGGTCGCGAGCAGTCCCGCCCCGAGCTGGGCTTCCGACTGCTGCAGCGCCTCGCTTCGGACGTCGAGGACCTTGGGTTCATCGAGTCGAACCCGAAGCAGGACGGCCGAAACATGATCATGGTTCTCGGTCCGCACAAGAAGAAGACCGAGGCGATGGCCGAGGCCCGTGAGGCCCAGGCGGCCCGCAAGGCGGACGCGAAGGCCAACCCGGGCCGCTCGCAGAACTCCGCCGAGGGGGAGGAGCCCTCCGAGGCTCCCGCCGAGGCCCCGGCCGAAGCTCCCGCCGAGGCCTGATCCCCGGGGCGCAGGCCCAGGGGATTGCAACTGACACATATGGCTCCCGGATGCCCGGTTTCACGACCGGGCATCGGAGTGCCACTGACGAGGAGAGAACGGCGCTATGCCGAAGAACAAGTCGCACAGCGGTGCCAGCAAGCGCTTCAAGGTCACCGGCTCCGGCAAGGTGCTCCGTGAGCGCGCCGGCAAGCGCCACCTGCTCGAGCACAAGTCGTCCCGTCTGACGCGTCGCCTCACCGGCAACGCCGAGATGGCCCCGGGCGACGCCAAGAAGATCAAGAAGCTTCTCGGCAAGTGAGCTCGGGTGCCGGACACGGCACCTGACCTCTGACCGGGACCCAATCGATACCGGGTCGTGTGAGTCCAACCACGGCCCCGCTACAAGGAGTTAACAAGTGGCACGCGTCAAGCGGGCAGTCAACGCCCACAAGAAGCGTCGGGCGATCCTCGAAGCGGCCAGCGGCTACCGCGGCCAGCGTTCGCGCCTGTACCGCAAGGCCAAGGAGCAGGTCACCCACTCCCTGGTCTACAACTACAACGACCGCAAGAAGCGCAAGGGCGACTTCCGTCAGCTGTGGATCCAGCGCATCAACGCCGCTGCCCGCGCCAACGGCATCACCTACAACCGCTTCATCCAGGGTCTGAAGGCCGCCAACATCGAGGTGGACCGCAAGATCCTCGCGGAGCTGGCCGTCAACGACGAGAACGCGTTCGCCGCGCTCGTCGAGGTTGCGCAGAAGGCGCTGCCGTCGGACGTCAACGCCCCCAAGGCGGCGTGACGCTTCGCTGAGCTGAGCGTGAGGTTCGGACCCGCAGGCCGTCTGGCCTGCGGGTCCGACTTTGTTCGGCTTCTCGTGTGCCAAGGTCCGTTCGCCCCCGCCCGCGGGTCCGCTGTGGCTGATCGCGCAGTTCCCCGCGCCCCTGAAGGCGCCCCTGGCGGGGCGCCCCAGCCGTCCCCCTGTCGAAGGTGAGTCCATGCCCGCCGCTCCCGAGTTGATCTCCCCCAAGTCGCCCCGCGTCAGTGGTGCGCGGCGGTTGGCCAAGCGGAACTTTCGGGGGAAGGAGCGGCTGTTCCTCGCCGAGGGGCCGCAGGCCGTGCGGGAGGCCGCCGGGCACGGGCAGACGCTCGTCGAGCTGTTCGCCACCGTCGACGCCGCCGAGCGGTACGCCGACATCGTGGGGGAGGCCCGCGCCGCCGGCGCCCGCGTGCACCTCGCCGACGAGGATGTCATCGCCGACATCTCGACGACCGTCACCCCGCAGGGCCTCGTCGGTGTCTGCCGGTTCCTCGACGTGCCGTTCGAGGAGATCCTCGCCGCCCGGCCCCGGCTCGTCGCCGTCCTGTCGAACGTCCGCGACCCCGGGAACGCGGGGACCGTCCTGCGCTGCGCCGATGCCGCGGGCGCCGACGCCGTGATCCTCACGGACGCCTCCGTGGACCTCTACAACCCCAAGTCGGTGCGCGCGTCGGTCGGCTCGCACTTCCATCTGCCGGTCGCCGTGGGCGTACCCGTGGAGCAGGCCGTGCGGGGACTCAAGGACGTGGGCGTACGGATCCTCGCCGCCGACGGGGCGGGTGAGGACGACCTCGACGCGGAGCTCGACCAGGGCACCATGGGCACCCCGACCGCCTGGATCTTCGGCAACGAGGCATGGGGGCTGCCGGAGGAGACCCGCGCACTCGCCGACGCCGTGGTGCGCGTTCCGATCCACGGCAGAGCCGAGAGCCTCAACCTCGCGACGGCCGCCGCCGTGTGCCTCTATGCGTCCGCCCGTGCGCAGCGCGCCTCCGGTACTCGCTGAGGGGGTCCGCTCCGTCACATCGAGCTAGTAGTGTGACGGGCTCGGGGGCCCCGACAGGTCCGAGAGGTGGGGTACGGGGAATGAGTGTGGGCACGAGCAGAGCACCGGGGGTACAGGACCTCGTCCGTGCTCGCGCGGACCACGGCGGTTCCGGTGACCTCGGCGGCCTCGGACTCGACCCCGACGAGCTGCCTGATGGGCTCGTCGTCGCGGACGAGACGGGCCACGTCATCTGCTTCAACGCGGCGGCGGCGCGGATCACCGCCGTACCGGCGGCCGACGCCCTCGGCACGCCCCTGGAGCACGCGCTCCCCTTAGAAGACCTCGAAGGCCGCCGCTGGTGGCAGCTGACCGATCCCTACGGCGGCCTCGCCATCCGCGTCGGCCAGCCCGAGTGCAACCTCCTCCTGCCCGGCGGCCGCGAAGTCCTCGTCTCCGCCCGCTACGTACGCACCGCCCGCACCGGCCCCGTCCGCCGCGTCGTCGTCTCGCTGCGCGACACCGAGGCCCGCCGCCGCACCGAGCGCAGCCACGCCGAGCTGATCGCCACGGTCGCCCACGAGCTCCGCTCGCCGCTCACCTCCGTCAAGGGCTTCACCGCGACGCTGCTCGCCAAGTGGGAGCGGTTCACCGACGACCAGAAGAAACTGATGCTGGAGACCGTCGACGCCGACGCGAACCGCGTCACCCGGCTGATCGCCGAGCTCCTCGACATCTCCCGCATCGACTCCGGACGGCTTGAGCTGCGCCGTCAGCCCGTCGACATAGGCGCCGCCGTCGGACGCCACATCCAGGCGCACGTCGCCGCCGGACAGGACGCGGACCGCTTCCTCGTCCGCGTCCAGCGTCCGCTGCCCGACTGCTGGGCCGACCCCGACAAGGTCGACCAGGTGCTCAGCAACCTGCTGGAAAATGCCGTGCGGCACGGCGAGGGAACCGTCACCATCGAGGTGGCGCCCTCCTCGTCTCCGCGCGAGCGGGGCGGCGCCGAGACCGCCGTGACCGTGAGCGACGAAGGTCCCGGCATTCCGGAGGAGTCGATGGGCCGCGTCTTCACCCGCTTCTGGCGGGGCAGCAAGCGCGGCGGGACGGGACTGGGGTTGTACATCGTGAAGGGCATCGTGGAAGTGCACGGCGGAACGATCACCGTCGGCCGCGCACCCGGCGGCGGCGCCCGATTCCGATTTACGTTGCCCGTGGGGGCCCCGGCGTATCTCCAGTGACCCTGTCGAGGACGCCCTGAGTCGCCCGCGGGCTCATTCGTTCACCGCACCCCCGTTAGACTCGGTCGTTGGCACTTTGTGTCCCCACACCTGGGACAGCTTGTCTCCGAGTCGTTGACGGGGACCCATCCGCCAGCCAACCGGAAGCACGGGAAGAGATGTCGGCACCGAACAAGTCGTACGACCCTGTTGAGGTCGAGGCACTGAAACCTGAAGAGATCGAGCGGATGCGGGACGAGGCGCTCGCCGCCTTCGCCGCCGCGGACTCCCTCGAAGCGCTCCAGGAGGCCAAGGTCGCGCACACCGGCGGCACGTCGCCGCTGGCGCTCGCCAACCGCGAGATCGGCGCGCTGCCCCCGCAGGCCAAGGCCGAGGCGGGCAAGCGCGTGGGCATGGCGCGCGGCGCCGTGAGCAAGGCCCTGGCCGCCCGCCAGACCGAGCTCGAGGCCGAGCGCGACGCCCGCGTCCTGGTCGAGGAGGCGGTGGACGTCACGCTGCCGTACGACCGGATCCCCGCCGGCGCCCGGCACCCGCTGACCACGATGATGGAGCGCGTCGCCGACGTCTTCGTCTCGATGGGCTACGAGGTCGCCGAGGGTCCCGAGGTCGAGGCGGAGTGGTTCAACTTCGACGCCCTGAACTTCACGCCCGACCACCCGGCCCGGCAGATGCAGGACACGTTCTTCGTCCAGGGCCCGAAGGGGACTGACGGCGACGAGTCCGGTGTCGTGCTGCGTACGCACACCTCGCCCGTGCAGGCCCGCGCGCTCCTGGAACGCCGTGAGCCGCCGGTCTACATCGTCTGCCCCGGCCGCGTGTACCGCACGGACGAGCTCGACGCCACGCACACCCCGGTCTTCCACCAGATCGAGCTGCTCGCCGTCGACGAGGGCCTCACCATGGCCGACCTCAAGGGCACCCTCGACCACATGGTCCAGGCGCTCTTCGGCCCGGACATGAAGACCCGGCTGCGGCCGAACTACTTCCCGTTCACCGAGCCGTCCGCCGAGATGGACATGGTCTGCTACGTGTGCCGCGGCGAGTCCGTCGGCAACCCGGACCGCGCCTGCCGCACCTGCGGCAGCGAGGGCTGGATCGAGCTCGGCGGCTGCGGCATGGTCAACCCCAAGGTGCTGACCGCCTGCGGCGTCGACCCCAAGAAGTACAGCGGATTCGCCTTCGGGTTCGGCATCGAGCGGATGCTGATGTTCCGCCACAACGTCGAAGACATGCGAGACATGGTCGAGGGTGACATCCGGTTCACCCGGCCGTTCGGGATGGAGATCTGATGCGGGTCCCGCTTTCCTGGCTGCGGGAGTACGTCGACCTCCCCGCCACCGAGACCGGCCGTGACGTGCAGGCCAAGCTGATCGAGGTCGGCCTCGAGGTCGAGACCGTCGAGCAGCTCGGCGCGGGCCTCAAGGGCCCGCTCGTCGTGGGCAAGGTCCTCACCATCGAGGAGCTGGAGGGCTTCAAGAAGCCCATCCGCTTCTGCACCGTCGACGTCGGCATGGCCAACGGCACCGGCGAGCCGCAGGAGATCGTCTGCGGCGCCCGGAACTTCCAGGTCGGCGACAAGGTCGTCGTGGTCCTGCCCGGCGCCGTCCTGCCCGGCGACTTCGCCATCGCCGCCCGCAAGACGTACGGCAAGACGTCGCACGGCATGATCTGCTCCGGCGACGAGCTGGGCATGGGCGACGACGGCAGCGGCGGCATCATCGTCCTGCCGCCCGAGCACGAGGCCGGCACCGACGCCATCGAGCTCCTGGAGCTCGTCGACGAGGTCCTGGACATCGCCGTCACGCCCGACCGCGGCTATGCGCTCTCGATGCGCGGCGTCGCCCGCGAGACCGCCATCGCGTACGGCCTGCCGCTGCGCGACCCGGCGCTCCTGGACGTGCCCGCGCCGAACTCCTTCGGCTACCCCGTCAAGATCGCCGACCCGATCGGCTGCGACCGCTTCACCGCGCGCACCGTCACGGGCCTGCAGCCCGAGGCGCGCTCCCCGATCTGGCTGCAGCGCCGTCTGCAGAAGGTCGGCATGCGCCCGATCTCGCTCGCCGTCGACATCACCAACTACGTGATGATGGAGCTCGGCCAGCCCCTGCACGCGTACGACCGTTCCCGCATCCAGGGCACGATCGGCGTGCGCCGCGCCGAGCAGGGCGAGAAGTTCACCACCCTCGACGGCACCAAGCGCGTCCTGGACGCCGGTGACCTGGTCATCACCGACGACCGCGGCCCGATCGGCCTCGCGGGCGTCATGGGCGGCGCGAACACCGAGATCGCCGACTCCGAGACCGACCCGGAGACCGGGCAGGTCCGCGGCACCACCGAGGTCGTCGTCGAGGCCGCGCACTTCGACGCGATCTCCATCGCCCGCACCGCGCGCCGCCACAAGCTGGCCTCCGAGGCGTCCAAGCGCTTCGAGCGCGGCGTCGACCCGCAGGCCGCGGCCGCCGCCGCGCAGCGCACCGTCGACCTGCTCGTGCTCCTCGCGGGCGGCAGCGCCGAGGCCGGCGTCACCGAGGTCATCGCGCCGACCGCGCCGCGCACGATCACGATGCCCGCCGACCACCCGGACAAGGTCGCCGGTGTGGCCTACGGCCGCGAGACCGTCGTACGCCGCCTCCAGCAGGTCGGCTGCGACGTCTACGGCCAGGACGACCTGACGGTCACCGTCCCGTCGTGGCGCCCCGACCTCGCCGAGCCGAACGATCTCGCCGAAGAGGTCATCCGCCTGGAGGGGTACGAGAACCTGCCCTCGACCCTGCCGAAGCCCCCCGCGGGCCGCGGTCTGACCGAGCGGCAGCGGCTGCACCGCCGGGTGGGCCGCGCGCTGGCCGGCGCGGGCTACGTGGAGTCGCTGAGCTACCCCTTCATCGGTGAGGGCGTCTTCGACCAGCTGGGCCTGGAGGCGGACGACCCGAACCGCCGCGTGGTCAAGCTCGTCAACCCGCTCTCCGACGAGGAGCCCGCGCTCCGCACGACGCTGCTGCCGGGCCTGCTGTCCGCGCTGCGCCGCAACGACGGCCGCGGCTCGCACGACCTGGCGCTCTTCGAGACCGGGCTGGTCTTCCACCCGCAGGACGAGCTGAAGATCGCCGGGCGGCTGCCCGTCGACCGGCGTCCCACCGACGAGGAGATCGCGTCCCTCACCGCGGCGCTGCCCGTCCAGCCCCGGCACGCCGCCGTCGTCCTCGCGGGCGCCCGCGAGCAGGCCGGCTGGTGGGGCAAGGGCCGCCCGGCCGACTGGGCCGACGCCGTCGAGGCGGCGCGGACCATCGCCCGCGAGGCCAATGTCGAGCTCATCGTCGACCAGGGACAGTACGGCCCGTGGCACCCGGGCCGCTGCGCCGAGCTGAAGGTCGTCGTCGACGGGGACATCGTCTCCGTCGGCCACGCCGGTGAGCTGCACCCGCGCGTCGTCAAGGCGCTCGGCGTGCCCGCGCGCACCTGCGCCATGGAGCTCGACCTCGACCGCCTGGAGCAGGCGCGGGACGGGGAGCTGCGGGCGCCGCGGATCTCCACCTTCCCCGTGGCCACGCAGGACGTCGCGCTGGTCGTCGACAAGGAGGTGCCGGCCGCCGTGGTCGAGTACTACCTCCGCGGCGGCGCGGGTGAACTCCTGGAGTCCATCCGGCTGTTCGACGTCTTCGAGGGCGAGCAGATCGGCGAGGGCAAGAAGTCGCTGGCGTACGCGCTGCGCTTCCGCGCCGCCGACCGCACGCTGACCGTCGACGAGGCCTCGGCGGCCCGCGACGCGGCCGTCGCTGCGGCGGCCGAGCGGACGGGAGCGGTGCTGCGCGGAGCGTAGTGACTGCCCGTAGGCGATAACAGGCGCACAAGGGGCGCAAAGAGGGGCTTATCCGGACCACCGGATGAGCCCCTCACTCGTTCGAGTGACTTCATTCGGCGCCCTGACCCGATCGGCCCATGCGGTCGACAGAATCAGTCCGGCCGTAGGGGTGGGCCTGCGCGCTGAACCCTGGAGGGGGGCCACCGCCATGATCCGTCTCGGGAGGTCACTGGCTCTGCCCGCGGTGTGGGGTGCCGTCGCCATCACGTACAAACTGGCCTGTCCGCTCGCCCAGGAGGAGGGCATGGGGGCGCGGATCGTCAGCAGCGCCGTCTTCTTCGCCGTCGGGACCGCGCTGATATGCCACGCCCGGCGGGCGCTGCTTCGGGAGCTGCGGCAGATGCGCGAGGTCGCGGGGGCCGCGCAGAACGTACTCCTGCGGCCCCTGCCGCCCCGCGTCGAAGGCCTCGCTGTCGCCGCCGGGCGGCTCTCCGCGTCCCGGGGCGCCACCGTCGGGGGCGACCTGTACGAGGTGGCGGCCACTGAGCACGGCGTGCGCGTGGTCATGGGCGACGTCCGGGGCCACGGTCTCGCCGCCCTCGCGACCGTCGCCGCCGTGCTCGGCAGTTTCCGCGAGGCCGCCCACGACGAACCGGAACTGCCCATGGTCCTGCGCCGTTTGGAGCGCGCCCTCGGTCGGCACCTGCGCGAACGCGCGCGGGCCGAACACCCCGCGTGCGGCGGTGACCCGCCGGAGACCCCGGTGGCCGAGGAGTTCGTCACCGTCCTGCTCCTGGAGATCGACCGGGACGGCCGGATCTCCGCCCTCAACTGCGGCCACCCCTGGCCCCATCTGCTCAGCGGCACCGCGCGGCCCCTGACGGACAGCGATCCGCTGCCGCCGCTCGGACCCTTCCCGCTCCCCGCCGACCTGCCCGTGCTCCGCTGCGGACGGTTGCTGCCCGGCGAGGCACTCGTCCTGCACACGGACGGCATCGAGGACGCCCGCGACGCGGCGGGGGAGTTCTTCCCGCTGCGGGCCGCGCTGACCGAAGCGGCCCGCGTCCCGCCGGTCTCCCCGCAGGGCGTCATCCGCGCGGTCTACGACCGACTCCTGCGCCACACCGGGCGGTTGCCGTCCGACGACACGGCGCTCCTCGTCCTGCGCAACGACCGCACGCGGGTCCCTCCACAGCAACGGGAGACGGCATGCGCCGCCCGCCCCGCCATGGAGTTGTCGGGCAGACGGCGGGACGAACGGCGCCGATGAGGGCCGCCGCACTGTAAGAGGGGGGAGCTCGGCGACCCGGCCGGCCTCCTTAACTGATGAGGCATCTCAGTCAAGCGATCCCACACCCCATGCGGCAGAGCGCACACCCCCCGGATCCGGGCACTCCGTTCACACCCCGTGTGAAGGGACCTCCATTAGTGTGTGCAGCACTGAGCCACCGGAGGGCATCCATGCAGCCCAACACCCTGCTCGACGCGATCCTCGACGAGGCCGGCATCTCCCACGCGGGACTCGCCGCACATGTGAACCAGGCCGGAAGGGCCAGAGGACTCGCGCTCCGCTACGAACACACGGCCGTGTCACGCTGGTTGAAAGGCCAGCGGCCGCGCGGCCAGGTGCCGGACCTGATCTGCGAAGTCCTCGCCGCCCGCCTGCACCGACCTGTCACCCTGGACGACATCGGCCTCGGCCTGCCCGGTGTTCCCGCCGCCCGGACCGGAACGGCCGCCTCCACCCTCTCCGGCTTCGTGGAGCGGGCCACCGCGCTGTGGCGCTCGGACGAACAGCAGCGCCCGCACCTGCTCGGGGCGCCCGCCGTCACCGGCACACCCGCCGTGATGCCGGTCTGGGAGTGGGAGAACCCGCCCGAGGACGTCGACGTGTCACGCGGTGGACGGCACCCCGTGAGCACCGCCGACATCGAGATGATGCGCGCGGCCCGCGCCCACTACGAGCAGATGTACCGCAAGACCGGCGGCATCGCGACGCGCTCCCGCATCGTCGGCTTCCTCAACGCCGAGGTCGCGCCCCTGCTGCGCGGCAGCTACACCGACGAGATGGGCCGCCAACTCCACCGCTCCACCGGCGGGTTGGTCGCCATCGCCGGGATCTGCGCCTACGACTCCGACGCCCACGGCCTGGCCCAGCGCTACTTCCACCAGGCGCTGCGCCTCTCCAAGGCCAGCGGCGACACCGGGCTCGGCGCGTATGTGATCGCGCTCCTGGTCAACCAGTCGCTGTTCATGCGTGAGTACCGCCAGGCGGTGGCGTTCGCGGAGGCCGCGCTGCGGGCCGCCGGGCGCGACCTCACCCCGGCCCTCGCCTCCGACCTGTACGCGATGCAGGCCAAGGCGTACGCGCACCTGGGCGACGGCAGGAGCGCGCTGTCCTGCATCCGGCGTGCGGAGGCGGCGGCCGACCGGATCCTGCGCGGCCGTGAGCCGGACGAGACGGGCTATGTCCAGCCCGGCCTGGTCAACGTGCAAGTGGCGGAGGCGCTGCTCAGTCTGGGTGATCTCGCCAGCGCCCGGGAGCACGCCGCGGCGGCCGTGGACACTCCGGCGCACGACCGCGGGCGGGTGCACCGCCTGGCCATGCTCAGCCAGATCGAACTGCGCCAGGGCAACACCGACGAGGCGGTGGTCACGGCCGTGGAAATGGCGGAACAGGCCCGGGGCATGGAGTCCCAGCGGCTGCGCGACCGACTCCGTGCTGTGCGCGAGCACCTGGTCCGCAGCGACTGCGCGGGTACGGCGGAGGCGGCCGAGCTCATCGCAGGGGCGCTGCGCGTCCCCCTGTAACGCGCAGCGCCCCCGGTCCGCGATCGCGTGCACTCACCGTTCCGAGGCGCACACACGCTGCTCATGAACTTTGTCTGCTGCGATATTGCCATCTACCGATCGGAAGGTGGCAGAACCGTGCAGTGGACGAAACAGAGCGAACAAACTGTGTATGGAAATCGGTGGTTCACGGTCAATCTCGCGGATGTCGAACTCCCCGACGGCCGGCATCTGGACCACTTCCTCATACGGATGCGGCCCGTCGCCGTGGCCACCGTCGTCAACGACGCCAACGAAGTGCTCCTGCTGTGGCGGCACCGCTTCATCACCGACAGCTGGGGCTGGGAACTCGCGGCAGGCGTCGTCGAGGACGGCGAGGACATCGCGTACGCGGCGGCACGCGAAATGGAGGAGGAGACCGGGTGGCGACCGGGCCCGCTGCGGCACCTCATGAGCGTCGAGCCGTCCAACGGGCTCACTGACGCGAGGCACCACATCTACTGGTCCGACGAGGGGACGTACATCGGTCATCCCGAGGACGCCTTCGAGTCGGACCGCCGCGAGTGGGTCCCGCTCAAACTGGTTCCCGACATGGTGACCCGTGGGGAGGTCCCGGCCGCCAACATGGCCGCGGCACTCCTCCTCCTGCACCATCTGCGCCTCGGCCAGGACGCGCGCTAGCTAATGGCCGAGTGCCTGCCAGACCGACACCGCGATTGCCGCGACCGCCGCGAGCGCGACGATCGTGGGCAGGGGCCAGCGTGTGTTCTCCAGCGCGGCGACCCGGGCCTCCATGGTCTCCACGTTCTTGGCGGTCTGTTCGTCGTGCTGACTGAGCAACGCGAGCCGTCCGTCGACGCGGGCCAGGCCCACCTCCAGGCTTCGGCGTAACTCAGCGAGTTCTTCCGGGACCACGGCACTCTCGCCGTCGATGGTCACGAGTCCACTCCTCTCTGTAGTGGCGCGTCCCCCCTTCATCCGCACCGGCAGTCAACTCGCGTGGTGACCAGGGCGGGAGAGTGTGCGAAGGGCATATGCGAGCCCATGGCGCACACCCTGTGTGAACGCCGCGGGCCCGGCACTCGCAGGAGTGCCGGGCCCGTCGGGTACAGAGCGTGTTCGTACGGGGAGTGATCCGCGCGTACGCCGCATGGCGTACGGGTCGTCAGGCGTACGTGTAGAAACCCGAGCCGGACTTCCGGCCGAGGCGGCCCGCGTCCACCATGCGCTGCAGCAGCGGGGGAGCGGCGTACAGCGGCTCCTTGTACTCGGTGTACATGGAGTCGGCGACCGAGGCGACCGTGTCCAGGCCGATCAGGTCGGAGAGCTTCAGCGGACCCATCGGGTGGGCGCAGCCCATCTCCATGCCGTTGTCGATGTCCTCGCGGCTCGCGATGCCCGACTCGAACATCCGGATGGCGGAGAGCAGGTACGGGATGAGCAGCGCGTTCACCACGAAGCCCGAGCGGTCCTGGGCGCGGATCGCGTGCTTGCCGAGGACCTTCTCGACCACGGCCTGCGCCCGGCTGATGGTGCCCTCTGACGTGGTCAGCGCGGGGATCAGCTCGACGAGCTGCTGCACCGGCGCCGGGTTGAAGAAGTGGATGCCGATGACCTGGTCGGGACGCGAGGTCGCGACGGCCAGCTTCACCAGCGGGATGGAGGAGGTGTTGGAGGCGAGGATCGCGTCCTGCCGGGTCACCACCTGGTCGAGCACCTGGAAGATCTCGGTCTTGACCTGCTCGTTCTCGACGACGGCCTCGATGACCAGGTCACGGTCGGAGAACTCGCCGAGGTCGGTGGTGAAGCTCAGGCGGTCCAGGGTCGCGTCGCGCTCCTCCTCGGAGATCTTGCCGCGCTCGGCCGCCTTGGAGAGGGAGTTGTACAGCCGCGTACGGCCGATCTCCAGGGCTTCACCGGTGGTCTCCGCGACCTTCACGTCCAGTCCGGAGCGGGCGCAGACCTCTGCGATTCCGGCGCCCATCTGGCCACAGCCCACCACTCCGACGCGTGCGATATCGGTCATGGAGTCGGTCACCTCGTGCCTTTCGCTGATCAACGGGGCCGGCAGGACCCCCCCCGAATGTGGATGCGGTGCCTGCCTCGGCCGTGAACGTTACTCCGCAATGAGGGGGCCATGACGGGCCGGGTCGGGCATGCTGTGCCCAACCGGCAAGGGGTGCCGGTGCACAGCGAGCTCAGGGGGCATGCAGATGAGGCGTATGTCACGTCGGGGTTTCTCTCTGGTGGCCGCCGCGACGGTGGCCGGCCTGGCGACGGCGGGTGACGCGGTCGCCGCGTCCGGCCGACGCCCGAAGGACGGCCGCGAACTGCGCGGCATGTGGCTGGCGAGCGTCGTGAACCGTGACTGGCCGTCCAAGCCGGGTCTCCCGGCGGCCCAGCAGCGCAGCGAGTTGCTGGCCTATCTGGACTCGGCCGTGAACCGCAGACTCAACGCGGTGGTCTTCCAGGTGCGCCCCACCGCGGACGCCCTGTGGCCATCGCCCTACGAGCCGTGGTCGGAGTATCTGACCGGCGTCCAGGGCAAGGACCCGGGCTGGGATCCCCTGGGCACGGCCGTCCACGAGGCGCACCGCAGGGGCCTGGAGCTGCACGCGTGGTTCAACCCGTTCCGGATCGCCAACCACACGGACCCGTCCCGTCTGGTGGCCACGCACCCCGCGCGGGTCCACCCCGACTGGGTCGTGCCGTACGGCGGGAAGCTGTACTACAACCCGGGGCTGCCCGCGGTGCGGCGCTTCGTGCAGGACGCGATGCTCGACGCGGTGCGGCGCTATCCGATCGACGCCGTGCACTGGGACGACTACTTCTACCCGTACCCCGTCGCGGGCCAGGTCTTCGACGACGACGACGCCTTCGAGCGGTACGGCGGCGGCTTCCCGGACCGGGCCTCGTGGCGGCGGGACAACATCGACCGCCTGGTGCGCGAGATGGCCCGGCGGGTGAAGAAGGCGCGGGGCCGCACCCAGTTCGGGATCAGCCCCTTCGCGGTCTGGCGGAACATCGCCACCGACCCGACGGGCTCGGACACCCGGGCGGGCGTGCAGACCTACGACGACCTGTACGCGGACACCCGCGGCTGGGTGAAGAAGGGCTGGATCGACTACATCGTCCCGCAGGTGTACTGGAACATCGGATTCCCCGCCGCGGACTACGCGAAGCTCATCCCGTGGTGGAACGACGTCGTGCGCGGCACGGGTGTGAACCTCTACATCGGCGAGGCCCTGTACAAGGCGGGCGACCCGGCGCAGCCCGCCGCCTGGCAGGACCCGGCGGAGCTGTCCCGGCACCTCACGTACGCCGAGGGCTTCCACGAGGTGCGCGGGCACGTCTACTTCTCGGCGAAGGAGGTCGGCGTCGACAAGATCGGCGCGATGGCGCGGGTGGTCGCCGACCACTACCAGAAGCCGGCGAAGCCGCCGCGCTGATCCTCGTCTGTCAGGAAGCCGGGTCCTGATGCCGTACGACGGTGTCGGGGCCCGGCGACATCACGGTCTCGTGGCCGTCCTCGAAGCGGACGCGGTACGGCGGTCCGCCGTTCGCCCCCAGCACCTCGACGACCTGCGCGATCCTGTCGTGCTGCCCGACGATCCTGCCGTGCACCACCAGCTCGTCGCCTACGGTTGCACGCATCTGGAGTGCCCCCTCGTCCCGCTCTGCGGTCGCGATCCGTGGCGGCAAGTGTACGACGGGTGGCGGGAGTTGGGACCCGTCGGGCAGGTTCTCACCCGCGCGCGCGTTGGGTGACCGCGATGCAGACGAGGACCGCGGCCGCCGTGAGGGGCGCGGCGACGGTGAGGTGTTCGCCGAGCAGGAAGACCGACCACACCAGGGTCAGGAGCGGCTGGGCGAGCTGCAGCTGGCTGGCTTTGGGTACGCCGATCGCCGCCATGCCCCGGTACCAGACGACCAGGCCGAGGAACTGCGAGCCGAGCGCCGCGTAGAGCAGGCCCGCCGTGCTGTGCCCGGTGAGGTGGAAGGACTCGTGGGGCAGGGCCAGTGCGGCGCCCGCGATGTTGAGCGGCAGGCAGAGGATCAGCGCCCACCCGATGACCTGCCAGCCGGGCATCTCGCGGGCCAGGCGGCCGCCCTCGGTGTAGCCGGCCGCGCAGATCAGCAGCGCGCCGAAGAGGTAGAGGTCGGCGGTGGTGAGGGCGCCGCCGCTCTGCTGCACGGTGAACCCGATGACGGCCGCGGCCCCGGCGAGCGCCGCCGTCCAGAACGTGCGCGACGGGCGGGCGCCCGTGCGCAGCGCCGCGAAGACCGCGGTCGTGAGGGGGAGCAGGCCGACGACCACGGCCGCGTGGGCGGTCGTCGAGGTCTGCAGGGCGAGCGTGGTGAGCAGCGGGAAGCCGACGACGACACCGGCGCCGACGACCGCGAGGCCCGCCCAGTGGCGGCGGTCGGGGACCGCGACGCGCAGCGCGAGCAGACAGCCGCCCGCGACGAGCGCGCTGAGCACCCCGCGCAGGGTCACGAAGCTCCAGGGGCCGATGCCTTCGAGGCCCCAGGCGGTGGAGGGGAACGTGAGGGAGAAGGCGATGACGCCGAGGGCGGCCATCAGGGTGCCGGTGCGGTGCGTCCCCGCGGGGGCCTGGCCGCGGGGCGCGGGGGCGGGGACCGCTATCCGGGTCGGGCGAGTAGCGCTATCCTGTGCTGTCATGCATGACAGTAGCAGTGTGGGCGAACTGGCGAAACGGCTGCGGAGTGAGCTGGACCGCTACTCGCCAGGTGGAAAGCTGCCGTCGAGCCGGGCGATCGTGGAGCGGTTCAGGGTGAGCCCCGTGACCGTGTCGCGGGCCCTCGCGCAGCTCGCCGCCGAAGGCCTCGTCGTCACCCGCCCCGGAGCGGGCGTCTTCCGCGCCGAGCCCGCGGCACCGGCCGCCCCCGCCGGGGACACCTCGTGGCAGGAGGTGACGCTGAGCGCCGACGCCGCGGCCGAGCTCGTGCCGCGCTCGGTCGACGCGACCGGCGTCCTGGCCACCCTCGCCGCCCCGCCGCCCGGCGTCATCGAGTTCAACGGCGGCTATCTCGACCCCGCACTGCAGCCCGGACAGGCGATGGCCGCGGCCCTCGCCCGCGCGGGACGGCGGCCCGGCGCGTGGGGGCGGCCGCCCGTCGACGGCCTGCCCGAGCTGCGCGAATGGTTCGCGCGGGGGATCGGCGGGGCCGTCACCGCCGCCGAGGTGCTGATCACGGCGGGCGGCCAGAGCGCGCTGACGACCGCGCTGCGGGCGCTCGCCCCGCCCGGCGCGCCGGTCCTCGTCGAGTCACCGACGTATCCCGGCATGCTCGCCATCGCGCGGGCGGCGGGGCTGCGTCCCGTGCCGGTGCCCGTCGACACGGACGGGGTGCGGCCCCGGCTCCTGGAGGCCGCCTTTCGGGCGACCGGCGCCCGGGTCTTCGTCTGCCAGCCGCTCTTCCAGAACCCGACCGGCGCCGTGCTCTCCGCCGAGCGCCGCCCCGAGGTCCTGCGGATCGCCCGCGAGGCGGGCGCGTTCGTCATCGAGGACGACTTCGTGCGCCGCCTCGTCCACGAGGACGCGGGGCCGCTGCCGCGCCCGCTCTCGTCCGACGACCCCGACGGAGTCGTCGTCCACGTCTGCTCGCTCACCAAGGCGACCTCGCCGAGCTTCCGCGTCAGCGCGCTCGCGGCCCGCGGCCCCGTCCTCGAACGGCTGCGCGCCATCCAGGTCGTCGACCACTTCTTCGTGCCGCGCCCCCTCCAGGAGGCGGCACTCGAACTGGTCGGCTCACCGGCCTGGCCGCGCCATCTGCGGGCGGTCGCGGGCGAGTTGAAGGAACGCAGGGACGCCATGTCGGCGGCGCTGCGGCTGCGGGTGCCCGAGCTCACGGTGGAGCACATCCCGGCGGGCGGCTACCACCTGTGGGTGCGGCTGCCCGACGGCGCCGACGAGGCGGCGTTCGCCTCCGCGGCGCTGCGGGCGGGCGTGGCGGTGGCGCCGGGCCGCCCGTACTTCGCGGCCGAACCCCCTGCGGGGCACGTCCGGTTGAGCTTCGCCGCGGTTCCGGGGGTGGGGGAGATCACGGAGGGGGTACGTCGCTTGCGGGCGGCCTGCGACGAGGTGTTGGACCTCCGCTGACCGCACGCTTCACCGGATCCCCTCCATGAGCTTCTCCAGCGCCCGGTCGGCGGTCTCGGCGAGCAGCGTGACGCTGTCCATCCCGGCGTAGACCTTGCCGTCCGGCGCGATCCCCAGGTAGGTGTTGCGACGATCGGCCTCGCCGACGGGATACAGATACGCCCCCGCTTCCTCGCTGAGCACGTCGAAGATCTCGTCGTCCCATTCCGCCGCGAGCGGATCGAGCCGAAAGCCCATGCGGGCCATCGTCCGCCCGGGGCCCCGCTCTTCACTCGCCAGACCGCCGAACTCGGCGAGGAAGCGCCGTGCCGCCTCATGCATCTCGAAGCCGCCGTGCTCGTGCAGGACGCGCTCCCACTCGGCCGTCGGCACGGATCGCCCGGGTCGCCAGCCGGCCGCTCGCAGTACGCGGTCGGTCTCCGCGGACCAGCGCCCGCGGGATCCTGCCTCCGAGGTGTCCGTCATCCGGCCGTCCCGCCTGGTGAAATGCGGTCGACGCCATGGCGCCGCGGCTGCCAGGCTCGCCCGTATGAACGAAAGCGCCACGCTACCCGACGGGTACGAGATATCCGCCGACACCGCCCGCATCGACGCCGCTCGCGTCCACCACTGGCTCTCCACCGACGCGTACTGGGCCATCGGACGCCCCCGCGACAAGCACGAGGCGGCGATGGCCGGGTCGCTCAACTTCGGGGTGTACGAAGAGGTTTCGGGCGAGCAGGTCGCGTACGCGCGCGTGGTGACCGATCGTGCCACGTTCGCCTATCTCTGCGACGTGTACGTCTCCCCGGACGTACGCGGCAAGGGCATCGGCGTCGCGCTCGTCACCCAGGTCTGCGCGCACCTGGAGCCGTTCGGGCTGCGCAGGACGCTGCTCGCCACGGCCGACGCGCACGGGGTCTACGAGAAGATCGGCTTCACGGCCCTTCCGGCGCCCGAGGACTGGATGATCCGCGCCGGTACTCCGTGACCAGCAGCAGGTCCTTGGCCGGGCCGCCGACCCGCCACCGGCTGCGCCAGCGGTCCGCGTCGACCACCTCGAACTCGCCGCGGTAGAGATCGTCCGAACAGGGGTGGTCCGTCGTCCAACGGCCCGCGCGCAGGTCGAGGTCGTGGAAGAAGCGGCCGTCGGCGAACTCCACGCGCGCGGTGCCGGGCTCCTCGCCGGGCAGGAAGCGGAGCGTGCGCTCGGCGGGGCGCGTCACCCCGTGCCAGGTGAACGTGCCGGACTCGTGGTGCAGGAGCCCGCCGGTGTCCGGGGCGGGCAGCGGCGAGAAGCGCGTCGTACCGGTGAAGCGGCCCTCGGAGCCGTCCGCGAGATCGCGGACCGTGCGCTCGACGTGCCACTCACCCGCTAGGTGGGCGAGGACGTCGGGGACGGGACGGAACGTGAGGTCCGACGGCAACGGCGCGGTCATACGTGCAGGCTACTTGCCTCCGCGTCCGCCTGTTCGGGACGCCTTGTCTACTTGTCGACGACGGCCAGGCTGCGCTCGTCGTACCGCGTGCCCGCCACGCCGCCCGCGGGCGCCGCCGCGTCGATCGCGGCCAGCTCGTCGGCGGACAGTTCGATCGCGACCGCCCCGAGGTTCTCCTCCAGGTACTTCTGCCGGCGCGTGCCGGGGATGGGCACGACGTCGGCGCCGCGGTGCTGCACCCAGGCGAGCGCGAGCTGCCCCGCGGTGACACCCTTCTCGGCGGCCAGCGCGTCCAGGGTCTCCACGATGGACAGATTCCGCTCCAGGTTTCCGGCGGCGAAGCGGGGCTGGGTGCGGCGCACGTCGTCCTGCGGGAGCCCCTCGACCGAGGTGTAGCGGCCGGTGAGGAAGCCGCGCCCGAGCGGCGAGAACGGCACGAGGCCGATGCCGAGCTCGCGGCAGACCGGCGCGATCTCCGCCTCCAGGTCCCTGGTCCACAGCGACCACTCGCTCTGCAGCGCCGCGATGGGATGCACGGCGTGCGCCCGCCGCAGGGTCCGCGCGCTCGCCTCGGAGAGCCCGAGGTGGCGCACCTTGCCCGCCGCGACGAGCTCGGCCATCGCGCCGACGGTCTCCTCGATCGGCACGGTCGTGTCCACCCGGTGCTGGTAGTACAGGTCGATGTGGTCGATGCCGAGGCGGCGCAGCGACGCGTCGCACGCCTGTCGTACGTACGCCGCGTCGCCGCGGATGAGCGTGGGCTCCCCGAGCCGGTTGGCGAAGCCGAACTTCGTCGCCACGACGGCCTGTTCGCGTCGCGGGCCGGCGAGGGCGCGCCCGATGAGCTCCTCGTTGTGGCCGCTGCCGTAGAAGTCGGAGGTGTCGAGCAGGGTGACGCCGAGGTCGAGGGCTCGGTGGATCGTCGCGATGGACTGCGCGTCGTCCGATGCGCCGTAGCCGTGGCTCATCCCCATGCACCCGAGGCCCTGCGCCGAGACGGTCAGCGCGCCGAGGCGGCGCGTGGGAAGGGTGCCGGGAAGGCTGGTCATGGTGGTACCTCCTGAGTGTGCCCGGTGATCGTCGACGACAGTAGAAGTTGGAGCGGACTCCAGGTCAAGGCGAGGGCGTGCGGGGAACCGGGGGATTTCCCCCGGGTGGTCCGGCCCGCTAGCCCGATGGTCCGGCGGCGCGCGCGTTCCTAACGTGGTGATCACTTCCCACCGTTGATCACTTCCCACCGAACCAAGGAGCACGATGCGCGTCGTGTCAGCAGTCACCGCGGGCCTGGGCCTCGTCGGGTTGCTCGCGGGCCCCGGGGCCGCCGCGGACCTCACCGGGGGCGGGGCGGCCAAGCCCCATAGCCCGTCCGTCAGTTGGGGCGCCTGCTCCGCCGATCAGAAGGAGCTCAACGAGGCGGGCGCGGAGTGCGCGAAGGTGGCCGTACCCCTCGACTACGCGGACCCCCGCGGCCGTACGATCGACATCGCCGTCTCCCGCATCAGGGCGAAGTCGCCGAAGGAGCGGCGCGGCATCCTGCTCTCGAACCCCGGCGGGCCCGGCGGCACGGGACTCGCCAACACCCTCGCCCTGCGCCCCGCGTTGAAGGACGTCGCCGACCACTACGACCTCATCGGCTTCGACCCGCGCTTCCTCGGCGAGAGCACCCCCGTCACCTGCGGCAAGGCCCCGCAGCCCACGCCGCCCGCCGAAACCACCACCCCGCGCCGGGACTTCGAGGCCTCGGTGCGGTCCGCACGCGACACCGCGCGCAGGTGCCAGGAGCACGGCGACAACGCCGAACTGCTGCCGCACGCGTCGACCAGGAACGTCGCCCGCGACATGGACGCCATCCGCGCGGCGCTCGGCGAGCGCAAACTGTCGTACTACGGCATCTCGTACGGCGCCGACCTGGGCGCCGTCTACACCCAGCTCTTCCCGCGCCGCAGCGACCGGATCGTCCTGGACTCCTCCACCGACCCGGCGGCCACGCAGTACGAACTGTTCCAGCGGTCCGGCGCGCCCGCGGAGGCGGCGCTCGACGGACTCGGCGGACACGTGCGCTCCGACGTCCTGGAGCTCCTTGCGCGCGCCGAACGGCACCCCATCCCGGTCAAGGACGTCCGCCTCGACGCACCACTGCTGCGGCTGCTCCTCAAGCAGCTCGTGCAGCACGAGGAGTACGACCCACAACTCATCAGCGTCGTCGACGACTTGAAGAAGGCCGCCGCGGGCGAGGAGTTCGAACCCGGGCCCGCGCTGAGCGGACTCCTCGACCTCCTCTCGTCGCCCGAGCTGGCGGACAGCATGACGGGCGGCGCGATCTTCATGTGCGGCGACGGGGGCTGGCCGGCGGGCGGCTGGCCGAAGAACCCGGCGACGTACTGGAAGAACATGCAGCGCAGCCGCGCCACCCAGCCGGTCTTCGGGCCGTACGTCAACGGAATGATCGCGCCCTGCGCGTTCTGGGGGACCGAGCCCCGCGAACCCGGAACGAAGATCCACAACGACGTGCCCGTCCTGCTGCTCCAGGCCAAGTACGACAACAACGTCCCGTACGAGGGCGCTCTCGCCCTGCACGAGAAGCTCAAGGGATCCCGACTCGTCACGGCGGACATCCGCTCCCACGGCGTCTACGCACGCGGCACCAGCGGCCTCACCCCCGTCCCGTGCGCCGACGACGCCGTGAACACCTACCTGCGCGACGGCAAGCTGCCCGCGGCGGACGTCACCTGCGCGAAGCCGAACCTGAAGCCGAACCTGAAGCCGAGCCCGAGCACGACGGAGAAGACCCGATGACCGACATCAGCAGGCGCACGGGCCTCACGGCGGCCGCGGCCGCACTTCTCGCGGGGACGGCGGGCGTCCCGGCGTCGGCCGCCGCCCCGCGTACCCCGAACGGCCCGCGTGGACGCGCCCTCCAGCGCGGCGTCGACGCCATCCGCGCCACCGGGGCGAGCGGCGTCCTCGCCGAGGTGCAGGACGCACGCGGCCGCACCACCGCACGGGCAGGAGTCGGCGACCTCGACGCCCCGGCGAAGGGCCCCGTGCCGTGGGGTGCGTACTACCGCATCGGCAGCGACACCAAGACGTACACGGCGACCGTCGTCCTCCAACTGGTCGGGGAGGGGCGGCTGAAGCTGACGGACACCGTGGAGCGCTGGCTGCCCGGCGTGGTCCGCGGACACGGCAACGACGGGCGCCGGATCACCGTCACCAACCTGCTGCGCCAGACGAGCGGCCTCAACGAATACATCACGGCGGAGAGCGGCGACTTCACCCCCGACGCGTACCGGCGCAACCGCTTCCGTCCGCAGTCCCCGCAGGAACAGCTGGCGGTGGCCCTCGCCGAGCCCCCGCAGTGGCTGCCCGACGCCGACGACCCGGCGGAGGAGCGGCGCTGGGGATACTGCAACACCAACTACGTCGTCGCCGGGATGCTCGTCGAGGCGGTCACCGGACACCCCTGGGCCCAGGAGGTCCATGAGCGCATCATCGAACCGCTCGGCCTGCGCCACACGCTCATCCCCGGGACCTCGTCGTACGTGCCGCAGCCGACGGCGACGGGCTACACGTACTTCCCGGACGAGACGCGACCCACCGAGACCACGCTCGGCTTCGGCGGGGGAGCGGACGGCTGCCTCATCTCGACGACACACGACCACGGCACCTTCCTGCGGGCGCTCCTGGGCGGCCGACTGCTGCGCCCCGCACAGCTGGCGGCGATGAAGTCGACGGTGCCGGTGAGCGACTGGATCCCCGCCGACGGCGTCCGCTACGGCCTCGGCATCGCCTCCCGCCCTCTCGCCGGCCGCGATGACGGCATCTGGTTCCACGGCGGCACGAGCCTCGGCTACGTCAGCGAGGGTGGCGTGACCCCGGACGGCGCGACGGCGGTCACCGCCGCGGCGTTCACGCTGCGCCTCGACAGCGAGGAGACCCACCTGCGCCAGGCGCGGGCGGCGCTTGGGATGGTGGACGAGGTGTTGAGCACGAACGCGTAGGCGAACACCCCACCCCGACGTAGGCCCGGGCCTGCGCCCGCCCGGCCTTGCGCCCGCCCGGCCTTGCGCCCGCCCGGCCTTGCGCCCGCCCGGCCTTGCGCCTGGCGGGGTCTGTGTTCGCTCGGGTCTGTGCCCGGTGGGGTCTGTGCCCGGTGGGGTCTGTGTCCGCCCGGCCCTGCGTCTGCCTGGCGGGGTCTGCGTCCGCCCGGGTCTGTGCCCGGCGGGGCTTGCGTCCGCTCGGGCCTGTACCCGCCCGGGCCTGCGCCCGGCGGGGTCTGTATTCGCCCGGGTCTGTGCCCGACCCTTCTGCACACCACGGACCTGGGTCTGGTCGCCGAGCGTGTCCTGCTCCCGGCGGTAGGCGCTCAGCGTCCGTGCTCCGTCCCGGTGCGCGATCACCGAGAGGCGCTGCTGTTCTCGGGGCGGGGTCTGTGCCTGGCGGGCCTGCCCCCGGCGGGGTCTGCGCCCGCCCAGTCCTGTGCCCGGCGGGGTCTGCGTTCGCCCGGTCCTGTGCCCGGCGGGGTCTGTGCCTGGCGGGCCCTGTGCCCGCCCGGCCTGTGCCCGGCGGGCCCAACGCCCCCGCCCGGCCCAACGCCCCCGCCCGGCCCTGCGCCCCGCCCAGGCCTACGCGCCCGGCGCCGCGCGCTCCGGGCGTGGTGCGTTCCGTCGCGGCAGGCCCGTCGCCGCCAGGGCGCCCAGCGCGGCCACCGACGCCAGCGTCGTGAGCGTAGGAGTCATCGCGGAGAGGAACGCGGCGTCCTGCCAGGGGGCGCCTCGTTCCGCCGTACGCGGCGCCAGGGCCGTCATCAGGGTCGTCGCCACGGCGACCCCCACCGTCGGGCCCACGTTCATCGCCGTCTGCTGGAGGCCGCCCGCCACCCCCGCGTCGGCGACCGGAGCATGGCGCACGACGACCGCCGTCGCCGCGACCATCACCGTCCCGAACCCCGCCCCGAGCAACAGGAACCCCGCACCGGTCGCCACCGGGCCCGACGTCGCGTCCACGCGCGACAGGGCCAGGATCCCCGCGGCGAGCACCGTCATCGCCGCCGTGATCGTCCGCCGCGGCCCATGCCTGCGCAGCACCACCGCCGCGAGCGGCGCGCTCACCACCATCATCACGGCGAGCGGCAGCGCCCTCAGCGCGCAGTCCAGCGGGTCGAGGCCCAGGACGTCCTGAAGGAAGTACGTGCCGACGAAGAGCGCCCCGAACATCGCCGCGGACGCCGCGACCAGGATGCCGAGCGCCGCCCCGACCCCGGCCGAGCGGAGCAGGCGCGGCGGCACCAGCGCGCTCGCGGCACGCCTCTCGTGCCGTACGAACGCGCCTCCCGCGGCCGTCGCCACCACGAGACTCACCACGGCCACCGTCGTCCACCCCTCTTCCGGCACCGTCACGAGGATGTGCACCAGGCAGGCCAGCGTCACCGCGAGCAGCCCCGCGCCGGGCAGGTCGAGCCCGGGCGCGGGGGCCTCCCGGCGTGCCGCCGGTACCCGTACCACCAGCGCCAGTACGCCGATCACCACCGCGGGCACCACGCTCAGGTAGAACACCGAACGCCAGCCGAGGTGCGTGGCGAGAGCCCCGCCGACCAGGGGTCCCGTGGCCGCCGCGAGCCCGATCGCGCTCATCCGCAGCGCGATCGGCATCCCGAGCCGGTCCGGCGGGAATGCGGCCCGCAACATCCCGAGCGTCGCGGGTTGCAGAAGCGCCCCGAAGACACCCTGGGCCACGCGCAATGCGATCACCCAGCCGATGCCGGACGCCAGGCCGACCCCCGCCGAGGCGGCGGCGAACCCGAGCGTTCCGACGGCGAAGAGCCGCCCGTGCCCGTACCGGTCGCCGAGCCGCCCCGCGAAGACGAGCAGGCTCGCGACGGCGATCAGATAGCCGGTGCTCGTCCACTGCACCTGTGCGAAGGAGGCGTCCAGGTCGCGTTGCAGAGCGGGTTGGACGACGGTCAGCGCGGTGCCGTCCAGCGCGACGACCATGGCTCCGACGACGCTGCAGGCGAGGGTGAGCCGGTGCCGCAGTCCCGTGGTCCGGATCTCCGGGGGCGGTATCTCCGCGGTGGTCGTCACGAGGCCTCCGGCCCGAGGTGCGCGTCGAGTGCCGCGTCCAGCAGCGCCTCCACGTCGTCCTCGCCCGTCGCCAGGCTCAGGCTGCCCCACCCCCACAGCTGCGCGATGCCGTGCAGGTTCGCCCACAGCGCGCCCGCGACGACCCGCGCTCCGGCGCCGGACGCGGGGCGGGCCTCGGCGACCAGGCCGGTCAGGACGTCGAAGAGGGGGAGGCTGGTCTCCCGGAGACCGAGCTGATTGCTCTCCAGCAGGTCGTGCCGGAACATCAGCTCGAACATGCCGCGACGGGTCACGGCGAAGCCGAGGTAGGCGCGGCTCAGGGCACGCAGCCGTACCCGGGCGTCGTCGTCGGGACCGTCGCCCACCGCCTTCCGCACCTCGACGGCCAGCTCCCCGAAGCCCCGCCGGGCGATGGCGGAGAGCAGCGACACATGCGTGGGGAAGTACCGCCGGGGCGCGCCGTGCGAGACGCCCGCCCTGCGTGCGATCTCCCGCAGGGTCAGCGCCTGCACCCCCTGCGTCGCCACGAGCTCGACACCCACGTCCACGAGCCGGGCGCGCAGCCCGGCCTCTTGATCATCCCGTTCGGTCATAGACACTGTCTACTACACCTCGTAGACAGTGTCTACGAAGAACGGACCGGAAGGCACTGTCCGTAAGGGGGTGGGTAGGAGATATCTTGATGTCGAGCAATGTTGCAGACGCGGAGCGGAGCACCCGGTGACTGACTCGACCATCATCTACACCCACACTGACGAGGCCCCGGCCCTGGCGACCCATTCGTTCTTGCCGGTGGTCCAGGCCTACGCCTCGACGGCCGGTGTCGGCGTGGAGACCCGCGACATCTCGCTCGCGGGGCGCATCATCGCGAGCTTCCCGGAGCGTCTGGAGGAGAGCCAGCGCATCTCCGACGCCCTCGCCGAGCTCGGCGAGCTGGCCAAGACGCCCGGGGCGAACATCATCAAGCTGCCTAACATCTCGGCCTCGATCCCGCAGCTCAAGGCCGCGATCGCCGAGCTGCAGGGCCAGGGCTACGCGCTCCCCGACTACCCGGACGACCCGAAGACCGACGAGGAGCGCGACATCCGCGCCCGCTACGACAAGGTCAAGGGCAGCGCCGTCAACCCGGTCCTGCGCGAGGGCAACTCCGACCGCCGCGCCCCCGCGTCGGTCAAGAACTTCGCCAAGGCCCACCCCCACCGCATGGGCGCCTGGACGGCCGACTCGAAGACGAACGTCGCCACCATGGGCGAGAACGACTTCCGCTCGACCGAGAAGTCCGCGGTGATCACCGAGGCCGGTTCGCTGCGCATCGAGCTCACCGGTGACGACGGCTCCACCACCGTCCTGCGCGAGTCCGTACCGGTCCTCGAGGGCGAGGTCGTCGACGCCTCCGTCATGCGCGTCGCCGCGCTGCGCGAGTTCCTCAAGGAGCAGGTCGCCCGCGCCAAGGCCGACGGCGTCCTCTTCTCCGTGCACCTCAAGGCCACGATGATGAAGGTCTCCGACCCGATCGTCTTCGGCCACGTCGTCCGCGCCTTCTTCCCGAAGACCTTCGCGGCGCACGGCGAGACCCTCGCCGCCGCCGGCCTGACCCCGAACGACGGTCTCGGCGGCATCTTCAAGGGCCTGGAGTCGCTCCCCGAGGGCGCGGAGATCAAGGCGTCCTTCGAGGCCGAGCTCGCCGAGGGCCCGGAGCTCGCCATGGTCGACTCCGACAAGGGCATCACCAACCTGCACGTCCCCAGCGACGTCATCGTCGACGCCTCCATGCCGGCCATGATCCGCACCTCCGGCCACATGTGGGGCCCGGACGGCGAGGAGCACGACACCCTCGCGGTCCTGCCGGACAGCAGCTACGCGGGCATCTACCAGGCCGTCATCGACGACTGCCGCGCCAACGGCGCCTACGACCCGTCGACGATGGGCTCCGTCCCGAACGTCGGCCTCATGGCGCAGAAGGCCGAGGAGTACGGCAGCCACGACAAGACCTTCGAGATCCCCACCACGGGCAACGTGCGGGTCCTCGACGGCGCGGGCAACGTCGTCCTGGAGCAGACCGTCGCCGCCGGTGACATCTTCCGCATGTGCCAGACCAAGGACCTGCCGATCCAGGACTGGGTGAAGCTCGCCGTCACGCGTGCCCGCGCCACCGGCAACCCGGCCGTCTTCTGGCTGGACGACACCCGCGCCCACGACGCCGTGCTCATCGGCAAGGTCGAGCGGTACCTCGCCGACCACGACACCGAGGGCCTGGACATCCGGATCATGGCGCCGGTCGAGGCGACCGCGTTCTCCCTGGAGCGCATCCGCCGCGGCGAGGACACGATCTCCGTCACCGGCAACGTCCTGCGCGACTACCTCACCGACCTCTTCCCGATCCTGGAGCTGGGCACCAGCGCCAAGATGCTGTCGGTCGTCCCGCTGATGAACGGCGGCGGCCTCTTCGAGACGGGCGCCGGCGGCTCCGCCCCGAAGCACGTCCAGCAGCTGGTCAAGGAGAACTACCTGCGCTGGGACAGCCTGGGCGAGTTCCTCGCCCTCGCGGTCAGCTTCGAGCACCTCGCCACGAAGACGGGCAACGCGCGCGCCCAGGTGCTCGCCGACACCCTCGACCGCGCCACGGGCACGTTCCTCAACGAGAACAAGTCGCCGTCGCGTCGCCTCGGCGGCATCGACAACCGCGGCAGCCACTTCTACCTCGCCCTGTACTGGGCGCAGGAGCTGGCCCAGCAGACCGACGACGCGCAGCTCGCCGAGGCCTTCACGGCCCTCGCGAAGACGCTGGGCGAGCAGGAGCAGACCATCGTCGACGAGCTGATCGCCGTGCAGGGCTCGCCGGCCGACATCGGCGGCTACTACCAGCCGGACGTGGAGAAGGCCTCCAAGGTCATGCGCCCGTCCGCGACGTTCAACCAGGCGCTGTCGATCCTGGGCTGACGTCCTGACGCTGCCGTAGCGCGGCAACAAGAGCGAGGGGCCTCCCGCCCTACTGGTGGGAGGCCCCTCGTCGTGGGCTAGGAGCGGCGGCGGGGCTTGCCGCGCTTGGGTGCGCCGCCGGAGCGGCCGCCCTGCCCGCCCTTGGCCTTCGGCTTCCCGGACGAGGCGCCCGGCTTCCGCTTGGCCTTGGCCGCCTGGGCGGCCTTCGCCCTGGCCACGTCCTTGTCCGTGCCCGTGCCCTTGCCCTTCGGCGGGTTCTGGGCGCGGCCCCGGGAGCTGTTGACCGTCCGGCCGCGGACGATCCCGATGAAGTCCTCGACCAGGTCCGTCGTCTCGGCCTCCGGCCACGACAGGGCGACGCGCGACTCCGGCGCACCCGTGACGGGCCGGTAGGTGAGGTCCTTGCGGTGGTACAAGCGGGCCAGCGACTGCGGGACGACCAGGAGGCCCACCCCCGCCGCCACGAGCTCCACCGCGTCCTCGGTCGTCGCGGGACGCTCGTACGCGGACAGGCCCGGCCGCCGCTCCCACTCCAGCGTCTCGTCCAGCGGATGGAACACGACCTCGTCGGCGAGATCGTCGACGGACACCTCGTCGACCGCGGCGACGACATGGTCCTTGGGGATCACGACGACCGTCGTCTCGGTGTAGAGGGGGATCGCGCTGAGGTCCGTACGGTCAATGGGCAGCCGTACGAAACCGGCGTCCGCGCCACCCGCCCGCAGCACGTCGGGCACCTCGGCGGCGGCCACGGTCCGGAGGGTCAGCGGGACGTCGGGCAGCCGCTCGTTCCAGATACGCACCCATTTGGCGGGCGTCACCCCCGGGACGTAGGCGAGCCGGAACGAAGGGGATACTTCCGAGCCTGTCACCTCGCCAGGCTACCCGCCGTGGTCAGGACCAGCGCACATGCTCGATACCCTGGACCCATGACGTCGCACCAGACCACCCAGACCATGAAGCCCGCGACCGCGGCGAAGAAGCTGGGTGTGTACCTCCAGGCCACGCCCGCCGAGTTCCAGGAGGGCGTCGTCTCGCGCAGCGAGCTCAACGCGCTGCAGACCGACCCGCCCGAGTGGCTCCAGGAACTGCGGCGCAACGGCCCGCACCCGCGCCCCGTCGTCGCGGCCAAGCTCGGCGTCTCCATCGCGGGCCTCGCGCGCGGCGGAGTGACCGAGCCGCTCACCACGGAGCAGATCGACGCGCTGAAGGAGGAGCAGCCCGGCTGGCTGCGCCAGGAGCGCGCCACGCAGGCCGAGGTGCGCAAGGACGCGGCGCGCATCAAGGAGAAGCAGGCGGAGCAGGCCGAGAAGCGGGCGGCACGCGGCGAGGACCCGCGCGACTGACCGGTTCCGCGCCGCCGATCCGGCTGTCGGCCGCCCTCACTTGATCGTGTGCGTACTGCCGAACGCGGTGACCTCGAACGGCCCGTCGAGGTCGCGGTTGCCGCTCTTCGCGATGCGGCGCAGCGCCTCGACGCGATCGACGGACTTGCGCCACTCCTCGGCGGTGTCAGGGTTCGCGGGGTGGGTCAGATCGTCGACGCGTACGTCGAAGAACGCGTCCAGCCACGCCTTCTCGCCCGCCTTCGACGGCGGCCCGGCCTCCGCCGTCGTCCGCTTGATCAGGGCGGGCAGCCCGTCCCGGTCGGGACCGTTGCCGTGCTGGATCGAGGCGTCGTACAGCTCGGCGAGCGCGAGCGGGCTGCGGAGACCGGCCTTCTCGGCGGCCCGGGCGGCGGGCGTGAAGTAGCGCTCGTCGACCTGCGCGTCCTGCACGTCGCGGAACGCGGGGTCGGCGGCGGCGCGCTTCCAGGCGGCGATGAACTCGGCGTCGGGGAACGGCGCCCCGGACCCGCCCGAACCCTTCCCGCCGGTCCCACGGGCTTCGCGTTCCAGACCGGGGACGAAGCGGGCGAAGGGATTGTCCGGCACCCGCTTCGTGTAGGCCCGGACCACTTCGAGCGCGTCGCCGTCGCCGGTCGTGAAGCCCGCGCGGCCCGCGGTGACGCCCCGGCCGTCGCCGAGGTTCTCCGCGTACGCGTACTGGATCCTGGTGGTGCCGTTCTCGAAGACGCTCACCAGCTGGTCCGCCCGCCGCCGCTGGTCGGCACCGAGCCCGCCCCGGGCACCGTCGCCCTCGTCCCCGTCCCCGTCCCCGCCTCCGCAGCCGGCCGTCAGGCCGAAGGCGGCGATGGCGGCGGCCAGTACGGCACCGGACCGTGCGCCGCGCCGCGCATCGCTCAAGATCGTCATACCTGAGCATGCTCCGCGGGCGCGTCCGGAGGCAAGGCGGCCAAGATGGCCGCGCCTTCCGGGGGGCCTACTCCGCCGACTGCGGGAGCCGATGCGCGTGCCGCGTCGCGTGGTCGATGGCCCAGATGTCCGCCGTCGGCCCCAGGTGCCGCAGCTTGTCGGGGTTGATGACGAGACGGATCATCTGGATCCGCCCGTCGGCCACGTCGAGGCCCAGCGTGTGGACGACCTTGCCGTCGCGGTCGCGGAAGACCGCGCCGGGCCGGCTGTTGATCTCGTACGTCTCGTACGTCACGCCGATCCCCGCCATCCGCGGGAACGCCATCGCAAGGATCCGGGCCACCTGGTCGGGACCGGCGAGCGGCCTGGACAGCTGCGGCGCGTTGCCGCCGCCGTCGCCGATCATCGACACCTCGGCGGAGAGCAGGTCCCGCAGCCCGGCCAGGTTGCCCTCGCTGAGCGCGTCGAAGAAGCGGGACGCCAGCCTCTCCCGCTCGTCGCGCGCCGCAGCGAACCGCGGCTGCCCCGCCCGCATGTGCCGCCGCGCCCGCACGAGGAGCTGCCGGCAGGCCGCCTGGGACCGCTCCACCGCCTCCGCGACCTCGTCGAACTCGAACCCGAACACGTCCCGCAGCACGAACACGGCCCGCTCCAGCGGACTGAGCCGCTCCAGCAGGACGAGCGCGGCCATCGACACCGACTCGGCGAGCTCCGCCGCCCGCGCCGGATCCTCGTACGGATCGTTCAGGAGCGGCTCGGGGAACCACGGACCCACGTACTGCTCGCGCCGCACCCGCGCCGACCGCAGCACGTCGATGGCGACCCGCGTGACCGCGGCGGACAGATACGCCTTGGTCGACGCGGGCCGGGTCGTGGAGCCGTCGAAGCGCAGCCATGTCTCCTGCACCGCGTCCTCGGCCTCGCCCACGCTGCCGAGGATCCGGTACGCGATCGAGAACAGCAGCGGCCGCAGCTCCTCGAACTCCTCGACCTTGCTCATATGGCCCCCCGTTGCTCCCTGTTCGGCCCGGTCAGTGCAGCTGTCCCGGCACGTAGTCGCCCGCCGGCTGCCGCGTGATGACGTTCAGCCGGTTCACCATATTCATGAACCCGATGTGGACCACCAGCGCGGTGAGTTCGTCCTCGTCGTAGTGGCGCGCGGCGCGCTCCCACACGTCATCGGCCACGCCACCGGCCGCGTCCGCGACCCGGGTGCCCTCCTCCGCCAGCTCCAGCGCGGCGCGTTCGGCCTCGGTGAAGACGGTGGCCTCGCGCCACGCCGCCACCAGATTCAGCCGCGCCGGGGTCTCACCCGCCAGCGCGGCCTCCTTGGTGTGCATGTCGATGCAGCCCGCACACCCGTTGATCTGACTGACCCGCAACGCCACCAGCTCCTGCGTCGCCGGCGCCAGCGTCGTGTCCTGCAGCGCCTTGACCCCCGACAGGAAGTACTTCATGGCCTTCCCGGCGTTGGGCCGGCTCATGTAGTTCAGTCGCGCGTCCATGCTGTGCTCCCTACGGTGACGTTCCCCGACGGCCCTTCCCGACCCCCGGCTTCTACACCCCCTGGGACGAGACAGCGGATCCCCCTGTGACACACCTGGATGTGACCTGCGTCTCGGAGCTGTTGCCCTGGAGCGCACTCCACGTCGTAACGTCTGGCGCTCCAAGAGGGCGAACCCCAAGGAGAGTTGCATGCGCTACCGCGTTCTGGGCGGGACCGGGATCCAGGTCAGCCCGTACTGCCTCGGCACCATGATGTTCGGGCACGTCGGCAACGGTGATCACGACGACTGTGCCCGGATCGTCCATGCCGCGCTCGACGAAGGGATCAACTTCGTCGACACCGCCGACATGTACTCGGCGGGGGAGTCGGAGACGATCGTCGGCAAGGCGTTGAAGGGCCGTCGCGACGACGTGGTGCTCGCGACCAAGGTGCACTTCCCCATGGGGGAGGGGCCCAACCGCGGCGGCAATTCGCGGCGTTGGATCGTCAGGGCGGTCGAGGACAGTCTGCGGCGGCTCGGCACGGAGTGGATCGACCTCTACCAGGTGCACCGGCCGGACCACACGACCGACGTCGAGGAGACCCTCTCCGCCCTCACCGACCTGGTGCGGCAGGGCAAGATCAGGGCGTTCGGGTGCTCCACGTTCCCGGCCGACGACATCGTCGAGGCGTACCACGTGGCCGAGCGGCGCGGGCTTCAGCGGTTCCGTACCGAGCAGCCGCCCTACTCGCTCCTCGCCCGGGGCATCGAGCGGCACGTGCTGCCGGTGGCGCAGCGGCTCGGCATGGGGGTGCTGACGTGGAGCCCGCTCGGCTCGGGGTTCCTGACCGGGCGGTACAGGAAGGGCCGGGCCCTCGATCTGAGCAGCGGCCGTCCGACCCTGCACCCGGGTCGCTTCGACCCCGCGGCGCCGCGCACGGCTGCGAAGCTGGAGGTCGTGGAGCAGCTCGTCGCCGTGGCGGACGAACTCGGCTGTACGTTGCCGGAGTTGGCGACGGCCTTCCCGCTCGCGCACCCCGCCGTCACGTCGGTGATCATCGGTCCCCGCACGATGGAGCAGCTGCGCGCCACCCTCAAGGGGGCGTCCGTGTCCCTGGACGACGCGACCCTCGACCGGCTCGACGAGATCGTGCCTCCCGGCACCGACATCTACCCGCCGGACGGCGTGTGGACCCCGCCCTCGCTCACGGCGCGGGCCCTGCGCCGACGTCCCGCGGAGTCGAGGTCCGCGGTGTGACGTGGAGAGACGGCAGGGCGGTCGGGGTGGCCCCTCCGGTCAGGCCGCGGGGCAGAGCGCCGCGGCCTCGGCCGGGGCGGCGGCGCGGGCCATGGGCACGGTGACCGGGCGGGATGCGGCAACGGTGACCGGGCGGGATGCGTCGGCGGGTGCGGGGCGCGGGCGGCGGGTGCGGGCGAAGACGATGGCGCGCAACACCGCGAACCGCGCGACCCCGGCGAGCGCGGACGCGGACAGGTAGACGACCTGCTCCAGAACCGCGCCGGGCGCGGCCACCACCTGGTGCAGGACCAGCATCGCTCCACAGGTCACTACGTACGCCGCCGCCGCGGATCCCGCTGACTGCACGTGCTGGCGCCAGGTCGCCCGGCCGCCCGCGCCGAAGGTGAAGCGGGCGTGCAGCTCGGTGGCGAGAAGCGTCGACACCACGGTGACCAGCGCGTTGGCCATGGCCCACGGAACCGAGTGGGCGAGGCCCGCCACGGCGAAGCTGGAGGCGAGTCCCACGCCGCCGCCGCAGAGCACGAAGCGGGCGAAGGCGTGTAAGGCGCCGGGGCCCCGGCCTCGGCCCTGTCTCTCTCCGTGCTCTGTCGATGCCATGTCCGGCTCCCCACCCCGTTGCCCCGTAAACCCCGTTGCGACAATCCCTCGTGTCGCCTGTGGTGCCATCATGGCACACATGTGGCGCCATCGCGAAGGGTTATGGTGCCACGCGTGGTGGCTTGAGGAGAAAAACAAAAAGGCAAGGAGAGCGAGCTCTCCTTGCCACTCTCAACTTATAGCGTCCTGGGGGGCTTGCCACAAGGCCCCCAGGACGGCGCACAATCGTCGGCCGAAGCCACTACCTGCGGAAACGGGGCGCCGAACGATGGGCACGCAGTACGTAATCGACCTCGCTGAAGTCGACGAGCGACAGACCGCCGCCGTCGGCGGCAAGGGCGCGCATCTGGGCGCACTGGCACGGATCGGCGACGTCCACGTGCCGCCCGGTTTCTGCGTCACCACCGACGCGTACCGGCACATCGTCGCCGAGACGCCCGCCCTCGGCGACCGGCTCGACCGTCTGGCGCGGCTGAGCCCGGACGACCAGGAGGGCGTCCGGGCGCTGAGCGCGGAGATCCGCCGGGTCATCGAGGGCATCGCCCTCCCGGACGTCCTCGCGGAAGCGGTCACCCGCGCGCTCGCCCGTACCGACGGGGGCGAGCGGGCCGCCTATGCCGTACGGTCCAGCGCGACCGCCGAGGACCAGCCGACGGCGTCGTTCGCGGGCCAGCAGGACACGTATCTCAACGTCGTGGGGACGGCGGAGATCCTCCGGCACATCACGCGCTGCTGGGCCTCCGTCTACACCGAGCGCGCCGTGATCTACCGCCGGCGCAACGGCGTCGACCACCGGACGGTCCACATGGCCGTCGTCGTCCAGCGGATGGTCCTCCCGGACGCCGCGGGCATCCTCTTCACCGCCGACCCCGTCACGGGCGACCGGAAGACCGCCACCGTGGACGCGGGCTTCGGCCTCGGCGAGGCCCTGGTCTCCGGGATCGTGAACCCGGACGTCTTCACCGTGCGGGACGGCGCGGTCGTCGACAGGACCATCGCCGCCAAGGAACGCGCCGTGTACGCCCTGCCCGCCGGCGGCACGGAGGAAGTGACGCTCGACGCGCGGCGGCAGAAGGAGCCGTCGCTGACGGACGACCAGGTCGTGGAGCTCGTACGGATCGGGCGGCGGATCGAGGCGCACTTCGGGCGGCCGCAGGACATCGAGTGGTGTCTGACGGACGACGGCTTCCACATCGTGCAGAGCCGACCGATCACCACGCTCTTCCCCGTCCCCGGGAGGGAGACCGGCGAAGGCGGCGGCCCGGAGAACCGCGTCTACGTCTCCGTCGGCCACCAGCAGATGATGACCGACGCCATGAAGCCCCTCGGGTACTCGATGTGGCAGCGGACGGCCATGGCCGACATGTACGAGGCCGGCGGACGGCTCTTCGTCGACGTGACCCCGCGCCTGGCCGCGCCCGGCACCCGCGCCGCCCTCCTCGATGCCATCGGGAAGCACGACCCGCTGACCAGGGACGCGCTGGAGACCGTCATCGACCGCGGCGACTTCGTGGCAACGGCGCTCCCGGACGAGCCGAACGAGCCGGATGAGCAGGACGCAGCCGCACCCGCCCCGGGCCCCGACCCGGCCCTCGGCTCGGGCCCCGACCCCGCCATCGTCACCGGGCTGATCGCCCGCAGCGAGGCGTCCGTCGCCGCCCTGCAACGCGACATCCGCACGAAGACAGGGCCGGAGCTGTTCGACTTCCTCGAAGAGGCCTTCGTGGAGCACAAGGAGGTCCTCAGCGATCCGCTGAGCTTCCAGGCGCTGATGGCGGGCATGGATGCCACCTGGTGGCTCAACGAGAGACTGCGGGAATGGCTCGGCGAGACGAACGCGGCCGACACGCTCACCTTGTCCGCCCCGGACAACGTCACGTCCGAGATGGGCCTCGCGCTGCTCGACGTGGCGGACGCGGTCCGACCGCATCCGGAGGTCGTGGCGTATCTGCAGGGCGTCGAGGACGAGGACTTCCTGCGCGGCGGCGAACTGGCGGCGCTCCCGGGCGGAGCCGAGGCGCGGGACGCCATCGAGGCGTACCTCGACCGGTACGGCGCGCGGTGCGTCGGCGAGATCGACATCACGAGGCCGCGGTGGCGCGAGCGCCCCACCGCGCTCGTCCCCGTCATCCTCGACAACGTCAGGAACTTCGGCCCCGGTGCCGCCGCGCACCGCTTCGAGCAGGGGCGGCGGAAGGCGGCGGAGAAGGAGCGCGACGTACTGACGCGGCTGCGGGCCCTGCCGGACGGCGACGTGAAGGCCGACGAGACCAAGCGGATGATCGACCGGGTCAGGACGTTCATCGGGTACAGGGAGTACCCGAAGTACGGCATCATCCAGCGCTACTCCGTCTACAAGCAGGCCCTGATGGGCGAGGCCGAACGCCTCGTGCGGGCGGGCGTGCTGGCCGAGAAGGAGGACGTCTTCTACCTCACCTTCCAGGAACTCCGTGACGTCGTGCGCACGCACCGCCTGGACGCCGGGCTCGTCCAGCGGCGCAAGGACGACTTCCGGTGGCACGAGGAGCTCACGCCGCCCCGCGTCCTGACCTCGGACGGCGAGGCCCTCACCGGCGCGTACCGTCGCGACGACGTGCCCGAAGGCGCCCTGACCGGCCTCGCGGTCTCCGCCGGGACCGTCGAGGGGCGGGCCCGCGTCATCCTCGACATCGCGGACGCCGACCTCGAAGCGGGCGACATCCTCGTCACCACGTTCACCGACCCCAGCTGGTCGCCGCTGTTCGTCGCCGTCGCGGGCCTGGTGACCGAGGTGGGCGGCCTGATGACGCACGGCGCGGTGATCGCCAGGGAGTACGGCCTGCCCGCCGTGGTGGGCGTGGAGAAGGCGACCCGTCTGATCCGGGACGGCCAGCGGATCCGTGTCCACGGGACATCCGGATACGTCGAGATCCTGTCGTAGCGCGGGCGTCGCGGCCCTCCGATCACGCTCCGACCCTCTTGGATTGCATAAAAGTGCGGCGATACGTATAGTCATGCCATCCAAGAGGAGGGTTCCATGAGGGTACGCGCAGCAGTGGCAGGAGCGAGTGGGTACGCGGGCGGCGAGTTGCTGCGTCTGCTGCTCGCGCACCCCGAGGTCGAGATCGGCGCCCTCACCGGCAATTCGAACGCGGGCCAGCGCCTCGGTGTGCTGCAGCCGCATCTCCACCCGCTCGCCGACCGGGTCCTGGAGCCGACCACGGCGGACGTCCTCACCGGACACGACGTCGTCTTCCTCGCGCTGCCCCACGGGCAGTCCGCCGCCGTCGCCGAGCAGCTCGGCCCGGACGTCCTCGTCGTCGACATGGGCGCGGACTTCCGACTCGAGGACGCGGGCGACTGGGAGAAGTTCTACGGCAGCCCGCACGCCGGGACCTGGCCCTACGGCCTGCCCGAACTGCCGGGTGCCCGCACCGCGCTCGCCGGGACCAAGCGCATCGCCGTGCCCGGCTGCTACCCCACCGCCGTCTCCCTCGCGCTCTTCCCCGCGTACGCCGCGGACCTCGTCGAGCCCGAAGCGGTGATCGTCGCGGCGTCCGGCACCTCCGGCGCGGGCAAGGCGGCCAAGCCGCACCTCCTCGGCTCGGAGGTCATGGGCAGCATGTCCCCGTACGGCGTCGGCGGAGGGCACCGGCACACGCCCGAGATCGTCCAGAACCTCTCCGCCGCCGCGGGCGCCCCCGTCACCGTCTCCTTCACGCCGACGCTGGCCCCGATGCCCCGCGGCATCCTCGCCACCTGCAGCGCGAAGGCCAAGGCGGGCGTCACGGCCGAGTCCGTGCGGGACGCGTACGCGAAGGCGTTCGCCGACGAGCCGTTCGTGCGGCTCCTCCCCGAGGGGCAGTGGCCCGCCACCGCCTCCGTGTACGGCTCGAACGCCGTGCAGATCCAGGTCGCGTACGACGAGACGGCCGGGCGCGTCATCGTCATCAGCGCCATCGACAACCTCACCAAGGGCACCGCGGGCGGCGCCCTGCAGAGCATGAACATCGCCCTCGGCCTCGACGAGGCCACCGGGCTCACTACGATCGGAGTCGCGCCGTGAGTGTGACGGCAGCCAAGGGATTCACGGCGGCGGGCATCGCCGCCGGCATCAAGGAGAACGGCAACCCGGACCTGGCCCTCGTGGTCAACACCGGGCCCCGCCTGGCCGCCGCGGGCGTCTTCACCTCCAACCGCGTCAAAGCCGCCCCCGTCCTGTGGTCGGAGCAGGTCCTCAAGGGCGGCCTCGTCTCCGCCGTCGTCCTCAACTCCGGTGGCGCCAACGCCTGTACGGGACCGCAGGGCTTCCAGGACACGCACGCCACCGCCGAGAAGGTCGCCGACGTCCTCTCCGTGAACGCGGGCGAGGTCGCCGTCGCGTCGACCGGACTCATCGGCGTGACCCTCCCCATGGACAAGCTCCTGCCGGGCGTCGACAAGGCCGCCGGTGAACTCTCCGCGCACGGCGGCGAGAAGGCCGCCATCGCCATCAAGACCACCGACAGCGTGCACAAGACGTCCGTGGTGACGAAGGACGGATGGACCGTCGGCGGCATGGCGAAGGGCGCGGGCATGCTCGCCCCCGGCCTCGCCACGATGCTCGTCGTGCTGACCACCGACGCCGACGTCGAGGCGGACGTCCTGGACCGTGCGCTGCGCGACGCCACCCGGCTCACCTTCGACCGCGTCGACTCCGACGGCTGCATGTCGACCAACGACACCGTGCTGCTGCTCGCCTCCGGTGCCGCCGAAGTCACCCCCGAGTACGCCGAGTTCGCCGACGCCGTCCGCGAGGTCTGCGCCGACCTCGGCCGCCAGCTCATCGGCGACGCCGAGGGCGCCAGCAAGGACATCAAGGTCGACGTGGTCAACGCCGCGAGCGAGGCCGACGCCGTCGAGGTGGGCCGCTCCATCGCCCGCAACAACCTCCTCAAGTGCGCCCTGCACGGCGAGGACCCCAACTGGGGCCGGGTGCTCTCCGCCATCGGCACCACCTCCGCCGCCTTCGACCCGAACCAGCTGAACGTCGCCATCAACGGCGTCTGGGTCTGCAAGAACGGCTCCGTCGGCGAGGACCGCGAACTCGTCGACATGCGCTACCGGGAGGTCGTCATCACCGCCGACCTGGCGGCGGGCACCGAGTCCGCGACGATCTGGACCAACGACCTCACCGCGGACTATGTCCACGAGAACAGCGCGTACAGCTCATGAGCACGCCCACCGCGCGCAAGCACACCGCGCTCCCCAAGGCCCAGACCCTCATCGAGGCGCTGCCCTGGCTGACCCGGCACCGCGGCAGGACCGTCGTCATCAAGTTCGGCGGCAACGCCATGGTCGACGAGGCACTCAAGGCCGCCTTTGCCCAGGACGTCGTCTTCCTGCACCACGCGGGCCTCAAGCCCGTCGTCGTGCACGGCGGCGGACCGCAGATCAGCAAGGCACTCGACCGGCACGGCATCGTCAGCGAGTTCAAGGCGGGCCTCAGGGTCACCACCGAGGACGCCATGGACGTCGTACGCATGGTGCTCGCCGGACAGGTGCAGCGCGAGCTCGTCGGCCTGCTCAACCAGCACGGCCCGCTCGCCGTCGGCCTCACCGGCGAGGACGCCCACACCATCACCGCCACCAAGCACCAGCCCCGCATCGAGGGCGAACTGGTCGACATCGGCCGGGTCGGCGAGATCACCGAGATCGACACGGGCGCCATCGAGGCGCTGCTCGCCGACGGCCGCATCCCGGTCGTCTCCTCGATCGCCCGCTCCCAGGACGATCACCATGTCTACAACGTCAATGCTGATACGGCGGCTTCGGCACTCGCTGCGGCGCTTGGTGCCGAGACCCTGATGGTCCTCACCGACGTCGAGGGCCTCTACGAGGACTGGCCGAACTCCGACGAGGTCATCAGCCGCCTCACCGCGAAGGAGCTGGAGAAGCTCCTGCCCGAGCTGGCCAGCGGCATGGTCCCGAAGATGGAGGGCTGCCTGCACGCCGTGCGCAACGGCGTCGAGACGGCCCGCGTGATCGACGGGCGCGTCCAGCACTCGATCCTGCTGGAGATCTTCACGGACGAAGGCATCGGCACGATGGTCGTGCCCGACGACGAGAGCACCGGTACGGAGGGGGAGTCATGAGCAACCAGGAGCTGACCGCGCGCTGGCGGGACGCACTCATGGACAACTACGGCACGCCGAGGCTGCCGTTGGTGCGCGGCGCGGGCACCAAGCTGTGGGACGCCGACGGCAAGGAGTACCTCGACTTCGTCGGCGGCATCGCGGTCAACGCGCTCGGCCACGCCCACCCGGCGCTCGTCGAGGCCGTGAGCGCCCAGATGGGCGCCCTCGGCCACGTCTCCAACCTCTTCGTCGCCGAGCCGCCCGTCGCGCTCGCCGAGAAGCTGCTGCAGCTCTTCGGCCGCGAGGGCCGGGTGTACTTCTGCAACTCCGGCGCCGAGGCCAACGAGGGCGCGTTCAAGCTCGGCAGGCTGACCGGCCGCCGGCACATGGTCGCCACGCAGGGCGGCTTCCACGGCCGCACGATGGGCGCGCTCGCCCTCACCGGACAGCCCGGCAAGCAGGAGCCGTTCGTACCGCTGCCGGGAGAGGTGACACACGTCCCGTACGGCGACGTGGACGCCCTGCGCGCAGCGGTGACCACCGACACCGCCTTCGTCATCATCGAACCCATCCAGGGCGAGAACGGCGTCGTCGTGCCGCCCGCGGGCTACCTCAAGGCGGCCAGGGAGATCACCGAGGCCACCGGGACGCTCCTCGTCCTCGACGAGGTGCAGACCGGAATCGGCCGCACAGGCCACTGGTTCGAGTACCTGGCGCACGACGGCGTACAGCCGGATGTCGTCACGCTCGCGAAGGGTCTGGGCGGCGGGCTCCCGCTCGGCGCGACCGTCGCGTTCGGCACCGCCGCCGAGCTCTTCAAGCCCGGTCACCACGGCACGACGTTCGGCGGGAACCCCGTCGCGTGCGCCGCGGGCCGCGCCGTGATCGACACGATCGAGGCGGAGGGCCTCCTCGACAACACCAAGCGCGCGGGCGAGAAGCTGCGCGACGGAATCGAGTCACAGGGACACCCGCTGGTACGGCATGTAAGGGGCTCGGGCCTCCTGCTGGGTATCGTGCTCACCGAGCCGCTCGCGCCGAAGGTGCAGCAGGTGGCTCAGGACGCCGGCTTCCTCGTGAACGCGCCCGCCCCCGATGTCGTACGGCTGATGCCGCCGCTGAACGTGCGCGACGAAGAGGTGGACGCGTTCCTCGGGGCCCTGCCCGGCATCCTGAACAAGGCTCTTGAGGCCGACGGGGACGAACGATCCGGAGAATGAGACGACGATGAGCCAGGCGCAAGGCAACGAGCACGCCGACCACGCGGGTCCCGCCGTGCCGCAGACCCGCACCGCACGTCACCGCCGGATCGTGGACATCCTCAACCGGCAGCCGGTGCGCTCCCAGAGCCAGCTGGCGAAGCTGCTCGCCGACGACGGCCTGACGGTCACTCAGGCGACGCTCTCCCGCGACCTGGACGAGCTGAACGCGGTGAAGATCCGCAACGCCGAGGGCGACCTCATCTACGCGGTCCCGAGCGAGGGCGGTTTCCGCACCCCGCGCGCACCGCTGGGCGAGTCGGCCAAGGAGGAGCGGATGCGCCGCCTCTCCGCGGAACTCCTGATCTCCGCGGAGGCCTCGGCCAACCTCGTCGTCCTGCGCACGCCACCGGGCGCCGCCCAGTTCCTGGCCTCCGCGATCGACCAGGCCGAACTCCACGACATCCTGGGCACGATCGCGGGCGACGACACGCTGATGCTCATCAGCAGGGAACCCTCGGGAGGCCAGGCCCTGGCGGACCACCTGCTCCGCCTGGCCTCCAACGAACACTAGGCCGGAAGGCGTTCGCCGTCCCGCGACCGCCCGTCCCGCCGCGCCCGATGTGCCATCCACGCCGCCACCAACGCCCCCGAGACGTTGTGCCACACGGAGAACACCGCCGCCGGGAGGGCGGCGAGGGGGCTGAAGTGGGCCGTGGCCAGGGAGGCTGCCAGGCCTGAGTTCTGCATGCCCACCTCGAACGCCATCGCGCGGGACGCGGGCGGGCCGAGCCGGGAGAGTCTGCCCGCGCCGTAGCCCAGTGCCAGGCCGAGGCCGTTGTGCAGGAAGACCGCGAGGAACACCAGCGCCGCCGCCGACTTGATCGCCGCGGCGCTGCCCGCGACGACGATCGCCACGATCGCGGCGATGGTCAGCGCCGACAGCCACGGCAGCGCGCCGAGCACCCGGTCGACGTACCGCCCGAAGAGCAGGCGTACGAGCAGGCCCGCGATCACCGGGAGCAGCACGGTCTTGAAGATGTCCGTGACCATCGAGCCCGCGTCGACGGGGAGGTACTCGCCCGCGAGCAGCAGGGTCAGGGGTGGGGTGACGAGCGGGGCCAGGACCGTCGAGACCGTGGCGACCGAGACGGAAAGCGCCACGTCGCCGCGTGCCAGATACGTCACGACGTTGGACGCGGTGCCGCTCGGCGCGCAGCCCACCAGGATCACGCCGGCCGCCAACTGCGGCGACAGGCCGAGCGCGTGGGCGATCAGCCAGCCGAGGCCCGGCATGATCAGGTAATGAGCGACCAGGCCGAGCGCGACGGCCCAGGGCCGCCTGACCACGCCCTGGAAGTCGAGCGGGGTCATGGTCAGGCCCATGCAGAACATCACCACGCCGAGGAGGTACGGGACGTTCGTGCCCCAGCCGTCGAACGTGTCCGGCAGGGCGAGTCCGAGCGCGCCCGCGGCCAGGACGAGGACGGGGAAGACGGTGACGGCGCGGCGGGCCGCCTTGTCGGCCGGGTCCGTCTGCGCGGTGATCTGTTCGGGGTGCACGGCGCGATGCAACGCCCCGGCCGTCTGCGCGTGCAACCCCGTCTCGATATGTGGTCGCTACACGGAGGGTTCGGCCGGGGCGGGGGTGGGCGGCAGGGGGAGGGGGAGGCCGGGAAGCCCGTCGATGCTCTGCGCGATGTGGTCCTTCTTGGCGAAGTACGCGCTGAGCGACACGTCGTCCTCGCGCGCGAACCGCTTGCCGTGCAGGTCGCGGTCCTCGTCGTATGTCGTGAAGGGCACCCCGTACCCGCAGGTGTCGCGGATGAGGTCGGCCGTCACGACGATGACGGCGCGCAGCCCGTGCGGGGCCGGATCGATGCCCGGGAAGTGGCCGAGGAGCTCCGTGAAGCGCGGGTCGTCGCGGAAGACGGGCTCACCGCGGCCGTGCACCCGCACGATGTTCGGCGGTCCCTGGAAGGCGCACCACATCAGCGTGATGCGGCCGTTCTCCCTCAGATGGGCGACGGTCTCGGCGTTGCTGCCCGCGAAGTCCAGGTAGGCGACCGTCCGTTCGTCGACCACCGCGAAGGAGCCCTTGAGGCCCTTGGGGGAGAGGTTGATCGTGCCGTCGCCGGCGAGGGGCGCGGTCGCCGTGAAGAACATGGGCTGTTCCTCGATGAAGGTGCGGAGCCTGCCGTCTATGCGGTCGTGTGTCTTTCCCATGTCCGAAGACTATGCTCGCGCCGTCGTCGAGTTGACGAAACATACGAACCTTTGCATAATCATGCACAGCAGTGGATGGTTGCACCAGCGGACAGCCTTGAGGAGCACGTGCAGTGAGCAGCAACAACGGCGGTGACGTCCGGCTCTGGGGCGGACGGTTCGCCGACGGACCCGCGGAGGCCCTCGCGAAGCTGTCGGCATCGGTCCACTTCGACTGGCGCCTCGCCCCGTACGACATCGCCGGATCCCGCGCCCACGCGCGCGTGCTCCACACGGCGGGCCTGCTGACCGAGGACGAGCTGACCGGCATGCTGGACGGACTCGACCGGCTCGAAGCCGACGTCGCCGACGGCTCGTTCGTCGGCACCATCGCCGACGAGGACGTCCACACCGCCCTGGAGCGCGGCCTGCTGGAGCGGCTCGGCCCGGACCTCGGCGGCAAGCTGCGGGCCGGCCGGTCCCGCAACGACCAGGTGGCGACGCTCTTCCGGATGTACCTGCGCGACCACGCCCGCATCATCGGCGGCCTCCTCGCCGAACTCCAGGGCGCGCTCGTCGGCCTCGCCGAGGCGCATCCCGACGTCGCCATGCCGGGCCGCACGCACCTGCAGCACGCCCAGCCGGTCCTCTTCGCGCACCACGTCCTCGCGCACGTCCAGTCCCTGTCCCGGGATGCCGAGCGGCTGCGGCAGTGGGACGCGCGGACGGCCGTGTCGCCATACGGCTCCGGCGCGCTCGCGGGCTCCTCGCTCGGCCTCGACCCGGAAGCGGTCGCCAAGGACCTCGGGTTCGAGCACGGCTCGTCGGCCAACTCCATCGACGGGACGGCCTCGCGCGACTTCGTCGCGGAGTTCGCCTTCATCACCGCCATGATCGGCGTGAACCTCTCCCGGATCGCCGAGGAGGTCATCATCTGGAACACGAAGGAGTTCTCCTTCGTCACCCTCCACGACGCGTTCTCGACCGGCTCGTCGATCATGCCGCAGAAGAAGAACCCGGATATCGCCGAGCTGGCGCGGGGCAAGTCCGGCCGCCTCATCGGCAACCTGACGGGCCTCCTCGCCACCCTCAAGGCCCTGCCGCTCGCGTACAACCGCGACCTCCAGGAGGACAAGGAGCCGGTCTTCGACTCCTGCGACCAGCTGGAGATCCTGCTGCCCGCCTTCACCGGCATGATGGCGACGCTCACCGTCCACCGCGAGCGCATGGAGGAGCTGGCCCCGGCCGGCTTCTCGCTCGCCACCGACATCGCCGAGTGGCTCGTCAAGCAGGGCGTGCCGTTCCGTGTCGCGCACGAGGTCGCGGGTGAGTGCGTGAAGGTCGCCGAGGCCGAGGGCAAGGAGCTCGACGACCTCACCGACGACCAGTTCGCGAAGATCTCCGCGCACCTCACGCCCGAGGTGCGCACCGTCCTCAACGTGCCGGGCGCGCTCGCCTCCCGCAACGGCCGCGGCGGCACCGCCCCCTCGGCCGTCGCCGACCAGCTCGCCGACGTCAAGGCGGACCTGTCGGTCCAGAAGGAGTGGGCGGGCGCCCGCAAGTGACGAGAGGGCGTCGCGGGTTACGTTGGCGGGGAGATCCCCTACAACGAGGAGCCCGCGATGCCCTTCGCCAGGCTGGCCGCAGCCACGACCCCGACCGCGCACCTGGGGCTCGGTCTCGCCGCCGTCGGCAGGCCCGGTTACATCACGCTGGGCCGCGACACCGACCTGCCGCACGCCCGCACCGTCGAGGCCCTGCGCGAACGCACCTTCGAACTCCTCGACGCCGCCTACGCGTCGGGGGTCCGCTACATCGACGCGGCCCGCTCGTACGGCCGCTCCGAGGAATTCCTCGGCGACTGGCTGACGTCCAGGCCGGACATCCGTGACGTCGTCATCGGCAGCAAGTGGGGCTACACGTACACGGCGGACTGGCGCACCGACGCCGAGGGCCCGCACGAGGTCAAGGACCACAGCCCGGCGGCGTACGACCGGCAGCGCGCCGAGACCGCCGAGCTCCTCGGCGACCGGCTCGACCTCTACCAGGTGCACTCCGTGACGCCCGAGAGCCCCGCGCTCACCGACAAGGAACTCCACGCCCGCCTCGCCGCGCTCGCGGCGGAGGGCGTCACCGTCGGCCTCTCCGTCAGCGGCCCCCAGCAGGCCGCGGCGATCCGCGCCGCCCTCGACGTGACCGTCGACGGCGAGCCGCTCTTCCGCACCGTCCAGGCGACGTACAACATCCTGGAGACCTCCGCGGGCCGCGCGCTCGCCGAGGCGCACGACGCGGGCCTCACCGTGCTCGTCAAGGAGGGCCTGGCCAACGGCCGCCTCGCCGACCCGTACGCGCCCACCGCGCTGCGCGAGGTCGCCGAGGAGACGGGCCTCGGCTGCGACGCGGTGGCGCTCGCCGTCCTCCTGGCCGAACCGTGGGCGGGCGTCGTCCTCTCCGGCGCGGCCACGTCGGCCCAGCTGGTCTCCAACCTCCACGCCGCGGCCGTCGACCTCGACGCCGGTCAGGTGGAACGGCTGGTGGGACTGGCGCAGGACCCGGCGGCGTACTGGGAGGGGCGCGCGCGGCTGCCCTGGAACTGAGGGGGCGGAGCGGGACGAGGGAAGGCCACCGCGAGAAACCCGTGAGACATGAATGTCTCACGCGGCTTATGCTTGTCTCATGTCAGTCGATCGCGACCAGGTCCTGCGCAGCGCCGCCGCCCTGCTCACCCGCAAAGCCACCTCCACCATGGACGAGGTCGCCCGTGCCGCGGGCATCAGCAGGGCGACCCTCCACCGCCACTTCGCGGGCCGCGACGCGCTCGTGCGTGCCCTCGAAGACCTCGGCCTCCAGGAGTGCGAGGCCGCCCTCGTCCGCGCCCGGCTCGACGACGACGGCGCCGGGGACGCGCTGCGGCGCCTGGTGAAGGAGATCGAACCCGCCGCGGGCCTGCTCGCGTTCCTCTACACCGAGAACCAGCTCTTCGAGGGCGACGCGCAGAACGACGGCTGGTCCCACATCGACGACCGGCTCGCCGCCCTCTTCCGGCGTGGTCAGGAGAACGGCGAGTTCCGTATCGACCTGACACCCGTCTGGCTCACCGAGGCGTTCTACGGCCTCATCGGCTCCGGCGCGTGGGCCGTCCAGGACGGCCGGGTGGCCGCCAACGACTTCTCGTACATGATCGCCGAGCTGCTGATCGGCGGCGCACAGCGGAGAGTGGAATCATGACCAGCACCCACAAGGAGGCCGCGGCACCCGAGATCGAGCGCAGCCCCGGCCGCTGGCTCGCCCTCGCCGTGCTCGCGCTGGCCGTGCTCCTCGTCGCCGTCGACGCGACCGTCCTCGGCCTGGCGACGCCGTACATCAGCGAAGACCTCAAGCCCTCCGGCACCCAGCTCCTCTGGATCGGCGACGTCTACTCGTTCGTCATCGCGGGTCTGCTCGTCTCCATGGGCAGCCTCGGCGACCGCATCGGCCGCAAGAAGCTGCTGCTCACCGGAGCGGTCGCCTTCGGCGCGGTGTCGGTCCTGAACTCCTACGCCACCAGTCCCGAGATGATGATCGTGGCCCGCGCGCTGCTCGGGGTCGCGGGCGCGACGCTGATGCCGTCGACGCTGGCGCTGATCCGCAACATCTTCCACGACCCGCGCGAACGCAGCCTCGCTGTCGGCATCTGGGGCGCCATGGCGTCCGCGGGCGCCGCGGTCGGTCCCGTCGTCGGCGGCTTCCTGCTCGAACACTTCTGGTGGGGCTCGGTCTTCCTCATCAACCTGCCCGTGATGGCCGTGCTCGTCCTGGTCGGCATCAAGTTCCTGCCCGAGTCCAAGAACCCGGCGCCGGGCCCCTGGGACCTGGTCAGCGTCGTGCTCTCCCTCATCGGCATGATCGCTGTCGTGTACGCCATCAAGGAGGCGGCCGCGCACGGGATGCGCTGGGACGTCGCCGCGGCGGCGGTCGTCGGCGTCGCCGCGCTCGTCTGGTTCGTACGCCGCCAACTCACGCTCTCCGCGCCGCTCCTGGACATGCGGCTCTTCCGCAACCGCGGGTTCTCCGGGGCGGTCCTCGCCGACCTGCTGACCGTCCTCGGCCTCTCCGGCCTGGTCTTCTTCCTCTCCCAGTTCCTGCAGCTCGTACAGGGGCGACGGCCGTTCGAGGCGGGCCTGGCCGAACTGCCCGCGGCGGTGGGCGCGGTGGGGGCGGGCCTGATCGCGGGCATGGTGGCCCGCCGCTTCTCGGTACGCATCGTGGTGGCCGGCGGCCTGGCGGCGGTGGGCCTGTCCCTCGCGGTACTCACGGCACTCGACCAGAGCACGGGCTATCCGCTCCTGGGAGCGGCGCTCCTGGTGGTGGGCATCGGCGCGGGCTTCTCCTTCACCGTCACCGCCGACGTCATCCTGTCCAGCGTCCCCAAGGAGCAGGCGGGCGCGGCGTCCGCGGTCTCCGAGACGGCGTACGAGCTGGGCGCGGCGCTCGGCATCGCGCTGCTCGGTTCCATCGTCACCGGCGTCTACCGCGACTTCACCGCGCCGCCGGGTACGCCGGCTGACGTGGCGTCGGCGGCGCACGAGTCGCTGGGCGGCGCGGTGGAATCCTCGGCGTCCCTTCCTTCCGCCCAGGCGGACGTCCTCCTCCACTCCGCCCAGTCGGCCTTCGTCGACGGCCTGCGCCTGGCGGCGGGCGTCGGCGCGGGGGTCCTCCTCGCCACGGCGGCGGCGGCGTGGTTCCTCCTGAAACACCAGAAACTGGAGGACGGCGTGGAGCACTAGGGTCCCCGGGGGTGGGCTTTCGGGTGCGGGCCGGTGGGGGCTGATCGCGCAGTTCCCCGCGCCCCTAACGGGGCACGACCCGCACCGAACAACCGACGCGCGGTGGCACTCAGGGGCGCGGGGAACTGCGCGACCAGCCCCCACCGGCCCGCGGTCAAAGCCACCGGCACCCCCGCGAAGCGGCGAGGAAACGCGAACGCCCGCCCCGGCGCAGGGGGAAGAGACCCCAGCCCCGGTGCGGGCGCACCGTAAAAACCGTTACCCAGCGGCTACGCCGCTTTCGCCTTCGTGGCGTACATGTCCACATACTCCTGCCCCGACAGCAACATGACCTCCGTCATCACGGAGTCCGTCACCGCCCGCAGCACATACCGGTCCCGGTCCATCCCGTCGTACCGCGAGAACTCCATCGCCTCGCCGAAGCGGACCGTCACCTTCCCCGGCCGGGGAAGCCCCTTGCCGCCCGGCTGGAGCTTGTCCGTGCCGATCATCGCGAAGGGGACGACGGGCGCGCCCGTCATGAGGGTGAGCCGGGCGATGCCCGTACGACCCCGGTACAGCCGCCCGTCGGGCGAACGCGTGCCCTCGGGGTAGATGCCGAACACCTTGCCGTCGTCCAGGATCCGCCGCCCCGTCATGAGCGCCGCGACACCTCCGCGCCCACCGTCACGGTCCACGGGAATCATGCCGACGCCCGTGAAGAACCACGCCATGAGGCGGCCCTTGAGGCCCTTGCCGGTGACGTACTCGTCCTTGCCGATGAAGAACACCGGACGGTTGGTGACCAGCGGCAGGATCATCGAGTCGATGAACGTGAGGTGGTTTCCGGCCAGAATGACGGGGCCGGTCCCCGGGATGTTCTCGGCGCCTTCTACCCGTGGGCGGAACATCAGGCGCAAGAACGGTCCGAGCACTGCCTTGATGAGCGCTAGACGGGACAACAGGCCCTCCGGTGTCAACGGGTCGACGACGAGTAAGTGCAGGTGAGTACGGTACTCGCGGGTCACCGCCCTTTGCACATCGGGTTCATGGACCCGATACACAGTGTTGACCTGATTCTGTGCCGTGTTGCCCGGGGTTGTCGCCTGTGTGACGACCGTATCCCCCTGGGGCGGGTGTGGCCCGAAGTAGTGGTCCTTGTCACGCGCACACTTCGCTCAGCGTGGCGGCCCCCGAACACGCGCCGCAACGCCCATCGTGCGCCCACTCGCCACGCCGCGTCATCCCGCCGTTCCCTCCAGGGTCTCCCACACGTCACTCGCGGCCACCTACGATCAGTCCCGCTTTGTCAGGTGCAAGGCAGCGAGACATCGGGAGGAGCGCCAATGGCGACGCAGGATTCGGGTCAGCAGCAGCCGGGGACGAGCCCGGGGCGCCGCGCGCTACTGGGAGCGGCGATCGCCGGTGCGGGCGCCGCCGCGGTCGGACTGCCCGGCGTGGCGAGAGCCGGCGAGCGGCACGGCGGTGGACACGGCGGGCACGGCGGACATGGCGGATATACGTCCCTGCCCGTACCGACCGTCGTCGCGCACCGCGGCACCAGCGGCTATCGGCCGGAACACACCCTCGGCTCGTACCAGCTCGCCCTCGACATGGGCGCACACGTCATCGAGCAGGACGTGGTGCCGACCAAGGACGGCCACCTCGTCTGCCGTCACGAGAACGACATCACCGCGACGACGGACGTCTCGGCGCACCCCGAGTTCGCGTCCCGCAAGACCACCAAGTCCGTGGACGGCACCTCGCTCACCGGCTGGTTCACCGAGGACTTCACGCTCGCCGAGCTGAAGACGCTGCGCGCCAAGGAGCGCATCCCCGGCACCCGCCAGCGCAACACCCTCTACGACGGCCGCTGGGACGTGCCCACCCTCGAAGAGGTCTTCCGGTGGGCCGAGAAGGAGGGCCGCAAGCGCGGCAAGCCCGTCTGGCTGCACATCGAGACCAAGCACCCCACCTACTTCCGCAAGCTGGGCCTCGGCCTGGAGGAGCCCCTCGCCAAGCTCCTGCGCCGCTACGGCCGCCACAAGAAGAACTCGCCGAACTTCCTCCAGTCCTTCGAGCCCAGCAGCATCCAGCGCCTGGCCAAGCTGGTCTCCGCGCCGCGCGTCGTGCTCCTGTCCACCGCGAACTCCCGCCCCTGGGACTTCGTCGAGGCGAACGACCCGCGCACCGTCGCCGACCTGATCACGCCCAAGGGCCTGCGCTGGATGGCCGGCTTCGCCCAGGGCATCGGCCCGACCCTCGACCTGGTCATCCCGCGCAAGGCCGACGGCAGCCTCGGCACCCCGACCACACTGGTCAGGGACGCGCACGCGGCGGACCTGATCCTGCACCCGTACACGATGCGCAACGAGAACACCTTCCTGCCCACGAACTTCAGGAAGGGCACCGACCCGACGGCCTACGGCGACGCCTTCGGCGCCTTCAAGGCGTACTTCGAGACGGGCATCGACGGGATCTTCTCCGACAACTGCGACACCGCCCTGCTCGCGGCCGCGGACTTCGTCAACCGCTGAGGTATGGGCCCCGGTTGGGGTGAGACACGGCCGCTCCGGAAACCTCGCGCCGGAGCGGCCGCGTCCCGCCGTGCATGACGTACGACCCCATCCCCACGCTCATCCCCGCCCTGCGCCCGCTGCTCGCCGCCGAGGCGTCCGCGGAGGCGCTCGGCTCCGGCACGGACCCCGGCGACCTCGAACAGGCCGTCTGGCTCCGCCTCCTGGAGCGCCTGGAGTCCGACGGACCGCCCGCCGACCCCGCGCTGTGGCTGCGCGGCGCCGTGGAGGCCGAGGCGCTCCTCACCCGGCGCAGGGGCCGTCAGGAAGCGGCGTACGCCACCGAACCCGCGGACGACACCGAGCGCGGCCCGGAGGAGCGCGCCCTGTCCGCCGACCGGAACCGCATCCTGCACGCCGCCGTGCGCAGGCTGCCCGGACGCTGCCCCGGCCTCATGGCCGCACTGCTGTCCCCCAAGGACCTCACCTACCGCGAAATCGCAGGAGAGTTGGGAATGTCACAGGGGAGTCTGGGGCCGGAACGTTCCCGTTGCCTGGGATGCCTGCGCAGAATGCTGGCGGCGGAGGTTGCGGCTCCTGCACCGTGGGGAATGGAGCGTTAGACAACCGGTGGAGCAGGTGAGCGGGAGGCATGCACACATGGGCATGAGCGTGACCATCTCGGTGGCGGCGGCGGACGACCAGGACGCCGTCGAGCAGATCCTCAAACTGCAGTACCTCTGCTACCAGAGCGAGGCCGCGATCTACGGCGACTACTCGATCGAACCCCTGACGCAGTCCCTGGAGTCCCTCAGGGGCGAACTGGCCGCGGGCACCGTCCTCGTCGCCCGGCTCGGCACCGAGGTGGTGGCGTCCGTGCGCGGCACGGTCGACGCCGACGGTACGGCGCACATCGGCAAGCTCATCGTCCACCCCAGGATGCAGCGCCACGGCCTGGGCGGCCGCCTCCTCGACGCGATCGAGCACCGGCTCGGGGACGGGGGCACGGCCAAGTGCTTCCAGCTCTCCGCCGGTCACCGCAGCGAGCAGAACCTCCAGCTCTACCGCAAGCACGGGTACGCGCCGGTGAGCACCCAGCACGTGAACGACCGGCTCACGGTGCTGACGTTCGCGAAGGAGGCGGCCGCGGGGACGTACGTGGCCAGCGCCTAACGTTCCGCCGAAGCCTTCCGCGCCCGGTTGAGCCAGAAGATCGCCGTCACCGGCAGGATCACCGGGATGAAGAGGTAGCCCATCCCGAAGTCCGACCACACCGTGGCGTCCGGGAACGCGGACGGCTCCACCAGCGTCCACGTGCCCACGCCGAGCACGCCCACCAGCTCGGCGGCGCAGCACACCAGCGCCGCCGTGCGGGCCGTGGAGCCGCCGCGCACCAGCGAGTACGTGATGAAGCCGTAGACGAGGCCCGCGACCGCGGACAGCGAGTACGCGAGCGGGGCCTTGTCGAAGTCCGTGGAGATCTGCACGGCCGAGCGGGACACGGCGCCGACCACCATCACGCCGTACAGCCACACCAGCAGGATGCCGGGCCCCGTGATGAGCTTCTGGCGGGTCCCGGGGGACTCGGGGGTCTCGCTCTCTCCGGTCACCGTCACCTCAGCCTCCCCAGATGTCGTAGAGCCGCACTTCGAGCACGGCGAGGACCACGCCGCCCGCGGCGACCGTCAGGGAGCCCCAGCGGGTGCGCTCGGCGAGGGACATGAAACCGGCCGCGGGCACACAGGCGAACGCGCCGATCAGATACGCCACGAAGATCGTCGTGCCCTGGTCCGCGTGCTCGCCGCGCGCGAGCTGGACGATGCCGGCGATCAGCTGGACGGCGGCCAGGAGGGTCACGACACCCATCCCGATGAAGTGCCAGTCCTTGGTCGGCTGGTCGCGGTAAGCGGCGAAACCGCACCATGCGGCGAGGGCGAGCGCGGCCACGGAGACCGCGATCGTCAGGGCAACAAGCATGTCCGTGACTTTATTACGGGGCCTTCGGCCCGGTGCGCGCGGCCCTCGGCCCGTTGCACGGCCCCCGGAGGCGCCCCGTAGGCTCGATGGTCATGAAGATCCACGCTGACGCGCTCCTGTTCGACAACGACGGCACCCTCGTCTCCTCCCTGGAGTCGGTGTACCGCTGCTGGTCGCGGTGGGCACAGGAGTACGGGATCACCGCCGAGGAGTTCGCCGCGGTCGAGCTGCACGGGCGGCCCGCCGCCGAGATCGCCGCCGACCTGCTGCCGCCGGAGAAGCTCGCCGAGGCCGTCGCCCGCATCGATGAGCTGGAGGTCGCCGACGTCGCGGGCGGTGTCGTCCTGCTGCCCGGCACCCGCGAGCTCCTGGAGTCCCTGCCCGCCGACCGCTGGGCCGTGGTGACCTCCGCGACCCGCGCCCTGGGCGAGGCCAGGCTCGCCGAGGTCGGCCTGCGCCCCGGCCTCGTCATCGCCGCCGACGACATCACGCGCGGCAAGCCCGACCCGGAGCCCTTCCTCCTCGCCGCCGCCAAGCTCGGCGTCGACCCCGCGCGCTGCGTCGTCTTCGAGGACGCCCCCGCGGGTCTGCAGGCGGGCCGCGCCGCCGGCATGAAGACCGTGGCGTTGACCACAACCCACCCGGCGTCCGAGCTCTCCGGCGGCCTCGCCGACGTCGTCGTCAAGGACCTCTCCGCCGTGTCCGCGCAGGCCACGGAGGGCGGCGTGGAGATCGTCGTCGCCGACTGACCCGCCTGCCACCGGTGTCCGCGGCCGTCCCACCGCTGTCCGTATACCGGACAGCGGTGGTGGACAGCCACCTCACGCGTGTTTTACTTGGGCCCATGACCACGACGAGCAGCCGCACCCTTGCGACCGAGGCGATCACGACGCCCGGTGCTCGTTGTATGTGTCGAATGTGCGCCTTCTGAGGGCCCCCGCACCACTGAAGAGCCTCGCGCCCCGAAGCGAAGCCGCTGTGCCGCGCTCCTGACCGACGCAACCGTCGCACTCAACGGAGTCGACAAGTCGACGTAGGAAGCGAGCCTGCCCCGCGCACACGTCCTCCGGTTCCACCGCACCACCACCGCGAGAACCGTGCCGCGTTCCGAACGAATGCCCCGTGCCCGGCCACCCCGCGCCGCGCACTCGACAGTGACGGAAATCCTGTGATCACCACTTCCGGCCTCACCAAGGTCTACCGCTCACGCGGTCGTGAAGTAACCGCCCTCGACGGAGTCGACCTGCACGTCCGCGAGGGCGAGGTGTACGGCGTCATCGGCCAGTCCGGCGCCGGCAAGTCCTCCCTGATCCGCTGCGTCAACCTCCTGGAGCGCCCCACCTCCGGCACCGTGACCGTCGCCGGTCAGGACCTCACCGCCCTCGCGGGCCGCGGCCCCCGCGCCGGCAAGGAACTGCGCCGGGCCCGCAGCCGCATCGGCATGGTCTTCCAGCACTTCAACCTGCTGTCCTCGCGCACCGTGCAGGACAACGTCGAGCTGCCCCTGGAGATCCTCGGCCTCTCCGGCCAGGAGCGCTCCCGCAAGGCCCTCGAACTCCTCGACCTGGTCGGACTCGGCGACAAGGCCAAGTCCTACCCGGCCCAGCTCTCCGGCGGCCAGAAGCAGCGCGTCGGCATCGCCCGCGCCCTCGCAGGCGACCCGAAGGTGCTCCTCTCCGACGAGGCGACCAGCGCCCTCGACCCCGAGACCACCCGCTCCATCCTCCAGCTCCTGCGCGACCTCAACCAGCAGCTCGGCCTGACCGTCCTGCTCATCACGCACGAGATGGACGTCGTCAAGAGCGTCTGCGACTCCGCCGCCCTCATGGAGCGCGGACAGATCATCGAGTCCGGCACCGTCAGCGAGCTGCTCGCCACCCCCGGCTCCGAACTCGCCGCCGCGCTCTTCCCGGTCAGCGGCGAGGCCACAGGCGCCGACCGCACCGTCGTCGACGTGACGTTCCACGGCGAGGCCGCGACCCAGCCGGTCATCTCCCAGCTGTCGCGCACGTACAACATCGACATCTCGATCCTCGGCGCCGCGATGGACACCGTCGCGGGCAAGCAGGTCGGCCGCATGCGCATCGAGCTGCCGGGCCGCTTCGAGGAGAACGTCGTCCCCATCGGCTTCCTGCGCGAGCAGGGCCTCCAGGTCGACATCGCGGGCGAAGACGCGGCGCCCACGCCGAAGGACGCGACGCTGCTGGTCAAGGAAGGTGCCAAGTGACCTGGTCGGAGATGCAGCCCCTGCTGGAGCAGGCCTGTTGGGACACCCTCTACATGGTGGGCTGGTCGACGCTGATAGCCGTCGTGGCCGGACTGCCGCTCGGCGTCCTGCTCGTCCTCACCGAGCGCGGCGGACTGCTGCAGAACGCCTTCCTCAACAAGGTCATCGGGCAGATCGTGAACATCGCCCGCTCGATGCCCTTCATCATCCTGATGGTCGCCCTGATGGGCTTCACGCGGTGGATCACCGGCACCACGATCGGCCGCGAGGCCGCCCTCGTGCCGCTCGCCGTCGGCGCCATCCCGTTCTTCGCGCGCCTGGTCGAGACCTCCATCCGTGAGGTCGACGGCGGGCTCGTCGAGGCCGTGCAGTCGATGGGCGGCTCCACCTGGACCGTCGTGCGCAAGGTCCTCGTCCCCGAGTCGCTGCCCTCGCTGATCTCGGGCGCCACCACCACGATCGTCGCCCTCATCGGCTACTCCGCCATGGCGGGCACGGTCGGCGGCGGCGGCCTCGGCGACCTCGCCCTGCGCTACGGCTACCAGCGCTTCGAGACCGAGCTGATGTGGATCACCGTGGCGATCCTCGCCGTGGTCATCTCGATCATCCAGTTCGCGGGCGACTACGCGGCCCGCCGTCTGCACAAGCGCGGCGGCGGCTCGGCCCCGCTGCTGCTGTTCCGGCCGCTGCGGGGCGTACTGCCCGGCACCGCCGCCGCCGAATCGGTCACCAAGACCGGCTGACGCGACGGCCACCCGGCCCCACGGCCACCAGGACTTCCCCGCGCACCCCGCGGGGCTGCACCACCCATGGAGAAAGGCACTTTTCGTGCGTAACACCGCCAAGATCACCACCGCTGTCCTCGCCGCCGGAGCCCTCACCCTCGGACTCTCCGCCTGCGGCTCCGACAAGGGCTCCGGCGACAAGGACGGCCCGCTCGTCGTCGCCGCGACCCCGACGCCGCAGGGCCAGATCCTGGACTACGTCCAGAAGAACCTCGCCAAGAAGGCGGGCCTCGACCTCGAGGTGAAGGAATTCACCGACTACGTCACGCCGAACACGGCCGTGGAACAGGGCGAGGTCTTCGCCAACTACTTCCAGCACAAGCCGTACCTGGACGACTTCAACAAGAAGCGCGGCACCGACATCGTGCCCGTCCCGGGAGCCACGGTTCACCTGGAGCCGCTCGGCGTGTACTCGAAGAAGGTCAAGAAGCTCGGTGAGCTGGAGAAGGGCGCCACCATCGCCATTCCCAACGACACCACCAACGAGGCCCGCGCGCTCAAGCTGCTCGCGGACAACGGCATCATCGAGCTCAAGAAGGGCGTGGGCTACGAGGCCACCCCCAAGGACATCGCCAAGAACCCCAAGAACATCCAGTTCAAGGAGCTCGAAGCCCCCACGGTGCCCCGCACCCTGAGCGATGTCGACGCCGCGGTGATCAACGGCAACTACGCGCTGGAGGCCAAGCCCGCGCTCAGCCCCGCCAAGGACGCCCTCGTCGCCGAGCCCGCCAAGGGCAACCCCTACGGCAACTTCCTCGCCGTCAAGAAGGGCGATGAGAACGACCCGCGCGTGAAGAAGCTCGCCAAGCTCCTCACCTCGCCCGAGGTCAAGAAGTTCATCGACGAGAAGTACGACGGCGCCGTCGTCGCGGCGTTCTGACCGTGCGTACGTCCACCATCGCCGCCGCGGCGGGGACCCTGGCCCTCGCGCTCGGCCTCACCGCGTGCGGCGCGGACGACCGGAGCGACGGCGCGCTCGTGGTCGGCGCCACGCCGACCCCGGCCGGCGAGGTCCTCACGTACATCCAGCAGAACCTGGCGAAGAAGGAAGGGCTCGACCTCAAGATCACGGAGTTCACGGACTACGTCACGCCGAACACCGCGCTCCAAGAGGGCTCCCTCGACGCCAACCTGTACCAGCACACCCCGTACCTCGAAGACTTCAACAAGTCCAAGAAGACGGACCTCGTGCCGGTCACCGAGGTGTACCTGCCCCCCATGGGCGTGTACGCCAAGAAGATCAAGGACATCGCCGAGCTCCCCGCGGGAGCGACCGTCGGCGTCCCGAACGACACGACCAACGAGGGACGGGCACTCCAGCTGCTCGCCTCCAAGGGCCTCATCGGGCTCAAGAAGGGCGTCGGCGGCACCGCCACGCCCGAGGACATCACGTCCAACCCGAAGAAGCTCACCGTCAAGGCACTCGAACCCGCGCAGCTCCCGCGCTCGCTCGACGACCTCGACGCGGCGGTCATCAACAACAACTACGCGCTCGACGCCGACCTCAGCCCCAAGGAGGACGCCATCCTCCTGGAGTCGTCGAAGGGCAATCCCTACAACAACGTCCTCGCCGTCAAGAAGGGCGACAAGGACGACCCGCGGGTGCGCAAGCTCGCCAAACTGCTCCGCTCGCCCGAGGTGAAGAAGTTCATCGAGGACAAGTACAAGGGATCCGTCCTGCCCGTCGGGGCGGGCTGAACGGCCTCCCGCGCGCGTGACGCCGACGGGGTCCTCTCCGCCACCCGGAGAGGACCCCGTGGTGCGTCTGTGCCCGTGCATGCTGCATGCTGGGCACTTCAGAAGACCGAAAGGTGAAGGTCCTTCAGGTCTATGAAGGGTATGGAGCGGCGCATGACTACAGCCTCCTCGGGCACAGCGGGCACATCGGGGTTCCCCGACATCTCCATCAGCACGGAGCGGTTGGTGCTGCGCCCTCTCGAAGAGGCGGACGTCCCCGCGTACGCGGAGATGATGAACGACGAACTCGTCACGGCCTGGACCTCCGTGCCCCAGCCCTACACCGAGACCGTCGCACGCGACTGGATCGCCCACCGCGCCCCCGCCGAACGCTCCGAGGGCCGCGGCATCGTCCTCGCCGTCACCGAGTTCCTCACCCAGCGACTTGTCGGCATCATCCAACTCCGGTCCACCGACTGGCGGGTGCGCTCCACCGAGCTGAGTTACGTCGTCGCCCCCTGGGCCCGCGGCGAGGGGTACGCATCCGAGGCGGCGCTCGCCACCGCCCAATGGCTGTTCCACGACCAGAAGTTCGAACGCATCGAGCTGCGCACCGCCGCCGACAACACCGCCGCCCAGCAGGTCGCCCAGAAGATCGGCTGCATCAGCGAGGGCGTCCTGCGCGGCGCCTGGATAGCGCGCACGAGGAACGGCGGCGACCCGTTCGGCGGCTGGCTCGAGCTGCGCACCGACCTCATCGTGTGGAGCCTGCTCCCCGAAGACCTCGAAGGCGTCTCCGAGGCGCTCGCCGACAGCGGATTCTCCGCCTACTCCGACTGGAACTGACTCCGGTCACAGCGGGTACGCTCGCCCTGGTCCGGTGCCCTGCCCCACCCCCGCAGCCGCCGCCCCCGCACTGACGACCCGCGAGAACCCAGGAGACAGACGACGATGGCCGACCGGGTCACGGTGATCGGCTGGGACGGTACGCCGCTGACCGACGCGGCACGCTCCGCGCTCAGTGCCGCCACGCTCGTGGCGGGCGCCGCCCACCACCTGGCACTCGACGAGATCCCCGCCCGCGCCGAACGGATCCGCCTCGGCAGCGTCGGCCTCGCCGCCCGCCGCATCGCCGCCCACCGCGGCACCGCCGTCGTCCTGGCCGACGGCGACCCCGGCTTCTTCGGTGTCGTACGCACCCTGCGCGCCCCGGAATTCGGCCTGGAGGTCGAAGTGGTGCCCGCCGTCTCCTCCGTCGCCCAGGCCTTCGCCCGCGCGGGCATGCCGTGGGACGACGCCGAGGTCGTGGTCGCCCACCGCCGCACCCTGCGCCGCGCCGTGAACGTCTGCCGCGCCCACCCCAAGGTCGCCGTCCTCACCTCGCCCGGCGCCGGACCCGCCGAGCTCGGCCTGCTGCTCCAGGGCGTCCACCGCACCTTCGTGATCTGCGAGGAGCTCGGTACCGAACGCGAGCAGGTCTCCGTGGTCACCTCCGAGAAGGCCGCCGACCACAGCTGGCGCGACCCGAACGTCGTCATCGTCATCGGCGGCGCCGCCGCGGCCGCCGACACCGGCTGGATCATGGGCCGCGAACCCGGTGCGGCACCGCGCGGCTGGGCGCTGCCCGCCGCGGAGTACGGCGGCGACATCTGGCTCGGCGAGGGCGAGAGCGACCGGCTGCGGGCCGCGCAACTCGCCCGCCTGGGGCCGCGCGTGGGCGACCTCGTCTGGGACATCGGCTGCGGCAGCGGCGCCTTCACCGCCGAGGCGGCGCGGTTCGGCGCCGCGGTGATCGCGGTCGACAGCGACCCCGACGCCCTCGGCCGCACGACGGCCGCCGTCCGCCGCTTCGGCGTCCAGGCGCAGACCGTGCACGGCGTCGCGCCGCACGTCCTCGAAGACCTGCCCGAACCCGATGTCGTACGCGTCGGGGGCGGGGGAGCCGCGGTGGTCTCCGCGGTCGCCGACCGCCGTCCCGAGCGCATCGTGACCCACGCCGCGACACGCGACGCCGCCGAACTCATCGGCAGGGATCTGAGCGAGCACGGATACGCCGTCGAGTGCGCCCTCCTGCAATCCGTCGAGCTCGACACACGGGCCTGGCGCGAAGAGAAGCGGACCGTGGTGTTCCTGCTCTCGGGGCGGTTGCCCGACCGTTCCCCGTGACCCTGCCGGCGCGCGGTGCGGGGTAGGCTGGCCGATCGTTGTACTGCACCCGGGTGCCAAGCAGTTCGTTGGCCGATGTCCGGAAAGCTCGTCCGGTTTCGGGGGGTGTGTGGTACGGCATGACCGGAGGACGCGCAACGTGGCGCAGTCCACAGCGGGCCGTGGCCGATCAAGCTGCCACGGCGGCGGACGGACAGGGACAATGCCTGTTGTCCGGTGCGCGGTTCGTGCCGCGGGGCGCACACGCTCGTTGAGGATGACGGGCGGTTGGTGCGCCGCTCCGGGCGATGGGACCTCCCCGGCCGAAGGCCGAGGGGCGGTCGAAGAAGCACTAACCGATGGGCGAGGGGTTACGCATGACCGACACCGGCCAGGTCCCGGGTGAGGGACTGCCGGAGGGCGCAGGCAACGATGTGCCGTCCGGGCCCGTGCAGGGCATGGGGGCGCAGCAGCCGGGCGTTCCCGCTCCGGGTGCGTATCCCTTTGCCGACCCCGCGGCCCCCGCGGCTGCCGCCGACGAGGACGACCTGCTGCTGATGCCGGGCGCCCAGGGCGCGTGGGGCGAGGGTCTCGCGGCGCAGGGCGGGTACGCCGGCCAGCCGGCGCACGCCGTCCACCAGCCGGGACCGCACGAGACGTCCGGCAGGGACAGCGGTTCGGTCGACCTGAACGGCGTCCGGCTGCCCGGCTCGGCGCCCGCGCCCTCCCACCCGGGTCCCGCCAGGCGTCCGCTGCACCACGGCCCGTCGGGCCCCGCCGTGCCGGACGGCTCGGGGAGCCCGGTGCGTTCGCTCGCCGACCGGGGGCCCGCGCCGGCCCGCCACGCGGGGCCGCCGACCGGACCCGAGTACCTCGACATCCCGCGGGACGACGCGGGGCAGCCGCTGCCGGGACCGCAGCTCGGCGAGATCCCGCCGCAGGCCGGGACGCCGTGGGGGACACCGCAGGAGCAGACCGGGTCCGAGACGTACGCCGTACCAGCGGAAGCCGGACCAGCAGAAACGGTCGTCCCACCCGTCGCAGAGGCCCCGGTCGACGCAGGGGCCCCGGAAGCCGCGGGCGACGCATCCGTCACACCGGCACCACAGGCAACGGAAGCGCCGCAGGCCCAGGACGCCGTTTCTTTCGCGCTGCCCACTGAGGGGCCCGAGACCGCGGCCCCGGAGGCTGTGGCACCCGAGGCGCCCGTCTCCGCCGCCGTGGAAGCCCCCGACTTCCCGCACGCCGCCGACGCCGGCGCCGGTCAGGCCGGCCCGGTGGCCCAGCAGGGCGCCGAGCTCGGCCAGGTCCTGACGGAGGAGCCGCAGTTCCCCGCGGCGGAGCAGCCGGCGTTCGCGCAGGCCGTGCCCGCGTTCGCCGTCGCCTCCGCCCAGCCCTGGGACGGCACGCAGGTCCCGCACGCCGCCGAAACCGCGCAGCCCGGTTTCGCCGTCGAGGCCCGGCACGCCGCGCCGGGCCCGCAGCACTCCGAGGGGCAGCCCGCGCAGGGCCCCGCCGCACCCATGGACGGCTCGCTTCCCGGCGGATTCGAGGGCGCCCAAGGCTCCGCGCCGATCGGCCAGTTCGTGCCGGTGGACGGCACGGTCCCGACCACGCCCCACCTGGCGCCGACGCCGCCGCACCCCATGGCCGTTCCGCGGGAGGACCCGGCTCCGCAGCCCGCATCCGAGGGCGCCGAGGTCACGGAGGCGGCGCCCGCGCCGGTCGAGGCCGAGGCAGCCGAGGCCCCGGTCGCGGAGGTTCCGGTCGAAGAGGCACCCGTCGCCGAGGTTCCGGCCGCCGAGCCCGTCGCCCCGGAAGCCCCGGCGCACGCCGACGTGACGCCGGAGGCCGTCCAGCAGCCCGCCGTCACCGTCCCCGCCCCGCGCGACGGCGCCCAGCCCACGCCGCTGCCCGACGCCGTACCGGAGGGGACGACGGGGGAGGCGGCACCCGAGGCGACGTCCGGGGCAGCGTTCGACGTGACGCCCGAAGCCGCACCCGACGCATCGCCCGAGGTCACGGAGACCCCCCAGGTCCCGCCCGTCTCCGGTGTGCCCCGTATTGTCTCCTCTGCGGCGGCTCCGACCGAGTTCCCGGCCGCCCCCGAGACGGCCGACCCGGCCGACGAGTTGGACGAGGCCGACGAAGTCATCTCGTTCGAACCGATCGAAGCGAACGAAGTGACCGAAGTGGCCGAAGCACCCGAGATGGCCGAAGCGCCTGAAGCAGCCGTACCGGCCGCAGCCGCACCCGCGCCTGCGCCCGCCTCCCAGCCCGAGACGGCCGACGCCGTCGCGGCTCCCGCGGCCGCGGAGCACGAGGGCCCCGAGCTCCTCGCCCCCGCCGCCGCGGCGCAAGCCCCCGAGGAGGGCGAGGACCCGGACGCCCCGGAGATCCTGATGGTCGCGCCCGCAGCCGGAACCGACACCGAGACCGCCGCCGTCGCCGGGGCCGCCCCCGAGCCCGCCGAGCCCGTCACGTCCCCCGGCACCGCCGCTCCCGGCTACGCCGACGCCGAGCGCGAGGCCGTCCTGCGCGTCATGCGCGAGCGCCGCGACATCCGCAACGGCTTCCGCGCGGACCCCATCCCGCACGAGGTGCTGCTCCGCGTCCTGGAGGCCGCGCACACCGCGCCGTCGGTCGGCCACTCCCAGCCCTGGGACTTCGTCGTCATCAAGTCCGCCGAGACCCGGCGCTCGATGCACGAACTGGCCGCGCGCCAGCGCGACGCGTACGCGAAGTCCCTCCCCAAGGGCCGCGCCAAGCAGTTCAAGGAACTGAAGATCGAGGCCATCCTCGACACCCCGGTGAACATCGTCGTCACCGCCGACCCCACCCGCGGCGGCCGCCACACCCTCGGCCGGCACACCCAGCCGCAGATGGCCCCCTACTCCTCGGCGCTCGCCGTCGAGAACCTCTGGCTCGCCGCGCGTGCCGAGGGCCTCGGCGTCGGCTGGGTCAGCTTCTTCGACGAGCGCGAGATGGTCCGCGCCCTCGGCCTGCCCGAGCACCTCGAAGTCGTCGCCTACCTCTGCGTGGGCTACGTCGACGAGTTCCCGGACGAGCCCGAGCTGATGCAGGCCGGCTGGTCCAAGCGCCGCCCGCTCTCCTGGGTCGTCCACGAGGAGACGTACGGCCGCCGCGCCCTGCCCGGCGAGGACCCGCACGACCTGCTCGCCGAGACCGTGGCCAACATCCGCCCGCTGGACGCCAAGGCGCTCGGCGAGGCGTGGGAACGGCAGAAGCGGATGACGAAGCCGCCGGGCGCGCTCGGCATGCTGGAGATCATCTCCGCCCAGCTCTCCGGTCTCTCCCGGATGTGCCCGCCGCCCATCCCGGAGCCCGCGGCCGTCGCGATCTTCGCGGGCGACCACGGTGTGCACGCTCAGGGCGTCACCGCCTGGCCCCAGGAGGTGACCGCGCAGATGGTCGCCAACTTCCTCGGCGGCGGCGCGGTCTGCAACGCCTTCGCCAACCAGGTGGGCGCCGAGGTCTGCGTCATCGACGTCGGCGTGGCGAGCGAACTGCCCGCCACCCCCGGCCTGCTGCCCCGCAAGGTCCGCGCGGGCACGGCCGACATGACGACGGGGCCCGCCCTGACCCGCGAAGAGGTCAAGGCGGCCATCGAAGTCGGCATCGAGACGGCCCGCGACCTCGTCGCGGCAGGCAACAAGGCGCTGCTCACGGGCGAGATGGGCATCGCGAACACGACGGCGTCCGCGGCCCTCATCTCCGTCTACACCGACACCGACCCGGCCGAGGTCACCGGTCGTGGTACGGGCATCAACGACGAGATGCACACCCGCAAGGTCGAGGTCGTCCGCCGCGCGCTGGAACTCCACCAGCCCGACCCGGCGGACCCGATCGGCGTCCTCGCGGCCATCGGCGGCCTGGAGCACGCGGCCATGGTGGGCCTCCTCCTCGGCGGCGCGTCCCTGCGTACGCCGGTGATCCTGGACGGCGTCAGCGCCGGCGCCGCCGCGCTCGTGGCCCGCGCGATCGCCCCCGAGGTCCTCGCGGCCTGCATCGCGGGCCACCGCAGCGCGGAGCCCGGCCACGTGGCGGCCCTCAACAAGCTGGGCCTGCGCCCCCTGGTCGACCTGGACCTACGCCTCGGCGAGGGCACGGGCGCACTCCTGGCCCTCCCGGTGGTCCAGAGCGCGGCCCGCGCGATGCACGAGGTCGCCACGTTCGACTCGGCGGGCGTGACCGAGAAGTAACCAGTCCTGTTCGTGGGCACAAACGCCCACGGTCCGCAGACGAACGACGGGGCCCGGGGCGAAGCCCCGTCTTTCGGGAAGGGGCGGGCTCGGGGAAGAGAACCCGACCGCCCCAGCCATACTGAACCCGCACGTCAACACCTCGCCGCTCCACCGCCGCAGCGGCAGCCGCAACGCCCCGCACGAGGAGCCCCAGAGCCATGGCCGAATACCCCGCCTACCCCGTAGGCCTCCGCCTCAAGGGCCGCCGCGTCGTCGTCCTCGGCGGCGGCCAGGTCGCCCAGCGCCGTCTCCCGGCGCTCATCAAGGCGGGCGCGGACATCACCCTCGTATCTCCCTCGGCCACCCCCTCCGTGGAAGCGATGGCCGACGCGGGCGAGCTCACCTGGGCCCGGCGCAGGTACGAGACGGGCGACCTCCAGGACGCCTGGTACGCGTTGATCGCCACCAGCGACGCGGAGGCGAACACCCGCGCATCCGCCGAGGCCGAGGCCCACCGCGTCTGGTGCGTGCGCTCCGACGACGCCGAGGAGGCCACCGCCTGGACCCCGGCCACGGGCCGCTCCGAGGGCGTCACGGTCGCCGTCCTCTCCTCCGACATCAACGACCGCGACCCCCGCCGCACCGCCGCCATCCGCGACGCGGTCGTCGAGGGCCTGCGCGACGGCAGCCTCGTCGCCCCGCACCTGCGCACCCGTACCCCCGGCGTCGCCCTGGTCGGCGGCGGCCCCGGCGACCCCGACCTCATCACGGTCCGCGGCCGCCGCCTCCTCGCCGCCGCCGACGTCGTCATCGCCGACCGCCTCGGCCCCCGCGACCTCCTCGACGAGCTGCCGCCGCACGTCGAGATCATCGACGCCGCGAAGATTCCGTACGGCCGTTTCATGGCCCAGGAGGCGATCAACAACGCCCTGATCGAGCACGCCAAGCAGGGCAAGGCCGTCGTCCGCCTGAAGGGCGGCGACCCTTACGTCTACGGCCGCGGCATGGAGGAACTCCAGGCCCTCGCCGAAGCGGGCATCACCTGCACCGTCGTACCCGGCATCTCCAGCTCGATCTCGGTCCCCTCGGCGGTCGGCATCCCGGTCACCCACCGCGGCGTCGCCCACGAGTTCACCGTGGTCAGTGGCCATGTGGCGCCGGACGACGAGCGCTCCCTCGTCGACTGGGAGTCCCTCGCCAAGCTGCGTGGCACCCTCGTGATCCTCATGGGCGTCGACAAGATCGGCAAGATCGCGGCGGCCCTGATCGCCCACGGCAAGTCCGCCGACACCCCGCTCGCCATGATCCAGGAGGGCACGACGGCCGCCCAGCGCCGCGTCGACGCGACCCTTGGCACGGTCGCCGAAGCGGTCCGCACCCACGAGGTGAAGCCCCCCGCGGTCATCGTCATCGGCGACGTCGTGAAGGTCGGCCCCGAGCCCCTCGCGTAGCGTCCGCTCCGCCCACCTCCAAGTAACCAGCGGTAACGGAACCGGTCCGCAGCCGTTGGCACCACACCCAGGACAAGGCAGTATCACCCTGTGGCTGATCTCATCACCGTCGACGACCCCGACGACCCGCGCCTGCGCGACTACACAGGCCTGACCGACGTGGAGCTGCGCCGCAAGCGCGAACCGGCCGAGGGGCTGTTCATCGCGGAGGGCGAGAAGGTCATCAGACGGGCCAAGGACGCCGGGTACGAAATGCGCTCGATGCTGCTCTCGGCCAAGTGGGTCGACGTCATGCGCGACGTCATCGACGAGCTCCCGGCCCCGGTGTACGCGGTCAGCCCCGACCTCGCCGAGCGGGTCACCGGCTACCACGTGCACCGCGGCGCCCTCGCCTCCATGCAGCGCAAGCCGCTGCCCACCGCCGACGAGCTCCTCGCGACGACCCGCCGCGTGGTCGTCATGGAGGCGGTCAACGACCACACCAACATCGGTGCGATCTTCCGCTCGGCCGCCGCGCTGGGCATGGACGCGGTGCTGCTCTCGCCGGACTGCGCGGACCCGCTGTACCGCCGCTCGGTGAAGGTCTCGATGGGCGCGGTCTTCTCCGTGCCGTACGCCCGTCTCGACTCCTGGCCCAAGGGGCTGGAGGGAGTGCGCGAGGCGGGCTTCAACCTGCTCGCCCTCACCCCCGACGAGAAGGCCAAGTCACTGGACGAGGCGGCACCGCACCGCATGGACCGCATCGCGCTGATGCTCGGCGCGGAGGGCGACGGCCTCTCCACGCAGGCGCTGGTCGCGGCCGACGAATGGGTCCGCATCCCGATGGCGCACGGCGTGGACTCGCTCAACGTGGGCGCGGCCGCGGCGGTCGCGTTCTACGCGGTGGCGACGGGCCGCCCGCAGCTCTGATCAGCCGCGGGGGTCGTGCTGCACCGGCCCGATCGGCCCGGCCTGTGACGGCTGCTGCTGGTGCACGCCCGTGTCACCGAGGCTCCGCGCGGGCCCCTGGCACCCCTGCGCCGCGGCGATGCCGAGTGCCACGAGCAGCGTCACGACCACGAACACGAAGATCCGCTGACGCAGCAGCCGCGGATTGGCGGGACCCCTGCGGCCCGTCCCCGTGGTCCGCGGCCCCGGACGCCCTGAGCCACCGCGCGTCGTGTTGCGGGGCCCCGAGGGCCGGGAGCCCGGACCCGAGCGCGGGGCGCCGGGCCTGGATGCCCCGGTCCGCGATGATCCGGTACGCGACGATCCGGTCCGGGAGGCGCCCGTACGGGACGAGCCGGTCCGCGAGGGACCGGTCCGCGGCGCCGCCGTCCTGGACGCGCCGGACCGCGGCGGGGGAGTGGAGCCCGGGGCGGCACGCCGCTGTGTGCGCTCGTCCAGGTAGCTGTCGGCGAGCCGGCCCGTGGGACGGTCGTGGTCCTGGCGGGGCGCGGGCGGCCGGACGTCGCTGATCCCCTGCGCCTCGCGGGCGGCGATCTCCTTGAGCCGCAGCGACAGCTGCAGCGTGCTGGGCCGTTCCTCCGGGTCCTTGGCCAGGCAGGCCCTGATGAGCGGCGCGAGCGCGTCGGGCACACCGTGCAGCTGCGCCTCCTCGTGCACCACCCGGTAGAGCATGACCTCGGAACTGCCGTGCCCGAAGGGCGAGTCCGCCATGCCCGCGTAGGCCAGGGTGGCGCCGAGCGCGAAGACGTCGGTGGCGGGGGTGACGGCGGCGCCGCGCACCTGCTCGGGAGCGAGGAAGCCGGGGGAGCCCACGGCGGTCCCGACGTGGGTCAGCGTCGAGGCGCCGGTGGCCCAGGCGATGCCGAAGTCGATGATCCGCGGCCCCTTGGGGGACAGCAGGATGTTGGACGGCTTGAGGTCGCGGTGTACGACACCGGCCTCGTGCACGGCCACGAGCCCCTCGGCGAGCGCCGAACCGACCACGGCCACGTCGGCCGCGGAGAGCGGACCCTCGGCGGCCACCTTGTCGTGCAGGGAGGGCCCGGGGACGTACTGCGTGGCGAACCAGGGCCGGTCGGCGTCGAGGTCGGCGGCGACGAGCCGCGCGGTACAGCCGCCCCTGATCCGGCGGGCGGCGGAGACCTCGCGGGCGAACCGCGACCGGAACTCCTGATCCTCCGCCAGGTCGGGCCGGATCACCTTGAGGGCGACGCGCTGCCCCCGCCGGTCCGACCCCAAATAGACGACCCCCATGCCGCCGGCGCCCAGGCGCCTGTGCAGCCTGAACGAGCCGACGACACGCGGGTCCTCGCGCCGGAGCCGCATCATCGCCATGTCCATCCCCGCTACCCGGTCCGTCTGACGAGCCACAGCTTACGTTTCCGCGGCCGGGCACGTGCAGAGGCCGCGCCCTCGCGGGCCGATCGATTGTCAGTGCCGGGTGGGAAACTTGAAGAGTGGTCAGGGGCCGGGGAAGCCAGGGCCGTTGTCGCCGCCCCCTGCCCCAACCGTCCATCACTGAAGGGGGATTGATCCCGTGAAGGGTGACCGTGTGGAGATAGTCGTGGATGCCGGTGACACGACCCGGACGTACGAAGTGGTGGCGAGCAGGGCGGGGCGCCGGGTGGAGACGGCGGTGCGCAGGGGAGTGGTGGAAGTGAGCGAAGTCACCCGCAGCGGCTCAGTGGTCCGCACGGCGCGGTTCATGGCCACGCGGGTCCTGGCCCTGGTCGAGCAACCGGTCCCCAGGGAGGACTCCTCCGAGGTCAAAGCCGTCCCCTCAGGGTCTTCCCCGAGTCCTAGGACCACGTCCTAGGCCCCCGTCTCCACCCACGGGAGTACGTGCGCGCCGGTCGGTCATCCTCCGGGAGGCCAGGCATTCGGTACGAGGGCATGACGCCCGGCAGGTCCCGCGGACCTAGATTTGAGGTCAAGCGGCGGGTGTAGCACTCGTCCCCCGAGGTCAGACACTCGCCGCTTGCCAAAACCACATCGAAGCGGTCAGGAGAGGAATCATGGCGGACACGGCACCGCGGACCATGATCCGCACGCAAGGGCGCAGGTTCTCCGCGTTCGGCGTCCGCCCGTCCGGCACGCGCCACCCCTTGGTGGCGACGGCCATGGTCCTCCCCCTGGCAGCCCTGCTCGTGGTCGTCTTCGGCGGCTGGGAAGCAGTGGTCACACAAGCGTCGTCCGTGGGCGTGATGCTGGGGCGCTGAGCGGCGCCCCAGGCCCGGAAGAGCGGTCCGGGCGGGGACATCCGGCCATGAAACCCCGTGGGGACGGGGGTGCGGCGGACGGCAGAATGCCCGCGCAGCTGGGGAGCTGCGCGGGCATTGCCATGTCCGGCGGGACGCCCGACGGGTTCCTTGCGGCATCCGGCCCGCGGGGGCTAGCCCCTGCCGGAGGGGGCGCCCCCTGCTGGGCCCGCGGGACGGGAAGCCACGTCCGCACCCTTGCCTGACCCGCCGGAAACGGGCGCTGGGGCGGCCCTCGGTGCGCCCCGAGGCGGGGCGCGTCCCTTCGTGCGGATCGGCACGCCCTACGCCCCGGCACCTGCCGGAAATCCGCTGGTCCGCGACCGGCGCCGGGAGCGTCGGCCGCTGTACCCCACGGCCGGGTGCCCTGTGGGCCCGCCCCCGCGATTGCCCGGTGGGTGCGCCGACACCGGGGCCGTTCCTCGACGGACACCCGGCCCCCGGGTCCGGGCCCCTAGGGAGAGGTCGGCCCGGGCCTCGCCCGGGTGCGTACGCTTCGGGCGTGTTGCTCTCGACGTTGCTCTCGACCTACGGAGTTTCGTGACCGTCCCCGTGCTCGCCGCCCTTGCCGATTCCGCCCGTGCCGTCGCCCACCGGCGGTCCGGTGGGGCCTGTGTCTGTGGGGACGGGGGCGCCGTGCTCGCGGACCGGGCGGATGCCAGTGTCGTCCGGCACGGGGACGTCGTCGCGAAGGCGCATGCCCCGGACACCGACCCCGCGGAGCTCGCCGTGCGCCTCGACGTGGCCGCCCGGCTGCCCGGGGTCCTGCTCGCGCCCTCCGCGCCCGGCGCCACCCGCCTGCACGGGCGCCTCGTCACCTTCTGGCCCCACGGCACCCCCGTCGACCGCGACGATCCCGACTCCGCCCCCTGGGAAGCCGCCGGTGCTCTCCTCGCGCGGCTCCACGCCGCCCCGGTGCCGGGGACGATCCCGCCCATGCGCGGGCCCGCCAAAGCGGCCCGTGCCGTGGCGCGGCTGCGGGCCGCCGAGCCGCACCCCGCCGCGCCCCCGGTCCTGCGGGCCTGGGCGGGCCTGCCGCCCTGGGCCCGCGACGAGGCCGCCGCGCCAGGACCCCTCGCCCTCTGCCACGGCGACCTGCATCTGGGCCAGCTCGTGCGCGGCCCCGACGGGCACTGGCTGCTCATCGACGTGGATGACCTGGGGATGGGCGACCCGGCGTGGGACCTGGCCCGTCCCGCCGCCTGGTTCGCGTGCGGCCTGCTCTCACCGCGGGAGTGGACCCGCTTCCTGGACGCCTACCGGGACGCCGGCGGCCCGGCCGTCCCCGCCGGCGCCGCCGACCCCTGGCCCGCCCTGGACGTCCCCGCCCGCGCCCTGACCGTGCAGACCGCGGCACTCGCGATCAGCAAGGCCGTGGCGGGCCGCCGCGCCCTGGACGAAGTGGAGCAAGCCCTGGTGGACGCCTGTGCGCGCATGAGTGGAGTCGACGTCCGCCCGCCAGAGTTGGCCCCGGATGCCACGAAGTAGGGTGCAACGCACCGAAGCCGGGCAGTCTCCCGGCGAAGCAGTCACCACCGGCGAGGAGTTGAGCCGTCCATGCAGTGCCCCAAGTGTCACGCACCGATGCACACGTACAACCGCAATGGCGTCCAGATCGAGCAGTGCAGCGGCTGCCGCGGGATATTCCTGGACTACGGCGAGCTGGAGTCCCTGACCCGCCTGGAGGCCCAGTGGGGCCAGCAGGCCCCGCCGCCGCCCGCCCCTCCGACCGCCCCCCAGGGCTACCCCGCGGCCCCGGCCCCCGCCTGGGGCGCCCCGCACGGCGGTCACCACGGCCACGGGGACCACTACGGCCACAAGCGCCACAAGAGCTTCGGGCACATGCTCTTCTCGTCGTAAGCGGCGAAAGCTCCAGCACACGACGAAGCCCCGGCCGTGAGAACGGCCGGGGCTTCGTGTGGATGGTGCGCGATACTGGGATTGAACCAGTGACCTCTTCCGTGTCAGGGAAGCGCTCTCCCGCTGAGCTAATCGCGCAGGTGAACCTGCGTGTGCTGCGTACTGCGTGCGCGATACTGGGATTGAACCAGTGACCTCTTCCGTGTCAGGGAAGCGCTCTCCCGCTGAGCTAATCGCGCGGGGATCCTTGCGGACCGGATCTTCGGTTGTGCTGTGCTGCCAGCCGAGCTGGGCTGCGTGCGCGATACTGGGATTGAACCAGTGACCTCTTCCGTGTCAGGGAAGCGCTCTCCCGCTGAGCTAATCGCGCTTGGAGGTGGAGACGGGATTTGAACCCGTGTAGACGGCTTTGCAGGCCGTTGCCTCGCCTCTCGGCCACTCCACCAGGAGTATGGGGGTTCGGGAAGATCCCCCACTTTCCTGCGAGCGGACGACCAGGTTCGAACTGGCGACCTCAACCTTGGCAAGGTTGCGCTCTACCAACTGAGCTACGTCCGCTTGTCTTTCCCGGTCCGCTTGCGCGTCCCGGCGACGTGTTGAACTCTAGCGGATTCCTGGGCCAGTACAAAAACGCGTTTGCGCAGCGTGCTGCGCTGTCCCTGGTCCGAGGCGCCGCCGACGCGCCGGTCATAGACTCGCAGCCGTGCACAACCCCCCTCTGACTACGTCTCCCGCGCTTCCTCCCATGGCGCGCTTCGGCCGTCTCGTGGCCACCGGTCTGCGCGACGTGACCAGCGATCCCGCGGCCCTGGACTCCACGGGCTTCTGGGCGGTGTCCGCGGATTTCGAGGGCGGCATGGTCTGCGCCCGCTTCGACGACGTACGCGAGGAGGACGTGCCCGCCCCCGTCCCCGGCAGGTGGCACGGCCCGGCCGCCGGGGACTGGACGTCGTCCCTCGACCGGGCCACGTACACGGAAGGCGTTCGGCGGGTACGCGCGTACATAGCCGCCGGCGAGGTCTACCAGGCCAATCTCTGCCGCGTCCTGTCCGCGCCCGTCCCCGCCGACGCCGACGTGGACGCCCTGACCGCCCTCCTCGCGCGCGGGAACCCCGCCCCGTACGCGGGAACGATCCGGCTGCCCGAGCACGGCGTGGAGCTCGCCACCGCCTCGCCGGAGCTCTTCCTGCGCCGCGACGGGCGCCACGTGGAGTCGGGCCCCATCAAGGGCACCGGCCGCACCGAGGCGGACCTCCTGGAGAAGGACTACGCCGAGAACGTCATGATCGTGGACCTCGTCCGCAACGACCTCGGACGCGTCTGCGCCACCGGCTCCGTCACCGTCCCCGACCTCTGCGTGGTCGAGAAGCACCCCGGGCTCGTCCACCTCGTCTCCACCGTCGCGGGCGAGCTGCCCCCCGGGGCGGGCTGGCCGGAGCTGTTCGACGCGGCGTTCCCGCCGGGCTCCGTCACCGGCGCCCCCAAGTCCAGCGCCCTGCGGATCATCGACGAGCTGGAGACGGCGCCCCGCGGCCCGTACTGCGGCGGCATCGGCTGGGTCGACGCCGACCGGGGGACGGGAGAGCTCGCCGTGGGCATCCGCACCTTCTGGATCGACCGGGGCGAGGGCGTGCTGCGCTTCGGGACCGGAGCGGGCATCACCTGGGGTTCGGACCCCGAGGGGGAGTGGCGGGAGACCGAGCTGAAGGCCGCGCGCCTGCTGGCGGTAGCGTCGGGCACGTACGCAGCGAGCGGAGGAACCCCAACGTGAAGATATGGCTCAATGGCGGGCTGCAGGACCTCGACGACGCCCGCGTCTCCGTGCTCGACCACGGGCTGACGGTGGGAGACGGCATTTTCGAGACGGTGAAGTCGGTCGAGGGGCGCCCCTTCGCCCTGACCCGCCACCTGGCCCGGCTCGCGCAGTCGGCGCGCGGCCTCGGACTGCCCGAGCCGGACCTCGACGAGGTGCGCCACGCCTGCGCCGCCGTCCTCGACGCCAACCCGCTCCCGCTCGGCCGGCTCCGGATCACCTACACCGGCGGTCTCTCACCGCTCGGCTCCGACCGAGGCGACCAGGGCACCACGCTCGTCGTCGCCCTCGGCGAGGCCAAGCAGCGCCCCGACACCACCGCCGTGATCACCGTGCCGTGGACCCGCAACGAACGCGGCGCCCTGACCGGCCTCAAGACCACCTCGTACGCGGAGAACGTCGTGGCGCTGGCCCGCGCGCACGAACACGGCGCCACGGAAGCCCTCTTCGCCAACACCGTCGGACAGCTCTGCGAGGGCACGGGCTCCAACGTCTTCGTCGTGCTCGACGGCGAGATCCACACCCCGCCGGTCGCCTCCGGGTGCCTCGCGGGCATCACGCGCGCGCTGGCCGTCGAGTGGACCGGCGCACGCGAGACCGACCTGCCGCTGGACGTCCTGGACCGCGCCGACGAGGTCTTCCTGACGTCGACGCTGCGCGACGTGCAGGGCGTGCACCGCGTCGACGAGCGCGAACTTCCCGCCTCGCCGGGCCCGGTGACCACCAAGGCGATGCGGATCTTCACGGAGCGTGCCGCCGACGACCTGGACCCGTAGGGCCGTGAGGCCGTAAGTCCGGGGAAACCCCGGTGACGGTACGGGCCCGGTGCGGGTAGAACCAGAGGGATGACCACGACCCTGCGGCCGACCGGGCCGCTTCAGCAGGGCGCCGACGGCGCCAAGGCGCGCACGTACGACGTCTGCGTCAACAGCCGTCCCGTCGGGTCCATAGGCCTCGCCACCCACGAGGTCTTCGGACCCCGCGTCTGCCGTCTCCACGACCTGCGGATCGCGGAGCCTGACCGCAGGCGCGGCCGCGGCACGGTCGCGGCGCTGGCCGCCGAGGAAGTGGCGCGCGGCTGGGGGTGTACGCGCATCGAGACGACCGTCCCCGCCGACGCGGCCGCCGCGCTGCGGCTCGTCACGGCCCTCGGTTACGTCGAGCGGAGCCGCCGGCTGACGAAGCCGCTGACGGACCCGGTGCCCGCCCTGCCCGTCGGCACCGAGGGCCGGCCCATGACCGAGGCCGAGGCCGGACCGTGGCTGGTGCGCGCGAAGGAGCTCTACGCGAGCACCTGGACGGACCGCGGCCTCCCCGAGGACGAGGCGCGCGCCAAGGCCGAGGACGACCACGCGCGCGCCCTGCCGCGCGGCCTCGCGACATCGGACACCTGGCTGAGCGTTCTCACCCACCACGGCGTCCAGGTGGGCACGCTGTGGCTCTCCGTCGTCGACGGCGACGCGTTCGTCTACGACGTCGCGGTCCACGCCGACCACCGCGGGCACGGGCACGGCCGGTCCCTGATGCGCCTCGCGGAGGTGCAGGGCCGCGCGGCGGGCCGTGACCGCATCGGCCTCAACGTCCTCTCCGACAACACCCCGGCCCTGAACCTGTACGCGTCGCTCGGCTACGAACCGGCGTCGTACTACTTCTGGAAACCGCTGCTCTAGAGGCCCAGGAGGCGGTCGGTGATCTCCTCGACGCGTGCGCGCAGGCCCTCCTGGCTCTTGCCGCCGTCCAGGCGCTCGCCGCCGACGACGTACGTCGGGGTGCCGGTGACGCCGATGGCCTTGCCCTCGGCCTGGTCGGCGTCGACGATCAGGATGTGCCGCCCGTCGATCAGGGCGGTGTCGAACTCCTCCGCGTCCAGGCCGAGTTCCCGGGCCGTGTCCACGAGGTGGGCCTCGCCCTTGCGGTCGAGGTCTTCGACCCCGGCCAGCGCGGCCTCCACGTACGGCCATCCCTGGCCCTGCTCGAACGCCTCCTCGGCGGCCTGCGCGGCGGCGAAGGAGTGCTTGTGCTTCTCGAGGGGGAAGTGCCGCAGGCGCAGCTCGACGCGGTCGCCGTAGCGTGCGCGCAGGGCGCGCACGTCGTCGAGGGCGGTACGGCAGTCGGGGCACTGCAGCTCGCACCAGACGTCGATGACGACGGGACGGGCGGGGCGGTCGGCAGGGGAGTCGCTCATGGGCACAGTCTCCCAGCCCGCGGATCCGCCCCCCAATCGGGACAGGGCGTCACCGACCGGCACCTGCGGAGGAGGACCGACCCCGAGATGACCCGGAAATGTCCCCGAGGTCCGCTCCGGACGTGGCTCAGCGGCGCCCACCCGGTGCAGGATGGAAGGGACGACAGTGTTTTTTCCCGACGTACGCCTGCACGCTTGGAGGACCGGATGATTGCCGAGACCGTCTGTTCCGCCGTGTCCGCGGCCGGGCTCGGCATCGCCGCGGTCATGGCCTACCGCAAGCGTTTCCTGCCCGCCGCCCGCCTCGCCGGGTACGCGCTGGTTCCGATAGGCCTGGTGCTCACGGGCGTCGTGGGCTGGGCGGCGGACACGGCGTTCAGCCTCAAGGCGTGGGTCGGCTTCGGCATGCTCGGCGCGGCCTGGCTCGTGTTCCTCGGCACGCGCGCCGTGGAGCGGCGCACCGGCGGGACCCGCAAGGAGCGCAAGGCCGCGAAGGCCGCCCAGCGTGAGGCCGTCGCCCCCGCGGCTTCGGCGCCCTCGCTCGGCGGCGGTACCCGGCAGGCCGCGGGCAGGCCCGCGGCCAAGCCGCAGTCGGCCGCGCCCGCCGAGGACTTCAGCGACATCGAGGCCATCCTGAAGAAGCACGGCATCTGAGGTTCCCTCGTTCGGGTAGGAACGGGGTGGCCCGGTGCCACGGCTGACGTGGGGCTGAGCGAGGGGCGTCACGCGCTCGGCGCTGGACTTTTCCCTGTTCACGGGAGCCGGCGAACTCCCGCCCCGACCGGGCGTGTTGGTCGGCAACCCGCCCGCGGTGCGTCATCATCACCGCGAGATGCTTGACACCACCACAGAGGGCGATGCCGCCCCGCCGGACGACGGCGAATCCACGGCACCGGCCCATGAGCGACGACCTGCGGCCGCCGAGCGGCCCGCCACCGACGGCGAAGCGGAGCTGCCCCACGGTGACGAGGAGCGGCAGGGGTGCCTCTTCGCCCTCTCCCAGCCACCTTTGATGATCTTCCTGGCGGTGATCAGCACCTTGATCCTGGTGGCGACGCTCCACGATCTGCTGCTGCTCTAGGACACAGGCCCTAGGGGACGCTCTGCTCCGAGGCTCCCGAGGCCTCCTTGCGGCGGGCGCGGTACGCGGCGACGTGCAGGCGGTTGCCGCAGGTGCGGCTGTCGCAGTAGCGGCGGGACCGGTTGCGCGAGAGGTCGACGAAGGCGTGCCGGCAGTCCGGTGCCTCGCAGCGCCGCAGCCGCTCCTGCTCGCCCGCGACCACGAAGAACGCGAGGGCCATCCCGCAGTCGGCCGCGAGGTGGTCCGCGACGGACGCGCCGGGCGCGAAGTAGTGGATGTGCCAGTCGTAGCCGTCGTGGTCGGTGAGGCGGGGCGTGGTGCCGGCCCGCGCGATCAGGTCGTTGAGGATCGCGGACGCGGCCTGCGGTTCGGGGTGCGCGAAGACCTCGCCGAAGCGGGCGCGGATGCGGTGCACGTCGGCGAGGTCGCCCTCCGAGAGCGTCCCGACGTCGCTGACGTCGTGGCCGCGTACGAAATCACCGAGCGCCGCCACGCTCGCGAGCCCGTCCGTGCCGTTCGTCTCCGGTGCGGTGTTCACCAGATCGACCACGGCGTCGAGAGAACACCGGGTGTCGTGGGTGATCAGCACGATTTGCTCCCTGGCCTGGGGGTCGGGCCGGTGCCCGCCGATGCTGGCCGATGCTAGCGGTTTCGTCGGCGGACGCACCGGCGCCGTCGCCGCGGGAGAGCCCGCGGCGACGGCGCCGGTGTCTGCATCTGTTCGCCTTGTGTCGTTGTGTCGTGACTGCTTGCGCCGTCGCCCCGAGTCGGACGGCGTGGCGGTCCTCGACGCGCCGGGCGGCGCTCAGCTCTCGGCAAGGATGTGGGAGAGCTCCGTGTCGAGGTCGAAATGGCGGTGTTCCGTGCCGGGTGGCACGGCTGCGTCCGTTCGCTTGAGGAAGGATTCCAGGGCCCGCGCCGGGGCCTCGAGCAGAGCCTCACCTTCCGGGGAACTCAGGGCGATGCAGACGACGCCCTGACCGTGGCTCCGGGACGGCCAGACTCGGACGTCGCCGGTACCGGTGGGCCGGTGCAGGCCCTCGGCGAGGAGGTCGCGGGCGAACACCCACTCGACGGTTTCCTCGGCTCCGGTGTGGAAGGTGGCGTGCACGGCATAGGGATCGGCCGTGTCATACCGCAGTCCTGCGGGAACAGGCAGTGAGGACTCGCTCGACACAACGAGGCGCAGGTGCAGCTCGCAGCTGACCGTGGTGTTCATAAGCGCCAGGGCCTTTCGCTCAGTGTGCGCTCGGGGATTCGCACGTCGGCGAAATCGACATGCCACCTACGGTGCCGTTGTAAACCCCTCTGAGGGATTTGCGTGTCTTTAGACGCCCCGTATGGCGGATTGTCCCATCCGCCCGTGCACCCATTCCGGTGATGGGTTTCCGTCCGGTAGGGTTTGGCCGCATGAATACGGGGAGTAACGATTCGGCGGGGGTCACGGATCCGACCGCCGGAGCCAAGTCCGACCCGCCGCTCGGTTCGCGGGCTCCGCAGTACGTCCAGTCCCGCCGGGTGCTGCACCTGAGCTGGCAGGTGGGCGTCTTCATCGTCGGTCTCGCGGTCGTCGTCGCGGGCATCATCATGCTGCCGCTGCCGGGCCCCGGCTGGCTCGTGATCTTCGGCGGCATGGCGATCTGGGCCACCGAGTTCGTCTGGGCCCAGCTGGTGCTCCGCTGGACGAAACGCAAGGTCACCGAGGCGGCACAGCGTGCACTCGACCCGAAGGTCCGCCGCCGCAACATCATCCTGACCACGATCGGCCTCGTGATCGTCGCGGTGCTCGTCGCCGTCTACGTGTGGAAGTTCGGCATCACGATGCCGTGGAAGATCAAGGAGTGACCGTCCGGTCCGGGGCGGTCGGGAGCACCCGCTGACATGCGGTAATGTTCTTCCTGCGCCCGGGGCGATTAGCTCAGTGGGAGAGCGCTTCGTTCACACCGAAGAGGTCACTGGTTCGAACCCAGTATCGCCCACCCCGGATTACGGCCCGGAGGCTATTGAGCCTCCGGGCCGTTCTCGTATTCCCGCGCCCTTTAAGGGAATTGACGGGTCCACATGTTCCGCGGCGGCCGGTAATCAGTGCATTCGGTTCAGGACATTCCGGAACCGGCGCGCGTCACGCAGCCGTTGCTCGTACGTGGCGCCGACCGCGAGCAGCAGCAGACCCGCGAGCGCGGGCGGCAGCCAGCGGGGCAGCGCGTCCACGACCTGCACGATGTGCGGGGCCAATTCGTGCAGCGCGTCCAGGGTGAGGACCGTGCCGCCCAGGACCAGCGGGGCGCGCAGGCGGTAATGAGCGCCCGCCAGCGATACGGCGAGGGCCGCCGTGCCGAGCAGCAGGGGACGCAGCCAGTGCACGTCGCTCCACGCGGCCGCGAGACTCGGGAGCAGTGTCACCGCGAGGCCGGGACCGTAGGCGGTCCAGGAAGAGGCCGCCGGGTCGCGGCGGCGCCGCAGCCACCCGATGAGCAGCGCGGGGATGGCCACCGGCAGGGTGTACGCCTCCGGGGCCGACACCTCCCACGACGCCAGGCGCACCCAGCTCGCCAGGATGAACAGCGCCCCGGCCGCGTACCCGACGTCATGCCGGTCCGCCCGCAGCGCGGTGCCGGACGCGATGACCCCGCAGAGCGCCAGGACGAGCGACAGGACCGGAGCGTCCCCCGCGGCCAGGACGACCGCGACGGCTCCGGAGACGGCCGCCATGATCTCCACGGGTGGCGTCAGCGGATGCGTACCGAGACGGGCGGCGGCCGCCGCGGCGAGCGCGGGGACCGTCAGTGAGAGCAGCCCGATGTGCTCGGGGCGCAGCCCCCACGCGGCACCCGACGCGCAGACCAGCGCGAGGGCCGAGACCAGGGAGGCGCAGGCGGCGAGCGCCGCGGTGTCAGGAGCGGGCGACCCGGCCCGCGCCAGGCGCACACAGGCCGCGAGATGCAGCGCCGCCAGGACGCCGAGCGCGGTGAGGGTGGCCGTCTCGGTGGCCAGCGACAGGAACGCGACGCTCGCCGACGACACCAGCGCGAGAACCGACGCGGTCACCGCGGGAACGGCCGACGCGGCACGCGCGGCCACACCCAGGAGGACCGCGGCCACCAGGAGCTGGGTCGCCACCCCGGCCCCGTAGGGAAGGCGGAGCGCGGCCGGCAGCGCCACGGCCGCGGACCACAGGAGCACCGGCGCGCCGTACCGTGCCGCCCGCCGCGCCGACTCGCCCAGCGGCCCGGCCGTCTCGGCGAGCACGGCGGCGACGGCGCCCAGCACCAGCGGGGCGAGCAGCGGGTGCGCGAGCGGCAGTGCCAGCAGCAGCGCGTCCCGGGCGTCGCCGTGCGCACCCGACCAGACGCGGGTCCCCCAGCCGAACGGGCCGAGCAGAGCGACCGCCGCGACCGGCAGCGCCCACAGCACCGCGAGCCCCTGCACCACGGCCGACGCCGCCAGGACCCCGCGCCGCAGCGGCCACGCCAGCGAGGCGCGGACCACGGCCAAGAGCGCCATGCCGCACGCCAGATACGCCGGCACCGTCCATGCCGCGGGCAGCACGGTCCGCAGCACCCCGCCCGCCGCGGCCACCACCAGCAGACCGCACGCACCCGCCGCGCCGCTCACCACCTCGGCGCCCTTCGCCCACCGGGCGACGGCCAGCGCGATCCCCGCGGCGAACAGCAGCAGCACGCCCGCGCGGGCCGCCTCACCGGCGTCCGAGGCCTGCACGGAGAGCCAGCCGGCGCTCGCCGCACCCCACAGACCCAGCACACCGGCCCCCGCCGCGGCGGCGACCCGCACCGTACGGACCCCCGCCCACAGCGCGAGCGCCGTGTCGAAGGCCGCCGTCGCGAGCAGCGCGGCCGTCATCACGTACTCATCGGCCTGCGCCGCGCCCGCCCACAGGACCAGGGGAAGCTGCGCCGCCACGACCGCGACCGGCAGCGGCAGGCGCAACTCCCGGAGCAGCAGGCCGTACCCGGCCCAGATCGCGGCCAGGACCGCCGAGGTGGCGGCCGCGTAGCCGAAGGCGTTCACGTCCGGGAGCGCGAGGTAGCGCAGCGCGTACGCGTCGAGGACCGTCAGCGCCAGGCCGAGGCCCGCCACCGCCTCCGCCGTCGAGCGCAGCGAGCGGCGCAGCAGGAACGCGGGCGTGCCGAGCGCCGCGAGCGTCACCGCGCCGAGGACCGCGCTGCGGCCCCCGATCCCCAAGTGGCCCCAGCTCACCACCGTGAACGCGATCGCCGCGACGGTCAGGAGCACCCCGCCCAGGGCGAGCAGGACGTTCTGCGCGCTCGGCGGCGTGGCGTCGGGGGCGGGCGGCCCGGCCGGACGAGGGGGCGGCCCGGCCGGGCCCGCCGCGCGCAGGACACCGAGCAGCCAGGCCCGGCGCTGCAGCAACTGCGTCCTGCGCGCATCCAGTTGGCGCAGCTCCCAGTCGAGGACGCGGAGCTCCTCGGCAGGAGGCGGAATGTTCGTCATGCCAGGGAGTGTGGTCCGCGGCACACCGCACGGCATGGGCGCGGATACTCAGAACGTACTCAGATCGGGTACGGGTCATCGGGTACGGGTCCCGGCGCGTCCGGCAGACTGCCGCCCATGGACTGGTGCCACTACCGCTTCCGCAGCGTCTGGGAACTCCCCGCCGCGCCCCCCGCCGTCTTCGCCGCCCTGGAACGGGCCGAGGACTATCCGCTGTGGTGGCCGCAGGTGCGCGAGGTGACACGGCTCGACGACCGCGGCGGCACCGTCCGCTTCCGGTCCTTCCTGCCGTACGACCTGTTCGTCACCGCACGGGAGCGGCGCAACGACCCCGCGGCCGGGGTCCTGGAGATCGTCATGAGCGGGGACCTGGACGGCTGGGCGCGCTGGACGCTCACGGCCACCGCGGCCGGCACACGGGCCCGCTACGACCAGGAGGTCGAGGTGCGCAAAGCCCTGATGCGGCGCCTCGCCGTCCCCGGGCGTCCACTGTTCCGGCTCAATCACGCCCTGATGATGCGCGCCGGGCGGCGCGGCCTCGCGGCCCGGCTGCGGGCGGCCTGAAGGCGGTTTGAAGACGGTTTGAAGGAAAGGCGCCGGGACCTGTATTGTTCAGTGCGTTCCCGGGCGATTAGCTCAGTGGGAGAGCGCTTCGTTCACACCGAAGAGGTCACTGGTTCGAACCCAGTATCGCCCACCCGGAGAATGCCGGTCCGTCAGCAGACGGACCGGTTTTTTCATGCCTGCGCCCTGTGTCCGTGCTCGGTGTGCCCGGCTCAGGCCGCCGCCGGAAGCTCGGGACGCAGCGGCCACGCCGGGTCCACCGTCTCCGGAGTGCCGCTCTTCGCGAACCACGCCTGCAGACCGCGCGCCTGAGCAGCGTGCCAGACCGCCTGCAACGTGTGCAGCTCGGCCGGCGAGAGCCGCTCCAGACGGCCCGCGAAGCGCCGCCCCACCGCACGCACCACATCCATGGCCGCCTGCGCGTCCGCCGCGGCGTCATGCGCCTCCGACAGCTCCACCTCGTAGTGCGCGCACAGATCCGAGAGCGTCCTGCGGCCCTTGCGGTACCGGTCCAACTGCTTGTCCAGGACCCGCGGGTCGATCACGCACAGCGCGGAGCCCTCCGTGTAGCGGCTCAGCGACGAGGCGCGGTGCCTGCGCAACTCCCGGTCCAGAATGGTCAGATCGAACGGCGCGTTCATCACCACGATGGGTCGGCCCGCTGCTCCCTGCTCGGCCAGATCGCGCGCTATCTCCTCCATCACCGGCGCCGGCCAGCGGCCCGTGCGCTGCAGGTGATCCTCCGTCAGCCCGTGCACCGCGGTGGCGGACTCGGGCACGGGTACGCCCGGATTCACCAGCCAGCGAGTGATGCGCGGCCGGGTTCCCGCGCCCTGCTGGACGACGACGGCGGCCGACACGATCCGGTCGGTCTCGACGTCGACGCCCGTGGTCTCCGTGTCGAATGCGGCCAAGGGGCCCTCGTACCAGCACGTCATGGTGGTGCAACTCCTCGTTCGGTCCCGGCAGATGACGTTCGGTCCCCTGCCCACGCAGGTGATACCCGGGCCGTTTGCGCTGTACGCGGCCCGGAGACAACAGAGGTGAGGGGCTTTTGAATTCACCGCCTCGGCGCAACTACCAGGCTCGGAAGGCACGTTGACCATGGCGCTCGCGCAGCCCGACCAGGGTGGGCTGCTGCCCGAGCGGATCGCACCGCCGCGCGGCACACTCGCCACCACCGCCTGCATGGAGACGCTTCAGGTGGGCTACCTGCACGCCGTCGCGGCGGCCGCGGGCTGCTCGCTCTCCCAGCCCTTTCCGGACAACGGCATCGACTGGCACGTCAGCCACAGCGCCCCCGGGCACACGGTCGACGACGAGGTCACCATCAAGGTCCAGCTCAAGTGCACGTACCAGATACCGCCGAAGCCCGCCGGGCCCGCCTTCTCCTTCACGCTCGACAACCCGCACCTGGAGAAGCTCGCCCGCACCCCGGTCTCGGTCCACAAAATACTGGTCGTGATGCTCGTGCCCCGGTCCCAGGACGACTGGCTGCGCGCCGGACACGACCGGCTCGACCTGCGGCACTGCTGCTACTGGACCAATCTCGCCGGGCACCCCGTGACCGGCCGGCGCAGGACCACCGTGCGCGTCCCGACCTCGCGGATCTTCGACGACCGCGCCCTCTGCGAGATCATGACGCGCGTCGGAACGGGAGGGAAACCCTGATGCACCGCCCCTTCGACCACGACGAGTTCGACCACGACCCGTCGGCCCCGCCCGTCCGCCCGCACCCCGTCCCGGCCCCGGGCGGCTGGACCGAACCCCCCGAACCCTCCCGCGTCGACCCCTCCGTCCTCGGCGCGCTCCTCGCCCGGCACGGCTGGCAGCGCCGCGGCGGCGCCCCCGGCCGCTACGCACGCTGGACGCCCCCCGGCCCCGGCGGCACCGGCACCAGCCTGCTCGTCCCCGAGAGCCGCGCTTTCCCCGACTGCGAGGACCTCCTCGCCGAAGCGCTCGTCGCGCTGTCCCGCAGCGCCTCGCCCGCCGCCCGCGAAGTGCTCGTCGGGCTCGCCGTGCCCAGCGACGAGATCCACTGGTCGCGCGACGTGCGGAGCGGGCCCGCCGACACCGCGACCTGGCCCGAGGAGGAACAGCTGCGCTCCGCCGCCCGGCAGATGCTCCTCGCCGGCGCGCTCGCCGCACGCGGCCGCGCCGGCTACTACGGCGCGCGGCACCGCGGACCCGCCGCCGCGTCCCTGGAGAACGTGCTCGTCGGCCCCGCCACGGGCGGGCAGCGGCTCACCGCCTTCGTGCCCGTCAGCACCGGGCGGCCCCTCACGGTCCGCCTCCACCAGGCGCTGTGTGCCGCACGCGAGGCCATCGACTACCAGCGCGCCACCGGCGGCATGGACGCTTTCGACGGCGCGGTCGAGGCGGGCGTCAGCCACGAGCTGACCGAGGCGATCGTCGCCATGGTGCGCGGCACCGAAGGAGCGCGCGTCGCCGTGGAGTGGGCACCGGGCGCCGGGGTGCCCGAAGGCTGTGCCGCCCGCGCCGAACCCGTCGAGTTCTCGCCCGGCGACCTCCCGGCGCTGCGCGAGGCGGGCGCCCGGTACCTCCGCGACGAGCCGTCGGTGCCGGTGCGGGTCACCGGCGCCGTGGTGCGGATGCGGCGGTCGGCGCCCCACGAGGACGGCACCGTGCGGATCAGGGTGATCGCGGGCGCCGACGTCCCGCACGTGCGGATGACCCTGGACGAGGAGGCGTACCGCATCGCGGGCCACGCGCACCTGCTCGGGCTGCCGATCCGGGTGCAGGGGCGCCTGGAGAGCAGGGGCGGGTTCCGCAGGCTGACCGGGGCGAGCGGGGTGGTGCCCGTGCAGGTCGACGAGGCGGAGCGCGACCGGCTCATGAAGTCGCTCCAGGAGAACATCGACTTCTTCGAGGAGGCGTGCAGCACGGACTGAAGGGCCCGATGGGGGCACGGAGAGATCCGTTTCGCGGGCGGGCCCCGCGGCTCGGTACGATTCCCCTTGCGTACGCGTGACAGAGAGCGGCGCAGCCCCCTTCAGGTAGGAGAGACCGGTGTCAGACGTCCGTGTGATCATCCAACGCGATTCCGAGCGGGAAGAGCGCGTGGTGACGACGGGCACTACGGCCGCCGAGCTCTTCCCCGGGGAGCGCACCATCGTCGCCGTGCGCGTGGCCGGCGAGCTGAAGGACCTCGCGTACGTGCCGGCCGACGGCGAGGAGGTCGAGCCCGTCGAGATCTCCTCCGAGGACGGCCTGAACATCCTGCGCCACTCGACCGCGCACGTCATGGCGCAGGCCGTGCAGGAGCTCTTCCCCGACGCCAAGCTCGGCATCGGCCCGCCCATCCGGGACGGCTTCTACTACGACTTCGACGTCAAGGAGCCCTTCACCCCCGAGGACCTCAAGCGCATCGAGAAGAAGATGCAGGAGATCCAGAAGCGCGGGCAGAAGTTCTCGCGGCGCGTCACCACCGACGACGACGCGCGCGTCGAGCTCGCCGACGAGCCGTACAAGCTGGAGCTCATCGGCCTCAAGGGCAACGCCGCACAGGCCGCCGACGGCGCCGACGCCGAGGTGGGCGCGGGCGAGCTGACCATCTACGACAACCTCGACGCGAAGACCGGCGAGCTGTGCTGGAAGGACCTCTGCCGAGGCCCGCACCTGCCCAGCACCCGCGTCATCCCCGCGTTCAAGCTGATGCGCTCCGCCGCCGCCTACTGGCGCGGCAGCGAGAAGAACCCGCAGCTCCAGCGCATCTACGGCACCGCGTGGCCGTCGAAGGACGAGCTGAAGGCGCACCTGGAGTTCCTCGCCGAGGCCGAGAAGCGCGACCACCGCAAGCTCGGCTCCGAGCTCGACCTCTTCTCCTTCCCCGAGGAGCTCGGCCCGGGCCTCGCGGTCTTCCACCCCAAGGGCGGTGTGATCCGCAAGGTCATGGAGGACTACTCGCGGCGCCGCCACGAGGTCTCCGGGTACGAGTTCGTGAACACCCCGCACATCTCGAAGGAGAAGCTCTTCGAGATCTCGGGGCACCTGCCGCACTACGCGGAGGGCATGTTCCCGCCCATCGAGTTCGACGAGCAGAACTACCGCCTCAAGGCGATGAACTGCCCGATGCACAACCTGATCTTCAAGTCGCGCGGGCGCTCCTACCGCGAGCTGCCGCTGCGCCTCTTCGAGTTCGGCACCGTGTACCGGTACGAGAAGTCGGGCGTCGTGCACGGCCTGACCCGCTCGCGCGGCTTCACGCAGGACGACTCGCACATCTACTGCACCAAGGAGCAGATGCCGCAGGAGCTCGACACGCTCCTGACCTTCGTGCTCGACCTGCTGCGTGACTACGGCCTGACCGAGTTCGAGCTGGAGCTCTCCACCCGCGACGACTCCGACAAGTTCATCGGCACGGACGAGGACTGGGCGGAGGCCACGGAGGCGCTGCGGCTCGCCGCCGAGAAGCAGAACCTGCCGCTGGTGCCGGACCCGGGCGGCGCCGCGTACTACGGGCCGAAGATCTCGGTGCAGGCCAAGGACGCGATCGGGCGGTCCTGGCAGATGTCGACCATCCAGGTCGACTTCAACCAGCCCAAGCGGTTCAACCTGGAGTACACGGCGGCGGACGGCTCGCGCCAGCAGCCCGTCATGATCCACCGCGCCCTGTTCGGCTCCATCGAGCGGTTCTTCGGCGTGCTCCTTGAGCACTACGCGGGTGCGTTCCCTGCGTGGCTCGCGCCCGTGCAGGCCGTCGGCATCCCGATCGGCGACGCGCACATCCCCTACCTCCGCGAGTTCGCCGAGAAGGCGAAGGAGCAGGGGCTGCGGGTCGAGGTGGACGCGTCGTCCGACCGCATGCAGAAGAAGATCCGCAACCAGCAGAAGGCGAAGGTGCCCTTCATGGTCATCGCGGGCGACGAGGACATGAGCAACGGCTCCGTGTCCTTCCGCTACCGCGACGGCTCGCAGGAGAACGGCATCCCCGTCGACGAGGCCATCGCGAAGATCGCCAAGGCCGTCGAGGACCGCGTCCAGGTCTGAACGGTGACACCGCGTTGAGCTCGGGCCCCGGGGACCTCTCCCCGGGGCCTGGTCATATGCTTCACCTCATGACGAGTGAGCCGGAGCAGCAGATCGGAGTCGGGTCGCAGGACGCGTTCCAGCGCCTGTGGACGCCCCACCGGATGGCGTACATCCAGGGCGAGAACAAGCCCACGGGCCCGGGGGCCGACGACGGGTGTCCCTTCTGCTCGATCCCGGCCAAGTCCGACGAGGACGGGCTGGTCATCGCGCGCGGCGAGCAGGTGTACGCGGTCCTCAACCTGTACCCGTACAACGGCGGCCACCTCATGGTCGTGCCCTACCGTCACGTCGCCGACTACACGGACCTGACGGCCCCCGAGACCCTCGAGCTCGGCGAGCTCACCAAGCAGGCGATGCGGGCGCTGCGCACCGCGTCCGGCGCGCACGGCTTCAACATCGGCATGAACCAGGGAGCCGTGGCGGGCGCCGGCATCGCGGCCCACCTGCACCAGCACATCGTTCCGCGCTGGGGCGGCGACACCAACTTCATGCCGGTCGTCGGGCACACCAAGGTGCTGCCGCAGCTGCTCGCCGACACGCGCAAGATGCTGGCGGACGCCTGGCCGACGCCGCAGAGCGGCAGCTGACGCCGTTCCATACCGTCGACCCCCCTGTGCCAAGAGGGGGGTTGGAGGCGGCTGCCCCACCTGCCACCCTGCCCTCACGGAGCACCTCGCGGAGCACCTGGTCAGGGAGGGGTCATGTCCGTCGGCATGTCACGGGCGGCCGACCCGGTCGATCCGGGGTGGGCGGAGTTCGGGCGGCTGCTGCGGTTCCACCGCCGGCGGGCCGGGCTCACCCAGCTGCAGCTCGGCAGCAGAGTGGGCTACCACCACACGTTCATCAGCAGGCTGGAGGGCGGGCTGCGGGAACCGCCCTACGACCTGGTGAACCGGCTCGACGCCGTCCTGGGCACAGGTGGCCGGCTCGCCGCTCTCGTCGCCTCGCCGCCCGCGTCGCCGTGTGCGCCCGGCCTGCCCCCGGCGTCGCCCACGCTGTTCGCGCCGATCCCCGGGACCGACGCTCCCGGCGACCCGGCCTCTCTCACCGCGCAGCCCTGGCCGGTGCGGCTGCCCGCGGAGGGTCTTGCCTGTCCGCTGCACGGCAGGGTGGGCTGCGCGACGCCCGACCGGGAAGCGGTGACGGACCTCCTGGCCGGTCTGACGGGACCGTACGACCGCGTCGGCGACACGGCGGGTGCCGAGGCCGAGCTGCTGCACGGTCTGACCGCCGTGCTGGCCTGCCTGATCCGTGAGACGTCCGGCCGGGCCACCGACGCGGGTGCGGGCACCGTGGAGCGGCTGCTGCGCGGGGTGGTGCGGTGGGCGGAGGCGGACAACGCCGCGGGACGGCTGCCGTACGGGCAGCTGCGGCTCGCCGCGCAGTACGCGCAGGTCGCGGGGCGGCTGCGGATGGAGCGCGGGCAGAGCGGGGTGGCCATGGCCTGGTTCGGGCACGGCCTGCGGTGGGCGGACGCCGCGCAGGACGCCGAGGCGCGGGCCACGCTCCTGAGTGACATGTCGACTCTTGTGCGACTCGACGGGGACCCCGCGTCGATGCTCGTGTACGCGCAGGCCATCGGGGCGGTGGACGTCAGGCGGCGCTGGATGGTGATGCTGTCCGGCCTGTATCAGGCGCGGGCGTACGCGCTGAGCCACGACGTCGCCGCGTGCCGACGGCATCTGTCGACGGCGCGGCGCAGGTTCGCCCGGCTCGACGACCGGGACCGGCTCGAGGCGCCCTGGCTCTCGGGTGCGGAGGGTGTGCTGCGGGTGGAGTCGGCGGTGGGCGGCGCGCTGCGGGATCTGTCCGTGGTGACGGGGGACCGGGCGGTGGCCCGGCGCGCGGTCGAGGCCACGGCCCGGTCGTATGCGCTGCTGCCACCGGTGATGCGCTCCACGCGTCTGCTGCTGACCCTGCGTCTCGCGGACAGCTGGGCGTGCGCGGGCGACCCCGTCGCGGCGGTGACCCTGGCGGGGCCCGTCCTGGACGAGGCGTTGGGCGCGCGGGAGTTGACGGTCGCCGACGAACTGCGCGGGCTGCACCGACGGCTCGCGGGGCGGTGGCGCGATCTGCCGGAGGTGCGGGAGTACCGGGAACGGGTGCGGGCCGTGTCGGAGTGAGGCCAGGCGCGGTCCCGGCGCGCTTGCCAGTTCTTGACAGGGTGTTCCGGAGGGCTGGAATCCATTGACCGGGGACCGGGCCGGTGTGAGGGTTCCGCCAGCCACGAGGGTGTCATGTCACCGCCAGGTCGTAAGCGGAGCAGCGGGTACGACCGCACAGCCTGACGCACGGGCTCCCCCTGGCTCGAACGAGCCGCAACACCTCTCACAAGGAGCCGTGATGCTCAGACGATCCGCAGCGGCCGGGATAACCCTGGCCCTGGCACTGGCGGGGGTGACGGTCCCCGCCTCCCTCGCATCGGCGGCGCGGTCCGCACCCACCGCGGACAGACCGGACCCCCTCGCCAAGGCCGTCGCCGCCGCCGACAAGGCGGTGCGCAGCGGCCTCGACGGGCTGGCCAGAGGGCCGCAGGAGCAGTACGACCGCCAGCAGGTCACCCCCTGGCTCAAGGGCCTCTACTCGGTCGCGTACGAACGCACCTACCGCGGGCTGCCGGTCGTGGGCGGCGACGCGGTGGTCCTCGCCGACGGCAAGGGGAAGGTCCGCTCCGTCCGGGCCGCCACCGACGCGACGATCTCGGTCACCACCGAGGCGAAGGTGACAGCCGCGCAGGCGGTCAGGACGAGCCGTACGAAGCTCGCGAAGGTCAAGAAGGTCGACTCCAAGCGCCTCGTGGTCCGGGTCAAGAAGGACGCGCCCGCGCTCGCCTGGGAGACCGAGCTGACCGGCCGCACGAAGGCCGGCGACCCCAGCAGGCTGCACGTCTTCGTCGACGCGCTCACCGGCAAGGTCATCGACACCTACGACGACGTGCGCGCCGGCACGGGACACAGCAAGTGGAACGGCCCCGACCCGCTGACCATCGACACCTCGCGCTCGGGCAGCAACTACGTGCTGCGCGACACCACCCGCCCCGGACTCCAGTGTTCGAGCTACCAGGGCAGCGTCTTCAGCAAGGCGACCGACGACTGGGGCACCGGCAACCCCACGAGCCGGGAGACCGGCTGCGTCGACGTGATGTTCGCCGCGCAGAAGCAGTGGAACATGCTCAAGGAGTGGGTCGGCCGCAACGGACACAACGGCAACGGCGGCAGCTGGCCGGTGAGTGTGGGCCTCAACGAGCTGAACGCCTACTGGGACGGCTCCTCCGTCACCATCGGCCACAACAGCGCCAACGAGTGGATCGCCGGAGTCGACGTCGTCGCCCACGAGTTCGGCCACGGCCTCGACTCCAACACGCCCGGCGGCGCCAACCACGAGAGCGGCCTGGGCGAGGCGACCGGCGACATCATGGGCGCCCTGACCGAGGCGTACATCAACCAGCCCGCCCCCTACGACACCCCGGACTACACGGTCGGGGAGATGATCAACCTCCAGGGGCGCGGCCCGATCCGCAACATGTACGACCCGAGCCGGGTCAACAACGACCCCAACTGCTACTCCGCCTCCATCCCCAACACGGAGGAGCACAAGGCGGCCGGACCCATGAACCACTGGTTCTACCTGCTCGCCGAGGGCTCCAACCCCGGCGGCGGCAAGCCCTCCAGCCCCACCTGCAACAACCAGCAGGTGACCGGCGTGGGCGTCAAGAACGCCGGCAAGATCTTCTACGGCGCCATGCTGCTCAAGACCAGCGGCATGACGTACAAGCGCTACCGCACCGCCACGCTCACCGCGGCGAAGAACCTGGACGCGAGTTGCGACCTGTTCAACGCCACCAAGGCGGCCTGGGACGCCATCAGCATCCCGGCCCAGAGCGGTGACCCGACCTGCACCGGGCAGCAGAACGACTTCTCCCTCGGGCTCAGCCCCGCCTCGGGCAAGGTCGAACCCGGCGCCTCGACCACCGGCACGGTCAACACCACGACCGTCACCGGCAGCGCCCAGCAGATCACGCTGACCGCCTCGGGCGCCCCGGCGGGCGTGAACGTCACGTTCGACCCGACGACCGTCACGTCCGGCTCCAACGCCACCATGAAGATCACGACCGCCGGGTCCACCACCGCAGGCACCTATCCGATCACCGTCACCGGCACCGCGGGCACCAAGACGCACACCGCCCGGTACACGCTGACCGTGGGCGGCGGCGGCAACCCGACGCCCCCGCCGGACATCGACGTGGAGAAGGTCCGGGCGCACCTCGCCCAGTTCAACACCATCGCCTCGCAGAACGGCGGCAACCGCCGCGCCACCGGCGCCGGCTACCGCGCCTCCCTCGCGTACGTGAAGGGCAAGCTGGAGGCCGCCGGATACAAGGTCACCGAGCAGACCTGCGCCTCCGGCTGCTCCGCCGGCGCGGGCAACAACCTGATCGCCGAGTGGCCGCAGGGCGAAGCGAACAACGTCTACATGTTCGGCGCGCACCTCGACGGCGTCGCGGCAGGGCCCGGCATCAACGACAACGGCTCCGGATCCGCCGCGATCCTGGAGGCGGCGCTGTCCCTGGCGCAGAACAACCCCACCATGAAGAACCGCGTCCGCTTCGCCTGGTGGACCGACGAGGAGCAGGGCCTCAACGGCTCGGACTACTACGCCTCGTCGCTGCCGGCCGCGGAACGCACCAAGATCAAGGCGTACTACAACTTCGACATGGTCGGCTCGACGAACGCCGGGTACTTCATCAACAACGTGAACTCCGCGGCGTCGGTCCCGCTGCGGGACTACTGGACCTCCCTCAACCTCGCGCCCCAGGAGAACGTCGAGGGACAGGGGCGGTCGGACGACGCCTCCTTCCAGCGCCTCGGCATCCCGACGTCCGGCTACGCAACCGGCGCCTCCGCCACGAAGTCCGCGGCAGAGGCGGCGAAGTGGGGCGGCACCGCGGGCCGTTCGTACGACTCGTGCTACCACTCCGCGTGCGACACCACCGCCAACGTGAGCGCCACCGCGCTCGACCGCAGCTCGGACGGTGTCGCGTACGCGCTCTGGAAGACCTCCGTCGGCGACAAGCCCGCCCCGACGGACGACTTCTCCCTCGCCGCCGACCCGGCCTCGGGCACCGTCCAGCCCGGCTCCTCCGCGAAGGTCACCCTCGCCACCGCCACGACCAGTGGGGAGGCACAGAAGGTGGGACTCTCGGCCTCGGGGGCCCCGGCCGGAGTGAGCGTCTCCATCAACCCGGAGTCGGTGCTCTCGGGCGAATCGGCGACGGCCACCGTCGAGGTCGCGGCGGGCACCACCGCCGGCACCTACACGCTGACCTTCACCGGTGCGGGCCAGGCCACCCACACCACGACCTACACCCTGACCGTGCCCGGCGGCGGCGAGACCACCTGGCAGCTGGGCGCCACCTACGCGGCCGGGGACGTCGTCACCTACAACGGCGTCCGCTACCGCTGCATCCAGGGCCACACCGCCTATCCGGGCTGGGAGCCGCCGAACGTCCCCGCCCTCTGGCAGGCCATCTGACCGACCCGCGGCGGGCCGGCTGATCGTCGGCCCGCCGCCTCACGCGTCGTAGACATCCGCCTTCCTCGGCATCGGGTCCTGGATGGCCCCGCTGAGGAAGCCGGATCGCGCGCCGAACTTCTCCGTGTTCACGCCGTTCTCGTCGAGGACCCTGATCGCGGCGGCGTGGACCACGCGCAGCACCGGCGTGGCGGCGCGCAGCGCGTCGTCCGCCATGAAACGGTGCCGCCACGGCTTGTCGGCCCAGGCGTGCCGCAGGCCGAACGGCTCGGGCAGGACCAGCTTGCCGCCGAGGTGGTCCAGGATCGGCGGATACCAGGTGAAGGGGGCGCGGACCGCGAGGCGCACCACCTCGTCCGCGTCGATCAGCGGCAGGTTGCGGGTCGTGGTCTCCCAGAACCTGATCGGCTTGGCGACCGTCTTCGTCTTCGGCGAGGGCTTTGTGGTGAACAGCGGGTGCACGGGGCCCAGGGCGTGGCCCGTGACCTCGATGCGCAGCGTCTCGTGCAGCACGGTCACCGTGATCAGCATCGTGATGACCAGCTGGCCGTCCCAGAGCGTGAACTGCACGCCCAAATAGTGCCGGTTGCCGCTGCCGAACTGCTGCTCGTTGCAGATCCGCTGTATCTCGTGGCCGCGGATTTGGAAGGCCTCGACGTCCGTGCCGGTGGGGCGGGACACCGCCTTCGCGTTCTCCCCGATGGGGGAGACGATCCAGTGGTTTATGTCGGGGGTGGGGAAGCCGCCGGTGTGCAGCGGGCCGCGCTCCAGCATGCGCAGCTGGTCGTGCACCGCCTTTATGACGTCCCAGGCGCGGAAGGGATGGATCTCCTTGGCCGGGTCGGCCGGCACCAGCTCCTCCGCCAGCTGCCAGCTGCCCCACCGCGTGCCCATGCCCAATATGCCCTTGGGCCCGGCGTAGAACACGGAGTTGCTCTGCTGCTCCGCGGAGAGCCTCGCGAGCCCCTGACGGAGCCGCTCGGCGGCCGTCTCGCCCGGGCTGCCGGGCACCGCCTCGGGGATCTTGGCGCCGATGCCGCCGCCCGCGAGCAGGCCCGACCAGCGGTCGCGCAGGTCCCTGGCGGTGCGCTCGGCGATCTGCTTCGCCCAGAACCAGCCCACCACGGGCAGCACGATCGCCGCACGCAGATACCAGGCCCAGAAACCGCCGAACGGCAGCTTGAGCAGGGCGACGGCGGCCAGCACGCCCACGGCGACCAGCACGGCCGTCGCGAGCGCGCCCGCACGCTTGTCGTCGCTCTTGGCGACCTGCCGCCGGATGGTGAAGACCAGCAGCCAGAAGATGAATCCCGGCAGGAAGAGCACTCCGCACAGCACCGTCACCGCGGTCAGCCAGCTGTCGCGCTCCTTGCGGATGCGGTTCGCCGCGAGGCAGTGCTCGACGACCGCCTGCGGCTCGGTCCCGAAGGACTGGATGAGCGGACTGCGGCCGCCGCCCAGCATCCGCACCTGCACGGTCCGCGCGAACGCCTCGCCCAGATTCGGCTTGAAGAGCGACCAAATGCCCGGCTTCACCTCGGATTTGTGCCACTCGTTGTTGGCCGCGAGGATGCCGTCGACATCACCGTCGCGGTACGCGGCCGAGGCCAGGGCATGGGTCGCCGCGGTCTGTCCCGCGGCGCCCGACAGCGGAACCTGGGCCCCGGGCCTGAAGTCGAATACATCGTCCGCCACTGCCGCCCCCATCGCCGCGGTGCCTTCGCTGCTGCGGCTCTTCCCGACTTCCCTGCCCGGCACACCTGTTGCCGCCCGGCGCATCTGTTGATCAGGTCATCAGCGTATCCGGGCGCACCGACATCCGTCAGGGGGCAACGGCATGCCGCCCGCCCTCGGGGGAGGGGCGGACGGCATGCGCCCATGCTCCGCAACTACGAGGCGTCGTGCGCCCGTTCGCGGATCTTCTCGGAGAGCTGCGGGGGCATCGGCTCGTGGCGCGCGTACGTACGGTTGAAGCGCGCGGTGCCCTGCGAGAGGGACCGCAGATCCACCGCGTACCGGCCGATCTCGATCTCGGGCACCTCGGCCCGCACCAGGGTGCGCCCGCCGGCCGCCTGCTCCGTGCCGACCACCCGGCCCCGCCGCCCCGACAGGTCGCTCATCACCGCCCCGACATAGTCGTCGCCGACGAGGACCTGCACCTCGGCGACCGGTTCGAGCAGATGGATCTTCGCGCCGGACGCGGCCTCCCGCAGCGCCAGCGCGCCCGCCGTCTGGAACGCGGCGTCGGAGGAGTCCACCGAGTGCGCCTTGCCGTCGAGGAGAGTGATCCGGACGTCGATGAGCGCGTACCCGGCGGCGACGCCCTTGGCCGCCTGCGCACGCACGCCCTTCTCGACGGACGGGATGAACTGCCGCGGGACCGCGCCGCCCACGACCTTGTCGACGAACTCGATGCCGCTGCCGCCGGGCAGCGGCTCGACCTCGATCTCACAGATCGCGTACTGCCCGTGCCCGCCGGACTGCTTCACATGGCGGCCCCGGCCACCGGACTTGCCCGCGAACGTCTCCCGGAGGGAGACCTTGTACGGCACCACGTCGACCTGCACGCCGTACCGGCTGCGCAGCCGTTCCAGAGCGACGTCCGCGTGTGCCTCGCCCAGACACCACAGGACGACCTGGTGCGTGTCCTGGTTCTGTTCGAGCCGCATCGTGGGGTCCTCGGCGACCAGCCGCGACAGGCCCTGCGACAGCTTGTCCTCGTCGGCCTTGCTGTGCGCCTGGATCGCGAGGGGCAGCAGCGGGTCCGGCATGTCCCAGGGCTCCATGAGGAGCGGGTCGTCCTTGGCGGAGAGGGTGTCGCCGGTCTCGGCGCGGTTCAGCTTGGCCACGCACGCCAGGTCACCCGCCACACAGTGCGTGAGGGTGCGCTGGTGCTTGCCGAAGGGGGAGGAGAGCGCGCCGACGCGCTCGTCGACGTCGTGGTCCTCGTGGCCGCGGTCGGCGAGGCCGTGCCCGGAGACGTGCACCGTCTCGTCGGGACGCAGGGTGCCGGAGAAGACACGGACGAGGGAGACCCGTCCCACGTACGGGTCGGAGGCGGTCTTCACGACCTCGGCCACGAGGGGGCCCTCGGGGTCGCAGGTCAGCGCGGGCCGCGCCGTGCCGTCGGGCGTGGTGACGGCCGGTGCGGGGTGTTCGAGCGGCGTCGGGAAGCCGCCCGTGATGAGTTCCAGGAGCTCGACCGTGCCGATGCCCTGGCGGGCGCCCTCCGCGGCCGGCGCGGCGGCGAGCACCGGATGGAAGATGCCGCGCGCCACCGCGCGCTCCAGGTCGTCCACCAAGGTCTTGAAGTCGATGTCCTCGCCGCCGAGGTAACGGTCCATGAGGGACTCGTCCTCGCTCTCGGCGATGATCCCCTCGATCAGCGTGTTGCGCGCCTCCTGGATCAGCGGAAGCTGGTCGGCGCCCGGCTCGGACTCCTTGCGCTCCCCGGAGGCGTAGTCGAATATCCGCTGCGAGAGCAGCCCGATCAGGCCGGTCACCGGGGCGTGGCCGTCCGGTCCCGGCTCGCCGTGGAGCGGCAGGTACAGCGGCACCACGGCGTCCGGGTCGTCGCCGCCGAACGCCTGCGCGCAGGTGCGGGTCATCGCGGCGAAGTCCGCGCGGGCCGACTCGAGGTGCGTGATCACGATGGCCCGGGGCATGCCGACCGCCGCGCACTCCTCCCACACCATGCGCGTCGCGCCCGTGATGCCCTCGACGCCCTCGGCCGCCGAGACGACGAAAAGGGCCGCGTCCGCGGCGCGCAGACCGGCCCTCAGCTCCCCGACGAAATCGGCGTACCCCGGGGTGTCCAGTAGGTTGATCTTGAACCCGTCCCATTCGACGGGAACCAGTGACAGCTGCACCGAACGCTGCTGCCGGTGCTCCATCTCGTCGTAGTCGGAGACGGTGCCGCCGTCCTCCACGCGGCCCGCCCGGTTCACCGCCCCCGCCGTCAGCGCGAGGGCCTCCACCAGCGTCGTCTTGCCGGATCCGCTGTGGCCGACCAGCACCACATTCCGTACGGACGCGGGGTGGTCGGCCGATGCTGCCCTGCCGGCGGCTCCGGGGTGTGCGTTCGCCTTGTCGCCCATGCCTTGGCCTCCCGGTTACGTGCACGGTGAGGAGGCTCAGCCCCCTCGGGGATGCTGGCTGCTCGTGGACGCGCGGGGCCGGATGCGGGGCGGCACCGGCGGCGCCCGTCATGCTTTCGAGCTTTCCACTCGGGTCACTGTGCGTCCATACGTCGTACGCGATCGTGAGGGGGCGAGCCGGTCCGTCAACAGCGTGACTACGATGGGCCCGCCGGTGGCCAACGGGGCCGCGCGGCGCACCGAACCCTCGGGAAGGCCATGCTGAACAAGTACGCGCGTGCATTCTTCACGCGTGTCCTCACGCCGTTCGCCGCGTTTCTCATCCGCCGCGGGGTCAGCCCCGACGCGGTCACCTTCATCGGCACGGCCGGTGTGGTGGCGGGAGCGCTGGTCTTCTTCCCCCGGGGTGAGCTCTTCTGGGGCGTGATCGTCATCACGTCGTTCGTCTTCTCGGACCTCGTCGACGGCAATATGGCCCGCCAGCTCGGCCGCTCCAGCCGCTGGGGCGCGTTCCTGGACTCGACGCTCGACCGGGTGGCCGACAGCGCCATCTTCGGCGGCCTCGCCCTCTGGTACGCAGGGTCCGGCGACGACAACATCCTCTGCGCCGTCTCCATCTTCTGCCTGGCCAGCGGCCAGGTGGTCTCGTACACGAAGGCGCGCGGCGAGGCGATCGGCCTGCCCGTCGCCGTCAACGGCCTGGTGGAGCGCGCCGAGCGCCTGGTGATCACGCTGGTCGCCGCGGGCCTCGCGGGCCTGCACAAGTTCGGCGTCCCGGGCATCCAGATCCTGCTGCCCATCGCCCTGTGGGCCGTCGCGGCAGGCAGCATGGTCACCCTCGTCCAGCGCGTGGTGACCGTGCGCAGGGAGTCCGCGGAGGCGGACGCCGCCACGGCATCCGGGGCCCAGGAGAGTGAGGCCGCGCAGTGAAGGACCGACTCACCGACGGGCTGTACGGGCTCGGCTGGAGCACCGTCAAGAAGCTCCCCGAACCCGTCGCCGCGCGGCTCGGCAGGACCATCGCCGACACGGTCTGGAAGCGCCGCGGCAAAGGCGTGCTCCGCCTTGAGTCCAACCTCGCGCGCGTGGTGCCCGACGCGAGTCCGCAACGGCTCACCGAGCTCTCCAAGGCGGGCATGCGCTCCTACCTGCGCTACTGGATGGAGTCCTTCCGGCTGCCGTCCTGGAGCAAGGAGCGGGTGAAGAACGGCTTCGACGTCAAGGACGTCCACCACCTCACCGACGGGCTCGCCGCCGGCAAGGGCGTCATCATCGCCCTGCCGCACCTGGGCAACTGGGACCTCGCGGGAGCCTGGGTCACCACCAAGCTCGACACCCCCTTCACGACGGTCGCCGAGCGCCTCAAGCCCGAGACGCTGTACGACCGCTTCGTCGCCTACCGCGAGAGCCTCGGCATGGAGGTCCTGCCCCACACCGGAGGCTCCGCCTTCGGGACCCTGGCGCGGCGCCTGCGCGCCGGCGGCCTCGTCTGCCTCGTCGCCGACCGCGATCTGTCCGCCTCCGGCGTCGAGGTGAAGTTCTTCGGAGACACCGCCCGGATGCCGGCGGGCCCCGCGATGCTCGCCCAGCAGACCGGAGCCCTGTTGCTGCCCGTCACCCTCTGGTATGACGATTCGCCCGTCATGAAGGGCCGCGTCCACCCGCCCGTCGACGTCCCCGAGACAGGTACGCGGGCCGAGAAGACGTCTGTCATGACACAGGCGCTGGCCGACGCCTTCGCCACCGGTATCGCCGAACACCCGGAGGACTGGCACATGCTGCAGCGTCTGTGGCTCGCCGACCTGGAACCCCGCGCCGATGCCGCTCCGGCGGGTGAGACGTCGTGAGAATCGGCATCGTCTGCCCCTACTCGTGGGACGTGCCGGGCGGCGTCCAGTTCCATATCCGCGATCTGGCGGAGCACCTCATCCGCCTCGGGCACGAGGTCTCCGTCCTCGCCCCGGCCGACGACGAGACACCCCTCCCGCCGTACGTGGTCTCGGCGGGACGCGCCGTTCCCGTCCCTTACAACGGCTCGGTGGCCCGCCTCAACTTCGGCTTCCTGTCGGCCGCGCGGGTACGCCGCTGGCTGCACGAGGGCACGTTCGACGTCATCCACATCCACGAGCCCGCGTCGCCCTCCCTCGGCCTGCTCACCTGCTGGGCCGCGCAGGGTCCCATCGTCGCGACGTTCCACACGTCCAACCCGCGCTCGCGGGCGATGATCGCCGCGTACCCGATCCTCCAGCCCGCCCTGGAGAAGATCAGCGCACGCATCGCGGTGAGCGAGTACGCGCGCCGCACCCTCGTCGAACACCTCGGCGGCGACGCGGTCGTCATCCCGAACGGCGTCGACGTCGACTTCTTCGCCGACGCCGAGCCGCGGCCCGAGTGGCAGGGCGAGACGATCGGCTTCATCGGCCGCATCGACGAGCCCCGCAAGGGCCTGCCGGTCCTCATGCGGGCCCTCCCGCAGATCTTCGCCGAGCGCCCGAACGCCCGCCTGCTGGTCGCGGGCCGCGGCGACGAGGAGGAGGCGGTCGCGTCCCTCCCCACAGAGCTGCGCCCCCGGGTGGAGTTCCTCGGCATGGTCAGCGACGAGGACAAGGCGCGGCTGCTGCGCAGCGTCGACCTGTACGTCGCGCCCAACACCGGCGGCGAGAGCTTCGGCATCATCCTGGTCGAGGCGATGTCCGCGGGCGCGCCCGTGCTCGCCAGCGACCTGGACGCGTTCGCGCAGGTCCTGGACCAGGGCGCGGCGGGCGACCTCTTCACCAACGAGGACGCGGAGTCCCTCGCGAAGTCCGCGGTACGCCTTCTCGCCGACCCCGAACGCCGAGAGGGCCTGCGCGAACGCGGCAGCGCCCACGTCCGCCGCTTCGACTGGTCGACGGTCGGCTCCGACATCCTCGCGGTCTACGAAACGGTGACGGACGGCGCGACTGCCGTCGCCGAGGACGAACGCTCGGGCCTGCGGGCGAGGTTCGGGCTGGCGTCGAAGGGGTGAGGGGGCTGCTTTCCAGCCGGCCCGGTCCTTTGCGGACCGGGGTGCCGAGTTTCAGCCGGTCCGGTCTTGTGCGGACCGGGGTGCCGAGTTTCAGCCGGTCCGGTCTTTTGCGGACCGGGGTGCGGAGTTTCAGCCGGTCCGGTCTTTTGCGGACCGGGGTGCCGAGTTTCAGCCCGTCCGGCGTTTGAGGACCGGGGGTGCGGGGGCGGAGCCCCCGAGGAGGGTGCCGGGCACTGAATTTCAGCCCGTCCGGCGTTTGAGGACCGGGGGCCAGGGGGCGGAGCCCCCGAAGACGGTGCGTGGGGTGCCGGGCGCCGAGGCCCGGTCAAAGGCGACCACGCCCGAAGGTAGCCTCGGCCTGTGACCTCCACCTTGATCTGGATCGCGGCGGCCCTCTTCGCGATCGGCCTGTACCTGAGCTGGACCGCCGGCCGACTCGACCGGCTGCACGCGCGGATCGACGCCGCACGCGCCGCCCTGGACGCCCAACTGCTGCGCCGCGCCTCGGTGGCCCAGGAGCTGGCCACCTCCGGAGTGCTCGATCCGGCCGCGTCGATCGTGCTCTACGAAGCGGCGCACGCGGCCCGCCAGGCGGAGGAGGAACAGCGCGAGGTCGCGGAGAGCGAGCTCAGCCAGGCGCTGCGCGCCATCTTCGGAGAGGTCCAGCAGGTCGAGGCCGTACGGGAGGCCCCCGGCGGCGACGAGGCGGCCACCGAGCTGGCCGCGGCCGTACGCCGTGTGCCGATGGCCCGCCGCTTCCACAACGACGCCGTACGCGCCGCCCGCGCCCTCCGCCGCCACCGCACGGTCCGCTGGTTCCGGCTCGCGGGTCACGCCCCGTTCCCGATGGCGTTCGAGATGGACGACGAGCCGCCGACGGCACTGGCGGACCGCGCGACGGCATGACGCCGGGACCAGCCAAACCATGGCGGCACGGCGGCACGTAAACCGCCCTGACCAGGCACATCCCCCAAAAACGAGCCACCGGTCACCCATTGGCCCTTGCTGTGGCCTGGTCACCGGGAGTTTCCTCGGAGCTGCAGAAATCCTCTTTCAGCGAGTGAGGTCAACTCCGTGTCCAGCACCCTCTCCAGCAACAACCCGTCCCCCGAGACCGGCACCGCCCGCGTCAAGCGCGGCATGGCCGAGCAGCTCAAGGGCGGCGTGATCATGGACGTCGTCAACGCCGAGCAGGCGAAGATAGCCGAGGACGCCGGCGCGGTCGCCGTCATGGCGCTGGAGCGCGTGCCCGCCGACATCCGCAAGGACGGCGGCGTGGCCCGGATGTCCGACCCGAACATGATCGAAGAGATCATCGAGGCCGTCTCGATCCCGGTCATGGCCAAGTCCCGCATCGGCCACTTCGTCGAGGCCCAGGTCCTGCAGTCCCTCGGCGTCGACTACATCGACGAGTCCGAGGTCCTCACCCCGGCCGACGAGGTCAACCACAGCGACAAGTTCGCCTTCACGACGCCGTTCGTGTGTGGCGCCACCAACCTGGGCGAGGCCCTGCGCCGCATCGCCGAGGGCGCCGCGATGATCCGCTCCAAGGGCGAGGCCGGCACCGGCAACGTCGTCGAGGCCGTCCGCCACCTGCGCCAGATCAAGAACGAGATCGCCAAGCTGCGCGGCTTCGACAACAACGAGCTGTACGCCGCCGCCAAGGACCTCCGCGCCCCGTACGAGCTGGTCAAGGAGACCGCCGAGCTCGGCAAGCTCCCGGTGGTCCTGTTCTCCGCCGGTGGTGTCGCCACCCCCGCCGACGCCGCCCTGATGCGCCAGCTCGGCGCCGAGGGTGTCTTCGTCGGCTCCGGCATCTTCAAGTCCGGCGACCCGGCCCGCCGCGCCGCCGCCATCGTGAAGGCCACGACGTTCTTCGACGACCCGAAGATCATCGCCGACGCCTCCCGCAACCTCGGCGAGGCCATGGTCGGCATCAACTGCGACACCCTCCCGGAGACCGAGCGCTACGCGAACCGGGGCTGGTGATGACCACTCCCGTAGGTGACACCTCCAGGGTGGACACCCCTGTAGTGGGCGTCCTCGCCCTCCAGGGGGACGTACGGGAGCACCTGATCGCCCTGGCCGCGGCGGACGCCGTGGCCAGGCCGGTCCGGCGCCCCGAGGAGCTCGCCGAGGTCGACGGCCTGGTCATCCCCGGCGGCGAGTCCACCACCATCTCCAAGCTGGCCACCCTCTTCGGCCTGATGGAGCCCCTCCGCGCGCGCGTGCGCGACGGCATGCCGGTCTACGGCAGCTGCGCGGGCATGATCATGCTCGCCGACAAGATCCTCGACCCGCGCTCGGGCCAGGAGACGGTGGGCGGCATCGACATGATCGTGCGGCGCAACGCGTTCGGGCGGCAGAACGAGTCGTTCGAGGCCGCCGTCGACGTCCGGGGCGTCGCAGGCGCCCCTGTCGAGGGCGTCTTCATCCGCGCCCCCTGGGTGGAGTCCGTCGGCGCCGAGGTCGACGTGCTCGCCGAGCACGAGGGCCACATCGTCGCCGTACGCCAAGGGAACGCCCTCGCCACGTCGTTCCACCCCGAGCTGACGGGCGACCACCGGATCCACGCGCTGTTCGTGGAGATGGCGCGCGGTAACCCGGAGGCGGGATCCTAGTAGGATCTCCGGGGATCCCCCCGGAGCCTTAAGGTCTGGGAGAGTTCTTACTGGTTGTTGGGTAACGCGAAGGAGACAGGCAGATGTCCGGCCACTCTAAATGGGCTACGACGAAGCACAAGAAGGCCGTGATCGACGCCAAGCGCGGCAAGCTCTTCGCGAAGATGATCAAGAACATCGAGGTCGCGGCCCGTACCGGCGGCGCCGACCCCGCCGGTAACCCGACGCTCTTCGACGCCATCCAGAAGGCCAAGAAGAGCTCGGTCCCGAACAAGAACATCGACTCCGCGGTCAAGCGCGGCGCCGGTCTCGAAGCCGGTGGCGCCGACTACGAGACGATCATGTACGAGGGCTACGGCCCGAACGGCGTCGCGGTGCTCATCGAGTGCCTCACCGACAACCGCAACCGCGCCGCCTCCGACGTGCGTGTCGCCATGACGCGCAACGGCGGCTCGATGGCCGACCCGGGCTCCGTCTCGTACCTCTTCAACCGCAAGGGCGTCGTCATCGTCCCCAAGGGCGAGCTGTCCGAGGACGACGTCCTCGGCGCCGTCCTGGACGCGGGCGCCGAAGAGGTCAACGACCTGGGCGAGTCCTTCGAGGTCCTCTCCGAGGCCACCGACATGGTCGCGGTGCGCACCGCGCTCCAGGAAGCCGGCATCGAGTACGACTCGGCCGACGCCAACTTCGTCCCGACCATGCAGGTCGAACTGGACGAGGACGGCGCCCGCAAGATCTTCAAGCTGATCGACGCGCTGGAGGACAGCGACGACGTGCAGAACGTCTTCGCCAACTTCGACGTCTCGGACGAGGTCATGGCGAAGGTCGACGCGTAAGCGGCACTCGCGCAGTTCCCCGCGCCCCTCTGGGGTGTGCGCATGGGCCGACGGGACACGCCCCGTCGGCCCATCGCGTTGTCAGAGGGACCCGATAGCCTGCACGGACAGGCGATTGGAGGGGCTGCGTGCGCGTGTTGGGGGTCGACCCGGGGCTGACCCGGTGCGGTGTGGGAGTCGTCGAGGGCGTCGCGGGGCGCCCGCTGACCATGCGCGGCGTCGGAGTCGTGCGGACCCCGGCCGACGCGGAGTTGGGGCACCGGCTCGTGGCCATCGAGCGCGGCATCGAGCAGTGGCTCGACGAGCACCAGCCGGAATTCGTCGCTGTGGAGCGCGTCTTCAGCCAGCACAACGTGCGCACGGTCATGGGCACCGCCCAGGCCAGCGCCGTCGCCATGCTCTGCGCGTCGCGCCGCGGCATCCCCGTCGCCCTGCACACCCCCAGCGAGGTCAAGGCCGCCGTCACCGGCAGCGGCCGCGCCGACAAGGCGCAGGTCGGCGCGATGGTCACCCGCCTCCTGAGGCTCGACGCACCGCCCAAGCCCGCGGACGCCGCCGACGCCCTCGCCCTGGCCATCTGCCACATCTGGCGCGCCCCCGCGCAGAACCGCCTGCAGCAGGCCGTCGCCCAGAACCGCCTCCAGCAGGCCGTGGCCGCCCATGCAGCCAAGAACCCGACGGCACGGACAACACAGCCAGCACAGCCGGCACGGACAACACAGCCTGCACAGACAGCACAGAAAGGCCGTACCGCATGATCGCCTTCGTCAGCGGCCCCGTCGCCGCCCTCGCCCCCGATACCGCGGTGGTCGAGGTGGGCGGCATCGGCATGGCCGTCCAGTGCACGCCGAACACGCTCTCCACCCTCCGCGTCGGCCAGCAGGCCAAGCTCGCCACCTCCCTGGTCGTGCGCGAGGACTCCCTCACCCTGTACGGCTTCGCGGACGACGACGAGCGCCAGACCTTCGAGCTGCTGCAGACCGCGAGCGGTGTCGGCCCGCGCCTCGCCCAGGCCATGCTCGCCGTGCACAGCCCCGACGCCCTGCGCCGCGCGGTCTCCACCGGCGACGAGAAGGCCCTCACGGCCGTCCCCGGCATCGGCAAGAAGGGCGCCCAGAAGCTCCTCCTGGAGTACAAGGACCGCCTCGGCGAGCCCCTCGGCACCGGCGGCCCCGCGATCGGCAAGGCCGTCACCGCGGGCTGGCGCGACCAGCTGCACGCGGCACTCATCGGCCTCGGGTACGCCACGCGCGAGGCCGACGAGGCCGTCGTCGCCGTCACCCCCCAGGCCGAGGCCATGGAGGGCACCCCGCAGGTCGGCCAGCTCCTGAAGGCCGCACTCCAGACCCTGAACCGCACCCGCTGACACGGGCACCCCGCCCGTCGGCCCCCGCCGACGACCACCCCGGAACCGACCGCATCGCGAGGCACACCGCATGAACTGGGACGACCCCACCCACGACGCCGCCGAAGCCGCCGACGCGGCCGAGCGGCTCGTCGGTGCGTCCGCCGACGGCGAGGACCAGGCGGTCGAGGCCGCCCTGCGCCCCAAGGACCTGGGCGAGTTCATCGGCCAGGAGAAGGTCCGCGAACAGCTCGACCTCGTCCTGCGGGCGGCCCGCGCGCGCGGCGCCACCGCCGACCACGTCCTGCTCTCCGGAGCCCCCGGCCTCGGCAAGACGACCCTCTCGATGATCATCGCCGCCGAGATGGGCGCCCCCATCCGCATCACCAGCGGCCCCGCCATCCAGCACGCGGGCGACCTGGCCGCGATCCTCTCCTCCCTCCAGGAGGGAGAGGTCCTCTTCCTCGACGAGATCCACCGGATGTCGCGGCCCGCCGAGGAAATGCTCTACATGGCCATGGAGGACTTCCGCGTCGACGTGATCGTCGGCAAGGGTCCCGGCGCCACCGCCATCCCCCTCGAACTGCCCCCGTTCACGCTCGTCGGCGCCACCACGCGCGCGGGCCTGCTCCCGCCGCCGCTCCGCGACCGCTTCGGGTTCACCGCGCACATGGAGTTCTACGAACCCACCGAGCTGGAGCGCGTCGTCCACCGCTCCGCTCAGCTGCTCGACGTGGAGATCGACCCGCGGGGCGCCGCCGAGATCGCGGGGCGCTCGCGCGGCACGCCCCGTATCGCCAACCGCCTGCTGCGCCGCGTCAGGGACTACGCGCAGGTGAAGGCCGACGGCTCGATCACCCAGGACATCGCCGCAGCGGCCCTTGCCGTCTACGAGGTGGACGGGCGCGGTCTCGACCGCCTCGACCGCGCCGTTCTGGAGGCCCTGCTCAAGCTGTTCGGCGGCGGCCCGGTCGGCCTGTCGACGCTCGCCGTCGCGGTGGGGGAGGAGCGTGAGACGGTCGAGGAGGTGGCGGAACCCTTCCTGGTACGGGAGGGACTGCTGGCCCGCACCCCGCGCGGCCGCGTCGCCACGCCCGCCGCGTGGGCGCACCTCGGCCTCGTTCCCCCGCGTCAGGCGGGCGGAAAGGGACAACAGGACTTGTTCGGGACGTGATAAAGGCGAGACAGCGCCGCGGCCGGAGAACAACGGCGCGGAGAGTCGACCCGTCAGGAACTGCGGTGCCATGCTGAGCGTTGTTCGTTAGGTGCGGACTCGCTTAGACTCCGCCGATGCCGCCCTTGTGGGCGGCGTGCCCACCCCCATCCCCATGGCCGCTTACCTGCGCGGCCTGCGAAGGAAACTCCGTCCCGTGAATATCGTGACCCTCCTCCCGTTCATCGTGCTCATCGGGGCCATGTTCCTGATGACCCGGTCTGCCAAGAAGAAGCAGCAGGCCGCCGCGCAGATGCGTAACGAGATGCAGCCCGGCACCGGCATCCGCACGATCGGTGGCATGTACGCCACCGTCAAGGAGGTTCACGACGAAGCCGTCCTCCTTGAGGTGGCCCCCGGTGTCCACGCGGTGTACGCGAAGAACTCGATCGGCGCCGTCCTCGACGACGACGAGTACAACCGCATCGTGCACGGCACCGAGGACGACCTGAACGAGGACGCCCCCGTCGTCCCGGACGACGCCTCCTCCCTCACCGAGAAGACCGACGAGCCCGCCGACGCCTCCGACGACTCGCCCATCGACCTCGGCAAGAAGGACGCGGCCGCCGGGGCCGACGACGCGGAGCCGAAGAAGACCGACGGCGAGTCCGACGCGAAGTAGTCACGACCGGTATCCGTGGGGCGCGCCGCTCGCGCGCCACGGATACCGGACCACGTGCATTTCGCGCCGAATCTCGACACCACTTCATGGCCGCCCGCCCGGGCTCCCGCACTGCAGGGGGGCAGACCGGAGTCCGGGCGGTTGGACAGGGAGAACGAGAAGGTGGCAGCACCGAAGAAGGGCCGAAGGCAGAGCGCCCCGGGCAAGCCGGGACGCTCGCTGGTCTTCATCCTGATTGCCCTCGTGGCGCTGACCGGGGGAATGTTCCTTTCCGGGCACACGACGCCACGCCTGGGCATCGACCTCGCCGGTGGTACGAGCATCACGCTCGAGGCGAAGAACGAGCCGGGTCAGAAGAACGCGATCAACCCGGACAACATGAACACCGCGGTTGACATCATCAACAACCGTGTCAACGGTCTGGGTGTCTCCGAGGCCGAGGTTCAGACCCAGGGCGACAAGAACATCATCGTCAACATCCCCAAGGGTTCGAACGAGAAGCAGGCGCGCGAGCAGGTCGGTACGACCGCTCAGCTCTACTTCCGCCCGGTGATCACGCAGGCCCCCGGTCAGCCCACGCCGGAGCCGTCCACCAGCCCTTCGTCCGGGACGGACAAGGAGAAGGACAAGGACAAGGCGACCGACAAGGCGACCGACAAGGCCACCGACAAGGCCGGCTCCCCGAGCGGCACCCCCACCTCCCAGGGCCGCGCCGTCAGCGAGGCCCTGAAGGCCGACCCGACGCCGTCCGCCTCGGACAAGGACAAGGACAAGGGCGGCAAGAAGGACGAGACGCCCAAGCCCGACCCGGCCACCGCCAAGCTCCAGGAGCAGTTCACCAAGCTGGACTGCACCGACAAGAAGCAGCGTGCCGCGGCCGGCCGTGGCATCAAGCCTTCGGACCCCACTATCGCGTGCGGCAAGAGCCCCGACGGCAAGACCTGGGACAAGTTCATCCTGGCCCCGGCCGAGCTGAACGGTAAGGACGTCGACGACGCCAAGGCGGTCATCAACCAGCAGTCCGGTGCCTGGGTCGTCAACATGGAGTTCACCAAGGGCGGCGCGAAGAAGTTCTCGAAGACCACCAGCAAGCTGTCGCAGCAGCAGTCCCCGCAGAACCAGTTCGCGATCGTCCTCGACGGCGAAGTGGCCTCGGCCCCCAGCGTCAACACGACCCTGAGCACCAACGCCGAGATCTCCGGCAGCTTCAACCAGGAGTCCGCCAAGGACCTGGCGAACATCCTGTCGTACGGCGCCCTGCCGCTGACCTTCCACGAGCAGAGCGTCACCACGGTCAGCCCGGCCCTCGGCGGCGAGCAGCTCAAGGCGGGCCTGATCGCGGGCGCCATCGGCCTCGCGCTCGTCATCATCTACCTGGTGGCCTACTACCGAGGCCTCTCGCTCATCGCCATCGCGAGCCTCCTGGTCTCCGCGGCGCTGACGTACACGATCATGACGCTGCTCGGCCCGACCATTAAGTTCGCGCTCAACCTGCCCGCGGTGTGTGGTGCGATCGTTGCGATCGGTATCACCGCGGACTCGTTCATCGTGTTCTTCGAACGCGTACGGGACGAGATCCGCGAGGGCCGCACGCTGCGACCCGCCGTCGAGCGGGGCTGGCCGCGCGCCCGGCGCACCATCCTGGTCTCCGACTTCGTGTCGTTCCTCGCCGCCGCCGTCCTCTTCGTCGTCACCGTCGGCAAGGTGCAGGGCTTCGCGTTCACGCTCGGCCTGACCACGCTGCTCGACGTCGTCGTGGTGTTCTTCTTCACCAAGCCGCTGATGACGCTCATGGCGCGCAAGAAGTTCTTCGCGAGCGGCCACAAGTGGTCCGGTCTCGACCCGGAGCGGCTCGGCGCCAAGCCGCCGCTGCGCCGGTCGCGCCGCACCACCGCTCCCCCCGCCGGCCCTGTCGACCCGAAGGAGGCGTGAGATGTCGAAGCTCGGCAATCTCGGCGCCAGGCTCTACCGCGGTGAGGTCGGCTACGACTTCGTCGGCAAGCGCAAGATCTGGTACGGCATCTCGATACTGATCACCATCACGGCCATCGTCGGCCTGGCGGTGCGCGGCCTGAACATGGGCATCGAGTTCGAGGGCGGCGCCGTCTTCAACACGCCGAAGACCAGCGTCTCGGTCGCCCAGGCCGAGGAGTCCGCGGAGAAGGCGTCCGGTCACGACGCGATCGTCCAGAAGCTCGGTGACGACAAGCTCCGCATCCAGATCGCGGGCGTCGACATCAAGAAGTCCGACCAGATCAAGAAGTCGCTGGCCGAGGACCTGGACGTCAAGGCCGGCGACATCGACGCCGACCTCGTCGGCCCCAGCTGGGGCGACCAGATCGCCAATAAGGCCTGGCAGGGCCTGGCGATCTTCATGGTCCTCGTCGTGATCTACCTGGCCATCGCCTTCGAATGGCGCATGGCCCTGGCGGCACTGATCGCGCTGATCCACGACATCACCATCACCGTGGGTGTGTACGCGCTGGTCGGCTTCGAGGTCACCCCGGGCACGGTGATCGGTCTGCTGACCATCCTCGGTTACTCGCTCTACGACACGGTGGTGGTCTTCGACAGCTTGAAGGAGCAGTCGAAGGACATCACCAAGCAGACGAAGTACACCTACAGCGAGCTCGCCAACCGCAGCATCAACGGCACCCTGGTGCGCTCCATCAACACCACGGTCGTCGCGCTGCTTCCGGTGGCGGGCCTGCTGTTCATCGGTGGCGGCGCCCTCGGCGCGGGCATGCTCAACGACATCTCGCTGTCGCTGTTCGTGGGCCTCGCGGCCGGTGCGTACTCCTCGATCTTCATCGCCACGCCGCTCGTCGCCGACTTCAAGGAGCGCGAGCCGCAGATGAAGGCCCTCAAGAAGCGGGTGCTCGCCAAGCGCGCGGCGGCCGCCGCCAAGGGCGAGTCCGCGGAGGCCCCGGAGTCCTACGCCGACGAGGAGCCGCAGGACGACGCCGTGCCCGGTGACGCCGCTCCTGCCGTCGTCGGTCCCCGCAGCCAGCCCGCGTCGCGCAACCGCGGCCGTGGCCGGCCCTCGGGGAAGCGCCGATGACCGAGCTGGAAGGCGTCACGGAGCTGCTGCTCAGCCGCATCCGTGACGTCCCGGACTACCCGAAGCCGGGCGTGATGTTCAAGGACATCACGCCGCTGCTCGCCGATCCGGTCGCGTTCGCGGCGCTCACGGAGACACTGGCGGACCTCAGCACGCGGCACGGCGCCACGAAGATCGTCGGCCTGGAGGCCCGCGGCTTCATCCTCGGCGCCCCCGTCGCGCTCCGCGCGGGCCTCGGCTTCATCCCCGTGCGCAAGGCGGGCAAGCTGCCCGGGGCGACGCTCCGGCAGAGCTACGACCTGGAGTACGGCAGCGCCGAGATCGAGGTGCACGCCGAGGACCTGGCGGCGGGCGACCGCGTCATGGTCATCGACGACGTCCTCGCCACCGGCGGCACCGCGGCGGCCTCGCTGGACCTGGTCCGGCGCTCGGGCGCCGAGGTGGCCGGCGTCGCGGTCCTCATGGAGCTCGGCTTCCTCGACGGCCGCCGCAGGCTGGAGCAGGCTCTGGACGGGGCGCCGCTGGAGGCGCTGATCACCGTCTGAGACGGCTCGCAGGACAGCACGACGGGCGTTCCGGTACCCACCGGGACGCCCGTCGTCGTCTCCGGCCGGATCCCGCTCTGGACGGGGCCGGGGGAATCTGCTGTACGTCTTTCGCGTTTCTCCAGTACAGAGGCGTCTCACCGGCCGGAGGAGAGCCGACGCCCCAGGATCGATACCATGGACTCTTCGGGGCCTGTCCGGGGGACCCCGATCGCGCACAGGGAGCGCTCTTGCCAGACGAGTCCCAGCCACTCACCGCCGCCAAGGCCGCCCAGCAGGGCAAGGAGGCCTCGGCCGGATCCGTGGCGCCCGCGAAGAAGCCCGCGGGCGCGCAGGGCGGCACGTCCGCGCAGCGCGTCCAGGGAGAGGTGTCCCGGGGCGACAAGCCCGCCGAGCAGCCCCGCCCGAAGCCGCCCGCGGACCACCATCCGACGGCTCCGGCGATCCGGCCCGCCACCGGCCAGCCCTCGCGCTCCGGTTCCTCCAACCGCGTACGGGCCCGGCTCGCCCGCCTCGGCGTCCAGCGCTCGAACCCGTACAACCCCGTCCTGGAGCCCCTGCTGCGCATAGTGCGCAGCAACGACCCCAAGATCGAGACGTCGACGCTCCGCCAGATCGAGCGGGCCTACCAGGTCGCGGAGCGCTGGCACCGCGGCCAGAAGCGCAAGAGCGGCGATCCGTACATCACGCACCCACTCGCCGTGACGACCATCCTCGCCGAGCTCGGCATGGACCCCGCCACCCTGATGGCCGGGCTCCTGCACGACACCGTCGAGGACACCGAGTACGGCCTGGACACCCTCAAGCGCGACTTCGGCGACCAGGTCGCCCTGCTCGTCGACGGCGTCACCAAGCTGGACAAGGTCAAGTTCGGCGAGGCCGCGCAGGCCGAGACCGTGCGCAAGATGGTCGTCGCCATGGCCAAGGACCCCCGCGTCCTGGTCATCAAGCTCGCCGACCGCCTGCACAACATGCGCACGATGCGGTATCTGAAGCGCGAGAAGCAGGAGAAGAAGGCCCGCGAGACGCTGGAGATCTACGCTCCGCTGGCGCACCGCCTGGGCATGAACACCATCAAGTGGGAGCTGGAGGACCTCGCCTTCGCGATCCTCTACCCCAAGATGTACGACGAGATCGTGCGGCTCGTCGCCGAGCGCGCCCCCAAGCGCGACGAGTACCTGGCCATAGTGACCGACGAGGTCCAGGCCGACCTGCGCGCCGCCCGCATCAAGGCGACCGTCACCGGACGCCCCAAGCACTACTACAGCGTCTACCAGAAGATGATCGTCCGCGGCCGTGACTTCGCGGAGATCTACGACCTGGTGGGGATCCGTGTCCTGGTCGACACGGTCCGCGACTGTTACGCCGCCCTCGGCACCGTCCACGCGCGATGGAACCCGGTCCCCGGCCGGTTCAAGGACTACATCGCGATGCCGAAGTTCAACATGTACCAGTCGCTGCACACGACGGTCATCGGCCCCAACGGCAAGCCCGTCGAGCTGCAGATCCGTACGTTCGACATGCACCGCCGCGCCGAGTACGGCATCGCCGCGCACTGGAAGTACAAGCAGGAAGCCGTCGCAGGAGCCTCCAAGGTGCGCACCGACGTGCCGAAGAAGGCCGGCGGCAAGGACGACCACCTCAACGACATGGCGTGGCTGCGCCAGCTCCTGGACTGGCAGAAGGAGACCGAGGACCCCAGCGAGTTCCTGGAGTCGCTGCGCTTCGACCTGTCGCGCAATGAGGTCTTCGTCTTCACCCCGAAGGGCGACGTCATAGCGCTACCGGCGGGCGCCACCCCCGTCGACTTCTCGTACGCGGTGCACACCGAGGTCGGCCACCGCACCATAGGAGCGCGGGTCAACGGCCGTCTCGTACCGCTCGAATCGACCCTGGACAACGGCGACCTGGTGGAGGTCTTCACCTCCAAGGCGGCGGGCGCGGGCCCGTCCCGCGACTGGCTCGGCTTCGTCAAGTCACCGCGGGCGCGCAACAAGATCCGCGCGTGGTTCTCCAAGGAGCGCCGCGACGAGGCCATCGAGCAGGGCAAGGACGCCATCGCGCGCGCCATGCGCAAGCAGAACCTGCCGATCCAGCGGATCCTCACCGGCGACTCGCTGGTCACCCTCGCCCACGAGATGCGCTACCCCGACATCTCCTCGCTGTACGCGGCGATCGGCGAGGGCCACGTCACCGCGCAGTCCGTCGTGCAGAAGCTCGTGCAGGCGCTCGGCGGCGAGGAGGCCGCCAACGAGGACATCGCCGAGAGCGCGCCGCCGTCCCGCGGCCGCAGCAAGCGCCGCTCCAACGCCGACCCGGGCGTCGTCGTCAAGGGCGTCGAGGACGTGTGGGTCAAGCTGGCCCGCTGCTGCACGCCCGTGCCGGGCGACCCCATCATCGGCTTCGTCACGCGCGGCAGCGGCGTATCGGTTCACCGCAGCGACTGCGTGAACGTCGACTCGCTCTCGCGCGAACCCGAGCGCATCCTCGAGGTCGAGTGGGCGCCCACCCAGTCCTCGGTCTTCCTGGTCGCCATCCAGGTCGAGGCCCTGGACCGCTCGCGCCTCCTGTCGGACGTCACGCGCATCCTCTCGGACCAGCACGTGAACATCCTGTCGGCGGCCGTGCAGACCTCCCGCGACCGCGTCGCCACGTCCCGCTTCACCTTCGAGATGGGCGACCCGAAGCACCTCGGCCACGTGCTCAAGGCGGTCAGGGGCGTGGAGGGCGTCTACGACGTCTATCGGGTGACGTCGGCGCGCAGGCCGTAAACGCGGTACTACGTAGAGGGGCTCCCGCACGCGATGTGCGGGAGCCCCTCTACGTAGCGTGCCGAAAACTCAGCCGCCGAACTCGTGCAGACCCTTGAGGGCCTGGTCGAGCAGCGCCTGGCGCCCGTCGAGCTCCTTCTGGAGCTTGTCGGCCTTGGCGTTGTTGCCCGCGGCGCGAGCCTTCTCGATCTGCTCCGTCAGCTTGTCCACCGCCGCCTGCAGCTGCCCCGTCAGGCCCGCGGCCCGAGCCCGCGCCTCCGGGTTCGTCCGGCGCCACTCGGCCTCCTCGGACTCCTGCAGCGCCCGCTCCACGGCGTGCATCCGGCCCTCGACCTTCGGCCGCGCGTCACGCGGGACGTGGCCGATGGCCTCCCACCGCTCGTTGATGGCACGGAAGGCGGCACGGGCCGACTTCAGGTCCGTCACCGGGACGAGCTTCTCCGCCTCGGCGGCCAGCTCCTCCTTCAGCTTCAGGTTCTCGCCCTGCTCCGCGTCGCGCTCCGCGAAGACCGCGCTGCGCGCCGCGAAGAACACGTCCTGGGCGCCGCGGAACCGGTTCCACAGGTCGTCCTCGTGCTCACGCTGGGCGCGGCCCGCGGCCTTCCAGTCGGCCATCAGCTCGCGGTAGCGCGCGGCCGTCGGACCCCAGTCCGTCGAGTTCGACAGCGCCTCGGCCTCGCCGACCAGCTTCTCCTTGGCCTTGCGGGCCTCCTCGCGCTGCGCGTCCAGCGACGCGAAGTGCGCCTTGCGGCGCTTGGAGAACGCCGAGCGGGCGTGCGAGAAGCGGTGCCACAGCTCGTCGTCCGACTTGCGGTCGAGCCGCGGCAGCCCCTTCCAGGTGTCCACCAGGGCCCGCAGCCGCTCGCCGGCCGCCCGCCACTGCTCGCTCTGGGCCAGCTCCTCCGCCTCGACGACCAGCGCCTCCTTGGCGTGACGCGCCTCGTCGGACTGCTTGGCCTTCTGGACCTTGCGCTCCTCGCGGCGCGCCTCGACGCTCTCCACGAGCTTGTCGAGCCGCTTGCCCAGGGCGTCCAGATCGCCGACCGCGTGCGCCTCGTCGACCTGCTGACGCAGGTGATCGATGGCGGTCATCGCGTCCTTGGCCGACAGGTCGGTGGTTTTCACCCGGCGCTCGAGAAGTCCGATCTCGACGACCAGACCGTCGTACTTGCGCTCGAAGTAGGCCAGGGCCTCGTCCGGGGATCCTGCCTGCCACGAACCGACCACTCGCTCGCCGCCGTCGGCCGTACGCACGTACACGGTCCCCGTCTCGTCGACGCGGCCCCACGGGTCGCTGCTCACAGCGCCTCCTCCACATGATGCCTGCGCAGGGCCTCGGGGCCCCCGGCATCGTCCACAGTTTCGTCCCCGCCAACATAGGCGACCGGCGGGGCGGCTGTCCGCATCCCGCACGACCGAAGTTTGCCTGGCGGCGCTCAGGATCTGGTGACGGTGGCCTTGTCGATGACGACCGTCGCGTTCGGGGCGCCGTCGCCCTGGCCGGTGCTCTCGCCCGCGGCGGCGATCTTCTTCAGGACCTTCATCCCCGAATCGGAAATGGTCCCGAACGGTGTGTAGTCGGGCGGCAGCTGACTGTCCTGGTAGACGAGGAAGAACTGGCTCCCGCCGCTGTTCCTGCCCTTCTTCGTCTGCGCGTTGTACTGGTTCGCCATCGCGACCGTGCCCGCCGGATACACCTTGCCCTTGAGGCGCTCGTCCTTGAGGTTCTCGTCCGGGATCTTGTAGCCGGGAGTGCCCGTGCCGTCGCCCTTGGGGTCGCCGCACTGCAGGACGTAGATGCCGCCGGTCGTCAGCCGGTGGCACTTGGTGTGGTCGAGATAGCCCTTCTTCGCCAGGAAGTTGAAGGAGTTGACCGTGCGCGGGGCCTTCGCCGCGTCCAGGTCGAGGGCGATGTCGCCGCACGTCGTCCTCAAGTCCATCGTGTAGTCCGCGGACTTGTCGATGCTGAGTGCGGGCTCCTTGTCGAAGGTCAGCGGCTTCACCTTGCCGGGCGCCGCCTTCGCGCACGGATCCTTCGGGGTGCTGCTGGGACTCGCGCTCGCGTCGTCCTTGGTGTCGTCCCCGTCGAAGGCTCCCGCGGCGTACGACACCGCGCCGCCCGCCACGACCACCGCGAGGGCGCCCGCGATCACCGCGTTGCGCGCCCGTGCCCTGCGCCGCGCGGCCTCTCGCCGCTCCTGCTGGCGCGCCATCTTCTCCCGGGCGAGCTGCTTGCGCCGCTGTTCCTGGCTGACCACCGGCTTTTCTCCCCTTCTCCCGCGCATGTCTCGGCATGCGCCGCGTAGTGCCCCGTACCGTATATGGGTTACCTGTGAAATCGGCAGCGCCGGTAGGCTCTGATCTGCCGCGTTCTCCCGCCGGGGGCCGCGGTCACCCGCCGCCGGACGACGAACGAAGGACGATCGTGCTCATTGCCGGGTTCCCCGCCGGGGCCTGGGGCACCAACTGCTACCTGGTCGCCCCCGCCGCAGGCGAGGAGTGCGTGATCATCGACCCGGGCCACCAGGCCGCCCAGGGAGTCGAGGACGCACTCGAGAAGCATCGGCTCAAGCCCGTCGCGGTCATCCTCACCCACGGCCACATTGACCACGTCGCCTCGGTCGTCCCGGTCTGCGGGGCGCACGACGTACCCGCGTGGATCCACCCCTCCGACCGGTACATGATGAGCGACCCCGAGAAGGCGCTCGGCCGCTCCATCGGGATGCCACTCATGGGCGAGCTGACGGTGGGGGAGCCCGACGACCTGCGGGAGCTGTCCGACGGCGCCGACCTGAAGCTGGCGGGCCTCGACTTCTCCGTCGCGCACGCCCCGGGCCATACGAAGGGGTCGGTGACGTTCCGGATGCCCGAGACCGAGGAGATCCCCTCGGTCTTCTTCTCGGGCGACCTGCTCTTCGCCGGCTCCATCGGACGCACCGACCTGCCCGGCGGCAGCCACACCGAGATCCTCGAATCGCTGGGCCGCGTGTGCCTGCCGCTCGACGACTCGACCGTGGTGCTGTCCGGCCACGGCCCCCAGACATCCATCGGCCAGGAGCGCGCCACCAATCCGTATCTGCGGCAGGTGGCCGCCGGCCTGGGCCCGGGCGACATGTCCGGCCCGCGACGAGGAATGTGACGAGAGAAATTCCGTGAGCACCTTCAAGGCCCCCAAGGGCACGTACGACCTGCTTCCGCCGGACTCCGCGAAGTTCCTCGCGGTCCGCGAGGCCATCGCCGCGCCGCTGCGCAACTCCGGCTACGGCTACATCGAGACGCCCGGGTTCGAGAACGTCGAGCTGTTCGCGCGCGGTGTCGGTGAGTCCACCGACATCGTCACCAAGGAGATGTACGCCTTCACCACCAAGGGCGGCGACGAGCTCGCGCTGCGCCCCGAAGGCACCGCCTCCGTCCTGCGCGCGGCCCTGGAGGGCAACCTCCACAAGGCGGGCAACCTCCCCGTCAAGCTCTGGTACTCCGGCTCCTACTACCGGTACGAGCGCCCCCAGAAGGGCCGCTACAGGCACTTCTCCCAGGTCGGCGCCGAGGCGATCGGCGCCGAGGACCCGGCGCTCGACGCCGAGCTGATCATCCTGGCCGACCAGGCGTACCGCGCCCTCGGCCTGCGGAACTTCCGGATCCTGCTGAACTCGCTCGGCGACAAGGAGTGCCGCCCCGTCTACCGCGCCGCGCTGCAGGAGTTCCTGCGCGGCCTGGACCTGGACGAGGAGACACGTCGACGTATCGACATCAACCCGCTGCGCGTCCTCGACGACAAGCGGGCCGACGTCCAGAAGCAGCTCGTCGGCGCGCCCTCGCTGCGCGACTACCTGTGCGACGCCTGCAAGGCGTACCACGAGCAGGTCCGCGAGCTGATCACGGCGGCGGGCGTCGCCTTCGAGGACGACGAGAAGCTCGTCCGCGGCCTGGACTACTACACCCGCACGACCTTCGAGTTCGTCCACGACGGCCTCGGCTCGCAGTCCGCGGTCGGCGGCGGCGGGCGCTACGACGGCCTCTCCGAGATGATCGGCGGCCCCTCGCTGCCCTCGGTCGGCTGGGCGCTCGGCGTGGACCGCACGGTGCTCGCCCTGGAGGCGGAGGGCGTCGAGCTCGAACTGCCCGCGTCCACCAGCGTGTTCGCGGTGCCGCTCGGCGACGAGGCGCGCCGCGTCCTGTTCGCCAAGGTGACCGAGCTGCGCAAGGCGGGCGTCGCGGCGGACTTCTCGTACGGCGGGAAGGGCCTCAAGGGCGCGATGAAGAACGCCAACCGCAGCGGCGCGCGTTTCACCGTCGTCGCCGGTGAGCGCGACCTCGCCGAAGGCGTCGTCCAGCTCAAGGACATGGAGTCCGGGGAGCAGAGCGCCGTCGCGGTCGATGACATCGTCGCGGTGCTCACGGCGAAGCTGGCGTAGCGCGCCGGAGAGGCACTTTTCCACGCGGGGTCCGGAAACGGACCCCGCGTTGCCGTTCCGGGGACGGACACACAGGTACGTACGGCACAATGTCCCTGCCCGCGGCCACCACAAGCGACGGAACGGCGTGATGAGCAAAACGATGTCAGCGAAGGACGGCGCCCTGGACGAGCAGGAGCGCACCGCCGCGCCCCGTTCCGTCGGCGGCAGCCGCGCGCTCGCCCTGCTCCTGGTGATCACCGGCGCGGGCGGTCTGCTCGCCTCCTGGGTCATCACGCTCGACAAGTTCGAGCTCCTGAAGGACCCGAACTTCCAGCCGGGCTGCAGCATCAACCCGGTCGTCGCCTGCGGCAGCATCATGAAGAGCGAGCAGGCCGAGGCGTTCGGCTTCCCCAACCCGATGCTGGGCCTGGTCGCCTACGGCATCGTGATCTGCGTCGGCATGAGCCTCCTCGCGGGAGCCCGCTTCCCCCGCTGGTACTGGCTCACGTTCAACGCGGGCACGCTCTTCGGCGTCGGCTTCTGCACCTGGCTGATGATCCAGTCGCTCTACCACATCAACGCGCTCTGCCTCTGGTGCACGCTCGCCTGGATCATGACGCTCGTCATGTTCTGGTACGTCACCTCGTCCAACATCCGCGCCGGCTTCCTGCCCGCGCCCGCCTGGGCCAGGAGCTTCCTCGCGGACTTCACCTGGGCGCTGCCGGTCATGCACACCGGCGTCATCGCGATGCTGATCCTCACCCGCTGGGGCGCCGACCTCTGGGCCTGACCGGCTGCCCGGAGGGATTGTCAGTGGGGTGACATAGGGTTCTTGACGTGGAGCCCGATCTGTTCACCGCCGCAGCCGAAGACCGCCAGGAGAAGGACCCGTCCAGCAGCCCCCTGGCCGTCCGGATGCGCCCCCGCACCCTCGACGAGGTCGTCGGCCAGCAGCACCTGCTGAAGCCCGGCTCGCCGCTGCGCCGCCTCGTCGGCGAGGGCGGCGGAGGGCCCGCGGGACCGTCCTCGGTCTTCCTGTGGGGCCCGCCCGGCATCGGCAAGACCACCCTCGCGTACGTGGTCTCCAAGGCCACGAACAAGCGCTTCGTCGAGCTCTCCGCGATCACCGCGGGCGTCAAGGAAGTGCGCGCCGTGATCGACGGCGCCCGCCGGGCGATGGGCGGCCACGGCAAGGAGACCGTCCTCTTCCTCGACGAGATCCACCGCTTCAGCAAGGCGCAGCAGGACTCCTTGCTGCCCGCCGTGGAGAACCGCTGGGTCACGCTGATCGCGGCGACGACGGAGAATCCGTACTTCTCGATCATCTCGCCGCTCCTGTCCCGCTCCCTGCTCCTCACGCTCGAACCGCTCACCGACGACGACCTGCGCGGCCTGCTGCGCCGGGCGATCGTCGACGAGCGGGGCCTGGCCGGCGCGGTCGAGCTGCCCGAGGAGGCGGAGGAGCACCTGCTGCGGATCGCGGGCGGCGACGCCCGCCGTGCGCTCACCGCACTGGAGGCGGGCGCGGGCTCGGCGCTCGCCAAGGGCGAGAAGGAGATCACCCTCCAGACGCTGGAGGAGTCCGTCGACCGGGCCGCCGTGAAGTACGACCGCGACGGCGACCAGCACTACGACGTCGCGAGCGCCCTCATCAAATCCATCCGCGGCTCGGACGTGGACGCCGCCCTGCACTATCTGGCCCGCATGATCGAGGCGGGCGAGGACCCCCGCTTCATCGCCCGGCGCCTCATGATCTCCGCCAGCGAGGACATCGGCCTCGCCGACCCGACGGCCCTGCCCACCGCGGTCGCCGCCGCCCAGGCCGTCGCCATGATCGGCTTCCCGGAGGCCGCGCTCACCCTCAGCCACGCCACGATCGCGCTGGCCCTGGCCCCGAAGTCGAACGCCGCGACGATCGCGATCCAGCAGGCCCAGGCCGACGTCCGCGGTGGCCTCGCGGGCCCCGTCCCGCCCCACCTGCGCGACGGGCACTACAAGGGCGCGGCCAAGCTGGGCCACGCCCAGGGGTACGTGTACCCGCACGACGTCCCCGGCGGCATCGCCACCCAGCAGTACGCACCGGACACCATCGAGGGAAAGCGCTACTACCACCCGACGAGGTACGGCGCGGAGGCCCGGTACGCCGACGTGGTCGAGCGGGTCCGCGCCCGCCTGCGGGGCGAGCAGCCCGAGGGCTGAAGCACCCCGCCGTACCCGGTACACTTGCCCGAAGTGCTGCGTCCCGTGTCCGGTCTCGTACCGGCACCACCAGAACGGGACATCCAGCCGGAACCCCGCCGCCGTAAGGCGCGAGGGGATCCAGGAGCGTCGCGCACCGTCGAAGGTGTCGCGGGCAGCCCACCACCACCCGGAGCCCACGGCCCCGCGGAATCGGTCGGTGGGCCACTCGCGTGCTGCACATTGTGCCCAGACCAGGGAGCGGCTGCCTCACGGCCCCACGGCTTTCGAGCCCACGGCCCGCGAGGTTTCCCAGGCTGCGGATTGCGACCTCCCCTAACCCTGGTGAAGCCGATTTCACAGAGAACAGAGAGGTTGGTTCATGCCGAACCAGTCCCGCCCCAAGGTCAAGAAGTCGCGTGCCCTCGGCATCGCGCTGACCCCGAAGGCCGTCAAGTACTTCGAGGCCCGTCCCTACCCGCCGGGCGAGCACGGCCGTGGGCGCAAGCAGAACTCGGACTACAAGGTCCGTCTGCTCGAGAAGCAGCGGCTGCGCGCGCAGTACGACCTCTCGGAGCGCCAGCTCGTCCGTGCCTACGAGCGCGCGTCCAAGACGCAGCTCAAGACCGGTGAGGCCCTGGTCATCGAGCTGGAGCGTCGTCTCGACGCCCTGGTTCTGCGTTCGGGCATCGCCCGCACGATCTACCAGGCCCGCCAGATGGTCGTGCACGGCCACATCGAGGTCAACGGCGGCAAGGTCGACAAGCCGTCGTACCGCGTCCGTCCCGACGACGTCGTGATGGTCCGCGAGCGCAGCCGCGAGAAGCCGCTGTTCCAGGTCGCGCGCGAGGGTGGCTTCGCCCCCGACGGTGAGACCCCGCGCTACCTCCAGGTGAACCTGAAGGCCCTGGCCTTCCGCCTGGACCGCGACCCGAACCGCAAGGAGATCCCCGTGATCTGCGACGAGCAGCTCGTCGTCGAGTACTACGCCCGCTGACCCGGACGTAGCTCACCCTGCTGCAGCCCGTCGCCTCCCCGCCCTTCCCGGCGGGGCAGGCGGCGGGTTCGCTCGTTTCCGGGCCCGCTGCCCAGCGCCCGGGCGACCGCCGCGTCCAGGCCGAGGCCCGCACCCGCCCGCACGCACTCCTCGTACCGCACATCGCCCAGCGCCTCGCGCGCCTGCCGCTCGCACATCAGATGCGGCCTGCCGAAGTGCACCGAGCCGAACAGCGGCAGCCCCACCGACGGCCAGATGCTCGCCGCGGCGCCCTGCAGCACCGCCGCCTCCGCCGGATCGCCCTCCGCTGCCGTGAACAGCGCCAGCAGCTCGATGGACAGGACCGTGCCGAGCAGGTCGTGGAAGCGGTGGTCGGTGCGGAGCGACTCGGCGAGCAGCTCCCGCGCCGTCCCCGCCTCACCGCGGGTCCACGCCGCGAACCCCAGCACGTAAAGGGCGTACGCGAGGGTCCAGCGCTCCCCGTGGTCGTCGCAGACCCGGCGCACCTCCTCGCAGAGCTCCACCGCCACCGCGAGCTCGCCCCGGAAGACCAGCGCCATGGCGAGCTCGGTCTGCCCCATGAGGACGTTGCTGTTGAGCTCACCGATCTCCCGGTACCGCTCCAGCGCCGAGCGCAGCAGTGCCTCCGCGCGGGGCAGATCGTCCGTGACCAGGGCCAGGCAGCCGATGCGGTGCTCCGCGTACGCCGCCGCGAGCGCGCTGCCCGCCCGCTCCGCGCCCTCCCGGCACTCGTGCAGCGCGGCCAGCGCGGCGACCGTGTCGCCCTGCAGCACCGCCACGTAGCCGAGCACCCACAGTGCCTTGAGCCGCGAGTCGTCGTGCCCGCCGTCCAGCTCAAGGGCCCGGTCGAGCCAGTGCCTGCCCTCCGCGAGACGGCCGCAGCCCGCCCAGTAGAACCAGAGCGTGCCGGCGAGGTACTGCCCCAGGTGGGTCTGGTCGTCCTCGGTCAAACAGAACTCCAGGGCAGCGCGCAGGTTGGGCAGTTCGAGGTCGACGAGGGCGGCGACCTCCGGCTGGCGCGGCGAGAACCAGTCCAGCTCGCACCAGGTGGCGAGCCCCATGAACCAGTCGCGGTGCCTGCGCCGCAGCCGGCCGCTCTCGCCCGCCGCCGCCAGCCAGTCGGCGCCGTACGCCCTGACCGTGTCGAGCATGCGGTAGCGCACGCCCGACGGCCCGACCTCACGGGTCACGATGGACTGGGCGAGCAGCTCGTCCAGTACGTCGAGCACGTCGTCGGCGGGCAGCCCGTCCCCGGCGCAGATGTACTCGGCGGCCTCCAGGTCGAACTGCCCGGCGAACACCGAGAGGCGCGACCACAGCAGCCGCTCCCGCGGCGCGCACAGCTCGTGGCTCCAGCCGATGGCGGTGCGCAGTGTCTGATGCCGCGGCGGCGCGTCGCGTCGTACGCCCGTGAGCAGCCGGAACCGGTCGTCGAGCCGGGCGAGCAGCTGCGCGGGCGAGAGCGCCCGCAGCCGTCCCGCGGCCAGCTCCACCGCGAGCGGAATCCCGTCGAGACGGCGGCACAGCTCCATGACGTCCGCGCGGTTGCCGTCGTCCAGGGCGAAGCCGGGCAGGCCCGCCACCGCCCGGTCGGTGAAGAGCGCCGCGGCGTCCGGGCCCGGCATCGGCGCGAGCGGGAAGAGCCGCTCGCCCTCGATCTCCAGCGGCCTGCGCCCCACCGCGAGCACGCGGAGGCCGGGGGAGTGCACAAGGAGATCGCGCACCAGCGAGGCGCACGCGTCGACGAGGAGCTCGAAGCCGTCGACGACCAGGAGCAGTTCCCGCTCCGCGAGGTGCCCGAGCAGCACCTGGCGCGGCGGCCGCTTCGTGTGGTCCGTGAGACCCAGGGCGTCGGCGACCGCGTGCTCGAGCAGCTCGGCGTCCCGCAGCGCCGTGAGATCCACCAGCCAGGCGCCGTCGCGCACTCTGCTCCGCGCCGCCGCCCGCACCGCGAGCCGCGACTTCCCGACCCCGCCGACCCCCGTCACCGTGACCAGCCGACCCGCCTCCAAAGCCGTGGCGAGTTCGGCGAGTTCGGTGTCCCGACCGACGAAGGCGTTCAGTTCCAGGGGAAGATTGCCGGACTGAGAAGGTCGCATAGGGTACGGAGGGTACTCATCCGTATGCGGTCCGTACAATCGCTGCGGACAACTCCTGGAAGCGCGCGGAGGAATGCGGTACGGAGCGGCGCCCCCGGCGCGATAGGGTCGGGGGACGACTTTTCGATGTTCAGAACGAAGTTCAGGGACGAGATCCAGGGAGCGGTGCCAAGTGTCCGGTGGAGAGGTTGCCGGGATCCTGGTGGCTGTCTTCTGGGCGATCCTGGTCTCCTTCCTCGCGGTGGCACTGGCGAGGCTGGCCCAGACGCTCAGGGCGACCACCAAGCTCGTCGCGGACGTGACCGAGCAGGCGGTCCCGCTCCTGGCCGACGCCTCCACCGCGGTGCGCACCGCGCAGACGCAGATCGACCGGGTCGACGCCATCGCCTCCGACGTCCAGGAGGTCACGTCGAACGCGTCGGCGCTGTCCACGACGGTCGCCTCGACCTTCGGCGGCCCGCTCGTCAAAGTCGCCGCGTTCGGCTACGGCGTGCGCAGGGCCATCGGCCGCAAGACCGCCCCCGAAACAAAGGACATGCCCGCCAAGCCGTCCCGTCGTACGGTGATCGTGGGTCGCACCGTCCCGTCCGCGCGACGGACCAAGCGGGCCAACCGGACCAAGAGGGACTGACGCAGCGATGTTCCGCCGTACGTTCTGGTTCACCGCGGGCGCAGCCGCCGGCGTATGGGCCACCACCAAGGTCAACCGCAAGCTCAAGCAGCTGACCCCCGAGAGCCTCGCCGCGCAGGCCGCGAACAAGGCGATCGAGACGGGGCACCGCCTGAAGGACTTCGCACTCGACATCCGTGACGGCATGGTCGAGCGCGAAGCCGAACTGGGCGAGGCGCTGGGCCTGCGGAACGACCCCGAGGCCGAACTGGCCCCGCCGCGCCGCTTCGCGGTCATCGAGAACCACAGCAGCTACAAGAACGACATGAAGACGCAGTACAACCGGAATGAGGACCACTGATGGAGTCGGCTGAAATCCGCCGCCGCTGGCTGAGCTTCTTCGAGGAGCGCGGGCACACCGTCGTCCCTTCGGCGTCGCTCATCGCGGACGACCCGACTCTGCTGCTCGTCCCCGCCGGCATGGTGCCGTTCAAGCCCTACTTCCTGGGTGAGGTCAAGCCGCCCGCGCCGCGCGTCACCAGCGTGCAGAAGTGCGTGCGCACGCCCGACATCGAAGAGGTCGGCAAGACCACGCGCCACGGCACGTTCTTCCAGATGTGCGGCAACTTCTCCTTCGGCGACTACTTCAAGGAAGGCGCCATCACGCTCTCCTGGGAGCTGCTGACCAGCCCGGTCGAGAAGGGCGGCTTCGGCCTCGACCCCGAGCGCCTGTGGATCACCGTCTACCTCGACGACGACGAGGCCGAGCAGATCTGGCGCGAGAAGGTCGGCGTCCCCGCCGAGCGCATCCAGCGCCTGGGCAAGAAGGACAACTTCTGGTCCATGGGCGTGCCCGGACCCTGCGGCCCGTGCTCCGAGATCAACTACGACCGCGGCCCCGAGTTCGGCGAAGAGGGCGGCCCCGCCGTCAACGACGAGCGCTACGTGGAGATCTGGAACCTGGTCTTCATGCAGTACGAGCGCGGCGCGGGCGACGGCAAGGAGGACTTCCCGATCCTCGGCGAGCTGCCGTCGAAGAACATCGACACGGGCCTCGGCCTGGAGCGCCTCGCGATGATCCTGCAGGGCGTGCAGAACATGTACGAGACGGACACCCTCCGCGTCGTCATGGACAAGGCCACCGAGCTGACCGGCGTGCGCTACGGCGCGGAGCACGGCTCGGACGTCTCCCTGCGCGTCGTCGCCGACCACATCCGTACGTCCACGATGCTCATCGGCGACGGCGTCACCCCCGGCAACGAGGGCCGTGGATACGTGCTGCGCCGCATCATGCGCCGCGCCATCCGCAACATGCGCCTGCTCGGCGCCACGGGTCCCGTCGTCAAGGCCCTCGTCGACGTCGTCATCGACACGATGGGCCAGCAGTACCCGGAGCTCGTCACCGACCGCAAGCGCATCGAGACCGTCGCGCTCGCCGAAGAGGCCGCCTTCCTCAAGGCCCTCAAGGGCGGCACGAACATCCTCGACACCGCCGTCACCGAGACCAAGGCCGCCGGCGGCAAGGTCCTCTCCGGCGACAAGGCGTTCCTCCTGCACGACACGTGGGGCTTCCCCATCGACCTCACCCTGGAGATGGCCGCCGAACAGGGCCTCTCCGTGGACGAGGACGGCTTCCGCCGCCTGATGAAGGAGCAGCGGGACCGCGCCAAGGCCGACGCCAAGGCCAAGAAGACCGGCCACGCCGACCTGCACGCCTACCGCGAGATCGCCGACGCCGCCGGCGCCACCGACTTCACGGGCTACTCCCTCACGGAGAACGAGGCTCAGATCGTCGGCCTGCTGGTCAACGGCGTCTCCTCGCCCGCCGCCACCGAGGGCGACGAGGTCGAGATCGTCCTCGACCGCACCCCGTTCTACGCCGAGGGCGGCGGCCAGATCGGCGACACCGGCCGCATCCGCACGGACAGCGGCGCCGTCGTCGAGATCCGCGACGTGCAGAAGCCGGTGCCCGGCGTCCACGTCCACAAGGGTGTCGTCCAGGTCGGCGAGATCACCGTCGGCGCCCCCGTCTGGGCCTCGATCGACGCGCACCGCCGCCGCGCCATCGCCCGCGCCCACTCCGCCACGCACCTCACGCACCAGGCGCTGCGCGACGCGCTCGGCCCGACGGCCGCCCAGGCCGGTTCCGAGAACCAGCCCGGCCGCTTCCGCTTCGACTTCGGTTCGCCGTCCGCCGTGCCCACGGCCGTGATGACGGACGTCGAGCAGAAGATCAACGCGGTGCTCTCCAGGGAACTGGACGTGCAGGCCGAGGTCATGTCGATCGACGACGCCAAGAAGCAGGGCGCCATCGCCGAGTTCGGCGAGAAGTACGGCGAGCGCGTGCGCGTCGTCACCATCGGCGACTTCTCCAAGGAGCTCTGCGGCGGCACCCACGTGCACAACACCGCTCAGCTCGGCCTGGTGAAGCTGCTCGGCGAGTCCTCCATCGGCTCCGGTGTGCGCCGCATCGAGGCACTGGTCGGCGTGGACGCGTACAACTTCCTCGCCAAGGAGCACACGGTCGTCGCCCAGCTCCAGGAGCTGGTCAAGGGCCGTCCCGAGGAGCTCCCCGAGAAGATCTCCGGCATGCTCGCCAAGCTGAAGGACGCCGAGAAGGAGATCGAGAAGTTCCGCGCGGAGAAGGTCCTCCAGGCCGCCGCCGGTCTCGTCGAGTCCGCCAAGGACGTACGCGGTGTCGCACTCGTCACCGGTCAGGTGCCGGACGGCACGGGCGCCGACGACCTGCGCAAGCTGGTCCTCGACGTGCGCGGCCGCATCCAGGGCGACCGCCCGGCCGTCGTGGCCCTCTTCACCACGGCCAACGGCCGCCCGCTGACGGTCATCGCCACCAACGAGGCGGCCCGTGAGCGCGGTCTCAAGGCCGGTGACCTGGTCCGCACGGCCGCCAAGACCCTCGGTGGCGGTGGCGGCGGCAAGCCGGACGTCGCCCAGGGCGGCGGTCAGAACGCGGCCGCGGTGCCCGAGGCCATCGCCGCCGTCGAGCGCCTCGTCACCGAGACGGCCTGATGACCGAGCCTGCACCGGGCATGCGCCGGGGCCGTCGGCTCGCCATCGACGTCGGTGACGCCCGGATCGGGGTCGCCTCGTGCGACCCCGACGGGATCCTCGCCACGCCGGTCGAGACCGTGCCGGGACGCGACGTCCCGGCGGCGCGGCGTCGGCTGAAGCAGCTCGCCGACGAGTACGAGCCGATCGAGATCGTCGTCGGCCTCCCTCGCTCCCTCAACGGGGGCGAGGGCCCGGCGGCCGCCAAGATCCGCGCCTTCACCCAGGAGCTCGCCCGCATGGTCGCCCCCATTTCGGTGAGGCTCGTGGACGAGAGGATGACCACAGTGACGGCCAGTCAGGGTCTGCGCGCCTCCGGCGTGAAGTCCAAAAAGGGCAGGTCTGTCATCGATCAGGCCGCGGCCGTGATCATCCTTCAGCAGGCCCTGGAGTCCGAACGGGCGTCAGGTAAAGCTCCCGGCGAGGGCGTCGAAGTGGTCATCTGATCGCGATACGGTAACGTTCCGCGCGATGCGGCGGTGTTCGAACAGCTGCCGCACAGCATCAAGAGGCGGAACGGTTGCCCGGCCATCCCGACGGCGGCCCCGCCTCGCGGCATGTAGGGGATCGATGACTGAGTATGGCCGGGGCCCAGGCTCCGAACCGTGGCATCCGGAGGACCCGTTGTACGGGGACAGCGGATGGGGAGGACAGCAGCCCGCGGGCGGCACGTCCACCTACGGCGGCCAGGGGCAGTACCACCCGCAGCAGCCGCACCAGCATCAGCAGTCCCACCAGTCCCAGCAGCAGTACGGCGGGGAGTGGAGCACCGGGCAGCAGCAGGCCTATGGCCAGCAGCAGTACGACGGACAGCAGCAGTACGACGGCGGGGCCGCGTACGGCTACAACGGGAACCCCGATCAGGGGTACGGCGGCGGTTCCGACCAGGGCCACTCGAACGGCGGTTGGGACACCGGCGGTCAGGGGCAGGTCCCGTACGGCGGCGACCCCATGGATCCGTACGGCGGCCAGCAGTCCGGTTACGGCTCGGAGAGCCACGACTACTACTCCACGCCCGACGCCTATTCCCCGCCGGAGCCGCCCGGTCGCCGCAGGCCAGCGCCCGCCGAGGCGGACCCCGAGTCGGAGGCCGACTGGGACCCGGGGCCGGACCAGGGAGAGCACGCGTTCTTCGCCGGTGGCGACGACGACTCCGACGACGACCCCGGCCGCCGCGGCGGCGACCGGCGCGGTCGTGGCGGGAAGAAGCCCAAGAAGCGCCGCAACGGATGCGCCTGTCTGGTCGTCACCCTCGTCTTCGCGGGTGGCCTCGGCGGCGTCAGCTACTTCGGCTACCAGTTCTACCAGGACCGTTTCGGCACGGCGCCGGACTTCGCGGGCGAGGGCTCGGGTACGGCCGTCGTCGAGATCCCCAAGGACTCCGGCGGCTACGCGATCGGCCAGAAGCTCAAGGCGGCGGGCGTCGTCAAGAGCGTCGACGCGTTCGTCTCCGCCCAGAAGAAGAACCCGGACGGTCAGTCCATCCAGTCGGGTGTCTACACGCTCAAGAAGCAGATGTCCGCGCAGAGCGCCGTCGCGCTGATGCTCAGCCCGAAGAGCCGCAGCAACCTCATCATTCCCGAGGGCAAGCGGAACGTCTGGGTATACGCGCAGATCGACAGCCGCCTCCATGTCCCCAAGGGCACCACGGAGAATGTCGCCAAGAAGGACTGGCGCACTCTCGGGCTTCCCGACTGGGCGAATACCAACAAGGACATCAAGGACCCGCTGGAAGGATTCCTCTATCCCTCCAGTTATCCGGTCGCCAAGGGCCAGAAGCCCGCTGACGTCCTCAAGAACATGGTGGCCCACGCGACGGAGAAGTACGACGAGCTCGGCCTGAAGTCGAAGGCCCAGGAACTGAACCTGAAGGATCCGCTCCAGGTTCTCACCGTGGCGAGCCTGGTCCAGGCCGAAGGAAAGTACAAACACGACTTCGAAAAGGTCGCCACGGTCGTCTACAACCGTCTCAAGCCCAACAACACCGAAACGTACGGCCTGTTGGACTTCGACTCGACGGTCAACTACCTGCGCGGCAAGTCCGAGTTGGCGACGGGTTCGGTCGACGAGCTGCGCAAGCTCAATGACCCGTACAACACGTACAAGATCAAGGGCCTGCCGCCCGGACCGATCGGAAACCCGGGCGAGGTGGCGCTGAATTCGGCGCTGCATCCGGCCAAGGGGAATTGGTACTACTTCGTCTCCGTCAGCGAGGACAAGACGCTCTTCGCCGAGACGAACGAGGAACAGAACCAGAACCGCAAGAAATACCTGGAGGGGCAGTGAGCGCGGAAAAGCGACGAGCCGCGGTTCTCGGCTCCCCGATCGCCCATTCCCTCTCCCCGGTGCTGCACCGCGCCGCGTACGAGGAACTGGGTCTGACCGGCTGGACGTACGACCGTTTCGAGATCGACGAGGCGGCGCTGCCGGAATTCATCGAGAAGGCGGGGCCCGAATGGGCCGGGCTCTCGCTGACCATGCCGTTGAAGCGGGCGATCATCCCGCTGCTCGACCAGGTCAGCGAGACCGCGGCGTCCGTCGAGGCGGTGAACACGGTGGTGTTCGGCGCGGACGGCAGGCGCGTCGGTGACAACACCGACATCCCCGGCATGGTCGCCGCGCTCCGCGAGCGGGGCATCGAGCAGGTCGAGTCCGCCGCGATCCTGGGCGCGGGCGCCACCGCGTCGTCCGCGCTGGCCGCGCTGGCGCGGATCTGCACGGGTGAGGTCGTCGCGTACGTGCGCAGCGACGCCCGTGCCGCCGAGATGCGCGAGTGGGGCGACCGCCTCGACGTGCAGGTCAGGACCGAGTCCTGGGAGGACGCGTCCGAGGCGCTGCACGCGCCGCTGGTGATCGCCACGACGCCGGCCGGGACCACGGACGCGCTGTCGGCCACCGTGCCCGAGCGGCCCGCCACCCTCTTCGACGTCCTGTACAACCCGTGGCCCACCGAGCTCGCCGCCCGCTGGTCGGCGTACGGAGGGGCCGTCGTCAGCGGCCTCGACCTCCTCGTACACCAGGCCGTGCTCCAGGTCGAGCAGATGACGGGACACACCCCCGCGCCCCTCGCCGCCATGCGCAAGGCGGGGGAACACGCGCTGACCGCACGGTAAACCCCGGACCGCACGGTAAATCCCTGGTCGCGCCGTGGTCGAGGCGCGGCCGAGGGACGTCCGTCAGATGGACCGGACGCCGGGTCGCCCCTCAGGTCGTGGGAGGATCGGGGGTGGCGGGCCAGGGCCGCGCACCCGGCCGCGCCGTCGAAGACAGCAGTTCGAGGCGCGAGCATGAGGAGCACCGTTGAGCAGGTTGCGTTGGCTGACCGCGGGGGAGTCGCACGGACCCGCGCTTGTCGCGACGTTGGAGGGTCTTCCCGCCGGCGTTCCGGTGACGACGGAGATGGTGGCGGATCATCTGGCGCGGCGGCGGCTGGGGTATGGCCGGGGTGCGCGGATGAAGTTCGAGCGTGATGAGGTCACGTTTTTGGGCGGGGTCCGGCATGGTCTGAGCATGGGCTCGCCGATCGCGGTGATGGTGGGCAACACGGAGTGGCCCAAGTGGGAGCAGGTGATGTCGGCCGATCCGGTGGATCCGGAGGTACTGGCCGACCTCGCCCGCAATGCCCCGCTGACGCGGCCGCGTCCCGGCCACGCCGATCTGGCGGGGATGCAGAAGTACGGGTTCGACGAGGCGCGTCCGGTGCTTGAGCGGGCGTCGGCGCGGGAGACCGCGGCGCGGGTGGCGCTGGGTGCGGTGGCGCGGTCGTTCCTGAAGGAGACGGCGGGCATCGAGATCGTCTCGCATGTGACGGAGCTGGCGGCGGCCAAGGCGCCCTACGGGGTGTACCCGACGCCTGCGGATGTGGAGAGGCTGGACGCGGATCCGGTGCGCTGTCTGGATGCGGATGCGTCGAAGGCGATGGTCGCGGAGATCGACCAGGCGCACAAGGACGGCGACACCCTGGGCGGTGTCGTGGAGGTCCTGGCGTATGGGGTGCCGGTGGGGCTGGGTTCGCATGTGCACTGGGACCGGCGTCTGGACGCGCGTCTGGCGGCCGCGCTGATGGGCATTCAGGCGATCAAGGGTGTGGAGGTCGGCGACGGCTTCGACCTGGCGCGGGTGCCGGGGTCGAAGGCGCACGACGAGATCGTCACGACCGAGGACGGCATCCGGCGTACCTCGGGTCGCTCGGGTGGTACGGAGGGTGGTCTGACCACGGGTGAGTTGTTGCGGGTGCGGGCGGCGATGAAGCCGATCGCGACCGTGCCGCGGGCGTTGGCGACGATCGATGTGGCGACGGGTGAGGCGGCCAAGGCGCATCACCAGCGCTCGGACGTGTGTGCGGTGCCGGCGGCCGGGATCGTCGCGGAGGCGATGGTCGCGCTGGTGCTCGCCGACGCGGTGGCGGAGAAGTTCGGTGGGGACAGCGTTCCCGAGACGCGCCGCAACGTGCAGTCCTACCTCGACAACCTGCAGATCCGGTGACCGGTCCCAAGGTGGTCCTGGTCGGGCCGATGGGCGTCGGCAAGACGACCGTGGGCGAGCTCCTGGCCGGACGTCTCGGCGTCTCGTTCCGGGACACCGACGCCGACATCGTGGCCGCGCAGGGCCGGGAGATCTCCGACATCTTCGTCGACGCGGGCGAGGCGTACTTCCGCGCCCTGGAGAAGGCCGCCGTCGCGACGGCCCTCGGCGAGCACGACGGCGTCCTCGCCCTCGGCGGCGGTGCCGTCCTCGACGAGTCGACACGCGCGCTCCTCGCCGAGCACCCCGTCGTCTGCCTCTCGATGGACGTCGAGGAAGCGGTCCAGCGCACCGGGCTCAACCAGGCGCGCCCCCTGCTCGCGGTCAACCCGCGCAAGCAGTGGCGCGAGCTGATGGAGTCGCGCAGGCCGCTGTACGCCGAAGTCGCCCGCGCGGTCGTCCCCACCGACGGCCGCACCCCCGATGAGGTCGCCCAGGCGGTCCTCGACGCACTGGAGTTGAAGGAAGCATGACGACGGAGCAGACCCCCACCCGTATCCACGTCGGTGGGACCGCCGGCACGGATCCGTACGAGGTCCTGGTCGGTCGGCAGCTCCTCGGCGAGCTGCCCGGCCTCATCGGCGACCAGGCCAAGCGGGTCGCCGTGATCCACCCCGAGGCGCTCGCCGAGACCGGCGACGCGCTCCGCCAGGACCTCGCCGACCAGGGCTACGAAGCGGTCGCCATCCAGGTGCCGAACGCCGAGGAGGCCAAGACGGCGGAGGTCGCCGCGTACTGCTGGAAGGCCCTCGGCCAGTCCGGCTTCACGCGCAGCGACGTCATCGTCGGCGTCGGCGGCGGCGCCTCCACGGACCTCGCCGGGTTCGTGGCCGCGACCTGGCTGCGCGGGGTGCGGTGGATCGCCGTGCCGACCACGGTGCTCGGCATGGTGGACGCGGCGGTCGGCGGCAAGACCGGCATCAACACCGCCGAGGGCAAGAACCTGGTGGGCGCGTTCCATCCGCCGGCCGGAGTCCTGTGCGACCTGGCGGCGCTCGACTCGCTGCCGGTCAACGATTACGTCTCCGGGCTCGCGGAGATCATCAAGGCCGGTTTCATCGCCGACCCGGCGATCCTGGAACTCATCGAGGCCGACCCGCAGGCCGCGCGCACCCCGGCCGGGCCGCACACCGCCGAACTGATCGAGCGCTCCATCAGGGTCAAGGCCGAGGTCGTCTCGGGAGACCTGAAGGAGGCGGGCCTGCGCGAGATCCTCAACTACGGGCACACGCTCGCGCACGCCATCGAGAAGAACGAGCGCTACAAGTGGCGGCACGGCGCCGCGGTCTCCGTCGGCATGCACTTCGCGGCCGAACTCGGCCGTCTGGCGGGCCGGCTGGACGACGCGACGGCCGACAGGCACCGTACGGTGCTCGAATCGGTGGGTCTGCCGCTGACCTACCGTTACGACCAGTGGCCCAAGCTCCTCGAGACCATGAAGGTCGACAAGAAGTCCCGCGGTGACCTGCTGCGCTTCATCGTCCTCGACGGCCTCGGCAAGCCGACCGTCCTGGAGGGTCCGGACCCGGCGGTGCTCCTGGCCGCGTACGGAGAAGTGGGCCAGTAGAAGCCCTCGCTCCCCCTCACCGTGGCCTTCTGATTCGGCCACGGGCACGTCTCGGCCTCCCCGGCCGTTCACACAACAGCGGCCGGGGACGGTACCGTTCGGTAACGGGCGGCCAGGTCGCTGCCTACCAGCGACAGTCGCACGAGACGGAGTGGCACCGGATGCAGCACGCAGTGGGATCTCCGCTGCCGCCGCCCCACCAGCCGGGGCACGGACCGGCCACCGGCTGGTCGCAGGCCGCACACCACCCGACCGCTCCGCCTCCCGGAGCGGCGCCGCACGCGCCTCCCGCGCCCGGGTTCGCGGGCGGTCACGCCCCGCAGGCGCAGGGCCGCCCCCCGATGCCGCAGGCCCCCCTGCACGGACCGGGCGCAGTCCCTCCCACGCCCGACTCCCCACCCCCCGCCGTCGGCACGACGAGCCACATCCAACTCCCGCCGGGCGGCCCGGTCGCCATGCCGAGCCCCCCGCAGGGAGCGGCCCCCACGGACACCGGCGCCACGACACTCGCGGTCCTGCTCATCGGCCCCGCGGGCGCGGGCAAGACGAGCGTCGCCAAGTACTGGGCGGAGCACCGTCGCGTGCCCACGGCCCACATCAGCCTCGACGACGTACGCGAATGGGTGCGGTCGGGGTTCGCCGACCCCCAGTCGGGCTGGAACGACCACTCCGAGGCGCAGTACCGCCTGGCCCGCCGCACCTGCGGCTTCGCCGCGCGGAACTTCCTGGCCAACGGCATCTCGTGCATCCTCGACGACGCGGTCTTCCCGGACCGCCCGGTCGTCGGCCTCGGCGGCTGGAAACGGCACGTGGGCCCCGGCCTGCTCCCCGTGGTCCTCCTCCCCGGCCTGGAGATCGTCCTGGAGCGCAACGCGGAACGCAGCGGCAACCGCCGCCTCACGGACGAGGAAGTGGCCCGCATCCACGGCCGCATGGCCGGCTGGTACGGCTCGGGCCTCCCCATCATCGACAACTCCCAACTGGACGTCCCCGCCACGGCCCGAGTCCTGGACGAGGTCCTGACCCGAGCGATCGCGAGCCCGCCGCAGTGGTAGCGGGGGCGGTTGTGCCCTCTCGGCAGGCATAGGGGTGACGCCCGGTCGGACGCGTCTGGCGGGCTCCCGCGTGGGTGGGCTCTTAGGCTCGCCCCATGTCAGAGGTGTACGCGGTCCGCAGGGAGCGGGTTCGGGAACGGTGTGCTGCCGGGGGCGGTGGGGCGGCGCTCGTGTCCCGGCCCGCCAACGTGCGGTATCTCGCGGGTGCGGCGCCCGACGGCGCCGTGCTTCTCGTCGGTCAGGGGGAGGACCAGGACGTTCTGGTGTGCGGGCGTCCGCCCGGCGGGGAGTCGGGGCAGGTACGGGCCGACGGGGCGCTTCGGGTGCAGGTGCTGGCCGAGCCGAGTGCCGACCCCGCCGTCGCCGGAGCCGATCTCGCCACCGCCCAGGGCGTCGACGCCCTCGCCGTCGAGGAGCATCACCTGACCGTCGCCCGGCACCGGGCGGTCGGTTCCGTCGCGCCGCGGCTGCGGCTCATGGACCTCGGGACGGCCGTCGAGCAGTTGCGGCTCGTGAAGGACGAGGACGAGCTCTCCTGTCTGCGGGTCGCCGCCGAAATCGCCGATCAGGCGTTGGGGGAGCTGCTCGAGTCCATCCTCGTCGGGCGAACGGAGCGGCATCTGGCGCTGGAGCTGGAGCGGCGGCTCGTCGACCACGGCGCGGACGGACCCGCCTTCGCGACCTCCGTCGGGACAGGACCGAACTCCGGCAGGGGCGGCCACCGGCCCACCGACCGGCGCGTGGAGGAGGGGGACTTCCTCTCCGTATGTCTGGGCGCCAGCTACCGCGGCTATCGCTGCGAGATCGGGCGTACGTTCGTCATCGGCACGTCACCCGCCGACTGGCAGATCGAGTTGTACGACGTCGTCTTCGCCGCGCAGCGGGCCGGCCGCGAGGCCCTCGCACCCGGCGCCGCCTGCCGCGACGTCGACCGCGCCGCACGCCACGTACTGGACTCCGCGGGCCATGCGGAAGGGCTCGCTCCCAGCACCGGACACGGTGTGGGGCTCGAAATCGACGAGGACCCTCAATTGGCGCCCGCGGCCATGGGTAAACTGGACGTCTGCGTGCCGGTCACCGTCGAACCGGGGGTTCACCTCCCTGGCCGGGGTGGTGTCCGGATCGATGACACGCTCGTCGTGCGCCCCGAGGCGGACGGCGGACCCGAGCTACTCACCATCACGACCAAGGAACTGCTCGCGCTCTGAAGGCGCGTGCGCGCCCGGGGTCGTCCACCAGTCAGTCAGTGCAGGAGATTCCGCAACCGTGGCTTCCACGAACGACCTCAAGAACGGCCTGGTGCTCAAGCTCGAAGGCGGCCAGCTCTGGTCCGTCGTCGAGTTCCAGCACGTCAAGCCCGGCAAGGGCCCGGCCTTCGTGCGCACCAAGCTCAAGAACGTGCTCTCCGGCAAGGTCGTCGACAAGACGTTCAACGCCGGCGTCAAGGTCGACACGGCCACGATCGACAAGCGCGACATGCAGTTCTCCTACATGGACGGCGAGTACTTCGTCTTCATGGACATGGAGACCTACGACCAGCTGCACGTCGACCGCAAGGCCGTCGGCGACGCCGCCAACTTCCTGATCGAGGGCTTCACCGCCTCCGTCGCCCAGCACGAGGGCTCGGTGCTCTACGTCGAGCTCCCCGCCGCCGTCGAGCTGGTCATCCAGGAGACCGAGCCGGGCGTCCAGGGCGACCGCTCCACCGGTGGCACCAAGCCCGCCACGCTGGAGACCGGCCACCAGATCCAGGTGCCGCTCTTCATCACCACGGGCGAGAAGATCAAGGTCGACACCCGTGACAGCAGCTACCTCGGCCGGGTGAACAGCTAACCGTGGCTGCTCGTAACACGGCCCGCAAGCGCGCCTTCCAGATCCTCTTCGAGGCAGACCAGCGCGGTACCGACGTCCTGACGGTCCTCGCGGACTGGGTGCGCCACTCGCGGTCCGACACCCGGCAGCCGCCGGTGAGCGAGTACACGATGGAGCTCGTCGAGGGATACGCGGAGCACGAACGCCGCATCGACGAACTCATCTCGCAGTACGCCGTCGGATGGACCCTGGACCGCATGCCGGTCGTCGACCGGAACATCCTGCGGCTCGGGGCCTACGAACTCGTCTGGGTCGACGCCACGCCCGACGCGGTGGTGCTCGACGAGGCGGTCCAGCTCGCCAAGGAGTTCTCCACGGACGAGTCGCCGTCCTTTGTGAACGGTCTGCTCGGACGCTTCAAGGACCTGAAGCCGTCCCTGCGCCGGGACGAGGCGTAAAACCTCGGTATCGTCATCCGGAGGGCCCGCAGCAATACGCTGCGGGCCCTCCGACTTTTCTCCGTACGGCCTCTCTGTCGGACAACGTCCGACAACCTCCGACAACACAGAAAACCGCCGGGGTTGCGGCGGCCTTTCGGCCACCACAACCCCGGCGGTACGTTTCTGCTGAAGTCTCCCGGAGCGGGCTCAGACCTCTTCGTGGGCGACGGCGCGGCGCGCGTCCGCGTCCAGGACGCCCCAGCTGATGAGCTGCTCGGTCAGGACCGAGGGCGACTGGTCATAGATCACGGCCAGGGTGCGCAGGTCGTCCTGGCGGATCGAGAGCACCTTGCCGTTGTAGTCACCGCGCTGCGACTGGATCGTGGCGGCATACCGCTGCAGCGGGCCCGCCTTCTCCTGCGGGACGTGGGCAAGACGCTCCAGGTCGAGCACGAGCTTCGGCGGCGGCTCGGCGGCGCCACCGGGCGCCGTACCGGGCAGGAGCTCCTGGACCGGGACGCCGTAGAAGTCCGCCAGCTCGGCGAGGCGCTGCACGGTCACGGCACGGTCGCCGCGCTCGTACGACCCCACGACGACCGCCTTCCAGCGTCCCTGGGACTTCTCCTCGACTCCGTGGAGGGAAAGGCCCTGCTGGGTACGGATCGCGCGGAGCTTGGCCCCGAGCTGCTTGGCGTATTCGCTGGACATATAGCTCCCCGGACGCTGCGACAATCAGGCGGCTCCGCCGCGTGGCTGGTAACTCACTGTGAGGTTACGCAGCGTTACTTGCCTGCGTCAAGCCGAAAGGTCCTTACCGCCCCTTCGGTGGAGGCCCATGACGTGCTCGGTCGTAAGTACTGGTAGTCTGGCTGGCGCAATTTCGACGTCCTTTAATGTCCGTCCCGTGAGGCGGAGAAGGAGGTCCGTTTCATATGGACACGCAGGACACCAAAGACTCCGCTGTCGCGCGCCCCGTACTCGAGGGCCCCGACATCGCGCGGGTACTGACCCGCATCGCCCACGAGATCGTCGAGCGCGCCAAGGGCGCCGACGACGTGGTCCTCCTCGGCATCCCCACCCGTGGCGTCTTCCTCGCCCGCAGGCTCGCCGAGAAGCTCGAAGAGATCACCGGCCGCACGATCCCGGTCGGCTCCCTCGACATCACCATGTACCGCGACGACCTGCGCATGCACCCCCCGCGCGCGCTGGCCCGCACCGACATCCCCGGTGACGGCATCGACGGCCGCCTGGTCGTCCTCGTCGACGACGTGCTCTTCTCCGGCCGCACCATCCGCGCCGCCCTCGACGCGCTGAACGACATCGGCCGCCCCCGCGCGGTGCAGCTCGCCGTCCTCGTCGACCGCGGCCACCGCGAACTGCCCATCCGTGCCGACTACGTGGGCAAGAACCTCCCCACGTCGCTGCGGGAGACGGTCAAGGTGCAGCTCGCCGAGGAGGACGGCCGCGACGCCGTGCTGCTCGGCGCCAAGCCCGCCTCCGCATAGGACCGGTTTCCTCCCTCACGGGCCCAGGGGCACACCCCTGTGCGCCCGCGCGCCCGCAGACCTCCACACACCGGAGTACACGCAGATGATGCGACACCTCATCTCGGCCGCCGACCTCTCCCGCGACGACGCCGTCCTCATCCTCGACACGGCCGAGGAGATGGCGCGCGTCGCCGACCGGCCGATCAAGAAACTGCCCGCCCTGCGCGGCCGCACCGTCGTCAACCTCTTCTTCGAGGACTCGACCCGGACCCGGATCTCCTTCGAGGCCGCCGAGAAGCGCCTCTCCGCCGACGTCATCAACTTCGCCGCCAAGGGCTCCAGCGTCTCCAAGGGCGAGTCCCTGAAGGACACCGCGCAGACCCTGGAGGCGATGGGCGTCGACGCCGTCGTCATCCGGCACGGCGCCTCGGGAGCGCCCTACCGCCTGGCGACCTCCGGCTGGATCGACGCCGCCGTCATCAACGCGGGCGACGGCACCCACCAGCACCCCACCCAGGCCCTGCTCGACGCCTTCACCATGCGACGCCGCCTCGTCGGCCCCGACGCCGGCCTCGGCCAGGACCTGGCGGGCAAGCACATCACCCTGGTCGGCGACATCCTGCACAGCCGCGTCGCCCGCTCCAACGTCGACCTGCTGCACACCCTCGGCGCCGAGGTCACCCTCGTCGCCCCGCCCACCCTCGTACCGGTCGGCGTCGAGCAGTGGCCCTGCGAGGTCAGCTACGACCTCGACCGGGTGCTGCCCAAGTCCGACGCCGTGATGATGCTGCGGGTGCAGCGTGAGCGCATGAACGCCGCGTTCTTCCCCACCGAGCGCGAGTACTCCCGCCGCTACGGCCTGGACGGCGAGCGCATGGCGAAGATGCCCGAGCACGCCATCGTCATGCACCCCGGCCCGATGGTCCGCGGCATGGAGATCACCGCCGAGGTCGCCGACTCCGACCGCTGCACGGTCGTCGAGCAGGTCGCCAACGGCGTCTCCATCCGCATGGCCGTCCTCTACCTGCTTCTGGGCGGCAACGAGCCCGCCGTCACCCACACCCGTTCCGAGGAGAGCAAGTAAGCATGAGCAAGATCCTGATTCGTGGTGCGAAGGTGCTCGGCGGCGAGGCGCAGGACGTCCTGATCGACGGCGAGACGATCGAGGCCGTGGGCACGGGGCTCTCCGCCGAAGGCGCCGAGATCGTCGAGGCCGACGGCAAGGTGCTCCTGCCGGGCCTGGTCGACCTCCACACCCACCTGCGCGAGCCGGGCCGCGAGGACTCCGAGACCGTCCTCACCGGCACGCGCGCTGCTGCCTCCGGTGGCTACACCGCCGTGTTCGCCATGGCCAACACCTTCCCCGTCGCCGACACCGCCGGCGTCGTCGAGCAGGTCTACCGCCTCGGCAAGGAGTCCGGCTACTGCGACGTGCAGCCCATCGGCGCCGTCACCGTCGGCCTCGAGGGCAAGAAGCTCGCCGAGCTCGGCGCCATGCACGAGTCCGCCGCCGGGGTCACCGTCTTCTCCGACGACGGCAAGTGCGTCGACGACGCCGTGATCATGCGCCGCGCCCTGGAGTACGTGAAGGCCTTCGGCGGCGTCGTCGCCCAGCACGCGCAGGAGCCGCGGCTCACCGAGGGCGCCCAGATGAACGAGGGCGTCGTCTCCGCCGAGCTGGGCCTCGGCGGCTGGCCCGCCGTCGCCGAGGAGTCGATCATCGCGCGTGACGTGCTGCTCGCCGAGCACGTCGGCTCGCGGGTGCACATCTGTCACCTGTCGACTGCCGGATCGGTCGAGATCGTGCGCTGGGCCAAGTCCCGCGGCATCGACGTCACCGCCGAGGTCACCCCCCACCACCTCCTCCTCACGGATGAGCTGGTGCGCTCCTACAACCCCGTCTACAAGGTGAACCCTCCGCTGCGCACGGAGCGCGACGTGATGGCGCTGCGCGAGGCCCTCGCCGACGGCACGATCGACATCGTCGCCACCGACCACGCCCCGCACCCGCACGAGGACAAGGACTGCGAGTGGGCCGCGGCGGCCATGGGAATGGTCGGCCTGGAGACCGCCCTGTCCGTGGTGCAGCAGACGATGGTCGAGACCGGCCTGCTCACCTGGGAGGCCGTCGCCGACCGGATGTCCTTCAAGCCCGCAGCCATCGGCGGCGCCGCCGGTCACGGACGCCCCGTCTCGGCAGGTGAGCCCGCGAACCTCGTCCTGGTCGACGCCGATTACCGTGGGGCAGTGGACCCCGCGGGCTTCGCCTCGCGCAGCCGCAACACGCCCTACGAGGGCCGTGAGCTGCCGGGCCGCGTCACCCACACGTGGCTCCGGGGTCGGGCCACGCTCGTCGACGGGAAGCTCACGTGACATCACTTCTGGAACTGGCCGCCGACAAGGAGTCGGCGGAGGTGACCGACTGGGCCGCGCGGCTCGGCTGGGTCGTGGGGCTGCTGCTCTTCATCGCGCTCGTCTACTGGCTGATGCGCGAGGGCTGGAAGTGGCGCGGCACGCTCCAGGGCGACCTGCCCGAGCTGCCCACCGCGCCGAGCGAGCAGGGTCCGGCGAGACTTGAGCTGAGCGGCAGGTACCACGGCTCGACCACGGCAGGGCAGTGGCTCGACCGCATCGTGGCGCACGGCCTGGGCACCCGCAGCCGCGTCGAGCTGACGCTCACCGACTCGGGCCTGGACGTCGTACGCCCCGGCGCGACCGACTTCTTCATCCCGGTCGCCCGGCTGCGCGAGGCCCGCCTCGACAAGGGCATCGCGGGCAAGGTCCTCACGGAGGGCGGTCTCCTGATCGTCACGTGGGAACACGGCGGCAAGCTGCTCGACTCCGGCTTCCGCTCGGACCACGCCGCCGAGCAGGCGGAGTGGGTCGAGACGCTCAACAACATGGTCGGTACGCCCGACGACACGAACGACAAGAACAGCACTACGGAAGGCACCGCACGATGACGACCTCCACCAGGGGAACCAGCAAGGTTCCCGCCGTACTCGTCCTGGAGGACGGCCGCATCTTCCGCGGTCGCGCCTACGGGGCCGTGGGGGAGACCTTCGGCGAAGCGGTGTTCTCCACCGGCATGACCGGCTACCAGGAGACCCTGACCGACCCCTCGTACGACCGCCAGATCGTCGTCGCCACCGCCCCGCAGATCGGCAACACGGGCTGGAACGACGAGGACGACGAGTCGGGCCGCATCTGGGTCTCCGGCTACGTGGTCCGCGACCCCGCCCGCATCCCCTCGAACTGGCGCGCAAAGCGCTCAGTCGACGACGAGCTGGCCGCCCAGGACATCGTCGGCATCAGCGGCATCGACACCCGCGCCCTCACCCGCCACCTGCGCGAGAGCGGCTCCATGCGCTCCGGCATCTTCTCCGGCGAGGCGCTGCCGGCCGACGCCGAGCTCGTCGAGCGCGTCAAGGCACAGCCCCAGATGAAGGGCGCGAGCCTGTACGAGGAGGTCGCCACCAAGGAGGCCTACGTCGTCCCCGCGGTCGGCGAGAAGCGGTTCACCGTCGCCGCCATCGACCTCGGCATCAAGGGCATGACCCCGCACCGCATGGCGGAGCGCGGCATCGAGGTCCACGTGCTGCCCGCCACGGCCACCGAGGAGGAGGTCTACGCCGTCGCCCCCGACGGAGTCTTCTTCTCCAACGGCCCCGGCGACCCGGCCACCGCCGAAGGCCCCGTCGCCCTGATGAGCGCCGTCCTGAAGCGCAGGACACCGCTGTTCGGCATCTGCTTCGGCAACCAGATCCTCGGCCGCGCCCTCGGCTTCGGCACGTACAAGCTGAAGTACGGCCACCGCGGCATCAACCAGCCGGTGCAGGACCGCACGACCGGCAAGGTCGAGGTCACCGCGCACAACCACGGCTTCGCCGTCGACGCGCCCCTCGACAAGGCCGCCGAGACCCCCTTCGGGCGTGCCGAGGTGTCGCACGTCTGCCTGAACGACAACGTGGTGGAAGGCCTCCAGCTGCTCGACCAGCCGGCCTTCTCCGTCCAGTACCACCCCGAGGCGGCCGCGGGCCCGCACGACGCCGCGTACCTCTTCGACCGCTTCGTATCCCTGATGGAGGGTCAGCGTGCCTAAGCGCTCCGATATCCAGTCCGTCCTGGTCATCGGCTCCGGCCCGATCGTCATCGGCCAGGCCGCCGAGTTCGACTACTCCGGCACCCAGGCGTGCCGCGTCCTCAAGTCCGAGGGCCTGCGCGTCATCCTCGTCAACTCCAACCCGGCGACGATCATGACCGACCCGGAGATCGCCGACGCCACGTACGTCGAGCCGATCACCCCCGAGTTCGTCGAGAAGATCATCGCCAAGGAGCGCCCCGACGCGCTGCTTCCCACCCTGGGCGGCCAGACGGCCCTCAACACGGCCATCTCCATGCACGAGCAGGGCGTCCTGGAGAAGTACGGCGTCGAACTCATCGGCGCCAACGTCGAGGCCATCAACAAGGGCGAGGACCGCGACCTCTTCAAGGGCGTCGTCGAAGAGGTCAAGAAGAAGATCGGGCACGGCGAGTCCGCCCGCTCGTACATCTGCCACTCCATGGACGACGTCCTCAAGGGCGTCGACGAGCTCGGCGGCTACCCCGTGGTCGTCCGCCCCTCCTTCACCATGGGCGGCGCCGGCTCCGGCTTCGCGCACGACGAGGAGGAGCTGCGCCGCATCGCGGGCCAGGGCCTCACCCTCTCGCCGACCACCGAGGTGCTCCTCGAGGAGTCCATCCTCGGCTGGAAGGAGTACGAGCTGGAGCTGATGCGCGACAAGAACGACAACGTCGTGGTCGTCTGCTCCATCGAGAACTTCGACCCGATGGGCGTCCACACCGGCGACTCGATCACCGTCGCGCCCGCCATGACGCTGACCGACCGCGAGTACCAGATCCTGCGCGACGTCGGCATCGCGATCATCCGCGAGGTCGGCGTCGACACCGGCGGCTGCAACATCCAGTTCGCGGTGAACCCCGAGGACGGCCGGGTCATCGTCATCGAGATGAACCCGCGTGTGTCCCGGTCCTCCGCGCTCGCCTCCAAGGCCACCGGCTTCCCGATCGCGAAGATCGCCGCCAAGCTGGCCGTCGGCTACACGCTGGACGAGATCCCGAACGACATCACCGAGAAGACGCCGGCCTCCTTCGAGCCGACCCTCGACTACGTGGTCGTCAAGGCGCCGCGTTTCGCCTTCGAGAAGTTCCCCTCGGCGGACTCGACCCTGACGACCACCATGAAGTCGGTCGGCGAGGCCATGGCCATCGGCCGCAACTTCACCGAGGCGCTCCAGAAGGCGCTGCGCTCCCTGGAGAAGAAGGGCTCGCAGTTCACCTTCGTCGGCGAGCCCGGCGACAAGGCCGAACTGCTGCGCGAGGCGGTGCGCCCCACCGACGGCCGTATCAACTCCGTCATGCAGGCCATCCGCGCGGGCGCCACGCCCGACGAGGTCTTCGACGCGACGAAGATCGACCCCTGGTTCGTCGACCAGCTCTTCCTGATCAAGGAGATCGCGGACGAGCTCGCCGCCACCGAGCGCCTGGACGCCGACCTGCTGGCCGAGGCCAAGCGGCACGGCTTCTCCGACGCCCAGATCGCCGAGATCCGCGGCCTGCGCGAGGACGTGGTGCGCGAGGTGCGCCAGGCTCTCGGCGTGCGCCCGGTCTACAAGACGGTCGACACCTGCGCCGCCGAGTTCGCCGCGAAGACCCCGTACTTCTACTCCTCGTACGACGAGGAGAGCGAGGTCGCCCCGCGCGAGAAGCCCGCCGTGATCATCCTCGGCTCGGGCCCGAACCGCATCGGCCAGGGCATCGAGTTCGACTACTCCTGCGTCCACGCCTCCTTCGCGCTCAGCGACGCGGGCTACGAGACCGTGATGGTCAACTGCAACCCCGAGACCGTCTCGACGGACTACGACACCTCCGACCGCCTGTACTTCGAGCCGCTCACGCTCGAGGACGTCCTGGAGATCGTCCACGCCGAGGCGCAGGCAGGACCGATCGCGGGCGTCATCGTCCAGCTCGGCGGCCAGACCCCGCTCGGCCTCGCGCAGGCCCTCAAGGACAACGGCGTCCCGGTCGTCGGCACCTCGCCCGAGGCCATCCACGCCGCCGAGGACCGCGGCGCCTTCGGCCGTGTGCTCGCCGAGGCCGGCCTCCCCGCGCCCAAGCACGGCACCGCCACGACGTTCGCGGAAGCCAAGGCGATCGCCGACGAGATCGGCTACCCCGTCCTGGTGCGCCCCTCGTACGTGCTCGGCGGCCGCGGCATGGAGATCGTGTACGACGAGACCCGGCTCTCGGCGTACATCGAGGAGTCCACCGAGATCAGCCCCTCGCGGCCGGTCCTCGTCGACCGCTTCCTCGACGACGCCATCGAGATCGACGTGGACGCGCTCTACGACGGCGAGGAGCTCTATCTCGGCGGCGTCATGGAGCACATCGAGGAGGCCGGCATCCACTCCGGCGACTCGGCGTGCGCGCTGCCCCCGATCACGCTCGGCGGCTTCGACATCAAGCGCCTGCGCGCCTCCACGGAGGGCATCGCCAAGGGCGTCGGCGTACGCGGACTGATCAACATCCAGTTCGCCATGGCGGGCGACATCCTCTACGTCCTCGAGGCCAACCCGCGCGCCTCGCGCACCGTCCCCTTCACCTCGAAGGCGACTGCGGTGCCGCTGGCCAAGGCAGCCGCGCGCATCTCCCTCGGCGCGACCGTCGCCGAGCTGCGCGCCGAGGGCATGCTCCCCGCCGTCGGCGACGGCGGCACGCTCCCCATGGACGCGCCGATCTCCGTCAAGGAGGCCGTCATGCCGTGGTCGCGCTTCCGCGACATCCACGGCGCGGGAGTCGACACCGTCCTCGGCCCGGAGATGCGCTCCACGGGCGAGGTCATGGGCATCGACTCGGTGTTCGGCACCGCGTACGCCAAGTCGCAGGCCGGCGCCTACGGCCCGCTGCCGACCAAGGGCCGCGCCTTCATCTCCGTCGCCAACCGCGACAAGCGCTCGATGATCTTCCCGGCGCGCGAACTGGTCGCGCACGGCTTCGAGCTGTTCGCCACCTCCGGCACGGCCGAGGTCCTCAAGCGCAACGGCATCAACGCCACGGTCGTGCGCAAGCAGTCCGAGGGCGAGGGCCCGAACGGCGAGAAGACCATCGTCCAGCTGATCCACGACGGCGGCGTCGACCTCATCGTCAACACCCCGTACGGCACCGGTGGCCGCCTCGACGGCTACGAGATCCGCACGGCCGCCGTGGCGCGCTCCGTGCCGTGCCTGACGACCGTCCAGGCGCTGGCCGCGGCCGTCCAGGGCATCGACGCGCTGAACCACGGCGGCGTGGGCGTCCGATCGCTCCAGGAACACGCGGAACACCTGACCGCGACCCGCGACTAGCAGCCCACAAGGGGGACACCGAAAACGGTGTCCCCCTTCTGGTGAGCACCCCTGAGCACCCTGAGGACCTCCGAGGACCCCACCATGTACAAACTCTTCTTCAACCTCGTCTTCAAGCGCATGGACCCGGAGAGGGCCCACTACACGGCCTTCCGCTGGATCCGCCTCGCCGCCCGCGTCCCCGTGCTGCGCACCTTCGTCGCGGCCGTCCTCGCGCCCCGGTACAAGGAACTGCGCACCGAGGCCCTCGGGCTCCGGATGCACGGCCCCTTCGGGCTCGCCGCCGGCTTCGACAAGAACGCCGTCGCGATCGACGGCATGTCGATGCTCGGCTTCGACCACATCGAGATCGGCACCGTCACCGGCGAGCCGCAGCCCGGCAACCCCAAGAAGCGCCTCTTCCGCCTCGTCGCGGACCGCGCGCTGATCAACCGCATGGGCTTCAACAACGAGGGCTCCGCGGCCGTCGCGGAGCGCCTGGCGACCCGTACGCCCGTCTTCAAGACCATCGTCGGCGTGAACATCGGCAAGACCAAGGTCGTCCCCGAGGAGGAGGCGGCCGCCGACTACGTGAAGTCGACCGAGCGGCTCGCCCGCCACGCCGACTACCTCGTCGTCAACGTCTCCTCGCCCAACACCCCGGGCCTGCGCAACCTCCAGGCCACCGAGTCGCTGCGGCCCCTCCTGACCGCCGTGCGCGAGGCCGCCGACCGCAGTGTCGAGGGCCGCCGCGTCCCGCTGCTCGTCAAGATCGCGCCGGACCTGGCCGACGAGGACATCGACGCGGTCGCCGACCTCGCCGTCGAGCTCGGCCTGGACGGCATCATCGCCACGAACACCACCATCGCCCGCGAAAGCCTGGGCCTCGCCTCCGCACCCGCCCTCTACGAAGAGACCGGCGGGTTGTCGGGCGCACCCCTGAAGGAGCGCTCCCTGGAGGTCCTCAGGCGCCTCTACGCGCGCGTGGGGGACCGGATCACCCTCGTGGGCGTCGGCGGCATCGAGAACGCCGAGGACGCCTGGCAGCGCATCCTCGCGGGCGCCACCCTCGTCCAGGGCTACAGCGCCTTCATCTACGAAGGGCCCTTCTGGGGCCGCGCCATCCACAAGGGCCTCGCCGCACGCCTGCGCACGAGCCCGTACGCCACCCTCGCCGACGCGGTCGGCGCCGATGTGAGGAAGCCCGAGGTCACCGCATGAGCCCCCTGGAGCCCTTCGGCACGCGCCTGCGCCACGCCATGGACGAGCGCGGCCCCCTGTGCGTCGGCATCGACCCGCACGCCTCGCTCCTGACCGCGTGGGGACTGAACGACGACATCGCGGGTCTGGAGCGGTTCACGCGCACCGTCGTGGAGGCGCTCGCCGGGACCGTCGCGGTGTTCAAGCCGCAGAGCGCGTTCTTCGAGCGCTTCGGGTCGCGCGGCATCGCCGTCCTGGAGAAGGCCGTCGAGGAGCTGCGGGCGGCCGGCGCGCTGACCGTCATGGACGCCAAGCGCGGCGACATCGGCTCGACCATGGCCGCGTACGCCGAGACCTTCCTGCACAAGGACTCGCCGCTGTTCAGCGACGCGCTCACCGTCTCGCCCTACCTCGGCTACGGCTCCCTGAAGCCGGCCGTCGACCTCGCGCGCGAGAACGGCGCCGGGCTCTTCGTGCTCGCCCTCACCTCCAACCCCGAGGGCGCCGAGGTGCAGCACGCGGTGCGCGAGGACGGCCGCACGGTCGGCGCCACCGTCCTCGGGCACCTCGCCGCCGAGAACGCGGGCGCGGAGCCCCTCGGGTCCTTCGGCGCGGTCGTCGGCGCCACGCTCGGGGACCTGTCCTCGTACGACCTGGCGATCAACGGCCCGCTGCTCGCCCCCGGCATCGGCGCCCAGGGCGCGACCCCGGCCGATCTTCCCTCGGTGTTCGGCGCGGCGGTGCGCAACGTCGTCCCGAACGTCAGCCGGGGAGTGCTGCGGCACGGACCCGACGTCACGGCGCTGCGGGACTCCGCGACGCGCTTCGCGGACGAGATCAGGGCGGCTGTCGAGCCGCGCTGAGCGGGGCGAAGGGGCCCGTCCTTATGTTTCCTTGACAGCTCCCCGGCCAAATCCGGGGAGATATGCCCGATATGTACGGCTCGGCGCAGGCTGACCAGGACTTTTCGTCTGTTCTCGCTGACTCTGGCGGCCATGCCCGCTAGTCTCCGACGAGAGCGAACGGGCAAGCGCGTTGCACGTTGCTCACCAGGTGTGGGGCGACTAGGTTCCTCACCGGTCCGTATCCGACAGTTCGACATCCGAGGTGACGTAGGCGTGGCTCTTCCGCCCCTTACCCCTGAACAGCGCGCAGCCGCGCTCGAAAAGGCCGCCGCGGCTCGCCGGGAGCGGGCCGAGGTCAAGAATCGACTCAAGCACTCCGGTGCCTCGCTTCACGAGGTCATCAAGCAGGGCCAGGAGAACGATGTCATCGGCAAGATGAAGGTCTCCGCCCTCCTGGAGTCCCTGCCGGGCGTGGGCAAGGTCCGTGCCAAGCAGATCATGGAGCGTCTTGGCATCTCCGAGAGCCGCCGTGTGCGCGGTCTCGGCTCCAACCAGATCGCGTCGCTCGAGCGAGAGTTCGGTGGGGGTGCCGCCGGCTGATGTTCTCAGGCACTCCTGAGAACCTGGATAATCGCTGCATGGCTGCAACATCCCGGGGGACGACCCCCGTGCCCCCGGACGTACGTCCGCGGCTGACCGTGCTCTCCGGCCCCTCCGGGGTCGGCAAGAGCACGGTCGTCGCTCATATGCGCAAAGAACACCCCGAGGTCTGGCTCTCGGTCTCGGCCACCACCCGCAAGCCGCGGCCCGGTGAGAAGCACGGTGTCCAGTACTTCTTCGTCTCCGACGACGAGATGGACAAGCTCATCGCCAACGGCGAGCTCCTGGAGTGGGCCGAGTTCGCGGGCAATCGCTACGGAACCCCCCGTCGCGCGGTCCTCGACCGCCTGGAGGCGGGCGAGCCCGTCCTCCTGGAGATCGACCTTCAGGGCGCCCGCCTGGTGCGCGAGTCGATGCCCGAGGCACAGCTCGTCTTCCTCGCCCCGCCGAGCTGGGACGAGCTGGTCCGCCGGCTCACCGGCCGCGGCACCGAGGCGCCCGAGGTCATCGAGCGCAGGCTCGCCGCAGCCAAGGTGGAGCTCGCCGCCGAAGCCGAGTTCGATACGACGCTCGTCAACACCTCCGTCGAGGACGTGGCCCGTGAGCTGCTAGCCTTGATGAAGGTTCTTTGATCTTTACCCCTGTCTTGACCCTTCTGGTCTTGACCCCATCGGAAGGCGAAGAGTGTCCTCTTCCATCACCGCGCCCGAGGGCATCATCAACCCGCCGATTGATGAGCTGCTCGAAGCCACCGACTCGAAGTACAGCCTCGTGATCTACGCCGCCAAGCGCGCGCGCCAGATCAACGCGTACTACTCGCAGCTCGGTGAGGGCCTCCTGGAGTACGTCGGCCCCCTCGTGGACACGCACGTCCACGAGAAGCCGCTCTCGATCGCGCTCCGCGAGATCAACGCGGGCCTGCTGACGTCCGAGGCCATCGAGGGCCCCGCGCAGTAAGCGTTTCGTACCTTCACCACAGGCCCGGCAGTACGACTGCCGGGCCTGTGGTGTGTCATGGAGCAGTACGCATCCGAGTGCGGGGAGACAGAGGCAGTGGCCGAGAAGCCGAAGGTAGTCCTGGGGGTCAGCGGCGGGATCGCCGCCTACAAGGCGTGCGAGCTGCTGCGGCGGCTCACCGAGTCAGGCCATGACGTACGCGTCGTGCCGACCGCGTCGGCGCTGCACTTCGTCGGCGCCGCGACCTGGTCCGCGCTCTCCGGGAACCCCGTCTCCACCGAGGTCTGGTCCGACGTCCACGAGGTGCCGCACGTCCGCATCGGCCAGCACGCCGACCTCGTGATCGTCGCCCCCGCCACCGCCGACATGCTCGCCAAGGCGGCCCACGGACTCGCCGACGACCTGCTCACCAACACCCTCCTGACGGCGCGCTGTCCGGTGGTCTTCGCCCCCGCCATGCACACCGAGATGTGGGAGCACCCCGCCACCCAGGAGAACGTGGCCACCCTGCGCCGCCGCGGCGCCCTCGTCGTCGAGCCCGCCGTCGGCCGCCTCACCGGCGTCGACACCGGCAAGGGCCGTTTCCCGGACCCCGTCGAGCTCTTCGAGGTCGTACGTCGCGTCCTCTCGCGAGGAGACCTGGCCCAGGACCTCGCGGGCCGCCACGTCGTCGTCAGCGCCGGCGGCACCCGCGAACCCCTCGACCCGGTCCGCTTCCTCGGCAACCGCTCCTCCGGCAAGCAGGGCTACGCGCTCGCCCGCAGCGCCGCCGCGCGCGGCGCCCGCGTCACGCTCGTCGCGGCCAACGCGTCGCTGCCCGACCCGGCCGGCGTGGACGTCGTGCCGGTCGGCACCGCCGTGCAGCTGCGCGAGGCCGTCGTGAAGGCCGCGGCCGACGCCGACGCGGTGGTCATGGCCGCCGCAGTGGCCGACTTCCGCCCCGAGACGTACGCCACAGGGAAGATCAAGAAGAAGGACGGCCAGGAGCCCGCGCCGATCGCGCTGGTCCGCAACCCCGACGTCCTCGCCGAGATCGCGGGGGAGCGGCCCCGCCCTGGCCAGGTGATCGTCGGATTCGCCGCCGAGACCGACGACGTGCTGGCCAACGGCCGCGCCAAGCTCGCCCGCAAGGGGTGCGACCTGCTGGTCGTCAACGAGGTCGGCGAGCGCAAGACGTTCGGCTCCGAGGAGAACGAAGCGGTCGTGCTCGGCGCGGACGGCAGCGAGACGCCGGTGCCGTACGGCCCCAAGGAGGCCCTCGCGGACACGGTCTGGGACCTGGTCGCACAGCGCCTCGTCTGAGGGCCGCTCGGTACTGCCCGTGTTCCCCGTGCTGCCGGTGTTCCCCGTCTCACCATCCGGAACTCGGCCATATTCGAGCACCTGTCTTGACGAGGTGTCCACGGGCAGGGCTCAATGTCATCTTCGCCTCATCGGGCGCCTCAAACCCGGCAAAATCGGGCACGAGGCTTCCCGGCGAGGGCCGATCGTCGTACCGCGCAACGCAGTGTCGCAGGTCACAGGGCTCCCAAGTGGCGAGACATGTGGTCCGGCGGCCGAGTGTGACCGATAAACTGGTCTCGGACGACGCCGGGCGCAGCTCCCGGCCGTCCACCCATGATCAGCCAGCAGCCGCTGCAACCACAGGGAGCGATGTGTCCCGGCGCCTCTTCACCTCGGAGTCTGTGACCGAGGGTCACCCCGACAAGATCGCTGACCAGATCAGCGACACCATTCTCGACGCGCTTCTGCGGGAGGACCCGACCTCCCGGGTCGCCGTGGAGACGCTGATCACCACGGGCCTCGTCCACGTGGCCGGCGAGGTCACGACGAAGGCGTACGCGCCGATCGCGCAGCTCGTGCGCGACAAGATCCTCGAGATCGGTTACGACTCCTCGAAGAAGGGCTTCGACGGCGCCTCCTGTGGCGTCTCGGTGTCCATCGGCTCGCAGTCCCCCGACATCGCGCAGGGCGTCGACACGGCGTACGAGAAGCGTGTCGAGGGCGATGAGGACGAGCTCGACAAGCAGGGCGCGGGCGACCAGGGCCTGATGTTCGGCTACGCCTGCGACGAGACCCCGGAGCTCATGCCGCTCCCGATCCACCTCGCGCACCGCCTCTCGCGCCGCCTCTCCGAGGTCCGCAAGAACGGGACCATCCCCTACCTGCGCCCCGACGGCAAGACCCAGGTCACCATCGAGTACGACGGCGACAAGGCCGTCCGTCTCGACACGGTCGTCGTCTCCTCGCAGCACGCGAGCGACATCGACCTGGACTCGCTGCTCGCTCCCGACATCCGCGAGTTCGTGGTCGAGCCCGAGCTGAAGGCCCTCCTCGAGGACGGCATCAAGCTGGAGACCGAGGGCTACCGCCTGCTGGTCAACCCCACCGGCCGCTTCGAGATCGGCGGTCCGATGGGCGACGCGGGCCTCACCGGCCGCAAGATCATCATCGACACGTACGGCGGCATGGCCCGCCACGGCGGCGGCGCCTTCTCCGGCAAGGACCCGTCCAAGGTCGACCGTTCCGCCGCGTACGCGATGCGCTGGGTCGCCAAGAACGTCGTCGCCGCGGGCCTTGCGTCCCGCTGCGAGGTCCAGGTCGCGTACGCGATCGGCAAGGCCGAGCCGGTCGGTCTCTTCGTCGAGACGTTCGGCACGGCCACGATCGACACGGACAAGATCGAGACGGCCATCAGCGAGGTCTTCGACCTCCGCCCGGCCGCGATCATCCGCGACCTCGACCTGCTCCGCCCGATCTACTCGCAGACCGCCGCGTACGGCCACTTCGGCCGTGCGATCCCCGACTTCACGTGGGAGCGCACGGACCGGGTGGAGGCGCTGCGGAAGGCGGCGGGGCTGTAGTCCCCGCCCCCACCGGATCACGGTCGAGGCCCGGTACCCCTGCGGGGGTGCCGGGCCTCGGCGTCTCCGCGGCCGGGCGGCCGTGTCAGTGCGGTCTGGTAGGAATGCAGCTGTGAGCAGGGAGAATGCAGGGGGCGAGGGTGGGGGAGCCGAGGAGCCGGAGCAGCTTGCGCTGATCCGGGAGTCGGTGCGCAGGGCCAAGGTGCCGCGCGCCAAGCCCCGGACCTGGCGGGGGGCCGCGCTGGCCAAGGAGCTGCCGGTCGCGCGGGTGCTCGTGGACAAGGGTGTGCTGCACCTCGACCGCTATTTCGACTACGCCGTGCCGGAGGAGCTGGACGCCGAGGCGCAGCCCGGGGTGCGGGTCCGGGTGCGGTTCGGGGCCGGGTCGCGGAACGTGCGGGAGGGGCGGCGCGAGGGCGGCGGGCTGATCGACGGGTTCATCGTCAAGCGGTGCGCGGAGACCGACTACAACGGGCCCCTGGCGGCGCTCGCGCAGGTCGTGTCGCCGGAGCCGGTGCTCGACTCGGGGCTGCTCGAACTCGCGCGGGCCGTGGCCGATCGCTACGCGGGCAGCCTCGCCGACGTGTTGCAGCTCGCCGTGCCGCCCCGGCACGCGCGCGCCGAGGCCAAGGCGGCTCCCGAGCCGCCCGCCCCGCCGACCGCGCCCGAACCGGGGAGTTGGGGGAGGTACGGGCACGGGGTTGATTTCTTGCGCTCCCTGGCCTCCGGGGGCGCGCCCCGCGCCGTGTGGACGGCGTTGCCGGGGCCCCAGTGGGCCGAGGAGATCGCCCGCGCCGTGCAGGCCACGCTCGCCTCAGGGCGGGGCGCGCTCGTCGTCGTGCCGACCGGGCGGCCCGCCGCGCGTGTGGACGCGGCGCTGAGCGAGCTGCTCGGTCCGGGACAGCACGCGTTGCTCACCGCCGACGCCGGGCAGGAACGGCGCTATCAGGAGTGGCTCGCCGTGCGGCGCGGGACGGTCCGGGCCGTCGTCGGCACGCGGGCCGCCATGTTCGCGCCCGTACGGGACCTGGGCCTCGTCGTCGTCTGGGACGACGGGGACTCCAACCACAGTGACGACCGGGCCCCCTTCCCGCATGTGCGCGAAGTGCTCGAACTGCGGGCGACGCGCGACAAGTGCGCTTTCCTGCTGGGGAGTTGGAGCTGCACGGTCGAGGCGGCGCAGCTCGTCGAGAGCGGGTGGGCCGCGCCGCTCGTCGCCGACCGCGAGCAGGTGCGGGGCGCCGCGCCGCTCGTGCGGACCGTGGGCGACCTGGACCTCGCGCGGGACGAGGCGGCACGGGCCGCGCGGCTGCCGACGCTGGCGTGGCAGGTCGCCCGTGAGGGGCTGAAGCACGGTCCCGTGTTGGTGCAGGTGCCCCGGCGTGGCTATGTGCCGCGGCTCGCCTGTGAGCGGTGTCGTGAGCCGGCCCGGTGCAGACGGTGCGCGGGGCCGCTGGAGGCGCAGGAGAGCGGGTCCGCGCTGCGGTGCGGCTGGTGCGGGGTGGAGGAGGCTGCCTGGCACTGCGAGTCCTGCGGCGGGTTCCGGCTGCGGGCGCAGGTCGTCGGGGCACGCAGGACCGCGGAGGAGCTGGGCCGGGCGTTCCCCGCGGTGCCGGTGCGGACGTCGGGCCGTGAGCAGGTGCTCGACACGGTGCCGGGGGCGCCGGCGCTGGTGGTCAGCACACCGGGTGCGGAGCCCGTGGCCGAGGGCGGTTACGCGGCCGCCCTGCTGCTCGACGGCTGGGCCATGCTGGGCCGCCCCGACCTGCGGGCCGGCGAGGACGCGCTGCGGCGCTGGGTCGGCGCCGCGTCACTGGTCCGGCCGCAGGGCGCGGGCGGCACGGTGGTCGTCGTGGCCGAGCCGACCCTGCGGCCGGTGCAGGCGCTGGTGCGGTGGGATCCGGTGGGCCACGCGGTGCGTGAACTCGCGGAACGCGCCGAGCTGGGCTTCCCGCCGGTGTCGCGCATGGCGTCGGTGTCCGGCCCGCCGGAGGCGCTCGCCGAGTTCCTGGCGGGTGCCGAACTGCCCGCGGACGCGGCGGTGTTGGGGCCGGTTCCAGTGCGGGGCGGGGCAGCTGGGGGGCCCGCGGGGGCCGGTCCCGGGGGGTCGCGGCGCGGTGCCGGGGCGCCGCCCGGGTCCGAGCCGTGGGAGCGCGTGTTGATCCGGGTGCCGCCCGGCAGCGGCGCCGCACTCGCCGCCTCGCTGAAGACGGCGCAGGCCGCGCGGATGGCGCGGGGGGCGAAGGGTGCCAGGGAGGCCGGGGGAGAGCCCGTGCGGGTGCGGGTGGATCCGTTGGACATCGGGTGATGACGCGGCTCTGAGCTGACGGTGGACGACGTCTGTACGTGAAGCTGCCCCCTCGTCCTTGGCGGAGGAGCGAGGGGGCAGCGGTCGGTGGGGCGGGGTCAGCCGTTGCGGGGGCCGGGGAAAGCCGTCGGCCTGGGCTCGTCGCGGAGCGTGGGGCTGCCCGCCGTGGGCTGCGTCGGCATCGTGCGGGCCGCGGGCACGGACGGCAGCGGTACGCCGACCGGGAGGGGACGCGTCGCCGTCGCCGTCGACGTGACCGCGGGCGTCGGGTTCTCCGCCGCGCGCTCCGCCTCGGCCGCCGCCTGCGTGGTGGCCCGTCGCGCGCCGTAACGGCGGTGGACCGCCTGCTTGGTGACGCCGAGGGCCGAGCCCACCGCGTCCCACGAGAACCCCAGCGAGCGGTCGAAGTCCACCGCCGCCGTGACCAGCGTCTCGACGCTGTCCCGGAGTTCCTGGGCGAGACGGACGGTCGGGGCGGGGGCCCGCCCGTACACGACGAAGCCCGCGGACGGGCTGGAGCGGCGCGGGCGGTAGACGTTGCCGAGCTGCGCGGTGAGGGTGCGCAGCGCGTCCACCTGCCGCCGGACCCGCTCGATGTCCCGTACCAGGAGGTGCAGGCTGGCCCGTGCCTGGGCGTCGTGGGTTGCGTGGTCGGCCATGAACAAGCCTCTCGAACCGGCGTTGAAAAGGATCGGGCCGCGTCGGCGGCCCGTTGTGGTCAACTCTTTCTTGACCAACGCGCTAGTTCGTGTGGGGTCACGGTGCAGGGGCGTATATGCATATGCACAGGGCGCGCGCCGCTTCGTACGCCCCCGGCGGGGGAGCGTCGCCCATCAGCGGGGACGACCGGCCCGGGCGGGGCCCGTGCGCGGCCCATAGACTGGTGTGCTGCCGTCGCACCACCCACCGACCACCACTGACCAGAGATCCGAGGTACCCCTCAGTGAAGCTAGTCTTCGCCGGCACTCCCGAGGTCGCCGTCCCCGCACTGGACGCCCTGATCGCCTCCGACCGGCACGAGGTGGCCGCCGTGGTGACCCGCCCGGACGCGCCCGCGGGGCGGGGCCGCAGGCTGGTCGCGAGCCCGGTCGCGGAGCGCGCCGAGGAGGCCGGCATCGAGGTGCTGAAGCCCGCGAAGCCGCGCGACGAGGACTTCCTGGCGCGGCTGCGCGAGATCGGCCCGGACTGCTGCCCCGTCGTCGCGTACGGCGCGCTGCTGCCGAAGGCCGCCCTGGACATCCCGGCCCGCGGCTGGGTCAACCTGCACTTCTCGCTGCTGCCCGCGTGGCGCGGTGCCGCGCCGGTGCAGCACGCGGTGATGGCGGGCGACGAGATCACCGGAGCCTCGACGTTCCTGATCGAGCAGGGTCTCGACTCCGGGCCGGTGTACGGGACGGTCACCGAGGCGGTGCGGCCCACCGACACCAGCGGCGACCTGCTCACGCGCCTCGCCTTCGCGGGCTCCGGACTGCTTGTCGCGACGATGGACGGCATCGAGGACGGCAGCCTCAAGGCGGTGTCGCAGCCCGCCGACGGCGTCACCCTCGCCCCGAAGATCACCGTCGAGGACGCCGAGGTGGACTGGGCGGCGCCCGCGATGCGGGTGGACCGCGTCGTGCGCGGCTGCACCCCCGCGCCCGGCGCCTGGACGGTCTTCCGCGGCGAGCGGCTGAAGATCATCCAGGCAGCGCCAATCCAGGACCGCACCGACCTCGCGCCCGGTGAGATCTCCGCCGCCAAGAACAACGTGTACGTCGGTTCCGGCTCGCACGCCGTCGAGCTGCTCTGGGTCCAGCCGCAGGGCAAGAAGCCGATGCGTGGCGCGGACTGGGCGCGCGGGGTCCGGATCGCCCCGGGTGAGCGGATGGGGCGCGGCGACGTAGGCTGAGCGGGTTCGGACCATTCCGGCATCCGGACCCCTCCGGCACCCGGATCCCCTCGGCATCCGGACCACCCCGCATTCGACCCATCCCAGCAGCGGAGCACCTTTGAACGACCAGCCGAACCGGCGACCCCGTAAACCCTCCGGGAAGTCCGGCAAGCCGTACCGCCGCCCGCAGAAGGACCCCGTCCGCTACCTCGCCTTCGAGGCGCTGCGAGCGGTCGACGAGCGCGACGCGTACGCCAACCTCGTGCTGCCGCCGCTCCTCAAGAAGGCGCGCGACAAGGGCGACTTCGACACGCGGGACGCGGCGCTCGCCACCGAGCTGGTCTACGGAACGCTCCGCCGTCAGGGGACGTACGACGCGATCGTCGCGGCCTGCATCGACCGGCCGCTGCGCGAGGTCGACCCGCCGGTCCTCGACGTGCTCAACCTCGGCGTGCACCAGCTGCTCGGCACGCGCATCCCGACGCACGCCGCCGTCTCCGCGTCGGTGGAGCTGGCCCGCGTCGTGCTCGGTGACGGGCGCGCCAAGTTCGTCAACGCCGTGCTGCGCAAGGTCTCCCAGGACGACCTCGACGGCTGGGTGGCGAAGGTCGCGCCGTCCTACGACGAGGACGCTGAGGACCACCTCGCCGTCGTCCACTCGCACCCCCGCTGGGTCGTCTCGGCGCTGTGGGACTCCCTCGGCGGCGGCCGCGCCGGCATCGAGGACCTGCTGGAGGCGGACAACGAGCGGCCCGAGGTGACGCTCGTGGCACGCCCCGGCCGCACCACCGCCGACGAACTCCTCGACTCCGTCGGCGAGGACTCCGCGCTGCCCGGACGCTGGTCGCCGTATGCCGTGCGGCTCAGCGAGGGCGGCGAGCCCGGCTCCCTGGAGGCGGTGCGCGAGGGGCGCGCGGGTGTGCAGGACGAGGGCAGCCAGCTGGTCGCGCTCGCACTCGCGAACGCATCGCTCGAAGGACCCGACGAGAAGTGGCTCGACGGCTGTGCGGGCCCCGGCGGCAAGGCGGCCCTGCTCGCCGGACTCGCCGCCCAGCGCGGCGCCGCTCTTCTCGCCGCCGAGAAGCAGCCGCACCGGGCCGGCCTCGTCGCCCAGGCGCTCGCCGGGAACCCCGGGCCCTACCAGGTCATCGCGGCCGACGGCACCCGCCCGCCGTGGCGGCCCGGCACGTTCGACCGCGTCCTGATGGACGTGCCCTGCACGGGACTCGGCGCCCTGCGCCGCCGCCCCGAGGCCCGCTGGCGCCGCCGCCCGCAGGACCTGGACGGCTTCGCCCCGCTGCAGCGCGGGCTGCTGCGCACGGCGTTGGAGTCGGTGCGGGTCGGTGGCATCGTCGGATACGCCACGTGCTCCCCGCACCTCGCCGAGACGCGGGCCGTCGTGGACGACGTCCTCAAGCACAACGGCGGCGCCGAACTCGTCGACGCGCGGCCCCTGATGCCGGGCGTCCCGGCGCTGGGCGACGGACCCGACGTACAGCTGTGGCCGCATCTGCACGGCACGGACGCGATGTATCTGGCGCTGATCCGGCGCACCGCCTGACGGCTGCACGATCAAGGCGTACGGCTCGCTCTCCCTCGGATGGCTGACCGTTCGGGGGAGGTTGGCGCGCCCGGCGTGCGCGGGACCGGCGCCGCCCTAGAGTCTCCGGGATGAAGCCGGTCAGCGCGGCGCCGCCGGATCCGACGGAGCCCCGGCCCGGTGTACGGAACAAGGGGCGGGCCCGGCTGCGTGAAGCCGTCGTGCCGCTCGCCCGGCGCGGCTTCCGGCTGCACTGGTGCGGCTACCTGCTGTCGTGGGCCGGATCGGCCGTCGCGCCGCTGGCCCTCGCGTTCGCCGCGCTCGCCACCGGCGGCGGCCCGCAGGCCCTGGGGATCGTGCTCGCGGCCGGTGTCCTGCCGCAGATCTTCCTGCTGCCGGTCGGCGGTGTCATCGCCGACCGGTACCACCGCTTCCGCGTGATGGTGTGGTCCAACGTCGTCTGCGCGCTCGCCGAGACGGCGGCCGCGTGTCTGATCTGGTCCGGCGCCGTCCACACGTGGCAGCTCGCGGTCACGTCGGGGGTGTGCGGTGCCGCGGGCGCGTTCTTCGCTCCGGCGGCGGACGGCGCCGTCGTCCAGGTGGTACCGGCCGAGCAGCGGCGCACGGCCAACGCGCTCCTGAAGTTCGGGCAGAACGTGGGGAAGATGGCCGGCCCGGCGCTCGGCGGTGTGCTCATCGCCGCGGCGGGCCCCGCCCTCGCGCTCGTCTGGGACGCGGTCACCTTCGCGGTGTCGGCCGTGCTGTTCGCGCGGATCAAGGTGCCCCGGGCGGCCGTACGCCCGGACTCCACGGCGCCGCGGGAGGGCAGGCCGGGCACCGGTCTGCGGGGCGAGATGGGCCGCGGCTGGCAGGAGGTGTGGCGGCGGCGCTGGCTGGCGGTGATGGTGTGCCAGGCCGCTGTCACCGGCTCCGCGTGGCTGGCGGGCTACCAGATGCTCGGGCCGCTGTACGCGCAACGGGTCCTCGGCGGGGCCGCGCTGTGGGGCGTGGTCGTGTCCGCCTTCACCGGCGGCCTGATCGCGGGGGCCGCACTGGCACTGGCGTGGCGGCCGTCCGCCGCCGGCGCCGTCGTGTGCGGCGGGACCGTGATGCTGGCCCTGCCCCTCGCCGCGATGGCCGTCCGCGCCCCGCTGCCCGCGCTCGTGGCCGCGTTCGTTGTGGCGGGCGCGGGCCTGGAGCTCGCCATGGTCGTATGGCTCTCCCTGCTCCAGGAACGCATCCCGGGCGACCGCCTCAGCCGCGTCCTGTCGTACTCCACGCTCGGCCAGATGCTGCCCATCCCCGTCGCCTACCTCCTCACCGGCCCCGCCGCCGCCCGGCTCGGACTGCACACCACCCTCGCGTGGGCCGCGGCCGCGGTCACCACCGCGGCGCTGCTCCCGCTGGCACTGCCACACGTACGGCGCCTCACCATCCCCATGAGGGCGGCGAAGAAGGCCTAGTCGCCACGCCGTGCCAGCGGGTGCGGCCACCACACCTTCGGGCCGACGTCCAGGAACAGGGCCGTCACCAGGACCGAACGTACGACGAAGGTGTCGAGCAGGACGCCGAGCGCCACCGCGAAGCCGATCTCGGCGAACGCCACCATCGGGAGCGTGCCCAGCGCGGCGAACGTGCCCGCGAGGACCAGGCCCGCCGACGTGATCACCGCGCCGGTCGCGGCGAGACCCGTCAGGACGCCCGCGCGCGTGCCCTGACGGCCCGCCTCCTCGCGGACGCGGGTGGACAGGAAGATGTTGTAGTCGATGCCGAGCGCCACCAGGAACACGAAGACGAAGAGCGGGAAGTCCGTCGGCTCGCCCGCGTAGTCGAAGAGGTGGCGGAAGGCGAGCGCGCTGAGCCCGAGCGCCGTCGCGAAGGACAGGACCACCGTCGCGATGAGGAGCAGCGGGGCCACCACCGCGCGCAACAGCACGGCGAGGATCAGCAGGACCACGGCAAGGACCAGCGGAATGATGAGCTTGTTGTCGTGGGCCGTGGCGTGCTCCATGTCGACCAGGGCCGCCGTGCCGCCGCCCACCCGCGCGTCCGCTTCGGGTACGGCGTGGACGGCGTCCCGCACCCGCTCCACCGTCCGCTTCGCGGCCGCGCTGTCCGACGAGTCCGTCAGCGTCGCCTCGAACAGGACCTTGCCGTCGTATGCGGCCTTCGTCCCCGGCGGCCGCGCGACACTCGCGGGCACCACGCCACGGGTGTCCCGTACGACGCGGGCGACGGCGTCTTCCTGGGCCTGACCGGCCACGATGACCAGCGGATCGCCGGAGCCCGCGGGGAAGTGCCGCGCGAGCACCTCCTGGCCGGTGATCGAGTCCGGCTTGTCGGTGAAGGCGTCCGCGTTGCTGAGGCCGTCGGCCCGCAGTTGCAGGAGGCCGAGCGAGAGCAGGGCGAGGGTCGCCGCCGTGACGCCCCAGATCAGCCGCGGGCGGCGGTCGATGCGCCGGCCGGTTCGCGCCCACAGGCCGCGCTCGGTCGGCTCGGGGGAGCCCACGTGCGGGATCAGCGGCCAGAAGAACCACCGGCCGAAGATGACCAGGAGGGCCGGGAAGAGCGACAGCATCGCCAGGAGCCCCACCGTGACGCCGATCGCGGCGACCGGACCGAGACCGCTCGTCGAGTTCATCTCGGCGGCCAGCAGCACCAGCATGCTCAGGACGACCGTCGCACCCGACGCGAGGACCGCGGGGCCCGCCCGGTGCAGGGCCAGGGCCATCGCCTCGTGCCGGTCCTCGTGACGGCGCAGTTCTTCGCGATAGCGAGCGACCAGGAGCAGCGCGTAGTCGGTCCCCGCGCCGAAGACGAGGACCGTCAGGATGCCCGCGCTCTGGCCGTTGACGGTGAGGTCCGCGTGTTCGGCCAGGAGGTAGATGAGGGCCTGGGCGGTGAACAGCGCGGTGACCACGGAGAGCAGCGGGGCCAGGAGCAGCGTCGGGCTGCGGTAGGTGAACAGCAGGATGACGATCACGATGCCGGCCGCCGCGAGCAGCAGCGTCGAGTCGATGCCCTCGAACGCCTCGGCCGAGTCCGCGCCCGTGCCGCCGGGACCGGTGATGTGCACGGCGAGGCCGTCGCCACCGTCCCCGACCCGCTCCCGGATGCTGTCGACGGCGGGCCCGATGCGCTCCCAGCCCTCGGCGTCCATGGTGATCGGGACGGCCACCTGGGCCGCCTCGGCGCCCGCCTTCTCGTCGTACAGAGGGCCGCGGGTCTCGGCGCCGCGGATGCCGTGGGCGCGCAGCTCCTTGGCCTGCCGCACGTCCTGCGCGATCTGCACGCGGTCCGCCGCGGTGAGGCCGCCTTCGCGGGCGTACACGATGATCGCGGGGATCACCTCGGGCCTGAACTCGGCCGAGATGTCCAGGACTTGGGTCGATTCGGCGGAGCCGGGGAGCCATGACTCCGCGTCGTTCTCCTGGGCGTCGGTGAGCTTCTGGGCCAGGGGTGCGGCGACGATGATCACCACCAGCCAGAACAGCACCACCAGCCACTTGGTGCGCCGCCCGCACACCAGCCACGCGACGCCGCGCCGCTCCCGCCGCCGTTCCTCCGCCATGGCTTCCCCCCGCTCGCCGTGCGCGGTGCCGCTGGACCGTCCAGCATGGCACTGGGCACGCGGTCGCGGGAGCCGTTGTGCCCATGGCGGTGGACTGCGGTCAGCAACCAGCGCCGGGCATGGCAGGCTTGGGGCATGGCCGTGCAGATCAACCCCAGCATCCTGTCCGCGGACTTCGCCCGTCTTGCCGAGGAGGCAAAGGCAGTCGAAGGCGCCGACTGGCTCCACGTCGACGTGATGGACAACCACTTCGTCCCGAACCTCACCCTCGGGGTGCCGGTCGTAGAGTCCCTGGCCCGTGCGACGGACACGCCGCTGGACTGCCACCTGATGATCGAGGACCCCGATCGCTGGGCCCCGCAGTACGTCGAGGCGGGCGCCGGATCCGTCACGTTCCACGCGGAGGCGGCCGCCGCGCCGGTCCGGCTCGCGCGCGAGATCCGCGCCAAGGGCGCCCGCGCCTCGATGGCGCTGAAGCCCGCGACCCCCATCGAGCCGTTCGAGGACCTGCTCCCCGAGCTCGACATGCTGCTCATCATGACGGTGGAGCCCGGCTTCGGCGGTCAGGCGTTCCTCGACATCATGCTGCCCAAGATCCGCCGCACCCGTGAGCTGATCGCCAAGCACGGCCTGGAGATGTGGCTGCAGGTCGACGGTGGTGTCTCGGCCGAGACCATCGAGCGCTGCGCCGAGGCGGGCGCCGACGTCTTCGTCGCCGGCTCCGCCGTCTACGGCGCCAAGGATCCCGCGGACGCGGTACGTTCATTGCGCACCCAAGCCGAGGCAAAGACCTCGTCAAGCGGCTGGGCGTGCGACCACTGAGCCAAGGGAACGTGAACGCAGTCCGCCAGGGCTGATCGACCAGGCCGGATCTGCAAGGATGAACGGCGAATCCAGTTTGTGAACAGCAGTGAGGAGAGCGCCGTGTCGGCCATGTCGGCGGGTCGGTCAGCCATGCGGATGGGACCCGCGGAGCTGGTGCAGGCGGCGGCCATGGCCCGCCGCTTCTACCTCGAGGGCAAGTCCAAGATCCAGATCGCCGAGGAGTTCGGCGTCAGCCGCTTCAAGGTGGCCCGGGTCCTGGAGACCGCCCTGGAGCGTGATCTCGTGCGCATCGAGATCCGGGTGCCCGCCGAGCTGGACGCGGAGCGCTCCGACGCGCTGCGCGCCCGCTACGGCCTGCGGCACGCCGTCGTCGTCGAGTCGCCGGCGCCCGCCGACGAGATCGACGAGTCGCCCGACCCGGAGAACCTCGGGGAGGTGGCGGCGGACCTCCTCGGCGAGCTGGTCACCGAGGGCGACGTGCTCGGCCTCGCCTGGGGCCGCTCCACGATCCACATGGCGGCCGCGCTCGACCAGCTGCCGCCGTGCACGGTCGTGCAGCTGACGGGGGTGTACGACGCCGGGACCGCGGAGCGCGGCTCCGTCGAGGCCGTCCGCCGCGCCGCCCAGGTGTCCGGCGGCGAGGCGCACCCCATCTACGCGCCGATGCTGCTGCCCGACCCCGCGACCGCGGCGGCGCTGCGCAACCAGACCGGGATCGCCCGCGCCTTCGAGTACTTCGACAAGGTCACGGTCGCCTGCGTGTCCATCGGCTCCTGGGAGCCGGGGATCTCCACCGTCCACGACATGCTCAGCGACGAGGAGCGGGCGCATTACGCTTCGCTGGGAGTGGCGGCGGAGATGTCGGCCCACTTGTTCGACGCCGAGGGGCGTCGGGTCGGGCGGGACCTGGGGGAGCGGTGCATCACTGTCGAAGCGGATCGGCTCCGACGGATTCCTGAAGTCGTCGCCATTGCGGGCGGGCAGCGGAAGGCTGCCGCGATTGACGCGGTGCTGCGGTCCGGGCTTGTCACCAGCCTTGTGACGGATACGGCTGCGGCTGATCAGTTGCTTGTCGCCGGGGCTGCGCCTCGGCCCGCGCTGAACCGGGCGGACCCGGACGGGAGCTGAGCGTCTGCGGGTCGTGGGGGTTGTTCGCGCAGTTCCCCGCGCCCCTTTAAGGGCGCCGTGGCAAGGTCGGACGCATGGTGTACCGGTTTGTTCCCCGCGTCGTGGGAGCTCTGCTCGTCTGTCTCGCGGTTTTCGTCGCCGGGTGCTCGTCCGGGGGCGGCGGCCGGGACGCCCCCGGCTGGGCCCGTGGCATGGCCACCGTTCAGGCCGAGCGGCTGCCGGCCGAGGCGCGGAAGACGTTGCGTCTCATCGACGACGGGGGGCCCTTCCCGTACCCGAAGGACGGTGCCGTCTTCGGGAACTACGAGCGTGAGCTGCCGAAGCAGAGGCGTGGCTACTACCACGAGTACACCGTCCGTACGCCCGGCGAACGGAACCGCGGGGCCCGGCGGATCGTCACCGGCAGCCACGACGAGGTCTACTACACCGACGACCACTACGCGTCCTTCAAGGCGGTGCTGAGGCAATGAGCCACGACGTAGGCGGGGACCCGTTCGCGCCCGTGCTGGAGGCCGTGCGCGGCGCGGGCTGGGCCACCACGGCGCTCTCCCTCTCGGGAGTCACGGACAAGGCCGCCTTCATGGAGCGCTGCGCCCGCGCGCTCGGCCTGCCCGACTGGTTCGGGCGCAACTGGGACGCGCTCGCCGACTGCCTCACCGATCTGTCGTGGGAGTCCCCTGCGCGCGGGAGGCTGCTCGTCGTGTCCGGATGGCAGGAGTACGCCGACGCGGCGCCGGGGGAGTGGCGGATCGCCCAGGAGGTGTTCTCGGCGGCCGTCGAGCACTGGCGGGGTGTGGCGGAGGCGGGTCTTGAGATCGTTCTTGACCTCGGTCCTGACGCTGGTCCCGCTGTCACGGAGCGTGGCGCTCGCTGAACCCGCTGTTCCACTTCGGGGTGGCTCTTGGACGATCGGACCAGCGGCCCACCCGGCCCCCTGGGTGATCGTCCCAGGCGGCACAACCCCGGCGGCATGGGACAATGAAGTACGTGCTTTTCCCCCGGCTAACTGTCCGGGGGCCACCTCTGATCGACTGGGATGAGCAGCACGTGCGCTTCCTCAATGACATCCAGCCTGCGTACGACCTGACGTACGACGACGTCTTCATGGTCCCGAGGCGCTCCGCCGTCGGATCCCGCCAGGGCGTGGACCTCTCGTCGCCCGACGGCACCGGCACCACGATCCCGCTGGTCGTCGCCAACATGACCGCGATCGCCGGCCGGCGCATGGCCGAGACCGTCGCCCGCCGCGGCGGCCTCGTCGTCATCCCCCAGGACATCCCGATCGAGGTCGTCACCGAGGTCGTCTCCTGGGTCAAGACGCGCCACCACGTCCTGGACACCCCCATCGTCCTGGCCCCCACGCAGACCGTCGCGGACGCGCTCGCCCTGCTCCCCAAGCGCGCGCACGACGCGGGCGTCGTCGTCGACGCCGACCAGAAGCCTCTCGGTGTCGTCACGGACGCCGACCTCACGGGCGTGGACCGCTTCACGCAGCTCTCCGAGGTCATGTCCAGGGACCTGCTGCTCCTGGACGCCGACATCGACCCGCGCGACGCCTTCAACAAGCTCGACGCCGCCAACCGGCGTTACGCACCCGCGGTGGACAAGGACGGCCGCCTCGCCGGCATCCTCACCCGTACGGGCGCGCTGCGCGCGACGCTCTACACCCCCGCCGTCGACGCCAACGGCGGTCTGCGCATCGCCGCCGCCGTCGGCATCAACGGCGATGTGGCGGGCAAGGCCAAGCAGCTCCTCGACGCGGGCGTCGACACGCTCGTCGTCGACACCGCGCACGGTCACCAGGAGTCGATGATCGCCGCGGTGAAGGCCGTGCGCGCCCTCGACCCGCAGGTCCCGATCGTGGCGGGCAACATCGTCGCCGCCGAGGGCGTCCGCGACCTCATCGAGGCCGGCGCCGACATCATCAAGGTGGGTGTCGGGCCCGGCGCCATGTGCACCACCCGCATGATGACCGGCGTGGGCCGCCCGCAGTTCTCCGCGGTGCTCGAATGCGCCGCCGAGGCCAAGAAGTTCGGCAAGCACGTCTGGGCCGACGGCGGAGTCCGCCACCCCCGCGACGTCGCCATGGCGCTCGCCGCGGGCGCCTCGAACGTCATGGTCGGCTCCTGGTTCGCGGGCACCTACGAGTCCCCGGGCGACCTCCAGCACGACGCCCAGGGCCGCGCGTACAAGGAGTCGTTCGGCATGGCCTCCGCGCGCGCCGTGCGCAACCGCACCTCCGAGGAGTCCGCGTACGACCGCGCCCGCAAGGCGCTCTTCGAGGAGGGCATCTCGACCTCCCGGATGTTCCTCGACCCGGCGAGGCCCGGCGTCGAGGACCTGATCGACTCGATCATCGCGGGCGTCCGCTCGTCCTGCACGTACGCGGGCGCGGCCTCCCTCGAGGAGTTCGCCGAGAAGGCCACCGTCGGCATCCAGAGCGCCGCTGGCTACGCGGAGGGCAAGCCGCTGCACGCCAGCTGGAGCTGACCCTTCCCGACCTGCACGAAGGCCCCCGCGGAGCATCCGCGGGGGCCTTCGTCGTACGCGGAGCGGGACCCGGAACGCAACGGACGAAACGGACCGCGCAACGAAGAGACGCATATGACGGAAGTGCGCAATGATCATTCGGCGGTACGCAAGGTTGCTGCATTACGGTCGGGAAGCCATGGACTCTAGAGTCAGGCGCTGAACGTGGTGTGGCGGGGACTGCCTGCTCGGTGGTTCCCGTCGCCAAGCGCGGGTGCCGCGGGTCCTCGCCGCTCTGACCGGCAGCGATGAAGGAGCCAGCGCGTGCTCGACCAAGGCGCACCCCCGCAGAACCGCCCAAGCCCCCCGGGCAGCCCTGGCCTCGGCAGCCGTCTCATGCGCCGCAAGCCGGTGGAACGCCTGGTCGAGGAGGGTGGCCAGGGCGACGGAGGATCGCTGCGCCGCTCGCTCGGCATGTGGCAGCTGACCATGATCAGCATCGGTGCCACGCTCGGCACCGGCATCTTCGTCGTCCTCGGCGAGAGCGTCCCCAAGGCCGGCCCGGCCGTCACCATCTCCTTCGTGATCGCCGGACTCACCGCGCTCTTCTCCGCGCTCTCGTACGCGGAGCTGGCCGGGTCCATCCCGGTGGCCGGTTCCTCGTACTCGTACGCGTACGCAACGATGGGTGAACTCGTCGCCTGGGTCTGCGGCTGGTGCCTGGTCCTGGAGTACGGCGTCTCGGTCGCCGCGGTCGCGGTCGGCTGGGGCGAGTACCTCAACGAGCTGCTCGACGGGACCATCGGCGTCACCATCCCCGACGCGCTCTCCGCGGCGCCCGGCGAGGTCGACGGCGCGATCATCAACCTGCCCGGCCTGATCGTCGTCCTGCTCGCCATGGTGTTCCTGCTCGGCGGCGCCAAGGAGTCGGCGACCGCCAACACGATCATGGTCGTCGTGAAGATCGCCGCGCTCGTGCTCTTCTGCACCATCGGCTTCATGGGCTTCAAGTCCGGCAACTACGCGGACTTCATGCCGCTCGGTACGGCCGGCGTCAGCGCCGCCGCCGCGAGCCTCTTCTTCTCCTACATCGGCTTCGACGCCGCCTCCACCGCCGGTGAGGAGGCGAAGAACCCGCAGCGCGACCTGCCCCGCGCGATCATGCTGTCGCTGGTCATCGTCACCGCCCTCTACGTCCTGGTCGCCGCCGTCGCCGTCGGCGCCTGGAACTGGAAGGACTTCGAGGGCTCCGAGGCCACGCTCGCCGCGATCATGAACGACGTCAGCGGCCAGCACATGTGGGGCACGATCCTCGCCGCCGGCGCGGTCATCTCCATCGCCTCCGTCGTCCTCACCGTCCTCTACGGCCAGACCCGCGTCCTGTTCGCCATGTCCCGCGACGGCCTGGTCCCCAAGGCGTTCGGCAGGGTCAGCAAGAAGACGGGCACGCCCCGCGTGAACACCGTCATCGTGTCGCTGTTCTGCGGAGCCCTCGCCTCCGTCATCCCGCTCGGCAAGCTCGTCGACGCCACCAGCATCGGCACCCTGTTCGCCTTCGGTCTGGTCAACATCGCCGTCATCGTGCTGCGCAGGACCCGCCCCGACATGCCGCGCACCTTCCGGGTGCCGCTCGGCTGGCTCTTCCCCGTGCTCGGCTTCGGCTTCTGCGCGTACAACATGTTCAGCCTCGACTCCGCGACCTGGAAGGTCTTCGGTGTCTGGATGGCCGTCGGCCTCGTGTTCTACTTCCTGTACGGCATGAGCCGCTCCCGATTGGCCACAGCAGAGAAGTGATCCACCCCCCGTGCGACTGAACGATCTCGACGAACGCATCGTGCACGCCCTCGCCGAGGACGCCCGCCGCTCCTACGCCGACATCGGCCAGCTGGTCGGACTCTCCGCGCCCGCCGTGAAGCGGCGCGTGGACCGGCTGCGGGCCACCGGAGCCATCACCGGCTTCACGGTCCGCGTGGACCCGGCGGCCCTCGGCTGGGAGACCGAGGGGTTCATCGAGATCTACTGTCGCCGCAACACCTCACCGGAAGCGATCCAGCGAGGCCTGGAGCGCTACCCGGAGATCGCGTCCGCGTCCACCGTCACCGGTGACGCGGACGCGATCGTCCAGGTCTTCGCCGCGGACATGCGGCACTTCGAACGGGTCCTGGAGCGGATCGCGGGGGAGCCGTTCGTGGAGCGGACGAAGTCCGTGCTGGTGCTCTCGCCCCTGATGCGCCGCTTCTCGTCGGGCTCTCCCGCTTAGGAGCCCTGCGGCTCCGGGTACGGGACCTTCCACGGGACGACGTCGAAGTCGCCCGTGCCCTTCCTGACCTTCTCGTACGGGGCCGAGCTCGCGCACTTGGCGAGGGTGTCGGGCTGGCCCTGCGTGGCTCCGTAGGCCGCCCAGCTGTATCCGACGCGGTCGTTGCGGCCCCGGTCGTCGACGGTGAAGCCGACCCGCTTGCCCTTCATCTCCTTGAAGCTGCTCTCGGTGATGATGCCGGTCGCCGTGGCCACCTTGCCGCCCGTCATCAGGCAGTCGATACGGCCCTTCGCCCAGCCTCCCTCGCCGCCCGGCCTGTCGAGGTGGACGAAGTGGAAGGTGCCGGTCGCCTTCGACGGGTCCTTGATGTGCCTGGCCGCCAGATGCGCGTCGAACGTGAACGTCACGTCCTCGGTCGTCTTGCGGTACATCTTCGCCGAGCCGGTGAGGGCGGCGGCCTCGCGCTGCTGTGCCTTCTTCGCCGCCGTCACCGCGTGCGTTCCTCCGTCGGCCGACGCGACGGCCGCGCCCGTCGCCCCCGCGGTCAGCAGCAACGCGGCCGCCACGGCGACGGCGCGGGGGTGCGGGGTGGTGGTGCGGGTGGTCGCTGTGCGGCTGGTGGTCGTGCGGCCCATGGAAGGCCTCCGTCTTCGAGTGCGTGCACCCGGTCCGTCCGGGCGTGATCACGTTCTCGCGGATGGGGGGCCCGGCACGTCCGGCCACGGGCCGCACTCCTCTTCCGCCGCGCGGCGGGGAACCTCACCCGCACCCTGCGCCTTCAGGAGGACACCCCTGATACCCGGGGCCCACGCGGGCACGCAACGAATCGCCGCGCACGCCCGGTCACGCGCAACGGATCACGCAGCTGCCCGCAACGGTCGCGCCTTGTCCGGGCACAGCCGCCGACCGTACCGTCTTATCGACCCCGCCTTCCCCTTCGTACGCCCCGAGGTTCCGCCATGCCTGCGCTGCGCACCGCCCTGCTCCAGAGCTCCGGGCGGCCCGGATCCGTCGACGCGAACCTCGCGGCGCTCGACGAGGCCGCCGGACGCGCCGCCGCGGCGGGCGCCGGGCTGCTCATCGCGCCCGAGCTGTACCTCACGGGGTACGCGATCGGCGACGACATCGCCCGGCTCGCCGAGCCCGTCGACGGGGAGTCCGCGAAGGCCGTCGCCGAGATCGCGGCCCGCCACGCGGTCGGCGTCGCCTACGGCTACCCGGAGCGCGAGGGCGACCTCGTCTTCAACTCCGTCCAGCTGATCGGCCCGGACGGGGCCCGCCTCGCGAACTACCGCAAGACCCACCTCTTCGGCGGCTTCGAGCGCGACTCCTTCACCCCCGGCGAACAGACCGTCGTCCAGGCCGAGCTCGGCGGCGTCCGCGTCGGCCTGATGATCTGCTACGACGTGGAGTTCCCCGAGAACGTCCGCGCGCACGCCCTCGCGGGTACCGACCTGCTGGTCGTGCCGACCGCGCAGATGCATCCCTTCCAGTTCGTCGCCGAGTCCCTCGTACCGGTGCGCGCCTTCGAGAACCAGCTGTACGTCGCGTACGTCAACCGCGTCGGACCCGAGGGCGAGTTCGAGTTCGTCGGGCTCTCCACGCTGGTCGGCCCCGACGGCGTGTCGCGTGCCCGTGCCGGCCGCGGCGAGGAAATCGTCCTCGGCGACGTCGACCCGGAGTTCCTGAGGGCCTCCCGCGAGAACAACCCGTACCTGCGCGACCGCCGCCCCGGGCTGTACGCGTCCCTCGTCTGAGCCCCCCCCGCAGCCCCGCAGCCTTCTGCTCCAGTTCCCCCGCAAGGAGTCCGTACCCCATGACGTCCACTGTGCCCACGGCCATCCAGCACACCGACGCCCAGCCGCCGATCACCATGTTCGGTCCGGACTTCCCGTACGCCTACGACGACTTCCTCGCCCACCCCGCGGGCCTCGGCCAGATACCCGCGACCGAGCACGGCACCGAGGTCGCCGTCATCGGCGGCGGTCTCTCCGGCATCATCGCCGCGTACGAGCTGATGAAGATGGGCCTCAAGCCCGTCGTCTACGAAGCCGACCAGATCGGCGGCCGGCTGCGCACCGTCGGCTTCGAGGGCTGCGACGCCGACCTGACCGCCGAGATGGGTGCGATGCGCTTCCCGCCGTCGTCGACGGCGCTGCAGCACTACATCGACCTCGTGGGCCTGAAGACCAGCGCGTTCCCCAACCCGCTCGCCGAGTCGACCCCCTCCACCGTCGTGGACCTCAAGGGCGAGTCGCACTACGCCGAGACCGTCGAGGACCTGCCGCAGGTCTACCGCGACGTCGCGAAGGCGTGGAACGACTGCCTCGAAGAGGGCGCGGACTTCTCCGACATGAACCGCGCCCTGCGCGAGCGCGACGTGCCGAAGATCCGCGAGATCTGGTCGAAGCTCGTCGAGAAGCTCGACAACCAGACGTTCTACGGCTTCCTCTGCGAATCCGAGGCGTTCAAGTCCTTCCGGCACCGCGAGATCTTCGGCCAGGTCGGCTTCGGCACGGGCGGCTGGGACACCGACTTCCCGAACTCCATCCTGGAGATCCTGCGCGTCGTCTACACCGAGGCCGACGACCACCACCGCGGCATCGTCGGCGGCAGCCAGCAGCTGCCGCTGCGCCTGTGGGATCGCGAGCCGCAGAAGATCGTGCACTGGGAGCCGGGTACGTCCCTGTCCTCGCTGCACGAGGGCGGCGCGCCGAAGCCCGCCGTGACTCGTCTCAACCGCACCGCCGGGAACCGTGTGACGGTCACCGACGCGTCCGGCGACATCCGCACCTACCGGGCCGCGATCTTCACCGCCCAGTCGTGGCTGCTGCTCTCGAAGATCGAGTGCGACGACTCGCTCTTCCCCATCGACCACTGGACGGCGATGGAGCGGACCCACTACATGGAGTCCTCGAAGCTGTTTGTTCCGGTGGACCGGCCGTTCTGGCTCGACAAGGACGAGGAGACCGGCCGTGACGTCATGTCGATGACGCTCACCGACCGGATGACGCGTGGCACCTACCTGCTCGACGACGGGCCCGACAAGCCCGCCGTCATCTGCCTCTCCTACACCTGGTGCGACGACAGCCTGAAGTGGCTGCCGCTGTCGGCGAACGAGCGCATGGAGGTCATGCTCAAGTCGCTGGGCGAGATCTACCCGAAGGTCGACATCCGGAAGCACATCATCGGCAACCCGGTGACCGTGTCCTGGGAGAACGAGCCCTACTTCATGGGCGCGTTCAAGGCGAACCTGCCGGGTCACTACCGCTACCAGCGGCGGCTGTTCACGCACTTCATGCAGGAGTCGCTGCCCGAGGACAAGCGGGGGATCTTCCTCGCGGGCGACGACATCTCGTGGACGGCGGGGTGGGCCGAGGGGGCGGTGCAGACCGCTCTGAACGCGGTGTGGGGCGTCATGCATCACTTCGGCGGGGCGACGGACGCGACGAATCCCGGGCCGGGGGATGTGTACGAGGAGATTGCTCCCGTCGAGCTGCCGGAGGACTAGCAGCCTGGGCCTATACCCCCGCCGCCCGCGCCGCCCCGTACATTTCCGCCGCCACGTCCTTCAGCTCCTCCGCGTCCCTTGTGCTGCCCGCCAGTTCGATGAGGATCTCGTCCACCGCGCCTGTGGCAGCGTGTGCTTCCAGGTCTTCGACGATCTGGGCGACGTTGCCCTGGAAGGGGGCGCGGCGGGCGCCCTCGTACGGCTTGGGGGTGTAGCGGGTGTTGGCCCGCAGGACGGTCCGGACCGGGCGGGTTCGTCCGCGCTCGGCGGCCAGTTCCTTCAGGGACTGGGCCTGTTCGGCGAGCGCTTCGGCGCCCGCGGCGACCGGCATCCAGCCGTCCGCGCGGTCCACCAGCCTGCGCAGGGCGCGGGGGCTGTTGGCGGGCAGCAGGATCGGGATCGGCCGGGCGGGCTTGGGGCGCACGACGGACGACGTGATGGTGGTCAGCTCGCCCTCGTACGCCACCGGGTCGGGGCCCCACACCGCGTGGCAGACGTCCAGGAGCTCGTCCAGGACCCTGCCGCGCCGCTCGTAGGGTGCGACGGAAGCGGCCGCGTACTCGTCGCGGGACCAGCCCGTGCCGAAGCCCGCGACGACCCGGCCGCCGCTCGCCGCATCCAACGAGGCCAGTGAGCGGGCCAGTTGGAAGGGGATGTGGAGCGGGGCGACCAGCACGCTGGTGCCGAGGCGCGCCCGTTGCGTGGCCGCGGCGGCCAGCGTCAGGGTGACCAGGGGGTCGGCGACCGAGCGGTACGTGTCGGGCCAGGGGCGGCCCGGGATCCCGTACAGGCCCTCCGTGGCGGGCTCCGGGTAGAGGATGCGCTCGTAGACCCACAGGCTTTCGTATCCCATGTCCTCGGCGGCCCGTGCCACCGCGGGGACGTCGCGTCCGATCGCGTACTGACTGCCCTGCGGAAGGCCGAGTCCGAGAGGGGTCGCCATACCGGTGCTCCTTTGCGTCGGGTACGTCGAGAACGGTCGTTTCAACGTACAACGACCGCCGTCAGTCCGGCAGCGGCGTGAGCAGGATTCGGCCCACCAGACCCACCGCCCCGTCGAGCCGTTCCCCGAACTCCTCCGCCACGCACGGAAGTTCCCGCAGCGCCCACAGGGCCCGCCCCGACGCCCAGGCGCCGTCCCTGGCCCGCTCCAGGCTCCAGGAACCGGCGAGGTGCGTCAGCGGGTCGGCGACCTGGAGGAGGTCGGGGCCGGGCATCAGCTCCTCGCGGATGCGCTCCTCCAGGGAGACGAGTGAGTCGCCCACGCGGTCGAACTCGTCCTCCAGATCGGCCGGTTCGCACCCGAGCGCACGGCAGCTGTCCACGACGGCGAGCGCGAGGTCGTGCCCGATGTGTGCGTTGATGCCCGCGAGTGCGAACTGCAGGGGGTGGACGCCGGGGTGGCGCCGGTACTGGAACAGGGGGCGCCAGCAGGCGGGCGGGCGGCGACCATCGGCCGCCGCGTCGACGGCCGCGAGGTACCGCCCGGCGAAGCGGACGGCCAGGGTCGACGCCGCGTGTACGTCGGGGAACGCGCCCCCGCCGAGGTGCCGGGCGACCTCCTCGGTCACCGTGAGGTAGACACGGTTGAAGACGGCGACCCCGTCGCGCGGCGGCCAGTCGGCGCCGAGCGCCCGCATCCGCGCCAGCACGCCGTCGACGTCGTCGGCCCCGCGGGCCGGGGCCCTGAACTCTGCGAAACGCTCCACCTGCGCCATGGGGGCAGGGTCCCAGCCCCGGCCCGCCCCGGACGCCAGCGCACCGGACGCTTCCCCGAAACGAGGGAACGGACGGCGCGCGGGCCGGGCGGGGAGTGGACACACCCAACCACGCCCACCCCCACGTACGCCTACGAGCGGCCCAGGGACCCGTTCGGTTCCGCCGCCGCACCCCCGGCCGGGGCCCGGGGCGGGCGCCGTCCGTCGAGCCCGGCCGCCGTGCCTCCGACGAGCAGCGCCGTCGCCACCAGCGTCGCGCTGAGCCAGAGCGGTGAGCGGTAGCCGAGATCCGCGGAGATCGCGAGGCCGCCGAGCCATGGGCCGAGGGCCGCGCCCACGTTGAACGCGGCCGTCGCGAACCCGCCCGCCAGGTGGGGCGCGTCGGCCGCCGCGTACAGTGCCCGCGCGATCAGCGTGGAGCCGACCCCGAACGACAGTGCGCCCTGGACGAGGACCAGCACGACCACCGCCACCGGGTGCGCCGCCGTCACGGCGAACAGGACCCATCCGGCGAGCAGCGCGAGCGAGCCGAAGATGAGGACGGGCAGAGGGCTTACGTCTGCGACGCGTCCGGCCACCGTGACGCCCACGAAGGAGCCGACGCCGAACAGCGCGAGCATCGCGGGCACCCAGCCCGAGCCGAGACCGGTGACGTGGGTGACGACGGGGGAGAGGTAGGTGAACGTGCAGAACGTCGCGCCGTTGACCAGCGCGCCGAGCAGCAGTGTCACCAGGAGTCGCGGGCCGCGCAGCGCGCGCAGCTCCCCGAGCACACTGGTTTTCCCGGTCTCGGGTGCCCCCGCCGGTACCGCCCGCGCGATGGCGAGCACGGCGGGCAGCGAGAGCAGGGCCACCGCCCAGAACGCCGAGCGCCAGCCCCACGCCTCGCCGAGCAGCGCGCCCGCGGGCACGCCCGCCACACAGGCAACGGTCACGCCGCCGAGCAGCGCCGACGTGGCGCGCCCCTTGGCGTCGGGACCGACCATGCCCGTGGCGGTGACCAGCGCGACGGCGAGGAACCCGGCGTTGGCGAGGGCGCCCACGACGCGGGTCACGAGCAGCACGGCGAAGCTCGTCGTCAGCGCGCCGACGACATGGACGAGCAGGAAGGTGACGAGGAAGACCAGGAGCGCGCCGCGGCGGGAGAAGCGGCGGCTCAGGAGGGCCATGAGCGGCGCACCGACGATCATTCCCACGGCGAACGCCGAGGTCAGATGGCCCGCGGCCGGAACGGAGACGGACAGGTCGCGCGCGATGTCGGGGATCAGCCCCGACAGCATGAACTCCGAGGTTCCTTGCGCGAAAACGGCGAGCCCGAGGAGATACAGGGCAAAGGGCACAGCAGGACTCCGCAACCACGATGTGGATCGAAAGGATCAGGGCACGGGGCGGTGATCCGGTGGCGGCGGCGGCCCGGGGGCCGGCACGTCAGCGCTGTGGCGCGGGAAGCCACCGGACGACCGGTGGCGTGAGTCTGTCGGACTCGGGAGTGGACATGGTGCGCACCCTAATCAGGTGTGACGCACCACGTCCAACGGTTTCAGCCGCGGCGCTCGCGGTCCTCGCGGCCCTCTTCGTCGTACGTCGACGTGCCCGAATCCAGGAGCGGCTCCTGGGACTTGAGGTGGGCGGGCGCGAAGGCGCGCAGCACGTGGTAGCCCGTGATGACGACGATCGTGCCGAGCGCGATCCCGCTCAGCTGGAAGTTGTCGGTGAACTTCAGGGAGACGCCGCCGACGCCGATGATGATGCCCGCGGCGGCCGGCACGAGGTTCAGCGGATTGCGCAGGTCGACCTTGGCGTTGATCCAGATCTGGGCGCCGAGCAGGCCGATCATGCCGTACAGGATGACGGTGATGCCGCCGAGCACGCCGCCGGGGATCGCGGCCACGACCGCGCCGAACTTGGGGCAGAGGCCGAAGAGCAGGGCGAAGCAGGCCGCCGCCCAGTACGCGGCCGTGGAGTAGACGCGGGTCGCCGCCATCACGCCGATGTTCTCGGAGTACGTGGTGTTGGGCGGGCCGCCGACCGCGGTGGAGAGCACGGACGCGGCGCCGTCGGCGGAGATCGCCGTGCCGAGCTTGTCGTCGAGGTTGTCGCCGGTCATCTCGCCGACGGCCTTCACATGGCCCGCGTTCTCGGCGATCAGCGCGATGACGACGGGCAGCGCCACGAGGATCGCGGACCACTCGAAGCTCGGCGCGTGGAAGGAGGGCAGGCCGATCCAGTCGGCGTCGCCCACGGCGGACAGGTCGAGGCGCCAGTGGTCGACGACTTTGCCCGAGGCGTCCGCCGAGTGGATCTTGCCGAAGACCTGGTCGAAGACCCACGAGATGCCGTACCCGAAGATCAGGCCCAGGAAGATCGCGATGCGCGACCAGAAGCCGCGCAGGCACACCACGGCGAGGCCGGTGAACAGCATCACCAGGAGCGCCGTCCACTGGTCCTGCGGCCAGTACGTCGACGCCGTCACCGGCGCCAGGTTGAAGCCGATCAGCATGACGACCGCGCCGGTCACGATCGGCGGCATCGCGGCGTGGATGATCCGCGCGCCGAACTTCTGCACGGCCAGGCCCACCAGGAACAGCGCGGCGCCGACGACGAGGACCGCACCGGTCACCGTCGCGCTGGAGCCGCCCTGCGCGCGGATGACCGCGGCGACGCCGACGAAGGAGAGCGAACAGCCCAGATAGCTGGGCACCCGGCCGCGCGTGGCGAGCAGGAAGATGACGGTGGCGACACCCGACATCATGATCGCGAGGTTCGGGTCGAGGCCCATGAGCACGGGGGCCACGAACGACGCGCCGAACATCGCGACCACGTGCTGCGCGCCGAGCCCGAAGGTGCGCGGCCAGGAGAGCCGCTCGTCGGGACGGACGACGGCTCCGGGCGCGGGGGTGCGCCCGTCGCCGTGCAGCTTCCAGCGCACGCCGAGATCCATGGTGAGTCAGTCGCTTTCTGTCCGCCGAACCGGGCCCGGCCGGATGGCCGGAAATGATCGACGCCATGTTAATGCGACGTAAGTGCCGGTCCTCGCCTACGCGGGGTGTTCCGGGCGGGATCGGGACGTGTGCCCCCGAGGGTCAGGACCTCGGTCCGTGAGCCGCCGTGTCCGCGGGCGCCCCCTGCGCCGCCTTGCGGCCACCCGTGCGCAGGACGCCCGCGAAGACCGTGAGGCCGCAGGCGAGCAGGGTGACCAGGCCGAAGGAGGCCACGAGGCTCGTGGCCTCGGCGAGCGCGCCGATCGCGGAGGGGGCGATCAGGCTGGAGGTGTACGTGATGGTGGCGACGCCCGCGATGGCCTGGCTGGGGTTGGGGCCGCTGTGCCCGGCCGCGGCGAAGGCGAGCGGCACCACGACCGCGATGCCGAGGCCCAGCAGCGCGAACCCGCCCATGGCCATCACGGGATGCGTGGCGAGGACCACGAGGAGGCCGCCGGCCGCCGCGAGGACGCCACCGGCCCGCACCGTGCGCACCGCCCCGAACCGGTCGACCACCTTGTCGCCCGCGAGCCGTGCGACGGCCATGGTGAGCGTGAAGCCCGTGGTGGAGGCGGCGGCGACAGCGGCCGACGTGTCCAGGACGTCCCGCAGGTAGACCGCCGACCAGTCGAGGCTCGCGCCCTCCGCGAAGACCGCGCAGAAGCCGACGGCGCCGATGAGCAGCGCCGACTTGGGCGGCAGCGAGAACCGGGGCGGGGCCTCCTCCTCGGGTTCCGGTTGCAGGTCTAGGACGCCCTGGCAGGCGAGGAGGCCGAGCACGGTCAGGGTGGCGGAGGCCAGCACGTGGTGGAGGCGGGCGTCCGAGCCGAGGTGGGCGGCGACCGTGCCCGCCGCGGAGCCGATCAGGGCGCCGACGCTCCACATGCCGTGCAGGCCCGACATGATCGACTTCCGCATGCGGGCCTCGGTCTCGACGCCGATCGCGTTCATCGTCACGTCGGACATGCCGGAGGTCGCGCCGTAGACGAAGAGTGCCAGGCAGAGCGTGAGCAGGTTCGGCGCGAGCGCCGGCAGGATCAGCGCGAGCGTCCACATCACGAGGAGCCCGCGCAGGGCGTTGCGGGCCCCGAAGCGGTGGCTGATGCGGCTCGCGAGCGGCATGGCGACGGACGCGCCGATCGCGGGGAAGGCGAGTGCCAGGCCGAGCATGCCCGCGCTGACGTCCGCGTGGTCCTGGATCCAGGGCACCCGGGTCGCGAAGGACCCGGCGACCGCGCCGTGCACGCAGAAGACGGCCGCGACGGCGAGCCGCGCCCGCTTCAACCGCTGTTTGTCGTAGACCACTTCACTCATCCCGTACCGCCCTCCCGAGTACTGTCCCGATCCGGCGACGTAAACTATCAGGAACCCTGCCTGATAAATAGAAGATTCCTGTGGGAGGATCCGGCCATGCCTGTGTCGCCCGCCTCACCGAGTACCGCCCGAGCCATCAACGACCGGCTCGCGCTGGGGCTCCTGCAGAGCGAAGGGCCGCTCACCGCGAACCAGTTGAAGCAGCTCACGGGGTTGTCGCGGCCCTCGGTCGCCGATCTCGTCGAGCGGCTGCAGGGCTCCGGGCTCATCACGGTCGTCGGCGAGGCGGGTGCCCGGCGGCGCGGCCCGAATGCCCGTCTGTACGGCATAGTCGCCGACCGCGCCCACCTCGCCGCGCTCGACGTGCGCACCGAAAGCGTCTCCGTCGTCGTCACCGACCTGCTCGGCGCGGTGCTCGCCGAGGCGTCCGCGCCCATGGGCGGCAGTACGGACACCGGACCCGCCCTCGAACGCGCCCTCGCCCTCGTCGAGCGCACCGCCGCGGAGGGCGGTGTCCAGCGCCTGCACACCGTCGGTATCGGAGCCCCGGGCCTCATCGACCCGGCCACCGGCGACCTGCACGACACGTCCTCGCTGCCCGCCTGGCACCGCCGCCTCGCGGGCGCCCTCCACGAGCGGCTCGGCGCCCGCGTCCTCGTGGAGAACGAGACCAACCTCGCGGCCCGCGCCGAACGCAGGGACGGCGCCGCGCACGACCGGGACACGTTCGTGCTGCTCTGGCTCGGCGACGGCGTCGGCGCCGCCGTCGTGCTCGACGGCGTGCTGCGCAGGGGAGCCTCGGGCGGCACCGGCGAGATCGGCTTCCTGCCGGTGCCGGGCACGAGCACGCTGCCTTCGGCCACCAGCTGCGAGGGCGGCTTCCACTCGCTGGCCTGCGCGGCGGCCCTGCGTGAACTCGGCGCGGAGCACGGCATCCTGGAGCCCGGCATGTCCGGCGCCGACGTGGTGCGGCGCGCCGTCGAGACCGGCGAGGACGCCTTCCTGGACGCCGTCGCCGACCGGGTGGCCGTCGGCGCGGCGGCGATGGTCGCGATCCTCGACCCGGGCTGTGTGGTCCTCGGCGGCGAGGTGGGCCGCGCGGGCGGCGCCGAACTCGCCGCCCGCGTCACGGACCGCGTCACGGCCATGTCGCCCCTGCGCACGGAGGTGCGGGCCGGCACGCTGGGCGGGGCCGCGGTGCTGCGCGGGGCGCTGCTCGCGGCGCGGGACGCGGCCCAGGACGAGCTGTTCGGACCACGCGCGGGTCACTGAGAACGGGGGCTGCGACAAGGCTCTGCAGCCTGTGTCACGACCCCGGCCGGGCAGTCGCCGCCTGGCACGCACCGGACGACGCCCGCTGGTCCGACCGGGGTGGTGACCCGGGATCTGAGAGCCTGTCTTTGAACCCCCGCCTGCGCCCCGACGCCCGGCACGCACGCTCGGCGCGCGGCGTCCCAGGACAGGTGGCTCCGCCACATGACCTGGGACGCCGCACACCGATCGCACGCACCGACCGCCGCTGCGCCCGCGCTCCGCGCGAACGACGGGGGTTCAAAGACAGGCTCTGAGCCCCCGCGGCGCCGCCTCACGGGGCCGCGCGCCCCGACCGGACCGCCAGGTATTCCTCGAACGTCCGCTTGCCCACGGCCCGGTCCGGCGTCAGATGGCCGCCCGCCCGTGCCGCGCGGTACGTGCGGCCCGCGAGCGGCACCGGCAGCACCCGGCGCCGCTTCCCGCTCGCCCGCAGATAGGCGCGGGCCAGGTCGGGGAAGGTGCGGACCTCGGGCCCTCCCATGTCGTCGACCCGCCCCGCGGGAGGCGCCGCCGCCAGCTCCGCGAGCCGGTCCGCGACCTCGCCGACCTCGATCGGCTGGTCGCTGACGCCGCCGGGCAGCAGCATGACGGGGAGCCTCGCCGAGGCCTCCAGGATCCGCAGCACCAGGTCGTGGAACTGGGTGGTCCGCAGCACCGTCCAGCCGAGCCCGGACTCGGCGATGAGCCGCTCCACCGCGAGCTTCGACTTGTAGTAGCCGAGCGGCACCCGGTCGATGCCGACGATCGAGATGTAGACCAGATGGGCGACGCCGGCCTTCCGGGCCGCCGCGATCAGGTTCCGGGCGGCGCGCTCGTCACCGCCGCGCACCGTGGTCGCGCAGTGCACGACGACGTCCACGCCCGTGACGGCCGCGTCCAGACCCGTGCCCTCGCGCAGGTCGACGGCGTACGGCTGAGTGTGCCGGCTGAGCACCCGCACCTCGTGGCCGTCCGCGCGCAGCCGCTCCGTGACGAGGCGGCCGAGGGTTCCCGTGCCACCGGTCACCAGGATCGTGCTCATCACAGGGCTCCTTCCGTCATGCCGCGGCCAACTGGCGTTCCACGAACGCGAGCTTGTCCGGATTGACGACCGACCGTACCCCGGTCACCACCCCGTCGCCCCCTTCGAAGGAGGCGACGGCCGTCAGATGTCCCGCCGCCCGCATGACCATCGCGGGCGCGCCGTTGACCTCGGCGTACGAGACCTCCGCGGACCCGAACTTCGCCATGATGTCCGCCAGGAACCGCAGGACGTTGTCGCGCCCGAGGATCGGTGCGGTCGCCGCCGCGACCTTGCCGCCGCCGTCGCCCCACCACGTGACGTCCCTGGCCAGTATCTTCTCCAGGCCGACGACATCGCCGTCGCGGGCCGCGGCGACGAACGACTCGACGAACCGCTGCCGCAGCTCGTGCCCCGGCGCGAACCGGGGCCGCGCGTCGGCGACCGCCCGGGCCGCCCTGCGGTACAGCTGGCGGCAGCCCGCCTCGCTCGCGTCGAGCACGCCCGCGATCTCCCGGTGGCTGTACGAGAAGGCCTCCCGCAGCACGTAGACCGCGCGCTCCCTGGGCGTCAGCCGTTCCAGGAGGACGAGCAGGGCCATCGAGACCGCCTCCCGCTGCTCCGCGGACTCCAGCGGCCCCAGCGTGCCGCCGGAAGTGATGACGGGCTCGGGCAGCCAGGTGCCCACGTACTGCTCACGGCGGGCGCGGGCCGAGGTCAGCCGGTTCAGGCAGAGGTTCGTGACGGTCTTGGCCAGCCAGGCGGCGGGCTGTTCGATGTCCTCGCGCCGCGTGCCGTTCCACCGCAGATACGCGTCCTGAACGGCGTCCTCCGCCTCCTGCGCGGAGCCGAGTATCCGGTAGGCCAGGCCGAACATCCGGGGGCGGTGTGACTCGAACTCCTCGGCCAGTGCCGTTGCAGTGCTCACGCCCATAGGGTGCCAAATCCCACGGGCGTGAGCACTGCGGACAGTCAGCAGGCGCCGAGATCCTGCCAAACACCCCATTGGCCGCCGGCGCCGGGCTCATCGCCCTTCGTCCACCACTTGGCCTTCCACGTGTGGGACTTGTGGGACACGGTGGACCCGCTGCCGTACTCGGTGCCCGAACCCCACGCGGGCGCGGTGCACTTGCCCGGCGTCGGCGGGTCGGTCGGGCCCGGCGGGTCGGTCGGGCCCGTGCCGCCGCCCGGCTCGACGAGCGTGGTGCCGCGCGCCAGGTCACCGGCGAGGGCGTACGTCGTGCCGCTGATGTTCACCGTCCAGTTCCACGGCGTGGACGTCGGCAGGTAGTAGTTGAAGGAGAGGTCCACGGAGGCGCCGGGCGCGAGGGACTGCCAGGCCGGGAGCTTCAGCGAGACCCGGTGGAAGTCGCCCTTCAGGCCGCCGACGTTGCTTCCCGTGTGGTCGCTGCTGATCACCTTCGTACCGAAACCGGACTGGTCGGAGGCGTTGCCGGGAGCGGCGGTGGAGTAGTCGAACTGGAACTCGGTGCCGCCGGGCAGCGCCGTCTTCGTGTTGTTGGTGATCTTCACCTTGGGCGTGATCGGGTAGTTGGAGTCGCCCAGTTTGAAGTCGCCGAACTCCACGCCGATGTCGACGGCCTTGGTGGGCAGCTCCTTGTTCGAGACCTTCGCGCCGTACGGCGTCGCGTTCTTGAACTTGTCGTGCATCAGGGAGGTGAGCGTGTCGCCCATCTCGTACTGGCCCTTGGTGGCGTTCCAGCGGTAGTCGCCCGCCATCTCCCAGATCATCGTGCCGCCGATGCCCCGGTCGACCACGTAGTCGGCCTTCTTCGCCACCGACTCCTCGTCCTCCGTGGACAGGAAGACCTTCTTGTCCGCGTTCCACAGCCACGGCGCGACGAGCGTGGAGCTGTACTTGCGGGCGTAGGTGCCGGTCAGCTTGGTGTCCGCGGGGAAGCCGTACTTGGTGACGTAGTCGCCGACGATCCCCTTCTCCAGGTTCTTGGCGTGCCACATCGGGTTGGAGCCCGCCGGGGACTCTTTGCCGTTGTCGTCCTTGTCGTGCCAGAGGTTGTCGATGCCGACCGCGCCGTCACCGCACTTGGTCAGTCCTGAGCCCGCCGGGCAGCTGGTCGCGGCCGCCTTGCCCCACAGGCCGTCGGTGCCGCCCTGCACGTTCTTGAAGCCGCGGGTGTAGTACGGCAGGCCGATGTTGATGCGGCCCGCCGGCATCGAGCCGCGGAAGTAGTGGTAGGCCCAGTCGGTGTTCAGATAGCCGATGCCGCCGTACTGGGAGCTGCCGTAGACGTTGGCGGCCGCCAGTTCTGCGTCCTTGCCGTCGTCGAAGAGCGAGGCGTTGGGGCCCACGTACTCGTTCCAGGCGCCGTGCAGGTCGTACGACATGATGTTGACGTAGTCCAGGTACTTCTGGACCTGGAAGGTCTCCATGCCGCGCAGCAGATAGCCGGAGGAGGGGGCCGCCACCGTCAGCATGTAGTGCTTGCCGTCGGCCGCGCCCGCCTTGTCCAGCTTCTGGCGCAGGGACTTCATGAGCGCCGCGTAGCCCTTGACGAGGCCGCCGCGGCGGGCGTTGGAGATCGAGTAGTCGAGCGGGTTGCCCGCGTCCTTCATCGTGGTCGGGTACTCGTAGTCGATGTCGACGCCGTTGAATCCGTACTTCTTGATGAAGGCGACCGCCGAGTCGGCGAACGTGTCGATGCCCGCCTGGTTGACGGAGCCGTCCGCGTTGGTGGCCATCGAGTAGAAGCCGCCGGAGTTGACGCGCTTGCCGTCGTCACCGAAGTAGCCGCCGGTCTCGGCCCAGCCGCCGACCGAGATCAGCGTCTTGACGTCCGGGTGCTGCTTCTTGAACTTGGTGAGCTGGTTGAAGTGACCCTTGTAGGGCAGCGCCGGATCCATCTCGGCGCCCGCGACGCCGGGCCACGTCATGCCGGTGGCGGCGTTCGTCCCGCTGTCGGAGCCGACGGAGAGCTTGTTGTCCTTGTCGACGTGCGCGAAGGCGTAGTTGATGTGGGTGATCTTGTCCCACGGGATGTCCTTGGCGAGGTAGGCGGGCTCGCCGTTCTTGCCGGTGCGCCAGCCGGTGAAGTAGCCGATGGTGCGGCGCTTGTGGTCGGCGCCCATCTTCTCGCGGCCGTCGCTGTCGTAGACGGAGCAGTAGGGGACGTTCACCCCGGGCGTCTGGTAGAGGCCGTCGGGGCGACAGGACGCGTCGTCGGCTGCGGCGGCCGGGGCGGCGCCGCCGGAGACCAGACTGAGCAGCAGTCCGGCGACGGCCGCGCCGGACGCGAGCAGCGTGGGTCTCGCGCGGTAGAGGGACGGCAAGGGAGCCTCCTGGGCAGGTGCGGAACACGAGCGGGGCGTGACACGGAACGAGCGGGGCGGAACAGCACAACTGGCACAGATGTGGATCGTTCTGGGGCCCCGGGCGTGCACGCCGTCGGCTCCGGCTCCTCGGAGGTGACGGTGAGATTAAGAGGACTAGACCAGTGCGTCAATAGGTCTGGACCAAGTTGGTTGAATGTGATGTTGAATGGTCATTCTGTGAGCCAGCCCACATACGTTCACTCGTATGGGCCACATCCGGTCATGGCACACTGGCCTCGTACCAGAAGCAGCGCACTCCGGGGTCGGTGTAATTCCGAACCGGCGGTTACAGTCCGCGACCCGGTCACCTCCAGTGACCGGTTGACCAGGTGAAATTCCTGGACCGACGGTGAAAGTCCGGATGGGAGGCAGTGCGCGGCGGGCGGGCATCCGTGCACGCCGCCGTAGTGGCTCGTTCCTGGCCTCGGCCCGGAACGGTCTCCGGATCTCCGGGGACAGGTGTCATCCGGCGCAGGCGTTGCCACAGGTGTATTCGTCCGTACGTTCTGTCGTCATCGACAGCGCCCCGGAGTCCGTGCCCGAAGAGGCAGGAGGACCCGGTGGCCACCGCCGTAGCCGAAGCAGCCGCCATGCGGCGCGCCATCACGCTGGCCGCCCGCGGCCTCGGCTCCACCAGCCCCAACCCCGTCGTCGGCTGCGTCGTCCTCGACGCCGCGGGCGAGAGCGTCGGCGAGGGCTGGCACCAGCGCGCCGGCGGCCCCCACGCCGAGGTCCACGCCCTGCGCGCGGCCGGCGAACGGGCCCGCGGCGGCACCGCCCTCGTCACCCTCGAACCCTGCAACCACACCGGCCGCACGGGACCGTGCGCACAGGCCCTCATCGACGCGGGCGTCACCCGTGTCGTCTACGCGGTCGGCGACCCGAACCCGGCCGCGACCGGCGGCGCGCACACCCTGCGCGCGGCCGGAATCGCCGTCGAACAGGGCCTGTTGGAGGCCGAGGCCGCCGAGGTGAACGCCGCCTGGCTCACCTCCGTCCGGCTCGGCCGCCCGCACGTCACCTGGAAGTACGCCGCCACGTTGGACGGCCGCATCGCCGCCGCCGACGGCACGAGCCGCTGGATCACCTCGGCCGAGTCCCGCGCCGACGTGCACCGGCTGCGCGCCGAGTGCGACGCCGTCGTCGTCGGCTCCGGCACCCAGCGCGCCGACGACCCCCACCTCGCCGTACGCGGCGTCGAAGGTGTCGTACAGCCGCTGCGCGTCGTCGTCGACACCCACGGCACCGCCGTCACGCCGGGCGCCCGCGTCCTCGACGACGCGGCACCCACCCTGATCGCCGTCGCCGAGGACAGCACCCCCGCCCACGACGGCGAGACCGTGCGGCTCCCGCGCGCGGAAAGCGGGTTGGACATCCGAACCCTCCTCGACGTGCTCCACGCGCGTGGCGTGCGATCCGTCCTCCTCGAAGGCGGACCGACCCTCGCCGGCGCCTTCGTCGCCGCCGGCTGCGTCGACCGCGTCGTCGGCTACCTCGCCCCCGTCCTCCTCGGCGCGGGCCCCGCAGCCCTGGACGGCGGCGGAATCACGACCATCACCAAAGCGTTGCGGCTCGACGTGAGCGAGACCGTCCGCATCGGCCCCGACCTGCGCATCACCGCGACCCTCGTAGCGAAGGAGCACTGAAGTGTTCACCGGAATCGTCGAAGAGCTGGGCGAGATCACCGCCGTCGAGAACCTCCCCGACGCCTCTCGCTTCCGCCTGCGCGGCCCCGTCGTCACCGAGGGCGCCAAGCACGGCGACTCCATCGCGGTCAACGGCGTCTGTCTGACGGTCGTGGAGCACGAGGGCGACGAGTTCACCGCCGACGTGATGGCCGAGACCCTGAACCGCTCCAGCCTCGGGGCGCTCGCGGTCGGCTCCCGCGTCAACCTGGAGCGCCCCACTTCGGTCGGCGCCCGTCTCGGCGGACACATCGTGCAGGGCCACGTCGACGGCACCGGCGAGATCGTCGAGCGCAAGCCGTCCGACAACTGGGAGATCGTCAAGGTCTCGCTCCCCGCCGCTCTCTCCCGCTACGTGGTGGAGAAGGGCTCCATCACCGTCGACGGCGTCAGCCTCACAGTGGTCGACGCGGGCCCCGACTTCTTCACCATCAGCCTCATCCCCACCACCCTCGCGCTGACCACGCTCGGCATCAAACAGCCCGGCGACCCGGTCAACCTCGAGGTCGACGTCATCGCCAAGTACGTCGAGCGCCTGCTCGGCGACCGCGCACACCAGCAGGGGGCCGCACAGTGAACTGGCTCAACTCCGAAGCCTTCGCGGCCTTCGACCAGCACATCCTCTGGTCCGACATGATCGGCAACACCGTCGGCCTCATAGCCCTCGCGCTCGGCTGGCGGCGCTCGATCTGGACCTGGCCCGCCCAGTTCCTGTCCGGCGTCATCCTCGTCGCCGCGTACGCCTCCGCGCACCTCTCCGGCGGCGTCGGCAAGCAGCTCCTCGTCATCGGCGTCGCGCTGTGGGGCTGGCGGCAGTGGACGCGCGGCAGGCAGCAGGCGCAGGACGGCTCCATCGCCATCCGCTTCGCCACCTGGAAGGAGCGGGGCGTCCTCGTCGCGGGCACCGCGGTCGGCACCCTCGCCGTCGGCGCCCTGTTCAGCGCCGTCCCCGACCTGTCCTGGAACCCCTGGCCCGACGCGTACATCTTCGTCGGCACCCTCGCCGCGATGGTCGCCCAGGCCCGCGGACTCGTCGAGTTCTGGTTCGCCTGGCTGCTCGTCGACGTGGTCGGCGTGCCGCTCGCCTTCAGCAGCGGCCTCGCCTTCTCCGGACTCGTGTACGTCGTCTACCTCGCCCTCGTCCTCTGGGGCCTGCGCGACTGGTGGCTGCGCTCCCGCACCGCCGCCTCGCAGCCCGTCATGGAAGGAGCCCCGGCATGACTGTGGCACCCGTCTGGCACGGCACCGCCAGCGAAGAAGACACCCTCGACCTCTCCCTCGACCCCGTCGAGCAGGCCATCCGCGACATCGCCGCGGGCCGCCCCGTCGTGGTCGTCGACGACGAGGACCGCGAGAACGAGGGCGACCTCGTCGTAGCCGCCGAGAAGGCGACCCCCGAGATCGTCGCGTTCATGATGAGCGAGTGCCGCGGCCTGATCTGCGCGCCCATGGAGGCCGATGAGCTCGACCGGCTCCGGCTCCCGCAGATGGTCGAGCACAACACCGAGTCGATGAGCACCGCCTTCACCGTCTCCGTCGACGCGTCCGCCGCACACGGCGTCAGCACCGGCATCTCCGCCGACGACCGCGCCACCACGCTCCGGCTCCTCGCGGGCGGCGCGGCCACCGCCGACGACTTCGTGCGCCCCGGCCACATCTTCCCGCTGCGCGCCAAGCCCGGCGGCGTCCTCACCCGCGACGGCCACACCGAGGCCGCCGTCGACCTCGCCCGGCTCGCCGGACTGCGCCCCGCGGGCGCCATCGTGGAGATCGCCGGCGAGGACGGCAAGATGCTGCGCCTGCCCGAACTGATCCCGTTCGCCCGCAAGCACGGCCTGACGATCATCTCCATCGAGGACCTCATCGCCTACCGCCGCTCCGCGGAGCCCACCGTCCGCCGCGAGGCCGAGGTCAGCCTGCCCACCGCCTTCGGCGAGTTCACGGCGCACGGCTACCGCTCCATCGTCGACGGCGTCGAGCACGTCGCCCTCGTCCACGGCGACCTCGGCGACGGCGAGGACGTCCTGGTGCGCCTGCACTCCGAGTGCCTCACCGGCGACGTCTTCCACTCCCTGCGCTGCGACTGCGGCCCGCAGCTGGAGGCGTCCATGCGGCGCATCACCGACGAGGGCCGCGGCGTCGTCGTCTACCTGCGCGGCCACGAGGGCCGCGGCATCGGCCTGCTCTCCAAGCTGCGCGCGTATGCCCTCCAGGAGCAGGGCAGCGACACCCTCGACGCCAACCTGGAGCTCGGCCTGCCCGCCGACGCCCGGGACTACGGCGCGGGCGCGCAGATCCTGCGCGACCTCGGCGTCCGCGGTGTCCGTCTGATGACCAACAACCCCGACAAGACCGACGCGGTCCTGCGGCACGGCCTGAAGGTCACCGGGCGCGAGCCCATGCCCGTCGAGGCCGGCGAACACAATCTTCGGTACCTGCGCACGAAGCGGGACCGGATGGGGCACGACCTGCCCTGGCTGGACGCCACCGACGTGTCCGCCTGCGGCAACCAGTAAGAGCCTGTGTCATGACCCCGGTCGGATCAGTGGGCGTCGTCTGGTGCGTGCGATCGCAAGGCGCCGGAGCGTCCTGGTAGCGGAGCTACCTGGGCGTTTCGGCAACGCGGCGAGCGTGCGTGCCAGGCGGCGACCACCCGGGCGGGGTCATGACACAGGCTCCAAGTCGAGAACACCTTGAGGAGAAGCACGTGAGCGGCAAGGGTGCACCCGAACTGAGTGTGAAGAACTGCGGCGACCTGCGGGTCGCGGTCATCGCGGCGCAGTGGCACGACAAGGTCATGGACGGCCTCGTCGACGGCGCCCTGCGCGCCCTGACCGAGCTCGGCATCAGCGAGCCGACCGTGCTGCGCGTCCCCGGCAGCTTCGAGCTGCCCGTCGTCGCCAAGGTCCTCGCCGGACGCGGATACGACGCGATCGTCGCGCTCGGCGTCGTCATCCGCGGCGGCACCCCGCACTTCGAGTACGTGTGCCAGGGCGTCACCCAGGGCCTCGTCCAGGTCTCCGTCGACACCGGCGTCCCGATCGGCTTCGGCGTGCTGACCTGCGACACGGAGGAGCAGGCGCTGGACCGCGCGGGCATCGAGGGATCCAGCGAGGACAAGGGCCACGAAGCGGTCACCGCGGCGGTCGCCACCGCGACCACGCTCCGTACCGTCTCCGAACCCTGGCGCTGAGGGGGACCGCCCGGCCGCGTAGAGTGGCGACCATCATGTCCAAGAAGACTTTCGAGGAGCTCTTCGCCGAGCTCCAGCACAAGGCCGCCAACGGCGACCCCGCGACCTCCCGCACCGCCGAGCTGGTCGACAAGGGCGTCCATGCCATCGGCAAGAAGGTCGTCGAGGAGGCCGCCGAGGTGTGGATGGCCGCCGAGCACGAGGGCAAGGAAGCCGCCGCCGAGGAGATCTCGCAGCTCCTGTACCACGTACAGGTGATGATGGTCGCCCGCGGCATCTCCCTCGACGACGTCTACGCCCACCTCTGAGCCGCACGCTCAACTCGTTCCCGTAACCCCTCCAGTTAAGGAAGCTGACCTCATGCTGCGCATCGCCGTCCCCAACAAGGGTTCACTGTCCGGACCTGCGTCGGCGATGCTCCATGAGGCCGGCTACCAGCAGCGCAAGGAGTCGAAGGAGCTCGTCCTCGTCGACCCCGACAACGAGGTCGAGTTCTTCTACCTGCGGCCCAAGGACATCGCGATCTACGTCGCGACCGGCAGGCTCGACATCGGCATCACCGGTGAGGACCTGCTGATCGACTCCGGCGCCGACGCCGAGGCGATCCTGCCGCTCGGCTTCGCCCGCTCCACCTTCCGCTTCGCCGCGAAGCCCGGCACGGCCGACGACATCCAGGACCTCGCGGGCAAGACCGTCGCGACGTCCTATGAGGGCATCGTCGCCAAGCACCTCGCCGAGCAGGGCGTCCAGGCCTCCGTCGTGCACCTGGACGGCGCCGTCGAGACCGCCATCGAGCTGGGCGTCGCCCAGGTCATCGCGGACGTCGTCGAGACCGGCACCTCCCTGCGCAACGCCGGCCTGGAGGTCTTCGGCGACCCCATCATGAAGTCCGAGGCCGTCGTCATCCGACGCACCGGCGCCGAGACCGACAACCCGAAGGTGCAGCAGTTCCTGCGCCGCCTCCAGGGCGTCCTCGTCGCCAGGTCGTACGTGATGATGGACTACGACTGCCGCGCCGAGCACCTGGAGCAGGCCGTCGCCCTCACCCCGGGCCTCGAGTCGCCGACGATCTCCCCGCTGCACAACGAGGGCTGGGTCGCCGTCCGCTCGATGGTCCCCGCCAAGGAGGCCCAGCGGATCATGGACGACCTGTACGCCATCGGCGCGCGGGCCATCCTGACCACGGCCATCCACGCCTGCCGCCTCTGACCGGCCCCGACCCGGCAGGAGCACCCGCCGCATGACCGAGAACCCCGCCGTCCCCGCCCTCCCCGTCACCTTCCGGCCGACGCGGACCCGGGCCGTCCTGCTCACCGCGGGCGTCGCGATCTTCGTGGTCATCACGGCCATCGCGTTCCTGCTGCCCGCGCTCAGCCCGGGGGAGCGGACCAGCTTCGTCTTCACCGGCGCGCTGCTCTGCGGCGTGCTCGTGCTGCTCAGCAGGCCCAAGGTCGTCGCCGACGAGTCCGGCGTCACCGTCGTCAACATCGCGACCAGCCGCCGCCTCGCCTGGGCCGAGATCGTGCAGGTCAACCTGCGTCCCGGCGACCCCTGGGTGTTCCTGAACCTCAGCGACGGCACCAGCCTGCCCGCCCTGGGCATCCAGCCGGGCATCGCCAAGCAGCAGGCGATCGGCGACGCCCGCGCCCTGCGTGCCCTCGCGGACGCCCGCGCGACTGGACGTTCCGCGCCCGGTCTTGATTAATCTGGTGGCGGGGCGCACATGGAGTGCCCGCCCCGCCCCTGACGGGCCCGCCCGGCTCCCAGGGGCTCCTGCTACCCGAGGAGTGACTCCCTCCGGCGATGGACGGATCGTCCTGTAGTACCTGCGCCGCCCCCTCCCGACATACCGGGACCGGTACGACCGGAGAGGCGGCGGCATGACAGTGCCCCTGCTGCTTCTCGGGGCGGCATTCCTGCTGATTCTCGCCAACGGCTTCTTCGTGGCGGCCGAGTTCGGCCTCGTCACCGTCGAGCGGCCGGACGCGGAGAAGGCCGCGGCGGACGGCGACCGAAGGGCCCGTACGGTCGTCGACGCCCTCAAGGAGCTGTCCTTCCAGCTCTCCGGCACCCAGCTCGGCATCACCATCACCTCGCTCGTCGTCGGCATGCTCGCCGAACCGGCCCTCGCGCACCTGCTCGCGGGCCCGTTCACGGCCGTCGGCGTGCCCGAGGGAGCCGTCGGCGGTGTCTCCGTGGTGGTCGGCATGCTGCTCGCGTCCGCCGTGCAGATGGTGGTCGGCGAGCTCGTGCCCAAGAACTGGGCCGTGTCGCGGCCGCTGCAGGTCGCGCGGTTCGTCGCGGGCCCGCAGCACGTGTTCGCGCGGCTCTTCCGGCCCGTGATCGCCCTCCTGAACGCCGTGGCCAACCGTCTGGTGCGCACGCTCGGCGTCGAGCCCGCCGAGGAGCTGGCCTCGGCCCGCACCCCCGGCGAACTGGTCTCCCTGGCCCGGCATTCGGCCCAGGCCGGTGCCCTGGAACAGGACACCGCCGACCTGTTCGTGCGCACGCTCTCCCTCGCGGAGCTGACCGCGCAGCACGTCATGACGCCGCGCGTGAAGGTCAGCGCGCTGCAGTCGTCGGCGACCGCCGAGGACGTCGTGAACCTGACCCGCGCCACGGGTCTGTCCCGCTTCCCCGTCTACACCGAGCGGATCGACGAAGTCGTCGGCATGGTCCACCTCAAGGACGCCCTCGCGGTGCCCGCCCACGCACGCCTCAGGACCCCCGTGGGCCGTATCGCGAAGTCCCCGCTGCTCGTCCCGGAGACGCTGCCCGTGCAGCCCCTCCTGGAGCGGCTGCGCAGCGAGCAGCCCATCGCCGTCGTCGTCGACGAGTACGGCGGCACGGCGGGCGTCGTCACCCTGGAGGACATCGTCGAGGAGCTCGTCGGCGAGGTCCGCGACGAGCACGACCACTTCGACCTGCCCGAGCTCTGCCCGGCGCCCGCCGAGGACGGCAGGGCGGCGTGGGACGCCGACGGCAGCTGCCGCGTCGACACGCTCCGGCGCATCGGCCTCGACGTGCCCGAGGGCCCGTACGAAACGGTGGCCGGACTCGTCGCCGACCTGCTCGGCCGCATCCCGGCCCCCGGCGACCGGGCCGAACTCCCGGGCCTGCGGCTCTCGGTGCGCCAGGTCGGGCACTACCGCGCGGAGCGGGTGCGGATCGTACGCACCCAGGAGGCACTCGCCGTCATGGAAGCCGCGGAGGCACTCCGATGAGCCTGCTGCAACTCCTCTTCGCTCTTCTCCTCGTGCTCGCCAACGGCTTCTTCGTGGGGGCCGAGTTCGCACTCGTGTCCGTGCGCCGCAGCCAGATCGAGCCTTTGGACACCAAGCGGTCCCGCCAGGTCCTCTACGGCCTGGAGCACCTGCCGCAGATGATGGCGGCCGCCCAGTTCGGCATCACCGTCTGCTCGCTGACGCTCGGCGCGGTCGCCGAGCCGACCGTGGCCCACCTCCTGGAGCCGGTCTTCGAGGCGGTCCACCTGCCCGAGGGCATGATCCACCCCCTCGGCTACGTGATCGCGCTCGCCGTCGTCGTCTTCCTCCACCTCGTCATCGGCGAGATGGTCCCGAAGAACCTGGCGATGGCGGCGCCCGAGAAGACCGCCCTCTGGTTCAGCCCCGGCCTGGTCGCCTTCGCGCGGCTGTGCCGGCCGGTGACCGCGGCGCTCGGCGCATGCGCGCGGGTCGTGCTCCGGCTCTTCGGGGTGGAGCCCAAGGACGAGGTCGAGGCGGTGTTCACCAGCGTGCAGCTGGGCCGCCTCGTCGAGGACTCCGGCCAGGCCGGACTGCTCGACCCCGTCGAGCAGGAGCGCCTTGAGGACGCCCTGGAGCTGGGTTCGCGCCCGGTCACCGACGTCCTGCTCGACCCGGTCTCGCTGATCACCGTCGGCCCCTCGGTCACCCCCGCCGGGGTCATCGAGCTCACCGGCCGCACCGGCTACTCCCGCTTCCCCGTCCGCGCGGAGAACGGCGCGTTCATGGGGTACCTCCACGTCAAGGACGTACTGGACCTGGAGGAGACCGAGCGGGCCGTGCCGCAGCAGGTGTGGCGCCCGATGACCACGCTGGGCGCCGAGCTCCCGCTGGACGACGCCCTCACCGTGATGCGACGCGCCGCGACGCATCTGGCGCAGGTCGCCGACGCGTCGGGGAAGGTCCTCGGCCTGGTGGCCCTGGAGGACGTCCTAGAACTCCTGGTGGGGGAGGTCCGCGACCCGACGCACCGGGTCACGGTGCCGAGGACCCCGCCGGAGGGCTCCAGGGAGTCCGCGCTGGCCGTCGTCCGCGCGAGCTGAGCGCGGCCAGGACCCCCGGGGCCGTCAGATCCCCGGGGTGTCCTGCGGCCCGCGGCCCGAGAGCACTTCGCCGTACGCCTGCATCAGGTCGGGCAGCCGGAGGGTCGACAGGTCGTCGCGGCCCGGTTCGCCGGGGTAGCCGGAGAGCCGCAGGTCGCGGTAGGCGCAGCTCTTCTCGTACAGCGTGCGCAGGAAGCGGCCGTTGCCGAGCTCGTCGATCCAGGACTGGTCGACGACGTGCCCGGCGATGGACCGCAGCTCTTCGAGCGCCTCCTCGTCCCACACGTCGCCGTTGTCCGCCGCGAGGACCTCGCCGATGGCGGTGAGTTCGAGCGGGCGGTACGAGGGGAAGTCGACGCGCGTCGTGAAGCGGGAGGACAGACCCGGGTTGGCCGCGAGGAGGCGGTCCATGCCCTCGGGGTACCCGGCGAGGATCACGACGAGGTGGTCGCGGTTGTCCTCGGCGCGCTTGAGGAGGACCTGCAGGGCCTCGTCGCCGTACGCGTCGCCCTTGCCGTAGCCGGAGTTGGAGAGCGAGTACGCCTCGTCGACGAAGAGGACCCCGCCGATCGCCGAGTCGATCAGTTCGTTGGCCTTCACGGCGGTCTGGCCCAGGTACTCACCGACGAGGTCGGCGCGCTGCGCCTCCACGAGGTGGTCGCCGCCGAGCAGGCCGAGGGCGTAGAAGACCCGGCCAAGGATGCGGGCCACGGTGGTCTTGCCGGTGCCCGACGGGCCGGAGAAGACGAAGTGTCGTTTCGGCGGCTGCACCGGGAGGCCCTGTGCCGCCCGCAGACGGGCCATGTTCAGCTGCGCCGAGAGCGCCTTGACCTGCCGTTTCACCGGCTCCATGCCGACCATGCCCTCCAGCTCGGAGAGCGCGGCCTCCAGGAGCGCGGGGTCGGTGGGGCCCGGGGGCAGCTGCGGCGGGCCTGCCTTGATCGGGATGATCGCCTTCTCGCGGACGGCCTCGGGGTCGGGAGGCACCGCGGACCCGGAGGGCCCCTGGACGCCCGTGGGGCCACTGGTGCCCGGCGGACCCGGGGGAGCGCCGGGGCCGTTGGGGGCCGAAGGGCCGCCGTTCGAGGGGAGCTCGGGACCGGTGACCTTCACGTCGCGTCCCTCGGGGCCGAACAGGACGTCGATGCCGTCGGGCCCCTCCAGCACGTCCTGGCCCGCCCCGGTGAGGCTGATCGCGGCGGCGAGGTCGGCGGCCTCGTCGTACCCGTCGCCCTCGGAGATCGCGGCGAGCCGCGCGGAGGTGTCCATGAAGGAGGCGTCGACCCGGTGCACCGCGCGGTACAGCGGCAGGGCCGCGGCCGAGCGGCCCGTGCCCTCGTGCGCGCGGGCCAGCCAGTAGCGCAGCTCCTTGCGCTGCGGCTGTTCGCTGCGGCAGCGCATGAGGGCGGCGGACAGCAGCGGTTCGGCCTGGCCGTACGTCTCCAGGCGGACGCGCGCCATGCCGCCGAAGAGCCCCGCCTCGATGCCCAGCATCGGGTCGTCGATCAGCGGGTCCGTGTGCCGCACCAGCTGCTCCCAGTCCTTGACCAGGTAGGCGCGGCAGGCGTGCAGGAAGCGCACCTGCGGGTCCGCGTCGACCGGCGGCAGCCCCGCCAACGCCCGGTCGAGCTCCGGGACATGGCGGCCGTCGAGCCAGTGCGAGGCGTGCGCGAGCAGCAGGTCGCGGGTGCTCTCCAGGACGGGCTGCACCCACCAGCCCAGCCAGTACCAGGAGTTGAGGGCGCGGCCGTGCCGGGTGCGCTGTTCACCGAACCGGTCCCTGTGCTGGAACATCCGCAGCAGCGCCGTCGTCGTGTCGATGCGCAGCGCGTGCAGCCCGAGCCAGCCGTCGGCCATCCCGGGATCCATCCGCACCGCCGTCCGGAACTCGTCCTCCGCCTGCGGATAGGCGCCCATCGTGTAGGCGTCGACGCCCCTCAGCCAGGCGAGGTCGGCCGGGGCGGGTGAGCCCACCGCGTCGAAGTCCATCAGGTCCCCCACAAACCGTGCCCCCGTTTGCGTACCGCCGGACCGGTGCCCGCCGGCGACTGCGCTGAACCATCGTGCTGCGGACGGCAGTTGTTCCGGTGCGCAGAGCACTCGTCCGAAAAAGCGCACCGAGATGCATCGTACCTGCGGGGGAGCGGTCGGCCGTAGGGTGCCGCACCGGACGATCGGCCGGAAAGCGACCCCGCAGGTTCCGCCCGGCGGTCACCGACGGTGAGCGAATGGGGGCGCGCAGCGGCCGGAATTCGGGCCCGGAAGGCAGAACGAAGCCCCCGATCACGGGGGAACAACCGGGGGCTTCGCGTCTGCGGGCGGTCTCGCAAGACCGCACATTCAGAACGTAAGTCCTGTAAGGGCCCTGGGTCAAGCAGAGTTGAGGCACTCGCCGAAACTCGTCGGGTCAACTGGAAGCGCGTTTCCGGGGGTTCAGCGGACCGCCGATGATCGCTCACTCAGCGTGATGATTCAGGCCTCTGTAAGTGTCACATTGGGCCCCGGAAGTACCTCGTACCCCTCCGGACACTGGCGCACCAGAAGGTGCGCGAAGGGCCGTGTGGGGTCCCCGGTGAAGTGCTGGAGTTCCTCCGGTTCCCATCCGTCCCAGAAATCACGCTGGACCGCTCCGTCCCGTCGGCGCCCCCGCTGCCACGCCTCCTCGTGCGGCACGTCCATCCACAGCACGGCGGCGAGGTACGGGCGCAGCGCGAGGCGGCCGGCGCCGACGCCCTCGACGAGCACCACGGGTGCGGGCGGCAGGGGCCGGTCGGCGGGACCGAAGCGCCGCGCGTGCCAGTCGTACGTCGCGTAGTGCGCGGTCTCGCCCCGGGAGAGCGGCCCGAGGACCTGCTCCCGCAGTCGTTGCGTCCAGTCGAAGAGCCGGTCGTGACTCGCGATGTCGTCGAGGCGCAGAACGGGCGCGCCGCCGAGCGCCTCGGCCAGACGGCCCGCGAACGTCGACTTGCCGGAGCCCGCGTGTCCGTCCACGGCGACGAGCCGGACCGGGCCGCAGGAGGGCGGCAGGCGGCGCAGGGTGTCGGCGAGACGGGGGAGCGGGGTGTGCGGGTGCGCGGTCATCACGGCAAGGGTACGGCGCACGGAACGATGTGTTCCGCGCGCCGTCGCAGGTCATGCCATTGGTTGAGGCCAATATTGGTGCGTACGGCGGTGTCCGAAGCGCTGGCAGAAGTCGGCGGGGACCGGCCATAGTTGGCCCACTTCCGTGCACCTGACCCGACTTTCCGGATCCCGCCGGAAACCTTGTCGACTGGGGGTCCCCTCCATGGACCGAGCTGACCGAGCTGACCGAACCGACCGAACCGACGACATGTCCCGCAGAACCGTGCTCGCCACCGCGGCGGCCGCAGCCGCCCTCGCGGCCACCGCCGCCGCGCCCGCCCTGGCCGCCACCGGCTCCACGGCCCGCGGGCCCAAGGCGGACCGACTCGTGGACAACCGCTTCTGGACCTCGCACAAGGACTGGAGCTCCGGCACCCACCAGGGCACCGGCGCCGTCGCGGGCGCCCGCCCCGGCCTGCGGATCGTGAAGCCCGCGGGCCGCACCGACTACGCGGACCCGCACACCGGCAGGACCGCCACCTGGGAGTACGCCCGCTGGACCACGCCCGCGCACCGCTCCACCGTCCCCGCCACGGAGCTGATCGCGTCCTGGAACGCACGCACCCCGACCGGGACGTGGCTCCAGGTCGAGCTGTGTGGCACGTACTCGGACGGGACGAAGACGCCCTGGTACGTCATGGGCCGCTGGACCTCGGGCGACGACAAGGAGGCCGACATCCGGCGGACCTCGGTCGACGACCAGACCGACGGCAAGTCCACGGTCTGGACGGACACGCTCTCCCTCGACGACGCGACCACGGGCCTGCGCGTCGTCTCGTACCAGCTGCGCCTGACCCTCTACCGCAAACCCGGCTCCACCGGGACCCCCACGGTCTGGCGGATCGGCGCGATGGCCTCCGCGGTCCCCGACCGGTTCACGGTCCCGGCCTCGCAGCCGGGCCTCGCCAAGGAGCTGGCCGTGCCGCGGTACTCGCAGGAGATCCACGCGGGCCAGTACCCGGAGTACGACAACGGGGGCGAGGCCTGGTGCAGCCCCACGTCCTCGCAGATGATCATCGAGTTCTGGGGGCGTGAGCCGACGGCGGACGACCTGGCCTGGGTCGACCCCGCCTACGCGGACCCGCAGGTGTGCCACGCGGCCCGGTACACGTTCGACTACCAGTACAACGGCTGCGGCAACTGGCCCTTCAACGCCGCGTACGCCTCGACGTACAAGAACCTCCAGGGCGTGGTGACCCGGCTCGGCTCGCTCACGGAGCTGGAGTCCCTGATCGCGGCGGGCCTGCCGGCCATAACGTCCCAGTCGTTCCTCAGGGACGAGCTGACCGGCGCGGGCTATGGAACGGCGGGCCATCTGATGACCGTCATCGGGTTCACGGCGGACGGCGACGTGATCGCCAATGACCCGGCGTCGCCGAGCAACGCGGCGGTGCGCCGCGTCTACAAGCGGCGCGAGTGGGAGAACATCTGGCTGCGCACGAAGCGCTACAACGCCTCGGGCAAGGTCGTCTCCGGCACGGGAGGCGTCTGCTATCTGTACTTCCCGACGAAACTCTCCGAGCGTCAGCGCGCCGCGTTGGCCGCGGTCGGCATCCGCTGACGGACGCCGCCGGGCCTGCCGGGCGTCCGTCAGCGGGCGTTCGTGCTCAGCGGTGGTGGCTGGTGCGGGCGGACCTCACCGGGCCTGTACTGCATCATCACGAACATGGCGTCGGTCTCGGGAAGGGGGTTGGCGGCGGACGCGATCACCCAGCCGGGGCCCTTCGTCGGGTGGTTGACCTGCCGCACGGCGCCGTCGGGGTGCAGGGCGTGGGAGCTCGCGGTCGCCAGGTAGATGGGCCCCGCGAGGGGATCGCGCCGCACGTCGCTCGCCAGGTCGATGAGTGTGGGGTCGGTCGGATGGTTCGTGACGGCCCGCCGCAGGGCCGGGCAGGCGCCGCGCGCCCAGTCCTCCGTCCAGTTCATGAGGACGTCGTGGCGGGCCCGGTCGTCCAGGAGCATCCACCGCATGATGTTGGTCGGTGGCTCGCCGTCCGGGATGAGTGCTCTGAACTCGTCGTTGCACGCCACGACGTTCCAGTGCTTGTCGGCGATGTAGGCCATCGAGCCGGTGACTCCTTCGACGACCGTCCGCCAGACCGCACCCATCGGCGTCCAACCTTCTAAGTCCTGCTCGTCCGGCTGCACTTGCCCGTCCCCTTCGTGTCGCCCGCAGGTCGGCATCAACGCGATCACAGTTCGTGGCGCAAGCCTAGCCAGCGCGCGCGGCGAGGTCGCGGGTGGCCCGGCACGCTCTCCACCGCGTCTGTAGGGGACGTGGAGTTGCCCTGGATCTTTCCTGCACTCGCGGGCGCGGAAAGGCGGGGCACGCGTGTGCGCCCGCCCTCTCAACGGAGGGCGGGCACACGACGTGGGTTCAGCGGTCCTCGCGGAACGAGTCGCGCACGCCCTCGGCCTTGTCGCGCATGTCGTCCGCGGCGTCCTTCGCCTTGCCCTTGGCCTGATCGGTCTTGCCCTCGGCCGCCATGCGGTCGTTGCCGGAGGCCTTGCCCATCATCTCTTTGGCCTTGCCCTTTGCCTTGTCCATGGCGTTCTCGCCCATGACGCTCCTTCGGTAGGAATGCCTCCACGCTATGAGCGGTGGACGAAGGCCGCATCTCGGACGATTCATCGACTCAGGTGGCCGGGTCCACGACCCAGTCGGGGTGCCCGGGCATCGGCGGCGTCTTGCTTCCGTACAGCCAGGGGTGCAGGAAGCCCGCCAGGTCCCGGCCCGCGATCCTCGACGCCAGGTCGACGAACTGCCGTGTGCTCGCCGTGCGCCCCTTGAACCCGTTCACCCAGGCGCGTTCGAGCTTCTGGAACGTCGCGTCGCCGATTTCCTCGCGCAGCGCGTACAGGACCAGGGCCGAGCCGTCGTACCGCATGCGCTTGAAGAGGTTCGGCTCGGTGGGCTCCGCGGGGGCGCCGTAGTCCCTGCGCCACTGGTCGTGGGCCTGGTAGGCGGTCTTCATGGCGGCCTCGAAGCTGTCCCCGCCGTGCTGCTCGGAGTACTCCCTCTCGTAGAAGCGGGCATGCCCCTCGCTCAGCCACAGGTCGGACCAGCTGTCGAGGGCCACGCTGTCGCCGAACCACTGGTGGGTCAGTTCGTGCACCATGTTGCGCTCGGCGTCGACCTTCGTGCCGAGCAGGTCCGCCTTCGGGACGAGCGACAGGGTCTGCGTCTCCAGGGCCACGCCGAGGTCGGTGTCGCCGACCAGCAGGCCGTAGCGGTTGAAGGGGTACGGGCCGAGCCTGTCCTGCAGCCACTTCAGGTGGTCCGGGGTGAGTTTGCGGTAGGCGGCCGTCGGCTCGACCAGCGCGTCGGGGACGACGTCGCGCAGCGGGATGCCGCCGGGGCCCTCGCCGTCGACCAGCTGGAACTTGCCGACGGCCAGCTGCACCAGCTGCGTGGAGAGCGGCTGTTCGGAGTCGTACGTCCACTGCACCCGCCCGTCGGGCCGCGTGACACGCGAGACCAGCTTGCCGTTGGCCACCGCCGTACGGTCGCCCGGCGTATTGATCCGGAAGGTGATCGGTGCCCGCTGGCTGGGGTGGTCGTTGGCCGGGAAGATCAGCCGCGCGCCGTTCGGCTGCGGGTAGACCACCGTGCCGTCGGGCGTGGGTATCCAGCCGTAGTCCTCGATCGCGTCGTCGCGGTGCCGGGTCTGGTTCGGGTCGGCGGTGTAGGCGACCTTGACGGTGAAGGAACTGCCCTTCGTGATCGGCGACTTGGGGGTGACCGCCAGCTCGTCCCCTTCGCGCGACGTGCCCGCGGCGGAGCCGTTGACGGTGACCTTGTGCAGGGTGTTGCCGCCGAAGTCCAGGTTGAAGCGCGAGAGCGCCTGCGTGGACCGGGCCTTGATCGTCGTCGTCGCCTCGAAGGGGGTCTTCGGCGCCTGCCAGTCGAAGTCCAGGTAGTAGCGCTCCACCTGGTATCCGCCGTTCCCGTCCAGCGGGAACATCGGGTCGCCGAGTCCGGGCGCACCCGGTGACGGCTTCTCCGCGGGGGCCGGGGCGGCCTGCGAGACCGGGGCGGTGAGGGCGGCCGTCGCGGTGATCGCGGCGGCGAGGGCGAGCCGCGCCCTGCGGCGGGGCATCGTCCGGTTCGTGCTCATCGGAAACCTCTCGGTCGTACGGTGCACGGGCGGACGGACGGGGTCACACCCCGCCGTCGGTACTTAGACGCGCAACGTGACGCCGTAGTTGTGGGGTGACCAAGGTCTCGCCCGCAAGAGCGCCTCCTGCTGGCAAGGTAGAGGGGTCCCGTGGGGTGGAGCCGTCACCGGGACCTCGTGGGGGATCCCTGCCAGACGAACGTCAGTGAGAAAGACATGACCGCGACCTCTGCCACCGCCGTCCGCGCGAAGGCCCGCACCGGCGGCCCCAAGGACGACGGGCCGAACCTGCTGGAGCACTTCGCCGGCTGGACCCTCGTCGTCGTCCTCGCGATGCTCGTCACGCAGACCGGTCTGTTGTGACGCCCGTCTCCTGATCGCGGCCGGTCTCGTCGAGGCCGGCCCGCCAGTGCCGCCTCGGCACCCCCACCAGGCCGTACAGCCACCGCACCGGCGAGCGCCCGTGCAGCAGCACGACGCCCGCCACGACCGCGAACAGCGGCAGCCCGAGCCACCCGCCGACCAGGCGCACCAGGACGCTCGCGAAGACCGCGCCCACGAACGGCAGGCCGTACACCCCCGCCGCCGCGATGGCGACGGCGAGCAGCCGCGGCACCCTGCGGTCCTCGTCCGCGCCGGGCAGCGACCAGCCCTCCATGAGCCAGCCGATCTCCGTCATCAGCATGACGCCGATCACGGCGGCCCCGAAGAGCAGCAGCGCGAGGAACGTCCCGGACGTCGCGAAGTCCAGGACGTGGTTGACGACGCTGTCCCGGCGCCAGTCGGCGAAGTCCCCGGCACCGGACGAGAGGAACCGTTCGTACCCCCTCCCGTCCCACCCGTGGACCAGCGTCCCGAACAGCAGGAAATACCCTCCGACGCAGTTCAGGTACGCCCAGTAGCCGGCCCCGACCAGCACGAGTCCCTGCGCCACGAGGAACCCGAGGATCGCGGCGACCGGGATGCCGCCCGCGTAGAAGAGGACGAACCCCGCCCACACGCCGTCGTGGCCGTCCGCCACGTGCATGGTCGACCAGGACGGGTTCTGCCAGAGCAGGAAGAGCCCGGTCGGCACCAGGAGGACGGACGCGAAGAGCGCGGTGAGCGCCAGGTAGGGGTTGGCGGCGCGGCTGCGGGTGCGCGGGCCCTCGCCCGCGTTGATCCGCTCCCACACCTGCAGCTGCCGCCCGGCGGAGAGGGCGAACGTCGCGCCGATCGCGTACGCCCAGAACAGCGCCGCCTGAATCTGGATCATGCCGTGGCCTTCAACGTCAGCCCGCCCGCCACGATCGAGTCCGACGTGACCAGCGCCTGCTCGGCGCTCACGTCCGTCATGAAGACGAAGGGCGGCACCACGGGCGGCACCGGCAGCTTGTCGGGCGTGAAGGTCAGGCAGAGGATGCCCTCCAGGCACCCCTTGAACTTGGTCAGGTAGAGGGTGACCTCACCGCTGAGGTCCAGCGTGTCGGCGCCCAGGGCGAGTTCGTCGCTGCCATCACGTGTCTTCAGCCGGTAATCGGTGAGCGAGGCGGCCTTCATCCGCAGCACCATGACCTTCAGCGGCCCGTCCGCGGTCGGGATCTCCCGGACCCCGGCCAGGAGGAAGCCCTGCGGCGCGAAGAGCGTCGTGGTGACGGTCGGCGGCACGCGCGCCGCCACGATCGCGTCCGCCGCGGCCCCCGGAACCGCCTCCGCCCTGCTGCCGCCGTGTGCGACGAGCCCGGCGGCCATCGCCACGGGCAGCAGCACGGCCAGCGTCCGGGTGCCCTGCCCGTCGCGCACCCTGGGGCGCGCCGGATCCTCCTCGGCGTCCCGCGGCACCGGCGTCCACGCGAATCCCATGGCGCTGCCCGCGATGCCGAGCAGCATGCCGACGAGGAACCCGCCGAGGTTCGTCGCCGCGAACGAGAGCACCGAGAGGATCATGGCGTTGACGCTCACGTAGTGGTGCGTGTGCGGCAGCAGCCACAGGAAGAGGCCCGCCACGACCAGCGCGATCCCGATGCCGAGGGCCGCGATGCCGCCGAGTCCCAGGCTGACGAGCACGGTCAGCGGGGAGAGCGGGATCAGGAGCAGCTCGGCGCCGCCGAGGATCAGCAGCAGACCCGCCCAGAACGGGCGGGTGCGCCGCCATCTGCGGATCACGCGGCGCTGGTCGGGCCACGGCAGCCGCCGGTCGAGCCAGCCGCCGCCGTCCGTGCGGAACGGTCTGACGCCGCTTCTGCCGCCGCCGGTCAGAAGCACTTCTTGCCGCCCAGGCTGACGTCGACCCGCATGCCTTTGAGCCGGAAGTTGCCGCCGGTCGCCGACCAGGCGTGCGACTTCACCCCGGAGACCGTGATGTCCCCGGCCTGCAGTCCGAACTTGCCCCTCTCGCCCTTGATGCCCGGCACCTCGTCGAGCGTCGAGGCGTCCCTGCCGATCTGCGCGGTGCCGAAGCGGGCGTCGCCCACCAGGTCCTCGCCGTCGATGATCAGGTTGCTCGCGGTGACGTTGCCCGCGTCGCCGCCCGCGGTCAGCTTGAACACGACGGTGCCCACCGGCGTCTTGACCTCGGCGGCCTGGCAGATGTCGGAGAGGGTCGCGTCACCGATCCCGAGGAGCGCCACCGGGTGCCCCTTGCCGTCGATGTCCCGGTCGGTCTGTACGTAGGAGGAGAGGCCCTGGCTGGTCAGTTTCCCGGAGGACACCTGGAAGCTGGTCCCGGAGACCGCGAAGGACGCGGCGAGCGCGCCCTCGGCCATCACGGAGGCCATCACACCGACGGCCAGGACGGCCGGCAGGGCCATCGCGGCGGTCTTCTTCCAGGAGGTTCTGCCCTCGCGTAACGCGGTGCGTGCTGCGCTCACTGTCTTCCTCCCGTACGTCGTTCCGCGTCGCCAAGCGTGCGTAAGGGGAGTGCGTGAAGAGCCGTCGGGAGCCGACCGGCGCATGGCGGCGTTCTGCCATACTGCGGACGATTCCGAGGCAGTTGGAGACTAGGGCCGAAATTGAATAATAGTCAACAGCGCGGCAGCGACCGCTCGGCGGCGCGCCGTGCCGAACTCATCGCCATCGGCCGGAAGTTGTTCGCCGACACGTCCTACGACGCGCTGTCGATGGACGACATCGCCGGGCACGCGGGCGTCGCCAAAGGGCTGATCTACTACTACTTCAAGTCCAAGCGCGGCTACTACCTCGCGATCATCGAGGACTCCGTCGCCGACCTCGTGGCCCGTGCGGGCCGCCACGACGACCTGCCGCCCGTGGAGCGGGTGCAGCGCACCGTCGACGGCTACCTCCGCTACGCCGAGCACCACCAGGCGGCGTACCGCACGATCATCAGCGGCGGCGTCGGCTTCGACGCCGAGGTGCACGCGATACGGGACGGGGTGCGCGAGGCGCTGATTGGGGCGATCGCCGAAGGGACGTACGGCCGCAAGGACATCCCGCAGCTGGCGCGGACAGCGCTGATCGGCTGGCTGTGCGGCGTGGAGGGCATCACGCTGGACTGGATCGACCGTCCCGGCCTGGCGCGGGAGACGGTCTGCTGCCTCCTGGTGCGCACGCTCGGGGATACGCTGCGGGTGATCGAGGACTTCGAACCGTCGTACCCGGCGCCCGCGCGGCCCTGAGCGGGCGAACCCGGCGCACGCGAAGGGGCGGGGACCGATGCGGCCCCCGCCCCTACTGCTGTGTGCGGTACGTCAGTTGATGGTCTTGATCAGTTGATGGCCTTGATCAGCTCACCGTTGGACGTGTCGCCGCTGAGCTCCCAGAAGAACGTGCCGCCGAGGCCCTGCTGGTTCTTGTAGTTCATCTTGGTCGCGATGGTCGCCGGGGTGTCGTAGCTCCACCAGTTGTTGCCGCAGTGCGCGTACGCGGTCCCGCCGACCGTGCCGTTGGCCGGGCACTTCGTCTTCAGGACCTTGTAGTCGTCGATGCCCTGCTCGTACTTGCCCGCCGCCGGGCCCGTCGCGGTGCCGCCGGGCGCCTTCTGCGTGACGCCCGTCCAGCCGCGGCCGTAGAAGCCGATGCCGAGCAGCAGCTTGTTCGACGGGATGCCGAGGCCCTTGAGCTTCTTGATGGTGGCGTCGGAGTTGTAACCGTCCTTCGGGATGCCGGTGTAGGACGTGAGCGGCGAGTGCGGGGCGGTCGGCCCCTTCGCGTCCCAGGCGCCGAAGTAGTCGTACGTCATCGGGTTGTACCAGTCGACGTACTGGGCGGCGCCCGCGTAGTCGGTGGCGTCGAGCTTGCCGCCCGCGGAGGCGTCGGCCGGGATCGCCGAGGTCACCAGGTTGCCGCTGCCGAACTTGGAACGGACCGCGGACATCAGCTTCTTGTACGCGTCACGGCCGCTGGTGTCGCAGGTCAGGCCGCAGGCGTTGGGGTACTCCCAGTCGATGTCGATGCCGTCGAAGACGTCGGCCCACTTGGAGTTCTCGACCAGGTCGTAGCAGGACTGGGCGAAGGCCGCGGGGTTCTTCGCCGCCTCCGTGAACCCGCCCGACCAGGTCCAGCCGCCGAAGGACCACAGCACCTTGAGGTTCGGGTGCTTCTTCTTCAGCTTGCGGAGCTGGTTGAAGTTGCCGCGCAGGGGCTGGTCCCAGGTGTCGGCCACGCCGTCCACGGACTGGTCGGCGGTGTAGGCCTTGTCCGTGGCCGCGTAGGCGTCGCCCATCGCGCACTTGCCGCCCTGGACATTGCCGAAGGAGTAGTTGATGTGCGTCAGCTTGTTGGCCGAACCCGACGTCTCGATGTTCTTGACGTGGTAGTTCCGGTCGTAGACGCCCCATTCGGTGAAGTAGCCGACGACCTTGGAGCCGGCGGCGGCCTTCGTCGCGGTGCCCTTGTCCTGTTCGGCGGAGGCGGTGCCCGCGCCGGCCAGCAGACCGGCGCCGAGTACGGCGCAACAGGTGGTGGCGACGAGCGCCCGGAAGGAGGCGCGGGAGGTGTGCGGTCTGAGCATCGTGACTCCTCGTGGGGGGAAACCGGGAGGGGGAAAGTGCTGCTGAGGACCTGCGGGTGTGACTTGGCATGAACGCGTTAAGGCGTTCGGGGGAACAGTAGGAGGACTAGACCAGTGCGGTCAATGGTTCGTACCAATCCACGGCACCCGTGATCCCGCTCGTGGCCGTGCCCGCCAACCGGTCACCAGTGATCTTCAGCTATCTTTCGAGTAAGCGGTCGTTAACTAGTGACGGGTCGCCGCCGATCGGGCATACTCAACGCGCCGGAGCCGCTGGTCAGCTGCTTTCGAGACCCGGAAGACCACCACGGCTCGGCACGTTTCCCGGCGGCGCCGCCCCTACCCAGCGCGGGCGTCCGCCGCAGCCCCACAGGGAGGAGAGCGTCATGCCCGACCACATCACGCAGTCGGTGGAGCGTCAGCTGCCCACGGATGAGGCCAGGGATCTGCTCTCGCTGGTCCGGGACATCGCCCAGCGCGAGATCGTCCCGAAGGCGGCCGAGGAGGAGGACGCCGGGCGTTTCCCCCGTGAGCTCTTCACGCTGCTCTCCGAGTCGGGCCTGCTCGGACTGCCCTACGACTCCGAGTTCGGCGGCGGCGACCAGCCGTACGAGGTCTACCTCCAGGTCCTTGAGGAGCTCGCCGCCGCGCGTCTCACCGTGGGTCTCGGCGTCAGCGTCCACTCCCTCTCCTGCCACGCCCTCGCCGGGTACGGCACCAAGGAGCAGCAGAGCGACCACCTGCCCGCCATGCTCGGCGGCGGTCTCCTCGGCGCGTACTGCCTCTCCGAGCCCGCGGCCGGATCGGACGCCGCCTCGCTGCGCACGAAGGCAGTCCGGGACGGCGACGACTGGGTCATCAGCGGCACCAAGGCCTGGATCACGCACGGCGGCGTCGCCGACTTCTACACCGTGCTCGCCCGCACGGGCGCGGACGGCGCCCGCGGGATCACGGCCTTCCTGGTGCCGGGCGACGCGGAGGGGCTGAGCGCCGCGGTGCCCGAGAAGAAGATGGGCATGAAGGGCTCGCCCACCGCCCAGATCAACTTCGACGGCGTGCGCGTCCCCGACTCCCGCCGCATCGGTGACGAGGGCCAGGGCTTCGCCATCGCGCTCTCCGCGCTCGACTCGGGGCGGCTCGGCATAGCGGCCTGTGCGATCGGGGTGGCTCAGGCGGCGCTCGACGAGGCCGTCCGGTACGCGACCGAGCGCCGGCAGTTCGGCAGGCCCATCGCGGACTTCCAGGGGCTGCGCTTCATGCTCGCGGACATGGCGACGCAGATCGAGGCGGGTCGGGCGCTCTACCTCTCGGCGGCCCGGCTCCGGGACGCGGGGCGGCCCTTCGCCAAGCAGGCGGCCATGGCCAAGCTGCTGTGCACGGACGCCGCGATGAAGGTGACGACGGACGCCGTGCAGGTCCTCGGGGGGTACGGCTATACGGCGGACTTCCCGGTGGAGCGCCTCATGCGCGAGGCGAAGGTGCTGCAGATCGTCGAGGGCACGAATCAGATCCAGCGCATGGTCATCGCACGTCACCTCGCGGGTCCCGACTCGCGCTGAACTGGCCGTGGCGCACCGGCGGCGCCGCGAGCCTGACCCACTCGGCGTCGTGGTGCCCCGGCAGCGTGCGGCCCCGGTCCGCCCAGTGGCGGATCAGGGCGCGGTAGATCGGCGGGTCCTGGAAGTGGGGCTGCTGGTAGGGCGCGGGGGGCTGCTGGTGCTGGTACGGCTGCTGGTACGTCTGCTGCGGATAGGCCTGATGCGTCTGCTGCTGCGGGTGGTGCGCGTGCGGTGCGTGCTGCTGGTGCACGGGCTGCTGCTGGTGCGGCGCGTGCTGGTGCGTGTGCTGCGGATGGTGCGGGAGCTGCTGTACGAACTGGAACGGAGCCTGGTGCTGCGGGGGCTCCTGAGGTCCTTGGGGTCGCTGGGCAACCGATTCTGCCGAGGCGGGCACCGTCACCAGGGTGCGTCGCCGGTGTCCGGTGGGGAAGTGCGCCGGTCCCATGTCCGTGGGGGTCATGCAAGGCCAACGCCCGCCGCCGTGCGGAAGTCACCGCCTCGGGGAATCGAGCGTCTGTTCCTGGCCCGCCCGCGACCGTTTCCGCGCCGGCCCGCGGCGGCGTGGTGAGGTGTCCGGCTCCGCGGGCGTCCGGCCCCGCAGGTGCCCGCCTGCACGTGTCCGACCCGCACGTGTCCGACCCGCACGCGTCCGACCCCGCGCCTGCCCGGCGCCGCATGTGTCCGCCCCGCATGTGTCCGGCTCCCTGCGCGTCCGGCCCGCACGTGTCTGGCTCCGCCCCGCGAACTGACGTACCGTCAACTCCGCGCCGGAGGTCCCGTCCGCCTCCCGCCACCCTGAACTGCCGTGCGACCAGGGAGGTTTGCCGTGGCAGACGACCGTCCGGTCCCGCTCGACGAGTACCCCGTGCACCAGGTCCCCCTCTCGATGAAGTACGTCGCGACGGGCGACCGCAACGCCTACGACCGGTGCATCTTCCACCTCTTCGACCACGAGGGCCGCGCCCTGCTCATCCTCGGGCTCGGCGTCTATCCGAACCTCGGCGTCATCGACGCGTACGCCACTCTGCGCATCGGGGACACGCTCCACGCCGTACGCGCGAGCGACGCCCTGGGCGAGGACCGGATGAACCTCGGCGTCGGCCCGCTCCGCATCACCGTCGACGAACCCCTGCACCGCATCCGCCTGACGTGCGCCGCCGACCCGAACGACCCCGCGTCCCTCTCGTACGACCTGACGTGGACCGCCGACTTCCCCGCCCTGTGGGAGCCCCACCACATCCAGCGCCGCGGCGACCGCCTCACCCTCGAAGGGCGCCGCTTCGTGCAGGCGGGACGGCCCGCCGGAGCGATCCGTGCGGGCGGCGAGGAGATCGCCGTGACGGCGGGGGAGTGGACCGCGACCCGCGACCGCAGCTGGGGCGTGCGACCCGTCCCCGGCGAGGAACGGGGCCGCCTGGAGGAGGAGTTCGCCACCGAGGGCTTCCACTGGATCTGGTGCCCCGTCCACCTCGACGACCGCTTCCTCATGGTCATCGCCCAGGAGGACGCGGACGGCTACCGCACCCTCAACGACGCCACTCTCGTCCGCCCCGGCCGGCCCGACCGCCAACTCGGCTGGCCCCGCACCGACATCACCTACCGCTCCGGCACCCGCCACCCCGAGCGCGCCGTCATCCACCTCACCGACCCGGACGGCCACAAGCCCCTGGAGGTCGGCGTGGAGGTGCTCGCCTCGCTGCCCCTGGCCGTGGGCGCCGGCTACCCGCCCGCCGACGACTGGCAGCACGGCACCTGGCGCGGCCGCGACTGGACCGACCGCCGCAGCTACGACCTGTCGGACCCCGCCGCCCACCCTCTCGCGGCGTACGGCGTCATCGACCACGCCGCACGCTTCACCCTCGAAGGCCGCACCGGTTACGGCATCTTCGAGCACGGCTGCTTCGGCCGCCACGACCCGAGCGGCTTCACCGGATTCGACTCCGTGGCGCCCTGAGAGCACGCCCGGGGCCCGCACCCGGAGGAAGGAGCACGGAGATGGCAACGGCACCCCGCCCCCGTACCACCACACGCGACCCGGAAGACCTCGCCCGTCGCCTCGGCGCCTGGCTCGACACCCGGCTGCCCGGCGCCAAGGCGGCCGACGTGACCGTCCCCGAGTCCAACGGCATGTCCAGCGAGACCCTGCTCTTCACCCTCGAACACCCCGAACCGCCGGTCGGCGCCTGCGCGTTGCGTCTCGCGGCGGACCCGGCGGCGTACACGATCTTCCCCGTCTACGACATGCCGCGTCAGTACCGCACGATGCGGCTCGTCGCCGAGCACACCGACGTGCCGGTCCCGCGGGCGCTGTGGCTGGAGGAGGACCCGGGCGCGCTCGGGGCGCCGTTCTTCGTCATGGAGCGGATCGAAGGGCGCGTCCCGCCGGACGTCATGCCCTATACGTACGAGGGGAATTGGCTGCACGCGGCGACCGACGCCGAACGCGCGCACCTCGAAGAGGCCTCCATCCGCGTCCTCGCCCACCTGCACGACCAAGTTCCGCCGGAGAAGGCCTCGTTCCTCACGCCGCCGGGCGACGGCAGCCCGCTGCGGCGCCACGTGACGGCCCAACGCGCCTACTACGCATGGGTGGTGGCCGGGCTGCCCCGCTCACCCCTCATCGAGAGCGCCTTCGACCGTCTCGACGAGCTGTGGCCCCGCCACGAGGGCGACGCCGTGCTCAACTGGGGCGACGCGCGCATCGGGAACATCATCTACGACGGCTTCGAGCCCGCCGCCGTCCTGGACTGGGAGATGGCGGCGTTCGCCCCGCGCGAGGTCGACCTCGGCTGGACCGTCTACCTCCACCGCTTCTTCCAGGACCTGACGGTGAGCTTCGGCCAGCCGGGACTGCCCGACTTCCAGCGCCGCGACCGCGTCGAGGCGGCGTACGCCCGGCTCACCGGACACACACCGCGCGACATGGACTTCTACACGCTCTACGCGGCCCTGCGGCACGCGATCGTCATGCTGCGCGTCGCCTACCGGCAGGTCCACTTCGGCGAGGCCGCGGTGCCGGCGGACGCCAGGGCCGCGGACACGCTGATCCTGCACCACGACAGCCTGGCCGCCATGGTGCAGGGCACCTACTGGTGAATCAGGCGGCGGGCCGGTGCTGCTGCGGCACCCGGATGGGGCGCGAGCCCGGACCGCCCACGTGCGAGAACGGCTGGGTCCGCCAGTCGAGCCCCTGAGGGAGCGTCAGGAGCAGGGCGGTGTCCTGCTCCTGGGCCTCCATCGACTCGTCGGTGGGCTCGGCGTCGGTCGCCGCGCGGCCGGTGCCCGCACAGACCGTGAGGCCGAACGGGTTCCAGGGCGTGGGGCACAGCGCGTGCTCGGGCAGCACGTCCTCGTCCGCGAGGAGCGCGATGGGCTGCCCGCAGTCGGGGCAGTTCACCCGGTACATCTCAAAAGTGTCGTAGGAGTCGAGAAAGGCGTCAGCCGGTTCGACGCCCTCCGGCTCGGGCTCGGCGACCGGCTGCTGCTTGGCGCGGGCAGACCGGCCGGGGCGCTTCAAATTCTGCATGGGAATCTCCCCCTCGGGTGGGCCGACAAGGCACTGCGGCCTCGACCACAGCAAGCACTTCCCGTCCCGTCGTAGAGGTAATCGTTGCATCTCGTCGGACACGGCCACGGAGGTGTGTCGTTCGTCACATGCCAATTAAAGTTGCCCTCGAGCGGGGAGACGAGTCGGCTATCCGAACGGATCAAGAGCCCTGTAGGTTCGGCGCATGGAGGAGCTGGACCGACAGATCGTGCAGCTGCTCGTCAAGGACGGGCGGATGAGCTACACCGACTTGGGCAAGGCCACGGGCCTGTCCACCTCGGCCGTGCACCAGCGGGTGCGCAGGCTGGAGCAGCGGGGTGTCATCCGCGGTTATGCCGCGGTGGTCGACCCCGAGGCCGTCGGGCTGCCGCTCACGGCCTTCATCTCGGTGAAACCGTTCGACCCCAGCGCCCCCGACGACATCGCCGAACGGCTCGCGGGCGTCCCGGAGATCGAGGCGTGCCACAGCGTCGCCGGCGACGAGAACTACATCCTGAAGGTCCGCGTCGCCACCCCGCTGGAGCTGGAGCACCTGCTCAGCCGGCTGCGGGCGCTCGCGGGCGTCTCCACGCGCACGACGGTCGTCCTCTCCACTCCGTACGAGGCGCGCCCGCCCCAGGTGTGACCCCCGCGCCGGCCGCACGGCCGCAGGGGCGAGACTGGTCCCATGAGCCAGAGCACCGCCCCCGGGAACGACCCCCGCGACCCATCGAACCACCGCACCGTGCTGCTGCGCGGCGGCGACGTCCACAGCCCCGCCGACCCGTTCGCCACCGCAATGGTCGTCGAGCGCGGACATGTCGCCTGGGTCGGCTCCGAGGGCGCGGCCGACGCCTTCGCCGACGGCGTCGACGACGTCGTCGACCTCGAAGGAGCCCTGGTCACCCCGGCGTTCACGGACGCCCACGTGCACACCACGGCCACCGGCCTCGCCCTGACGGGCCTGGACCTCACCGGGGCCCGCTCGCTGGCCGACGCACTCGTATCCGTACGCGAACACGCTGCCGCGCGGCCGCACGACACCGTCCTCCTCGGCCACGGCTGGGACGCGGCCCGCTGGCCCGGCGGCCGCCCGCCCACGCGCGCGGAGCTCGACGAGGCGGCCGGCGGCAGGCCCCTCTACCTCTCCCGCATCGACGTCCACTCGGCGGTCGTCACCACCGCGCTGCTCGACCTGGTGCCCGGCGTCACCGAGCGCGCCGGATACCACCCGGACGCCCCGCTGACCGCCGACGCCCACCACGGCGTGCGCGCGGCGGCACTCGGCGCCATCACCCCGCAGCAGCGCACGGAGGCCCAGCGCGCCGCGCTCCGCCGCGCCGCCTCGCTCGGCATCGGCTCCGTGCACGAGTGCGCGGGCCCCGAGATCTCCGACGAGGACGACTTCACCGGGCTGCTGCGGCTCGCCGCCGACGAGCCGGGACCGCGCGTCGTCGGCTACTGGGCCGAGCGGGACGTGCGGCGCGCGAAGGAGCTCGGCGCGATCGGTGCCGCCGGCGACCTGTTCGTCGACGGCGCCCTCGGCTCGCACACCGCCTGCCTGCACGAGCCGTACGCCGACGCGGCCCACACCGGCACCGCGTACCTGGACGCCGCGGCCGTCGCCGCCCACGTCGTGGCGTGCACCGAGGAAGGCCTCCAGGCGGGCTTCCACGCCATCGGGGACGCCGCGGTGGCCGCGGTGGTCGACGGCATGCGCCAAGCCGCCGAGAAGGTCGGTGCGGCCCGCGTCCGCGCCGCGCGGCACCGCGTCGAGCACGCCGAGATGCTCACCCCGGAGACGATCGCCGCCTTCGCCGAGTTCGGCCTCACCGCGTCCGTCCAGCCCGTCTTCGACGCCCTGTGGGGCGGCGAGGACGGCATGTACGCCCAGCGCCTCGGCGCCGAACGCGCCCGCACCCTCAATCCGTACGCGGCCCTCCTGCGCGCCGGTGTGCCGCTGGCCTTCGGCTCCGACAGCCCCGTCACCCCCCTCGACCCCTGGGGCACCGTCCGCGCCGCCGCCTTCCACCGCACGCCGGAGCACCGGGTCTCGGTGCGGGCGGCGTTCACCGCGCACACCCGCGGCGGCTGGCGGGCCGTCGGCCGTGACGACGCGGGCATCCTGGTGCCCGGCGCGCCCGCGGACTACGCCGTGTGGCGCACCTCCGATCTGGTGGTGCAGGCCCCGGACGACCGTGTGGCCCGCTGGTCGACCGACCCGCGCTCCGGCACGCCCGGCCTGCCGGACCTCTCGCCGGGCGCCGAACTCCCTGTCTGCCTGCGCACGGTGGTGGGCGGAAGGACCGTGTTCGTGGGGCCGGACGAGTGATGTCCCGGCGGTGCGCGGTGCCGATCGTGGCCGGTCAGGGCTCCGTACGACCTGGGAATCCTCGGCACTGACCTGGCGGTCCGTTAAGTCGCCCCAGCTCAGCCGGGTATTGACAGAGAGCCGCCGTGGGCCGGTAGGTTCGGCCGGGTCCACCACAGGACGTCCGACCGGCGAACCTCCACGCAGTCGTCGAACGCCGCTGGGTCACGGGTGGTGTGCCGCACCGGCGCACCGCCACTGGGAGCCAGGTCCAGCGCCCGCGACGCGGAGGCGAGGGAACGTATCAGCCGAATCGGCAGGTGTGACCCGGGTGGGGCCCGGACGCTCAGTAGACAACGGCTTTCGGTCGATCCGCAGCCAGCGGGTCCCGGGCCGGCCCGAAGGGCGCCGGGCCCCGATCCGCAGTACGTCCCGTGCCGTCGCGGCGTCGCAGGCAGCGGCCATTATGGTGGTCCTCTGCGTACGAACGAAGGGGCATCAGTGAACGACGGCGGCGGGGTCTCCGAAGCAGGGGACCAGGGGAGGCGGTTCGGCCCGCTCGGCACGGCCTTGGTGATCATTCCGACCTACAACGAGGCGGAGAACATCCAGTCCATCGTCGGCCGGGTGCGCGCCTCCGTGCCGGACGCGCACATCCTGGTCGCCGACGACAACAGCCCCGACGGCACCGGCAAGATCGCCGACGAGCTCGCGGCCGAGGACGAGCAGGTCCACGTCCTGCACCGCAAGGGCAAGGAAGGGCTCGGCGCGGCCTACCTCGCGGGCTTCCGCTGGGGCCTCGACCACGACTACGGCGTGCTTGTCGAGATGGACGCGGACGGCTCCCACCAGCCGGAGGAGCTGCCCCGGCTGCTCACCGCCCTGAAGGGCGCCGACCTCGTGCTCGGCTCGCGCTGGGTGCCGGGCGGACGGGTCGTCAACTGGCCCAAGCACCGCGAGTTCATCTCCCGCGGCGGCAGCACGTACTCGCGCCTCCTGCTCGACGTGCCGATCCGCGACGTGACGGGCGGCTACCGCGCCTTCCGCCGCGAGACCCTCGAGAACCTCGGACTCGGCGAGGTCGAGTCGCAGGGCTACTGCTTCCAGGTCGACCTGGCGAGGCGCGCGGTCAAGGCGGGCCACCACGTCGTCGAGGTGCCCATCACCTTCGTCGAGCGGGAGCTCGGCGACAGCAAGATGAGCCAGAACATCGTCGTCGAGGCGCTCTGGCGGGTCACGGCCTGGGGTGTGGGCGAGCGGGTCGGCAAGGTCGGCAAGGCGATCGGACGCAAGCAGGACTGAGGCGCGGAGGGGGCTTGATCATCCCCTTATGCCGGACTGAGGCGGGCCCAGGCACACTGGGAGCATGACGACTGGCGCACCGCCTCCCATCCGACCCGCCCGGCCCCGGCGCTCCGGGCCCCTGAGGTTCCTGCCGCTCGGCATCGCCGCGTGGCTGGTCCTGGAAATCTGGCTGCTCACCGTCGTGGCGGGGGCCACGAGCGGGTTCGTGGTCTTCCTGCTCCTGGTGGGCGGCCTCGTGCTCGGCTCCGCGGTGATCAAGCGCGCGGGGCGCCGGGCGTTCCGGAAGCTCAGCGAGGCGGTGCAACAGCAGCAGAGCGGTGTGACGCCCGCCCGGGAGACCGGGGGAGGCGGCGCCCTGACGATGCTGGGCGGCCTGCTGATCATCCTGCCGGGGCTCATCTCGGACGCCCTGGGGCTGATCCTGCTCATCCCGCCGGTCCAGAAGGCCCTGGGGAAGTACGCGGAGCGGACCTTCGAGCGCAAGGTGCGCGAGGCGACGCCCGGCGGCCTGGGGGACGCCTATCAGCAGGCGCGGATGCACCGCCCCGACGGCAAGGTCGTGCAGGGTGAGGTCATCAGGGACGACGAGCCGCCCATGCGCGGCCCGCGCCCGGACGACCCGCAGCTGCCCCATTGAGTGCCGACACGAAGAAGGGCCGGACACGCAAAAGGGCCGGGGCCACTGCTCAGCAGTGGCCCCGGCCCTTTTGTACTGCGTTGTGCCTGGTGCTTCGTGATGCGGTGTGCCGCAGCGTCCGTCGTCAGGCGGACTTGCGGCTGTCACGCGGGTGCACCGCGATGTTCATGGCACCGGACCGGAGAACCGCGAGTCGCTCCTCGAGGACCTCTTCGAGCTCCTCTCGGGTGCGGCGCTCCATGAGCATGTCCCAGTGCGTACGCGCCGGCTTGCCCTTCTTCTCCTCAGGTCCGTCGCCGTCCACGAGGAGTGCCTGGGCCCCGCAGACCTTGCACTCCCACTCCGGCGGGATCTCCGCCTCGACCGAGAACGGCATCTCGAAACGATGTCCGTTCTGGCATGCGTACTCCACGGCCTGGCGAGGTGCCAGGTCGATGCCGCGGTCGGTCTCGTAGCTTGTCACCACGAGGCGCGTGCCGCGAAGAGCTCGCTCACTCATGAATCGTGCCTCCCGGGCTTGTCGCCCACAGGACAGGTGTCGCTGTCGTCGTCATCCGGTCAACGTCCGGTCGGCGGTAAAGATTCCCGTTCAGGGTTATGCGTCGCCGTCGTATGCCGCCCCTTGTTGTACCCACCAGTGCCCGGTTTGTCACATCTGGCAGCAGATGTCACCCAGCGCTTCTGATTCTTCAGCTCGCAGTAACGGTCCGCCTGGCAGGCCAAAGGCGTACACTACCGGCCTTTGGCTTCAGTTGCTAAATCCTGTGGGGTACGGGATTGCCCGCGTCGCGTACCGCACGCCGTACGGGTACCCGCACGAGCAGGACGAAACCGAGCAAAAAGAACGCCACCAGCGAGACGATGGCATCCCGGTAACTTCCCGTGAGCTGATACGTGAGGCCGAAGATCAACGGCCCCAGCCACGCCATCCCGCGGTCGCTGATCTCGTACGCGGAGAAGTACTCGGCCTCCTTCCCGCGCGGCACCAGGTGCGAGAAGAGCGAGCGGGACAGGGCCTGCGTGCCGCCGAGGACCAGGCCGATCCCCGCGGCAAGGACGAAGAACCACGCGGGCGCGCCGGCGGGCAGGAAGTACCCGGCCCCGATCGTCACCGTCCAGGCCACGAGCGACCCGAGAATGGTCCGCTTGGCGCCGTAGGTCCGGGCGAGTCGCCCCATGGCGAGAGCCCCCGCGACCGCGAGCACCTGGACCAGCAGGACCGCCACGATCAGCGTGGACTGACCGAGTCCGAGCTCCTCGGAGCCGTAGACGGACGCCTGCGAGATCACCGTCTGAACACCGTCGTTGTAGACCAGGTAGGCGAACAGGAACGCGAGCGTGTGGGGATGGCGCCGCATGTCCCGCACGGTCGACCGCAGCTGCCGCCACCCGCCCCCGGCCGCCGACCCGGCGTCGTGCGCGGGCGTCCGGCGGTCCCGCAGCCGTTTCAGGGGTACGAGGGTGAAGGCGCCCCACCACAGGCCCGCCGACGCCAGACAGATGCGGACCGCCGTCGACTCGGAGACGCCGAAGCTGTCGTGGGCCAGGAACAGGACGAGGTTCGCCACCAGGACGAGGGCGCCCGACGCGTACCCGAAGGCCCAGCCGCGTGAGGAGACCGCGTCCCGCTCCTCCGGAGGTGCGATCTGCGGCAGATAGGAGTTGTAGAGCACCATCGACACGGCGAGCGAGGCGTTGGCGACGATCAGCAGGAGGCCGCCGAGCAGATAGCGCTCTCCCGCCAGGAAGAACATGCCCGCCGTGGCGGCCGCCCCCACGTACGCGGCGACGCCGAGCAGGGGCTTCTTGCGGCCGGTGCGGTCGGCGGCCGCTGCCGCCAGCGGCATGACGAAGACCGACACGATCACCGACACGGAGACCGTGTACGCGAAGAACGATCCCGCGCGGACCGGGATGCCCAGCGGATGCACATATCCCTCGGGGTCCGCGGCGGCCTTGGCGATCTCCGTGAGATAGGGCCCCAGGAACACGGTCAGGACGCTCGTCGAGTAGACCGAGCACGCCCAGTCGTAGACGTACCAGCCCCGCTGCTCGCGCCGCCGCTCCGCGGCCTCCGAGTCGTCGGCGGGCGTTCTCTTCACGGTGTCGGTGCTCACCCGTGACCTCGCTGTTCCCCGTGATGCGACGCCGCCGCGGCAGCGTCAGACCCAGGTCCCCCGGTCCTTCAGCACCTCGCGCAGCGTCTCGATGTGATCGGAAACTATGCCATCCACCCCGAGGTCGAGCAGGGCGCTCATCCGGTCCGCGTCATTGACCGTCCACACGTGGACCTGCATCCCGCGCGCGTGGGCGGCGCGCACGAAGCGGTGGTCCACCACCTGGATCCCGCCGTGCGTCTCCGGTACCTGGGCGCAGACCGCGGAACGGCGCAGGGCGGCGGGCACTCCGTAGGACAGCATCCGCAGCGCCGCCACGCCCCGGGTGCCCAGGGAAGTGGCCAGGCGCGGGCCCCCGAAGCGCTGGGCCCTGGCTACCCGGGCCTCCGAGAACGAGCCGACGCAGACGCGGTCCCAGGAGTCGGTGCGGCGGATCAGGTCGAGCAGCGGCAGCAGCGCGGGCTCCGCCTTCACGTCCACGTTCCAGCGCACGTCGGGAAAGGCTTCGAGGCACTCCTCGAAGAGGGGCACCGGTTCGCTGCCCGCCACGCGCGCGTGGCGCACCTCGCTCCACGGCAGGTCGATGATGCGTCCCGCCGCGTCGGTCACCCGGTCCAGCGTCGCGTCGTGGAAGGCGACGAGGCGGCCGTCGGCGGTGGCGTGCACATCGGTCTCGATGTAGCGGTAGCCGAGGTCGACGGCGCGCCGGAAGGCCGCGGCGGTGTTCTCCAGGCCGTCCGCCGCACCGCCGCGGTGGGCGAGGGCGAGCGGTCCCGGGTGATCGAGGTAGGGGTGGCGTACGCGCGTGGTCACGGCTGCAGTATCGCCTGCTCCGGCGGGCCGCCGGAGGCCACGACGACGCCCGTGACGGTCGTGGGGAGGGCAAAGCGGCGCAGGAAGAACTGGGCGAGCGGGCCGATGGCGAGCGCGTAGAGGACCGTGCCGACCCCGACGGTGCCGCCGAGCGCGAAGCCGGTCACGACCACCGCCACCTCGATGAGTGTCCGCATCAGCCGGATGGAGCGTCCGGTCCGCTGGTGCAGGCCCGTCATCAGGCCGTCCCGGGGGCCGGGGCCGAACGCCGCCGCGATGTACAGGCCGGTCGCCGCGCCGTTCAGGACGATCCCGGCCACCATCAGCGGTACGCGCACGGCCCAGCCCTCGGCCTCCGGCAGCAGCGCCAGCGCGGCGTCCATCGCCAGCCCGACGACGAAGACGTTGGAGACCGTGCCGAGCCCGGGACGCTGCCTCAGCGGGATCCACAGGAGCAGGACCGCGGCGCCCACCACGATGGACACGGCGCCGATCGAGAGGCCGGTGAGCTCGGCGAGCCCCTGATGCAGCACGTTCCACGGCTCCAGGCCGAGGCCGGACACGACGAGGAGCGCGGAGCTCACGCCGTACAGGGTGAGGCCCGCGTAGAGCTGCGTGAGTCGCCGCGGGAGCTGCCGCCGCGTCGCCCCAGGTGTCTCGCCAGGTGTCGTGCCGGGTGTCGTGCCGGACAAGAGGTGCCCCCGTTGGTGGTGGTAGTGGCCTGACGCATGACACTCTGTGGCTTGTACAAAGCAGCCAACCATGGCCAATCCGGGGAAGGTGGACTGGGAATCATGGCTCAGTGGACTTCGGCGATGGGGTCGACGCAGCTCGCCCGTCTCCTCGCCTCCCAGCAGGACCGCCCCGTGGGCACGGGCTCGCGCCGCCCGCCCGCCTACCGTGCCCTCGCCGACGGCATCCGGCTCCTCGTGCTCGAAGGGCGTGTACCGGTCGCCGCGCGCCTGCCCGCCGAGCGTGAACTCGCGGTCGCCCTCGCCGTCAGCCGTACCACCGTCGCCGCCGCCTACGAAGCGCTGCGCACCGAGGGGTTCCTGGAGTCCCGCAGGGGAGCGGGCAGCTGGACCGCCGTCCCCGCCGGAAATCCTCTCCCCGCGCGCGGTCTCGAACCGCTGCCCCCCGAGGCGCTCGGTTCCATGATCGACCTCGGCTGTGCGGCGCTGCCCGCGCCCGAACCCTGGCTCACCCGCGCCGTCCAGGGTGCCCTCGAAGCCCTCCCGCCGTACGCCCACACGCACGGCGACTACCCCGCCGGCCTGCCCGCCCTGCGCGAGATGCTCGCCGAGCGCTACAGCGCGCGCGGGATCCCCACCATGCCCGAACAGATCATGGTGACCACCGGTGCGATGGGCGCCATCGACGCCATCTGTCACCTCTTCGCGGGCCGCGGCGAACGCATCGCCGTGGAGTCGCCGTCGTACGCCAACATCCTCCAGCTGATGCGTGAAGCGGGCGCCCGCCTCGTCCCCGTCGCCATGGCCGAGGGCCTCCAGGGCTGGGACATGGACCGCTGGCGGCAGGTCCTGCGCGACGCCGCGCCCCGGCTCGCGTACGTCGTCGCGGACTTCCACAACCCCACCGGCGCGCTCGCGGACGAGGACCAGCGCAGGCAGCTCGTCGAGGCGGCCAGGTCCGCGGGCACGGTCCTCGTCGTCGACGAGACGATGAGCGAGCTCGGCCTCGACGAGGACCTCGCCATGCCGCGCCCGGTCTGCGGTTTCGACCCCGCGGGCTCCACCGTCATCACCGTCGGCTCGGCCAGCAAGGCCTTCTGGGCCGGCATGCGCATCGGCTGGGTGCGGGCCGCGCCCGACGTGATCCGCAGCCTGGTCGCCGCGCGCGCGTACGCCGATCTCGGCACCCCCGTCCTCGAACAGCTCGCCGTGAACTGGCTCCTGAACACCGGCGGCTGGCAGGCCGCCGTGGACGTGCGCAGGGAACAGGCCAGGGAGAATCGCGACGCGCTGGTCGCAGCCGTCCGCCGCGAGCTGCCCGACTGGGAGTTCGAGGTGCCGCGCGGCGGTCTCACCCTCTGGGTGCGCACCGGCGGCGTGTCCGGGTCGCGGCTCGCCGAGGTGGGCGAGCGGGTGGGCGTACGAGTGCCTTCGGGGCCCCGCTTCGGAGTGGACGGAGCCTTTGAGGGATACGTGCGGCTGCCGTTCACCGTGGGGGGCGCGGTCGCCGACGAGGCGGCGGCGCGGTTGGCGGCGGCGGCCCGGCTGGTCGAGACGGGCGTCGGCGCGGGCGCGCAGGCAGCCCACCCGTTTGTCGCCTGATGCACGTCTCCGTAGCAGGGCCCTAGCTCTCGGCGGGGACCGGTTCCGCCTCCGTGGCCTCCGGGGCGGCGGGCTCCGTCTCGTCCGGCGGGGTGCTCCGCTCCGGCAGCAGCTCCATGACGGCCCTGCGGTGGGCCTCGCTGGTCGCGTCGTCGTACGGGTCGGGGGTCGCGGGGACCTGGAGACGGTGCACCGGGCCCGCGCCGAGCCGGGCGTAGCCGCGGCCGGGCGGTACGTCCATCGTCGGCGTCGTGTGGGGCGGCGTCCCGAGGACGTCCTCCAGCTGGTCGACCGTGGCGTAACCCAGCACCACGCGCGCGCGGGTGTGCTGATGCACCGCCTCGCTCAGCGCGTCGAGGGCGTCCAACTGGTCGGCGACCACGACCGTCACGTTCGCCGCCCTGCCGTGCCGCAACGGGACCTGCAGCAGTGACTGGGGGTCCGTGCGCCCGTCGGCCGCGGCGAGGTGCCCGAGCGCGCTCGGGCGGTCGAGGAGGAGCCACAGGGGGCGCTTGGTGTCCTCCGGCGGCGGGTGGCCCGCCTGCCGCGCGCGGTTCGCCGCGATGAGCCTGCGCTCGGTCTCGTGCGCCGCCCATTCGAGGCTCGCGAGCGCCCCGGTGAGCCCGCACTCGATGGCGAGGACCCCGTCACGGCCGGTCAGACAGGCGTAGTCGCCGGTGCCGCTGCCCTCGACGACGAGCACATCGCCGTACTGCAGCGCCTGGAGGGCGATGGAGCGCAGCAATGACGTCGTGCCGCTGCCGGGCTGGCCGGCGATCAGCAGGTGGGGCTCGGTGGAGCGGATGCCCGTGCGCCACACGACGGGGGGTACGTCGCGCTGTTCCGCGCCGTCGGACAGCGGCAGGGTGCGCTGGACGCCGGTCTCGTCGGTGAAGCCGAGGACGGTCTCTCCCGGGGCGGTGACGAATCGCTGGGCGGCGATGTCGGTGGGCAGCGGGGAGAGCACCGTGACGGTGAGCTGATTGCCCTCCTCGTCCCACAGGAAGTGGTACTCGCGGCCGCGCCCCGCCTTGGCGTGCAGCAGCTGTTCGATCCGGGCGCGGGACTCGGCCTCGCCGTCCGTGAAGTACGCGGGGTAGCGCACCACGAGCCGGGAGATCCGCCCGGTGTCGTCGAAGTCGTGCTCGACGAACGCCTTGTCCCATTCACCGCCGTGCGCGAAGAGCGGGGCGGGGTCCTCGGGGACGGAGAAGTACGGGACGAGCGCTTCGTAGAGGGACTGCAGCCGCTGCACCTGCGCCTCGTCAGGCCCCTCCGGCTCCGGAGCGGTGCGCTCGCGGCCCGTCCAGGCCGCCGCCCCCATCAGGGAGATGAGGGCGAGCAGCGGTCCGTAGGGCACGAGCGCCACGACCAGGACGACGGAGGCCACGAGGAACAGCAGCGGCCCGCGCTTGTCCTTCGGGGTGTCGGCCCATCTGCGCCGCCCGGCGGCAGCCAGCCGGCGCAGTCCGCGGGTGATCGTGATCAGCGGATGGAGGACGTCCGTGGCGCTGTCGGCCGCCGACCGTGCCAGCTCCCTGCTCCGGGCGATGGATGCGGTGCCGTTGCTCAGAATGCGGGGGAGTGGTCGCCTGGCCACGTCTGTCTCCTGGAGGTGCGTACGAAAGCGGGACGGTCAGAACTTGATCCCGCCGAGGAGGCTCGCCAGGCTCGCGCTGCCGGCCTTGATGCTCGGGGCGATCGCCGTGCCTGCCATGAAGAAGCCGAAGAGGGCGCAGACCACCGCGTGCGACGCCTTGAGTCCGTCTTTGCGGAAGAAGAGGAAGACGATGATTCCGAGCAGTACGACGCCCGAGATGGAAAGGACCATGACGGTTCTCCTGGTTTGGTGGGGACAGTCACCATGAGTTCTTCCAGGTTCACAGCATGTATCCATACGATAAAAGGTGCAAATGGGTCAATTTCTTGGGATTTCCCTCTAATGGTGTAGCCCGATCGGGTCATGGTCGGGGTTCCGAGTGGCCTTCGCGCCTCGGCGTGATCTTTGCCTCGGGTGGCCCGGGTCATGTGCCCGGCGGGGCAGTACCCTGTCGATTCACTCGTACGGCTGCACAGGCAGACGCACCCGAAAAGCCGGAAAGGCGGAACGCCCCCATGAGCGAAGCCCCCGACCCCGAGGTCGTGGAGCTGGCGACCAAGATCTTCGATCTGGCACGTCAGGGCGACGCAGCGGCCCTCGCCGCCTACGTGGACGCGGGCGCCCCCGCGAACCTCACGAACGACAGCGGCGACTCGCTCGTGATGCTGGCGGCCTACCACGGGCACGCCGACGCGGTCCGCGCCCTCGTGGAGCGCGGCGCCGACACCAACCGCGCCAACGACCGGGGCCAGACCCCGCTCGCCGGAGCCGTCTTCAAGGGCGAGGACGCGGTGATCCGGGCCCTCCTGGACGGTGGCGCGGATCCCGCCGCCGGCACTCCGTCGGCCGTCGACACGGCCAGGATGTTCGGAAAGGCGGAGCTGCTGCAGCTGTTCGGGGCCGCCTGAACCGGGTACCTGACCAGCAACAACGGGGGCGCTGGAAATGTGGTCGCGGCGGACCTGACCGCCGGGTCATCATGACGACGTGATTCACGGACGCGACGGTGGGGCAGATGTTGCCGCACCGCGTGGACCGTGAGCGGCCCGCCCCCGGACCTCCCGTCCGGGAACCCCTGGGCCACCGACGAGAGGCAGAGGAAGATGGTCTTCGACAAGCAAAAGACGGCGGGCGGCCCGACGTGTTGGCGCACGGCCAGGTAATGCGTGATTCCCGGTTGCGTCGACGCTTGATGTGAGGCTGTTTCCCATGTTCGATCCGGTCATAGCGCCCAGCGGTACGCTGCTCGGCCTGCTGCAGAGGGGCCGCGGCGACGGCACCCTGCACGCGCTCACCGCCCCACGCTCCGAGGCGCTCACCGCCCTCGACCACTGCGTGCTCAACGATCCCCGCCACGACTGGCAGGTGGAGAACCGCTCGCTGTACTACGCCCGGCTCTACCTCGACCTGCACGGCGGACTCGGCGAGATCGAGCGGCACCTCTTCGATGCCGAGGACGTCCTGAACACGGACGACTCGCGCACCGGACTCGCCCTCGCCGTCCTCGGCCACCTCGCCTCGTACGGCAGGCAGGACGCCCTCGAGCTCCTGCGGAGGTACGCGGCGTTCGGCTCCAACTGGGCCTGGGCCCTCGACGAGCTGGCGCTGCGCGACGACGACGCGGGGCTGCGGGCCCTCGCGGCCCCCGTGCTCGCCCGGTTCGCCCCCGACGCCGAGGGCGAGGCCGACCTCGCCGCCGCCGTCCGCGACGCCTACGAACCGAGGCCCTGGCGCCTCTGGGAAGAGGACCCCCGCGCCGATATCGGCGCCCGCGTGCGCGCCGCGCGGGAACAGGGCTCCTTCGACCGGTGGCAGCGCCAGATGCGTCCCTCGGGACCGCGCCCGGGCTGGAGCGTCCAGGCCGTCTTCGACTGGGCGCAGGAGGGCCTGGAGCGGGGCACCGTCCTGTACGTGCCCGCCGCACGCTGCCTGACCGCGGTCGCAGGACCCGAGGACCGCGCCGAGATCATCGAGGCCGCACGCAACGGCTCCGACGGGGCGCGCGGCACCGCCCTGCGCTACCTCGCGGACACCCACGACCCCGCCGTCCTCGACCTCATCGAGTACGCCGCGGAAGGCCCCTCGCAGGTCGTGGTGGACGCCGCCACCGACGCCTTCGAACGGATGCGCAGCGTCGCCGCCGTCGAGCGTGCCCGACGCTGGGCCTACCGGCCCGACGACTTGGGCGCGGCCGCCGGACGCATGCTCGCCTGCCGGGGCGGCGCACAGGACAGCAAGCCGGTCCTCGCCGCGCTCCGCGAGGCCGTCCGCGGCGAGGGCCCCGACGCGCCGACGCTGTGGACCCTCGTCGACGGCGCGGGACGCCTCGGCATCGCCTGCGCCGCCCCCGTGCTGCGGCACGTCTACCGAGAGACCGCCTCCTCCCACCTCCGCGGCCGCGCCGCACGCGCGCTGGCCGCCACCGATCCCTCCTTCGCCTCCGGCTTCGCCGTCGAGTGCCTCTGGGACTGCGAGGAGTCCACCCGCGAAGTCGCCGCACGGCACGCCGAGACCGGTGACGCCCGTGTCGTCAACCGGCTCAGGAGGCTCGCCGCGGACCCCGCCGAGGAGGACGACGTACAGACAGCGGTGCGCAGCAGGATCGGCCCGGACGCGGCCGTGTGACGGGCGGCCTAGGGGACCTGTGAGGGTCGCCGCAGGCCGGCGGCGACGAAACGCACGGGCGTGCCGGGCCAGGCCTGCGCCGCCGCGGCCAGGTCGCTCTCGCGGACCACGGCGACCACCGGGTAGCCCCCGGTGGTGGGGTGGTCGGCCAGGAAGACGACGGGCCTGCCGTCCGGCGGGACCTGCACGGCGCCGAGCACCATGCCCTCACTGGGCAGCTCGCCTTCGAACGCCCGCTCCAGGGCCGGGCCCTCGGTGCGCAGCCCGATGCGGTTGCTCGCCGAGGACACCGTGTACGCGCGCGTGGTGAGGGTGTCCAGCGCCGCCGCCGTGAACCAGTCCGCGCGCGGCCCGAGCGTCACCCGGAGCACCAGCTCCTGGGGCGGCGCGGGCTGCGGAACGACGTCCACGCGTGCGTGGTCGCGGCCGGGGTGTCCCAGGGGGAGGACGGCGCCGGTCGCGAGCGGGGGCGGGCCGAGGCCGGAGAGCAGATCCGTCGAGCGGCTGCCGAGCACCGGCTCGACGCTCACGCCGCCGTCGAACGCGACGTAGCACCGTACTCCGGAGACGGCCGTTCCGACGTCCAGGAGCGCTCCCGCGGGCACCCGCACGGGGGCTCCCCAGGGCGCGGGCCTGCCGTCCACGGTCACGGGGCAGGGCGCACCGCCCACGGCGACCGTCACGGTCCTGCGCGGACGCACGGCACAGCCGTCGAGGGTGGTCTCCAGGACGGCCGCTTCGGGCGGGTTGCCGACCAGGCGGTTGACCAGGCGGGCCGCGGGCAGGTCGAGGGCTCCGGAGCGGGGCACCCCGAGATGCGCGTGCCCGGGGCGCCCGAGGTCCTGCACGGTGGTCAGGGCCCCGGCGCGTACGACGGAGAGGGCGTGGTCGGTCATCACGTCCCCGCTGCCGGGGCCGTCGGGGCCGTACGCGGCACGAAGCGGACGCGGACGCCGGGGGAGAGCAGCGCGGCGGGCACGCGCGCGTGGTCCCACAGCACGAGGTCCGTGGAACCGATGAGCTGCCAGCCGCCGGGCGACGCGCGCGGGTAGACGCCCGTGTACGGGCCCGCCAGGGCGACGCTGCCCCGGGGCACACTGGTGCGTGGCGTGGCCCTGCGCGGTACTTCGTAGCGCTCGGGCAGCCCGGTCAGATAGCCGAAGCCGGGTGCGAACCCACAGAACGCGACGCGGAATTCGGCGGCGGAGTGGATCCGCGCCACGTCGCCCACGGGCACGCCCCAGTGCGCCGCCACGTCCGCGAGGTCCGGCCCGTCGTACCTCACCGGTATCTCCAGAACCGCTCCCGCGCGCGGGGGCAGCGACGGGATGTCCCAGCCGGGCAGCTCGGCGCCGACGCGGCCGGGGTCGTCGAGACCGTCGAGGAGCACCGTACGCGCCGCGGGAACGATCTCCCGGACCCGCAGGTCGCCCGACGCGCGACGGCGCAGCAGCTCCGCGTGGAGGGCCTGGGCCTCGGTGCCGTCGGAGAGTTCGACGAGCAGGGCCCGCTCGCCGACCGGCAGGGCCCTCACGCGAACGCCGCCACGCGCACGCCGGCCGCCTCCAGCTCGGCCCGCACCCGCCGGGCAAGCTCCACCGCCCCCGGGGTGTCGCCGTGCAGGCACAGCGACCGCGCGCGGACCTCGATCTCGCGGCCCCCGAGCGAGGTGACGACACCGGACCGGGCCATTCCGACGGACCGTGTGACGACGGCGTCCGCCTCCGTGACGACCGCTCCTTCACGGGAGCGGGGGACCAGAGTGCCCTCGTCGGTGTAGGCGCGGTCCGCGAAGGCCTCGGTGACGACGGGGAGCCCGGCCTTGTCCGCCGTCTTCAGAAGGGACGATCCCGGAAGCCCGAGGACGGGCAGCGCGGCGTCGGCGAGCAGTACGCCCTCGACGACCGCGCGGGCCTGCTCCTCGTCGTGGACGACGCGGTTGTAGAGCGCGCCGTGCGGCTTCACGTACGCCACGCGCGTGCCCGCCGCGCGGGCGAACACCTCCAAGGCGCCGATCTGGTAAGCCACTTCGGCCGCCAGCTCCGCTGGCGGCACGTCCATGGCGCGCCGCCCGAAGCCCGCCAGGTCCCGGTAGGACACCTGCGCGCCGATCCGCACTCCGCGCTCGGCGGCGCGGTCGCAGACCCGACGCATGGTCACCGGGTCGCCGGCGTGGAACCCGCAGGCCACGTTGGCGCTGGTGACGACGGACAGCAGCTCCTCGTCGTCGGTCAGGTGCCAGCGGCCGAAGCCCTCGCCGAGGTCGGCGTTGAGATCGATCAGGGGCGCGCTCATCAACGTATGCCTCCAGTGCTTGACGTAAGCCTCCGGTGTTTTCGGCCGTCACACCACGCGGTACTGCTCGTCCCGGGCGTCGGTGACGAACATCCGGCCCGGCGCGTGCGTGATCGCGAAGGGCGGCCGCGATGCCATCACCGCTGCCTGAGGGGTGACCCCGCACGCCCAGAACACCGGAATGTCGTCGGGTTCGAGGGCCACGGCGTCGCCGAAGTCGGGGCGGTCCAAATGCGCGATGCCGAGCCCGCCGGGGTCGCCGCAGTGCACCGGGCTGCCGTGCACCGCGGGCATCAGCGAGCTCTCCCTGATGGCGTCCGCGAGGCGGCTGGGCGGCACGGGACGCATCGACACCACCATCGGGCCGTGCAGCCGCCCCGCGGGGCGGCAGGGGCGGTCGGTGACGTACATCGGGACGTTGCGGCCCTGCTCGATGTGGCGCAGCGGGACGCCGGCGTCGGCGAGCGCCCACTCGAAGGTGAAGCTGCAGCCGATGAGGAAGGTCACCAGGTCGTCGCGCCAGTGGCCCACCACGTCCGTGGGCTCGGCGGTCAGCTCGCCGTGCTCCCACACCCGGTACAGCGGCAGATCGGTGCGGAGATCGGCGCCGGGAGCCAGCGGGGTGGACCAGGAACCGGCGTCCGTGACGTCGAGGACCGGGCAGGGCTTCGGGTTGCGCTGGCAGAACAGGAGCATCTCGTACGCCCAGTCGGCGGGCACGGAGATGAGGTTGGCCTGGGTGAAGCCCGCGGCCCATCCCGCGGTGGGGCTCGTGTCGCCCGCGCGGAAGGCGGCGCGGGCCTTCTTGGCGCTGCGGATCGACGGCGTGGCGCGCGTCTCGTGGTTCACGGAAGCTCCCTTCCGCGCGTCTCCGGCAGCCCGAGCAGCGCCAGGACGGCGAGTCCGTAACCGATGGCTCCGAAGACCAGCGCTCCGCCGACGCCCCAGCTGTCGGCGAGGAAGCCGACCATGGTGGGGAAGACGGCGCCGATCGCGCGCCCCGTGTTGTACGTGAAGCCCTGCCCCGTGCCGCGGACGGCGGCCGGGTAGAGCTCGCTGAGGAACGAGCCGAAGCCGCTGAAAATCGCCGACATACAGAAGCCCAGCGGAAAACCGAGCACAAGAAGAAGGCCGTTGGCGCCGTCCGGGATGTTCGTGTACGCGAGGATGCTGGCCGCGGAGAGGAACGCGAAGAGCGTGATGTTCCGCTTCCTGCCGAGCTTGTCGGTGAGATAGCCACCGGTGAGGTAGCCGATGAAGGCGCCGGAGATCAGGAAGGTCAGATAGCCGCCGGTGCCGACGACGGTGAGGCCGCGATCGCTCTTGAGGTACGTGGGCACCCAGGTGGCCAGTGTGTAGTAGCCGCCCTGTACACCGGTGGACAGGAGCACCGCGAAGAACGTGGTGCGCAGCAGCCCCGGTTTGAAGATGGCCGTGAAGGAGCCTTTGTCGGCGCTCTTGCGCCGCTCCTCGGCGGCTTCGGGCGCGTCGTGCACATTGCGCCGTACGTAGATCACGAGCAGTGCGGGCAGCGCACCGGTCCAGAACATCACGCGCCAGGCGACGTCGTCGTCCAGGAACTGGAACACCACGGTGTAGACGATCACCGCGAGGCCCCAGCCCACGGCCCAGGAGCTCTGGATCGCGCCCAGGGTGCGGCCGCGGTTCTTGGCGGTGGCGTACTCGGCGACGAGGATCGCGCCGACCGCCCACTCGCCGCCGAACCCTAGCCCTTGGAGGGCACGGAAGACGAGCAGCGTCTCGTAGTTGGGCGCGAAGCCGCAGGCGACGGTGAAGACGGCGTACGTGACGACCGTGATCATCAGGGCCTTGACGCGGCCGATCCGGTCGGCGACCACCCCCGCGATGGCGCCGCCGACGGCGGAGACGACGAGGGTGACGGTGGTGAAGAGGCCGGTCTGGCCGCTGTCGAGGCCGAAGTACGCGGCGAGCGCCACCATGCTCAGCGGCAGCGTGAAGTAGTCGTAGGAGTCGAGGGCATAGCCCCCGAAGGCGCCGGCGAAGGCGCGGCGCCCGCGCGGCCCGAGGGCGCGCAGCCAGCCGAACGCGCCGCTGTCGTCGGGGAGTTCGCCCTGGTCGGGGTGTGGTCCGGCCGGAGCGGCCGTCTCGGGCGGTGGGGTCGTGCTCATGGGCACCTCACAGGTGAGGGACGGAGGGTGCTGGAGCGGGCGGGGTGCGGTCGTGCGGTGGGGGACGGGGAGGAGGCACCGAACGGGGGCGGGGAGGGGTAGTGCGGTGAGCCGTGCCCGACAACGTAGAGGATCGTTGAACGATCCCTCAATACCCCTGTTGTCTCGTTCTTGCATCTGCGATTGAATCCGGGCATGGCGGAGGGGACGGGTGACGTGAACGGACTGGTCGACGACCGCGCACTCCTGGGGCGCACGAGTACGGCGGAGCGGGTCTCCGACATCCTGCGGAGCCGCATCGCCGCAGGGTTCTTCCCGCCCGGCACGCGGCTCTCCGAGGACAGCATCGGCGGCGCGCTCGGCGTCTCCCGCAACACGCTGCGGGAGGCGTTCCGGCTGCTCACGCACGAGCGGCTCCTGGAGCACCAACTCAACCGCGGGGTCTTCGTACGGATGCTGACCGACGAGGATGTGGGGGACATCTACCGCACCCGTGCCCTCGTCGAATGCGCGGTCGTCCGCGGGCTCGGCGCACCGCCGTACGCCGTGGACGGGCTGGCCGACGCCGTCTCCGACGGGCGGCGGGCCGCACGGGAGGGCGACTGGAAAGGCGTGTCCACCGCCAACATCGACTTCCACCGGGAGCTCGTCGCCCTCGCCGGGAGCGAGCGCACGGACGAGCTGATGCGCAGCGTCTTCGCCGAACTGCGCCTCGCCTTCCACGTGGTGGACGACCCCCGGCGGCTCCACGAGCCCTACATCGCCCGCAACGGACAGATCCTGGAGGCGCTCCAGGAGGGCCGACGCGACGACGCGGAGGCGCTGCTCGTCGAGTACCTCGACGACTCGCGGCGGCGGGTGGTCGACGCGTACGGACAGCGGGCGGCGGGCGACCACGGCTGAGCGGACGCTGTCAGATCTGCGCCGTTTCGACCGTTGTCAGACCGAGGATCTAGTCTGTGCACCGTGACTTCGCCTGCCGTTACGGACACCGCTCCGCCCCAGCTCAGCGCGGGGCCGCGGCCCGCTCTGGGCCCGGCCGCCGACGAGGGCCTGGCGCGCCGCCTGCGCGCCCTCGCCTGCACGGCTCCGCTGCACGACCTCGACGTGCGCAAGGCCAACCTCGCGGGTGAGTACTCGGTGTACGCGATGGCGGAGGTGGCCCTGTCGGCCATCGACCTCGTCACCCTGAACATGGACTTCGACACCGGCGCCGACCACGAGCAGATCGTCGTCCGGCTCCTCCCGCGCGTCGCCGCCCAGGCGCCCGCGCGCCCGGCCGCCGAGCACGAGCGCGTGGCCCGCTGGGTCCTGGAGAACCTGATCAACGTCGGCAGCGTCGACCGCGGCTTCCGCGCCGTGTACGGCACGTTCGCCCCGGACGGGACGTATGTCCGCAGGGACTACGACTTCAAGCTCCTCGAAGAGGTCCCCGGCCACGGCGGCAGCGTCTACCTGCGGACGACCGACGAAGCGGTCAACGTCCTGGTGGGCGCCCTCGACACCGACGTCACCAGCGCGCAGATCGCCGCCGAGGTGAAGCTGGAGGTGCTGATCAGCCGCGGCAGGCTCGCCGACGCCCAGCTCGCCGCGGAGCAGGCCCGCTACCGCACCGTCCAGTACTCGGAAACGCTGCGCAAGGCCCTCGACGCGACCCGGCGCAACGTCCGCGCGGTGGACTGGCTCAAGGCCGTCCCCGACATGATCGCCGAAGCGCTCGACCACGTGGCGGACCGGTACCGCCACGAGAACGCCATCCTGACCAACATCCGCAAGGCCCGCGACGAATCCGAGGACCCCGAGCAGAAGCGCCGCGCCGCCGAGCTCGTCGACATCGTCAAGGACTGCATCCGCCGCCACACCCAGCTGCAGTCCCGCCTCCTGGAGGCCGGCCCGCTCTTCCGCGCCGAACAGGACCGGCAGGCCTTCGCCACCCCCACCGCACGCACGGGCCTCGACCTGTACGGCCAGCTGGTGGCCCCCCTCCTGCCGCTCCCCGCCGAGCAGGCGATCCGCGTGACGGACGCCTATTTCGCGCGCGGCACCGGACTGCGCACGCCCGTCTCCGTCCGCGTCGGCGACCTCGTCGACATACTCCTCACGCCGCCCGTGGAGCGCGAGCACCTCGGCGCGGAGATGCCCGAGCCCGACCTGATCGCCACCCCGGACGACAGCCGCTTCAGCGAGGAGCAGCTCGCGAGCGCCATGGAGCTGCTCGACCTGCCCGCCGACGCGCCGCGCAGGCTCTCCGGTCTCCTCGCCGACGCCCGGCGCCGCGACCCCGAACTGCCCTACCTGGTCGCCCTGCTGGCCGTGCACGCGGCCAGCCCGCCGGTCGGCACCGCCTACCGCCAGGGCGAGGAGAAGCTGCTCTTCGCCGTGGACGACGGCACCGAACTCGACGACGCGGAGTTCGGCGGCGCGGACCTCATCGTCGGCACGGCACTCCTGGACGCCGTCGGCATGGCCGCCGACCGGACGGAGGCGGCGTGACCACGACCGACCCTGATCCCCACCCCATCCCCGAGGAGTACACGCCGTGACCGACCACCCCGCAGAGCACGCCGCGTGGGGCGAGCCGGACCCCACGGCGGCGCCCGCGGCCCCCGCGCCCGTCACCCCGGCCGACGCCGCCGACGCCGCGCGGCTCGTCGCCTTCGGACTGCAGCCCAAGCTCCAGCCCGCCCGCGACCAGGAGTACGCGGACCTGCTCCGCCGCTACCGCGAGGACCCGCCCTTCGCCCGGCTCGCCGACGCCGTCGCCACCGGACTCGGGCTCGTCGTCCTGGAGGTGTCCCCGCGCGCGGGCATGGCCGTGACCGCGGCGGAGGACTCCGTCTTCGCCGTCCGCATGGGCGACTACGCCCGCCGCGCGGCCACCGACTCCACCGACCGCTTCCTGCACGGTCTCGCCCACCTCGCCATCGCCGCCATGGCGTTCCCGCGCCCCGAGGACCTCGCCGACGACGGCTACATCGGCCGGGTCACCGTCAACGGAGTGGACGCGTTCGTGCGCCAGGCCTGCCACCGCCTGGAGGAGCGCGCCGAGGAACACGGCGAGAACACCGACCCCGCGACCGACGCGCCCGGCCTCGAAGCCGCCTGGCGGATCTGGGCCCGGCGCAGCTCGACCGGTGCCACCAAGGACGCCCGCCGGCTCGCGGGTTCCACCACCGGCATCGTCGGCAAGGCGGCCGCCTTCCTCACCGACTCCGGGTTCCTGCAGCGCACGGGCGACGACTCCGGAGGGACGTACCGCACCACGGCCCGCTACCAGCTCCAGGTCCGCGACATGGCGGGCACCGCGGCCATGGCGGAGCTCCTCGAACTCGGCGTCGTCCCGGTCACGGACGGCTCGGCGACGCTGCTGCCGCCCGAAGAGACCGACGACCTGGAGCTGGCCGCCGACGCCGGGCTGCCGTTCCACTCCTGACACCGCCCCCCATCCTGCTTGCCGCCCCCACGACTTACGACGAGAGTCCGCCGCCATGTACGAGCTGTCCCGGATCCGCCTCTACTCCATCGGGCCGGCCGGTGCGCGCTACGCCGACACCGTGCTCGACCTGCGCGGCGTCGGCGCGGAAGTGCCCGACCCCGCGCCCACCCAGGCGGAGTTCTTCGAGGACGAGCCGGTCGGCCCGCCGCGCCGCCCCGCGCCCGCCGGCGTGCTCTTCCTGGAGAACGGCGGCGGCAAGTCCGTCCTGCTCAAACTGATCTTCTCGGTGATGCTGCCCGGCCACCGGAACACACTCGGCGGCGCCAGCTCCGGTGTGCTGCGCAAGTTCCTGCTCGCCGACGACTGCGGGCACGTCGCCCTGGAGTGGCAGCACACGCTGACCGGCGAGTGCGTGGTCGTCGGCAAGGTCAGCGAGTGGCGGGGCCGCCAGGTCTCCAACGACCCGCGGAAGTTCGCCGAGGCCTGGTACTCCTTCCGGCCGGGCCCCGGCCTGAGCCTGGACTCGCTGCCCGTCGCCGAGTCCACCGCCGTGCGCCCTTCGGCGGAGGGCGCGTCCGGTGCTCAGGGGCGGCGGCGCACCATGAAGGGTTTCCGTGACGCCATGACCGAGGCGGTCAAGGCGTACCCGCACCTCGAAGTGCACTGGGAAGAGATCCACGACCGCTGGAACGAACACCTCGGCGACCTCGGACTCGACCCCGAACTCTTCCGCTATCAGCGGGAGATGAACGCCGACGAGGGCGAGGCCGCGGGGCTCTTCGCCGTCAAGAAGGACTCCGACTTCACCGACCTGCTGCTGCGCGCCGTCACCGACACGCGCGACACGGACGGCCTCGCCGACCTCGTCCACGGTTTCGGCAACAAGCTCGGCCGCCGCGCCGAGCTGATCGCCGAACGCGACTTCACCGCGGGCTCCGTGGACCTGCTCAACCGCATCGTCGACGCCGCCGACACCCGGGCACGCGCGCGTGACGTGCACGCGGGCGCCGAGCGCCGCACGCGGACCCTGGCGCGCAGGCTCTCCGCGCGCGCCGTCGAGGAGCGGGGGCGCGTCGCCGACCTGGCCGAGCAGGTCACCGCCGCCGCCCACACCGTGACCGAGGCCGAACGGGCCCGCGGCAAGAGCGCCCTCATCTCCGCCGAGCTGGCCTACCGGCACGCCTCCCTGGCGCTCACCGTCGCCGAGAAGGCGGCCGCCGCCCAGCGCCGCGAACTCGCCGACGCCCGCACCCTGCACTCCGCCTGGCAGGCCGCGGAAGCCGTCCTGCGGCACCGTGCCGCCGCCGACCGCTCCGCGCGCGTGGCCGTCGCCATCCGCGAGGCCGAGCGCGACGCGGCACCCGCGCTCGCCGCCCGCGCCAAGGCCGCGTCCGACCTCGTCCGCGCTCTGCACACCGCGGCGGAAGGCGCGGAGAACCTCGCCAACGAAGAGGAGGAGCGTTCCGCCGCCCTCCAGGAGACCGGCGAGGCCGCCCACCGGGACGCCACGGTCGCCGCCACCGAGGCACAGCGCGCCCGCAGCGAGGCCGGCCACCTCAAGCAGCGCCTCGCCGAGGTCGAGCAGGAGACCGCCGAGGCCGTCCGCGCGGGCTGGCTCGATGACACCGCCCCCGACGCCGACCCGGCCCGTGCCGCCCTCGCCGCGAGCGACGCCGAGAAGACCACCGTCGCCGCGTGGGACGCCGCCCGCGAGGCCGCGGGACGCGCCGCCGACCACGCCAAGGAGACGGCCGCGGCCGAGGCCCGCGCCGAGCTCACCGCCGCCCGCGCCTCGGACGCCGCGACCGCCGCCGAGGCGGCCCACGACGCGGAGCGCCGCGCCGCCGAGTCCATCGCGGGCAACCAGCGGCTCGCCGAGCTCCTGAGCCTGCCGGGCGGCGCCGCCGGGGTGCCGCTGCCCCGCCAGGCCGGCGACCCCGCCGAAAGTGCCCTGTCCGAAGAGGCCCTCTCCGGAAGTGCCCTCTCCGTGGAGGAGCTGGACCGCTCCGCGGACGACCTGCGCACCCTGCTCGACGACGGCGTCGCCTCCGCCGAGCGGCAGCTCTTCGACCTGCGCACCGCGGCCGCCGACGACTCCCGGATCCTCGGCGCCCTCGGCGACGGCGGGCTGCTCCCGCCGGGCCCCGACGTCCTCGCCACCGTCGAGTTCCTCGGCGAGCACGGCATCCCCGCCCTGCCCGGCTGGCGCTACCTCGCGCAGGCCGTCGACCCCGCCGACCACGCGCGCGTGCTCGCCGCCCGCCCCGAGCTCGTCGACGGCGTCGTCATCACCGACCCCGACACGCACGCCCGCGCCCGCGACGCCCTCGCCGACGCCGCCCTGCTGCCCCGCTCCGCCGTCGCCGTCGGTACCGCGGCCGCCCTCCTCGCACCCACGCCGGGCGAGCAGTCCGCGGACAGCGGCGTCTTCCTCGTACCGCCGAACCCGGCCATGCACGACGAGCACGCCGCCGACGAGGAACGGCAGGCGCTGCGCGCACGGGCCGCCCGGCGCGACGAGGAGATCCGCGCGCTCGCCGTTCGCCTCGCCAAGGACCGCGAGCTCGCCGCCCGCCTCGCCTCCTGGCGCACCGGCTGCCCAAGCGGCCGCCTCGCCGAACTCGCCACCGCCGCGGAGGAGGCACGAGCCTTCGCCACGGAGGCCGAGGCCGAGCTCGCCGAGGCCCGCACCGCACGCGCCGAGGCCGACGAGGCCGCGAGCGAGGCGGCACGCGTGCGTGACGAACGCCAGGAGGCCGCCCAGCGCGCCCGGCGCGTCGCCGACGCCCTCGCCGGCCTCGCGTACCGGCTCCGCGAGCGGGCCGGCTGGCAGGCCAAGCTCCGCGAACTGGCCGACGACGCCGTGGAGTCCGAGGCCCGTGCCCAGACCTGCCTCGACCGGGCCCGCGCCGCCGACGAGGACCGCCGCGCCGCCCAGCGCGCCGCCGACGACGCCCGCCGCACCGCCCGTGCCCTGCGCGCCGAGCGCGCCGAGATCGCCGGCGCCCCCGAGGACGTACCGGAGGAGAGCGAGGCCCCCAAGTCCTCGCTGCCCGCCCTGCGCGAGGCCTACCGCGCGGCGTCCCAGCTCTACGAGAAGGTGGGCGTCGGCGCCGACCTGCGCGCCGAACAGGCCCGCGCCGAGAGCGACGAGAGCGCCGCCCTCGCCGAGCTCGACCGGCTCAGCAACAAGGTCCGCACCCGCGCCGCCCTGCTCCTCGAAGGCACCGACGGCTCCGACGGCCCCTCCCGGCAAGCCGCCGCCGCCCGCGCGGAGGCCCAGGTCCAGCTGATCGAGGCCCGCGCGTCCACCGCGAGCGAGCAGCTCGGCCGGCTGCGCGGCGAGGCCGAACGGCACGCACCCGAGGACGGCGACGCCCACACCGAGCTCCCCGACGAGCTCGTCCCCGCCGACGCCGAGCAGGCCCAGGCGCTCCTGCGCACCGCCACCGGCGAACTGGCGGCGCACACCGAGGCGCTGAGCCGCGCCAAGGAGGCGCACGCCGCTCTGCTGCACACCCACCGCGTCACCGAGGACGCGGCCGGCGGCTTCGACGAGACCGCGGCCCTGCTCCGCGACCTCCTGCGCGAACACCACGAAGACGACACCGAGGACGCTCCCGAGGCCTACCCGGGCACCCTGGAGGAGGCCCGGCAGGCCGCCGCGGAGGCCCGCCGCTCCCTGCGCGGCTGCGCCGCAGACCTGTCGACGGCCGAGTCCGCCGTCCGGGAGGCCAGCGACATCCTCGTACGCCACGCGAACGCCACGCGGTACGAACAGGTGCGCACCCCCGCCCGTCAGCAGATCCGCGAACTGCCCGCGTCGGCGCTGCCCGAGCACGCCAAGAAGTGGGCCGACGCCTTCGCGCCCAGGCTCCGCGTCCTCACCGACGAGCTGGCACAGCTGGAGCGCAACCGCGACAGCATCGTCGACCGGCTGCGCGGCCTCGTCGAGTCCGCGCTCGCCACCCTCCGGTCCGCACAGCGCCTCTCCCGGCTGCCCGAGGGCCTGGGGGAGTGGTCGGGGCAGGAGTTCCTGCGGGTCCGCTTCGAGGAGCCCGACCAGGCCACGCTCGTCGAGCGGCTCGGCGAGGTCATCGACGAGGCGACCCGCGCCGCGGTGAAGAAGAACTCGGACCTGCGGCGCGACGGCATGACCCTGCTGCTGCGCGGCGTCCAGGCGGCCCTCGAACCGCGCGGTGTCGCCGTCGAGATCCTCAAGCCGGACGCCGTGCTGCGCGCCGAGCGCGTCCCCGTCGGGCAGATGGGCGACGTCTTCTCCGGTGGCCAGCTGCTCACCGCGGCCATCGCCCTGTACTGCACGATGGCCGCGCTGCGCAGCAACGACCGGGGCCGCGACAAGCACCGGCACGCCGGCACGCTCTTCCTGGACAACCCCATCGGCCGCGCCAACGCGACGTACCTCCTGGAGCTCCAGCGGGCCGTCTCCGACGCGCTCGGCGTGCAGCTGCTCTACACGACCGGCCTGTTCGACACGACCGCGCTCGCCGAGTTCCCGTTGGTCATCCGGTTGCGCAACGACGCGGACCTGCGCGCGGGCCTGAAGTACATCAGCGTCGAGGAGCACCTGCGGCCGGGTCTGCCGCAGCAGGACCCCGACGCCGAGACGGTGCACGGGGAGATCACCGCGACGCGCATGTACAAGCGGCCCGCCGCCCAAGAGCAGCCTGTCCCGGTTCAGGCGTCCACTACGTAGCGAGCTGTTTCGTCAGCCAGTCATGGAAGAGCCCGATGTGGTGCTCGGTCGGCACCAGCACCCCGCCCGCGCGGTAGGCGCGTGACGCCATCGCGGGCTGGGTGCGCTCGCAGGCCGCGAAGTCCTGCGTGTTGACGCGGTGGAAGAGCTCCACGGAGTGCGTGAGGTCCGCGCCGGAGGCGACGACGTCGGGTGCGTACAGCCAGTCGCACTCGACCACCGTGCGGTCCTCGGCCAGCGGGAACATCCGGTGCAGGATCACGTGGTCGGGGACGAGGTTGATGAAGACGGTCGGCTTCACGGTGATCGCGTAGTAGCGGCGGTCCTGGTCCTGCGACACCTCGGGGAGCCGGTCGAAGCCCGCGCTGCCGTCGACCGTGAACCCGCCGACCTCGTCGCCGAACGCGGCGCCGTGCCCCACGTAGTACTGCGCGGCGAACCCGTCGGCGAACTCCGGCAGGACATCCGTCAGTTCGGGGTGGATCGTCGCGCAGTGATAGCACTCCATGAAGTTCTCGACGATCAGCTTCCAGTTGGCGCGCACGTCGTAGGAGATGCGCTTTCCCAGCGCGAGACGCTCGGTTCCGTAGCGGTCGATGGCCGCCGCTTCGCCGAGCCGTTCGACCGCCGCGCCCATGACGGTCTCTTCGAAGGAGGGCGGTTCGTCGGCCAGGCACACCCACGCGTAACCGAGCCACTCCCGCAGGGCCACCTTGATCAGGCCGTAGGCGGCGCGGTCCACGTCCGGCATCTTCACCAGGTTGGGCGCGGCGACGAGGCGGCCCTCCAGGTCGTACGTCCAGGCGTGGTACGGGCATTGGAGGGCGCGCCGCACCTGCCCCGACTCCTCGGTGCACAGGCGGGCGCCGCGGTGGCGGCAGACGTTCAGGAAGGCGCGCAGCTCGCCGGTGCGGGAGCGCGTGACCAGGACGCTCTCGCGCCCCACCTGCACGGTGCGGAAGGCGCCGGGACGGTCGAGGTCGGCGGCGCGCACGGCGCAGAACCAGAGCGTTTCGAAGACGCGGTCCTGCTCCTGCCGGAAGATCTCCGGGTCGGTGTAGTAGCGGCCGGGGAGGGTCGCGGTGAGGCTCGGCGGCAACGGGGTCGTCGTCACGGTTCTCGTACTCCTCAACGGGGCTTCTCGGCGGTTCTCAGGCAGGCGTGGCGGCGAGGCGGCTCGGGTCGAAGAGCTCGATGGGATGCCCGGTGGTGCCGTCGAGGGCCAGGTCGGCGAGGATCTCGCCGACCACGGGCACGAACTTGAAGCCGTGTCCGGAGAAACCGGCCGCGACGGTCACCGAGCCGGGGTGCTCCGGATGGCGGGCGATCACGAAGTGCTCGTCGGGAGTGTTGGAGTACATGCAGGTGGCGGCCTTGACGAAGCCGCCGGGGAGGTCCGGGATCAGCCGCCCCACCTGCTCGGCCATCGCGACGATCTCGTCGTCGCGGACCGACCGGTCGATGGTCTCCGGAGTGCAGGGCGTGCCCTTGCGGAAGAAGGCCGCTTTCGCCCCCAGGGCGGGCCCGTCGATGGCGGGGAAGCCGTAGACCTGGACGCCCTCCGTGTCCTCCCAGATGTAGATCGGATGGTTCTCGGGGAGGAAGGGGCCGACCCCGCCGGAGGGCTGGAACCAGTACATGACTTGCCGTTCGATGGTGAACGGCACACCCAGGTCGGTCAGCAGCGCGGGTGCCCACGCGCCCGGACAGATCACGAGCTGTCCGGCGGTGTAGGTGTCCTCCGCGGTGTGGACGCGCACCCCGTCCCGGCAGGGCTCCCACCGGGTCATGGGTTCCTCGAAATGCAGGTCGGCGCCGTCGCGGGTGGCCAGCTGGAGGTGTGCGGCGACCGTGTTCTCGGGGCGTACGAGGCCAGCCCGTGCCTCGTACAGGGCCACCTCCTCGTCCCGCGGGGTGAGCGTCGGGAAGCGGCGGCGGATCTCCTTGGCGTCGAGCATCTCGTGGGGCAGGCCCCATCGCTCGGCGGAGAGCCGTGAACCGGAGACCGTGCGGCTGTCGGGGTGCCCGAGCATCACGCCGCCGCACAGAGTGGCGATGTCGCGGCCCGTGTCGCGTTCGAGGCGGTCGTACAGCTCGTAGGCGCGCAGCAGCAGCGGTACGTACGCGGGGTCCTCGAAGTAGGACTGCCGGGTGATGCGCGAACCGCCGTGGCTGGAGCCGCGGGCGTGCACCGGGCCGAACTTCTCCAGGCCGAGGACGCGGGACCCGCGCGCGGAGAGGTGGTGCGCGGCGGCGCTGCCCATGCCGCCGAGGCCGATCACGATCACGTCGTAGGTGGGGGACACCGGTGCCTCCTGGCGGCTAGCGGCGGATGCGGGACATCTCCGGGTCGAACAGGGGCTCTTCGGCGACCGTCGCGGGAACCTTCTCGCCGAAGTACTCGATGTGGACGCCGGTGCCCGTCTCCAGGGGCGGCAGCCAGGCATAGGCGACGCAGCGGCCCAGGGTGTACCCGTACGAGGCGCTGGTGACGTACCCGGAGGGGACGCCGTCGACGTACACGGGTTCCTTGCCGAGGACGACCGCGGCGGGGTCGTCGAGCAGCAGGGCGGTGAGCTTCCGCGCGGACCGCCCGAGCTCCTGCTGCGTCGGTTGGGACAGCTTTTCGAGCGCCGAACGCCCCACGAAGTCGCCCTTGTTCATGCGGACCGCGAAGCCGACGCCCGCCTCGTAGGGGTTGTGTTCGGTGGTCATGTCGTGGCCCCACGCGCGGTAGCCCTTCTCCAGGCGCAGGCTGTTGAAGGCGGATCGGCCGGCCGCGATCACGCCGTGCGCCCGCCCCGCCTCCCACAGCGTGTCCCAGAGCCGGAGCCCCAGATCGGCGGTGGTGTACAGCTCCCAGCCCAGTTCACCGACGTACGACAGGCGCATCGCGGTCACCGGGACGTGGCCGATGTACGTCTCCCTGGCCTTGAAGTAGCCGAATGCCTCGTGTGAGAAGTCGTCGCGGGTGAGCGGCTGGACGAGCGCGCGGGCCAGCGGCCCCCACACACCGATGCAGCAGGTCCCCGAGGTGATGTCCCTGAGGTGGACGTCGTCGGGGGCGTGGCGGAGCAGCCAGTCGAGGTCGGCGGGGGAGTTGGCGCCGACCTGGAACCGGTCGAGGGCGAGCCGCGCGACGGTCAGGTCGGAACGGATGCCGCCCGCCTCGTCGAGGAGGAGGGTGTAGGTGACCGCACCGGGCTTCTTGGCGAGGTTGTTGGAGGTCATGCGCTGCAGGAAGGCGGGGGATCCCGGGCCGGTGACCTCCAGGCGGCGCAGCGGCGTCATGTCGTAGAGGGCGACGCGCTCGCGGGTGGCGCGCGCCTCGGCCGCGGCGACGGGTGACCAGTGACGGGCCGACCAGGCGTCGCGTACGTGCCCCTGAAAGCCTTCGGCCAGCGGGGCGTTGGCCTCGTACCAGTGCGGGCGCTCCCAGCCGCCTCCCTCCAGGAAGACCGCCCCCAGCTCCTGCTGGCGGACGTGGAAGGGGCTGACCCGTAGGGGCCGAGGCCGGTCCACCGGCTGGAGCGGGTGGATGACGTCGTACACCTCGACGAACTGCCGCGCGCCGCGCTCCGCCACGTACGCGGGGGAGCGCTGGGCGTCCTCGAAGCGCGTCAGCTCGCACTCGTGCAGGTCGAGCGAGGGCCGCCCGTCGACCATCCACTCGGCGACCGCCTTGGCGACGCCCGCCGAATGCGTCACCCACACGGCCTCGGCCAGCCAGAAGCCGCGCAACGCGCGGGACTCGCCGAGCACGGGCATGCCGTCGGGCGTGAACGAGAAGACGCCGTTGAAGCCCTCCGCGATCTCCGCCCCCTTCAGCGCGGGCAGGAGCTGCCGGCAGTCCTCCCAGCTGGGCGCGAAGTCCTCCTCGGTGAAGGGGTACGAGGACGGCATGTCCTCGGCGTCGTCATAGGCGGGGACGGTGAACGGGTCGACGGGCATCGGGCGGTGGGCGTACGAACCGATGCCGATGCGGTCGGTGTGTTCCCGGAAGTACAGGTCGCGGTCCTGGTGGCGGAGGATCGGCCGGGACGCCTCGGCGCGCGGGTCGTTGCGGCCCGCGAGCTCGGGCAGGGGCGCGGTCTTCACGTACTGGTGGGCGAGCGGCAGCAGGGGGATGTCGATTCCCGCCATCCGGCCGATGACCGGTCCCCAGAATCCGGCGGCCGAGACGACGTGGTCCGCGGGGAAGGTGCCGCGGTCGGTGACGACGGCGGTGACGCGGCCGCCGTCCTTTTCGATGCCCGTCACGGTGTGCCGTTCGAGGAAACGTGCTCCACGCGCGCGTGCCCGTTCCATCTGCGCGCGACAGGCGGGCACGGCACGGGCCAGGCCGTCCTCGGGCGTGTACAGCCCTCCGTGGACGAGGGTCTCGTCGATGAGTGGCCACAGCTCCTTGCAGCGCGCGGGGCCGACGAGCTCGGCACGCACGCCCCAGGACGCGGCGAGACCGGCCTTGCGGTGCAGGTCGGCCCAGCGCTCGGGCGTGGTGGCGAGCTCCAGACCGCCGACGGCGTTGAAGCAGGAGAGGCCGTCCGCCTCCAGGGAGCTGAACTTCTCGACGGTGTACGCGGCGAACGCGGTGAGGGTCTTCGAAGGGCTCGTCCGGAAGACGAGGCCGGGCGCGTGCGAGGTGGAACCGCCGGGTGCCGGCAGCGGCCCCTGGTCGAGGACGGTGACGTCGGTCCAGCCGCGGGCCGTCAGCTCGTCGGCGAGCGAACAGCCGACGATGCCGGCTCCGACGATCGCTACGCGGGCCCCCGAGGCCCGGCCGGGGCTCACAGGACCACCACCGACCGCAGCACTTCGCCCCGCTGCATCCTCGCGAACGCCTCCTCCACCTCGTCCAGCGTGATGGTCTCGGAGACGAAACCGCCGAGGTCGAGACGGCGCGTGAGGTACTGATCGACGAGGATCGGGAAGTCCCTGGTGGGCAGGCAGTCCCCGTACCAGGATGACTTGAGGGCGCCGCCGCGCGAGAAGAGATCGATCAGCGGCAGGTCGACCGACATCTCCGAATCGGGCACGCCGACCTGGACGAGCACGCCCGCGTGATCACGCATGTAGAAAGCCTGCTTGTACGTCGACGGGGTGCCGACGGCGTCGATGGCGACGTCGACCCCGTGCCCTCCGGTCAGCTCACGGACCGCCGCGACCGCGTCCGTGCCGCGCGAGTTGACGGTGTGCGTCGCGCCGAACCGGGTCGCCCCGTCCAGTTTGGCGTCGTCGATGTCGACGGCGATGACGCGGCGGGCCCCCGCCAGGGCCGCCCCGGCCACCGCGGCGTTCCCGACGCCGCCGCAGCCGATGACGGCGACCGTGTCGCCGCGGCCCACCCCGCCGGTGTTCACCGCGGCCCCGTACCCCGCCATCACGCCGCAGCCGATCAGGGCGACGGCCTCGGGGCGGGCCGCCGGGTCGACCTTCACGGCCTGCCCCGCGGCGACCAGCGTCTTCTCGGCGAAGGCGCCGATCCCGAGGGCGGGGCTCAGCGGCGTGCCGTCGAGCAGCGTCATGGGCTGGGTCGCGTTGCGCGAGTCGAAGCAGTACCAGGGGCGGCCGCGGAGACAGGAGCGGCAGGCCCCGCAGGGGGCACGCCAGGCGATGACGACGCAGTCGCCGGGGACGAGTCCGTCGATGTCGGCGCCCACCGCCTCGACGGTGCCGGCCGCTTCATGGCCGAGCAGGAACGGGAAGTCGTCGTTGATCGCGCCTTCCCGGTAGTGCAGATCCGTGTGGCAGACCCCGCAGGCCTGTACGGAGACGAGAACCTCTCCGGGGCCGGGATCTGGCACGACGATCGTCTGCACCTCGACGGGCGCGCCCTTCTTCGGGGCGACGACGGCACGGACCTCGTGGGGCACGGCCAGACTCCTCTGCTGTTGCGCACGGCGTGGCGGTGTTGTTGCGTCCTGCACGTTCGGTTGCGCTATGGGAGACATAGTGAGAACGCCATCAAGAGGCCGTCAAGAGGGTGGAGCCAAGCCGTTCGCCGCTATCGGGGGCGCACGGGGGCGCGTACGCACGCGTGAGGGCGGAGCCGTGAACTTCCGGCTCCGCCCTCATGAGTTCGTACGCTGCGACGCTGCGCCCCCTGCCATCGCGCCCCGCCCGCGCACCAGTTGCGTCACGGGCGGGAGCGGGGCGCGGCAAATCTCAGAAGCCGTACCCCATCCGCCGGGACAGCTCGACGGCGGCGGCGACGGTGCGCTTGCCGAGCTCGGTGAGACGGTCCTCGGTCAGCCGGTAGACGGGGCCGGAGGCGCTGAGGGCGCCGATCACCTTTCCGTCGTGTGCGCGCACCGGCGCGGCGACGGCGGCGAGGCCCACCTCCAACTCCTCGACGGCCATGGCGAAGCCCTGCTCGACCACGGTCTCCAGCTCCCCGCGCAGCGCCGCCGTGCCCGTCACCGTGTGTTCGGTCAGGCGCGGCAGGGTGCGGGCCATCAGGCCTTCGCGCAGCGTGGTCGGCAGATGGGCGAGGAGCACCTTTCCGCTGGAGGTGGCGTGCAGCGGGGTGCGCCGGCCGAGCCAGTTCTGCGCCGTCACCGAGGCGGGGCCGCGAGCCTGCATGATGTTGACGGCGGCATCGTCGTCCAGGACCGCGATGTTGACCGTCTCGCCCAGCTCGTCCGCGAGTTCACGGCAGACCGGTCCGCCTTCCTGGGAGATGTCCATGCGCACCGCCGCCGCCCCCGCGAGCCGGAGTATCCCCGAGCCCAGGAAGTACTTCCCGCGGTCCTTCGCCTGACCGACGAGACCCCGGTTCTCCAGGACCCCGAGCAACCGGAACGCCGTCGACTTGTGGACGCCCAGCTCATCGGCGATCTCGGTGACCCCGGCCTCGCCGTGCCGCGCGAGGATCTCCAGCACGCTCACCGCGCGGTCCACGGACTGGACGGATCCGGCCGCCCCCTTCGGCTGTTTCTCCCGCGGCTCACCGCGGGGTGCCCTGTCCTGATCAGCCTGTTTCCGGTCGCCCGTCATATCTGAACTCTCACCACCTGGCGGCCTGTTGAAGCCGCGTCTTCGGGAAGCCCTTGACGCGATGGGCGCCCCACCCGGATTCTGTTGCGCATAGCGCTCCCTCGTGCGCCATGCGAAACATCATGTTACCGAAGGGTCTTGGCCCGCCAGAGGCCAGGAGCCGGGCCGAATCACACCCAGAGGGGGGCCCATGATCCCCGTATGCCGCCTTGAAGACCTCCCCGCAGGCGACTCCGTCCGTCTCGACACCACACCGCCCGTCGCGGTGTTCAACGCCGACGGCGAGCTCTACGCCATCGACGACACGTGCAGCCACCAGGATGCTTCCCTCTCGGAGGGCTGGCTGGAGGGCTGCCTGATCGAGTGCCCCTTGCACGCCGCCTCCTTCGATCTTCGCACCGGCAGGCCCACGTGCCTCCCGGCCCGCCGCCCCCTGCGCACCCACCAGGTGTACGTGGAGGACGGCGTCATCCATGTACTCGTCGCCTCCGACGCGGGCGCCCCGGGTGACGGCGGCGCGGGCGCCGCCGAGAAGGGGTCCGCGGCATGAGGACCGTCGTCGTGGTGGGCGCCTCGCTCGCCGGCCTGTACGCGGCCAGGGAACTGCGCGCCCAGGGATTCGACGGCCGCCTGGTCGTCATCGGCGCCGAACCGCACGCCCCGTACGACCGTCCCCCCTTGTCCAAGGGCTTCCTCACCGGCACCGCGGACGAGGAGCAACTCGCCCTCGCCGACGAGGAGGAGACGGCCGAACTCGCCGCCGAGTGGCTGCTCGGCGCGCGAGCCGGGGCGCTCGACGCGCGCGGCCGCACGATCGTCCTCGACGACGGCCGCACCGTGGCGGGCGACGGCGTCGTCATCGCCACCGGCGCTGCGGCCCGGCGCCTCCCCGGGCCACCGCTCGCGGGCGTCCACACCCTGCGCACGCTGGACGACGCCCGCGCGCTGCGGGCAGAGCTGGCGCGCGGCCCGCAGCGCGTCGTGGTGATCGGCGGCGGCTTCATCGGCGCCGAGACCGCGTCCTCGTGCGTGGCCCTGGGCCATGACGTCACCGTGGTCGAGGCGGCCCCTCTGCCGCTCACGGCCCAACTCGGCCCCGAGATGGCCTCAGTGTGCGCGGGACTGCATGCGCGCGGCGGGGCCGAACTGCTCACAGGGGTAGGCGTGGCGGGGCTTCGCGGTGCGGCCGGTCGCTTTGTCACCGGCGTCGAACTGGCCGACGGGCGGCTGCTGCCCGCCGACGTGGTCGTGGTCGGCATCGGGGCGACACCTCGCACGGACTGGCTCGCGGGCTCTCCTCTCGCGGTGGACGACGGGGTCCTCTGTGACGACGGCTGTGTGACGGCGCTGCCCCAGGTCGTCGCGGTGGGTGATGTCGCCAGAGCGGGCGGGGTCCGCGCCGAGCACTGGACGAGTGCCACGGAACAACCGCGCACAGCCGTGCGCAACTTGCTCGCCGGACACACGGTCGAGACGGCGCACTCCCTGCCCTACTTCTGGTCGGACCAGTACGGCTCCCGCATCCAGTTCGCCGGCCGCAGGAGCGACGGAGACACCGTACGCATCGTCGAGGGCTCGCCGGACGACCTGGGCGGCGGCCCGCCGACGGGCCCACGCGGAGAAGGGCTCCTTGCCGTCTACGAACGCGCGGGACGCACCACGGCGGTCCTCGCGATCGACCGCGCCCGTCCCTTCATGAAGGTGCGCAGGGGCCTGGCCGCCGACCGGGCGGCGGAACTCGCCGCGGTCTGAGCCGACCGCGAGCCGCCGTCAGGCATGACTCGCGCCGCTCAGGAGTGCGACAACTGGCCCGGCCCGCTGCGCCCGTGTATGCGTCCCTTCCCACGCGCCACGGCACGCGCCTCACGCCGGGCCCGGCGCCGCTCGCGCCGCAGCCGCCGCGCCGTGCTGCTCGGCATCGACACCACGCCGTTGCGCTGGTTCCACACCTGCCGGGTCACCCATACGTCCAGCACGCCCCAGGTGGCGACGACCGTGCTCGCCACACTGCTCAGCACCATGGGGAAGGAGAGCCACGACCCCGCGAGAGCGGCGAGGAACGCCACCATCGCCTGCACGAGCGTGAGCGCGACTATGATCACCGCTCGCACCGCGGCCGTCCGCACCGGATCGGGCAGCCGCCGTCTGCGCGCGGGCTCCTCGACCCACAACGGCGGCCGTTGCTCCGCCGTTTCGTGCCGCTCCCTCTCCCGCTGCTGCCCGCCCCAGGATTCCCTGGGGCGCTCTGCCGTACCCATCATCGCGTCTCTCCCCCCGATGCTCGCGGCCGTTCACGGGTCCCCCTCCGGACTGCCCGTTCTGCCGCGCTTCATGTCCCCCGCCCCGTCAGGTGCCCGGGGTGCGCCGGTGACCTGAACGCGGCCCGCGGCTCTCTTCATCAAGGACGAACGAGAGATCCGAAAGATTCCCGTTCCGCTTCCGTGCAGCGAAGAATTCCGGCCAACTGGCGTGCGTACAACGGCGGATGAGGCCCGGGAAGAGGTGCCACATGCTGGGACGCAATCTCCCGTAATGGAGGGACAACTGCGGACGTCCCTTTCGCGTCACGGCCGAAAAGCGTTCGGATGCGCCTTCGAGTTGCCCGTGAGTCAGTAGTAGGCTCGCGCCGTTTGTTGACGCACATGTGTGCCCCTGGCCCGTGCAACGGCCGCAGGGGGCCGATCTGGGGGAGGCCATGCGCTTTCGCGGGAAGTCCATCCGCAGGAAGATCGTGGCGCTGCTGCTCGTGCCGCTGCTCTCCCTCACGGCGATCTGGGCCTTCGCCACCGTGATCACGGGCCGCCAGGCGCTGAGCCTCGTCGACTCGGTCAACGTGGTCGACAAGCTCGCCTACCCGGTCGAGGACACGGCGCGCGTGATCCAGCAGGAGCGCCGCCAGACCCTCGTCTACCTCGCCGACCCGCGGGCCTCGGACGCCATGTCCGCGCTGCGCCGCAGCCGCACGGCGACCGACCGGATGATCGACAAGATCCGGGCCAACGCCCAGGACCCGGACGTCCGCGACGGCGTCAGCGGGGAATCGCGCAAGCGGCTCAACGAGCTGGTCGAGGCCTTCGACAGCATCGACCCGCTGCGCCGCGGCGTCGAAGAGGGCACGATCACCCGGGCCGGCGCCCTGAAGATGTACACGGAGCTGATCGACCCCTACTTCGACCTGCTGAGCACGCTCAACGGCTTCTCCGGCCTCGACGACATGAAGTACGACCAGCAGGGCCGTGCGCTCGTCGGCGCCACCCGCGCGCGTGAGCTGCTGTCCCGCGAGGACGCGCTCATCGGCTCGGCGCTCGTCGCCGGGCGGATCACCAAGTCCGAGATCCGTCAGGCCACCGAGTTGCGGGCGCAGCGCGGGCTCCTCTTCGAAGTGAACTTCGCCCAGCTCCCCGAGGACGACCGCGCCCGCTACGAGCGCTACTGGAACGGCACCGAGACCACCCAGCTGCGCAAGGCCGAGCAGGCCATCATCGAGGGCGGGCCAGGCACCCCGCGCGTGGTCACCGCGTCCCACTGGGACGAGGCCGCGGGCCGCGTCCTCAAGCAGCTCTCCGAGAGCAACATGGAGGCGACCGACCGCTTCCAGGACCGCGTCGAGCCCGCGGCCGTCGGAGTGATCGTCCGCGTCATCGCGGCCGGTGTGCTCGGCCTGCTGGCCCTCCTGGTCTCCCTCTTCCTGTCCGTGCGCATCGGCCGCAGCCTCATCAGGGACCTGCGCCGCCTGCGCCTCGAGGCCCACGAGGCGTCCGGCGTCCGGCTGCCCGGCGTGCTGCGCCGCCTGGCCGCCGGCGAACAGGTCGACGTGGAGACCGAGGCGCCCCGCCTGACGTACGGCAAGGACGAGATCGGCCAGGTCGGCCAGGCCCTCAACACCCTGCAGCGCGCCGCCGTCGAGGCCACCGTCAAACAGGCCGACCTGCGCCGCGGCGTCTCCGAGGTCTTCGTCAACCTCGCCCGCCGCAGCCAGGTCCTGCTGCACAAGCAGCTCACGCTCCTCGACACCATGGAGCGCAGGACCGAGGACACCGACGAGCTCGCCGACCTGTTCCGGCTCGACCACCTGACCACCCGCATGCGGCGGCACGCGGAGGGCCTCGTCATCCTGTCCGGCGCCGCCCCCTCGCGTCAGTGGCGCAAGCCTGTCCAGCTCATGGACGTCGTCCGCGCGGCCGTCGCCGAGGTCGAGGACTACGAACGCATCGAGGTGCGCCGCCTGCCCCGCATCGCGGTCACCGGACCCGCGGTCGCCGACCTCACGCACCTCATGGCGGAACTCCTGGAGAACGCCACGGTGTTCTCGCCTCCGCACACCGCCGTCCAGGTGCTCGGTGAGCACGTCGCCAACGGCTTCACCCTGGAGATCCACGACCGGGGCCTCGGCATGACCCCCGACGCCCTCCTGGACGCCAACCTGCGCCTCGCGGAGACCCCCGAGTTCGAGCTCTCCGACACCGACCGGCTCGGCCTGTTCGTGGTCAGCAGGCTCGCGCAGCGCCAGCGTGTCCGTGTCTCGCTGCAGCCCTCGCCGTACGGCGGCACGACGGCCGTCGTGTTCATCCCCGAGTCCCTCCTCACCGATGACGTGCCGGACACCGACGGCGCCGGCTTCCGGATCGACCGGGCACGGACCAAGGACGCCGTCGCGGGCGCCGACCAAGGCGTCGACCGTGCCGCGGCCCTCGCCCAGGTGCCCGTGCAGCTGCCGGGCCTGCCCGCGTCGGTCCTCGACGGCCCCGTCGAGCTCGAGGCACCCGTCGGCATGGCGGACCTCGACGGCTTCCCCGGCTCCCTCGACGACGAGGACAGCGAGCGCGGCGGCCTCTTCCGGCCCCGCCGCCGGGTGGCGGGCACGCCCGGAGAACAGCACCAGCAGGCCCGGGACGACCGCGAGGCGGGCCGCGCCGAGCCGACCCGCCGGGACACCGCGCCCGCCGACGACGACTCCGCCGAGGACGCCCACTCCGGAGGTCCCGTTCCGCTGCCGCGCCGCAGGACCCCCAAACTGGTCCGCTCCAACGGCCGCCCGGTGACGCACGCCAAGCCCCAGGACAGCCGCTTCCCCGACGACAGGTCGCAGGAAAACCGCCTCTCCGGAGGCAGAGCCCAGGAAAGCCGCTCCTCCGAAGACAGCCGTTTTCCCGCGGACAACCGGTTCCGGACGGACGACCCCCCGCAGACGGACAGCCGCTTTCCGACCGACGGCCGTTTTCCGACCGACGGCCGTTTCCCGGCGGACCGCCGCTTCCAGGAGGACAGGTCCACGGACAGCAGGCCGCTGGACCCGGCCGCCGAGGACGAGATGCCGTCCCCGCAGGGCCCGCGCCGGCAGCCCTCCTGGCCCGACCTGGCCCCGCCGCACCGCGACGTCACCGCCGTCGACGACGTGCCGGCCGACCTCCCGTCACGCGGCCGCCCCGCCACGACCACGGTGGGCGGACTGCCCCGCCGCGTACGACAGGCCAACCTGGCCCCGCAGTTGAAGGACGGACCCGACCGCCGTTCCCCGCGCGCCGAGACCCGGCCCGAGGAGCGGGACGCCGAAGAGGTACGCAGCCGCATGGCATCGCTCCAGCGGGGCTGGCAGCGCGGCCGCGACGAAAACGCCGCGGGCGACGACGCCACGAACGGCACAGCACCAGGAACGACACCCGAGGGGGACGGTCGATGACCGCACCGAATGCCGACGCACGCACCACCACGACCGGGGGACGGGGTGAGCTGAACTGGCTCCTCGACGACCTGGTGCAGCGCGTCGCCAGCATCCGCAAGGCACTCGTGCTCTCCGGAGACGGCCTGCCGACCGGCGTGTCGAAGAACCTGACCAGGGAGGACAGCGAGCACCTCGCCGCCGTCGCCTCCGGGTTCCACAGCCTCGCCAAGGGCGTGGGGCGGCACTTCGAGGCGGGCCGGGTCCGGCAGACCGTGGTCGAGCTCGACGACGCCTTCCTCTTCGTCACGGCCGCGGGCGACGGCAGCTGCCTCGCCGTCCTCGCGGACGCGGATTCCGACGTCGGCCTGGTCGCGTACGAAATGACGCTGCTGGTCAAGCGGGTGGGCGTGCATCTGGGTACGGCGCCGCGCACGGATCTGCCCGCCGGGGGGTAGTGGGAGGCCATGAGCGAAGACGGTCGAGGGACGCAGAGAACCACAAGAACGCGGAATTTACCGCGGGCGCAGGAGTCGCCCCGCTGGTTCGACGACGACGCAGGCCCCGTGGTGCGGCCGTACGCCATGACGCGCGGCCGCACGACGAGCAACGGACAGCACCGGCTCGACCTGATCGCGGTCGTCGTCACCGAGGCCCACGCGTACGACGTCCCGGAGACCGACCGGACGCTGTCTCCGGAGCACGTGGACATCGTCGGGCTGTGCCGTGACACGCCTCAGTCGGTCGCCGAGCTGGCGGCCGAACTCGACCTGCCCATCGGCGTGGTCCGCGTCCTCATAGGGGACCTCGTCGACGACGAACTGGTGCACGTGACCCGTCCCGTGCCCCCCGCCGAGCTGCCGGACGAGAGCATTCTGCGCGATGTGATCAGCGGCCTCCGGGCGCTCTGAGGGGCGCGGCGGTGCCCGGAGACGTACGCGTGATCGAACCCCTGGCGGCGGCGGATACGGACCGACCCCCGCGCGACACCACCGATGCAGGAGAAGTGAGCGATGATCTTCAAGCGCACTGAGCGCGGCAAGGCCCCCGTCGAGCCGGTCACGCTGAAGATCCTCGTGGCCGGCGGCTTCGGCGTCGGCAAGACGACGCTGGTCGGCGCGGTCAGTGAGATCAAGCCGCTGCGCACCGAGGAGACCCTCAGCGAGGCGGGCCGGCCCGTCGACGACACCAGCGGCGTCGCGGGCAAGCACACCACCACCGTGGCCATGGACTTCGGCCGCATCACGCTCCGCGAGGACCTGGTCCTGTACCTCTTCGGCACGCCCGGACAGGACCGCTTCTGGTTCCTCTGGGACGAGCTGGCGACCGGCGCGCTGGGCGCCGTCGTCCTCGCCGACACGCGGCGCCTGGAGGACTGTTTCGCGGCCGTGGACTACTTCGAGCGACGCTCCATCCCCTTCGTCGTGGGCGTCAACTGTTTCGACGGTGCCAACCGTTACCCGGCCGACGTCGTGCGCCAGGCCCTCGATCTCGACCCCGACGTACCCGTGGTGCTGTGCGACGCGCGGGACCGCGAGACCGTCAAGGAAGTCCTCATCGACGTCGTCGAACACGCGATGACAGCGGCAGCGGCGGCCCGGGAACCCGCCACTACGTAGGACGCGATCAGCTTCCGCCCACCGCTGCGGCCCGTACCCCCGCCGACTGGGGTACGGGCCGCGGCTCTGTCCGGCCGGCCGTCAGCCCTCGTCCTCCTCCAGCCAGCCGAAGCTCCGCTCCACCGCCTTGTGCCAGTTGTGGAACTCGCGGTCCCGCGACGTGGCGTCCATGCGAGGGCTCCACTCGACGTCCTGCTGCCAGTGCGCCTTCAGCTCGTCCAGGTCGCTCCACACGCCGGTCGCGAGCCCGGCCGCGTACGCCGCGCCCAGACAGGTCGTCTCGGAGACCTTGGGACGGATCACCGGCACACCCAGAACGTCGGCCTGGTGCTGCATCAGGAGGTTGTTCTTGGTCATGCCGCCGTCCACCTTGAGGGTGGTGATCCGCACCCCGGAGTCCTGGTACATGGCGTCCACGACCTCGCGCGTCTGCCAGCTCGTCGCCTCCAGGACGGCACGCGCGAGGTGCGCCTTGGTGACGTACCGGGTGAGTCCGGTGACGACGCCGCGCGCGTCGGAGCGCCAGTAGGGCGCGTACAGGCCGGAGAACGCGGGCACGATGTACGCCCCGCCGTTGTCGTCGACGCTCGCCGCGAGAGTCTCGATCTCATCCGCGTTGCGGATGATGCCGAGCTGGTCCCGGAACCACTGCACCAGGGCGCCGGTGATCGCGATCGACCCCTCCAGGCAGTACACCGGTGCCTCGGAGCCGATCTTGTATCCCATCGTCGTGAGCAGACCGCTCTTGGAGGGGACCGGCCTGTTGCCGGTGTTGAGCAGCAGGAAACTGCCCGTGCCGTACGTGTTCTTGGCCGTCCCTGTGTCGTAGCAGGCCTGCCCGAAAACGGCCGCCTGCTGGTCGCCCAGGGCGGAGGCGACGGGCACTCCGGCAAGCTGGCCCACCGCCGTTCCGTACACCTCCGCCGACGACCTGATCTCCGGCAGCACCGCTTCGGGGACGTTCATCGCCGAAAGGATCGACTGGTCCCACTGGAGCGTCTCCAGGTTCATCAGCATGGTGCGGCCCGCGTTGGTGACGTCGGTGACGTGCTTGCCGCCGTCGGTGCCGCCCGTGAGGTTCCAGATCAGCCAGGAGTCGATGGTGCCGAAGGCTATCTCGCCGCGTTCGGCGCGGGCCCTGAGCCCCGGCACGTTGTCGAGCAGCCAGGCGGCCTTGGGCCCGGAGAAGTAGCTCGCCAGGGGCAGGCCCGTCTGTTCGCGGAAGCGGTCCTGGCCGTCCGCGCCGCCCAGTTCGTTGCAGAGCGCCGAGGTACGGGTGTCCTGCCAGACGATCGCGTTGTGCACGGGCTTGCCGGTCGCGCGGTCCCACAGGACGGTGGTCTCGCGCTGGTTGGTGATGCCCAGCGCGCTCAGCTGGTCGGCGCGGAGCCCGGCCTTGGCGATCGCCCCGGCGACCACCGCCTGCACCTTGGACCAGATCTCGGTGGCGTCGTGCTCCACCCAGCCGGGCTTGGGGAAGATCTGGCGGTGTTCACGCTGGTCCACGGCGACGATCGCGCCGTCCTGGTTGAAGATGATGCAACGGCTCGAGGTGGTGCCCTGATCGATGGCGGCGACGAACTTCTCGGAGCTGTCCGGCATGGCTACCCCTTGATGACCTTGGTGAGAAGACTCAGAAGGCTGCGCAGACTCAGAAGGCTGCGTTGTAGATGAGGCCCGCGAGAGCGCCGCCGATCAGGGGCCCTGCCACCGGGATCCAGGCGTAGCTCCAGTCGGACGTGCCCTTGTTGGGGATCGGCAGGAACGTGTGCACGATGCGCGGACCGAGGTCGCGCGCGGGGTTGATGGCGTACCCCGTGGGACCACCGAGGGAGAGGCCGATGCCGACGACGAGGAAGGCCACGATCAGCGTCTGTGTGCCGGATTCGCCGAGGCCCTTGGTGAGCCCGAAGGCCAGGATGGGCAGTACCAGGGCGACCGTCGCGATGACCTCGGTGATGATGTTGGCGACCGGGTTCCGGATCTCGGGGATGGTGGAGAAGATCCCGAGCGTCGGCGTCGGCACGTGCACGCCCTCCGAGTCGCCCTTCGCGCCGCGCGTGACATTGGCGTTGAACTGGGCCAGGTACACGAGGTAGGCGAGGACGGCACCCAGCATCGCGCCGACCATCTGCCCGAGGACGTAGATCCAGGTCTTGTCCCACTCCCCGGTGTCGATCGCGATGCCGAGCGTGACGGCGGGGTTGAGGTGACCACCGGAGAGCGGGCCCGCGGTGTACGCGCCGGCGAGCACGCCGAAGCCCCATCCGAAGGCGATGACGACCCACCCGGAGGCCTTCGCCTTCGAATGGCTGAGTGTGACGGCGGCGCACACGCCGGCGCCGAGCAGAATCAGAATCGCGGTGCCGATGACCTCACCGACGAAGATGTCCCCGTTCGAGTACATGGGCGGCTCCTAGGCCCTCGCCCGGGGCGGTGCGCCCCGGTCCTCCGTGCAGGGTGCGTTCCCACGACTACCGCCTGGATACGCCCGGCTGACGCAGCCGGAGGCAGAGGTCTCCCGAGCCCCGCCCGGCGCCCATGGCGAGCGTGCCGTCACAGCCGGATCGCCGATGGGGGATGACCTGTCGAAGAGGCTGAACAGGCCCTTTGTGCCGACCCTGCACGCGCGCAGAGGCTCTGTGCGCGGGGAGCCGAGGTGCGGCGACGCCGACTGACACCCGGAAGTGTTCACCGATGGTGATGGAGCGTCAAGGTCGCGGACGGCAACGGTTAACCGCCGCGTGGGCTTCCCCCAGGGCGCCCGTCACGGGCTCCCTGGGGCCGCCCGCCGCCCGGGGTGCCCGATGGCTCGCACCGAGCCGCTCCGCGGCCCCGTGGAGGGCTTCAGCGCACCGCCACGACCGACGACCCGTGTCCGAAGAGGCCCTGGTTCGCGGTGACCCCCACACGCGCCCCTTCGATCTGACGCGCCCCTGCCGTCCCTCTCAACTGCCACGTCACTTCGCAGACTTGCGCGATGGCCTGCGCCGGCACCGCCTCCCCGAAGGAGGCGAGACCCCCACTGGTGTTCACCGGCACGCGTCCGCCGGGCGCCGTCACTCCGTCGCGCAGCAGCTTGGCGCCCTCGCCCTCGCCGCACAGGCCCAGGTCCTCGTACCACTGCAGTTCCAGGGCGGTCGACAGGTCGTAGACCTCCGCCAGCGATATGTCCTCCGGGCCTATGCCCGCTTCTTCGTACGCCGCTCGCGCGATGGACGACCGGAACGTCCCGTCGGCGGGGGCCACGACGGCCGCCGAGTCCGTCGCGATGTCCGGCAGGTCGAGCACCGTCGTCGGGTACGTCGGGGTGACGGTGGACACCGCGCGGATGCGCACCGGATCCGCCGCTCCGTGACGACGGGCGAACTCCATGCTGGAGAGCACCAGGGCCGCGGCGCCGTCCGAGGTGGCACAGATGTCGAGCAGCCGCAGCGGATCGGCCACCACGGCCGACGCGGCGACCTCCTCCGCGGTGACCGCCTTGCGGTAGCGCGCGTTCGCGTTGAGCGCGCCCGCCGCGGCGTTCTTCACCTTGACCTGGGCGAAGTCCTCCAGGGTGTCGCCGTGCACGGCCATCCGGCGACGCGCGTACAGGCCGAAGTAGGCCGGGTTGGTCGCTCCGAGGACGCGGAACCGCAGCCAGTCGGGGTCGTCGGGCCGGTCCCCGCCCGCCGGACGGAAGAACCCCTTCGGTGCCGCGTCGGCGCCCACCACCAGGACCACGTCTGCCATGCCCGCGAGGATCTGCGTCCGTGCCGCGCCGATCGCCTGGGCGCCGGACGCGCAGGCCGCGTACACACTCGCCACGCGTGCGCCCTGCCAGCCGAGCGCCCTGGCGAACGTGGCCCCCGCCACGTACCCCGGATAGCCGCCGCGGACCGTGTCGGCCCCGACGATCGAACCCACGTCCCGCCACGCGACGCCGGCGTCCGCGAGCGCCGCGCGCGCGGCCGCCACTCCGTACTCGACGAAACCGCGCCCCCACTTGCCCCAGGGGTGCATGCCCGCGCCGAGCACCGCCACCTCCGTGGTCATGCGCCCACCTCCACGGGCCGCCAGTGCCAGGTCGTCCATGTCGTCCCGCTGTCCTCGTCCAGGACGCCCGGGACGACCTCCACCTCCATGCCCACCTCCAGATCGGCCACGGAGACCCCGGGCACGGACTGCCCGAGCACCACCATGCGCTCCGCCTCCAGCTCCACAGCGATCAACGTGTAGGGCTCCCAGGGAAGTTCCGGGTCCGAGACGTAGGGAGCGGGGGGCCGGTAGCGGCCGTCGGTGTACGACCAGACTCGTCCGCGCCGCGACAGCGGCACCTCGGCCAGCTCGCCGCCCGCACAGCCCGGATTGCGGCAGAACCCGTCCTCGCGCGGGAAGAAGACACAGGCGCACGCGGTGCAGCGCGTGCCCAGCAGGCGGAAGTCGTCACCTTCCCCGGCGAACCAGTTGGCCACCACGGGCGTGCGTGTTCGCGACAAGTCTCCTCCAGAGCACTGGATCTGACGGAACGTCAGAAGTGTGCCACGGGCAACCGACTTTCGTCAGGGGGTGCCGAAATCCGTCATGAGACGGCGGGCTTTCGCCGAAGGAGTGAAATCAGGCAGCCGCGGTGAACCGGATGGCCTTCTTTCGCGTCCGAGTATCGGTAGGGGGTGTCCGGGGCCGACGGGGGTGGTCCCGGACACCCCTTGCGTCACCTGTGGTGCCGATGGCCTCACTTCCCCCGCAGCGACTTCCGGGAGACCGGGAAGTCGAAATAGGTGTCGGGGAACGCCTCGGGCTTGTACGTGTAGTGCCACCACTCCTCGGGGAGGTTGACGAACCCCTCCCTGCCCAGCGCGTCACGCAGGAGGTCACGGTTGACGCGCTGCTTCCCCCTGATCCGGGGATCGTCCGTGTGCGAGAGCGTGTCGAAGCAGTCGAACCCCGTCCCCATGTCCACGGAGTTGTCGAGGAAGCGCTCGGCGCGCGGGCCGAAGCAGGGCTTGAGCGGCTCTCCGGGGATGTACGGCCGGGTCGGCGGAGCCGGCAGCCGCACCACCGTCAGATCCACCGTGGAGCCCCGGCTGTGCCCGGACTTCTCCGCGATGTACCCGTCCGCGAAGAGCCGCGACTTGTCGACATGGGGGTAGAACTCCGCCTTCATGCGCTCATCGGCGAGATCCTCGGCCCAGCGCACGAAGTGGTCCACGGCCCGCTGCGGCCGGTAGCAGTCGTACACCTTCAGGGAGTAGCCCTTGCGAAGCAGCTTGCGCTGCGCCTTGTGCAGGGCCTTCGCCGCGGGCTCGGTGAGGATGCACATCGGCTTCCTGTATCCGTCGACGGGCTCGCCGACGAAGTTGTGCGGCGTGAAGTAACGCATCTCCTGGATGATCGTCGGGTCGACGTCGCGCAGCGCGACGAACTCCCTTGGAGCCTTCGGCTCGGCACGCGCGTGCGTGGGGGACGCGGGGGAGGGAGAGGCGGCCACGGAGAGCAGAGCGGCGGCACAGAGGGCGAGATTCCGCAGGGCGGGGACAAGTCCTGTCATGTCCCAGCGTCTATCAGGACCACCACCACCCGCGAAAGACCGGCGCGACAGGGATCGGATACAGTCCGCGGCGTGTCCGCATCCCCACACTCCACCAACTCCGTTCCGGGCTCCCACTGTTCGAGCTGCGGAACGTCCTACGAGGGCCAGCCCGAGGGCTGGCCCCGCACCTGCGCCGACTGCGGCGCGGTGGCCTATCGCAACCCGCTGCCCGTCGCGGTCGCGCTCCAGCCCGTGTACGACACCCAGGGCACCGGCCTGGTCGTCATCACCCGCACCATCCCTCCCGCGCGGGGAGGCATCGCGCTCCCCGGCGGCTTCATCGACGACCGGGAGGACTGGCGCGACGCGGTCGTGCGCGAGCTGAAGGAAGAGACCGGCATCGGAGCGGAGAGCCGCGACGTCCGCCTGGCCGACGCCATGAGCGCGACCGACGGCCACCTCCTGCTCTTCGGCCTCCTCCCCGCACGGCCCGCCGCGGACCTGCCGCCGTCCGCCCCGACGGACGAGACCGAAGGCCGGCACCTGCTGCGCCGCCCCGAAGAACTCGCCTTCCCCCTGCACACACTGGCGGCACGCGCCTGGTTCGAGGGCCGCTACTGACCGGCAACCGCCACCGGCCCCCAGCGGGCCGCACCACACCTCTCAGCCGCAGCCGACCCCGGCACCGCGGCTGAACCTCACCCGTCCACACCCCGCACCCGCACCGGACGCCCCGGTGCGGGCCCGTCCTCGCCCCCCTCCCGCTCGACGACGACCTGCCCCTCGCTCCACCGCGTCGTGAACCGCTCGAGCTCCGCCTCCGCCCACCCGTCGCCCGCGTCGGCCACCACGAGGCCGCCCCCGGAACGCCCCCGGGCAGGCGCCCACGCCTCCAACTCGATGCCGCCGTCACTTCCGCGCACCGGCAGCACCGTGCCCGCACGCGCGAACACCGGAACGCGTGACAACGGAGCGTCCACCAGCACCTTCGCGGGCCCCTCGTACGCCCGGCCGGTCACCGTGTCGTACCAGCGCCCCCGCGGCAACCGCACCGTCCGCCGTATCGCACCGCCCTCCAGCACCGGCGCCACCAACAAGGAATCACCGAGCAGGAACGCGTCCTCACAGTCCCGCAACGCCCTGTCCTCCGGGTTCCCCCACCACAAGGGCCGCACATAAGGAGCGCCGGTACGCCGCGCGAGATGGGCCAGCGTCACGAAGTACGGCAACAGCCGCCTGCGCTCGACAAGCACCTCACGCGCGTGCCCCAGCACCTCGTCGCCGAACTCCCACGGCTCACGCCGCCCCGCCCCGATCGCCGCATGCGTACGAAACAGCGGCAGATACGCACCCAGCTGGAACCACCGCAGATACAGCTCCGGCGACGGGCTCCCGTCGAAGCCCCCCACATCAGGACCCGAGTACGGCACACCGCACAACCCGAGCCCCAGCACCAGCGACAGCGACGCCCGCAGCCCCGGCCAGCCCGTCGACACGTCCCCGGACCACGTCCCTCCGTAGCGCTGCATCCCCGCCCATCCGGAACGCGAGAACAAGAAGGGCCGCTCCTCGGGATGCAGCGCACGCACCGCCTCGTACCCGGCGCGGGCCATCGCGAGGCCGTACACGTTGTGCGCCTCGCGATGGTCACCGCCACGCCCCTCCAGGGAGTGCCGCGCCGACCGCGGCAGCGTCGCCTCACCGAAGGCCGCGAACGACACCGGCTCGTTCATGTCGTGCCAGAAACCCGAGAAGCCCTGATCGAGACGCTCCTTGTAGAGCGTGCCCCACCACTCACGCGCGCGTGGATCGGTGAAATCGGGAAACACCGCCTCCCCGGGCCACACGACACCGCGCACCGGACGCCCCGACGCATCCCGCACGAAGACATCGGCTGCCATCCCGCTGTCGTACGCCTCCACTCCCCGCTCGGACTTCACCGCCGGGTCGACGATCGACACGAGCCGGATCCCGCCCTTGCGCAACTCGTCCGCGAGCTGCGGCAGCTCCGGAAACCGCTCCCTGTCGACGGTGAACACCTGATGCGCTTCGTAGTGATCGATGTCCAGGTGCACCGCGTCCAGCGGCAGCCCGCGCTCCTGATAGCCGGCGACGATCCGCCGCACCTCCTGCTCGCTGCCGAAGCCCCACCGCGCGTGATGATGCCCGAGCGCCCACGCGGGCGGCAGCGCCGGCGGACCGGTGAGCGACGCCCATGTGTGCAGCACGCGCGCGGGAGTGCCGACCATCGCCCAGTACCGCAGCGGGCCGCCACTCATCCGCACCTCGCACGAACCGGGCCTGTCGTGACCGGAACCGGCACCCTCCACGCCCTCGTGGACCGCGACGGCGCCCTCCCACGTGTTGTCGTGGAACACCAGATGCGTGGCGGCGTCGGCCACCACCATCTGCACCGGCATGGTGATGTACAGCGGATCGTCGCCCGGCCCGAAGGACCCACCAGGATCCGTGTTCCACAGCCGGTACGTCCCGTTCCGCAGCCGGGGCCCGGAGGACCGGCCGCCGAGACCGAAGAACCGCGCCTCCGCCGGCACCTCCGACCGCTGCACCCAGCGCCCCGCGCCACCGTCGGCCCGCTCCCACCAGCGCGGCGGCAGATCCCGCCGCAACGTCACACCGCCGGGCGTGCGCAGCTCCACCGCCCCGTACCGCGACACGACCACCGTCACGCGCTCCGAGACCACCCGCCAGCCGCCCTCCGTGTCGGGCTCCAGGACGGCCCGAGGATCCGGCTCGGGGCTCCGGCCCGCCACCGCGTACGACGGCTCGGGCTCCGCCCCGTCCCACCCCAGGAAGACCGCCCCGCCCGCGGTCACCCGCACCCGCAGCTCGGCACGGGCGAACCGCACCACCCCACCACCCGGCTCCTGCTCCATCCCCGTCACGGGCCCCGGCACCCGCGCGCGCTCCGTGCCCGGCGGCACGACCGCCGCCGCGTCCGCCCGCCATCTGCGCCACGAGGAGCGCACCGTGCGCAACCCCTGCGCCGTGCCGACCATGCCGACCACCTTCACCGAACGCACCAGGTCACGACCGTTCATGCTGCTCACCCTGCCACCGAAGAAGCCATATGTGTGCCCCGTTCATTGGCCGTTCACCTGGGGTGACACCACACAGTCACGCAGCCGACTGTGTGAGGCACACCCTGGTGCGGAAGTCGATCACGTGGCATCGTCCTTGCAGCCGTGTTCACGCGCACACCCAGCACGTGCGCACTCCACGCATACGACGCGTACAGTCCGGGAGCCGCCCCATGACGTCCTCAGCGAACCCTGCGCCGCTCTGGCAGCCGAGCCCGGAGAGGATCGCCGAAGCGCAGGTCACCCGGTTCCAGGCCTGGGCCGCCGAGCGCTACGGAGCCCCGGCCGACGGAGGCTACGAAGCGCTGCACCGCTGGTCGGTGACCGAGCTCGAGACGTTCTGGAAGGCCGTCACCGACTGGTTCGACGTCCGCTTCACCACCCCCTACGCGCGCGTACTGGGCGACCGCACCATGCCCGGAGCCGAGTGGTTCCCCGGCGCGACCCTCAACTACGCCGAACACGCACTGCGCGCCGCCGACGACCCCACGCGCGCGGACACCCCCGCCCTCCTCCACGTGGACGAGAGCCACGACCCGCAGTCCGTCACCTGGGCCGAGCTGCGCCGCCAAGTCGGCTCCCTCACGGCGGAACTGCGCACCCTCGGCGTACGCCCCGGAGAGCGCGTCAGCGGCTACCTGCCGAACATCCCGCAGGCCGTCGTCGCCCTCCTGGCCACCGCGGCCGTCGGCGCCGTCTGGACCTCCTGCGCCCCCGACTTCGGCGCCCGCAGCGTCCTCGACCGCTTCCAGCAGGTCGAACCCGTCGTCCTGTTCACCGTCGACGGCTACCGCTACGGAGGCAAGGAGCACGACCGCCGCGACACCGTCGCCGAACTCCGCTCCGAACTGCCCAGCCTCCGCGCGGTCGTCCACATCCCGCTGCTCGGCACCGAGGCCCCCGAAGGCGCCCTGGAATGGTCGGCCCTCACCTCGGGGGACACCGCCCCCAGCTATGAAGCCGTGCCGTTCGACCACCCCCTGTGGGTGCTCTACTCGTCCGGCACCACCGGCCTGCCCAAGGCGATCGTCCAGTCCCAGGGCGGCATCCTCGTCGAACACCTCAAGCAGCTCGGTCTGCACTGCGACCTCGGCCCCGACGACCGCTTCTTCTGGTACACCTCCACCGGCTGGATGATGTGGAACTTCCTCGTCTCCGGCCTCCTCACGGGCACCACGATCGTTCTCTACGACGGCAGCCCGGGCCACCCCGACACCGCGGCCCAGTGGCGCATCGCCGAACGCACCGGAGCCACCCTCTTCGGCACATCGGCCGCATACGTCATGGCCTGCCGCAAGGCCGATGTCCACCCCGCCCGCGACTTCGACCTCTCCCGCGTCACCTGCGTCGCCACGACCGGCTCCCCGCTGCCACCGGACGGCTTCCGCTGGCTGCACGACGAGTTCGCCGACACCCCGGGCGGACTGTGGACCGCCTCGGTCAGCGGCGGCACCGACGTCTGCTCCTGCTTCGCCGGAGCCGTCCCCACGCTTCCCGTGCACATCGGGGAACTCCAGGCACCCTGCCTCGGCACGGACCTGCAGTCCTGGGACCCCCACGGCAAGCCGCTCACCGACGAGGTCGGCGAACTGGTCGTCACCAACCCCATGCCGTCCATGCCCATCCACTTCTGGAACGACCCGGACGGCGCCCGCTACCACGACAGCTACTTCGACACCTACCCCGGCGTCTGGCGGCACGGCGACTGGATCACCCTCACCTCACGCGGCTCGGTGGTCATCCACGGCCGCTCGGACTCCACGCTCAACCGCCAGGGCGTCCGCATGGGATCCGCTGACATCTACGAAGCCGTCGAACGCCTCCCAGAGATCCGCGAATCCCTCGTCATCGGCGTCGAACAGCCCGACGGCGGCTACTGGATGCCGCTCTTCGTCCACCTCGCCGAGGGCGCCGCCCTCGACGACACCCTCCGTGACCGGATCAAGCGGACGATCCGCGAGCAGCTCTCCCCGCGCCACGTCCCCGACGAGGTCATCGAGGTCCCCGGCATCCCGCACACCCTCACCGGCAAGCGCATCGAAGTGCCGGTCAAGCGCCTCCTGCAAGGGACCCCTCTGGACAAGGCGGTCAATCCGGGCTCCGTCGACCGCCTCGAACTCCTCGACTTCTACGCGGACCTGGCCCGCAAGCGAGCCTGAGGACCCCACTTTCCCCCAGCTCAGCGGCGATTGTCAGTGCCTCTCGTTACTGTGAGTGAGCATTGATCGACCGAGTGCAGGGGGAATCATGGCGGACACCCGCAACGACACGATGCGACGCGCACTGCGCCGCGAAGTCGCCGGAACCATCGGCCTGCTGGCCGACGAGGAGGACTTCGCGGCCATGCGCCGCTACCGCACCTTCACCTTCGACGACCACGAGACCTACCTCCAGCAGGTCGAAGGCCTCCTCAGGACCCTCGCCTCGCAGGGCCGGCACACCACCATTGCGCTCTTCGACCCCGAGGAGTACCAGGAGTACTGCGCGGAGACCGGCCTGAACCCGGACACCTCCGACAGCCGCAGCCGCTTCACCGCGACACTGGCATCGGGCGGCCCCACCATCCCGTACGAGGGACAGCCCCTGGCCGACCTCGTCCCCGACCTCGTCGACGAAGCGGTCCGCCGAGCCACCTGGGAGTACGCGACCGTCGTCCTCGCCCGCGCAGGCACCTGCGCGACCTGCGGCGAGGACATCGGACAAGCCGCCTTCAACCGGGCCTCCGCCCTCATCACCCAGGCCCTCGACACCACCCGGCCCGGCACCCGCCACCTCGTGTGCAGCGTGCCCTCCGACCCGGAGACCCTCCTCGCCGCACTCCACGTCGAGGTGGACACCGAAGGCCGCGCCCTGCTCGACCACACCGAGGCCCTCGAATTCGCGACGGTCCTCGCTGTCGGCATCGCCACCCGCCGCGCAGCAGGCATGGTGCTCCGCTCCAGTGCCCACGGCACCCGCGACCGCGTCCAGGGCTGGCGCATGAACGGCGGCCGACTCCAGCCCCTCACCGAGGCCGAGGTCTTCGACGCCTACTGCACCGACGCCCTCACAGGCGAACTCGTGGCCCCCGAATCCGACGTCGACTACTGCGCCGCACCGAGCCTCGAAACCGACGAACCCGAAGGGGGCCACACCCACTGAACACACACGAGGGCCGCCCCACCGAACGGCGGGGCGGCCCTCGAAACAAGCGTCTGCCGGCTACTCGCCGGACAGCACCGCCTGCGCGGCCTTGCGGGCCTCTTCCGCACTGTCGGCGGCACGCGCCGCCGACGCGGCACGCTCGCACTGAGCCAGCGTGTACTTGCCGAGCGTCGCACGCACGTAAGGAATGGACGCCGCACCCATCGACAGGGAGGTGACACCCAGACCGGTCAGCACACACGCGAGCAGCGGGTCGGAGGCCGCCTCGCCACACACGCCACAGCTCTTGCCCTCGGCGCTCGCCGCCTCCGCGGACAGCGCGACCAGGTCGAGCAGCGCGGGCTGCCACGGGTCCTGCAGCCGGGACACCGCGCCCACCTGCCGGTCGGCCGCGAACGCGTACTGAGCGAGGTCGTTGGTGCCCAGCGAGAGGAACTCGACCTCCTGCAGGATCGAGCGCGCCCGCAGCGCGGCCGAGGGGATCTCGACCATCGCACCGAACTTCGCCTGCAGCCCCGCCTCACGGCACGCGTCCGCGAACGCCTTGGCGTCGGCACGGTCGGCGACCATCGGCGCCATGACCTCGAGGTAGACGGGCAGACCCTCGGCGGCCTTGGCCAGCGCGGTCAGCTGCGTCCGCAGCACCTCGGGGTGGTCGAGCAGCGAGCGCAGCCCGCGCACACCGAGCGCCGGGTTCGGCTCGTCGGCGGGCGTCAGGAAGTCCAGCGGCTTGTCGGCACCCGCGTCCAGCACACGCACGACGACACGGCCCTCGGGGAAGGCCTCCAACACCTTGCGGTACGCCTCGACCTGCTTCTCCTCCGACGGCGCCTTCGTGCTGTCGTCGAGGAACAGGAACTCGGTACGGAAGAGGCCGACACCCTCGGCCCCCGCCTCGACGGCGGCCGGAACGTCGGCGGGACCGCCGACGTTGGCGAGGAGCGGCACCTTGTGCCCGTCGGACGTCGCACCCGGACCGGTCGACGCGGCCAGCGCGGCCTTGCGCTCGGCAGCGGCAGCCTCGAGCTGCTCCCGCTTCTCGGCACTCGGGTCCACGAAGATCTCACCGGTGCTGCCGTCCACGGCCACGACCGTGCCCTCGACGAGCTCACCGGCGCCCGGCAGCGCGACCACGGCCGGTACACCGAGCGCACGCGCGAGAATCGCGCTGTGGCTGGTCGGCCCGCCCTCCTCGGTGACGAAACCGAGCACCAGAGCGGGGTCGAGCAGCGCGGTGTCCGCGGGCGCGAGGTCACGCGCGATCAGCACGTACGGCTGGTCGCTGTCCGGCACACCCGGCATCGGGACGCCCAGCAGGCGCGCGACGATGCGGTTGCGCACGTCATCGAGGTCCGCCACTCGACCGGCCATGTACTCACCGGCACCGGCCAGCAGTTCGCGGTAGTGGGAGAACGCGTCGTAGACAGCGCGCTCGGCCGTGCTGCCGACGGTGATGCGCCGGTCGACGTCGGACATGAGCTCCGGGTCCTGAGCGATCATGGCCTGCGCCTCGAGCACCGCCTGGGCCTCGCCACCGGCCAGATTGCCGCGCGCATTCAGGTCGGCCGCCACAGCTTCCACGGCCTGGCGAGCACGCCCCTGTTCGCGCTCGGCCTCCTCCGCGGGAATCTGCTTGGCAGGCGGCTCGAGAACCGCCGTGCCCATGTGCCGGACCTCGCCGATCGCCACTCCGTGGCTGACACCGACGCCTCGCAGCGTTGTCTCCATTTCACCCGTCTCCGGTAGTGCGACGGGCCCAGCCGCCGCGGTGGTTGTCCTGCGTGCCGTCAGCGACGGCGTTGACGTCACTTCCAGCTGAAGAGAGCGTCGCCGGCCTTCACTTCGCCGTCCTCGACGAGGTCGGAGAGGGACTCGGCGGTGGCCTCGAGGGCCACGATCGGGCACACCGGGGACTTGCCGGCGGCCTCGACGGCCGACGGGTCCCAGCGCACCACGGCCTGGCCGCGCTGCACGGTGTCGCCCTTGTTGACGAGAAGCTCGAAGCCCTCGCCGTTGAGCTGGACGGTGTCGATACCGAGGTGCGTCAGCACGCCGTGACCCTGGTCGTCGACCACCACGAAGGCGTGGGGGTGAAGCGAGACGACGATGCCGTCCACGGGAGAGACGGCCTCGGAGGGCTCACGCGCGGGATCGATAGCCGTGCCGGGCCCGACCATGGCGCCTGAGAACACGGGATCCGGTACAGCAGAGAGCCCAATGGCACGTCCTGCGAGCGGGGACGAAACACTGGTCATGGCAAGCCTCCCAGGGGGTGGAGATTCATAGCCGCCGTCACTACCTGTCCTGGACGACGCACTGTTCAGAAGCGTAAGTCATAAGAAGTCCCGGTTCCGCACGAGTGGTCCCGGTTGGCGGGAGTAGAGGCAGTGCACAAGCGATTTGCGCCCGCCCGGAGCCCGATGTACAGTCGTACTCCTGCCTGGGGCTGTGGGACGCAAGCAAGCGTCCGGTCCCGGCGGCATCCTTCACATCAGATCCTATCCCTGGGTCCGGTTCCGCATGTCTGCGGTGACCGTGGTCAGAGAGTCGAATGAGACCTGATAAAGTCGGAGCCGCCGGAAAGGGAAACGCGAAAGCCGAAAGGCCGGAGCGAGAACCGGAAAGGCACCGAGGAAATCGGACACGAAAGAGTCTGATAGAGTCGGAAACGCAAGAACAAAAGAAACACCGAAGGGAAGCGCCCGGAGGAAAGCCCGAGAGGGTGAGTACAAAGGAAGCGTCCGTTCCTTGAGAACTCAACAGCGTGCCAAAAGTCAACGCCAGATATGTTGATAACCCCGGCTCACTTCGGTGAGTTGGAGGTTCCTTTGAAAAAACACAGCGAGGACGCTGTGAACGGACGGGATTATTCCTCCCGACCGTTCCGCTCTCGTGCTGTGTCACCGGATTACCGGTACACATTCACGGAGAGTTTGATCCTGGCTCAGGACGAACGCTGGCGGCGTGCTTAACACATGCAAGTCGAACGATGAACCACTTCGGTGGGGATTAGTGGCGAACGGGTGAGTAACACGTGGGCAATCTGCCCTTCACTCTGGGACAAGCCCTGGAAACGGGGTCTAATACCGGATAACACCGTCTCTCGCATGGGAGAGGGTTGAAAGCTCCGGCGGTGAAGGATGAGCCCGCGGCCTATCAGCTTGTTGGTGAGGTAGAAGCTCACCAAGGCGACGACGGGTAGCCGGCCTGAGAGGGCGACCGGCCACACTGGGACTGAGACACGGCCCAGACTCCTACGGGAGGCAGCAGTGGGGAATATTGCACAATGGGCGAAAGCCTGATGCAGCGACGCCGCGTGAGGGATGACGGCCTTCGGGTTGTAAACCTCTTTCAGCAGGGAAGAAGCGAAAGTGACGGTACCTGCAGAAGAAGCGCCGGCTAACTACGTGCCAGCAGCCGCGGTAATACGTAGGGCGCAAGCGTTGTCCGGAATTATTGGGCGTAAAGAGCTCGTAGGCGGCTTGTCACGTCGATTGTGAAAGCTCGGGGCTTAACCCCGAGTCTGCAGTCGATACGGGCTAGCTAGAGTGTGGTAGGGGAGATCGGAATTCCTGGTGTAGCGGTGAAATGCGCAGATATCAGGAGGAACACCGGTGGCGAAGGCGGATCTCTGGGCCATTACTGACGCTGAGGAGCGAAAGCGTGGGGAGCGAACAGGATTAGATACCCTGGTAGTCCACGCCGTAAACGGTGGGAACTAGGTGTTGGCGACATTCCACGTCGTCGGTGCCGCAGCTAACGCATTAAGTTCCCCGCCTGGGGAGTACGGCCGCAAGGCTAAAACTCAAAGGAATTGACGGGGGCCCGCACAAGCAGCGGAGCATGTGGCTTAATTCGACGCAACGCGAAGAACCTTACCAAGGCTTGACATACACCGGAAACGGCCAGAGATGGTCGCCCCCTTGTGGTCGGTGTACAGGTGGTGCATGGCTGTCGTCAGCTCGTGTCGTGAGATGTTGGGTTAAGTCCCGCAACGAGCGCAACCCTTGTTCTGTGTTGCCAGCATGCCCTTCGGGGTGATGGGGACTCACAGGAGACCGCCGGGGTCAACTCGGAGGAAGGTGGGGACGACGTCAAGTCATCATGCCCCTTATGTCTTGGGCTGCACACGTGCTACAATGGCCGATACAATGAGCTGCGATACCGTGAGGTGGAGCGAATCTCAAAAAGTCGGTCTCAGTTCGGATTGGGGTCTGCAACTCGACCCCATGAAGTTGGAGTTGCTAGTAATCGCAGATCAGCATTGCTGCGGTGAATACGTTCCCGGGCCTTGTACACACCGCCCGTCACGTCACGAAAGTCGGTAACACCCGAAGCCGGTGGCCCAACCCCTTGTGGGAGGGAGCTGTCGAAGGTGGGACTGGCGATTGGGACGAAGTCGTAACAAGGTAGCCGTACCGGAAGGTGCGGCTGGATCACCTCCTTTCTAAGGAGCACTTCTAGGCTGCTACGGCAGTCCAGAGGCCACTACGTCGGCACACGTTCGACGGTGGTTGCTCATGGGTGGAACGTTGACTACTCGGCCTGAATCTGGGCCGGAGGCTGCAAGTACTGCTCGCAAGAGTGTGGAAAGCACGATCTCCGGACAGGGTCCGGCCGGGCACGCTGTTGGGTATCTGAGGGTACGGGCTTGTTCCCGACCTCAATGCCGACCCCAGTGCACTCGGGCTACTGGTCCGGGGTGATGGGTGGTTGGTCGTTGTTTGAGAACTGCACAGTGGACGCGAGCATCTGTGGCCAAGTTTTTAAGGGCGCACGGTGGATGCCTTGGCACCAGGAACCGATGAAGGACGTGGGAGGCCACGATAGTCCCCGGGGAGTCGTCAACCAGGCTTTGATCCGGGGGTTTCCGAATGGGGAAACCCGGCAGTCGTCATGGGCTGTCACCCGCTGCTGAACACATAGGCAGTGTGGAGGGAACGCGGGGAAGTGAAACATCTCAGTACCCGCAGGAAGAGAAAACAACCGTGATTCCGGGAGTAGTGGCGAGCGAAACCGGATGAGGCCAAACCGTATGCGTGTGAGACCCGGCAGGGGTTGCGCATACGGGGTTGTGGGATCTCTCTTTCACAGTCTGCCGGCTGTGAGACGAGTCAGAAACCGTTGATGTAGACGAAGGACATGCGAAAGGTCCGGCGTAGAGGGTAAGACCCCCGTAGTCGAAACGTCAGCGGCTCGTTTGAGAGACACCCAAGTAGCACGGGGCCCGAGAAATCCCGTGTGAATCTGGCGGGACCACCCGTTAAGCCTAAATATTCCCTGGTGACCGATAGCGGATAGTACCGTGAGGGAATGGTGAAAAGTACCGCGGGAGCGGAGTGAAATAGTACCTGAAACCGTGTGCCTACAAGCCGTGGGAGCGTCGGGATGGAGCTTGCTCCATCCTCGTGACTGCGTGCCTTTTGAAGAATGAGCCTGCGAGTTTGCGGTGTGTTGCGAGGTTAACCCGTGTGGGGAAGCCGTAGCGAAAGCGAGTCCGAACAGGGCGATTCAGTAGCGCGCTCAAGACCCGAAGCGGAGTGATCTAGCCATGGGCAGGTTGAAGCGGCTGTAAGAGGTCGTGGAGGACCGAACCCACCAGGGTTGAAAACCTGGGGGATGACCTGTGGTTAGGGGTGAAAGGCCAATCAAACTCCGTGATAGCTGGTTCTCCCCGAAATGCATTTAGGTGCAGCGTCGTGTGTTTCTTGCCGGAGGTAGAGCACTGGATAGGCGATGGGCCCTACCGGGTTACTGACCTTAGCCAAACTCCGAATGCCGGTAAGTGAGAGCGCGGCAGTGAGACTGTGGGGGATAAGCTCCATGGTCGAGAGGGAAACAGCCCAGAGCATCGACTAAGGCCCCTAAGCGTACGCTAAGTGGGAAAGGATGTGGAGTCGCAGAGACAACCAGGAGGTTGGCTTAGAAGCAGCCACCCTTGAAAGAGTGCGTAATAGCTCACTGGTCTAGTGATTCCGCGCCGACAATGTAGCGGGGCTCAAGCGTACCGCCGAAGTCGTGTCATTCCAGCAATAAGCCCCAACGGGTGCTGGGATGGGTAGGGGAGCGTCGTGTGCCGGGTGAAGCTGCGCCGGAAGGCAGTGGTGGACGGTTCACGAGTGAGAATGCAGGCATGAGTAGCGATACATACGTGAGAAACGTGTGCGCCGATTGACTAAGGGTTCCTGGGTCAAGCTGATCTGCCCAGGGTAAGTCGGGACCTAAGGCGAGGCCGACAGGCGTAGTCGATGGATAACCGGTTGATATTCCGGTACCCGCTGTGAAGCGTCAAACATCGAATCAGGCGATGCTAAGTCCGTGAAGCCGCCCCGGAGCCTTCGGGCAAAGGGGAGTGGTGGAGCCGACGGACCAGACTTGTAGTAGGTGAGTGATGGGGTGACGCAGGAAGGTAGTCCAGCCCGGGCGGTGGTTGTCCCGGGGTAAGGGTGTAGGGCGCTGTCTAGGTAAATCCGGACAGCTTGTGCCTGAGACCTGATGCCGAGCCGATTGTGGTGAAGTGGATGATCCTATGCTGTCGAGAAAAGCCTCTAGCGAGTTTCATGGCGGCCCGTACCCTAAACCGACTCAGGTGGTCAGGTAGAGAATACCGAGGCGTTCGGGTGAACTATGGTTAAGGAACTCGGCAAAATGCCCCCGTAACTTCGGGAGAAGGGGGGCCATTCCTGGTGATGAGTCTTGCACTCTGAGCTGGGGGTGGCCGCAGAGACCAGCGAGAAGCGACTGTTTACTAAAAACACAGGTCCGTGCGAAGCCGTAAGGCGATGTATACGGACTGACGCCTGCCCGGTGCTGGAACGTTAAGGGGACCGGTTAGTGCGCTTTCGGGCGTGCGAAGCTGAGAACTTAAGCGCCAGTAAACGGCGGTGGTAACTATAACCATCCTAAGGTAGCGAAATTCCTTGTCGGGTAAGTTCCGACCTGCACGAATGGCGTAACGACTTCTCGACTGTCTCAACCATAGGCCCGGTGAAATTGCACTACGAGTAAAGATGCTCGTTTCGCGCAGAAGGACGGAAAGACCCCGGGACCTTTACTACAGTTTGATATTGGTGTTCGGTTCGGCTTGTGTAGGATAGGTGGGAGACTGTGAAGCGGGCACGCCAGTGTTCGTGGAGTCGACGTTGAAATACCACTCTGGTCGTGCTGGATGTCTAACCTCGGTCCGTGATCCGGATCAGGGACAGTGTCTGATGGGTAGTTTAACTGGGGCGGTTGCCTCCCAAAGGGTAACGGAGGCGCCCAAAGGTTCCCTCAGCCTGGTTGGTAATCAGGTGTTGAGTGTAAGTGCACAAGGGAGCTTGACTGTGAGACCGACGGGTCGAGCAGGGACGAAAGTCGGGACTAGTGATCCGGCGGTGGCTTGTGGAAGCGCCGTCGCTCAACGGATAAAAGGTACCCCGGGGATAACAGGCTGATCTTCCCCAAGAGTCCATATCGACGGGATGGTTTGGCACCTCGATGTCGGCTCGTCGCATCCTGGGGCTGGAGTCGGTCCCAAGGGTTGGGCTGTTCGCCCATTAAAGCGGTACGCGAGCTGGGTTTAGAACGTCGTGAGACAGTTCGGTCCCTATCCTCTGTGCGCGTAGGAATATTGAGAAGGGCTGTCCCTAGTACGAGAGGACCGGGACGGACGAACCTCTGGTGTGCCAGTTGTCCTGCCAAGGGCATGGCTGGTTGGCTACGTTCGGAAAGGATAACCGCTGAAAGCATCTAAGCGGGAAGCCTGCTTCGAGATGAGTATTCCCACCCCCTTTGAGGGGTTAAGGCTCCCAGTAGACGACTGGGTTGATAGGCCAGATCTGGAAGCCCGGTAACGGGTGGAGGTGACTGGTACTAATAGGCCGAGGGCTTGTCCTCAGTTGCTCGCGTCCACTGTGTTGGTTCTGAAACCACGAACAACCCCATGCAAGGTCACGCATGGTGCGGTTGACAGTTTCATAGTGTTTCGGTGGTCATAGCGTGAGGGAAACGCCCGGTTACATTCCGAACCCGGAAGCTAAGCCTCACAGCGCCGATGGTACTGCAGGGGGGACCCTGTGGGAGAGTAGGACGCCGCCGAACTTTTCTTATAGCTGTGGCCCCTGGAATCGATTCTTTCGATTCCAGGGGCCACGGCTTTTTTGTTTTCCGGACGCCCCTCGCACCCCTCTGCACCCCCGCAGTGCCGCTGAGGGTAAGGTCAGGAGGCATCATTGGCTCTTTTCACCACAGGAGGCCCCCGGGTGGAGGTCCAGGAGACGCGTGTCCAGACGGACCGTGTCCTCACCATCCCGAACATCCTCAGCATGGCGCGCCTCGCCGGCGTACCCCTCTTCCTGTGGCTGATCCTCAGGCCTGAGTTCGGGGGACCCAACAGCGACGGATGGGCGCTGCTGGTCCTGGCGCTGAGCGGAGTCAGTGACTACCTCGACGGCAAGCTCGCACGTCGCTGGAACCAGATCAGCAACCTGGGCCGCCTCCTCGACCCCGCCGCCGACCGGCTCTATATCCTCTCCACCCTGGTCGGACTCACCTGGCGGGAGATTCTCCCGCTCTGGCTGACCGCGGCACTGCTGCTGCGCGAGCTGGTCCTGCTGGTGATGGTCGGGATCCTCAGGCGCCACGGCTATCCGCCGCCGCAGGTGAACTTCCTGGGCAAGGCCGCCACCTTCAACCTGATGTACGCCTTTCCACTACTGCTCCTCAGTGATGGAAGCGGTCCGCTTGCCACACTCGCTGCTATTTTCGGATGGGCGTTCGCAGGTTGGGGTACAAGTCTGTACTGGTGGGCAGGGATCCTGTATGTGGTCCAGGTCCGCCGACTTGTCAAGGTGGACAAGCCAGCCGATTGAGCTCGCCGTTATGGGCGGTCGTAGAGGCTCGAAGGCTCTCATCCGAGCAATGATGGCAAGCCCATCCCGGTGAGCTCTGTCGGCTGGTTCGTCTCTAATGAGGAGGACGTTTCCGACATGAAGGCCGTCGTGATGGCCGGCGGTGAGGGCACCCGCCTTCGCCCCATGACCTCGAGCATGCCCAAGCCGCTCCTTCCCGTGGCCAACCGGCCGATCATGGAGCACGTGCTGCGCCTGCTGAAGAGGCATGGGCTCACCGAGACCGTAGTGACAGTGCAGTTCTTGGCGTCGCTCGTCAAGAACTACTTCGGCGACGGCGAAGAGCTGGGAATGGAGCTCACCTATGCCAACGAGGAAAAACCGCTCGGCACCGCGGGCAGTGTGAAGAACGCCGAGGAAGCGCTGAAGGACGACGCCTTCCTCGTGATCTCGGGTGACGCGCTCACCGACTTCGACCTCAGCGAGCTCATTTCCTTCCACAAGGAAAAGGGCGCGCTTGTCACCGTCTGTCTCACGCGCGTACCCAACCCGCTGGAATTCGGCATCACCATCGTCGACGAAGAAGGCAAGGTAGAGCGCTTCCTGGAGAAGCCGACCTGGGGGCAGGTCTTCTCCGACACGGTGAACACGGGCATCTACGTGATGGAACCCGAGGTATTCGACTACGTCGACCCCGACGTGCCGGTCGACTGGTCCGGGGACGTCTTCCCGCAGCTCATGAAGGAGGGCAAGCCGGTCTACGGCTACGTCGCCGAGGGCTACTGGGAGGACGTCGGCACGCACGAGAGCTACGTCAAGGCACAGGCCGACGTGCTCGAGGGCAAGGTCGACGTCGAACTCGACGGCTTCGAGATCTCACCCGGCGTATGGGTGGCCGAGGGAGCCGAGGTGCACCCCGACGCCGTGCTGCGTGGTCCGCTGTACGTCGGTGACTACGCCAAGATCGAAGCGGACGCCGAGATCCGTGAGCACACCGTCGTCGGCTCGAACGTCGTCGTGAAGAGCGGCGCGTTCCTGCACAAGGCCGTCGTGCACGACAACGTCTACATCGGCCCGCACAGCAACCTCCGCGGCTGTGTCGTCGGCAAGAACACCGACATCATGCGCGCCGCCAGAATCGAGGACGGCGCGGTCATCGGTGACGAGTGCCTGGTCGGTGAAGAATCGATCGTCCAGGGCAACGTCAGGGTGTACCCGTTCAAGACGATCGAGGCCGGCGCGTTCGTCAACACCTCGGTCATCTGGGAGTCCCGCGGTCAGGCCCATCTGTTCGGGGCGCGTGGCGTCTCCGGAATCCTGAACGTGGAGATCACGCCCGAGCTCGCCGTGCGGCTCGCGGGGGCGTACGCGACGACCCTGAAGAAGGGCTCCACCGTCACCACCGCGCGTGACCACTCGCGTGGTGCGCGTGCGCTGAAGCGTGCGGTGATCTCGGCGCTGCAGGCCAGCGCCATCGACGTACGGGACCTGGAGAACGTGCCGCTGCCGGTCGCGCGGCAGCAGACGGCCCGGGGCAGCGCCGGCGGAATCATGATCCGGACGACGCCCGGTGTGCCGGACTCCGTCGACATCATGTTCTTCGACGGGAACGGCGCCGACCTCTCGCAGGGGAGCCAGCGCAAGCTCGACCGGGTCTACGCGCGCCAGGAGTACCGGCGGGCCTTCCCGGGTGAGATCGGTGACCTGCACTTCCCGTCCAGCGTCTTCGACTCGTACACAGGGTCGCTGCTGCGGAACGTGGACACGACCGGCGTCGCCGATTCGGGGCTGAAGGTCGTCGTCGACGCGTCCAACGGAAGCGCCGGACTCGTACTGCCGAGCCTGCTCGGAAAGCTCGGGGTGGACGCGCTGACGATCAACCCGGGGCTCGACGAGTCGCGGCCCACCGAGACGGCGGACGCCCGCAGGTCCGGGCTCGTACGGCTCGGGGAGATCGTGGCGTCCGCGCGGGCCGCCTTCGGCGTGCGGTTCGACCCCGTGGGCGAGCGTCTCTCGCTCGTGGACGAGAAGGGACGGATCGTCGAGGACGACCGGGCGCTCCTGGTCATGCTCGACCTGGTGGCCGCCGAGCGGCGCAGCGGGCGGGTGGCGCTGCCGGTGACCACGACGCGTATCGCCGAGCAGGTCGCCGCGTACCACGGCACGCAGGTGGACTGGACGACGACGTCGCCCGACGACCTGACGAGGGTCGGGCGGGGTGACTCGACCATCTTCGGCGGTGACGGGCGCGGCGGGTTCATCGTGCCCGAGTTCAGCGGTGTCTTCGACGGAACCGCCGCATTCGTACGGCTTGTCGGTCTCGTCGCGCGGACGCAGCTCACACTGAGTCAGATCGACGCGCGGATCCCGCGGGCGCATGTGCTGAAGCGTGATCTCGCGACGCCGTGGGCGGTCAAGGGGCTCGTGATGCGGCGTGTGGTCGAGGCCGCCGGCGACCGGTCCGTGGACACCACCGACGGTGTGCGGGTCGTGGAGGCCGACGGGCGTTGGGTGCTCGTGCTGCCCGACCCGGCCGAGGCGGTCACGCATCTGTGGGCCGAGGGGCCCGACGACGCGTCCGCGCAGGCGCTGCTCGACGAGTGGTCCACGGTGGTGGACAGCGCAGGTCGCTGACCTTCCCGGGCGCCGGGCGGCAGCCGCAACAGGTGCTGCCCGGCGCGCCGGTGGGGCCATTCGGAGGTAACGCCCGCGACGTGCGACGATGTGCGGCATGCCGCAGCAGCCCCCCGTTCGGAGCACCTCCTCGCGCCCCCGGCGCCCGGACGCCTCCATGTCGCTGCTCACCACCGTCATGGACCACAGTCTGGACGAGGGTTACGCGGAGGCGGCGGCCCGGAAGAAGGCCAGAGGGGACAGTGGTGTCCCGCGCCCGCTGCGGGCCAAACTCGGGCTCGCGGCCGGTCTGGTGCTGGCCGCGCTCGTGGTCACCGTGGGCGCCGCGCAGGCGCGCATAGAGGCACCTGTAGTGGCCAAGGAGCGCGAGGAGCTCATCGACCGCGTCGAAGAGGCGACGGCGGGCGCCGACGCACTCGAGGACGACGTGGACAAACTCCGTGACGACGTCGGAGAGCGGCAGGAAGCCGCGCTGAAGAAGCACGGCGGCAGCCAGGGCGAGTTGGTGGGGCTCCTCTCCGGCGCCACGGAAGTCCACGGACCCGGCGTGAAGCTCGTCGTGGACGACAAGAAGCAGGCCGAACAGGGCGGCGGCGGCCCGCGCGAGAGCAACGGGTTCTCCGACACGGGACGTGTACGTGACCGGGACATGCAGCGTGTCGTCAACGGCCTGTGGCAGTCCGGCGCCGAAGCGATTTCCATCAACGACCAGCGTCTGACCGCGCTGTCGGCGATCAGGGCCGCGGGTGACGCGATACTGGTCGACAACCGGCCGCTGGTGCCGCCGTATACGGTGCTCGCGGTGGGGGACGGGAAACGCTTGAGCACCCGGTTCCAGAACAGCCCCGACGGTCAGTACCTGCATGCTCTGCAGGAGAACTTCGGCATCCGGACCAGCATCTCCGTGTCGGACGAGCTCCGGCTCCCGGCAGCGCCGAGCGTGACCGTACGAACAGCAGAGCCGAAGGCAGGAAAGGGCACATCGTGATCGCCGTACTGGGCCTCGTCGTGGGAGTCGTGGCCGGATTGTTGGTTCGGCCCGAGGTTCCGGCGGTGGTCGAGCCGTACCTGCCGATCGCCGTGGTCGCGGCTCTCGACGCCGTGTTCGGAGGGCTGCGGGCCATGCTCGACGGCATCTTCGACGACAAGGTGTTCGTGGTGTCGTTCCTGTCGAACGTGGTGGTGGCCGCGCTCATCGTGTTCCTGGGCGACAAGCTGGGCGTAGGCGCCCAGCTCTCCACCGGTGTGGTGGTCGTCCTCGGCATCCGGATCTTCTCCAACGCCGCGGCGATCCGCCGGCACGTCTTCAGGGCGTGACGCCGATGAGTGCCGACGAGAGCCCCGACTACAACAGGCGCAAGGAACTCCCCGCGGAGGTCCCCCATGCGCCGGGCACACCCGCGCCCGAGACGGCCGCGCCCGAGCCGCAGGAACCACCGCAGCTCACCGGCCGTCAGAGGCTGGCACAGGGCCTGTGGCCGCCCCGCGTGACCCGGCCCCAACTCATCGTCGCCCTGCTGCTGTTCGTGCTCGGCCTCGGCCTGGCGATCCAGGTGCGGTCCAACAACGACAGCAGTGCGCTCCGCGGCGCACGGCAAGAAGATCTCGTACGCATCCTCGATGAACTGGATGACCGAACTGAGCGTCTGGAAGAGGAGAAGCGGCGCCTCGAAGAGCAGCGGACCGGGTTGGAGAACAGCTCGGACCAGGCAGAAGAGGCCCGCAAGCAGACGGTCGAGCGGGAACGGCAACTGGGCATCCTGGCAGGCACGGTGGCGGCCCAGGGGCCCGGTATCCAGCTGACCATCGAGGACACGAAGGGGGCGATCGAGGCGGACATGCTGCTCGACGCCATTCAGCAGCTGCGCGCCGCGGGTGCGGAGGCCATCCAGATCAACGACGTGCGCGTCGTCGCCGACACGTATCTGTCGGACGCCGGAGGCGGTGGTGTCCGTGTGGACGGCCGCAAGGTCGGTGAGCCGTACCTCTTCAAGGTGATCGGCAAGCCGCAGGATCTGGAACCTGCGCTGAACATCCCGGGAGGCGTGGTGCAGACTCTGGAGAAGGAGCAGGCCACGGTCACCGTGGAACGCTCGGAGAAGATCGTTGTGGACGCCTTGCGACCTGCGAAGCGGCCTGACTACGCTCGGTCGTCCTCCCAGTGACGGGCGGACGCATGAGCGTCGTCGGGCGGGGGCATGAGGTTGCGGGGGGTCGGCGCACCAGAACTACGGTGCGTGGTGGAAACTGTTTGGTGGTCACGGACGTTGTGAGGATGTCTGGCTCACCGACGAATGCCGGTGTGTGCAATCAGGGTTCGTCCTGCCCCACGGGCGGGTCTGTTTCGGTCAAGGGGAATCGCCCGTGAAGTTGTTTGCGAAGTTGTTCGGTAAGAGCGCACGTGAGGACAGCGGCAATCCGGCCACTGCCCGGCACCGTGCCCCGCGCCATGGAGATGGTGAGGAGCAGGGCGCCGGTCGCCCGATGTTCCGCGATCAGGTCGCTGGTCCAGGTGGTGACAATTCGGGCGGACAGGGCGCGTCATCTGTTGACCCTGCCGGTCCCGGCCGCATAGGTTTCGGGGAACCTTCAACCTCAAGTACGGGTGGAGGGTTCGCCCCCGGCCCGTACGGATCGAATGCCCCCGCGGGGCAGCCACGGCAGGAGGACCCGTCCATGGCCCTGGTGTGTACGAGGTGCGGGAACCGCAACGCCGAGGCGAGCCGGTTCTGCTCCAACTGCGGTGCGCCGCTGCGGGCCGGAGCCACTCCGGAGCGTGCGTCCGAGACCACCTCGACGATCTCCATCTCGGGCCTGGAGGCCTACGACGCCGAGGCGACGGGCCAGAATCCGTCTCCCGCGCTCTCCCCGGAGGCGCAGGCGGCCGTCGACGCCCTGCCGCTCGGCTCGGCGCTCCTCGTGGTGCGCCGCGGTCCGAACTCGGGCAGCCGCTTCCTGCTGGACGGCGAGCTGACCACGGCCGGCCGTCACCCGCAGAGCGACATCTTCCTCGACGACGTGACCGTGTCGCGTCGCCACGTGGAGTTCCGTCGGGTCCAGGACGGTTCCTTCACCGTCGCGGACGTGGGCAGCCTCAACGGCACGTACGTCAACCGGGAGCGGATCGACTCGGTCTCGCTCTCGAACGGCGACGAGGTGCAGATCGGCAAGTACCGACTGGTCTTCTACGCGAGCCAGCGGGCCGTCGGCCTCTGACCCACCCCCAGGCGCCGCCTGGGGGCACGACCCCCAGGGAAGGCCCATGCTTCAAACACCGAGGGGCGGTGCCGGGAACGGCACCGCCGCCGCGGACCGTCGGCTGATGAGCATCGGTACCGTGCTGAACGAACTGCGTGACGAATTCCCCGAGGTCACGATCTCGAAGATTCGGTTCCTCGAGGCCGAGGGGCTCATCGAGCCGCAGCGCACGCCTTCCGGCTACCGGAAGTTCAGCCCGGAGGATGTGGAACGGCTCGGGCACGTCCTGCGGATGCAGCGGGACCACTATCTGCCGCTCAAGGTCATCCGTGAGCACCTCGAGGCGCTGGAGCGCGGTGAGAGGCCCCCACTGCCGTCCCTGGGGCGCCAGCGGGAGGACGGCGACGGTCCGGGCCAGGACGAGGCCGAGGGGCCCACGGCGGCCCGTGTGGGCCGTGAAGAGCTGCTGGCCGCCGCCGAGATCGACGAAGGACAGCTCCACGAGTGGGAGTCGTACGGCCTGGTCGCGCCATTGCCGGACGGCGGGTACGACGCGGAGGCCGTCACGGTCGCCTCACTCGTGGTCGAGCTCGGCCGGTTCGGCATCGAGCCGCGCCACCTGCGCGCCATGAAGGCCGCCGCCGAGCGCGAGGCCGCTCTGGTGGACGCCGTGGTCGCGCCGCTGCGCAGGCACCGCAATCCGCAGACCAGGGCCCATGCCGAGGCCCGTACCAGAGAGCTGGCGGGCCTCACGGGAAGGCTGCACTCGGCGCTCGTGCAGACCGCGCTCGGCGTCAGATCGCCCTGACTCGACCGTGCCCGTCCGGTACTCGACGGGTGCCCGACTACCCAAACCTGCCAGCCACGTCCTAGGGTTGCTGTGTGAACGAGCTCGACGTCGTAGGTGTCCGGGTCGAAATGCCCTCCAACCAGCCGATCGTGCTCCTGCGTGAAGTGGGAGGCGACCGGTACCTCCCCATCTGGATCGGACCAGGTGAGGCAACCGCCATTGCCTTCGCGCAGCAGGGCATGGCACCCGCACGGCCGCTGACCCACGACCTTTTCAAGGACGTGCTGGAGGCGGTCGGCCAAGAGCTCTCCGAAGTGCGCATCACCGACCTGCGGGAAGGCGTCTTCTACGCGGAGCTGGTCTTCGCCAGCGGTGTCGAGGTGAGTGCGCGGCCGTCCGACGCCATAGCGCTGGCGCTGCGCACGGGGACGCCGATCTTCGGGAGCGACGGCGTGCTGGACGACGCCGGCATCGCCATCCCGGACGAGCAGGAGGACGAGGTGGAGAAGTTCCGCGAGTTCCTCGACCAGATCTCGCCCGAGGACTTCGGCACCAACAGCCAGTGAGCCGCTTCCGGAGGTCCGGTTTGAGACCATTCGGTCAGCCTTTCCCCGGCGTGAGTCACGGGAAACCACTCTCAGGGTGATTATCACTCGGCGTGCCGAGTGTGGCGATCGTTGACGAGCCCCTGGCGACTGCCTACCGTCGAGAAGGCAGGTCAAGGAGGGAGGTCGGCGTGAGAAGCAGCGGCGACGGTACGGCGATGGGCGGTCCGTACCCGTTCCACGGCGGTGCGGTCGATCACTCCCCGAACCGACCGATGGCGGTCCAGGGAAGCGGGGACGCCACGTCCGAGGAAGCGGAACAGTCCGGGCACGTCGGCTACCGCGGCCCCACCGCGTGCGCGGCCGCGGGCATCACCTACCGGCAGCTGGACTACTGGGCCCGTACCGGCCTGGTCGAACCCAGTGTGCGGGCAGCCGGTGGCTCCGGGACACAGCGGCTCTACAGCTTCCGCGACGTCGTCGTCCTCAAGATCGTGAAGCGGTTCCTCGACACGGGCGTGTCCCTGCAGAACATCCGCACCACGGTCCAGCACCTGCGGGAGCGCGGATTCCGCGACCTCGAGCGGATGACGCTGATGAGCGACGGCGCGACGGTGTACGAGTGCACGACGTCCAGTGAGGTCCACGACCTGCTCCAGGGCGGGCAGGGGGTCTTCGGGATCGCCGTGGGAGTCGTCTGGCGCGATGTCGAGGCCGCCCTCTCCCAGCTGCACGGCGAGCGCGTCGACACGGGGGAGACGCTCATCGGTCACAACCCCGCCGACGAACTGGCCAGAAGGCGCAACAGGGCTGTCTGAGGCCGCGTTGTCAGTGGCGTAGGGCAGCATCGGAGATGTGAGAAGCGCGCCGACGATCCTGCATCTGGACATGGATGCCTTCTACGCGTCCGCAGAGCAGGCCGCGAAGCCCAGTCTGCGGGGAAAAGCCGTGGTCGTGGGCGGGCTCGGGCCGCGCGGTGTGGTGGCCACCGCTTCGTACGAGGCGCGGAAGTTCGGTGTGCACTCGGCGATGCCCATGGGGCAGGCGCGCAGGCTGGCGCCCAACGCCGCCTATCTCGTGCCGCGCTTCGGGTTGTACCGCGAGATCAGCGAGCAGGTCATGGGGCTGCTGCGGGAGTTGTCGCCGCTGGTGGAGCCGCTCAGCCTGGACGAGGCCTTCGTGGACCTTGAGGCGGGCGGCGTCGCCGACTCCGCCGAGTCGGCCAGAGCCGTGGGGGAGCGGTTGCGAGCGGACATCAGGGCGGTGACGGGGCTCTCCGGGTCGGTGGGGCTCGCCGCGTCCAAGATGCTGGCGAAGATCGCCTCCGAGGAGGCCAAGCCCGACGGGCTCAGGCTCATAGCGCCGGGCACGGAGCGTGCGCTCCTCGGCCCGATGTCGGTGCGGACGCTGCCCGGGGTGGGGCCCGCCACGGGCGACCATCTGCGGCGGGCCGGGATCCTCACGGTCGCCGAGATCGCGGAGGCCGGTGAGGACGAGCTTGTACGGCTCCTCGGCAAGGCCCACGGGGGCTCGCTGTACGCGATGGCGCTCGCGCGGGACGAGCGGCCGGTGGTGGCGGAGCGGGAGTCGAAGTCGGTCAGTGTCGAGGACACGTACGACGTGGACATCCATGACCGGGTGCGGGTCAGGGCGGAGGTCGCGCGGCTCGCCGAGCGGTGCGTGCAGCGGCTGCGGGCGGCGGGACACTCGGGGCGGACCATCGTGCTCAAGGTGCGGCGGTTCGACTTCTCCACGCTGACGCGCTCCGAGACGCTGCGCGGGCCCACGGACGACCCCGGGGTGGTCCAGGAGGCCGCGGCGCGGCTTCTGGAGGCCGTGGACACCACGGGGGGCGTCCGGCTCCTTGGAGTGGGCGTCACGGGCCTCACGGACTACACGCAGGAGGATCTGTTCGCCCAGGCCCAGGCGGAGGCGCAGGCGCAGACCGCGGGGGTGGAGGGGGTGTCCCTGGTGAAGGGGGAGGTGGCGGGTCCCGTAGGGCCGGAGCCGGAGACGGAGCGTGTTGCGGAGCCGGTGGTTCCGGCGGAGAGACGGTGGACCGCCGGGCACGACGTGCGGCATGCCGAGTACGGGCACGGGTGGGTGCAGGGGAGCGGTCTGGGGCGGGTGACGGTGCGCTTCGAGACGCCGCTGTCGGCGCCGGGGCGGGTGAAGACGTTCCGTACGGACGATCCGGATCTCGAGCCCGCGGAACCGCTGCCGCTGGTCGCCGCGCCCGTGTCGGAGCCGCCCGCAAGACCTGTCGTCGGCTGAGGGGTGTCAGGAGGGGCTTTCGGTGCCGGCGATGTGGCCGAAGTTCTGGTCCGGGGGAGGCATGGAGGAGGACGGGGGCTGCGGGGGCGTCGTGTCCAGGCCGTAGTGCTGGTAGAGCTGGAGTTCCTGCTCGGGGGAGAGGTGGCGGCCCACTCCGAAGTCCGGGGCGTCCTTGATCAGGTCCCGGTCGAAGGGGATGTGCAGGGTGCCGTCCTCGACGAGTTCGCTGGGTTCCAGCGGGACGAAGGCGTCCCGGCTGAAGAGACCGGTGCGTATGGCCGCCCACTCCGGGGCGCCGGTGGCGTCGTCGAGGTAGACCTCGTCGACCGTGCCGATCTTCGCCCCGTTCCGGTCGAACGCCTTGCGGCCGATCAGGTTGCGCGGATCGATATCGGTCTGCACGGGCCCTCCAGCTGGTCGCGGCTCGTCGAAAACGGGCGTAACTCATCCTTAATCATTCGTAGTCACTACGAAAGAGCACTTCGGGGCAGGTGGCCACTCGAGGGATCGGTCACGGTCCTCGCTGGTAGGCTGGCGCCTGGCCGCTGACCCCGTGCGGGAGAGCTCTCCGGATCACACGTCCGGAGGCGCCGAAGGAGCAAATCCTCCCCGGAATCTCTCAGGCACCCGTACCGCACGGACGAGGTCACTCTGGAAAGCAGGGCGGGCGTCGGGCGGGCACGTTCGGAACCCTTCCTCACCGACGGTGAAAGCAGATCTGTCGCGAGACGGGCCTGTGAAGCTCTCAGGTTGACATGACAGAGGGGGAGGCCGTCCGGGTACCCGCGCCGTGGTACCCCTCGCAGGTCGTGCAGACCAGGAGGCCTCCGCAATGACTGCCACCCATCGCATCCCGCTCGCCGAGCTCGAGCAGGGCATCCCCTTCGAGCAGCGGCACATAGGGCCCGATGCGGAAGCGCGCGCCAAGATGCTCGCCCAGGTCGGGTACGGCTCGCTCGACGAGCTGACGGCCGCCGCGGTACCGGATGTGATCAAGAACGCCGATGCCCTTGACCTGCCCGGTGCGCGCACCGAGGCCGAGGTGCTGGCCGAGCTGCGCTCCCTCGCCGACCGCAACCAGGTCCTCGACTCCATGATCGGACTCGGGTACTACGGCACGTTCACCCCGCCGGTCATCCTGCGGAACGTGATGGAGAACCCGGCCTGGTACACGGCGTACACGCCCTACCAGCCCGAGATCTCGCAGGGCCGCCTCGAAGCGCTCCTCAACTTCCAGACGATGGTCGCCGAGCTGACCGGCCTGCCCACCTCCGGGGCCTCGCTCCTCGACGAGGGCACCGCCGCCGCCGAGGCCATGGCGCTGTCGCGGCGCATGGGCAAGGTCAAGAACGGCGTGTTCGTCGTCGACGCCGACGCGCTGCCGCAGACCATTGCCGTGATCCGGACGCGCGCCGAACCGACCGGTGTCGAGATCGTCGTCGCCGACCTGAGCCAGGGCATCCCGGCCGAGGTCGCCGAGCGCGGTGTCGTGGGCGTGCTCGTCCAGTACCCGGGCGCCTCCGGTGTCGTACGGGACATCAAGCCGCTCATCGACGAGGCCCACGAGCTCGGCGCGGTCGTCACCGTCGCCGCCGACCTGCTCGCGCTGACCCTGCTCACCTCGCCCGGCGAGCTCGGCGCCGACATCGCCGTCGGCACGACGCAGCGCTTCGGCGTGCCGATGGGCTTCGGCGGCCCGCACGCCGGCTACATGGCGGTCCGCGAGAAGTTCGCCCGCAGCCTCCCCGGCCGCCTCGTCGGCGTCTCCGTCGACGCCGACGGCAACAAGGCCTACCGCCTCGCCCTGCAGACCCGCGAGCAGCACATCCGCCGCGAGAAGGCCACCAGCAACATCTGCACCGCCCAGGTGCTGCTCGCCGTCATGGCCGGAATGTACGCCGTGTACCACGGGCCCGAGGGCCTGAAGTCCATCGCGCGCCGCACCCACCGCTACGCGACGCTCCTCGCCGCCGGGCTCACCGCCGGTGGCGTCGAAGTCGTCCACGGCGCGTACTTCGACACGCTGACGGTGCGCGCCGAGGGCAGGGCCGAGGAGCTCGTCGCCGCCGCCCGCGAAGCCGGCGTGAACATCCACAAGGTCGACGCCGACCACGTCTCGCTCTCCTGCGACGAGACCACGACGCGCGCCCAACTGGCCGCCGTCTGGGGCGCGTTCGGGGTCGACGCGGACATCGAGGCGCTGGACGCCGTCACCGCGGAGACGCTGCCCGAAGGCCTGCTGCGCGGCGACGACTACCTGACGCACCCCGTCTTCCACCAGCACCGCTCCGAGACCGCGATGCTGCGCTACCTGCGCAAGCTCGCCGACCGCGACTACGCGCTCGACCGCGGCATGATCCCGCTGGGCTCCTGCACCATGAAGCTCAACGCGACCACCGAGATGGAGCCGGTCACCTGGCCCGAATTCGGCCAGCTGCACCCCTTCGCCCCCGCCCAGCAGGCCCAGGGCTACCTCACGCTCATCCGCGAGCTGGAGGAGCGCCTCGCCGAGGTCACGGGGTACGACAAGGTCTCCCTCCAGCCCAACGCGGGCTCGCAGGGCGAGCTGGCCGGACTGCTCGCCGTACGCGGGTACCACCGGGCCAACGGCGACGACCAGCGCACCGTCTGCCTCATCCCGTCCTCCGCGCACGGCACCAACGCCGCGAGCGCCGTCATGGCGGGCATGAAGGTCGTCGTCGTGAAGACCGCCGACGACGGCGAGATCGACGTCGAGGACCTGCGCGCCAAGATCGAGAAGCACCGCGACGAGCTGTCCGTGCTGATGATCACCTACCCCTCGACGCACGGCGTCTTCGAGGAGCACGTCGCCGACATCTGCGCGTCGGTGCACGAGGCCGGCGGCCAGGTGTACGTCGACGGCGCCAACCTCAACGCGTTGGTGGGCCTCGCCAAGCCGGGCCACTTCGGCGGCGACGTCTCGCACCTCAACCTGCACAAGACGTTCTGCATCCCGCACGGCGGCGGCGGCCCCGGCGTCGGCCCGGTCGGCGTCCGCGAGCACCTCGCGCCGTACCTGCCCAACCACCCGCTGCAGCCGGCCGCGGGCCCCGAGACCGGCGTCGGTCCGATCTCGGCGGCGCCGTGGGGCTCCGCCGGAATCCTCCCGATCTCCTGGTCGTACGTGCGGCTCATGGGCGGCGAGGGCCTCAAGCGCGCCACCCAGGTCGCGGTGCTCTCCGCCAACTACATCGCCAAGCGCCTGGAGCCGCACTACCCGGTGCTCTACACCGGTCCCGCGGGCCTCGTCGCGCACGAGTGCATCGTGGACCTGCGGCCGCTCAGCAAGGCGACCGGCGTCAGCGTCGACGACATCGCCAAGCGCCTCATCGACTACGGCTTCCACGCGCCGACCATGTCGTTCCCCGTCGCCGGCACGCTGATGATCGAGCCGACGGAGAGCGAGGACCTGAACGAGATCGACCGGTTCTGCGAGGCGATGATCGCCATCCGCCGGGAGATCGAGAAGGTCGGCTCGGGCGAGTGGGACGCCGACGACAACCCGCTGCGGAACGCCCCGCACACCGCCGCCGCGCTGAGCGGTGAGTGGGAGCACGGCTACAGCCGCGAGGAGGCCGTCTTCCCGGCCGGGGTCGTCGCGGCGGACAAGTACTGGCCGCCGGTGCGCCGTATCGACCAGGCGTACGGCGACCGGAACCTGGTCTGCTCCTGCCCGCCGCTGGATGCGTACGAGGACTGATGCACGCGCCCGCTGCGCGTGGGCATGCGTCGGGGCCGGTTCGGAGAGTTCTCTCCGGGCCGGCCCCTCGTCGTTCCGTGATGCTCAGGTGCTGTGCGGCATGTCGTGCCGTTGTGCCGTCGTGCGGATGTGCCGTGGCGGTCAGGCGGCCGTCATGACCTGGTCGGTGCCCAGCGGTCGGTGCGGGGCGATGATCTGACCGTCCGGCAGCAGCTCACCGGTGTCCTCGAAGAGCAGGACGCCGTTGCACAGCAGGCTCCAGCCCTGCTCCGGGTGGCTTGCCGTGAGGAGCGCGGCTTCCCGGTCGGCGGAGTCGGCTGTCGGGCACGGTGGTTGGTGCTGGCACATGGAAGGGTTCTTTCGCTGCGATGTGATGGCTGTGACGTCGGTCCTGTGGCTCGATGCGGTATTCATAACCGCCCCCCGTTGTAGTCGGTCCGATCCCAGTGTTGCCCTACGGGCGTCAATCCGCAGGGATTTTGCCGCAGCGGCTCCTACTGCTTAATGACGTATCACCCACCCGGACGGTTCAGCCCAACTTCCCTGTCTCTTCGGGTGGTTCGGGGTGGCCTGACCGGGCTAGTCCACTTGGGTGGGCAGCGCTGTGCCCCGCGGCCGGTGGGCGGCGGGGCACGGGAAGCGTGACGGGCGCTGTCAGGCGGGTGAGCTCAGCAGCGGTGCCGGTGTCAGGCGGTGGTTCAGCATCGGCAGGAGCTCGGCGACGCGGTGCGGGCGGTGGGCCGCGATGCCGGGCGGGGCGGGCGCGAGCGGCACGAGCAGATCGGAGGCGGCGAGCGAGCCCTCGGCGCCGTCGTCCGTGCAGTCGCGGTGGAGCCAGAGCGTGAGCATGTAGAGCTCGGGTACGGACAGCAGCCGAGGCTGGCACGGCATCGGCATGGCCTCCGCGTGCCGCAGCGCCCGCTCCGTCGAGGTGATGTAGGGACCCTCGAAGAAGTGGGAGAACGCCCACCCGTCCGGCGTGAGGATCGTGTCGGCCGCGGCGACGGACCGCTCGGCGCAGCGGATCAGGAAGCGCCAGCCGGCCAGCCGGGTGGGCGATGTGGCCTGCGGGGTGATGTGGTCCAACACGTGCACGGGCAAAGGGAGTTCGGGACTTGCCGGTCCCTGGGCGGTACGCAGGGACGGCGTGCGGGCCTCACGGACGGCGGTGGGGGAACCGAGTGCGGTGAGGACGCAGCGCAGGGCGGGCGCGGGAGCCGGGGGGACATGCAGCGGCATGGTGGGTCGCCTCTCTCATTCGACAGGCACAGTGGAGCGGGGGCAGGTGCGTGACGGCGCTGTCAGCTCTGGGTCAGAGGGGCGGGGGCTGGGGCCGCGAGCGCCAACTCTCTGCCTAGATTGCGGAGTTTATACGAGCTGTGTTCGAGCGGTGTTTCATCTAGGCGAACCGCATATTGCGAGCAAGGACTTATCGCGCCGTCCTTGTGCGGGACTTGTGCGGGCCTTTACGCCGATTTCGTACGGGCCTCGGCCCCGCGACCTCGTATTCCCTGATCCGCGCGGTCGGCCGAATTTTGCCGGTGCTTTTGACCAGGCGCTTCGGAGCGGAATCTTCACCGTGCCGCATGCCCGGTGAATGTGCCCGGCACGCGACGCGTCGAGCGTACTGGTCGGCGGCCCCCCGCGGGGCGTTATCGATCACATTGCCTGGGCATCATTGCCCGTACACAGCGGCCGGACCCTTGGCTGCCCGTTCGAGGAGGGACGCTTCGATGGGGGAGAAGGTCGTGGCGGGCACGTTCGACCTGGCCGACAGGCACCACTACCGAGGCAAGCTCCGAGAGTGTCTCGCGGGGCTGGAGCGGATGCTGGCGGAGGAGCGATTCGACCGGCCCAAGAATCTCATGGGCATGGAGATCGAGCTGAATCTCGCCGGGCCCGACGGACTGCCGAGAATGTTGAATGCGCAGGTACTAGAGCGCATCGCGAGCCGGGATTTCCAGACCGAACTCGGAATGTTCAATCTCGAAGTCAACATCGCCCCGCACCGACTCGGCGGACGCGTTCTCGACCGCCTCGCCGAGGAACTGCGCACGGGGCTCAACTATGCACACAGGAAAGCGACCGAGCTCTCCGCTGGCATTGTCATGATCGGAATTCTGCCGACCCTGAACCGCGCCGACCTGGTCTCCGCCAACCTCTCCGACGTCGACCGCTACGCCCTCCTGAACGACCAGATCGTGGCGGCACGCGGCGAGCACTTCGCGCTGGACATCCAGGGCGTGGAACGCCTGACCTGCACCTCGACGTCGATAGCGCCCGAAGCGGCCTGCACCTCCGTGCAGTTGCACCTCCAGGTCACGCCCGCCCGGTTCGCCGACGTGTGGAACGCGGCGCAGGCCATCGCCGCCGCACAGATCGCCGTCGGCGCCAACGCGCCCTTCCTGTTCGGCCATGAGCTGTGGCGCGAGTCCCGGCCGCCGCTGTTCCTGCAGTCCACGGACACGCGGCCGCCCGAGCTGCAGGCCCAGGGCGTGCGGCCGCGCACCTGGTTCGGGGAGCGGTGGATCACCGAGCCGCTCGAGCTCTTCGAGGAGAACCTGCGGTACTTCCCCGCGCTGCTGCCGCTGATGGAGGAGGAGGACCCGCTGGGCGTCCTCGACGCGGGCGGTGTGCCGCGCCTCGGCGAACTCGTCCTGCACAACGGCACCGTGTACCGCTGGAACCGCCCGGTGTACGGCATCGCCGACGGCGTCCCGCACCTGCGCGTGGAGAACCGCGTCCTGCCCGCGGGCCCCTCCATCACCGATGTCATCGCCAACGCCGCCTTCTACTACGGGCTCGTGCGGGCGCTCGCCGAGGAGGCGCGGCCCGTGTGGTCCCGGCTGCCCTTCGAGACCGCGGCCCGCAACTTCGACGTCGCGTGCCGCCACGGGATCGACGCCACCCTGCAGTGGCCGCGACGCGGCAGGCTCGGCGGCACGTCCGAGGTGGCGGCCGTCCACCTCGTACGCGAAGAGCTGCTGCCGCTCGCCGCCGCGGGCCTGGACGCGTGGGGTGTGGAGCCCGCCGACCGCGACCTGTATCTCGGGGTGATCGAGGAGCGGTGCCGGCGGCGGATCAACGGCGCGTCCTGGCAGGCGACGACGTACCACCGGGCCCGGGACGGCGGCATGTCCAGGGAGGAGGCGCTGGCCGCGACCACGAAGCGGTACAGCGAGCTGATGCACACGGGGGAGCCGGTGCACACGTGGCCGGTGGGGCTGCGGGAACCTGCGGTACCGCTGCGCTGAGCCTTGACAGACGGGTTGGTCGGGACGGTCAGCCCTGGTTGCTGCCCGCCTCCATGATCGCCTTGAGGATCACCGCGTGGATCTGGGCCGGGTCGTCGACCTGGTGCCCGGAGCCGCCGGTCGCCTCCGCGATCTGCTGCACCTCGTCCTTGTCCGCCTCGGGGCCGACCGCGATGGCGATGATCGGCACCGGGTGCTCGCGGTCGGAGAGCTCCTCCAACTGTGCGATCAGGGAGCTGCGCGAGATGCTGCCCGGGTCCTGGTTGGCGCCGTCCGTCAGGATCACCAGGGCGTTGAACTTGCCGCGCGCGTACGTCGACCGGGCCTCCTTGTAGGCGGCGAGCGTCGTGTCGTACAGGCCCGTGGCGCCGCCCGGCACGGGCTGCAGGTCGCTGAAGGCGTCGGACAGCGCGTCGCGGTGGGTCGCGCCGCCCTTGCGGTCACCCAGGCGCCGGGTCGGCTCCAGTTCGCGGTAGTCGCGGGCGCCGTCGAGGCGGGTGGCGAACTCCCACAGGCCGATCGCGTCCTCGTCGGTGAAGCCCGCGAGGGCCCGTAGCAGCGACGCCTTGGTGACCTCCATACGGGACTGGTCGCGGCCGGGCACGAGCTGCCGCATGGACTCCGAGGCGTCGACGACGGTGCTCAGCCGCGCGCTCTGGACGGTGATCGTCCACATGCCCAGGGTCTCCTGGAGCTCCTTGTCCGACGGCGGGTCCGTGGCCTCGTCCGCGTACGGCTGCGGAGGGCGGCCGCCCGCGGCGGCGATCAGCGTGTCGGACGGCCGGTCGGGGTCCGTCCTGAAACCGTGCTCGGCCAGGATCCGCCGGCCGTCGTCGTCGCTGAACATCGTCATGAAGCGGAGCGCCGCGCGGCTCGTGTCGGTGGACATCCGGCCGTCCTCGACGAGCGTGTACGGGTAGTCGAGCCGCGGCGAACCGTCCTTCGGGTAGAAGAGGTCGAGCTTGTTCTCCTCGCCCGCCGACGCGTTGTGCGCGAACGCGGCCTGCTCGGAGAGGACCAGAGCCTGGTTGCGGCGCCGGCCGCCCCGCTCGGCGCCGGAGCCGTCGCGCGCCAGCGTGCCCAGGAGCCGGCCGTCGCTGCCGGTGGTGCGAGACGCCAGTGCCTTGGCCAGGGCGGCCGCCTGCGTGTCGCCTTCCTTGCCGCCCTGCTTCTTCGCGGACGCACCCATCGTGGCGAGGGCGAGCAGACCGCTCGCGCTGCGGGCGGGATCGGCGATGCCGAGGCGCAGCTTGTCGCCCTTCGTGCCGGCCGTGGCCAACTCCGGCCAGCTGTACGTCCTCTTCGGCCAGCCCAGCGACTCGGCGGCGGACGGCACCATGCCGACGCCGACGGGCGAGGAGGCTATGTTGCCCGCGGGGGAGATCTTGCTCTGCTTGGCGCCGAGTCCGACGCGCTGCACCCACACGTCGGAGTCCGGCACCCACACGTCGTACTCCGGATCGCCCTTGCCCGAGCGGAGTTCGGCCGCCACCTCGTACGAGTCGCGCGCGGTCACCTGCACGTCGATGCAGTGCCCGTCCGAGGTGATCTCCCGCTCGCGGGCCTCGTCGGCCGCCTCGCGCAGGGCCGGGGACACGGCAGGAGCGGCGACGACGTCGAGGCGTACCGCGTCGTCGCCGCACGAGCCGCCGAACGAGAGCAGTCCACCGCGGACCGCGGCCGCCGCGCCGCCCGCCACCACCAGGACGAACGCCGTGGCCATGGCGACCGAGCGGCCGCGCGACCGCGGCCGGGGGTCGGGCGTTGCCGTCCCGCGCTCATCGGGCAAGCTGTGACGTCCCATGGCGGTGGAGCCCCTCCTTGAATGATGAAGCAAGGAAAGAAGGGGCCCGCGCGCCCGGAATCGGCGTCCGTCCCCCTCGGCCTGTCGCGCACGATCTTCGTAACTTCTTTCGAGACCCTAGCGGGGCGAGGATGGGGATGAGGCGGGATTACTCAACTGGAGGCGTAAGTGCAAGCGGAGCCGGGGCCGATGGCCGGTTCTTTTCCGGCGGACGGTCCGTCACGGCGGACCCTGAGGGACGAGACGCTGCTCGTCCTGGCCCTCTCGCTCGGCGCGAGCGGGGTGTCCGCGCTGATCAGCTTTGTGGGGTCGGTCACCAAACCGGGGGGTCTCAAGGATCAGGCGGCCACGCTGAACGCGTCGGCCGCGCCGGGTCGGCCGTGGCTTGATCTCGCGTGGCAACTGTTCGGCATCACGACCGCGTTGGTGCCGGTGGCGCTCGTGGCGCACTTCCTGCTGCGCGAGCGGGCGGGGCTCGGGACGATCGGTTTCGACCGGACGCGGCCCTGGCCGGACGTGGGGCGCGGCGCCGCGATCGCGGCAGTGATCGGCAGCACCGGGATCGCCTTCTATCTGGCGGCCCGCGGGCTCGGCTTCAATCTCACCGTGGTGCCCGAGGCGCTGCCCGACGTGTGGTGGAAGTACCCGGTCCTCGTGCTGTCCGCGGTGCAGAACGCGGTGCTCGAGGAAGTCATCGTCGTCGGATATCTGCTGCGCAGGCTCGGGCAGTTGGGGTGGACGCCGATGGCGGCGCTGGTGGGGAGCTCGGTGCTGCGGGGCTCGTACCACCTCTACCAGGGCATCGGCGGGTTCGTCGGGAACCTCGCGATGGGCGTGGTGTTCGTCCTGCTCTACCGCAGGTGGGGGCGGGTCGGCCCGCTGGTCGTCGCCCACTCCCTGCTCGACATCGGCGCGTTCGTCGGGTACGCGCTGCTCGCGGGGAAGGTGGGGTGGCTGCCCACGCCTGCGTAGCGCGGTGGTGGGCAGCTCACCCGTTGCCGGTCTTCGGCTTCGGCTGCGGGTCAGGCGAACAGTTCGCCTTCGATGACCGTGACCGCGCGGCCGGTCAGGAGGGTGCGGTCGCCCCGCAGCCGGGTGCGGACCAGTCCGGTGCGGGCCGAGGCCTGCAGACCGGTCAGCTCGGTGCGGCCGAGGCGTTCGGACCAGAAGGGGGCGAGGGCGGTGTGGGCGCTGCCAGTCACCGGGTCCTCGTCGATGCCGACGCGCGGGAAGAAGCAGCGGGACACGAAGTCGTAGCCGCGGGCGGGGTCCTCGGCCCTGGCCGTGGCGATGATGCCGCGCTCGGAGTGGCGGACGAGGGCCTTGTGGTCGGGCGTGAGCGACCTGACCGTCTTCTCGTCGGCGAGCTCGACCAGCAGGTCACCGGTGTGCGGGCCCGTGTCGTACGCGAGGAGGGGCTCGGCGCCCAGGGCCTTCGCGATGCCGTCGGGCAGCTCGGCCGCGGTGAGCGGGGCGGTCGGAAAGTCGAGGGTGAGGGTCCCGTCCTCGTGCGCGGTGGCGGTGAGGACGCCGCTGCGGGTGGTGAAGCGGACGGTCCCCGAGGCGGCGCCCGTGGTGTGCAGGACGTGCGCCGTGGCCAAAGTGGCATGGCCGCAGAGGTCGACCTCGGTGGCGGGGGTGAACCAGCGCAGCGCCCAGTCCGCGTCCCCGCCCGGGGGCAGCGGGTGGGCGAAGGCGGTCTCGGCGTGGTTGACCTCCTTGGCCACGTTCTGCAGCCAGGTGTCGTCGGGGAAGGCGTCGAGGAGCAGGACTCCGGCCGGGTTGCCGGCGAAGGGACGGTCCGTGAAGGCGTCGACGACGCGGATGCGGTGGGAAGTCGGCATGTGCTTCACGGTAGAGGGCTGCGGAGCGCGCCGGGTAAGGCCAATTCGGGATGGCTGGACTGGTCGGGGAGGGTGATTGGCCCCCGTGGGTGATGGGCCCCCATGGGTGATGGGCCCTCATGGCGGAGCGGGCGGGGTGGGCGGGGCGGGCGGCGCGTGCTGCGAGGCTCGCTCGCGGCACGCGCCTGCCTCAGCGGCGGTGGATCAGGTGGTGATGGTCGCCACGGGTTCGACGCCGTAGTTGCGTGCGTAGCCGTTCTCCGTGCCGACGAGGAGGTCGACCACCTCGAAGTAACGGTCCCAGAACGGGGTTTCGCGGAGCGCGTCGATCAGGAGCTGGTAGGCGCCGTGACTGTCCGCCTCCCAGACCCAGACGTCGGTGACGCGCGCGGAGTAGAACTCCGTGTCGTAGAAGCGGGACCGGACCCCGGACGTCTTCTCCTTGACCAAAGGGGCGATCTCGGTGTTGAAGGCCTCGATCCGCTGTTCGACGGTCATGGCCAGCCATTCGGGGTTGGTCTTGACGAGCATGAACGCCGTGACCGGCGTCTCGGTTGTGGCGACGGACATGGGGTGCCTTTCCTGCGGGCGGGTTCCGATGGATCGGGCTGGAGTCAGGCGCGTACGGCGGGCTTGAGCACCTGGGCGCACCACTCCTCGAAGGTGGTGCTCGCGGGGTAGGCGTACGCGTCGGTGCGCGAGGCGCCCGCGTCCAGCCCTTCGTCCTTGGCCCGCTTCATGTCCACGACGCCCCGGGCGAACTCCTTGTCGAGGCCGTAGCCGACGAGGTCGGCCAGCAGGTCGTCGTAAGCCTGACGTTCGTAGCGGACGGGCCGGCCGAGCTGCTGCGACATGATGCGGGCGAGGTCGTTGGGGGACAGGTCCCGAGGGCCGAGGACGGGGACGCTGCCGACGCCGGTCCACGAGCGGTCCAGGAGCAGGGACGCGGCCGCGGCGGCGATGTCGGCGACGGCCACCAGGGGTGCCTTGCGGTCCGGGTCGAGACAGTCGACGAAGACGCCGTCCCGGATCGAGTCGGCCTCCTCCAGGAAGTTCTCGAAGAACGACGGGTTGGCGAGGGCTCGGTAGGCGACACCGGAGGACGCGATGAGGTCGTCCATGGCGAGGGAGGCGGTCACGAGTCCCGCGCGGTCGGCGACCGGGGTGCCGCGGCCGAGCGCGGAGACGCCCACGACGTGCCCGACGCCGTGCGTGGCCAGCGCCTTCGCGGCGGGACGGGTGAAACCGCTGAAAGTCGCCTCCGGGGTCAGGGAGGAGTCCGGCGGGACGAGCCAGAAGACGGCGTCCGCGCCCGCGAAGGCACGGTCGACGGTCTCGGGGTCGCCGTGCGAGCCGGTGATCACCTCGACACGTTCGCGTACGTCGTCGGGGAGCCGTGCCGGATCGCGCACGACCACGCGGAGGTCTTCCGGGGGCGGGGTCGAGGTCGGGGTGGAGTCGGAGTCGAGGAGCCGGGTGAGCAGAGCGCTGCCTATGTTCCCGGTGGGTGCGGTGATGACGATCATGAGGGCTTCCTGGGTCAGTTCCTGATCGGGACAGCCTCATCCTGCGAACGCACCAGGCATTGCCACAATGGGCACTTCAGCAAGCAATTATTGCCTGAGGTGGAATTATGCAGGTCAGCGGCGCAAGTTCAGTTCTCGACGCCAATCTCGCCATCGCGTTGGACGCCCTCCTGACGGAGGAGAGCGTCACGAAAGCCGCCGCGCGGCTGCACACGTCACCGGCCGCCATGAGCCGTACGCTCGGCCGCCTCCGGCGCATCCTCCGTGACCCGCTCCTGGTCCGCGCGGGGCAGGTCATGGTCCCCACGCCCCGCGCCATCGCCCTGCGCGAGGAGGCCGCCGGAGTCGTGCGGCGCCTCACGGCGCTGCTCACCCCCGAGACTCCCGTCGACCCGGCCACCTTGAGCAGCACGTTCACCGTCCAGGCCGCCGACCTGATCGGGGCCGCGCTGGCGCCCGCCCTGCTGCGGCTGTCGCGTCAGGAGGCGCCGGGGGTCTCCCTGCGGATGCGGGCCGAGGAACTGGAGGCGGGTCCGGCGCTCCGTGACGGCCGCGTCGACCTGGAGATCGGATCCATTGATCATGTCGACCCCGAGACGCGGGTGGAGGAACTGGTGACGCTGCGGATGGCGGCTGCCGTCCGCCCCGGCCATCCCCTCACCCGCAAGCCGCTGACCCCGGCCCGGCTCGCCGCGGCCGAACACGTGGTGGTCAGCCGCCGTGGCCGGTTCTCGGGAGCGATGGACGCGGCCCTGGCCGAACACGGTCTGCGGCGGCGCGTGATCGCGGTCCTGCCCAGCCACTTGGCCGCGATGACCTTCGCGGCCGTCAGCGACGTCGTCTGCCTCGTCCCCGCGGCGCCTGTCGGTGAGCCTCCGTCCCCCATCACCGAGCCCGCGTCCGTCCTGGGGCTGCACGTGCTCGATATCCCGCTGCCCCTGCCGCCGCTGACCATCGGCATGGCCTGGCATCCGCGCCACACGGCTGACGGTGCGCATCAGTGGTTGCGGGGAGCGGTGCGGCAGATATTCCGCTGACGCGGATCGGAGGGCAGGGTTGCCAGACGAACTGTTCCGATATATCGTTGAAGCATCGCGATAGATTCGCGACTGATACGAACGATCAACGACAGGAGTGATCACCATGCGTTCCCATGGTTTTGAACACGAGCACGGTCATGGACACGGTCACGGGCAAGGGCGTCGCGGTGCGTTCGGTCCGTTCGGCCCCGGCTTCGGCGGGCCCGGTGGCCCCTGGGGCGGCCGCGGCGGGCGCGGTGGCGGTCCGCGCGGAAGGGCGAGGCGTGGCGACGTACGCGCGTCGATCCTGGCCCTCCTGAAGGACCGGCCCATGCACGGCTACGAAATGATCCAGGAGATCGCCGAGCGCAGCGGCGGGGCGTGGAAGCCCAGCCCGGGTTCGGTCTACCCGACCCTCCAGCTGCTGGAGGACGAGGGCCTGATCAGCAGCGCGAGCGAAGGCGGCAAGAAGCTCTTCTCGCTCACCGACGCAGGGCGCGAGGCGGCCGAGGAAGGCCCCGAAGCGCCCTGGGAAGAGGCCGGGCGCGGGGTCGACTGGGACACGCTGAACGAGATCCGGCAGGCCGGCTTCGGCCTGATGGAGGCGTTCGGGCAGGTCTGGAAGACCGGCAGCAAGGAGCAGCGCGAGAAGGCGCTGACCGTCATCAACGACGCCCGCAAGAAGCTGTACCTGATCCTCGCCGATGAGGACTGACGCGGTCGGGGCCGACGGCCCCCACCACGGATGAGGCGCCCCGCACGCATCGTGTGGGGCGCCTCTTTGCGCTGGAGGTGTGGTGTTCCGCGTATGCGTTGTGCTCCGGGTACGTGCGTGTGGTGTCGTACGTGCGTGTGGTGTCCTGCGTGGCGGACGTCAGGTCACCAGGCCGTTCAGCTTGCGCAGCGACTCGTTGAGGGCGGCGGTCGCCGAGTCCTTCAGCTTGCCCGCCATCAGGGAGACCGCGGCCCCGGTGAACTCGCCCTCGATGCGGACCACTGTCGCCGACCCGTCGGGGGAGAGGGAGTAGCGCGTGCCGACGTTGACGCCCATCGGGCCCTTGCCCGCGATGGCCAGGGTGCGGGCGGTCTCCAGTTCGCCGATGGTCCAGTCGACCTCGGCGGGGAAGCCCATCAGCTTCATGTTCTCCACGAAGGTGCCGCCCACTTCCAGCGTCGTGGGCCCGCCCTGGGGGAAGCTCGTGTGCGTGGCGTTCCACTCGCCGTAGGAGGAGAAGTCGGTGAGCTGCGCCCAGACCTTCTCGGCGGGCGCCTCGATCCGTGCCTCCGCGCTGACTTCGGCCATGCGGCCACCCCTTCCCGTCGGGCGCTGCGACGGCCGCAGCTACGGTGTCGCGGAACGTAGCCGCAGGCCCCTCAACATTCAATGCTGATGAACCGTCAGATTTGGCGGCGGGCGGAGCTGTGGCCGTGGCCTCGTATGTTCTGGCCCGCCGGGGGTGCGGTACTGTTCCCTCTGCCCTGTGACGGACACAGGCGGCGCGCTCTGGAGGTGAGACCCATTACCGCAGTAGCAGGTCGGGTGCTCCCCTCTCGCGACCGCACGGTTCATCCGGCGTTCCGGCGTAGGTGACCGAGGGAGCCCCATCGGGTTCCCGAAAGGTATTCCTCACATGTCGGTCTCTGCTTTCCCCACGTCACACCGCTCCTCCGTCATCAGCACCCTGCGTGCCGCCGGCTGCGTCTTCGCCGAGGACGAGGCGGATCTGATCCTCTCCACCGCGCGCACCCCCGCCGAAATGACCGCCATGGTCGAGCGTCGCGCGGCCGGTCTGCCGCTCGAACACGTCCTGGGGTGGGCCGAGTTCCGGGGGCTGCGGATATCCGTGGACCCGGGAGTGTTCGTTCCGCGCCGCCGCACCGAATTCCTCGTCGGCCGGGCCGCCGGACTCGCCGGACGCGCGGCCGTCGTCGTCGACCTGTGCTGCGGGTCGGGGGCGCTCGGTGCCGCACTCGCCGCGGCTCTCGACCAAGTCGAGCTGTACGCGGCCGACATCGACCCCGCGGCGGTCCGCTGCGCCCGCCGCAACGTCGCCGACGCCGGAGGCGAGGTCTACGAAGGGGACCTCTACGACCCGCTGCCCGACACCCTCCGGGGCCGCGTCGACATCCTCCTCGCGAACGTCCCGTACGTCCCCTCCGAAGAGGTCGGTCTGCTGCCCGCCGAAGCCCGCGTCCATGAGGCGCGCGTGGCGCTCGACGGCGGCGCGGACGGACTCGACGTGCTGCGCCGGGTGACGGCGGAGGCGCCCGCGTGGCTGGCGCCCGGGGGTCACCTTCTGTTCGAGACGAGCGAGGGCCAGGTGGCCGCGGCCGTCGACGCCGTCGAGCGGGCCGGCCTGGTCGCGCGCGTGGTGAGCGACGAGGAGAGGTACGCGACGGTGGTCGTCGGGACGATGCTCATCGGGACGGTGGCCGACAGTGCAGTCTCTGGCCTGACCGACAGTGCAGACTCTGGCCTGACCGACAGTGCAGGCTCTGAACCTGACCTGCCCTGACCTAGCCGACCCGTCGTATGACCGCCGCGTCGAACAGGTCCGACGCCCTCGGGAACGCGCTCTCGTCGTGGCAGTGCCAGGCGTCCCAGAACAGGTCGGCGGGCAGCGCGTCGTCGGGTGCGTACACGCGGTAGACGTACTGCCTGCCGTCGACCGCAGGCAGGGCGACCATCCAGCACCTGCTCTCCATGCTTGTGGGACGAGCGGGGCGGCGCGATGGTTGCGCGCCGGGGGCGGGGCGCCCGGCGCGCGCTAGGTGGTGCGGGCAAGGCGGCGCGCGAGCGTCCGCGCGGATCGTTGGATCTCATCCGTAAGGAGGACAACCCATGCCCGCTTGCCCACCCTGTGTGGGACGCGAAGATGCTTCCCGCCGCCGATGCATATGCCCCTGGGGGTTGATGTGGTGGGAGATGTGCATAGCCGTACCCCGTCGGGCGCCGATCCCGGCCCGACCCGAGAAGAACTCGACTCCGGACTCACCGCGGAGCTGGCGTCCGTGGTGGCCGGTGCGCGTCGTCGCGCCGTCCGCGACGGGGACCGGCAGATCGACACCGCGCACCTGCTGCACTCCCTCCTGGAGACCGACCCCGAGGTGCGTGCCGTCTTCGAGAGCGGTGCGCAGGCCGTACGGGTCCTCGGCTACCTCGTGCAGCGCAGCATCGGCTACGGACTCCAGTGGCAGGGCACCGTCGAGGACTCCGGTGCCGTCCCCGTGGTGACGCCCGTGCGCGAGACCGGGTGGTCCCCGTCGGCCACCACCGCGATGGACGTGGCCCTGGAACGCGCCGAGCGGCGCGGCGAACCCCGCGCCCTCGGCATGGACCTGCTCGCGGGGCTCGTGGCCGACCCGGAGTGCCGGGCCGTCGAAGTCCTCGCGCGAGCGCGTGTCGACGTACCGGCGCTGCTGTCCCGCATAGAGGCGGGGTGCAGGCAGAGCGCGCAGTAGTGGCCCAGCCTCTGGGTGGTGGTGTCCGCCGATTGAGACAGGGGTCTAGTGGCGTGACGCTCATGACGGCGGCTGTCATGATGTGCCGGTGCAAGCGTCTGAGGGGATACAGGGAGTACCGGTAAAGCCGGGCAGAGGCGTGGGTCTTGGGCTCGCCCTGCTGTCGGCGGTCGCCTTCGGCGGCTCCGGAGTCGCGGCGAAACCGCTGATCGAGGCGGGGCTCGACCCCCTGCACGTGGTGTGGCTGCGGGTGGCGGGCGCCGCCCTGGTGATGCTGCCCGTGGCGTGGCGCCACCGCGGACTGCTCCGGAGCAGGCCCGCGCTGCTCGCCGGCTTCGGCCTCCTCGCCGTCGCGGGCGTCCAGGCCTGCTACTTCGCGGCGCTCTCCCGCATCCCCGTCGGCGTCGCCCTGCTGATCGAGTACCTCGCGCCCGCGCTCGTCCTCGGCTGGGTGCGCTTCGTGCAGCGGCGCCCGGTCACGCGGGCCGCCGCGCTCGGCGTCGTCCTCGCCGTCGGCGGCCTCGCCTGCGTCGTCGAGGTGTGGGCGGGGCTGAGCTTCGACGCCGTCGGACTCCTGCTCGCGCTCGGTGCCGCCTGCTGCCAGGTCGGCTACTTCGTCCTCTCCGACCAGGGCAGCGACGCGGGCGCCGACGCGCCCGACCCGCTCGGCGTCATCGCGTACGGGCTGCTCGTCGGCACCCTCGTGCTCACCGTCGTCGCGCGACCGTGGGGCATGGACTGGTCGGTGCTCGCCGGCAAGGCGGACCTCGACGGCTCCGCGGTACCCGCCTGGGTCCTCCTCGCCTGGATCGTGCTCATCGCGACGGTCGTCGCCTACGTCACCGGGGTGCTGTCCGTGCGTCGCCTCTCGCCACCGGTGGCCGGCGTGGTGGCCTGCCTCGAAGCGGTCATCGCGACCGCCCTGGCCTGGGTCGTCCTGGGCGAGCACCTCTCGGCGCCGCAGGTCGTCGGCGGTGCGGTCGTGCTGGTGGGCGCGTTCATCGCCCAGTCATCGGCGCCGGCCGACCCCGCCGCGCCGGGCGCCGTCCCAGCACGCGAAACGGAGTTGTCGCGCAGCGGAAGCCGGTCCTAGGGTGCCCGTCATGCACGCACGCGCACTCGTTCTTCCGCCTCCCGCCGCTTAAGCGCGGGGCGCCCACGGATCTCGCCCGGCCCGGTGGCCGGGCGGAACGGTGCTGCCCGCAGACGGAGCCAGTCATCCCTCTCTGCTGCGGAGAAAACACGTGTCGAACTCTTTGCGCACGTCCGACGTGCCTATGCCCATGCCCACGCCCATGCCCGCTGGACCGGACCCGGTCGGGTCCGACAGCGCCGGTGGCCTCGGTGTCGGGCGCGGGCTCTTCTATCTGATCGTCGCCGGAATCGCCTGGGGCACCGCTGGTGCCGCCGCCGCGCTGGTCTTCCGGGCCAGTGACATGGGGCCCGTCAGCCTCTCCTTCTGGCGGTGCGCGGGCGGCTTCGTGCTGTTGCTCGCGGCGCGTCTGATCCGGCCGCGCGCGGCGGCGACCCGTGGGGCGACGGCTCGTGTCGCGGCCGCCGAGCCGGTCCGCCGCCGGGTGCGCCGGATCCTCGCGACCGGTGTGGCCCTCGCGGTCTTCCAGACCGCCTACTTCGCCTCGGTCGAGGCGACGGGACTCGCGGTCGGCACCGTCGTCACCATGGGCTCGGGCCCCGTCCTCATCGCACTCGGCGCACGCCTTGCCCTCGGCGAGCGCCTCGGACGCGGCGGCGTCATCGCCGTGGTGGGCGCCCTTACAGGGCTCGTCGTTCTCGTTCTTGGGGATGAGGGCGGCGGGGCGGCGACCGTGCGGCCGGCCGGTGTGGTCTGGGGGCTCGTCTCGGCGGCCGCGTACGCCGCCATGACGCTGTTGACGCGCTGGTGGGGGCGGAGCGGTACGGCGGACTCGTCGGACACCACCGTCTGGGCGTTCGCCGTCGTGTCGCTCTGCCTCCTGCCGCTCGCCGCGGTGGAGGGGCTCGTCCCGCACACCGGCGACCCCGCGCGCGTGGCGATGTACTTGCTGTACATCGCCGCCGTGCCGACGGCGGTCGCGTACGCCCTCTATTTCGCGGGGGCCGCGGTCGTACGGTCTGCCACCGTCTCCGTGATCATGCTCTTGGAGCCGGTGGGCGCCGCTGTCATCGCGGTCGCCCTGCTCGGCGAGGACCTGACGGCGGCGACGGTGACGGGCACGGCCCTGATGCTGGCCGCGGTCACGGCCCTCGCGGCCGCGGAGACGCGGGGGGCGGTGGCGGCGCGACGGAGCGCGTAGGGGCGTGGTGGGCCTTGCGGGCGGGGGAGAGGTGCGGGGTGCGGGTGACGGGTGACGGGTGACGCGGTGCCGTAGCCCGGAAGGGCGGGGCCGAACCAGGAGGGGCGGGGCCGAACCAGGAGGGGCGGGGCCGAACCAGGAGGGGTGGGGCCGAACCAGGAGGGGCGGGTGGCGGACTCAGCCCACAGCTGAGCCCGCCACAGCCCCGCCGCCCGCCATAGCCCAGCTGCCTGCCGGGTACCCGGGGCGGACGTCGCCCCGGAGCGGGGAGGGCTCGGCCGGGTCAGACGTTCCGGCGTCGCACCTGGTGCGCGCGGGCCGCCGCGTTCCCCGGCCCCTGCCTCTCGGCGAGGCCCGCGGCGATGCGGTCCTGCACCTCAGCCGGCTTGTGGCTCACGTACTTGAACTTCGCCTGTACGTTGTGCACTTCGAGGTGGAGACGGTTCAGGAGATGTCGGCCTTCTCCTCGGGGCCGTTGACGACGCGGGCGGCGGCCCAGGGGTGGATCAGGATCAGAGCTCGACCAGGTAATCGGGCACCTTGATGTCGGGTGCCAGGTCCTCCGAGGGGATGAGGGGGTCGTGTCCCTTGCGGAGCGGGACGACCCCCGCCCAGTGGGGGAGATCCATGTCCTCGGGCTCGTCGTTGGGGCCGCCGGTGCGGGCCTTCGCCGACACCTCGTTCAGGTCGAGGCTGAGTACCGCGGTCGCCGCCAGCTCCTTCGTGTTGGCCGGACGGGAGTCGGCCGACCGCCCCGGCACCACGTGGTCGACCAGCGCGTCCAGCGCGAGCCGCTTCTCCTCGGGGTCCGTGACCTGGTGGGCGGTGCCGTGGATCACCACGGAGCGGTAGTTGATGGAGTGGTGGAAGGCCGAGCGGGCCAGGACCAGGCCGTCGACGTGCGTGACGGTCAGGCAGACCGCCAGACCCGGGTCCCGCTCCTCGGACGTGCCGCGCGCCATGCGCAGCGGCCGCGAACCGGTCGAACCGTGCACGTACAGGCGCTCGCCCACCCGTCCGTAGAGCGTCGGCAGCACGACGGGGGCGCCGTCGCGCACGAACCCGAGATGGCAGACGTAGGCCTCGTCGAGTATCGCGTGCACCGTCTCGCGATCGTACGAGGCACGGTCCGCGGAACGCGTGGGAATCGTGCGGTCGGTCGGTGCGTAGGCGGCGCTGTCCGGCGAGGTGGTGTCGGTGGTGTCCGGCGTCGTCTGCATGGCTCTCCCTGTGCTGAACCTGTACTGAGTCGCCCGCGGGCGACGAGTTCCGGGCGGCGCTGTCCCGGACTGCCGACTTGCGGGCGTTATTGCACTAGTGCATACTTTGCTTTGTGCTAGGAGAGTATCCGATCAGTGGGCGGCGTGCAGCTGAGATTGCGGCCAGCGTGGAGCGGGCCGTGGGTGACGGCGGCCTCGAACCGGGGCAACTGCTGCCGCCCATGCGGGAGTTGGCGACGCGCCTCGGGGTGAATCCGAACACCGTGGCGGCCGCCTACCGCACGCTGCGCGAACGAGGCGTCATCGAGACGGCGGGGCGGCGCGGCAGCCGAGTCCGTCCCAAGCCCGCCACGACGACGCGCGAACTCATCCGGGTCGACGCGCCGCCCGGCGTACGCGACGTCTCCCTGGGCAATCCGGACCCGAAGCTGCTGCCAGCACTCTCCGGCGCCTTCGTCGCGGCCGCGGCGCAGGGCGACGCGCAACCCGTCCTCTACGGAGAGAGCGCGGTGGACCCGGAGCTCGAGCGGTACGCACGAGCGGCGTTCGAGGCCGACGGCGTCCCGCTCGCCCCGCTCGCCGTCACCTCCGGATCGCTCGACGCCATCGAACGCGTGCTGGCCGTCCACCTCAAGCCCGGCGACGGGGTCGCCGTGGAGGACCCGGGCTGGGGGAGCCTGCTCGATCTCGTCTCCGCTCTGGGCCTGCGCGCGATCCCGGTGGGCGTGGACGACGAGGGCCCGCTGCCCGCCGACATGGAACGGGCGCTGGCCGCCGGCGCGCGCGCCGCTGTCGTGACGGACCGCGCGCAGAACCCCACGGGGGCCGCTGTCACCGCTCCACGCGCGCGTGCCCTGCGCGCGGTGTTCGCCGCGCACGAGGACGTGCTCCTCATCGAGGACGACCACGGCCACGGCATCGTCGATCTGCCGCTGCACCCGCTGGCGGGATCGACCCGTGCCTGGGCCCTCACTCGCTCGACCGCCAAGGCGTACGGTCCCGACCTGCGGCTCGCCGTGGTCACCGGCGACCCCGTCACCATCGACCGGCTGCGCGGACGCCAGCGGCTCGGCCCCGGCTGGGTCAGCCGGCTGCTGCAGCGCGCCGTCGCGCTGCTGTGGGCCGAGGACGCGGTCGACCCCCGGGTGGTGGCGGCGTCCTATGGACGGCGGCGCGAGGCGCTGATCGCGGCGCTCGCCGAGCGGGGCGTCGCCGCGTACGGCCGCAGCGGCATGAACGCGTGGGTGCCGGTGCCGGACGAGACGGGGGCGGTCGCGCGGCTGCTGCACGCGGGGTGGGCGGTGGCGCCGGGGGCGAGGTTCCGGCTGAACGCGCCGCCCGCGGTGCGGATCACCGTGGCGGCGCTGGAGGACGAGGAGATCGTCGCGGTGGCGGACGCCGTCGCCTCCGCCACAGGGCCCGCTCCCGCGCGGCGTTACGACTGACGGGCCGTACGCCCTGACGGGTGTCCTTGAGACTTACGGGACGTACGACTGACGCGCCGGGGCTGCGTCAGCGCCGCTCCCGCCAGGACGATCACCGCGCCGACCGGCGTCGACCAGCTCAGGGACTCGCCGAGGACCGCGACGCCCGCGCCGGTCGCGATGACCGGGATGAAGTACGTGACCATCTGGGCGGTGGTCGGGCCCACCTCGGCGACCAGCGCGTACTGCAGTTGGAAGGCGAGCCCGGTGCCGAGGGCGCCCAGCGCCACGATCGCCAGCAGCGGCACCACGGGGAAGTGCGACGGAAACGTGGTGAACAGCGGCGTCACCACGGCCAGCTCGACGGTCGCGACGAGCAACTGCGCACCCGAGAGTGACAGGTTGGAGTGCCCCGACCCGGCCAGCGTGCGACGTACGTAGATCCAGCCGATCGGATAGCTCAGCGAGGCGAGCAGCGCCATCGCCGTGCCGCCGAGGTCGAGCCCGCTGAAGCCCTGCCAGGCGCCGAGCACGGTCAGTACGCCGAAGAACCCGATGCCCAGACCCGCGACGCGGCGTCGCGACGGGCGGTCCTCGGAGAGCGCGACGAGGGACAGCGCCATGCCCCACAGGGGCGACGTCGCGTTGCAGATCCCGGCGAGCGTCGAGGGGATCGACAGTTCCGCGTACGCGAAGAGCGAGAACGGCAGGGCGTTGAGCAGCAGCGCCGACACCGTCAGGTGCAGCCAGATCCGCGGGGAGCGCGGCAGCCGCTCCCGCTTCACCACGAGCACGGCGGCGACGACGAGGGTGCCGAACACCAGCCGTCCGAGCGTGACCTGGAACGGCGCGTACCCCTCCGTGCCCACCTTGATCAGGAGGAAGCTGAAGCCCCAGATCAGCGAGAGCACGCCGAAGCGGACGCGCCAGTCGAGGACGGATGACGGCGTGGATGTCGGCGGCTCTGTCGCTGATCGCGGTGGCGCGGGCGCGGTGGTCATGTGTCTCACGATGAACTCGGGTATCTCGTAGCACAAGCGAGATTTTGTGCGCGGTATCGCGTAGCATTGCTTACATGTTGAACCTGGAGCGCCTGCGTACGCTCGACGCCCTCGCCCGGCACGGATCCGTCAGCGGCGCGGCCGCCGGCCTGCACGTGACGACCTCCGCCGTCTCGCAGCAGATGACGAAGCTGGAGCGCGAGGTGGGCCAGCAGCTGCTCGCCAAGAACGGCAGAGGTGTGCGGTTGACCGACGCGGGGCGGCTGCTCGCGCAGCACGCGGCGCGGATCCTTTCGCAGGTCGAGCTCGCCCAGGCCGACCTGGAGGAACAGCGCGGCAAGGCGGTGGGCGAGCTGCGGATCGCCGCGTTCCCCACGGCCATGCGCGGCCTCATGCCCGCCACGCTGTCCGCGCTGCGCGTCGACCACCCCGGGCTGCGGGTGGGCTGCCAGGAGCTGGAGCCGACGCCGGCCGTCGCGGCCGTCGTGCGCGGCGACCTCGACATGGCGGTCGTCCTCGACTGGTACAACAAGCCCCTGCCGATACCGGAAGGCCTGGTCAAGGCCCCCCTCCTCGACGACCCCGCCGACGTTGCCCTGCCTGCCGCGCACCCCCTCGCCGACCGCGCCGAAGTGGACCTGGAGGAGTTCGCGGACGACGAGTGGATCACCTGGGCGGAGGGCGAGTTCTGCCACGAATGGCTGATGTTCACGCTGCGCGGCAAGGGCATCGAGCCCCGCATCGCGCACCGCGCGGAGGAGCATCACACCCAGCTCGCCCTGGTCGCCGCCGGCCTCGGCGTGTGTGTGGCGCCGCAACTGGGCCGCGATCCGATGCCGGCGGGCGTGCGGACGGTTCCGGTGCGGCACCGGGTACGGCGGCACGTGTACGTGGTGTGGCGGGCGGACGCGGACCGCCGCCCGTCGATCAGGGCGGCGGCGGAGGCGCTGAGGGGGGCGGGGGCCGGGCTGCGGTAGTTCCGGACCGGTGGGGCTCGGAGCGCTGTGGTGTCGGGCCCTGTACGGAGGAAGGGGGTCAGCTGGACCGGCGGTCGCCCTTGTCGTCGCACGGCAGTTCGGCGGCCTTGTGGTGGGCGAGGAAGTCGCGGGTGGCCTGGCGCTGCACCTCGGTCATGGCGGTGGGTTCGACGTCGATGATGCCGCCGAAGGGGCGGTCGACGTCCCGGATGATGCACAAGGTGGAGGTCAGAAGGGCGGTGATGACGGTCAGGGTGATGATCTGCCCGCGGTTGTTGCGGCGGGGCAGACAGACCCCCAAGGCCGCCACGGTGATGACCAGGGTGGCGAGCAGGAACCAGAGGATGACGCCGGGGATGCTCGCGGTGGCCTGGGTCAGACGTTCCTCGCGCTCGTCGGAGCGCTTGTGGTCGGCGGAGACCAGCATGCCGAAGACCGGCTTGCCCTCGACCTCGCGGAAGACGCGGCGCAGATCCGTCGACCAGACGCTGGGCGCCGACGAGCCCTTGCCGTCGGCCATGGCGGACCACTCCCGCTCGCGTACGGCGCGGGCGTAGCAGACGGCGTCCGCCTGGATCTTGCCGCGCTGCGCGTCGGGCGCGTACTCGGCGGATTCCACGAGCTGGTCGACGGCCCGTGCCTCGCCGCGTGACGCGACTTCTGCCTTGCCGTAGGAGCCGTTGGCGGTCACCAGGACGAAGGCGAGCAGCAGCACGGTCAGGGTCAGCAGCGGGCCGACCAGATCTTTGACGGCCATGCCGGTGTCGTCGTCCTCGCTCATGAGGCGGGGCCGCAGGTAGCGGTTGGCGGCGAGGCCCGCGAGCAGGGCCAGGACGGCTACGACGATGATCAGGACCACGAACGGCCACCTCCGGGCGGGGGGTCGGTCGCGCCCCGAAGGCCGGGGCGCCGAGGTCCTGTCCTTCCAGCCGGCACACGCCGTCTACCTGAAAAAACGTATCTTCACCTTCGAACGAGCGGTCCGCGTTGGGCCGGTGAGCCCCCCCGGGGGGGGCCTGTCGGTGATTCCGGCAGGGCTACGACGACCGGCCGAGGCCGGCCAGCTTCCGGAAGTCCCAGGACGCGATGGCGTCCGGCGTCAGGCGCAGCCATGCGTGACGGCCGTCGTGCGGCATCTCGTCGAGCCCGAAGACCTTCTGCGCGAACAGGCGCTCCGGGGCGTCGAGTTCCGGGCAGGGGTCGCCCGTGCGGGGGATCTCGCCCACGAATTCCACCGTGCCGGACAGCTCCACGCCGCGCAGCTCGCCGTACTCCTCGCCGGTGTCGACGACCACGGCGATCCGCGGGTCCTTGCGCAGGTGGGCCCAGCGTTTGCTGCGGGTGGTCGAGTACAGCCAGAGCGATGTGCCGTCCCACGCGAACCAGAGCGTGCCGGCGTGCGGCGCGCCGTCGGGTGACACGGTCGCCACCCGGCAGGTGCGCTCCGCGGCGAGGAACGCGTCGAGCTCCTCCGGCGTCATCATGATCCGGCGACCCCGGCGCTGCGTGACGGCCATGTGCCCTCCCGTTCCGACCGACCTGACTGAGTGTCAGGAACGTTGTCGGAAAAGCATGGACGCTCTTCCTTGGTGGCGCAATGGCCGTTAGCCTCTCGCCGGCCGGTGTCCGGGACGTCCGCGACGAGAGGAAGCCATGCCGTCGTACGAGAAGTACGAAAAGCTCAGGGAGATCCTCGACCCCGCCACCACCGCCCTGCTGACCGTCGAGTGCCAGCAGGGCGTCGTCGGCACCGAGAGCGCCCTGCCCGAACTCGCCGCCGAGGCGAGGTCGTCCGGGGCCCTCGCCAACGTCGCCCGGCTGGTGGCCGCGGCGCACCAGTACGGCGTCCAGGTGCTGCACGCCGTGGCCGAGCGGCGGCCCGACGGGCGCGGGGCCAGCCACAACGCCCGGTTGTTCCGGGCCGCCGAGCGTCTGCCCGTGCAGCAGCTCTCGGGCACCGCGGCCGTACGGATCGCGCCGCCGATCGAGGTGGCCGACGAGGACTTCGTCGTACGCCGCCTGCACGGCCTGTCACCCGTCGCGGGCACCGACGTCGACCCGCTCCTCCGCAACCTCGGCTGCCGCACCCTGCTGGTCACCGGGGTCTCCTCCAACGTCGCGATCCCGAACGCCGTGTTCGACGCGGTGAACCTCGGCTACACCGCCGTCGTGCCCGCCGACGCCATCGCGGGCGTCCCCGCCGACTACACGCCGGCCATGATCCGCAACACCCTCGCACTGGTCGCCACCATCACGGCCACACAGGACGTGCTGGCCGCCTGGAAGCTGCCCGGCCCGGCGGTCAGGCCTGCTTGATCGAGCCTCCCGTCACGGTGATCGATACGGCGGGCAGCGGCTTCGGCGCGGGCCCGCCCCGCACGCTACCGTCGGCGATGTCGAACTTGCTGCCGTGGCAGGGACAGTTCACGGTGCCGTTCTCGACGCTCGTCACCGGGCACCCCTTGTGGGTGCAGAGGCTGGAGAACGCCTTGAACTCGCCCTTCGTGGGCTGGGTGACCACCACCTCCGCGTCCTTGAAGATCTTGCCGCCGCCCACGGGGATGTCGGACGTCCTGGCGAGCACGCCGCCTCCGTCACCCTCGGCGGTGCCGTCGCCGCCGCTCTCGCCGCCCCCGCAGGCGGTGAGGGCGGCGGCAAGGCCCGCGGCGCCGATCGTCGCCACGACCGTGCGGCGGCTGGGTCCGGACGGCGTCTCTTCGTAAGTCGTCATGTCCAGTGGTACGGGGCGGCGGGACACTCCGTTCAACTCTGTAATCTGGGCCAATGCTCAGCCACGTCACCGCGGTCCGTTACGTCACACCCTTGCGGGAAGGCGGATCACTGCCCGGGCTCGTCGAGACCGACGACCACGGGACGTACGGAACGTACGTCCTCAAGTTCACCGGCGCGGGACAGGGCCGCAAGACGCTCGTCGCCGAGGTGATCTGCGGTGAGCTGGCCCGCAGGCTCGGCCTGCGCGTGCCGCGGCTCACGGGCATCGTGCTCGACCCGGTCCTCGGCCTCGGCGAGCCCGACGAACGGGTGCAGGCGCTGCTCAAGGCCAGCGGCGGCCTCAACCTCGGCATGGAGTTCCTGTCCGGCGCCCTCGGCTTCGACCCCCTCGCCCACACGGTGGACCCGGCCGAGGCGGGCCGCGTCATCTGGTTCGACGCGCTGATCAACAACGTGGACCGCTCCTGGCGCAATCCGAACCTGCTCGTATGGCACCGCGACCTGTGGCTGATCGACCACGGGGCGAGCATGATCTGGCACCACAACTGGCGCACCGCCGACACCGCGGCCGCCAAGCCCTACGACGCGTCGGACCACGTCCTCGCCCCCTACGGGCCCGACATCGCGGCGGCCGCCGCCGAGCTCGCCCCCCTCGTCACCGAGGAGCTGCTGACCGAGGTCGCGGCCGAGGTGCCCGAGGAGTGGCTGACGGACGAGCCGGGCTTCGACGGCCCGGACGACGTGCGCCGCGCCTATGTGGCGGCCCTCCTGCCACGCGCAAAGACCATCCACGAGCGGATCACCCTGCCGGGTGCCGGACCGAAGGGCGTCACCCCGTGACCGAGCAGACCGCGCCCCGACGGGACGTCTTCGAGTACGCGCTCGTGCGCGTCGTGCCGCGCGTGGAGCGCGGCGAGCAGTTCAACGCGGGCGTCGTGCTGTACTGCCGCGCCAAGTCCTACGTCGCCGCCCGCACGCACCTGGACGAGGCGAAGCTCCTCGCCCTCGACCCGGCGGCGGACACGGCCGGGATCCGGGCGGCGCTGGGCGCCGTCGAGCGGATCTGCGAGGGCGGGGAAGCGGCCGGCCAGGCCGAGCGCGACGACGCGGGGCGGCGCTTCCGCTGGCTGATCGCGCCGCGCTCCACGGTGCTGCAGCCCGGCCCCGTGCACACCGGTCTCACGGCGGACCCCGAGGCCGAGGTGGACCGGCTCCTCGACCTGTTGGTGAAGTGACCTGCCGGTGCGGTAAAGAGTCACACCTCTCCTGTGGGCCGTTGACACCCGGTGCCAGGGCTTCTAGCGTCTCGTCCAGCCGAAGGTACTAAGCGGTCGCTCACCACTGGGGCGTACCGTTGGCCTCCGCAGAGCTCCATCCCGTAGAGCCGCATCCCAAGGGCGAGGAGAACCAGCATGTCCACCACAGAGCAGCGTGTCGCTGTCGTGACCGGCGCGGCGCGAGGCATCGGCGCGGCGACCGCCGTACGGCTCGCCGCCGAGGGCCGCGCCGTGGCCGTCATCGACCTCGACGAGGCCGCCTGCAAGGACACCGTCGCGCAGATCACCGCGGCCGGTGGCAAGGCGATCGCGGTCGGCTGCGACGTGTCCGACGAGGCCCAGGTCGAGGCCGCCGTGGCCCGTATCGCCGAGGAGCTCGGCGCGCCGACGATCCTCGTCAACAACGCCGGTGTGCTCCGCGACAACCTCCTCTTCAAGATGAGCGCGAGCGACTGGGACACGGTCATGAACGTGCACCTGCGCGGCGCCTTCCTGATGTCGAAGGCCTGCCAGAAGCACATGGTGGACGCCAAGTTCGGCCGCATCGTCAACCTCTCCTCGTCCTCGGCGCTCGGCAACCGCGGCCAGGTCAACTACGCCGCCGCCAAGGCCGGCCTGCAGGGCTTCACCAAGACCCTCGCCAAGGAGCTCGGCAAGTTCGGCGTCACCGCCAACTCCGTCGCCCCGGGCTTCATCGTCACCGAGATGACCAAGGCCACCGCGGAGCGCGTCGGCATGGGCTTCGAGGACTTCCAGGCCGCGGCCGCCACCCAGATCCCGGTCCAGCGCGTCGGCCGCCCCGACGACATCGCCAACGCCATCGCCTTCTTCACGGGCGACGCGGCAGGGTTCGTCTCCGGCCAGGTCATGTACGTGGCCGGCGGCCCGCTCAACTGACCTGAAAGGCGGAGGCAGAGATCATGGCTGTGCAGGACAGCGGAAAGGCCGCGCTCGTCACGGGAGCGAGCCGCGGCATCGGATACGGCATCGCCGAGGCGCTCGTCGCCCGCGGCGACCGGGTCTGCATCACGGGACGCAACGAGGACGCCCTCAAGGAGGCCGTCGAGAAGCTCGGCGCCGACCGCGTCATCGGAGTCGCCGGCAAGGCGCACGACGAGGCCCACCAGGCCGTCGCCGTCGAGCGCGCGATGGAGGCCTTCGGCCGCGTCGACTTCCTCGTCAACAACGCCGGTACGAACCCGGTCTTCGGCCCGATGGCCGACCTCGACCTCAACGTGGCCCGCAAGGTGTTCGAGACCAACGTCATCTCGGCGCTCGGCTTCGCCCAGCGGACCTGGAAGGCCTGGCAGAGCGAGCACGGCGGGGCGATCGTGAACATCGCGTCCATCGCCGGCGTCTCCGCGTCCCCGTTCATCGGCGCGTACGGCATGAGCAAGGCCGCCATGGTCAACCTCACCCTGCAGCTCGCGCACGAGTTCGCCCCGAAGGTGCGCGTGAACTCGATCGCGCCCGCGGTCGTCAAGACGAAGTTCGCCCAGGCGCTGTACGAGGGCCGCGAGGCGGAGGCCGCGGCCTCCTACCCGCTCGGCCGCCTCGGCGTGCCGGAGGACATCGGGGGCGCGGCCGCGTTCCTCACGTCCGCCCAGTCCGACTGGATCACGGGCCAGACACTCGTGGTCGATGGCGGCATCTTCCTCAATGCGGGCGTCGGCTGACGAAGGCCGCACACCCGGCGGAGAAGCCCTTTCGGTGACGTTTCCGCGCATCAAGTGCCCTGTCGGCGCCAGGACTTGGCCCGGCAGGGCACTGCGATATTGTCTCCCGACCCCATGGCATGGCCGATCGAGGAGCGTGCGCGTGTTCAGTGAAGTTCCCCCTGCTAAGCGGATCAGGGGTCTGCGTCCGGTGGCGGCGATCGCGTCCATGTCGCTGCTGGCCGGCTGCGGGATGCTGTCGTCCGAAGGGTCGGACGACGAGGAGACGATCACCGTCGGCACGATGAGCGCGCCCAGCACCCTGGACCCGGCGAAGGCCTGGGACAGCTCCTGGGAGCTCTACAGAAACGTTTTTCAAACGCTGCTCAGCTTCCCCTCGGGGGCCACCGAGCCGGAGCCGGACGCCGCCGAGTCCTGCAAGTTCAGCGACGCCTCCAGCACGGTCTACACCTGCGAGCTGCGCGAGGGCCTGAAGTTCTCCGACGGCGACACACTGGACGCGGCCGCCGTGAAGTATTCCTTCGACCGCATACGGACCATCAACGCCAAGGGCGGCCCCACCGGACTGCTCGGCTCGCTCGACAAGGTCGAGACCAAGGGCGACCTGACGGTCGTCTTCCACCTGAAGAAGGCCGACGCGACCTTCCCCTTCGTGCTCGCGACCCCCGCCATGTCGATCGTCGACCCCAAGGAGTACCCGGCGGACAAGCTCCGCGAGGGCGACGAGCTGACCGGCTCGGGCCCGTACACCCTGGACGCGTACACGCCGAACGACAAGGCCGATCTGGTCAAGAACGACCACTACGAAGGTGCGGCCGACGTCAAGAACGACGCCGTGACCATCCGCTACTTCAAGAAGTCGTCGGCCATGGTCGACGCCCTCAAGAACAAGCAGATCGACGTGACCTTCCGAGGCCTGGCCTCCGAGGACATCGTCGCCATGCAGGGCCGGGGCAGGCGCGAGCAGGACATCGAGCTCGTCGAGGGCTCGGGCACCGAGATCCGCTACCTGGTCTTCAACACCAAGGACCCGTGGGCGCGGAAACTGCCGGTCAGGCGGGCCGTCGCACAGCTCGTCGACCGCGGCGCCATCGCCCACAAGATCTACAAGGACACCGTCGAGCCGCTGTACTCGATGGTTCCGAGGGGGCTCACGGGCCACGCCACCGGGTTCTTCGACAAGTACGGCAACCCCAGCGTCGCCAAGGCCAGGAAGATCCTCACCGACGCCGGCATCAACCAGCCGGTGCCGCTCACCCTCTGGTACACCACCGACCGCTACGGCTCGGCGACCGAGCCGGAGTTCGCCGAGCTCAAGCGCCAGCTGGAGGGCTCCGGACTGTTCGAGATCACCCTCAAGAGCCGCCCCTGGACCGAGTTCCAGGAGGGCTACAGCAACGGTGAGTACCCCGTCTTCGGCCGCGGCTGGTTCCCCGACTTCCCGGACGCGGACAACTTCATCGCGCCGTTCGTCGGCCCGAAGAACGTGCTCAATACGCCCTACCCGTCCAAGGAGATCACGGACGAGGTGCTGCCGCGCGAGCGCAGGGAGGCGGACCGGGGTGCCGTGATCGACCAGTTCGAGCGGGCCCAGGAGATCCTCGTCGACGACGTCAGGCTCCTGCCGCTCTGGCAGGGCAAGCAGTACATCATGTCCAGCGAGGAGATCGCGGGCGGCGAGCGGGCCCTCGACCCGTCGGCGATCATGATGATGTGGGAGCTGCAGCGCAAGACCAGCTGGTGAGCCGCCGGCAAATGGGGGGACGCGGGCCGGTTGTCAGTGGGCGCCGGTAGGTTCTGTGGTGAGAAATGACCGCACACCGGAGGTTGTTGACGTGACCGACATCGCCATGCTGCCCGCGTCCTGGCGCGGAGTCCTCGGCGAGGAGCTCCAGAAGCCCTACTTCAAGGAGCTCACCGAGTTCGTCGAGGAGGAGCGGGCGAAGGGCCCCGTCTATCCTCCGCGCGAGGAGGTCTTCGCCGCCCTCGACGCGACGCCGTACGACCAGGTGAAGGTCCTCGTCCTCGGCCAGGACCCCTACCACGGCGAGGGCCAGGGCCACGGCCTCTGCTTCTCCGTGCGGCCCGGCGTGAAGACGCCGCCCTCGCTGCGGAACATCTACAAGGAGATGAAGGAGGAGCTCGGCCTCCCCGTGCCCGACAACGGCTATCTGATGCCGTGGGCCCAGCAGGGCGTCCTCCTGCTGAACGCGGTCCTCACCGTCCGTTCCGGAGAGGCCAACTCCCACAAGGGCAAGGGCTGGGAGAAGTTCACGGACGCGGTGATCCGGGCCGTGGCCGACCGCCCCGACCCGGCCGTCTTCGTCCTGTGGGGCAACTACGCGAAGAAGAAGCTGCCGCTCATCGACGAGGAGCGGCACATCGTCGTGCAGGGCGCCCACCCCTCGCCGCTGTCCGCGAAGAAGTTCTTCGGCTCGCGCCCGTTCACGCAGATAAACGAAGCGGTCGCGGCGCAGGGGCACGAGCCGATCGACTGGCGGATCCCCGACATCGGCTGACGTCAGCCGGGCAGGGCGTAGGCGAGGGTGTACGGGGTGGTGGACTGCCCGCCCCGCGCGGTGAACGCACCGGTACCGGTGAGCCCCGCCAGCTCACCGGTCGCCGAGCCGGGCAGCACCGAGAAGGAGCATTCGATGACGCCGTCCGCCCCGAAGGAACCGCGCTGCTCCACGACGAACGAGCCCTTGCGGCCGTCGAGCGTGCCCTCGATGTACTCGTATCCGACGAAGGCGCCGACCGTGTCGTTCGTGTACGCGATGGTGTACTCGCAGGAGGTGCCCGCCGCCTCGACGGCACCGGCGTAGTCGTTGGTGACGGCGGCGTGGGCGATGCGGGCACCGCCGTCGGCGCCCGCGACGGGCTTCTCGTCCCAGTGGGCGAAGGTGAAGGTGCCGCTGGTCTGGTGGGTCATGGGGTCCTCTCGGCGACGGGCCCCGGTCGGGCCGCTCTGACGAGGATGTTGTCAGGGGTACCTGACACCCTCTGTCAGGTATCGGGGCAGACTTGGCCGCATGCGCGCCGACCGGCTCCTGGCCCTCCTCCTGCTGCTCCAGAACCGCGGACGCATGTCCGCACCCGAGCTCGCCGAGGAGCTGGAGGTCTCGGTCAGGACCGTGTACCGGGACGCGGAGGCGCTCGCCGCCTCCGGAGTGCCGGTCTACGCCGAGCGCGGCCCCACGGGCGGCTTCCGGCTCCTCGACGGCTACCGCACCCGGCTGACGGGGCTCACCGAGGGCGAGGCCGACTCCCTCGCCCTCGCCGGCATGCCGACGGCCGCCGCCGACCTGGGCCTCGGCGCGGAACTGGCCACCGCGCAGCTCAAGTTGGCCGCCGCGCTGCCCGCGGCACTCGGTGAGCGGTCGCGGCGCGTCCAGGAGCGCTTCCACCTCGACGCGGCCGCCTGGTTCCGCACCGCGGACCCGGCGCCGCTGCTCGACGTGGTCGCCGACGCCGTCTGGCGCCAGTGCGTCCTGCGGGCGCACTACCGCCGCTGGGGCGGCGAAGTCCACCGCGACCTGCATCCGTTGGGTCTGGTCCTCAAGGCGGGCAACTGGTACCTGGCGGCGTCCGTCGACGGCGCCGTGCGGACGTACCGGGTGTCGCGGTTCCTTGCGGCGACCGTGACCGACGAGCCCGGCGACCGCCCCGACGGCTTCGATCTCGCGGCGTACTGGGCGGAGGCCTCGCGCGGCCTGGAGACGCGGGTGCTGCCGGGCACGGCGCGGCTCAGGGTGTCCCCGGCGGGGCGCCGGCTGCTGCCCGCGATGTTCGGGGCGGCGGGGGTGCGGGCCGCGGACGGGGCGGGCGCGCCGGACGCGGACGGCTGGACGGAGGTGGACCTCGAGGTGGAGGAGCTGCCGGTGGCGGTGGGCGACATCCTGCGGCTCGGCCTGGAGGCGGAGGTGCTCGGGCCGCCCGAGCTCCGCGCCGAGGTGGCCGGGACCGTCACCGGGCTGGCCCAGCGGTATGGGTGAGCGCCCCGCCCGCGATCGTGCCTGACCGTGATTGTCAGTGGTGGCGGCTAGCGTCGTGAGAGATGGGGGCGACGGCCGTACAACCACGGAGGACCCGGTGACGGAGCAGCAGGAGCAGACGGCGGAGGACGCGATGATGACGCGGATCGGGCAGGCGGTCATGCTGCATCACGGCGGCGACCGCGAGGAGGCCCAGGGCCGTTTCCTCGGTCTGTGGGGAGAGATCGGCGAGGACGGCGACCCGCTGCACCGCTGCACGCTCGCGCACTACATGGCGGACACGCAGGCCGACCCCTCCGACGAACTGGCCTGGGACCTGCGGGCGTTGTCGGCGGCGGACGAGCTCACGGACGAGCGCCTGAACGAACACCACCAGTCGCTCGCGGTGCGCGGCTTCTACCCCTCGCTGCACCTGAACCTCGCCGCGGACTACGTGAAGCTGGGCCGCCCGGGAGCGGCCCGCAGCCATCTGCGCCGGGCGCGCGGCGCCGTCGGCGCACTGGAGGACGACGGCTACGGCAGGGGCATCAGGGACGCCATCGCCCGCCTGGAGGGGGAGGTGGGGGAGGGGAGCGAGGAGGAGTGAGCCCGGCGAGGAAGCCGGTCAGGACGTGCGGGGGAACGGGGGGGGCGGGCCGTCGCGGTGTCAGCGGCCGTACGTGTCGCGGCAGATGACCGCTTCGGGGCTGTTCGGCCGCCACTTGCCGTAGGCCTCGCCGAGGGCGCAGACGTCGGTCACCGGGGTGGCGGGGACTCTGACGGGGGCGGGGCGGGTGGCTCCCGCGTCGGGACGTGCGGCGGCGGGTCTGCGTGCGGGGGCGGCCACGGGGGGTGGGGCTTGGCGGTGCGTGCGGGACGGGGGCGGGGCGGAGGGGTCGGCTCCGGCAGGGGCGTCCGGGCTTCCGTCGGGCTTTTGGGGGGACGGGGTGCGGGGCGGGTCCATGCGTTGCAGGGCCTCCCGGGCCGGGGCCTGCACGATCTTCGGGCGCTGCTCGCCGTCGGTGCGGGGAGCGGGCTGGGGTGCGGTGGCCACCGACGGGCCGGGGCCCGAGGGCCGCTCGACGCTCGTGCAGCCGGTGACGGCGGCCGAGGCGGCTGCCGAGACGGCCACGGTGACGAGGAGCGCGGCGGCGGTGGTCGTCGGTCGATGCATCTGCGCAACTCTGCTGGGTCGGGCCGAAGTTGGCTCCGGAACCCCTGGAGGTTGCCCCGCACGGGTGACGGACCCGACGCGCCGCCTCACGCGTCCAGCATCCCCCGCAGCAGTTCCCCCACACTGCTCCGCAGCTCTTCCACCGTCGGCGTCGCGGCGTGGAACGAACCCGCCACGCACGAGAACATCAGCCCGTCGCACCAGGCCACCAGGGACAGCGTGTGGCGCTCCGGCGCGGTGGAGCCCGCGGCACGGAGCAGGGACACCAGGGGCTCTCTGAACTGGGCGCCGGCCGCGTCGTAGTAGGCGCGCAGTTCCGGCCTGCGGGTCGCTTCCATCGCCAGCTCGTAACGGGATACGAGGAGTTGGCGATGGTCGCCGGTCAGGTACCGGTGCAGGGCCTGGGCCAGTCCGGCGGCCAGCTGCCCGCGTCCCGCCGAGGGGTGCGGCATCTCGGCGGGGTCCAGGATCTCCGCCTCGCGCTCGGCCTGACGTCGTACCGCCACTTCCAGGAGGGCGAGCCGGGTTCGCGCGTGGTTGGACGTCGAGCCCTGGGGGAGTCCGGCTGCCTCGTCGACGGCGCGGTGGGTGAGGCCGCGCATGCCGCGTTCCGCGAGCAGGGCGAGGGCGGCGTCGGCGATGAGTTCGGTGCGATCGGTGCGGGGGGCACCCGCGCTGCGTACGGACATGGCGGAAACCTTACCCGGCACACTACAGGTGTAGTACGGTCGAACCGGCCGTTCACTACACCTGTAGTTCCCGCGGGAGGAAACATGAACCAGGCCCTGAAGCCGCAGCCCCACGCCGTCGTCGTGGGCGGCGGCATCGGCGGGCTCGCCGCGGCCATCGGGCTGCACGCGTCGGGCTGGCGCGTGACCGTCCTGGAGCGGGCCGCCTCCCTGGAACCCGTCGGCTCGGGCATCGGCCTCGCCCCCAACGCCCAGCGCGCCCTGGACGTCCTGGGCCTCGGCGACCGGGTCCGCGCGCTCGCCGCCTGGGAGGGCGACGGCGGGATGCGCGCGCAGAACGGCCGGTGGCTGGTGCGTACGAGCGCCGCCGCGGCCGAGGGGACGTACGGCGGATCGCTCGTCATGCTGCACCGGGCGACCCTCGTCGACCTGCTCGTCTCCGAGCTGCCCGAGAAGTCGCTGCGCACCGGCGCGCATGCCCGCCTCAAGGACCCCGGCACCGCGGGCCGCCCCGCCGTCGTCTCCACGGACGACGGCGACATCGAGGCGGACCTCGTCGTCGGCGCCGACGGCATCAACTCCGCCGTGCGCGCGGCACTGTTCCCGGCCCACCCCGGCCCGGACTACGCGGGGTTCACCGCGTGGCGTTTCGTCATCCCGGCGCCGGACCAGCCGTTCACGCCGCACGAGACGTGGGGCCGCGGCGGTGTCTGGGGCACGCACCCGCTGAAGGACGGCAGGGTGTACGCGTACGCCACCGCCCGGCTGCCCGAGGGAGGCAGGGCGCCCGACAGCGAGAAGGCGGAGCTCCGGCGCCGCTTCGCCGACTGGCACGCCCCGATCCCCGGCCTGATCGACGCCGTCAGGGCGGAGGACATCCTGCGCAACGACGTCCGCCACCTGACGACGCCGCTCCCCGCGTACCACCGCGGTCGCGTCGCCCTCCTCGGCGACGCCGCGCACGCCATGGCGCCGAGCCTCGGCCAGGGCGGCAACCAGGCCATCGAGGACGCCGTGGTCCTGGCCCACCACGTGGCACCGGTCGCCGACCCCATGACGTCGGGCGCCGACCTCGCCGCGGGTCTCGCGGCCTACAGCGCGGCCCGCGTCCCCCGCACCACCGGGATCGTCCGGCGTGCCGCGCGGGCCGCCCGTCTCACGCACCCCACCAGCGGCCCGCTCATCGGCGTACGCGACGCCCTCGTCGCGACGGCGACGCGCCTCGGCCCCGACTTCGTCATGCGGAGCTTCTCCTCCATCGCCGACTGGCGTCCTCCGCAACCCCCGTATGCTGCGGGAACGACGACCGGCGCCGCCGAGCGGCAGCAGACGGGCGACCGTCGTCGGTAGACGGACAGCAGACAGGAGAACAGTGGTGAAGATCGGCTGCATCGGACTCGGCGACATCGCGCGGAAGGCGTACCTGCCCGTCCTCACCACCCTGCCCGGGGTCGAACTGCACCTGCAGACGCGCACGCCCGCGACCCTCGCCGAGGTCGCAGGCGTCCACCACATCCCGGACTCCCGCTGCCACACCGACCTGGACGCCCTCCTCGCCCAGGACCTCGACGCCGCGTTCGTGCACGCGCCGACCGCCGTGCACCCGGAGATCGTCACCCGGCTCGTCGAGGCGGGCGTGCCGACGTACGTCGACAAGCCCATCGCGTACGAATTCGCCGACTCCGAGCGTCTCGTGCGCCTCGCCGAGGAGCGTGGCGTCAGCCTCGCCGTCGGCTTCAACCGCCGCTTCGCGCCCGGCTACGCGCAGTGCGTCGAGCACCCCCGCGAGATGATCCTCATGCAGAAGAACCGCGTGGGGCTGCCCGAGGACCCGCGCACGCTCGTGCTCGACGACTTCATCCACGTCGTGGACACGCTGCGGTTCCTGGCGCCGGGCCCGATCGACGACGTCACGGTGCGTTCCCGTGTCGAGGACGGGCTCATGCACCACGTGGTGGTGCAGCTCGCGGGCGACGGGTTCGTCGCGATCGGCATGATGAACCGGCTGAGCGGCTCCACCGAGGAGATCCTCGAGATCTCCGGCCAGGACACCAAGCGGCAGGTGATCAACCTCGCCGAGATCGTCGACCACAAGGGCCAGCCCAGTGTGCGGCGGCGCGGCGACTGGGTGCCGGTGGCCCGTCAGCGCGGCATCGAGCAGGTCGTGCTGTCCTTCCTGGACGCCGTACGCGCGGGCAAGCTGCTCAGCGCCCGGGACGCGCTGGCGACCCATGAGCTGTGCGAGCGTGTGGTTCGCGCGGCTCAGGAGCAGGGTCGGGGCTAGTTGCGGGAGCGGCACTGCCCGCGGCCTGTCCGGGGGATCGACGTGATCGCAGGGAGCGCAGGCCCTCGGTCAGGCCCAGTGCGAGGAGCACGAGCAGGGCGGCGTGCACGGGCCAGTCGCCCCACTCGACGTACGCCGTCTCGCCCGTGGCCAGCGGCACGTCGTACAGGGCCGCGGCGCTCGCGGAGGTGCCGATCGTGCTGCCGACGCGCGAACCCTCAGGGCCGTACACCGCGGAGACGCCGGTGAGCGTGGCGTGCACCATGGGGCGGCCGGTCTCCGCGGCCCGCACCGCCGCGAGCGACGCGTGCTGCCGGGGCGCCCAGCTGTTCTGGAACGACGACGTCGCGGACTGGGCGAGCAGCAGCTGGGCCCCGTCCCGGGTGAGCCTGCGGCTCATGTCGGGGAACGCGGACTCGAAGCAGACGAGGGGGCCGACACGGAGGTCGTGGCCGGTGCGCATCACCACTTGGCGGTCGCCGCGCCTGCGGTCCTCGCCCGCGGCCTTTCCGACGGACGTCGCCCAGCCGAGCAGGGAGCGCGCCGGAATGTACTCGCCGAAGGGTACGAGCCGCATCTTGTCGTAGCGGTCGCCGGTCGGCCCGTCCGGACCCACCAGGACGGAACTCTTGAATATCCCGGGCCGGTCGGAGCGGCGCGCGTCGACGTTCACCAGGATGTCCGCGCCCACCTCGCGGGAGAGGGCGGCTATGCGGCGGGCCACGTCCGGCCGGTCTGCCAGGTCGAACCCGACGCTGCTCTCGCCCCAGACGACGAGGTCCGGGTGCCGGCCCGCCAGGGTGCGGGTCAGCGCCTCCTCGCGGGCCAGCCGCTTGTCGGCGCTCGCGATGCCGTCCGCGATGATGCCGGGCTGGACGACGGCGACGCGGGTGTGCCCCGCGGATTCGGGCCGGGGGGCCCACGCCCAGGCGGCCGCGGTGGCGGTGGCGACGGTGAGGATGCCGGCGAGGGCGGGGAGGATGGGGGCGGTGAGGGAGGTGGGCCTCTGCGTCTTCGCTGCCCTGTCCGTGCCCGGAGCGCCCGTTTGCCGCGTCGAGGATTCTGTGCCCGGAGCGCCCGTTTGCCGCGTCGAGTATCCCGTGGCCGGAGCGCCCGTTTGCCGCGTCGAGTATCCCGTGGCCGGAGCGCCCGTACGCCCTGTCGAGGTCCGCGCCGCACCCGCCGCCCCCGCGACGGCCAGCAGCGCGACCCCCGTGTTCACGACCACGACGAACGCGCTGACCAGCCATACCCCGCCCACCGACGCGAGTCGCAGCGCGGGCGGCACCTGCCACTGGCTGGAGCCGAGCAGACCCCACGGGCCGCCAAGGCCCTCCCAGGACCTGACCAGTTCGACCAGCAGCCACCCCGAGGGCAGCACCACGAGCGCGCCCGCGGCCCGCGCCGGCCCCGGCACGCCGCCGAGCACCCGCCGCACCAGCCACCCCCAGGGCGCCCACAGCAGACCGAGCAGCGCGGCTATGACGACGGTGAACACGTGCAGGCTCGGCAGCAGCCAGTGGTGCACGGCCACCATGAAGCCGAGGCCGCCCAGCCAGCCGTCGAGCGCGGCGCGCCGGGCGGTCGGAGCCGACCGCGCCAGGAGCAGCCACGGCACCAGGGCGACGTACGCGAACCACCACAGTGACGGGGCGGGGAAGGCGAGAGCGGGCAGCGCTCCCGCGGTGACAGCGAGGGCGCCGCGCCACCAGCGGGACGCGAGCAGCCGCCCGGCACGCTGCCGGTACCGCTCCCGTCGGTCGTCGTCGGACAGCTCCATGCAGCGCCTCCCTCGGTCCCCGACGCCCCGTCGTACGACCAGTGTGCGCGACGTGGACGATCTAGGACAGTGGGTCGGGCAGGTGGCGGACGCCTGACGCGGCTCAGGCCTCCGTGGCGGCTTCCCGCCGTCGGCCGGCCAGCTGGCGCCACTTCTCCGTGACGACCACGTGGCGCAGCCGCCAGCCGTTGTGCGTACGGGTCAGGGTGAAGGCGTAGCGGCCGCCGCAGATGAAGTCCGGCGCGGTCGTGGGCTCGACGGCGGGGGACGGGCCCGGGGGCTGCGCGAACCGCATCGGGTTCACGTAGTCGGCCTGGACGCGGGCGACGTCGTCGATGTCCTGTTCCAGCGTCCCGAACTCCAGCCTGCGGTTGGTGATCAGGTGCTGGCGCATGGGGAACATCCGCATGGTCTCGGAAAGCCACGCGGTGATCTCGTCGGCTCCTCCTTCGATGCCGCCCGCGGAGCGGTAGTCGGCGCGTCCGTCGGGGGCGAAGAGCTGTCGGTAGGCGGTCCAGTCGCCGTCGTCGACGGCCACCGCGTACTCGGTGATGAGGGCATCGACGGCCAACCGGTCGATCACGGCGGCGAGTTCCACGCGCTGCGTCATCGGCTCAGTGTTGGGCACGGGAGGTGGGGAGCCAAGATGCGTGCAGGGATATGCACGTCGGGAAGAAGCGGCTATGCGGCCTTCACGATCTCCGCGCGGACAGCGGCGGCCCACTCCGTCACCAACTGCTCGTACTCTCTGCGCTGTTCGGCGGAGAGCCGACCGCCGGCGCGCAGCCACAGGCCGCGGATCCGCTCGTTCAGCTCGTCGGAAGAGCGCACGGAACCATGGGGTGGAGGGGTTAAGGGCATGGCGCCAAGCCTAGGGGATGCCTACGACAATCGGAACTGTCAGCTACCGCACACCTGCGGCACGTGACCGAACGCACCCCGCGCGGGCGGGGGCGCTCGTGCTGGCCGGGGCTAACCGATCTGTTCGGCCAGGGCGACGATGATGCCCGCGGGGCCGCGGAGGTAGCAGAGGCGGTAGCTGTTCTCGAACCGGACCACCTCACCGAGAAGCTCGGCGCCGTGGGGGCGCAGGCGGGCGACGGTGTCGTCGATGTCGTCGACGGCGAACATGACGCGGTGCAGGCCCAGCGTGTTGGGCGACGGGTGGGGCGGTGCGGTGGCGACTGCCGCGGGGGCGTGGTACTTCGTCAGCTCCAGCCTGCCGTGGCCGTCGGGGACGTGCATCATCGCGATGTCGGTGCGTACGCCGTCCAGTCCGACGATACGGTCCGCGTAGAGGCCCTCGATCTGCGTCCTGCCCTCCAGTTCCATGCCGATCTCGCCGAAGAAGGCGATGGCGGCGTCCAGGTCCTCGACGATGACGGCGACGTTGTCCATCCGCTGAAGCGTCATGGTGGTGCTCCTTCTGGATCGTGTGGGCTGTCTGTGGCCTGCCTGGGATGGAGTGGGGCGGTCAGTCACTCGTGACTCCCTACCCAACATGGGTTCTTGTTGGCCGGATGCGCGCTGCCGTGGCGGTCGTCGGGGCTAGGCTCACCGGCCATGGCTGAGGACGACTTGGACGACAGCGAGCTCTGGCCGGTCCCGCCCGCGTGGCTCATGGCATGCGGCCAGTGCACGCGCCTCTACCAGCGGATGGTCGAGGCCCGGGAGGCGGTCGCGGAGGCCGAGCTGACCACGGCGAGCACCGTGGACGCCGACCCGTTCGACTCGGGGTTGTCCACGCAGCTGGCTCTCGGCCAGCACCTGGCGCGCGAGCACGCGGAGCTCCTCCCGGACTTCGAGCCCGCATGCCCGCGCTGCACGACGTGCCGGGAGGATCTGGAGCGCCCGGCCATGTCGGAGGGGGCTTCGGACTGGGCGCACACCGCGGCGGCCGAACACCGGGCGCGGCATGTGCTCGTCCCGCCCGTGATGACCACCCTGCTCTGATCGTGCCGCCCGCCCGGCTCGCGCCGGCGGCCTAGCCCGCCGACTCACCCGCGTGCGGGCTGAGTTCTCCGACGCCCACCAGGACGAACAGCACGATGCCCAGCAGGACCCGGTAGTAGACGAACGGCATGAAGCTCTTCGTGGTGATGAACTTCATGAACCAGGCGATCACCGCGTAGCCGACCACGAACGCGATGAGCGTGGCGAAGATCGTCGGACCCCAGGAGACGTGACCCTCGCCCGCGTCCTTCAGTTCGAAGACGCCGGAGGCGAGGACCGCGGGGATGGCGAGGAGGAAGGAGTAGCGGGCCGCGGCCTCGCGGGTGTAGCCCATCAGGAGGCCGCCGCTGATCGTCGCGCCCGAGCGCGACACGCCGGGGATCAGGGCCATCGCCTGGCAGATGCCGTAGATCAGGCCGTCCCTGACGCCGAGTTCCTTGAGGCTCTTGCGCTCACGGACCGCCCGGTGTTTGCCGCCCGTCTCGTCGCGGGCCGCCAGGCGGTCGGCGATGCCGAGGACGATGCCCATCACGATCAGCGTCGTGGCGATGAGGCGCAGATCGCGGAACGGGCCCTCGATCTGGTCCTTGAACGTCACGCCGAGGACGCCGATCGGGATCGAGCCGACGATGACCAGCCAGCCCATCTGCGCGTCGTGGTCCGAGCGCGGCACCTTCCCGAAGAGCGAGCCGAACCATGCCGACAGGATGCGGGCGATGTCCTTGCGGAAGTAGATCAGCACCGCCGCCTCCGTGCCGATCTGGGTGATCGCGGTGAACGCCGCCCCCGGATCGTGCCAGCCCGCGAACGCCGCGGTCAGGCGCAGATGCGCGCTGGAGGAGATCGGGAGGAACTCGGTCAGCCCCTGGACGAGCCCGAGGATGAAGGATTCAAGCCAAGACATGAAAACTGCGCCGTCCAAGTACTGATCATCGGGCCGCGGGTGCGGTCGTAGCGGTCGTCGTTCAGGGGCGTGGCTGCTGCGGCAAGGCCGGAGGTGGGTGGGAGAGCTCGCGGAACGTCGGAGCGCGGGGCGATCACGTCCCCCGTCGTGGGGGCAGCGTAGCGGGCCAGGGTTACGGGACGGCGGCAGGGCCGACCGGCGGCTGTGGCGCCGGGCCCGCCGTCGTCCATCCCGGTGCCTGGGGGTGCGCGGTGAGATCGTCGTGCCGGACCGCGTCGCCGCAGGCCGAACAGGTGACCACCGGGACCAGTTCGTGGCCGCAGGCGTGTTCGAGGACCATGGGGCGGTTCTCGTCTCCGCGCAGGTGGCGGTCGCCCCACGCCATCAAGGTCATGAGCACGGGCTCCAGTTCGAGGCCGGCCGGGGTCGGGCTGTAGCGGAAGCGCTGTGGGCGCTCGCTGTACACCTGCTTCTCCAGGATGCCCGCCTCCACCAGTCGGCGCAGGCGTGTCGCGAGGACGTCGCGGGGCGCGCCGATGTTGCGTACCAGCTGGTCGAAGCGCTCGTTGCCGAGACACACCTCCCGCAGGACGAGCAGGGAGTACTTCTCGCCGACGAGCGCGAGGGCGTCGGCGATCGAGCAGGGGCGCGGATCCTTCATGCGGGCAGTGTAGGCGGGAAGCCGGTGAGGGTTTGAATTTCCAACTCAGCTGGTTAGAGTGAGTTTGGAATTCCTACTCGCTTATCTGTTCGTGCTCCTGGCCGTTCCTGACCCGTCTGTTCGCGTTTCTGACCGCTGCGCGGCCGCGAAAGTTCGCCCTGTCGTATTCCGGGCGTTCCCCGGCCGTTCCCTGGTGTTCGAAAGAGGTCCGCACCATGCGTGATGCCGTCATCGTCGAAGCCGTACGCACCCCCGTCGGCAAGGGCAAGCCGCAGGGCGCCCTCGCCGACGTCCACCCCGTCGAACTCCTCGCCCACACCCTGCGCACCCTCGTCGAACGCACCGGAATCGACCCCGCGCTGATCGACGACGTGATCGGCGGCACCGTCGACCAGGTCGCCGAGCAGGCCATGAACACCACCCGCTACGCCGTCCTCTCGGCCGGCTTCCCCGAGTCCGTGCCCGCGACCACCGTCGACCGGCAGTGCGGCTCCTCGCAGCAGGCCGTGCACTTCGCGGCGCAGGGCGTCATATCGGGTGCGTACGACATGGCGGTCGCCTGCGGCGTGGAGTCGATGAGCCGCGTACCGATGTGGTCGAACGTGCCCGAGGGGGCGGATCCGTTCGGGCCGGGTGTCGCCGGGCGGTACCCGGAAGGGCTGGTCCCGCAGGGCATCAGCGCCGAACTCATCGCCGCCAAGTGGTCCATCGGACGCGAGCGGATGGACGCGTTCGCGACGGCCTCGCACCGGCGTGCCGCGCGTGCCTGGGACGCCGGCCTGTTCGACGCCGAGACCGCGCCCCTCGCCGGTCTCACGCGCGACGAGTCCGTGCGACCGGGCACCACCCCCGACGTCATCGCGGGGCTCAAGCCCGCCTACTACGACCCGCACTTCGGCGAGCGGTTCCCGCAGATCGAGTGGTCCGTCACGGCCGGCAACGCGAGCCCGGTCAACGACGGAGCGGCCGCCCTCCTCATCACCACCAGCGAGAACGCCGCCCGCCTCGGCCTGCGTCCGCTCGCCAGGCTGCACAGCTTCGCCGTCACCGGATCCGACCCGCTCCTCATGCTCACCGGCGTCATGCCCGCGACGGAGAAGGTGCTGCGCAAGGCGTCTCTGAGCCTGGACGACATCGACCTCTTCGAAGTCAACGAGGCCTTCGCGGCCGTCGTCCTCGCCTGGCTGCAGGAGACCGGCGCCGACCCGGAGAAGGTCAACGTGCACGGCGGCGCCCTCGCTCTCGGGCATCCGCTCGGCGCCAGCGGCGCCCGGCTGATGACCACCCTGGTCCACGCGATGCGCGTTCGCGGGTCGCGGTACGCCCTGCAGACGATGTGCGAGGCGGGAGGACTCGCCAACGCGACTGTCCTTGAGGCGCTGTAGCGGCAACCCGGGGGAGGGTCGGGCTGCTCAGTGGGCGCGGGGCCGGGCTGCTCAGGGGGCGCGGAAGTGGTGGCGCTTGAACCACGCCACCGCCGCCCCGCCCAGACCCGTCACCGCGATGAACCCCATCGCGACCAGGAAGACGGGCGACGTCGGCGTCGACGCGCGGGCCCCCGCGATCACGTACGCCGCCGTGTTCGGGATCGAGCCGAGGCCCGTCGCGAGCAGGAACGGCAGCCAGCCCATGCGGGACACCGCCGCGCAGTAGTTGGCCGCGGCGAACGGGACGCCGGGGAACAGCCGTACCGCCAGCATCGAGCGGAACCCGTGCCGGCTGAGCTGGCCGTCCGCGGCCTTCAGCCAGCGCCCGCGCAGGAGTGGCCGCAGCGCGTCCTGGCCCAGCATCCGGCCGAGTCCGAAGGCGATCCCGGCGCCGAACACGGTGCCGGCGATCGCCGCGGCCAGGCCCGCCTGCGAGCCGAAGAGCGCACCCGCCGCCAGATTGAGCAGCGGCCGCGGCACGAAGGCGGCGGTGCACGCCCCGTACGCCACCGCGAACAGCGCCACCGCGGTGGCGCCGCCCAACTGCGCGGGCCATCCGTCGGAGAGGACGCGTTGCGGTTCGAAGAGGAGGACGCATGTCGCCGCCGCGGCGAGCAGCACCACGAGCAGCGACAGCCGCGACCACGGCGAGAGCAGGGTCCTGGCGCAGCGCGCGGCGACGCCCTGCGGGCGGGCGGTTGCGGTCTCGAACATCCGGGAAGAGTAACCGGCTCATGTGACTGATCGCCGTATGGTGCGTCTCATCGGCGTCACAGTCCCGACAGCCGTGCCGAGGAGCGACCTCGCCGACACGGTGCTCGAACGGCTCGTCACGACCTACCCGGAGGCGGCGAATCCGGAGCGGTCCGCGCAGGTGGGGGCGCACATCGGTCCAACAGTGCTTCCACGATGCCCAGCAAGCGGTCCCCGATCCGGTCGATGCTGCCGTTCTGCGTGCTGACCTGCGCGCCCTCCAGCAGAAACGTGATCTCGGCCGCGGTCTGCGCGGGGTCGGTCAGGCCTGCCTCCTCGCACAGGGCGACCAGCCGCCGGGTCTGGCGCGCCTTGTGCTCCTCGATCACCTGCCGCGCGGGGTGCGAGCGGTCGGGCAGTTCGGCGAGGGAGTTGATGAACGGGCAGCCCCGGTACGAGAGCGTGGGCAGCCCCTCGGCGATGAAGCGGGCCAGGCCCAGGATCTGCTCCCTGGGCGCGTCGGGGTGTGTGGCCTCGACCCGGTCGAAGGCGGCTTGGTAGTCGGCCGCGACGATCCGCAGCCACTCCGCGACCAGCGCGTCCTTCGTCTCGAAGTGCCGGTAGATCGCCGCCTTCGTCGTCTCGGCCCGGTCGGCGATCGCCTGGACGCCCACCCGCCGGATGCCCTCGCTCTGGAAGAGCTCCTCCGCCGCGTCGAGGATGCGCTCGCGGGGCGGGAGTTTGGCCACCCTGCTCGGCCTGCGGGCGGTTGCTCCGCCGCCGGTTGCTCCGCCAGTGGTCGCTTCGCCGGTGGTCGCTGACATGGCTGCTACGGTACCAGTCCGTCCCACGCGATACCGATCGGTATCGCATGGGACTACTCGGTATTGATGGTTCGGTCGGCGAGCAGGAGTGTGCAGTGAGGGTTTCGGAGTACGTGAAGTACGACGCGGTCGGACTCGCGGGGCTGGTGGCCGCGGGCGAGGTGACGCCCGGCGAACTCATGGCGGCCGCGCGCGAGGCGGTGCGGGTCGTGAACCCGGAGATCAACGCCGTCGTCGAGACGTGGGCCACCGACGACGAGCCCGTCCCCGGCCTCAACACCCCCGACCCCGACGGTCCCGGCAGCGCGCCGCTGGCCGGCGTCCCGTTCCTGATCAAGGACCTCGGTGTCGCCATGGCCGGCCGGCGGACGGAGCTGGGCAGCCGGCTCGCGGCCGGACACGTCGCGCACGCCGACTCCGCGCTGATGGTGCGTCTGCGGCGGTCCGGCCTGGTGACGTTCGGGCGTACCACGACACCGGAGATGGCCTACAGCATCACCACGGAGCCCGCGTTCCACGGCCCGACGCGCAACCCGTGGGACCCGCGGCGGAGCGCCGGCGGATCCAGCGGCGGCGCCGGTGCGGCCGTCGCCGCCGGAATCGTCCCCGTCGCGCACGCCACGGACGCCGCGGGCTCGCTCCGGATACCCGCCGCCCACAACGGCCTCTTCGGGCTGAAGCCCACCCGGGGCCGCGTCTCCGTGGGGCCCGACTTCGACGAGATCTTCAACGGTCTCGGCGTGCAGGGCAGCGTCAGCCGTACGGTGCGCGACAGCGCGGTCCTGCTCGACCGGATGCGCGGCCACGAGCCGGGCGACCCCTACTCCGCGCCCCGTCCGCCCAGGCCCTACGCGGACGAGGTCACCCTCCCGCCGGGTCAGCTGCGCATCGGCGTCCTCACCCCGGCGTGGGGCGGACGCCGCACCACGGCGCCCGTGGCCGACGCCGTCTCCCGCACCGTGCGGCTGCTCGAATCCCTCGGCCACCGGGTGACCGAGGCGCGGGTCGACCTCGGCGTCGGCTGGGACGAGTTCGTGCTCGCCAACGCCCGCCTCATGACGGCGAACCTCGCCGCCTCCGTCGACGCGCTGGCCGCCGCGTCCGGCAGGACCATCGACGCCTCCACCCTCGAACCGGTGACCCTGGCCGCACACGGCTACGGACAGCGGGTCACCGGCCCGCAGTTCGTCGCCGCCCTCGCGCTCCGCAACCGCGTCGCCCGCGCTCTGGCGCGGTACTTCGCGACGTACGACCTGCTGCTCACCCCGACCCTGCCGGAACTGCCCATGCTTCTGGGCGAGTACGGGGAGGGCGCGGAGGCGCTGGACGGGTTCGGCTGGATCGAGCGGCTCAACGACCGCTCGCCGTTCACCATGGCGTTCAATGTCGCGGGCACGCCCGCCATGTCCGTGCCGGTGATGTCCGACGCGGAGACCGGGCTGCCCATCGGCATGCAGTTCGCCGCCGGGTACGGCGAGGAGGGGCTGCTCTTCCGTCTCGCCGGGCAGCTCGAACAGGCGAGTCCGTGGGCGGGACGTACGCCCGGCGTCTGGGCGGGCGGTCCTCGGGCGCGCTGACGTCCCGGCGGCGGCAACTCGGCCCCCGGAGCGTGTCGTTCGCGCATAAATCATTCGACGTGGGCGTTTTCTTCGGTGAGGATCAGTCCCATGTTCCGGTACGCCTTCCTCGCAGCCACGCCCGCAGTCGCGGGCGCTGCGAAGGCTGCCGTCCTCGCACCCGACGCCTTCGGCGGCACCCGAAGCTGACCCTCCCCGGACATTCCGGCGGACCCCCGAGGGGGAGGGTCGGTCAGGCCCCCGGGGTCCCCGTCCCGACCGCGCGCGTCCGCGGGTCCGGGACAACAGCTTCGAGTTCCGGAGAAGGAACCGCCATGTCCAAGACCGCATACGTCCGTACGAAGCCGCACCTGAACATCGGCACGATGGGCCACGTCGACCACGGCAAGACCACCCTGACCGCCGCCATCACCAAGGTCCTCAGCGAGCGCGGCACCGGCGGCGGTACCCAGTACGTGTCCTTCGACCGCATCGACCGCGCCCCCGAGGAGGCGCAGCGCGGCATCACCATCAACATCGCGCACGTCGAGTACGAGACGGACACCCGGCACTACGCGCACGTGGACATGCCCGGCCACGCGGACTACGTGAAGAACATGGTCACCGGGGCGGCGCAGCTCGACGGGGCGATTCTCGTCGTCTCGGCGCTCGACGGGATCATGCCGCAGACCGCCGAGCACGTGCTGCTCGCCCGGCAGGTCGGCGTCGACCACATCGTCGTCGCGCTCAACAAGGCCGACGCCGTCGACGACGGCGAGGACGCAGTGCTCACGGACCTCGTCGAGCTGGAGGTCCGTGACCTGCTCACCGCGCACGGGTACGGAGGCGACTCCGTCCCCGTCGTACGGGTCTCGGGGCTGAAGGCCCTGGAGGGCGACCCGCGGTGGACGTCCGCGATCGAGGCGCTCCTCGACGCGGTGGACACGTACGTGCCGATGCCCGAGCGCTATCTCGACGCGCCGTTCCTGCTGCCCGTCGAGAACGTGCTCACCATCACCGGGCGCGGCACCGTCGTCACCGGCGCCGTGGAGCGCGGCACCATCCGCCTCGGGGACCGCGTGGACGTCCTCGGCGCCGACACGGAGACGGTGGTCACCGGCCTGGAGACCTTCGGCAAGCCGATGGAGGAGGCGCAGGCCGGCGACAACGTGGCGCTGCTGCTGCGCGGTCTGCCACGCGATGCCGTACGACGCGGGCACGTCGTCGCGGCGCCCGGCAGCGTCACCCCGCGGCGGCGCTTCACCGCGCAGGTGTACGTCCTGTCCACCCGCGAGGGAGGCCGTACGACACCGATCGCCACCGGGTACCGGCCGCAGTTCTACATCAGGACCGCGGACGTGGTCGGCGACGTCGACCTCGGCGAGGCGGCGGTGGCCCGCCCCGGCGACACCGTCACGATGACGGTCGAGCTGGGCCGTGACGTACCGCTGGAGACCGGCCTCGGCTTCGCGATCCGCGAGGGCGGCCGCACCGTCGGCGCGGGCACCGTGACCGGCGTCGCCTGACGGGCCGCGGTCCGTCACACCCGCCCCGGGGGGACAGGACTCCCGGGGCGGGCGGGCACAATGGACGGCGTGGACGAGCACGAGTTCGAGGGCGGGGCCGGGGCGCACGCCCCGGGCGGGGATGCGGGCGCGGAGCCGGACGAGGCCGTTCCGGTGACCCGGGAGGTCGACCACGGCACGGCCAAGCTCATGCCCGACATCGACAGGGCGCGCGCCTGGCTGCTCACGGTCGACGGCGCCCCCCAGTCGTATGTCGACCTGGACGACCCCACGCACCTGGAGTTCGAGTACGCGCGCCGCCTCGCCCACGTCCTCGACGCCGCGGCCGAACCGGGCGCCCCGCTCGACGTCACGCACCTCGGCGGCGGCGCCCTCACCCTGCCCCGCTACCTCGCCGCCACCCGCCCCGGCTCCCGGCAACAGGTGGTCGAGGCCGACCGGGGGCTGCTCCGGCTGGTCGCCGAGCGGTTGCCGTTGGCGGCGGCGAGCGGGGTCGACGTGCACGGCGCCGACGCCAGGGAGTGGCTCGACGCGGCGCCGGACGACAGCGCCGACATCGTCATAGCCGATGTCTTCGGCGGCTCACGCGTGCCCGCACACCTCACCACGGTGACGTACGCGCGCACCGCGGACCGGGTGCTGCGACCGGGCGGGCACTACACCGCGAACCTCGCCGACGGCGCCCCGTTCGCCTTCCTCCGCTCCCAACTCGCCACGTTCGCCGAGGCCTTCGAGGAGCTCGCGCTCATCGCCGAGCCGTCGGTGCTGCGCGGACGCCGCTTCGGGAACGCCGTGCTGATCGCCGCGCACCACCCCATCGACATCGGGACACTGGCCCGCCGCACGGCCTCGGACGTCTTCCCCGCCCGGGTCGAGCATGGCGACGCGCTGCGCCGCTTCATCGGGGACGCGCGCCCGGTGCGGGACGGCGAAGCGGTTCCCTCACCCGAGCCGCCCGACGGCGCCTTCTCCATCGGGTGACGCCTCGGCCGCTGCCGCGACCGGGTCCGGCTTCGGGCCCGTCGGCGTTCCGGCCGACGTGACGTGCGTCGTGCGCCGCGTCAGGTTGCGTACGTCCGGTACGAACAGGACGGCCGCCGTCACCAGGACCACCAGCGCCGCACAGCCCCACAGCGACGGGGCTCTGCCAAACGCGGACTCCGCGGGACCCGCGAGCGCCGTGGCCAGCGGGACCATCGCGATGGAGCCGAACCAGTCGTAGGCGGCGACGCGCGACAGCTTCTCCTCAGGGATCTCCTGGTGCATCGCGGTCATCCACGAGACGCCGAACACCTCGATCGCGACGCCGCTGACGAACATCACCGCGGCGAGACCCGCGACCGGCAACGGCACGGCGAGCGCCGCCGAGGGAGCGGCCAGCGGGAAGACACAGAGGGTGCCCGCGAACAGCAGGCGCCGCGGCTTCCACCGCATCATCAGGAACGCCCCGCAGACCGTGCCCGCGCCGAACGCGCCGAGCGCCAGACCCCACGGCCCCGCGCCGCCCAACTCGTCCCGCGCCACCAGCGGCCCGAACACCGACTCGGCGGCGCCGACCACCGCCACCACCACCGAGAACTGCGCCACGATCGACCACAGCCAGGGCCGCCCCGTGAACTCGCGCCAGCCGTCCCGCAGGTCGGCGATGAGCCCCTCGCCCGGCGCGCGCTCCGGGATGTGACTCACGTCGAGGAAGGACCGCAGCGCCCCCGCGAGCGCGAACGCCGCGGCGTCCACCGCGAGCACCCAGCCAGGACCGATCGCGGCGACCAGCAGGCCGCCGAGCGCGGCCCCGCCGAGCCCGGCCCCCTGCATCGCCATGCGGTACAGCGCGAACGCGCGGCCCACCTGTTCGCCGCTGACCGACGACATCAGCATGCCCTCGGCGGCGGGACCGAAGAAGGCCTGGCCGACGCCGCCGAGCCCGCCGAGCAGCATCATCTGCCACAGCTGCGGCTCGCCCGCGAGGACGAGCACGGCGAAGGCCGCCTGCGACACGCAGTTGAGGGCGTTGGCGGCGACCATCACGTGGTGGCGCGGCAGCCGGTCGGCGATCGCCCCGCCGATGAGCAGGAACAGCACGAGCGGCAGCGTCCGCGCGGCGGCGACGAGGCCGACGTCCCCGCCGTCGCCTCCCGCGTCGAGAACCGCGAACGCCGCCGCGATCAACGCCCCGTGGCTTCCGAGGTTCGTCACGATCGCGGCGGCGGTCAGCAGGCTGTAGTTGCGGCCGGCCCAGGAGGGCCTGCGGCGCGGCGCGGGGGCGGGAGTCGTCACCCCGGGACTATCCCCGGCGGACGGCCGACTTGCCAAACCGTTTCTTGCCCGCTCCGCGCGGGGAGGCCGCCGGCGTCGGGCGTCCTCTAGCGGCCGGACTCCTCGGCCGTCTCCTTGCTCAGCCGCACCGTCCCGAGGATCTGCTGCACGAGATCGTCGGAGACCTCCTCCTTGACGCCCTTCGCGCCGTAGAGGGTCCAGGCGACGAACTCACCGGCACCGTTCTTGAAGGCGAACGTCGTGGCCTTGCCCTCGGAGTCGCACTTGGCCGACGTGGCGGCACCGGACGTCGTCGACGTGGCGACGCTGCCCTTGATCCCGGCCTTGGTGGTGAAGTCCTTGATCTCGCCGATCTTGATCTTCTTCTTGTCGGCCTTGGTCTGCTCGGTGTAGCCGCCGAAGACCCACCACGCCGAGTCGTTGCGCGCGATGTCCTTGGTGTTCTTGGCGCCGTTCTGGCCCTTGGTGCCGACCGCGGCGAGCGAGGTGTCGTCGGGCCTGCCGTCCTTGTCGTCGTCGGACGTGCACCACTTGTCCTTGAGGATCGCGGGGGCGGACATGCCGATGATGGTCTTCGCGCCCTCCTCCTTGCGGTCGTCGAAGGCGATGAAGGTGTCCGGCGTCTGGACCTTCCAGTCCGGCGGGACGTCGAACGCGGTGCCCCACTTGGGGTTCACGACGACCTGCCAGCCGTCGATCATGGGCTTCTCGTCGTCGGCGTCGCGCGCGTTCCCGTCGTCGCTCGGCGACGGGCTGGGGTCCTTCTTCGCGGACTTCGAGGGCTTCGCCGGGCCCGCCTCGTCGTTCTTGTCGTCATCGCCGCCGAAGACCAGGAAACCGGTGACGCCCGCCGCGGCCACGACGGCGAGCGCCGCCACGATGGCGGTGACCTTCGTCTTGTTCCCGCCGCCACCGCCCGGCCCGCCGCCGGTCTGCTGCTGCGGCACGGGCGGCGGCGTCGGGGCCGCCCAGTGCGACTGCTCGGGCTGCGAGTACGCACCCGGGTGCGGCTGCTGGCCGCCCGCAGGCTGCTGGTAGCCCCCCGCCGGCTGCTGGTAGCCACCCGCGGACTGCTGGTATCCCGGCTGCTGATACGGGTTCGGCTGCTGGTACCCCGGCTGCTGGTACGGGTTCGGACTCTGGTCCTGCGGGTTCTGCTCGCCCCCGGGCGGCTGATTTTCTGGCCACATGGCCAGTAACCATAGAGGTGCGGGGGACCTGGTGCCATGCGCGGTCCCGGCGGGACGGGCACCTACCGGGCCACACGGGGAGAAGCCGTGGAGAACGTGGAGGAAGCGGAGCGCAAGGGGAGAATGCGTCAGGATTCCGTCGGGTCCCCGTGGGTGCGCACCGTGCTGAGGATCTTCATCACCGTCTCCTCGGGTATCTCGTCCTTCACGCCCTTGGCGCCGTAGAGGCTCCAGGCGACGTACTCACCCGCCGCGTTCTTGAAGCCGAAGGTGATCGCTTTGCCGTCCGTCGCGCACTTGCCCTTCATCGGGGTGTTCGTCGACCGGGCGCGGGCGATGCTGCCCTTGATGCCGGACTTCGTCGTGTACGGCTGTGCCTTCTCGTCGGACGTGAAGCTCTTCTTGTCCGGCTGGGTGTAACCGGCGTAGATCCACCAGCCGACCTGGTTCACCGCGACCTCGTCGGTGTTCTTCGCGCCGTTGGCGCCCTTCGTGCCGACGGCGGCGAGCTCGTGGTCCTCGGTCCTGCCGTCCTTGTCGTCGTCGGTGACGCACCACTTGGACTTGAGGTACGCGGGCGCCGACATGGTCATCAGCGGCTTGCCGGTCTCGTTGTCCTCGAAGGCGATCGCCGAGCCCGGGTTCTGCACCTCCCACTCGGGCGGCACGTCGAAGGCGGTGCCCCACTTCGGGTTCACCACGACGTGCCAGCCCTTGATGGTCGGCTTCAGACCGTTGTCCTTGCCGCGCCCGCTGTCGGAGCCCTCGCCCGTCGTGGGGTCCGGCTGCCGGGAGGCGGGTGCGGGGGAGTCGGCCTTGCTGTCCTTGTCGTCCCCGCCGCCGAGCACCAGATAGCCGGTGACGCCCGCGGCCACGACGACGGCGGCCGCCGTCACGATCGAGACGATCTTGACCTTGTCGCGTCCGCGGTCGCCACGGCCGCCGGTACCGCCGCCATCGCCGCTGCCGGTCGCCTGGGGCACCCCGGTGGGCGCGGTCGGGGCGCTCCACTGCCCCGGCTGGCCCGGCTGCCCCGGCTGGCCCGCGGTGGGCTGCTGGTAGGGGTTCGGAGCCTGATATCCCGGCTGCTGATAGGGATTCGGCTGCTGGTACCCCGGCTGCTGGTACGGGTTCCGGCTCGGGTCCTGCGGGTTCTGCTCGCCCCCGGGCGGCTGCTGTCCTGGCCACATGGCCGGACACGATACGGGGACCCGTCATACAAGATCACAACGGCCCCGGGTGCGCGCCGAACTCTCCAGCGGTCAGTCAGTCCTGGACAGGCTCGTACAGACGCACCGTCGCGGTGATCTCCCGGACCGTCTCGTCCGGCAGTTCGTCCTTGACGCCCTTGGCCCCGTGGAAGGACCAGGAGGCGAACCTGCCGTCGGAGTTCTTGAAGGCGAACACCGCGGCCTTGCCGTCCGAGCCGCACTTGCCCCGCTTCTCGGCACCGGCCGAACTCGCGGTCACCAGGGTGCCCTTGAGGCCGGACTCGGTGGTGTACACCTCGGTCGGCCCCATCGTGACCTTCTTCCTGTCCGGCTGCGTATAGACGCCGTAGACCCAGTTGACCGCGTCGTGCCGGGCGGCCTCCTCGGTGCTCTTCACGCCGCGCCCGCCGCGTGTGCCCGCGGCCGCCAGTGCCGTGTCGTCCTTGATGCCGTCCTTGTCGTCGTCGCTCACGCACCACTTCTCCTTGAAGTAGGCGGGGGCGGCGTAGGCGGCGAGGAACGGCGCCGAGTCGTCATCGGCGTCCTTGTCCTCCACGACGCCGCCGGCCCAGTCCCGCGATTCCAGGGACCAGTCGGCGGGCACGTCGAACGCGATGCCGAGCTTGGGGTTGACGACGACTTTCCAGCCGGGAACGGTCGGCTCGGGCATGCCGTCGCCGTTACGCGGGTTGGCGGTCGCGGTCGCGGTGGCGGTTGCGGTCGCTTTCGGCGAGGCGCTGGATTTCGCGGGCCCGGGCTGAGCGGAGTCGTCTTTGTCGCCGCCGAGGAGCAGGGCGCCGGTGACGCCCGCGCCGACGACGACGGCCCCGGCCGCGACGAGGGCGATCAGCTTCGTACGACCGCCGCCGCCCCTGCCGTCTCCTGGGGGCTCGGGCGCGGCTCCCTGCGGGCCGGCGGTCACCGTCGGCGCGTTCCACGTGGCTTGCTGCCCGTAGGGGTTGGGCTGCTGGTACCCCGGCTGCTGGTACGGATTCGGACTCTGCGGGTTCTGACCTTGCGGCCACTGCCCCTGCTGGTTCTGCTCGCCCCCGGGCGGCTGCTCTCCATGCCACATGGGCGTCAACCATAGGTGACGGTGATCCACGCGCGGACAGGTCCTGGTCAAGGCTACCTACCCATGGGTAACATCGCGGCCATGAGCGCAGACCAGATGTCGATCGGCGAGATGCTCGCCGCCACGGTTCCGATGGCCCGGACCCTGAACCTCGAGTTCCGGGAGACCTCCCCGGACAGGGCCGTGGTGGCCCTGCCCGACCAGAGCGACTACCACAACCACGTCGGCGGACCGCACGCCGGCGCCATGTTCACGCTGGGCGAGTCCGCGAGCGGCGCGATCGTCCTCGCCGCGTTCGGCGCGGAGCTCTCGCGGGCGGTCCCGCTCGCCGTGAGCGCCGAGATCGCGTACAAGAAGCTGGCCATGGGCCCCGTCACGGCGACGGCCACCCTCGGCCGCCCGGCCGCCGACGTGATCGCCGAACTCGACGCGGGCGAGCGCCCCGAGTTCCCGGTCACGATCGAGATCCGCCGCGAGGACGGCGCGGTCACCGGCGAGATGACGGTGGTGTGGACACTGCGCCCCAACAACCCCAGCTGACCGGTCACATAGTCTCGGCCACCGCCGCCACCCGCTCCCCGTCGTGATCCCGCAACAGCACGCGCAGCGCGTCGCACGCCGGGGTGTGGTGCTTGGCCCGGAGCCCGGTCCGGGCGCGTGACGCCGCCCACTGCTCGTCGTCGTGCGCGCTCCGGGCCAGCCAGTACAGCCCCGGCCTCCCCTCGACCGGGCGACGCAGCTGTGTCTGCATCGCGGGCCAACGCGCCGCGATCTCGGCGAGGACGACGAGGTGGAGGGCCTGTTCCACGGAGAGCTGATCGGTTCCGCGGGCCTTGTGGCCGCTGACCCGCAGATAGAACTGCCAGATCGTCAGGAGCCGCTTGGCCTCCCGGATCGAGATGTCCGGGTGGTCGTTCAGGCGTTGCTCGATGAGCGTACGGATCTCCGGGTTCGTCTCCAGTGCGCGGGCCCTGGCCTCGGCCTCCGGGTCGTATTGGATGCGCGGAGTCCCGGCCTCTCCCATGCCCATGGCCATCTCCGGGGTGACAACCGTGGATGGTGCGGGACGCGGGTTGGTGGTGCCGCTCTCGGGGGCGGCCGCCGGGGGCTGCCGGGTGGTGACGGCGCCCAGCAAGCCGGTCAGGACCGTGGTGATGCCGGTGTCCGTGATGGGCGGCAGCGGTACCGGAAGCTGGATGAGCTTGCGCAGGAACGTCCAGCCCCAGCTGGGGTCCCCGTTGCCCGGCTTGGCCTTGTCGGGTGTGAGGTCCTGGTAGGCGCGGTCGAGATGGGCGGCGACGACGGTCGTGTCGAGTCCGATCACGAACCGGCACCGGGGGTGATCCCGGGGCTTCTCGGGCGGCTTGGAGCCGTGGATGGCCCCGGACAGGAAGAGGTTGATTGCCTCGAACACGTCGGCGGTCGCGCGGGGCGAGCAACGGTCGAGGTCGTCGATGAACATGATGAGTTCGTGGCCACGGTCCCGCAGGTCCGCCAACAGCTCGCGGATGTCGTGCTGTACGAGGTAGAGGTAGCCGGACCGTGCGTTGTAGTACGGGTCCCGTAGCGCGGTGTCGACGCTTCCGGTACTGGGGGCCAGCGGACCGCTGAGGACCGGTCCGTCGAAGAGCTCGCCGGGCAGGAACGCCCGGGCACGGCCCATGACCAGGCGGCCCAGCGTGTGCAGCACGCCTATCAGGAGGAGCGCCCCCGGGAGCAGCAGAGCGAGGCTCGGAGCAGTGAGCTCGGCGCCCCGGATCCGGTAGATCTGGTCCGCCTTGACCAGTTGGGCCAGCAAGGGGACCAGGAGCGCGAAGACGGCGACGCGCAGCAGGGGTGACGCCAGGTTGCGCCACAGTGTCCGCTTCAGGCGCCGTCGGTCGAGCCGCAGGCCGTTGCGGAGCAGCCAGTATTCCTCGCGGGACTTGTCGTCGCTGCCCAGGCAGGGCTGCGCGGCCTCGACGATCGACCGGGTGAGGCCCGCCCAGATCTGCTCGCTCGACTGGTGGGCCCAGGGGTTGAAGTGGGCGATCACGGGTGTGGCAGCCTTCGCCTCTTGGCCACCCCCTGAGCTGCCCGGCACCGCACCGAAGCGGGGGGAGAGCCTGCGGTGCGCGGCCCAGGCGGACAGGTGGGCCGGTGCGGGCCATTTCCGCGAGGCGCGGGAGGTCTCAGGGCGTGGGAGCTGCTCCTGCCGACGGCCCAACTCCAGCTCGATGAGCCGCATCATGGTCGTCTTGCCCGAGCCCCACGGGCCCTCCAGCGCGACGACGGTCGGCCCGCTCGTGTCACTGCCCGCCACGGACGGATCCTGCGGATCATCGGGCGTCGCAAGGAGGTCGGTGACGGCGGCGACGACGGCCGCTCTGTCCAGCAGGTCGGCTTCGGCGGCACGGTCCCCGAAACCTCGGATGCGGATGGAGCCTTCGGTGTCGGGGCCGGGATCGGCCCCCGGTTCGTTCCTGCGCGCGGCCAGGAGATCGCGTACGCCTTGGGCGGCTTCAGTGGTGTCCGGGAATGCGTTCAGGAGCGTGGTCAGGGCCGCCGCGTGCAGCTGGAGTACGGAACCCGAGCCCGCACCGTCGATGTCGTCGATGCCGTCGGGGAGGCTCGTGGGAACGGTGACGGCGTCCCAGTCCTTGTCCGCGGACCCAGGGAGCTGCCGCAGCAGCTCTGCGAAGGACCGTATCGCCGCGCTGTAGGAGGCCTCCTGAGCTGTGCGGGTCCCGTCCAGCGCCTGGAGCGGGGACACGGTGGCGCTTTCGTACACGCTCCGGACGTCGCCCCGACTGGTGCGGTGGCGAAGAGCCGGCCACCACTCGCCCAGGGACCGGGCGAGGATCAGGACACGTACCGGATGTGGGGTGGGGTCTCGTACCGCCTGCTCGATCACGGCATCGATCTGCTCCGGCCGCGTCTCTCCGTAGTCGATGACGAGCAGCACGGGCGACCGGAGGCCGGCGAGAACCCGCAACCCGTCCGCGTCCACTCCGGCGCGCAGCGACCCCGCGGCCCAGCCGCGCGCCGCCAACCGGGAGGCGAACTCGAACGCCAGCCGCGTCTTCCCCTGGCCGGCGGGGGCGACGCAGACGAAGATGCCGATGTCCGCGGCGGCGGAGGCACTCCTTCGTTCTTGTGACCACTGTTCCAACTCGGAGAGCTCGGCTTCGCGACCGTGGAACGGCACAGCGGCGACGTCCGCGAACAGGAGCGTCGAGGGTGAGCCGATCCGGCGCCGAGGCCGAGGCGGGTCCACGATGTCCACCAACTCCGCGGACTCGATCACGAACGGCACCCCGGTGCGGTCCGCGACCAGGCGCAGAAAGTCCTCGGAACGGGCCAGCAGGCTCACCCTGACCGCGATCAGCAGACCATCTGTGGTGCTGAGCGACGCCACGCCGACCAATAGATCTCCGGCGAAAACCGGTGCCCCGGACAGCCCTGACCAGCTTGTCACGACGTTCGAAGCGTCAGGGACGCGTGCGGAGTCGATACGGATGCCCCAGCTGGTCTCCGGCACATCGGCCCCAGGGTAGATCTTGCCCTTGAAATGTCTGGGTGTGCGGGCGCCCCCGGGATAGCCGGTCACGACGCACTCCACGGGCAGGCTCCCCGACAGCGTGCCCCACCGAGGCGGTGCCGCCGCCGATGGTCGTTCCGCCCCGGGTTCCCGGAGGTCGAGCAGGGCCGCGTCGACCGGGCCCGTTCCGCGCCAGACCACTCCGCAGTGATGCCGGTCGTTCGTGTCGGGCAAGCGGACCGTGTGAACCGGCTCGCCGCCCACCGCGTGCGCGGAGGCGAGAACCAGTCCACCGCCGATCAGATAACCGGTGCCGCGTGGTTCTCCCTTTTCGGACTCGACCAACACGACTCGGCTGATGTCCACGCCCATGGTCTCAGGCATACCAAACCAACCGTCAAAGGTGTGCCTGTTCAACTTATTGACACGAGTCATCGCCAGTCATAGTTTTCCCGCCGCCCCTCGTGGTGTCTAACGGCGCGTCAAGTCCGTCTGTCGCATAGTGCGTTCAAAGGGCGAACGACGACCCGCCATTGGCACGTGTACACGCTTCGCTTCGCACAGTCGTGTTCGCACAGTCGTGTTCGCGCTCCAGGCACAGAAGGAAGTGACGGCTCATGTCCCGTTCCGTGTCCCGGCGGTCGGCTCTCGGGCTGGCCGGCGGTGCGATCGCCGTGGCCGCCGCGGCAACCGCCGGTGTGGCGGTGCCCTCGCACGCGGCCGCCCGGGGAAGACAGGGTCCCGGCGCGGGCCCCCGTGTCGAGTCCCTCGTCGGCAGGCTCACCCTCGGCGAGAAGATCTCCCTGCTGCACGGCGCCACCGACCCCGGCGCCCTCGGCCAGGCGGGTTACGTTCCCGGCGTGCCGCGGCTCGGCATCCCGCCGCTGCGGCTCGCCGACGGGCCCGCGGGCGTCCGCGTCGCCGCCCGCGCCACCGCCCTCCCCGCCCCCGTCATGCTCGCCGCGGCCTTCGATCCGGCCCTCGCCCGGCGGTACGGCCAGGTCATCGGTCGCGAAGGGCGCGCCCTGAAGCAGGACGTCCTGCTGTCCCCGATGGTCAACCTCATCCGCACCCCGTACGCGGGACGCAACTTCGAGACCTTCGGCGAGGATCCGCTGCTCGCCGCCGACATGGTGTCCGCGGAGATCAAGGGAATCCAGGGCGAGGGGCTCATCGCCACCGTCAAGCACTTCGCCCTGAACAACCAGGAGAAGGACCGCATGTCCATCGACGTGCGGGTCGACGAGCGGACCATGCACGAGACGGAGCTGCGCGGGTTCGAGGCCGCGGTCGCCGCGCGCACCGGCGCCGTCATGGGCGCGTACAACAAGGTCAACGGCACCTTCGCCTGCGAGAACAGGACGCTGCTCAGCGACATCCTGCGCGAGCGATGGGGCTTCGACGGATGGGTGATGACCGACTGGTCCGCCCAGCACAGCACCGCCGCCGCCCTTGCCGCGGGGCTCGACATGGAGATGCCCGACGGCGCCCATTTCGGCGCCGCCCTGAAGAGGGCCGTCAGGAACGGCACCGTTCCCGAGCCGCACGTCGACCGCTCCGTCCGCCGCATCCTCGCCGTCATGGAACGGTTCGGTCTGCTCGACGAGAGCGCGCCGCCCCGTCCGGCGCGTGATCCGGAGGCCGGGGCGGCCGTCGCTCTCGAGGTCGCCAAGGCGGGTGCCACGCTCCTTCGCAATGCTCACGGGGCGCTGCCGCTCAAGGGGCGGGCCGCCCGCGACATCGCCGTCATCGGGCCCACCGGCCGCCACCCCTTCGTCAGTGGCGGGGGCAGCGCCCACGTCATCCCCGACCGGGCCGACAGCCCCCTCCACGCCATCAGGGCACGGGCCGGACACGGCGCCGACGTCACGTACGCCCTGGGCGAGGATCTCTATGGCAAGGCGATCCCGCGGCACGCACTCAGCCCCGGCCTCGACACCGAGGGGCAGCGGGTCGCCGCGGGCAAGGAGTGGACGTACGACGGGACGCTGACCCCGGCCGAGTCGGACGAGTGGACGCTCGTCATCCACTACTCGGGCGAGCGGCCCGAGGTGGAGCTGGACGGCGTCGAGCTGTATCCGAAGCAGCCGGGCGTCGGAGAGTTCTTCTCCGGCGGGCTCGTCTCCTCCGCCCCGGACGGGCTGAACGTGCGGCGCGTGACACTGCCCCTCACCCCCGCCGGGCACCGGCTGCGGATCAAGGCCAAGGGCGGCGACCGGGGCCAGACGTTCCGGCTGCGCCGGGTCACCGGCGCCACGCGCAGGGCGGACGTCGCCGAGGCGGTCCGGGCGGCACGCGGCGCGCACAGCGTCGTCCTCTTCGCGTACGAGGACGCCACCGAAGGCCAGGACCGCACCACCGTCGCGCTCCCCGGCCATCAGGAGGACCTGATCCGGGCGGTGACCGCCGCCAACCCCCGTACCACCGTCGTCCTCAACACCTCGTCGGCCACCTCCATGCCGTGGCTGGAGCGGACCGCCGCCGTGCTCCAGATGTACTACCCCGGGCAGGAGGGCGCGGCCGCCACCGCCGCCGTCCTCTTCGGCGACTGCGACCCCGGCGGCCGGCTCACCCAGACCTTCCCGGTGGACGACGACCACCACCCGATGGCGGGCGATCCGCTGCGCTACCCCGGGGTGGACGGCGTCGAGGAGTACTCGGAGGGCATCCTCGTCGGCCACCGCTGGTACGACGCCGAGGGGGTGCGGCCGCTCTTCCCCTTCGGACACGGACTCTCGTACACCACCTTCGAGTACCGGGATGTGTCGGTCCGTGCCGTGGGCCGGGGGCTCGACGTGACCTTCGACGTGCGCAACACCGGGCGGCGGGACGGCGTCACCGTCGCCCAGGTGTACGTCGGCCCTTCGCCCGACCTGGCGCTGGACCAGGCCCGGCGGGTGCTCGGCGGCTACGAACGGGTCGTGCTGCGCGCCGGGCAGCGGCGACGCGTGACCGTGCACGTCGACCGCAGGACCCTGTCGGCGTGGGACGTCGAACGGCACGACTGGGTCCTTGGAACCGGTCGGCGCGCCGTTCACGTGGGCACGTCGGCGGCTGAATTGCTTCTTTCCGCGCACACCGTCGTCAAGGGAGCCGGTTCATGAGAATCCGGATACGTCGCGCTGCCTCGGTCGTCGCCGTCCTGGCGGCCGCCGCGGTGGCCACGCTCGCCCCGGTCCCCGCGCAGGCCGCGGATAACACGCTGGTGCGTACCGACGCCGGCTGGGTGCGGGGTGAGACCACCCAAGAGGGGCGGCAGTTCCTCGGCATCCCCTATGCGCGGCAGCCCGTCGGAGGCCTGCGCTGGAAGGAGCCCCGTCCCGCGAAGCCCTGGGACGGGGTGCGCCGGGCGACCGCCTTCGGCAACCGGTGCGTGCAGAGCGCCAGTTGGGACCCGGGGTACGAGAACCCGAGCCACACGGAGGACTGCCTCGCCCTGAACGTGTATGCGCCGCGAGGTCACAAGGAGGGACCGCGGCCCGTGATGGTGTGGCTGCACGGCGGCGGACTCACGGCGGGCGCGGGCGAGGACATCGTGCCCGACACCTTCGCCCGCAGCACCGGCACCGTCGTCGTGACCGTCAACTACCGCCTCGGCGCCATGGGTTTCCTCGCCGCCGCGGGACTCGACGACGAGGCCTCCGACGGCGTCTCCGGCAACTACGGACTGCTCGACCAGCAGGCCGCCCTGCGCTGGGTGCGCGCCAACATCGGCCGGTTCGGGGGCGACGCGGACCGCGTCACCATCGCGGGCGAGTCCGCGGGCGGCCGCTCCGTCTGCACCCTGCTCGCCTCGCCCACCGCCCGCGGCCTGTACAGCGCGGGCATCGTGGAGAGCGGGGCGTACGGCGACTGCGCGGCCCGCGAGCGCGAGCGGGCCGTCCGCGACGGCGCCGCCTTCGCGGCGAAGGCGGGCTGCCCCGACTCCGCGACCGCCCTCGCCTGCCTGCGGAGGAAGCCCGCGAAGGACATCCTCGCCGCACAGGCCGGCTTCGACTGGGGCCCGGTCGCGGGCGGCGCCTTCCTGCCCGTGCAGCCGAAGGAGGCGTACGAGAACGGGGGCGCCGCCCGCGTGCCCGTACTCAACGGCGCCAACAGCGACGAAGGCACCCTCTTCGCCTTCGCGCGGTTCGACGGCGCGGGCGCCCCGCTCACCGCCGAGCAGTACCCCGGCGCGGTCATCGACGCGTACGGCCCCGACCTGGGCGGACGCGTCCTGAAGGCGTACCCGCTCGCGGAGCACACCTCTCCCACGCACGCGTTCGGCGCCGCCACCGGGGACCGGATGTTCGCCTGCACGGCCCTGCGCATGAACACGGCCCTGGCGCACCGCGGACCCGTCTACGCCTACGAGTTCGCCGACCGCACCTCACCGCCCTTCGCGTCGCTGCGCGAACTGGACACCGACTTCGACTTCGGCGCGACCCACGTCAACGAAGTCCAGTACCTCTTCAAGCACTTCGGTCTCGACTCGCCGCTCGACGGGGAACAGCGGGCGCTCGCCCGGCAGATGGTGCGGTACTGGGGGTCGTTCATCCGCACCGGTGTGCCGCGCGCCGACGGCGGCCCGGCCGCCCCCGACCAGCGCACCCGTCCGGGGCAGGTGCTGTCCCTGCGCACCGCCTCCGAGGGCGGCACCGGGATCAGCACCGCGGTGCACGATGCGCACCGGTGCGGCCTCTGGGACGCCGTTCCGGCGGGGTGACCCCGTCCGGGTAGGCTGCCCGGCGTGCGTGCGCGGCCGAGCAGGCGCGCACGCCGGGCACACACACTTGACACGGGAGGAACCGGCGTTGCACGTCCAGGAGTGGCTGGAGCAGGTACCGGCCGTCAGCATCTACGCGCTGGTGGGGCTCGTCATCGGCCTCGAAAGTCTGGGCATCCCGCTGCCCGGCGAGATCGTCCTCGTCTCGGCGGCGCTCCTCTCCTCCCAGCACGGTGACATCAACCCGGTGATCCTCGGGGCGTGCGCGACCGCGGGCGCCATCATCGGCGACTCCATCGGGTACGCGATCGGACGCAAGGGCGGACGGCCGCTCCTCGCCTGGCTGGAACGCAAGTTCCCCAAGCACTTCGGCGCAGCGAACGTGGCGACCGCCGAGCGTTCCTTCCAGAAGTGGGGCATGTGGGCCGTCTTCTTCGGCCGCTTCATCGCCCTCCTGCGCATCTTCGCGGGCCCGCTCGCGGGTGTCCTGCGCATGCCGTACTGGAAGTTCCTGATCGCCAACGTCCTCGGCGGCATCGTCTGGGCGGGCGGCACCACCGCCGTCATCTACTACATCGGCGTGGTCGCCGAGGACTGGCTCAAGCGGTTCTCGTACGTGGGACTCGGCATCGCCGTGCTCATCGGCGTCGGCTCGATGCTGTTCGTCAAGCGCCGGGCGAAGAAGGCGGCGGCGGAGGCCGAGGCGGCCGAGGCCGCCAGGGGCGCGGTGGTCGAGCCGCAGCCCGTGCCCGCCGCCGACTGACTCATTCCGCGGCGTGCGCGTCGCGGTGCGTCCTGGCGAGCTCGACGTACAGCGTGCCGTTCAGGGAGATGCCCTCGCGCTCCTCGTCCGTGAGCTGCCTGCGCACCTTGGCGGGCACGCCCGCGACGAGCGAGCCCGGGGGCACCTGCATGCCCTGCGGCACCAGGGCCTGCGCGGCCACCAGCGAACCGGTGCCGATCACCGCGCCGTTCAGGACGGTGGCGCCCATGCCGATCAGCGCGTCGTCCTCGACGGTGCAGCCGTGCAGGACCGCGTTGTGGCCGACCGAGACGCGCTCGCCGATCGTGAGGGGGAAGCCGGGGTCGACGTGGAGGCTGCAGTTGTCCTGGATGTTGCTGTCGGCGCCCACGACGATGGGCCCGCAGTCGGCGCGCAGCACCGCGCCGTACCAGGCGCTCGCCCCGGCCTGCAGGGTCACCTCACCGAGCACGACGGACGTCGGCGCGGTGAAGGCGTCCTGATCGATCTTGGGGTGCTTGCCGCCGATGCCGGTGATGAGTGCCTCGTGGCCCATCGGATGTCTCCCTCTTCCGTACGTCGTCACGCCTGACGGCACCGTACGGGACCCGGTGGCCGGCGCCGTCGCGTGGGGTGAAGATCACAGGCCAGGGGCCTGCGGGGGGCGGGACCACTGAGTAACGTGAGCCCGTGCCGAAGAACAGGAACACGTTCTCATCCCTCGCCGCCGGGCCCCGCAGGCTGGCGCAGCGCGCCGTCCACGCGGGCTGGGACTGGGTGCAGCGCACGGGAGCGGTGACCGCCGCGCATCCGGGGCGGCTGCGGTTCGGCGCGCTCGGCGAGGGCACGAAGCTCGCGTTCCCGCAGGGCACGGTCTTCGGGGAGCCGTGGATCCGGATCGGCGACCACTGCATCGTGGGCCAGCACGTCACGCTCACCGCGGGCATGATGCCCGACCTCGACCTCGGCCCCGACCCGATCCTGCGCATCGGCAACGGCGTCGTGCTCGGCCGGGGCAGTCACGTCATCGCGGACACGACGGTCTCCATCGGCGACGACTGCTACTTCGGTCCCTACGTGTACGTGACCTCCACCAACCACTCCTACGACGACCCGCACACACCCATCGGCAAGCAGTGGCCGCGGATGGACCCGGTGGAGATCGGGCCGGGGTGCTGGGTGGGCACGGGCGCGGTGATCCTGCCGGGGGCGCGGATCGGGCGGAACGTGGTGGTCGCCGCGGGGGCCGTGGTCCGGGGCGAGGTGCCCGACCACGCCGTGGTGGCCGGGGCGCCCGCGAGGGTCGTCCGCACCTGGGATGCCGACCAGGGGTGGCAGCCGCCGCTGCGGACGCCGGCGCCGGTGCCGATCCCGGACGGGATCACGCCGGAACAGCTCATCGCCCTGGGCGAGTTGGGCGATACCTGAGACGGGGTGGCCGCGTCAGGTCGTCGGCAGGACCGTGCACGGGAGCGCCCCGCAGTACAGTGTGTTGAACCATCCGGGATCGTCGGATGCACCACGCCGTAGTCAGTAGCGTGAACCCTGTCATCCACATATTGGACGGAATGTGTCGGACCTCGACCAGCTGACCCAGTCGCTCGCCCGCAACCTCAAGCGCTGGCGCAACGAGCGGGGCTTCACGCTCGACGCGCTCGCCGCCCGCGCGGGCGTGAGCCGCGGCATGATCATCCAGATCGAGCAGGCCAGGACCAACCCCAGCGTGGGCATCACGGTGAAGCTCGCGGACGCCCTGGGCGTCAGCATCACCACCCTCCTCGACTACGAACAGGGCTCCCACGTCCGGCTCGTGCCGCCGGAGCAGGCGGTCCGCATGTGGTCCACGGAGGCAGGCAGCAGCACGACGCTCGTCGTGGGGGCCGAGGCACGCGGGCCCTTCGAGCTGTGGTCATGGCGTCTGATGCCGGGCGAGGGCAGCGACTCCGACGCGCACCCGCCCGGCACCATCGAGCTGCTGCACGTCACGCGCGGCGAACTGACGCTCGTCGTCGACGGCATCGAGCACGCCGTCCCCGCGGGGACGGGCGCCACCTTCGAGGCCAACGTGGCGCACGGCTACCACAACAAGGGCGCCGACCCCGTCGAGATGACGATGTCGGTCTCGGTGCCGCCGGCCCACGCGGGCTCCTACTGAGCGCTCAGACCCAGCTCCGCGAGGATCGCGTCGGTGTGTTCACCCGCCTCCGGCACCGGGTCCATGCGCGGGGTCACGCCGGAGAGGATGGCCGGGGGCAGCAGGGCCTGTACGGGCTCGGCTGTGCCCGGCACGCGGATGTCCTGCCAGCGTCCGCGCTCGGTGAGCACCGGGTGGGTCAGGAACTCGTGGACCGAGTTGACCCCGGCGTTGGCGATGCCCGTACGGTCGAGGAGCTCCATCGCCGCGTCGCTGCCGAGCTCCGCGAACCGCCCGGAGATGATCGCGTCGAGCGCGTCGCGGTGGGCCACACGGTCGGACCCGGTGGCGAAGCGCGGATCGTCGGCCAGCTCGGGGCGGCCCAGGAACTCACGGCACAGAGCGACCCATTCGCGCTCGTTCTGCACCGACAGGAGGACGTCCTTGCCGTCGGACGCCGTGAACGGGCCGTACGGCGCGACCGTCGCGTGCCGCGCGCCGACGCGGGGCGGCTGGGTGCCGCCGTACCGCGTGTAATAGGCGGGCTGGCCCATCCACTCGGCGAGCGCGTCGAAGAGGGACACCTCGACGGCCGGGGCCCGCCCCGTCGTCGCCCGCGTGTACAGCGCCGACAGGATGCCGCTGTACGCGTACATCCCCCCGGCGATGTCCGCCACGGAGATCCCCGCGCGCGCCGCCTCGTCCGGTGTGCCGGTGAGCTGGAGCAGCCCGGTCTGGCACTGCAGGAGCAGGTCGTACGCCTTGCGGTCCGCCCACGGCCCGTCCGTGCCGTAGCCGCTGACGGTGCACGTGATCAGGGAGGGGTGGCGCTCCCGCAGCTCCTCGGCCCCGAACCCGAGCCGTGCGGCGGCGCCCGGGGCGAGGTTCTGCACGAACACGTCGGCGCCCGCGACCAGCGCCTCCAGGATCGCGAGGCCCCGCTCCGTCTTGAGGTCGAGGGTGATCGACTCCTTGGACCGGTTGAGCCAGACGAAGTAGCTGGCCTGGCCCCCGCACGGTCGTGTCGTACCGCCGCGCGAAGTCGCCGCCCCCGGGCCGCTCGACCTTGATGACCCTGGCGCCCAGATCGGCGAGCTGCCGGGTGGCGAAGGGCGCGGCGACGGCCTGTTCCAGACTGACGACGGTGACACCGGCGAGGGGCAGGGGAGGGGAAGGAGGCATGCGACGTTTCCTGTCCGACTGGATTTCTATTAATCCCAACGGGTGGCTCGAATTCAGATTGTCGGCGGCGGGCCACAAGAATGACGAGCCTCACGGCCGTTGGAGGTCTCGTGTCCCGCTCCACCTCGTCCCCGCAGAAGATGACCACGCTGGGCTGTGCCCTCTTCGCGACCCGGTGGCTCCAAGCCCCCCTGTACTTCGGCCTGGTGGCCGCCCAGGGCGTGTACGTCTACAAGTTCTTCAACGAGTTGTGGCACCTCATCCATCACGTCATCAGCGGGCACGCGGACGAGACGCACGTCATGCTCGCCGTCCTCAAACTCGTCGACGTGGTGATGATCGCCAATCTGCTGATCATGGTGATCGTCGGGGGGTACGAGACGTTCGTCTCACGGATCGGACTGCAGGGCCACCGGGACCAGCCCGAGTGGCTCTCGCACGTCAACTCCAACGTCCTGAAGGTCAAGCTGGCCACCGCGATCGTGGGGATCTCGTCGGTGCACCTGCTCCAGATGTTCGTCGACGTGCACCACACGCCCCGCCACGACCTGCTGTGGGGGACGGTCATCCACATGGCGTTCATCGCCTCCGCGGCGATCCTCGCCTACATGTCCGGGCCCATGGCGGCGCACGAGGCGAAGGCGCGGGCCGCGAAGGACGCTGTCAAGGACGCGGGGCCGGCCGTCGTCATCCCCGCGCAGCGGGACGGCGGGGCCGACGGCGGAGGCGGCGTCGGTGGGGCGGCGGCCGAGCTCGCCAGCGGCGCCGAGGAGCGCATCGAGGCCGCCGGGTTCCCGGCGAGGAAGGTCCTGGAGATGTTCGACGAGGGGCATCTGCGGGCGCCCGAGCCGCAGGTGATCACCCGCCTCGGGAAGGTCGACTTCGTCACCCGCAAGGCGAACGTGGTGCTGCTCGGCGGGCCGGGCACCGGCAAGACGCACCTCGCGGTCGCCCTCGGCGTGCGCGCCTGCCAGGCAGGACACCGGGTGCTGTTCGCGACCGCCGCCGAGTGGGGCACCCGGCTCGCCGAGGCGAAGGCCGCGGGACGGCTCCGCAAGGAACTGGCCCGCCTCGACGCGTACCCGGTGCTCGTCGTGGACGAGGTCGGCTACGTGCCCTTCGAGGCCGACGTCGCCCACCTCCTCTTCCAGCTCGTCTCGCACCGCTACGAACGGGGCTCGCTCATCGTCACCGGCAACCGCCCGCTGGGCCGCTGGGACGAGGTGTTCGGCGACAGCGCGACGGCGTCCGCGACGGTGGACCGCCTCGCCCACCACGCGGAGGTCGTCACCCTCGACGCGGACAGCTACCGCACGCGCCGCCTGGACCTGGACAGCACGCAGGTCATGGGGGCGGGCGGGACGGGACCCGCCACGGCGGCCTGAGCGGACGCACGACGACATCGGGCTTTCGCGGGCGGTCCGATTCGGACGCGAGCCCGACGACGGGCCGACGCACGCTTGCAGCGCGCAGTTCAGGCGGCGCCGTCACCGTGCTGCGTGGGCGCCGGTGCGAAGCCGCGGCGGCGCCGACCGCCGACTCCCCGTCTTCGTTCCCCGTCTCCCGTCTCCGTTCCCCGTCTCCGTCGTCCCCCTCGAACCGAGAAACGGAACCATCATGCCCTCGACGCCGCTCGTCGCGACCGCCGCCAGCTCGTACGTCACCTCCATCGCGGACACCACCGAACAGATCAGGGCCGCCCAGCGGCTGCGCCACCGTGTCTTCGCCGAAGAGCTCGGCGCCGTCCTCGACACGCCCCTGCCCGGCCACGACATCGACGCCTTCGACGACCTCGCCGACCACCTGATCGTCACCGACACCTCGTCCGGCGACGTCGTCGGGACGTACCGAATAATCCCGCCAGGCCGGGCCGAGCACTCCTACTCCGACGGCGAGTTCGAGCTCGTCGCCCTCAACGCCCTGCGGGCCTCCACCGTCGAGGCCGGCCGTTCCTGTGTCCACCCAGACCACCGTTCCGGCGCCGTGATCACCCTGATGTGGTCCGCGCTCGCCCGCTACGTCCTGCTCTCCGGCCACCGGTACCTGGCGGGCTGCGCCTCCGTGCCGCTGGCGGACGGCGGACGCGCCGCGACCGCCGCCTGGCTGCTCGGCACGGCCAGGCACGCGGCGCCGCCCGAGCTGCGCGTGCACCCCCGACGCCCCTGGACCCCCGCGGGCCCGGCGCCGGAACGCCCCGCCTACGCCGACCTGCCGCCCCTGCTGCGCGGCTACCTCCGCCTCGGCGCGTGGGTGTGCGGAGCCCCCGCCCACGACCCGGAGTTCGACGTCGCGGACTTCTTCGTCCTCCTCGACACGGAGCGGCTGAGCGCGCGCCACCGCCGCTACTTCCTCGGGGTGGACGCGCGATGAACGCGTGGACGGTCGACCGCGGCTGTCCCGCCTCCTGCGCCGCCGACCCGGATCCGCGCGTGCCGCTCGGTGAACTCGCCCGCAGGTACGCGACGTTGACGTACGCCCTGACCAGGGCCGTGGCCCGTGGCGACCGGCTGGCCGACCCCTCGATCCTGCGGGCCGAGGCGCGCGCGGTGCTCGGCGCGCTCGGGGTGGGCGTCGAGGGCGTGGAGTACGGCGAGGGCATCGAGGGCGCGCCGTTCAGTGTGCGGACGGAGGGCGGGGGAGTGGGCACACTGGTCGTCGCCAATCACATCTCGTGGCTCGACGTCGTCGCCCTGCTCGCCGTCGAGCCGGTGAGCGTCCTCGCCAAGCGCGAGGTCGGCCGGTGGCCGGTGGTCGGCGCGCTGGCCCGGCGCGCGGGCACGCGGTTCATCGACCGCGACGGCAGCCCACGCGAACTGCCCTACCTCGTCGACGGGTTGGCCGACTCCCTGCGCGGCGGCGCGTCGGTGCTCGTGTTTCCCCAGGCGACGACCTGGTGCTCGGCTTCGGGCGGCCGGTTCCGGCGGGCCGCTTTCCAGGCGGCGGTCGACGCGGGCGCTCCCGTGCGGCCGGTGAGGGTCGAGTACCGGCAGGGCGGCGGGCCGAGCACGGCCGCCGCCTTCCTCGGCGAGGAGGATTTCACCGCCTCGCTGCGCCGGGTGGCGGGCGCCCGCGGCCTGCGCGTACGGGTTACGGCGCGCCCTCCGCTGTGGGGCACCGACCGACGCGTGCTGGCCGACGCGGCGAGGCGGGCGGTCCTGAGGGGTGACCCTTCAACTGGGGGCTCATATGGTCCTGTTGCAACACGTTACTGCAAGCTGGCATGAGCTTTCAGCAAGCCATCAGGGGCGACCCGCCCGTGACCGTCGACGGCGACGGCCGACTGGCCGCGACCGTGGCCGCGAAGAGCGCGGTCGCCGTGCACGTGGGCGCGAAGAGCTGCCGCGCATAGCCCTGGAACAAGCCTATTCGTGGCGGAGTCGAGAGGGTACGCTGAGTAACAGCCCGTGGTCTGTTGTTGTTGTTAGCGCTGCGATGACCTTCCGGCGACCTCTCGGGCCCGGAGTGGGCCCCTACGCCAGCGGCTGCTCTGCGGAACTCTGCTTCCGCCTCATGGCACCGCGTGAAGGACCGTGCGGTGGATCCGAAACCCCGCATCCACCGCCGCTCGTCCCTTTTCACGGCGCACCAAGCCATTGGGACCTGCCATGCGCGACTATTTCGCGGACGACCTCCTGCTCATCATGCCCACCACCCACAGCCCCGGCGTGCGGCTGTCCGGCGAGGTCGTGAGCACACACCGCGGGCCGCTGGCCCTCGCACTGACCGACCAGACCCAGACCCAGACCGACGACCGGGACCGCGCGCAGACCGACGAGATCCTCATCGACCTCACCGGCGTCCGCTACCTGGCCAACAGCGGCCTGGAGACCCTCGTCGCCTTCGCCGTCCACCTGCAGCCCCCGCAGTGCCTCGTGGTGCGCTCCGCCCCTGACCTGGACCTGCACGACCGGATCGCGGCGCGCGGCTGGGACCGCATCGAGACGCTACGGCTCGAGGAGGAACTCGGCGCGTAGCGGGAATGCGGGGGCCAGATCGCGTGCGCCCGCACGCACCCCGCGTACGGGAGTGGCGCGCGTGGCCGGAAGCCGCGCCAGCAACTCACCGGCCAGGCAGGCGTTCTCGGGCCGCGACGCGTAGCGGCTGCGGGCCTTCGGGACCGGAACGACCAGGCCGCCCGGGACGCCCAGCGCCTCGGCGATCACCCCGGCCCACTCGGCGCGGGTGACCCGGTCCGGGCCGCCCAGGTGCAGGACCGGCGGAAGAGGGCCCGGGGCGGCGAGAAGCGCGGCCACGACGCCGGCCACGTCGTCCACGTGGACCGGCGTGGTCCAGTGGTCGTCGGGCGCCTCGACGGGCGCGCCCTCGGCCAGCCGGTGGGCGCAGGCGGCGAAGAAGTTGAGCCACTTGCCCGCGTCGGCGGGCTCATGGCCGTAGACGAGGCTGACCCGCAGACAGACCGCCTGCGGGGCGCTGTCGAGGAGCAGGCGCTCGGCGTGCCGCTTGGCGCGGCCGTAGGCGTTGGCGGGGGAGACGGGGGTGCGCTCCGTGTTGCGCCACGCGCGGCCGTCGAAGACGTTGTCCGTGGAGATCATGACGATGCGCGAGGCATCGGCGTACGCGGCGAAGTTGGCGGTGACGGCGGCATGGGCCGCGGCCGCCTCCTCCGGGTGCTCCTCGCACCAGGTGACGTCGGAGGGGCCGTGCACCAGCACGATCCGCTCCGGCCGCGACCGCGCAACGAGGCGGCCGCAGGCCTCGGCGTCGGTGGCGTCGAGCGCGGACCACCGTGCGCTGTGCTCCTCGGGCGGCGTGGCGGGGCGCCCGCGCGAGACGAGGAGGACGTCGTCCCCGGCATGTGCGAGACGCCGGGCGATACCGGTGCCGACGAAGCCGCTGCCGACGATGAGGGTGCGAGTGGTGGGAGAGGTGTGGGGCGTGGTCATGCGGGGGGCCTGTCTGTGAGAGGCGGGGACGGGTGGCACCGCGCGGTCAGGAGGCGGCCCGCGCCGAGCAGGCCGTGGTCGTCGTCGGGGGCGCCGAGGGACACCAGGGCGTCCACGCGGTCCGCGGCGAGACCGAAGCAGCCCTGCCGGACCAACTCCTCGACCAGCAGCGTCCGGTACCGCTCCCCGACCGCCAGGGCGAAACCGCCCATCAGGATGAAGCGGCACACGCCGATCGACGTGAAGACCGCCGAGACCGCCTGGGCGAGCGGTACGAGCGTGCCCCGGAGCACCCCCGTCGCGAACGCGTCGCCCTCCGCGATCGCCTTGGCCAGCGCCGGATTGCCGATCGCGTCCGGGTGACCGCCCCCGCAGAGCGCGGCGAGCCGGGACGACGAGAACCCGGCGGGGTCGGCGGCCGCCGCGCGCCGGGCCGCCGCGAGCACGCCGCGCCCCGAGGCGACAGCGCCCAGGTGACCGCGGCCGCCGCAGTCGCAGAGCGGCGCGTCGGGCGAGGGGTCGCAGACCCAGTGGCCCAGCTCGCCGCCGTGCCCCGCGGGGTCGACGAGCACGTCGCCGTCGCGGAAGACCTTGTTGCCGATGCCCGAGCTGACGGTGAGGAGACAGAACGGCTCCGGTTCCGTGGCGGCGTACCGCCAGGCCGCCGCCGTGAGGTCGTTCACGACGACGACCGGCACCCCGAGCCGCTCGCCCAACCGGTCGCCGAGAGGCAGCGGTTCGCCGCGCAGCCCCCACACCGTGGGCGCCGCGACGACGAGGCCGTCCGCCGTGACCGGTCCCGCGAAGGCGATCCCGACCGCGCGCGGCGCCTCGCCCGCCCCGGCACCGTGCCGTTCGACCTCGCGCACGATCTGCTCCACCACCCGCTCCTGCACCTCCGGCACGGACGCGTCCGGGTGGAGCGCCTTGCCCTCGACCGGAACGCGGCGCACCCGGGAGAGGACGCCGGTGGCCGGGGCGTAACTCCCCACCCGCAGCGTGGTCCCGCCCACGTCGAGCACGGTGAACGGCCCGGTCCGCCGGTCAGCTTCCCTCGTCGTCACGCACTGCCTCCTCCGGGACCTCGAAGACCAGCAGGTGCAGATCCGTGGCGTCCTCGGCGTCGTTGAGCAGTCCGTGCTCGCCGTAAGGGCGATTGACGACGACGTCGCCCGCCCCCACCCGGAACTCCTCCCCGTCGCGGAACATCAGCCCGCTCCCCGCGAGCACCACGTACGTCTCGCGGTCCGCCCCGTGCCGGTGCCTGCCGATGGACGTACCAGGCGGCAGGACGGCCAGGTCGATGAAGTCCGCGCCGGCACCGCCTTCTTCGCGGGCGAAGATCCGGTGCGCGAGGATCGTGCCGAGGCCGCCGTGGTCGTGCTTCTTGGCGGTCAGCAGATCCCGTACGTCGTACTCAGCCATCGCGCCGCACCGCCCGGTCCGCCAGCGCGTCCAGAGCCGCCCGCAGCGTCGCCGTCGGCAGGTGCTCCAGCTCGTCGACGAAGGCGGCCTTGCCGAGCGCGGTCGGCACGACCAGGTGCAGCTTGCGGCCACGGCGCTGCCACGACGCGCGCAGCGCCTGCGTCATCAGCTCGGGCGTGCAGGTGGCCGGGTCGTACACCGGCAACCCGATCCGTTCCAACAGGCTCACGATCCGCTCGCAGGTGTCCTCGTCGGCGAGGCCGAGCAGCCGGGCCAGATGCGCGGACAGCGCCATGTCGACGGCGACCGCCTCGCCGTGGGCAAGGCGGTGGCCGCCCGCCGTCTCGATGACCGGGCTGAACGTGTGGCCGAAGTCGACGAGCCTGGCCAGCTCGTGCTCCCGCAGATTCGGGCAGAGTTCCTCCATCATGAGCCGCATCGCGGTGCGGATGATGTACGTCTCCACATCGTCGCCACCCGCGCCGGACGGTCCGCGGCGGAACGCGTCCGGGTGCCGCTCCAGCGTCCTGAACAGGTCGCCGTCGAGGATCACCGCCATCTTCACGATCTCGGCGAGACCGCAGCGGATCTCGCGGGCCGGCAGCGTGTCCAGGAGGGCCGGGTCGTTGAGGGAGGCGTGGGCGGGGTGGTAGGCGCCGAACATGTTCTTCGTGTGCAGGGCGTTGACGCCGGTCTTGATGCCGACGCCGACGTCGACCTGTCCCACCAGGCTGGTGTTGACCTTGATGTAGCGGATGCCGCGCGCGTACATGGACGCGGCGAACCCGACGATGTCCGCGACGATGCCGCCACCCACCGCGAGCATCACCCCGTGCCGGTCGAGCCCCGCCGCCTTGGCGGTGGCGCAGACCTCCTCCACCGAGGTCAGCGACTTGTTGTGCTCGCCGGTCGCGATCGTGTGCACGCTCCAACCGCCGGGCTCCAGGCGGGCGGTGAGGTAGTCGCGGAGCTGCTTTCCGTGGATGCGGTCCACGGTGGGGCCGATGTAGGCGACCACGCGGCGGCCCGCCACGTACTCCGCGAGGAGCGGGTTGTCCGGGTGGAAGACGCCGCCCGTGACGTCGACGCGGTAGCCGGTGCCGTCCGGTGCGAGCAGGTCGAAGCCGCCGGCGTCCTCATGGACCCCCGCGGTGCCGGCCTCAGCGAGAACCTGGGCTGCCATGACTCTCCTTGGTGTCGTTCTCAGTGGTGTCGTGTGCGAAGGCGTCCGCGGTGTCGTGGGCGAAGACGTCCGCCAGGATCCGGAGCAGCGTGGACTCGGGCAGCTCCTCCAGCGGGACCGGGCGGCCCCGTGCGTCCGCCACCGGCAGCCGCCAGTTGGGGTGCACCGCGGCCGTGCCCGGCAGGTTCTGCGGGCGGCGGTCGCCCGTCGCGTCCGGCAGCCAGACGCCGAGCATCCGGGCCGGTGTGAGCCGCAGGAACCGGTGCAGGGCGGCGACCTCGCCGTCCGGGTCGGGCAGCAGCCCGAGCCGGGTCAGCTCGGCGAGCCAGCCGTCGCGCTCGGCCGCGGCCGCCGCCTTCTCCTCGGCCTCCGGCCGCGTCAGGAGCCCGAGCCGGGCCCGCAGGTCCACGTGTTCGCCGGAGAGCCAGGCCGCCGTCGTCGGCAGGTCGTGGGTCGTGAGCGTGGCCAGACAGTTCGCCCGCCACTGGTCGGGCGGCAACGGACCCTGCCGGCCCGCGGAGCCGCCCACATACTCGAAGCGCTGCACGGACGTGCCGAGCATGCCGCGCTCCGCGAGGTCCTCGCGCATGCCGTCCTCCACGGTGCCCAGATCCTCGCCGATCACCGCGGCGCCCGCGCGGTACGCCTCAAGGGCGAGGACGCCGAGCATCGCGTCCCGGTCGTACCGGACGTACGTCCCCTCCGTGGGCGGCCGCCCCTCCGGCACCCACCACAGGCGCGAAAGCCCCATGACATGGTCGACGCGCAGGGCGCCCGCGTGCCGCAGCCCGGACCTGAGCAGCTCGGCGAAGGGCCGGTAGCCCTCGGCGGCGAGCGCGTCCGGCCGCCACGGGGGCTGACCCCAGTCCTGGCCCCGCCGGTTGAAGTCGTCCGGCGGCGCGCCCACGCTCATGCCGGCGGCGAGACAGCGCTGCAGGGCCCAGGCGTCGGCGCCCTCCGGCGCGACGCCGACCGCCAGGTCGTGGACGAGCCCGACCCGCATCCCCGCGCCGACCGCCGCGGCCTGCGCCGCCGCCAGCTGCTCGTCGGTGATCCAGGCGAGCCACCGGTGGTGGTCGACGGCCTCGGCGAGCTCCTTGCGGGCGCGCGCCACGGCGGGGGAGCGGGGGTCGCGCAGCTCGGCGGGCCAGGACCGCCACGCCCCGCCGTGCACCTCGGCGAGCGCGCACCAGGTGGCGTAGTCGGTGAGGCCCTGCCCCTCGCGCTCGACGTACGCGGTGAAGGCGGCGGCCCGCCCCGGCGACAGCGGCACGTCGCGCACGGCTCGCAGCGCGCGCTGCTTGAGCGCGCGCACGGCTTCGCGGTCGATGAGTGAACTCCCCTTGAGCACCGCGTCGTTGAGTTGCCGCGCCCGGACGACGAGGTCGTCCACGGCGGGCCGCGCCGCCGGGTCGAGGTACGCGTACTCGGGCACGGCCTCCACGCGTACGTGCATGGGGTCGGCGAAGCGCCGTGAACTCGGCCGGTACGGGGACGGGTCGGGCAGCGGCCCCGGCTCCACGGCGTGCAACGGCCCCAGCTGCACGAACCCCGCGCCCAGTGCCTGCGCCGACCAGGAGGCGAGCTCAGCCAGGTCGCCGAGGTCGCCCATGCCCCAGGAGCGGCGCGAGAGGACGGAGTAGAGCTGGACGAGAAAGCCCCAGGTGCGGCCCGCGGGGGCGGGCAGGCGGTCGGGCACGGCGAGCAGGGGTGCGTGCGCGTGCCGTCCGTCGGGGGTGCGGACGTGGAGGGTGTGGTGGCCGGGCGGAAGTGTGGGGGATAGGGAGGTGGTGCCGCCGGACTCCAACCGCACGTGAGGGATGGCGTGTTGGGGGAGGTCGACGGGCCGGCCGGACAGGGGCGAGGTGTCGGCCCGGAGACCGTCCACGGGCACGCGCAGCACCACGCACGGGGGCAGCGGTCGCTCTGCCTGCTCACGCCGGTGGACCTCCAGGGCGGCACGCGCCGCCGCCTCCGTCGACGCGTCCACGCCGCACGCGGCGAGGACGGCGACCAGAGTGTCCGGGGCGACGCCGACGCGGTGACCGAGGTCGGTGGTGTAGGCGGTGGTGACGCCGTGGGCGCGGGCGAGGGCGGTGAGTGCGTCGGTCATGTGGGGGTCCCCGGTCCCGGCGTCGGGTCGCCGACCTGCTCGTCGTTCGGCGCGATTTCGGCGGCCGTGGTGTCGGGTTTCGGGTGGGTGGTGAGTGTGTTGGTCATGGGCGTGGCCGTGGTGTCGGGGCCTTGGGTGGCGGGGTCGGGTTCTGTGGTGGGGTGAAGAGGTGGCCCACGGCGGGTGCGACGCCGTCCTGCGCATCGTTCGGCGCGATTTCGGCGGCGGCCGTGGTGTCGGGTTTCGGGTGGGTGGGGAGTGTGTTGGTCATGGGCGTGGCCCTGGTGTCGGGGCCTTCGGGGGGCGGTGGTGTGGGGTTCTGTGGTGGGGTGAAGACGCGTTCCAGGACCGTTGCGACGCCGTCTTCCTCGTTGCTCGGGGCGATTTCGTCGGCCATGGCGCGGAGTTCCGGGTGGGCGTTGGCGACGGCCACTCCGTGGGACGCCCAGGCGAGGAGCGGGATGTCGTTGGGCATGTCGCCGAACGCGATCGTGTCCGCGCCCGTGAACCCGAGGAGCCGGGCCGCCCGTGCGACCCCCGCGCCCTTGGTCGTGCCGAGCGGCAGCACCTCCACCATCCCCTTCACGGAGTGCACGACGCTCACGTCGTCGCCGCACAACTTCTCGGTGACGCCCGCCAGTTCGTCCTCCGGTACCTCCGGGTGGTGCAGGACCAGCTTGTCGATGGGGTCGGACCACAGCTCGGCGCGGTCGGCCGTCACGTCCCAGCCGTGCCGGACCCGCTCCCCGAAGCGCGGCGTCACCTTGAACCGGCTCTCGGGCGGCGCCGTGACGACCCCGAGCTCCAGCGTGCCGAGCGCCTCCTCGACGCGGGCGACCACCGATCTGGCCAGGTCGAGGTCGAGCCGGGCGGAGTCGAGGAGCCGGTCCGCGCCCGCGTCGTACAGCTGGGCGCCCTGCCCGCACACCGCGATGCCCCGGTAGCCGAGCGCGGTGAGGAACTCCCGGCAGGCGGCGGCGGGCCGGCCGGTGACGACGAGGTGGTGCGCGCCCGCCCGGGTGGCCAGGGCGAGGGCGCGCCGGGTGCGGTCGGACACGGTCAGGTCGCCGCGCAGCAGCGTGCCGTCGAGGTCGGTGGCGACGATCCGGTAGGGCGGGGGAGGGACCTCGGGGGCCGGGACGGTGTCCCAGGTGACCCGGCCGGATCGCAGGGTCACCATGACGACGAGTTCCCGCCCCGCGGGCAGCCCGTCGACGGCTCCGTGGAACGTGCCGTCGCCCGCCGCCCGCAGAGCCTGGAATCCGGCCCCGCTCCCGACGGGCACGGCCTCGTCCGAAGCGACCGCTTCGGCGGCGGACTCCAGCGTCGCCCCCGGCCGAGCCGCCCCCGTCGCCCCCGCCGACTCGACGACCACCTCCACGCGCTCCGCCCCGGCGTGGACGTACTCGACCCGCCACCCGCGACCGTCTCCCCCAACGATCGGCGTCGTCCGGCACCGCGTCGCGAGTCGCGTCGTCCAGTCGTCGCGCCCCGCCGTCTCCGCGAGCTCCGCGCAGCGGGCGAAGTCCGCGCGTGCGTACGCCGCCTCGAAGAGCCGTTCCAGGGCGGGCCCGTCCGACGGGGCGCACCGCGCGTACGTCGCCGCGTCCCCCCGTTCGGCGGCCGCCTCCGCGATCCGTTCCCCGTGTCGTGCGAAGTCCGCGTCGTCCAGCGCGTCGAACCAGCCCCACGCGATGGCGTCCCCGGCGGGGAAGGGCGGCCGTTCGCCGCGCAGCAGCGTGTCGAACGCGGCGAGGCGCAGCTCCGCGCTCCGCTGCCAGGTGAACTGCCGGGCGACGCGGCGTGAGTTGGCCGACAGGCGGTCATACGTCTCCGGGTCGTCCCGGAAGACCGCCGCGGCCTGCCGTATTCGGTCGGCCAGTTCGCGTGCCAGCACGGGGTCGTCGTCGCGGAACGAGCCGCGCACGGAGAACCCTGTCGCCTCCGGGTCGGCGAGCGGGCGCGCGTGCCCGAAGTGGGCCGTGACCCGCTGGTCCGTGGCGATCGGTACCGCCCCGCACGCCATCGCCTCCGCCTGCGCGATGAGGAAGCCGTCCAGTTCGTACTTGGAGGGGTTGACGCAGAAGTCGGCGCAGGCGGCCTGTTCGAAGAGCGTGTCCTCGTCGGCGAGGCGCCAGTCCAGGTGGATCTGGCCCGGGTGACGGTCGGCGACGCTCTGGAACCAGGCGTTCGCGGCGGCCGGCCCGGCAGCACCGGGCTCGCCGCCTCCCCCCGTCGCGCAGCGGATGACGAAGCTGATGTCCGGGTCGGTGGCGAGAACCTCCTCCACCGCCCGCATCAGCTCCAGCTGGCCCTTGTGGTGGACGGCGTAGCGCGCCGCGTGGAAGAAGACGGGGCGCGCCGGGTCGAGGCCGAGCCCGCTCAGGACGGCGGCGCGGTCCACCGCGCCCGGGTCACGGGCGAGCCAGCTGTCGGCCACCCCGCAGCCGCCCATCAGGAGCTTGTGCGGATGGGCGCGGAGCTCCCTGGCCACCGGGAGCGTGGCGAAGAGCGCTTCGAAGGGGGTGCCCTCGAAGGTGCTGTAGTAGGCGCGCTGGCCGGGCGAGACGAAGTCGACGAGGTCCGCGTGGGCGGCGACCAGGGGGAACACGCCGACGTGATCGGGTCTGCGCTCCTGGTGCATGCGCGTCCCGGCGAGGGCCCGCGCGATCGTCGCCGCAGTGGAGTCCTCTGCCGGCGGCGGGCCGTCGAGCGCGTCCAGGTCGATGCCCTCACCGGCGCCGAGGAGCGCGAGGAGGCGCTCCACCTGCGGCCGGTGGACCTGCTGACCGACGGGCGCGTTGGCCGCGACCGTGCTCACGGTGCGGAAGCGCGGGTCGGCGGCAAGGACCGGCGGCAGCAGGTAGTGGTAGTACGGCTCGAAGCCGTGGACGATCGCGGGTTCGGGGTCGCATGCGTCGGAGGGCGGGGCGAGCGGCGGCAGGCCGGACCTGATGAAGCGCAGCCCCTCCACCTGGAACACCAGCGGCTTGAAGTGCGCCAGGTCCCGGCCCTCCAGTCCCGGCGGCGGATAGAGGCGGTCGGGCAGCAGGTCGAGGCAGGCGTTGGACAGGAAGTAGACGTCCACACCGTCCAGGCGGAGCCGGTACGCGCGCGTGCTCAGCTCGACGGCGACCTCCGGGGGGTGGTCCGGCCACACCTCCGGGTCGAGGACGAGCGGCACCACGTGGTCGGCGCAGTGGTCGAGTTCCTCGATCGGGAACGTCTCCCGGAGCCGGTCGAGGTGGCCGTGGGCCGGGGTGACGACGGAGACGCGGTGACCGCGCGCGGCGTACTCGCGCGACAGGTTCCAGACCAGCGGCGACAGGCCGCCCCGCATCAGACGGTGGTCGAAGCCGCCGCACTCGTACGAGAAGTTGATGATGTGCACGTGCGCGCAGTCCCCTCAGCCGGCGGCCGCGGCGCTCGCGCGCGCGCACGCGCCGCGCAGCCCCGGCAGGTCGATGAACTCGGTGTGGGTGCCCGCGCTGCCGCAGGCGAAGGCCCCCGAGACGGACCCGGCGAGGACACACTCCTCCACCGGGCGTCCCTCGAAGAGGGAGTGCAGGAACGCGGTGACGAAGGCGTCCCCGGCTCCGTTGCTGTCGATCACGGGACGCTCCGGCCGGACCGCGGGGAAGTGCCGCACCTTCGTGTCGCCGCGCACCAGGACGTGGCAGCCGTCCGCGCCGTCGGTCGCGACGACGAGGCGTGCCCTGCCCTCGTCCAGCACGGAGTGCAGCACCTCGTCGAGCCGGTCGTGGATCGCGGCGGCGCTGAGGAAGACGTGATCGGAGGCGAGCGCGTACGCACGGTGGTGCGGGTTGTGCCCGTCCCAGTCGTGCAGGTCCGTCGAACAGGTCACGCCGAGCCCGCGGATGTCGTCGTACATGTCGCGGTTGACGCCGGTGATGGAGAGGTGGACGTGCCGGGCGCGCTCCAGGTATGGCAGGTAGAAGTCGCGCGGCAGCCGCAGGTCCGCGGGGTGCCTGCCGTCGTAGAAGGAGAAGCGGCGGCCCTCGGGGTCGACGAGGTTGACGCCGCGCGGGGTGCCGTGCGGCGAGACGACGTGGCTGAAGTCCAGGCCGCGCTCGGCGTACGCGTCGAGGACGGAGCGGCCCTGCGCGTCGTCCCCGAGGAAGTCGATGAACTTGGTGGTCAGGCCGAGTGCGTGCCAGCCGAGGGCGACGCCGTTGCCGGTGTGCGCCACGTAGTCGTACACGGGCGGCACGAACACCGAGTCGCCGGGCGGCAGTCGCAGCGCCTCGACACGCACGATCGTGTCGACGCCGGCGCCGCCGACCACCAGGACGTCGTACTGCGGCTCACTCATGCGCGTACTCCTTCTGTCTGCTGGATGCGGCCGTCCTCCAGGACGACCGCCGCGTCGATGTCGGCGCCCGCGGGGATCCTGGCGCCGGGCAGCACCACACTGCGCCGCACCCGGGCGCCCGCGCCGATCCGCACGCCGGGGAAGAGCACGCTGTCCTCCACACGGCCGTCGTTGACCAGGTCGGACGGCACCACCGACGCGCGCACCCCGAAGTGGTCGGCCACCCAGGAGCGCCGCACGTCCGGCGCCACCGTCCACGGCATGCGTCCGACGGGCAGCCCGGCCGCGGGCGACGCGGCGAGCGCGAGGTGCGCGCGGTGGTAGCGCTCGACGGTGCCGATGTCCTCCCAGTGGCCCGCCACCTCGTGGCCCCGGATGTGCTCACCGGCCGCGAGCATCGCCGGGATGACGTCCCGGCTGATGTCGTGCTGCCAGTCGGTGCCGTCGAGCCGCTCCAGATACCGGCGCAGGACGGCGGCGTCGAAGACGCAGAACGCCGCGAAGACCAGGTCGCTCGTGGGGACGTCCGGCTTCTCCACGAACGCGGTGAGCGTCCCCCGCGCGTCGAACTCGACCATGCCGAACAGGTGTACCCAGCGCGGGTCGATGCGCTGGTACGCCAGGGTGAGCGCGGCTCCGGAGGCGCGGTGGGCGTCGATCAGCGGCCGGTAGTCGAAGCGGTAGACGTGATCGGCGTGCAGTACGAGGACGTGCTCGGGGCCGGGCCGGGTGCCGCTCCCTTCGAAGACGTACGTGCTCTTGCGGATCAGCGCGTCGGCCGTGCCCCGCTCCAACGGCCAGGTACGGGCGGGCAGTTCCGCCGGTGGACGGGAGACCGCCGCCGCGTACGCGGTGTCGTACGGGCCGAAGTGCACCCGGAAGCCGGGCCGCTGATTCCACACCCGGTGCAGGTCGTCCATCAGCTGCCGCTCCTCGTACTGCGAGAGCAGCAGCACCTCGCCGAGGCCCGACGCCCGCGCGTTGGCGAGGCTGAAGTCGATGAGCCGGCACGCCCCGCCGTACGGCACCAGCGGCTTGAGCCGCCCCGTCCCGAGCGGACCCATGCGCCGCCCCTCGCCGCCCGCGAGCAGCACGGTCCTGACCGTGCGCGCGATCGCGTCCCGTTCAGCCATGGCACACCTCGTCCCAGGTGACGCGGCCGGAGGAGAGGGTGAGGAGCAGCCGGGCGTCGGCGGCGCGGTCGGGCGCCGGACCGCCGAACTCGCCGGGCGCGGTGCGTTCGAGCAGTTCCACGCGGGGGAGCGCGCGGCCGTCCGCGCCGGTCTCGGAAGGGACGACCAGCTCGACGCGTTCCGCGTGCGGCAGCCGGTAGACGATCCGGCCGTCGTCGCCCACGCGGCAGCGGCCGCGCAGCCGGTCCACGTCCTGCCGCTCCACCGCCCCGCCCGGCCCCCGTGCGAGGACCCGCTCGCAGGCGGCGAAGTCGGCCCGCTGCCAGGCGGCCGCGAAGATGCGGCGCGCGGCGTCGGCGTCCAGGGGAGCATGGCGTTCGTAGACGTCCACGGCGCCGTGCGCGACCGCCGCTTCCGCGATCGCGGCGCTGTCCGCGTCCCGCAGCTGCTCGAACCACCCGTGTCGCAGCGCCAGTTGGGTGGAAGGCCCCGTGGGGTCGCCTCGCCAGAGGCGTCCGAACGCGGCCAGATGCAGGTCCGCGCAGCGCTCCCAGGTGAACTCCCGCGCGACGGCGGACGCCCGCTCCGACAGCTCGCGGTAGCGGTCCGGATCCTCCGACCACAGCGTGACCGCCTCCCGGAACCGGTCGGCCAGTGCCGAGACGAGCAGCTCGTCGTCCTCGGCGAACGACCGGTTCACGGCGAAACCGGTACCCGTCGACGGGCCGTCGGCGTGCCGGAAGTGCGCCATGCCCTCCTGGGCGGTGGCGATGGGCACGGCGCCGCACGCCATCGCCTCGCCCTGCGCGATGAGGAAGGTGTCCATCTCGAACTTGGAGGGGAAGACGCAGAAGTCGGAGCTCGCCGCGTAGGCGAACACCCGCCGTTCGTCGACCCGCTCCCACTCCAGGTGCAGCCGCCCGGCGTGCCGCCGCGCGACCTCGTGGAAGTACGGGTCGTCGATGCCCTCTCCGGCGATGCAGCGCAGCACGAAGTTGGCGGCGAGCCCGGCCGACAGGACCCGGTCGACCGCCCGCACCAGCTCCACCTGGCCCTTGTGGTGGACGGCGTAGCGCGCGTTGTGGAAGAAGGTGGGCAGGCCGGGGTCGAGCCCGAGACCGCCGAGCACGTCCGCCCGGTCGACCTCGGCGGGGTCCATGGCGAGCCACTCGTCGGAGATCGCGCAGCCGCCCACGAACATCTTGTGCGCGTTGCGCCGCACGACATCCGCCATCGGCAGCCGCTCGAAGAGCTCGGCGAAGGGGGTGTCGCGGAACGAGGCGTAGAAGTCGAGCTGGCCGGGCGAGAGGAAGTCGATCAGGTCGGCGTGCTCGGCGGTGAGCTCGTAGAGCGCGACGTGGTCCGGCGGATAGGCGTAGTGGAGGTGGGTGAGCTGCTGGTACTGGAGCACGGCAGCCGGGTACGAGCCCTCCGTGGCCACCTCGAACTCCGCCTTCACGTCGAGGAGTTCGAACAGCCGCCGGACCTCGGGTCCGTACACCTTCTTCGCGATCGGCATGTTGCTCTGCACGGTGCTGACGACCAGTTTCGTGGGGTCGTCGCGCAGCGCTGCGGGCAGCAGGTGGTGGTAGTACGGCTCGTGCGCGTGCACGACGGCCCGCTCCTCGCCGAACCAGCCGCGCAGGAACCGCACGCTGTCGGCCTGGAAGACGAGTGGCTTGAAGAAGACCAGGTCGCGGCCCTTCGCGGAGTACGGCGGATAGAACGTCGTCGGCAGCCGGTCGAGCCAGTCGTTGGAGAGGAAGTACAGGTCGACGCCGTCCAGCCGGATCCGGTGCGCCGTCGTGCGCAGCTCGATCCCGGTCTCGGCCGGGAAGCCCCGCCAGACCTCGGGGTCCAGGGCGAGCGGGAGGGTGTACGTGTCCTCGTACGGCAGGTCCTCCACGTCGTAGCGCGCCCGCAGGTCGTCGAGGCGGCCGTGGGCGGGCGTGACGATGGAGACCCGGTGGCCGCGCGCGGCGAACGCCCGGGAGAGGTTCCACAGGTACACCGAGGTGCCGCCCTGCAAGAAGGTGTGGTCGAAGCCGCAGCACTCGAAGTAGGTCTCGATGATGTGCATGCGGGGCTCGACCGTCGGTACGACGTTCTCGGGGGGCTCGGGGGTCAGCACGGCCTCACGTCCTCGGAGTCGCGGTGGGCGCCGCTGCCGCCTCCGCCGAGCCGCAGGGCGTGGCGGAGGTCGATCGCGGCGTGGTAGGGGCGCGTGTGCGCGTGGTTGTAGGCCAGTTCGTGGAGGAGCCGACGCAGGTAGAGCAGCCGCCGGAGCGGTTCGTCGGACGCGGGTCCGGGCCCGAGGAGCAGCTCGCGTACGCGGTCCCGCCAGCGGTCCGCGACCTCGAACACCCGGCGTATCTCGGCCTGTTGGGCGGGTGAGAGGTGTGGAGCGGCGTCGAGTGAACCGAGCATGGTCTCCAGGGACTCGACGCCCAGCCGGTTCGCGGCCTCGAACGCCGCCTCGTCCGCGGCGAAGTACTCCAGACCGCGCTGCAGCGCCACGATGTCCTCAAGTGGCGACTGCGCGGCCCAGCCCGGCGCGGTGGGGGCGGTGCTCGGGGTGGAGAGGTCGATCAGGGCGGGCGGGTTCCACAGCAGGTGGGAGAGGTGCAGGTCGCCGTGGCAGGGGCCGCCGCCGGACCAGGAGGGCCCGGACCGGTCCAGCTCGGCGTGCAGCTGCGCCACTTCCGCGGCCAGCGACGTGAAGGCGTCCCGCACGGTCCGGGCGGGCAGTGCCGGATCGGCGGTGGTGCGGTCGTGCAGGTCCGCGAGGCGCCGCTCGGCCTGCGCGAGGCGTTCGCCGGCCGGATAGGCGGGCTGCGGCGACCCGTCGCCGAGACGGTCGGCGAGGTCGGCGTGGAAGCCGCGCAGGAAACGTCCCGCGTCCCGCAACTGCCCTTCCAGGGGCCGCAGATGGTGCCGCGCCACCGCCTCCGGCGCACCGTGGGCGAGGAGGCGCGAAAGGGCGGGCCACAGGGAGCGCAGGTTCTGCCGCAGCGGTACGTCGATGCCCTCGCCCGGCGCGTAGCGATAGACGACGCCCAGCGGGTGGCGCGTCCCGGAGGCGGGGTCGGTGTACGCGTAGTCGCCCGCCCACTCCGGGGTGCGCCCGGTGCCGTTCATGAGCCGCAGCAGGTCGGGCTCGCGGACGTCGTCGTCGAGGCCGCGGTACGTCTTGTGGATGTGCGGCACGCCCCCGATCTCCACGAGGGACAGGGCGTTGGACGACCAGCCCTGCTCGAAGGGGAGTGGCCGCACTTCGGGCAGGGAGCCGGCCGGGGCGCCGCCCGCGCCGCGGAACTCCACGGCGCCGCCGCGCTCCGTGCGCAGCGTCCCGCCCGCAAGCGTCCTGCGTACCGCCTCCGTATGGAACTCCTCGACGGCGTGGGCCTCCCGCGGCCCGCCTCCCTCGTACCGCCCGCCCCCGATCTCCACCGGCACGAAGAACCGCCGGCCCGCCGCGGGCCCGCCGACCGCCGCCACGACCAGCAGCACCACCGCGGAGCCGAGCACGGCGTGGTCGACGCGCTCGTAACGGTCGGCCTTGCGCCCGTCCTCGGACATCCACGGCGCCGCGCGCAACAGCGCGGCCAGCTCCTCGTCCCGGATCACGGACCTCAACTCCCTGTCATCTCGTACGTGTTGATGCCGCGCCGCCACACGGCGAGAGCGAGCAGCAGCGCCAGGGCCGTCACCACGGGCAGCCATCCCAGGAGCGCCGTGTCGCCGGAGAGGAGATAGACGGCGGGGACGTACGACGTGAAGGCGAACGGCAGCACCCAGGTCAGCAGCGCGCGCAGCGACGCGTGGTAGATGTCGAGGGGGTACGCCGCGAACTCCGACACCTGGCTCGCCGCGTACATCGCGGGCAGGCTCGTCACCGTCCAGAACGACAGGGAAGCGAAGCACAGCTTCACCGCCGTGTGGATCAGCGCGCCGCACAGCACGAGCAGCGGGGCCAGCGCCCACTGGACGGCCGTGAGGTCCAGGTCGAGCGAGGTGCCCGCGTACGTCACGAGGGCCGCGCCGACGACGAGTTCGCCGAGCGCGTCGGGGTGGAAGAAGCGCTCGGAGAGCAGCGAGAAGAGCGGATTCACCGGGCGGATGAGATAGCGGTAGAACTCGCCGCGCTGTACCAGCTTGCGGCCCAGCTCCCACAGCTGGTCGGTGAAGAGGTGGTCGAGGCCGCGCGGCAGAAGAGAGAAGCCGAGCAGGAACAGGACCTCGTGGTACGACCAGCCGCCCACGGCGGGCACCTGCCGGAAGACCAGGCCGACGACCGCCGTCTGGATGCCGACCCGCACCAGGAAGGCCCCGGCGCCGAGCGCGAAGTCGAGCCGGTACGCGGCGAGGCGGTGCAGGCCCACCCCGCCGAGGAACCAGGAGAGCCTGACGTACCAGAGCGCCGTGCCGAGACGTGTGCGCGTCATCCGCCGAGCACCTCGAGACGCCCGAGCGCCGCCCGCCACAGCACCGCGCACAGCACCGTGAGACCGGCCGCCCAGCCCGCCTGCTGGGCCAGCACGGCGACGGCCCCGCCCATCCCGTCGTACCTGCCGAGGAGCAGCGTCAACGGGCTGTCGACCATCCCTTTGAAGGGCAGCGCCCCTGCGACCGCCGCCAGCGGGCCCGGCATCAGCGCGATCGGGACCAGCTGCCCGGCGAAGAAGGCCACGACGCTCTGCTTCACCATCCGCACGCCCCACGTGTTCGTGGTGACGAAACCCGTCATGCCGGTCAGCAGGTTCACGCAGAACGCGATGAGCACCGACAGCGTGGTGGACACGGCGAACAGCGCGGCGTCGACGGGACGGGGCGTCGTGAGCGGGACGAGGAACGAGAAGAGGAGCAGGGCCGGCACGCCGACGAGGGCGGCGTTGGCCGCGACCACCGGCAGGCACGCGAAGAGCCGCACCAGCGGATAGCTGACCGGCCGCACCAGCATCACGGCGACGTCCCCGCGGTAGACCTCCGCGGCCACCTCGTCGTCGACCCGGTTGGCGTGCAGGACCTGCAGCACCTGCGCCACCAGCAGGTAGGTGGTGATGCTCGCGGGGGTGAAGCCTCCCGGGCCCGTGCCGCCGCCCGGCGCGTCCGCGTACACGGCACGCCACAGGAACACGGTGACCGCGGCGCCCGCGGCGGCGGTGACGCCCGTGACGACGAACATCGAGCGGTACTGGAGCAGGGACTGGAGGCCGCCGGTGGCGAAGGGGAAGTAGCGCGACACTCGTACGCTCATGAGTGACCGCCGACGGGCGTGGGCGCCCGGCCGTAGATCCGCCGCAGCACCTCCTCCAGGTCCGGCTCCGGGGCATAGCAGTCCACGAGGTCGAAGTGGTCCAGGAGGAAGGTGAGCACCTGGCGCGAGGCGAAGAGGTTCGCCGGATAGTCGACGCGGATCCGCCCGCCGTCCTCGACACCCGCCCGTACGCCGGGCAGGCCCCGCTCGATCAGATCGAGGGCGTCATGCGGCGCCGGGCCGCCCCGGTGGTCGAAGCTCACCGAGCGGTCCTCCGCCGTGCGCAGCAGATCCTGGATGGAGCCCTGGTGGACGACCCGGCCGTGGTCGACGACCAGCGCGCTGTCGCAGATCGCGGCGATGTCGGCGATGTCGTGGCTGGTGAGCACGACGGTCGTGCCGAGCTCCCGGTGCGCGCGGTTGACCAGGTCGCGCACCGCCGTCTTGAGGACCATGTCGAGGCCGATGGTCGGCTCGTCCCAGAAGACGACGGCCGGGTCGTGCAGCAGGCTCGCGGCGATCTCCGCGCGCATCCGCTGGCCCAGGCTGAGCCGGCGCACGGGCGTGGTGCCGAGGGCGTCGATGTCGAGGAGTTCGCGGTAGAGCGCGAGGTTGCGGTGGTAGACCGGGTCGGGGATGTCGTAGACGCGGCGCAGGATGCGGAACGAGTCGGGCACCGACAGGTCCCACCACAGCTGGCTGCGCTGCCCGAAGACGACACCGATGGAGCGGGCGTTGCGCCGCCGCTCGCGGTACGGCTCGATGCCCGCGACGAGGCAGCGGCCCGACGTCGGCGTCATGATGCCGGTGAGCATCTTGATGGTGGTGGACTTGCCGGCTCCGTTGGCGCCGATGTAGGCGGTCCTCGACCCGGCGGGGATCTCGAAGGAGACGCCGTCCACGGCGCGCACGGTGCGGTACTCGCGGGTGAGGAGCGTCGCGAGGCTGCCCAGCAGGCCGGGTCCGCGCTCCGCGACGCGGAACTCCTTGGTGAGGTTCTCCGCGACGATCACGCCGCCACCACCTGCGCGACGGCTCGCTCGACGGCCAGCTCCAACAGGGCGACACCTGCGTCGAGTTGTGCCTCGTCGAGTGTGAACGGTGGCGCGAGGCGGATGATGTGGCCGCCGAACGCCGTCCGCAGACCCAGGTCGAGCGCGGCGGAGTGGACCGCGCGGGCCAGCTCCGGCGCGGGGGTGCGGCTCTCCCGGTCCGTGACGAACTCCAGGCCGTACAGGAGGCCGAGCCCGCGTACATCGCCGAGCTGCTCGTACCGGGACCGCAGGGCCGCGAGCCGGGCGCCGAGCAACTCGCCCAGGACGCGGGCGCGTTCGGCCAGACCGTCGCGCTCGATGACACCGAGCGTGGCGTGCGCGGCCGCGATGCCGAGCGGATTGCTCGCGTACGTCGACGCGTACGAACCGGCCGTCGCCGCCTCGGGGGAGCGCAGCAGCTCCGCGCGCCCGGCGAGCACCGCGAAGGGGAAGCCGTTCGCCATGCCCTTGGAGAGGACGACCAGGTCCGGTTCGACTCCGACCAGCTCGGAGGCGAGGAAGGCGCCGGTGCGGCCGCCGCCCGTCAGGACCTCGTCGGCGACGAGCAGCACACCGTTGACCCGGCAGGCCTCCGCGATCCGCTCCCAGTAGCCCGGCGGCGGCACGACGACGCCCGCCGCGCCCTGCACCGGTTCGAAGACCAGCGCGGCGACGTTCGGCTTCTCGGCGATGTGCCTGCGCACGAGCGAGGCGCATCGCACCTCGCAATTCGGATGGGTCAGCTCCAGCGGGCAGCGGTAGCAGTCGGGGGCGTAGCCGAGGACGCTGTTCCCGGCGAACGCCTGATGCCCGATGTCCCAGTGGACCAGCATCCGGGCGCCCATCGTCTTGCCGTGGAAGCCGTGGCGCAGCGCCCCGATCCGGTTGCGGCCCGCGGGCGCGGTGGCCTGCACCACCCGCAGGGCCGCCTCGACGGCCTCGGCGCCGGTGGAGAAGAGCGCGTAGGTGTCGAGGTGGTCGGGGAGCAGCCGGGCGAGCTGTTCGAGCAGCGCGGCGCGTTCGGGGGTCGCGGCGTCGTGCACGTTCCACAGCCGCCCGGCCTGCGCGGTGAGCGCCTCGACGACCTCCGGGTGGCAGTGGCCGAGCGACTGCGTGAGCGTGCCGGCCGCGAAGTCCAGGTACCGGTTGCCGTCGAGGTCGGTGAGGTAGGCGCCCGAACCCTCGGCGAAGACACGCTCCCCGGCGGCGGTCTCCTCGGAGGCGCCGGGCGCGAGGTGCCGCGCCTCCCGGTCGAGCCGTGCGCGCTGCCGGTGACCTGTCACTGCTGCCCCACTCCGTTCGTCGTGCGATGTGCGGTGTGCGTGGTGCCGGTGAACTCTCCGGATCGGCACCGAAGTTGAGCGGTGGGACCGGCGAGGCGCACCGAGTCAAACAAAGCCGCCCCACAATTGGCAAGAGGTTGCTGAAAGTTTCAGACAGCACTTGCGGCCGTACGTCCGGCTCTGCTTGAGTCGAGATCTCGCAAGTTGAGTCGAGACCTCGCAAGCGAGGAGGGACCCGTGAGAACGCATCCCCAGGCTGACCCGCCCCGCGGACGGCTTCCTTGAAAGCCCTGGTGCTGGCCGGCGGAACGGGCAGCAGGCTGCGCCCCTTCACCGACACAGGCGCCAAGCAACTGCTGCCCATCGCCAACAAACCCGTGCTCTTCTACGGCCTCGAAGCCATCGCCGCGGCCGGCATCCGGGAGGCCGGGATCGTCGTCGGCCGACGCGGCGCGGAGGTCCGCGAGGCCGTCGGCGACGGCGGTGCCTTCGGCCTGCGCGTCAGCTACCTCCACCAGGAGCGGCCGCTCGGGCTCGCCCACGCGGTGCTCATCGCCCGGGAATTCCTCGGCGACGACGACTTCCTGCTCTACCTCGGCGACAACTACCTCCAGGAAGGACTCACCGGCTTCGCCGAACGCGCCGCCGCCCAGCCAGGAGCCGCCCGCCTCCTCCTCACACCCGTCCCCGACCCGACGGCGTTCGGCGTCGCCGAACTCGACGCCCGCGGCGACGTGGTGGGCCTGGAGGAGAAGCCCGACCGGCCGCGCAGCGACCTCGCCCTGATCGGCGTGTACGCCTTCGGCACGGACATCCACGAGGCGGTACGGGCGATCACGCCCTCCGTGCGCGGCGAGCTGGAGATCACCGACGCCGTGCAGTGGCTGCTCGACCGGGGCCTGCGGGTGCGCGCCGAGACCACCACCCGGCCCTGGCGCGACACCGGCAGCGTCGACGACCTCCTGGAGGTCAACCGTCAGGTCCTCGACGGCATCGAGGGCCGCGTCGACGGCAAGGTCGACCCGGACAGCACCGTGCTCGGCCGGGTCCGCCTCGCCGAGGGCGCCGTGGTGCGCGGCTCGCGCATCGTGGGCCCGGCGGTGATCGGCGCGGGCACCGTCATCAGCAACTCCAGCATCGGCCCGTACACCGCCATCGCCGAGGACTGCCGCGTCGAGGACAGCGCCATCGCCCACTCCGTGCTGCTGCGCGGCGCGGACGTGGAGGGCGCGTCGCGCATCGAGTCCTCCCTCATCGGCCGCGGCGCCGTCGTGGCCCCCGCCCCGCGGCTGCCCCAGGCCCACCGACTCGTCATCGGCGACCACAGCAAGGTGCAATTGACCTCATGAACCACGTCGACCCCACGGGCCGCCACAGCCCCCACGGCAACCGCATCCTCGTCACCGGCGGGGCCGGCTTCATCGGCTCCGCGTACGTCCGGTCGCTCCTCGGCCCCGCGGGCCCGCGCGGCATCGAGGTGACCGTGCTCGACAAGCTGACCTACGCGGGCAGCATCGGCCGCCTCGACGCGGTCCGCGCCCACCCCGGGTTCGCCTTCGTGCGCGGCGACGTGTGTGACGCCCGGCTCGTCGGCGAACTGGCCGCGGACCACGGGCAGGTGGTGCACTTCGCCGCCGAGTCGCACGTCGACCGCTCGATCGCGGACGGCTCCGCGTTCACGCGTACCAACGTGCTCGGCACCCAGACCCTGCTCGACGCCGCGCTCCGGCACGGCGTCGCGACGTTCGTCCACGTCTCCACCGACGAGGTGTACGGATCGATCCCGCACGGCGCGGCCACGGAGGAGGACCCGCTGCGGCCCAACTCCCCGTACGCCGCGTCGAAGGCGGCCTCGGACCTCGTCGCCCTGGCCCAGCACCGCACCCACGGCCTGGATGTCCGTGTCACCCGCTGCTCCAACAACTTCGGCCCGCACCAGCACCCGGAGAAACTGGTCCCGCGCTTCCTGACGGCCCTCCTGAACGGGGAGAACGTCCCGGTGTACGGCGACGGGCTGCAGGTACGGGACTGGCTGCACCTGGACGACCACGTCCGCGGCCTCGAACTGGTCCGCACCCGGGGGCGGGCGGGGGAGATCTACAACATCGGCGGCGGCACCTCGCTCACCAACCTGGAGCTGACCGAGCGGCTGCTCGCCCTGTGCGGCGCCGACGCCGGGCGCATCACGCACGTCACGGACCGCAAGGGCCACGACCGCAGGTACGCCGTGGACCACACGAAGATCAGCCGCGAGCTCGGCTACCGGCCCGGCACCGACTTCGACGCGGCGCTCGCCGAGACGGCCCGCTGGTACCGGCACAACCGCTCGTGGTGGCAACCGCTCGTCGCGGCGGCGTGACCCCCCCGCGGCTCAGGCCTTGCGCCCGGACCCCGTCGAGCCCCGCACCACCAGCTCCGGCATGAAGACGAACTCGCCGTGCGGCGCCGGCGTCCCGCCGATCTCCTCCAGGAGCGCGCGGACCGCCGCCTGGCCCATGGCCTGCACGGGCTGGCGGATCGTGGTCAGCGGCGGATCGGTGAAGGCGATGAGCGGCGAGTCGTCGAAGCCGACGACCGAGATGTCCCGCGGCACGCTCAGACCGAGGTCGCGGGCGGCCCGGATCGCGCCGAGCGCCATCATGTCGCTGGCGCAGACGACGGCCGTGCAGCCGCGGTTGATGAGGGTGGTGGCCGCGGCCTGGCCGCCCTCCAGGGTGTAGAGGGAGTGCTGGATCAGCTCCTCCGACGCCTCGTCGTCGAGGCCGAGGCGCTCAAGGAGACCGAGCCGGAAACCCTCGATCTTGCGCACCACGGGCACGAACCGCTTCGGACCGACCGCGAGCCCGATGCGGGTGTGGCCGAGCGAGGTCAGATGTGTGACGGCGAGGCGCACGGCGGCGCGGTCGTCGGTGGAGACGAAGGGCGCCGCCACGTCCGGCGAGAAGCCGTTGACGAGGACATAGGGGACGCCCTGGGCGCGCAGCACCTCGTACCGCTCCATGTCCGCGGTGGTGTCGGCGTGCAGCCCGGAGACGAAGATGATGCCGCTGACACCGCGGTCCACGAGCATCTCGGTGAGCTCGTCCTCGGTGGAGCCGCCCGGCGTCTGCGTCGCGAGGACCGGCGTGTACCCCTGACGGGTCAGGGCCTGGGCGATGACCTGCGCGAACGCGGGGAAGATCGGGTTGTCCAGCTCCGGTGTGATGAGGCCGATGAGCCCGGCGCTGCGCCGTCGCAGGCGCACCGGGCGTTCGTACCCGAGCACGTCGAGGGCGGCGAGCACTGCCTCGCGGGTGCCGACGGCCACCCCGGGCTTGCCGTTGAGGACGCGGCTCACGGTGGCTTCACTGACCCCCGCGTGGGCTGCGATGTCGACAAGCCGTGCGGTCATGGCACTGGACTGTACCTGTCGTCGGGGTGATTGCACACTGCCCGTGAATCTTCGTGCAAGCCCTGTCAAGCGCAGGCCCGGGCACGGTAAGGACACGCAGATGTAACGAACCACCGGTCCTTGCAGAAATTTACCGCAAGGTCTTTCGGCGACATTCCAACGCTGTTACGTTCCTGGCAACCCGGCGCCGCCGTCCAGAGCGGCCAGCAGGAGGCACCTCTTCGTCTCCCCGTGATTCCGGGATCAGTTGAAGGAGTTCACATGCGGCGTGGCATTGCGGCCACCGGGCTGATCGCGGCCCTGGCCATGACAGCGGCAGCGTGCGGGGGCGACGACGAAGGCAGCGGCGGGAGCAAGGGCGGGAAGCTCTCCGGCACCGTCACCTTCTGGGACACCTCGAACGACGCCGAGAAGGGCGCGTACCAGAAGATCGCCAAGGGCTTCGAGAAGCTGCACCCGGACGTCAAGGTCAACTATGTGAACGTCCCGTTCGGCGAGGCCAACGCCAAGTTCAAGAACGCCGCGGGCGGCAACTCCGGTGCCCCCGACGTGATGCGCACCGAGGTCGCCTGGACGCAGGACTTCGCCTCGCTCGGCTACCTCGCCCCGCTCGACGACACCGTCGCGCTCGACAAGGCCGACGACTACCTTCCGCAGGCCGCGGCGAGCACGAAGTTCAAGGGCAAGACGTACGCCGCCCCGCAGACCATCGACACCCTGGCGCTCTTCTACAACAAGAAGATGCTCAAGGCCGCGGGCGTCGAGGTGCCGACCTCCTTCGACGAGGTGAAGTCCGCCGCGAAGAAGATCAAGTCGAAGTCCGGCAAGACCGGCCTGTACCTGCGCGGCGACGACCCGTACTACTACCTCCCGTACCTCTACGGCGAGGGCGGCGACCTCCTGGACACCAAGGCCAAGAAGGTCACGGTCGACGAGCCCGAGGGTGCGAAGGCCTTCTCGGTGATGAAGGACCTGGTCGACTCCAAGGCGGCGGTCACCGACGCGAGCGACGGCTACAACAACCAGCTCAACGCCTTCAAGGACGGCGACGTCGCCATGGCGCTCGACGGCCCGTGGTCCATCGAAGGTGCCCTGCAGGGCAAGCAGTTCAAGTCCGACAAGGACAACCTCGGCGTCGCCCCCGCCCCGGCCGGCAGCAAGCGCCAGGGCGCCCCGCAGGGCGGCTGGAACCTCGCCGCCTACGCCGGCTCCGGCAACCTCGACGCCGCCTACGAGTTCATCAAGTACATGAGCTCCGCCAAGGTGCAGCAGCAGACCACCGAGGAGCTCAGCCTGCTGCCGACCCGCACCTCCGTCTACGACGTGAAGTCCGTCAAGGACAACCAGATGGTGCAGTTCTTCAAGCCCGCCGTCGCCAAGTCCGTGCAGCGGCCGTGGATCCCGGAGGCCAACGCGCTCTTCGAGCCGATCCGCCTGCAGCTGGAGAAGGTGCTCAGCGGCAAGTCGTCGCCCGAGAAGGGCGCCGAGGGCATCGGTGACGCCTACCGCAAGCTCCTCAAGGACTACAAGTAAGAAGAGGGAGGGCTGACCGACCCATGGCTGTCGAGACCGGCCAGTCGGTGGTGAAGGCCGCGGATGTCCAGAGCATCCGCGGCCGCGGCCACCGGCCCGGCAAGAAACCGGGGCGGCTGCGCAGGACGCTCACCACTCACTGGTACGCGTGGGCCATGGTCGCCCCCGTGGTGACCGTGATCGGCGTGATCGTCGGCTACCCGCTGGTGCGCGGCCTGTATCTGTCGACGACCAACGCCAACGAGGCGAACGTCGAGCGGCACATCGGCGTCAACGACATCCCCGCCACGTACGAGTCCGTCGGGCTCGACAACTACCAGGCGATCCTCTCCGACGGCGTCTTCTGGGACCGTCTCAGCTGGACCGTGGTGTGGACCGTCTCCTGCGTCGCGCTGTCCTTCACGCTCGGTCTCGCGCTCGCCACGATGCTCAACCGCAAGCTGGCGGGGCGCTCCTTCTACCGGATGGCGCTGATCCTGCCGTGGGCGGTCCCCGCCTTCGTCTCCGTCTTCACCTGGCGCCTGCTCTTCAACGAGAAGAAGGGCCTCCTCAACAAGATCCTCGAGGGCGGCGGCATCGACGCGATCCCGTGGCTCAACGACCCGACCTGGGCAAAGATCTCCGTGATCACCGTCAACGTCTGGCTCGGCGTGCCGTTCATGCTCGTCGCCATGCTCGGCGGGCTGCAGTCCATCCCGGGTGAGCTGTACGAGGCGGCCGAGATGGACGGCGCCAACGCCTGGCAGCGCTTCCGCCACATCACCCTGCCGGGGCTGCGGACCGTCGCCAGCACGGTGATCCTGATCAGCGGCATCTGGACCTTCAACATGTTCCCGGTGATCTTCCTGCTCACCAGGGGAGGACCGGGAGACGCCACCGAGATCCTGGTGACGTACGCCTACCGGCTCTCGTTCGTCGTCAGCCCACGCGACTTCGCGGGCTCCGCGGCCTGGGGCGTCCTCATCCTGGCCCTCCTGTCGATCATCGCGGTGGCCTACCGCCGCGCACTCCGCAAGCAAGGAGAGGTCTGGTGACCACCGTGGAGACGAAGGGGACGACCCCGGCGAAGAAGCGCAGGCCCAGGGGGCGCGAGGAGCGCGGCCCGCTCGCCTCGGTCGCCCTGCACGTGACGCTGCTGCTCGCGAGCGCCATCGCGGTCCTGCCGCCCCTGTGGCTCCTGGTCACGTCGTTCAAGCCGCAGAGCGAGGCCTTCTCCACCGACCTGGTGAAGGACTTCACGTTCGGCAACTACGACCACGTCCTCAACGACACCGAGTTCCCGAACTGGCTCCTCAACTCCCTCATCGTGGTCGGGCTGACCACGGTGATCGGCGTCTTCATCTCGGCGACGACCGGGTACGCGGTGAGCCGCTTCAGATTCCCCGGCATGCGGCCGCTGATGTGGCTGCTCCTCATCACCCAGATGTTCCCCGTCGCGGTGCTCATCGTGCCGCTGTACAACCTGCTCGCCAGTCTCGGGCTGCTCAACCAGCCCGTCGGCCTCGTCGTCACCTACCTGACGATCGCCGTACCGTTCTGCGCCTGGATGATGAAGGGGTACTTCGACACCATCCCGGTCGAGATCGACGAGGCGGGACGGGTGGACGGACTCAACCCGTTCGGCACCTTCTGGCGGCTCATCGTGCCGCTCGCCAAGCCCGGCCTCGCCGTCACCGGGTTCTACAGCTTCATCACCGGCTGGGCCGAGGTCGCCTACGCGTCCGCGTTCATGACCGGCGAGGAGAACCTCACGCTCGCCGGCGGCCTGCAGACCTTCGTCAACCAGTACACGAGCGACTGGGGTTCGCTGACCGCGTCCGCGGTGATCGTGGCGGTGCCCGCCGCGGTGATCTTCGGCTTCGCCCAGCGCCACCTGGTCTCCGGCCTGACGGCGGGCGCGACGAAGTCCTGAGACGCTCCGCCGACCCCACCACACTCGATCCCCAGGGAAGACATGACCCAGCATCTCGCTGCCCCTGCCGCCCCCGCCACCGAGACGCGCACGGACTGGTGGCGCGACGCGGTGATCTACCAGGTGTATCCGCGCAGCTTCGCCGACGGCAACGGCGACGGCATGGGCGACCTGGAGGGCATCCGCAGCCGGCTGCCGTACCTCAGGGACCTCGGTGTCGACGCCGTCTGGCTCAGCCCCTTCTACGCGTCCCCGCAGGCGGACGCCGGTTACGACGTCGCCGACTACCGCGCCATCGACCCGATGTTCGGCAGCCTCCTCGACGCCGACGCGGTCATCCGCGACGCCCACGAGCTCGGCCTGCGCATCATCGTGGACCTGGTGCCCAACCACTCCTCCGACCGCCACGACTGGTTCCGCCGCGCCCTGGGCGAGGGCCCGGGATCGCCGCTCCGCGAGCGCTACCACTTCCGCCCCGGCAAGGGCGCCGACGGCGAACTCCCGCCCAACGACTGGGAGTCCATCTTCGGCGGCCCCGCCTGGACCCGGGTACCCGACGGCGAGTGGTACCTCCACCTCTTCGCACCCGAGCAGCCCGACTTCAACTGGGAACACCCCGCCGTCCAGGACGAGTTCCGCTCGATCCTGCGGTTCTGGCTCGACATGGGCGTCGACGGCTTCCGCGTCGACGTCGCCCACGGCCTGGTCAAGCAGGCCGGCCTGCCCGACATCGGCCGCCACGACCAGCTCAAGCTGCTCGGCAACGACACCATGCCGTTCTTCGACCAGGACGGCGTGCACGAGATCTACCGCAGCTGGCGGCAGGTCTTGGAGGAGTACGCGGGGGAGAGGATCCTCGTCGCCGAGGCGTGGACGCCGACCGTCGAGCGGGCCGCCCAGTACGTCAGGCCCGACGAGATGCACCAGGCCTTCAACTTCCAGTACCTGGGCACCTCCTGGGACGCCGCCGAGCTGCGCGAGGTCATCGACGTGTCGCTGGCCGCGATGGGCCCCGTCGGCGCCCCCGCCACCTGGGTGCTCTCGAACCACGACGTGACCCGGCACGCCACCCGTCTCGCCAACCCGCCGGGCCTCGGCACCCAGCTGCGCACCCCCGGCGACCGCAAGCTCGGCCTGCGCCGCGCCCGCGCGGCGACCCTGCTGATGCTTGCGCTGCCCGGCTCCGCGTACCTCTACCAGGGCGAGGAGCTCGGCCTGCCCGACGTCACCGACCTGCCCGACGAGGTGCGCCAGGACCCGTCGTTCCTCCGCGCCGCGGGACAGGACGGCTTCCGGGACGGGTGCCGGGTGCCCATCCCGTGGACCACGGAGGGCTCGTCGTACGGCTTCGGCACGGGCGGCAGCTGGCTGCCGCAGCCCGAGGGCTGGGGCGAGCTGAGCGTGCAGGCGCAGACCGGCGACCCCGGCTCGACCCTGGAGCTCTACCGCAGCGCGCTCGCCGTGCGCCGCACGGAGCCGGGGCTCGGCGCGGGCGGCGCCGTTCAGTGGCTCGACGCACCCGACGGCGTGCTCGTCTTCGCCCGCGAGGGCTTCGTGTGCACCGTGAACACCACCGCCGAGACGGTCAGGCTCCCGGCCCCCGGCCGCGTCCTGCTCGGCAGCGAGGAGGCGGAGGTCGTGGACGGAGCCGTGCTCCTGCCCGCCGACACCACCGTCTGGTGGGCGGTGTGACGCTGCCCTCCACGCCGCGGGACGCCCACCGGGGCGCCCCGCGGCTCCTGGACATCGCGGCCCAGGCCGGCGTCAGCGAGGCCACCGCGAGCCGGGTCCTGAACGGCAAGGCGGGGGTGGCGAACGGCACCAGGCGCCGGGTCCTCGCCGCCCTCGACGTCCTCGGCTACGAGCGGCCCACCCGGCTGAAACGGCGCAGCGCCGGACTCGTCGGCCTGGTCATCCCCGAGCTGACCAACCCGATCTTCCCCGCCTTCGCGCAGGTCATCGAGCAGGTCCTGGCAGGACACGGCTACACCCCGATGCTCTGTACGCAGATGCCGGGCGGTGCCACCGAGGACGAGCTCGTCGAACAGCTGGAGGACCGCGGGGTCAGCGGCATCATCTTCCTGTCGGGCCTGCACGCCGACATGACGGCCGACACCGCCCGCTACCGCGAACTGGCCCACCGCAAGGTGCCGTTCGTCCTCGTCAACGGCTACAACGAGGACATCCCGGTCTCCTTCGTCTCGCCCGACGACCGCTCGGCGGTGCGCATGGCCGTACGCCACCTCGTCGACCTCGGCCACGAGCGGATCGGTCTGGCCATCGGCCCGACCCGGTACGTGCCCTCGCGCCGCAAGGCGGAGGGTTTCACGGCGGCCCTGCACAGCATGCTCGGGCTGCCGCAGGCGGAGGCCGAACGCCTCGTGCGGCGCACCCTGTTCACGGTCGAGGGCGGGCAGGCCGCGGCCGGAGCGCTGCTCGACCTCGGGTGCACGGCGATGGTGTGCGGCAGCGACCTGATGGCGCTCGGCGCCGTGCGGACCGTGCGCGAACGCGGCCTCACCGTGCCCGGCGACGTCTCCGTGGTCGGCTTCGACGACTCCCAGCTCATCGCCTTCACCGACCCGCCGCTGACCACGGTGCGCCAGCCGGTGCAGGCCATGGCGACCGCGGCGGTGGGCGCGCTCCTTGAGGAGATCGACGGAAACCCGGTGCAGCGCACGGAGTTCGTCTTCCAGCCGGAGCTCGTGGTGCGCGGTTCGACCGGGGTGTGTCCAGAGGGTTGACCCGGTGCGGGGAGCGCCATACGGTCCAACCCGCAACAAGTTGTGCGGACTTGCTGCAAGAAGTTGCTGAAGACGGTCACTGAGCTGAGGCAGTCACTGAAGTCCGCACTCGTCGAAGGTTCTCCCAACGCGCAGGAGGTACCCCCATGACCGGCCGGACCACGAAGAGCCGCAGACCCGTCGCGACCGCGCTCGCCCTCGTGGCGGGTCTCGCGGGCAGCGTCGTCGCCGGGGCCCCCGCGGCCCAGGCCGCCCCGCCCGGCGGCAAGGACGTCACCGCCGTCCTCTTCGAGTGGAACTTCAAGTCCGTCGCCAAGGCCTGTACGGATCGGCTCGGCCCGGACGGCTACGGGTACGTGCAGGTGTCGCCGCCGCAGGAGCGCCTCCAGGGTGACGCCTGGTGGGCCGCGTACCAGCCGGTCAGCTACAAGATCGGCACCCGGCTCGGCGACCGCGCCGCGTTCAAGAGCATGGTCGACACCTGCCACTCGGCCGGCGTGAAGGTCGTCGCCGACGCGGTCATCAACCACATGACCAACGCGTCCGGCACCGGCTCGGCGGGCTCCCGCTTCACCAAGTACGACTACCCGGGCACGTACTCGTCCGCCGACATGGACGACTGCAAGGCCGCCATCAGCAACTACCAGGACCGCTGGAACGTCCAGCACTGCGAGCTCGGCGGCCTCGCCGACCTCGACACCGGCGAGAATTACGTACGCGGACGCATCGCCACGTACCTCAACGACCTCCTCTCGCTCGGCGTCGACGGCTTCCGCATCGACGCGGCCAAACACATGCCCGTGGACGACCTGAAGAACATCAAGTCGCGGCTCAGCGACCCGCACGTCTACTGGAAGCAGGAGACGCTGTTCGGGGCGGGTGAACCCGTCTCCCCGAGCGAGTACACCGCGACCGGCGACCCGCAGGAGTTCCGGTACGCCTGGGACCTCAAGCGCGTCTTCAACAACGAGAAGCTCGCCTACCTGAAGAACTACGGCGAGGGCTGGGGCTACATGCCCGGCGGCACCAGCTCGGTGTTCGTCACCAACCACGACACCGAGCGCCACGGCCAGACCCTCAACTACAAGGACGGTGCCAACTACACCCTCGCGCACGTCTTCATGCTGGCCTGGCCCTACGGCTCGCCCGACGTCCACTCCGGCTACGAGTTCAGCGACACCGACGCCGGATCGCCCAACGGCGGCCAGGTGAAGACCTGTTACAGCGACGGCTGGAAGTGCCAGCACGCCTGGCCGGAGATCCGCAGCATGGTCAAGTTCCGCAACAACGCGCGCGGCGCGTCGGTCACCAACTGGTGGGACAACGGCAACAACACCATCGCCTTCGGCCGCGGCGACAAGGCGTACGTCGTCATCAACCACGAAGGGTCCACCGTCAACCGCACCTTCCAGACCTCCCTGGCGGCGGGCACGTACTGCGACGTGCAGAGCGGCAGGAGCGTCAGCGTGAACGGCTCGGGACAGTTCACGGCGTCCGTCGCCCCGAACGCGGCCCTCGCGCTGCACACCGGGGCCAAGAACTGCTGACCGGCCCCCACCGACCGGCCGCCCGGCCCATCCTTGTCCCCGCTGCCGGGCGGCCGCACCCTTCTCTCCCTTTTTCCTCCCCGCCCCTCAAGGAGAAACCGCCGTGACCGGCTCCCCGCGCCGCGCCGCCGTGACCGTGGCCCTCGCCCTGCTCGCCGCCACCGTGCCCCTGACCGCCACGGCCGTACCGATGGCCCCGTCGGCACCGTCCGCCGCGGCCGAGCAGGCCGATCCGCTCGACCTGTCCACGTCGCGGGCCCAGTGGATCGACAGGAACACCATCGCCTGGGACGCGGGCGCGGGGAGCCGCCACGAGCTCCTGTACGCACCCCGCGGCGGCCTCACGGTCGAGGCCGGCGACATCGGGGGAGCGGCGACACACCGTCTGCGCCTCACCCCCGTGGACGGCGGCCTCACCGACGCGCAGCAGGCCAAGTACCCGCACCTCAAGGGCTACGCCGCCTTCACCGTCGAGCCCCGCGACCGCCACCTCGTCCGCACCGCCCTCACCGCCCAGCTCGTCGCCACCGCCCGGTCCGCCGACGGCACGCTGCGCTCCGCGACCGGCGTACAGACCCAGGGCGTCCTCGACGACCTGTACGGCGCGGCCGCCACCAAGGCCACCCTCGGCCCCCGCTTCGCGCACGGCCGCGTCACCCTCGCCGTCTGGGCCCCCACCGCGCAGAAGGTCTCGCTCGACATCGGCGGCCGCACGGTGACAATGCACCGGGACCGCGCCTCCGGGGTCTGGTCGGCGACCGGGCCCGGCAACTGGTCGGGCAAGGCCTACCGGTACGTCGTCACGGTGTGGGCGCCGAGCGTCCGCAAGGTCGTCACCAACAAGGTCACCGACCCCTACTCCACCGCGCTCACCACCGGCTCCGGGCGCAGCCTCGCCGTCGACCTCACCGACCCGGCGCTCGCCCCCAAGGGCTGGGCCGGGCTGCGCAAGCCGAAGGCGACCCCGCTGCGCGACGCGCAGATCCAGGAGCTGCACGTCAGGGACTTCTCCGTCGCGGACCGCACGTCGGACCACCCGGGCACGTACCTGGCGTTCACGGACGAGAAGTCCGACGGCATGAAGCACCTGCGCCGCCTGGCCCGCGCCGGCACGTCGTACGTACACCTGCTGCCGGTCTTCGACATCGGCACCGTCCCCGAGCGCACCTCCGAACAGTCCACGCCGGACTGCGACCTGCCCGCGTACGCCCCCGACTCCGAGGAACAGCAGGCGTGCGTCACCAAGAGCGCGGGCAAGGACGCGTTCAACTGGGGCTACGACCCGCTGCACTACACCGTCCCGGAGGGCTCGTACGCGAGCGACCCCGAAGGCACCCGCCGCACCGTGGAGTTCCGCAAGATGGTGCAGGGTCTCAACGGCGCGGGGCTGCGCACGGTGATGGACGTCGTCTACAACCACACCGTGGCGAGCGGCCAGGCCGAAAAGTCCGTGCTCGACAGGATCGTGCCCGGCTACTACCACCGTCTGGACGCCGACGGCGCGGTCGCCACCTCCACGTGCTGCGCCAACACGGCACCCGAGAACGCGATGATGGGCAAGCTCGTCGTCGACTCGATCGTGACGTGGGCGCGGGAGTACAAGGTCGACGGCTTCCGCTTCGACCTGATGGGACACCACCCGAAGGCCAACATTCTCGCCGTCCGCAAGGCGCTCGACGCGCTGACCCCCGCGAAGGACGGCGTCGACGGCAAGAGCATCGTCCTCTACGGGGAGGGGTGGAACTTCGGTGAGGTCGCCGACGACGCCCGCTTCGTCCAGGCCACGCAGAAGAACATGGCGGGCACCGGCGTAGCGACCTTCTCGGACCGGTCGCGCGACGCGCTGCGCGGCGGCGGCCCGTTCGACGGGGACCCGGGCGTACAGGGCTTCGCCAGCGGCCTGTACACGGACCCCAACTCATCCCGGTCCAACGGCACTCCGGCCGAACAGAAGGCCCGCCTCCTGCACTACCAGGACCTCATCAAGGTCGGCCTGACCGGCAACCTCGCCGACTACACCTTCAAGGACTCGGCCGGACGTACGGTCAAGGGCGCCGACGTCGACTACAACGGCGCCCCCGCCGGATACGCGGCACAGCCCGGCGACGCGCTCTCCTACGCCGACGCGCACGACAACGAATCGCTGTACGACGCGCTCGCCTTCAAGCTGCCCAAGGCCACGACGACGGCCGACCGGGCCCGTATGCAGGTCCTCGCCATGGCGACCGCCGCCCTCTCCCAGGGCCCCGCGCTCTCCCAGGCGGGAACGGACCTGCTGCGCTCCAAGTCCCTGGACCGCAACTCGTTCGACAGCGGCGACTGGTTCAACACGATCAACTGGGACTGCCGCGCGGGCAACGGCTTCGGCCGGGGCCTGCCCCCGGCCGCCGACAACAAGGACAAGTGGCCCTATGCCAAGCCCCTGTTGTCGTCCGCGGCCGAGCTGACCCCCAACTGCAAGGACATGGAGAGCACGTCGGCGGCGTACCGTGACCTGCTGCGCATCCGGACGACCGAACCGGCCTTCTCCCTGGCCACGGCCGGGAAGGTCCAGTCGGCCCTGTCCTTCCCGCTGTCCGGGACCGTCGAGGAGATCCCCGGCGTCATCACCATGAAGGTCGGCGACCTCGTGGTCGTCCTCAACGCGAGCCCGCGGACCCAGCGACAGCGGGTCGCGGAGGTGCGGGGCACCCGCTATGCCCTGCACCCGGTCCAGAGGTCGGGCTCGGACCGGACCGTCAAGTCGTCGACGTACGAGAGGAGTTCGGGTTCCTTCTCCGTCCCGGCGCGAACGGTCGCGGTCTTCAAGCGCGGCTGAGCGAGGTCCGCGGCGGGTCAGGCGTCGTGGGGGAGCGGCGCCGCCGGGCTGACGAGGTTCGCGGCCCGGAGGTCCGTCCAGAAGGCCTCGGGGACGTCCTCGTTCAGGGCGGCCGTGTCCTCGGCGATGCGGCTGGGGCGGGTGGCGCCGGGGATGACGGCGGCGGTCGCGGGGTGGGCGAGGGAGAACTGCAGGGCGGCGGCCTTGATGCTCACGCCGTGCTTCTGGGCGAGTGCCTTGAGGCGGCCGACGCGCTCGACGATGTCGGCGGGCGCCTCCTGGTACTCGAAGTGGGTGCCGCCCGCGAGGATGCCGGAGCTGTAGGGACCGCCGACCACCATGTCGACGCCCTGCTCCTGGGCCGCGGGCAGCAGCCGCTGGAGGGCGTGGTCGTGGTCGAGGAGGGTGTAGCGGCCGGCGAGGAGGAAGCCGTCGGGGCGCGGCTCGTCGAGGCCGAGGGTCAGCTCGATGGGCTCCGTCTTGTTGACGCCGAGGCCCCACGCCTTGATCACGCCTTCGTCGCGCAGCCGGGACAGGACGCGGAAGGCACCCGTGCGGGCCTCCTCGAACTTCTGCAGCCACTGGTCGCCGTGGAAGTCCTGGGCGATGTCGTGGACCCAGACGATGTCGAGTCGGTCGGTGCCCAGGCGCTTCAGGCTGTCTTCTATGGAGCGCTCGGTGGCGTCGGCTGTCCACTCGTGCACGATCTTGTTCGGATTGCCGTGCTCGAAGAGGCCGCCCTTCTCACCGAAGTCCGGCGTGGCGGTCTCGTGCTCGTCCAGGATGACGCGGCCGACCTTGGTGGACAGGACGTAGGAGTCGCGGGGCTTGCCGGCGAGCACCTCGCCGAGCCGGGTCTCCGCGAGTCCGGCGCCGTAGAAGGGCGCCGTGTCGTAGTAGCGGATGCCGTGGTCCCAGGCGGCCTCGACGGTGGCGCGGGCCTCGTCGTCGGGGATGGCGCGGAACATGTTGCCGAGCGGGGCGGTGCCGAAGCCGAGACGGCCGGGGAGGAGGGACGTGATGCCCATGGGAAAGATCCTTACGTGGTGGGGAGGGTGAAAGCGCGGTGGGCGGATGCAGGCGGTTTCTCCGCTTCCGCGGCTCTTGCTCCTCCGAGGTTAGGATCGACGGGTCAGACTGTCCAAGACTTGCTTGGTCATACTTCAGTCCCCCGAGGTCTCACATGCTCGACCTGCGACAACTGCGCTATTTCGTGACCGTGGCCGAGGAGGAGCACGTCGGCCGGGCCGCCGAGCGCCTGCACATCTCGCAGTCCCCGCTCAGCCGCCAGATCGCCCAGCTGGAGAAGAACCTGGGCCTGACGCTCTTCGAGCGCAGCCAGCAGCGCCTGCGGCTCACCTCCGACGGCCGCGTCTTCCTCGCCGAGGCCACCGCCCTGCTGCGGCACGCGGACCGCCTCGAGAACCTCGGACGGCGCCTCGGCCGCGGCGACGAGGGCGGCCTGTGCGTGGGATACGTGGGTGACGCCATGCACACCGGTCTGCTGCCCGGCGCCCTGCGCACGCTCAACGAGGGCCGCCCCGGCATCCACGTGGCCCTCTACGATCTCCCCGCCCCCGAACAGTTCGAGGGCCTGCGCCAGCGCAGCCTCGACATCGCCCTGGTCCCGGAGGCGCCGCCCGCGGACGACCCCGACCTGCGCGGCGCGCTGCTCCTGGCGGACCCGCTGCTCCTGGCCGTCCCAGGCGGCCACCCGCTCGCCGATACCGACGAGGTGCGGCCAGAGGATCTCGACGGCCTGCCCTGGATCGCCGTCGAGGACGGCAAGGACCACGTCTGGCGGGACGACTTCGTCGCCGCGTGCGCCGCTGCCGGGTTCGCCCCCGACATCCGCTTCGAGGCCCCGGAGCCACTGACCGCGCTCGGCCTGGTGGCGTCCGGCCTCGGGCTCGCGTTCGTGCAGAAGAGCATGGTGCGCGGCGGCACCGAGGGGGTGACCGTCCGCGAACTCCCGTGGTTCCCGCGGTCCGTCCGGCTGTGGGCCGTGTGGCACCGGGTCGACCTGCGCCCGGTCGTCACGTCGTTCCGCGAGACGGTGCTGGCCGCCGGTGCCGGTGAAGGGGGTCAGGAGGGGGGCCCCGCAGGCGCCGATGTTACGGGGTTTCCCCCCATACTGCCTTCAGATCGGCACAGCGAACCTTGATGGTGGCGTCGGTCAGCTCGATCTCGTGAACGATGCCGTCCTCGTGGGGCAGCGTCTCGTCCAGAAGGACCGTAATCGCCTCCATCCAGTCGATCGACGCTTCATAGTCGACCGAAAAGTGCGTGACGCCGGTGTACTCGATCCGCAGCCCGACGGTGTGCTTCCACTGGTTGGAGCGGAAGCTGATCGAAGCCGTTCCGGGACCTCCCATGGTCGCCGTCGGCAGACAGATGTCAGACAGTTCCAGATCCTTGATGCACCGTTCGCTGGAGTAGTCGTAGTGCCCGGCCTCGCTGGCAAAGGCACGTGCCCCTTCGGGAAGCTCGTCCCGGAAGTCGGGAAGCGCGGCAAGGTAGTCACGCGCATCGGTGCGGAACCCGTGGAGCTCGGCGTTCCAGTCGACCTTCACGTACTTCATCCGCAGGATCCCTTCAGGCGCGGCCGTTTCCATTTGTCCCCGGAGATGTCTTCGGTGCCACGAGGGCCGATGCGACCGGTTCTGCGCATGAACTTTACTGCCTCACCTTTGAGTCGGTTCTCCACACCTCGGGGCACTTGTACATCAGAATTCAAACGGTGCTTGTCGAACCATCCGTTACTTCCGTACAAGCCGACTTCGCGGCCGTTCTTGTCATAGACGTGCATTTCGAAGTCTGTGGCATGGCCGATGTCGAAAGTATCCATACGGCCCCGGTAGCCCTCGCTGAGGTTAATCGGGTCCTTGGGACCTCGACGGGCAAGACCCAGAGGGTCCTGCCAGGTCAGCGGGTTCGGTACATAGGCGTGATGGTTGGGCGCGGGCTCCAGTCCGAGTGGGTCGGCGGAAATGTACCGGGCTGATTCCGGGTCGTAGTAGCGGGCGTAGTTGTAGTGCAGTCCGGATTCCTCATCGAAGTACTGCCCCGGGAAGCGCAGCGGGCATTCGACTTCAGAGGTGCGCGTGTACGCGAGATCAGTGCCCCACAGGGTGGTGTGAGCTTCCCACGCGACAGCGCCGTCGGTGGAGACGAGTTCCGTAGGTGTGCCCACCAGGTCGGTGACTATGGCATGGAACCGCACGTCGTAGTCCGCCTGGGTGCGGTCGAGCTGGGCCAAGGGTCGGTGCGATTCCGGCTCGTAGTCCCAGGTCGTCACTGTGCCGTCGGCGGTGGACCGTTCCACGAGCAGGCTGCCGTCCCAGGCGAACGTGAAGCTGGACGTGACCGTCCCATCCGAGGCTTGCAGGTGTTTCGCGACGCGGCGCCCCAACGGGTCGTAGCGGTACTGGCAGGTCATACCCTGCGGCGTTGTCACCTGGGTGAGCCGGTCTTCCGCGTCCCACCTGTACTCCCACACCTGTCGCTGCCCGTTGAGCAGCTGGCGGCTGCGGCGTACCAGGCGTCCCTGGGCATCGTACTCGTGACGGGTGCGCTTCGCCTGGTGCAGGAGAGTCCCGGTTGTCTCCCAGGCGTCGATTCGCGGCGTCACCTGCGCCCCGGCGGGCTCCTTGCCGCCCTGCCCAGCAGCGGTCACCTGGGCACGGCTGAGGTTGCCCGCCCTGTCATAGGCGTAGCGCTCGTCCCAGCCGGACCCGTGGACGCCGGTGACGCGGCCCATCGTGTCGAGAGTGAACTGTCGACTGGCAGCGGCCGTTCCACGCATCCCTGTGATCTGGCCTTCGACGTCATACACATATGTGCGCTGACGCACTGTGCCGTCGGGCGCAGTGGCGCGCGTGCCGATCGTCTGGTGTGCCAGTCGGCCGCCGGTGTCCCAGCTCTGCGCGAGGACGACACCGTCCCCGAAAAACCGACCGGTCTCGTATCCGGCGGCGCTGTGCTGAAATTCCATGCGGGTGCCGGCCATGGTCAGAGACATGGGCCGGTCGGCTTCGTCGTACTGCCACTCGGAGACCGCCCCGGAAGGGGTGGTGCGAACCGTCCGTCGACCAGCGTGATCATAGGTTGACGAGACGGTGTACCCGTTGACGCTTTCTCGTACGACCTGCCCCTGCGCGTCGTAGGCCAGCTCGACTTTCGTGTGCTGATTGACGGCCCGAGTCAGACGGCCGTAGGGGTCGTAGCTGTACGAGGTGATGTTGTCATCCGCGCTTGCCAGCACAGTCTGGCCGAAGACGTCCCGCTCGTAGCGAATGGTCTCCCCGGCGCCGTTGGTTCGTGTAGCCAGCCGACCCGCCGCGTCATAGGAGTAGGTGAGGCAACGGTCGTTGAAATCGATCTCAGTGATGAGGCGTCCCGCAGGATCGAACGCGTAACTCCAGGACAGGTGTTGCGGGTTGGTCACTGAGAGCAATTGCAGCTCGGTGTCGTACTCGAAGGTGTACACCGAGCCGTCTGGGTCTCGGCGGCTCGTCGGTAGCGCGAAGTGCGTGTACGTGTGGTGTGTGGTGCGCCCGGCAGGGTCGATGTGCTTGCGGACGTTGCCCTCGCCGTCTCGCTCCCAGTGCTCTACAGCCCCGTCCGGGTGTTCGCGCCGGGTGAGGAGGCCCTCAACCGTCCATTCAAAGCGGGTGACGGCTCCGGATGGCTCCGTGAGGGTGCGAATGCGACCGAAGGCGTCCCGACTGACCTCGGTCGTCTGCCCGAGAGGGCCTGTGATCCGCAAGATCAGCCCTGCCGGGTCACACACGGCCCGCTGAACCCTGCCGAGCGGGTCGGTGACGGAGGCGGGGCGCCCCGCCTCGTCAAACGTGAAGTGTGTCTCGGCTCCAGCCGGGTCCACGGTCTTCAAGCGATTGCCGCGCTCGTCATACGCGTGGGACCAGATCAGGCCGTCCTGATCGGTGATGGTCACCGCCTGGTGGTATTCGTTGAAGACAGCGGTCGTGACGCTGCCGTCGGGTTGGGTGACCGTAACCGGGTTCCCGGCATCGTCATAGGCATAGCGAGTGCTGTTCCCCAAGGGGTCGACTCTGGCCAGAAGCTGGTCGCGGCTGTTCCACATACTGCGTGTGGTGTTGCCCAGAGGGTCGGTCTCCGCGATGAGTTGGAGACGCTCGTTGTACTCGTATCGGGTGGTGTGACCGAGCGAGTCGGTGTACATAGTGGTACGGCTGTCAGGGTCGTAAGTGATGGTGCAGTTGAGGAAGCCATCGGTGCCGTCCCCGGCCGTGCAGCGGTCCTCGTCGTCGTAAGTGAAGCGGTAGCAGGTCCCGTTGCGGTCGGTCCACGACGTGATACGGGAATATTCGTCGTAGTTCAGCTCGTAGGGCAGCCCCGAAGAATTGCGGATCGCGACAAGCCGACCGCTTGTGTCGTACTGGTACCGGATCAGTGTGGTGGTGTCGGGCGCTTCCTCGCCGGCACGCAGGCGCAACGCGGTGACGCGGCCGTGTTGGACGTCGACATCGATGTGGTAGCCGCCGGAGTGGCGCACGGCAATGGGAGCGCCGTCCTGGCTTCGGTCGAAGTCGATGCGATGGCCATTGCGGTCCGAGACAGCGGCGAGCGGCATGGTGAATGCCTCGTCGGCTACGGTGCCTTCGGTGGCCGCCACAAAGTGACGGGTGCGGCCGGTGGTGGGGTCGGTGATGCGCATAGGGGCGCCTGGGGTGCCGTCCCAGTTCAGCGGCCATTGCGGTCCGGTCACAGGCATGACGGCGGTGCCGGGAACGGGGACTGGATAGACGAGGATCATGCCGTCCTCGCTGGCGAAGAGCACACCCTCATGGTCGAGTTCGAGTCGTTCGTCGAATGTGGAGGCCCATGAAGGCCCGAACGAGCGCCCCGACATGTAGGTGGAGAGGTGGGTGCGGCGCAGGATCAGCGGCAACAGGCCAGGCAGCTCGACATCGGTATCCTCCATGATCATTTCGCCGGAGATCATGTCGATGGGGTCGCCGTTCTTGCAGCGGGCCTTGGCGGGCTTGCTCGTCGCCACGTCGTCCGCGCCGCGCCGCAGGCCGTTCTTGAGGCCTTTGGCCATGCCCTTGAGGCCCTTCAGCCCCTTGCCGAGTTTGGCGGCGGTAGTGAGGCCCTTCATGCCGGGGACGCAGTCCATGGCGGCGAACGCCACGTCCATGAGGGTGGCTTGTCCTTTTGCGTATTTGCTCAAGGTGTCGGCCAGCACGATGGCGCCCGCGACGATGACGATGGCGGCGAGGATCGGCCCACCCACGATGATCGCGATGATCCCGACGACGGCGACGACGACCTTGCAGACGGCGACGATGGTGTCCCAGTTGTCGGAGACCCAGTCGCCGATCTCCTCCCACCACTTGCGGTTCCTGATGCCCGCGTCGGAGGCCTCGTCGATCTTCTTCTTCGCGGTGCCCGCGGCCTCCTCGCGCATCTTGCGCGCGTCGGCGGCCATCTTCTTCGCCGCCTCCAGCGCACTCTTGGCGGAGTCCACGTCGCCTTGGGCGGACTTCTGGGCCTTCTCGGCGGAGTGCGCGTTGCGGGTGGCGGCCTTGACCTTGTCCTCGTCCGGCTTGGGCACGTCCTTGCCGCCGCCCGGCTTGTCCTTGTACTTGTCGGCTTCCTTGCCCGCCTTCTCCACCCAGGAGTCGGCGGAGGAGAGCCGGGACTTGGCGGACGACAGATCCGCCTGCGCCTCGCGGCCCTTGACCAGCGCCTTGTCGGCCAGCGACTGGGCACGCTCCAGCTCGGGCCAGTACGCGGACAGCGCGTCGCCCGCCATCTCGTAGCTCTTCTTGAGCTTCTTCAGCTTGTCCGGGGCGTCCTCGAACTTCTCCGTGAACGCGTCGGCGGTCTTGCCCACCCACTTCAGGATGGCCTCGTCGCCCGCCATCCCCTTGATGTCCCGCAGGACCCTGCCGACGTCGTCCGCGAAGTCGTGGAGGTTCTTGGCCAGCGACCGCACGCGGTGCGGATCACCGGGAGTCGGATCCTTATCCAGGTCCAGCACATGCCAGTCCGACGGCCGGTGGCCCCCCATATGGCTTCCCCCGCCCCCGTTGCCTCGCCCGTAACCGTACGCACAAGCGAAGCCATCGAATGATCCCGCGTGACGTGAAGGCGGGGACGGATGGAAGGGTTTCGAGGGGCAGGGGCGAAAGTGTCCGCAGGGGGGAGGAGGGAGCTAGCTGATTCGCTTGAAGTTGTCGCCGAACGTCCAGCCCTTTGACCCGTCCCAGTTGATCGACCACGTCATCAGGCCCTTGAGGGCGCCGTTGTAGCGGCTCCAGGCCTGGGAGACGAGGCTCGGTGACATGTAGCCGCCGCCCGCGCCCGGCTGTGCGGGGAGGCCGGGGACCTGCTTGTCGTAGGGGACCTTGATGGTGGTGCCCTGGATGTTCAGGCCCTTGTTGAGACAGTCGGTCTGGGCGGTGAAGCCCTGCACGGTGCCCGCGGAGTAGGAGTCGCCGGAGCAGCCGTACATGCTGCCGTTGTAGTACTGCATGTTCAGCCACCACAGGCGGCCGTTGTCCGCGTACTTCTTGATGATCGGCAGGTACGCGCCCCAGATCGAGCCGTAGACGACGCTGCCGCCGGTGACGTACGCCGTCTCGGGGGCCATCGTGAGGCCGAAGCCCGCGGGCATGCGGGCGAGCACGCCGTCGATGATGCGGATGAGGTTGGACTGGGAGGGCGAGAGCTGGTTGATGTTGCCCGTGCCCACCAGGCCCGTCTCGATGTCGATGTCGATGCCGTCGAAGTTGTACTTCTTGAGGATCGGCACGATCGTCTCGACGAAGCGGTCGGCGACGGCGGTGGAGTTCAGGTCGATGCCCGCCGTCGCGCCGCCGATGGACATCAGGATGGTCGCGCCGTCCGCCTTCGCCTGGCACATCTCGGCGGGCGTCGCGACCTTCACCGTCGCGTCCATGCCGTCCTCCCAGAGGACGGTGCCGTCGGAGCGGATCACGGGGAAGGCCGCGTTGATGACGTTGTAGCCGTGCTGCTTGATGCGGCTGTCGGTGATGGGGGTCCAGCCGAACGGCGGGTGTACGCCGTTGGACGCGCCGTCCCAGTTCTCCCAGTACCCCTGGAGCACCTTGCCCGCGGGCTTCGGCTTGACCGCGCAGGTGTCGGCCTGCGGTGCGGCGGGGGCGGGGGCTGCCGCGGTGGCGGGCAGCTGTGCGACACAGGCCAGTGCCAGGGCTGACCCCAGCAGGCTCAACGTCCGACCGATCACGCGGTGCTCCCTGGGTGCGGTGTGGGGGTGCGGAGACGTGCCTCGTGCGGTGCGTCAACCTAGGCTGGTACGGACCAGGCGTCAATAGGTCTGTACCAAAGGGGCGTTGGGGGTTCGGTGGAGTCCGTCGGGTCGGCGTTCAGTCGTCCACCGGCAGGCCCTGTGGTTCCTTGATCCGCTTCATGATGATCTGCGAGTTGACCTCGGTGACCCCGGCCAGCGTGGTGAGCCGCTCGATCCACAGCCGCTCGTACGCCGCCAGGTCGGCGACCGCGATGCGCAGCAGGCAGCCGGGGCTCCCGAACAGGCGGTGCGCCTCGATGACGTCCGGAATGTCCTGGAGCGCCGCCTCGAACGCCTCGACGGTCTCGCGGTCGCGGCGCACCTCGATGGAGACCAGCACCTCGAAGCCCCGGCCGACCGCTTCCGGAGCGACGACCGCGCGATATCCCTGGATCACGCCGTCCAGCTCCAGCTGGCGCACCCGGCGCATGCAGGGGGACGCGCTGAGGCCGACCCGTGCGGCCAGCTCCTGATTGGTCAGCCGACCGTCGTTCTGCAGCTCACGCAAGATGTTGCGGTCGATCTCGTCCATGGCGCAATTATCTACCACGCATGTTGCACAAGCCTTCGATTTTGGCAAACACATTGCGCAATGTTCGACCTATCCTTGCGGCGAGGCTGCCCACCACTCAGGGGGCTGATGGTCCTCGGGTTCCCTGGGAGGCATACGGACGTGGACGCACAGACGCGACAGACGCGACGGATCGTCGTCATCAGCACCGGCGGGACGATCGCGAGCCGTTGGCAGGGGACCGGGTTCGCCGCCGACGCGCCCGGCCGCGAGGTGCTCGCCACGGCGGCGATACCCCAGGACATCACCTCCGAGGTCATCGACCTGTTCAACGTGAACAGCCCGCGTCTGACCTCCGCCCAGCAGCTCACCCTCCTGCGCACCGTGCACGAGGTCCTCGCCGACCCCGGCGTCGACGGCATCGTCGTCACGCACGGCACGGACACGCTGGAGGAGTCCGCCTTCCTCCTCGACCTGTACCACGACGACCCCCGGCCGGTCGTCTTCACCGGCGCGCAGAAGCCGCTCGGCGCCGAGGACGGCGACGGGCCCGGCAACCTGTACGACGCGCTGCTCACCGCCGCGACCGTGCGTGACCTCGGTGTGCTGGTCGTCTTCGACGGCAAGGTGCACGCGGCGCGCGGCACGGTGAAGACGCAGACCCTCGCCGCCGACGCGTTCGCCGATCCGTCGGGGCCGCCCGTCGGCAAGGTCGGCTTCGGCAAGATCTCGATCCTGCGCCGTCCGCAGCGGCCCGCGCCGCTGCCGCTGCCTCCGGCCGACGCGACGCTGCCGCGCATCGACATGGTCATGCACCACGTGGACGCGGATCCGCTGTTCGTGGAGACGGCCGTCGCGGCGGGTGCGCAGGGCATCGTGCTCGTCGCCACGGGGGCGGGCAATGCGACGCCCGAGTTCGTGGGTGCCGTCACGGCGGCGATCGAGCGGGGTGTTCTGGTGGCCCTCACGACGCGTGTTCAGGGTGGGCCCGTCACCGAGATCTATACGCACGGCGGTGCGGTCGACCTCGCGGCGGCGGGGGCGGTGCTCACGGGGACGTTGCGGGCGGGGCAGGGGCGGAGTGCGGTGCTTGCGGCGCTCCTCTCGGCTTCCGGGCCGGCGGAGCGGGTTTCTTGCCTGCGCCATGTCGTCGGTTCCGCGGGGGTGGGCCGGGGCGAGGCCGCTGCCGCCTGAGTGTTTTTGTCTGCGGGCCGGACGTGGCTGGTCGCGCAGTTCCCCGCGCCCCTGGGCGGCGCCTTGTCCCGCCTGCGAAGAGAGTTAAGGGCGCCCACCCCCCCGTACAGAACCAAACGGCGCCCCCGCGCCCGGAAGAGAAACACGTACCGCATCATGAGCACCGTCCCCGTCCCCGCCCTCCGTCGCGAGCACGATCTGCTCGGGGAGCGGGACGTTCCCGCCGATGTCTACTGGGGCATTCACTCCCTCAGGGCCACGGAGAACTTCCCCATCACCGGTATCCCCATCTCCGTGTACCCGCAGCTCATCGACGCGCTCGCCGCCGTCAAGGAGGCCGCGGCCCGGGCCAACGAGGAGCTGGGTCTGCTTCCGAAGGTGAAGGCCGATGCGATCGCGGCCGCGTGCCGGGAGATCCGCTCGGGGCGCCTGCACGATCAGTTCGTCGTCGACGTCATCCAGGGCGGCGCCGGTACCTCCACCAACATGAACGCCAACGAGGTCGTCGCCAACCGGGCGCTGGAGCTCCTCGGGCACCCCAAGGGCGCGTACGAGCACCTGCACCCCAACGAGGACGTCAACCTCAGCCAGTCCACCAATGACGTGTATCCGACCGCCGTGAAGGTCGCGACCGTCAGCGCCGTGCACGGACTGCTGCGCGCCATGGCGGTCGTGCAGGACGCGTTCGCAGCCAAGGCGCTGGAGTTCCGCGACGTCCTGAAGATGGGGCGCACCCAGCTCCAGGACGCCGTGCCGATGACGCTCGGCCAGGAGTTCTCCGCGTACGCCGTGATGATCGACGAGGACCGCGCGCGGCTCGCCGAGGCCGTCGAGCTCATCCACGAGATCAACCTCGGCGCCACCGCCATCGGTACGGGACTCAACGCCCCCGCCGGGTACGCCGAGACGGCCCGCCGGCACCTCGCCGAGATCACCGGCATGCCGCTGGTGACCGCCGCCAACCTGGTCGAGGCGACCCAGGACTGCGGCGCCTTCGTGCACCTGTCCGGCGTCCTGAAGCGGATCGCCGTCAAGCTCTCCAAGAGCTGCAACGACCTGCGGCTTCTTTCGTCCGGCCCGCGCGCGGGGCTCAACGAGATCAATCTGCCGCCCGTGCAGGCCGGATCCAGCATCATGCCCGGCAAGGTCAACCCGGTCATCCCCGAGGTCGTCAACCAGGTCGCCTTCGAGGTGATCGGCAACGACGTCACCATCACGATGGCCGCCGAGGCGGGTCAGCTCCAGCTCAACGCGTTCGAGCCGGTCATCCTGCACTCGCTCGCCAAGAGCATCACCTCGCTGCGCGCCGCCTGCCTGACGCTCGCCGAGCGGTGCGTGACGGGCATCACCGCCAACACGGAGGTGCTGCGCGCCTCGGTGGAGACCTCCATCGGCCTGGTCACGGCGCTCAACCCGCACATCGGGTACACCGCGGCCACCGAGATCGCACAGGAGGCCCTGAGCACGGGCCGGGGCGTCGCGGAACTGGTTCTCGAGAAGGGCCTGCTGCCCGCGGAGCGCCTCGCGGAGCTGCTCACCCCGGAGCGGGTGGCCGGAGCCGCCTGACCGCAGCCGTGCTCGGATAGCATGATCCGGCCCCGGCGAGAGTGGACTATTTCAGCCCACGCACCTAACAAACGGCCAGACCATTGATATCTGAAGCACCGCGGATATCTCCGCGCAAAGACCGCACCGAGCTGATCTCCGCCCTGCGCCGCCCCCGCGTGCTGCTGTGGACCGCGGCGGGCGTGGTGACCCTCGGGTTCCTCGTCGCGCTGGAGATCGCCTCGCGGCACTACGGCCTGCCGGGGCCGATCACCGCCCAGGCGAGCGAGGTGATCTTCGCGCCGAAGTCGGGGCCGCTGCTGTACGCGAGCATGGCGCTGATGATGGTCGTGCTCACCTGGCGGCAGCGGTTCATCGCCTTCGGCGTCGCCGTCGGCATCGACATCGTGTTCTTCCTGGTGCGGCTCGCGGTCGGCGCCGACATGATGTTCGGCAACGGCGCGCTGTGGGTGATCCTGGGCACCGGGGTCATCGCCGTCACCCGCCGCACCGGGCCGGAACGCGTGCTTCTCCTGAAGGGCGTCGGCCTGGGGCTGCTGCTCGTGGCCGGGCGCAAGACCGGGGACGCCTGGCTGCTCATCACCTCGAAGACCCGCCCGACGGTCCTCGACCCGTACGTCGCCGTCGCCGACCACGCACTGGGCAACCCGTCGTGGCTGGTGGGCCGCGCGGTCGAGGCGACGGGGCCGGTCGGCTCGACCGTCCTGGACTGGGTCTACATCCAGCTCGCGGTGGCCGCGGTCTGCGTCTCGCTCTACCAGCTGCGCAACGTCGCCACCGAGGGCCGCTTCCCCGGCCACTACCTGGTGCGCACCTTCCTGGTCATCGGCCTGGTCGGGCCGGCCATCTACATGGTCTTCCCGGTGGTCGGGCCGATCTTCGCGTACGGGGAAGGGGCCTTCGGCACCGGCGGCAGCCAGTGGGCGCTCGCCGAGCTGTGGCCGCACACGGCGCCGCCCCTCACCGACCCGCACGCGATGCCGTACGACGGGTTCACCCCGCGCAACTGCATGCCCAGCCTGCACACGGCATGGGCCACCGCGATCTTCATCCACTCCCGCAAGGGGCCGCGCTGGCTCCGGTACGCGGGCACCTTCTGGCTGGTCGCGACGCTCGGCGCCACCCTGGGCTTCGGCTACCACTACGGCGCGGACCTCATCGCGGGCGTCGTGTTCGCCTTCACCATCGACGCGGCGGTGCGCTCGTTCGACCGCGGCTGGGACCGGTCGGCGGTCCGGCTCGTCGCCTACGGCACCGCCGTGTTCACCGCGCTCCTGGTGGCGTACCGCTATCTGCCGGTGCAGATGGCCGAGTACCCGTGGGTGGCGGGACCGCTGCTCATCCTCGCGATGGCCTCCGTGGTCCAGGGCTACATGTGGACGACGAAGCTGTGGGAGCCGAAGCCCGTGCCCGCCGAACCGGAGCCCCAGCCCGAGCTGGTCTGAGAGCCTGTGCCATGACACAGGCTCTGAGCGGTTCTCAGCGGTCGCGGCCCTCCGCCAGCACGTCCAGCGCGGCCTGCGCCGTGAACTCCCGCTGTCCGCCCCGGAACAGCAGCTCCGCGTCCGCGAAGGCCGGGTCGTCCGCGTGGGCGGCGACGTACGGGATCGCGACGCACCGCATACCCGCCGCGTGCGCCGCCGCGGCACCCGGCGCCGCGTCCTCGAAGACCACGCAGTCCGCGGGCTCCGCGCCGAGCAGCGCGGCCGCCGCGAGGAACACGTCCGGCGCGGGCTTGCCGCGCGGCACCTCCTCGGCGGAGACGAACGTCGTCAGCAGGGCGTCCAGGCCCGTGCCGGCCAGGATCGCCCCGATGGCCGCGCGCGAGGAACCGGACGCCACCGCCATCGGCACTCCCGCGTCGTGCAGCCGCTCGACGAGCTTGCGCATCTCCGGGTAGACGGGGGTCCGGGCGCGGGCGAGCGCCAGATAGCGGCGGTCGAGGTCGGCGAGCAGCTCCGCCACGGATGCCGCTATCCCGTACTCCCGCCGCCAGAGCGCGAGCGTCTCGTGGGAGCTGATGCCGACGTACTGCTCGTTGTCGGCCCAGGTGTACTCCCGGCCCGTGCGGTCGGCGAGCAGGGCCCGCGACGCTTCGTAGTAGTTGGGTTCGCTGTCCACGAGGGTGCCGTCGAGGTCGAGGACGACCGCGGTCCTGCCGAAGGTGCTCACGGCCCCCAGCATGCCAAACAGCCAGGTCAAGCCTGTCCGCCGACGGACCTGCCGACCGACTCGACCAGCGGGAGCAGCCGGTGCGGCACCCGCTCCCGCAGCGCCATCTCCGTCCGCGTGCGCACGACCCCCGGCAGGTTGATCAGCCGCTGCACGACGTCCTCCAGGTGCCCGTTGTCGCGGGCCGCGACGCGGGTCAGGAGGTCGCCGCCGCCCGTGATCGAGTGCGCCTCGATGATCTCCGGCACGGCGGCGAGCGCGTCCCCCACCTCGTCCAGGTGCCCCTGCGTGACCTCGATGTGGACGAAGGCGAGCACGGGGTGACCGAGCGCGGCGGGGGAGAGGAAGGGCCCCGTGCCGGTGATCACGCCGTCCCGCTCCATGCGGTCGAGCCTGGCCTGGAGCGTGCCGCGGGCGATACCGAGGACGCGGGCGTACTCGCGCAGGCTGGTGCGGGGCTGCTCCAGCAGCAGCCGGAGGATGCGGGTGTCGAGTTCGTCGACGGCCATGGTCCGAGGTTCTCCCAGGTGGGCGGGGGTGATCGCAGGTGACTGTAGCCGCTCGGGCCGTGCCTGCGGACGCGCCCGCCCACCGGGATGCGCCATCGGCGGGTTACTTGGGCATGACCCAGATCTGCCGTTTGTACGTGTTCGCCGCGGACAGCTGGACCTTGGTGCCGTTGGCGGTGGAGCCGCCCTTCACGTCGAGGACCTTGCCTGACGCGACGTGCACGATCTGGCCCTTGGCGTTGACCTTCCAGCGCTGGGCCGCGCCGCCGTTGCAGTCGTACAGGGAGATCTTGTTGCCGTTGGTGCTCGGGTTGCGGTAGTTGTCCAGGCACTTGCCGAGCGCGCGGATCGTGCCGTCCTGCTGCGGGATCCAGGACTGCCCGGGACCGCTGTTGCAGGTGTAGAGCTGGATCTGCGTGCCGTTGGCCGCCTTGCCGCCCTTGACGTCGAGGCACTTGCGGCCGAGACCGGTCACCTTGCCCTGCGGGGGCGGCACCGCGCCGCCGCCGCGCGCGAGGTGACGCAGGCCCTGCATGTCGTACTGCTGGACGTAGGTGCCCGCGCGCTTGTCCTGGTACGCGTTGGTTGGCGTGCACATCACGGGGAACTGGCCGGAGTCCGACCCCTTGACGCAGTCGCCGCGGGTCGCGCTGCGGTTGGCGTGCGCCAGGCCCATCGTGTGCCCGAGCTCGTGGCTGATGTGGTTGCGGAAATACGTTTCACCCATGGACGGGGCGGGCTTGCCGGCCGACGTCAGGAACTCGTCGTCGATGTACGCGTGCCCGCTGGTCACCGTGTCGGCGAGGGACGAGGCGTAGAAGCCGCAGCTCAAATTCTTGCTGCCGGAGCCGTCACGGACCACCTTCCAGTCCTGCGAGCCCCCGTCGGCGGGCGGGACGCAGGGCCGGTGCAGCACACCGACGATGATCTCGCCCCTGGGCCGGACGTAGTCCCAGCCGACCGGCCGCGTGTCGACCTTCACCGGGAGCGTCGTGACGCGCTGGAGGTCGGCGGCGGACTTCTTCACGTACGGCGCCAGCCAGTCCGCGGACTTCTTGTCGTAGAACTTGATGGTGTAGCCGGTGGTGAGGTACTTCGACGCGCCGCCCGACTGCCAGCCCGTGCCGTGCGGGGCGGCGGCCGCGGCACGCCCGGACGATCCCGACGGCGCCGCGGAGCGGGCCACGGGCGTCGACTTCAGTGACATGACGCCGTTCTCGAACGTCGTGCCGTCGGAGCGGGTGGCGCCGAAGTCCTCCGCCTCGGCGGCCGGGTGCACCGCGGCCGGCTCGTCGTCGCCGCCGGTGCCGAAGGCGGCGGGCGACAGCTGGAGCCCCGCCACGACGGCCGCCGCGGCGCCCACGCCGGCCATCGCCATGCGGCGCTTGCGTGCGCCGCGCTTGCGTATGGAACTCAATTCCCCGTTGTCCTCTCACTGCGCATCACTGCCGAGTCGCTCTCGAACAGACCCACAGATGATAGGGGTGAACTGGGGGGCGGTTGTTGCCAGTTGTGCCGCACGGTCCATCCGGTCAGTGCGCGTCCTCCGTCGGGCGCAGGTTCTTCGGGATCTTCGCCCAGGTGAGCGCCGCGGCGGCCAGTGGCAGCGCGGCCGCCATCAGGAACGTCGGCGTCATCCCGGAGGTGAACGCCCCGGCGGCCCGCGAAAGGAGATCGGCACCGGCCGGGCCCGTGAGCTCGGACGCCACCCGGGCCGCCTCGCCGATCGAGTCGCGCACGGACGCCGTGGTGTCCGCAGCGAGACCCAGGTCGGGCAGGTTCACGCGGTACAGCGCGGTGGCGACGCTGCCGAGCACGGCCACGCCCATCGCGGCGCCCAGCTCGTAACAGGTCTCCTCGACCGCCGCCGCGCCGCTGACGTCCTCGGCCGGGGTGGCGGCCATCAGCGTCACGGACGCGGCGGTCGTCGCGATGCCGACGCCGCAGCCGAGCACGCCGAGCGCCACGGCGACCTCGCCGTAGCCGAGCGGCCCGGACAGCTGGAGCAGCCACGGCAGGGAGAGCCCCGCCGTCATCAGGAGCAGCCCGCCGCCCATGACGTGGCGGATCGGCAGGCGGTGCATCAGCGCCGGGGTGACCAGCGAGGTCAGGACCAGGCCGAGCGGCGCGGGCAGCAGGCGGACGCCCGCTTCCAGAGGGCTGTAGCCCTCGCCGTACTGGAACCACTGGGTGATCAGGAACAGCGCCGAGCCCAGCGCGATCATGCCGAGGAAGATCGAGGCAGCGGCGATGGCGAAGGGCCGGGACGCGAAGAGGCGTACCCGCAGCAGCGGGTGGGTCAGGCGCAGCTGGCGGCGTACGAAGACCGTGAGGGTCACCGCGGCGACGGCGAGGAGCGCCCAGGCGACGGGGTCGGCGGGGCCGCCCTTGCCGAGCTGCTTGATGCCGCCCGCGAGGGCGAGCATGCCGACGACGGACTGGCCGACGCCCCACCAGTCCCAGCGGCCCTCGCGGGGCTGCCGGGACTCGGGCAGGATCCACAGGCCGAGCGCGATGATCACCAGCGCGACCGGGATGTTGACCAGGAACGCCGACTGCCAGCCGTTGTGCTCGACGAGGAGACCGCCGACGACGGGACCGAGCGCCATGCCGCCGCCGAAGACGGCCGACCACACCGCGTAGGCGAGGGCGCGCTCGCGGGCGTCGGTGAAGACCGCCCGCAGGATCGACAGGGTGGCCGGCATGATCGTCGCGCCGCCGGCGCCGAGCAGCGCGCGGGCCGCGATGACCTGCCACGCGGCGGTCGCGAAGACGGCGAGCAGCGAGGCGGCGGCGAAGACGCCGAAGCCGATCAGGAGCAGCCGCTTGCGGCCCCACCGGTCGCCGAGCGCACCCGCGGTCACGAGGAGGCCGGAGAGCACGAGGGCGTAGACGTCGATGATCCACAGCTGCTGCACGGAGCTGGGCCGCAGATCGGCGACGAGGGAGGGGAAGGCGACGTTCAGGATCGTGGTGTCCATGGCGATCAGCAGGAGGCTGCCGGAGAGGATCGCGAGGACGGCCCAGCGCCGTGGATCACGCTGCGGGGTCATGTGGGGTAACACCTCAGTTTCGAATGAGACATAAATGTCTCACAGGAAACGTACAAGTGTCTACTGAGCCGCCTGGGATGCCTGGGGTGCCGGGCGCCTTCCTACGTCACCGCACGCGCTGGAGCGCCTCCGGAGTGAGGTCCGCGAGCGTCGGATAGCCGTCGACCGCCATCAGCAGGTCCGCCTCGGCGAGGAGCGAGCGCAGTACGTGCGTGACGCCGTCGGCGCCGCCCATGCCCAGTCCGTACGCGTACGGGCGGCCCACACCCACGGCGGTGGCCCCGAGCGCAACGGCCTTGACGATGTCCGCGCCGCTGCGCACCCCCGAGTCGAAGAGGACGGGCAGTCCCTCGGCGGCCTCGACGACCGCGGGCAGCACGTCGAGCGCGGGCAGTCCGCCGTTGGCCTGGCGGCCGCCGTGGTTGGAGCAGTAGATGCCGTCCACGCCGCCGTCCCTGGCCCGGCGCACGTCCTCCGGGTGGCAGAGCCCCTTCACGATCAGGGGCAGCGAGGTCAGGGAGCGCAGCCACGGCAGGTCGTCCCAGGTCAGCGGATTGCCGAAGACCTGCACCCAGGTGAGCACCGCGGACTGCATGTCCTGCTCGGGGTCGGCGGGCAGCCGCGCGCGGAACACCGGGTCGCTCGTGTAGTTGGCCAGGCAGTGGCCGCGCAGCTGCGGGAAGTTGGAGGTGCTCAGGTCGCGCGGGCGCCACCCGGTGATCCAGGTGTCCATGGTCACGACGATGCCCTTGAACCCGGACTTCTCCGCCCGGCGGACGAGACTCTCGGCGAGCGCGCGGTCGGTCGGCGTGTACAGCTGGAACAGGCCGGGCGTCCCGCCGAGCTCGGCGGCTACCTCCTCCATCGGGTCGGCGGACAGCGTCGAGGCGATCATCGGGACCCCGGTCCGCGCGGCCGCCCGCGCGGTCGCCAGATCGCCGTGCCCGTCCTGCGTACAGATCCCGAGGACACCGATGGGCGCCATGAACAGCGGGGAGGGCAGCGTCATGCCGAACAGGTCGACGGACAGGTCGCGCTCCGTGGCCCCCACGAACATCCGCGGGATCAGCCCCCACCGCTCGAACGCGGTGACGTTGGCGTCCTGCGTGCGCTCGTCACCCGCGCCGCCCGCGACGTACGAGACGACGGAGGGCGGCATCGCGGCCTGGGCGCGCGCCTCCCACTCCGCGTACTTCATCGGGTAATCGGGCACGACGCCGCGCAGACCGTCGAGGTAGATCTCGTCCTGGTAGTCCTTGAAGGGGCGGGGCGTCGGTCGCATGGGCGGCCTTTCCGGTACGGGGGATCGGCTGGCCGCTCAGTGTTGTTCGAAGCCGATGTCAGGGTCAATGCACGGTGGTCATATGCGGTCCGGTGGATGTTCGAGGAAGTGCCGGCGGGCGGATTGGTGATCTGTGCGCGGGGGCATCACCGTGAGGCAGGACAGGTCGCGCCGGATGAGCGACGACCCCGGTGGCGACATGGTTCGCGGGTGGACGCCGGTCTGTCTATGGGGAGGGGAGTGAGCTGCCATGCGTGCGCACCAGCGCGCCCGACGGCCCACGGAGCGGGTGGAGTACGCCCTGCCGCAGGAGCCCGCGTCGGCGGGCCGGGCGCGGCGACTGGCCTCGGCGTTCCTCGCCGGGTCCCGGCGCCGCAAGACCGAGGTGGACGCCGAGCGGATGGACGACGCCGCGCTGATCGTCTCCGAGCTCGTGTCCAACGCGCTGCGGCACGGACGCGGCGGCTGCAGGCTGCGCGTCGAGGTGTCCGGCGCGCGGGTGACCGTGGCGGTCACCGACGCCTGCCCCGAGCGTCCACGGTTCCAGAAACACGGCATGGACAGCGCGGAGAAGGAGAGCGGGCGCGGTCTGGCGATGGTCGGCCTGCTGACCCACCGGCTCGAGGTCGTGGGGGCACACCGCGGGGGCAAGACGGTGCGGGCGGTGCTGGCCTGAGGCCCTGCTGCCGAGGGCCCGACCGGGCGGCGGCCGCCCGGCCGGGGGCATGACCGCATCCCGCAGCCACTGGCCGCTCCAGTCCTCACGGCGACCACCCGGCCGCGCGGCATGCACAGGCCCCGCGCCGTCGGCCGGTCAGGAGATTTCCAGCGCCGCCTCGTCCGCGAGCGCGGTCAGCTGCGCCGAGATGGCCGCCGAGACGTCGTGCACCAGCGTCTCGCCGGTCTCCGTGAGGAACTGCTCCGCCATCTTCTGCGCCAGCTCGGCCTCCGTCGACGCCGCCTTCCCGCGCAGCTTCGACGCGAGCGCGGCCTCCGAGCGCGCGTGCCGCACCCACATCGGGATGTCGGCGGTACGCATCCGGCGCATCACCTCGTCCTTGCCGACGGACAGCCCCCACAGGATGAACCCGAACGTGACCAGGACCGCGAACGGTCCTGTCGTCGCGATGAGCGCGGTGCCCGTGCCGAACAGCACGGTCGCCACGACCGTCGCGATGGCGACGTTCACCACGCGCGCCACGTTCTCCACGATGTCGGTCGCCGCGCCCATGTCGACCCGGACCGTGAACTCGCCCGAGCCCGTGACGGTGACCTCGGGCAGCTCGAGGGCGTGCGCGGCGAGCCGCCACCGCTCCGCCAACGGGCGGGTCAGCTGCTCCAGTTCGGGTGCGATGCCGTTCTGCCAGTCGGCGATCACCTGCTTCAGCCGCGGGTCCGCGGGGTCCTTGAGCTCCGCGTCGACCCCGGCCGCGACCCGCTCCGCCATGTCCTGGAGCGTCACGTACTCGCGTTCGCGCCAGCGCCGGAACGCCGGGAGCACATGACGCTCCGTCACCCCGCCCGCCACGGCGGCGCCGAGGGCCCGTGCGAGCTCGGGCAGGTGCTCCCGCGCGATCTCCTCGACCGCCCCGCCGCGCAACAGGTCCGCGATCTCCTCGCGGAAACCCGCGGTGCGCACGGACGTGCGGCCCGCGAGCGCCAGACCGCGGGCGATGGCGAACTCCGGCTCCCTGCCGAGGGCCACCCGGTCCGGGTCGTCGACGAGTTCCCTGGCGATCGCGCGGACGAAGTCCATGCGGGAAGGACCACCGGTGAGCAGCACCAGATCGGCGGGTGCGGGCAGGTTCCCGAGGGCCGCGGCCAGGTCCTGCCGGAAGGCCTCCCGCCAGGACAGGCCGCCCAGCTCCGTGCGCGGGGAGTCGAGCACTTCCTGCATGTCGGTGTACGAGAGACGGATGTCGACCAGGACCTCCTCGCCGTCGTCCGCCTCCACGCTGTCCATCACGCCGATGCGCGACTTCGGGTTCACCGCCAGCTGCTGCTGGTCCGTGCGGAAGAACTCCTCCTTGGCCCTGCGGCAGAGGTATTCGAGGTAGCGGGCCTCGGCGGGGGAGACCGCGATGATCTTCTCCAGGAGCTTGCGCTGCGGGCTGCGCAGGACGAGGCGGCGGCAGATCTCCTTGTCGATCAGCGCGGCCCCGAGCCTGATGTTCCCGTGGTCGAGCGGACGGCCGCTGTGCTCCGAGACGTACGTGTAGTCCTGGGTCGACGCTCCGTTGTCCACGATCAGGACCGACCCGGTCACCTGGAGGGCCGACCCCGCCACCTCACCGGAGTCGCGTGCGTACAGCAGCGCGGCCCGGGACTCCGAGACGATCTCCACCTGGCCGGGGCAGAGCTCCCCCAGGATCTCCGCGTACCGCTCACGGGTCTCCCGCGGCCAGCCGGACGGCGTGCCGAACACCCACCGCAGCTCCTGGCCCGGGCGCGGCGGCGACGTTTCGAGGACGTCCGCGACGATCCGGGAGACGAACAGCCGCAGGGGCGTGCCGACTTCGGGCAGCTCCAGCTCCGGGCTCTTGAAGCCGAGGTACGGGCTGCCCTGACGGGCGGTGATCGCGCTCTCCCCGATGAGGACGCCCTCCGAGGAGTGGTCGAGCACCGCGGAGATGTGCCGTCGCCCCCTGCTGCCCGGCAGGTCGAGCAGCTCCGGCTGGGTGGTGCGGTCCGCCTGGACGGAGGCGAGGGCGGTCTCGCCGTGGCCCAGGTCGAAGCCGATGACGCGGATGTCGGCAGGTTCGGTCACGGGTCAGCCCTCCTCGGTGGGCGGCAGGGGACGGGGATGTCCGGGCGGTGGCGGCAGCGACGGCTCGGAGGCGGGCGGATGGTCGGTGTGCACGGCGAACGGGCCCGTGCCGGGCGGGTGGTCGGTGTGCGCGGCGAACGGGCCCACGGCGGGCGGCGCTGCTTCGGGGGCCGGCAGCGGCAGCACGGTGCCGCGGCGCAGCACCCGGGCGCCGTGGACGAGAGCGGGCACCCGGCAGCGACCCGGGAGGCCCGGCGCCGCCGGAGCGGTGAACGCGAAGAGCACGGCGGTGTGGGACGGGTCGCACGGGTCGTAGACGACGGTCTCCATGCCGCGCTGCAGCCGCAGCTTGTCGCGCAGCGAGACGACCTTGGCGAGCGCCAGGTCCGGGCTGCCGCGCTCGGCGGCGGAAAGCAGCCCGTGCAGCACCTCGACGAGGTCGTCGTCCTCGTGCCACGCCGGGTCGCCGGGCGGCGCGGCCGCCCAGGACAGGAAGGAACGGTCCACCGCTTCCAGGGCCTGGCCGATCGAGTCGAACAGCCGGTCCGTGAGGACCACGGGCGGGGGCGGCGGCGGAGGCGCCCACGGCGGAGGCGGTTCCCCGGCCCCGCCGCGCAGGAAGCGTACGAGCGGGTTCGGCGGCCGCACCGGCCTCGGCGGCCCGGTGGCGGGATGCGGCGCGTGCGGCGGTACGGGAGCGGCGGCGCGCACGCTCTGCAGCGAACGGCATACGGCGACGCGCACGGCGGCGACCGCGTCACGGACCGCGTCGCATCGCTCGCGCGGCAGCCCCTCCGCACGGGCCTCCCACTGTTCGTACACGCGCCCCAGCAGGAGGTCGGTCTCCCGCACGGCCTCGTGGACCGAAAGCTGCTCGCGGCGGCGCGCCGCCCCGGCACGCAGCCGGGCGAACAGCTCGCCGAGTCGGTCGTCGGCGTACGCCATCGCGTGCTCCCTCCGCCGGGGTTCGCAGCAGGACGCCTTCGGAACGCTGCCGACTTCGGACCGCCGCGGACCCCGGAAAGTTCCCGTCTCCCACCGATGGACCGGACGGCCTACGCGCATGTCCCGGGCCGCCCGTACTGCGACGGGACCACTTGCGCGGTGGTCGGGCTTCTTGGGGCGGCCCCGCAGGAGAGCCGCCCTACGGTGGGAACCGGCCGCGCTCCGCAGGGGGCGGCTCGCGCGGTCGCTCTCGGGGGACGGGTGATGCGTCGTGGACCTGACGCACGGCACGGCGGAACGTACATACGACGCGGCGCCACGCATGTCGGACGGCGAACTGGTGACGCGCTGCAGGTCGGGGGACCGGGAGGCCTTCGCCGCACTCGCCGCACGGCACCGGGCCAAGGTGTACGCCGTGTGCCTGCGGGTCACGGGGAACCCGGAGGACGCGGCCGACGCCGTGCAGGAGACGCTGACGCGCACGTGGCGCGGTCTGGTCGGCTTCCACGGCACCGCCCGCTTCTCCACCTGGCTCTACCGCATCACGGTCAACGCGGCGCTCGCCGAGGTGGAGCGGCGGGCCGCGCGGCCCCGGCCCGCCGGCCTCGACATGCCGGACGAGACGTACGACGTGCCCGCCGTCGCGGAACGCGTCGTGACGACGCTGTCGGTGCAGGCGGCCCTGGACCGGGTGCCCCCGGAGTTCCGGGCGGCGATCGTGCTGCGCGAGTGTCTCCAGTGCAGTTACGCGGAGGTCGGCGCCATCCTCGGCATCCCCCTCAACACGGTGAAGAGCCGGATCTCCCGCGCACGACAGGCCCTTCTCGTCCTGTTGGGACCGGTCCCCGACGAGGACGAGGGGGCGGGGGCGGGGGAGAGGCAGGAGGCCGGACGTGTCCGGCGCTGAGGGGCGGCGGTGGGCCGACATGTCGGTCTATCCCGATGTCGACCCCGAGCGGACCGGACCCGCGGCGCGGCTGTGCCGCCTCTCCGCGGCCATCGGGGACGTCCCGGACGACGCCTGCGCACCGGCCGACTGGGAGCGCATGGTGGCCCGCGCGACGCGCACGGAGACGGAGAGCCGAACGGACTGCCGAACGGAGAACCGAACGGAGAGCTGATGGAACAGCCCGTCCTCGCCGTCGACTTCGGGACCTCGGCGTCCTCGGCGGCGCTGCTGACCGACACGGGCACCGTCCTGCTCAAGGAAGGTGCGACCAGCTCGTGGACCTGGCCGTCGGCGGTCTGCCTGCGGGACGACACCCTGTTGATCGGCACCCCCGCGGAGAATCGCAAGAAGGTGCGACCCGAGCTCTACCGCGCGGAGTTCAAGCGCGACATCGGCCAGGACGCGCCGATCCCGCTCGGCGAACGGTCGTACGCACCGGGAGACCTCGTGGCCCGGGTGCTCGCGGCCTTCCGCGACGAGGCGGCCCGGCTGCTCGGCGCGGGCGTCGAGCGGGCGGTACTCACGGTCCCCGCCACCTACGGCCCCGCCGACTCCCGGCGCCAGGTGATGCTCGACGCCGCCCGTGCCGCCGGTTTCGGCGCCGTCGACCTGCTCGCCGAACCCGCCGCCGCCGCGTACGCACCCGTGGCGGGCCGGCCCGTCGAGCCCGGACAGACCGTTCTCGTCTACGACTTCGGCGGCGGCACCTTCGACGCCGCGCTGGTGCGCCTGCGCGAGGGAGGCAGCCACGAGGTGCTCGGACACGACGCGCTCGACGACTGCGGCGGCAGCGACGTCGACGCGCTGCTGGCCGCCGAGATCAGGGAGCGCGGGGGCGAGGCGATGGCGGCCCTGCTGCGCCCCTCGGCCGACACGGAGACGGCCCGCGCGGTGGCGCGCAGGAACGCTCTCGCGCTCGGAGACCTCGCACGCACCCTCAAACACCAGCTGAGCACGGACGGTTACGTGGACGGCGTCTTCGGTTCGACCGACATCCTCGTCCGGCTCGACCGCGAACGCTTCGTCGAGATCGTCGCGCCCCTCCTCGCCCGTACCGTCGACTGCTGCCGGAACCTCCTCTCCGCCGCCGAACTGACGGTGGAACAGGTGGACGCCGTGCTCCTGGTCGGCGGGACCACGCGCATGCCCGCCGTCGCCGACCTCGTCGGCAAGGAGCTCGGCCGTCCGCTGCGCCGTGTCGAGGACCCCGACGTGGCGGTGGCGCAGGGCGCCGCACGCTGGGCCTCGTACGCCGGTGAACGCCACCTCCTGCCCGTCGAACCGCCGCGCGGACAGCGGCCGTTGAGCTGGCGGATCACCGGGGACGCGGCGGAGCTCGTGCAGTGGCTGAAGGCGCCCGGCGAACCGTACGAGGCGGGCCAGGCGCTCGCCCTCGTGCGGTCGTCCGACGGCAGCCTGTGGGAGCTGCGCGCCGACCGGCGGCCGGGACGGCTCGTCGCCCGGCACGCGGCGGCAGGCCGGACCGTCGTGACGGGGGACTGGCTGGTCACGGTGAGCGCCCCACAAGCCCCGGCGGTCGGTGAGGCGGCCATCCGGCTCGCCGGGGGCGGCCTGCTGCGCACGGTCCGGCACGCGGGCGACAGCGAGGTCGTTCCGCCCGCGCTCAGCGCGGACGGCGCGTGGCTCGCCACCGGGGCCTCCGACGGCACGGCGTGCGTACTGGAGGTGGCCACCGGGCGGACCCCGACGACCGTCCGGCACCCCGGAGCCGTGCTGGCCGTGGCCGTGGCCGGGGGAGGAGACGACGGGGGTGTTCTGCTCGCCTCCGGCGCGCAGGGCCCCGAGGGCATGCTGAACCGGCGGTCCGGCCACGCCGAAGTGGTGTCCCCGCACACCGACTGGGTGCGCGCCGTCGCGGTGAGCGGTGACGGGCGGTGGTTCGCCACCGGGTCCGACGACGGCAGCGCACACGTGTGGGACGTGCCGGGGCGCCGCCGCGTCGCGACCCTGCGGCATCCGAGCTGGGTGCTCTCCCTCGCCCTGAGCGGCGACGGCCGCCTGCTGGCCACGGGGGACCGGGCCGGCACCTGCCGGGTCTGGTCGGTGGAGCACGGCCTGGAGACGTGGTCGATGCCGTACGGCGACGCCGTGAACGCCGTATCCCTGAGCGCGGACGGCGACGTGCTCGCCGTCGGCGTGCAGAGCGGGCGCGTGCACGCCTGGGACCTGCGGAGCGGGGAGTCCCTTCTGGCGCTCGACCACGCCGCCGGGGTGAACTCGGTCGCGCTCAGCGCGGACGGCGGTCTCCTCGCGGTCGCCGCGGCGCAGCGGACCGCCCAGGTGCTGGCAGTCGGCACGCGACACGTGCTGTGCGAGCTCGAGCATCCGGACGCGGTGACCGGTGTGTCCCTGAGCGGCGACGGCCGCCGCCTCGCCACCTCGTGCCAGGACGGCACGGTGCGGGTCTGGGCGCTCACCCGTGAGGACGCGACGGACGCGACGGACGCGACGGACGGGACGAACTGACGAAGGGGGAGAATCCATGCGTACGTACGACACGCTGCGGACGGAGGTCCTCGGCCTGTTCGATGTGCTGGCGCGGACGGCCGAGGAAGTCCGGGCGGCCGAGACGGAACGGCGTGTCGGCGCGGCCCGTGAGCGCCTGCGCGACAGCCGGCTGACCGTCGTCGTCTGCGGCGAGTTCAAGCGCGGCAAGTCCAGCCTCCTCGGCGCCCTCTTGGAGGACCCCGGCCTGTTCCCGGTGGACACGACGTACGCCACACGCCTCGTGACGTCGGTACGGTACGGCGACCCGGAGCGGATCACCGTCCTCCTGGACGGCGAGGACGGGACCCAGGAGGAGACACCGGAACGGCGCACCATCAGCCGGGCCGAGATCGCGGACTACGCCACCGAGGGCGGCAACCCCCACAACGTGCGGCGCGCCCGCCTGGTGGAGATCGAGACCCCCAACCCGCGCCTCGCCTCCGGCGTGACCGTCCTGGACACCCCCGGCGTGGGAGGTGTCTACCACGAGCACACCGCCGTGACCGCCGCCCTGCTGCCGAGCGCGGACGCCCTCCTCTTCGTCGCCGACGCCACCCAGCCGCTGACCGAGAGCGAGCTCGTCTTCCTGCGCCGGGCGGCCGAGGCCGCCGAGGTCACCGACGACGTGGACGGCATCGTCTTCGTCCTCACCAAGACGGACGTGCCCACGGACAGCGACGCCATCCGCGAGAACACCGTCGCCAAGCTCGCCGAGGTCACCGGCCGCCCCGCCGCGGAGCTGCGCCTGGTCGCCGTCTCGAACCTCGCCAAACTGCGCCACCTCGAAACGGGCGGCGAACGCCATCTGGAGCTGAGCAACTTCCCCGCTCTGGAAGCCCTGTTGTGGCAGGCCCTGGAGCGCCGTCGCGCCAAGCTCATCCTCGGCGGGGCCCTGGCCGACCTGGACGGAGCGGCGCTCGCGCTGCTGCGGCCCGTGGAGACCGAACTCGACGCGCTGGCCCGCCGCACCGAGGACGAACTCGCCCGCCTGACAGGGGAACTGGAGCAGCAGAAGGCACGCCTCGCGGGGCTCGGCAAGGGAGAGGCGGCCTGGCGGGCCGAACTGCGCCGCCAGTTCACCGCGCTCGCCCGCGCACTGCGCAGCGAGGGCCAGACAGGCATCGACCGGGTCTGGAACACCTTCCAGACCGACTACCTCTTCCGTGACATGTTCCTCGCCGCGCCCGAACACCTCGTCACCCAGCTGTCCTCGGACGCCGGCGCGGTCGTGTCGGGCGTGCACACGCTGGCACAGCGCCGGTCGGCGCAGATCCTGCGGGAGTTCAGCACCGCACAGGGCCTCGACCTCGCGGAGCAGAAGGTCGGCCCCTTGCCCGACCCGCCGGTGCCGCCGCTGAAGGTGACGGGCAGGCTCGGCGACGAACGGGCCCCGGGCGGCGGGATGCGGGCCGTGCGTGAGACGTCCTTCGGCACGACGACGGGCGCGGGCGTGGGCTTCGCCATCGGAAGCATCGCGCCCGGGGCCGGAAACCTGATCGGTCTCGCCGTGGGGGCGCTGATCGGTGCCGGCATCGGGCTCGCCGGCGCCGTCCGCGCCAACCGGCACTCCGACCGTCAGCAACAGCGGCACAGCCTGCAGACCGAGCTGGCGCCGCTCCGTGGCACGCAGCAGCGGCACATCGAGGACGCCGTCGCGGCGATGACCGATGACCTGATCGCCGCCGTCATGGCGGAGCTGGACAGCAGGATCCGCCAGGAGCACGAGAGCGTCACCGCCGCCTTGTCCCGGCTCAACGACGCGAAGGCGGCGACCCGCGCCCAGGCGGCCGAGCGCACCACGCGGCTGCGCGGACGGCGGGCGCCCCTCCTCGACGTACGCAGGAAGGCGGAGTCCCTGGCCGCGGAGGCGGCCGAGCTGGGGCGCGCGGAGCAGGAGCCGGGCGGCGGCGCGGGGTCGAGCGGAGACGCGGGGGTGCCCGTCGGCGAGACGGCCCTCGGCGACGACGGGGGGTGGGCGGACGCATGAGCTTCGAGGGCGTGTACGACGACAGTGATCCGCAGCCCGGCACCGACGAGGGCAGCACCTTCGAGGAGCCCCTGCTCCCGGACCCGACGGGCGACCTGGCACCGGCCCCGGACGTGGGCGGCCCGCCCCAAAGCAGCGCCCCCGCCGACTTCACCCCGGACCCGGACGCCACCGCCGGCTGGCACGAGCAGCAGGCCGGCCACAGCTGCGCCGTCGTCGGGCAGGAGTTCCTGATCGACCGTTTCACCGGTGTCGACCACACGGAGGAGGAACTGGCCGCCGTCGCCGAGGCCCACGACTGGTACCGACCGGGCGTCGGCACGCCCCTGGAGGACGTGGGCAATCTCCTGGAGTACTACGACGTGCCGGTCGAACGGAGCCAGGGCGAGTCGCTCGACAGCCTGTCGACGGCGCTGTCCGAGGGCGAGGGCGTGCTCGTCGCCCTCGACTCCGACGAACTGCTCGCCGCCGACCCGGAGACCCTCCGGCTCGCCGACGCGGCGGGCATACCCGGCCAGGGCGCCGACCACGTGGTCCAGGTCATCGGCTTCGACCGCAGCGACCCCGGCGATCCGCGGGTGATCCTCAACGACCCCGGACGTCCGGACGGGGCGGGGCTCGAAGTGCCCGAGGCGGACTTCCTCGCCGCCTGGGACGACTCGGAGAGGTTCACGGTCATCGCGGGAGGGAACCGGCATGCCTGATCCGTACGCGAAGACACCGCCGCAGCCCGGCGGATCCGGGCCCGTCAGCTCCGGCCCCGGTCACGGCCCGGGCCCCGGCCCCGTGCCCACAGCCGAACTCCTCGAACGCCTGCGCCGCATGCCGCTGTTCCGGCAGCTCGTCCCCATGGAGGCCGGCATCGGCTGGCCGGTGCCGCTGCGGCTGAGCCGCAGGTCCGGCGCCCCGAGGATCTGCCTGCGGCTGCCGCTCTTCGGCATGCACGCGCTGAGCGACGGCGGCGCCGAGCTGTTCCCGCCGTTCGCGACGGTCACCCTCGACCGCGCCACGGGCCGCCCCATGGAGTACGTCGATCTGCGCCTGACCCGGCCCTGGCCCCCGCCGGACGACACACGCCCGGTGGGAGTCTTCCCGCACAAGGCCCTGGACGGCACCGTCGGCGACTACCGCGCGGCCCGCCGGGAACTCCTCGGCCTCTACGACGACCTCTGCGAGAGCCTCGCCGCCCGAACCCCCTTCGCACGCGGGGCCCGCTTCACCGCCCTGCTCCGCACCCTGCTCGAACCGGGCCTCGAACCGTACTACCGGGCGCTCGGACCGGACTTCTTCACCCACTTCCTCGGCCGGGCGGAGGACCCCGGTGCTCCGTGACCGGGCCGAGACGGCCTTCGAGGCGGCACGCCGACTCCTGGGCCCGGGGCCGGAGTTCGACCATGCCCGGACGGTGCTGGCGGAGCAGCACGCCCGCATCACGGCACCCCTGCGGATCGCCCTCGTCGGCCGCGTCAGCTCCGGCAAGTCGACCCTGGTCAACGCCCTGCTCGGCGGGGACCGCGTGCCCACGGGCATCGAGGAGCTGACGTACAACGTCAACTGGTTGCGCCACGGCCCGGACAGAACCCTCACCGTGCACTACACCGACGGCGCGCCGCCTGAACGCCGCGACAACGACGAGCTGGAGGAGCTGACCGTACGCGCGAAGGGCACCCCGGAGCTGGCCCGACTGCTGCGCCGCATCGACTGTCTGGAGATCACCGACCCGCACCCCTACCTGCGCGCCTTCGACCTGATCGACACCCCGGGCCTTGACTCCCACTTCGGCGAGGACTCCGCGAACACGCTGCGGTTCCTCGCCCTGGACGAGGGCGATGTGCGGGCCGCGACGCTCGGGCAGGCCGCCAAGGCGGACGCCCTCGTGCTCGTCTTCGCGCGTGGCCTCGCCGCGTCGGAGGAGGAGCTGCTGCGGGACTTCACGGGCGCGGGCGTCTCGGGCGCCGGGCCCGTCACCACGGTCGGCGCGCTCACCAAGGTGGAGCTGTTCTGGCCCGCCCACGACGACCCGCTCGCCGAGGGCCGCCGGGTGGCCGGACGCCTGATGGGAGCGGCCGGGGCCCGGCGGCTCCTGTACGACCTGTGTCCGCTGGCGAGCCTGGTCGGCGCGGCCGCGGGCAGCTGCACGGACGACGACTTCGCCGACCTCGTGACCCTGGCCGGTCTCGCGCCGCGGGACCTGGCGGACCGGGTGTACTTCGGCGCCGACTTCGCCACGGGCGACATGCCGGACGTGCCGGTGCGGGCGGCCCGGCGCCGAGCGCTGCACGCCCGGTTCGGCGGCTACGGCATCGTGCTCGCGGCCCGGCTGATCCGCGACGGCGCCGACACCCGCGAGACGCTGCGGGCCGAGCTGTACCGCAGCAGTGGCATGGCCGACTTCCGCACCCTCCTCGCCGACCACTTCGGGCACCGCGCCGAACTCGTCAAACTGGCCCGTGCCGTCGCGCACCTGGCGGCACTGCCGGACCTCGGCGACGGCTCGCCCCGGGCCCGCGCGACACTGCGGCGGGCCGCGGCCGCGGTCACCCGCCTTGAACACGCCGAACACGCCTTCGCCGAACTCGCCGTGCTGCGCGGCCACTACAGCGGCGCCGTCCGGCTGGAGCCGCCCGAAGCGGCCGACCTGCTGCGGATCACCGGCGAGTACGGGCACACCCCGCACGCGCTCCTCGGTCTGCCCGCGGACGCCCCCGACACGGAGACCGCCGCGCGCGCCCGCGAACGCCTCACGCACTGGGCGGGCCTGACGGCCGACCCGGCGCACTCCGGGGCGACGCGCCGCGCCTGTCAGGTGGTCCGCCGCTCGTACGAGATGCTGGTCGACCGCTTGGACCGCCCCGGCCCGCACCGGACGTCCGGCCCCTACGAGTGACCTGCGGCCCGCCCCGCGAAAAGTCCGTTGCGAGCGGGGATCCCGCCCCCGGACAGTGGACCCATGACGACGTCTCTCACACCGCCCCAGGGGCTCACCGTGCGCCCGGCGACGCCCGACGACGCGGAGGCCGTGTGCGCGCTGCTCAACGAGGTCGACGTGCTGGAGATAGGCCGCGCCGACACCGAACTGGCCGAGGTGCGGGCCGACCTGTCCCACCCCGAGGTGGACCTGGAGCGGGACTCGTGGCTGCTCCACGAGGGTGACCTGCTCGTCGGGTACGCGCTGCTGTGGGACGAATCCGGCGGCGAGCGCATCGACGTCGACCACTACGTCCTGCCCGGCCGCCCACACGGCGCCCTGTACCTTCTCGAGCTGCTGGAGCAACGCGCCGCGGAGCGTGCGGCGGCCAACGGCGCGGCGCGGGCGGTCGTGCATCTGCACCTCAACACCGAACCCACCACGGACCCGCGGGACCTCCGGGCGCGAGGCTGGCGCACCGTGCGGCGCTACAACGTCCTTGAGCGCCGGATCGGCGTCGACGCGGACCCGCTGCCCAAGGCACCGCCCGGCGTCGTCCTGCGGCCCTGCCTCGCCGAGGAGGACCGCAGGCGCGCCCACGCCCTGCTCCAGGAGAGCTTCACGGAGCACTTCGACCACCAGCCGCGCACCTATGAGCAGTGGCTCGGCGACATCGACGCCCGGAACGCCGACTGGTCCCTGATCTGGATCGCCCACGTCGAGGGGCTCGGCGACGCCGCCGTGCTGCGCACCCACGACAACCGTCCGTCGATGGGCTGGATAGGCAACCTCGGCGTCCTCGCCGAGGCCCGCGGACGCGGCCTCGGCAGCCACCTCCTGCGCCACGCCTTCGGGCACTACGCCGCGCTGGGCCGCGACCGGATCGGCCTCGGCGTCGACACCGACAACAGCAGCGGCGCACTCGCCCTGTACGAACGGCACGGCATGACCCTCGACTACGCCGTCGACACGTGGGAACTGATCCGCCCGGCCGCCTGAGAGCCCGTCTTCGAGCCCCCGGGCGCTACCGCAGCGCGCTGCCGAAGAGCGCCGCCGTGTTCGGCGCGTCCACGTCCTTCGGGCCGAACGCCACCGAGCCCGTGGCGGTCGCGCCCGCGGCGGTGCCGCGCAGCGACCACAGGGCGCCCGCGCGGGCGTTCTCCTCCACGGACGACGCCGCGAGGTCGCCGTGTCCGTCGCCCGTGACGTCGAGCAGCGACACGGCCGCGCCGAACAGGTCGTTCTTCTCGGCGACACCGGGGACACCCGCCGTGTCCTGGTGGAAGGCCTGGGCGCCCGTGCCCGTCACGCCGGTGGCGCTGCCGCGCACCAGGACGACCGCGCCCGCGTCCGTGACGTCCCTGACGTCCTCGCCGGGCACGCCGAGCGCGATGTCCGCGTAGCCGTCACCCGTCACGTCGCCGACCGCGATCGAGCTGCCGAACCCGTCCCCGTTCTCCTCCGCGCCCGGCACGCCCGGCAGGTCCTGGTCGAACTTCTGCACGTCGCCCTTGAGGCCGTCCGCCGAACCGTAGGAGACCGTCACCTCGCCGTCCTCGTCGCCGACGCCCGCGACCACGTCGTCGTAGTGGTCGCCGTTGACGTCGCCGACGCCCATCGCGTCGCCGGAGCCCGGCGCGTCACCCCGCTTGAACCCGGTCGCGCCGCCGTACAGCACGCTGTTGCCCCACTCGCCGTCGCCGGAGTAGTCGTTCATGACGATGTCGGCGCGGCCGTCGCCGTTCACGTCGCCGACGCCCCTGGGCACCACGGGCCCCTTGACGGACAGCGGACCGTCGACGCAGACCTCGGGCCTCTCGCGGCAGGACGGGTCGGGGCGGTCCTCGCTCTCGTAGCTCCACCATTGGGAGGGGTCCATGAAGTCGAGGGTCGCGGCCGGCGTTCCGGTGCGTGCGATCGGGCCCTTCCAGAGGCGGGCGCCCTGGGCGACCGGGTCGTCGCCGTGCGAGCCCACTCTGCCGAACAGTGCGAGGTCGGTGGTGCCGTCGCCGTCGAAGTCACCGGCCTGCGGCGCGAATCCGTGGGTGGCGATCGCGGTGCCGCCGGTCAGGCCGGACGCGGAGCCCCACAAAACCACCGCGCCCGACCCCGAACCCCGGCCGTCGGATCCGACGACCAGGTCGGTGTACCCGTCGTGGTCCAGGTCGCCCTTGGTGAACGTCCGCCCGAACTCCTGCTTCGCCGTCGCCGACCCGGGCACGCCGCTCGTGGAACGGCTGATGACCTTCTTGCGGGCCGGGTCGAGGCCGTCCTCGGAGCCGTACGTCACCACCACGTACCCGGCGTTCGCCTGGCCCGAGACGGTGCCGCCGGGCGCGCCGACGACCAGGTCCGCGAACCCGTCGCCGTTGAAGTCGTCCGTCGCCCGCACCGCGGAGTCCGCGCGGGCACTGCCCTGCCCCAGTGTCAGGGCCGCAAGGCCGCTGCCCACCAACAGCGACGCGGCGATCAGGGGCATGGTGCGAAGGACTCCGCGGTGTGCGAGCGACATACGACTTCCCTTGTTCCTCGGACGGTCACGACCGATCAGTTGACCGATGGCGGGTGCCCGAGGTTGTACGCGGCCCGGCGGCCGCATGCGGGGTTACTGCGGCACGTTCAGGACGAAGTCGAAGTCCGCCTCCTTCGTGTTGCCGACGCTGCGGACGTTCATGAGGAGGCGCGGGTCGAAGATCGTGTCCGTGTTGTTGCGGGGCTCGCCGGGGAAGTACAGCTGCGTCGTGAGGATCGGACGCCCGGGGGCCTGCACCTTGACGTGCAGGTGCCGGGTGCGGCCGGGGTAGAGGCCGGGCACGATCGTGGTGAGCTTGAACGCGCCGTTGGCGTCCGTGAACTGGTGCCCGCGGAAGCGGAATCCGACGTTGTCGTACGTCCCGTACGTGTCGGCCTGCCAGAAGTCCAGCAGGGCCCGGGAGATCGGCTTGCAGGCACGCCCGAAGACGTAGCCGGTGACGGTGAGGCGCACGCCGGGGGTGCCGGCCTGGATGAGCGAGGTGCGCTCCGGGGAGTTCCGCTTGAAGTACGGACCCTCCATCTGCGGGATGGTCGGGTCGTCACCGTCGTCGCAGGTGGGGGTGAGCTCGGGTGCCTCGCCCCGCTCGGCGGCGGTCCTGGCCAGTGCGGGTACGCCCATGAGGGACACCGGCACGGCCATGCCCAGCGCGGCCGCGGCCCGCAGGACGGTCTTGCGGCTGGGGCCCTTGCTGCCGTTCACGCCGTCGGCGGCGGGGGCGCCGCCCGCTCCCTGGGTGCCGTCCGCGCCTGGTATGCCGTCTCCGGGGCTGCCGGTCTCGTGGTCCATCGCTCCTCCTGAGCCTGTGGGGGTCGGTGGTTCCGGATCGGCTATGAAGTTATGCGGGGGAGGAGGGTCCGGCGATGGACTCGAGCCGGTGGTCGTGGTGAATATCGCCACCGCCGCGCCGGAAGTCCCCGGGGCTCGCGCCGGTCTCGCGGCGGAAGAAGCGGCAGAAGTACGCCGGGTCCTTGCAGCCGACCCGCCCCGCGACCTGACGCACCGTCAACTCGGTGCGCAGCAGCAGCCGTTTGGCCTCGTGCACCCGGGTCTGCCGGATCAGCTCGCCGGGTGTCCTGCCGGTCTCCGCCTTCACCACCTCGCTGAGATAGCTCACCGAGACGCCCAGGTGGTCGGCGCAGGACCGTACCGACTGCAGGGCCCCCTCCGGAGTGCCCATGAGGGTCAGGAAGTCCGCGGCCACCGAGCCGGGACGTGAGTGGGGCGGACCTTCGGGCAGGGGCGGCGGCGCCGGCGGTTCGACGGGTGACCGGGGCGCGGGGAGCCGTGCCGCCCGCACCACAAGGACGTGCAGCAGCGCCCGCAGGATGCTGTGGAATCCGGTGGCCCCCGACCGGTACTCGCCGTCGAGCTCGTCGACCAGGCGTGCGGTCTCCTCCGCCGCCTCCGCGGGCAGGTCCAGCCAGGAACGGCGGGAGAGGGTCCGCAGGACGTGCCGGTCGGCGGGGTGGTCCACGAGGAAGTCGTCGGTGAAGAGGATGACCCGGCCCTCCAGGCCGGTCACGTTCTCCCAGTGGTGGACCTGTCCGGGGGCGATGAAGCACAGGTTCGGCGGGCGCAGCGGGAAACGGCCCAGGTCGACGACGTGCCGTCCGGTGCCCCCGGTGACGTGGACGATCTCGTGGAAGGTATGCCGGTGCGGGAAGGAGGCGCGCGACATGGGGCCGATGCTGTCGAACGTGCCGATGGCGAAAGGCAGCGCGTTGGGCATCGGCACCTGCAGCCGGTGCATGGGCATGCCGTCCTCGCCCGGCTCTCCGTTGTTCCCCTCACCGGGTAAGACCGTTGTGCCGCGCATCTGCACACTCCTCGGGTGATCGGGTCGACGTCAATTGGTCCGTACCAATATCCGGTCCGTCCTCACGATGGCATGCGTGGGCGCCCGCCGACAGGAGCGCGAACGCGCCGAGGTTCTTCGAGTGGTGTCGCGTCTCATCACATGTCCCGACGAGACAAGTGTCCCATCGGGACACTTTGGGGTGTACGGTCGAAGCATGAGCAGCACACAGGGCCGCCGGACCCGCAAGGTCCAGGAGAGCCGGGCCGCCATGGCGAACGCCGCCGTGGACCTGGTCCTCGCCCACGGCCTCGACCAGGTCACCGTCGAGACGATCAGCGACCGCGCCGACGTCTCGCGCCGCACCTTCTCCCGGTACTTCACGGGCAAGGAGGACGCCGTGGTGGACGCACTCCGCGTCGACTACGCGCGCATCAACGCGGCGCTCGCCGCCCGCCCCGCGGGGGAGAGCCCCCTCACGGCCTACCACCGGGCACTCCGGAACTGGCTGGACGACGAACCGACCGCCTGGCACCGCCTGCCCCGCTCCGCCGACCTGCTCCGGCTGCTCCACGAGGAGCCGTCGCTGCTCCCGGCCTACCTGCGGGTGCAGGACGAGGCGAAGGCCGCGTCGGTCGCGATCGTCGCCGACCGGCTCGGGCTCGACGCCGAGCGCGACCTGCGCCCGGCGCTGGCCGTCTCCCTGGCGGTCGGAGCCTTCGGAACCGCCGTGCGGTTCTGGATCGCCCCCGGCGAGAACGGCACCCTTCCACACCTCATCGACGCGGCGTTCGCGGCCCTGGCCGACGAGCCCGCACCCCGCGAGAACACCACCACGACCACCACGTGAAACCAGGCGCCACCATGAGCACGAGCACCACCACGCACGCCGACACCACCGCGCGCACCAGCACCACACGCACCAGCACCACACGCACCAGCACCACGGCTCCGGAGTTCGCCGGAAAGACCGCCCTCGTCACCGGCGCCGCGTCCGGCATCGGCCTCGCGGTCGCCCGCCGCCTCGCCGCCGCCGGAGCGGCCGTCGTCGTCGCCGACTTCAACGAACAGGGCGCCCACGACGTCGCCCGCTCGCTCACCGAGGAAGGCGCACGCGCCGTCGCCGTACGCGTCGACGTCACCGACCCCGCATCGGTGCGCCACGCCGTCGACTTCACCGTCGAGACCTTCGGCGGCCTGCACCTCGCCGTCAACAACGCCGGGATCGCCGGTGCCTCCGCCCCGACCGGCGAGTACGGCGTCGAGGACTGGCAGCGCGTCATCGACACCAACCTCAACGGCGTCTTCTACTCGCTCCGGTACGAGCTGCCGCACCTCGTCGCCGCGGGCGGCGGCGCCGTCGTCAACATGTCGTCGATCCTCGGCACCAACGGCTTCGCGGGCTCCGCCGCGTACTCCGCCGCCAAGCACGCCGTCGTCGGCCTCACCAAGACCGCCGCCGTCGAGTACGCGGCCCGCGGTGTCCGCGTCAACGCCGTCGCGCCCGGCTTCATCGACACCCCGCTGCTCCAGGGCGACGAGGACCAGCGCGGCCGGCTCGTCGCCCTCCACCCGCAGGGCCGTCTCGGCACCGCCGAGGAGGTCGCCGACCTCACCCTGTTCCTGCTCTCGGACCACGCGTCGTTCATCAACGGCAGCTACCACCTGGTGGACGGCGGCTATGCGGCACGTTGAGACGATGAAGGCCGTCCAGTACCGCACGGTCGGCGCCGCCCCCGAGGTGGTCACGGTCCCGCGCCCCGAGCCCGGACCCGGCCAGGTGCTCCTCAAGGTCACGGCCGCCGGCGTCTGCCACTCCGACATCGCCGTGATGAGCCGCCCCGCCGAGGCCCTGGGCTTCCCGCTCCCGCTCACCCTCGGCCACGAGGGCGCCGGAACCGTCGCCGCGCTCGGCGACGGCGTCACCGGGCTCGCGCTCGGGGACTCCGTGGCCGTGTACGGGCCGTGGGGGTGCGGCACCTGCCTCATGTGCGCGCAGGGCAAGGAGAACCACTGCACCCGCGCCGCCGACCTCGGTATCCGCCCGCCGGGGCTCGGGGCGCCCGGCGCCATCGCCGAGTACATGATCGTGGACGACCCGCGCCACCTCGTGCCGCTGGACGGACTCGACCCGGTGACGGCGGTGCCGCTCACCGACGCGGGCCTCACCCCGTACCACGCGGTCAAGATGTCGCTGCCCAAGCTGACGCCCGGCAGCACCGCCGTGGTCATCGGCACCGGCGGCCTCGGGCACGTCGCCATCCAGCTGCTGCGCGCGCTGACCCCGGCACGGGTGATCGCCCTCGACGTCACCGAGGAGAAGCTGACGCTGGCCCGTGAGGTCGGCGCCCACGAGACGGTCCTGTCGGACGCGGCGGCCGCGGCCCGGGTCCGCGAACTGACCGGCGGCCTCGGCGCCCAGGCGGTGTTCGACTTCGTCGGGGCGCCGCCGACCACCGCGACGGCCGCCGCGTGCGCCGCCGTGGAGGCGGACGTCACCCTCGTCGGCATCGGCGGCGGCACCGCGTCCGTCGGCTTCGGCACGACCCCGTTCGACGCCGCCTTCCGCGCCCCCTACTGGGGCAGCAGGCCGGAGCTGATCGAGGTCCTGGACCTGGCCAGGTCCGGCGTGCTCGACGTCCACGTGGAGACGTACGCCCTGGACGACGCCCCAAAGGCGTACGAACTCCTCCACGCGGGCCGCGTCCACGGCCGGGCGGTCATCCTGCCGGGCGGCTAGACCACACCGGCAGGGGGGCGGCCCCGCAGGACCGCCCCCTTCCCCGACAGCAGCAGCGCACCCCTAGCAGGTGCAGTCGAAGCGCCACCACTGTCCGAGGTTGTTCAACGGTTCCTTCAGCGCCAGCGGCTCACCGGCGCCCGACGCGGTCAGGACCGTGCCGTCGAGGTTGTTGACGGCGCGGTACCAGCCGCCGCCGACCTTCTCCAGGCGCCACTGCTCGCCCTTGTTGTCGGACACCGCGTCCATCAGCGCGGCCACCTTGTCGATGACGTTGTACGACAGGTGCCGCGACTCGATCAGCTTCGGCGCCAGGCGCCAGATGCCGTCGGGGCCACCATCGGCGTGCAGGTCCCACTTCTGACGGTCCTGCTGCGGCTCCGGGGCCGCCCCGGTGATCTTCTTGCCCGCCGTGGTGTCACCGCCCGGCAGCTCCATCGCGAGGCCCGTCGCGGACCGCATGACGACGCGGCTCCCGTTCTTCGGTTCGATGCCTCCCTTGAGCGCCTCGGGGACGGTGACGCAGTCGGCCAGGGACAGTGCCTCGTCGGCGTCGGTCGTCAGGCACCGGCCGCTGTCCACGGAGCGCAGTGTGCGGCCCTGCCAGGCCCACTGATGGGCGGCGGAGTTCTCGCACGTGCCCACCGCGACTCCCGCCCCGTCCCCGGTGGGGATCAGGCAGTCGTCCGTGCCGGAGTTCTGCAGGAAGAAGGCGCCGTTGGCGGTCGGCTCCGGCGTCGTCCTCGTCCGCGCCGCCGCCCTGGGCGGGGTCAGCGGGACCTGCGCCGTGGGCTGCCACTGCTGCACGATGTCGTCGTCCGCGCACTCCGTCAGAGAAGCGGTCCCGAAGAAGCCGCTGCGCAGGCACTTGTCGTGCTCCGAGCTGGCGATCTGGCGCTCGCCGCGCTGCTCCCACCCGTCAGGCGCGGGGCGGGGGTTCGGCAGCGGGCCCGGCGACTCCAGCCACCAGGACTGATAGGTGCTGGACCCGCAGGGCTCCACGGTGAGCCAGCTCTTGCGGTCCTTGTCCGTCATCAGCTCGGGATTCTGGGTGAGACAACCGCCCACGTGCCGCTTGCCGTCGGCGTCCCTACGGAGGTAGAGGTACTGCACGGAGCCGTCCCTCTCCGGAGCCGAGAGGGCCCAGGTGTTGAGGTTGTGGCGGCCGTTCTTGGCCAACTGCGCCCAGTAATGGGCCTGGTCGGAGCCGGGGTCCTCGCCGTTGGACGACTCCTCGCTGCCGGCCAGCAGGAGATCGCCGCGCCTGACCGTGACGTCGGCGAGGATCGGCTGCGGTTCGTCCGAGTTCTGCCGGACGGTCGGCCCGCCCGCCTCGTAGGCGGTGACGTCCCACCCCTGCTTGTCGGTCTGGCCCTCCTCCTCGCCACGGGGGTACGAGCCGTCGCCGCCCCAGTCGGCGTCGACGAGATCACCGCTGCGGGCGTTCCGCAGCACCATGCGGTGGGTCTCCCCGATCAGGACGTGCTGCGCGGGCTTCTTCTCGGCGACGCGCACGTCTCCGGGGCCCATGCCGCGCGATCCCACGCAGGAGAAGTAGCCGTCGCTGTAGGTCTGCGTCTTCTCGATGGTCTTGCGCAGACAGGCGCCCATCGCCTGCTGCCCGAAGGCGTTCGGGTGCGCCGCCTCCTGCGTCTCGCCCTGGGTCCAGGGGAGCCCGTCGGACAGACCCGGAATCCACCGTACCCATTCGTTCACGGTCGGGTCGGGCGGGCCGGCGAGGGTGTTCTTCTCGTCCGCCTGGGTCGCGCCCTGCCCGCACAGCTGATGACCGGCCAGCGCGGACAGCGGGTCGAGGAAGATGACCCTCTGCCTCTCGGCGACGGCGGCGATCTCCTTGTTCAGCCCCGGCACGACCTCGTAGTGGAGCCAGTCCACGTCCGGGTCGGCCAGCGGGCAGCCGCCGGACATCTCCCGCAGCCATGCCTTGTTCTCATAGCGCACGTTCAGCGAGGAGGGGACGGGATCGGGGTAACCCTGGATGATGATCTTCGCGTGCCCCTGGCCGGACTCGTCCAGGGTCTTCCTGATGGTCTCCACGGTCTTGTTCACCGCGTCCCCCACCTCGGCCAGCTTCGGGCCCATCTCGCCGCGGCCCTTGGTGCTGCACGGGCGGTTGGCCTCGTAGCCGAGGACACAGTCCTGGGCGATCTTGGAGAAGCCCAGGTCGTTCCCGCCGATGGACAGCACCACGTACTTCAGGTGGTACTTCCTGGACAGCGAGGCCAACTGCTCGATCTGCGGCTTCTCGCCCTTGAAGGTCCGCGTGAGGATGTCGTCGGTCGTGGCGCCGGAACAGGCGATGTTCAGGCGCCGCTCCTGTGGGATGCCGAGCACGTCACCGACCGACTTGATCTCGGCGACATCCGACCGGTGGCACATCTCCTTGCCCTCGCCGGTGTCCCCGTACACCCGCTTCGGGTCGTGCTCGCACTTCTCGTCGGTCCCGCTGCCGGAACAGTTGAACGCCGTCCGGTCGGTGCCGAACGACGAGCCGTCCTTGGCCTTGGTGCTGTACTGGCCGTTGGAGCCGTTGCCCTGCCAGCGGCCCGCCTCGCCGGAGATGTAGCTGTCGCCCATCGACACCACCGCCTCCTGACAGCCCTGGGCGTCCGCGGCCGCGGCCCGTCCGCCGGGCGCCGCGCCCGCGAAGCCCCAGGCGCAACGGCGGTCGGGGGTCAGCAGCACGGGGGAGTGGTCGGAGAACAGGCCCGGTTCGCGGATCCGCTCGGGATTGGTGTCGCCCGGCTGATTGACGTTGCCCGCGAGCGCGTAGTCGAGTTCCTTGCCACCGATGTGCGTCGGCAGCCCCGTCTTGTGCAGGGTCATGCCGTTGAGGTTGCCGAGGTCCTTCGGTTCCTTGTTGAAGTCCCCGCCGACCACCACGTTGTACGGCGGATTGTGCGCCTTCGCCCAGGTCCAGGCCCGCTGCGCCTGTGCCTCCGCGTCGTTTCCGTTCTTGGCGGCGTGCAGGGTGAAGTACACGTCGTTTCCGTAGCGCGCGCCCAGCATCGGGCGCGTATCGGAGCCGACCCGCCCCATGATGATCGTCTCGTCGGCCGGCTCGCGCGTGACGATCGTGGGGTTCACGCGGTGCCCGGCGACGTCCCAGTTGACGCGGTAGATGTGGTACGAGTCCTGCCTGTTGACCTTCCAGATCTTGTGCTGGACCTGGTTGATGGTCTCGTACTGGCCGTTGACGACTTGGTTGGGCGTGGGCGTGGTCGCATTATCGGCACTGCCCGGTACGTCCATGGGGCCGCCCTCTTGGACGAGGGCGATGTCCGGCTTCCCCATCTGCGGGTCGAACATCAGGGGGTTCTTGAGGGTCTCCCACTTCTGCACGGGGTCGTTGCGGCCGTCACCCGCGCCCTGCATGTTCCAGGTGAGGACGGTGCGGTCGATGGCCGCGGCGTGGGCGGGTGCGGCGCCGACCGTGGTGGTCAGTGCGGTGAGCAGCCCCGTGAGGAGCGCGGTGACCAGCAGGAGAACGAGCGGTGTTCGGGGTCTCGCGCCGTGCCCCCGTAAGGGGGATCGCTGCGCCGATAAGGGTTCCATGGGTGCGTGTGCATCCTTTCCGGACCGGATGGTCTGCTTCTGCGACCGAGAAGGATGCTAGTTGCATGTTTCGTGCCCCGGCGGTGTCGTGGCGTGAACACCACGTGTCAGGAAGGGGAGTTGGCGCATGGTGCCGTGTTCAGTGCCGCGTCGCCCTCGCCCGGCGTGCCGCAGGAACCCCGCGCGACCGGTAGACGACGTAGGGACGGGCCAGGTAGCCGACCGGTGCCGTGAAGGCGTGTACCAGGCGGCTGAACGGCCACAGGGCGAACAGGGCCATGCCGAGCAGTGCATGGACCTGATAGGCGAGCGGGGCGTCCGCCATGGCGGAGACGTCGGGGTCGAGGACGAACAGCGAGCGGAACCAGACCGAGACGCCGAGGCGGTAGTCGTAGGAGTGGGGTCGCAGCGTGGTGGCCGTGGCGACGAGGCCCGCCAGGATCACGCAGAGCAGGACCGGCAGGACGACGCGGTCGCTGCGGCCGGTCGCCTGGCGCACGGCGGGCACGCGCAGGCGTCGGTGGACGAGGATCGCCAGGCCCACGAGGGTGGCGAGGCCCGCCGTGCCGCCCACGACCAGCGCGTTGGCGCGGTACATCCACTCGTGGACGTGGACCCGTTCGGTGAGCGACTCGGGGATCAGCAGCCCGACGGCGTGCCCGGCCACCACGAACAGCAGTCCGTAGTGGAACAGCGGGCCGCCGATGCTCAGCAGCCGGTGCTCGTGCAGCTGGCTGGAGCGGGTGGTGAACCCGAACCGGTCGTAGCGGTAGCGCCAGGCCGTGCCGGTGACCATGACGACGAGGACGAGACAGGGCAGGACGCCCCACAGGGCGATGCGCAGATGGTTCACCGGGAGGTCTCCTCGGCGTGCGGGGCATCGGGCACCGGTCGGAGCCGGGGGAAGGGCAGGAGCCCGACCGATTCGGCGGGCGGGCCCGTGCGGGCCAGGCGCAGGGCCGCCTCGCGGGTGGCGGGTCCCGGTCCTGGCAGGGTGTGGCAGACGGCCTCGACGATGTCCGCGTACGGGCTGTCGTAGGCGGTGAGGCCGAAGCGGAGCAGTTCGAGGGCGGGCCGGTGCTCGACGAGCAGCCGCTCCCCGGCGTCCGGGGTGCGGGCGGCGAACTCCAGCATCAGGGGCAGGAAGTCGGGGAGCTCGTCCGCGGGCGGCCGCCAGCCGTGGCCGCGGTAGAGCGCCTTGAGCCCGGCCATGGTGGTGCCGCGCCTGCGGGTGTCCCCGTCGGTGTAGTACGTCAGGTAGAGACAGCGGCGGCGGCTGCGGTCGAACGTGGCGACGTACCGGGCGGCGAGTTCGAGCGGCGCCGTGCCGTCGACGCGCGCGCAGAACCGGCGCAGGAGCCGGATGTCGGCGCCCGGCACCGGTTCCAGCGCCGAGCGCACGGCGTGCAGCCGCCCCGGCCAGTCCCGGTCCGGGTAGCCGAGCAGCAGGGACGCGGCCTGGTGGACGACGGCCCGGTTCACCGGGCGTCGCCCTCCGCGCCCGGGAAGAGACCTTCGGGGCGACCGCGGCCGTTCCAGTTCAGGAGGTTGACCCGGTCGCGCAGCGACGTCCCCGCGTGCTCCGGCTCGTTGCCGGCCCTCGACGGGCCCGATGCCGGTGCGCCCAGGGGGACGTGGAAGGCGTCCGGATCGTACATGCCGGGCCCGTCCTGCCCGTCCAGGCTGCATCCGGCGTCGAGGCCCTCGGAGCCGGGGAGCGGCGCGGTGTAGCTGGTGGGGACGACATACCGCTCGTCGTACTTGGCGAGGGCGAGCAGCCGGTACATCGCCTCGATCTCCTCGGCGTCCATGCCGACGGCGCGCGCGATGGCGGGATCCTGCTCCTCGCCGAGGTTGACGCGCCGCATGTGGGAGCGCATCGCCGCGAGCCGGCACAGCGCCGCCTCCACCGGCGCCGGATCACCCGCGGTGAACAGCTCCGCGAGATAGCCGACGGGGATGCGCAGCGAGTCGATGGCGGCGAACAGCTTGGCCGGGTCCTCGCCGTCGTGCCCGGTCGCGGTCAGGGACTCGACGACGGGCGACAGCGGAGGGACGTACCAGACCATCGGCATGGTGCGGTACTCGGGATGCAGTGGGAGCGCCACCTTGTGGCGGCTGATGAGCGCGTGCACGGGGGAGCGCCGGGCGGCGGTCACCCAGTCGTGGGGGATGCCGGACGCCTCGGCGGCGCGCGCCACCTCGGGGTCGTCGGGGTCGAGGAAGCAGTCCAACTGGGCCTGGTAGAGGTCCTGTTCGTGCTCCGTGGCCGCGGCCTCGCCGACCTTGTCGGCGTCGTAGAGGATGACGCCGAGGTAGCGCAGGCGGCCCACGCACGTCTCGGAGCACACGGTCGGCAGGCCCGCCTCGATGCGCGGGTAGCACATCGTGCACTTCTCGGCCTTGCCGGTGCGGTGGTTGAAGTACACCTTCTTGTACGGGCAGCCGCTCACGCACATGCGCCAGCCGCGGCAGCGGTCCTGGTCGACGAGGACGATGCCGTCCTCGACCCGCTTGTACAGGGCGCCCGACGGGCAGACCGCGACGCACGACGGGTTGAGGCAGTGCTCGCAGATCCGCGGCAGGTAGAACATGAACGCCTGCTCGTACTCCAGCCGCACCTGTTCGTTCATCTTCTGCAACACCGGGTCACCGGCGAGGTGTTCGGGCCCGCCGCCGAGGTCGTCGTCCCAGTTCGGGCCCCACGTCACCGCGGTCGGCCCGCCGTCGATCAGCGAGCGCGGCCGCGCGGTGGGCACGTCGTCGCCGAGGGGTGCGGTGGTGAGGGTCTCGTAGTCGTACGTCCACGGCTCGTAGTAGTCGTCGAGCGCGGGGAGTTCGGGGTTGGCGAACAGCCGGGCCAGGCGCCGGGCGCGGCCGCCGCCGCGGGGGACGAGCCGGCCGCGTTTGAGCTGCCAGCCGCCCTTCCACTTCTCCTGGTCCTCGTAGCCGCGCGGGTAGCCCTGGCCGGGGCGCGTCTCCACGTTGTTGAACCACACGTACTCGGTGCCCGCCCGGTTGGTCCAGGTCTGCTTGCAGGTGACCGAGCAGGTGTGGCAGCCGATGCACTTGTCGAGGTTCATCACCATGGCCACCTGTGCCATGACCCGGCCGACAGTGACTCCGTCACGGAGCATCAGTACTGCACCTCCTGGGAGCGGCGCCGGATGACGGTGACCGCGTCGCGCTGGTTGCCGGTGGGGCCGTAGTAGTTGGGCGCGAAGCTGAGCTGCGCGTGGCCGCCGATCAGGTGCGTCGGCTTGATCAGGAGCTTGGTGAGCGCGTTGTGGACGCCGCCGCGCCGCCCCGTCGCCTCGGACTTGGGGACGTTCACCGTGCGTTCCTGGACGTGGTACATGAACACCGTGCCGGGCGGCATGCGGTGCGAGACGACCGCGCGGGCCACCACCACGCCGTTGGCGTTCCGCGCCTCGATCCAGTCGTTGTCGGCCACGCCGATCGACGCGGCGTCGTCCACGCCGATCCAGATGACGGGGCCGCCGCGGGCCAGCGTCTGCATGAGCAGGTTCTCCTGGTACTCGGAGTGGATCGACCACTTGGAGTGCGGCGTCAGGTACCGCACCGTCACCGAACGCCCGCCGTCCGGATCGCCCGTCGGCTGCTCGCCGAGCGCGGGCAGGTTCAACGGTGGCCGGTACACCGGCAGTTGCTCGCCGTACTCGGCGATCCACGGATGGTCGAGGTAGAAGTGCTGGCGGCCGGTGAGGGTGTGCCAGGGCTTGAAGTGCTCCGTGTTGATCGTGAAGGGGGAGTAGCGCCGCTCGGGGCCCTCCTTGCCCGACCACTCGAAGCTCACGCCCACCTGCACGGGCCGTGCCTGCGTGTCGGAGAACGTGACGCGCCGCTCGGCCACGGAGGCCGCGAGCTCGCCGAGGCCGGTGTCGGCGCCGCAGCGCTCGGCGAGCCGGTCGAAGCCCTCGGCGGCGAGCCGGCCGTTGGTCGTGCCCGACAGTGCGAGGATCGCCTCGCACATCTTGACGTCCGTGTCGAGCAGCGGCCGCCCGCGTGCCGCGCCGCGCGTCGCCGTGCCGCAGCGGGTGCCGAGCCAGGTGATCTCCGGCAGCGGCCGCACGGTCACCCCCTTGACCGTGATGCCCTCCTCGCCGGTGAGCGGTCCGAGCGCGGCCATCCGGTCGCCGATGGCGGTGTAGTCGCGCTCCACGAGGGTGAAGCGGGAGCCGGTGGGTCCGTCGGGCGGTGCCTCGCCGGGGGTGTCGTGCTGCAGGGCAGTGGCGACCAGGTCGTGGGCCACGTCCAGACGGCCCGCGGCGAGGCGGCTCACCTCGGCGGCCAGGCCGTGGAAGATCTCGAAGTCGGTGCGGGCCTGCCACGGCGGGTCGATGGCGGGGGAGAAGGCGTGCACGTACGGGTGCATGTCCGTGCTGGACAGGTCGTGCTTCTCGTACCACGTGGCCGCGGGCAGCACGAGGTCGGCGAAGAGCGTGGTCGACGTCATGCGGAAGTCGAGGGCGAGCAGCAGGTCGACCTTCCCGCGCGGCGCGTCGTCCCGCCACGTCACCTCGCGCGGCCGCTTGTCCTGCGGCGCCTCCTCGGCGCTCGAGTTGTCGGACGCGCCGAGCAGGTGCCGCAGGAAGTACTCGTTGCCCTTGGCGGACGACCCGATGAGGTTGGCACGCCAAACGGTCAGCACCCGCGGCCAGTTGGCCGGGTCGTCCGGATCCTCGCAGGCGTACGCCAGACGCCCCGCGTCGCGTTCGGCCGCCACCCAGCCCGCCGGGTCGGCCCCCGACGCGTGCAGGCGCCGCCCCAGGTCCAGGGGGTTGGCGCCGAACGTCGGGTAGGAGGGCATCCAGCCCTGCCGGACGGAGCGGGCGAAGAGGTCCGCGGTGTGCAGGCCCGAGAGGGCGCCGGGCGCGGTGGGCGACGCCAGGGCGTCCGCGGTGAACTTCTCGTACCGCCACTGGTCGGTGTTGAGGTACCAGTACGGCGTCCCGGCCATCTGCCGCGAAGGACGCACCCAGTCCGACGCGGTGGCCACCTGCTGCCAGCCCGCGTACGGGCGCACCTTCTCCTGCCCCACGTAGTGCGCCCAGCCGCCCCCGTTGACGCCCTGGCAGCCGGTGAGCAGCAGCAGCGAGAGGAACGACCGGTAGATGGTGTCCGAGTGGAACCAGTGGTTGGTGCCCGCCCCCATCACGATCATGCAGCGGCCCCGCGTCTGCTCCGCGGTCCGGGCGAACTCCCGCGCCGCGCGCACGACGGCCTGCGCGGGCACGGAGGTGACCGCTTCCTGCCAGGCGGGGGTGCAGGGTGTGGAGGCGTCCTCGTACGAAACAACATCGGCCGTGGAGCCCAACCCTGCGCGCCCAACGCTGTACTGAGCGAGCATCAGGTCGAAGACGGTGGTCACCAGATGTCCGTCGACGCGCAGCGCGGGCACCGTGCGCCGGACGGTGGCGCCCTCCTCGTCGAAGCGGGGCAGCACCACCTCGGCCGGCTCCGCGCCGGGGTGCCCGAGCAGGGTCAGGAGCGGCTCGACGTCCCCGAGGTCGAGGTTCCAGCGGCCCTCGCCGTCCTTGCCCCAGCGGTCGCCGAGGGTGCCGTTGGGGACGGCGGGACGGTTGGTGGCCGCGTCGTACAGGACGGGCATCCAGCGCCGCGAGCCGGCCTCGGCGTCCTTGGCCAGGTCGAGGTCCCTGGCGGTGACGAACGCGCCGGGCACGCGGGCGCCGGAGCCGTGTGTGCCACTCCCCGGCTCGTCGAGCGCGATGAGGAAGGGCAGGTCGGTGAAGCGTTTGGCGTAGTCCGTGAAGTACGGCACCTGCCGCTCCACGAAACACTCCCGCAGGATCACGTGCCCCATCGCCATGGCCAGCGCGCCGTCCGTGCCGGGGTGGGGGTGCAGCCACTCGTCGGCGAACTTCGTGGCGTCCGCGTAGTCCGGCGAGACCACGACGACCTTCTGGCCCCGATAGCGCGCCTCGGCCATCCAGTGCGCGTCGGGCGTCCTGGTCACCGGCACGTTGGAGCCCCACAGCATCAGGTACGCGGCGTCCCACCAGTCCCCGGACTCCGGTACGTCGGTCTGGTCGCCGAAGACCTGCGGCGAGGCGATCGGCAGATCCGCGTACCAGTCGTAGAAGGACAGCATCGGGGCGCCGATGAGGGAGTGGAAGCGGGCGCCCGCGGCGTGCGAGGCCATCGACATCGCGGGGATCGGCGAGAAGCCGGCGATGCGGTCGGGGCCGAACTCCTCGAGGGTGTGGACGTGCGCGGCGGCGGCGATCTCCAGCGCCTCGTCCCAGTCGATCCGCACGAGGCCGCCCTTGCCGCGCGCCGACTGGTAGCGGCGCCGCCGGTCGGGATCACCGGTGAGCTCCGCCCAGGCCGCGACGGCGTCGCCGCCGAGGCGCCGTTTCGCCTCCCGGAACATCTCGACGAGGACGCCGCGGGCGTGCGGGTAGCGGACGCGCGTCGGGGAGTACGTGTACCAGGAGAAGGAGGCGCCGCGCGGGCAGCCCCGGGGCTCGTAGTCGGGGCGGTCGGCTCCCGCCGAGGGATAGTCGGTCGCCTGTGTCTCCCAGGTGATGAGGCCGTCCTTGACGTACACCTGCCAGGAGCACGAGCCCGTGCAGTTCACTCCGTGGGTGGAGCGCACCACCTTGTCGTGCGCCCAACGGTCGCGGTAGGGGCTGTCGTTGACGTCTTGATCGGTGCGGAACACCGCTCTGCTGTCGGGCGTGGTGGGCGCCCTCCGCAGCAACTGTCCCGCGGCGAAAAGGCGTTCCGCGGCATCCGCCGCGATCCGCTCCGCCCTCGCCCTGCCACGTCCCATTCCTCGGACTCCCCTCGGGGACCGGCCTGCCGGAGCGGTCACTTCCGGCCTGCGTGCTTCGACGAACGAGCTCAGGCTCCTCCCGCCCGGTCCGCGACGTGGACCCCCTTCAGACCAGTTGGTTGTACCTATTGGTTGTTTTCCCGGTTCTTGGTGCGGACCAGTGCCGGGCAAGAGCGGACCAGCACGGTCCCTTTACCGGGAGCACGCACCCGCGGTGGCACGATGGCCCGCCATGAACAGTCACCACAGCATCACCGCCCAGGCCGCACGCCTCGTCGCGGAGCGATTCCCCGACGCGCTCGGCGCCGTCCTCGGAGGCTCGGCCGCCCAGGGGCGCGCCGCCGCGACGAGCGACCTCGACGTGGCCGTGCTCCTGCCCGACTCCGACGTCACCCGCCGCGAGGTGATACGGCACGAAGGACGCCCCGCCGAGCTGTTCCTCACCACGCTCGCGGACGTGCCGGAGTTCTTCGCGTGGGACAGGGCGCGCCGCCGCGGCACGGTCCTGTTCGTCTACGCCGAGGGCCTGCCTCTGCTCGACCCGCACGGCCACCTCGCCCGCACGTGCGCGCAAGCCCGCGCCGTGCTCGCCGGCGGGCCGCCTCCCCTCACCCCCGAGGAGCGCGAACGGGACCGCTACGCCCTCACCTGTTTCATGGACGACCTCGCCGACGTGGCACGGGACCAGCGGTACGAACAGCTCGCGGTCGCCGATCTCGCGCTCGGCAAGGCGGCGCACCTCCTCACCGCCCACCACAACGCCTGGACGGGCATCGGCAAATGGCTGCCCCGCAGGCTCATCGGCGCGGATCCGGCGCGCGGCAAAGCCCTCCTGGACGGTCACCGGGCCGTGGCCGAGCACGCCGACCCCGCGCCGCTGACGGTCGCCGTCGAAGACGTGCTCGGTCTGTACGGCGGGCCCCTGCGGGAGGGGTACGCGCAGCGTTGGCGGGGCTGAGTCCTACTCGGGGCGCAGCCACAGCGTGGCCAGCGGGGGGAGGGTGACTCGGAGGCGGGCGGGGAAGGCGCCGATGGGCTCCGGGTACGCGCGCAGCGGGTCGGCGTTGCGGACGTCGCCGCCGCCGTAGCACCCCGCGTCCGTGTTCAGCGTTTCCCGCCAGGCCCCCGGCGACTCCGGGACGCCCAGGGCGTACTCGTGGCGGATGACCGGGGAGAAGTTGCTCACGGAGAGGAGCGGCGTCCCGTCGGCGGCGAAGCGGAGGAACGCGACCACGTTGTCCTGCGCGGCGTCGGCGTCGATCCAGGCGAACCCGGCGGGCACCGTGTCCTGCTCCCACAGGGCGGGCGCGTCCCGGTACTGGTGGTTGAGGTCGCGCACCAGGCGCCGCACCCCGTTGTGGTCCGGCTCCGCGGGGTACGCCGGGTCGAGGAGGGACCAGTCGGGGCCGTGGTCCGGTGACCACTCCGCTCCCTGCGCGAACTCCTGCCCCATGAACAGGAGCTGCTTGCCGGGGTGCGCCCACATGTAGGCCAGGTAGGCGCGGTGGTTCGCGCGCTGCTGCCACCAGTCGCCCGGCATCTTCGACACCAGGGCCTGCTTGCCGTGGACGACCTCGTCGTGCGAGATCGGCAGGAGGTAGTTCTCGCTGTACGCGTACACCATCGAGAAGGTCAACTCGTTGTGGTGGTACTGGCGGTGCACCGGCTCGTGCCGGATGTACTCCAGCGAGTCGTGCATCCAGCCCATGTTCCACTTCAGGCCGAACCCGAGCCCCCCGAGCTCCCCGTACCCCGTGTCGTGGGTGGCGCGCGTGACGCCGTCCCACGCCGTGGACTCCTCGGCGATGGTGACGACCCCGGGGCAGCGGCGGTACACCGTCGCGTTCATCTCCTGGAGGAAGGCGACGGCGTCGAGATTCTCCCGGCCCCCGTGTTCGTTGGGCCCCCACTGGCCTTCCTCGCGCGAGTAGTCGAGGTAGAGCATGGAGGCCACGGCGTCGACGCGCAGGCCGTCGATGTGGAACTCCTCGCACCAGTAGACGGCGTTGGCGACGAGGAAGTTGCGGACCTCCGTCCGGCCGTAGTCGAAGGTGAGCGTGCCCCAGTCGGGATGTTCGGCACGCCGGTGGTCACCCGGCTCGTACAGCGGCCGCCCGTCGAACTCCGCCAGCGCCCAGTCGTCCTTCGGGAAGTGCGCCGGAACCCAGTCCACGATCACGCCGATGCCCGCCCGGTGCAGCGCGTCGACGAGGAACTTGAAGTCGTCGGGCGTGCCGAGGCGTGCGGTCGGCGCGTAGAGCCCGGTGACCTGGTACCCCCACGACCCGCCGAAGGGGTGCTCCGCCACCGGCATGAACTCCACGTGCGTGAAGCCCGCGTCGGAGACGTAGGCCGTCAGCTCGTCGGCCAGCTGTCGGTACGTCAGTCCCGGGCGCCAGGACGGGAGATGGACCTCGTACACGGAGAAGGGGGAGCGGTGGACGGGGCGGTCCGCGCGGTGCTCCATCCACTCCGCGTCCGCCCACTCGTGCGTCGACCGCGTGACCACGGACGCCGTCGCGGGCGGCACCTCCGCCCGGCGCGCCATCGGGTCCGCGCGCAGCGTGTGCGTGCCGTCGGGCCGGGTGATGTCGAACTTGTACAGGTCGCCCTCGCCGATGCCGGGCAGGAACAGCTCCCACACACCGGACGAACCGAGGGACCGCATCGGGTGGGCGGCGCCGTCCCAGTGGCAGAACTCCCCGCACACCCGCACGCCCAGCGCGTTGGGCGCCCACACCGTGAAGCGTGTGCCGACGACGCCCTCGACAGTCATGGGGTGTGCGCCCAACGCCTTCCACAGCTCCTCGTGCCTGCCCTCACGGATCAGATGCAGGTCGAGTTCGCCGAGGGCGGGCAGGAAGCGGTACGGATCCTGGAGCCCGCTCTCCACGCCGTCGTACGTCACCCGCAGCTCGTACGCGGGGATCGAGTCGAGCGGCAGCAGACCGGAGAACAGCCCGTCCCCCACGTCGTGGAGCGGTACGTCCTGCCCCTCGACGACGACCCGCACCGACTCGGCGTACGGGCGCAGCGCCGTGAAGGCCACACCGCCCGCGACCGCGTGGGCGCCGAGCACGGAGTGCGGGTCATGGTGCGTGCCCGCGAGCAGACGGCCGCGGCTCTCGTCGTCGAGCGGCGCGTACGCGGCGCGGAGGGCGGGCGCGGGGGCGGCGGTGGACGTATCGATGATGACCACGGGTGTCAGGTCTCCTCAGGGCGGGACAGGGGCAGGACAGGGTCGGCACAGGGGGGCGGCGGCGAGCGCGACGGGTCAGCGGCCCTCCGCGAGGCGGGCGATCGCCGCCATGGGCACGGGCAGCCAGTCCGGGCGGTGCCTGGCCTCGTACAGCGCCTCGTACACGGCCCGGTCCGTCTCGTAGGCCCGCAGGAGTCCGGCCTCCGTCCGCGGGTCCCAGGACGCCTCCGCGGCGTACCCCGCGCAGTACGCCTCCCGGCAGCGCCCGGCCCACCGGGGCTGCCAGGGCCGCCTGGCGTGGGCCGCGTAGTCGAAGGAGCGGAGCATGCCCGCCACGTCGCGCACGGTCGCCTGCGCGCGCCGCCGCTCGGCGATCGGGCGGGCCGGCTCGCCCTCGAAGTCGATGACGAACCACCGCTGCCCGGCCCGCAGGACCTGGCCGAGGTGCAGATCGCCGTGGATCCGCTGGGGCGGCCGCACCGGACCGTGCGCCGCGACCGCGTCGTAGGCGGCCCGCAGCCGGGACACGTACGGGACGAGCGCGGGCACCTGGCGGGCGGTGGTGTCCAGGCGCGACATCATCCCCTCGGCGAGGTGCCGGCCGCCGTGCCGGTCCGGGACGTCGGGGACGAAGACCTGCGCCAGGGCCAGATGCACTTCGGCCGTGGCGCGCCCCAGCTCGTACGACTCGTCGGTGAAGTCCCGTCCCGCGGCCAGGGACTGAAGGGCCAGCGTCCAGCCGTCGGTCGCGCCGCGCAGGAACGGCTGGAGCACGCCGAGCGTCGTCTTGCGCGGCTCGCTCGTCCAGAACCAGGCGACGGGGGACGGCACCCGGGCGCACCCCTGACCGGCGAGCGCCCACGGCACTTCGAGGTCGGGGTTGACGCCGTACTGGACGCGGCGGAAGAGCTTGAGGATGAAGGAATCGCCGTACACCAGCGAGGTGTTGGACTGCTCGCCGTCCAGGACACGGGCGGTGAGGTTCGGGGGCACCACGGTCTGCACGTCGCGTTCGAACCGCAGCGGGCCCGCCGTGCCCGGGGTACGCAGGCGTTCCAGGAGCAGCGCGGCGGAGCGGGGGTCGTGCAGGGCGTCGTACACGGTGAGGCCCGCGAGGGGACCTTCGTCGGGACGGCCGATCACGGCGTGGTGGAGGCGCGGCGGCAGGTCCCTGCGCACGCCGAGGAGCAGCTGGTAGCAGTCCTCGCGCGACCCGGCGTGCCGGGAGCGGATGAGCAGGTGCAGACAGCCCGGGTGCAGCTCGGTCATCGACACCACGGCGAGTTCCGTGACGGGCAGCCCCTTGCCGGCGAACCACCGCTGTTCGGGCAGCCACTTCTGCAGCACCCCGGCGAGCGACGCGAGCAGCAGTGGCGGGCTGAGGCTTTCGCGCGACTGCGTTGCGGTCTTGAGCATGCGACACGTCCCTTCAGAGGCGCACGGCGGGTTCGGCCGGACGGCGCGGGTGGAGGTCGTTGCACAGCCGGAACCAGTAGAACCCGTGTCCCGCGAGGGTCAGGAGGTACGGGAGCTCACCGATGGCCGGAAAGCGCACCCCGCCGATGAGTTCGACGGGATGGCGGCCCGCGAAGGTCTGGAGATCCAGTTCGGTGGGCTGGGCGAAGCGCGAGAAGTTGTGCACGCACAGCACCAGGTCGTCCTTGTACTCCCGCAGGAACGCGAGCACCGCCGGGTTGGAGGAGGGCAGTTCGGTGTACGAGCCGATGCCCATGGCGGGGTTCTGTTTGCGGATCTCGATCATGCGGCGCGTCCAGTGGAGCAGGGAGGACGGCGAGGACATGGACGCTTCGACGTTGGTGACCTGGTAGCCGTAGACCGGGTCCATGATCGTGGGGAGGTAGAGCCGCCCGGGATCGGAGGACGAGAAGCCCGCGTTGCGGTCCGGGGTCCACTGCATGGGGGTGCGCACGGCGTCGCGGTCGCCGAGCCAGATGTTGTCGCCCATGCCGATCTCGTCGCCGTAGTACAGGATCGGCGAGCCGGGCAAAGAGAGCAGGAGCGCGGTGAAGAGTTCGATCTGGTTGCGGTCGTTGTCCAGGAGCGGGGCCAGGCGCCGGCGGATGCCGATGTTGGCGCGCATGCGCGGGTCCTTGGCGTACTCCGCGTACATGTAGTCGCGCTCTTCGTCGGTGACCATTTCCAGGGTCAGCTCGTCGTGGTTGCGCAGGAAGATGCCCCACTGACAGCCGGACGGAATGGCGGGGGTCTTCGCGAGGATTTCCGAGACGGGGTAGCGGGATTCACGGCGTACGGCCATGAAGATGCGGGGCATGACGGGGAAGTGGAACGCCATGTGGCATTCGTCGCCGCCCTTTTCGAAGTCGCCGAAGTAGTCGACGACGTCCTCGGGCCACTGATTGGCCTCGGCAAGCAGAACCGTATCGGGGTAATGGGCATCGATGACCGCACGTACGTGCTTCAGCATTCCGTGGGAGCGGGGCAGGTTCTCGCAGTTGGTGCCCTCTTCGGCGAAGAGGTAGGGGACGGCGTCGAGGCGGAAGCCGTCGATGCCGAGGTCGAGCCAGAAGCGCAGGGCGGAGATGATCTCTTCCTGGACCGCGGGGTTTTCGTAGTTGAGGTCGGGTTGGTGGGAGAAGAAGCGGTGCCAGTAGTACTGCTTGCGGACGGGGTCGAAGGTCCAGTTGGAGGCTTCGGTGTCGACGAAGATGATGCGGGCGTCCTGGTACTGCTTGTCGTCGTCGGCCCAGACGTAGTAGTCGCCGTAGGGGCCTTCGGGGTCGGTGCGCGAGGCCTGGAACCACGGGTGCTGGTCGCTGGTGTGGTTCATGACGAAGTCGATGATGACGCGCATGCCGCGCTGGTGGGCGGAGTCGACGAATTCGACGAAGTCGGCGAGGTCGCCGAATTCGGGGAGGACGGCGGTGTAGTCGGAGACGTCGTAGCCGCCGTCGCGCAGGGGGGATTTGAAGAAGGGGGGCAGCCAGAGGCAGTCGACGCCGAGCCATTGGAGGTAGTCGAGTTTGGCGGTGATGCCTTTGAGGTCGCCGATGCCGTCGCCGTTGCTGTCCTGGAAGGAGCGGACGAGGACTTCGTAGAAGACGGCGCGTTTGAACCATTCGGGGTCGCGGTCCTTGGCCGGTGTGTCCTCGAAGGTGTCCTGGACGGGCTCGTTGACGATCATGGTGTGGGTGACCCTCCGATCAACGGTGAGGACGGTCGCAGGACCGTGAAGAGGTGCGCGGGCGCGCGGCCGGGTTCCAGGCGCACGTAGTTGGCCCTGCCCCAGTGGTAGGTCTCGCCGGTGAGCTCGTCGCGCACCGGCACCGACTCGTGCCAGTCGAGGCCGAGTTGCGGCATGTCCAGCGAGACCGTGGCCTCCTGGGTGTGGTGAGGGTCGAGGTTGACGACCACCAGGACCGTGTCCTGTCCGGAGCGCTTGCTGTAGACGATGACCGCGTCGTTGTCGGCCTCGTGGAAACGGAGGTTCCTGAGCAGCCGCAGCGCGGGATGCGCGCGCCGGACCCGGTTGAGCGTGGTGATCAGCGGCGCGAGGGAGTAGCCCGCCCGTTCCGCGTACGCCCAGTCCCGCGGGCGCAGTTGGTACTTCTCCGAGTGCAGGTAGTCCTCGCAGTCCGCACGCGCCGGGGTGTTCTCGCACAGCTCGAACCCGGCGTACATGCCCCAGCTCGGCGCGAGCGTCGCGGCCAGCACGGCCCGCACCTCGAAGGCGGCGCGGCCACCGTCCTGGAGGTACCCGGGCAGGATGTCCGGCGTGTTCACGAACAGGTTCGGGCGCAGATAGGCCGCGGTCTCCGTCGAGAGCTCGGTCAGATACTCGGTGAGCTCCTGCTTGGTGTTCCGCCACGTGAAGTACGTGTAGGACTGCTGGAATCCGGCCTGGGCCAGGGCCCGCATGACGGGGGGCCGGGTGAAGGCCTCGGCGAGGAAGACGACGTCCGGGTCGCCCGCGTTGATCTTGGCGAGCACCCGGTCCCAGAACGCCACGGGCTTGGTGTGCGGGTTGTCGACGCGGAAGATGCGTACGCCGTGCCCCATCCAGAACCGCAGCAGCCGTACCGTCTCCGCGACCAGACCCGGCAGATCGGCGTCGAAGGCGATCGGATAGATGTCCTGGTACTTCTTCGGCGGATTCTCGGCGTACGCGATGGAACCGTCGGGCCGGTGGGTGAACCACTCGGGGTGCTTCTCCACCCACGGGTGGTCGGGGGAGCACTGCAACGCGAAGTCCAGGGCGACTTCGAGGCCGAGACCCTCGGCGCGGCGCACGAACGCGTCGAAGTCGTCCAGCGTGCCCAGATCCGGGTGGACGGCGTCGTGACCGCCCTCCGGCGAGCCGATCGCCCACGGCACACCGACGTCGTCGGGACCGGCGGTGAGCGCGTTGTCCGGGCCCTTGCGGAAGGTGGTGCCGATGGGATGGATCGGCGGCAGGTAGACGACGTCGAAGCCCATCTCCGCGATGGCGGGCAGCCGCTCCGCCGCGGTGCGGAACGTTCCGGAGACGGGTGGCCTGCCTTCCTCGACGACGGCACCCTCCGAGCGCGGGAAGAACTCGTACCAGGACCCGAAGAGCGCGCGCTCCCGCTCCACGAGCAGGGGCATGGCCTGCGAACGGGAGACCCGCTCGCGCAACGGATACCGCGCGAGGACGGCGTCCACCTCCGGGGCGAGCGCGGCCGCCAGACGTGCGCCCGGCGGCCGCTCCTCGTCCTGGAGCGCGGCGACCGCCGCGAGCAGCGTCCGCCGTGCCGTGCCCTCCGGGGCGCCGCGCGCCGCCCGCTCGTACAACAGCGCGCCCTCTTCAAGCATGAGCCCGGCGTCGATGCCGGCGGGCACCTTGATCGTGGCGGCGCGCCGCCACTCCGTCACGGGATCCGTCCAGGCCTCCACGTGGAACGTCCACCGGCCCTCGGCGTCCGGAGTGACCTCGGCGCCCCAGCGGTCGCTGCCCGGGGAGAGTTCGCGCATCGGGGTCCACGGCCCGCGGCGCCCGCCGGGACCGAGGAGCACGACATCGGCGCCGACCGCTCCGTGCCCCTCGGCGAAGACGGTCGCCGTGACCTCGAAGGTCTCACCGGGGACTGCCTTCGCCGGGCGGCGGCCGCGGTCGACCGCGGGCCCGACGTCGAGGACGGGTACGGGAACCGGCACGGGCACGGCCGCAGGGGGCGTCTCCGAAGCTGACGTCATCGGTCCCTCCTCCGCCGGGCGTGCGTGCAGGCGGCCCCCGCGGGAGCCGGGTGTCGCTATCGGACCGGGGCCGGGGCGCTCGGGGAGAGCTGAGGCCGACGGGTTGCCGCGTGTGGTGCTCGTGTCGTGCGGGACGGTCGTGCCTCTCGTGGCCGCAGATACTGCTCGGCCGCGTCGGCGGCCTCCCGTGCTTTGCACTCGCCCATCAGGACGCACAGCGTGTACGCGGTGTCCTCGAAGTGCATCCGCACGGACCGGTCGGCGGGGTGCGCGAGCAATTGCCGCTCCCACGCCCGGTACTGACGCAGATGCCGTGCGACCTCGGATTTGGCGGGCAGCAGCTTCACGCTGGTCACCCTTTCGCTCGTCGATCCTTCTGACTCATCGTGCACGGATGAGCACCCAACGTCCTGTTAGGCATTCAACTAAAGGGATCGATGCGGGAGTCGATGAGGCCGATGCCGGTGCACCTGCGCTCGCATGTGCCTCGTGTTGCGCAAATGGAGTAGCGCTCGCACCCTGAGACTGACTCAGAAGCGATCAGTGCTCACGCTGCGTGTTCGGGGCTCGGCCGGTCAGGCCGAGGCGGAGCGGACTAGCTTCGCCGAGAGGAGCCAAGAGCAATGAAATCCGCGATCCCCTGCTACTACCACCTCGAGGTCGAGGTAAGCCCGGAGAGGATCGACCAGGTCAGGCGCATCCTGACCGCGCATCTCCGGCATTGGGGGCTGGGGGTTCTCAGCGAACCCGTCTGCCGTTGCACCGGGGTCCTGCTCCACGAGATCGAGGAGCACGGAACCGACAAGAACACCGTCGTGGAGATGTGGTGGAACGGCCAGCACCTCATCACCGCCGTGTCCGACGCCAACCGCGAACTGCCCGAGCGCCACTACGGTCCGCAGGGCTGCCTGACGCAGATCGCCGCGCTCAGCGACGGCTGGGGCAGCTTCCCGGCGACCGACGGCAAGATCATCTGGTTCTCCCGCCGGGTCCGCGCCCCCGAACGCGCCCCGCTGGCACCCGCGGCGCCCGCACCCAGCCTGCGCGAGGCCCTCGACCTGCCCCGCGCCATACCCCTCGCCGCGCTCGCGGGCCCCGGGGAGGCGCAACCCGCGGAAGCGGAGCCCGCGGAGGCGGAACCCGCGGTGGTGTGAAAGGCCGCCTAGCACGGCGGCGCGGCGCACCGGCCGCGGCTTCCCTCTGGTGGGCGGCTGCGGCCGGCGCACCGCTTCCCGGCCTCGACCCCTCCGAGCGCCCCTACGTTCCCTGACGTTCCCCGATCTCCCCCTGTACGGAGGCAGTTGCGTGCGTACCTGGACCGGCACCCCCTTCCCGCTCGGCGCCACCTACGACGGTGAAGGGACCAACTTCGCCCTGTTCAGCGAAGTCGCCGAACGCGTCGACCTCATCCTGATCGACGACGACGGCACGCACCGCAGCGTCACCCTCACCGAGGTCGACGGCTTCGTCTGGCACTGCTACCTGCCCGGGGTCGGCCCCGGCCGGCGCTACGGCTACCGCGTGCACGGCCCCTGGAACCCCGCCGAAGGCCACCGGTGCAACCCGGCCAAGCTGCTCCTCGACCCGTACGCCCGGGCCATCGAGGGCCAGATGGACAACGACGCCGCACTCTTCGAGCGTGCGCCCGACGGACCCGGGCGGGCCGACAGCGCCGGGCACACCCCGCTCTCCGTGGTGACCGACCCGGCCTTCTCCTGGGAGGGCGACCGCCCGCCGCGCCGCCCCTACGCCGAGACGGTGGTGTACGAGGCGCACGTCCGCGGCCTCACCCGGACGCACCCCGGAGTGCCCGAAGCGCTGCGCGGCACGTACGCGGGCCTCGCGACCGAGCCCGTCATCGAGCACCTCACGTCGCTCGGCGTGACCGCGATCGAACTGATGCCGGTCCACCAGTACGTCCAGGACGGCTTCCTGCGCGACCGGGGCCTGTCCAACTACTGGGGCTACACCTCCATCGGCTTCTTCGCCCCGCACAACGCCTACGCGGCGCACGGCTCGCGCGGCGAACAGGTCACCGAGTTCAAGTCCATGGTCAAGGCGCTGCACCAGGCCGGACTCGAAGTGATCCTCGACGTGGTCTACAACCACACCGCCGAGGGCAACGAGAACGGACCCACCCTCGCCTTCCGGGGCATCGACAACGCGTCGTACTACCGCCTCGCCGAGGACGACCCCGCGCACTACTTCGACACCACAGGCACCGGCAACAGCCTGCTCATGCGCCACCCCAACGTCCTGCAGCTGGTGATGGACTCGCTGCGGTACTGGGTCACCGAGATGCACGTCGACGGGTTCCGGTTCGACCTGGCGGCCACGCTCGCCCGGCAGTTCCACGACGTCGACCGGCTCTCGGCCTTCTTCGACCTGGTCCAGCAGGATCCCGTCGTCAGCCGCGTCAAACTCATCGCCGAGCCCTGGGACGTCGGCGACGGGGGATACCAGGTCGGCAACTTCCCGCCGCTGTGGTCGGAGTGGAACGGCAAGTACCGCGACTCCGTGCGGGACTTCTGGCGCGGCGCGGACCACACCCTCGCCGAGTTCGCCTCCCGGCTGACCGGCTCCTCCGACCTCTACCAGCACGACCGCCGCCGCCCGCGCGCCAGCGTCAACTTCGTCACCGCGCACGACGGATTCACCCTGCGCGACCTGGTCTCGTACAACGACAAGCACAACGAGGCCAACGGCGAGAACAACCAGGACGGCGAGAACGCCAACCGCTCCTGGAACAGCGGCGCCGAAGGCCCCACCGCGGACGAGGGGATCCTCGAACTCCGCGCGCGCAGGCAGCGCAACTTCCTCGCCACCCTCATGCTCTCGCAGGGCATCCCGATGCTCGCCCACGGCGACGAACTCGGCCGCACCCAGCAGGGCAACAACAACGCCTACTGCCAGGACAGCGAGCTCTCCTGGATCGACTGGGACCTCACCGACGAGCAGCGCGACCTCATCGCCTTCACCCGCCGCGCCATCGCGCTGCGGCTCGCCCACCCCGTGCTGCGCCGGCGCCGCTTCTTCCGCGGCGACACCGTCACGCACCAGGGCCAGCCGCTCCCCGACCTGGTGTGGCTGCGGCCCGACGCGCTGGAGATGACGGACCAGGACTGGCAGCGCGGCGACGCGCACGCCGTCGCCGTCTTCCTCAACGGCGACGCCATCGCGGAACCGGACGCCCACGGCAGGCCGGTGGTCGACGACTCCTTCCTGCTCCTGCTGAACAGCTACCGGGAGCCCGTCGTCTTCGACCTGCCGGACGCGGCGTACGGGGAGCGCTGGTCGACGCGGATCGACACCACGGAGCCCACGGGAGTGGCGGACGAGACGGAACACAAGGCGAACGCCGAAGTCACCCTGGAGGCGCACAGCCTGCTCCTGCTGTCCCGCCCCGCCCGCACCACGACGTCGGTCAGCGCACGGTCACGGTGAACGCGCCGGAGACCGTCGAACCCTGGACGACGCGCAGCTCGTTCTTGCCCTTCATGCCGAGCTTGACGCCCAGGGAGTAGCTGCCGCCGCGGGTGAGGGGCGCGGAGGCGGGCAGCGAGACCCAGTGGCCGCGCTGCTTCTGCTGCAGCGTCACCTTGCTGCCCGGCTTCAGGCCGGTCGTGGTGCCGGTGACGCGGAACAGCTGCCACGCCTTGACGGACTTCGCCGAGGGCTTCGCGCTGATGGCCTTCGCGGTGGTGGCCTTGGCCGCGGGGACCTTCTGTGTGACGGAGACGGGGTGCGCGGCAGGGGTCGCGGCCATGGCGGCGGTGCCGGCCGTGCCGAGGGCGACCGCGCCGATGACGCCTACGGCGGCCATGCGCAGGGTGTTCCGCTTGGTGATCATGAGGGTGCCTTCCGTGGATACATGGGAGGAGAAGGTGCGCTATCTCCCATTCGGGCTGTTCACGACTGTTGAGACGGACGGCCGCCGACGTACGTTGTGCCCGCTATGTCACCGTCCTGCAACAGCCGTCGCCGGACCGGGGGACCGCATGAGCCGTTGGCGTCGGACGTGGCGGGTATAGGCGCGCGAAAGTGAGCCAATGGCCCACCCGTGCGAGGCTGAGTTGAGCCAGATGGTGATCGGATGGTCTGATGGTCCAGTCGATGGCGCTGCGGATCTCCGCGGCGCCTTTTTCATGCGAGCAGATCGAGATGTGCACGGAAGGGCGGGGAAGCTTTGCTGAAGAGGGTGTTCGTGGCGCCGGATCCGGGACGGATACGGCTCCGCTTCGCTTCGCGGGCCGTACTGGGCATCTCCCTGGCGGTCGTCGTGTGCGGCCTGGCCGGACACTCGCTCGTCGCGGCGATCACCGGAGGACTGGCCGCACTCCTGGCCCTCTTCACCGTCACGGACACGACCGTGCGCGGGCAGGCGATCACGACGGCGCTGCTGCCCGTCGTCGGATTCCCCGTGCTCGCGCTCGCGGCGTCGCTCCACGACACGCCGCTCGCGCGGGACTGCGCGTTCCTCGCCGTCATGGGACTCGGCGTGTACGCGCGACGGTGGGGGCCTCGGGGGCACTCCCTCGGCGTGTTCGCCTTCATGACCTTCTTCATCAGCCAGTTCCTCCACACGGAGATGCACCAGCTTCCCCAGCTCTACGCGGCGGTGCTCCTCTCGATCGCCGCCTCCTCGACCGTGCGGTTCGGGGCGTGGTGCTACGAGCGGCGGCTGCCGCCCGGCGTCGTGCCGCCCGCCCCGCCCGCCGCCAGGGGGCTGGCCAGGGCCACCACCCGGCAGGCCGTCCAGGCGGCCGTCGGCGGAGCCTTCGCGCTCGCCGCGGGCCAACTGCTCTCCGGTGAGCGCTGGTACTGGGCGGTCGGCGCCACGTGGTGGGTCTTCGTCAACACCACCTCGCGCGGCGAGACGGTCGTACGGAGCTTCCGGCGCGTGCTCGGCACGCTGATCGGGATGGGCGCGGGCCTCGTCCTCGTCGTACCTCTGGAGGGCGCGCCCGTCCCCAGCGCCCTGCTCGTCGCCGTCGGCGTCTTCGGGATCTTCTACACGGCCGCGGTGTCGTACACGTGGATGATGCTCTCGGTGACCGTGCTCGCCGGATCGCTGTACGGCCTGCTCGGCGTGCTGGACGCGGGGCTGCTCGGCCTCCGGCTCGCCGAGACCGGCATCGGCGCGCTCGGCGCGGTCCTCGCCGTGCTGGTCGTCCTGCCGATCACGACGCACGCCACGACCGAGGCGTGGATCAAGCAGGCGCTGCACTGCGTGCACGACTGCACGAAGGAGGCGGCGGCTCGGCTCGCGGGCACGGAATCCGCCGATCCCGCGGGCCGCATCGCTGAGCTGGAGGCGATCCTGGGCCGGGTGCGCATGTCCCTCGCCCCGCTCGTGCACCCGTTCAGCCCGCTGCGGACCCGGAAGGGACGCGCCCTCCAGGTGGTCGCGCTGCTCGACAACTGCGCACGCGAGATACGGGGACTCGCCGCCGTCGCCGCGGACCCGGAGGCCTCCCACGACGCCCGCCTGGCCGCCGCGTGCCGCCGTGTCGAGGCCGCGGTCGAGTCCCTGACGGCACCGCACGGGGCCCCGGCGCAGCTCGGCGAGGCCATCGACCTGCCCCACGCGATCGTGGAACCCGCCCTGGCCCACCTCCACAGTCTGGAGCGGGCCCTGATCGACCTGGCCCACCCCCTCCAGCGACGGGGCGGCACATCCCTGCTGGGCGCCTGACCTCGTACCGCCTGACCTCGTACCGCCTGACCTCGTACCGCCTGACCTCGTACCGCCGGACCGAGGTCACGCCCGGGGCGGGGCCGTGTCCCGGTCGGGAGCGGGGTCGAAGGCCTGGCGCAGGCGGAGGAGGCCGCGGCGGGCGTGGCTTTTCACCGTGCCCAGGGGCCAGCCCGTGACCACGGCGATCTGGGGCTGCGTCAGGTCGTCGTAGAACGCCAGGCGCAGGACCTTGCGCTGCGGCGGTGGGAGGCGGGCCAGTTCGTGTTCCACGAGGACCTGGTCGAGCACGCCGTCCAGGGAGCACGACTCCTGGGGGCGCACCGCGAGCGCCGCGCCCGCCGCGTCGACCAGGGCGGCCCGGCGGCTGCGCGCGGACAGCGCGTCGGCGACCTTGCGCCGGGTGATGCCGATGAGCCAGCCCGCGAGGGTTCCGCGGCCGGGGGAGTAACCGGCCCGGCCGCGCCAGGCGGCGATGAACACCTGCTGCGTCACGTCCTCCGCCTCCCGCGCGTCCCCGAGCGAACGCCGGGCGACGCAGTGCACCAGCGCCGACCACCGCTGGTGGACGACGGCGAGGCAGGCCTCGTCGCCCGCCACGAAGCCGGTGACCAGGTCGTCTTCGTCGCGGCCCGCCACGCGGCCCGCCGAGGGGGCGGGAACGCTCTCGGTGACCGGGGCCGGTTGACTGGCGATCATGTGCGACTGCTCCTTCTGGCGGGGCGGCCGCTTCTTCCGTCCCGGGGTGGTCCGTGACGGGCGGGCGGCCTGGCGCCGATCCTTCGCGCGGGCGGGCGCACGAGCAACGTGCATCGATTCTGCGTCGTATTGCGTCGTATTTTGGAGGGCATGGATGATGCAGAGGCCGCGCTGACCTCGGGAGCCGTCGCCCGGCGCCTGGGCGTCTCACCGACCACCCTGCGCAGCTGGGACCGCCGCTACGGCCTGGGCCCCGCCGCCCGCACCCAGGGACGCCACCGGCGGTGGACGCCCGAGGACATCGCCGTGCTGGAACACATGTGCAGGCTCACGGCCAGTGGGATCCCGCCCGGTGAGGCGGCACGTCTGGCGGCGGACGGATCCCGCGCGGCCTCCGAGGAGACGACCGGGGAGCCCGGCGCGCCGGCCACCGGACGGCGGCGCCGCGACGCCAGCACCGTCCTGCCCCTCGGCGACGTACGCCAGGAGTGCCGGGGCCTCGCCCGCGCCGCGGTCCGCCTCGACGCGCAGGAGATGCAGAGCAGGCTCGACTCGCTGGTCGGCGAGCACGGCCTCGTACCCGTGTGGGAAGAGGTCATGGTGCCCACGCTGCGCGCCGTGGGACGCAAGTGGGAGCTGTCCGACGACCGTTACGTGGAGGTCGAGCACCTGCTGTCCTGGCACATCTCCACCACCCTGCGCAGCGTCCCCCTGCTCCGCCCGCGCACCGCACCGCTCCTCGACACCCCGCCGGTCCTGCTCGCCTGCATGCCGGACGAACAGCACACCCTGCCCCTGGAAGCGCTCAACGCGGCCCTCGGCGAGAACGGCGTCCCCACCCGCATGCTGGGCGCCGCCGTACCGCCGGAGGCACTCGTCGCCGCCGTGCGGCGCATCGGGCCCTCGGCCGTCGTGCTGTGGTCGCAGGCCCGCTCCACGGCGGGCGAGGCCCTGGCGCACCGCGTGGCGGCGATGGAGTGGGGGCCGGCGGGGGCCCGCCGCCGCGCCCTCGTCCTGCCGTCCGGACCGGGCTGGGGGCGGTCCGCGCTCACCGGGTTCACGCGCTGCGGCAGCCTCCGGGACGCCATCACCCTCCTGAGTGCGGCTCGACCCCGGTAGAGGGCCACCGCCGCACCGGTCACCGGCGATTCGCGCGCGTCCGGTGCATCCAAGGGGCGATCCCGTGCGGAATGCTGGGCATGGGCATGGGCGGACGACCGGCGAGGGGTTTGATGCGGGACGCGGACATCGCCATCGTGGGGGCCGGCGCGGCGGGCCTCTCGCTCGCCTACCGGCTCGCCGTCGACCGCCCCGAAGGACCGACGCCGTCGGTGGTCCTCATCGACGCCCCCGCCGGACCGCTGAAGCCCGCGGAGCGCACCTGGTGCTTCTGGGAGGAACCGCACGGCGAGTTCGACGCCGCCCTCACCGCCGTCTGGGACACCCTGCGCGTCCGCGCCCCGGACGGCACCGCCGTCACCGCCTCGCCCGCCCCGCTGCGCTACAAGATGCTGCGTTCCGGCGCCTTCGAGTCCCTCGTCGGCGACCGCCTCGCCGACGAGCCGAACGTGGCCCGCCTGGAGGCGGTGGTCGAGGAGATCCGCGACGTCGGCGACGGAGCCGAGGTCCGCACGCGCGCACCCGGCGGACGCCCCCTGTCGCTGCGCGCCCGCTGGGTGTTCGACTCGCGCCCGCCGCGGGTCCTGCCCCCGGGCCGCACCACCCTGCTGCAGCACTTCCACGGCTGGTTCGTCACGACCGACCGGCCCGCCTTCGACCCGCGGGTGGCGGACCTCATGGACTTCCGCACGCCCCAGCCGGCGCACGGCCTCTCCTTCGTCTACGTCCTGCCCACCGGCCCGCGCCAAGCCCTGGTCGAGTACACCGAGTTCTCCCGCCAGGTCCTCGACGACCAGGCGTACGACCAAGCCCTGACGCGGTATCTGACGGACGAACTGGCCCTCGGCGCCCACGAAATCGACCGCGTGGAGCACGGCGTCATCCCCATGACCGACGCCCGCTTCCCGCGCCGCGCCGGTCGCTCCGTCTTCCGCATCGGCACCGCGGGCGGAGCGACCCGTCCCTCGACCGGGTACACCTTCGCCGCCATCCAGCGACAGACGCGCGCCATCGCCGCCGCCTGCCACCGGGGCCACTCCCCGCAGCCGCCGCCCGCCCACTCGGCGCGGTCGCGCGCGATGGACGCCGTGCTGCTGCGCGCCCTGGACACCGGCCGGGTGAGCGGCGCGTCGTTCTTCACCCGGCTCTTCCGCGAGGTCCCCATGGAACGGCTGCTCCGCTTCCTCGACGGCCGCACCAGTGTCCGCGAGGACGTGACGATCGGGTTCCACACCCCCGTGGGCCCCATGCTGCGCACGGCGGCCGAGCTGCCCCTCCTGCCCCGACACCGGGCCGAACGGAAAGAGAACTGAGATGACCGTGCTGCGCGACGACACCCTGTCCGCCGCGTTCGACCACGCGGCCCGCACCTACGACCGGCTGGTCGCCGCCAACCCCGGCTACCACGCACACCTGCGCCGCTCCGCGCGGCGGCTGCGGCTGCCGAACGGCGGCGCCGGACTGCGCCTGCTCGACCTCGGCTGCGGCACCGGCGCCTCCACCGCCGCGCTGCGCAGCGCGGCCCCGCTGGCCGAGATCGTCGCGGTCGACGCGTCGGCGGGCATGCTGGAGCGCGCGGCGGCCAAACCCTGGCCGCCCTCCGTGACGTTCGTGCACGCCCCCGCCGAACGGCTCGAACAGGCGGGCGTGGAGGGGCCCTTCGACGCGGTCTTCGCCGCGTACCTCTTCCGCAACCTCGCCGACCCGGACGCCGTGCTCGCGGTGGTCCGAGCGCTGCTCGCCCCGCACGGCCGCCTCGCCGTGCACGAGTACACCCTCAGCGGACGCCTGACGGACCGTCTGGTGTGGACGGCCGTGTGCAAGGCCGTGGTGCAGCCCGCGGGCACCCTGTCCGGCGACGGAGCCCTCTACCGCCACCTGTTCCGCAGCGTCTCCGGCTTCGACACCGCCGACGCCTTCGCCGCACGCACCCGCAAAGCGGGCTTCGACCGCGTGCGCGTCCTGCCGATGCCCGGCTGGCAGACCGGCATCGTGCACACCGTCCTTGCCGCGGCCGACGGCTCCGGCGGGGCCGTCCGATGAACCTGAACGGCACGGAACAGCCGTACGCGACGCCCCGCCGGGGCCGCGACCGCCGCGCCCGGGTGTGGCCCGCGCCGACCGGACTCGCGCGCGTACCGAGCGGCGAGACGCGCACGACGGCCGTCGTGGGAGGCGGCCTCGCCGGTCTCGCCGCCGCCACGGCCCTCGCGGAACGCGGAGTCCGCGTGACCCTGTACGAACGCGAGTACCAGCTCGGCGGCCGCCTGGCGGGCTGGCCCATCGAGCTCGCCGACGGCTCCACGGCGACCATGACCCGCGGCTTCCACGCGTTCTTCCGCCAGTACTACAACCTGCGCGGCCTGCTGCGCCGGACCGACCCGGGACTCACCGCGCTGACCGGCCTGCCCGACTATCCGCTGCAGCACAGCAAGGGGTTCAGGGACAGCTTCGCGAAGGTGCCGCGCACCCCGCCGTGGAGCGCGCTCGGCTTCGCCGCGCTCAGTCCCACGTTCGGCGGGCGCGACCTGGCCCGGATGAACCCGCGCGCCGCCCTGCCCCTGATGGACGTCCGCGTCCCCGAGACCTACCGGCGGCTCGACCGCACCAGCGCGCACGAACTCCTCGAACGCATCCGGTTCCCCGAAGCAGCCCACCACCTGGCCTTCGAGGTGTTCTCCCGCAGCTTCTTCGCCGACCCGCGCCTGCTCTCGGCCGCCGAACTCGCCCTCATGTTCCACATCTACTTCCTCGGCTCCAGTGAGGGCCTGCTCTTCGACGTACCGCAGGAACCCTTCCCGACGGCCCTCTGGGACCCCCTGGCCGCCTACCTCACCGGCCACGGCGTCGACATCCGCACCGGGCAGGCCGTCGAGAGCGTCCAGCCGGCGCCGGGCGGCGGGTTCCGCGTCACCACCGAGGACGGCGGGGACCGGTACGACACCGTGGTGCTCGCCCTCGACACGACCGGCCTGCAGCACGTCGTCGCCCGCTCGCCCCGGCTCGCCGACCGCCCATGGCGCGAGCGGATCATGCGGCTGCGCACCGCCCCGCCCTTCCTCGTCTCCCGCCTCTGGCTCGACCGGCCCGTGGCCGCCGACCGCCCGGGGTTCCTCGGCACCAGCGGGTACGGGCCGCTGGACAACGTGAGCGTCCTCGAACGGTGGGAGGGCGAGGCGCTGCGCTGGGTCGCGCGGACCGGCGGCTCGGTCGTCGAACTGCACGCGTACGCGGTGGATCCCGGCGCCGACCGGACGGCGGAACAGGAACGTCTGCGGGTGCAGTTGCAACGCGTCTACCCCGAGACGCGTGACGCCAAGATCGTGGACGAGCGGCACGAATGGCGCGCCGACTGCCCGCTGTTCGCGGTGGGCGGCTACGAGGACCGGCCCACCGTGCACACCGCCGACCCGGCCCTCACCGTGGCGGGCGACCTCGTCCGCACCGACCTGCCGGCCGCCCTGATGGAGCGCGCCGTCACCACGGGGTTCCTCGCCGCGAACGCCCTGCTCGCCCGCTGGGGCCTGCGCGGCCAGACCCTGTGGTCGGTCCCCGACCGGGGCCGGGTGCGGGCACTGCGGGCACTCAACCGGATGCTCGGCACATGAACCGCGGCGCCGTATGGTTCAGCCCGGGAAGCGGCCCGTGCTGCGCAGGGTCCAGCGGCGTTCCGCGTACGCCAGGTCGTCGCGCCACAGCCGGGCCGCCGCCGCCCTCATGAGCGGCCGCAGCGCGGGCGCGGCGGTCCTCGCGGCGAGGAAACCCGGGCGCCCGGACGTGGCGATCACCGCTTCGACCACCGCCGTACGCGGATTCCCCGCCCGGTCCGTACCGAGGGGCGTCGCGTGGGTCTCCACCACGGATCCCTCGCCCTCGCCGCGGGTGATGTGCATGACGACGGTACGGGGCTCCGGTGCCGTGAAGACCGCCCGCACCGGAACGACCGCGCGCCCGGCCACCTTGAACGACACGTCGACGGTGAACGCGTCCTGCCGCGGATCACTCCCGCCGTCGCCGCCGTCCCCGTCGTCGTCCGCGACGGGGGCCACGGTGAGATCGACGAAGGAGTACGGGTGGAACCACGCGCCGTGCCAGGGGTCGAGCCGGTTGGCGACCACGTCCTCGGGTTCGCAACGGCCGGCCACCGTCATCACGGCCGCCACGCTCTCCGCCGGGTCGGGGCGCTCGGGCAACACCGGCCGCTCCAGGGCCGGTTCGCCGCCGACGTCGTCGAGCCTGACCCAGACCAGGACACCGTCGTCGAAGGCCGGGTAGGGGCTCCAGCCCGCGAACGGCCGCCCGTCCAGGGACATGCCGTGCCAGTGGCAGATCAGCGTCCCGCACCGCACCGGACTGTCCTTGAGCGGAGCGCCCAGGTGCGGGCAGGCACCCGGCCCGGCCCGCAGCGTTCCCGCCGCGTCGCGCCACAGGACGATCTCCCGCCCCGCCACCGTACGGCCCAGCGGACGGTCGTCCCTGAGCTGCCCGGTCGCGCCCACCACGTACCAGTTGCCGGACGGGCGGCCCTGGGCGCGCTTCAGCGCGGCGGCGATCACGGCGGGCCGGGCCTCGCGCCAGGTCGGGCGCTGGTCCTCCCAGGCGACGGGCTTGCGGCGCAGCCGCAAGGGGTAGCGGCTCATACCGGCTCCTTCCGGGAGTGCGCGGTGTACGTGCCGTGGTGCGGGGCCGCGTCTTCGGGCAGCGCGGGCGGTGGCAGCGCGGGGGCGCCGGCCAGTCGGTGCCGCAGGCGCGCGGCGGCCACCCGGGCCAGGCCGTCGCAGGCGACCGCGGCGCGGCGGCGCCGGGAGACCGCGGACCGCCGGTGCAGGACGGCGTAGCCGCCGTCGGCGATCGCGTCCAGGATCGCGCCGTACAGCACGAACGCGGTGCGGATGCAGGGGCGAGCGACGGGGTCGAGCATGGCGAGGCCAGGGGCGGCGGTGGCGTAGACGCCCCGGGTGAGGGCGGCGGCCTCCTTCAGTGCCGCGGTGACCCTGGGGTCCCCGCGTCCGGTGGTGCGGCTCCAGAGCAGCAGGGCGCGGTCGACGCCGTGCGCGGCGAGGAGCTCCTGGGGCAGGTAGATCCGGCCACGGTCCAGGTCCTCGCCCACGTCCCGCAGGAAGTTGGTCAGCTGGAAGGCGACCCCCAGGGCGGCGGCGTGCGGGGCGGCCTCGGCGCGGGGGACGACGGTGCCGAGCACGGGCAGCATCTGCAGGCCGATGACGGCGGCGGAACCGTGCATGTACCGCTCCAGGTCGCCGTAGGTGGCGTACTCGGTCACCTCCAGGTCCTGGCGCATGGACGTCATGAAGTCGCTGAAGTGCAGCGGGTCGATGGCGTACCGGCGGGCGGTGTCGACCAGCGCCGTCACGACGGGTTCGCCGCTCTCCCCGCTCCGCATCCCCCGGTCGAGCTGCGCCTGGAGCCGCCGCAGCGCCAGGGAGCGTTCGGCGGGCGCGGCGGTGACCTCCAGGTCGTCGACGATGTCGTCCGCCCACCGCGCGAAGCCGTACAGGGCGTGCACGGCGGGCCGCCGTTCGACCGGCAGCAGCCGGGTGGCCAGAAAGTACGTCTTGCCGTGGCGGGCGTTGAGGCGCCGGCAGTGGGCGTAGGCGGCGCGCAGCGCGGGGTCGGTGATCGCCGCCGCGTCCAGCTCGCGGGCGCTCATCCGGTCTTCCCCGTGACGCGCGCGGCGGCCAGCTTGCCGGAGATCAGGACCGTGGGCACGCCCACGCCGGGCGTGGTGCCGCAGCCCGCGAGGACGGCGTTGTCCGTGCCCCGCACGAGGTTGCGGGGGCGGAAGGGGCCGGTCTGCGGGAAGGTGTGGGCGGCCGAGAACGGGGTGCCCGCCGCGTGTCCTTGGTCGGTCCAGTCCGCGGGGGTCACCATGCACTCCTCTTCGATCGCCGCCCCGATCCCGGCGAGGCCGCGCCGCTCCAGTTCGGCGAGGAGGCTGTCGCGGTAGCGGGGCGCGAGGTCGGTCCAGTCCCGGGCGGCGGGGCCGATGTCGGTGTTGGGGGAGGGGGCGAGGACGTAGTGCAGGTGGCGGCCGTCCGGTGCGAGGGAGGGGTCGGTGGCCGTCGGCCGGGTGATGAGCAGGGACGGGTCGGACATGAGCTTCCCGGTGCGGGTCAGTTCCTCGAAGGTCTGCTTCCAGGCCGACCCGAAGGAGATCGTGTGGTGGGCCAACTGGGGCCAGGTGCGGTCGGTGCCGAGGTGCAGGACCACCGCTGACGGTGAGTGCCGCAGCGGGCTCGGACGGCGCGGGGCGCGGCCCAGGAGTCCGTACGCGACGGGGAGGTCCGGGGTGAGGACCACCGCGTCGCAGGGGATCCGTCCCCGGTCGGTGACGACGGCCGTGATCCGGGCGCCGGACCGCTCCAGGCGCTGGACGGTGTGTCCGTACCGGACGTCGGCGCCCGCGTGTGCGGCGGCGGCCGCCATGGCGCGCGGCAGGGCGTGCATGCCGCCGCGCGGGAAGTGGACGCCGGCGACGGTGTCCATGTAGGCGATGACCGCGTAGGCGGCCAGGGCGCGGGCCGGCGGCACGCCCGCGTACAGCGCCTGGAAGGAGAAGACCCGCCGCAGCCGCTCGTCGGAGATGAACGCGGCGATGCGCGCGTCGAGGCGCCCGAAGCCGCCGAGGGCGGCGAGCCGGGCCAGGTCGGGGGTGAGGAGTTCCAGCGGGGAGTCGAAGTTGGTGTCGATGAACCTGCGCATCTGGAGTTCGTAGAGCCGGGTGAGCCAGGTGCGCAGCCGCCGGTAGCCGAGGGCCTGCCGGGCGCCGGCGAAGCGTTCGATCTCGGCTTCCATGGCGTCGGGCGCGGTGTGTACGTCCAGGGAGTCGCCGTCGGCGAACCGGGCCCGGTAGGCGGGGTGCAGCGGCACGAGGTCGAGGCGGTCGCGCAGGCTCTCACCGACCGCGGCGAAGGCGTCCTCGACGAGGTCCGGCATGGTCAGGACGGTGGGGCCGGTGTCGATCCGGTACCCCGCGCGCTCCATGAGCCCGGCCCGGCCGCCCGGGTGGCCGGCCCGTTCGACGAGCGTGACCGCGCGGCCGGCGCCCAGCAGGTGCAGGGCGGCGGACAGGCCCGCGAGCCCGGCACCCACGATCACCACGTGGTCGGTCCGGCCAGGAATGGTCCTCATCGGCTCCCGCTCTCGGTCAGGGGAAGGTGCGGGGCAGCGGCCGTGCCGGAGACGGGCAGACCGGCCACGCGGCGGAACAGGTCGTGCAGCCGCCGGTCCGCGTGGGGGACCAGGGCGCCCGCGGCCAGGTGGCGGTGCGCCTGCCCGACCAGCCGGCGGATCTTGTCCTCGACGATCCCGCGGGCCCCGGTCGTCACGAACGCCTCCCGCACCCCGCGCACGTCGTCGTCGGTCAGATCGGCCCTGCCCACACAGCGGTCGAGCAGCGCGAGCACGTCGTGGTCCGCGGCGGCCTCGGCCCTGGCGGTCGCCACCGCCAGGAGGTAGGTGCCCTTGCCGTCGCGGATGTCGTCCCCCGAGGGTTTGCCGGTCTCCCCGGGATCGCCGAACGCGCCGTAGAGATCGTCCCGCAGCTGGAAGGCGATTCCGGCGCAGCGACCCGCCGAACAGAGCGCTCCGGTGGTCGCGTCGTCGGCGCCCGCGAGCGCGGCGCCGAGGGCCAGCGGGCGCTCCACGGAGTACAGGGCGGTCTTGAGTACGGCTGTCCGTACGGCCCCGGTCATCGACCGCGACCCAGTGGCCTGCCCCTGGAGGTCAAGGTACTGGCCCGCGACCATCTCCGCGCGCATGGCCCGCCACAGGCCGCGGACCCGGTGCGCCCGCCCCGTGTCGAGGACGGTCGCGGCGACCACGTCGTCGGCCCAGCTGAGCGCCAGATCACCGGCGAGGATCGCGGCGGCCTTCCCGAAGCCCTGCTTCCCGTACGAGCCGTACTGGTTCTGGAGGTCCACGTGCACGGCATCCCTGCCCCGGCGCAGCGGTGAGCCGTCCATGACGTCGTCGTGGACCAGGGCGCACGTCTGGATGAGTTCGAGCCCCGCGGCGAGGCGCAGGGCCGCGTCCACATGCGCGGGCGCCGCGCCGCCCGCACAGGCCCGCAGGGCCCACCACAGGAACTGCGAACGGATGCGTTTGCCGCCGCGCAGCGTGAACCGGGCCACGCGGTCCGCGATGTCCCCGGCGAACGCCGGGTCGATGGCCCTGGCCTCCTCCAGCCGTCCGTGGAGGACGGCCTCCAGCGTGCGGTGCACCGCGGCGGACACATCGGCGTCGATGTCGCACGCGCTCGCACCGTCCAGGGTGTCCTGCCTGGTCCCCTCCGCGGGTCCCGAGAGCATGGCGCGTCCTCCCACCGTGACACTTGATCGATACGGGTCACAGAACGCTTCGGGCGCCGACGGCCCGCCGGATGCACCCGGGCGCCACCTACCGACCCCACCTACCGACCGTCACCGGGACGGCGTGGACGGCACCCGCGGGCGGGCGATGTTCGAACTTGTACCAACTCGTGCGCATGGCCATGGAATTGGCCATCCGGCCGCCGTTCCGGGGTCGAAATTGCGTCACGCATCCGGGCCCCTGCCCGGTGGCACCGACTCCGGATTGTCACCGTCGGGGTGGTTGCGGACTCCTATCGCCGCTGGTCACGGTGCGTGTCCCGACCGTTACAGAGCCGAGGGTGTTCACCGAATGGTTGATCCGGTCCCAAAGGGCGAGCACAAATTCCACACATCCCCTCTCCATACCCGTCCCCATGCTCTAGATTGTCCGTGCTTCAGCTGTTCGGGCGTGAGGCGGCCATAAATGATCAATAGTCCGGCGTCACGGACAGCGAGCGATCGCGTCCCGGCGCCGCACGTGGGGGTGGTCAATTTCCGGGGCCCGGTGCGGGCTTCGGGTGCGGGGAGCACCCGGGGTTTCGACGGGTTTCGGCATCAGTTCGTGAGTCCGGCAGGACGAGTGCGTCCTTTGCCATTGGGGTGGGTTGTTCACAAGCGCTGAATTGAGCGGAATGCCGTGCGCGTGGGGCGTGCGCTTTCCGAGGGGAGGAACAGCGCGGCGCGGGAGGCGGGGGTCTCCCGGGGGAGGACCAGTGCGGGAGGCGGGGGCCTCCCGGGGGGAGGGGCAGTGCTGGGCGAACACGTCGAACCACTGGGGACCTGGGGGGTTCTGTGCGGCAGGGGGGATTAGTCAGCCCGTTTCCGTCGGCGCGCGGGCGTCTGGCGAACGGGGAGATCGGCCAGCCCGCAACCGAATGGGAGCAGCGGTACCGACGTACCGTGATCACCAGCGATACCGTGGCCACCGCCTTTGTGGTGGCGGGAATCGGTATCTTCTTCGGGGCCCGGGACGCGGCCAACTGGCACGAAAAGTGGGGCATTCTCGCATTCGGCACCGAACTCCTGGTGCTGGGCGCATTGGCGGTCAGCCGTGCGTGGGCTCCTTCCGTACTCGGACAGGGCGCCGAGGAATTCCGGCGCCTCGGACGCTCACTGTTCACCGCGGTCGTCGTCCTCGCGCTCGGCGGAATCGCTCTCACCTCGCGCAACATCAAACTCTGGATCTTCGTGGCGATACCCGCCATCGGGCTCGTCACCATGACCGCGCGGTACCTGCTGCGCCTGCGGCTGCACAGACAGCGGCAGGACGGGCGGTGCCTGCGGCCGGTGCTCGCCGCCGGCAGCCCGGACACCGTGAGCGACCTGATCACCCGGGCCCGCAAGTTCCCGCACCTCGGCTGGCGCGTGGAGGCGGTGTGCACGGCGGACGGCCTCGGGCCCGACGGTGACCATCTCGACGGAGTGCCGATCGTCGGCGGGCTCGCGGACGTCGCCAACCACGTCCGCCGCGACGGCTACCGGGTCGTCGCGGTCACCCCGGACCCGCATTGGTCGCCGGACCGGCTGCAGCGCCTCGCCTGGAATTTGGAGGGCAGCGACGCCGAAATGGTCGTGGCGCCCGTCCTGATGGAGGTGGCGGGCCCGCGGCTGCACGTCGACGCGGTGCTCGGGATCCCGCTCCTGCGGGTGAGCATGCCGGCCTTCACCGGGGGCCGGCGCGTGGTCAAGGGCATCGTCGACCGGCTCGGCGCGGCGGTCCTGCTGCTCCTGTTCGCGCCGCTGATGGTGCTCGTCGGGCTGCTCGTCCTCGCGGACAGCCGGGGCGGGGCGCTCTACCGGCAGCGAAGGGTCGGCAAGGACGGCCGCGAGTTCACCATCTTCAAGTTCCGCACCATGGTCACCGGGGCGCACGACGCACGCGCCCAGCTGGCCGAACGCAACGAAGGCGCGGGACTGCTCTTCAAGCTCCGCAGGGACCCGCGGGTCACCCGGGTGGGTGCGGTGCTGCGGCGGTACTCGATCGACGAACTCCCGCAGCTGTTCAACGTACTCACCGGATCGATGTCGCTCGTCGGGCCGCGGCCCCCGCTGCCGGAGGAGTCCGCCGCCTACGGGCCGGACATCAGGCGGCGGCTGCTGGTCAAGCCGGGCCTGACCGGCCTGTGGCAGATCAGCGGGCGCAGCGACCTGCCGTGGGAGGAGGCCGTCCGCCTCGACCTGCGGTACGTGGAGGACTGGTCGCTCGCGCTCGACACAGTGATCTTGTGGAAGACGCTGCGCGCGGTGATCCACGGCCAGGGGGCCTACTGATGCACGGGGACCGGCGCCCGCACAGGGCGCGTACAGCAGGCCGGGAGAGCCGGCCTGGGGGGAGTGACCAGTCATGAAGGTCAGCGTTTTCGGGCTCGGCTACGTGGGCTGCGTGTCGGCCGCGTGCCTGGCCGGCACGGGGCACGAGGTGATCGGCGTCGACGTGAACCAGGTGAAGGTCGACCTGGTCAACGACGGCAAGGCCCCGGTGGTCGAGGAGCGGATCGGCGAGCTCACCGCCGAGGTCGTACGGGCCGGGGCGTTACGCGCCACCACCGACGTCCGCGAAGCGATCATGGACAGCGAGGTGTCGCTGATCTGCGTGGGCACGCCGTCGGAGCCCAACGGCAGCCTGTGCACGACGTACTTGGAGCGCGTCACCGAGGAGATCGGCAGCGCGCTCGCCGAGCGGGGCGGACGGCACACCGTCGTCTTCCGCAGCACCATGCTCCCCGGCACCTGCCTCAACCTGCTCGTGCCCATCCTGGAGAAGCACATCGGCGGCACGGCCGGGGTCGACTTCGGCGTCGCGGTCAACCCCGAGTTCCTGCGCGAGGGCACGAGCGTGCGGGACTTCTTCGACCCGCCCAAGACCGTCATCGGCGAGCTCGACCCGGCGAGCGGCGACGCGGTCGCCGCGCTGTACAAGGGCCTGCCCGGCGAGGTGTTCCGGGTGCCGGTCCCGACGGCCGAGGCGATCAAGTACGCGGACAACGCGTTCCACGGCCTCAAGATCGGCTTCGCCAACGAACTGGGCGCCGTGTGCCAGGCGCTCGGCGTCGACTCGCACCAGGTCATGGACGTGTTCATGGCCGACCGCAAACTGAACATCAGCCCCGCCTACCTGCGGCCGGGATTCGCCTTCGGCGGCTCCTGCCTGCCCAAGGATCTGCGCAGCCTGGTCCACGCCGCGCAGCGCGCCGACGTCTCGGTACCCATCCTGTCCCACGTCCTGCCCTCCAACGCCGACCACCTGCAGCGCGCGGTCGAACTGGTGGAGCGCACCGGCAAGCGCCGGGTGGGGATGTTCGGGCTCTCCTTCAAGCCCGGTACCGACGACCTCCGCGAGAGCCCGCTCGTCGAACTCGCGGAGAGACTCTTCGGCAAGGGGTACGACCTGCGGATCTACGACGCCAACGTCAGCCTCTCCCGGCTGATCGGCGCCAACCGCGAGTACATCGAGACCCGGTTGCCGCACCTCGCACAGCTGCTCGCCGACTCCGTCGACGACGTACTGGAGCACGCCGACGTGTGCCTGGTCGGGACCAAGGACCCGGCCGTGCTCTCGGCGCTGCCCCACGGCGAGGGACCGGTGCTCATCGACCTCATCCACCTTCCCGACGCCGACGCGCGCCGGACCGAACCTGGGTACGTGGGCCTTGCTTGGTAATGCAATACGTGACGACCGGCCCCGCCGGCGCGCGCTGATCCTGGTGGAGAACCTGTCGGTGCCGTTCGACCGGCGGGTGTGGCAGGAGTGCACGACGCTCCGCGACGCGGGGTGGACGGTGCACGTCATCTGTCCCCAAGGCACCAAACGGGACACCGAACCGGAGGCGGAGATCGACGGGGTGCGGATCCACCGCTACCCGTTGCGCGCCGCCACCGGTGGTCCCGCGGGCTATCTGCGGGAGTACGGATCGGCGCTGTGGCACACGGCACGGCTGATCCGCAAGGTCGGCCCGGTCCACGTGGTCCACGCCTGCAACCCGCCGGACCTGCTGTTCCTGCCGGTCCGGTGGCTGACCCGGCGCGGCGCGCAGTTCGTCTTCGACCAGCACGACCTGGTACCGGAGCTGTACCTCTCCCGGTTCGACCGCGGCGAGGACCTCCTCTACCGGGGCGTGTGCGCGCTGGAACGCATGACCTACCGCGCCGCCGACGTCGTGCTCGCCACCAACGAGAGCTACCGGGACGTCGCGGTGCGCCGCGGCGGCAAGCGGCCTGAGGACGTCTTCGTGGTGCGCAGCGCGCCCCAGGTCGACCGGTTCCGACCGGTGCCCGCCGAGCCGGAGCTGAAGAACGGCAAACCCCATCTGCTCTGCTACCTCGGCGTCATGGGGCCGCAGGACGGCGTCGACTACGCCCTGCGGGCCCTCGCGAAACTCCGCGACGAGCTCGGCAGGACCGACTGGCACGCGGTGTTCGTCGGCGCGGGCGACGCCTTCGACGCGATGGTGGAGCTGTCCCGGGAGCTCGGGCTCTCCGACCAGGTGGAGTTCACCGGCCGCATACCCGACGCCGACCTGGTGCGCTATCTGTCCACCGCGGACGTGTGCCTCTCGCCCGACCCGCACAACCCGCTCAACGACGTGTCGACCATGAACAAGGTCCTCGAGTACATGGCGATGGGCAAGCCGATCGTCTCGTTCGACCTGCGCGAGGCCCGCGTCTCCGCCGACGACGCCGCCGTCTACGCGCCCGCCAACGACGAGGCGCAGTTCGCGAAGCTCATCACGGAGCTGCTCGACGACCCGGAGAAGCGCGCCCGCATGGGCACGGCCGGCCAGGAACGGATCACCGGCCGGCTCTCCTGGCAGAACTCCCAGAAGCAACTGCTCGCCGCTTACGACGCCGCCTGCCGCGGACGCACCGCGACGCAGAGAGCCGCCCCGGGACGCCTGGGGAGGAGGCGGCACCGTTGAGCGACGAAACGATACGACTGGCCACGATCGGCCAGGTCCTCCGCCGGAGGTGGCGGCTCCTCGCCGTCCTCACCCTGGCGGGCGCACTCGTCGGGTACGGCGCCTCGGTGGCGCTGTTCCCGCCCCGGTACACGGCATCGGCGTCCGTACTCCTGCCGGGGCAGTGGGAGGAGCGCGAACTGCTCACCCAGGCACAGGTCGCCACCAGCTCGTCGGTGGTCGACCGCGCGGCCGCGGAACTCGGCCTGAAGGGCGCCGCCGCCACCGAGCTGAAGGACAAGGTCGGCGCCAAGGCCACGAACGGGAACATCATCAAGATCTCGGGTACGGCAGAGAGCCCGGAGCGCGCACAGGAGCTCTCCGACCGCGTGGCACAGGAGTTCGTCCGCTTCTCCGCACGGCTCACGGGCGGCGACGACAACGGAACGGAGACGGGCCCCGAGGCCCTGCGCAAGAAGGTGGAGGCGACCAACCGCCGCATCAGCGACCTCGCCGACGCGGCCGACCCGGGGCGGACCGTGGAAGGCGTACAGGCCCGCACCTCCTTGGAGAAGCTGCGTGCCTCGCTGGAGGAGGCCATGAAGAAGCTGGACCAGGCCGAGACCGTGTCCAGCAAGGCCGGCATGGTCGTCATGGGCAAGTCGCCCAGGCCGACCGGCGAGGCACCGCCGACCCGCACGCAGCTCATGGCGGGCGGGGCGCTCCTCTTCCTGGTGTCCGCCGTCATCGGCCACCTCGCCACCGCCCGCACGAGCCGCAGGCTGCGCACCGAACCCGAGATCGCCGCGGCGCTCCGCTCCGAGCTGCTCGGCACCGTCGACGTACCCGACGACGGGCGCGCACACGGGCCGGACGGCGGCGGCCCGCGCGCCCTGATCCGCCGGTTCCTCGGCCTCGACACCCGCTGGGACACACCGGTCCCGCAGCGCTCCGCCGACGAGGCGGGGCGGCGGATCCGCTACCGGCGCGTGTGCGCCCGCCTCCGCAACAAGGTGCCCGCCGCCCGGCGGCTGCTCGTCGTCGTGCCCGAGGGCGACGACGTCGCCCACCTGGCCGCCGGACAGCTCGTCGCCGAGTCCGCGAGCGACCCCTCCACGACCGCCGCGAACCGGGGGTACCCCGCGCTGCGCGTGGTCGAGGTCCCGGTGACCCGGCCGGTGGTGCCCGACAGTGGCGCCGAGTCCGGCGCCCTCGTCGTGCTCAGCGCGGGTCAGTGGACCGCCGCCGAGCTCACCGGCATCGCCGAGGCGTGCGCGGACGGCCGGCACGAGGTCGTCGGCGTCGTCGTCGCGGGCGCGGTCCGCGCCCGCCAGGACCGCACCGCCGACCAGCCCCCGGAGAAGGCCACCCTGGCCCTCGCCGTGCGCGGCGACACGACGGGAGGCCCGGCGTGACGACGAACGCGACCGCGGACGCCCCGGCGCCCACCCCCCTCTTCGACCTGCACTCCCTGGTGGTGTCGGTGCGCAGGCGCCGCCGCCTCTGGTGCTCGCTCGCGCTCCTCGGCTTCCTGCTCGGCGCGGCCCTCGCGGTCCTCATGCCGCCCCCGCCGAGCGCGGTGACCAAGGTGCTCGTCGCCCACCAGGAGGACCAGCCCAACGACACCGGAACGCTGATCCGCACCGACGTCGAGATCCTCGGGACCACCCGGATCGCGGGCAAGGCCCTGCAGACCCTCAAGTCCACCGAGAAGCCCGAGGACTTCCTCCAGGACTACCGGGGCACCGGCCTGACCAACAACCTCATGCAGATCGACGTGACCGGCAAGGACGACACCGAAGCGGTCGCCCGTGCCAAGGCGCTGGCCGACGCGTTCGTCGCCGACCACATACGGCGCATGCAGGCGGCCGCGAAGGCCGAGGCCAAGGCGCTGCGCGACCAGCGCGACCGCATGCGGGACGAACTCAAGGAGGTCAACGCGTCGATCGGCGACCGGTCGCCGGAGACCGACCCGCAGGACTCCGCGAGCATCGAGTCCCTCTTCTCCCGCCGGGCCGAGCTCACCTCGCGCATCGCCGACTACGACCAGCGCGCCGAGGAAGCCCAGATGGGCACGCCCAAGATCATCGCCGGTACGCAGATCGTGGACGCCCCGCGCGCCGTGCAGCAGTCGCTGCCCAAGTCGGCGGCGACCAAGGCCGCGATCGGTCTCGTCCTCGGGCTCGTCCTCGGCCTCGCGCTGGCCGCCGTCACCTCCGTGGTGGCCGACCGCCCCGTGCTGCGCCGCGAGATGGCGGCGAACCTGGGCGCCTCGGTCATCGCCGAGCTGCCGCGCGTTCCGCGCCGCCCGGCCGGCCGGTGGCAGCTCAAGCGCACCCGGGTGGCCCGCGAACGGCTCGCCGCCTCGCTGGCCCGCACCGCGCGCGGCTCCAGGGAACCGGTGTCCCTGCTGGAACTGGGATGCGCGCGCAGCACGAGCGCGATCGCCCTGGAGGTCGCCGGGGTGCTCGCGGCGGAGGGGCCCGTCGTCGTCATCGACGGCCTGCCCGGCTCGGAGCTCGCCGACAGCCGCCACATACCCGGAGACGTGACCGTCGTCGGCGGCGAGCGCGCCGCGACCGTGTCGCACCAGGTGCGCCGCATCGGCGTCGGCTCCGTCGCGCCCGGCACCGCGTGGACCGACCTGCAGCACCTGGGCAGCCAGGCCGTGCTCGTCGTACGGGCCGGACACGGCAGCGCCGCGTGGCTGCACACCGTCGCACGCCAACTCGCCGACCAGCGCATCCCGGTGATCGGTGTGGTGCTGATCGACCCCGACCCGCGCGACCGGACCGACGGCACGCTGTGGGACGGACTGCACACCGCGCTGCGAGGCCCTCATGAGCGGCCGCCCCGGCAGAACGGGACCGGGCAGCCGCGAACCGAGAGGCCGTCGGTACCGGCCGCACGGGTCCCGTACAGCGACCAGGAGGCCAGGTAAGACATGTGTGGCATCGCAGGAACCTACCGATGGCCCGACGGCAAGGCGGTGACCGACCGGCTCACCGACGTCCTCGCCCACCGCGGCCCCGACGGGTCGGGCAGGTACAGCCACCCCGCGGGCGACGGCGAAGTGCACCTCGGACACCGCCGCCTGGCCATCATCGACCTGTCCGAGACCGGCGCACAGCCGATGGTCTCGGACGGCCTCTCCCTCACCTACAACGGCGAGCTGTACAACGCGCCCGAACTCCGCGCCGAACTCACGGGCGCCGGGGTGCGCTTCCGCGGCACCTCAGACACCGAGGTGCTCCTGGAGGCCTGGCGGCGCTGGGGCACGGACTGCCTGCCCCGGCTGCGCGGCATGTTCGCGTTCGCCGTCTTCGACGAGCGCACCGGCGAACTGGTGCTCGCCCGCGACCAGCTCGGCATCAAGCCGCTGTTCCTGCTGCGGCGCGGCGGGGGCATGGTGTTCGCCTCCGAGCTCAAGGCGCTCGCCGCCGTCACCGGCGGAACCCTCGACGTCGACCACGCGGCCCTGGTGGCCTCGCTCCTCTACTACTGGGTGCCCGACTCGCGGTGCGCGTTCCGCGACGCGGAGAAGCTGCCGCCGGGCAGCTGGCTGCGGATCCGGCCCGACGGCCGGGAGGCGCGCGGCACGTACTGGAACCTGAAGGACGTCGCCGCCGAGGGCCGGGAGCGGGCCCGCAGCGGTGAGCGGCCCGATCTCGCCGCGATCGTCGAGGAGTCGACCCGGCAGCACCTGCTCTCCGACGTGCCCGTGGCGACCTTCCTCTCCGGCGGCCTCGACTCCAGCTACCTGACCGCGCTCGCGGCCCGCCACCAGCCCGGCATCTCCGCCTACACCATCGGATTCCGCGCCGCCGACGCCAAGTTCGAGGCGATGCCGGACGACCTGCGCTACGCCCGGCAGGTCGCCGAGCGGTACGGCGTCGACCTGCACGAGATCGAGATCGCCCCGAACGTCCTCGATCTGCTCCCGCAGATGACGTACTCCCTGGACGAGCCGATCGGCGACCCCGCCGCGATCAACACGTTCCTGATCTGCACGGCCGCCCGCGAGGCCGGCGTCAAGGTGATGCTCTCCGGGATGGGCGCCGACGAACTGTTCGCCGGGTACCGCAAGCACCTCGCGAACCTGCTCGCCCTGCGCTACCAGCGCGTTCCGGCGCCCCTGCGGAGCGGGGTGTCCGGTGTCGTGGACCGGCTGCCCGTCGCGACGGCGCGCCGCGGCTACCGCTCGGTGCGCTTCGCCAAGCGGTTCCTCTCCTTCGCGGGACTGCCGGAGGAGACCGCGTTCCGCCGCAGCTACACCATGTACGACCAGGACGAACTGCTCGCCCTCGTCGACCCGGACCTGGCGGGGACCGTCGACGACGTGCTGACCGAGCACGCCGACGTCTACCGGGACAACGAACTCGACGACCACGTCAACCGCATGTGCCTGACCGACGCCCGGATGTTCCTGCCGGGCCTCAACCTCGCCTACACGGACCGCTCCAGCATGGCCGCGTCGACCGAGGTGCGCGTGCCGTACGTCGACGTGGACGTGGTCAGGGCGGCGTTCACCGTGCCCGGCGACCGCAAGATCGTCGGCCGGCAGGGCAAGGCCGTCCTCAAGGAGGCCGCCACCTCGATCCTGCCCAAGGAGATCGTCTACCGGCCCAAGGGCCTGTTCAGCGCGCCGCTGCGGGCCTGGATGAGCCGGGACCTGGCGCCGTTGGTGCGCGAGGTCGTCAACGACGGCGTACTCGTCAACTCCGGGATCCTGCGCCGCGACGCGCTGGCCCGCATGGTCGCCGAGGACGCCGCCGGTCAGCGGGACTTCTCCAAGCATCTGTGGCATGTGCTGACCCTCGAGTACTGGTACCGCGGCGCTGTCTCCGGCTCCGGCCGGAGCCAGGCGGCCTGAAACACGTAAAACAAGAGGAGCTCGGGTGAAACAGGTTGTGCAGAACTACAAGAGCGGCGAACTGGCGCTGCTCGACGTGCCGGCACCGGGGTGCAAGCCCGGCGGTGTCCTGGTGCGCAGCGCCTACTCGCTGATCTCCACCGGAACCGAGCTCATGAAGGTGTCCGAGGCCGGCATGTCGATGGTGGGCAAGGCCCGCTCCCGGCCGGACCAGGTGGCCAAGGTCATGCAGAGCGTGGCCACCAACGGCGTGCCCGCCACCTACCGCAAGGTCATGGGCAAGCTCGACTCCTACACGCCGCTGGGCTACTCGCTGTGCGGCGTCGTCGAGCAGGTCGGCGACGGGATCGACGACGTGGCCGTCGGCGACCTCGTCGCCTGCGCGGGCAACGAGCACGCGCTGCACGCCGAGGTGAACTGGGTGCCCAAGAACCTCTACACCCCGGTGCCGGACGGCCTCGCGCCCCGGCACGCGGCCTTCGGCACCGTCGGCTCGATCGCCATGCAGGGCGTACGCCAGGGCGAGCCGCAGCTCGGCGAGGTGGCGCTGGTCATCGGCCTCGGCCTGATCGGGCAGCTCGTCGTGCAGCTCCTCACCGCGTCGGGCGTCCGCGTCGTCGGCGCCGACCCCGACCCGGCGCGCTGCGCACTCGCCGAGCGGCTCGGCGCCGCGGCCGCCGGTGACCCCGCGTCCGCCGCCGTCGAGGCCGCCGTCGCCGAACTCACCGCAGGTCACGGCGTCGACCAGGTGTATCTGGCCGCGGGCGGCGGCAGCAACCAGCCCGTCGAGCTCGCCGCCCACCTGAGCCGCGACCGCGGCCGGGTCGTCGACATCGGCAAGTGCAGCCTGGACCTGCCGTGGAACGCGTACTACGAGAAAGAGCTCGACGTCCGGTTCTCCCGCAGCTACGGCCCCGGTCGCTACGACCCGTCGTACGAACTGGAGGGCCGCGACTACCCCATCGGCTACGTGCGCTGGACCGAGCGCCGCAACCTGGCGTGCTTCCTCGACCTCGCCGCCCGCGGCAGCGTCGACGTGGAGCCCCTGATCTCCCACATCGCCGACTTCGACGACGCCGTGGAGACGTACCGGAGCCTGCAGGACGGCGACCTCAAGGCCGTCGCCGTGCTGTTCCGCTACCCCGAGCACACGGAGGAGGACGCGGGCGAGGCGGCCGCTCCGTCGGTGACCGTGCCCGCCGTGAAGCCGAGCGGCAGTGGGACGCCGGTCCGCGCCCACAAGTCGCCGGTGCGCCTCGCGTTCGTCGGCGCGGGCAACTACGCGACGTCCATGCTGCTGCCGCACCTGACCGGCCGCGACGGCGTCGAGCTCGCGACCGTGGTCACCACGACCGCGCTCTCCGCCGCCAACGCCAAGCGGAAGTTCGGCTTCGCCGAGGCGACCACCGACCTCGACGCCGTGCTCGGCGACAAGTCCATCGACGCGGTGTTCGTCGTCACCCGGCACAGCTCCCACGCCGAGCTGACCAAGAAGGCGCTCCACGCGGGCAAGGCGGTCTTCGTCGAGAAGCCCCTGGCACTCGGCGAGGACGAACTCGCCGATGTCCTGAAGGCCGTGGAGGAGTCCGGCAACGACCGGCTCCAGGTGGGCTTCAACCGCCGGTTCTCGCCGCTGCTGCGCGAGGCCAAGAAGCGGTTCGGCGCCCGGACGGGACCGGCGAGCGTCCGCTACCTGGTCAACGCGGGCAAACTGCAGCACGGCAGCTGGTACCTGCGGCAGGGCAGCGAAGGCACCCGGTTCGCCGGTGAGGGCGGGCACTTCATCGACACGGTGAGCTGGCTGCTCGACGCCGACCCGATCTCGGTGTACGCGCTCGCCACCCCCGGCAACGACGACCTCCAGGTCGTCCTGCGCTACCCCGACGGCTCCACCGCCACCATCAGCTACGTCACCTCCGGCCCCGCCAGCCTCCCCAAGGAGACCCTCGACCTGGTCGCCGACGGCAAGGCGCTGCGGCTCGACGACTTCGTCCGCGCCTCCGTGTACGGAAGCAAGCGGTGGGTCAGCTCCCGGCTGCCCAAGGCCAGGGACAAGGGCCAGGAAGCGGAACTGGCCGCGTTCGTCCGTGCCGTGCGCACCGGCGGCCCGATGCCGGTGCCGCTGACGTCCCTCGCCGCCACCACGGCGGCCACCCTCGCGGTGCGGACCGGCCTGGCCGGTGGCGCGCCGGTGACGCTGGCGGGCGCCGAATGAGCATGAGCGCGGGCTGGTACCTGCGGCGGCTCTCCCGGATGGGGCCGCGCGAGATCGGCGGCCGGGCGGGCGACGCCGTGCGCAGGCGGCGCTGGCGGTCCGCGCCACCCGCCTGCCCGCACTCCGCCGACGCCCGGTTCACCGCGGTCCTGCCCGCCGGGACCCTCGACGCCGTGCCGCCGGACGCCGCGAAACGGCTCGTCGCCGAGGCGGACCGGCTCATGGCCGGGCACGTCGAGTTCTTCGGCGTGGTCCGCGACGACCTGGTGGACCCTGACTGGTGGTACGACCCCAAGACCGGGCGCCGCGCACCGTGGGGCTACGCCTTCGACGTGCCGTACCGCGACGAGGACGCGGTCGGCGACATCAAGCAGATCTGGGAGCCGTCCCGGCACCAGTACCTCACCGTGCTCGCCGCCGCCTACGCGGTCACCGGCGACGAGCGGTACGCGGAGCGGGTGGCCGAGCACCTGAGGTCCTGGTGGGCGGCGAACGCGCCGCTGCGCGGGGTCCACTGGATCAGCGGCATCGAGCTGGGCATCCGCCTCCTGTCGTGGGTGTGGATCCGCAGGCTGCTCGACGGCTGGCCGGGCGCGGCCGACCTGTTCGAGAACAACCCGGTCGCGGTCAACCAGATCTGGCACCACCAGCGCTGGCTCGCCGCCTTCCCCAGCCGCGGCTCCTCGGCGAACAACCACGTCATCGCCGAGGCCGCCGGACAGCTCGCCGCCTCCTGCGCGTTCGCCTGGTTCCCCACCTCCGCGCGGTGGCGCGACGGCGCGCTGCGGTCGCTGGAGCGGAACCTGCGCGGCAACACCTTCCCGTCCGGCCTCAACCGCGAACTGGCCAGCGAGTACCACGGGCTCGTCCTCGAACTCGGCCTGGCCGCGGTGGCCGAGGCGGACGCCGCGGGCGTCGCCGTCCCCACGACCGTACGTCTCGTGCTGCTGCGCATGACCGACGCGCTCGCCGCCGTCGTCGACAACCGGCTGCGGCCGCCCCGCCAGGGGGACGCGGACGACGGACACGGACTCGTCGTCGACGGCCCCGGCACCGACCGCTGGGCCTCGCTCCTCGCCACCGGCGACGCGGTGTTCGGCCGGCTCGACTGGTGGCCCGAGGTGCCGGAGTCCGCTGTGCGCACCCCGCTCCTCGCAGCGCTCCTCCGCCCGTACGCGAAGAACGACAACCCGCGGCGCGTGACCCGCCCGAGGAGCCGTCCCGCCCACTTCGGCGACGCGGGCATGACCATCCTGCGCGGCCCGGAGAAGATCTGGTGCCGCTGCGACGGCGGCCCGCACGGCTTCCTCTCCATCGCCGCGCACGCCCACGCCGACGCGCTGTCGGTGGAGGTCAGGCACGACGGGGTCGACGTGCTCGCCGACCCGGGCACGTACTGCTACCACGGGCAGCCCCACTGGCGGCAGTACTTCCGCTCCACCCTGGGCCACAACACCCTTGAGCTGGACGGCGCCGACCAGTCCGTGTCCGGCGGCCCGTTCCTGTGGACCAAGCACGCCCGCACCCGCGTCCTGGTCGCCGACACCTCGGGACGGAACGTGGCCCGCTGGTGCGCCGAACACGACGGCTACCAGCCCTCCGTACACCGCCGCCGCGTCGAACTGGCGTCGCACGAGCAGGAGGTGCGGATCACCGACGAGGTGCTCGGCCCGCGCCGGACCGTGCGCCTGGCGTTCCACCTCGGACCGGCGGTCACCGTGGACCTCGACGGGCACCGGGCCGCGCTCACCTGGACCCGGGACGGCGAGGACCGCTCCGCGGTGCTCGAACTGCCCGGGGAGCTCCGCTGGGAGGCACACCGCGGCGAGAGCGATCAGCCGCTCGGCTGGTACTCCGCCGGGTTCGGGCGCAAGGAACCCGCCACCACGCTGATCGGCACCGGTTCCGCCGAGGGCGTGCGGGGGTTCGCCTCCGTACTCAGGTTCCAGGGCTAGGGGGACACGTGGGGATCAAGTGGCGGCACCGGGCGCTGCCGGCGGCACCGCTGGCACTCGTCCTCCTGGCGGTGGCCGGCTGCGACAGCTCGTCGGACGGGGCGGGCACGCCGGGCACGTCGGACGCGCGGTCCAAGCCGACCGCAGCGCCGACCGCCTCCGTGGCACGGGTGTGCGCCAAGCCCGCCACCGGTCCCGAGAAGGCTCCAAAGGGCGCGGTCACCGTCGACCCCAAGGTCGTCGGTGACCTGGCCGCGAAGACCAGGAGCAACCCCGCAGGCACCACGTTCTGGCTCAAGCCGGGCAAGCACCGGCTCGAGCCGGACCGGTACGCGCAGATCATGACCAAGAAGGGCAACCGCTACATCGGCGCGCCCGGCGCGGTCCTCGACGGCCGCAAGAAGAACCAGTACGCGTTCAGCGGCACCGCCGACGACGTCACCATCAGCCACCTGACCGTGGAGCGCTTCGTCGCGCCGCACAACGAGGGCGTCGTCAACCACGACATGGCCGACGGCTGGGTGATCGAGCACACGAGGATCCAGCACAACGACGGCGCGGGGCTGATGGCCGGGGCCCGGCAGCAGGTCCGCGACAACTGCCTGCGCGACAACGGGCAGTACGGAATGAACGCGTACAAGACCGGCGACACGATCAAGGACCTGGTGGTCGAGGGCAACGAGGTCGTCGGCAACAACACCGGCAACTGGGAGCGCCGCCGCCCCGGCTGCGGCTGCACCGGCGGCATCAAGTTCTGGGCCGTCGACGGCGCCGACGTCCGCGGCAACTGGGTCCACGACAACCGCGGCGCCGGACTGTGGGCCGACAACAACAACAACGACTTCCGTATCGAGGGCAACGTCCTCGAAGCCAACGACGGCGCCGCGCTCATGTACGAGACCAGCTACAACGCGGTCATCCGCAACAACACGTTCCGCAAGAACAACTGGGTCGAGGGCCGCAGGAACGCCGACCGCGGGGACGACTTCCCGTACGCGACGATCTACGTCTCCGAGTCCGGCGGCGAACCCCGCGTCCGCGCCCGCACCGACAAGATCGAGATCTACCGGAACGTGCTGAAGGACAACTGGAACGGCATCACCCTCTGGGAGAACGCCGACCGGTTCTGCAACAGCCCCGCCAACACCTCGACCGGCTACTGCACGCTGCTGGTGAAGGACACCGACAGCTGCAAGCGGCCCGGCATCGCCAAGGCGCCGCTGTACGCCGACTGCCGCTGGAAGACCCAGCGCGTCGACATCCACGACAACCGCTTCGACCTGGACCCGTCCGTCGTCGACTGCGGGGACGACTGCGGCCGCATGGCGATCATCTCCAACTACGGCACCTACCCCAAGTGGTCGCCGTACAAGGGCAAGCGGGTCTCCGAGGCGATCACCGAGAAGCAGCGCAACCGCTGGCACGACAACGACTACCGCGGACCCTGGAACTTCGTCGCGGGCGACCAGACGCGCACGCTCGACTCGGGACAGTGGCAGGACACCCCGCCCCGGCAGGACGCGGGCAGCACCTTCGTCCGACAGGGCGGTGGCTGACATGAGCACGGACACCGCGATACGCCCGGCCGGCACGCCCAAGGCCGTCGGCGTCGTCTGGGCGCTGCTCGGCCTCAACACGCTGGGCTCCGCCGGGGCGAAGACCATCGTCACCCTTCCCCGCTCCCTCATCCAGATGGCCACCATGGGGGCGCTCGTCACCGCGTTCGCGCTGGCCCTCGCGCTCAACCCGCGGCTCCGCATCCGGCCCAGCGCCTTCGTCCTGCTGCTCACCCTGCTCCTCATCCCGAGCGTGATCTCCAGCGCCAACCTGGAGGTCGGGTACGGCGCGCTGTTCCGCTGCTTCCGGCTCACGCTCTTCGTCGGCACGCTCTGGCTGCTCACCCGCTGGTGGGACGGCAGCCTGACGTTCGTACGCCACCACATCCGGATGTACTTCGTGGCGCTCTGCACGGTCGCCGTCGGCCTCGTCATCGCGCCGGGCACGGCCATGCCCGAGTACTACGGCGGACGCCTCGTCGGCGCCCTGTGGCCGCTCACCCCGCCGCAGATCGGCCAGTACGCCGCGGTGATCATCGGACTCACCGTGCTGCTCCTCATCGGCCGCAGGACCACCAAGGGCAGCGGGGCGTTCGTCATCGTGCCCTCGCTCGTCCTGCTCGCCCTGACCCACACCCGTACGGCCACCGTCGGCATGCTCGTCGGGCTGACGCTCGCGATCTGCTCGCTCGTCATGACCAGCGCCGCCGCCCGCCGCTTCTTCGCCTGGACGGTGGTGTGCGTCACCGTCGGCGCGGTCGTCTTCTACTCCGCGATCCAGTCCTGGTTCCTGCGCGGCCAGAGCCAGGAGAACTTCTCCAACCTCACCGGCCGCGCCAAGGTCTGGGACGCCCTCCTCTCCGCGCCCCGGACGAGCGGGGAGAAGGTGTTCGGCACGGGCCTCGGCGACAAGTCGTTCGGCGGGCTGCCGATCGACAACAGCTGGCTGGCCGTCTACAACGAACAGGGCCTGACCGGCGTCACCATCGTGGCGTCGATGCTCCTCGTCCTCGGCGGCGTCGCCCTGCTGCGGCCGCCGTCCCTGGCAAGGGCCTGCGCGATCTTCCTGATCAGCTACGTCGCGATCTCCTCGTACACCGAGGCCGGACTCGGCGACGCCTCGCCCTACCTGCTCCACCTGGGCCTGGCCGCCGCGCTCCTCGCGACCCCCGTCACGCCCTCGCCCCTCTCGACGCCCGCAGTTCCCCGACGACACGTCCCGCGATGGGCCAGGAGGTGACCTCAAGCATGCACGCAGGAAACGGTCCGCACGACACGCACGACTTGCGCGTTCTCGTCGTGCACAACCGCTACTCCTCGGCCCAGCCGAGCGGCGAGAACAGAGTCGTCGACGAGGAGGTGGCGCTGCTGCGCGCGGCAGGCCACCACGTCGACGTCTTCGAGCGGCGCAGCGACGACATCGCCGCACGTTCCCTGCCGAGCAAGGCCACCGTGCCGCTGCTCGTACCGTGGAACCCCAAGGTCCGCACCGAGCTCGCCGCCCGGCTCCGCGCGGAGCGGCCCGACGTCGTGCACGTCCACAACGTCTTCCCGCTCCTGTCGCCCGCGGTCCTCGCCGCCTGCGCCGACGCGGGCGTGCCGACCGTCGCCACGCTGCACAACTACACCCAGGTCTGCCCGCCGGGCACCCTGCACCGGGACGGCAGGCCGTGCACCGAATGCGTCGGCTCCAAGATGTCACTGCCCGCCGTCCGGCACGGCTGCTACCGCGACTCGCGCCTCGCGACGGTGCCGCTCGCGGTCAGCCTCGCCGTCAACCGGCGCCGGTGGTGGTCCGGCGTGGAGCGGTTCTTCTGCATCTCCGCCGCGCAGCGCGACACCCTGGTGCGCTCCGGCATGCCGGCCGAACGGCTCACGGTCAAGCACAACTTCGTGCCCGACCCGGACGCCCGCAGGACGGCCGACGGCGAGCACGTGCTCTACCTCGGACGCCTCGCGGAGGCCAAGGGCGTACGGCTGCTCATGGCCGCGTGGGACGAGGTCGCGGCGAGCGGCGGGGTGGGTGCGCCGCTCGTGATCGCCGGGGCGGGGCCGCTGGAGCGGGAGGTGACCGCCTGGGCGAGGGGCCGGGACGACGTGCGATACGTCGGCCTGTGGGACCCGGAGCGGTGCCGGGAGGGCGTCGCGAAGTCGATCGCCGTGGTGGCCCCCTCGATGGCCATGGAGACGTTCGGCCTGGTCGTCGCCGAGGGGATGGCGGCCGGGGTGCCGGCCGTCGCCGCCGCGCACGGCGCCTTCGTCGAGCTCATCGAGGACGGCGTGACCGGGCTGCTGCACCGGCCGGGCGACGCCACGTCGCTCGCGTCGTGCCTGCGCCGCGTCGCCACCGACCCGGCCGCCAACCGGGAGATGGGACGGGCGGCCAGGCGCCGCTACGAACAGGGGTTCAGCCCGGCCGTGGGCCTGGAGCGCCTGGAGGAGGGGTACCGCTCCGCGATCGCGGAGCGGTCCGGCGACGGGGAAAGCCCGTCGCCGACAGGTAAAGCAAGCACTGGCTCGCGGTGGGGGACACGCGCGGGCAGATATGGGGGGACCCGATGACAGCATGCCGACTCTGCGGCTCGGCGACGCTGGCGAGCGTCGTCGACCTGGGGGCGACACCGCCGTGCGAGAGCTTCCTCGCGGCGGACCAACTGGACCTGGCCGAGCCCGCGTACCCGCTGCACCTGCGGGTCTGCACCGACTGCTGGCTCGCGCAGATCCCGCCGCTGATCAAGCCCGAGGAGACGTTCACGGAGTACGCGTACTTCTCCTCCTTCTCGACCTCCTGGGTGGAGCACGCCCGCACGTTCGTCGCCGACGCGGTGGAACGGGCGGCGCTCGGTGCGGACGCCTTCGTCGTCGAGGTCGCGAGCAACGACGGATACCTGCTGAAGCACGTCGTGGAGCGCGGGATCCGCTGCCTCGGCGTCGAGCCGTCGGTGAACGTCGGCGCCGCCGCACGGGAGGCGGGCGTCCCCACGCTCACCGAGTTCCTCTCCCCGGAGACCGGTGCGGCCGTCCGCGCCGAGCACGGCCCGGCGAACCTGGTCGTCGCCAACAACGTGTACGCGCACATCCCCGATGTCGTCGGCTTCACCCAGGGACTGCGCGCCCTGGTCGCCGACGACGGCTGGGTCTCCATCGAGGTGCAGCACCTGCTGACCCTCATCGAGGAGAACCAGTACGACACGATCTACCACGAGCACTTCCAGTACTACACGGTGGCGTCCGCGATCCGCGCCCTCGCCAGCGGCGGCCTCGCCCTCGTCGACGTCGAGCTGCTGCCCACCCACGGCGGCTCCATCCGACTGTGGGCCCGGCCTGCCGACGTGGCGGGTGAGCCGTCGCAGCGCGTGTCGGACGTACTGGCCAGGGAGAAGGCCGCCGGTCTCCAGGAGCTGTCCGGATACACCGAGTTCTCCGCCAGGGTGGCGAAGGTCCGCCGGGACCTCCTCAAGTTCCTCATCGAGGCGGCCGAGCGCGGCGAGACCGTCGTCGGCTACGGCGCACCCGGCAAGGGCAACACCCTGCTCAACCACTGCGGCATCCGCCCCGACCTGCTCGCGTACACGGTCGACCGCAACCCGTACAAGCACGGCAGGTTCACCCCGGGCACCCGCATCCCGATCCTGGCGCCCGAACAGATCGCCGCCGACAAGCCGGACTACGTCCTCGTCCTGCCGTGGAACCTGCGGGCCGAACTGGCCGAGCAGCTCGCGTACGTGCACGAGTGGGGCGGCCGCCTCGTCTTCCCCATCCCCGAACTGAGCATCGTCGAGGCCGCGTCCTCGAAGGAGGTCACAGCATGAAGGTCGTTCTCTTCTGCGGCGGCTACGGCATGCGGATGCGGAGCGGTGCCGCGGACGACGTGCCCAAGCCCATGGCGATGGTCGGCCCGCGCCCGCTGATCTGGCACGTCATGCGCTACTACGCGCACTTCGGGCACAAGGAGTTCATCCTCTGCCTCGGGTACGGCGCCCACCACATCAAGAACTTCTTCCTCAACTACGAGGAGACGACGTCCAACGACTTCGTGCTGCGCGGCGGGCAGACCGAACTGCTCTCCACCGACATAGCCGACTGGACGATCACGTTCGCCCAGACCGGCATCGAGTCGCCGATCGGGGAACGCCTCCGCCGGGTCCGCCATCACCTGGGCGGCGACGAGATGTTCCTCGCCAACTACGCCGACGTGCTCACCGACGCCCCGCTCCCGGAGATGATCGACAAGTTCTCCCGGCGCGACGCGGGCGCCTCGATGATGGTCGTGCCGCCCCAGTCCTCCTTCCACTGCGTCGAGCTCGGCGACGACGGCCTCGTGGGCGGCATCACCCCCGTCAGCGAGCTGCCCATGTGGGAGAACGGCGGCTACTTCGTGCTCCGCCAGGAAGTCTTCGACCACATCCCGGAGAACGGTGACCTCGTCGCCGACGGCTGCGCCCAGCTCGCCAAGAGCGGCCGCCTCGTGGCGCACCAGCACCGCGGCTTCTGGAAGCCGACCGACACCGTCAAGGAGCGCGCCGCGCTCGACGACGCCTACACCCGCGGCGACCGCCCGTGGGCCGTGTGGGAACGCGACAGCGCAGGGGTGGGCGCGTGATCAGCCTCGGCGCGGGACCCCTCGAAAGGATCGTCGCCGTGGGCGCGCACTGCGACGACATCGCCATCGGCGCCGGCGGCACACTCCTCACGATGTGCGCGGCCCGGCCCGGCCTGCGCGTCGACGCGCTGGTGCTCTCCGGCGGCGGCACCGAACGCGAGCAGGAGGAACTGGCCGCGCTCGCCGCCTTCTGCCCCGGCGCCGAACTCGCCGTCACCGTCCTCAAACTGCCCGACGGACGGATGCCCGTGCACTGGGACGAGGCCAAGGCCGCGGTCGAGGAACTGCGCGCACGCACCGAACCGGACCTCGTCATCGCCCCGCGCACCGACGACGCCCACCAGGACCACCGGGGCCTCGCCCAGCTGATCCCCACCGCGTTCCGCGACCACCTCGTCCTCGGCTACGAGATCGTCAAGTGGGACGGCGACCTCGGCCGCCCCACCGCGTACCAGCCGCTCGCACCGGAGACCGCCGAGGAGAAGGTACGGCTCCTCCAGGAGCACTACCCCTCCCAGCGGCACCGGCCCTGGTACGACCGCGAGGCCTTCCTCGGCCTCGCCCGGATCCGCGGAATCGAATGCCACGCGCGCTACGCCGAGGCGTTCGCCGTCACCAAACTCGCACTCAAGCTGGGGGATTGAACCTTGCGCGTACTGCTCACCGGACACCAGGGCTACCTGGGCACCGTGATGGCCCCGGTGCTCACCGCCGCCGGACACGACGTCGTCGGCCTGGACTCCGGCCTGTTCGCCGACTGCGTCCTCGGCCCGCGCCCCGTGGACCCGCCGGGACCGCGCGTCGACCTGCGCGACGTCACACCCGACCACCTGACCGGCATCGACGCCGTGATCCACCTGGCCGCGCTCTCCAACGACCCGCTCGGCGCGCTGGCCCCCGACCTCACGTACGACATCAACCACCACGCCTCCGTGCGCCTCGCCCGGCTCGCCCGCGAGGCCGGGGTGCGGCGCTTCCTGTACGCCTCCACCTGCTCCGTCTACGGCGCGGCGGGCGGCGGCGAACTGGTCGCCGAGGACGCCCCGCTGCGGCCCGTGACGCCGTACGCCGAGTCCAAGGTGCGGGTCGAGGACGACCTGCACGCGCTCGCCGACGACGACTTCAGCCCGGTGTACATGCGCAACGCCACCGCCTTCGGCTACTCGCCCCGGCTGCGCGCCGACATCGTCCTGAACAACCTGGTCGGCCACGCCCTCCTCTCCGGCGAGGTCCTCGTCCTCTCCGACGGCACGCCCTGGCGGCCGCTCGTGCACGCCGCCGACATCGCGCGGGCCTTCACCGCCGCGCTCACCGCACCCCGCGACGCGGTGCACGACCTGGCGTTCAACATCGGCAGCGAGACCAACAACGTCACGGTCGCCGAGATCGCCGAGCAGGTCGCCGAGGCGGTGTCCGGCGCGAAGGTGCGGATCACCGGCGAGAACGGCGCCGACCCCCGCTCCTACCGCGTCGACTTCTCCCGGTTCCGCGCCGCGATCCCCGGCTTCGACTGCGAGTGGACCGTCAAGCGGGGCGCCCTCGAACTCGCCGACGCCTACCGCAAGCACGGCCTGACCCGCGAGGACTTCGAGCAGCGCTTCACCCGCCTCGCCGTGCTGCGCGCGGCCTCCGACGCCGGCACCGTCGACGAGACCCTGCGGTGGCGCCGATGACCGAGGCAGGCGGGCAGATGCACGCGCTGGTGGAGCGGCTCTACCCGCTCTGCCGGAGCATCACGGGCGACGGCGTGCGCGCCACCCTGCAGATCGTCGACGAGTACGTCCCGCTCACCGTGCACGAGGTGCCGACCGGGACGCAGGTGCTCGACTGGACGGTCCCGCAGGAGTGGAACATCCGGGACGCGTACGTCGCCGACTCCACGGGCCGCCGGGTCGTCGACTTCGCCGCGTCCAGCCTGCACGTGCTCGGCTACAGCGTGCCGGTCGCCAGGACCATGCCGCTGGCCGAGCTGCGCGACCATCTGCACACCCTGCCGGACCACCCGGCCTGGGTGCCGTACCGCACCAGCTACTACAAGCCGGAGTGGGGCTTCTGCCTGGCCCAGGACACGTTGGACGCGCTGCCGGACGGCGAGTACGAGGTGCGCATCGACTCCACGCTCGCCGACGGCCACCTCACCTACGCCGAGCACGTCGTCCCCGGGCAGGTCGCCGACGAGGTCATCGTCTCCTGCCACGTCTGCCACCCGTCGCTGGCCAACGACAATCTGGCCGGCGTCGCGGTGGCGACGTTCCTGGCCCGGGAGCTGGCCGAGCGGAACCCGTACTACACGTACCGGTTCATCTTCGCGCCCGGCACCATCGGCGCGATCACCTGGCTGGCACGCAACGCCGAGCGCATCGACCAGGTCAAGCACGGGCTCGTGCTGGCCTGCGCCGGTGACTCGGGGCGGCTCACGTACAAGCAGAGCCGACGCGGCGACGCGGAGATCGACCGGGTGCTCCGGCACGTCCTCGACGTCTCCGAACGCCCGCACCGCATCGCCGAGTTCACGCCGTACGGCTACGACGAGCGCCAGTACTGCTCGCCGGGGTTCGACCTCGGCGTGGGCTCCCTCAGCCGCACCCCGTACGCGGGCTACCCCGAGTACCACACCTCGGCGGACAACCCGGACTTCGTCTCCCCGGAGGCGATGGCGGACACCCTCGCCGTCTGCCGCGAGGCGTTCGGCGTCCTCGACCGCAACCGGAGGTACCAGAACCTCAGCCCCTACGGCGAACCGCAGCTCGGCCGCCGCGGCCTGTACGACGCGCTCGGCGGCCGCAGCGACACCAAGGACGCCCAGATGGCCATGCTCTGGGTGCTCAACCTCTCCGACGGCGAGCACAGCCTGCTGGACATCGCCGAACGGTCCGGGCTGCCGTTCGACGCCGTCGCCGTCGCGGCCGACGCCCTGCACGGCGCAGGGCTGCTCAAGGCATGACGCCGATGACCACCGAGGGGGAGAAGACGACACCGGCGGAGCCCGCGGAGCCGAGCGCCAGGCGGGGCATCGTCGGACGGCTGTCCTGGGGTCTCGCCGACCAGGCGGCGTCCAGCATGAGCAACTTCGCCGTGGGCGTCTACGTGGCCCGCTCGCTCGGGGTGACCGCGTTCGGCGTGTTCAGCCTGGCCTGGGTCACCTACGGCGTGGTGCTCAACGTCTCCCGCGGCCTGGCCACCGACCCGCTCGTGGTCCGCTTCAGCGGCGTTCCGGAGCAGTCGTGGCGCCAGGCGGCGGGCCGGGCGTCGGGCACCGCGCTCGGCACCGGCCTCGCCCTCGGCGTGGTGTCGGCGGTGGTCGGCCTCGCCGTGGGCGGCCGCGTGGGCACCGCGTTCGCCTGTCTCGGCGTCGTCCTGCCGGGGCTGCTCCTCCAGGACGCGTGGCGGTTCGCGTTCTTCGCCGCGGGCGCCGGCCGCAAGGCGTTCGTCAACGACCTCGTGTGGTGCGCCGCGCTCGTCCCCGCCCTGCTGGTCGCGGCGCGCATCGGCAGCGTGGGGGCGTTCGTCCTCGCCTGGGGCGGCTCCGCCGCTGTCGCCGCGGCGTACGGCTGTCTCCAGTCCGGGATCCGGCCCCGGGTGACCGGCGCGCGCGCATGGCTCCGCGCGCACCGCGACCTCGGCACCCGGTACCTGGTCGAGAACGTCAGCAACAGCGGTGCGAGCCAACTGCGGGCGTACGGCCTCGGCGTCATCGTCGGCGTCGGCGCGGTCGGCGTCATCCGCGGCGCCGAACTCCTGCTCGGCCCCTTCATGGCCGTCCTGATGGGGCTCTCCCTCGTCACCGTCGCCGAGGCGGCACGGGTCCTGCGCAGGGCCCCGCACCGCCTCGGCCAGTTCTGCCTCGTCCTCGGCGGCGGGCAGGCGGTCGCCGCACTGCTCTGGGGCGGGGCGCTGCTCCTGATCCCCGACCGGGCCGGTGAGCTCGTCCTCGGCGACGTCTGGGCCGCCGCCTCCGAACTCATCGTGCCGGTCACGCTCGGCGTCGTCGGCGCGGGACTCGGCACCGGCGCGGCCGCCGGACTCCGCGCGCTCGGCGCGGCCCGGCGCAGCCTGCGCAGCCAGCTGTTCGCCTCCGCCTGCTACGTCGCCGGCGGACTCGGCGGGGCGGCGGCCGGCGGCACGGTCGGCTCGGCCTGGGGCGTCGCCGCCGCGACCGTCTGCGGCTCGGCCGTGTGGTGGCTGCACCTCCGGTGGGCCCTGCGCGAGCACCACCAGAACACTCTTCGCGAAGTGAGGACCACATGACTGCATCTCGGGGCAGCGCCCCCCGGCTGAGCATCGGCCTGCCCGTCTACAACGGCGAGGAGTACCTCGCCGAATCCCTCGACGCCCTGCTCGGCCAGACCTACGAGGACTTCGAGCTGGTCATCTCCGACAACGCGTCGACCGACGGGACGCAGGACATCTGCCGCAAGTACGCCGCGCAGGACTCCCGCATCCGCTACATCCGCCTCACCCGCAACATCGGCGCCGCACCGAACCACAACTACGTCTTCACCGAGTGCCGCGGCGAACTCTTCAAGTGGGCCTCGCACGACGACCTGTACGCCAGGGACCTCCTGCGGCGCTGCGTGGAGGCCCTCGACGAGCGGCCCCAGGTGATCCTCGCCCACGCCGACCAGGCGGTCATCGACGGCGACGGCAAGGTCAAGGTTCCCTACGAGTACACGCTCGCCACCGACTCGCCGCGCGCGCCCGAGCGGTTCCGCAGCATGCTGTTCGAGCCCGGCGGCGACGACTTCTACGGCGTCATGCGCGCCGACGTGCTGCGCCGCGTGAAACCGCACGACAGCTACCACCACGCGGACCGCACCTTCGTCGCCGAGATCGGTCTGCACGGCCCCTTCCACCAGGTGCCCGAACTCCTCTACTTCCGCCGCGACCACCCCACCCGCGCCGAACGCGCCAACCCCTCCAAGCGCTCCCGCTGCGTCAACCTGGACCCGCGCCGCGCGGGGCTGCTGCACCCCACGCCCCGGCTCCTCGCCGAGTACGTCGCCGGGTTCGTCTCGGCGATCCGGCGGGCACCGCTCTCCGCGGCCGACCGGCGCGCCTGCTACGGCCACCTGGCCGCCTGGATGACCAGCCGGGCCCGCCCCGGCGCCGGCGAACGCGTCGAGGACCGCGCCCCCGTCGACCCGGCCAAGTTCGACGTCTCCGTCGACGCCCTCGTGGCCGGACGTGAGGGGCGCGGGGCATGAGGACCGCTCCACGGGTAGGCGTGTTCGGCCTGCTCGGCTCCGGCAACCTCGGCAACGACGGATCACTCGAAGCCGTGCTCGGCCACTTGCGCGCCGAGCACCCCGACGCGCCCGTGGACGCGCTGTGCGGCGGACCCGAGACCGTCACGGCCCGGTACGGGATCCCCGCCACCCGGCTGCACTGGAACCGCGGCGAGTACCGCACCGCGTCCCGCGTGGGCGCCATCGCCGCGAAGGGCGTCGGCAAACTCGTCGACGTCGCCCGCACCGCCGCCTGGGTGCGCAGGCACGACGTGGTGATCGTGCCGGGCATGGGAGTCCTGGAGGCCACACTGCCGCTGCGGCCGTGGGGCTTCCCGTACTCGCTGTTCCTGCTCTGCGCGAGCGGCCGCCTCTTCCGCACCCGGGTCGCGCTCGTCGGCGTCGGCGCCGCCCCGATCCGCGACTGGCCGACCCGGGCCCTGGTGCGCCTGTCCGCGCGGCTCGCCGCCTACCGCTCGTACCGCGACGACCTGTCCCGCGACGCGATGCGGGACATGGGCGTGGACACGGCGCGGGACGAGGTCTACCCGGACCTCGCCTTCGCCCTGCCCACACCGCCGCCGGGCACGGCGAACGGCACGGTCTGCGTCGGCGTCATGGACTTCCACGGCGGCAACGACGACCGTGCGCGCGCCGAGGAGATCCACCGGCGCTACCTCGAAGGGACGACCCGGTTCGTGCGCGCGCTGGTCGAGGAGGGCAGGCCGGTCCGGCTCCTCACCGGCGACACGTGCGACACGTCGGTGGTCGAGGCGATCATCGACGCGGTCGACTCACCGCTGGTCACCGCCGCCGAGACGGCCTCGCTCGCCGACCTGATGGAGGAGATGGCGGCCGCCGACTCCGCGGTGGCGACCAGGTACCACAACCTGGTCTGCGCGCTGAAGGCCGGCACGCCCACGCTCGCGCTCAGCTACGCGGCCAAGAGCGACGCGCTCATGGACCGCATGGGCCTCGGCTCCTACTGCCACCCGGCCCGCGAGGTCGACGCCGACCGGCTCCTGGACCAGTTCCGGGCGCTGGAGAAGCAGTCGGCGGACCTGCGCCGGACCCTCGCCGAGCGCAACCGGCTCGCCGCGGCGCAACTGCGGGACCAGTTCGCCGAGTTGAGCGCCGCGCTGTTTCCGAAGATCCAAGACGCCCACGCCTTGCGGGAGACCCCATGAAAGCCACCCGAGTCCCGGAGATCGACGGCGCGTTCCTTTTCGAGCCGACGCCGTACGCCGACGAACGCGGCTTCTTCAGCCGCACCTTCGACGCCGACGTGGTCCGCTCCGTCGGCCTCGACCCGGACGCCTTCGTCCAGGACAGCCTGTCCCGCTCGGCCCGCGGCGTGCTGCGCGGCATGCACCTGCGCTCCGGCGCCGGTGAGGCCAAGCTCGTGCGGTGCTCGTACGGGAAGATCTTCGACGTCGTCGTGGACCTGCGCAAGGACTCACCGACGTACCGCAACCGGGCCTTCTTCGAACTGTCCGGCGAGACCCAGCTGACCCTGTACATCCCGGCGGGGTGCGCGCACGGCTTCCAGGCGCTGACCGAGACCGCCGACACCTCGTACCGGATCGACCGCCCGCACGACCCGGCCGAGGACGTCACGATCGCCTTCGACGACCCCGAGCTCGCGATTCCGTGGCCGCTGCCGCCCGCGAAGCTGTCCCAGCGGGACCGCGAGGCGCCGAGCCTCGCCGAGGTCCTGAAGCAGAAAGAGAGCTGAACCCGCCGTGGATGAACTCACCGTGAAGGATGAGGAGTTCTCGCTGCCCCGGTCGCGGGCGGCGAACGAACGACTGCACGCCATGATCCCCGGCGGCGCGCACACGTACGCCAAGGGCGACGACCAGTACCCCGAGCACCTGGCCCCGGTCATCAGCCACGGCCAGGGCGCCCACGTGTGGGACGTCGACGGCAACCGCTACATCGAGTACGGTTCCGGCCTGCGCTCGGTCAGCCTCGGCCACGCGCACCCCCGCGTCACCGAGGCGGTACGGCGGGAGATCGACCGCGGCAGCAACTTCGTCCGGCCCTCCATCGTCGAGGCCGACGCCGCCGAACGCTTCCTGGCGACCGTGCCGACCGCCGAGATGGTGAAGTTCGCGAAGAACGGCTCCGACGCCACCACCGCCGCCGTCCGCCTCGCCCGCGCCGTCACCGGACGGCAGCGGGTGGCGATCTGCGGCGACCACCCGTTCTTCTCCGTCGACGACTGGTTCATCGGCACCACCCCGATGTCCGCCGGCATCCCGGAGTCGACCAACGCGCTCACGGTGTCGTTCCCGTACGGGGATCTGGCCGCCACCGACGACCTGCTCACCCGGTACCGGGACGAGGTCGCCTGCCTGATCCTCGAACCCGCCTCGCACACCGAGCCCCCGCCCGGCTACCTCGCGGGCCTGCGCGAACTGGCCGACCGGCACGGCTGCGTCCTCGTCTTCGACGAGATGATCACCGGCTTCCGCTGGTCCGAGGCGGGCGCCCAGGGTCTGTACGGCGTCACCCCGGACCTGTCCACGTTCGGCAAGGCGCTCGGCAACGGGTTCGCCGTCTCCGCGCTCGCCGGGCGCCGTGCGCTGATGGAGCGGGGCGGGCTCCGGCACTCCGACGAGCGGGTGTTCCTGCTGTCCACCACGCACGGCGCGGAGACGCACTCCCTCGCGGCCGCCATGGCCGTGCAGACCGTGTACGTGGAGGAGGGCATCACCGCACGGCTGCACGCCCTCGGCGAGCGGCTGGCCGCCGGGGTCCGGGACGCCGCGGCGAGCATGGGCGTCGGTGACCACGTCGTCGTCCGGGGGCGGGCCAGCAACCTGGTCTTCGGCACGCTCGACGCGAACGGGCAGCCGTCGCAGGAGTACCGCACGCTGTTCCTGCGCCGCCTCCTCGCGGGCGGAGTGCTCGCCCCGTCGTTCGTGGTGAGCAGCGCGCTCGACGACGCGGACATCGACCGGACCGTCGACGTGGTCGCCGAGGCCTGCGCCGTCTACCGCAAGGCACTGGACGCGGACGACCCCGCGCCCTGGCTGGCCGGGCGGCCGGTGAAGCCGGTCTTCCGCCGCCTGGTCTGACGTCAGGTGTCGTCGGTCGGCCGGGCGTCGGCGACCCGGTCGACCAGCCACGCCGTCACCGGCACCACCGCGAGCGCCGTGCACCACCCGCCCAGCACGTCGGTCGGGTAGTGCGCGCTCAGCGCCACCTGGGCCCACCCCATGGCGGCGCCCGCCACCAGCGCCGCCCCGAGCACGAGCGACAGACCGGCCGCCCTGCCGAGGCCCAGGCGGCCGGTCGCGACGAGCGCCACCGCGACCGCGAGCGCGGTGGCGAACGCGGTGTGCCCGCTCGGGTAGGACAGGTTGTCGGCGCCGTGAATGGTGCGGTCCACCACGGACTTGACGAGCGTCGTCACCACCACGGCCACCGCCGCGCCGACGACCACGAGCACCGCCCCGCGCCGGTGCCGCAGCAGCAGACAGCCCGCCACCGCGGCCACCACGAGCAGCGCCGCGCCCACGGGCTCACCCCAGAAGTCCGTGGCCAGGGCGACGTTCCGCCACGGACCGCCCACACTGTCCGCCGTCGGGTCGATGAACCACCTGTCGACCCGTCCTGCCTCGCTGTGTCCCGCGTACTGGACGCCGATGACGACGACCGCCGACGCGGCGAGGACCGCGATCAGCCCGAGCCACGCGCGCAGCGCGGCGGGCAGTGACGCGGAAGTCGTCGGGCGGCCGGTCACCGGCCCTTCCGTGGCAAGGCGGTCCACCTTCCCCTCCCGTCAGGGCCGTTGACACCGCTCGTCCCGCCACCCTAGCCAACTTCCGCCCGTCATCCGTCAGTTCGATGCGGGAAAGGCCTGTTCGGTCCAGATGGTCTTGCCTGAGCGGGTGTACCGCGTGCCCCACCTCTGGACGAGCTGCGCGACGATGAGCAGGCCGCGCCCGCCCTCGTCCTCCTCGGTGCTGTGGCGCAGATGCGGCGAGGTGTGGCCGGTGTCGGCGACTTCGCACAGGAGGGTGCGGTCACGGATGAGGCGTACGTGAATGGGGCCTCCGCCGTAGCGGACCGCGTTGGTCACCAGCTCGCTGACGACGAGTTCCGTCGCGAACGACAGCTCTTCGAGGCCCCATTCGTGCAGCTGCCGCGTGGCGAGCTCCCGGGCCCGCCCCGGTGCCACCGGATCCGCGGGCAGCTCCCACTCGCTGACCTGCGAGGCGTCGAGCTCACGGGTGCGGACGAGCAGCAGCGCGGTGTCGTCGGCCGTCGAGCCGCTCGGCAGGAGCTGCGCCACGGCCCGGTCGCAGAGCTCCTCCAGTGACGCGTCACGGTCGCCGAGCACCTGCCCCAGGGTGTCGAGCCCGTGGTCGATGTCGCGGTCGCGGGCCTCGACCAGACCGTCGGTGAACAGGGCCAGGAGGCTGCCCACCGGCAGCTCGATCTCCATGGACTCGAACGGCAGCCCGCCGAGGCCGAGCGGCGGCCCCGCCGGCAGCTCGGGAAAGGAGACCCGGCCGTCCGGGTCGACCACCGCGGGCGGCAGATGCCCGGCCCTCGCCATGACGCAGCGCCGAGAGACCGGGTCGTAGACCGCGTAGAGACAAGTCGCCCCGGTCGTCACATCGGCGTAGGCCCCGCCGGTCGCCCACGTGCCGCCCCACTGCTCCTCCGCCGACTGCGCCACCATGTCGTCGAGCCGCGCGAGCACCTCCACCGGGTCCATGTCCAGCTGTGCGAACGCCCGCACGGTCGTCCGCAGCCGCCCCATCGTGGCCGCCGCCTGCAGCCCGTGGCCCACGACGTCCCCGACCACGAGCCCGACCCGGGTCCCGGACAGCGGGATGACGTCGAACCAGTCGCCGCCGACGCCCGTCACGTCGTCCGTGGGCAGATAGCGGTGGGCGAGGTCGACCGCGGACTGCTCCGGCAGCTGCTGGGGCAGCAGCTGCCGCTGCAGGGCGAGGGCCGCGGTGCGCTCCCGGGTGAAGCGGCGGGCGTTGTCGATGGAGACGGCCGTACGGGCGACCAGCTCGTCGGCGAGCGCCACCTCACCGCTGTCGAAGGCGGCCGCACCCGGATCGCGCAGGAAAGTGACGAGGCCCAGCACGCTGTTCCCGGCCCGCAACGGCACGACCAGCTCCGACTCGTCGAGCACGAGCCCGCCGGAGGCGAGGCTGCGGTCCTGCGGCGAACCGGCCGGGTAATGCACGGGGGAGGGGGCGACCCCGGACCCGCCGGACAGGCCCGACCCGTCGGCCCGTTCGCCCGGGCAGCAGCGGGCGACCCGCACCAGCGACGCCGCCGCCGCGCCGCTGGTGGCCGGCACCTCGCCCTCGAGCACCGCCTGCGCCAGGTCGACGGCGACCTCGGCGGCGAACTCGGGCACCGCCACCTCGGTGATCTTCTCGGCGGTGACCCGCACGTCGAGGGCGCCGCCCACCTGGCGCCCCGCCTCGACGAGCAGGGCGAGCCGCCGCTGGGCCTTGTAGCGGTCGGAGATGTCGAAGGCGTCCTCGCACACGCCGATCACGCGCCCGTCGGCGTCCTGCAGCCGGTAGTAGGCGCAGGACCACAGGTGCTCCGTGTCCGGTTCGCTGGGCGGCCGGCCCTGGAAGTGCAGGTCCAGGAAGGGCTCGCCGGTGTCCAGCACGTGCCGCATGACCGCTTCGAGTGTGGGCGGGTGGCCCTTGGTCACGAACTTCCCGTCGGAGTACAGCTCGTCGGCGCGCAGCCCGCGGAACTCGTCGAACGGACGCCCTATCTCCCGTTCGTACGCCGTGTTGCACCAGGTCAGGCGCAGGTCGGTGTCGTAGATGCCGAGGCCGACGGGAGACTGGGTGGCCAGCCCGTGCAGCAGGGCGAGGCGGGCCTCCCACTGGCGCAGGGCCGTGAGCTCCGCCGCGACGAGGACGCGCACCGCCGGTCCCGCACCCGGCAGGGTGCACACCCCGGTGGCGACGACCACGTCGTGCCCGTCACGGTGCCGGGCGACGCGGATCTCGTTCCCCTGGAACCGGAGCGGCGGGCCGGACGACGTCGCGCCCGGCGCCAGGAACGTGGCGACCGGCCGTCCGACGATGTCCCCCGGCGTGTAGCCGAGGAGCCGCTCGGCTGCGGGGCTCCACCCGATGACCGTGTCGTGGGCGTCGATGACCGCCGTGGCCGCCCTGGTGACGTCGAGGGGACCACGGAAGTCGGCCTGCTCACGGTTCCCTGCCGTCATGGCGCCACACCAGCCCCGTTCATCTTTCATAGACTCCGCTGTCCGCGGGGCGTGCACAACCGCGGTACGCCCAGTCAGCGGAGGCCCGGCGCCGCTGCCGCCGCTGAGCCCTTCCGGCGGCCCGGTACCAGGAGGCGGCCACGACGGCGGCGAGGGCGGCCTCGACCAGGTCGCCGCCGTAGTACATGAGCTGGGAGCCGGTGCGCAGATCACCGGCGGCGAAGGAGGTGCCGGGCGGCGCCGTCGCGTACAGGGTCTTGGCGAGTACGGCGTGCGCGGCGCCCGCGGCCAGCAGCGTCGCGCCGCGCACCGCGAGGCCCCAGCGGCGCCGCACGGGGTCGAGCCGGCAGACGGCGAAGGCGAACAGCAGCCCGGCGGCGAGGACGTGAGCGTGCACCAGGGCGTGCGGCCACGGCTCGTGCCCCATGCCCGCGAACAGCGGCGTGCGGTACAGCACCCACAGTCCGCCGACGTCGAGGAGAGCCGCCAGCGGCGGGAAGACCAGCCATCCGACGGGCCGGGAGTGGGCCATCGCCAGCAGCCCACGGCGCGCGGCGCCGGGCGCCGGGCCGCGCAGGGCGAGGGTGAGGGGGCGGGCCAGGACGAGCAGCAGCGGGGCGGCCATGCCGACCAGCAGGTGCCGGCCCATGTGCGCGGTGAAGGGCCCGCCCGGCAGCGGCCCCATCGCGGCCCACACGACGCCCGCGGCACCGGCGCCGAACGAGACGTCACGCCACGGGGACCAGGCGTCGCCGCGCCGCCGCAGGCGCCGCGCGGCGAGCAGATAACCCCCGGCCACGAGCACCGCGCCGACGACCGCGATCAGCTCCCCGGCACCCGCCCCCATGGCGGCGCCGTGCCGACCGTGCGCGACCGTCACGCCACGGACCTCGTTTCGCTCCGGCGCGTCGCACGGACGGCCAGCACCCCGCCCACGACCAGCAGCACGAGACCGGCGAGGTTCCACGCCCAGTCGTACGGCGTGACGTCCACGCCGTAGCGGACCTGGTGCAGACGGAGCAGCTTGTGGTCCACGATGCCGTCGAACACCTGGAAGACACCCGCGCCGAGGAAGAACCCGGCCAGGGCGTGGGCCGGGGCGAGCGCGCGGCGCCTGCGCAGATCGGCGTAGAGGAAGAACCCGGCGACCAGGGCGAGGAGTTCGGCGGTGTGCAGCAGCCCGTCCGAGAGCAGCCCCACGCCGAGCGTGGAACGGTCGTAGAAGTGGTGCCAGTGCAGGATCTGGTGGAAGACGATCTCGTCGAGCGCGGCCGTGACCGCCGCGCCGATCACCCCGCACACCACCATCGACCTGCGCGGTTCGCCGCCCGTCCCGGGGGCCGGGTGCGGATGGGCCGGTGTGCTCATGGGCCTGCCTTCCTGCGGTGCGGGATGGGTCTGCTGCCGGGTACGCCTACCCCCGCGGGCCGTGCGTGCGCAGCATCGGGCCGCAGTCGGGTTCATGCGGGTGAGCCGCCGTATTCGTGGAACCCACGGGACATGAGGCGTCCGGCGATGCGGGCCTGGGCGCGCCGATCGCAGGACGGAGCACTGTGATGTCGATCGATCTCGCCGGATTCCTCGGGGTCGTGCTGCTGGCCTACCTCGTCCCGGGCCCCGACTTCCTCGTCGTCCTGCGGGCGGCCGCGCGGGACGCGTCCCTGGGGCGCGTGGCGGCGCTGGGCACCCAGGCGGGCCTGTGCGTGCACACGTGCGCGGCGGCCCTGGGCCTGTCGGCGATCGCCGCGAGGTCCGCCCTCGCCTTCACCGTCATCAAGCTGGCGGGTGCGGCGTACCTCATCTGGCTGGGGGTGCGCGCCCTGCGGGACGCACGGAAGGACGACGCGCCGGCCCCGCGGCGGCCGACACCGGCCGGCGGGCGCCGGAACAGCTTCACGCAGGGTTTCCTCAGCAACGTGCTCAACCCGAAGGCCGCACTGTTCTTCCTCAGCGTCCTGCCGCAATTCGTCCACCAGGACGGCTCCCTGACGCGGCAGATCTTCCTGCTCGGCGCGGTCGACGTCCTGGTCGGCGTCGTCTTCTGGCTGTCCCTCGTCCGCGTCGCCGTCCGCCTGCGCACGGCCCTGGACCGCCCGGCCTGGCGCCGGCGCTGGGAACGGGCGACCGGCGGGCTGTTCATCGCGGTGGGCGTGGGGGTGGCCGCCGTGGAATGACGTCCCCTCGACCGCCCGCTGGTCTAGACCGACTGCTAGCGTCTGGCGCACGAGTGGCGTGACGGACGGGGCGCCCGGGTCGAGAGGGGACAAGTCGTGGTCGTGGGCAGGCAGACGGGGCGGGCGTACATCGGATCCTTCACCGCGGCCGGGGGGCCGGGTGTCCTCACCGCGGCCGTCGCGCCGGAGAGCGGTGCGCTGACCGTTCTCGGCGCCACGGACGCGGTCGCGGACCCGTCGTATCTCGCGCTCTCGCCCGACGGGGAGACGCTCTACGCGGTCAGTGAGACCTCGGACGGCGGTGTCGCCGCGTTCCGTACCGCGGGGGAGAGGGCCGAGCTCACGGGCCCGCCGGTGCCGGTCGGTTCCGCGCCGACCCACCTGGCCCTGTACGACGGGCACGTGCTCACCGCCAACTACCGGTCGGGCAGCGTCACCGCCGTGCAGGTGCGGGCCGACGGGACCCTCGCCCCCACGCCGTCGAGCGAGCTCAGGCACACCGGATCGGGACCGCACCCGCAGCGTCAGCAGAGCCCGCACGCGCACCAGGTCCTCGCGGACCCGAGCGGACGCTGGGCGGTCAGTGTCGACCTCGGCACGGACTCCGTGCGCGTCTGCGCGTTCGGCGAGAGCGGGCTGACCCTGCACCGCGAGGTGGCGCTGCGTCCGGGCTCGGGACCGCGGCACCTCGTGTTCCACCCCCGCGGCGACCGCGCGTACGTCCTGAACGAGCTCAGCCCCACCCTCACCGTCTGCGCCTGGGACGCCGCCGACGGCTCGCTCAAGCCGCTCGGCGAGCTGCCCGTCCTCGCGGAGGCCCCGGAGGGCGACACGTACCCCTCGGAGGTCGTGATCGCGCCCGACGGCCGGTTCCTGTGGACCGCCACGCGCGGCCCCGACGTCATCTCCGTCATCGCCCTCGACGAGACCGGCGACGTGCCGAGCCTGAAGGCGACCGTGTCGTGCGGCGGGAAGTGGCCGCGCGACCTGGCGATCGACCCGGCGGGCCGGCACCTGTACGCGGCCAATGAGCGCTCCGGGGATGTCACCTGGTTCGCGATCGACCAGGAGACAGGCATCCCGAGCCGCACGGGCTCCGTCGCGGCGCCCGCCGCGTCCTGCGTGGTCTTCGGCTGACACCGGTCGTCGGAGGTCACGGCGCCGTACGACGCGATGGGCCCGCCCCCACATCGGGGCGGGCCCATCGTCATACGTACGGGATCGCTTCAGTGTGCCGGCGCACCCGAGGGCTGCGGCGTGATGCCGAGCGTCGTCGTGTACTTCGCGAGCGCCAGCTTGCCGATGGCGGGGTAGGGGCCGATCGGCTCGGCGACGGAGAGACCCGCCTCCTTCGCGGCCGCCTCCAGCAGGGCGCTGTCGAGCTCCGGACCGATCAGGTACGGAGCGAGCGCCAGCTGCGTCGAGCCGGAACCGCGCAGCTGCTCGGCGGTCGCCGCGATGGCACCCTCCTCGTCGAGCGCGGCGGCCATCACCGGCACCGCGAGGCGCGCGGCGAGCAGCATGCCGGTGATCCCGGCGGCCTGCACGGCCTCCTCGCCGCCGACGGTGGCCAGCACGATGCCGTCCGCGGCCGTCGCCACGGTGAACAGGCGGGCACGGTCGGCGCGGGCGAGCCCGGCCTCCGAGAGGCGCACGTGGAGGGCCTCGGCGAGCAGCGGGTGCGGGCCGAGGACGTCCGTCAGCTCGGCGGCGGCACGGCTGTCCACGACGGCCTGCCGCAGGCGCCGCATCAGCGCGGCGTCGGGGCCCGCGAGCAGCGGCACGACGACCGCGACGGGACCCTCGGGGTCGGCCACCTCGGCGCCAGCGGCACGCGCGCGCTCGACGCGGGCGGTGCGCTCGGCGGCCGCGCGCGCGAGCACGGAGTGCAGCGAGGGGAACTCGGGGAACGACGTGACGGTGGCGTCTTCCTCACCGTCGAGGTATCCGATGCGGGCGTCGAGGCCGGGCAGCTCGGAGCGGGCGATGCTCACGACCTCCTCGGCGAGGCCGCGCATGGTGGTGCTGGGGGCGCCCGGCACGGCGAGGACAAGTGCGGGCGCGCCCTCAGGAGCCGCGACGGGCTCCGGACGGCGGTGCCGGCCCGGCTGACGGGGGCGCGGCATTCGTACAGGCAGGCCGGATGCGGGCCCAGTGGGGGAGCTCATGCGCCCGCATGCTACTGGCTTGCGGGCCATCCCTGTTCGGGGAGGGTGCAGGTGGGCGGTATAAGTCCGTTTTTGTCTGATGAATTACGTAGAGGTCAACTGTCGCCTTCTTCATGGTCACCCGCACCGTGGACCGAGAGCATGCGAGGGTCGAGCGGCAGCCGCAACCGGCCCTCGGCGATATCCGCCGCTATGCGCAGTGCGCCGTCCAGCGGGTCACCGGCCGCGGGGACCGGCCGCGCGTGCGGCAGTTGGTCCGCGAGTGCGACGCGCAGGGGTACGAGCAGCGGGTCGCCGAGGTGGAAGAGGCCGCCGGTGAAGGCGACTTCGCAGGTGTCCGTGACGGGGCAGACGGCGGCCGCCGCCTCGGCGATGTGACCGGCCGCCGCCCGCAGGATGCCGTCCGCCACCGGGTCGTCCGACGCGCATCGCGCGACCTCGGGAGCGAAGGAGGCGAGGACCGCGGGCCGGTCGGCACGCGGATAGAGCCGGCCCGGGAGCCCGGCCAGGGGCCCGAACACCGCTTCGGCGCGTGCGAGCAGCACCCGCGACCCGCCGCGTCTGCCGTCGTGCGCCCGCATCGCCGCCTCGAGCCCGGCGCGGCCGATCCACGCCCCGCCGCCGCAGTCGCCGAGGAGGTGCCCCCAGCCGTCGGCGCGCCGCCAGGCGGTCAGGTCCGTGCCGATCGCGATCATGCCGGTGCCCGCGGCGACGACGGCGCCGGGACGGTCGCCGAGCGCCCCCGCGTACGCGGTGACGGCGTCGGCGGCCAGCGCCGTGCGCCGGACGCCCAGCGTCCGGCCGAGCGCGGCGGGGAGTTCGGCGCGGAGGTCGTCACCGAGGGTCGCCATGCCCGCGGCGCCGACCGCGACGGCGGTGATCCGTCCGCCGCCCGCACGCTCCAGCAGGCCCCGCGCCATGGGCAGCAGTTGCTCCATGAAGTGCCCGGCGTCGATGCCGCGCGCGCCGGTGCGCACCGGTTCCGCGGAGCGCACGGGTTCGGGGCGGCGCATGCCCTGGGGCGCGTGCAGCGCGGCCCGCAGCCCGGAACCGCCCGAATCGACGCCCAACACCCACTCCGGGGGCTCCTCCGGTGTCACGGCAGCCGCCAGTCCACCGGCTGTGCCCCCTGCTGGACCAGCAGGTCGTTGGCCCGGCTGAAGGGGCGCGACCCGAAGAAGCCGCGGTCCGCCGACATGGGGGAGGGGTGCGCGGACTCCACCGAGGGCAACTGCCCGAGCAGCGGCCGCAGATTGCGCGCGTCGCGGCCCCACAGGATGGACACCAGCGGCTTGCCGCGCGCCGCGAGCGCCCGTATGGCCTGCTCCGTGACCTCCTCCCAGCCCTTGCCCCGGTGCGCCGCGGGCTTGCGCGGTGCGGTGGTGAGCGCCCTGTTGAGGAGCAGGACGCCCTGTTGCGTCCAGGGCGTGAGGTCGCCGTTCGTCGGCGCGGGCAGGCCCAGGTCGCTGTTCATCTCGCGGTAGATGTTGATGAGGCTGCCGGGCAGCGGCCGCACATCGGGCGCGACCGAGAACGACAGGCCCACCGCGTGACCCGGGGTGGGGTAGGGGTCCTGGCCGACGATCAGGACGCGGACGTCGTCGAAGGGCTGCTGGAAGGCGCGCAGGACGTTCGCCCCCGAGGGGAGATAGGTGCGTCCCGCGGCGATCTCCGCGCGCAGGAAGTCCCCCATCGAGGCGATCCGTCCGGCCACCGGTTCGAGGGCTTCGGCCCAGCCGGTCTCGACGATTTCATGCAAGGGTCGTGGTGCCACGGCGTCACCCTACTGCCGTAACGGCAGGGGTGATCAACCGATGGCCGCGGCCCGCACGCACAGCACGTCCGGCAGGTGCGAGGCGAGTTGCCGCCAGGTGTCGCCGTCGTCCGCCGACGCGAACACCTCACCGTTGCGATTTCCGAAGTAGATGCCCGCCGGGTCGCAGTCGTCGCTGCACATCGCGTCGCGCAGCACCGTGCCGTAGTGGTCCTCGTCGGGCAGGCCCGTGCTCAGCGGCTCCCACGTCCCGCCCGCGTCGGTCGTGCGGTAGACGCGACAGCGGTGGTCGGCGGGGACCCGGTCGCTGTCGGCCATGATGGGGAAGACGTACGCCGTGCCGCCGCGGTGGGGGTGCGCGACCACGGAGAAACCGAAGTCGGACGGCAGTCCGCCGCCGATGTCGGTCCAGTGCGCGCCCGCGTCGTCGCTGCGGTACACACCCCAGTGGTTCTGCAGATACAGGCGGTCCGGGTCGGCCGCGTCCCGCGCCACCTTGTGCACGCACTGCCCGAACTCGGGGTTCGGGTCGGGCAGGAACACCGCCGAGACGCCGTCGTTCGAAGGGGCCCAGCTGGCGCCGCCGTCCTCGGTGCGGAACACCCCGGCGGTGGACACCGCGACGGTCACGGCGCGCTTGTCGCGGGCGTCGGTCAGCACGGTGTGCAGGCCTTCTCCGCCGCCGCCCGGCACCCACTTGGAGCGGGTGGGGTGCTCCCAGAGGGGACGTACGAGCGAGAAGGACTCGCCGCGGTCCTCCGAGCGGTACAGCGCTGCGGGCTCCGTGCCCGCGTACACGACGTCCGGCTCGGCGGCCGCCGGGTGCAGCTGCCACACCCGCTCGAGAGAGGCCCCGGTCTCCTTGGGGAACTTCACGGCGGGCTTGGACGGCTCCGTCCACGTCCGCCCGAGGTCGTCGGAGTGGAAGACGGAAGGGCCCCAGTGCGCGCTGTCACCGCCGACAAGGAGGCGTGGGGACGGGCCGCGGGTGTCGATGGCCACGGAATACACGGCCTGCGCGTTGAAGTACGGGCTGTCGTCGAACTGCCATGCACCCCCGCGTCTGCGGCCGATGAACAGGCCTTTGCGGGTGCCTACGGTCAGAAGTACATCGGCCATCGTGGCCACCTCCGGGACGTCGTTGTCTCAGGTATCCGTCAGTCTGCACCCGACCACTGACAGTCACCCTTCGGTGCCGCGTTCCCGCAGGTCAACGCCGTGTCCTCAGCTCTTGTGGCCCGGCCACGCCAGCTGCCCGGCCACCTCCGCGATCGCCGCCGGGCCCACCCGGCAGCAGCCTCCGATCAGCCGCGCCCCGGCCGCCCGCCACCCCGCGACCTGCCCGGCCGCGAACCGGGCGGGCCCCCGCCAGGACCGGGCCGCCGCGTCCCACGCCTCCCCGCTGTTCGGATAGACGACCACGGGCTTCCCGGTGACCCGCGCGGCGAGCGCCACCGCCGCCTCCGCGTCCCTGGGGTCGCAGCAGTTGACGCCGACCGCGATCACGTCGTCCGCGTCGGCGGCGAGCGCGAAGGCCTCGTCGAGGGGCTGTCCCGCGCGCGTGCGCGTGCCCGCGATGCTGTACGACAGCCAGGCGGGCACCCCGAGACCGCGCACCGCCCGCAGCAGGGCCCGCGCCTCGTCGGTGTCGGGCACGGTCTCCAGGGCGAGGACGTCGGGTCCGGCTTCGGCGAGGGTCTCCAGGCGGGGCCGGTGGAAGCGTTCGAGCGCGTCCACGGAGAGCCCGTACCGCCCCCGGTACTCGGAGCCGTCGGCGAGCATCGCTCCGTAGGGCCCGGCGGACGCGGCCACCCACACCTCGCGCCCGGTGCCCGACCCGGCGCGCCGGGCCAGGTCGACGCTCAGGGACAGGAGTTCCCGGGTGTGTCCGGCGTCGATGCCGTGGCGCGCGAACCCCTCGTACGTCGCCTGGTAGCTCGCGGTGATCGCGACCTCGGCGCCCGCCTCGTAGTACGCGCGGTGGGCGGCCTCGATCGCGGCGGGCTCGTCGGCGAGCAGCCGCGCGGACCACAAAGCGTCGCTCAGGTCGTGCCCGGCGGCCTCCAGCTGGTTGGAGAGGCCGCCGTCGAGGACGAGGGGGCGCTGGGCAAGGGCATCGGCGAGTCTCACACCGCCGACGCTAGCCGAGGCGAGGCGAGCGGGAAGTGGCAGGCCACCTGGTGTCCCGTGCTGTTCGGCGTGCTGACCGGCGGTTCGGTCGTGGCGCACACGTCCTGCGCGAGGGGGCAGCGGGTACGGAAGCGGCAGCCGGACGGGGGCTGCGCGGCGGAGGGTGTCTCGCCCTTCAGTGGCGCACGCTCCGGGCCCGACGCGCCGGCTTCCGGGTCGGGCAGGTTGACCGTGTCCAGGAGTCCGCGCGTATAGGGGTGCAGCGGATGCGCGTACACCTGCTCGGCGGGGCCCGACTCCACGAGCTTGCCCAGGTACATCACGCCGACGGTGTCCGCCAGATGGCGTACGACGGCCAGGTCGTGCGAGATGAACAGATAGGTGAGACCGCGCTCCCGCTGCAGCTCCCGCATCAGGTTGAGGATCTGCGCCTGCACGGACACGTCGAGCGCTGAGACCGGCTCGTCGGCGACCACGAGGTCGGGTGAGAGCGTCAACGCGCGGGCGAGGCCGAGACGTTGGCGCTGGCCGCCGGAGAACTCGTGCGGGTAGCGGTGCACGGCGCCGCGCGGCAGGCCGACGGCGTCGAGGAGCTCGGCGACAAGCTTCTCCTGTTCGGTGCGGCCGCCGACGCCCTGGATGACGAGCGGTTCGCGCAGGGTCTCGCCGACCCGCATGCGCGGGTCCATCGCGGCGGTGGAGTCCTGGAACATCAGCTGGACGCGCCGCCTGTGCGCGCGCCGTTCGGCCCGCGACATCCGCGTCGGGTCGGCGCCCTCGAAGCGCACCGCGCCGCCGGTCGGCTCCTCCAGGCCGGCGACGATCCGCCCGAGCGTCGTCTTGCCGCAGCCGGACTCGCCGACCATGCCGAACGTCTCGCCCTTGCGGATCGTCAGCGACACCCCGCCGACCGCGCTCACGGTTCCCCGGCTGCGCGAGAAGGCACCACCCTTGAGGGGGAACTCCTTGACCAGTGAGTCGAGTTCGAGGAGTACGTCACCGGGGGCGCCCGCAGCGGGGACGGGCGCGGGGACCACGACCTCGTCCTCGGAGGCGGCTGCGGACGGCACCGGGTGGAAGCAGGCGAACCGGTGTTCCGCGCCCCGCGTCTCGTCGTCCGCGAGAGGCGGTTCCGTCGTGCGGCACTCGTCCGTGGCGAACGTGCAGCGCGGTGCGAAACGGCAGCCTGTCGGGCGCGCCGAGAGGTTCGGCGGCAGTCCGGGGATGGTGTGCAGCTCCGTGCCGCGGTCGGCCGCGCGTTCGGGGAGCGCGGCGAACAGGGCCTCGGTGTAGCGGTGGCGGGGTCGGGCGAACAGGCTGCGGACGTCGGCCTGTTCGGCGACCTTTCCCGCGTACATCACCGCGACCCGGTCCACCCGGTTGGCGATGACCCCCAGATCGTGGGTGACCAGGATCATCGCCATGCCGAGCCGGGCGCGCAGATCGTCGACGAGCTCCAGGATCTGGTGCTGTGTCGTCACGTCGAGGGCGGTCGTCGGCTCGTCCGCGATCAGGAGCTTCGGCTCGCACACCAGCGCCATGGCGATGGCGACGCGCTGCCGCATGCCTCCGGACAGCTGGTGCGGGTAGGCCTTCATGCGCTCGGCGGGCTGCGGCATGCCGACGAGCCGCAGCATCTCCTGGGCACGCGCCCACGCCTCCTTCCTGCCGATGCCGGGGCGGTGCAGGAGCAGCGGCTCCGCCACCTGCGCGCCGATGGTCATCGTCGGGTTGAGGGAGGTCAGCGGGTCCTGGAAGACCATGCCGATGGTGTTCCCGCGGACGTCCTGGAGAACGGGCGCGGGGGCGGCGGCGAGGTCCTGTCCGTCGAACAGGACGCGGCCCGCGGTGATCTCGCCGCCGGGCGGCAGCAGTCCGAGGACGCCGAGCGCGGTCATCGTCTTGCCGCAGCCGGACTCGCCCACGATGCCCAGGGCCTCACCGGGGGCGAGGGACAGGGAGACGCCGTCGAGGGCGTGGACGGTGCGCTCGCGCGAGGCGATGTCGACGTGCAGGTCCTCGATGGAGAGGAGCGGTTCGCTCACCGTGGTGAGCAGGGGTTCAGTCATCTTCGCGGTACTCCCTCTTACTTCCGCAGCCGTACTTCGAACGCGTCACGCAGCCCGTCACCGATGAAGTTGAACGCGGCGACGACGAGCACGATCGCGATGCCCGGCGGGAAGATCAGCCACCAGTAGCCGTTCTGGGTGTAGGTGATGCCGGCCGACAGCATCGATCCCCAGTCGGCCGAGGGCGGCGGAATGCTCAGGCCCAGGAACGCGAGATAGCTGACGTAGAGGATGGCGTCGGCGATCTGGAACGTGCAGTTGACGATGACCGTGCCGATGGCGTTCGGCACGATGTGCTTGAAGACGGCGCGCGTACCGCCGCCGCCCATCATCCGCATCGCCTGCACGTACTCGCGGTTGCGCAGCGACAGGGCCTCGCCGCGCACCAGACGGGCGGGGGACAGCCACGCGACACCCGCGATGATCATGATGAGGACGCCCTTGCCGGGCGTGATGATCGCGGCCACCACGACGAGCAGGAACATCGCGGGGATGGCGAGCGCCGCGTCCGTGACCCGCATCATCGCCGCGTCGACCCAGCCGCCGAAGTAGCCGGAGACCGCGCCGTACACGGTGCCGAAGAGGGTGGCGAGCAGCCCCGCCGCCAGGCCGATCTCCAGGGACGTCTGTCCGGCGACCATCAGCCGCCCGACCATGTCGTAGCCGAGGTCGGTGGTGCCGAGGAGGTGTCCCGAGCTGCCGGGCGGCAGGTTGGCCTGCGACAGGTCGGTGTGGACCTGCTCGGTGTCGTACACCAGCGGGCCGAGGTAGCTGAACGCGAGCAGCAGGAGCAGCACCACCATGCCCGTCAGGGCGAGTTTGTTGCCGGTGAAGACCTGGAGGGTGCGGCGGGCAAGCGACGGCGTGGCCCGCGCGGCGTCCTCGTGGCCTGGCGCGGTGACAGGGGCGACCGTGGTATTCATGCCACGCTCCGTATCCGGGGGTCGAGGACGGCGTACAGGACGTCGGTGAGCAGCGAGCCGACGACGGTGGCGACACCGACGACGAGCGTCACGCCGAGCAGGACGGGGAAGTCGGAGCCCTGCGCCGCGTTCCAGAACAGCAGCCCCATGCCCGGGTAGTTGAACATCGACTCGACGACGAGGGCGCCGCTGAACAGCGTCGGCAGATAGAGGCCGAGGAGCGTGGCGAGGGGGATCAGCGCATTGCGCAGGACGTGCCTCACCATGATCCGGCGGCTCGACTGGCCCTTGGCCATGGCCGTGCGGACGTATTCCTCGGTGAGGTTGTCGAGCACCGCCGAGCGCATGTAGCGGCTGAACATCGCGACGATGCCGAAGGCCATGGTGACCACCGGCAGGACGAGCCCGGTGAAGTCGCCGAGGAGCGCGCCGATCGTCTCGCCCTGCGGTGCCTCCGCCGGGAGGACGGGCATGACCTGCGCGAACAGGATGATCATGATGAGGCCGAGGAAGAACACCGGCGTTGCGTACAGGAGGAAGGCGAGGCCCGTCAGCGCGTAGTCCGACGCCTTGCCGCGCCGCACGGCCTGCAGCAGGCCGAGCGGGACCGCGATCACCACGGCGAGGACGGTCGACAGGACCGTGAGGAGCAGCGTCTTCGGCAGCCGCTGCTTCAGCAGGTCGAAGACGGGCGAGTTGAGCTTGAACGACTCGCCGAGGTCGCCCGTGAGCAGCCGCTTCACATACATCGCGTACTGCGTCGGCAGCGAACGGTCGTACCCCTGCTGATGGTTGAAGTGCTCGATCTGCTGCGGCGTGCCCTTGGGGCCGAGGATGGCGCGGGCGGGGCCGCCCGGCAGCAGGTGCAGGAGCACGAAGACGATGACGGACACCAGGAAGAGGACGACGATCGCCTGGAGGAAGCGTTTGACCAGAAAGCCGGTGAAGCCGGTCACTTCTCGGCCCCCTTCTTCTTGACGTAGTACCAGTGCTGGGGCGCGAAGGTGACGGTCGGGTTCTGCGAGACGCCACGCAGGTCGTTGCGGATCACCGAGACCTGGTACGCGGGGTTCGGCATCCACATCACCGGCAGCTGCTCGGCGAGGTACTCCCCGTACTCGTGGACGGCCTTCATGTCGGGGGAGTACTGCACGGCCCGGATGGTGCGGTCCGCCTTCTTGTCGCTGTAGTTGCCGAAGTTGGCGGAGGCGCCCGTCGAGAAGAGCTGTTCGCCGCTGGGGTTGAGCGGGTAGTACCAGCTGCCGGCCGTCCCGAAGAACGACATGTCCCAGTCGCAGCCCGGGTCCTTCGCCGTGCACGGAACGGAGTTGCCGAGCACCGAGTTGAGTGGCTGCTGGCGCACGGTCAGGTCGATGCCGCCCCTGGACAGCGACGACTTGAGCTCCTGCATCATGTTCGTCGTCTCGGTCGACCCCGACTGGGAGAGCAGGGTGAGCTCGAGGGGCGTGTCCTTGGCGATGCCCTTGCCGCACTGGTCGGCGCCCGTGCCGGGACGTACACAGCGGGCAATCCCGTCCTCCGTACGCCAACCGTGCCGCTCCAGCAGTGCCTTGGCCCTGGCGATGGAGAACGGGTACCGGTTCTTCTCCATCTTCTCGGACAGGTACTGGCTCTTCGGCGTGACCGGCACCGGGCCGAGCGTCGGGGTCGCGCTGCCCTGCCAGATGACGTCGCTCATCGCCTTCTGGTCGACGAGATGCTGCATGGCCTGGCGGATGTACAGCTGGTCCATCATCGGGCCGCCGTGCGTGGAATTGAAGTTGTAGACGATGTACGTCGCCGCCCAGCCCTCCCACGGGTCGACCCGGTACCCCTTGTCCTCGAACTTCTCCTTCTGCGCCATCACCGAGGGCGGGATGTAGCCGTAGTCGACGCCGCCCGAACGCAGCACGTTGTACTCGGAGTCGGCCGTCGTGAACGGTTTGAACACCACCTTGTCCAGGTGCGGGCGCTCCGACTTCGGGCCGGTGAACTTCTCGTTCGGCACGATCGTGACCTGCCCGCTGTCACGCCAGCCCGCCAGCTTCCAGGGCCCGTTGACCGTCTTCCAGAGCGGGTCCGAAGCGTACGAGCCGAGGCTCTTCGCATGCTTGGTCAGCCGCGCGAAGACGGCCTTGGCGCCCGCGGAGGTGCGGTCCCAGTCGCCGATCCTCCCGCCGTCGGTCTTCGCGTCCCAGGCGTGCTGGGGGAGCGCCCGCAGCAGGACGAGCTGGTTGGCGGTGAACCAGTCCGGGTTGTAGGCGCGGGACAGGTGCAGCCGCACCGTGTGGTCGTCGAGCGTCTCGAACCGCTTGACGTTGTCGGGCATCGTGCCGACCGAATAGCTGCCCCAGTCCGCCTTGTTGGCCTTGACCAGGTTGAACCAGAACTCCAGGTCGCGGGCGGTGACCGGCGTGCCGTCGGACCACTCGACGCCCTCGCGCAGCGGCACCGTCACGGTCTTGTTGCCGTCGCTGTACCTCGGCTCGAGGCCCAGCGTGCCGGGCCCGTGCGTGGTCAGCTCGCCCTCCGCCTCGTCCTGCACGGCGTCGTACACCGGCGTGAACAGCAGCGAATTGATCCCGTAGTTGTACGAGGCGCCGTAACCCGGCGCGCCGATCGGGAAGATCCAGTTGGGCGTCGCCGACGGCGGCAGCGCCATCGTCGCGGTGCCGCCTTCCACGGGGGTGCCGCCGGTGGGGCCCATGTCGATGCGGCCGCCCTCGCGGGTGCAGCCGGTGAGGGCCGCCGCGAGGACGAGCAGCGCGGCCGCCGCGGACCTGAATGAGCGCATGGCGATGGGCCTCCAAGGGGTACGGGGCCGGCCCGTGCCGGAGTACGACGGGGCGGCGCCCGAACGCTAGGCCGACCGCGAAAAACAAGTCAATAGCTTCATTCGGCAAGAAGTGGAAAAGCGGGAAGCTCTGGCCAACTTGCTTCGACGGGCCCTAATGTTCGTGTCGTTGTCGAACGAACCGCGTCGAACAAACACTTCTCAGCAACAGGCAAGCACCTGGGGGCGGCCGCATGACCGGAACACCACTCGGCGAGCCGGGCTCGGGGCAGCACATCCTGCACCTGGTCTCGTCGGGGGCGGCCACGTCCCGCGCCGATCTCGTACGCGAACTGGGCCTCGCCCCCTCCACGGTCTCCCTGCGCGTGCAGGAACTCGTCGACGCGGGTCTGCTCACCGAGTCCGGCGAGGGCGCGTCGCGCGGCGGCCGCAGGCCCCGGCTCCTCCGGGTGGCCGCGCGGGGCGGCGTCGCCCTCGCCGCGGACCTCGGCAGTCACCACGCGCGGCTCGGCGCCGTCGACCTCGGCGGCACCGTCACCGACGCGGTCGACCTGCCGCACGACATCACCGCGGGCCCCGACTCCGCCGTCGACTGGCTCTGCGAACAGGCCGACGCGCTCGTCGCCCGGCAGCGCGCCGAGGGCCGCACGGTCCGCGCGTTCGGCGTCGCCTTCCCCGGCCCCGTGCAGCCCGGCACCGGACGCGTCCTCAGCCCGTCCCGCATGCCCGGCTGGCACCGCTACCCCCTGCGGGACGTGCTCGCGGAGCGGCTCGGCATCCCCGTCACCGTCGACAACGACGCCACGATGATGGCCGTCGGTGAACACCGCGTGGCCCGGCCGGAACTGGACCATCTCGTCGTCGTCAAGGCGGGCCGCGGCATCGGCAGCGGCGTCATCTCCGCCGGCCGCGCGCACGACGGCGCCAACGGCAGCGCGGGCGACATCAGCCACGTCCGCGTCGACGCCGCCGGTGACCGCCCGTGCAGCTGCGGCAACATCGGCTGCCTGGAGACCGTCGCCAGCGGTGCCGCCCTGATCCGCGAACTCGCCCTGCAGGGCGTCGAGGTGTCCGACACCAGCGACCTGCTGCGGCTCGTCGCGGACGGCGACCCCCAGGCCACCACCCTCGTCCGCACCGCCGGACGGCACATCGGCACGGTCCTGTCCGTCGTCGTCAACTTCTTCAACCCGCAGGCCGTGGCGCTCGGCGGCGTTCTCGCCACCGCGGAACCGCTCGTCGCGGCCGTGCGCGGCGTCCTCTACGAACGCTGTCTCCCGCTCGCCACGGCGGACCTGGAGATCACCACCACCGTGACGGGCGTCGACGCGGGCCTGCTCGGCGCGGGCCTCACGGCGCTGCGCCACCACCTCCCCACCACGTCCGGCCCGAGCTCCGTCCCCGGCCCCGCCCCCGCACCGCAGGAAGAGAGCGCACCCGCATGACCCCCACCGCACACCCCCGCCGCCTGCGCATCGGCATCGGCGGCATCGGCATCGAGTCGTCCACGTTCTGCCCGCACCGCTCCACCACCGACGACTTCCACCGGACCCGCGGCCAGGACCTCCTCGACCGCTACACCTGGACGCAGGCAGACTCCGACCTCGCCGACACCGTCGAGTGGGTGCCCCTGCTGCACGCGACGTCGCTGCCCGGCGGGCCGGTGGAAGCGGAGTCGTACCTGATCCTCAAGAACGAACTCGTCACCCGCATACGCGAGGCAGGACCCCTCGACGGCCTGGTCTACGACATCCACGGCGCGATGAGCGTCATCGGCCTCACCGACGCCGAGGCCGACCTCACCGAGGCGGTGCGCGCCGCCCTCGACTCCGTGGGCACCCCGGACGGCACGGGGCGCCCGATGATCTCGGCCGCCATGGACCTGCACGGCAACGTCTCGCGCCGCTTCGCCGAACCGATCGACCTGCTCACCGCCCACCGTCTCGCCCCGCACGAGGACGCCTGGGAGACCCGCGAGCGCGCGGCCCGCAACCTCGTGCGGTGCCTGCGGGAGGGCGTCCGTCCGCACCGCGCCTGGGTCCAGGTCCCCGTCCTCCTGCCCGGCGAGAAGACCAGCACCCGCCTGGAGCCCGCGAAGTCCCTCTACGCCTCCCTCGCCGACATCGAGAAGCTCCCCGGCATCCTCGACGCGGCGCTGTGGGTCGGCTACGCCTGGGCCGACGAACCGCGCTGCCGGGCCGCCATCGTCGTCACCGGCGACGACGCCGAACTCGCCGCCGCCGAAGCGGAGAAGCTGGCCCGCCGCTACTGGGACGCGCGCCGCGACTTCGTCTTCGTCGGCCCGACGGGCTCCGCCGACGAGTGCATAGAGAAGGCGGTGGCGTCGGACGCGCGGCCCTTCCTGATCAGCGACTCGGGTGACAACCCGACGGCGGGCGGCGCGGGCGACCTCGCGTACATGCTGGCCAGGCTGCTCGACAACGACGCCATCCGCTCCGGCCGGGTCACCGCGGTCCACCCGGGCATCACCGACCCGGTGGCCGTCGCCCGGTGCTTCGAGGCGGGCGTGGGCGCGGAGGTCACGCTGAGCGTCGGCGGCAAGGTCGACGCGAACCACGGCGGCCCCTACGCCCTGACCGGCACCGTCATCGCGCTGCAGCGCGCCACCGACCAGAAGGACCGGGCGGAGGGCGGCGCCTACGACCGCGGCGTCGACATGGCCGCCGTGCGCCACGGCGGCCTCACCGTGATCCTCGTCGAGCGCCGCAAGCCGTTCCACACGCTCGCCGACTTCACGGGCCCGGCGGAGGGCGGCCTCGGCATCGACCCCCGTACATACGACCTCGTCGTCGTGAAGATCGGCTACCTGGAGCCCGAACTCCACGACATGGCCGCGGACTGGCTCCTCGCCCTCACACCGGGAGGCGTCGACCAGGACCTGCCGAGACTCGGCCACCACCGGGTGGAGCGCCCGCTGTACCCGTTCGACGAGGACGCGTACGACGACGGGCCGCCCGACCTGACGCCGGTCCGGCTCACCCCGCTCACACCCCGGAGGAGCTCCCAGTGAAGCGTGCCGCCACTCTGTCCGCCCTGGTCTGCCTGCTGGCGATCACCGCGGCCGCACCCGCCGCGCCCTCCGCACCCGCCGCGCGTGAAAGTGCGCACAAAGGGACCCTCCTCGACTCCGTCCCGAAGAAGGGCGTACTGAGGGTCTGCACGACCGGCGACTACGCCCCGTTCACGAAACTGGACCCCGCCGACGGCACGTACACCGGCGTGGACATCGACATGGCCCGTGACCTGGCGAAGAGCCTCGACGCGAAGCCGAAGTTCGTGGCGACGACCTGGGCGAACCTGACCAAGGACGTGGCGTCGCGGCGCTGCGACATCGGCGTCGGCGGCGTCTCGATCACCCTGCCCCGCGCCCGGCAGGTCTACTTCAGCGAGCCGACGCGCGAGGACGGCAAGACACCCGTCGTGCGCTGCGCCGACAAGGACAAGTTCGGGGCGGGAACCCTCGCGGACATCGACAAGCCGGGCACGACGGTGATCGTCAACCCCGGCGGCACGAACGAACAGTTCGCGCGCGCCCACATCAAGCAGGCGACGATCAAGCTGCACCCGGAGAACACGACGATCTTCCAGGAGATCATCGACGGCCGCGCCGACGTGATGATGACGGACGCGAGCGAGACGCTCTACCAGTCGAAGATCCACCCCGAACTGTGCTCCCTCCACCCGGAGAAGCCCTTCACCTTCTCCGAGAAGGCGTACGCGACACCACGCGGCGACGACGAGTTCCTGGAGTACGCCGACCAGTTCGTGCACCTGGCGAAGCACGACGGGACGTATGCGAAGTACGAGGCGGAGTGGATGAAGTGAGCCCTGAAGGCGGGGCTGTCCCGAACGACGTGGCCCTGGCCGACCGCAACGCGGCCTTGGGCCACACGTCCGCAGAGACGGAAGCGGAACGCACTGTCAGGCGCGCGGTGGGCGATGCGGTGCCGCACCTCCTGACGCGCTGGGACGAGGCCCTCGACGTGGAGCGCTTCGTGCTGGCTGCGCCGGCCGCGGCCCATCGCCCCGGCCTTGAGCCCCCTGTGGTGTCCGCCGTCCGCCTCCCCGATCTACCCGCTCCCGCGGACACGGACCGGGTCACCACGGTGGCGCTGATGAGAGAGCTGCTGGACGAGGAGGGCAGCGATGTCGCTGTTGCCGCACTCGCGGGTCATGTGATGCGTGAGGTCGGGCGGTCCATCAGCTCTCTGTGAGGACGGGTACGGATGGTGGCGCCCACGCCGCGGCGGGGCAGGCCGAGTTCGGCGTGCAGGTGCCGCAGGCCCAGGTCGGGTTCGGCGACGGGCTCCGCGGGGGGTGCGCCGCCGTTTGGAAACGACGGCGCGGGAAACCCGGACGGCATGACCGTCCACAAGAACACCGTGCTCGTACTGGACTGTTCCGAGCCCGAGCGGCTCGCAGAGTTCTACGCCGGACTGCTGGGCGCCGAGGTGCGGTTGAGCAAGGACCCGGACTACGTCGAGGTCACGAACGACGGCGGGGTCTGCCTGGCCGTGCACCGGGAGCGGGACTACATCCCGCCGAGCTGGCCCCGCCCCGAGGACTCGCAGCAGGCACATTTGCGGATCATGGTCGCCCGGCACGACATGGACGAGGCGGAGCGCGAGGCGGTCGGTCTCGGTGCGCGGCCCATCGACACGAAGGACAACAGCGGCCCCCGGGACACCCGGACCTACTCGGACCCGGCAGGGCACTCGTTCACGCTGGCGGCCATCCCCGAGTGACCCGGGCCGAATTCCGGGGTCAGTGGTTGTTGCCCGGGATCAGGAACAGATGGATCGACTGGTCCTTCGCGCGGAACCGCGCGTTGGTCGCGCCTTTCTTCGCCCGGTCGGACACGATCACCACGTGGTCGGCGGAGACCCAGGAGACGCCTTCGGGGTTGCCGTAGACCGTGCGGCCCTTGCCGTCGGTGGGGAGGCGGTGGACGCGGCCCTCGTCGACCTCCCACTTCTTGGTGTCGATGCGGCCCACCCACAGCGCGGACGACGCCTGCGACAGGACGGCGATGCGTCCGTCGCGCACGGACACGCTGCTGTAGTCCTCGAACGGCAGCGACTTGGGGAGCCGGATCGTGGCCGTGTTGGTCCACCGCTTGCCCTCGCGCCGGAAGACCTGGATGCGTCCGCCGCCCGGCGTCCTGCCCTTCTTGCCGCCCGCGCAGAAGTTGCCCTCGCACAGGGCGAGGAGGTGACCCGTGCCCGAGCGGTCGACCCATTCCAGGCCTTCCATGCCCTTGTTGGCGTCGGCCAGGTCGAATTCGAGCTGGGCCGAGCCGATGGGGCGCAGCTTCGCGTCGTACTCCTGGACGCGGGCGCGGAAGCCCTTGGACTTGACCGGTTCGGCCTCGCTCAGCGTGTAGTAGTGGTCGCGTGCCGCGTCGTGGGCGAGATCCTCGTAGCCCACGTTCGTCTTCGAGGGGCCGCTCTTCTTGCTCCTGGCGCGGCTGAGGACGCCGTTCTCCGGGGCCTTGGGCGACAGTTCGCTGCTGACCCGGATGAGGGAGGGCAGGTTGTCGCAGACGATCAGGAAGGCGCCGTCGCGGTAGAGGACACCGCTGGCCTCCAGACGGGTGCCCGCGCCGTCCCCGATCAGGTCCTGGATCTTCGCTTCCTTGACGAGGCGGAGTTCGTCGGCCTTCTCGGGTTTCCTGGGCTTCTTCGTCGCGGTCATGAGGGCAGTACCTCCATCGCGCCGGGGAACGACGCCCCGCTGGCGCCGTTGGGGTAGGTCTTGCGCAGCTCGGCGAGCTGGCGACGTGCGTGGTCGTAGCGCATGCGCGTGTAGTGGAAGATCCCGTACGTGAACTGTGCGCCCCGGCTCAGCTCCCACTGCCGGTAGGCCGCGCGGTACACCTCGTCGTTGGTGAACTGCCGCCCGGTGAAGGGCTGTCCGTGCGGGGTGGTGGACTCCGCGTAGGCGGCGGGGGCGATGAGCTGCCACAGCCCGTCGGTCCGCCCCGAACCCTCAGCGCCGAGCAGCGCGGCGATCCGCTCGGGTTCGAACTCCGTGTCCAGGAGGTACTCGAGGTGGTCGAGGTAGTACTGGCAGAAGTCGTGGTGGCGCAGCAGGTTGGTGAGGAGCGGGATCCGTGACACCTGGTGCGGCGCGTGCGTGATCCGGCAGTAGTTGCGGGTCATCGCGGGCCAGTCGAGCAGGTCCGTGTACTGCCACTGCGTCGAGAAGAAGTCGATGCCCGAGCTGTTGTCGTAGTCCCAGGGGATGAACGTGAAGTACGGACGGGACATGAAGCCCGAGGGGTCGCCGAGCCTGCCGGAGTTGTACAGGTAGTAGTTCGACGGCGTCGCGAAGTAGTTGTCCCAGCTGCCCAGGAGGACGTTGGCGCCCGCCCAGCGCAGGAAGGCCGGCACGTTCAGGATGTGCTCGACCGACTCACGGAACGCGTCGGACGCGAACTTGCTCTCGTCCCCGGGGAGTTGTACGCCGTTGACCGTGCGGGCGAGTGCGGCGAGGTCGTCGTAGGTGGCGGCGGCCGGATCGTCCTCGTTCGTCTTGAGGCGGTAGGTGCGGTCGTCCTCCCTGCTGCCCGCGGTGAAGTAGTGGCGGCCGCCGTCGGAGCCGTCGGTGCCGGAGCGGTGCTCCAGGGTCGCGCAGCCGACGTCGCCGCAGTACGCCTTGTAGAGGTTGCCCTCCGAGTGCTTGCCGAAGTGGTCCTTCAGGAACTTCTTGTCGACCTGCTCGATGATCGAGAAGAGGCCCATGTAGCGGTCGTTGAGCGTGAACGTGGCGTACGTGTGCTGCGCCGCCGGGATGCCCGCGCGCTCCAGGAGCCGCCAGGCGACTGCCTCGCGCATCTGCGACGGGTCGTTGTACATCGCCTTGAGGTTGATCCGCTCCATGCCGAAGAGGCGGTCCTCGCTCGCGCCGACCTCGAAGTCGATCTTCCAGGATCGCTTGGGCGCGTGCGCCGTCAGATTGCCGCTGTTGACCATCGAGAACGACGGGGTGGCCAGCAGCGTTTCGTCCGGTGCGTCGCTCCGCGCCAGGGACAGCAGGGCGCCCGGCGGCGCCTCCATGACGTCGTCGGCCGTCAGGACGCCGGGCGGCCACCCGGTGACCTTGACCTGATACAGGTCCTGAGCGAAGAACTCCGCTTTGTCCACGGCCGTTTCGAGGTAGGCGTCCACCATGCCGCCGATCGCGGTGACGTACCCGGCCGCGTCGCGCAGAACGAGGCCGCCGTCGCCCGAGATGTCCGTCTGCTCGGCGAGCAGCAGGTCGTACAAGGCGCTGAACTCGGCTTTCGTCCGCAGCGCGGCATCGGACGGACCCGCCGCCGCGTTGGCCCGCTCGGCGAACCGCCGTGCCGTGCCCGGTGGCAGCGCGGAGAGCGCGACGATCTGGTTCTTGAAAGCGTCCCGGAACGTTCCCTTGCCGATGATCCTGTCCACGTCGGCCTCCCTGGGGGCCCTGGGTGAACCTCTCTCTCTACGCCCGGCACCACATGACCGCCAGACCGAGAATCGGCCTGGCGGTCACGGCTCGGTCCACCGGCACAGCAGCCGCACGAACCCGATCAGCGTGAGCGACCACAGCCCCGCGAAGGCCCAGACCATGCCGGCGCTCGACGTGGTGAGACCGACGAACAGGAGCGTGCCGGACAGCGCGGCGAAGAGGGCCACGGTGAGCGGATGCGGCCTGTTCGCGAGGGCCGTGCGCGTGCGGGGCCCGAGCCGGAGCAGCCAGAGGCGGACCGTGAGCTGCCGGTCCCGGCGCAGGACCGACTCCATCTCGTCGAGGATGCGCTGCTCACGCTCCGGAAGTCGACCTGTCGACATCGTCGCCCCTCTTGCGCAGTCGTTCACTCTCAGGTCCGGGTGCCCACTATGACCCATGGTGAACGAGATGCGCGGGGAGCGGCGGACGTCAGACGGAGCGGTGGTACTGCTCGGGCACGTGCACCTCCGCGCCGAGTTCACGTGCCGCGCGCCGCGCCCACGAGGGGTCGCGGAGCAGTTCGCGGCCCAGCAGCACCGCGTCCGCCTCGCCGTTGGCGACGATCTTCTCGGCCTGCTCGATGTCGGTGATCAGACCCACCGCGGCGACCGGCAGCTCCGTCTCGGCCTTCACCCGCGCGGCGAAGGGGACTTGGTAGCCGGGCTCGACGGGGATGCGGACGCCCGCCGCGTTGCCGCCCGTGGACACGTCGAGCAGGTCGACGCCGTGCTCCTTGAGATCGGTCGCGAAACGGACCGTGTCGTCCGCGGTCCAGCCGCCCTCCTCCAGCCAGTCGGTGGCGGAGATGCGGAAGAACAGCGGCTTGTCCTCGGGCCACACGGCCCGTACGGCGTCGACGACCTCCAGGGCGAAGCGGGTGCGGTTCTCGTACGAGCCGCCGTACGCGTCGGTGCGCTTGTTGCTGTGCGGGGAGAGGAACTCGCCGACCAGGTAGCCGTGGGCGCCGTGGATCTCGGCGATCTCGAAGCCTGCGTCCAGCGAGCGCCGGGCCGCGTCGGCGAACTGCCGCACGATCTCGTGGATCCGCTCGACGGAGAGCTCGGTCGGCACGGGGTGCCGCTCGTCGAAGGCGACGGGGCTGGGCGCGACCGGCTGCCAGCCGTGCTCGTCCGTGCCCACCGGGGCGCCGCCCTTCCAGGGGCGGTCGGTGGATGCCTTGCGGCCCGCGTGGCCGAGCTGGATCGCGGGGACGGTGCCCTGGCTCCTCAGGAACTCCGTGATGCGGCGGAACGCGGCGACCTGGGTGTCGTTCCAGATGCCCAGGTCGTACGGGCTGATGCGGCCCTCGGCGCTGACCGCGGTGGCCTCCACGATGATCAGACCGGTGCCGCCGGCGGCACGCGCGGCGTAGTGCGCGAAGTGCCAGTCACGCGGGGCCCCGACCTCGGCGCCCTCGGGGGCCGCGGAGTACTGGCACATCGGAGGCATCCAGACCCGGTTCGGGATGGTCAGGGATCGCAGGGTGTACGGCTCGAACAGCGCGCTCACGGCGGGCTCCATTCCTCATGGGTTCCTCGGGGATGTGCTCCTCGTACGATAGACCTCGTAGTACGGCAGATGTCAAACTACGGTGACTCTCGTACAATGGGGCGACGTAAGCCAAGGACGAAGTGGAGCCGCCATGACGACCGCCGCCGCGACCGGCAGCGCGAGCAGCAGGACGCTCGCCCACCCCGAGCCCGGGGACGTCCGCCTCGAAGCGGTGCTGCACGCCCTCGCCGACCCGATGCGGATGCGCGTCGTGCGGGAGCTGGCCAGGGAGGAGGGCGCGGCAGGCCTCTCCTGTTCGTACTTCGCGCTGCCCGTCACCAAGTCGACGTGCACGCACCACTTCCGGGTGCTGCGCGAGAGCGGCGTCATCCGGCAGATCTACCGCGGCACGACCAAACTCAACGTGCTGCGCCGCGACGACCTCGACGCGCTCTTCCCCGGCCTCCTCGACAGCGTCCTGGACGCGGCGACCCGTCAGGACACCCGCCTGGACAGCGCACCGACGGGCTCCTGACCCTCGTCCGAGCCCGTACGGCGGGGTGCGGGCGGTCAGCACGCACGCCCCTATGGGCAGCCGGGTCTGCCCGGCCGACCCCTGACTGCCGCCATCGGCCCGCCTAGCGTCGTGGGGTGAGCCTTTGGACCTCCCTCGAACCTGCCTCCGTGACCGTCGACCCCGGCAGCGCCACCACGGTGCAGCTGCGGGTGCGCAACACCGGTGACATCGTCGACGCGTACCGGTTCGACCCGGTCGGCGACCTCGCCTCCTGGACCACCTTGGAGCCGGCCGTGCTGCGCCTCTATCCGGGGACGACCGGCACCGTGGAGCTGACCTTCGCACCGCCGCGCACACCGGACGCGAGAGCCGGCGCGCATCCGTACGCGGTGCGGATCACCCCGACGGAGAACGCGGGCGCCGTCGTCGTCACCGAGGGGAACGTCACCGTCAACCCGTTCACGGAGGTGCGCGCCGAACTGGTGCCGCCGACGGTGAAGGGATGGTTCCGGGGCCGCCCCCAGCTGGCGGTGGACAACGTCGGCAACACCACCGTCACCGCGTCGCTCGGCGGCAACGACACCGGCGACAAGCTGTCGTACGACATCCAGCCCGGCAACGTACAGATCGAGCCGGGCCGTGCGGCGTTCGTGAAGGCGACGCTGCGGCCGCAGCAGATCATCTGGTTCGGCTCCAAGCAGGAGCAGCCCTACTCGCTGGGCGTACGCCGCTCCGGCACCGAACCGCTGACCGTGGACGGCACCTTCGTGCAGCGCAGCGTCCTGCCGGGCTGGCTCGCGGGCACGCTCGGCCTGGTCCTCGCGCTGACCGTCGCGTTCGTGACGATCTGGCTGGCGTACCGCCCGGAGATGCAGACCGTGGCGAAGGAGAAGCCGCAGGAGTCCGGCGCGATCGCACCGGCGAGCCCGTCCCCGCCGGCCGAGAAGGCGCCGCCGCCGCCCAAGGAGGACAAGGAGACCGAGCCTCCCGCGGAGTCCGACAAGGGCGGCGCGCAGGAGCCGGAGGGCGACGGTGGAGGCGGCGGCGAGGAGGAGGCGCCCGACGAGAGGACGGCCGCCGACGCGGTGAACGAGCTCGGCGAGGGCCGCCACATCTGCTACCGCGCCTACGTGGGCGACGCCTGGCAGGAGCCCGTGTGCGACGGCGCCGAGGCGGGCACGCCCGGCCGGAACGCGCCCATCAAGTCGCTCAACATCGCGGTGTCCGGCACCCAGGGCGTCACCGGCACCGGCGCCTTCGTCGGCGAGGGCTGGCGCGAGGGCATCCCGTGGTCGGACGCGGCGGACGGCGAGGACATGTTCTTCGGCAGCACCGAGAGCGCCGACCCGCCGCTGGAGGGCTTCACCTACAAGGTCAACGACGGGTCGGTCTGCAGCGACCCCTTCGTGACCGACAGGGACTGGATGGGCGAGGTGTGCACCGACCCCGGCCAGTGGAAGTACCACGGAAGCCCGATGGAGCTGAACCAGTCGCTCGAGGCCGTCAAGTTCACCGTGTGACGCGGCCGTACGGCCCGGCTCTCTCAGATGAAGCCCTCGCGCAGGGCGTACGCCACGACGTGCGCCCGGTTGCGCAGGTGCAGGCGCGTGGTGAGGCCGTGCATCACGTTCTTGACGGTGCGTTCGGAGTACGAGAGCTTCCTCGCGATCTCCGAGGTGTCGAACCCCTCGGCCACCAGCCGCACCACGTCCACCTCGCGCTTGGTGAAGCTCATGATGAACCCCGGCTGGTCGGGGCCGCCCTGGTGCAGGCGCCGCACCTGGCCGATGAGCTGGCCGAGCAGGTCCGTGGGCAGGTCGCCGCCGCCCTGGGCGGTGGTCAGGACCGCCTGCGCGAGCCGGTGCGCGGTGGCCTCGCGGCGCCAGACGATGGCTCCGACACCGCATTCGATGACGTCCAGGAGCTCGTGCTCGCGGACCGCTCCGGCGACGAGCACGGCGCGGGCGCCCTCGCCGCGGACGGCGCGCCGCAGCCGGGTGAGCGCGGCCTCGTCGAGGGTGTCCTCGACGAGCAGGGTGACGGAGGCGGCGGCGGCGTCGGCGCACACCTCGACGTCGGGGTGGCGGCGGAGCTGGCTGACGACGCCCTCGCGGCTGATCGGGTCGGGCGCGGTGACGGAGACGCGGACCCGCCGGTCCTTGGGCACCGGGAGCACGGCGGGCGTGGCGGGGGCGGCGGACGCGATGGGCGCCGGGGCGGCCAGGAGGGACGGGAACGGGCTGGACACGAGAGCTTCCTCATTTCGAGCGGCTGGAGACACCCCGGCCGGGCCGAGGGGGGCGCCGCCGGTTCCGGAGAGAACCGGCGGCGCCCGCAGGTGACGTTCAGGAACCGGTCAGATCAGGAGCACGCCTTGTAGAAGTGCTTCCAGCCGTCGCCGGGCATGGCCGGCGGCTCGGCAGGGGTGCCCCAGGCGCCGTACTTCTGCTCGTGGTCCTGGTTGTGGGCGCCCGGGCCGCTGTTCGCCTTCGTCAGGCGTACGTTGCGCTCCCAGACGCCGTCTCCGGCGTTGCTGAGGATCGCGAGGTCCGGGTACGCGTCGTCGCCGTAGTTGGCGATCCGGAGCTCCTTGGCCTCGCGGGCGTCGCCGATGTCCAGGTGCCGGGTGCGGGCGGAGGACAGGTCGGCGCGCTTGAGCGGTCCGGGCCGGTAGTCGGCGACGCGGGCCGTCGCGGGGTCGTCGACGCCGGACGGCTCGACGATGTTGACGACGAGGTCCGGCTTCCCGTCGTTCTGGAAGTCGGCGACCGCGGCGGTGGCGACCTCGCCCCGCTTGACGCCGACCAGCTTGCCGACGTTCTGCTTCGTGCCGAACGAGCCGTCGGCGGCCCCCCACTGCACCGTCATCTTGGTGCCGTTGAGCCCGGGGTTCGCGATCTTGTCCGGGCGGCCGTCGCCGTCCAGGTCGCCGAGCAGCGTCGTGGCGTCGGACAGGCAGGGGGCCGCCGCGGCCCGTGCGATGCCGCCGGCGGGCCGGCCCGTTTCGTCCGGGCCCGACGTCCCGGCCGCGCTGGCCTGATAGCCGGCGACGGTGAGGGTCAGAGCGACCGCCGCGACCGGGGCGGCGATCAGACGTGAACGATGGTGACGCATGACGAACTCCCATGTGGTTGCTGCGAGATCCGTGCTCCAGAAGCCGTGAGGGGGTCCTCCCGGCGAGCACGGTCCCACCCTGCGTGGCCACCCGTCCCGACCGCCAGGAACGCCGGGCAGTTGGGGACGCTGGAACGCCGAAAACGCCCCTGACCTGGGGGAACGTCGGGTGCCTGGAACGCGTGACTGGGACGCGGCCGACTGTGAGGGGCAGCCGCGGGACGGTGCGAGGGGTGCGGGAGAGGCACGGGGGACGCCCAAAAGCCTGCCCCTTCGGGCGGACGCGCAGCGGGCCGGGACGGGGTCCGCAGGAAGGGGTACGCCACCGACACCGCTGTCCATCGCCTCGTACGCCGTGCGACGCGCGGCACCCGCGCAGAGCAGTCACCTAAGCCCCGTTTCCGTCGACCGCGGCGCCGAACCGACCGCCCTCGCCGAGGCCATGTCCGGTGGCGTGGCGGAAGGCCGTCGCCGCGACGCAACCTCTGGAACCCCCGCTGCTCCTGCTGACGGCCCGCCTCCGCCTCGCGGAAACCCTGCTCGCCCGGGGCGGCCCCGACGCCCGCGACGAGGCCGGTGACCTGCTGCGACAGGTCGCGGCGACGGCACACTACCTGGGCGCGGCCCCACTCGAAACGGACATCACCACCCTGGCCGCCCCGGCCCGGGCCGCCGCGTACGCCCATCGGCTGGGGCGGCTTGGCGAATGGGACCGCCCAAGGTTCCGACTAGCTCGCGGCTCCCCGAGCCGCCGCCCGCAGCCCCTCCCAGTCCGGGATCTTGACGATCGTGCGGCCGAGCGAGCGGCCGAGTGCCGCCTCCGCGCGTTCGATGGCCAGCCAGCCCGGCCACTCGACCGGGTGCACTCCGGCCGCCCGGAGCCCGGTCAGGGGATCCTCCGGGACCTGCCTCCGTGCGAGAGCGGGGGCGTCGTCCAGCAAGGAGAGCACCGTCTCCTTGGAGCACGGGCGGTTCGTGCCGATGACGCCGGTCGGGCCGCGCTTGATCCAGCCCGCCACGTACTCGCCGGGCGCCGGCACCCCGTCGCGCAGCACCCGTCCCGCCGCGTGGGGCACCGTGCCCCGCCCCGCGTCGAACGGCAGACCCTCGATGGGCACCCCGCGGTAGCCCACCGAGCGCAGCACCAGCTGCGCCGGAATGTCCTCGTACCGCCCCGACCCCGTCACGCCGCCCGAGCCGTCCGGCAGGGTCCGCTCGACCCGGGTCCCGGCGACGTGCCCCGTCGGCCCCGCCGTCAGGGAGGCCGGGCGCAGGAAGAAGCGCAGCCTGATCCGGCGCGCCAGACCCCGCTCGGGGCGCTCGGCCCAGCCGCGCAGCACCTCCACGTTGCGACGGCTCGCCGCGGGCAGTCCCGACGGGTCGGCGAACGCGGGGTCAAGCGCCAGTTCCGCCGGGTCCACCAGGACCTCCGTGTCCGGCAGCGCGCCGAGCTCCCGCAGCTCCTTCGTGGTGAACCGCGCCTGCGAAGGACCGCGCCGGCCCACCATCGACACCTCGCGCACCCGGCTGCCCGCGAGCACCCCGAGCGCCGCGTCCGGCATGTCCGTGGGGAGGAGTTCGGCGGCGCCGCGCACCAGCATGCGGGCGACGTCCACCGCGACGTTGCCGACCCCGATGACGACGGCGGACTCCACGTCCCGCACGAACCCGTCCTGCGCGGACACGTCCACCGGCGCGTCCGGATGCGCGCTGTACCAGGAGACGAACTCGGTCGCCGAGAAGCTGCCCGGCAGGTCCTCGCCGGGCACCCCGAGCCTGCGGTCCGCCGCCGCGCCGACGCAGTAGACCACCGCGTGGTAGAGACCGAGGAGCCGGGCCGGAGGGAGCGCGCCGGGGCCGATCTCGACGGCGCCGAGGAAACGCACGCGCTCGTGCTCGAGGACCGTGCGCAGGTTGTTCTGCAGCGACTTGATCTTCTCGTGGTCCGGCGCCACGCCGTACCGCACCAGGCCGTACGGGCAGGGGAGGCGGTCGAGCACGTCCACCCGCACGTCCGGCACCCGGTCCTGCTGCACCAGGGACTGCGCGGCGTACACCCCGCTGGGACCCGAACCGACGACGGCGACCTGCAGCACGGCGGTGCTCCTTCCGCGAGACGAGCCCGGGACGGTCTCAGCATCGCACCAGGGGAGCGTGATGTCAGGGGTGCGGGGCCATCCGTGCGATTCGGTGGGCCAGGACCGCGTCAGTCCATCTCCCGCATCCGCCCGATCTCGCTCGACTGCTGCGCCACCACGTCGTTCGCCATCTCCTCGACCTGGATGTTGTTCCCCTCGGAGAGCACGTCCGCGGCCATCGTGACCGCCCCGCTGTGATGCGTGATCATCAGCTTCAGGAAGAGTTCGTCGAACGCCTTGCCCTTCGCGGCGCGCAACTGCTTCAGCTGTGCCGCACTGGCCATGCCCGGCATGCTCGCGTGGTCGTGCCCGGCGTGCTCGCGCGGGCCGCCGTGCTTCTTCAGCCAGCCCCGCATCGCGCCGATCTCCGGCCGTTGCGCGGCGGCGATGCGGGAGGCGAGCCGCTTCACGCGCTCCGACTCCGCCCGCTTCGGTGCGAGTTCGGTCATCTCCAGGGCCTGGCCGTGGTGCACGATCATCATCTGCGTGTAGGTGAAGTCGGCCGAGTTGGGGGAGTCGTCCTCGGATCTCTGCCGCGCGGCGTCCTTCGCGGACATCGTCGCCGCGGTCTCGCCCGGCTTGCCCGGCGCGATCACCGAGGGCTCGGCGGCGGACTTGGGACCGGTGTCCCGCCCGCTCCCGCCGCCCCCGTCGGAGTCGCACCCTCCGAGCGTGAGAACGGCTGCCGCCAGGAACGCGGTGACGGCGGATGTACGACGGTTGAGCACGGAGACCTCCTGCGGCACACGGCGACGAGTTGGGGTCCGTACTAGCACGCGAATGACAGCTCGCGATCAGAAACTCTCGTTACGGGTCCGTTTCCCCTCTGTTGATCTGTGCATGATGAGCACGATACTTCGGGTGTCCGTGAACCGTTCAACTGTGAACGGCGACAAGGGAGGACGCAGTGACCCTGTTGAACAATTCCCGAACTCGACGCAGACGCCTGGGAGTCGGAGCCGCCGCGGCCGGACTGCTGGCCGCGCTGCTGACCGCCGCGCCCGCGGGAGCCGTCCCCGACCCCGGTGACAGCCCCGCCGCCCCGAAGAGCGTCTCCAAGGGCGACGAGGCGCGGACGGAGAAGGCCATCGAACGCGGGGAGATACCCGGCCCGGACGAGGTCGTCCACTCCCGCAACATCGAGCACCTCGCCAACATCCCCAAGGACGCGCTGCCGGGCCTCAACACGGACATCGCGTTCCAGGGCAAGTACGCCTTCGCCGGAAACTACGACGGTTTCCGCATCTACGACATCAGCAACCCCAAGGCGCCGAAGACGGTGTCGCAGGTGCTGTGCCCGGGTTCGCAGAACGACGTCTCCGTCTCCGGCAACCTGCTCTTCCTCTCCACGGACTCCTCGCGCAGTGACAACTCCTGCAAGAGCACCACGCAGCCCGCCACGGAGAAGTCCTCCTGGGAGGGCATGAAGATCTTCGACATCAGCGACAAGTCGAACCCCAAGTACGTCGCCGCCGTGGAGACCGCCTGCGGATCCCACACCCACACGCTGGTGCCGGAGCGCAAGAACGTCTACGTGTACGTCTCCTCGTACTCCCCGAACGCGACGTTCCCCGACTGCCAGCCCCCGCACGACGGGATCTCGGTCATCAAGGTGCCGCGCAAGGCCCCGCAGCAGGCCGCGGTCGTGAACTTCCCCGTGCTCTTCCCCGGTGAGGGCCCCGACGGCGGCGGCAACCCGGGCGGGCCCACCAACCCGGGCGTCTCCAAGACCACCGGCTGCCACGACATCACCGTGCTGGCCTCCGAGGACCTCGCGGCGGGCGCCTGCATGGGCGACGGCATTCTCTTCTCCATCAAGGACCCGGAGAACCCGAAGGTCATCGACCAGGTCCAGGACAACACCAACTTCGCGTTCTGGCACTCGGCGACGTTCAACCAGCGGGCGAACAAGGTCGTCTTCACCGACGAGCTCGGCGGCGGCTCCGGCGCCACCTGCAACGCGGCCACCGGTCCCGACCGCGGCGCCAACGGCATCTATGACATCAAGGGCAAGGGCGACAAGCGCAAGCTGGTCTTCAAGAGCTACTTCAAGATCCCGCGCCACCAGGCCGACACCGAGAACTGCGTGGCGCACAACGGCTCGCTGATCCCGGTCAGGGGCAAGGACCTCATGGTCCAGGCGTGGTACCAGGGCGGCGTCTCCGTCTGGGACTTCACCGACTCCAGCAGGCCCAAGGAGATCGGCTACTTCGAGCGTGGCCCGCACACCACCGACAAGATCACCACGGCGGGCTCGTGGTCGGCGTACTACTACAACGGCCGGGTCTACTCGAACGACATCGAGAAGGGCCTCGACGTCCTGAAGATCAACGACAAGCGGACCGACTCCGCCCAGTGGGTCCGCCTGAACGAGCTCAACGTCCAGACGCAGCCGGACTACTTCGACTAGTCCCGTTCGGAGAGATCCCGTCGGGCGGTTCACCGCCCGGCGGGAGACCGAGCTTCCAGTCGAGGTCGTACCGCTGGAACAGCTCGGCGCGCAGCGTCTCCAGAGGCATCGGCGCCCCGGGGATGAGCAGCGCGAAGACCGCGCCCATCAGGAGGGCGCGCAGCAGCGGATAGTCCCGGTCGGGGTCCGGCGACCCGTACCGCACGACGGTGTCGCGCAGCAGCTCCGCGAGCCGCTGCTGCTCGGGACATTGCACGAACCCCTCCGCCTGGAGGATGCCCGCCATGTGCGTGCGCATGAGCAGCGGTTCGTCGACGGCGAGGCCCAGGATCGCGTCGACGGCCCGCGCGAGACGTTCGTGCCCGTCCTCGGTGCGCGGCTCCCGCTCCAGCGCCTCCTCCAGCGTGCGGTGCATGAGCCGGTGCACGGCCGACTGCAGCAGTTGGCGTTTGCCCGGGAAGTAGTACGACACCAGGCCGCGGGCGGCGCCGGCGCGGTCGGCGATGTGCCCGAGCGTCGTCGCCTCGTACCCGTGCTCGCCGACCAGCTCCACCGTCGCCTGCAGCAGCCGCTCCCGGGAACGTCTGCGCAATTCTTCATTGACCGACGGACTGCGCGGGGACATCCTGTAACTCCTGCGTTGACTGGCTCCGAGCCAATATACTCAGTGCGGGCCCGGGGCAGGCAGCACCGCGGGGGAGTGTTGCCTGCCCCGGACTCGGAGCCTGTGTCATCCGACGAGTCCGAGCACGGGTCGCAGGGCTCCGGGCCGCCGTTCCACCGGCAGATGCTCGACGAAGTGCACCGCACACCCGAGCCCGGCCGCGCCGCCGTCCGCCCGCCGGTCGTCTCCGACCATCAGGGCCTCCCGCGGATCGACGCCCAGCGCGTCGCAGGCCACGGCGAAGAGCCGCGGGTCGGGCTTCTGGATCTCGTGCTCGTACGACAGGACGTACGCGTCGACGTACGCGTCAAGACCATGGGCGCGGAAGACCGGCCGCAGATCCCACCCGATGTTGCTCACCACCGCCACCCCGATGCCACGCTCCCGCAGCCCGGCCAGGACCTCCGCGGCGTCGGCATAGGGCTGCCACGCCGGTGGGGTCATGTGCCGGGCGTACAGCGCGTCGTAGAGCCGCGGGTCGGGGAGCGGCACCTCGCGGGCCAGGCCGGTGAAGGCGGCGCGGTGCAGCTCGGCGGTCCGGTCGCGGGTGGACCACAGGTCGGCCAGGTGGTCCGGCACGGAGGCCGGGTGGGCGCCGCCGGGGAGCGCGCCCGCCCTCTCCAGCGCCTCGGCCGCCCGCGCCGACTCGCCGTCGGACAGCGGCACTTCGAGCTCCGCGAGTGCGGACCGCAGCCAGGACACGGCCGACTCGATGCGGAACAGCGTCCCGGAGAAGTCGAAGAGCACGCCCTTGATGGTCATGTGCGGAAGCCTCCAAAGCGTCGGGGGTGGTGACGTGGTGGGTGACCGCCGTGCGCGGTCACGTCGTGTCGGGCGTGCGCCGGGCGGGCCCGTACGCGTACGTCGTGACGGCCAGCGCCACCATCAGGGCTCCGAGCAGCCAACCGCCCACGACGTCCGTCGGCCAGTGCACACCGAGCCAGATACGGGTCACGCCGACGCCGACGACGGAGATCACGGCGAGGGCCAGACAGGCCCGCCACACGGCCGGCCGGGCACCGTACAGGCGCAGCACCCACAGGAGCAGGCCGCAGACGAGCACCGCCGTCATCGCGTGCCCCGACGGGAACGCCGCGTAGTGCGCGGAGTCCACCGGGTCCGGCCAGACCGGCCGCGGCCGGTCCACCGCGGCCTTGAGGCCCTGCTGCAGCGCGGAGCCGACCGCGCAGGTGCCGGTCAGCCAGAGCGCGAGCCACAGCGCCCCGCGCAGCGCGAGCCGGATCACGACCACGGCGCACAGGGCGCGCATCGTCCAGGGGTCCCACACCCAGTCGGTGAGGACGCGGCAGACACGCGTCACGCCGGACTCGTCCACCGCCCAGCGGTGGGTGGTGCGCGAGATGTCCCCGTCGAGCGAGAGCAGCGGCCGCCACTCCAGTGCGACCAGGAGGAGCAGGACGAGCGACGGCACGCCGAGAGCCGCGGCGGTGAGCGCGGCCCGTGCGCCGGGCGGTCGGGTCGGGGTGTCGGTGGGCGCGGAGTACATGAAGTGATCCTCGCCGACAGGGCGCGGCCTATGCCATCCCGGGAGCGGCGGGGCGTGGCGCGCGCGGCCCGTCAAGGGTTCAGCCGAGTGCGCGCAGGCCCGGTACGAACGTGACGAGGACGGGGATCACCGGGACCAGCGCCGCCGTCGCCGTCAGCCGGAGCCTGCGGCCCGCGGTGAGGCGCGGGCGGGCCGCGAGGAGACGGTGCACGCGCTGCGGGACGTGCGCCTGATGGGCCGGGCAGGGGCCGAAGACACCGCGGTCCTCGTTCAGTTCGACCAGCGCGAGAGCGATGGTCAGCCGGCCGAAGCGGCGCGACGCCACGTCGTCGGCGGCCAGCTCCACCAGTCGGTGCATCTCGTCGCGGAACGCCGCGAACACCCGCACCTGCGGGAACCCGATGGCCAGCGCGCCCGAGCAGTACAGCAACCAGTCGTGCCTGGCCTGCGCGTGACCCTGCTCGTGGGCGAGCACCGCATCCAGCTGACGCCCCTTCAGGCGACGCAACGCGGCGGTGGTGATGACCAGTTGGGGTGCCTGCCCCGGCAGCCACCAGGCGTCGGGGCGCTCGCCCTCCAGGACGACGAGACGGTTGGTGCCCGGCTCCTCGCCGGGCAACAGCGGGGAACGCACGAGCAGTTCGGCCCTGCTGCCCGCCCGCCGGGCCCGCGCCCGCACGATCTCCCTGGCCAGCATGACCGCGCTCCACACACCGCCGCAGGCGAGGACCACCGCGGTCGCCGGGGCCCAGGGGCCGGGTGCCTGCAGCGCGTACGCCTCGACCACGTCGTGCGGCGCGGGCGCGAAGACATGGCCGCGCACGGCCTGCCAGGCGGCGGCCGCGCTCAGAACCATCGAGAGCGCGCAGCAGAGCAGGACTCCCGCCACCACGCACTGCCACGCCCACAGCGCGACCACGGGTTCGCGCTCCGGCCAGTCGGCCCGCGCGAGCATCCGGGGGGCGACGACAGCGGTCAGGGCGCCCAGCAGCAGCAGTGCGACGGGGACCATCATGACGCCCAGCCTATGAGGGTCGGGCTACCCGAGGGTATGGGCTGCCACTTCAAGTGACGCACGCCACGGCCGACACGGGTGTATCTCGCGTACGGGTGACGTCCCGGGCCGGGCGCCGGGTGGCCGTTAGTGTGCGGTTGATGATCGAGACCATCGTGTTCGACGTGGGGGAGACCCTCACCAAGGACGACCGCTACTGGGCGTCGTGGGCGGACTGGCTGCGGGTGCCGCGCCACACCCTGTCCGCGCTCGTCGGAGCCGTCGTCGCCCAGGGCGGCGACCGGGCCGACGCGCTGCGGCTCGTCAGCCCTGACATGGACATCGCCTCCGCCTGCCGCGCCCGCGAGACGGCGGGCCGGGGCGAGCACTTGAGCGAGGCCGACCTGTACCCCGACGTACGGCCCGCCCTCGGAGGCCTCCAGAAGCTGGGCATCCGCGTCGTCGTCGCGGGGGAGGGCACGGCGCGCACGGCGGAACTCCTGCGCGCCCTGGACCTGCCCGCCGATCACATCGCCACCTCGGGCGACTGGGGCGTGGCCAAGCCCGATCCGGACTTCTTCACGCATGTGCTCGAAGCGGCCCAGGCCGACCCGCAGGCCACGCTCCACGTCGGCGACCATCCCGCGCACGACATCTTCCCCGCCCAGCGGGCAGGTCTGCGGACGGCCCACATCCGCCGCGGCCCCTGGGGGCACTACTGGGCCGACCATCCCGACGTCGCCGACACGGCGGACCTGCGGATCGACGGCCTCACGGCACTGGCCGCGCTGACAGGGCGCTGACGGGGGCGCGTGCCCACCACTCCTGTCTCCTACAGCGTCAACAGCATCGCCACCATCCCGATCCCCATCGACAGCCGGCACGCCAGTGCCAGCTCCGAGCGGTCCGCCCACCCCAGCACCGCCGCGCCGCCCGCCGGTGCCGAGACCGCGCGGGGGGCAAGGCGCGCACCGGACCACAGGACGTACCCGGCGAAGTACAGCAGGAGCACGCCGGTCAGCGCGGGAGCGCCGGCGCCCCCGTGGCCCGCGTGCGCGCCGGGCGCCGTGGCCATCGCCACCGACATGTAGACCATCGCGAACGCGCCGACGAGGTGGTGCAGGTGGTGGGGGTGGGCGCGGGCCGCCCACACGGCGTGCAGCGCGGCAGCGCCGAACACCGCGGCGTAGACCAGCCACGCCCAGCGCGGTGGCGCGAGCACGGCCGCGGGCACGGCCATCACCGCCATCCCGAAACCCATGAGCGCCTCGCCGCCCGCCGTGCGGCGCTGTTCCTCGATCCGGCTGCGCATGCGCAGCAGACAGTAGGCCCCGGTGCCCGCGCAGAGCGCGACGAGCAGCCAGGCGGCCTGTGCCGGTCCGTGCACGGCACCCTCCCCTGTCGACGGCGTCAGCCGTCGAACGGTGTCAACTGCCGAACGGTGTCGTCGGGTCGATGCCCACGCGCGGGCCCCCGTACGCGAGCGCATGGGGGTGCACGGGGAGCACGGGGGAGCGAGCGCGACGCCGGACGTGCCTCCGGCACCTGTCACCTGGGTCACTCGCAATCGTTCGTGAGTAAAACACTTGCTAACCTTTTGGGCATGACCGAAGCCGCACCCCGTCCCGTTCGCGCCCGCAGGCTCCCGCTCGCCGGTGTGCTGCGGCCCGGCAAGCCGTCCGACATCTGGTTCAAGCCCGCGACCAGCGTCGTCGTGGCCACCGCCCTGCCGAACCTGACGCTGCTCGCCCTCGGCAGGCTCGACCTCGTGATGTACACGATGGCCGGATCCTTCTGCGCCCTGTACACCCACAACTTCCCCTACGCCGCGCGCGCCAGGATCCTGGCCGGAGTCGTCGCGGGCATGACCGCGAGCATCGCCGTCGCCCTGGTCACCGCCTCGCTCACCGGCTCCGCCGCGGTCCTCGTCGCGGTCGGCGCCCTGCTCGCCGCGGCACAGAAGACGCTCTGCGACGCCACACGCGTAGGACCGCCGGGCCACCTGATCTTCACGTTCATCAGCTCGGCGACCCTCTTCGCGCCGCAGACCCTCGGCCAGGTCCCAGGACACCTCGCCCTCACCCTCGCGGGCGGCGCCGTGGCCTGGCTCGTCGGCATGGCGCCCGCCCTGGTGCGCCCGCACGGACCCGAGCGCCGCGCCACCGCACGCGCCCTGCACGCCACCGCCGCCTACGCCGAGGCCGCGCACGCCGACGCCACCGCACCCGGCACCGAGCGGGCCCGCGCCGCCGCGGCCGGAGCCGTGCACGCCGCCTGGCAGTCCCTGCTCGCCACCGGCACCCGGACCGTGCAGGCCCGGCGCGCCCTCGCCCGCCTCGTCGTCCGCGCCGAGGAGGCCCTTGCCGTGCCCGAGGCCGCCGACCCCGACGCGCTCCGCACCTGGGCGGCCGGGCTGCGCGGCACCGGCGCCGTCCCACGCCCCCGCGGCGTACACCCCGGCGAGGAGGAGGAACTTCTCGGCGTCGACGCCGAACTCGCGGGCTCCAAGGTGCCGCTGTGGCGGCGGCTCGCCCCCGGCTCGCCGCTGCTGCCCGTCGCGCTGCGCACCGCCGTCGGCTGCGCCCTCGCCGGGTACGCCTCGCTCGCGCTCGGCATCGGCCGCCCCTACTGGGCCCTGGTCACGGCCGCCTCCCTCTACCAGGCCAACGTCACCCTCACCTGGAACCGGGGCGTGCAGCGCGTGGTCGGCAACCTCATCGGGGTGCTCGCCTTCGCCGCGATCGCACCGTTCGCGCACCTCGGTCACGCCGAACTCATCGTGTGCTGCCTCGCCCTCGCCTTCGGCGCGGAGGCGCTGATCACCCGCAACTACTGGCTGGGCAGCGTCTGCGTGACGCCGATGGCGCTGCTCGTCACCGAGTTCGCGCGGTTCCAGCAGCCCGGCGAACTGATCCTCGACCGCGTCGTGGACACCCTCGTGGGCGCCGTGCTCGGCGTCGCGGCCGCCGTCCTCGTCACCAACAGGCGCGCCGCCGACCACATCGAAAAGGCCATCGAAGCCACCGACCGGGCGCGGCAGCACGCCGAGGCGGCCCTCGCGGGCGCGGGTGCGGCCGAACCCGCCCGGCGCCGCCTCACCGCCGCTCTCGTCGACCTGCGCACCGCCGCGGACGCGGCCGCCGGCGAATGGTGGCAGCGCGCCCTGCCGGAACAGCGGGTGCTCGCCGCCGAACGCGCCGGACACCGTACGCTCGCGGCGACGGTCCGCAGGCTGCACGGCCACGGCGGAGAGAACGGTCAGGGGACGCGGGCCCGCGCAGGGGCCGCCGACGCCTGGGAGGGCGCACGAGCATGACGACGGAGAACGGTCCGGTGGCCGGCCACGGCGGGGACACCGTGGCCGCGGTGGTGCGGCAGTGGCAGACGGTCCGGCCCGACATCGACACCGGGCCCATGGAGGTGATCGGCCGCATCAACCGCTGCGCGGCCCTCCTCCAGCAGGCCGAGGACGCGCCGCTGCGCCGGGCGGGCCTGACCCGCGCCGAGTTCGACCTGCTCGGCGCGTTGCGCCGCACCGGACACGAGCTGACACCCGGCGAGCTGGCCCGCGAGACCTTCTCCTCGGGGGCCGCCGTCACCAAACGGCTCAAGCTGCTGCAGGAGCGGGAGCTCGTCGAGCGGCGCGCCGACGCGCGGGACCGGCGGGTCGCGCACGTCGGCCTCACGGACGCGGGACGCGACCTGGTCGACGCGATCCTGCCGGAGCAGCTCGCGTACGAAACGGTCGTCCTGTCCGTGCTCGACGGCACCGGGCAGGGGCAACTCAGCGGACTCCTCGGCGAGTTGCTCGCGCAGCTGGAGGGGCGGCTCGGGGTGCGGAGGGGCTGAGGGGGCCGGACGGGCGCGGGGAGGCGCCCCTCAGGCCGCCTCCACCCGCTTCATGATCTCCTCCTGCGTCAGGTAGGCGTCCGTCATCTCGAAGTCCTTGAGGGTGGCGGGCCGCCGCGCCTGGAAGCCGGTGCGTACGTAGTCGTCGCCGGCGAGCGCGTTGAGGCCCCAGTTCGCGGCCGTGCGGAAACGTGCCGTGACCGTGCGCAGCGCGCCGAGGTGGTAGCCGCGCGCCACCACCTGGGCGGGCAGCCCCGTCAGCTGCACGCCCAGCGGCTTCGACACCGCCTGGATGCCGCCCAGGTCGACGACCAGACCCATGTCCTTGTGCCGGTAGTCGGCGAGCGGGAAGCCGCGCAGCGCCGAGACGACGTTCTTCCCGGCCGCCCAGCCCTGCCGCATGGCGTGCTGCGCGGTCGGCGGGCAGATCGCGTCACCGCCCTTGGCGAGGTCGGGGACGGCCGCCGCGTCGCCGAGCGCGAAGACGCCGTCGAGGCCGGGGACCGTCAGGTCGGGCCGCACGACGAGCCGGCCGCGGTTCGTCTCCGCGCCCAGCGTCGCGATGAGCGGGCTCGGCGCGACGCCCGCGGTCCAGATCAGCGTGCGGCACGGCAGGACACGGTCGTCGGTGAGCGTGACGGTGTCCTCGGTCGCCTTGGCCACGGACACCCCGAGCGAGACGTTCACGCCGCGTCGCTGGAGGATCTCCATCGCCTTGTCGCCGAGCCGCGGGCCCAGCTCCGGCATCAGCTTCGGGGCGACGTCCACGACGTGCCACTTGATCTGCGACACGTCGAGACCCGGATAGCGCTTCACCGCGGCGCACGTCAGACGCTGGAGGTACGCGGCCGTCTCCACGCCCGCGTAGCCGCCGCCGACCACCACGAACTGGAGCCGCTGCTCGCGCTCCTCACGGCTTGAGCTCGCCGCGGCCAGGTCCAGCTGGGAGATGACGTGGTCGCGGATCCACGCGGCCTCCGCGAGCGTCTTGACGCCCACCGCGTACCGGTCGACGCCGGGGATGTCGAACTGCCGCGTGACGCTGCCGGGCGTCAGGACCAGGTAGTCGTAGCGCTCCACGACCTCCTCGCCGTTGATCTTCCGTACGACCACCGCCTTGGCCTTGGGGTCGACGCCCACGGCGCCGCCCGGCACGATCGACGTGCGGCGCAGCATCCTGCGCAGCGGCACGGCCACCGACTGCGGAGTGAGCACTCCGGAGGCGACGTGCGGCAGCAGCGGCAGATACAGCTGGTGGTCCGTCGGACTGATCAGCCGCAGCTCCGCCTCGTGGGGCGAGAGCTTCTTCTCCAGCTTGTGTGCGCACTCCATGCCGGCGAAACCGCCGCCGACGATGAGGATCCGGGGAGCTGCCATGTGATGTCTCTCCTGAGCTGTTGGAGATCGACTTCAGGGCTGTCGGGTCTGCCGGGACTCTGAATGATCTTCTGCGGACCGTACCCGTGGCCTTGTACCCCTGCATCCTGGATGGATTGCTCGTGTGACGTGCTTCACACATCTGTGTCCGGCCTGCGCACCTGGCGTAAATGGCTGGCACAGGGTCGGCGGAGGGCGGGATGCTCGGATACTCCGTGAGGGGAAGCCGAAGGGGAATCCGGAAGGCAAGCCGGAGGGGGAGTTGCGATGACCGTTGCCGGTGACGACGCGTCCCGGTCCCGGCCCGAGGTCCGTACGCGGGCCGGGGCGCTGCGCGGCAGCCGGGAGGCGGGTGTCGCGGTCTTCCGCGGCATCCCGTTCGCCGAGCCGCCGGTCGGCGCGCTGCGCTTCGCGGCGCCGCGTGCGGTGCGCGGCTGGAGCGGGGTGCGCGAGGCCGTGTCCTACGGACCGCCGCCCCCGCAGGGCGGCCACTTCGGCATGGACGCGCTGGCCAGGGAGGCGGCGGGCGAGGACTGGCTGACGGTCAACGTCTGGTCGCCCGATCCCGGGCCCGGCGCGGCGCTTCCGGTGCTCGTGTGGATCCAGGGCGGCGCCTACACCATCGGCATGTCCGGCCTTCCCGAGTACGACGGCGGCCGCCTGGCACGGGACGGCGGGGTCGTCGTGGTGACGTTCAACTACCGCGTGGGTCTGGAGGGTTACGGCCAGATCGAGGGAGCGCCCGCCAACCGCGGCCTGCTGGACCAGATCGCCGCCCTGGAGTGGGTGCGCGACCACATCGAGGCGTTCGGCGGCGACCCGGACCGGGTCACGGTCTTCGGCCAGTCGGCGGGCGGCGGATCCGTCGCCGCGCTCCTCGCCGCGCCGGGCGCGGCCGGACTCTTCGGCCGGGCCGTCGCACAGAGCGCGCAGGGCACGTTCTTCTCGCCGGAGCTCGCCGCCGACATCACCGGCGCGTGCGCGGCCGAGCTGGGGCGGCGGGCCACGGTGGCGGACCTCGCCGAGGTGGCCCCGCACCGGCTGGCCGCGGCGGGCGACGCGGTGGGCGCGGCGGCGGCTCGGCGGGACGAACGCGGGGCGGGCGGCGGTCGTGCCGGTCGCTGGGGTAAGCCCGCCCTCCGGTCGGTCACGTTCTCGCCGGTCGTCGACGGCGCCGCTCTGTCGGTCACCCCGTGGCGGGCTCTCGCCGACGGCGCGGGCCGGGACATCGACCTCCTCGTCGGCCACACCCGCCACGAGCAGCGGCTCCTCACCGCCCTCGACGGACTCCTCGGCCAGGTGAGCGAGGACGTCGCCGCGGACGCGCTGCGCACGTTCGCCCCGGTTCCGGACGGCGCCCGCGCCTACCGCGACGCCTACCCGAAGGCCGGCCCCGACGAGCTGTACGAACTCGTCCTGTCCGACTGGCTCTTCCGCATGCCGACCCTGCACCTGGCGGAGGCGCAGGAAGCCGCGGGCGGCCGCGTCCACGTGTACGAACTGACCTGGCCCGCCCCCGGCATGGACGGCGTGCTCGGCGCCTGCCACGGCCTGGACGTGCCCCTGGTCTTCGGCAACCTGGACCGCGGTCAGCCCGCGGCGCTGATCGAAGACGCGGGCCGGGCGGAGGGCCTGTCGGCCGAGATGCGCGCCGCGTGGACCGCGTTCGCCGCGGACGGCGAGCCCGGCTGGCCCGCGTACGACCGCGACCGGCGCCTCGTGCGGCTCTTCGACGCGACGCCATCGGTCACGGCCTACCCGGAGGAACAGTCACGCCTGATCTGGCAGGACCACACGTTCCCCGTGCTGCCGCTGCTCTCGTCGTGAGGCTCGTGCGGTCAGATCCCCGGCCGGTAGCGGATGGGGTGGTCGTGCGGGACCTCGACGAGAACGATCCTGACGCCGTCCGGGTCCGCGATCCACATCTCGACGAGCCCCCACGGCTCCTTGACCGGCGGCCGCACCACCTCGGCGCCGCGCTCCACCAGCTCCGCGTGGGCCGCCGCGACGTCCGCGACCTGGAGCCAGAGCTGGAGTCCCGGCGCGGGCGGTGCGTCGGAGCGGCCCGACACCTCCAGGAAACCGCCGCCGAGGAAGTAGACCGTGCCGCGCTCGGGACCGGTGCCGAACTCGCGGTAGACGCCGAGCCCCAGCGTCTCGCCGTAGAAGACGCGCGAGCGCTCCGGGTCGGTGGGGCGCAGAAGTGTCCTGCTGCTCAGTACGTGGACCATGCGCCCGCACCCTAGTCCCCACGCGAGTCCCCACGCCGTGGGGTTAGGCTCGACGGCGCCCCGCCCCACGTCAAGATTGGGAGAGCCAGGTCCATGGACACCGCCCCGCGCCCCTTCACAGGAGAGCTCACCTTCCGCGCCGCAGAGGCCACCGACGTGGACGCCCTCGTCGCGCTCATCGAGTCGGCGTACCGCGGAGACGCGAGCCGCGTCGGGTGGACCACCGAGGCCGACCTCCTGGAAGGGCAGCGCACCGACCCGCAGGGCGTCGTCGACGTCATCGAGTCGCCGAGGAGCAGGCTGCTCGCCGTCGAGCGGGACGGCGAGATCGTCGCGTGCTGCCAGCTCGAACACCGCGGGGACCACGCCTACTTCGGCATGTTCGCCGTCAGCCCGGCGCAGCAGGGCGCGGGGCTCGGCAAGGTGATCATCGCGGAGGCGGAGCGGACGGCACGCGAGACGTGGGGTGTCCGCGAGATGCACATGACCGTGATCTCCGCACGGGACGACCTCATCGCCTGGTACGAACGGCGCGGCTACCGCCGTACGGGAAAGATGACCCCCTTCCCGTACGGCGACGAGCGCTTCGGCATCCCGCAACGCGACGACCTGCAGTTCGAGCTGCTGGTCAAGGACCTCGCCTAGGGACTGCCGACACAGGCCCTAGGCCGTGAAGCGGCCCGTCCGCTTGATCTCGGGGTAGTCCGTGGTCGCCCCGTCCAACTGCAGCGCCCGCACCAGGCGCAGGTCGTCCTGGGTGTTCACGACCCAGCCGATGATTCGCAGATCCGCCTTCTTGGCGCGCTCGACGATCTCCAGCGTCAGGCGCCGGATGTTGAGGACGAGCGTGGTCGCGCCGACGGCGGTGGCGCGCTCCACGACGTCCGTGCCGTAGCGGCTCGCGACGAGGGCGGTCCGCACGCCCGGGACCAGGCGGGCGATCTCGGCGATCGCCTCGTCGTGGAAGGAGATCACCTCCACGCGTGCGACCAGGTCGCGGCTCAGCATGACCTCGGCGAGGGCGCGCGCGGCCGCGACGTCCTTGATCTCGGCCTGCAGCGGTGCCTTCACCGCGTCCAGGACCTCTTCGAAGACGGGGATGCGCTCACCGCGGCCCGCGTCCAGCTCGCGGAGCTCGGCGAGGGTCTTCTCGGCGATCGGCCCCTTGCCGTCGGTCGTACGGGCCACGTCGGCGTCGTGCATGACCACGAGCGCGCCGTCCTTGCTCAGATGCAGATCCAGCTCGATGAGGTCGAGGCCCGCCGCCTGCGCGGCGACGAAGGAACGCAGGGTGTTCTCGGGCTCGACGCCCATGACCCCACGATGACCGATGGTGAGGAAGTTCAAGATCCACTCGCTTCCGTCGACGGAGGCTCGGCGACCGCACGGCCGGGGAGCCGCGCGCAATGTCGCAGCCTAATGGCCCGCCTCGGTGACGGAACCGTGCGGACGGGGGCCGGTGGACTCCTCGGATCTGGTTCCCGCGATCCCCAGGAGGAGGCCGGTGATCAGGGCGGCGACAAGGACGGCACGGGTGCTCACGGGTGCGCTGCTCCGCATGGCGGGGGGACGGCTGACCCCACCCGTCCTACCGGCACCCCCGCCACCGCGGCGAGCGCGTCACCCTGGCGTGGGCGAGTCCTTCACGCATTGACCGGGTGGCAGCGGGGGTTGACCGGGCGGCAGCACCGGTTGACCGGGCGGGGGCGGGACGGGCTCTTCCGCGGCGGCCGGGCGGCGCGCGGCGGACCCGCACGGCGCCTCGGCGTCTCCGGTCCCGCCCCGCGCCGCCAGCTCCGACAGATCGTCCAGCATCGCCTCCGCGAGGCCCACCTCCGCCTCAAGGCGCCGCTCGCTCCACCGCAGCGCCACCTGGGGATGCGACCACGCCCGCGCCCCGTCCGCGCCCTCCGCCCGCGCCAGCGCGTCCCTGACCTCCGTCAACTCGGCCCCGGTCCGCGCGATGTGCTCGGCCACGAGGTCCCGCAGCCGGTCGGGGGCGGTGAGGTGGCCGAGCCAGACGCGCAGCAGCAGCGGATGCTTGAGGACGGGCGGGCCCACGTCCCGCCCGGCGTCGGCCCAGGCGGACAGCGCGGCACGGCCCGCGTCCGTGATGGCGTACGCCCGCTTCGTGCGGGGCGCATCCGGCCCCGAGCGGCGCGACGTGGCGTACCCGAGCGCTTCGAGGCGGCGCAGCTCGGCGTAGATCTGGCTGATGGCCGGCGACCAGTAGAAGAAGCGGAGGGAGGCGTCCGCCCACTTCTTCAGCTCGTACCCGGTCCGCTCCCCGGGAAAGGAGAGCAGCCCGAGCACGGCCCACGCGGTCGGCGGCAACCCCGCACCGCCCTCGGCGGACACCGTGCTGCCGTACTGCTGATGCGAGGTCGTTCGACGGGCCGCCATAGGGCGCATTGAAGTGAAAGGGGTGCGGCGGGCGCAAGGGATCAGGCAGCAGGCCCCCGCCTCGGCTGCCGGTTCGCCGCCAGCGTCAGCGTGCGGGCCCGCTGGGCGATCTCGTCCAGCTGGGCCGCCGGGCTGTACACCGTCAGCGCGGAGCGCAGCTTGTCCAGGAGCAGGGCATCCGGCGTCGGCGCGGTCTCGCCGTCGTACGCGAGACCCGTCACGTCCTCAAGGCCGCTGATCCGCAACTCCTCGACGCGTTCGGCGCGGAACACCCGCGAACGCCGCAGCGCACCGCCGAACGCGGAGAGGGCGACGCGCGACCGGGCGAGCGGCGCCTCCGCGTCGACGGTACGGATGTCGAGGAGGCCGTCGTCAAGGCGCGGCCGGTGCGTGAGCGCGAGGCCGTCCGGCACGTACTGGCCGTTGCCCGCGAAGAGCAGCCACAGCACACGGTCGTGGCCGTCGAGCCGGATCCGCAGCGGCGCCGCGGTCCGCAGCACCTCGACGAACGACACGGCCGCGGCGGGCCACTTGCCGATGCGCCCCTCCAACTTCTCGCGCTTGCGCACGAGTTCCGGATAGATGCCGATGCTGAACGTGTTGACGAAACCGGCGACCTCCCGGCCCTCCCCGTCCCGCACCCGCGCCAGATCGACGCGGACCGCCTCGCCCCGCGCGACGGCGTGCGCGGTGTCCTCGAAAGTGGGCGTGCCCACGTCCAGCGCGAAGTGGTTCAACGTGCCGCCGGGGAACACCGCGAGCGCGAGCCCCGCCTCCGCGGCGCGCCGGGCCGTGGCGTTCACCGTCCCGTCCCCGCCGCACACGCCGAGCACCCCGGCCGCCCCGGCGGCCCGCGCCACCGCCTCGTCCAGGATCGCGTCGAGGTCGTCGCCAGGACCGCACGCCAGGATCTCCGCCTTCGGCAGCAGCAGCTCCAGATGCTCACCCGCCGGCAGACGCCCCGGAACGCCCTTCCCGGAACCGGAGTTGAGGACGACGACGAGCCCCTCGCCCTCGGGCAGAGCGGGCGCCTCCACCCGGGTGCGGCGGAACTGGGCGGGCTGGGGGTGCGGCGGCCACCAGTAGCAGGTCACCGCGGCCGCCGCCGCGCCGAGCACACAGCCAGCGAGCACGTCGCCGGGGTAGTGCACCCCCACGTACACCCGGGAGAACGCGACGGCCGCGGCGACCGGCGCGATCAGCGCGCCGTACCGGGGTGCCTCCAGCGCCACCCCCACCGCGAACGCCGCCGCCGACGCGGCGTGCCCGGACGGGAACGACGACGTCCACGGCGCCTTGGAGAGCCGTCGCATCGCGGGGACGGTGGTGAGGACGGGCCGACGCCGGCGCACGGCGTACTTGGCCACCGCGTTCGTCGTCACCGAGGCCAGCGCGAGGGCGCCCACCCCGCGCCGCGCGGCGCGCTTGGCCGCCGGGCCACCGACGACCGCGAGGGCGGCGGCCGTGCCGAACCAGAGCCGCCCGTGGTTCGCTGATCTGCTCAGCGGCGGCAGCACCTGCTCCGCGCCGGGCAGCCGCGCCGACGCCACCCGCTCGAACCACCGCCGGTCGATGCTCCCGATCCGCCGTTTCATCGACTCACTCGCTTCATGGCCTTGCTCGCTTCATGGGCTCACTCGAACAGGGCGACACGGCGGGGGCCCGTGATGCTCCTCCGAACGGTGTACGTGGTTCAGTCTTGGGAGCGGCCCCGACCACAGGGGAGTGGGCAACAGAGGCACGTCACAGGGCAGGACAGGAACTCCAGGAGGTACACACCGTGCTCGTCGACCTTTCCGGCAAGACCGCTCTCGTCACCGGCTCGACCCAGGGAATCGGCGCGGCGATCGCCGTGGGCCTGGCGCGGGCGGGCGCCCAGGTCGCGGTCAACGGGCGGTCCCGCGACTCCGTGGACGCCGCCGTCGACCGGCTCAAGGGGGAGTGCGACGGCGCCGGATTCCTCGCGGCGCCGGGCGACATCTCCACCGACGAGGGCGCGCGGCAGGTCTTCGACGCCGTGCCGCGGGCGGACATCCTCGTGAACAACCTCGGCATCTTCGGCGCCGAGGCCGCCCTCGGCATCACCGACGACGAGTGGCGCCGCTACTTCGAGGTCAACGTACTGACCGCCGTGCGGATGATCCGCCACTACCTGCCGGGCATGAAGGACCGCTCCTGGGGCCGCGTCCTGAACATCGCCAGCGACTCGGCGCTCGTCACGCCCGCGGAGATGATCCACTACGGCATGTCGAAGACCGCGCTGCTCGCCGTGTCGCGGGGCTTCGCGAAGGAGGCGGCGGGATCCGGCGTCACCGTCAACTCCGTGATCGCGGGGCCGACGCACACCGGAGGCGTGGAGGACTTCGTCTACGAACTGGTCGACCGCGCGCTGCCGTGGGACGAGGCGCAGCGGAAGTTCATGACCGAGCACCGGCCCCAGTCGCTGATCCAGCGCCTCATCGAGCCGGAGGAGATCGCCAACATGGTCGTCTACCTCAGCTCCCCGCTGGCGTCGGCGACGACGGGCGGCGCGGTGCGCGTCGACGGAGGCTACGTGGACTCGATCGTTCCGTAGCAGTCGGCCGGCGCTCTTTTGCCGGAACGGCAACGAAGATCGTCCCGCCGCGGCCGCGCGTCGCATGCTCGGGGCACGTCGTCGCCGGAGCAGAGGAGCGCCCATGTCGTCCACGCAGTCGCAGACCTTCCCGTCGTCCACCGAAGGCCTGACCCACCGTCTGGTCCCCTCGCCCGCGGGCCGCGTGCACCTGGTGGAGCAGGGCGAGGGACCCCTCGTCCTGCTCGTCCACGGCTTCCCCGAGTCCTGGTACTCCTGGCGCCACCAGCTGCCCGCCCTGGCCGCGGCCGGATACCGCGCGGTCGCCGTCGACATGCGCGGCTACGGCCGGTCGTCGCGCCCCGCGGACGTCGCCGCGTACCGGATGCTCGACCTCGTCGAGGACGGCGTCGCCGTGGTGCGTGCGCTCGGCGAGGAGGCCGCGGTGGTCGTGGGGCACGACTGGGGCGCGACCGTCGCCGCGCACTCCGCCCTCGTCAGGCCCGACGTCTTCCGCGCGGTCGGGCTGCTGAGCGTCCCGTACACGCCGCCGGGCGGTCCGCGGCCCCGCGAGGTGTTCGCCGGGATGGGCGGGGACGAGGAGTTCTACGTCTCGTACTTCCAGGAGCCCGGCCGTGCCGAGGCCGAGATCGAGCCCGACGTGCGCGGCTGGCTCGCCGGTTTCTACGCCGCCCTCTCCGCGGACACGATGCCGGGTCCCGACGCGCCGGACCCGCACTTCGTGCGCCGCGGCGGACGGCTGCGGGACGGGTTCCCCGCGGTGGCGGCGGCTTCGGGCGCGCGGCTGCCCGCGTGGCTCGACGAGCGCGACCTCGACGTCTACGCCGCGGAGTTCGAGCGGACCGGCCTCACCGGCGCCCTCAACCGCTACCGGGCCATGGACCGGGACTGGGAGGACCTCACGCCCCGCTTCGCCGGGGCCCCGGTCCGGCAGCCGTCCCTGTTCGTCGGGGGCGCCATGGACGCCTCGACCACATGGCTCGCCGCCGCGATCGAGGCGTTTCCCGACACCCTGCCGGGCCTGCGCTCCTCGCACATCCTCGACGGCTGCGGCCACTGGGTCCAGCAGGAACGCCCCGACGAGGTGAACGGGATCCTGACGGACTGGCTCGACGCGTTGGGCGACTGACGTCGTGGCTTCCGGGGGCCCGGGGCCGTCCGTCCTCAGGGAAACGTGACCGCCGGGTCGACCGGGGTGAGGACCAGCCAGCGCAGCGCCGTGTCGCCGAAGCGTCCGTACGCCGCGACGCGCACGTCGACCGGGTCGGGCGCCACCAGCGGGAAGTACATGGGGAGCGCCGCGTCGTCGTGGGGCGCCCGGACGTCCGCCGTACGCTCCCACAGCTCGGCGACGCCCGGCTCGCGCCGCACGGTCCGCACCACGTCGTCCAGGCGTTCGTTGTCCGGCCAGCGCTGCCAGGCGAGGCGCAGCCGGCCGAGCAGCGGGCCCGCCCACCTGGCGTCCCAGTCGTGCAGCTGGTACCGGGCCTCCGCGGAGAACGCCCACGTCATGACGTTCGCGTCCGGGCGGGCGAGCCAGGGGCAGTGGCGCGCCGCCACGGCGTTGACGGCGAGCACGTCCCAGGCCTGGTCGCAGATCCAGCTCACCCGGCGCTGCTGGTGCAGCAGATCGAGCATCGCGTCGTCGGGCCGCGCGCTCCCGGCCCGGTAGCGGGGCGGCTGGTGGCCGGTGCCGCGGTGGAGGGCGGTCGCCTGGCCGGGGGAGAGGTCCAGGATCCGTACGACACCGTCGATCATCTCGCGGGCGTACTTGCGGTCCTCGCCCCGCTCCAGGGCGCGGTACCAACGTTCGGAGACCCCGAGCAGCAGGGCCATGTCGAGCTGGGTGAGGTAGGAGCGGTGGCCGCGGAAGGGTACGGGGTCGGGGAGGAGGGCCGGGTCCCGCGCCATCCGCCACGCACGCAGCATCCGCCCGAGGTCCTCGCGTCGCGCGTCCACCAACTGTAAAGACCTCGCAAAGATGAAGCTGTCGTACGGGGGTGCCGCGCGCCCTTCGCCGATCTCGGCCCGGGCCGGTGCACGGTGTCAGCCTCGCACATGCCGGCCGGGACCGGAACGCGAGCGTGCCGGTATCGGGGCGTGCCGACCTTGGCGCGGGGTGCGGAGGCAGGGTGGGCGCGTCGCCGCCCGGTCCGGTCCGGAACTCCGGAGTTCCGGGTGCGGCGCGTACGCCGCGAGGACACCCTCGGACTCGAGGACACCCTCGGCCACGAGCACACCCTTGGAGAGTTCAACGATGAGCCACTTCCTGCCGGAGATCGATGCCGTGCTGACCGCCGCCCGAGGGCTGGCCCTGGCGCACCCCGGCTTGATCGAGGTGAACGACAGCCCGCTCTACCTGCGGGCCCGCGACGCCGACCCGGCCCGCACGGTCGCCCTCGTCTCCGGCGGCGGCTCCGGCCACGAACCGCTGCACACCGGGCTCCTGGGGCGGGGCGGCCTGGACGCCGTCTGCCCCGGCGAGATCTTCGCCTCCCCGCACAACCGGCAGATTTACGAGGCGAGCGCGGCGGCCGCGAAGAGCGGCGGGGTCCTGCACATCGTCAAGAACTACACCGGTGACGTGATCAACTTCCAGATCGCGGCCGAGCGCCTGCGGCACGACGGCATCCCCGTCGCCACCGTCCTGGTCGACGACGACCTGGCCACCGACAGCGCCGACAGCGCGACAGGCCGCCGGGGCACCGCCGCGACGGTCGTCGTCGAGAAGCTCCTCGGCGCCGCCGCCGACCGGGGCGCCACGCTGGAGGAGCTCGCCGACCTCGGACGGCGCGTCGTCGCCCGCTCCCGCAGCATCGCCGTCGCCGCCCGCGCCCAGACCTCGCCCACCACGGTGAACCCGGCGTTCGAGCTGGACGAGGGCACCCTCGACTACGGCGTCGGCATCCACGGCGAGCGCGGCATCCGCACCATCGCGCGGCCCGCGACCTACGACCTCGTCCGGCGCATGACCGACGACCTCCTGGACGCGCTGCCCGACGGGCCCGACGACGTGCTCGCCCTCGTCAACGGTCTCGGCGCCACCACCGAGCTGGAGCTCAACGCCATCGCGGTGCTCCTGAACGACGAGCTCACCGCCCGCGGCCTCCGCCCCGTCCTCGTCGTCCCCGGCACCTTCACCGCCGCCCTGGACATGGCCGGGTTCTCCCTCACCCTCACCCGGCTCGAAGACGGCTGGGCCGAGCTGTGGACCACCCCCACCCGCACCCCGCTCGTCCTGCCGCGCCCCATCGAGGGTGCCGTCGGCGGCGAGAACCCCGAGTCGCCCGTGCGGACGCCCGCGAACACCCCCGCGGCCGCGCCGCGCGAAACCGGCGACCGCGCCCTCCTCGACCGCTACGCCCTCACCGTCACGCAGGTCCGCGACAACCTCACCAAGCTCGACCAGCTCGTCGGCGACGGAGACTTCGGCGACAACCTCGCCGGAGGCGTCCGCCGCGCGGTGAAGCTGGCGGACGAGACCGGCATGGACGGCACGGCTGCGCTCGCCGACGCCTTCCTCAACGACGTCGGAGGCACCAGCGGCCCCCTGTTCGGCCTCCTCTTCCAGCACCTGGCCGCCGCCTCCCCGGCGGACGGCGGTGCCCCGACGGCGGCCGCGCTCGCGGAGGCCGCCGAAGCCGGCCACGCCGCCATCCACCGGGTGGGCGGCGCGGTCCCCGGCGACTGCACGCTGGTCGACGCCCTCGCGCCCGCCGCCGAGTCCCTGGCCGCGGCCCGGGACGCGGACGCCCCCGAGGCACCGCTGACCGAGGCCGCGCAGGCCGCGATCCGCGGCGCCCTCGCCACCGCGTCGCTGCGCCCCCGCCGCGGCCGCGCCAGCTACGTCGGCGACCACGCGCTCGGCGTGCCGGACCCGGGCGCCCTGGCCGTCGCGCTGCTCTTCATGGCCCTCGCGGACATCCACGAGCCGGCGACGGCCCCGCGCCTGCCCGCACCCGGCCACATCACCGTCATCTGACCAGAAGGTCTGACGTCGGCGTCCATTCTCTGACTAAGGTCAGAGGATGGACGCCGAACGGATCGAACACGTCAGTCAAGTACGGCGCTTCAATCGCACCGTCACCGAACGCGTGGGCGTGCTGCACGACAGCTATCTGGGCCGCGACCGCCCCATCGGCGAGGCCCGGCTGCTCTGGGAGATCGGGGAGCGGGAACAACAGGACGTGCGCAGGCTGCGCGAACGTCTCGGGCTCGACTCCGGCTACGTGAGCCGCCTGCTGCGCGCCCTGGAGTCCGACGGCCTGGTGGCCGTGGAGCCGCACCCCCGCGACCGCAGGGTCCGCACGGTACGGCTGACCGAAGCGGGCCGCGTCGAACGCGCCCTCCTCGACGAGCGCAGCGACGAGCTCGCCGGCTCCCTCCTGGAGCCGCTGAACACCGCGCAGCGGGCCCGGCTCGTCGCCGCCATGGCGGAAGTGGACCGGCTGCTCACCGCCTCGACGGTCACCCTGGACGCCGTCGACCCCGGCCACCCGGACGCCGAGTACTGCCTGCGCTCGTACTTCACCGAACTCCAGGAGCGATTCGACACCGGCTTCGACCCCGCGCAGAGCCTGCTGCCGGACGCGGGTGGGCTGCGGCCGCCGCACGGCCTGTTCCTGGTGGCCAGGGCGCACGGCGAGCCCGTGGGCTGCGCCGGGCTCAAGCTGCCGGCCGGCGCCCCGGCCGAGATCAAGCGCATGTGGGTGGCGCCCGCGGCGCGCGGCCTCGGTCTCGGCCGCCGCTTCCTCGCGGAGCTGGAGGGACTGGCGGCCGGGGAAGGTCGCACCGTCCTGCGCCTCGACACCAACAAGGCGCTCGACGCGGCCATCGGCCTCTACCACTCCTGCGGCTTCGAGGAAGTACCCGCGTTCAACGACGAGCCGTACGCGCATCACTGGTTCGAGAAACGGATCGGGTGCGCCGCCTAACTTCGAGGCCGGTTTGCCTAAAGCCTTTAGGTAGTTCCATAATCGGTTAAGCCGGTAGAGGGATGGGCAGAGGCCGAGGAAGGGATGCGTCATGGTGCGCGTAGGGCTGACCACGGAGCGTCTGGTCCGGGCAGGGGCCGAACTGGCCGACGAGGTCGGCTTCGACCGGGTGACCGTCTCCGCGCTCGCGCGGCGCTTCGACGTCAAGGTCGCGAGTCTGTACTCGCACGTGAAGAACTCCCAGGACCTCAAGACCGGCATCGCCCTGCTCGCGCTCGCGGAACTCGCCGACCGCGGCGCCGACGCGCTGGCCGGACGGGCGGGCAAGGACGCGCTGGCGGCGCTGGCGAACGTCTACCGCGACTACGCCCGCGAGCACCCGGGCCGGTACGCCGCCGCCCAGCTCCGGCTCACCCCCGAAGCCGCCGCAGTCAGCGCGGGCGGCCGGCACGCGGAGATGACGCGGGCGATCCTGCGCGGGTACGAGCTGACGGAACCGGACCAGACGCACGCGGTCCGCCTCCTCGGCAGCGTCTTCCACGGCTACGTGAGCCTGGAGCTCGGCGGCGGGTTCAGCCACAGCGCACCCGACTCCGACGAGACATGGACGCGCGTCATCGACGCTCTTGACGCCCTGTTGCGCAACTGGCCCGAACCGGCCGTCTGATCCACACACTTGATCAACAGCTTGAAACAGGTTGAGGCAATGCACACGGACGACATCCACTCCACCCATCACGCCGACCCCTCCTGGACCACCACGCCCGTCACCGCGGAGCTGCTGCGCGGCGCCCTCGACGTGGAGCGCACCCAGCACGGCGTACTGCCGCACCGGCTCCCTGCCCGGGCCCGTGCCCAAAACACCGACGGACAGCTCGCCATGGCCGAGTCCCAGCCGTCCGGCGTACGCCTGGCGTTCCGCACCCGCGCCACCGCGATCGAACTCGACACGCTGCCCACCAAGCGGTCGTACGTGGGCGCACCGCCCCGCCCGGACGGTGTCTACGACCTGCTCGTCGACGGCCGCCCGGCCGGCGCGACGACCGTCGAGGCAGGCCACGTCCTGACCATCGACATGACCGCGGGCACCGCCGAGCGCAGCACCGGCGAGCCCGGCACCGCGCGGTTCGCCGGACTGCCCGACGGCATGAAGGACATCGAGATCTGGCTGCCGCACAACGAGACCACCGAACTCCTCGCGCTGCGCACCGACGCCCCGGTGGAACCCGCGCGCGACACCGGCCGCAAGGTCTGGCTGCACCACGGCAGCTCGATCAGCCACGGCTCCGACGCCGCGAGCCCCACCACGATCTGGCCCGCGCTCGCCGCCTCGCGCGGCGGTGTGGAGCTGATCAACCTGGGCCTCGCGGGCAGCGCCCTGCTCGACCCGTTCACCGCCCGCACCCTGCGCGATACCCCCGCGGACTTGATCAGCGTCAAGCTCGGCATCAATGTGGTCAATGCCGACCTGATGCGGCTTCGCGCCTTCGCGCCCGCGGTGCACGGATTCCTCGACACCATCCGGGAGGGCCACCCGGAGACGCCGCTCTTGGTCGTCTCGCCCATCCTGTGCCCCATCCACGAGGACACCCCCGGCCCCAGCGCACCGGACTTCAGCGACTTCGGAGAGGGCCGCCTCAGGTTCATGGCCATGGGTGACCCCGCTGAGCGTGCGAGCGGCAAGCTCACCCTGAACATCATCCGCGACGAACTGGCCCGGATCGTGAAGCAGCGCTCGGCCGACGACCCGAACCTGCACCACCTCGACGGCCGCGACCTCTACGGCCCCGCGGACATCGCGGAACACCCCCTCCCCGACGACCTCCACCCGGACGCCGAGACGCACCGCCTGATGGGCGAGCGTTTCGCGGCGAAGGTCTTCACGGCGGGCGGAGCTTTCGGCGGCTGAGTGGGCTGTAACCCTTGCGACTTCGCGAACTGACGGTTAGTCATATGACTAACCGTCATACGCGACTCGCTCTCTGGAGGGCACGTGAAGTTCTCCGTCATATTCGAGGCACAGCTCGCCGATCCGACCGTCGAACGCGAGCACCAGGTCATCCACGACAGCGTCGAACAGGCCGTGCTCGCCGAGGGGATGGGGTTCGACCGGGTCTGGGCGGTCGAGCACCACTCCTTGAAGTGGTACGCGCACATGAGCGCACCGGAGATCTTCCTGACCTGGGTCGCCGCCCGCACGCGCACCATCAGGATCGGGCACGGCGTGGTCTGCATGCCGTTCAACTTCAACCACCCGGCCCGGGTCGCCGAGCGCGCCGCCATGCTGGACCTGCTCTCCGGAGGACGGCTCGACCTCGGCGCGGGGCGCGGCGGCACGGAGCAGGAGACGTCGCTCTGCGGAGTCGACAGGGAACGTACGACCCAGGAGGTCGAGGAAGCGCTCCGGATCATCGGGAAGGCCTGGGAGAAGGAGGAGCTCGAGCACCACGGCGAACTCCTCGACATCGGCCCGCACCCGATCCTGCCGCGGCCGAAACAGACGCCGCATCCGCCGCTCTTCCTCGCCTGCAGCAGGACCGAGACCCTCACGCAGGCGGCCGAACTCGGTGTCGGCGCCCTGGTGATGGGGTTCGCGGGACCCGAGTCGATCGCCGAAATGCGGCAGGCGTACGACGCGGCCGTCGCCGCCCGCACCGGCGCCCGTTGCGTGTCGAGCGTCGTCAACGACCACTTCTCCGTGCTCTGCCCGACGATCGTGCTCGACGACCGGGAGACCGCGCGGCGCGTCGGCATCCGCGGCCAGCGGTTCTTCGCGCAGTCCATCGGCCACTGGTACGGCGGGGCGGGACTCCCCGACGAGGCAGTCGTGGAGGGCGGCGACGAGGCCGAGGAGATGCGCAGAGCCGCCGAACAGGTCGTCGCGCGCCTGCACGAACAGAACATCCCGGTACGCCCCACCTCGACCGCCACGTTCAACGCCGACCACGCCTACGGCACCGCGGACGACGCCATCGCCTACGTGGAACGCCTGCGCGACGCGGGAGCCGACGAGATCATGTGCCTCATCCAGATGGGCACGGTCCCCCAGGAGGCCTGCCTGGAGACGCTGCGCCAGTGGGGCGAAAAGGTCATCCCCCACTTCCGCACCCAGAAGCCGACCCCGAACTGATGCGCAACGCCAAACCCAACAGGCCCACCCGCGACAGGCCCGAACCCGACCGGCCCGAACCCGACCGGCCCGAACCCGACCGGCCCGTCCCTGACAGGCCCGCCCCCGACGGGCCCGTCCCTGACAGGCCCGCCCTTGACAAGCCCTTCCCTGGCCGGCCCGTCCACGACAGGCCTGTCCCTGATAGGCCCGTCCCTGACCGGCCTGCCCGTGACCGGCCCGAACCCGACGGGCCTGCCCCTGATAGGCCTGTCCCTGACCGGCCCGAACCCGACAGGCCAGCCCCTGATAGGCCCGTCCCTGACCGGCCTGCCCGTGACCGGCCCGAACCCGACAGGCCTGCCCCTGATAGGCCCGCCCCTGACCCGCCCGCCCTCGACCGGCCCGTCCCTCACCGGCCCGCCCTCGACCGGCCCACCCCTCATCGGCCCACCCCCGACCGCCTCGACCCCCTCGCCCGCCCCCTCGTCGACGTCCTCGCCCGTGCCTTTCCCGACCTCGGCGGCGCCGTCACCGACGCGGTGGAGGCCCGTCGTGTCCTCGCCGCCGCGCCCGCCTCCCGTAAGGCACCGCCCGCCGTCGGTGCCGTTGTGGATCGGACCGTTCCGGGGCCGCCGGGCGCGCCTGAGATTCCCGTGCGCGTCTACGCGCCGGACCCGGACCGGCACCCGATGGCGCCCCGCCCCACCGTCGTCTTCTTCCACGGCGGCGGCTACGCCCTCTGCGGGCTCGACTCCCACGACGCCACCGCCCGCGCGCTCGCCGCGCGTTCCGGAGCCGTCGTGGTCTCCGTCGCGTACCGGCTCGCGCCCGAGCACCGGTTCCCCGCGGCCGTCGACGACGCGTACGCGGCGCTCCGCTGGGCGGCGGGGGAGAGCGCCGCACTCGGAGGCGATCCGGGCGCCGTCGTCGTCGCGGGGGACAGCAGCGGGGGCGGGCTCGCCGCCGCCGTGGCGCTGCGCGCCAGGGACGCGGGCGGCCCCGCCGTCGCGCTGCAGGTGCTGTTCTACCCGCTGCTGGACGCCGCCCAGGACACGGACTCGTACCGCGAGAACGCGCACGGCTACTTCCTGACCGCCGCGCACCTGCGCTGGTTCTGGCAGCAGTACTTGGGCGCCGACGGCCAAGACGCACACCCGTACGCCTCACCGCTGCGCGCCCCCGACCTCCACGGCCTGCCGCCCGCGTACGTCGTCACGGCCGGCTGCGACCCGCTGCGCGACGAAGGGCTGGCCTACGCGGCCCGTCTGCGGGCGGCCGGCGGGCACGTCACCGCGGCCCACTTCCCGCACATGTTCCACGGATTCCTCGGCTTCCCCGACCTGCTCCCCGAAGCGGTGCGGGCGATGACCGGTGCGGCAGAAGCAATCGAGTCGACAGGAGACCGCAGGAAAAACAGCGGCGGAAGTGGGGGTGGCGCAGGATAATTTCCCGAGGCCCCTCTTGTCGCGGAGAACCTCGCACGCATACGGTGTTCTGACGCGAGGTTCTCCCGTGGAGGATGGGACATGACGGAAATTCTTGTGCAGTCGGGTATCGAGGGTGCGGTTCCTTCCGCTGCTGGGCGGGTGGTGGACCACCCCGCGTGGCCGGTGCTCAAGGACGCCGTGGAGACCATCCGGCCCTGGCAGTCGGCGGACGGCTCCATCGACTTCGAGGCGGACGGCGCCCCGGCCAAGGGCATCGCCGAACTCACCGTCGACCGCGTGATATCCGCGGTCGATGAGCTCTCCCCGCTCGTCCCGCACGACGCCGCGTACCACCGCGCGCTCGTCGCCGACCTGCGCCGCTGGGCCGAGACGGGCTTCCAGGTGCCCGACTTCCTCGACTCGCTGCTGGCCTTCCAGCCCGCCGCGCACCGCGAGGACGGCCTGCAGCACCTGGTCGTCTTCCCGATGTACACGCAGAACGGCAACCCCGACCGCAACTTCGAGGCGGTCGTGCTGCGCATGGTCTGGCCCGACTGGCTGGCCGAGCTGGAGCGCACGCGGTACGACAATCCGCTCTTCTGCGGCATCACCTTCGAGGACTTCACCGCCGGGTACGACACGAACTCGGCCGTCCTCTTCCCCGAGACCATCGCCGTGCGCGAAGCCCCCGAGCGCTTCTCGTGGGGCGGCATCTTCTGCGACCGCGAGGCCGCACGCTTCCGTCGCGTCACCGAGGCCGCCGTGGACCTCCTCGGGCTCGAACTGCCCGACGACATCCGCGAGATGGTCGGCGACCAGGACCGCTGCCAGCAGGCGTTCGTCCTGTGGGACATGGTCCACGACCGCACCCACAGCCACGGCGACCTGCCGTTCGACCCCTTCATGATCAAGCAGCGGCAGCCGTTCTGGATGTACGGCCTGGAGGAGCTGCGCTGCGACCTCACCGCCTTCAAGGAGGCCGTGAAGCTGGAGGCCGAGGGCGTCCCGCAGGCCCGCGACGTGCAGTACGCCGTCCTCTTCGACCGGATGTTCCGCTTCCCGGTCACCGGTGACCGCGTCAAGAACTACGACGGGCTCGGCGGCCAGCTCCTCTTCGCGTACCTCCACAAGCACGACGTGCTCCGCTGGACCGACAACCAGCTCCGGATCGACTGGGAGCGCGCGCCGGAGATCACCAACCAGCTGTGCGGCGAGATCGAGGACCTGTACCGTGCGGGCATCGACCGCCCGAAGCTGGTCCACTGGTTCGCCGCGTACGACCTGGTGTCCCGCTACCTCGCCCCGCACCCCGGATCGCGCTGGGCCAAGGGCCCCGAGGCCCTGGACACCTCGCTTCCGCCGCGCAAACTGGTCGACGAGGTGCTTCCCGACGAGTTTCCGCTCAGCATGTTCTATGAGGCGCTCTCCAAGAAGCTGAAGCACGTGATCGCCTCCACCAAGGGGATCACCGCTACTTCGGGCGCCGAGAAGGTCGCCGCGTGAGCGGCCGCCAGGAGGAGGCGAGGACCATGTCCGCACTCGATGGAGCCGTGGTCGCCGTGGCCGGAGCGGCCGGGCCGGCGGGGCGCGCCACCCTGCTCAGGCTGGCCGAGGCCGGAGCCACCGTCGTGGCGTCGGACGCCGACGCCGCGCGCCTGGCCGAAGCGGTGGACGCCGCACGGTACGCGCACGGCGGGGCCACCGTCATCGGCGACACCGTCGACCTCCTCGACCTGGACGCCGCCCGGGAGTGGGCGGCGCGCACGGAGAAGGAGTTCGGACGGGTCGACGGCCTGGTGCACCTGGTGGGCGGCTGGCGCGGCAGCAAGAACTTCGCCGAGACCGACCTCGCCGACTGGGACCTCCTCGAGAAGCTCCTGATCCGCACCGTGCAGCACACCTCCCTCGCCTTCGAGGGCGGCCTGCGGCGCAGCGACCGCGGGCGCTACCTGCTCATCAGCGCCGCGGGCGCCTCCAAGCCGACCGCGGGCAACGCCGCGTACTCCGCGTCGAAGGCGGCCGCCGAGGCCTGGACGCTGGCCCTCGCCGACGCCTTCCGCAAGGCGGGGGGCGAGGACGGGCCGCGTGCGGCGGCTGCGATCCTGGTGGTCAAGGCGTTGGTGCACGACGAGATGCGCAAGGCTCGACCCGACGCGAAGTTCGCGGGTTTCACGGACGTCAAGGAGCTGGCCGAGGCCGTCGCCGGCGTCTGGGAGAAGCCCGCAGGAGAAGTGAACGGAAACCGTCTGTGGCTGACCGAGAAGCCGTGACCGCACGCGACACGACCGGTCGTGACCGAGAAGCCGTGAACCCGCCGAAGACCGACGCCCGCCGCCACCACGACCCGGACGTCCGCGGCTTCGCCAGCGACAACTACGCGGGCGCCCACCGCGAGGTCATGGCGGCCCTCGCGCTCGCCAACGGCGGCCACCAGATCGCGTACGGCGAGGACGACTACACGGCCAACCTCCAGCAGGTGATCCGCGGCCACTTCGGCCCCACCGCCGAGGCGTTCCCGGTGTTCAACGGCACGGGCGCCAACGTCGTCGCGCTCCAGGCGGTCGCCGACCGCTGGGGCGCGGTGATCTGCGCCGAGTCCGCGCACATCAACGTGGACGAGGGCGGCGCGCCCGAGCGCATGGCGGGCCTCAAGCTGCTCACCGTGCCCACGCCCGACGGCAAGCTCACCCCCGAGCTGATCGACAAGCAGGCGTTCGGCTGGGACGACGAGCACCGGGCCATGCCGCAGGTCGTCTCGATCGCGCAGAACACCGAACTGGGCACGCTGTACACGCCCGACGAGATCCGCGCGATCTGCGACCACGCGCACCAGCTCGGCATGAAGGTGCACCTCGACGGCTCCCGGATAGCCAACGCCGCGGCCGCCCTCGACGTGCCCATGCGGACGTTCACGAACGCCGTCGGCGTCGACATCCTGTCGCTCGGCGGCACGAAGAACGGCGCGCTGTTCGGCGAGGCCGTCGTGGTCATCAACCAGGACGCCGTCCGGCACATGAAGCACCTGCGCAAGATGTCGATGCAGCTCGCGTCGAAGATGCGTTTCGTCTCGGTGCAGCTGGAGGCGCTGCTCAGCAAGGACCTGTGGCTGCGCAACGCGCGTCACGCCAACGAGATGGCACAGCGTCTCGCGGAGGGCGTCCGCTCGGTGCACGGCGTGGAGATCCTCTACCCCGTGCAGGCCAACGCGGTCTTCGCCCGCCTCCCGCACGACGTGAGCGAGCGTCTGCAGAAGCGGTACCGCTTCTACTTCTGGGACGAGGCGGCGGGCGACGTCCGCTGGATGTGCGCGTTCGACACGCGCGAGGAGGACGTCGACGGGTTCCTCGCGGCGCTCAAGGAGGAGATGGCTCGCTGAGCCCACCCAGCGAGGGTGCTGCATAGTTATGCGCTCGACCGTAAAGTAATTGACGTACGGTCGGGCGTATTCCTATGCTCCCGTGGCATGCAGCTGACCCAGGAAAAACCCGACCTGTCCGCGTACTTGGCCGCGGACGAGGTCGTCGACCACCACCATCCCCTGGTCCGGGAAGTGGCGGCAGATCTCGCAAAAACATCCGCGGATACGTACGCCTACGCACGCGCCGCCTTCGAGTACGTGCGCGACGCCATCCCGCACTCGCAGGACACGGGCCGCATGGAGGTCCCCTGGCGCGCCTCCGACGTCCTGCGCGAACGCACCGGCATCTGCACCGCCAAGTCCCACGCCCTCGCCGCCCTGCTGCGCGCCGAGGACATCCCCACGGGGTTCTGCTATCAGCGCCTGCGGGACGACAACACCAGCGGCTACTCCCTGCACGGCCTGGTCGCCGTACGCCTCGACGGCGCCTGGCACCGGCAGGACCCGCGCGGCAACCTTCCGGACGGCGTCGACGCGCAGTTCGCGATCGGCGAGGAGCGGCTGGCCTGGCCGGTGGATCCGGAGTGCAACGAAGTGGACTATCCAGTCCTCTATGCTGAACCGAGTCCCGTGGCGCTCCGTGCGCTCAAGGAGGCCAGGGACCGACTGCACCTCTGGCAGACCTACCCCGCAGAACTGTGAGGCACGACGGACCATGACCCTCCACCTGACCGTCTCCGACGAGGTCCGCGCCCTCGCGCCCGACTTCACCCACGTCGTCATCGAGGCCCGCGGGCTGGTCAACGGACCCGGCACCGACGCCACGGAGGCCCTCCTCGACGACGCGGCCCGTCGCCTCGCCGCGCGGCTCGAAGGGCGCGCCCCGCACGAGGACCCGCACATGGCCGCCTGGCGCGCCGCGTACACGGCCTTCGGCGCCAAGCCCTCGCGCACCCGCAACTCCGCCGAGGCGCTCGCCAGGCGCGCCCTCGCGGACGGCGGCCTGCCGCGCATCAACCTTCTCGTCGACCTCTACAACGCCATCAGCGTGGCCCACCTGATCCCGGTCGGCGGCGAGGACCTGGACCGGATCAAGGGCGGCATGCGGCTGGTGCGGGCCACCGGCGACGAGGACTTCGTGACCGCCGCCGGGGGCGGCGTCGTCGAGCACCCCGACGCGGGTGAAGTCGTCTGGTGCGACGACGAGGGCGTCACGTGCCGCCGCTGGAACTGGCGCCAGGGCCCGCGCACCCGGCTCACCGAGGAGTCGGTGAACGCGGTCTTCCTGCTGGAGGGCATGGGCCCGGACGCGGGCCTCGACGCGGCGGGCGCGGAACTGGCCGAGCTCCTGGAGAAGTTCAGCCCGGGCGCGGACATCACCGTCCGCTGAGGGGCGCGAGCGAAGAAACGGGGCGGTCAGCCCGCCTCGGCCGCCTTGACCTCCGCGGGGGTCGGCGCCGTGCCGCCGAGGTGCGCGGGCATCCACCACGTGTCGTCCGGCCCCTTGGGGCGTACGGGATAGGCGCGCTGCGCGGCCTCCAGGAGCTCCTGGCAGGCCTCGCGCAGCCGCCGGGTGATCGCGCCCGCGTACTGGTCCTTCGGCGCCTCCACCGGCTCGCCGACGCGGATCGTGATCGGGATGTGGCTGCGCTTGAAGTTGCGCGGGTGCCCCTTGGTCCAGAGCCGCTGCGTGCCCCACAGCGCCATCGGGATCAGCGGCACGCCGGCTTCCTGGGCCAGTCGCGCGGCGCCCGACTTGAACTGCTTGAGGGTGAACGACTGCGAGATCGTCGCCTCGGGGAAGACACCGATGATTTCCCCGGAGCGCAGCGAGTCCAGCGCGTGCGCGTACGCGGTCTCGCCCTGCTCGCGGTCGACGGGGATGTGCTTCATTCCGCGCATCAGCGGCCCGGAGATCTTGTGCCGGAACACCGACTCCTTGGCCATGAACCGCACCAGGCGCTTCTGCGGCAGCGCGGCGAGACCGTCGAAGATGAAGTCGAGATAGCTGATGTGATTGCTCACCAGGACCGCGCCGCCGGAGCGTGGGATGTTCTCCGACCCCTTGCAGTCGATCTTGAGGTCCCATGCCTTGAACAGTGTTTTCGCGGCACCGATGACGGGACGGTAGACAAGCTCTGCCATGGGTGGGGAGGGCCCTTCGTTTTCTGCCTGGGGAGGGGGGTCCCGGCATCAAGTTACGCAGCCGTAGGTTTTTCGGCGTTGCGCAGATCGTGCCCCATCAACGGACGGCTGACCAGCCTTGGTGCCGCCCATACGGGAGATTCTCGTCACGTCGGAATCATTTGGGGCGCATGAACGCTGTACTGCGGAGCGCATTGGTGCAGGAATGACAGGGTGGAGGCGCACGTGCGGGGACAGGAGGCCGGGCGGCGGCTCGGCGCGGCGGACATCGGGGAGCGGCTGGGGGAGCGGGCGACGCTCGTACAGTTCTCCAGCGCCTTCTGCCAGCCCTGTCGCGCGACGCGCAGAGTGCTCGCGGACGTGGCCACCATGGTGCCCGGCGTGACGCACGTGGAGATCGACGCCGAGGAGCGGCTCGGTCTCGTACGGGAACTCGGCGTCCTCAAGACCCCCACCGTGCTGGTCCTCGACGCGGCCGGACACGTGGTCCGCCGGGCCGTCGGGCAGCCCCGCAAGGCCGACGTGATCGCCGCGCTCGGCGAGGCCGTATGACGCGCCGACCCGCAGGTCACGGCGGGCGGGACGCCCCCGCGGCAGTGATCCATCTTTCATATTCCGAAACAGGCTTGACTGCACCCGGCATCTATCGCGAGCCTGCTTGCATGCCCCGGGACCTCCTTCTGTACGAGCGCGTCCACGTGGACCTCGGCCGCCACGCCAGCGCCCGCTGTCCGCAGTGCTGAGCAACGACGCCTCCGCTCGCACCTCCGGCAATCCCCGGCAGAAGGACAACTCCATGACGGCATCGCCTGCCCTCAGCACGCCCCGGCTCGCCACCCCCGATCTGCTGCGCTCGGTCTTCCGGCAGCACGCCGCGGGGGTCGCCGTGATCACCGCCGCGCACGGCTCCCGGCCCGTCGGCTTCACCGCCACCTCGCTCGCCTCGGTCTCCGCCGAGCCCCCGATGCTCTCGTTCGGCATCGGCACCGGCTCCTCCTGCTGGCCCGCGGTCTCCGAGGCCGACCATGTCGGCGTCCACATACTCGGCGAGCACCAGCGGGACCTCGCCGCCACGTTCGCCCGCAGCGGAGCCGACCGCTTCGGCCCGCCCACGAGCTGGCGCGAGGGACCCGAGGGCGTTCCCGTCCTCGACGGCGCGCTCGCCTGGCTGGTCTGCCGGATCGTGGCCCGCGTGCCCGCGGGCGACCACCGCATCGTGCTCGCGCAGGCGGTCGTCGGCGACGGCACGGAAGAGGGCCGCCCGCTCCTGTACCACCACGGGCGCTTCAACGCGTTGCGTGACTGAAAGTTCCCGTCGGGAGGGCCCGCCGCCCGATTACGGAGCGTTGGGAAGGTCACAGTTCAAAGCGCTTGCTCAGGGGGAATGAACTGGGTGTACTCATGAGTAATATTTCGGGAGGAGCGCGGGCCGCCCCGACCGGGATCCGCCGCTTCAGGCGCCTATGCTGCCTGCAAGAAGGCAGTAGCCATAAGCCAAGGCAGCAGCCCAGTAAAGACGATGCAGTAGGAGAGCCGGCGTGAGCTTGAGGATCGTTGTCTGTGTGAAGTACGTGCCCGACGCCACCGGCGACCGGCACTTCGCCGATGACCTGACCGTCGACCGCGACGACGTCGACGGCCTGCTGTCGGAGCTCGACGAGTACGCGGTCGAGCAGGCGCTGCAGATCGCCGACGAGGCGGACGACGCGGAGATCACCGTGCTGACCGTCGGCCCCGAGGACGCCAAGGACGCGCTGCGCAAGGCGCTCTCCATGGGCGCCGACAAGGCCGTCCACGTCGAGGACGACGACCTGCACGGCACCGACGTGATGGGCACCTCGCTGGTGCTCGCCAAGGCCATCGAGAAGACCGGTTACGACCTGGTCATCGCCGGCATGGCCTCGACCGACGGCACCATGGGCGTGCTGCCTGCGATCCTCGCGGAGCGCCTCGGCGTCCCGCAGGTCACGCTGCTCTCCGAGGTCTCCGTCGCGGACGGCGTCGTGAAGGGCCGCCGTGACGGCGACACCGCCAGCGAGCAGCTGGAGGCGTCCCTGCCGGCCGTCGTGTCCGTGACGGACCAGTCGGGCGAGGCCCGCTACCCGTCCTTCAAGGGCATCATGGCCGCCAAGAAGAAGCCGGTGGAGTCGCTCGACCTGGACGACCTGGACATCGACGCCGAAGAGGTCGGCCTCGAGGGTGCCTGGACCAAGGTCGACTCCGCCGCCGAGCGTCCGGCCCGCACGGCCGGCACGATCGTCAAGGACGAGGGCGAGGGCGGCAAGCAGCTGGCTGAGTTCCTCGCCGGCCAGAAGTTCATCTGAGCTTCAGTCGCCCCCTCAACCGCCCCAACTTCTTCGTAATCGCAGGAGATTGAAGTCCCATGGCTGAAGTTCTCGTCTACGTCGACCACGTGGACGGCGCCGTCCGCAAGCCCACCCTCGAGCTGCTGACCCTGGCCCGCCGCGTCGGCGAGCCCGTCGCCGTCGCCCTCGGCGCCGGAGCCGAGGCCACCGCCGCCACACTCGCCGAGCACGGCGCGGTGAAGGTCCTCACGGCCGACGCCCCCGAGTTCGCCGACTACCTCGTCGTACCGAAGGTGGACGCGCTCCAGGCCGCGTACGAGGCCGTCTCCCCGGCCGCCGTGCTCGTCCCGTCCTCCGCCGAGGGCAAGGAGATCGCGGCCCGCCTCGCGGTCCGCATCAAGTCCGGCATCATCACGGACGCCGTCGACCTCGAGGCCGGCGACGAGGGCCCGGTGGCCACGCAGTCCGCGTTCGCCGCCTCGTACACCACCAAGTCCCGTGTCTCCAACGGCACCCCGGTCATCACGGTCAAGCCGAACTCGGCCGCCGTGGAGGCCGCCCCGGCCGCGGGCACCGTCGAGGCCCTCACCGTCTCCTTCTCCGAGAAGGCCACCGGCACCAAGGTCGTCTCGCGCACCCCGCGCGAGTCGACGGGCCGCCCCGACCTGACCGAGGCCGCGATCGTGGTCTCCGGCGGCCGCGGCGTCAACGGCGCCGAGAACTTCTCGATCATCGAGGCCCTCGCCGACTCGCTCGGCGCCGCCGTGGGCGCCTCGCGTGCCGCGGTCGACGCCGGCTGGTACCCGCACTCCAACCAGGTCGGCCAGACCGGCAAGTCGGTCTCCCCGCAGCTGTACATCGCGTCCGGCATCTCCGGCGCGATCCAGCACCGCGCCGGCATGCAGACCTCGAAGACCATCGTGGCCATCAACAAGGACGCCGAGGCCCCGATCTTCGACCTGGTCGACTACGGAGTGGTCGGCGACCTCTTCGACGTCGTCCCGGCGCTCACCGAAGAGGTCAAGTCCCGCAAGGGCTGAGCTCAGCGACCCGACGAGGCCCTCGCACCGCACCACGCGGCGCGGGGGCCTCGCGCGTCACAGCGTCAGGCTCGCCTGCACCGGCAGATGGTCGCTCGGGAACTGCCCGCCCGGCGAGAACGTGTTGATCGCCGCCTCATGGACCCGCACCCCCGGTGTCGCGAGGATCCAGTCGATGCGGTCGCCGTCGGGGGTGAGGGGCTTGTACCCGTGGAACGTGGCGTACGCCTTGCTCCGCCGGTCGGCCGCGTCCCAGCTGTCGACGAGACCGGCGCCGAGCAGCGTGTCGTACACCGGGTTCTTGTGCGCGGCCACATTGAAGTCGCCCGTCACGAGCAGCGGCAGGGACCGGTCCAGGCGGGAGAGGCGGTCGACGATCAGCTGCGCGGCACGCGCGCGTGCGTACTGCGACGCGTTGTCGAGGTGCGTGTTGAGCACGTACAGCTCGTCGTCGGTGCGCAGGTCGTGGAAGCGGACCCAGGTGACCATCCGGATGGAGCCGCCGCCCCAGGTGTTGGAGCCGATCACCTCCGGGGTGTCCGACAGCCAGTAGTGGTCGTACTCGACCGGGGCGAGCCTGCGGGTGTCGTGGAAGACGGTCATGAACTCGTTGCGGCTGCCGCCCGCGCGGCCGGTGCCGATCCAGGCGTAGTGCGGCCCGAGATCCGCCGCGATGTCCCGCACCTGCTGGTAGAGGCCTTCCTGGGTGCCGATGATGTGCGGCCTGGCGCGGCGCAGGAGCTCACGGGTGACCGGGCGGCGGTCGGCCCAGGTGTTCGGCGGCGTGGTGCTCGCGTAGCGGAGGTTGAACGACATGACCTCCAGGCGGCGACCCGGGCGCTGCACGGGATCGGTCGGCACACGGTCTCCTTCGGTTCGGGGCGCGCGGCCAGGATGGGGTGCGCGCCTGCGGGTGCGGAAGCAGGATCTGAGACAGCGGCGCGTCGGCGGCGGGTCCACGACACGGGAGGGTGTTGACCAGCACGAAGGTCACAGATAACTTCGCTATACGGATTGTTGATTCCGTGAAGCGGAAATGTCGGGCGCGGCACCGAGCGTGTGGAGGATGCAGGAATGGGTCAGCAAGAGAAGGTGGCGACGAGCCTCGCCGGCGCGGTCAGCGACGGCATCAGCGCTTCCCTCGCCCCGGTGGACGCGGAGCTCGAGCGCCGCTATCCCGGAGACCCAGGCACCCGCCAGCCCGTCCACACCGTGTACGTCCCCGGGGAGCAGTTCGACGCCGACTCGATCCGCACCTGGGGCGACAAGGCCCTGGCGATGCTCGACGAGCACGCACCGGACGCCGCCTCCTTCGCCGCCGTCCTCGGCCTGAGCGACGACCTCGCCGAAGCCGTCTACACGCGCGTGCGCACCAAACTGGAGCGCGAGCCCATTGAAGACCTGCGCATCGACTTCGAGGACGGCTACAAGGGAGCCGACGAGGACCAGGACGCCGCCCGCGCGGCCCGCCTCGTCGCCGAGGCCTACAAGAACGGCACCGCGGCCCCCTACATGGGCATCCGCATGAAGTGCATGGAAGAGGCGGTGCGCGCCCGCGGCATCCGCACCCTCGACATCTTCCTGTCCGGCCTCATGGAGGCGGGCGGCCTCCCCGACGGACTCGTCCTGACCCTGCCCAAGGTGACGTACCCCGAGCAGGTCACCGCGATGGTGCGGCTCCTGGAGGAGTTCGAGAAGGCCCGCGGCATCGAGCGCGGCCGCATCGGCTTCGAGATCCAGATCGAGACCAGCCAGTCCATCCTCGCCACCGACGGCACCGCCGCCGTGGCCCGCATGATCCAGGCCGCCGAGGGCCGCGCCACCGGCCTGCACTACGGCACCTTCGACTACAGCGCCTGCCTCCACGTGAGCGCCGCCTACCAGGCCAGCGACCACCCGGCCGCCGACCACGCCAAGGCCGTCATGCAGGTCGCCGCCGCCGGCACCGGAGTACGCGTGTCCGACGGCTCCACCAACGTCCTGCCCGTCGGCTCCACCGCGAAGGTCCACGACGCCTGGCGGCTCCACTACGGCCTCACCCGGCGCGCCCTGGCCCGCGCCTACTACCAGGGCTGGGACATGCACCCCGGCCACATCCCGACGCGCTACGCCGCCGTGTTCGCGTTCTACCGCGAGGGCTTCGAGGCCGCCGCCGCCCGCCTCGCCGCCTACGCGGGCCACCACGAGGGCGGCGACGTCGCCGACGAGCCCGCCACCGCCAAGGCCCTCGCCGGATACCTGCTGCGCGGCCTGGACTGCGGCGCCCTCGACGCCGGCGAGGTCACCCGCCTCACCGGCCTCACCCTGGCCCGCCTCCAGGGCTTCGCGGGCCCGCGCCGCGGCGACCTCACGAAGTCCGGCAAGTAGCAGCGTGCCAGGTCGGTAACAGCAGCCACTGACGGTCACTGCTGCCCCGTAGTCTGTACGCCACGGAAAGTGGCTTGACAGGAACGGGGCAGCGGTGTTTTCGGGGGATCAGGAACAGACGGGCGAGGCGGGCAGACTCCTCGCCGGGCGCTACCGCGTCGTGGCACAGCTCGGCAGGGGCGGCATGGGCGTCGTGTGGCGCGCCGTCGACGAGGTGCTGCATCGCGAGGTCGCCGTCAAGGAACTCCGTACGTATACGGACGCGGCAGGCCCCGAACTGGCCGACCTGCGCCTGCGCATGCAGCGCGAGGCACGCGCCGCCGCCCGCGTGCGCCACCCCGGAGTCGTCGCCGTGCACGACGTGACGGAGGTCGACGGACGGCCCCTCATCGTCATGGAGCTCGTCGACGGCCCCTCCCTGGACGACGTGTTGCGCGACCGCGGCGCCCTCGACCCCCGCGAAGCCGCCGACATCGGCGCCAAGGTCATGGACGCGCTCGCCGCCGCCCACCGCGTCGGTGTCCTGCACCGCGACGTGAAGCCCGGCAACATCCTCCTGGAGACCGGCGGACGCGTCGTCCTCACCGACTTCGGCATCGCCACGATGGAGGACCCGAACGACGGCTCGGCCACCCACCTCACCCGCAGCGGCGAACTGGTCGGCTCGCTCGACTACCTGGCGCCCGAGCGCGCCCAGGGACACGACCCGGGCCCCGCCTCCGACGTCTGGGCCCTCGGCGCCACGCTGTACGCCGCCGTGGAGGGCTCGTCGCCCTTCCGCCGTACGTCGACGTGGTCGACGCTCACCGCGATCGTCGTCGACCCGCTGCCCGAGCCGCGGCGTTCGGGACCACTGACCCCCGTACTGCGCCAGCTCATGGACAAGGACCCGCAGGCACGCCCCGACGCGGACGCGGCACGGCTGCTGCTCGCGGGCGTGGCGGCCGCCGCGCCCGACAGCGCGGTCCCGGCCCGGCAGGCGCCCTACGGGCCGACGGAGCGCAGCATCCCGGCCGCACCGCCCCCGGGCTTCGGCCCGCCACCGGCGGTGACGCAGGCGCCCCCCATGGCGCCCGGCCCCGCGTCGCCGAACCGCGCGGAGACCCGTGCCGAGATGCGGTCGACGCAGCGCCGCCCGCGCCGCGGACGCGCACTCCTCGCCGCCGCTGCCGTCGCCGTCGTCCTGGCGGCGACCGGAGCCACGGTGGCCGTCCTCAACGGCAAGGAGGACAAGAGCGACCAGGCCCGGGAAGGCACGTCACCCGCAGGCGCGGCGTCCAACGACGACGACGGCAGCCGCGGCCCCCTCGGCGGCGAGTCGGAGCGGCCCAAGCCGTCGGGGCAGGGCGACGAGAAGCCCCGCGAGCCGCGCACGAAGCCGTCCGACGACGCGAAGGACGGCGACAAGAGGGACGCCACCGGCAAGGACGACAAGGACGACAAGGACGCGTCCGACCGGGACACCGACAAGAGCAAGGACGACGGCAAGACCCCGTCCCGCCCCGACGCCACCAAGCCCACCGAGGGCGGCTCCGCGCCGGATCCGGTCTGTCACCCGGCGGGCGGCGGCAAGTACAACTGCGACGTGTGGCGCACGGCGAACTCGTACACCGCGGGCGGTGCCCGGGTCGGCACGCTGAACGCGGGCACCAACTATTTCTACTGCCAGCAGAACCTGGGCCGCCGCGAGACGTCCGGCCAGTGGACGAACGTCTGGTGGGCCAAGACGGACGACGACAGCGGCAACACGAACGTCTTCGTCAGCGACGTCTACTTGAAGGGCGGCGACAACGACAAGCCGCTGCCCGGACTGCCGGTCTGCTGATGAGCGAAACGCTGTACGCCCGCGTCCAGGCCGCCACGGAGGGCACGTCGTACCGCCTGCGGCGGACTGGCCGCGGCTTCGACATGACGGTCAACGTTCCGCAGGTGGGCCGGCACACCACACAGGTGCACACCTACCGCGTAGAACTGCAGCCGCGCGAAAAAACCTTCACCATGACGGACATCGTCCGCACGCGGGGCGAGTCCGGCGGCCGCACGGTGGAGCGCGGCCGCGCCCGATACCGGACCTGGAGCCGCTCCCTGGACGGCAGCGAGCGGACGTCGTTCTCCTCCGCCGACGGCCACAGGCTGATCCGCGCGGCCGCACAGGAACTGGGCTGGCAGGAGCTCCGGCCCCCTACGGCGAAGGTGGCTCTGGTCTTCGGTGCCATCGGCGGCCTGCTGGCCCTCGGCATGCTCATCGCCCTCGCGGTGGTCTTCTGGCCCTGAATGCCCCGAAAGTTCTGAACAAGGTGACGGCGGCAGATGTCTGGACTACCGGTCCGCGGGCGGCAGTTCCCCCGACCCGCGCGTGATGAGCCGCGTCGGCAGCTCGATCCGTTCCGGGGCCTCCGACGCGCCGTCGAGCTGACGGAACAGCCGTTCCGCCGCCGTCCTGCCCAGCTGTGCCGCGTCCTGCGCGACGACGGTCACGCCGGGGTTCAGCAGGTCCGCCAGCTCGATGTCGTCGAAGCCGACGAGGGCCACGGGGCGGTCGAGCGAGGCCAGGACGCGTACGACCGTCACCGTCACCCGGTTGTTGCCCGCGAACACCGCCGTGACCGGCTCCGGGCCGCTCAGCATCGTCTCGGCCGCCACGCGCACCCGCTCCGGATCGGTGACGCCGAGCGACACCCACGCCTCGTCGACGGGAATGTCCGCGTCCTCCATCGCCGCGCGGTACCCGCGCAGGCGCTCTATCGCGGTGTGGATGCGCGGCTGGTCGCCGATGAAGCCGATGCGGCGGTGCCCGTGGGCGATGAGGTGCGCGACGCCGTTCCGCGCGCCGCCGAAGCTGTCGGAGAGCACCACGTCGGCGTCGATCTTCCCGGCGGGCCGGTCGACGAAGACGGTGGCGACACCGGCGGCGATCTCCGGCTCCAGGTAACGGTGGTCGTCCCCGGCCGGAATCACCACGAGCCCGTCGACACGCCGCGCGCACAGCGCGAGCACCAACTCCTGCTCGCGGTCCGGGTCCTCCGCGCTCGACCCGTTGATCAGCAGCGCGCCGTGCGCCCGCGCGACCTCCTCGACGGCACGGCTCAGCGGGCCGTAGAAGGGGTCGGCCAGATCCTCCAGTACGAGGCCGATGCTGGCGGTGCGCCCCTTGCGCAGGACGCGCGCACTGTCGTTGCGGCGGAAGCCCAGCGCGTCGATGGCCTCCTGCACGCGGCGCTCGGTGTCGGGGGTGACGCCCGGCTCGCCGTTCACGACGCGGGACACGGTCTTGAGGCCGACCCCCGCGCGCGCGGCGACGTCCTTCATGGTCGGCCGGTTGCCGTACCGGTTCTCGGGTCGTCGGGCGGCGGTCTCGGCCACGGTGCGCTGTCCTGTCCTGTCGTCCACGAGGTGGTCCATGATGTGGTCCATGAGCATGTGGCGTCGAGCATAGGGCCTGGACAACGTTGTCAGATGCAAGGGAGACTGACCTTCGCACTCTCTCCGGCCTGCCGATACACCAGGAGACCCGACACAGATGCACATGGACCTCGTCGCCGCACTCGACATCGGCGGCACCAAGATCGCCGGAGCCCTGGTGGACGGGCGCGGCCGTATCCTCCTGCGGGCGCAGCGTCCGACGCCCGCGCGTGAGGACGGCGACACGGTGATGCGGGCGGTCGAGGAGGTCCTCGGCGAGCTGACCGCCGGCGACCTGTGGGGCCGCGCGACAGCCGTGGGCATCGGCAGCGCGGGCCCCGTGGACGCCTCCGCGGGCACGGTCAGCCCGGTCAACGTCCCTGGCTGGCGCGGCTACCCGCTGGTCGACCGCGTCCGCGCGGCGACAGGCGGGCTTCCCGTCGTCCTGGTCGGCGACGGCGTGGCGATGACGGCCGCCGAACACTGGCAGGGCGCGGCGCGCGGCCACGACAACGCGCTGTGCATGGTCGTGTCCACGGGCGTCGGCGGCGGCCTCGTCCTCGGCGGCAAGCTGCACGCGGGCCCCACGGGCAACGCGGGGCACATCGGCCACATCAGTGTGGACCTCGACGGCGACGCCTGCCCGTGCGGTGCGCGGGGCTGTGTCGAACGGATGGCGAGCGGCCCGAACATCGCGCGCCGCGCCATCGAAGGCGGCTGGCTCCCCGGCGCCGACGGCGACACGTCGGCGGCCGCGGTGGCGACCGCCGCCCGTGCCGGTGACCCCGTGGCGCTCGCCTCCTTCGAACGGGCGGCCCAGGCGCTGGCCGCCGGGATCGCCGCCACGGCCACCCTCGTCGAGATCGACATCGCGGTGATCGGCGGGGGAGTGGGGAAGGCGGGCGACGTGCTCTTCACCCCGCTGCGCCGCGCCCTGCGGGACTACGCCACGCTGTCCTTCGTACGCCAACTGACCGTGGCGCCCGCGTTGATGGGCACGGACGCGGGGCTGGTGGGCGCGGCCGCGGCCGCGCTCGACCTGGAGCCGAGCGCGACGGCGCGCCTGGCCGCTCCCGCTGCCGGACGCTAGGCCCTGTTCGGGGGCGCGGGGCAGGCGGGCTTCCGACGCAGGCCCTAACAGCTCAACGTGGCCTCCGCCCAGTCGCCGTGGTCGGAGTCGATGCCGTCGCCGCCGTCCGTGACGACGAGGCGTACGACCTGGGCTCCGCTCACGTCCGCGGAGATTTCCTGCGCGGGCATCGCGTTGGTGAGGACACCGGTCGAGGCGGCCTTCCTGCCGTCCGCCCAGATCTCGAAGGCGACCGTGCCCTTCACGATCGTCTCGTCGTCGACGCCGACCCGCGCGGTGACCTTCTCGCAGGCCGCCCCGGTGTAGTACTCGACGGCGCTCTCCGCGTGCGCGCCGAGCCCCTTCGCGTACACCTTGCCGCCGATCGTGATCGGCCTGCCGTCGCCGAGGCCGCTCTCCCCATTGCTGGTGTTGCGCTCCACGGGTCCCCAGCCATTGGTCGCCGACAGCCACGGCAGGTCGCCGAGGAGCGAGTCGCCGGCCGGGGGCGCCACGACCACCTGGGCGGAGAGCGGCAGCACCGTCTCCGCGCGGACGCCCTGCGGTGAGCGGTACGTGGCCTTCAGACGCACGTCGTACGATCCCGGCTTCGTGCCCGTCGGCGCGGTGACGGTCCAGGACGTGGCGAGCGACGTGCCGGTCCGCAGCGAGCGCGCCGTGCTGGGCGATGTGGCCTTCACGGTCCACCCCGAGGGCGCGCCGAGCGTCACGGCGACCCGCTGGGCGGGCGTACGGCCCAGGTTCGTGACCTCGGACGTCACGTCGGCGGGCTTGCCGGCCTCAACGAACAGGCCGCCCTTCAGGCCAAGTTCGATGGCCGGCGGGTGGTGCGCCCACTTGCCGTCGGCGGAGACGCGCAGCAGTACGGTGCCGTGCGCGGGGACGGTCGCCGCGATCCGGCCGGCCGTGTTGTAGCTCTTGTGCTGCCACAGGTCGCGCAGGGTGTACGCGTCGGCGTCGGGAAGTCCGACCGCCTTCGCCGTCGTGGCGACGGACTGCGGGCTGCCGGTCTCGTTGAAGAGGGCGACGGCGCGGCTGCCGTCCTTCATCTCCTTGGCGACGACCCAGCGTCCGCCCTGCGACGAGACGACCTCGCCCTGCTTGCCCAGCGGGTCCTGGTCGACGGCGATGACTTCCTTGTTGCCGAGGATCTCGAAGGTCTCGGGGGTGGCCTTGCGCAGGTCGGAGCCGATGAGCAGGGGCGCGGCCATGATCGACCACATCGAGAAGTGGGTGCGGTACTCGGTGCCGGTCATGCCGCCGTTGCCGACCTCGAGCATGTCGGGGTCGTTCCAGTGGCCGGGACCGGCGTACTTCGCGAGCGGCAGGTTCCTCTTCATGATCGACAACATGGAGCCCCAGTTGTCGCTGATGTCACCGGTGGTGCGCCAGAGGTGGCCGACGTCCGCCGCCCATTCCCAGGGCTTGTTCTCGCCCCATTCGCAGATGCTGTAGACGATGGGCCTTCCGGTGCTTTCGGAGGCGGCCTTCAGCGCGTCGCGCATGGCGATGTACCGCTGCTTGGCGTCGACACCCTGGTTGTTGCAGTTGTCGTACTTGAGATAGTCGACGCCCCAGTCCGCGAACTGCTGGGCGTCGCTGCGCTCATGCCCGAGGGCACCGGGGAAGCCCGCGACATTGCAGGTCTTGGTGCCCGCGCTCGTATAGATGCCGAGTTTGAGGCCTTTGGAGTGGACGTAGTCGGCGACCGCTTTGATCCCGTTGGGAAAACGGACGGGATCGGGCACCAGTTTGCCGTTCGCGTCACGCTGCGGAAGCGCCCAGCAGTCGTCGAGATTGACGTACTGGTATCCGGCGTCCTTCAGCCCCTTCTCGACGAAGATGTCCGCGATTCCCTTGACCATCGCCTCGTCGAACTCCGCGCGGCAATGGGTGGAGTTCCAGTTGTTGAAGCCCATGGGCGGAGTGCGGGCGAGACCGTCGGGGAGCTTCACCGAGGGGGCGGCGGGGTTCGGCATGGCAGCGGGTGGGGCGTCGGCGGGTGGGGTGGCGGCGTCACGGGTGGTGGCGCCCGCGGCGGGCGTGGCGAGCCCGGCGGCGCAGAGCAGGGCGGCGGTCAGTGATCCGACCACTCTCGTACGGGTGGTGCGGGCTGGGAGATGACGCATCGTTACGTTCCTCCGTACTCGCATACTCATGGCAGTCATCGTTCAGTGGGTCTGCCGGGCCGTCAGGTGAGCCCGACATGACAGGACATCGGATGTCCCGGCCGCCTCTGCCCCGGCTCTCCCGGCGGCAACGAGAACGAGGTCACCGTCGGTTCCAACTTCTCCGACACGGTACCGAAGAAGGCGTTCCAGGACGCTTTCGACGCGTACGAGAAAAAGACCGGGAAGACGGTCGAGGTTTTCGCGGAGAAGGGCCTGCGGGTCGACATCAGCGACGTGTGGCAGGACTTCAGTGGTTTCTCGCAGACGCCGAAGGACCAGTCCACGCACGAGGGCAAGCAGTACTTCGTTCCGTACTACTACTATCCGTGGGCCGTCTTCCACCGCAAGAGCGTCTTCGACAAGCAGGGGTACGAACAGGCCAAGACTCGGGGCGAGTTCATCGCGCCGGCCAAGAAGAGGGCGGGGAAGGGGTGAGGCGCCACGACCGGCTCGCAGGAGGCTCCCATGCCTCGGCGGCGAAACCCCTCTGACGCCGCATCCAAAACCGCCCCTGCCCACGAAGTACTTCACGCAGGGACGTACCCGGACCCCCGACCGGGCACGGCCCTGCACCCGGTGCGGCCGCTGGCGTCGGGCGGCCATCGACCCCGACGCCAGCGGCAATTGTCAGTGGTGGCTGTCACGATGGCACGCATGGAGATCTTCGAGTGGGGGCCCTGGCTCGAGCGGTGGAGCGGGGAGTGGCTGGACGCGCTGGCCGCGAGTGAGCCGGAGGAGTTCGAGGAGCTGGACGAGGACGTCGTGCGGAGCCGTTGGCTGGGGTTCGGTCCGGCCGGTTCCGAGCGGATGGCCGCGTTGGAGGAGCGCTTGCGCGGGCTGGGGATCGCGGTGCCGCTGCCGCCCTCGCTGCGCTCCTTCCTCGAGGTGACGGATGGTTGGCGGCACGCGGGGGGTTCCGTCTATCTGCTGGCGGGAGCGGATGACATCGTGCCGTACGGGGATCCGTTCCGGCTGCAGAAGTCGTACGAGGAGAAGGTGGGGGAGAACCCCACCGCGCAGGAAGTGCTGCACGCCGGCATGTGGGGGCGTGCCTTGCAGCTGTCGCTCGACTCCGACATGACCGACGTGCTGCTCGACCCGGGAGAGGTGGACGCGGACGGGGAGTGGGCGGTCTACGTACACCATGGGTGGAGCGGTGAGGGACCCGAACGGTACGAGTCGTTCCGCGCGTTCATGGAGGAGATGTACAAGGACCTCTACCGATCGGGCGGCAGCGATCCCGGGTTCGAGAACGGGGTGACGCGTGAGCTCGACGACCGGGTGGAGGAGGCCAGACTGCGGTGTCTGGCGGGCGAGTTGGACGAGGCGCTCGCCGTCTTCGGTGAGGCTGCGGACCTCGGCAGACCGCGGGCGCAGCTCCTGGCCTCCCAGCTGCGGGCGCTGCTCGACGGGCACGGCTGGGTGCCGGTCGATCCGCGTATGGACGACCCGTTGTACGCGGGTGAGGTACTGCCACTGAAGGTCCGGGGCCATCTGCGCGAGGGGCGGGCGGACGACCGTTTCGTGCTCGGTCCTGCGAGCGATGACTATGCGTCGGACAGGGAGCGGGCCGAGGTGGTCCTGGAGCGGATCAGGCGGCGTACGTACGAGTACGAGTCGCCCGGTGTCTTCGGACGTGCCGTCAAGGAGGCCAGGGAGCTGGCGCGGTGGGGCGACACGGACGGCGCCTGGCGGGTGCTCGCGGGAGCGGTTCCGCGGTGGGAACCGTACTCGGACGATCACATCGCTCCGTTCGGGCTGCTCGGCGATCCGGTGCTCGGTCCGGTGATCACACCGGAGCGGGGCCGGGAGCTGCTGCGCACCCCTCGGGCCGGGCAGGGGGAGGCGATTCCCGTTCCTGTGCCTGCCGCCGCCACGGTCGAGAGCGTGCGCGACGGGCTCGCCTGGCTGGCGGACGAGGAGAGCATGGGCGGGCTCCGCCGCGGCGCGTACCGGTTCGTCCTGGTCGAGGGCGTGCGGCCCGAGGAGTTGGCGGAGCGGTTCGGGACGGGGCCGTTGGAGCCGGTGGCGAGCGGGGCGGAACTCCTCGGGCTCGAGTACGCGTGGCAGGGGGAGCGGCGTGGGCCCATGGCCCGCATAGGTGCCGTGGGACGGCCTGGCGCCGCAGGCAGCTGGAGTTTCGCCTTCGAGTCGCACCGCATGCTCGGCTCCGACCCGGACCGTCCGGCCCACCCGGGCGCCGAACTGTCGCGCGGCACCCGCGCGCTCACCGTCTGGCGGCATGACGGCCTGTTCCACTTCGCCTGCGTCGAGGACGGCGAGGAGCGCCATGGCTTCACCGTCCACGGGGCCAACCGCCTCCAATGGGGCGAGCTCCCCGCGGAGCTGGCCCCCGACCACCTGTTCCCGGACCCCGCCGGACCGGCCGCCGACCGCGCGGACGAGAGCCGTGCCCTGCGTGCGATAGCGGACACGTACGAGGTGTCACTGCCGCGCTTCGCCCTCACCGAGGGCAGACTGCCGACCCAGCCGACCCGACTCCGGACCAGACCCACGGGGCCGGGCGAGCAGCATGCGACGGTAACGATCACTCCCCGCTGAGCTGAGGCGACCTGCGCCGTGGCAATCTGCGCGTCAGTGCAGTGCCGCGAATGCCGCGGTACTTAAGTGTTTTAGGGTCGCCGCATGCGGCGGCGTAGGTCAGGACTGGTGGGGGCAGCGGTGGGAGCCGGGGTTGTGGTGGGCTGGGGTGAGTGGCTGAACTGGCGCTGGTCCCGCAGTTGCGTGGGCAGCGGCGGCGGGGGTTCTTCGGAGGCCGTGGTGGTGCTGGGGTACCGGAACCCGCAGGCGGCGGCGAACCTGATCAACCGCTGGCGCGTCCGTGCCGGGATCCGCTCCATCACCGCCACTGGTTCCACGACCACCGCCACCGGCTCCACCGCCCGCTCCACCACCGGCCCCGGCCCCGGCACCACGCAGACCACCCGCGTCATCTTCAGCGGCGGTGCGACCGGTACGGGCGCGACGGAGGCCCAACTAATGACCGACTACGCCAAGTCGGTCCTCGGATTCGACGGCACGGTGCTCCTCGAAGACCGGTCCACGACCACCTGGGAGAACATCACCAACGTCATCCCACTCCTCGAAGGCGTGGACCGCATCAAGATCGCCTCGCAGCCGGCCCACGCCCTCAAGGCCCGTGCGTACCTGCGGCGGCAGCGCCCCGACCTCGCGGAGAAGCTGGTCCGCGCGGAGGACTACCGCCCCGGCGAGTGGATGCCTGCCAAACCGCTGCTGGCCCTGTACGGACTGTGGACACTTCGCGGTTTCACGCCCGACGAACGGAAGCGGAAGGCGGCGTCGTAGAGCCGCGAGTCACGCCCTCCCCGCCCTGATCCTCCGCGCCATCAGACCCCCCGCCGCCGCCAGCACCGCCGTGAGCGTGAACGTCGCCGTCAGCGCCACCGACACCGACGCCCCGTGCGCGTCCGACAGCGCCACCGCCGCGCCCCCGAGACCGCTGAGCACCGCGACCGCCAGCGTCTGCGCGAGCTGCATCGCCCCGCTCGCCTCGCCCTGCCGGTCGGCCGGAGCCTGTTCCATGGTGTCGGTGGTCGCCGCGTTGAAGGCGACGCCCATTCCCGCGCCGCCGATCGCCCACCCCGCCACAGCCGTCAACGAAGGTGTCGCGTCGACCAGGACGCCCAGCGCCATCACCACGATGCCGACGAGCAGCACCGCGAACCCCGCCCCGATCGGCACCGCCCGCGATCGCCCGCTCCAGCGGCCGTCGGCCCTGCCCTGCCAGGCCGCGCCCAGCACCCACGTGATCGCGCCCGCCGAAAGGCCGAGCCCCGCCTCCGTCGCGCTCAGCCCCCGTAGCTCGACGAGGCCGAGCGGCAGGAACGCCTCGCTCCCGAAGTACGCGCCGCAGAGCAGGAAACGCAGGACGACCCCCGTCGGCACACCCCGCCGCGCGCTGAGCGTGCCGGCCGGAGTGACCGAGCGCAGCGCCACGACGGCCGCGCCGCCACCGGCCAGTACCAGCACGGCCAGCAGAACGGGTCGGCGCAGTTCCAGGCCGGCCAGCAGGATCCCCGTGCCCCCGGCGAGCAGCACGCTGCGCGCCACCGGCGTGGACCACCACGGTCCGTCGTCCGCCGCGGGCGGCTGTCCGGGCCCGCCGAGACGACGCAGCGGGGGCAGCGCGAGCGCGGCCGCCAGGGCCACCAGCGGCAGGAGGAGCACGAACACGCCCCGCCACGACACGTGGTCGGAGATGAGCGCGGCGATCGTCGGACCGATCAGCGAGGGAACGGTCCAACCGCCCGACACGAGCGCGAACATCCGGGCACGCAGCCGCTGCGGATAGGCCAGGGCGATCGCGGTGTACGCGAGGGCCATGACGGCGCCGACCCCCAGCCCTTGCAGGAAGCGTCCGGTGAGGAACAGCGGCCAGTTCGGCGCCGACCCGGCCAGCGCGCAGCCGACGGCGAAGACGGCGAGGCCGAGGGCCAGCGGGCGGGCCGGGCCGCGCCGGTCGGCGGCGCGGCCCGCGGCGACGGTGCCGATGAGGTTGGTGAGCATCAGCGCGGACAGGCCCCAGCCGTACGCGCCGAGGCCGCCGAGCCTGCCCGCGATCTCGGGCAGAACGGTGGCCACGCCCATCGACTCGAAGGCGACCAGGCCGACCGAGAGCACGATGCCCCAGGTCAAGGCGGCGTGGGGAGCGCGAAAGACACTTTCGCGGGCGACCTCCGCGGCGTCCATGACGCCCCCGGCGGACGCGGCGCCCCCTGCGGACGTGGCGCTCCCAGCGGATGCGGCGCTCCCCACAGACATGGCGCCTCCGTCAGACGTGGCATCCCCAGCGGTCGTCGCGTCCATGGCAGACGCGGTGTTTGCGGCCGTCGTGGCCCCCGCCGTCTTCGGCTCCCGCTCGTGCAAGGCAACCCCCTCCTTTACGTTTCGATCCGGACCGGAACGAAACGTCATGCTACCTATACTCGCCCCCATGGCAACCCCCGACCCCGCGCGGTCCCGCCCCGCCGGACGCCCTCGTGACGCCCGGCTCGACGAGGCGATCCTGACGGCGACTCAGGAGCTGCTGGAGGAGGCGGGCTATCCCAGCCTGACGATGGAGGCGGTGGCCCGGCGTGCCGGTACGACCAAGCCCGCCATCCGGCGCCGCTGGCCGTCCAGGCAGCATCTCGTCATCGCCGCGCTGGCCGACACGATGGGGACCGCGCCCACACCGGACACGGGGTGCACGCACTGCGACCTGATCCAGGGCATCGACAGCCTCAGCCGTGCCTTCGGAGGGAGCCTCGGGCGGCGTACGCTGCCGGCGCTCATGGCCGAACTCGCCGACGACCCCGCCCTGGACCGCGTCTTCACCGAGACGATCTTCCACCCCAGGAGGGCCACCACGGAGGCGGCCCTACGGCGGGGCGTCGAGCGCGGCGACATCCGGCCCGACGCCGACATCGACCTGCTCCTGGACATGCTCGGCGCCCCGACCTACCACCGGGTCCTCTTCGGTCACCTGCCCGTGACGGACACCCTCGCCCATGACGTCGTGATGACCGTCATGGGCGGGGCGGCGACACCGAGTTGGCGCGAGCACTACCAGCTCCACCACGAGGCGGCGCGGAGCCTCAGGACGCCTCGTGGTCGGGCGGGTCGAGGAGCGCCGCGCTGAGCGTCGGCGCCGGTGACAGGGCCGCGCTGAGCTTCGTGACCCGCAGCATGCGCAGGGTCAGCCGGTGCGAGCAGACGATGCACAGGCGCCCGCCTCGCGCCGTCACCCTCCGGTGGGCCCGCATGAGCAGGGAGAGCCCGGAACAGTCGATGAACGTGATCCGGCTCAGGTCGATGACCACGACGGGCTCGGGGCCCGCGGTCACGGCGTCCATCAGGGCCACCGTGCGCTGGTAGGCCACCAGGTCGATCTCCCCGTGGAGTTCGATCACTATCGCGTGGTCGAGTCCGTACACCCGCGGAGGCTGATCGGAGACCTCGCGCGTGAATGTCTTCAGTTCGTGCTGCCGCATCCATCCCCCCAGCGCCGGCGCCGACATGCTCCGGGGGAGCGTGGCGCAACGGGAGTGCCAGTTATGAGAGGCGCCCGGGGACTGGGGGGCCTGCCGGGGAAAACGCTAGCGGGGGTGGATGCGCCCCGCAGTGCGGGAACGATTCACGGAAGGGCAGCACCACACCTTGGGGTGAAGTTGCGCCGATCCCCTTGACGGCGAGGCGGGGAGCGACACCTGGGGCCGTGGGCGGCCTCCGCTCCCATCAGGGCCGGGTTTCCATGGCAGGGTGTTGCGGGCAAGCCACAGGGGGCCAACAGAAGAGGGGGAACCGTGATCGTCTGGATCAATGGTGCGTTCGGCGCGGGGAAGACGAGCGCCGCACGGGAACTGATCGAGCTGATCCCGAACAGCACGCTCTTCGACCCCGAGGTCATCGGCGGCACCCTGCCCCACCTCCTGCCGCCCAAGCGCCTCGACGAGGTGAACGACTATCAGGACCTGCCGATCTGGCGCCGTCTGGTCATCGACACCGCGGCCGCGATGCACGCCGAGGTCGGCGGCGTCCTCGTGGTGCCGATGACACTGCTGCGGCAGGAGTACCGCGACGAGATCTTCGGTGGTCTCGCGGCGCGCAGGATCAGCGTGCACCACGTTCTGCTCGCACCCGACGAAACGATCCTGCGCGAGCGGATATCCGGCCGTCCCGTGCCGCAGGAGCCCGACGGCGATCTGCGGGTGCGGCAGTGGGCCTTCGACCACGTAGAGCCGTTCCGCGCGGCCCGCGCCGCCTGGCTCGACGGCGACGCCCACGTCGTCGACACCAGCGTCCTCACGCCCTTCGAGACCGCCGAACGTATCGCCGAGGCCGTCCGCAACGGCGCCGCGCCCGTCTGCGACATCGTGCAGACACCGGAGCCCACCGCCGAGACCCTCGCCGCCGGGGTGCTGCTCTTCGACGAGCAGGACCGGGTACTCCTGGTCGACCCCACGTACAAGGCCGGCTGGGAGTTCCCCGGAGGTGTCGTCGAGCCCGGCGAGGCGCCCGCGCGCGCGGGCGTGCGCGAAGTCGCGGAGGAGACCGGCATCGAACTCACCGGCACCCCGCCCCTGCTGGTCGCCGACTGGGAACCGCCGAATCCGCCCGGCTACGGAGGGATGCGCTTCCTCTTCGACGGCGGGCGGCTCGACAGCGGCGCGGTCAGCATGCTCCTGCCGGGGCCCGAACTCCGCGACTGGCGCTTCGTCACCGAACAGGAAGCGGCCGACCTGCTGCCCGCCGTGCGCTACGAACGACTGCGCTGGGCGCTCCGTGCGCGGGAACGCGGCGCCACGCTCTACCTGGAGGCGGGCATCCCGCTCCCCGGCTAGCCACCCGCACGGGCGCGCGGCACTGCGTCGACCACGAGAAGGAGCCCCGTCCGTAGACGGGGCTCCTTGGCCGCGCCGGCAGAGGCCGGCTCGGCGGGGTGCGCTCAGACGCGCTCAGTTGGCCGCCGCGCTCAGTTGGCCGCGTACTTCTGGAGGAACAGCGCCTCGGCCACCGAGAGCCGCTCCAACTCCTCCGGCGACACGCTCTCGTTGACCGCGTGGATCTGCGCCTCCGGCTCGCTCAGGCCGATCAGCAGGATCTCCGCGCGCGGGTAGAGCGTCGAGAGGGTGTTGCAGAGCGGGATCGAGCCGCCCTGGCCCGCGTACTGCATCTCCTCGCCGGGGTAGGCCTCGCCCATCGCCTCGGCCATCGCCGCGTACGCCGGGCTCGTCGTGTCCGCGCGGAACGGCTGGCCCTGCCCGATCTGCTCCGTCCGTACCCGCGCACCCCACGGAGTGTGCGACTCCAGGTGCGCCTGGAGCAGCTTCGTCGCCTCGGCCGCGTCCACGCCCGGCGGCACCCGCAGGCTGATCAGCGCCCGCGCGGCCGCCTGCACCGACGGCGTCGCGCCGACCACCGGCGGGCAGTCGATGCCGAGGACCGTGACGGCGGGGCGCGCCCAGATGCGGTCGGCGACCGTGCCCTCACCGATGAGCCCCACACCGTCGAGGACCTTCGCGTCCCTGCGGAAGTCGCTCTCCGCGTACTGCAGCCCGTCCCAGACGGCGTCGCTCGTCAGACCGTCGACCGTCGTCGAACCGTCCTCGGCGCGCAGCGAGTCGAGCGTGCGCACCAGCGCGGCCAGCGCGTCCGGGGCGGCGCCGCCGAACTGCCCGGAGTGCAGGTTCCCTTCGAGGGTGTCGACACTGACACGTACGAGCGTCATGCCGCGCAGCGTCGACGTCACCGTCGGCAGACCGACGCGGAAGTTGCCCGCGTCGCCGATGACGATGGTGTCGGCCGCCAGCAGGTCGGGGTGCTCCTCCGCGTACCGCTCCAGGCCGCCCGTGCCCTGCTCCTCGGAGCCCTCCGCGATCACCTTCACGTTCACCGGCACGCCGCCGTTCGCCTTCAGGGCGCGCAGCGCGAGCAGGTGCATGATGACGCCGCCCTTGCAGTCGGCGCTGCCCCGGCCGTACCACCGGCCGTCGCGCTCCGTCAGCTCGAACGGCGGGGTCGCCCACGCGGTCTCGTCGAGCGGCGGCTGGACGTCGTAGTGCGCGTACAGCAGGACCGTCGGCGCGCCCTCGGGGCCCGGCAGGAAGCCGTACACCGACTGCGTGCCGTCCGGGGTGTCGAGCAGCGCCACGTCCTGGAAGCCCTCGGCGCGCAGCGCGTCCGCCACCCAGCTCGCGGCGGCCTCGCTCTCGCTCCTCGGGAACTGGTCGAAGTCCGCCACCGACTTGAAGGCCACCAGTTCGGTGAGCTCCGCCTTCGCCCTCGGCATCAGTGAGGCGACGGTCTCGGCGATCGGATTCGGCGACATGGGCACGCTCCTCGTGGGTGCGACGTTGTACGGGTGAGTACATGTGATCCTCCCACAGGAGGGACCGGGGAGGGTCCGCCGTAGGATGCCGGGGGAAAGCGCGGCCAACAGCGGGATCAGGAGCGGTAGACCAACGTGAGCAGCGAGAACTCAGCGGACGACACCCGGCACGTGTGGGACGTCGTCGTGGTCGGAGCCGGCCCTGCGGGGGCCTCGGCGGCCTATGCGGCGGCGGTCGCGGGACGTACGGTCCTCCTCCTGGAGAAAGCCGACATCCCTCGGTACAAGACGTGTGGCGGCGGCATCATCGGCCCCTCGCGCGACTCCCTGCCGCCCGGCTTCGAGTTGCCGCTGCGCGACCGGGTGCACGCGGTGACGTTCACCCTCGACGGCAAGTTCAGCCGCACCCGCCGCTCACGGCAGATGCTGTTCGGGCTGATCAACCGTCCCGAGTTCGACCAGCAGCTCGTGGAGCACGCGCAGAAGGCCGGTGCCGAGCTGCGCACCGGCGTCACCGTCGCGCGCGTGGAGCAGCACGGCACCGAGGTGCCCGACCGGCGCACCGTCGCCGTGGTGCTGCAGGGCGGCGAGACGGTCCTGGCACGGGCGGTGGTCGGTGCCGACGGCAGCGCGAGCCGCATAGGCGCGCACGTCGGCGTGAAGCTGGACCAGGTCGACCTCGGTCTGGAGGCCGAGATCCCGGTGCCCGAGACCGTCGCAGAGGACTGGGCAGGCCGGGTCCTCATCGACTGGGGACCCATGCCGGGCAGTTACGGATGGGTGTTTCCCAAGGGCGACACCCTCACCGTCGGTGTGATCTCCGCGCGTGGCGAAGGAGCGGCCACCAAGCGGTATTTGGAGGACTTCATCGCCCGGCTCGGCCTCGCGGGCTTCGAGCCAAGCATCTCGTCCGGGCACCTGACGCGGTGCCGTGCCGACGACTCGCCGCTCTCCCGCGGCCGCGTCCTCGTCTGCGGTGACGCGGCGGGCCTCCTGGAGCCGTGGACCCGCGAGGGCATCTCCTTCGCGCTGCGCTCGGGGCGGCTCGCGGGGGAGTGGGCGGTGCGGATCGCCGAGGCGCACGACGCGGTGGACGCGCGCCGCCAGGCCCTGAACTACGCCTTCGCCATCAAGGCCGGCCTCGGCGTGGAGATGAGCGTCGGCCGCCGCATGCTCAAGGCCTTCGAGCGCCGCCCCGGCATGCTGCACACGGCGATCACGGGGTTCCGGCCCGCGTGGAACGCGTTCGCGAGGATCACGCGCGGCTCGACGACGCTGGGCGAGCTGGTGCGTACGCATCCGATGGTGGGGCGGGTGCTGCAGGCGCGGGGCGAGAAGGACGACCGCTAGCGGCCGTCGTCCCTCTTCCTTCCACCCCGTCCACCTACCGCTTGTTCCGCACGGTGATCCGGAAGACGGGGTGATCCGGTGCGGCCGCCAGGAGCTCCTCGTCGGAGGAGCTCGCGGTCACACCCTGGAAGTACTGGTTGACCTCCCAGCCCCACTTCTCCAGGTAGCCGCGCAGCAGCGGCAGCTTCTCGGCGTCGGGCACCTCCACGGCGGTGAACTCCCGCACCTTGCGCCCCACCCGCAGCTCACCGCCGCCGGCGACACGCATGTTGCGCACCCACTGCGAGTGCCCGCGCGCCGAGACGAGGTACTGGCACCGGTCTCCGTCGTACGTGTACGGGTTGACGGGGATCCGCTGCATCTTGCCGCTCTTGCGCCCCCGGACGGAGAGCTCGGCGCTGCCCATCAGGCTGACCCCGTGCCGCGCGAGCCAGCCGATCACGCTGTTGAAGCGGACGTTGAGCCGGCTGCCCTCAAGGTAGTACGGCGTGGGGGTCGTGGACATGGTGCCCTCCTGGGGAGCCGAATTCGAGAGCACTGCTCTCGCTTGAGAGCAGTGTGCACGACATCGGTGCCCCGAAGCAAGAGCAGTGCTCACGCTCGTGCGCACTGCTCTTTCTAGCGTGCGCTGCTCTCGTTTGTGTGCACTGCTCTGGAGGCGTGGCACACTGGGCCCTTATGAGCAGCAGCAGCAGCACGAACGCCAACGCCAATGCCACCCGAGGAGCCCGCGCCCGCGCCCGCGAAGAAGTGACCGCGGCGATCAAGGACGAGGCACGCAAGCAGCTCGCGGCCGACGGCGCCGCCAAGCTCTCCCTGCGCGCGGTCGCCCGCGAGCTCGGCATGGTCTCCTCGGCCCTCTACCGCTACTTCCCCAGCCGCGACGACCTCCTGACCGCGCTGATCATCGACGCGTACGACGCGGTCGGCGCCGCCGCCGAGGACGCGCACGCGGCGGCGGCCGGTCAGGAACCGGTGCGGCGGTGGACGAAGGTGTGCGAGGCGGTACGCGCCTGGGCGCTGGAGCATCCGCACGAGTACGCGCTCATCTACGGCTCGCCCGTACCGGGGTACAGCGCGCCGGACTCGACCGTGCGGGCCGCGTCGCGCGTAGGGCTGGTGCTCATCGGCATCGTGCGCGACGCCCACCAGGGCAGGGGTGTCGCCTACGAACCGCTGCCCGCCGGGCTGCGCACGGAAGGCGAACGGCTCGCGGCGGACATCGCGCCCGACCTGCCGCCCGCGACGATCACGGCGATGGTCGCCGCGTGGGCGCAGCTCTTCGGGCTCGTGGGGTTCGAGGTGTTCGGCCAGTTCAACCGCATCGTCGAGGACCGCCCCGCCTTCTTCTCGCACGCGGTGACGCAGCTGGCGCACGGGGTGGGGCTGCTGCGGCAGGGATGAGGCGGAGCTGCCCGAAGGTGAGGGGCCGGTGGTCCATCCGGGCAGCGGGACGTCGATGCGGGCAGCGCCTGTGACGGAACGAAGACTTCGTGGGGGACCGGCTGTAACTCGGTGCGAGTTACAAATAGTTCCGACCGCAAGCCACGCAGCACAGCGCAGCGCAGCGCAATGCATCGCATCGCATCGCAGCTCTGCGCCATGCCTCTCTGGGGGAACAGCATGAAGCACACCCGCATCGCCGCCTTCGCCGCCCTCGGCCTCGCCGCCGCCCTCTCGCTCACCGCCTGCAACGGTGACGACTCCGGGGCGGACGCCTCCTCCCAGGGCGCCGCGACCTCCAACTCGTCCTCGTCCTCGTCCTCCTCGTCCTCGGGCGGCGGTTCGGAGGCCGGTCAGGGGCCGTCGGGCTCCGGGCAGGACTCCAAGGGCGGCGCCGACGCCACGAACGGCGGAGGCACGTCGGGTGGCACCAAGGTCACGTCCTGCAAGACGAAGGACCTGGCCATCGACGCGCAGGACGCCGCGCCCGACGAGAAGACCGGCCGCATCGACATCACCATGGTCAACCGGGGCTCCACGACCTGCTCCGCGACCGGCTTCCCCGGCGTCGACATCAAGGACGCCGACGGCACGTCCAGCTCCACCGGGCGCGGGCAGGCCCAGCCCCGCGTCACCACCCTGAAGCCCGGCGACGCCGCCGTCTTCAACCTGGCCTACGACATCGACGACAGCGGCGAGAGCATGGCGTCCCCGACCCATCTCCTGGTGACGCCCCCGAACGAGACCCACACCGTCACCCTGAAGTGGCCCGCGGGTGCCGGAGCGATCAAGGGCATCGCCGCCGACGTACAGGTCTACCCCACGCACACCACCAAGTAGTCGCGCGGGTCAGGAGTGGCCTGCGGGGCACTCCGGGGGAAGGGGCGCCTTCGCGGCGACCGTGCCCGTGGGTTCCGTCCGGGCCGTGGACTTCGCCTGGGGAGCGGCGTCCGGTGTCGGGAGCGCCGTCACCGGCGTGGCGCTGTCGGTGCTGTGCGGCGTGCTGTTCCTGGGCGACCGGCCCACGGCTCTGGCCTGGCTCGGCATCGGCGTGACCGTACCCGCGCTCTGGCTCGTCTCCGCGGGAGGAGCCCGCGGCGGACGGGCAGGCAGCGGACGGACAGACGCTCAGGCGGCCGAACCGGCACCCGGTTCGCGCGTCCCCGTGGACGGGCTCATCGCCAGTGCCGGCGTGGCCCGGCCGCGTTCCGTCAGCCCGCCAGGCTGTCGGGCCTCGCGGTACTGATCGGCGCGGGAGCGGCCCTCGGTCTCATCCTCTATCTGTGGGCGGCCCAGCAGCAGATGCTGGCCATCGCCGTCGTGCTGGCCTCCCTCTACCCCGCGGTGCCGACCGTGCTCGGCGTCGCGGGGTAGAGCGAGCGAGTCACGCGCGCGCAGACGACCGGCCTGGTGGGCGCCGTCGTGGCCATCGTCCTGCTCACCCTGGGCTGAGGGGTCCCGGCGCCTCGGGGCGCGCCCCGCCTACTCCCGGGGGAGTACGCGTGATCACCTCGCCCGTCGGACGCCCGCGCCACCCGCCCCGGTCTAGCGTGACGGTCATGGACGAGCAGCGCGAGAACAACCCGGGCGGGCCGCCCCTGTGGCGGCACGGACCGCCCTGGTGGAATTCCGGGACCGCCGACGGACCGACGGGATCCGGGGCCCGGACGGCACGTCGTCTGCCCTGGCTGACCACCGCCGCGCTCACCGTCTTCGTGCAGGTCGGCTCCCGGTTCGCCGAGCACGGCCAGCCCGACCGGCAGGACCTCGGCACCTTCGCGCGGGTTCTGCTGTTCCTGGCCACGGCGGTGCTCCTGTTCCGGCACCGGCATCCCGTGCCGGTCGTGTACGCCACCTCGGCGATCACCCTCGCCTACGTCGCCGCCGGGTTCCCCTACGGCCCGGTCTTCCTCGCCGTCGCCGTGGGCTGCTTCGCCGCGATCGTCGCGGGGCACCGCCGGGCGGCCTGGGGAGCGGTCGGCGGGCTGTGGGCGGGACATCTGTTGATCGCCCACTGGCTGTACCGGTGGCTGCCGCCCGGCGACGACGGCGCCCGCCCCTGGAGCGAGGAACTGGCCGCCGCCGTCTGGGTCGTGGCGATCGTCGCCGTCTCCGAGCTCGTGCGCGTACGCCGTGAGCAGTGGGCGAAGGAACGGGCTGAGCGCGCGCAGGCCGCGAAGCGCCGGGCGGACGAGGAGCGGCTGCGGATGGCACGCGAGCTGCACGACGTCCTCGCGCACAGCATCTCCGTCATCAACGTGCAGGCGGGCGTGGGCCTCGCACTGCTCGACTCCGACCCGGAACAGGCCCGCACCGCCCTGACCACCATCAAGGCCGCCAGCAAGGAGGCGCTGGGCGAGGTCCGGCAGGTCCTCGGTACCCTGCGTGCCCCCGGTGACGCGCCGCGCGCCCCGGCGCCCGGACTCGACCGGCTGCCCGAACTCGTCGAGCAGGCAGGCAGCGCGGGCCTGGCCGTCGAAGTCGCCACGGAGGGCGGTCCGTTGAGGCTCGCGCCCGGCACGGACCTCGCCGCGTTCCGGATCATCCAGGAAGCGCTGACCAACGTCGTACGGCACTCCGGTTCGCGTCACGCGCGCGTGCTGGTGCGCCACGAAGCGTCGTCCCTCACCCTGCGGATCGACGACGACGGGCCCGCCACCGGCACCGACGCGGGCGGCAGCGGCAACGGACTCGCCGGAATGCGGGAGCGCGCCGCCGCCCTCGGTGGCACGATCGAGGCGGGCCCGCGCCCGGACGGCGGCTTCCGCGTGACCGCCGTACTGCCACGGGCGGCGGGTGAGGATGCCCGGGCCCGCACCACACCTCGGGAGGACCAGTGATCCGCGTACTGCTCGCCGACGACCAGTCGTTGGTCAGAGCGGGCTTCAAGGCGCTGCTCGACGCGCAGGAGGACATCGGTGTCGTCGGGGAGGCCGCGGACGGCGGCGAGGCGGTGCGGATGGTGCGGGAACTGCGCCCCGACGTCGTCCTGATGGACATTCGCATGCCGGTCCTCGACGGGCTCGCCGCCACCCGCCAGATCACCGGCGAACCCGGTCTCGGCGACGTGAAGGTGGTCATGCTGACCACGTTCGAACTCGACGAGTACGTTTTCGAGGCGATCCGCTCCGGAGCGTCGGGCTTCCTCGTCAAGGACACGGAGCCGGACGAACTGCTGCGAGCCGTAAGGGCGGTGGTCGAAGGGGACGCTCTGCTGTCACCTGGTGTGACGCGCCGTCTGATCGCGGAGTTCGCCGCGCGTTCCAAGGAGCCCGCGGCCGCCGACACCCTCGGGGGCCTGACCGAACGGGAGCGGGAAGTGATGGCCCTGGTCGGCATCGGCCTGTCCAACGGGGAGATCGCGCGCCGTCTGGTCGTCAGCCCGCTCACGGCCAAGACTCATGTCAGCAGGACCATGGTGAAGCTGAACGCCCGGGACCGCGCCCAACTCGTCGTGTTGGCCTACGAGTCGGGCCTCGTCCGCCCCGGCTGGCTGGGCTGATCCGGTCGGCCGGGCTGATCCGGCTCGTCGTCCAGCCGTGCGGCCCGACCGTGGCGCAGGAGGATGGCCGCCAGGACCGTGAAGAAGACGACGGCCCCGGCGATCGCGCCGGCCCGGACCAGCGTGCCCTCGCCGGGCGACCGCACACCGAAGAAGAACGCGGGTGACGCCACCGCGAGCACCGTGCCTCCGGCGAGGGACGCCGCCACGAACAGCGCGTAGGCGATCTCGACCGTGTCCGCGTCGCGCTGTGCCTGCGTCCTTCGCCCCATCCTCCGAGTGTGCGGTGCGCGTTCCCCGCGGGCAATGGCCCGGTCGCGTACGGGGACACGCGCGGATGCCGTGCGTGCCGCCGACAGGCCCCCTCCAGTGGCGGCCCGCATGAAGCGTGCATACAACGGGATACACGCTCATGTGCGGGGCGAAAGTGTCCCGCTGAAATGGAGAGACGACATGGCCGCTGAGTCATTCTCCGCCGCAGGGGAAACGTCCGGGACCGGCGAACCGCTGGTGTCCACGTCGGTCCATTGGGGCACCGCGCAGCTCGGCGTCCCGACCCGCGTGGAACCCGCCCCCTGGCAGCACCCGGCAGGCCACACCACCGACCAGGCCGTCCCGGAGAGGGAACCGGTCGCGGACGTCGCCGACGGCGCTCCGCCCGAGCGGGACCGGCCCGTCGAGGCCGCCGAGGGCGGGCCCCGGGAACCCGCGGCGCCCGATGCCGAGGACGACGCGGTGGACGAGCTCATACGCGTCGCCGTGGTGTCGAGGCCGCTGGACGACGTGGTCGACCTGGTCACCCTCCTGGAGCAGTCACCCGACGGCATGCCGACCGCCGCCTCCGTCCTCCGTCTGGCGGCCGTGGCCCGTTCCGTCGACGACGTCACCCGGCTGGTGGAGCTCCTCGGCCCGCCGGAGCACCCCGCCGACCACATGGACGAGGCCATCCGGCACGCCGCCGAGGAACGCCCCATCCCCGAGGTGAGCCGGCTCGTCCACCTCCTGTCCCGTCCTCCGCACGACCCGCACAGCGGCGCCGAGGTGGTGCACGCCGCGGGTACGTCCCGGTCGGTCGAGGACCTGATGCAGCTGATCGGCAGCCTGCGGGAGCAGAGCGGTGGCGCCCCGGGCGTGCCGTCCGTCGACAGTGCCGCGGCCACCGGCACGGACGCCGCTCCGGGCAGCAACTCCGCTCAGGGCGGTGCCGGTTCCGACGCCAGGAACACCACCACTGCCCCGGCCCGCACCGCTTCCGCGCCGACCGCTCCCGAAGCTCCGGCCGCGCAGGTGCGCACCCGGACCTCGCTGGTGTGGCTGCGGCGCGTGGCGGGCGTACTGCTCCTGCTCTGCGCGGCGGCCCACTTCCCGCTGACCTGGTCGGGCGCGCCCGCCGTCGGCCTCGCCGGGGCGCTGGGCGTCTCCGTCGTCTGCGCCGTGGCGGGCCTGGCGCTGTGCCTGAGCGGCTCGCCGCTCGTGGCCGTGGCGGGCACCTTGGTGGCCGGAGCGCTGACCGTCGCCCATCTGGTGGACGACCGGTTCGACTCGCGGACGCTCGCCTTCGTCCTGCGGCCGGAGCGGGTGACGGCGCCGCTGCCGACCCTGTCCGCGGCGATCGCGGCCCTCGCCTCGCTGCTGGTCGTGGCGCTCACGATCGCCGCCCTCAGGGCCTCGGCCGGCCGGGACCGCACCTGACCACGTTGGATGCGTATGCATTTAATGCTGGTGCAATGAACGGTCGGAACTCTGCTAACGTGCGGTTCCATGGCGGCGAAAACGGCCGAGCAGGGGCTCGAGGCGCGCGAGCAGGGGCTCGTGGATCAGTGGCGCGGCATCCTCGCGGTGCATGCGCGCACCCTCTGCGAGCTCGACCGGGAGCTGCACCCGCACGGTCTGGGCGCCAGCGACTTCGAGGTCCTCGACGTGCTGGCCGAGGGATCGTCGGACGACGGCGGGTGCACGTTCCGTGTGCAGGAGATCTCCGCGCAGGTCCACCTGAGCCAGAGCGCGCTCTCCCGTCTCATCGGACGCCTCGAGAAGGACGGTCTCGTGGAGCGCGGCATGTGCAGCGAGGACCGTCGGGGCGTACGCGTATCCCTCACCGACAAGGGGCGCGCACTGCACCGGGAGGTGCGGCCGCTGCAGCGGGCCGTCCTCGGGCGGATGCTCGACACCTCCACGAGCTGACACCCCCGAGCCGACGGCCCCCGCCCGCTGCTCGCGTCACCCCATGACGATCGCGGACTTCTCCCGCCACAGCTCCGCCAGTGCGGTGTCGCCCGTCACCTCAGGGAACGGCAGCCGGTTCCAGAGCGCCAGGTAGAGCCGCGTCGCCGGTCCCGAGACCTCGCAGTCGGCGGGTGCCGTCGCACCGTGTTCGGCGACCGGAGGCCCGTCGGACAGACGTACGGTCCAGGTCCGCCCGTCCGTCGCCCGCACCCGCAGCACCCGCGGGACATCAGTGCGCACCCGGCTCTTCCCGCGGGCGTGGAACCCGAACAGCAGCTCCTCGATGCCGTCCACGGCGAAGGCGACGTCCAGCGGCGACGGCGTGCCCCCGCGCGCGGACTCGGCGTCCACCCGGTGGACGGTCGTCTCGTTCGCCTGCCGCCGGGCCCAGAAGGCCAGCGGCGAGGGCGCGGGCAGGAAGGTCCAGCACTCGACGTCGGGCGGGGCCGATTCGAGCGTCGCGACAAGAGCGGCGTGGCCCTCGCGGAACCACGCCACGAGGGGGTCGCCGTCCAGGTCGGGGAGTTCGCCGCCGAGCCGGTACGAGGTGCGCCCCTCGGCGAGGAACGCGGCGGCCCAGCGGTGCACCATCCCGACGTGCCGCAACAGATCCCGCACCTGCCAGTCGGGACAGGTCGGCACCTTGGCGTCGGTCCCCGCCTCCGCGGCGGCCCGGGCCAGCAACTGGCCTTCTTCGGCGACTATGTGAATGTGCTCGGAAATCTCCATGCGGGCGATTGTGTCGGATGCGGTGCGCTGGAACCGGAACCTCCGGGCGATCTGGGACCGATTGCGTACGCTCCGTAGCCACCGGGACCGCGGACTCCTAGGGTGACGCCCATGCGGATAGGTGTGAACGTCCCCAACTTCGGGCCGGGGACGCACCCGGAACACCTCGCCCGTTGGGCCGAGACCGTGGAAGGACTCGGCTTCGAACTGCTGATGATGTCCGACCACGTGGTGGTCACGCCGGACGTGGCCGAGCAGTATCCCGCGCCGTTCTACGAACCCTTCACCACCCTCGCCTGGATGGCGGGCATCACCACCGGGATAGACCTGGGCACGACCGTGCTCATCACCCCCTACCGGCACCCTCTCCTGGTCGCCCGCATGGCCGCCAACCTCCATCAGCTCAGCGGCGGGCGGCTCATCCTGGGCGTCGGGGTCGGCTGGGCCCGGGAGGAGTTCGAGGCGCTCGGCGTCCCCTTCGAGCGGCGCGGCGCGCTGACCGACGAACACCTGCGGACACTGCGGGAGGCCTGGGAGAACGAAGCCGACTACCGCTCGGGGCAGTTACCGATCTGGATCGGCGGGAACAGCGACGCGGCCATGCGCCGGGCCCTGCGGTTCGGTGCCCCCTGGCATCCGCTGAGGTTCACGATGCCCTGGTTCAGGGATGCGCTGGTGCGACTGAAGGGCATGTCCGCCGAGCTCGGCCGGCCCATGCCGGGTCTCGCGCCGCGGATCCGGCTGCGGCTCACCGGAAAACCGGTCGACGACCCGGACCGGCGCGCCGGCGAAGGCTCCCTCGAACAGCTCCTGGAGGACATGGAGGAACTGCGCCTCGCCGGAGCCGACACGGTGCTGCTGGACCCGTACCACGGTGATCCGCACGAGACTCTCCAGCCGGAGAAGGCCTGGCAGGCGCTGGCGGTCGTGGCCGCCCACCGGACATAGCCCCCGACCGCCCACCGAGAGAGGAAGCACCCGTGGCACCTCACGACCGCGACCTGCCCCACCTGCGCCGCTGCATCGAGCTGGCGGCCGAGGCGCTGGAGGCCGGTGACTGGCCGTTCGGGTCCGTGATCGTCGACGCGGACGGCACGGTCAGGGCCGAGGACCGCAACCGCGAGTCCACCACCGGAGACCCGACCGCCCACCCGGAGTTCGCCCTCGCCCGCTGGGCGGCGACCCACCTCACCCCGGAGGAACGCGCCGCGGCGACCGTGTACACCTCGGGCGAGCACTGCCCCATGTGCGCGGCGGCGCACGGCTGGGTCGGGCTCGGCCGCATCGTGTACGCGAGTTCGTCCCGGCAGGCCCGGGAGTGGAAGGCGGAGTGGGGCGTGCCCGTCACCTCGCCCTTGAGCCCGCTGACCATCCAGGACGTCGTACCCGGCGTAGAGGTCGACGGGCCGTTCCCCGAACTGGCCGACGAGGTACGCGAGTTGCAGTGGCGCTTCCGCAAAGGGAGGGCCGGGGCCGACTGATGCCGGCCCCGGCCCCCTCCTCCCGCTCAGACCATGAACTGGTCGTACTTCGCCATGTGTTCCCGCAGCTCCTCCATGCTGGGATTGCGCCCGTTGGCCGTCAGCCGGCCGAGGCCGCGGAAGTAGTCCTCACGGTTGTAGATCGGGTAGAACATGATCAGCAGGGTGGCGTCCTCGGTGCCCCGGTTGGTGAAGCCGTGCGGCTCGCCCTTGGGGACGTACGCGAACGCGCCCGGCTCGCCGACGACCTTGCGGTCGCCGATGGTGAACTCGATCTCGCCCTTGACCACGTAGAACATCTCGGTGGACTGCTTGTGGATGTGCGGGGCCGCGCCCTTCGCCTCCGGGGCCATGTGGTGCTCGAAGAAGCCGAACTCCCCGTTGGAGTCGGGCGTGGTGAGTTTCAGATACGTCCTCTTCGTGTCCCGGATGTCGACGTATTCGCCTTCACCTGCGGGGACGTACAGCGGAACGGACATGGATCCCTCCTGGAATCACGTGCTGACGGGTTGACCGAGTTGCGGGTTCATGGCGGCGCGGGCCTGCGCCCACCGGCCGATGAGCGGCGCGGCGAGGCCGCAGACGGCGAACAGCGCGGCCAGCACGGCCCATCCGGCGCTGCCCGCCGTGATGACCAGGCCGACCACGACCGGTGCCGCGATCTGCTGGACGGCCACGCCGAGCCAGAAGACCGACAGATAGACGCCCTCCTGGCCGGGCGCCGCGAGCAGGTACGAACCGCCCCAGCCGCCGGCGGACTGGAACAGCTCGCCCGCGGTCAGCGCGACCATGGCGAGGACCAGCACGCCGACCGCCACGAGGACGGGCGGCTTCGGCGCGGCGATCAGGAGCAGGCAGCAGACGGCGAGGGCGATGCCCGCCCGCACCAGCGCCCGCGCGGAACCGGCGATGGTCTCGGTGCCGCGGCTCGCGCGCACCTGCAGCGCCACAGCGAGCACGGTGTTGACCGCCACCAGGGGTGAGATCACCGCGGCCGGGGCCTCCGTGTGCTCGACGATCCACAGCGGGATGCCGATGCTCAGCAGCGTCATGTGCATCGTGAGCACCGCGTTGATCCCGGTGAACGACAGGAACGGTGCGTCGCGCAGCGCGTCGACGGAGAAGCGGCGCCGCAGGCTCTTCGCCGGGGTGCCGAGCACCGGAAGCCGGTGGGCGAGGAGTGCGAGTACGGCGAACGAGGCGGCGTTGAGCAGGAGGATCGCGGCGTAGCCGGGCCGGGTGTCGATCAGCAGCCCGACCCCGCCGAGGAGAGCGCCGACGGTGAAGCCGACGTTGCGCAGCGACCGCAGCACCGCGACCACCCTGACCCGGTCGTCGGTCGCCGTCACCTGCCCCACCAGGGCCTGTTCCATCGGCGCCGCCGCCTTGTCGACCAGACCGAGCAGACACACCACCGTCAGGAACTGCCACAGGTTCTGGACGAATGGGTAGAGGACGAAGCAGCCGCAGCGCCACAGGCTGACGCCGACCAGGACCTTCTTCGGGCCGATCCGGTCGGCGAGGATGCCGATGGGGACGGCCGTGGCCAGGGCGATCGCGGCGGACAGGGTCAGGCCGAGGCTCAGCTCGCCCACGGAGAGCCCGACGGACCGCGTGATGAACGGTACGGAGACGGCCAGGAAGGCGCCCGTGCCGAGGGCGTCGATCATCGCCATCACGGACAGCCGCAGGCCGACCCGTCCGCCGGGGATGGATCGCGGCCACCCCCGGACGCGCTGCCGGAGAACAGACATCTGCTTCCTCACTCCGTGGTGATGTGGATGGCCGCGGCCGCGTCGAGGACGCGTCGGCGCGCGCTGTCCGCGTCGGGCCCTGTCGCGATCACGTGTCCGGCGCGGTCCCACGAGGACGCCCAGGTCCGGACCTCCTGCCCGGCCTCGACGTCGATCTCCACCGTCCGTACGCCGGGCAGCGCCCGTGCCGCGTCCGTCCCCTCGACCGCCGTGACGGTGCCGGGTCCGGCGGCCAGGAACCGGATGGCCGAGGCGCGTTGCGCGGTGCGGGGGAGGGCGACCGGGCGGCCGGCCAGCAGGTCGATGAGGGCCAGCCGGATCCGCGTGCCGTACGCCAGGTCGTTGAGGTCGATCAGGTAGTCGCCGGGGCAGCGCCCCGCGCACTCCACCAGCGCCGGACCGGACGCGGTCAGGATCCACTCGGCGTGCAGGATCCCGGTGCGGTAGCCGGTCGCGGCGACGAGCGCCCGCATGGCCTCCTCGAACGCGGCCCGGGTGTCCCGGTCGAGCGGGGCGGGCAGCAGATGGCCGAGCTCCACCGGGTACGGGCCCGGGACCACCGTCTTGGCGGTGACGTTGTGGAAGATGATCTCGCCCTGCCGTACCAGGGCCTCGACGCTGTACTCGGGCCCGCGCAGGCGCTCTTCGGCCAGGAAGCGCCACTTCATGTGCCGGTCGGGCACCTGCTCGTACTCGGCGGCGGACGACGTGCGCTCCCACGCCGCCGCGGCCGTGGCCGCGTCGACGGAGTCGAGGAGCTGCACGCCGACGCTGGCCTGCCGGTTGGCCGGCTTGACGACGACGGGCCCTCCGCCCGCGAAGGCGAGGATGTCCTCGGGCCCGTGCACCTCGCGCCAGCGCGGACCGCGGACGCCGCCCGCGTCGCACACCTCGCGCAGCCGCACCTTGTCCCGCAGCGCCTGCGCGGCGGGCTCGGTCGCGCCCGGCAGCCCGAGCTTCTCGGCAAGCGCGGCCGCCGCGGGCACCGCGTACTCCAGGCCCGGCACGACGGCCGCCACCGGGCGTCGTGCCTCCAGGTCGGCCGCCAGATCCAGGGCCCCGGCCGACTGCTGGTAGTGCGCGGGCACGATCCGGTCGAGGCAGCCGAAGCGCGCCGCCGCGTCCCGCAGGTCCCGCTTGCGGATGATGTCGGGCTCTTCGAGGACCACGACGGACCCGTCGGGAACACTCCCGTCGATGGCGCGCAGGTACGCCGCGTTGTAGCCGACGAACACGACCTGGGCGTCGGCTCCGGCCGGTGCCTCCGCGGTCCGGCCGTCCGCGCGGACCGGCGTCCCGTCGACGACGACCTCAAGGGTGGCGAGGGCCTCCGCGAGGCGGCTCTCGGCCTGCTCGGGCGTGGCGCCCGAGACGATGACGTGCCCTTGGCGTGCCTTGGAGTCACGTACCGCGTCGATGGTGTCGCCGGGACGCAGCCGCAGCGTCAACTCATCGACGTACGAGCGGCGTTGGAGCTCTTCCAGGCCGCGGATCGCGTCGACGCGTCCCGGCGGGAAGGTGAAGAACCGCACGGCCGCCGTCGCCGTCGGCTCCGGCACCTCGGGCGGTGCGCCCGCAAGACCCGCGAAGATCGCCCGCTCGACGTCGAGTCCGCCGGCCAGTTCGACGAGCCGCGGAATGCGGTCGCCGCCGAGCCGGGCCTGCGACTCGACGATGCGCGGCCCCCGCTCCGTCCAGATCACCTCGGTGTGCGCGGGCCCGAACCGGTACCCGCACACGGTCAGGAAGCGGACCGCCAGCTCCGCGACGGCTTGCGCGCGCTCCGGGGGCAGCGGCGCCGGATGGACGTGCCCGACCTCCACGAACAGCGGCGGCGGCCCGAGCACCTTCTCCGTGATGCCGACGACCCGGTGCACGCCGTCCTGGCTCAGCGTCTCCACGCTGTACTCGGGACCGCGCAGATACTCCTCGACGAGGAAGGGACCGGCATAGCCGTACGTGTCCACGAGCGCCGTCCAGGCCGCCAGGTCACGCGGCTCCCGCCACAGGAACACGCCCCTGCTGCCCGCGGACGCGACCGGCTTGACGACCGCGGGAAGACCGACGCGTTCCACCGCGGCCGGAACCTCGCTCCTGGTGGGCGCCGACGCGTGGACCACCGGGGACAGTTCACGCCGCGCGAGCAGCTCACGCATCGCGTGCTTGTCGGAGAGGAAGCGGATCGCCGACGCCGGATTGACCTCGGCGCGCAGCTCCTCGGCGACCTCGTGGGCCGTCACCATCGTCTCCTCCCTGCCGAGGTGGAGGATCACCGACGCACGGTGTTCCGTCGCCACGTCGCGCAGGGTGCGCCGCAGCAGCTCGCGGTCCGTGAAGTCCACCGTCACGAACAGGTCCGCGGCGGCGCGCACGTCGTCGAGATAGCCGGGCGTCTCGAGCCGCGGGTCCCAGATCGCGCCGACCCAGAATCCTTCGGCCCGCGCCTTGCGCACGAACTGCCGGTAGGGCATCACCATCAGCAGGCGCGGCCGCTCGCCGGTGTGCCAGCTCGTCAGGGGTAAGGGAGCAGTCATCGGGCACCGCCCGGGGTGTTCTCATGGGCGAGCACGCTGAGGTACCGCTCGCCGGTGTCGGGCAGCAGCGTCACGATGCGCCGGCCCCCGTACTCGGGCCGGGCTGCGAGCACCCCGGACGCGTGGACGACCGCGCCGCCCGAGACACCGGCCAGCAGACCGGCGTGGCGTGCGAGCCGCCGGGTGGTGTCCAGGGCGTCCGCGTCGGACACCGTGATCACCTCGTCGATGAGGCTCTGCTGCGTGGTCGGCGCGATGAAGCCGCCGTTGAAGCCCGGGATGCCGTGCGCACCGGGCTCACCGCCGGACAGCAGCGGCGAGCCCGCAGGCTCCACCGCCACGATCCGCACAGCGGGGTGACTCTCGCGGAGATATCGCCCCGCGCCACTGAGCGTACCGCCGGTTCCCACCCCGCAGACGAACACGTCGATGCGTCCGCCGACGTCACTCCAGATCTCGGGGCCCGTGGTCTCGTAGTGCGCCCGTGTGTTGTCCGGGTTGTCGTGCTGGCGGCAGAACCACGAGCCGGGCGTCCGCCGGTGGAGCTCCTCGGCCTTCTCGACCGCGGCCCGGTAGCCGCCGGAGTGCGGGGTCCGCACCACCTCGGCGCCGAGCGACCGCAGCATGGCCAGCCGCTCCCGGGTCGCGTTGTCCGGCAGCACGATGACGCAGCGGTAGCCGCGGTCCGCCGCCAGAGCGGCCAGCGAGATACCGGTGTTGCCGGAGGTCGCCTCGATCACGGTGCCGGAGCCCGGCACGAGCAGCCCCTGCCTCTCGGCGCCCCGCAGCATCGCGAGGGCGGCCCGGTCCTTGCTGCTCGACCAGGGGTTGAACAGCTCCAGCTTCGCGAGCACGTCGGCGTCCGCCGGGGCACCGTCCACGATCCGGTCCACCGGCAGCCGCAGGAGCGGCGTGCCGCCGATGAGGTCGACGAGGGAGTCCGCGACCGGACGCCGGAAGACCGGCACGGTGCGGATCCCGATCTCCTGGACGGCCGCCTCCGCGGTGCGCGCCGCCAGCTCGGCGGTCTCCGCCACCGCGAGCACATGACCGGACCGGTCGCCGTTGCGCCTCAACTCCCGTACGACAGAACCCGGTTCCGGCTTGACGACGACTTCCTCGACACCGGGCAGCGCGGCGGCGCGCTCCCGCCCGGCGACCGACACCACCCGGCCGGGCTGCGCGGTCAGATAGCGGATCGCGGCACCTCCGACCGGTCGCGGCGGCAGCACGGGGTCGGGCAGCGGCTGACCCAGATACTGCCGCGCCACCAGCTCCAGGGACTTGATGCCGAGGGCCCGGTCGACGAGGTAGGTGATCTTCCCGCCGGCGGGCCGCGGGTTGATCTCGACGAGCTTGGGCCCGGACGCCGTCAGCTTCACCTCGACGTGGGCCATGCCCAGGTCGAAGCCGACCGCCCGCAACGCCTCCACGGCCAGATCGCCGCAGGCGCGTACGAGCGGATCGGGCAGCCGGGAGGGGAAGGTGTGGGCCAGCTCGACGAAGTGGCCGAGCCCGACGACCGACTTGTCGGTCACCCCGAACACCTCGTACCGGTCGCCGTCGGCGAGCACCTCCACGCTGACCTCGGGGCCGCTCATGTACTCCTCGACCATCAGCTCGTCGTGGCGGGCCTGGCCGCGGGTGTTCTGTGCGCGGGAGCGGATCAGGGCGACGTGTTCGGCGGCCTGCTCCGGCGTGTCGACGAGACGCACGTCCGCACTGCTCGTCTCGTCGGCCGGCTTCACCACACAGGGCAGGCCGACCTCCGCGGCGGCCACGGCTGCCTCGTCGGGCGTCCGCACGGTGCGGAACTCCGGGATGGGCACGCCGAGGTCGGCGCAGCGGCGGCGCATCAGCGCCTTGTTGCGTGCGGTGGCGACACCGTCGACGCTGACGGTGGGGAGCCCGAGGTGGACCGCGACCTCGGCGGCCACGACCACGTCGTACTCGGCCAGGGTCAGGAACGCGTCGAAGGGCTGCTCGGCCCCGGCGGCGTGCACGTGCGGCAGGAGCTCTTCGTAGACGTTCGTCTCGCACCGGACGATGGTGTCCACGTAGCGGTCGAAGTAGGCGGGTCCGCCCGGGACCGCGAGGTAGCGCTCCAGGTCGCGGGTGAAGAAGGTGACGCGGCAGTCGAGTTCCTTGATGATCTGCAGGCCCTCGAAGCCGGAACCGGAGAGATTGCTCTCCAGGACTCCGACGTGGATCATTCTGTGCCTCCGTTGGCGTACCGGCTCGTCGCCGGGGTGAAGTCCGTTGCTGTGTGGATGAGTACGAGGTGCGCGGGCCGTCACCAGCACCCGGCGGTGGCCAGGGTCCGGAGCAGCTGCTCCGACTCGGCGCGCTCCGCGGCCGACAGCGGTACGGCGACCGCGGCCACGGGGGCCGTCACGCGGGCCCGGGACGGCACATCGCCCAGGACCAGTGCTCCCGCGCCGATCAGGGCGTCGTCGCCGACGGTGACGGGGCCGAGGACGATGGCGTTGGTGCCGAGCACCACCCGGTCGCCGACGACGGGGTGGCGGCGGGCGCCCGGCGCGCGCCGCCCGTCCCGCCACCAGCCCACCGCGCCCAGCGTGACCTGGTGGAAGATCGTGACGTCGTCGCCGATCTCGGCGGTCTCCCCGATGACGACGGCGGCGCCGTGGTCGATGAACACGCGGCGGCCGAGCCGCGCACCCGGATGGATCTCGACGCCGCCGGTCGCCGCTCGTGCGAAGTAGGCGATGAGACGGGCGAGTTGACGTCGTCGACGGGTGTAGAGGACGTGTGCCGCCCGGTGTGCCCACAGGGCCGGCAGCGCGGGGTGCAGCAGCGCCTGTGTGCGTGTGTGGATCGAGGGGTCCCGCTCCACGATCATGGAGAGGTCCTCCCGCGCCCTGATGACGGTCTTCCGCATGGGATCAGCCCCCTCAGTAGTCCGGGCTCTTGATGAGGTGGCCGGGATCCTCGACGATCTCCGGGATGTAGACCCGCTCGTTCCACACGTCCTGGGCCACGGGCTCCAGGGCGATGGACACCACCCCTTCGTCGACGGAGAAGGCGGTCCTGACCGCGCTCGTGATCGCGTCCACGAGCGCCGATATCTGGGCCTCTTCGAGGTTGTTCGGGAAGTGCTTGATGTTCACGTGGGGCACCGGGATGACCTTTCGGGTGAGGCGCGCGTCGCGCAGGGCGGTGACGAGTTCGTCCACTCCGTGCGCGCGCAGCAGTGCGTAGTGGTCGGCCCGCAGCCGGTGGATCCGGGGAGGCGTGGCCGTCAGCGGGTGGCCGTGACCGTGGCCGTGGTCGATGAACGAGTCCTGGTCGCCGGCGGCGCGGAACACCGTGACCGGCGCCGTGACCCGGTGCCCGGCCATGTCCTCGGGGCCGTACTCGAACAGGAACGTCAGCCGCACCACGCCGACGATCCGGCGCACCAGCTCGCGGTCCAGCTGCTCGAACCGGTCGCAGAGGCACGCGATGAAGGACTCCTCGTCGTGGGTCGACGCCAGACATTCGGCGATCGCGGACCGCTGGATGGTCCCCGCGAAGACGGAGTAGAGGATCGCCACGAACGCGGGGTCGGTGAAGTCGACCGTCGCCTCGGCGGGCGCACCGTCGCGCACCTCCACGGGTGGCTTGCCGGGCGCCATGAGGATCACCTCGTCGACGCGCTCCCCGGCCTGTTCCAGCTGCCGGGCCACCGCGAAGGCGACCCGGGCCCCGAAGGAGTACCCCCACAGCGTGTACGGGCCCTTCGGCTGCGCCTGCCGGATGAGCTCGATGTCCTTGGCGACCATCTCCTCGAACGTCGGGTACGCGCGCTCGCCCGGGTTGATGCCGTACGCCTGGACACCGAGGAACGGCCGGGCGAGGCCGAGCCGTCCTGCCAGCAGCCGCAGGCTCATGGGATAGCCGCCGAGTCCCGGCCAGCAGAAGACCGGCCGTCCGTCGTCCGCGCCGCCGAGCCGCACCAGACGGGACAGCGCGGTGGTGGGCGTACGGTCGACGAGCCGGGCGAGACCGGCGACGGTCGGCGCGTCGAACAGCACCTGGAGCGGCAGGGAACTGCCCAGCTCCCGGTTGATGCGGCCGACCAGGTTGACCGCGGTCAGCGAATGGCCGCCGACGGCGAAGAAGTCGTCCCGGATCGAGACCCGCTCCTGTCGCAGCACCTCGCGCCACAGCGCGGCGACCGCCTCCTCGGTGGGCGTGCGCGGTGGTACGACCGGTGCGTCGGCGTCGTCGACGGCGGCCCGGTCCAGCTCGCGCAGGGCCTGGTGGTCGATCTTGCCGTTGGGGGTGAGCGGGAACGAGTCGAGGACGGTGACCCGGTTGGGCACCATGTACGGCGGCAGGGTCTCGGCGAGGTTCTCCTTGAGGATCTCGGCGGGACCCCGCATGTGGACGGAGTCCTCCTTCATGCCCTCGCTGAGGCGCTGCTCCTCACTGATGCGGCCGCCCACGGCGAAATAGGACGCCGTGTCGCCCGTGCCCACGCCGAGGAGCGCTGTCATGCGCCGCGCCGACGCCAGCGGATGCCCGGTCTCCGAGCTGTAGCCGGACGACATGAGACCGAGGCCGATGCCGTTCAGCTGGAGGCGCTGGAGCTCCCGGCCGAGGTCGGCGTAGCGCTGCCAGGGCGCCGCGGCCCGCCCGATCATCGTGACCCCGAAACTGGAGCGTGCGTAGACCTCCTGGTTGATGGCGATGACGTCCTGCTTGCGGATGAGCCCGTCGGAGACCCGCTCCAGATCCCCGTCCCGGTACTTGTAGTGGCCCTCGGCGAGGTCGGTGATCCGGCCGGGGTGCGCCTGCACGTACAGGTCGACCGGGTGGGGCCCGGCGGGCGCCGCGGCCGTCTCGATCTCGTACGTGGCCAGGTAGAGGTCCTCGTCCGGGCAGCGCAGCACGTCCTTGATGCCGGGTTCGTCCGCGCGGGCGGTGACGCGCAGCCCGTACTCGGGGAGCACGTGGTCGAACAGGCCGATCATGTGGCCCGCTTCGAACCCGAGGACCTCTCGGATGTTGTTCCGGTAGACCGGCTCGATGGCGGACCGGCGCCCGACGAAGTGGACCCGCATCCTGGGCGCGGCCCGGGTGGCAGCGGGCGTGGGAGCCGGTGCGATCAGTGTGAGGTGGTGGTCGACCGGGTGGTAGTAGTAGTGACCCGCCTCCAGTCCGGCGATGCCTGACAGCTCCAGGTACAGCTGGGTGGCGTAGAGGGAGCCGGGAGAGGCGTAGCCGTACTTGGGCAGAAGGCGCTCGCCGCTGGGGAACTGGCCGAAGTAGCGGAGCAGGGAGCCGAGTTCGTCCCGGGTGAGGGTGGCCGGGTCGCGGGGTGCGGCGGCCCGTTGGGCCGGGCGGGCGAGCAGGGTCAGGAGGTCGTCGCGGGTGACCGGGCCGCCTTCGTAGAAGCGGTACGTCTTGCGGGCGAACACGGTGCGGCGCTGCCCGGCCGTGGCGGCCCGCCCCGGTAAGCCGACGACGGGCAGCCCTTCGTCCTCGCGTACGCCCAAGTTGCCGAGCTGCGCCTTGAGTTGCAGTTTGCTCTGCTTGGACTGGTGGTGGGCGCCGTGGTTGCCCTGGTCCATCAACGCGGCCCGGTCGGGGTCGAGTTCGACGAAGGCGACGAGGTTGGCTCCGGTCCGCGCGTCGTCGCGGACCAGCACGGTGGCGGACTTCACCCAGTCGTGCCTCTCGACGGACACCTTGATCTCGTCCAGCTCGACCCGGAAGCCGCGCAGTTTGACCTGGCTGTCGGTGCGGCCGAGGAACTGCACCGTGCCGTCGGCGTTCCAGCGGGCCAGGTCTCCGGTGCGGTAGAGGCGGGTGGCGTCGGCCGCACCGCTGCCGGGGACGAACCGGTCCGCGGTCAGTTCGGGGTTGTTCAGGTACCCTCGGGCCAACTGGGGCCCCGCTATGTAGAGTTCACCGGACTCGCCCGACGGGACCGGCCGCCGTTCGGCGTCGAGGATGTGGAAGCGCATGCCGCGCACGGGCCGTCCGATGGACACGTGCTCGGGGCTCTGCCGGAGGGCGTGCCGGTCCACACGGTGGGACGAGGCATTGATGGTGCACTCGCTCGGGCCGTACAGATTGACCAGTTCGCAGCCGGGCAGCGCGTCGAGAAGTTCGGTCGCCAGACTCCTGGTGAGCGCCTCGCCACCGCTGAAGACCTGCGTGAGCGACGTGCAGTCGGCCAGTCGGCCCGTGTCGGCGAGCGCCTGCAGCAGGGTCGGCACGCCTTGGAGTGTGGTCACGCCGTTGGCCAGGATCAGGTCGACGAGTCCGCCGGGGTCGGCGTAGACCCCCGGTTCGCTCATCACCACGGTCGCGCCGCAGGCCGGGGCGAGGATCTCCCACTGCGCCGCGTCGAAACTCAGCGGCGTCTTCTGCAGCACCGTCCTCGTCCGGTCGAGCCCCTGCTCATCGGCGAGCCAGCGCATCTGATGGACGATGCCGCGGTGCTCGATCCCGATGCCCTTCGGGCGGCCGGTACTTCCGGAGGTGTAGATGACATACGCGAGGTCATCACCCCGTACGACGAGCTCCGGATCAAGTACGCCTGTGGCGCCGTCGTCCCCCGTGACGGTGAGGATGCGGGTATCCGGTGGGGTCAGGGCCGCCATCCGGTCGGACAGGGGCGCGTCCGTCAGGACGACCCTGGTCCGCGAGTCCGCGACCATGTAGCGCACGCGTTCGTCCGGATACTCGGGCGACAGCGGCACATAGGCGGCGCCCGCGCACAGCACTCCCCAGACGCTCACCATGAGGTCGACGGAGGGCGGCAGGAAGATGCCGACTGGTTCATCCGCCGTGACACCGAGATGTCGCAGGCGTGCCGCCAGCTCGCCGCTCCGCTCGCCGAGCTGCCGGAAAGTCAGTCTGTCCGCGCCGCAGGAGACGGCGGTCCGGTCGGGCTGGGCGAAAACGGCCGCGCGCAGCATGTATGGCAGGGATAATTCTTGATGCCCCGTGGGGTTCGTCATCATTCTCTGACCTGGAATCCGTAGAATTTTGCAGAATTTTGGGATGCGTCATTGCAGAGATGGGCCGGCGGTCGGAGACCGGCACGGCGCGAGAACAGCCGAAACAGGCTAAAAAATGGAAAGGGCGCGACGAAACGCGGTCATAGGTACTGACCCAGGTGGTTTTCGTCGCGACCGAGACGCGCTGAGGCGCGCGTGAAGTGCGTGTCGAGCATGTCAGGCATACGGGGTGTGACATGCGGACGAGCGGTCGCTTGCGGTGAAGGCCCAGAAGGGCTCAGCAGCGTGATCCGGTGTGCCGAGCGGCTTCACGGAATTTCACGTACATGCCTTTACACTCTCCCCGTTTTGACTGACCGGCTTGCGATCGGACGGTACGGATCAATCAGACGGATCAATCAAAGGGTCCGACCTTGAATTCCCAGATACCAGCAAGCCGTCTCTAGTTGAGCGCTCACCTTAATTCCTGGGAACACCGCTTGTAAAACATTATTTTCGATGCATTACTCAGAGATTGGCCGGTCCTCATGAGTTCTGGAAGCTCGATCGGCATCCGCTTGCGTCGGGTGACGGCGGGCGGGCGCGCGCGTGCTGGCGAAACGGGCGTCCGCTGTACAGAAGCCGCGTTCCGGCAAGGGTCGGCCGGATGGCCGGATATAGGGGTTGACGTGGCGCCCGGCGTGATGTGCTCGGGTCACTTCCTTCTCAGGACTCCGCAGTACGTGGCAGGACGCGCAGGCGTACGGCCCTTCATCGGTGGCGCGTCGTGTAGCCGATCACGGCGGCGAGGCCCGCGAGCACGGCCACGCTGGTGAGAGCGGTCGGCAGGGTGAACCAGTCGGCCATGAAGCCGATGGCGGGCGGGCCGAGGAGCATGCCGCCATAGCCGAGGGTGGATGCGGTGGCGACACCGTTGGGTCCCGCGAGCGCGCCCGCGCGCTCGATGGCGACGGGGAAGATGTTGGCTAGCCCGAGACCGGTGACGGCGAAGCCGATGAGCGCGAGCCAGACCGTCGGGGCGAGCGCGCCGAGCAGCATGCCGGCGGCGGCCGTGGCGCCGCCGGCGACGAGTATCGGGGTCTGTCCGAGGCGTTCGAGCAGGGTGGTCCCGCTGAGCCGGCCGAGGGTCATGGCCAGGGCGAAGCAGGAGTAGCCGGCGGCCGCGAGGCCCGGGTGGGCGGCCAGGCCCTGTTCGAGGTGGAGGGCGCCCCAGTCGGCGAGCGCGCCCTCGCCGAAGGCGGTGCAGAGCGCGATGAGACCGAAGACGAGGACGAGACGGCGGGTGCGGGTGTCGAGGCGGCGGGGGCCGCTGTCCGGGGCGGCGTCGCGGTTCGCGTCCGGGCTGCTCCGGCTCTCCGCGGGTGCCGGAGGCTCGATGCGCAGGAGGGCGCGTCCGGCCACGGCCGTGACGAGCAGGCCGATCACGGTGAGGCCGAGCAGGTGGCGCGTGGGGGAGAGGGAGCCGGCGATCACTCCGCCGAGCCCCGCGCCGGCCATGCCGCCGAGGCTGAACGCCGCGTGGAAGCTGGGCATGATCGGGCGCCGCAGCGCGGCCACGAGGTCGACGGCGGCGCTGTTGAAGGCGACGTTGATCCCTCCGTACGCCGCTCCGAAGATCAGCAGCACCGCGCCGAGGGCCGGTGCCGAGTGCGTCAGGGGAGGCAGGGCGACGCTGAGGGAGAGCAGCACGCCGCACGCGACGGTGACGGGGTGGGTGCCGAAGCGGCGGCAGAGCCGCCCGGTCAGCGTCATCGTGATCACCGCGCCGACGGAGACCCCGAGCAGCGCGAGCCCCAGATCGCTGGCCGACGCGCCCGTCTGGTCCTTGATGGCCGGGATGCGGACGACCCATCCGGCGAAGATGAATCCGTCCAGGGCGAAGAAGATCGTGAGGATGACGCGGAGGCGGCGGAGGTCGGGAGGTGTGGGGGAGGGCCGCGATGCCGCGGTCCCGATTTTGTTTCTGAGCGGCACAAAGTCAGGGTAGGGGTGCGCGAGGGGCGCGGACAAGACGAGTGCGCGACGGTGCGGGGGAGGAACGAGCGGATGACGAGGGAACGGCGGGCCCGTGTACGGATCATGGGAGACTCGCCCTCATGAACGGCAAGGCTGACCCCCGTGCCGAGGGGGAAGTGACCACGCGTACCCGCCTGGAGCGAGGGCGCGGCGCGCTGGGCCCCGCGCTCGAACTGGTCCACACCGGGCGCGCCCCCACCCGTGCCGTGCTCACCGCGGAGCTGGGCGTCACCCGCGCCACGGCGGGCGCGGTCGCGGCCGAGCTGGAGGCGCTCGGACTGATCCGGATCGACGCGAAGCCGAGCGCGGCCGCTGGCTCGCAGGGCAGGCCCTCGCACCGGCTCGCCGTCGCGGAGGAAGGCCCTGTCGCGCTCGCCGCGCAGGTGCACGCCGACGGGTTCAGGGCCGCGCTGGTCGGGCTCGGCGGGGGCATCGTGGCCACGGCGCCGGGCTGCGAGACCGTCGACGCCGACCCCGCGCAGGTCCTCGGTGCGGTCGTCGACGCGGGCGCGCGGCTGCTGCGCGAGACCGGGCGGCGGTGCGTGGGCGCGGGTCTCGCCGTGCCGTCCGCGGTCGCCGAGCCGGAGGGCACCGCCCTCAACCCGCTGCACCTGGCGTGGCCCGCGGGCGCGCCGGTCAGCGAGATCTTCGCGGAGTGCGTACGGGACGCGGGCATCGAAGGTCCCGCCTTCGCGGGCAACGACGTGAACCTCGCCGCGATCGCCGAGCACCGCCACGGCGCGGGCCGCGGCGCGCGGGACCTGCTGTGCGTGGCGACCGGGCACCGGGGCGTGGGCGGTGCCCTCGTCCTCGACGGCCGCCTGCACACCGGGAGTTCGGGCCTCGCCCTGGAGGTGGGGCACCTCACCGTGAACTCCGAGGGACGCCCCTGCTACTGCGGCAGCCGGGGCTGCCTTGACGTCGAGACGGACCCCTTGGCCTTCCTGACGGCGGCGGGCCGCGAGCCGGGCCCCGAGGGGCTGCTCGTGCAGGCCCGCGAACTGCTCCGCGGCGCCTACGACGACCCCTCCGTGCGCTCCGCCGCCGAGGCCCTCATCGACCGGCTCGGCCTCGGACTCGCGGGCCTCGTCAACATCCTCAACCCCGACCGCATCATCCTGGGCGGCCTGCACCGCGCCCTCCTGGAGGCGGACCCGGAACGTCTGCGCGCGGTCGTCGCGGACCGGAGCCTGTGGGGCCGGAGCGGCGGCGTACCGATCCTGGCGTGCACGCTGGACCACAACAGCCTGGTGGGCGCGGCTGAGTTGGCCTGGCAGCCGGTGCTCGACGATCCGCTGGGGGCGTTGGGGTAGGGCGGCGCCCTCGCGATCCCGACGCCGCGACCCTCGACCGGACAGCCGCGACCCTCAACCGGGCCGCTGCCACCCTCAACCGGACAGCCGCCACTCTCAACCGGACCGCCGCACGCGCTCGGCCACCCCGCGGGACAGTTCCAGCTGGCCGTCCTCCAGATTCCACTTCCCCTTCTGGTACGCGTGATTGCTCACCCAGAACACCATGATCCGCTCACGTCGGTACTCCGCGACCGTCGCCAGCGACCAGTCGTCGCCCCCGTCGTGCCAGGCCACCCGGCCGTCGTCGGAGTCGACGACGACCCATCCGTAGCCGTACGAACCGTCCAGCTCCGGCACCCGCACCCGCGGGGCGAACAGCTTCCGCTTCGCGGCCGCGGAGAGGACGGTGTCGCCGGTGAGGGCGCGGTGCCAGCGGAACATGTCCCGGGCGGTGGAGAGCATTCCGCCGTTGCCGCGCAGATTCCAGTTCGGGCCGTCGGGCGCCCACGGGTGATCCATCGGCCGCCCCTGCGCCCGCCCGTGCCGGTCGTACTCGACGGCGACCTGCGCGCGGTCCCAGTCGGGCAGCACATAGCCGGTGCGGGTCATTCCGGCGGGCCGGAACAGGTGCTCCGCGAGGAAACGCTCGTAGCTCCGCCCGGAGACCTTCTCGACGACCGCGGCCAGCAGGCTGTAGCCGACGTTCGAGTAGTGGAACTCCTTGCCGGGCGCCGAGCGCAGCCGTGCCTGCATCGCTCCGGCGAGCATCTCCGCGCGCGACACCGGCTCGTAGTCGTCGCCGAGGCCCTCGGGCAGGCCGGCCGTGTGCGTGAGGAGCTGGTGGAGGGTGATGTTCCGCTTGTCCTCAGGGACGGGGCCGAGGTACCGGTCGATCCGGTCGGTGACCCGCAGCTCGCCCGCCATCTCCAGCTTCAGGACGGCGGCGGCGGTGAACTGCTTCGTGATCGACATGACGTCGTACACGGTGTCGCACGTGGCGGGGGTCTTCGCCGCGCGGTCGGCGAGACCGCGCCCCGCACAGTGCCCGAGCTCGTCGCCGCGGGCGGCGGCCACGGTGATGCCGGGCCCCTTGGGCAGGGCGCGGTCGAGGAAGCGGTCCACAGCGGGGTCGACCCGCTCCGACGAGGCCGACACCCCTCTCGCCGCCTTCCCGGCACTGTCCCCGTCCCCGTCCCCGGCCCCGGTACGGACATTTGAGCACCCGGCGAAGGCGGGCGTGAGCACGAGCAACAGCACGAGGGAACCGAAGCGATTCACGCGGGACTCCAACACAGCGACGACAGATACGAGGCCGAGGCTGACCGCCGCCGCGCCACTCGCTCAACGGATGAGCTGTTCGACAGTGTGCGAGTTTCTGTACGTGCAGGTCAGCGGAGTACGCCGAACCGGAGGAACCCCACATGACGTCCCCGATGTCACCGCCCGCGCCGCCGCACCAGCCGCACCCGGCGAGCCCCGACGGAGAAGCCGCCTTCATGGCCGAGCTGCGCCGCCTCAAGGCCTGGTCGGGCCTCAGCTACCGGGAGCTGGAGCGGGCGGCCGCCGCGGCGGGCGAGGTGCTGCCGTACTCGACGGCGGCGACCATGCTCCGCCGGGACCGCTTGCCCCGCGAGGCCGTCCTCGTCGCCTACCTCGCCGCGTGCGGGCTCGGTGTCGACGACACCCGCCGGTGGGTGGCCGCCCGCCGAGAACTCGTGGCGGCCCCGCGACCGCCCGCACCCGCCGCGGAACGACCGCTGCCGCCCGTACGAGACGGACGGCAGCGGCAGCGGCAGTGGAAGCGACCGCGCCTCGCGGTCGTCGGCCTCGCGGCGGCCGTGGCGCTCCTCGTCGGCGGGAGCGTGGTGGCGACCGGCGCGACGACGGTCCAGGAGGAGCAGCAGACGGTGGGGACCGCTGGGCTGCCCTCACGCCTGCCGGCCCCCGCGCTCATCAGGCCGGCGGATACACCAGGGTGATCTCGCGGTTCAGGCCCGTCTCGTCGGCGTCCGGGTACATGGACACCTCGCCGTCGGACCAGCGCACCAGGAAGTCGTCCGGGTGGCGGTTCTCCGTGTAGTCGCCCGCGGCCAGGACCGTGGCGTGCTCCCAGAGGCGGTTGGGCTTCTTGAGCTGCGTCTCGCCGTGGAAACCGTTCTGGTCGATGTCCTTGTAGAGCGTCAGCTCGCCGTCGGTCCAGCGGACCATCAGGTCGTGCTGGTCGTTGCCGGTGAAGTCGCCCGAGGTGAGCGTCGAGGCGTGCTTCCAGGTGCCGTTGGGCGCGGCGAGCTTCTTCTCGCCGTGGAAGCCGTCGCGGTTGACGTTGGTGTAGAGGGTGACTTCGCCGTCGCTCCAGCGGACCAGGAGGTCGTCGGACCACTTGTTGTCGCTCGTGTAGCGGCCGCCCGTGATGGAAGTGGCGTTCTTCCAGAGCCCGTTGGGCTTCTGGAGCTGGACCTCGCCGTGGAAGCCCTTCTCGTCGACGTCCGGGTAGAGCGTCAGTTCGCCGTCGGACCAGCGGACGATGAGGTCGTCGCGGTCGGCGCCGGTGAAGTCGCCGGACGCCATGGTGGCCGCGTGCTTCCAGGTGCCGTTGGGGCCGGTGAGGCGGATCTCCTTGTCGAAGTTGTCGGCGTCCTCGCCCGCGCCGCGGAACAGGGTGACCTCGCCGTCGGACCAGCGCACTATGAGGTCGGAGTAGTCCCACGTGCCGGGGTTGCCGTCGGTGAAGTAGCCACCGGCCATGGCCTCGGCGTGCTTCCAGGTCTCGGCCTTGCCCAGGACACCGCGGCCGGCCGGCGGCCGGTTGTTGACCGCGTCGTCGTACAGCGCCTTGGCGTCGCCGTCGAGGTACGAGCTGTACGAGATGTCGTCCTTGTCGCCACCGGTCTTCCAGCCCCCGATGACGCCGATGAGCCCCCAGCCGTTGCCCTGCTTGATGAGGAACGGGCCGCCCGAGGCGCCACCGGAGTACTTGTCGCACTGGATGCGCAGGAAGCTGCCGGGGATCTTCGGGTCGGTGCTGTTGTAGCGGACGGTCTTGTCCGTGCAGTCCAGCGGGCGCTTCTGGTTGGCCGGGTAGCCGATCAGACGGACCGGGGAGTGGTCGTACCCCGCGTTGATCTTCAGCTCGGCGCCGCCGACCACGTCCTCGACGTTCTTGCCGCCGCGCGGTTCGAGCTGCAGGAAGTTGAAGTCGAGGTCGGCCGCGGCGTCGGGGCCCTTGGCCAGGTACCGCTTGTCGACGTAGATGCGTCCGGGCTTGACGGTGAAGGCGCCGTGCGGCTTCTTGCCGTCGTCGTACTGCGGGACGAACGTCAGGTTCTTGCGCGCGTCCTGGTCGTCGAAGCAGTGCCCGGCGCTCATCACGAGGTTCTTGCCGGGACTCTTCACGACGGTGCCGCCGCAGAAGCGGCCGGTGTTGGTGCCGTCGTTCCAGAAGAAGGTGCCGACGATCGGCAGCCCCTCGAAGGGCCGGCTGGCGGAGCGCGGCATCCGGGTCGGGACGGAGAACCGCTTGTCCTCCTGCTCCTGCACGGGCCGGGCCTCCCGCATACGCTCCGGGGTCCAGTAGTCGTCGGCGTCGGCCGGTGTGAACCCGCGCGCGTCCTCGTCACCGTGGGCCGGGACGGGAGTCGGCGGGACGGAAGTCGGCGGGACGGTGGCCGGAGGGGCGGCGGGCCGCTGCGCCGCTGTGGTCTCCCCCGGGGGCGTCGGATCGCCGGGTTCCGCGTACGCCGGCAGGCCCGGCAGCAGGATCAGTGCCGCGGCCCCCGCCGCGACGCCCAGCGCTCTGCGCACATGCATGGTCGTTTTCCCCCACATAAGACGAGAGGCGGGTCACCCTTTGTGGCGTGACCGCGCCAATATGAGTCATGATCGTAGAACTATGGCGGACTGGAGGACATATGGACAACTTCACTTCTCTGTCCGCACGTAGCGGATATGTCGTAATTGCCGTACCCCTGCTGCTTCTTGGGGCCGCGGGTGCGGCCCACGGCGACACCCTGCCGTTCCCGGGACGGGGCTACGTGTCCGTGGGAGGCCCCGCGGGAGCGGGCGATGTCGTGGACATCACGGTGAAGGAACGTCCCGGCAACCCCCACCCGACAGCGGTGGACGTCTCCAGCCCCGCGCTGACCGATGACACGGTCCTGGGGGACTCGGGCCGCGCGTGGGTGGGCGCGGGCCGCATCAAGGAGAACGTCCGGCCGGGTACGTACGACGTGAAGGTCACCCTGCGCCACAAGGACGCGGACTGCGTCGGCGAAGGGGAGCAGGAGTACGTGTGCGACTACCCCCCGATCGTGCTCAAGGGGAAGGTGAAGGTGGCGGCCGAGTCCGGGGAGGCCGCGGAGAGCGGGCCCGGCTTCGGCGCGGGCATCGCGGCCGGAGCCGGTGCGACCGCCGTCGTGGCGGCGATCGGCGCGGGAGCGGTGACGGCGCGCCGCAAGCGCCGGGCGGGGAGCGGAACCTCGTGACGACGCGACGCACGCCGAGGGAACGGACCGCGCTCCTCGCGGCGCTGCTGCTCCTCGCGGCCACCGCCTGCACCGGCGGCGACGGCGCCCCGGCGGCCCGTCCTGGAGCGAGCGGCGTCAAGGACGCCCTGACTCCCGCTCTCGGCAACGGGGGTTACGACGTCTCCCACTACGCCCTCGACCTCGACTACGTCCCCGACACCAACCGTCTCAAGGGCACCGCGGTCATCACCGCCCGCGCCACCCAGGGTCTCAGCCGCTTCAACCTCGACCTGGCAGGTCTGAAGGTGCGCGCCGCCACGGTGAACGGGACCAAGGCCCGCTTCAGCCGCTCGGGGAACGAACTGACGGTGACGCCCGCCGAGGCGCTCGGCGACGGGGACACCTTCAAGACCACCGTCACCTACGACGGCACCCCGAAGACGATCGAGGGCGCGGACGGCGGCCTGGAGGGCTGGATCGAGACGGACGACGGCTCGACCGCCCTCGGCCAGCCGTCCGGCTCCATGACGTGGTTCCCCGGCAACCACCACCCCTCGGACAAGGCGACGTACGACATCGCCGTCACCGTCCCCAAGGACGAGGACGGCGACCCCTACGACGTCGTGAGCAACGGGGAGTTGACGAAGGAGCAGGACAAGGGCGACCGCGTCACCCGGCGCTGGCGGACGAAGGAGCCCATGGCGACGTACGTCGCCAACGTCACCGTCGGCTACTTCGAGGTGCACAAGGGCAAGACCTCCGACGGCGTGCCCCTCTACATCGCCGTCGACCCGGACGAGAGCGAAGACGCCGAGGACGTCGAGGAGTTGGTCCCCGACATCCTCGACTGGGCCACCGAGAACTTCGGGCCCTACCCCTTCTCCTCCGCGGGCGCCGTCGTCGACCACCTCCCCGGGCTCGACTACGCCCTGGAGACCCAGACCAAGCCGTACTTCGAAGAGGCACCCGACGAGACGCTGATGGTGCACGAGATGGCGCACCAGTGGTTCGGCAACTCGGTCACCCCGCGCGCGTGGAAGGACCTGTGGCTCAGCGAGGGTCTCGCCACGTACGCGGAGTGGCTCTGGCAGGAGGACCAGGACGGCAAGCCCGCGCAGAAGACCTTCGAGGAGTTCTACGACGGCACGCACCCGGAGAGCGAGGGGATCTGGGACTTCCCGCCCGCCGCGCCGCCCAGCGGGGGACGCATGTCGGACTCGCCCGTCTACGGCCGGGGCGCCATGGTCGTGCACCAGGTGCGTAAGGCCGTCGGCGACGACACCTTCTACGACATCCTCCACACCTGGACGAAGCGCTACCGCCATGGGAACGCCGACACCCGGCAGTTCATCGACCTGTGCGAGGAGAAGTCGGGCAAGGACCTGTCCGAGCTGTTCGACACCTGGCTCTTCGGTGCGAAGAAGCCGTCAGACGTCTGAGAGCCGAGGTCATGACACAGGCCCTGACGGCGCGGCCGGCTCCAGGCGGGCCGTGGCGGCCCGGCGCCGCAGGTCGGGTACGAGGGAGAACAGGCCGAGCACGGCCAGCCCGGCGCCGATCCACAGCGGCGCGCGCAGCCCGAACGTGTCGATGGCGGGGCCGCCGACGGAGGTGGCGATGATGATGCCGAGCGTGATGAACGACGAGTGGACGGTGTTCACCAGGGACCGCGCGTTGCCGACGCGCTGGACGCGGGTCACCAGCGCCGGGTTCATGGTGACGCCCACGAGACCGATGCCCAGCATGAACACGACGGCGGGGACGGTCAGTCCGGCGAAGAGCGCGAACCCGACGAGGAAGGCCAGGTTGAGCGCCAGGCCGACGACGAGCACGGGCAGGGCGCGCCGGTCGGCGAGCCGGCCGACGACGGTGTTGCCGATGACGGTGGCGGCGCCGTACGCGATGAGCAGCAGCGGGACCGTCCCGGTGGAGAAGCCCGTGAGCTCGGTGAGGATCGGGTTGAGGTAGCTGAACGCGGAGAAGGTCGCGCCGATCACGAACGTGCTGGTGGTGAGGGTGAGCCACAGCCGGGGGCTGCGGAAGGCACCCAGCTCCTTGCGGAGGCCGCTGTGCTCCTCGCTCTCGCCGTCCGCGCTCGGTACGCCGACGAGCGTGGCCGCCGCGGCGAGTACGGTGAGCGCGGTGATCGCCCAGAACGCGGCGCGCCAGCCCAGGTGTTCACCGACGACCGTGGCGAACGGCAGCCCGAGGAGTGTGCCCAGCATCAGCCCGTTCAGGGCCACCGCCACGGCGCGGCCGCGCACTTCGGGCCGGGTGATCCGGGAGGCCAGCGAGATGGAGGCGCCGAAGAACGCCTGCGACGCGATACCGGTGAGGACGCGGGCCACCAGCATGGTGCGGTAGTCGGGGGCGAGGGCGGCGAGCACGTTGCCCGCGAGGAAGACGCCGAACAGCAGCATCAGAGCCGACTTCTGACGCATCCTCAGCACGGCGACGGTGAGGAGCGGCCCGCCGAGTGCCATCGCCGCGGCGAAGGCGGTGATGAGATAGCCGATCTCGGGGATCGTGGCGTCCAGACCGTCCGCCATCTGCTGCATCAGTCCCGCGACCACGAATTCGCTGGTCACCATGGCGAAGATGCCGAGTGCTAGTACGTATACGGCGCGAGGCATGACGGAGTACTCCTGTCGGACAGGTTTTGGATAGATCAGTACAGAAATAGGGCATGACGGGGTGCGAGAGGGTGCGATGAGCCGAGGTGCAAGAAGCGGGGAAGTGCGGTGCCGCTAGAGACCCGTGAGCGCGTCCATCGCCGTGTCGGCGATCGCCTGGAGCGTCGCCCGGTCGGCGCCGCCCTGCGCGGAGACCCGCATGCCGCCGATGACGGCGTTGACGTAACGGGCGAGCGTGTCCGCGTCGCGTCCGGACGTGATGTCGCCGTCCTGCTGGCCGGCGCGGATCGTGGTGCCGAGAGCGGCGAGCCGCGCGGCGAGGTCCCGCTCCAGCAGTGCGGCGGCCTCCGGGTCGCGCCCGGCGAGCTCGACCGTGGTGTTGACCGTGAGGCAGCCGATGCTGTGGCCGTCCCTGCGCTGCTGGAACTCGCCTTCGATGACCCGGTCGAACAGTGCGCGCACGCGCTCCGCCGCCGGTCGCTCGACGTCTTCGAGGATCTGGAGCTGGCCGGCGTTCATGCCGTCCATGTACCGGGTCAGGGCGCGCCGGAACAGGTCGTGCTTGCTGGTGAACGTGTTGTAGATGCTGCTGCGGCCCAGGCCGGTGGCTTCGCACAGGTCCTGGGTCGAGGTGGCTTCGTAGCCGTTCGCCCAGAAGGCATGCATCGCCGCGTCCAGGGCCCGCTCCTCGTCGAAACTCCTCGGTCGGGCCATGTGCAGGACGGTACAGGTTTTGGAACGCCCAGTGCAATACGCGATGTCCCCGGGCGTCCCTGGCGTCCTTGCTGAAGCCGACGTCCCTAAGCCCAGTCCACCCCGAAAGCCCGCCCCGGGTTCACCGTCAGGATCTGCTCCACCAGCTCATCGCCCACGGCGGTCGCGAGCCGCGGGCGCACCCGCCGCAGCAGATACGGCATGCCGGGGCCGCCGTGCACCGACCGCGCCCCCGACGTCGTCGTGTCGCCGCCCAGGAGCAGGCGGTCGCCGAACCCCGCGTCGGCCAGCGCCCGCACCGCGTCCGGCATGCGCCAGTCCGTGGCGTGGTGGGCGCGGGAGGGGCCGTCCAGGGCCAGATACGCGCCCGACTCGGCGGCCTGGAGGTGGGCGGTGAGGTCGGGGGAGCGGTTGAGGTGGCCGAGGACGACGCGGTGCGGCGGTACGCCGCACTCGCCGCAGAGCAGGTCGAGCACGTCGAGCGCGCCCGTGCCCAGCTCCAGGTGGACGGTGATGGGCGCGCCCGTGGCGTGGTGCGCCTCGGCCGCCGCCGTCATGGTCCAGCGGGCGTGCGCGTCGAGGCCGTGGAACCCGCCCGCGACCTTGATGAGTCCCGCCCGCACCCCGGACTCCCCGATGCCTTCGGTGAGTTCGCGGACGAAGAGCGCCGCGAGGCCGTCCGCGCGCAGCCGGTCCAGCGTCTCCGCGCTGTAGTGGACCGCTTGATGCAGCCCCGTCGCCGCGACGACCCGGGCCCCCGACGCCTTCGACAGCTCCGGCAGCAGTTCGGCGCGGCGGCCCATCCCGTGGGGCGTCCACTGGATGACGCTCTGCCCGCCCGCCTCACGGAACGCGGCCAGTTCCGCCGCCGCTGCGGAGGGCGAATCCAGCTCCTGGCCCGGGAGTCGAGGGCTGCGCAGGAAGAGGTGGTCATGGGCGTCGCAGACGCCGAGAGCTTCGGGTGAGGCATCCCCGAGGACCGTACGGACCCGATGAACCGCCGGGGCAGCCGCCCGCATCCGCTCGGACCCGCTCACCACTGCCGCCCCCGGCGCAGGTCGCCCCGCTCCGGCGCCGAGACGTGCAGCACCTGGAAGACGTCACCGACCCCCTGCGGCGCATCACTCTCCCAGAGCGAGAAGTGCACGGCCTCCCAGGCCCGCGGATCGACCGCGGTCAGCGCGCTCACCGCTCCCTCGGTCCGCGCCGAGCGGCCCGCCTCCGCGGCGAGTTCGGCCGCGAGTCCCGGCAGGGGCGTCGCCTCCGGGATGCGCTGCCGACGGCGGACGGCGGTCCTCGGCACGGCTCCCGACGCGGGCCCCTCCTCGTACGCGAGGGTCGTCCAGTGCTGCACCACCGGCCGCCCGAAGTCCTCGCTCAGCCCCCGGAATCCGGGCCCCCAGAGGAACGCGTTCATGCCCTCGGCCGTGTTCCACAGGTAGAACGGTGCGTACTGGTTCACCGGCGAGTCGTCCTTGCCGCGCTCCCGCATCAGGTACGCCTTGAAACCGAGACCGGGAAAGTCGTCCAGGAGGTGGCCCTTCGACTCGACCCGGTGGCGGATGACCCCCATGTCGTAGTCGGCGGGCAGGGTGATCTCGTACTGCATCGCATGCATCGCGTACTCCCTTCCGCGGCGGGCTCAGGCGGCGGCGCAGTCGTGGGTGTCGACCAGGTCGCCCCACTCGGTCGTCGTGCCGTCGGCCGCCGCCTCGACCACGGCCAGGTGCGTCATGAACGTGCGCGGTCCCGCGCCGTGCCAGTGCGACTCGCCGGGCTCGATCCACACCGTGTCACCGGCCCTGATCGGCTCGACCGGGCCGCCCTCGCGCTGCACGAGCCCCTCGCCCTCGGTCACGTGCAGGACCTGGCCGTGCGGGTGGCGGTGCCAGGCCGTGCGGGCGCCGGGGGCGAAGTGGACGGTGAACATGCGCAGGCGGGACGGGGCGTCGGGCGCGGCTATCTCGTCGAGCCAGACGGTGCCGGTGAAGTTCTCGGCGGGTCCCCGCAGGGTGTCGGGCCGGTTCCGGGTGATGTGCAACGTACGCATCCTTATTGGGCGAAGGTCGACTGGGTTCAGGAGCGGGCGGCGGAAGTGCGGGCCGCCGCGAGCAGCGCGAGCAGTCCCCGCACCGCCGTGTCGAACGCGGCCGGCGAACCGGACGACCGCGCAAGGACGTAGCCGCCCTGCACCGTCGCGACGACCGTCGACGCGATGTCCTGCGGAACGAGCGCGTCCGTGAACTCGCCCTGGGCGCGCCCCTCTTCGACGATTCCGGCGATCCGGTCGCGCAGCCAGTCGAGGGTCTCGGTGACGGGTGCGCGCAGCTCGTCACTGGCGATGACGTCCGGATCCATCGTGAGCCGCCCGACCGGGCAGCCCCTCAGCACGTCGCGCTCGCGCAGCAGATACGACTCGATGCGCGCGTACGCCGGTCCGTCGCCGCCCAGGACCGCCTCGGCCGTGGCGCGCATCTCCTCGGCGGTACGTCGGATCGCGGCGAGCGCGAGGTCGGGCTTGCCGGCGAAGTGGTGGTACATGCTGCCCTGGCCCGCGCCCGCGTGCTGCTGGATGGCCTTGGGGCTCGTGCCGACGTACCCCCGCTCCCACAGCAGCTCGCGGGTGGACTCGATCAGACGCTCCGGAGTGCTCATGAAGCCACTGTACATACTAGTAGGTACAGAGATCCAGTGGCCGTGCGATCGGATCGGGCGTATCCGCGGCGGTCCGGTGTACTCCCGCGGTGGTACGCGCGGTGCCGCTGGCCGTACGACGACGTGAGGGCACCCCCGGGGCGAGGTTGGAGGCATCGCAGAAACCGCTTCGGAGGAGATGAGTTCAGATGCAGACCCTGGCGCACTGGGACGGTGGGCCCGGCCCGTGGATCCTGTTCTTCCCGCTGATCTGGGCGGCCGTCGTCGTCGGCGCCTTCACCCTGCTCCGCCGCACCGTGTGGCGCGGCCGCCGCGGCCCGTTCCGGGGGATGGGCGGACCCGCCGGGCCCCTGGGGCACGCCGGGCACACCGCCGTCGACGAGAACTCGCCCATCGCCGTGCTCGGCCGCCGCTTCGCCTCCGGCGAGATCGACGAGGACGAGTACTGGCGCAGGCTGACCGTCCTCAACGAGGAGTTCGGCCGCACCTCGAAGGGCGGCCCGGCATGAGCACCGCCACCGGACGGGCCGCGAGGCCTGTGGACACCGGCGCCGCCCGCGTCGCCGCCGCCGTGAAGGTGTACGGGAGCGGGGACACCGCCGTACGGGCCCTGGACGGGGTGAGCGTCGAGTTCGGTGCCGGACACTTCACCGCGATCATGGGCCCGTCCGGGTCCGGCAAGTCCACCCTGATGCACTGCGCGGCGGGCCTGGACACACTCACCTCGGGCGCCGCGTACATCGGTGACACGGAGCTCGGGAAGCTGGACGACCGACGTCTCACCCTGCTGCGGCGCGACCGCGTCGGCTTCGTCTTCCAGGCATTCAACCTCGTGCCGACGCTGACCGTCGCCGAGAACATCACCCTGCCCCTGGACCTCGCCGGAGTTCGCGGCGACCGTGAGTGGGCCGACGCCCTCATCGATGTCGTCGGCCTCCGCGACCGGCTCCACCACCGGCCCGCCGAACTCTCCGGTGGCCAGCAGCAACGCGTCGCCGTGGCACGGGCGTTCGCCGGACGCCCCGACGTCGTCTTCGCCGACGAACCGACCGGCAACCTCGACTCGCGCTCCGGCGAGGAGGTCCTGAACCTGCTCGGCCGCGCGGTACGGCAGATGGGCCGCACCGTCGTCATGGTCACGCACGACCCGGTGGCCGCCGCCCACGCCGACGAGGTCGTCTTCCTCGCCGACGGACGCCTCGTGGACCGGATGGAGTCCCCGACGGCCGACCGGGTCCTGGACCGGATGAAGGCGTTCGACGCACGGCAGCCGGCTCCCGCCGCGCCCGCCCTCACGCACTCCGCCGCTCCGCCCTCCTCACCCGGCGCGCGGCCCGGCACGAAGGAGCCGCAGCCATGGACTCCCTGACCGCCGCCGTACGGCTCAGCGCCTCCTCGCTGCGCGGCCACAGGCGGCGCTTCGCCGGTACGTTCCTCGCCGTCCTGCTCGGCGTCGCCTTCCTCGCGGGCACCCTCGTCATGGGCGACACGCTGCGCGCCGGCTTCGACACGATGTTCGGCAATGCCACGAGCGGCACCGACGCCGTCGTCCGCAGCGCCGCCACCATCACCACCCCGGACGACACTCAGGGCACCCGCGCACCGGTCGACACCGACCTCGTCGAGACGATCGAGAAGACCGGCCAAGTGGCCGCCGCCGCGCCCGACATCCAGGGCGCGGGCCAGCTCCTCGGCAAGGACGGCGAACCCATCGGGGGACAGGGCCCGCCCACCCTCGCGGGCAACTGGATCGACGACAGTGAGCTGAACGCGTACCGACTCGCCGAAGGCCGCGCCCCGTCCGGGCCGGGCGAGGTCATCGTCAACCGCGGCGCCGCCGAGACGGGTAACCTGAAGATCGGCGACACGACGACCCTGCGCACCCCGGACCCCGTGCGGGTGCGCATCGTGGGCCTCGCGACCTTCGGCGGCGAGGACGGCATGGCGCAGACCACCTTCACGGGCATGACGCGCGCCGACGCCGAGAAGTACCTCACCCCGAGGCCCGGCGAAGCCTCCGCCATCCGGGTGCGGGCCGGCCCCGGCGTCAGTCAGCAGGAGCTCGTCGACGCGCTGACGCCCGTACTGCCCAAGGGAGTTGAGGCCATCACCGGTGAGGCATCGGCCACGGAGAGCACCGAGAACATCTCCGGCCAGTTCCTCTCGGTCTTCACCACGCTCCTGCTGGTGTTCTCCGGAGTGGCCCTGCTGGTCGCCACGTTCAGCATCCACAACACCTTCGCCATCGTCGTCGCCCAGCGCACCCGCGAGAACGCGCTCCTGCGCGCGCTCGGCGCCTCGCGCCGTCAGGTCACGGTGTCGACCCTCGTCGAGGCGAGCGCCGTCGCCGTCATCGCGTCGGCGGCGGGTCTCGCGGGCGGCATCGGCGTCGCCGCCGGACTCCAGGCGCTCTTCCCGGCGATCGGATTCCCCTTTCCCGAGGGCGACCTGGTGATCAGCGCACTCTCCATGCTGCTGCCGCTCGCCGTCGGTGTCCTGGTCTGCCTGGGCTCCGCGCTGCTGCCCGCCGTACGGGCCGGACGCACCGCACCGCTCGCCGCGCTGCGCGAGACGGCCGTCGACCACTCCGGCGCCTCGCGCCGCCGTGCCGTCGTCGGCACGGGCCTCGCCCTCGCCGCCGTGGGCCTCACCCTCACCGGCGTCCTGGTCAGCCCCTCCATCTGGCTCGCCGCCGGGGGAGCGGTGCTCGCCCTCGTCGCCTTCGTGGTGCTCGGCCCGGTCGCCTCCTCGCGGGCCGTACGCGTTCTCGGCGGGCCCCTCGACCGGCTGCGCGGCGTCACCGGCGGCCTCGCCCGGCGCAACGCCCTGCGCAGCCCGAAGCGGACGGCCGCCACCGCGAGTGCGCTGATGATCGGCGTCGCCGTCGTCTCGCTCTTCACGGTCTTCGGCGCCTCGCTGAAGGCCACGATGGACCAGACGGTGAACCGCTCCTTCGCCGGGGACGTCGCGGTGAGCACCCCCGGCTTCGGCGCGGGTGGCAGCGGCCTGAGCCCGAAGCTGGCCCCGGCCCTCGCGAAGCAGCCCGAGGTCGAGACCGCCGTCGGCCTCGGCAAGGGCGCCGCGGAGGTCGACGGCGAGGGCCGCGCGCTCACCGTCACCGACCCGAAGCCCTTCGCCCGGTCCTTCGACCTCGGCGACGTCGAGGGTTCGCTGAGCGCTCTCGGCGACCGGGGCATCGCCATCACCAGGTCGGAGGCGGAGAAGCAGGACCTCAAGGTCGGATCGCGCACCGAACTCGCCTTCGCCGACGGCGAGAAGGAGACCTTCACGGTCCGCGCGCTCTACGGCAGGTCGGAGCTCGCGGGCGACTACGTCATCACCCGCGAGGCCTGGGCACCGCACCGCATACAGGACTCCGACACGGTCGTCTCCGTCACGTTCAAGGACGGCGTGAGCACCGCCGAAGGCAAGGCCGCGGTCGCGGCGACGGCGCGGGACTTCGGAAACCCGGACGTGCAGACCCGCTCCGAGTACGCGGAGGCCTCCGCGAGCGGCATCGACATGATGCTCACCCTCGTCTACGCCCTGCTCGCCCTCGCCGTGCTGATCGCGCTGCTCGGCATCGCCAACACGCTGACCCTGGCCATCCACGAACGCACCCGCGAGCTGGGTCTGCTGCGCGCGGTCGGCCAGACCAGGGCGCAGCTGCGCGCCATGGTCCGCTGGGAGTCGGTGCTCGTCGCCGCCTTCGGCACGGCGGGCGGGCTCGCGCTCGGCGGCTTCCTCGGGTGGGTGCTCGTCAAGGCGTCCGACAGCACGACGGAGAGCGCCTTCGCGTTCGCCGTACCGCCGGTGCAGCTGGTCGTGGTCGCCCTGGTGGGCCTGACGGCGGGAGCGTTGGCGGGCCTGCGTCCGGCTCGGCGGGCGGCGCGTCTCGACGTGCTGAGCGCCATCGCCACCGAGTGAGACCTCGCGGCCGATGGCTGCCCCGCCACACGGTGGGGACGATCACCGCCCGGTCAGCCGACAACGGCCGACCGGGCGGGAGTCTTCTCTGCCGCCCCGTACACGGGATACGGAGCGAGGGCCACCGCCGGGGACACCGCGGGGAGCGTGAACCACACGACCTTTCCCGCGTCGCCCTGCGGCCGCACACCCCAGCTCTCGCTCACCGCCGCGACCATCGCGAGCCCCCTGCCACAGGTGGCGAAGGGATCGGATTCACGGAGTTCGGGAAGGCGGGGATCGTGGTCGTGGACGGAGACCGTGAGACGGTCGAGCAGCAGCTCGATCTCCACGGTGCACATCTTGTCCGGCTCGGCGTGCCGGTGGACGTTGGTGAGAAGCTCCGTCACACCGAGGGCGGCCTGGTCTATCAAGGGATCGAGATGCCAGTAGCGCAACTGCGCAGATACGATTCTGCGGACCTGGCCGATCCGCGACGGCAGGGCTTGGAGCTCTACCGTGCAATGCCTGCTTGGCTGGCTGATCACGGCTGCGACTCCCCGAATTGAGGTCCGGAAGAAGACGACGATCGGATCCAGCAGGGGCCGCGTGGTCTGCCGCCTGCTGTATGGCCGGCGGGGCTGGTTCGCAGCGTCATCGCCGGTAAACCCAGAGTGATGTGAGACCAGAGTGACCCAGGGGGTGCGGGCATGCAACTCGCGCGTCGTGCCGAAGGGTCCGGTCAGCTCCGTCGGACCCGGTGTTCCGTGGCGTCGCGCACCGCCTCGATGAACCTGCGCACCGTCGGCGGACCCGCTTCGCCGGGGCGTGGTTCGTGGTCGGCGAGCGTGAGCCGGTAGCGGGTGCCGTTCACTTCGGCGAGAGCGCGGTCGTCCGGGGCGAACCAGGGCTTGCCGGTGCGCACCGCCTGCAGCGGCGCGCTGTCGATCTCCGTGCCGTAACTGGTCAGCAACTCCAGCCTGCCGTCGGCGATGCGGACCTGACCGGCACGGGTGAGGGAGCGCAAGCGCCGCCCGATCCGCACGCCCGTGGCCGTGAACTCCGGCTCCGCCATGGCACTCCGCCCCCTAGTGCGTTTCGGGTGAATCGCTCCGACTCGGGACTGCTGCCCCGTGCCGTGAAGTCTGCACGTCCAAAGCGTCGAGCACCAGTACGTACGGGGACGTCCGTACGTGGCTTCCGGGACACCCGTTGACGGCGCGCCGTCAAGCTCTGCCCAAGGCTGTCACGGCTGCTCCTTTGAGGTGCTCAAAGGTGTGTTTATGCAGGTGAGAAGGGTGATGGAGGTGTTTAAGATCGAGGTGTACGGCCGCGTCGAATCGCGTCCGGCACGACGCGAAGGAGCCCCGCCGTGAGCACCCCCCAGCAGTTTCGAGCCGACGAACCCATGCCGACGCTCGACGTCGACCACAGCGACGCGACGTACCGCGCATGGCTCAAAGAAGCCGTCCGCAAGGTCCAGGCGGACGCCAACCGTTCGGCCGACACCCACCTGCTGCGCTTCCCGCTGCCCGAACACTGGGGCATCGACCTGTACCTCAAGGACGAGTCGACCCACCCCACCGGCAGCCTCAAGCACCGCCTCGCCCGCTCGCTCTTCCTCTACGGCCTGTGCAACGGCTGGATCCGGCCCGACCGCCCGGTCATCGAGGCGTCCAGCGGATCCACGGCCGTCTCCGAGGCGTACTTCGCGAAGCTGATCGGGGTGCCCTTCATCGCGGTGATGCCCCGCACGACCAGCGCCGAGAAGATTCGTCTCATCGAATTCCACGGCGGCCGGTGCCACTTCGTGGACGACCCGCGCACGATGTACGCGGAGTCCGCCGCCCTCGCCGTCCAGACGGGCGGCCACTACATGGACCAGTTCACCTACGCGGAACGGGCCACCGACTGGCGGGGCAACAACAACATCGCCGAATCGATCTACCAGCAGCTGCGTCTTGAGCGCTACCCCGAGCCCGCGTGGATCGTCGCCACGGCGGGCACCGGAGGCACCTCGGCGACCATCGCGCGCTACGTCCACTACATGCAGCACGACACCAGCATCTGCGTCGCCGACCCGGAGAACTCCTGTTTCTTCGACGGCTGGACGAAGAACGACCCGGACGCGACGAGCGACTGCGGCTCCCGCATCGAGGGCATCGGCAGGCCCCGCATGGAGCCGAGCTTCGTGCCCGGCGCGATCGACCGCATGATGAAGGTGCCGGACGCGGCGTCCGTCGCCGCGGTTCGCGCCCTGGAGAAGGCCATCGGCCGCAAGGCGGGCGGCTCGACCGGCACGGGCCTGTGGAGCGCGCTGAAGATCGTCGCGGAGATGGTGGCAGCGGGGCGCACGGGCAGTGTCGTCACCCTGATCTGCGACCCCGGCGACCGCTATCTGGACAGGTACTACTCCGACGCGTGGCTGGCCGAACAGGGACTGGACATCACGCCCTACGCACAGGCCATCGAGACGCTCCTCGGGACGGGGGCGTGGCCCGAGTAGCGGACACGGTGACTCTCCGGGCGGGTCACGCCGCCCGCGCGGCGAGCCGCTCGTCCAGGGCTGTCACGGCGTCCCGGAACGCCCGGCCGAGCCCCGCCCGGCCGAGCTTCAGGGCGCCGCGCAGGGGCGCCGCGCCGTCCATGGCGAAGGTCCACTGCACGCGGGTGCCGGGACCGGCGCCCGTTCCGGTGCCGCCGTCCACCGGGGAGAGCTGCCACTCCTCGACGAGGGCGCGCAGACCGGGCGCATTCGTCCGGTCGACGCGGTACACGTAACGCTCGGGGCCGTCCGCCGCCAGTATCGACTCCTGGAAGCGCGTGCCGCCCTTGAGCCGGACCTCGCGGCCCGTGCCGCCCCCGGTCAGCCGGCACAGGGTGACCGCGGTGAACCACTGCGGCCAGCCCGTCACGTCGTGGGCCAGCGCCGCGTACACCGCTTCCGGAGGCGCGCTCACCTCGCGCGTGAAGACCAGACGCACCGGAGCGGATGCGACGAAGTCGAGCCCCACGGGGCTCAGTCGGTGTGCCATCGGACTCTGCCCCCAGCGGAACGTGACGGTTGACCGGGCGCCGCCACCCTAGCTGGCGGCCCGTCAGATGTCTGCGTCGGCCTCGGAGTTCTCGTCCGGGATCTCGAGGGACGGCGCGCGCTCACCCGTCACCACGACCCGGTTCACGTGCTCGGAGATGTCCACGTGCGCCTCGGGCGGCAGCCCGGCGTCCGTCACCAGCGTGTCGACCTGCGAGAGCGAGGCGAACGAACTCAGCCCCACCGTCCCCCACTTGGTGTGGTCGGCGACGACCACCACGCGCCGCGCCGACTGCACCAGTCGCCGGTTGGTCTCCGCCTCGGCGAGGTTCGGCGTCGACAGGCCCGCCTCCAGCGATATGCCGTGCACACCGAGGAAGAGCACGTCGAAGTGGAGCGCCCCGATCGCCTGGTCCGCGACCGGACCGACCAGCGAGTCCGACGGGGTCCGCACACCACCGGTCAGCACGACCGTCGCCGCGCCCTGCCGCTGGCCCGAGGTGCGCTGCGCGGAGTGGAAGACGTCCGCCACCCGCACCGAGTTCGTGACCACCGTCAGATCCGGCACGTCAAGCAGGTGGTGCGCCAGCGCATACGTCGTCGTACCCCCGGAGAGGGCGATCGCCGTGCCGGGCGCCACCAGGGACGCCGCGGTCCGCGCGATGTCCTCCTTGGCGGTCAGTTCGAGACCCGACTTGGCCTCGAACCCCGGCTCGTGCGTGCTCGCCTCCACCACCGGGACCGCGCCGCCGTGCACCTTCTCCAGGACGCCCTGGCGGGCCAGCGCGTCGAGGTCACGGCGGACCGTCATGTCGGACACGCCGAGCTTGCGGGTGAGTTCGTTGACCCGGACCCCGCCGCGGCGGCGCACCTCGTCCAGGATCAGAGCCCGGCGCTGCTCGGCCAGGAGGTTCTGATTGTCGCTCACGCCCGGTCCGGCCCTTCTGCCTCGGCATCCCCGGCGCGCCCGCCCGGCGCGCTGCCTCATCCTCGCACGGGCCACCGACACCCGTGCCACCGACCGGGTAAGGCAGGGCGGCGGCGGGGAAGAACACGGGAGGGGGAGATTACGTGACGAGGGGTGCGCGGAGGACCGCGCCCCTGGATCCTTGTCCTCTCACCACGCGCATCTCGGGGGAAGCGGAACAGTGGAGCGAGCACCGCAGGACGAGACGGCCCTGGAACTCCTGGTCCACGGAGTCGGGGGAACCACACCGGAAGAGATGCTGGGCGACCCGCGCACCGTGCGGATCTCCGGCGACGACACGGCGGCCGTGTTCCGCCGCACCGAGGACGCCGACGCGGAACGCCGCCCCGACGACTACCGCGGCAAACCGGTGCCGGAGGCGTACGTCTGGTGCAACCTGACCTCCGGCAACGGCTCCCGCGCCCTGTGGCTCCTGCTGCTGCCCTTCATGGTGGTCAACCTCGCCCACTGGATGCGGCCCACCTCCCGCCACCGCAAACGCCTCGTGCGGACCTACGGCCTGCTGGTGCGGCTCGTCGGCCTCACCCTCACCGTGCTGCTGGTCGCCGCCGCCTGCGAGCTCGCCCTCGACCTCACCGCCTGGCAGTGCGCGGGCACCCCCGAGTGCTCCGGCGGCCGTGACTGGCTCGGCTTCCTCGCCACCGACGGCTCCGGCAACGGCGGCTGGTGGTCCCAGCCCGGCCGCCGCCTCGCCCTCGCCGCCCTCCTGCCCGCCGCCCTCACCGGCCTCCTCTGGTACCTGTCCCACCGCACGTGGAGCGCGTACGAATCCCAGCAGCCTCTGCCCCAGCAGCCCGACCCGGAGGAGGAGACGAGCCGCACCGCGCTCGGCAGGCCCGGGTTCTGGTACGGCCGGCGCCTCGTGGCCCGGCTGCGCGCCGCCCACACGGCGGCCGGACTGCTCACCGTCGCCGCCGCGGTCGGCTCCTCCGCCGCACGCCACGACCGGCGCCCCGGCGGCCCCGGCCTGCTCGACGCCCTCGGCTGGGCGCTGGACGCGACGCTCGTCCTGGGCGGCGCGGTAGTGGTGTGGGTGGTGTGCCGCAGGGGGCGCACGGAGAACCGGCTCGACCGGCAGCTGGACAGGACCCTCGTCCGCTGGCTGCCCCTCGGCGCCCTCGTCCTGCTCGCTCTCGTCCTCCTGTACGCGGGCTGGTCGCGCCCCGGCTGGCGCTCGGAGGGCAGGCTGCCGGGCGACGCGACGTTCGGCGGCATCGCGCTCGTCCAGGGCGTCCTCATCCTCGGCCTCGCGGTCGTCGCCCACCTCCTGTACCGCACGTCGCCCGACTCCCGGACCGCGATCCGCGGCTTCGGCGGGCCCGCCGTCGCCATGCTGTCCTGCGCGCTCGGCGGCGTCATGACCGGCGGCGGGGCGCAGCGCGTCTCCGACTGGCTCGACGGCAGCAAGGGTTCCATCGACGGGCCCGCGCTGGTCCTCACCTGGCAGGCCTCCGTGATCCCGCCGCTCCTCGTGGTCGTCGCGGTGCTGTGCGGCTGGTTCGGGTTCCGCACCGTCCAGCGCAAGCGCCGCGAGATGGCACGGATGGCGGCCGACTACCCCGACGAACGCAAGGACTCCACCCGCACCCGCCGCATCGCGGGCACACGCGCGCGTGCCGCCCTCACCGACCGCGCGCCCCTGCTCGTCGGCATCATCTCCGCCGTCACGCTGCTCCTGGGAGCGGCCGCGCTCACCGGCGCCTGGGTGACGGACGAAGTGCCGGCGAAGGCCGCGGACGGCCTGCCCGACATAGTGGAAGGGGCCGCCCAGACCTCCCAGGCCCTCGGGTCCTGGCTGATCGGCTTCGGCTTCATACTCTTCGTCACCTGGGGCCGCCGCGCCTACAAGGACCCCTCGGCCCGCCGCACCATCGGCATCCTGTGGGATGTCGGCACCTTCTGGCCGCGCGCCGCCCACCCCTTCGCGCCGCCCTGCTATGCCGAGCGCGCGGTCCCCGACCTGACCTGGCGGATGGCCAGTTGGACGCGCGCCACCAGCGCCACGGGTGGCCGCCTCGTCCTCTCCGGCCACTCCCAGGGCAGCGTCCTCGCTGCGGCGGCCGCCTGGCAGCTGCGCCCCTCCGTCCGCAGGCGCGTCGCCCTGCTCACCTACGGCTCGCCTCTGGAGCGCCTCTACGGACGGTGGTTCCCCGCCCACTTCGGCCCCGCGGCCCTGACCTCCCTGCACCGCGAGGTCGACTGCTGGCGCAATCTGTACCGCACCACCGACCCGATCGGCGGCCCCATACAGCTGCACGGCGACTGCGGCCCGCAGGTCGACCGCGCCGCCCTCAAGGACCCCCTCGCCTACGGCCGCACCGAGGAACACCCGCTGCCCGCACCGATCCTCGGCCACGGCGACTACCAGGCGGACCCCGCGTTCGCCGAGGAACGCGCACGGCTCCTGGCCCGCCTCAAGGCGAACGTGCCGCCCCCGAGGCCCGAGCCGACGCCCTCCGCGGCGGCACAGGGCGCCCCGGAGGCGGAGGGCTTCACACGAGGTCCGGCAGATCCTCCGGGTACAGCAGGGTGAGGTCGTCCGTGCTCGGCTCGCCGACCTGCGCGACCCGGCCCGCGTGCCGCTCCACCATCGCTTCGAACGTCTGACGCGCCGTACGGCCGTTGCCGAACGCGGGGCCCTTGGGGAGCGCCGTGAAGTACTTCAGGAGCGCCTCGGACGTGCCCGTGCCGAGCCGGTACTCGTGCTCCTCGGACTGCTGTTCCACGATCCGCAGCAGTTCCTCGGGGGCGTAGTCGCTGAAGGTGATGGTCCGTGAGAAGCGGGACGCCACGCCGGGGTTGACGGAGAGGAACCGCTCCATCTCCGCCGTGTATCCGGCGACGATCACCACGACGGCCTCGCGGTGGTCCTCCATCAGCTTCACGAGCGTGTCGATGGCCTCGCGGCCGAAGTCGCGCCCGGAGTCCTCGGGGGAGAGGGCGTACGCCTCGTCGATGAACAGCACGCCGCCGCGCGCCCGGTCGAAGGCCTCCTGGGTGCGGATCGCCGTGGAGCCGATGTGCTCGCCGACCAGGTCGACGCGGGACACCTCGACGAGGTGGCCGCTCTCCAGGACGCCGAGCGAGGCGAGGATCTCGCCGTAGAGGCGGGCGACGGTCGTCTTGCCGGTGCCGGGGGAGCCGGTGAAGACCAGGTGGCGGCGGACGGAGGCGGCCTTGAGTCCGGCCTGCTGCCTGCGCCGGCCCACCTCGATCATGTCGGTGAGGGCGCGCACCTCGCGCTTGACGCTGTCCAGGCCGACCAGGGCGTCGAGTTCGCCGAGGACTTCCTTGGAGGCGCGGGAGGTCTTCTCGGCGGCGGGCGCCGCGGGCTCCGGGGGCCGAGGGCTCTGCTGGGCGGGCAGGGTGCCGAGGAGCCCGACGGTCTGGGTGGCCGTCTGCACGGCGGGGGCCGACTGCGCGGGTGCCCCGGGAGTCCGCGGGCCGCCGCTCTCGTCGCTCGCGCAGTCCTCGACGAGCGGGCCCTCCTCCGAGAACTCGAAGCCGCCTCTGGCGCACCGCTCCGTGCGGCACTTCTTCAGCGTCGTACGGCAGCCGTCTATGACATGGAAGCCGTAGCCGCCGCTGTTGCTGACCCGGCAGCCGTGGAAGCTGCCGCGGCCGCCCGCCGACACGTAGAAACCGGCCTCGGCGGGCGAGGTGACCGTGCAGCGCTCGATCGTCGGATCCGCGCCCTTGGTGACGATCACACCCGTCTGGACAGCGTCCACCGTGCAGTTGGCGAGGGTGCCGCCGCTGCCGTGATCGCGGAACCAGGCGCCCGTCGCCGCCTCGCGGATACGGCAGTCGTCGAGCTGCGCGGTCGCCCCGTCGCTCACCGACACGGCGGTGTTGCGGACCTGTGAGAGGTCGCTGTCGACGACGTCGGTGCGCGAACCGCGGTCCAGGACGAACAGCGCGTCCGGCACGTCGTGCACCCGGCACGACTCCAGGACGGCCGTCGCGCCGTCGCTGACCCACACGGCCGGGTAGTCGCCCGTACTGTCGTGGATCTCGCACTGATTGGCGTCCACGCGCGTGCCCGGGTCCCAGACGGAAAGGCCGTTGCGCCCGAACCGGCTCACCGTCGACCGGGTGAGCGTGAGCACGGAACGCGAGCGCAGGTCGATCGCGTTCTCCGGGATGTCGTGGATACGGCAGTCGGCCATCGTCAGCACGGCGTCCGTGTCGAGCGTGACGCCGTCCGAGGTGGTGCGGTGCACGTCGCAGTCGGTCAGATGCGCCGCGGCCCGCCCGGTGACCTGCACGCCCGAACCCTTGACCTCGTACACCTCGCAGCCGATCGCCTCCAGGCCCGTGTGCTCCCCGGTCACCGAGAAACCCGCGCCCGACGCGTGATGCACCCGGCACCGCTCCAGACGGGGATGGGCGCCGCCGCGCACGGCGACACCGGACTGGCCCGCCGCGACGATCTCGCACTCCTCGAAGACACCGCCGCCCCCGTCGAGCACCGCGATGCCCATGCCGCCGGGGTTGTCGACGGTGCAGCGGCGCACCGTCGGCCGCGCCCCGCCGCGCACTTCGAGGCCGGCCGCCGAGCGCGTCACCACGCGGATGCCGATGAGTTCAGGGGCGCCGTCCTCGACGAGGAGCGCGGGCGCGGACGAGTCCTGGCCCTCGATGTGCAGGTCCTGGACGACCGCGGAGGAGCGGATCGTCAGGGGCACGCCGTCGGAGGGCGCGATGCGCACCGAGCCGGGGGAGCTCTCCGGGCCGCGCAGCGTCACCGCCCGCTGGACGACGAGGTTCTCGCGGTAGGTGCCCGCGGCAACGGTCAGTATGTCCCCGTCGCTCGCGGCCTCCAAGGCAGCGGCGAGCGATGCGTACTCGCCGGTGCGGCGCCGCCACCGCGACGTGCCGGTGTGCGTCACCTGGACCGTGCCCTGTGCCATGGAGTTGCTCTGCCCCCACCTTGTCGTACGCGGGACCTCGCGGCGCTGGGTGTGTCACTGCCTGTCGTGGCACCGCGCGAGGGGCCGAGGAGTTCGGCCGGTCCACCGTAGCGCGCGGGAGCAGGCCGAGTTGACCTGATGGCGGTGGTGGGTGGTTCAGGAGCCGGTGCCGGTCCGGCCCCAGTCGGGTCCCGCCTTCTCCCAGGCCCGGTCGAGGCGTGCGTGCCGCGCGCGGACCATGCGCCAGAGGATCAGCCTGCGGGCGCCCTCGATGAGGCCGGCGCTCGCCGTGGCGACGCCGAATCCGGCCAGGACCGCGTGCGTCGTCGCCGTCGCGCCGTCCAGCGGGCGGCCGACGACCCTGCCGTGCTCGTCGGTCCATATGCGGAAGTGGTCGCCGGGGTCGGGGGACTTCAGGTCGGAGAGCACCACTCCGTAGTGATCCGTGCGGTCCGGGGCCTTCCAGCGGGCCAGGACGCGGCTGTGCGCGTCGCGTGCCGACGAGGTCTCGGGGTCGGGGTCGATCGGGGAGTGCCCGACCTCGCGCAGGACGGTGCCGGTGACCGCGTGGCGGTCCTCGTGCTGCCGGCGCACCGAGGCGAGCAGGGCGTCCCGCGACAGGCTCGTGGTGAAGACTCCGACGACCGGGACGGCGACGAGGATCAGCACCAGGGCGGCCAGGGCCAGCCAGGCCTCGGCCAGATCGGTGCCGCGGCGCAGTGGGTTGTGCCGCCACCGCCAGAGGCCGACGATTGCTCGCACTGCCCGCACCCCCTTCCGCGTCCCTCCGCCGTGCTGCGTGCCCAGGATCTCAACGGCCATGGCCCGGCGTCGAGTTCCCCTTCGGGCATCGATCATTCGGGGAGACCGCACGCGGACACACGAAAGCCGCCGCCGGGTGGTTACCCGGCGGCGACCGGCGTCATGCGGGCCCGGCGGCGGCCTCACGCGGAGCGTGCCCCCTGGCCGCCCGGAGCCCGGCGGCGATCAGTACCCGCGGTAGGGGCGGTTGTACGGATCCTCGTACGACGACGGGGCCGGGCGTGGCTGCGCGGGGCGCATCGCCTCGTACCCCGTGCCGGGGGCCGGCCGCTGGGGCTGGGCGCCCGGGTAGCCGCGCGGGCCCCCGGTCTGCTGCGGGATGTACGGCGCCGGGGCCTGCTGCAGCGGTGCGGGCTGCTGGGCCTGGGGGTAGCCGTACCCCTGCTGGGGATGGGACGGGGCGGCCGGCAACGCGGGCAGTGCGGCCGGCAGCGCGGGCAGGTGACTGCCCGTGTCGTACGCGGAGGGAACCCGGATCGGGGCGATCTGAGGAGTGCCCCGCTCTGCGACGAGGGAGTCATAGATCGGAGTGTCCGGGAAGGACGGCGCGGAGTAGTAACCGCCGCCATAGGTGGAGCGGGGGGAGGTCATGCTCCATAAGTTAAGCCCTAGATGTGCTGGTTGGGGAGACCGATAAGAGGGTTGTTTTACGTGTCGGCTGTGGCTGCGGATCCCCAATGCGAGCGAACTTGGGAAAATCGGTCGCCGAACGATGTTCGGATCGTGTAAAGGCCGAGCTCCTGAGGGGTTACCTGGGGTTGGCCCCGGGGCCCGCGGGGCACGGTCGTGGGCCTCCGGGAGCTCCGGGTAATAGGTTGGTCATGAACGGAAACGGCGGCCCTGCCGGACGGCGACTTGCGATGGGGGCGGACATGACAATGTCTAAAGGATCGAATGTTCCCGTACCGGCACCCGCGGTACGGATCGAATTGGGGTGGGGTTCCGGGGCGGGAGTGCCCGACGCCGATGCCTCCGCGCTGTTGTTGTCGTCTTCCGGAAAGGTGCGCTCGGACGCGGACTTCGTCTTTTACAACCAGCCCGCGCACTCCTCCGGAGCGGTGCGCCACGAAGGAAAGACGACCTCCGGCGCCGGGGTCACCGATGTCCTGAGCGTCGACCTCGCGCGCGTGGAGCCCGGGATCGAGACCGTCGTGCTCGCCGCGTCGGCCGACGGTGGCACTTTCGGCCAGGTGCCCGGTCTGTACATCCGCGTCCTCGACGCGTCGAACGGCGCCGAACTCGCGCGCTACGACAGCGCGGACGCCACCGTGGAGACCGCCTTCGTCCTCGGCGAGCTCTACCGGCGCCAGGGCGCCTGGAAGTTCCGCGCGGTCGGCCAGGGCTACGGCAGCGGCCTCGAAGGGCTCGCCACGGACTACGGCATCTCGGTGGACGAGCCGCAGCAGGCCGCCGCCCCGGCACCCATGGCCCCGCCCGCCCCGGCACCCGCGCCCCCGCCCGCGCCGGTGGCGCCGCCCGCCCCCGTCGCCCAGCAGCCCGCCGCCCCCGCGCCCCCTCAGGCCCCGCCGGCCGCCGCCGCGCCCGTGCGCCTGACCAAGGTCACGCTGACCAAGGACGCGCCATCCGTCTCCCTGACCAAGCAGGGCGGCACCTCGGGCGGCATGCGCGTGAACCTCAACTGGGAGGTGCGCAAGCAGTTCAAGGGCTGGGGCGCCAAGCTCGGCAGGGCCGTCGCCATGCACGCCGACCTCGACCTCGACCTGTGCGCCCTCTACGAACTCGCCGACGGCCGCAAGGGTGTCGTCCAGGCCCTCGGCAACGCCTTCGGAGCGCTCAACCAGCCGCCGTACATCCTGCTCGACGGCGACGACCGCACCGGCGCCGTCGCCACCGGCGAGAACCTCACCATCAACCTGGACCACATCAAGGACTTCCGGCGCATCGTCATCTTCGTGACCATCTACGAAGGCGCGCGGAGCTTCGCCGACCTCAACGCCACGGTCACCCTCCAGCCGCAGCACGGCGCCCCCGTCGAGTTCTCCCTCGACGAGTGCACGGTCCCCTCGACGGTGTGCGCGCTGGCCCTGCTCACCAACAACGGCGGCGACCTCGTCGTCCAGCGCGAGGCCCGCTACCTGGTGCCCGACCGCGGCGTGAGCCCGCAGCGCACCATGGACCACGCCTACGGCTGGGGCATGAACTGGACGCCCGGCAGGAAGTAGCCGCTCAGGGCTGTTCGGGCGAGGGCTCCGGGGCGGTGGGGTCGGGGCGTGTGTACGTACGCCCCTTCCACGCGGCACCACGTCCCCTGTAGTGCTGCACCGCCGAATCCACCGTCATCAAGAGGTAGAGGAACGCGGTGCCGGGCAGCACAAGCGCGAGGGCGAGCGGCTGGCGGTAGTAGCGGAGCATCGGCAGATACGTCGCCGTCATCACCAGCCACGCGAGCCCACCGGCCACCGCCGCCGCGGGGCTGCCCGTGACGAGCCCGGCGACCAGCGCCACCGGCGGGACGAGATATACCACCGCGAGCCCCGCGACCGTGCCGACGAGCAGCAGGACGTTGTGCCGCAGCTGCGCGTACGCGCTGCGCGAGACCATGCGCCACAGGTCGGCCAGGCGCGGATACGGACGCACGCTGTCCACGCCGTCGGCGAGCCCGAGCCAGATGTGGCCGCCCGCGCCCTTCACCGCGCGCGCCAGCGCCACGTCGTCGATCACCGCCTGCCGGATGGCGTCGGGGATGCGGGCGCGCTCGGCGGCGTCCGTCCGCAGCAGGACGCAGCCGCCCGCCGCGGCCGCCGTCCGCGATCCCTTCCGTCCGATCCACCGGAACGGATAGAGCTGCGCGAAGAAGTACACGAAGGCCGGGACCACCAGGCGCTCCCACAGGCTCTCCACCCGCAGCCTGGCCATCTGCGACACGAGGTCGTAGCCCCCACTGCCCGCGGCGGCCACCAACCGGCGCAGGCTGTCCGGCTCGTGGGCGATGTCCGCGTCGGTGAGCAGAAGGTATTCGGGGTCCCGCGCGCGGGCGAGGCCGATGCCGTGCCGTACCGCCCAGAGCTTGCCCGTCCAGCCCGCGGGCGGCTCGCCGGGCGAGCCGACGGTCAGCGGCAGGCCGCCGTGCCGCTCGGCCAGCGCGCGTGCCAGCTCGCCCGTGCCGTCCGTACTCCCGTCGTCGACGAGGAAGACCTCGGCCCGCCCCGGATAGTCCTGCGCGAGCAGCGAGGGCAGGCTCCGTGCCAGCACCGCCGCCTCGTCCCGCGCGGGGACGACGACACCGACCGAGGGCCACACGTCCGGCTCCCCGCGCGGTGGCAGCCGCACGTCGGTACGCCAGAAGAAGCCCTGCCCCAACAGAAGCCACAGCCACGCGGCAAGCGATCCGGTGGCGGTCCACGCAACGGCGCTCATCCGCCGAAGTCTGCCCCACAGGACGGTGCCTGTGGGGCCCATCGACTATGGTGACCGGGTGAAGATCGCGCTCATGGACTCCGGCATCGGACTGCTCGCCGCGGCGGCCGCTGTGCGTCGCCTTCGGCCCGACGCCGATCTCGTTCTCTCCTCCGACCCGGACGGCATGCCGTGGGGGCCGCGCACGCCGGAGGACCTCACCGCGCGTGCCGTCGGCGTCGCCGAGGCCGCCGCCGCGCACCGGCCCGACGCGCTGATCGTGGCCTGCAACACGGCCACCGTGCACGCGCTGCCCACCCTGCGGGCCCGCTTCGAGTCGGAGTTCCCCGTCATCGGGACCGTGCCGGCGATCAAGCCCGCGGCCGCGGCGGCGGGCGGCGGACCCGTGGCCATCTGGGCCACCCCCGCCACCACCGGCAGCCCCTACCAGCGCGGCCTCATCGAGGACTTCGCGAACGGCGTCGCCGTCGCCGAGGTGCCGTGTCCCGGGCTCGCCGACGCCGTGCAGTACGCGGACGAGGCGGCCATCGACGAGACGATCGCCGCCGCGGCGGCCCTCACGCCCCCGGATGTAAGGGCCGTTGTCCTGGGGTGCACCCATTACGAGCTGGTCGCCGAGCGTATTCGTGCCGCCGTCCAGCAGCCCGGACAGCCGCAGCTGGTCCTGCACGGTTCGGCCGGCGCGGTGGCCGCGCAGGCGCTGCGCAGGGCGGGCGCCAACATCGGCGCCACGGACGCGGTGCCCGGCCTCACGGTCCTGCTCAGCGGGCGTGAGGAGCAGCTGCCCGCCGCGGCGCTCGCGTACGCCGAGGGCCGCATGCTCGCGGAGACCAGCCCGGCCCTCTGACGCCGTGCTCCGACCCGGCGGTCGCTCTCTGTGACGCGGTGGCTTCACGCCGGAATCTGAGTAGTCTCGGATGCATGAAGGACCAAGCCCCCGAAGAGCGGGCCGCATCCGACAGCCCGCACGAAGTCTGGACCGGACGCGCGACCAACCGCGCCCAGTGGCTCCTGGCGTGCGCCGGTGCCGCCTGCCTGGCGCTCGGCATCGAGCTCGCGGTCGACTCCATGTGGACCTCGGGCATCCTGCCGCTGGTCATGTCCGTCGTCGGGTGCATCGCGGTCGGGCTCCTGATGCTCTTCGGGACGCTCGCCTTCGTCCACGTGGCCGTGAAGGTCGAGAAGGACTACCTGGAGGTGCGCTGCGGCCACCTGGGCCTGCCGCGCCGCCTCATCCCGCTCTCCCAAGTCGTCGGCGCGGACTTCGCCCCCGCCGTGACGCCCCGGCAGTGGGGCGGCTGGGGCTACCGCTGGCGCCCGGAAAAGGGCACCGCCGTGGTGGTCCGGCGCGGCGAGGGCCTGGTGCTCAGCCTGGGCGACGGCCACAAGTTCACGGTGACGGTCGACGACGCGGAGTCGGCGGTACGAGCGATCAGGGCCCGCCTCCGCCTCAAGGGCACGTCGGGTTGACCTGACGGCCGGGCGCCCGGTGTCGCGTTCAGGCGGGGTGTGTGGGCTCCCCCTCGTGCCCGGCGTGCAGGGGCCGCGCTGTTGCCATGCCCGCCAGCAGGCCCGCCCCCGTCGTCACCGTCGTCACGCTCAGCGCGTTGCCCACCGCCGCTACGGCCGTCAGCGCCGTGAGGGCCGCGCCCGCCGACAGGACCACCTGCGTCGAGCCGGGGGAGCGCCACAGGGCGTAAAGGAGCCAGCAGAACACCGCTGCCAGCAGCGCCGCCCCGACGATCCCCTGCTCCGACGCCTGCTGCAGCGGTGCCGAGTGCGGTTTGCCGTCCGTGACGAGGGCGTCGGCCGCGACGGGACTGACGTCGCCGAAGCGGCCCGGACCCACCCCCATCGCGGGCTCGCGTTCCGCGAGGCTCAGGGCGTCCTGCCACAGCACCACACGGTGGTGGCCGATGCTGCCCTCCAGCGGGGCCGTCAGACCCTCCGGCAGGGAGTCGTCGGCCAGGGCCAGGGAGACGCCGGTGACCAGGACCGACGCGGCGGCGAGCCCGACGATGCCCAGAGCCCGGTTGCGCAGCCGTGCCGCCGCCAGCGAGCAGAGCAGGACCACGACTGAGCCGACGCAGCCGACGGGTGAGCCGAGGGCCGCCGCGGCACCCGCGATGCCCGCGGCGAGCAGCCGCAGCGCCAGGCGGAGGGAAGGGGTACGGGCCGCCCAGGCCGCGCAGCACGCCGCACCCGCCGAAAGGATCAGCAGGGCGGCGGTAGCGCCCGCGTGGCCCAGAGGAGAGGAGGGGGCGAGCGTGAGGCGCGGCGCCGCCACGGCGAGGCCGAGCCCGGTGAGCGCGCCCGCGCACGGCGCGGCGACCGGGAGCAGCGCCCCGCAGATCCGTCCGCCCGCGTACCCCGCCGCCACGGCGAGCACCGCGAGGAGCACCCCTTCGGGACTGCCCCCGTGCGCACCCGCGGTGATCAGCGCCCAGGCAGCACACGCGCCGAGCAGTGCCCCGCCGGTCGCGTCGGACGCGCTCCGTCGCTCGTGCGCCGCTTCCGGACAGGCCGAAGCGGCCGTACCCGTTGACCCCACCCCGTCGCCCCCCGGTATGTGACGGGCCCCCACCGGCGCGGACCTTCTCCACGGTGACGTGGACCGGACGGGCCTCGGGGACTCGGCCACACGCTAACGGCTGACGCCCCGCTTTGGGACCAGTTGTGCAGGAACGATTCGTCGGACGGGTCGCGGGGCGGCCGGGCCGCTGCCCCTCCAGCACCCCGCGGACCGCGCTGTCGGCGGCCTCGTGACGCGCCGTACACTCCCCGAGTGACCGCCACCACCACTCCCGTAGACGAGCCGGATCAGCTCGATCCACAGCCCCCGCAGGCCTCCCGCGCCACGCGTCTCCTGCGCCGGTTCGTGCCCGCCGCCGTGGCGGCCCTCTCCGGAGTGCTGCTCTACGTCAGCTTCCCGCCCCGCACCCTGTGGTGGCTGGCGCTCCCCGCCTTCGGCGCCCTCGCCTGGTGTCTGCGCGGCCGCACCTGGAAGGCGGGCCTGGGCCTCGGTTACCTCTTCGGTCTCGGCTTCCTCCTGCCGCTCCTCGTATGGACCGGCGTCGAGGTCGGGCCAGGACCGTGGCTGGCCCTCGCCGCGGTCGAAGCGGTCTTCGTCGCCCTCGTCGGCGCGGGCATCGCCGCCGTCTCACGGCTGCCCGGATATCCGCTGTGGGCGGCCGCCCTGTGGATCGCCGGAGAAGCGGCACGCGCGCGCGTGCCGTTCAGCGGCTTCCCCTGGGGAAAGATCGCCTTCGGTCAGGCGGACGGCGTGTTCCTGCCGCTCGCCGCGCTCGGCGGCACCCCCGTACTCGGATTCGCCGTCGTCCTGTGCGGCTTCGGGCTGTACGAAGTGGTGCGCCGGGTCGTCGACGTACGCGCCACCCGTGTCCCGCAGCGCGGCCCCGTGGCCGTCGCGGCGCTCGCCGTGCTCGTCCCCCTCCTCGGTGCCTTCGCGGCGCGCCCGCTCGTCAGCGACGCCGCGGAGGACGGCACCGCCACCGTCGCGGCCATCCAGGGCAACGTCCCGCGCGCGGGCCTCGGCTTCAACGCGCAGCGCCGCGCCGTCCTCGACCACCACGTGCGCGAGACCGAACGCCTCGCTGCCGAGGTGAAGGCCGGCAAGGTGGCACGCCCGGACCTCGTCCTGTGGCCGGAGAACTCCTCCGACATCGACCCCTTCGCCAACCCGGACGCGCGCCTCGCCATCGAGGGCGCCGTCAAGGCCATCGGCGCGCCGGTCTCCGTCGGCGGAGTCGTCGAGAACAAGAACGGCAAGCTCTACAACGAACAGATCCTCTGGGACCCGGAGAAGGGCCCCACGGACACCTACGACAAGCGGCAGATCCAGCCGTTCGGCGAGTACATCCCGCTGCGCTCCCTGGTCAGCGCCTTCAGCAGTGACGTCGACAAGGTGCGCAGGGACTTCAGCCGCGGCACCGACCCCGGCGTCTTCACCATGGCGGGGACGAAGGTGGGCATCGCGACCTGCTACGAGGCGGCCTTCGACTGGGCGGTGCGCGACACCGTCACCCACGGCGCGCAGATCATCTCCGTGCCCAGCAACAACGCCACCTTCGACCGCAGCGAGATGACCTACCAGCAGCTCGCCATGTCCCGGATCCGCGCGGTCGAGCACAGCCGCGCCGTCACGGTCCCGGTGACCAGCGGCGTCAGCGCCGTCATCATGCCGGACGGGAAGATCAAGTCGAAGACGACGTGGTATACGGCGGACTCGCTCGTCGAGAAGGTCCCGCTGCGCTCGTCGCGGACCCCCGCGACCCGTCTCGGCGTACTCCCCGAGGGCATCCTGGTCCTGATCGCCGCGGGCGGTCTCGGCTGGGCCGTCACGTCGGCGGCGCGGGCCCGGCGGAACCCCGGGAAGTAGCGGGGGAGCAACTGCCGATCGCCGGGCCCGGATCCACGCCCCTGGCCCCCGACTGATCTGCGGCGTACCGCCGTTAGGGTCGGAGCATGGCTACTCCTGATTTCATCCGCACCATCCGCGCCGACGCCGGCCAGCAGTTGCTCTGGCTCCCCGGGGTCACCGCCATCGTCTTCGACGACGAGGGAAGGGTGTTGCTCGGGCGGCGCTCCGACAACGGCAGGTGGTCGGCGATCGGCGGCATCCCGGAGCCGGGCGAGCAGCCCGCGCAGTGCGCGGTGCGCGAGGTGTACGAGGAGACGGCCGTGCATTGCGTCCCCGAACGCGTCGTCCTGGTCCAGGCCCTCCAACCCGTGACGTACGACAACGGCGACGTGTGCCAGTACATGGACATCACCCTGCGCTGCCGTGCCGTCGGCGGCGAGGCGCGGGTCAACGACGACGAGTCGCTGGACGTCGCGTGGTTCGACGTGGACGCGCTGCCCACGCTGCACGAGTTCTCGCTGTCCCGGATCAAGCGGGCCCTCGCGGACGAGCCCACCTGGTTCGAACCGGCCCCGGCGGGACAGTGACCCGGGAAACCCGCGGCCCGCTCTCCGCTAGCCTGAGGGCACGATGAACCGTTTGAGCACGTCATGGGGCGCGTACGACCTCACCCGCTTCCCGGAGGACCCCCGCGATCAGCTGCGCGCCTGGTCGGCCGCCGACGCCTATCTGCTGCGGCAGCTGGCGGGCGACGAGGACGCGGCGCCCGACGGGTTTCCCGCCACCGTCGACCTCTCCGGGACGGTGGCCGTCCTCGGCGACCGGTGGGGCGCGCTGACCACCGCGCTCGCCGGGCACGCGCGCGTGCCGGTGCAGATCACCGACTCGTACCTCGCACAGCAGGCGACCCGCGCCAACCTCGCGCGCGCGGGCCACGCACCGGACGCGGCACGCCTGTTGACGACCAGGGACGCGCCGCCCGCCCGCGTCGACGTGCTTCTCGTCCGCGTACCGAAGAGCCTCGCACTCCTGGAGGACCAGCTCCACCGGCTCGCGCCCGCCCTGCACGAAGGCACGGCCGTCATCGGCACCGGCATGGTCACCGAGATCCACACGTCGACGCTGGAGCTCTTCGAGCGGATCATCGGCCCGACCAGGACTTCCCTGGCCCGCCAGAAGGCACGGCTCGTCTTCAGCGCCCCCGACCCGGCACGCACGGCCGCCCCCAGCCCCTGGCCGGGCCGCTACGTCCTGCCCGCCGACTCCGGAGCGGGTGCGGGCCTCACGGTCGTCAACCACGCGGGCATCTTCTGCGCCGACCGGCTCGACATCGGCACCCGCTTCTTCCTCAAGCACCTGCCGCGCGCCCGCGGCGGCGCCCACATCGTGGACCTGGGCTGCGGCAACGGCGTGCTCGGCACCGCGGCCTCCGTCGCCGACCCCGACGCCACGGTCACCTTCATCGACGAGTCGTTCCAGGCCGTCGCCTCCGCCGAGGCCACGTTCCGCGCCAACGCCGCCGACGGAGCCAAGGCCCACTTCGTGGCGGGCGACGCCCTCTCGGCCGTACCGCAGGGAACGGTCGACGTCGTCCTGAACAACCCGCCGTTCCACAGCCACCAGGCCACGACCGGCGCCACCGCCCACCGCATGTTCACCGGCGCCCGCGCCGCGCTGCGTCCGGGCGGCGAGCTGTGGGTCATCGGCAACCGCCACCTCGGCTACCACGTGAAGCTCCGCAAGCTCTTCGGCAACGCGGACGTCGTCGCGAGCGACCCGAAGTTCGTTCTGCTGCGGGCGGTCAAGGGCGGGCACTGAGCCTTCCCCGTACGGGGCCTGTTCGGCCCTCCCGCGGACGCGCGAACGGTGGCAGCGTCGTGGTCCCGGTGGCGGTCGTCCCGCACGGCTGATGTGCTGGACGCGGAGAAGCCATGGGCGCCCCGCACGACTGACCTGCCGTTCCCGTGGAACCCGCGGGACACCCCTGACCGCAGCCGTACGCACCGAACCTCGCGAGGAGGACCTTGTGGCACCCGTGGCGAAGGACCGCCTGGCGGCACTGGACGCCCACTGGCGCGCCGCCAACTACCTGGCCGTCGGCCAGATCTACCTGATGGGCAACGCCCTGCTGACCGAGCCCCTGCGGCCCGAGCACATCAAGCCGCGCCTGCTCGGGCACTGGGGCACCTCACCCGGTCTCAACTTCGTCCACACCCATCTCAACCGCGTCATCCAGGAGCGGGACCTGGACGCGCTGTGCGTGTGGGGCCCGGGCCACGGCGGACCCGCCGTGCTCGCCAACTCCTGGCTCGAGGGCAGTTACACGCAGACGTACCCGGACATCACACGGGACGCGGAGGGCATGGCGAAGCTGTTCCGCCAGTTCTCCTTCCCCGGCGGCGTGCCCAGCCACGTGGCGCCCGAGACCCCGGGCTCGATCCACGAGGGCGGCGAGCTCGGCTACTCGCTCGCGCACGCCTACGGAGCCGCCCTGGACAACCCGGACCTCCTGGTCGCCTGCGTGATCGGCGACGGCGAGGCCGAGACGGGGCCGCTGGCGGCCTCCTGGCACTGCAACAAGTTCCACGACCCCGCGCACGACGGCGCGGTCCTGCCGATCCTGCACCTCAACGGCTACAAGATCGCCAACCCGACCGTCCTCGCCCGCCTCCCCGAGGCCGAGCTCGACGCCCTCCTCAAGGGGTACGGACACCAGCCGATCTACGTCGCCGGTGACGAGCCGCACGAGATGCACCAGGCGATGGCCGCCGCGATGGACCGGGCGCTCGACCGCATCAGGACCATCCAGGAGGCCGCCCGCAGCGGCGACGGCGCCCAGGGCCGCGAACCCTGGCCGGTCATCGTGCTGCGCACCCCCAAGGGCTGGACCGGCCCCGCCGCCGTGGACGGCGAGCCCGTCGAGAACACGTGGCGTGCGCACCAGGTGCCGCTGTCCGGGGTCCGCGAGAACCCGGACCACCTGCGGCAGCTGGAGCAGTGGCTGCGCTCGTACCGGCCCGAGGAGCTCTTCGACGCCGAGGGCCGCCCGAACGAGCAGGTCGTGTCCTGCGTCCCCGAGGGCGAGCGCAGGCTCGGCGCCACCCCGCACGCCAACGGCGGCAGGCTCACCCGCGAGCTGCCCGTCCCGCCGCTCGAACACTTCGCCGTCACGGTCGACAAACCGGGCACGACGCTGCACGAGCCGACCCGCATCGCGGGCGCCCTCCTCGCGCAGGTCATGGCGGACACCGCGCAGCGCAGGGACTTCCGGGTCGTGGGCCCGGACGAGACCGAGTCCAACCGGCTCGGCGCGCTGTACGACGTCACCGGCAAGATCTGGCAGGAGCGCACCCTCGACACGGACGAGCACCTCGCGCGCGACGGCCGCGTCATGGAGGTCCTGTCCGAGCACCTCTGCCAGGGCTGGCTCGAGGGGTACACGCTCACCGGCCGCCACGGCCTGTTCTCCTGCTACGAAGCGTTCGTCCACATCGTCGACTCGATGGTCAACCAGCACATCAAGTGGCTGAAGACCTCGCGCGCGCTGCCGTGGCGCGCGCCCGTGCCGTCGCTGAACTACCTGCTGACCTCACACGTGTGGCGGCAGGACCACAACGGCTTCTCGCACCAGGACCCGGGCTTCGTCGACCACGTCCTGAACAAGAGCCCGCACGTCGTACGCGTCTATCTGCCGCCGGACGCCAACACCCTGCTGTCCGTCACCGAGCACGTCCTGCACAGCCGCGACTACGTCAACGTCGTCGTCGCGGGCAAGCAGCCCACCTTCGACTGGCTCTCCCTCGACGACGCCCGCGCCCACTGCGCGCGCGGCGCCGGCGTCTGGGAGTGGGCGGGCACGGAGCAGGGCACGCGCGACCCGGACGTGGTCCTGGCCTGCGCCGGCGATGTGCCCACGCAGGAGGTGCTGGCAGCCGCCGCGCTGTTGCGCGAGCACCTGCCCGAGCTCACCGTGCGGGTCGTCAACGTCGTCGACATCGCCCGTCTGATGCCGCGCGAGGAGCACCCGCACGGGATGGCGGACTCCGAGTTCGACGCGCTCTTCACCCGGGACAAGCCGGTGATCTTTGCGTACCACGGCTACCCGTGGCTGATCCACCGGCTGGCCTACCGCCGCACCGGCCACGCCAACCTGCACGTGCGCGGCTACACGGAGGCGGGCACGACCACGACCCCCTTCGACATGGTCGTGCGCAACAACCTCGACCGGTTCCGCCTCGTCATGGACGTCGTCGACCGCGTCCCGGGCCTGGCGGTGCGCGCCACGGCGGTGCGCCAGGCGATGGCCGACGCCCGCACGCGCCACCACGCCTGGATCCGCGAGCACGGCGTCGACCTGCCCGAGGTCGCCGACTGGACGTGGCCGTACTGAACGAGCTGTTTCCGCGGGCCCGCACCGTCCTCGGCCCGGGGGCGGTGCACCTGCCCGACTGGCTGGCACCGGAGGCGCAGCCGCGGCTCCTGCAGGCGTGCCGGGAGTGGGCCCGGCCGCCCGCCGGGCTGCGTACGGTCAGGACGCCCGGCGGCGGCGCGATGACGGCGCGACAGGTGTGCCTGGGGTGGCACTGGTATCCGTACGGGTACGCGCGCACCGTCGTCGACGGGGACGGCGCACCGGTGAAACCGATGCCGCCGTGGCTCGCGGAGCTGGGTCGGCAGGCTGCCGCAGCGGCCGGACACGCCACCGAGGAGCCGTACGACATCGCCCTCGTCAACTTCTACGACGCCACCGCGCGGATGGGCATGCACCGCGACAGCGACGAGAAGTCGTCGGCCGCCGTGGTGTCGCTCAGCCTCGGGGACACGGGTGTCTTCCGCTTCGGCAACACGGAGACGCGCACGAAGCCCTACACGGACGTCGAGCTGCGCAGCGGCGACCTGGTCGTGTTCGGCGGGGCCTCGCGCCTCGCCTATCACGGGGTGCCGAAGGTGCTGCCCGGCACCGCGCCGCCGGAGCTGGGGCTGACCGGGCGACTGAACATCACGCTGCGAGTCAGCGGACTCGGCGGGGCCGAGGACGAGGGCGCGGGCGCGGGCCGGTGAGGGTCACGCCGCCTCAAGGTCGAGCAGCAGCCGCTTGCGCTCCAGGCCGCCCGCGTACCCGGTCAGGGAGCCGTCGGCGCCGATGACGCGGTGGCAGGGGCGGACGACGAGGAGCGGGTTGCGGCCGATGGCGGTGCCGAGAGCGCGGACCGCGGCGCGCGAGAGGCCGAGGCGCTCGGCGAGCCGTCCGTAGGTGGTCGTGGTGCCGTAGGGGACCGTGTCGAGGGCGTCCCAGACCTTGCGCTGGAACTCGGTGCCCGCCCCGGCGGCGTACTCGACGTCGAAGTGGGTGAGGTTCCCGGCGAAGTAGGCGCGCAGCTGCGCGGCGACCGCGTCGAACGCCGCGTCGTCGCGGACCCAGCCGTCCCGGACGACGGCGCCGCCCTTCTGGCCCGGCACGGACAGCGAGACCAGCGCGGTGCCGCCCTTCGCGGTGGCCGACTCCTCGCCCACCAGCAGCAGCTCGCCCAGCGGGCTGTCGATCGTCGCGTAGACCGTCATCGGACTCTCCTCAAGCGTTCGGTTCCTGTCTTCAGTCTGCGTCTCGCGCGAGGGCGGGGCTGGCGGGATTCGGACATCGAGGCAACGGGTTATGCAACTAGTTGCATAACTGCCTCGGGCTGGTCTACAACTGTCTCCGTAGACACCGCGTACGGAGGGGCCGCATGAGCCGTTACCCGAACCTGCTGAACCCGCTCGACCTGGGCTTCACCACCCTGCCCAACCGGGTCCTCATGGGCTCCATGCACGTGGGCCTCGAAGAGGCGCCGGGCGGCTTCGAGCGGATGGCGGAGTTCTACGCGACCCGCGCCCGCGGCGGCGTCGGCCTCATCGTCACCGGCGGCATCGCCCCGAACGAGCTCGGCAGGCCGTGGGACGGCGGCGCCAAGCTGACCACCGACGCCGAGGCGAAGGAGCACGAGGCGATCACCGCCGCCGTACACGCCGAGGGCGGGAAGATCGCCCTGCAGATCCTCCACTTCGGACGGTACGCCTACCACGACAAGCTGGTCGCCCCGAGCGCGCTCCAGGCCCCGATCAGCCCCTTCGTGCCCCGCGAGCTCACCGACGACGAGGTCGAGCAGACCGTCGAGGACTTCGTGCGCGCCGCCGAGCTCGCCAAGTCCGCGGGCTACGACGGCGTCGAGGTCATGGGCTCCGAGGGCTACCTCATCAACGAGTTCATCGCGGCCCCCACCAATCAGCGCACCGACCGCTGGGGCGGCTCGTACGAGAACCGCATCCGCTTCCCCGTCGAGATCGTCCGCCGCACCCGCGAGCGCGTCGGCGCCGACTTCATCATCATCTACCGCCTGTCCATGCTGGACCTCGTCCCCGGCGGCTCGACCCTCGAAGAGGTCGTCCACCTCGCCAAGGAGATCGAGGCGGCGGGCGCGACCATCATCAACACCGGCATCGGCTGGCACGAGGCACGCATCCCCACCATCGCCACGTCCGTGCCGCGCGGCGCGTACAGCTTCGTGACGAAGAAGCTCATGGGCGAGGTCTCCGTGCCGCTCGTGACCGTCAACCGCATCAACACCCCCGAGATCGCCGAGCGGTTGCTCGCCGACGGCGCCGCCGACATGGTGTCGCTCGCCCGCCCGCTGCTCGCCGACCCCGACTTCGTCAACAAGGCGAAGGACGAGCGGCCCGAGGCCATCAACACCTGCATCGGCTGCAACCAGGCCTGCCTCGACCACACCTTCAACCTGCAGATCACCTCCTGCCTGGTGAACCCGCGCGCCTGCCACGAGACCGAGCTCGTGCTCTCGCCCACCCGCACCAGGAAGCGCCTCGCCGTCGTCGGCGCGGGCCCCGCCGGCCTCGCCTTCGCCGTCTCCGCCGCCGAACGCGGCCACGACGTCACCCTCTTCGACGCAGCCGACCGGATCGGCGGCCAGCTCAACGTCGCCAGGAAGATCCCCGGCAAGGAGGAGTTCGACGAGACCCTGCGCTACTTCCGCACCCAGCTCGACCTGCGCGGCGTCACCGTCCGGCTGAACACCGTCGTCACCGCGGACGAGCTCGCCCAGGACGCCTTCGACGAGGTGGTCGTCGCCGCGGGCGTCACCCCGCGCACCCCCGACATCCCCGGCATCGACCACCCCAGCGTCGTCGGCTACCTCGACGTGCTGCGCGACGAGGCACCCGTCGGGGAGCGCGTCGCGATCATCGGCGCGGGCGGCATCGGCTTCGACGTCGCCGAGTTCCTCACCGACGGCGGCGAGCGGGCGAGCCTGGACCCGGCGACGTACTTCCGGCAGTGGGGCGTCGACATGGACTACCGCGAGCGCGGCGGCCTGACGAAGCCCGAGCGGCCCACGCCGCCGCGCACCGTCCACCTGCTGCAGCGCAAGACGTCCAAGGTCGGCAAGGGCCTCGGCAAGACCACGGGCTGGATCCACCGCACCGAACTGCGCCACCGCGGCGTCGCCATGGTGGCGGGCGTCAGCTACGACCTGATCGACGACGCGGGCCTGCACATCACCGTGGACGGCGAGTCGTCCGTGATCCCCGTCGACACCGTCGTGCTCTGCTCCGGCCAGGAGCCGCGCCGCGACCTGTACGAGGAGCTCGTCGCCGCCGGGGTCGCCGCGCACCTCATCGGCGGCGCCGACGTCGCCGCCGAACTGGACGCCAAGCGCGCCATCAAGCAGGGCACGGAGCTGGCCGCCGCGCTGTGAGGCGGCCCCCCAGGGGCCGCCGTCCCTAGGATTGCCCCATGTCACTGCCGCACGCGATCCTCACCGCCCTCCTGGAGAAGCCCTCGTCCGGCCTCGAACTGACCCGCAGGTTCGACAAGTCGATCGGCTACTTCTGGTCGGCGACGCACCAGCAGATCTACCGCGAGCTGGGGAAACTGGAGCGGGAGGGCGCCATCCGCGCCCTGCCGCGACAAGGGGTGACGCGCGGGCAGAAGAAGGAGTACGAGGTGCTGCCGGCGGGCCGCGAGGAACTGGCCCGCTGGACGGCCGCGAGCCAGGACCCCAAACCGCTGCGTGACACCCTCCTGCTGCGCCTGCGCGCCGCCGCGGTCGTCGGCACGCAGGGCATCCAGGAGGACCTGCACCGCCATCTCGACCTCCACCGGCGTCAGTTGGCCGAGTACGAGGAGATCGAGAGGCGGGACTTCCCGCCCGGCAAGGACGCCGTCGAGGACCGGCTGCGCCATGTGGTGCTGCGCGCGGGGATCGACCTGGAGACGTTCTGGACGCAGTGGCTGACGCGGACGATCGAGGAACTCGGCTGATATCGGGGAACTCAGCTGATGTTGATGTGGATGTTGAAGCGGACGTTCACCACCGTGCAGAAGAAGTTGCCCTGCTTCTTGCGGCGCTCCAGCGTGTCCCCGGTGGTGCCTTTGCCCTTCTCCTCCTTGTCCTCGACGGGCAGGTGGTCGAAGCCGCGGAACACCTTGTCGTCGGCGCCCGCCGCGATGCCGCCGACCCGCCGCCAGTGGCCGCACAGGTCGTCGTAGCGCTCCTTGGAGAGCTTCGGACCGAAGGTCATGTTGAGACCGCCGCCGTCGACGTACTGCGCGCAGACCTGCTTGAAGATGCTGACCGCGTGGTCGTCGAAGGTGTCGACGCCCTCGATCTGCGGTCGCAGAAGGCGAGCAGCAGCTCCTCCGCCTCCTTCTCGCTCTCCGCGTAGACGACGCCCATGTATTCCTTCGTCACGGCGACTCTCCCTCCCCGGTGCCGCGGACGCAGCGCTGTGTGGGTCCGGGCGCGCGGCCCGGATGCGCAACGTCTCACCGCGTGGGAAGGCCGTCATCAGGTGGCTCGGCTTCCGCTCCCCAGGGACGCCGCGGGCGCGTGTGCGGGGGTGCCTCTGCACGCGGCTGCCGCCCACCCGCCGTGGTGGCGGATGGGCGGCAGTCGGTGGTGGTGTCGGCGGCGCCGTGCCGGTCGTGGTCCTGACGCCCGTCAGGTACGGCCGGCCGATGCGCGACGGCGCAGGTACCAGATGCCGCCGCCGAGTGCCGCCGCGGCCACCAGGGTCCCGCCGCCGACGAGCGTCAACGTGCCCCGGTCCTCCGTACCGCCACCGAGCCCGCCGCGGACGCCGCGCGCGGGCGCGTGCGTCGAGGAGGTCGTCGGCGCGGCGCCGACGGTGACGGTCTGCGGCCCGACCGACGTGCCGTCCTTGCAGGAGACGAGCACGGTGTACGAGCCGGCGCCGACGTTCTGCCATGTCGCGCTGCCGTTGACCAGCTCCGCCTGTTGGCCTCCGGCGAAGCTGGCATTGGCCGGGTTCATCAGCGAGGCCGTGCCGCCGTCGGTGCACGCGCCGGTGGTGGCGCGCACGGTGGAGCCGGTGGCGGTGACGGTGAGGTCACCGGCGGCGGACGCCGACGGCGCGGCCAGGAGCAGCGGCAGCGACGCGGCGGTGGCGATCAGGCCGGTACGGACGCATATCTGAGTGGTACGCATGAGTCTGCCCTCCGGTGCACGGGAGGCGGTACAACCCATGCGCCGCCGGAGTCGGGGAACGGCCCGTGCTACCTGACGAAGAGCCAACGCGGCGCGGACGGGGACCGCATGCGGACGGCCGCCGGGCAGGTGACGGAATCCTTCGTCCGGCGCAGACGCCTCACCGCGGGGCGGGTGCGAGGCCGGCCGCGACGAGTCCCTCGTGGACCGCCTGCCCGAGCGCAAGGACCGCCGACTGCGGGCGCACCATCACCGTGAACTCCTTGATCCGCCCCTCCTCGTCGAAGTGCAATAGGTCGATGCCGTGGATCTCCTTGCCGTTCACGGTGGTGCGGAACAGCAGCACGTTCGACTCGGCCTCGGTTCCGTCGACGCCGGTCTGCGCCTCACCGGCGTACGCACCCACGTACCGGAAGTCCTCGAACGTGCGCAGCAGCACGCCGAAGAGACCGAGCACCATCGGCCGCCCTTCGAAGGGCGTGAACTTGACCGGGCTGTAGAGCCGGACGTCCGGAGTGAACAGCTCTTCGAGTCCGGCGAGATCGCCTTGCTCGACGAGCGCGCGGAAGCGCGCGGCGGTGGGATGCGTAGTGGTCCGGTCCACGAGGTCCTCCATGGTCCCAAAGTTCATAGTCATCAATCTGACTAGTCATGTTGATGACTATGATGGGGGTGCTGGACGGCGAAAGGGAAGGGGTCCCGACGGATGGCTCTGCGGCACGCGGTGCTCGCGGCACTGCTGGACGGCGAGTACAGCGGATACCAGTTGGCCAAGGGTTTCGACATCGGCGTGGCCAACTTCTGGCACGCGCTTCCCCAGCAGCTCTACGCCGAGCTGGCCAAGCTGGAGACGGAGGGGCTGGTCGCCGGGCGCGAGGTGGTCCAGGAAGGGCGGCCCAACAAGCGGCTGTTCCGGGTCACCGACGAGGGGCTCGCGGAGATGGAACGGTTCGCCGCACGGGCCGCCAAGCCGTCCTTCATCCGCGACGACCTGCTGGTCAAGGTGCAGGCCGTCGACGGCGTGGCCGCCGCGCCCGTGATCGAGCAGCTCACGGAGCGGGCGGCGGTCGCCGACGCGAAGATCGAGGTCCTGGAGAAACTCCTCGTGCGGCTGCGGGGCGACGCCGACGAGGACGAGTTCCTGCGCACGGGCGAGCGCGTCGGCCCCTACCTGACGTGCCTGCGCGGGCTCGCCTTCGAACGCGAGTCCCGCGACTGGTGCCGGCGCGCGGCGGCTCTGCTGAGCGAACGCCGTGCTCAGCCCGTGGTGACGGTCCGTTCGGGGGAGTAGCCGCCCCAGGTCCCGTCAGGCAGCTTCGGGCGGATGCGCACCCGGTGCCGCTCCCCGGCCTTCTTGCCGATGTAGAAGCTGTGCTCGGCCTTGTCGCTCGGCACCGTCCCGCCGAACACGAGCGAGGTGGCGGTGCGCCCGTCCAGCTGGATCTGGTACTCCGCCACGGCGCCGCCGGTGCGCGGCGGCGTCCACGCCAGGTCGATGTAGTACGCCCCGTCGGCGCGGTGCGTGTCCGCGCGGAACCCGGTCGGCGCGGTGCCGCGCCCCGAGTCCTTGCCCGCCGCGGTCGTGACGCGGACCGCGCTGCTCGCGGGCGAGAAGTTGTCGGCGGCGTCCCGCGCCTTGACGGTGAAGGTGTAGTCGGTGCCGGGCCGCAGACCGGTGACGAGCGTCGCGGTCTGGTTCCCGCCCACGCTGTGGACCTTCGAGCCGCCCTGGAAGATCTCGTACGAGGCCACCTTCTTGTCGTCCGACGACTTGCCCCAGGAGAGCATCGCCGCCCGGCTCCCCTCGGCCTCGCCCTTCAGCCGCCCCGGCCGGGACGGGGGCTTGCGGTCGGCGGCGGCCGCCGCGGGCATCGTGACCGACAGCTGCTTGCTGTCCTCGCTGAGGTTGCCCTCGGCGTCGCGGGCGCGGACGGTGAAGCGGTACGTGGCGGAGGGTTCGAGGCCGACGACGTCCACCATGGACTCCTGCCCCGACACCTCCTTCACCCTCTTGGCGTCGCGGTACACCTCGTACGCGGTGACCTCGGTGTCGTCGGTGGCCTGGTTCCACATGACGTGGGCGGTGGTGGAGCTGCCGGCCTGCACGGTGAGGCCGCGGGGCGCCGCCGGGGGGTTCGTGTCCTCGGCACCGCCGCCGCCCCACGCGCACCCGCCGAGGGCGGCGGCGGTCGCGGCCATGACGGTGAGCAGGGCCATCGGGGCCGGATGGCCGGACGGGCGGGGGATCCGTCGCACGGTGCTGCTGCCTTCCACTCGACGGCATGGGTACCGCATTGGTACGGACCTATTTGACACAGGTGACGAGAGCACATCAAGGGGTGGGGCGTCCGCCGTACGGACCGTGATCGGCGGAAGGGGCATACGGCGGTGCACAAATTGGCATATGTGGCTTTCGAGCCTGGTGTCCCCCAACGAAAGGCCCTTCCCCGTGCGCAAGAAACAGACGGCCCTGGCCGTCGCCGCCGGAGCCGCCCTGCTCGTCCCCGCCTGTTATGCCGCCGCGGCGCCACAGCCACCGACCGAAGAGGACGTCAAGTCGCGCACCGGGGCGGCGGGTTCAGCGGTCGTGCCAGTCCGTGAGGGAACGGTCCGCGCCGCCGACCTGCTCGCCGCGACCCGGTCCTGCGAGCAGGTCTCACGCGGCAAGTTCCGCACGGACGACGGCGCCCGCGCGGACGTCCCCGTCTGCGCCACGCGCGGCGCGGTCTTCTGGAAGGCCGACATGGACATCGACTGCGACGGCCGCCCGGGCAAGGCCTGCAACCGCCGCACCGACCCCCTCTTCCAGCCCGCCACCGCCTTCCAGCAGTCCGACGGCCGCCACCTGGACGCGGAAAACCTGCCCTACGTGGTCGTGCCCGGCCCGAGCCGCCGCTGGAACCACACCGAGCACGGCGTCACGGGCGGCACCGTCGCCGCCGTCGTCCACCGGGACAAGGTCCACTACGCCGTCGTCGGCGACACCGGCCCCACGGACCTCATCGGCGAGGCGTCGTACGCCACGGCCCGCGCGCTCGGCATCGACCCCGACCCGCGAACGGGCGGCGCCGGCCCCGACGTCACGTACATCCTCTTCAAGGGCCCCAAGGCGCAGCCGATCGAGAGCCACCGGGCCGCGGTGGCACGGGGCGACGAACTGGCCAGACAACTGGTGGCAAGCAACTAACACCCGAACTCCGGTAGTTGCCCCCCTCACACCTTCCGATAGGTGTACGCGTCCGCTGCCGCCGCCTCGACGGCCGCGAGGTCGGCGCCCGCCGACGCGGACACCACGGCGGCCACCGCGCCCTCGACGAACGGGGCGTCCACCAGGCGTGTGCGGTCCGGGAGTTCGTCGCCCTCGGCGATCAGTGCCTTCACGGTCAGGACGGCGCTGCCGAGATCGGTGAGGACGGCGACCCCGGCTCCGCCGTCCACGCGGGCGGCCGCCGCCGAGATCAGCTCCGCGCTGGTGCCGAGACCGCCGTCCGCCGCACCGCCCGCGGCGGCGACCGGCGCCGTGCCGCCGCCGCCCGCGAGCCCGACGGCGAGGGCGGCGACCGCCTCGGCGACGGCCCCGCTGTGCGACACGAGGACGATGCCGACCAGCGGACCGTCAGCCACGGCTGCCCTCCCGCGACGCCCCGCCGATACCGTCCGCGGTCTCGGCCAGGGCCTCGAAGAGCAGTGCCGAGGACGTGGCGCCCGGGTCCTGGTGCCCGATGCTCCGCTCGCCCAGATAGCTCGCGCGCCCCTTGCGCGCCTGCAACGGAGTGGTCGCCAGGGCACCTTGAAGTGCGGCCTCCCGCGCCGCCGCGAAGGTCCCGAGGGAGTCGTCGAGTGCGTCGATGCCCGGGGCGAGCGCGTCCAGCATCGTCTTGTCGCCGGGCGCGGCACCGCCGAGCGCGGCCACCGCGTCGACGCCGGTGCGCAGCGCTGCCGCGAACCGTGCCGGGCCGACCTCGGGGGCGTCGCCGAGTTCTTTGCCGGTACGGCGCAGGAGCGTTCCGTACAACGGACCCGAAGCACCGCCCACCGTCGAGATCAACTGCCGCCCGGCGAGCATCAGGACGGCACCGGGAGTGTCCGGCGTCTCCTTCTCCAGGACGGCGGCGACGGCGCGGAAGCCGCGCCGCAGATTGCTGCCGTGGTCGGCGTCGCCGATGGGCGAGTCCAGTTCCGTGAGCCGCTCCGCCTCACGGTCGACGGCGTCGGCTGTGGCTGTCAGCCAGTTGCGGAAGAAGAGGGCGTCGAGCACGGCGTCAGCACCCCCACCGCAACGCGGGGGTGCGCACGGGCGCGTCCCACAACCGGAGCATCTCCTCATCGACCTGACACAGCGTCACCGAGGCGCCCGCCATGTCCAGCGAGGTGACGTAGTTGCCGACGAGGGTGCGCGCCACGGCGACGCCGCGCTCGACGAGGACACGCTGGATCTCGGCGCTGAAGCCGTACAGCTCCAGCAGCGGAGTGCCACCCATTCCGTTGACGAGCAGGAGGACCGGGTTGTGCGGCGCGAGGTCCTCCAGCACGGCGTTCACGGCGAAGTCGGCGACCTCGCGGGACGTCATCATCGGCCGCCGTTCGCGCCCCGGCTCGCCGTGGATGCCCACTCCCAACTCCAGCTCGCCCGACGGCAGATCGAAGGTGGGGCCGCCCTTGGCGGGCGTACTGCACGCGCTGAGCGCGACGCCGAAGCTGCGGGTGTTCTCGTTGACGCGCCGGGCCACGGCCTCGACCCGCTCCAACGGCATGCCCGCGTCGGCGGCGGCCCCGGCGAGTTTCTCCACGAAGAGCGTGCCGCCGGTGCCGCGCCGCCCCGCGGTGTAAAGACTGTCGGTGACGGCCACATCGTCGTCGACAAGCACCTTCGCCACCTGGATGCCCTCGTCCTCGGCGAGTTCGGCGGCCATGTCGAAGTTGAGTACGTCACCCGTGTAGTTCTTCACGACGAAGAGCACGCCCGCGCCACTGTCGACGGCGGCCGCGGCCCGCACCATCTGATCGGGCACGGGCGACGTGAACACCTCTCCCGGCAGAGCGGCCGACAACATCCCCGGCCCCACGAACCCGCTGTGCAACGGCTCGTGCCCGGACCCGCCACCCGACACGAGGGCGACCTTCCCCTCGACGGGAGCGTCCCTGCGTACGATCACCCGGTTCTCGACGTCGACGGTCAACTCGGGATGAGCGGCGGCGATCCCGCGCAGCGCATCGGCGACGACGGTCTCCGCGACGTTGATCAGCATCCTCATGGGCGTCTCCTCGAAAGGTCGAGTCGCGGCTGAAGCATTGCTGTCGGCAGTATCGGCCTTGCGGCAGCGAAGGTCACGGGCGAGGACTTCAGAGGCGCATCAGGGCCCCGAAGCGGCAACGGCCTCTTGCAGCTGGGGGCCGGTGTCTGACGGGGGCCACCAAAAGACCAGGGTGCTGGTGGACTACGACTGTCGCGCCCTCGCCGACTACGCCAGGTCGCTCAACACCACACGAACCTATGGCTGAGTACCTCACCATCGCTACGGGCTGTTCTGCGCTCGGAGCGAAGATCAATATGGGGCAACATCTAGCCGACCCGCCAAACGGATCGCTGCGTTCGCCGCTACCCGAGACGAAGCAGGGTGTCGTGGAGGGCTGCGAGGTGACCTTCGGGCGTTGTCGGATGCGGTGGCCTCTTCGGCGGCGGTATGCAGGGGGGACAGTTCGGTAGTCAGCGTGGCTAGCTCGACTACGCGCAGCGGCGGCCGGGGGGCGCAGGCATTGCGCGGTCAGCAGGAGAGACGTGGCGTCGCGTTCGTTGGTCGCTGTCTCATCGCCAGCTGAGGAACCGGGGACCACTAGGCGTTCCGGGTTCCGAATCGATGTCGGATTTCGCAGAGACTTTGGCTTAATTCATTTGATTGCTGAAATGGCATCGTTGCGCGCGGGCCGAGCGGCGTCAAAAACGAGCCAATGGCCGACCGATTTTCCGCTTCCGGGGGTGTTGAGAGGTCGGCTTTCCAGAAAGCGCCCAGTTGCGCCGAGCCGTTTCATGGGACTTTCTCTCGCTCGTGCCTTGAGTGCCGGACATGCGTGTAAAACACCGATTCGCACACTTGGTACCCAGCCTGTCGCGTAGACGTGTGAAGGCTGCTCATGCGATCCGCGTGTTTGTGGTGAAGAAACTATGGAGGCAGGATTGACTTACCGTCAAGTGCGCCCCTTGTCTTTTGTCTGTCTTGCCCGAAAATTCACAGCAAGACGCCAATCTGCTCCCTTGTAGAACTTGTAAACGTTCATCCGCCATAAAGTGGGCATGGGCTTGACATGAGGGCTGTTTAGGCAATTACCTTACGCCCGCTCAGTCGACGCACAGCCAGAGAAATCGGAATTTCCAACGGCAGGCGTCGGCAGAGTGAAAACGACATATGGAGGGGTGGGGGGGGATGACTCATGCGTAGGCGCATGAGCGGGGCCGGGCTGGTAGCGATGGTGGCCGCAGTCTTGGTGGCGACCGGGGGGTCGGGCGCTCAGGGGCAACAGGCCGCGGCCGCAGCGGCTGCCGCGTGCACCGGGGGAACCGCGACAGATTTCAACGGCGACGGCGTCACGGACACCGTCGTGGCCGATCCGAACGCGACCGTCGCGGGAGCGGTGCGAGCCGGTCTCGTCCGCGTGGTGCTCGGTGGTGGCAAGGGCGTCTTCGAGATCTCACAGGCGACCAGTGGGATGAGCGCGAGCCCGGAGCGGGGGGATCAGTTCGGGGCCTCGCGCGCGGCCTACGACGCCGATGATGACGGATGTACCGATCTCGTGGTAGGCGCGCCCTTCGAGGACGTCACGAAGGACGGGGCCGATCTGCACGACGCCGGTGCCGTCTACGTCATCCACGGCACCCCCGCCGGCATCGGCACCGGCTCGCCGATCGAGAGTTACACCCAGGCCCAGTTCGACCCGGACACCGTGACGGAGGAGTACGACCGCTTCGGCTTCGCCCTCCAGGCAGGCACCACGTCGGCTGATGCTCCCTACCTGGTCATCGGTGCGCCCGGGGAAAACATCACCAAAGACGGCAAGGACTTCGCGGACGCGGGCTGCATCCACTACATGCAGGGCAAGGACACGTCGACCGCGAACGAGGGCGACCCGGGCGTCCCCGGCGTCGTCGAGGCCCACGACCGCTTCGGCTACTCGTTGACAGGCACGAACCGCTACTTCGCCGTGGGTTCTCCGGGCGAGACCATCGGCGCCGACGCCATGTTCGCCGGGGCGGTCACGGTGTTCAACCACACCCTCTCGGGCGGTTCGCCCAAGGCCCTGGTCGGCCTCGACCAGGGTGCGATGGGGGAGGGCCTGGACGGTACGGCTGAGGCGAACGATCAGTTCGGCACGTCCATCGACATGACGAACTTCCGCCCCGCCGACCAGACGTACAATTCGGACGCCCTGCTGGCGATCGGCACGCCGGGCGAGGCCGTCGGCGAGGTGACCAACTCCGGTGCCGCCACCGTCGTGCGGATCAAGCCGTCCGGCGCCTACACCGAGGTGGCGGCGGTCGATGCCACTGCGGACGGCGTCGAAGGCTATCCCGCCAAGGGCGACTTCTTCGGTCAGCGTGTGGCCATCGCCAACACGGACACCTCGGTTGTGAGCAGCGACGCCACCATCCGTATGGCGGTGGGCGCTCCCGGCAGCGACGCCAAGGACGCCGAGGACTCCGGCGCCGTGCACATCCTGCGGCCCATGGACACCTCGATCGGCGCGAACGACAAGGTCATCTCGCGGGCGCCGAGCGGAAGTGTCCTACCCGGCACGGCCGCGGCGCGCGACTTCACCGGCATCAGCCTGACTGCAGGCGCCGACAACCTCTACGTGGGTGTGCCGTACAGCAAGGCAGCGGACACCCCGAAGGGCGCCCTCTACGTCGTCCCGTGGACGGACACCACCGGTTCGACCACCACGGGGACCACGATATTCAAGCCGGGCAAGGGCGGCATCCCTGATGCGGGGACCTCCTTCGGAGTGGTCGGGTGACCGGCAACATGGGCAGCAGAAAGCAGAGCGACATGAACCGTCGTGGGACTGACGCCCGCCCCAAGTACCGGGCCGCCACGATCGCCGTCACACTGACCGCGCTGCTGGCTTCCGGCATGGGCGCGGGAGGAGCGGGAGCCCTGGGGCTCGGAGGCGCCGCCGAGTCGGCGGCCGCCGCGGACACGAAGTCACTGACGGACAAGAAGTCACTGGCGGTCGGGGGCGTCTCCGACGCCCAGGCCGAGGCAGCCAAGTCCGGCAGGAAGGTGGAGGTGGCGGCCCTTCGGGACGAGCGCAGCACCACTGTCGCTAACCCGGACGGCACCTTCACCACTACCCAGTACGTCCAGCCTGTCCGCACCCGTAAGGCCGGCAAGTGGGCGGACATCGACACCACGCTCGTCAAGCAGGTCAACGGCACGTACGCGCCGAAGGCCGCGCTGTCGTCCATGTCGTTCTCCGGCGGCGGTGACACCACCTTCGCCGAGATCGACAAGGACGGCCGCTCGCTGTCCCTCGACTGGCCGCACAAGCTGCCCCGGCCGAAGATCACCGGCTCCACCGCCACGTACGCCGACGTGTTCGACGGCGTCGACCTCAAGGTGAGCGCGGGCGCCGAGGGTTTCTCCCACGTCCTGGTCGTCAAGAACGCGAAGGCCGCGGCCCTCCCCGACCTGGCACAGCTCGAACTACCGCTGGACACCGACTCCGTCACACTCAAGGAGACAGCCGACGGCGGTCTCGAAGCCGAGGCCGACGGCAGCGGCGGCACGGTCTTCGAGGCGCCGCAGCCGATGATGTGGGATTCCAGCCACACCGCGGGCGACCATCAGGGCAAGAGCCCCGCACCGCCCGCCTCCCCGGCGGACGGCGGCGCACCGGACAGCGCGGTTACCCCGCCCGAGGGCGCCCAGGTCTCCGACGTCGCGGTGCAGACCGACGCGGACTCGGTGACTCTGAAGCCCGACGCCGGCCTGCTCAAGGGCGAGGACACCGTCTACCCCGTCTACATCGACCCGGTCTACAAGACGGCCAACCGGACCGGCTGGACCATGGTGTCGTCGTATTACTCCTCCTCGGAGTTCTGGAAGTTCGAGGACGACGAGGGGGTCGGACGCTGTCCTGCCGACGTCTCCTACCGCTGCACCAGCAGCAGCGACGTCAAGCGGCAGTTCTTCGCGCTCCCGACGGGTGCCTTCGAGGACAAGGACATCGTCTCCGCCGAATTCGCGGTGACGATGGTGCACACGTACAGCGAGTCCGCGAAGGGCGTGCAGCTCGGCCGGGTCAACTCGGGCGGCGCGAGCGCGATCAGCTCCAAGACGAACTGGGGCAACCAGCCGTCGCTGAAGGACGCCATCACCACGAAGTCGCCGACCAATCCGGCCGGTTCGTGCACGTCCACCAACCAGAACGTCCGCTTCGACGTGCGTGGCACCGTGCAGAAGGCCGCGAGCAGCGGATGGGACACCACGACCTTCCGTCTGAAGGCGGAGGACGAGGGAAGCTACACGTACTGGAAGCGCTTCTGCGGCAACGCACACCTTGAGGTCACCTACAACCGTCCGCCGCTGCAACCCGCGATGGACGACCTGAAGATGACCCCGGGCGGCGCGTGCGAGTACGGCAAGGCCGAGGAGCACTACGTCTCCGACGCCCCGAAGCTGAAGGCGTTCCTGAAGGACTATGACCACGGCGACACCGGCAGCAACTCCGAGAGCCTGCGCGCCGAGTTCCACGTGTTCTGGACGGTCGGCGGAAAGACGTACGACCATTACTCGACCACGGCGGCGCAGAGCACCGTCGACGCCTCCAAGACCGGTCAGACGGGCGGCGCGTCGTTCTCGTACACGGTCGGGACGAACCTGAGCTCCGATGACAACGACGACAACTACACCATCCCGCAGAACGTGGCCGTCGGTTGGGCGGTACGCGGGCACGACGGTGAGTCGTGGGGGCCGTGGAGCACGTCGGGCGACGGAACTCGCTGCGAGTTCATCTACGACACCACGGCGCCCAAGGCGCCGAAGATCAAGTCGTTCCAGTACCCGGACGACGACGCCTGGCACACGGGCGTCGGAGAGTACGGCCTCTTCATCGTCGAATCGCCTTCGCCGGATGTGAAGCAGTACAAGTACCGCTTCATCGGCAGTAGTTGGGTGACGGTCAACGCCATCCACGAGGGTGGTCCGGCCATGCTGAACTGGATGCCGCCGGACGAGGGGCCCATGTCCCTGGAGGTCAAGGCCATCGACGGCGCGGGAAACGCCGGGAAGACACCCACTTCGTACGTCTTCCTCGTCAGCGACGGGCGCGCGCCCGCCGCGGGCTGGACGCTCGGTGACGCCAAGGGCGCCACGGCGGCGGCCGGCATGAGCGGAGCACCCGCGGCCACCGCGGGCTCCGGCGTGACCTTCGGCTCGGAGGGGCCGATGGGCCCGACGGACACAGCGGCCTCGCTCGACGGGACGGACAAGGCCTACCTCGACGCGGGCAAGCCCGCGGTCGACACCAGCGGCACGTTCTCGGTGAGCGCCTGGGTGAAACTGCCCGAGCGGCCGAAGGACGACGTGACCGTGGTCAGCCAGGACGGCACGGCATCGCCGGGATTCGACCTCGGCTACGACGTGGACACCCAGTCGTGGACGTTCCGCACGCCGATGACCGACATGGAGGGCATGGGATCGTGGAAGGTCTCCGGAGCCCGGGCCGTGCCCGGCAGCTGGACCCACCTCATCGGTGTCTACGACGATGAACTGGGCACCCTCAGCCTGTTCGTCAACGGCGACCTGATCGAGGAGGACGTCCAAAAGCGCCGCACGCAGTGGAACGCGACCGGAGGCGTGCAGATCGGCCGCAAGCTCTCCCTGGACGGCTACACCTCCCACTTCAAGGGCAGCATCGCCGACGTCAAGATCTACAGCCGAGTGGTGCCGGAGGCCGAGGGCGAAGCGCTGGGCGGCATCTCCGCGAGGCAGCTCGCCTACTGGCAGGTCGATGGAGACGACGCCGGAGTGTCCCCGGAAGAGGTGGGAGGCACCGGCCTGACACTGGGCGGTGGCGCCGCGATCTACGTGCCGGACGAGTCCTGCGACCCGGAGGCCGATCCTGAGTGCGTGCCGCCCGCCGAACCGCTCTGGGGCGACGGGCACCTGACGCTGAACGGCACCGGCGCCCACGCGAAGCGCACGGCGGGTCTGCTCGCCGCGGAGGACAGCTTCACCCTGACGGCGCGTGCACGTCTCGCGGCCGCCGGATCGACGAAGGACCAGACGGTCCTGTCGCTGGCGGGAGCCAGGGGAAGCGCGCTGACCGTACGGTATGCGGCCGCTGAGAACCGCTGGCAGCTCGCCGTGACCAACAAGGACGCGGTCGACGCGAGGACATCGACCGGCACGGCCAAGGGCGTGGCGCCGAGCACCGAGGGCGACGGAGATCATCTGACGCTGGTCTACTCGGCGGTCTTCGGTGATGCGCTGCTGTACGTCAACGGCACCCTCGCCGCGCAGGTGCCCTGGGACAACGCCTGGGACTTCACCAAGACGTCCCTTCAGGTCGGCCGGGTCCTGACGGGTTCCACGCCGTCCGGCTTCTTCGACGGCGCGGTCGACGAGCTGCGGGTGTTCCGGGGCGCGCTGGACGCGAGTGCGGTGCCCACGGTCGCCATCCTGCCCGCCGGTTCCAGCATCGAGGAAACCGTCACGTGACGGCCTGAATGGGGCGGGCGCTCCGCGGCGCTGGTCGTGAGGCCACGGCCGCGGCGGCGCCCTTCCCGTTTTCTTTTGCTTCCTTCTTTTGTCGACATCTCTTTATCCCTCCATCTCCCCCTACGGAGCTGCCATGCGCTCGCCCTTCCGGTCACGGTGGCGAATACCGGCCGCGAGGAGTACGGCGCTCGGGCTCGGCGTCGCCCTGGCCGTCGGCCTGCTGCCGCAATACGCCCCTGATGCCCTCGCCAAGGACGGCGGACTGACCCGCCCGGCCACCCAGAAGAACCTCGACGACCCCGTCGACGGCAAGAACGTCACGGCCAAGAGGTACGGGAAGGCGAACCCGGCCGCGCGTGCGGCCGTGAAGTCCGCCGACACCCCCCGGTGGCCCAAGGCGGCCGCGGACGACGTCGACCTGGCCAAGAACAGGAAACCCGCACGGGCCGCCGGGCTGCCCCTCAGGGTGGCCACCACCGGCGAGGCCGGCCCGGCCTCCGTGCGCGTGGCGGTCCTCGGCCGCGAGAAGTCCGCGGCCGCCGGCGCCGAGACCCCGCTGATGACGGTGGCCCGTACCGACGGATCCAAGCAGTCCGCGCCGGTCAAGGTGGGTCTGGACTACGCGGACTTCGCCGGTGCCTACGGAGGAAGCTACGGATCGCGGCTGCGCCTGGTCCAGTACCCGTCCTGCGTCCTGACGACCCCGCGAAAGAAGGCCTGCGCCACGCCCAAGCCGCTCGAGAGCGGCAACGACACGGCGAAGCAGACCCTGACCGCGACCCTCCCCGCGGCGGCCGACAACGCCTCGGCCGTCACCGTGTTCGCCGCGGCGGCCGGGGCCTCCGGCGACCAGGGCGACTTCGGCGCCACGTCCTTGCAGGCCTCGTCGACGTGGAGCGTCTCGAACGCCTCCGGCGCCTTCAACTGGTCATATCCGATCACCGCCCCGCCTGTGCCGGGTGCCCTGTCACCCGGGGTCTCCCTCGGTTACAGCTCGCAGTCCATCGACGGCCAGACCGCGACCACCAACAACCAGGGCTCGTGGATCGGCCAGGGCTTCTCCTACGAGCCGGGCTACATAGAACGCCGCTACAAGCCGTGCGCCGACGACGGGCACAGCGACACGTACGGCGACCAGTGCTGGGGCGGCTACAACGCCACGATCTCCCTGGCGGGCGGTGCGTCCGGAGAGCTGATCCAGGACGACAAGACCGGCGAGTGGCGCGTCAGCTCCGACGACTTCAGCAAGGTCGAGAGGCTTACCGGCACCGCGAACGGTGACGACAACGGGGAGCACTGGAAAGTCACCGACAACGACGGCACCCAGTACTTTTTCGGTCTGAACCGGCTCCCGGGGTACGCGGCCGGCGACGAGTCGACCAACTCCGCCTGGACTGTCCCGGTCTACGGTGACGACGCCAAAGAACCCTGCTACGACGCGGCCTTCGCGAACGCGCACTGCCTCCAGGCCTGGCGCTGGAACCTCGACCACGTCATCGACCCGCACGGCAACGCCATGTCGTACTACTACGGCAAGGAGACCAACCACTACACGCAGGGCCTGAAGACCGGGGAGAACGGCAAGGCCTACACCCGCGGCGGATACCTCAAGCGCATCGACTACGGTCAGCGCGCCGACAAGGTCTACGACACCGAGCCCGCCGCCCGCATCGTCTTCACCACCGGCGAGCGGTGCATGGGCGACCTGACGGACTGCTCGGCAGACGCGCTGAAGGATTCCACGGCCGCCGACTGGCCGGATGTTCCCTGGGACAGCAACTGCAAGGCCGACACCAAGTGCACCGGCCAGAACTCACCGACGTTCTGGACCCGCAAGCAGCTGAACAAGATCACCACCCAGATCCGCACGGGCGCCAGCACCTTCGCGGACGTCGACTCGTGGACGCTGGACCACGACTTCACCGACAACGGTGACGGCTCCAGGTCGCTGTGGCTGAAGTCGATCGACCACACCGGTCTGGTGGGCGCCGACGAGTCAGTCCCCTCGGTGAAGCTGTACGGCAAGCAGCTGGCCAACCGCGTTGACGACCCCAAGGACAACATCCAGCCCTTCATCCGCTTCCGCATGTCGGCGGTGGAGAGTGAATCCGGGGGCGTCCTGTCGGTCAACTACGCCGACACCCAGTGCACACCGACGGATCACCCAACTCCCGGCAAGTCCACTGTCCGCTGTTACCCCGTCAAGTGGAACCCCCCGGGCATCAAGGAACCCGTCACCGAGTGGTTCCACAAGTACGCCGTCTCGTCCGTGGTGGAGAAGGACCTGGTGGGCAACAGCCCCGACCAGATCACCTCCTACACCTACCTCGGTGACGCGGGCTGGCGGAAGGCCAAGGGCGACGCACTGACCAAGGCCGAGTACCTGACCTGGAGCGACTGGCGGGGCTACGGCAAGGTCCGGGTCACGACCTCCGACGGCACCGAGAGCGCCTCCAACACCAAGACCGAACACGTCTTCTTCCAGGGCCTCGACGGGGACAAGGATCCCGACGGCGGCACGCGGGCGTCCTCGGTGAAGGACTCCACAGGAACGGGTCACACCGACTCCGACTGGAAGTCCGGCTTCGAGCTGGAGACGACGACGTACAACGGCGACAAGGTCGTCACGAAGTCGATCAACACGCCCTGGACCAAGGTCACCGCCACCCGTGCCTCCACAGAGTGGGGCGACCGTGAGGCCCGCTTCGTGCGGCCCGAGCGTACGGACACCTACGAAGCGCTCGCCGCGGGCGGCTGGCGCCAGTCGGCCTCCGTCACCAGCTACGACGACAAGACCGGTCGCGTCACCCGGGCCAACGACCTGGGTGAGCTCAATGTCTCGGACAACCGGTGCACCCGTACCGAGTACGCCGACAACGTGGCCAAGCACATGTACGCCTACGTCTCCCGGGTGGAGACGGTGAGCGTCGACTGCGCCACGGCGCCGGACCGCTCCGAACACGTACTCAGCGACGACCAGACGCTGTACGACGACGCCACCACCCTCGGCGCGGCACCCAGCCTGGGCAACGCGACCACGGTCAAGCGGCTCGCCTCGCACAACGGCACGGTCGGCACGTACCAGACGGTCTCCACGAGCAAGTACGACCAGTTCGGGCGCCCGGTGAAGGTCACCGACGCGGCCGGAACGCCGAAGACCATCGACTACACCGACACCAACGGCCTCGCGTCCGCCAAGACCGAGACGAACGCGCTGGGCTGGACCACCAAGACGGAGTACGCCCCGCAGTGGGGCACCCCGTCCGCGCAGATCGACATCAACGGCAAGCGCACCGAAATGGCCTATGACGGGCTTGGCCGACTGACCTCGGTGTGGCTGCCCGACCGCCTCAGGGCGGACTCCTTCACCCCGTCGATCAAGTACACGTACGGCATCCGCACCACCGGCCCCAACTACATCCGCACCCAGCGGATCGAGAACGGTGGCACCACGTACGGCAGCGAGTACACGCTGTTCGACGGATTGCTGCGCCCGCGCCAAGTGCAGACGGATGGCCAGGACGGCGGCCGCCTCATCGCGGACACCTACTACGACGGCTCCGGCCGTACGGTGAAGACAAACGAGACGTACTGGACGAAGGACGCGCCCTCCGCCACGCTCTTCGCACCGCGCAACGAGGACATCGACGCGCAGACGGTGACGGAGTTCGACGGCGACAGCCGCCCCACGGCGACAATCTTCAAGGTCGCCGGCGTGGAGAAGAACCGCACCACGTACACCTATGGCGGAGACCGTGTCCACACGGACCCGCCACCGGGCCGGACCGCGACCACCACGCTCACCGACTCCGAGGACCGCACGGTCGAGCTGCGCCAGTACAAGGGCGACAAGCCCTTGCCGGCGGGCACGTCGGCGGACTACGTCTCCACCACCTACGGCTACACGCCCGACGGGAAACTCGACAAGGTCAAGGACAACGACGGCAACACCTGGACGTACGAGTACGACCAGCGCCGCCGCAAGACCGTGGCCGTCGACCCGGATACCGGCCGGTCGACGTTCGGCTACGACGAGCTCGACCGCCAGACGACGGTCACCGACTCCCGTGACAACGTCACGACGACGGTCTACGACCAGCTGGGCCGCACCAAGTCGACCTGGCAGGGCGCGGCGGACACGGGCACGAAGCTGTCCGTCTCCACCTACGACACGATCGCCAAGGGGGCTCTGTACGGCACCTACACCTACAAGAGCGGCGCGGTCCACTCCTCGGTGACCTATCCGGTCCTCGACGAGAAGAACGACTACAAGCCGACCTCGACGAAGTACTTCCTGTCCAAGACGGCCGAGCCGGAGCTGGGCGGCACGTACGAGTTCCAGACCCAGTACAACGACGACGGCACCGTCCAGGGCCAGAACTTCCCTGCCGCGGGCGGCCTCGCGGCCGAAGCCGTCTCGTACCAGTACGACGCGCTCCAGCGCCCCAAAGCACTCAACACCTCGCTCGGCGGCGGCACCTACGTCCCTCAGGTGAAGTACTCGCCCACGAACCAGCTGGAGCAGCTCGAACTGTCGACAGGCGGGGCGTCCGACAAGAAGACGTGGCTGAACTACAGCTACGAACAGGGCACCCAGCAAATCAACAACGCCCGAGTCGTCGTCGAGGGCGCCTCCTCGGTGGCCTATGACGCGGACTACACGTACGACGCGGGCGGCAACGTCCTCTCCGTCGTCGACAACCCGACGGGCGGGACCCGCGACACCCAGTGCTTCCGCCACGACAGCCTGCGCCGGACGACCGACGACTGGACGTCATCCCAGGCGCCGGACGGCGCGGTCGGCACGGGCAAGACGGACGCGGCCTGCGCCTCGGGCCCGTCGGCGAGCACGGTCGGCGGAGTGGCTCCCTACTGGCACAGCTACGAGTACGACGCCACGGGGAACCGCACCGCGGAGACCGACCACGGCATCGACGGGGCGGCGACCTCGTCGAAGAAGTACAAGTACGGAGAAAACGGCGAGGGCCCGCACCAGCTGACGTCGGTCACGACCGACACGGCGGCAACCGGCACGAAGCCGGCGGTCACCTCCCTGGACACCTACACGTACGACAAGACGGGCAACACCGAGACCCGCGTCCTCGGCGGTGACACCCAGAGCCTTATCTGGGACAAGCAGAACAAGCTGACCAAGGTCACCAATGCCGACGGCAGCACCTCGTCCTACGTCTACGACGCGGCAGGCAGCCGCGTGCTGCGCAAGTCGCCGACCGAGACGACGTTCTACCTGCCCGACATGGAACTGAAGCTCGACCCGTCGACCAAGGCGGTCAAGGCGACCCGCTACTACGCCCTCGGCGGGCAGACCGTGGCGGTGCGTGACTCCGGCGGCGTCACGTTCCTGGCCGGCGACCATCACGGCACGGCCCAGCTCGCCGTGGACCCGACCACGGGTGCGACGCAGCGCCGCCGCCTCGATCCCTTCGGAACGGGCCGCGACGCCGACTCGGTGGATCCGTCGAAGTGGGTGACCGACAAGGGTTTCGTCGGCGGCACGAACGACGACACCTCGGGCCTGGTCACCCTGGGCGCACGTGAGTACGACGCCTCCACGGGCCGCTTCATCTCGGCCGACCCCATCATCGACTACACCGACCCGCAACAGATCAACGGCTACGCCTACAGCTACAACAACCCGGTCAGCTTCTCCGACCCCGACGGTCTGAAGCCCGACGACTGCATGTACAACGGCGTGCAGTGCAGCATGAAGAGCAACGGTGGCTGGAGCGTCAAGCCCACCAAGACCTACTACACGTACTACGGCGTTCAGGCCCCCAGGGAATCACCCGCCGCCTATAAGGCCCGCCAGCAGCGGGCCAAGGCGGACGTCGCCAAACAGCGCACCATCGCCATCGCCAAGGAACTCGGCAAGATCCTGGCGGACGAACTCGGCATCACCGACGCGCTGGACTGCTTCACCACAGGCGCACTCGGCGCATGCGGCGCCACGGCGGCCAACATCGTCACCTCGCTCGTCGGCGGCGGCCCCATCGGCAAACTGGTCGCGAAGTACTGGAACCGCCTCGACAAGGCCTACGCCCTCGGCAAACGCATCGCCAGGCTGAGCAAGCAGCTGTGGGGGACGTTCAAGGACTGGCGCAAGAGCAACAAGGCGGCGGACGCGGCCGAATCCTGCTTGACCGGGAAGGCCGCGAACAGCTTCACGGGCAAAACCAGGGTGCTGATGGCCGATGGAAAGACCAAGGCCATCGAGGACGTCGACATCGGCGACAAGGTCCTGGCCACCGACCCGAAGACCGGCAAGACCAAGGTCGAAACGGTCACCGCGGAGATCAAGGGCAAGGGCCGCAAGCACCTCGTCCGGGTCACGATCGACGTGGACGGCGAGAAGGGCTCGAAGACCGCCTCGGTCACGGCCACGGACGGGCATCCGTTCTGGGTCCCGGAGCTGGGCGAATGGATCGACGCCACGGACCTCAAGGCGGGCGGGACACTGCTCACCGGCGCGGGCACGTACGTCGACATCACGTCCGTGAAGCGGTGGACCACTCAGGACTCGACGGTTCACAACCTCACTGTCGGTGAGTTGCATACGTACTATGTGGTGGCGGGGGCCACGCCGGTACTCGTCCACAACATCAACCCCCACTGTGCCGTCGGGGGTGCTCCTGGCGGTAGGCCGGGTAAGCCGTTCACACCCGCTGGCAAGGGTAAGGTCGTCGATGAGAATGAGGAAAAGTACGGGGTTCCAACTTGTGAGATATGTGGCGTGAAGGTAATCCGCCCCAAGAAGTCGCAGCGTGGAGTGACGCCCCCCGAAAACGAATGGCAGATTGATCACATTCAGCCTAAATCCCGTGGCGGGTCAGGTGACCCGTCCAACGGTCAGGTCTTGTGTCGAGTCTGCAACAGGGCAAAGTCGGACAACTGAAGGAAGTGCTCCTGTGAGTGGTGAACTGGGTGGGGTGGACCTCAGCTCGATTCAGCGAAAGATCCATAGCGATGTGACAGCCCAAGGATGGAGCTGGATCTGGGTCTTTGACCCTGCCGCAGAGCGCCCTCCCTTTGCGTACAGCATCGGGTTCGGTTCCAGCTTTGATCACCCCGACGTGGTCGTTGCTGGACTCCCGGAGGAGACTTCGGAAGGCGTTCTGGCCTCAGTCCAAGCCATGCTCGCTGAAGGGATCGCCTATGGAGACGGTGACACGTCAAGCGATATCCTTGAGGGATTCGATGTGCAGTTCCGGGCGATTCCACAAGATGTCTCTATCTCTAACCTGGCGCAGGCTTCGATCTTCTACGGAGAGAGGCCGTTTGCTGCACTACAACTGTTTTGGCCTGACGGGCACGGAAACTTTCCAGGTGAAGAAAATGCACCTGCCTGGCTGAGTGATCGACAAGCTCTGTCACTGTAGCCAAGGCTAGGGATCTTGCCCTGGGTCCAGATTGTGTGACAGCAATGCATAAGCCCCGCCAGGCGCTGTCTGGCGGGGCTTATGCATGGGTTGACGGCAGCAGTTGACGGCAACGTCAGCGGACGAGCGCGGTGCAAAGTGGTGGCGGAGGTCGCGGAAGTGGATGTGGGCAGCGCGGTGAGCTGTCTGCGGCGTTGCTCTGCAAGGTTCGGCGGATCGCGGCGGTGTCCGCGTCGAGGTCGGGGTCTTCCCGTCGTAGGCCGAGCAGTTCGCCATTGCGGAGTCTGGTGTAAGGGGCGAGTTGAACAGGGCGTGCAGTCAGTACCGCACACGGCGGTATGGAGCTGGTGCGTTTCGGCGGTGCTGAGGGTTCGAAGCGTCGGGGGACCAGGGTGCCGGCGCGGACGTTGTGCCGAGGTTGCGCGGGGCCTCCTCCTCGCGAATGGCGTGCTGGTGCGGAGTTGGTTGAGTCAGGTGCGGATTTCCTTGGCGGTGCGGTTGGCAAGCATCTTCATGGGTGCCTCCCGGGAAGGTCGTACCGCGGCTGAAGCATTGCTGTCGGCAGTATCGGCCTTGCGGCAGCGAAGGTCACGATGGCGACCGGATGTGGTGCCGCGGGATGGGAGCGACTCTCAGCCGGTGCCGGCGATTTCATTGAGGTGGGCGTCGAGGGCTGCGAGGTCGGGGTGGGCGAGGAGTTCGGGGATGGGCTTCTGCCGCATCTCGCCGAGGTAGGCGCGGGTCAGTTCCCGGGACGTGACGCCGAGTGCGTCGGCGATGTGCCCGGTGGCTTCGGGAGTCAGTCCCTCGCTGAGCGCCACAGAGGTGATCATGATGATCTCGGTGTGCGTCTCCAGATGGCCGGTGTCGTAGCCGGCGCTCCGGCACCTGGCGACCAGCCAGCGGTAGAACGCGGTGTTGGTGGTTTCGTTGGCCATGGGAGATCTCCGCGGGTTGTTGCGGCTTGTCATGTGGGTGATGGGTGGTGGGTGGTGGCTCAGAGTGCTAGGAGTCCGGCGAGCACGCGCTCCAGCAGGGGCGTGTCCGGAGTGCCGTCGGTGGTCTGTGCGGCCAGGGGCTGGATGTCGACGACGCCGGTCTCGGTGAGGTCGGCGAGGAGGACACGGGTGGTGCCCAGCGGGAGGCGCAGGAGGGCGGACACTTCGGCGACGGAGGTCACCTCGCGGCACAGGCGGGCGATCCGCCGGTGGCCGTCCGGCTGCTCCGCCAGGGACGCCTCGTCGGCCGTGGTGAGCACGAGTGCCTCGACGGCCAACTGGTAACGGGGGCGGGTGCGGTGGCCGGTCTGCCGCCAGGTGTGGCACAGGCCGGTCGGCCGGCGGGCGGTCTCGTTCGTGCCGCGGGTGTTGGGGAAGGCGGGGCGGGGTGGGTGTGGTGTGCGCAGGGCGGTCAACGGTTCCCCCTGGGGAGTGGAGCGGTCGGTGCGAGGCCGTCAGCCGAAGGACGCGGCCTGGAGAGAGCAGCGGTCGCCGACGGGCCTGGGCGGCAGGGTTCGGGCCGCGTGCCACAGCGGGCGGACGTCGGTGGGACGGCCCCGCAGGGCGCTGACGAGGCGCACGGTGGTCGGCCAGTCCGGCACGTATACGTCGGCTAGGACTTGGTCCACGTCGGCGAGGCGGAGCGTGTGCCGGACGGCGTGCACCAGCACGCCGGGGTCGGGCCGGTCGGCGGCGAGGTACAGACTGCGGATGAAGCGGTGGAACTCCAGGGCTGCCTGCTCGGCGGTGACCACCCGAACGTCCACGGGTTGACCGTGGGCAAGGCGCCACAGTGGATACAGCACGGCGGGCTCCTCACCGCAGAACTCGACGAGGGCGCGTGTGACCGGCCAGAGGGGGCGTCGTTCGCCGCTGAGTACGCGCGAGACGTAGGAGGGGGTGATCCCCGCGTGGTCGGCGAGCTCGCGCAGTGATCCGCCCCGACAGCGCTGGAGGTGGGACAGGGCCGAGGAGAGGAGCTGGCGGGCCGTGCGAGGGTCGGCGTCGCGGGTGAGGGGCGACGGGGTGGCCGTGCTGTCCCCAGGGGCTCCGGCCGATCGCCCGACGGCGGTGCCTCGCTGATGCGGCAGGAAGACCGGGCCGTCGGGCGGTCGGGCGGACGGCCCGGCCGAGCCGGACACGCGTCGCTCCAGGCGCCGCTCCAGGACCTGCGCCGTCCACTTCTTGCGCAGCGTCTCGTTGCTGATCCCGAGCGGGGCGGCCAGGCCTTGCCAGGACTCGTCGGCAGCACGACCGCGACGTATCACCGCGGCTTCCAGGTCGTCCAACTGCCGTGCCAGGGCCACGCGGTGCGCCAGCAGCGCGCCGCTGCCCTGCTGCTCATGGACGGAGGCGATCAGAGCGTCCGCCTGCCTCCGCAGAGTCTCGGCCATCTCGACTATCAGCTCGTGGTGCGACGCGTCGGCCGAAGCGTCGTCGGGAGGGGCTTTGCGGCGGGCCGCCGCGCGACAGATGTCGGTGCAGTACAGCTTGGGTCGGCCGGGGCCGCCCTTGGGGGTGAAGCGGCGCCGGCAGTTCGCGCAGCGTCGGGTGGCTGTCATGACGAGGGTGCCTCTTTCGGGGGACACAGTGCGTCGATTTCGTGCAGCGAGCGGGGCATTGACTGCCTGTCTCACAACGAATCGTGCTGTGGGCGGGAGAGGGGAATGGGCGGGCCGGCCCGGTCCTGCGGGACCGGCCCGCTCGACGCGGCTTCACGCGTCACGAGGTGTCAGTGACGGTGAACTCGCCGGTAGACGAGATGCGAGGACTGTGCCGCGGTCACGCAGACCGCCGCCAGCGTGACCATTCCGGTGTGTTCCGCGCCGTAGATGGCGATGAGAGGCAACACCACGAGCGCGATGAAGAAGGCACCGCGTGCCGTGACAGTGAAGGTACGGGCCGTTTCAAATCCTCTGCGAGGCGGCATGATAGCTTCGCAGCCCGAGGTCAAAGGCACAGTAGGCCCCTGACCTTGGGGTTGATGGCAGTCTGAAGACATACGGGGGCTCCCGGATTTCGAAGGACTGGTGTCGCCGAAGGTATTGCTGAAGATCGACAGGCCCTGGCTCGCTTTGGACGGCCCGCCAGGGTCTCTGTCGTTTCCGGCGGTGGCCGGTGACCGGACCTTACTGGTCCGACCGTTCATCGCGCGACCGCCGCGGACCGTTATGGGCATATGCGCCCATGCGCTTCCTCAAACCCTCGAAGCCCTGTCAGAAATGGCCATGCGGGCTCAAATTGCACCCCAGTGAGCGTTGGCGGAACCTGGCCGGACGCAAATGGGCGTTTGCTTTCGAATTTGATCGCCTGCTGACGCTTGAGCTCTGGCCGCGGACGCTCTCCGATAAAGATCGCGCGACGAAAAGCGGGTGTGCCCGGAGATTTGGTGGCTCCGCAGAACTAAGCGAACTGTCAACGTCCGCGTCGCCACTTCGTGGTGCGTCGGCGGGGGGAATGTGGGGTATGCACGTGCCGTGACCGAGACCCCCGACGATGACGGCGGACCGGACCTCGAGGCGTCGACCCGCCGCTACTACGAGACGGGCGACGTCGACGCCTTCTACGACGCCGTCTGGGGCGGTGAGGACATCCACATCGGCCTCTACGCCCACGAGCGTGAGGCCATCGCGGACGCCTCGCGGCGCACGGTGCGGCACGTCGGGGAGCAGGTCGCCGACCTGCTCGGGCCGGACGCCGCCGTGCTCGACCTCGGCTCGGGGTACGGCGGTTCGGCCCGCGCCCTCGCGGAGCGCTTCGGCTGCCGGGTGAAGGCGGTCGACCTCAGCGAGGAGCACAACAGACGCCACCGCGAGGCGAATGCCCGGCGGGGCCTTGACGACCTGATCGAGGTCGTCTCGGGTTCCCTCAACCGCCTGCCCTACGAGGCACACCGCTTCGACGTGGTCTGGTCCCTGGAGGTCCTGTGCCATGTGGCGGACCGTGAGGGCGCGTTGAGCGAAGCCGTACGCGTCCTGAAACCCGGTGGCGCGCTCATCTTCTCGGACATCATGGCGGCCGAGGACGCGTCGGCGCGGGATCTGCGGCCCGCGCTGTCCCGTCTCGGCGTCCGGAACCTGGCGACGCCGTCGTTCTACCGGGACCGTCTCTCCGCCCTCGGCCTGGAACCCCGCTTCGAGGATCGTACGGAGGATCTCGCCACGCACTACGCACGCCTCCACGAAGAGGTGCGGCATCGCAGCGAGGAACTGCGCGGTGTCATCAGCGCGGCGTACGTCGACGGTCTGCTCGCCAACCTGCCGCTGTGGGCGGACATCACGCGGCGCGGGCTGCTCCGCTGGGGGATCTTCCACGCGAGGCGAACTGCCGCGGCCTGACGGGCGGGTTCGTACGCGCTCACGGATAATGGCCGGATGTCCAGTTCTGTGGTCTCGGCTCGGGAAGCCGACGTGCTCGCTCTGCTCGGGGAGCATCTCAGCAACGCGGAGATCGCCGCGCGGCTCTTCATCTCCGTGCGGACGGTCGAGTCCCACGTGTCCTCTCTCTTGCGCAAGTTGGAGGTGCCCGACCGGCGGGCGCTGTCCCGCCGAGCGGCGGCGGGCCGTGCCGCGGCCGCGGCCGGGGGGCCGGATGGGGCGGGCATCGGCGGACTGCCCGCGCCCTTGACGACGTTCGTCGGCCGTCGACGTGAACGCGAGGAACTGGCCGCGGCGTTGCGGACGCACCGGCAGGTGACCGCGGTCGGTCCGGGCGGCGTGGGCAAGACGCGGCTCGCCCTCGCGGTGGCCGCGGAGGTCGCGGACGACTTCGCCGACGGCGTGTGGTTCGTCGACCTGGCCCCGCTCACCGACCCCGGCAGGGTGGACGCGGCGGTCGCGGCGGCGGTGCACGTGGGCGAGCAGCCCGGGCGCGGGATCACCGAGGCGCTGACGGCCGCTCTGGCGGGCCGTGCGGCCTTGCTGGTCCTGGACAACTGCGAGCACGTGCGGGAGGGCGTCGCCCCTTTCCTGGAGCGGCTGTTGCCGGCCTGTCCTCGGCTGCGGGTCCTCGCGACGAGCCGGGCCCGGTTGCTGGTGCCGTTCGAGCGGGTCTTCTCCGTTCCGCCGCTGTCGCGGGCGGGCGGCGACGAGTCGGAAGCGGTGACCTTGTTCATGGAGCGGGCGGCCGCCGTGGGGTGGCCGCCGGGACCGGCGGTGAGCGCGGGGGTCGTGGCCCTGTGCGAACGCCTCGACGGCATGGCGCTCGCGATCGAGCTGGCGGCGGCGCGGTGGCCGACGCTCGGCCTCGACGGGCTGACGGCCGGCCTCTCCGACCAGCTGCGGATGCTGGCGGGCGGGGCCCGCGCCGACGACCGGCACCGGTCGTTGCGGGCGGTGCTCGACTGGAGCCATGACCTTCTCGCCCCACCGGACCAGGCGCTGTTGCGACGGCTGTCGGTGTTCGTGGCGCCGTTCACGGTGGAGGCGGCGGTGAGTGTGGTGGCCGGGGGTGGTGCCGGGGAGGCGGGCGGGGTCGGGTCCGTGGGCGGAGGCGAATCTGCGGGCGGGGTCGGTTCCGTGGGCGTGGCCGGCTCCGAGGGCGGGCTCGGCTCTGTGGGCGGGGTCGACTCTGTGGGCGGGGTCGACTCTGTGGGCGGGGCCGACTCTGTGGGCGGGGCCGACTCTGTGGGCGGGGCCGACTCTGCAGGCGGGGTCGGTTCCGTGGCTGGGGTCGACGACGTGGGCGTGGCCGGCTCCGAGGGTGGGCTCGGCTCTGCGGGCGGGCTCGGCTCGGTACGCGGGGCCGACTCTGCAGGCGGGCTCGGCTCTGCGGGTGGGCTCGACCCCGTGGCCGGGGCCGGCTCCGTCGGCGCGGCCGACCCCGTGGTCGGGATCGGCTCCATGGCTGCGGTTGTCGATGGGCTTGGGCGGCTTGCTGAGCACAGTTTGCTGACCGTGGTCCCCTCCGCGACCGGTACCCGGTACCAGGCGTTGGAGACCATTCGTCAGTACGGCACGGAACAGCTCGTCCGCGCCGGTGAGCTGGCCACTGTGCGGTCCCGGCACCTGGCGTGGTGTCTGATCGGTGCGGAAGCCCTGCGGGACGGCGCGGATGTCGGCGGCGGCGAGTGGCGGGCCCGCTTCGATGCCGTGGCGCAGGACATGCGGGCCGCCCTGGCCTGGGCCCCGGGTCGGCCGGAGCTGCGCGCCGACGCCTGTCGGCTCGCCGGGCGCCTGGCCGAGCTGGCCTTCGCCCGCAATCTCCTCGCCGAGTCGCAGGAGCGGTTCGAGCAGGTCGCGGCGCTGGCCGCGGATTCGGCGGACGACGCCGGAGCCGCCGTGGCGCTGCGTCAGGCCGCCGGGGTGGCGGGCTGCCGACGGCTCGGCGATGACATGTTCCGCCTGCACCGGCGCGCCGCCGACGCCGCGCGCCGGGCCGGTGACACCGCCGGGGCCTGCCGCGACCTGGCGGCGGCCGCCACCGTCGCCTACCGCTTCTCCACGTCGTTCCCGGTGATCCCCTTCGAGGCGGAGATCAAGGACGTACTGGCGCAGGCACACGACATGTCCGGCGCGGGCGACACCGCGGCCGACGCGGCGCTCGCGCTGGCCGAGGCGGCCGTGACCGCGGACGCGTTCGGCGCGCTGCAAGGGGGCGTCGAGAACACCGCGCAGGAGACGGTCGCGTACGCCGAACGCGCCGTCGCGCTGGCCGGACTGACCGGCGACCCCGTGGCCGAGTCGGCCGCTCTCGACGCCCTCTCGGGTGCCCGGAGCTGGGCCGGCGAGTCCTTCGGCGCGGCGGCGGCCGCCCGCCGCCGGATCGACGTCCTGGCGAAGGCGCCGCGTACCCTGGCGGGGACGCACGAGGTGATGGACGCGCTGGGCATGGCGGCCGGAACCGCGCTGGGCGTGGGCGAACTGCCGCGGGCCCGCCGCTGGAGCGGACAGCTGGCGGGCCACCCCCTCCTCTCCGAGGCGGGGCACCAGGCCACGTCCTGGCTCCTGGTCACGGAGGCGTTCGCCGGCCACGCCGACGACGTGCTCACCCGTGCCGTCGGATTCCGCGAGGCGTGGGAGCGGAGCGGCCGCCAACGGTCACTCTCGCTGGGCGCGGCGGCCGCGTCGGTCGCCATGGTCCACGGCCTGCGCGGCGACGAGGCGGGGCGGGCGGACTGGCTGGCCCTCGTGGAGCAGGCCGACACCGCCGAACAGCACCGCAAGGGTTACGGTGCCGTCTTTGAAGCCATGGTCCAGCTCCACCACGGGGACCCGGACGCCGCCCTGGCGAGCGTCGCACCGCCCCCGGACGCGGTGTGGAAGTGGGTGTGCTGGGTCTGGCTGCACTGGTACGCGGCACTCCGGGCGGAGGCGTCGGTACTCGCAGGCCTCCCGGAGGCCCAGGCCCGCATCGACGCCGCCCGCGCCGTCGTGGAGGGCAACGCGCTCGCCGCGGCCCAGGTGGAACGCGCGCAGGCACTGCTCGACGAGGACGTGCCGCGCCTCCTCGCGACCAGGTCCGCGTTCGAGGCGGCCGGCTGCCCGTACCAGGCGGCGCGGACGCTGCTGCTCGCGGGCGGCGCGGACGCGGACCGGGGGAGAAGGGCGCTCACCTCCCTCGGCCTCGGGCCGATCACCGCTCACCGGGGACAGCGAGCCCAGCCGCCGAACTGAGCCCGCCCCGGCTCCCCCTCACCCCACCGCCCGCTTGACGAGGGCACCGATCCGCGCCTCCACGTCCGGGGTCACCTCGCTCAGCGCGAAGCCGGCCGCCCACATCGGTCCCTCGTCCAGCCGGGCCAGATCGCTGAACCCGAGGGTCGCGTAACGGGCCTTGAACTTGGCCGCGCTCTGGAAGAAGCAGACGACCTTCCCGTCGAGGGCGTAGGCGGGCATGCCGTACCAGAGCTTCGGCGCGAGGGCCGGGGCGTTCGCCATGACGATGGCGTGGACCCGCTCCGCCATGATCCGGTCGGAGTCCTCCATCTCGGCGATCCGCGCGAGAACGTCCCGCTCGGCCTCCGCGGCCTTGTCCGCACGTGTACCGCGACGGGCCGCCGCCTTCAACTCCTTGGCGTGGTCCTTCATCGCGGCCCGCTCCTCGGCCGAGAACCCCTTGTGAACGTCTACGGTGCTCATCATCCACCCCTGCGCTGTCGATCCCTGACCGGCCGCCGCCATCAGACGGCGGCCCGTTCGCTGTGATCACAGCTTGGCGGCCCACCGTTAGGTACGGCTTCCGTGCTCGCCACGGAAGGCAGCACGGAAGGCACCACGGAAAGCAGGAGCCGCCCGCTAGGATCACCGTGTGATGACGGCCTGGTCTTCTTCCGGTACGCGTCGGAGCCGCTCGGCGGTGGCTCTGTGGCGGGTCGTGGGACTGGGGCTCGTTCTGTTCGGACTGGTGTTCACGCATGTGGCCAGTCCCGAGACGACCAGTCGTCACCTCGGGGCCGGGAATGGTGTGGTGGCGGCGGGGCCGACCGTCGACGTGGGGCGTGGCTCGTCCGTTGTCGCCGAGGTGCCCAGGGAACAGGGGCACAGGCATCCACCCGCGCACACCGTCGAGGAGTGCGCCCTGGGGCAACCCCCGCAGGGGCCCGGTGTCGATCTTCCCTGCCTCTCGCCGCTGGACTCCGCGTGGCGCGGTGACGCACCCGTGCCTCCGCACGCGCAGCGCTTCGCCGGGCGCGACCTCCCGGTGCCGATAGCGCACGCCGCAGAGTCGACGATCCTGCGCGTCTAGACCGGCCGGTTTCCGCCACCGGTCTGTCCTCGTCCCGACCGTAGGTGTCAGCGCTACGCGTACGTACGCACGTGCACGTACGCGTGCGTCCCGGTCGGGCAGTTGTCGCGCGGAGGGTCTGTGCTGCCTCGGCTGTACGTCCGCAATTCTTTGTACGTCCTGAACTCGTTGTACGTCCTGCTGCTCGCCGTTCTGCTCCTGTGTTCCGGCGGGCATCATCAAGGCCCGGAGGGGCCGTCGTCCGTGGCGTCCGGGCTTCACGTGGTCGCGGTCGCGGAGATCGGCGGTGACGGGGGAGGCGAGGGGGCCGACGTATCCCCTCCGCTGCCTCTGTCCGTGCCTGATTCCTCCGGGCACTGCCACGAATTCGGTGCGGGGCCCGGACCGGGCGGTATCGGATCCGGGGCCGGGGCGCAGTCGTTCGCCCGGCTCTACGCGCTCGTGGGGAGCGCCGTCCCCGCCCTCGGCGGTCAGCACGCCTCGGCGTCACGTCCGCCGCGAACCGTGCGAGGCGGCGGCCGGGACGCCCTCAACTCGCTGTGCAGGTGGCGCATATAGGAGGCCCGTGGTCCCCGCATGCCTTCACCCCCCCAACGAGAGCGAAGAAGAAGCGAAGAGATGCATTCTCCGATCGCGCACGAATCCGCCCATCTCGCCTGTCCGGGCCACTTCGGCGACCCTGCCCACCCCGCCCACGCCGCCCGCTCCGCTCATCCCGTCCACCAGGCCGTCGCCCCCGCCGGGTCCACCCTCCCCGGTCTCGTCGGCAACACCCCCGTCCTGCGCGTCTCCCACCCCCTCACGCCGCCCGACCGCGGCTTCTGGGCCAAGCTGGAGGGGTTCAACCCCGGCGGCATCAAGGACCGCCCGGGGCTGCACATGGTCGAACGCGCCCGCGCCAGGGGCGAGTTGCAGCCCGGCTGCCGCATCGTCGAGTCGACCAGCGGCACCCTCGGACTCGGTCTGGCACTGGCCGGTACGGTCCACGGGCACCCCGTCACCCTGGTCACCGACCCGGGCCTGGAGCCGTCCATGACGCGGTTGCTCGCCGCCCACGGCGCGACCGTCGACACGGTGCCCGAACCGGACCCGGCCGGAGGCTGGCAGCAGGCCCGCCGCGACCGCGTCGCCGAACTCCTCGCCGAGCACCCCGGCTCCTGGTGCCCCGACCAGTACGGCAACCCCGACAACGTCGCCGCCTACACCCCGCTCGCCCTCGAACTCGCCGCGCAGCTGGGCCACATCGACGTCCTGGTGTGCAGCGTCGGCACCGGCGGCCACTCCGCCGGCATCTCCCGCGTCCTGCGGCAGCTCTACCCCGGGCTGCGCCTCGTCGGCGTGGACACCGTCGGGTCGACCATCTTCGGCCAGCCCGCCCGGCCCAGGCTCATGCGCGGCCTGGGATCGAGCATCTACCCGCGCAACGTCGCCTACGAGCACTTCAGCGAGGTCCACTGGGTGTCGCCCGCCGAATCCGTCTGGGCGTGCCGACAGTTGGCGACCTCGCATTACGCGACCGGAGGCTGGAGCGTCGGCGCGGTCGCGCTGGTGGCCGGCTGGCTCGCCCGGACGCTGCCGCGCGACGCCCGTATCGTCGCGGTCTTCCCCGACGGGCCGCAGCGCTACCTGGAGACCGTCTACGACGACACGTACTGCGAACGGCACGGGCTTCTCCTTGCAGGGGCGCCTGCCGCCGACCCCGACGTCGTCCACACTCCCGACGAGAAGGAGGTCGGCCGCTGGACCCGCTGCACCACCGTCCGGGACCCCCTGAGCGCCGAGAGCGAGGCGCGATGACCACGGCGACCCTCACCCAGGTCCGGTCCTACGACCGGAGCGTCCAGTTGCTCCTGGCCAATCAGTTCACCATCAACCTCGGCTTCTACATGCTGATGCCGTACCTCGCCCAGCACCTCTCCGGCACCCTCGGCCTCGCCGGGTGGCTCGTCGGACTCGTGCTCGGTGTACGGAACTTCAGTCAGCAGGGCATGTTCCTCGTCGGCGGCACGCTCGCCGACCGGTTCGGCTACAAGCCGCTGATCGTCGCGGGATGTGTCCTGCGCACCGTCGGATTCGCCACCCTCGGCCTCGTCGACTCGGTGCCCGCGCTGCTGGTCGCCTCCGCGGCCACCGGGTTCGCCGGCGCGCTGTTCAATCCCGCGGTGAGGGCCTACCTCGCCGCCGACGCCGGCGAGCGCCGCGTCGAGGCCTTCGCGCTGTTCAACGTCTTCTACCAGGCAGGCATCCTGCTGGGCCCGCTCGTCGGCATGCTGCTCACGGGCGTCGACTTCAGGGTCACCTGTCTCGTCTCGGCGGTGATCTTCGCGGTGCTGAGCGTCGTGCAGATCCGCGCACTGCCCGCGCGCGGGGGCGACGACGCGGCGAGGAAGGGGAGGGCCGGCGCGGGCGAAGGCGTTCTCGCGCAGTGGCGCGGTGTCCTCCGCAACCGTGCCTTCCTGCTCTTCTCGACGGCCATGATCGGCTCGTACGTCCTCACCTTCCAGGTCTATCTGGCGCTGCCCCTGGAGGTACGACGTCTCGGCGGCGACGGCGACTTCGGCACCGTCGCCGTCGCGCTGCTCTTCGCGGTGTCCGGGCTCGCGACCATCCTCGGCCAGACCCGGGTGACCGCCTGGTGCAAGGAACGGCTGGCGCCCGGGCGGGCCCTGGCCTGGGGGCTGCTGTGCATGGGCGTCGCCTTCGTGCCGCTCCTCGCGGCGACGGCCCTGCCGGTGCCGGGCGGGGGAGCCGGGCGGTGGCTGTTCGCCGCCGTCCCGCCCCTGCTTGCCGCACTGCTGCTCGCACTGGGCACGATGGTCGCGTACCCCTTCGAGATGGACACGATCGTCCGCCTCGCGGGGGACCGGCTGGTCGCCACGCACTACGGCCTCTACAACACCATCTGCGGTGTCGGCATCACGATCGGCAACCTGCTGACCGGCGTCGCTCTGGACGCGGCCCGCGAGGCCGGGATGTCGGCGCTGCCGTGGCTCGCGCTGCTCCTCCTCGGTCTCGGCTGCTCGGCCGCTCTGTACGGGCTGCACCGCGCGGGACGGCTGACCCCTGCGCCCTCGCCGGAGGAGCGGCCGGCGCAGGTCTGACCTGAGAGCGAGGTGACACGACACCACCCCGGTCCGGCCGGCGCGCGGCACTCCCGCCGCGCGCCGGCCGGGCCGGTTCACGCGGAGTCGATGCCTCCGGCGCACGCGGCGCCCGGCTCCGGGGTCTGCGGGCCCTGCACGTACTTGCTGAAGAACTCCCCGACCCGCGGGTCGGCGGCGCTGTCCACGGTCAGCTGGTGTCCCCAGGCCGACAGCATGAGGGGGCTCCGCTGCTCCTTGACCGGGCTCATCAGGCTGTACGAGGTCCTGGCGACCTTGTCGCCCAGCTTCTTGACGTCGGCGTCGGGGGCCTTGTCGTTGTACGTGACCCAGACGGCGCCGTGTTCGAGGCTGTGCACGGCGTTCTCGTTCGGTATGGGCTTCTTGTAGACCTTGGCCTCACAGGTCATCCAGGCCTGGCTGTGGTCGCCGCCGACCGGCGGGGTCATGGGGTAGTCGACGGCCTTGTCGACGTGGTTGCGGCCGAGCTTCTTGGCGTCCCACGTCTTCTCGCCCCGAACGGGCTTCTTCGCGGCGGCCGCGTTCTGTGCCTCCTTGTCGTCGGCGCGGTCGACGGCGTACGCGCCGAAGCCGATGAGCGCGGCGACGATCACCGTGCTCACCGAGACGGTGATGATGCGGTTGCGCCGCTCGCGCGCCTGCTCGGCGCGCTGCATCGCCTCCACGCGTGCTCTGCGCTCGGCGGCCACGGCTTTCTTGCTCGGCTTGTTGCCGTTGCCGGGCTTGTTGGTATGACCGGGTCTGTTGGAGTTGCTGGGTCTGTTCGGCTTTCCGGGCTTGGCCTTGGCCATGGGGGTTCCCTGTCCCCGCCGCACGGGGGCGCGGCGGTGGTGGCGGAGTCTGGTCGGTGGATGCCGTGTCGGCGGGCAGGCCGCATCCGCGGGCCGTCCTGCCGGGGTCCGCCTAGGTCCGCTGCACCTGGAGCATGTGGAGGTCGGGAGAGCCGCGGTTCGAGGGCTGTTCCGGCGCAGGGCCGGGCGCTGACGGCGCCCGGGAGCAGGGCTCTTGCCGGTGGAGGTCCGAGAGGGACGGGCCGGTCGGTGCGGGTGTCGCCCGGACGCCGTGGGCGGCGGGCGCGCAGCAGTGGTCGCCGTCCGGACAGTCGGACCCTTCGACGGCCACCGCGTGGTGGTCGAGGGAGCCGGAGGACAGCGCTCGGGTGACGGCGACGGCGCCGGCGTGGCCCGTACCCTTGTGACCCCCGTCGGGCGCGACGGGGCCGAGGCACATGAACAGCGTGGCGATGAGAAAGACGAGCGCAGCGGGGGGCGCGACGCGGCGTATGGCGTGCCGGGTGGCGCGGGTCCGGGGCGACTGTCTCATCGCTGCGCATCGTAGCGATCGTCCCGGTGGCTCTGAAAGCCGCCTATGGCCCTGCCGCGGGGGCTTGTTGGGCGGCTAACCGTCGGTGGTCCCTACCCGCGCAGTTCCCCGCGCCCTTGAAGGGCGGCTTCGCCGCTTCCAGGGGGCGGTGTCCATTCCCTCACCGCCGTCACCAAGAGCGCCACGCTGCGGAGTCGCAGTGTTCCGTCCGTCTCGTGCGGGCGCAGGGTTTCCGTCAGGCGGGCGTGGGCCTCGGTGCGGGTCTCCGGGGTGACCTGGCTCGTCAGGTGGCGGCCGGGGCCCGAATCGAGGAGGAAGGCCGCGGCGTCGGCGGCGTCCCAGCCCCACGTTCCGTACGTCTCGACCCGCCTCGCCTCGACGCCGGTGAACCCCGCGGCCGACAGCACGTCGCACGTCCTGTCGGCGTCCGCGAGGGAGAACATGCCGGGACCGCCGGGCGCGCCGAAGCCGCCGAGAGGGAGCAGGTCGGCCAGCGCGGCGAAGGCCTGGAGCCACTCGTTGTCCTCGGGGTACGCGCCGCAGACGAACGCCGCGCGGCCGCCGGGGCGCAGCGCGCGGGCGATGTTGCCGAAGCCGGCCACGGGGTCGGTGAAGAACAGGACGCCGTAGCGGCTGATCGCGACGTCGTACGAGGCCGGGGCGAACGGGTGGACCTGGGCGTCGCCCTGCGTGAAGGAGACGTTGTCCAGGCCCTCTTGGCGTGCGGCCCGGCGCGCCCCCGCCAGCATCGGCGCCGACAGGTCGAGGCCCAGCGCGTGACCGCTGTGGGCCCGGCGTGCGGCCAGTCGGGTCGTCTGCCCGGCGCCGCAGCCGACGTCCAGGACACGGTCGTGTGCGCCGACCGAAGCGGCGTCCAGGAGCGGGGTGTTGAAGCCCGCGTTCACCCCGTCCCAGCGATCCTGGTTGCGGGCCCAGTGCTCTCCCTCGTAACCGTTCCACGCCTGTGCCTGCTCGGTGTTGATGATGCTCTGCACTCCGTCCCCCTGACGCATGGCGATAGGGGCGCACCGATAGAATGGGCGCCCGCCCAAACGGTATGGGCGATCGCCCATACTTGCAACGGGGCGATATGGGCGCCGAGTTGTACCGGCGCCGTCGATGCCGAGGAGGACGTCATGTCACCGCGCGGAGTCGCGATCCCCGATCTTCGCGAGCGGCTGTTCGGCGCCGCGGAGCGGATCGTCGCGCGCGAGGGTGCCGCGGCGCTCACCAGCCGGGCCGTCACGAGCGAGGCGGGCTGCGCCAAAGGCATACTGCACACGCACTTCGGAGGCGTGGACGCCTTCGTCGCCGAGCTCGTGCTCGACCGGTTCGCGCGCACCGCGGCCCGCGCCCAGGAGCTCCCCGGCCGTGCGGGTCAGGACACCGTCGCCGCGAACCTGACCGGCGTCGCGCTCGGGCTCCTCGACTCCCTCGACCCGAGGGTCGTCGGCCTGGCCATGACGAGCAACGCCACCGCACAGCACATCCGCGAGGCGTTGGCGGAAGGTTCCCCCGGTTTCTGCGCGATCCAGAACGCGCTCACCGCCTACCTCGACGCCGAAGCAAGGCTCGGCCGCGTCCCGGACGGCACCGACACCGGCACGACGGCGCTCGCTCTCGTCGGGACCGTCCACCACCTCCTGATGACGGGCGGCTGGGCCGGTGCGCCCGACCCGCGCGAACAGGCCGAGCGGCTGGTCGCCCTGCTCGTGCCGAGGTGAGCCTGCGATGCCCGCAGGCCGCCGCGCCGGTCCGCGGGGTTCACTCGTCGCAGCACGCCGCCACGGACTTGGTGAGCCGAGGCCCCGCGAACCGCGTGCCGCTGACCAGCCGCATCGCGGGGCCGTACGTCGCCACCGCGGACGGCCCGGTGAAGTACAGGCCGGGCACGCTGGAGGAGAACCCCTTGTCCAGTAGGGGGAAGCCGCCGACGCGTATCAGGTCCGCGCGGAGCTCGGGGGAGAGGAACTCCAGGGACTCCAGCTGGACGCGGTAGCCCGTCGCGGCCAGGACGTGCTCGGACTCGACGGTCTGCGTACGTCCGTCGGGCGTCGTCGTCCGCAGGGTGATCCCGCCGCCGTACGCCTCCGCCCCCGTGATCTCCCGCCCCGCCAGGACGGGAACTCTGCCCTCGAACCGCTCCCTGAGCCACCACGCCCCGCCCGGCCGCAACGCCCGCTCGGCGAGCCGCAGCCGGGCGGCCGCGGGCAGCCGGCGGAACGCGGCGGGCTGACGCGTGAGGCCGTACATGGTCCAGGAGCGGCCCGCAGGAGTGTCGGGGCGCCACTGCGGTCCCGACGGCGGCGCGTCGAACCTGACCCCCGGACCGCGCGCCACCACGCGCACGTCCGCGCCCGCCTCGTGGAGCAGCGCGGCGCTCTCCAGCGCGGACTGACCGGCCCCCACGACGGTGACGCTGCGCCCCGCGAAGCTGCTCGGGTCGGTCTGCTGGGAGCTGTGCGAGATCAGGCCGAGGGCCGCGGGCCCGCCGGACGCCGCCGCCGCGAGGGGCGCGGGCAGATGCGCGAAGCCGGTGAGCCCGGTCGCCACGACGACGGCCCCCGCCCTGAGCACCTCGCCCGAGGACAGCTTCACGCGGAAACCGTCCGCGCCCCGGTCGACCGCGGCCACCCGCTCGTCCTCGACACGGGGTACGAGCCGCTCCCGGAACCACCTCCCGTACCGCAGGAACAGGCCGACGGGCACCTGGTCGTGGTCGCCGAGCCTGCGTTCTCCCGCGTCACGGCAGTAGTCGGCGAGCGTGAACCCCTCGCGCGGGGTCGCCAGTTCGGTGGCGGCGGGCGGCGTCCGCAGGAGCATCCCGGCGGGCATGCGCCGGGCCCAGCTCGCCACGGGGGCGCCGAAGATCCGGACGGGCATGCCGCGTGCCCTGAGGTGTGCGGCGGCGGACAGGCCATAGGGGCCAGCGCCTATGACGACGACGGTCTTGGACATGGGGGTCCCTCCCAGCGGAACGTGCGGATCGGCGGGCCGGTGCCGCTCCCGTCCGCGTCGGCCGCGCCGTGGACGCGCCGGGGGCCGGGTCAGACGGTGAGCGGCGGGCGGGCCGGAGGGCCCCGCCGTACCAGTGCGTCCGCGAGGAGGAGGGCGAGAGGGAGCGCGCGGGCCGGGCGCGCCGGACGGTGCGTTGCCGCCGGGGGTGGTGGCGCGAGGGCCCGCGGTGTGCGGAACGGGCGCAGCAGTCGCGCCAGGAACGCCCAGAGGAGGCGCAGGGTCCTGGTGAGGGAGCCGCCGCCGAGTGGGCGGGGCGCGGTGGCCGGCGCGGGGGCGCGGGTGTCCGGGCTCCACCGCTCACGGACCGCGGCCCACCGGGTGCGGCGGGCCTCGTCCTGCGGCGGGGTGCGGCGGAGCGACAGCGCGGCGTGGAACAGGACCGCGGCGGCGACCGTCCGCGCGTCCCACCCGGGCACGGGTCCGAGCACGAGGTGGTAGGCGGCGACGGCGAAGAGGGTGCCCGTCAGCGAGAGGGTGACGGACCGCGACGCCGGACGTGCCGGGGCCGACCATGCCGCCGCTCCCGGCGGCGCGACGGTCCTGTGACCGTGGCGCGGCCGGGAGCGCGGCGTCGGTCCCGAAGTCTCCATGACCCACCCATCATGGTGGGTCGGGTCGCGACTGTCACCCGGGGTGACTCGCCTGCGGTCCCGCCTCAGCCATGAACCAGCCGTGATCGGAGGGAAGTTGACGTCCCGGCTAGCGCTTGAGCACCGCCTCCATGACCGCCTTCGCGATCGGCGCCCCCAGCCTGCCGCCCGCGATCTCGGAGCGGGAGATGTCCATGTCCTCGGGGTCGACCAGCACCGCGACCGCCACCGGTGATGTGCCGTCCGCCTGCTTGGCGTAGGAGACGAACCACGCGTACGGACGCTCGTCGCGCACATCCGCGCCGTGCTGCGCGGTGCCCGGCTTGCCGCCCACGGTGACGCCCCGCATCCGCACCTTGTCCGCCGTGCCGTCCGTCACCGTGTGCTCCATCATGGCCTGCACCTTCTTCGCCGTGTCCACGGAGACGGCGCGGTCGAGCACCTCGGGCTCGGCCTTCTCGATCACCGACAGGTCGGGGCCGCGCAGCTCGTCCACCATGTACGGCTTCATCACCTTGCCGTCGTTGGCGAGCCCCGCGACGGTCATGGCCATCTGCAGGGGCGTACTGGTCACGCTGCCCTGGCCCATGCCGGTCAGCGCGGTCTGCGGCTTGTCCAGTTCCTTCGGGTAGGCGCTCGCCGCCGACCGCACGGGCGTGAACTGCTCCTTGTTGAACCCGAACTTCTCGGCGGTCTCCCGCATCCTGTCCTTGCCGGTCTTCAGCGCCGCGTCCAGGAAGACGTTGTTGCACGACCACTGCATCGCGGTCTTCATCGACACCTTGTCGCACATCGAATTGGGTACGACGTTGCCGATCTCCGTGCTGCTGAGCGGCAGCCGGTACGGCGCTCTGGCGCCGGACGGGGCGTCGATGTCGGTCACCGTGCCGTGCTCAAGGGCCGCGGCGGCGGTGAGGATCTTGAAGGTGGAGCCGGGAGGGTAGGTCTCGCGCGTCGCCCGGTTGTTCAGCGGTTTGTCCTTGCGGCGGTCGAGTTCCTTGAAGGCCTCGCTCTCCTTGCCGGAGATTCCGGCGAAGACCGACGGGTCGTACGAGGGAGTGCTCGCCATCGCGAGGATCTTGCCGGAGCGTGGGTCGATGGCGACCACGGCGCCCTTCGCGTCGAGATCCGTCAGCCCCTTGTAGGCGGCCTTCTGCGCCTTGGGGTCGATGGTGGTGACGACATCGCCGGGCCGCGGCTTCTCCCTGGTCAGGACATCCAGGGGGCTGCCGAGGAGCCTGCGGTCCTTGCCGCTCAGGAGGTCGTTCTCGACGCCTTCGAGGAACGTCGCGCCCTGGGCCTGCGAGAAGTAGCCCGTGATCGGCGCGTACATCGGACCTTCCTTGAAGGTGCGCTTGTACTTGAGGTCCGAGCCCGGCGTCGCCACGGAACCGGTGATCGGCTTGCCGCCGACGACGATGTCACCGCGCGGAGCGCTGAACGTGTCGATCTGCACCCGCCGGTTCTTCTTGTGCTCGGCGAGGCTGTCGGCGCGGGCGAACTGCACCCACGTGGCCCGTACCAGCAAGGACAGCACGAGGACCCCGCAGAAGACGGCTATGTGCCGCATTGTCCTGTTCATGGGCCGAGCAGAACAGGTTCGCGGCCGATGTGTCCAAGATGGATATGGAGTGCGTAATGATTAATCCGCGATATCGTTCCTGCTCGTGGACCTGATCCTGCATCTCCGGTGCTTCGTGGCTGTTGCAGAAGAGTCACATTTCGGCCGTGCCGCCGCCCGGCTCGGCACGGCTCAGCCGCCGCTGTCCCAGCGCATCCAGCGACTGGAGCGTGAGCTCGGGGTCCGGCTCTTCGAGCGCAACAGCCGACAGGTGACGATCACCAAGGGCGGGATGCTCCTCCTCGACGAGGCCCGCGAACTGCTGGCCCGCGCCGAGGCGCTCATGGCCACCAGCCGCCGCATCCGGGACGGCGACGCCGGACTGCTGCGCGCCGCGCTGCCGCCCGACATCGCCGGGGAGACCGTCGCCGAGATCCTGGCGGACTTCCGGCGGCGGCACGCGGACGTCGAACTGGAACTGCACGAACTGTCCACCTCGGAGCAGCTCGCCCGGTTCGCCTCGCACGACCTCGACGTCGGGCTCATCCACCACCCCTGCGACGTCACGGGCCTCGGCCTCGGCCCCGTCCTCCGGCGCGAACTGGGCGTACTGCTGCCGCGCGACGCCCCCGCCGCCGCCCTCGGCGAAGTGCCGCTGAGCGCCCTCGCCGACCACGACCTGATCCTCTTCCCGCGCGCCAACGCGCCCGCCCTCCACGACGACCTGCTCACCACCTGCGCCCGCAACGGCTACACGCCCGCCGCCATCCGGCACGGCCAGGGCCCCAGCTTCATCCGCGGGCTCATCCGCTCCGCCGGCTCCGTGGCCTTCCGGCCGCGCGAAACCCGCTCCGCCGACGGAGCCGTCGACGCCCCCGCCGACGACCCAGAGATCGTGTGGCGCCCGCTGGCCGGCGCGCCGCTGGCCCTGCGCAGCTCGGTGGCGTGGCCGCAGGGGCGCAGCGACGCCGCCGTCACCGCCTTCGCCGACGCCACCACGCACGCCATGTGGAAAACTGCCGCGGTGACCACCGACCTGCCCTCGCGCCCCGTCCACCTGCGCCCGGCAGCGGAGTACTACCTGTGAGCAGCACCCAGGGCCTCCTGCGCGACACGTTCGTCCGAGCCGGTGTCACGGGCAGGCTGCACGCCGTCGACATCGACACCGGCGCGGACGTCGACTTCGGCGCCGACCAGCCGGTCGTCACCGCCAGCGTGCACAAGCTCTGCCTGCTCGTCACGCTCCACCAGCGGGCCGCGGCCGGGGCGTTGGACCTCACCGAGCAGGTCGAGTGCCCCGCGGACCTGCGTACGCCGGGACCCACCGGCCTATCCGCCATGCTCGACCCCGTCCGCATGTCCCTGCGCGACATCGCCTTCCTGATGATGGCCGTCAGCGACAACACCGCCGCCGACCTCCTCCTCGCCCGCGTCGGCCTGGACGCCGTCAACGCGACCACCGCCGCGCTCGGCCTGGACCGCACGCACGCGACGCACACCTTCGGTGAACTCCTCGCCACGATGAAGGAGGACGCGGGGCCCGGCGGCGCGCAGGCCCTCACCGATCCCCACGTCATCGCCCGGCTCCGGGCCCTCGACCCCGCCCGCGGCAACCACAGCACCCCGCGCGACATGACCCGCCTCCTCGCCGCCGTCTGGCGGGACGAGGCCTGCGCCCCCCCACACGGCCCCGCCCTGCGCCGCCTCCTCGGCCTCCAGGTCTGGCCGCACCGGATGGCGTCGGGCTTCCCGTTCGACGACGTCCACGTCGCGGGCAAGACCGGCAGCCTCCCCACGCTCCGCAACGAAGTCGGCGTCGTCGAATACCCCGACGGCGGCCGCTACGCCGTAGCCGTCTTCACCCGCGCCGCGAGCACCGCGGCGATCCTCCCCGCGGCCGACGCGGTCATCGGCACGGCGTCCCGCATCGCGGTCGACGCACTGCGGGCGCAGACAGGGAGGGCGGCGCGGGGCGTAACCGGCTGAACACCTTTGCAGGACACGGCGCCACCCCGACCCGTACGGGTCACCAGAACGCGCCGACCCCCCGCACCCGCGCCTTGAATGGACGGGTGACAGCGCCTCCCGACGACTGCCTCGCGCGCAACGAGTGGATCTGCGGTGAGTACCTGAGCACCCGCCGCCAGATCCTGCTCGACGCGGTCGTGCAGCACCTGCAGCTGACGTCGCTCTCCGTCCTGATCGCGCTCGTCGTCGCCGTGCCGCTCGCCGTGCTCGCCCGCCGCTGGGGGTGGGCCGCGGGCCCGGTCCTCGCGCTCACCACCGTCCTGTACACGATCCCCTCGCTCGCGATGTTCTCGCTGCTGCTCCCGGTGTACGGACTCTCCCCCTCCCTCGTCGTCGCGGGCCTCGTCCTCTACTCGCTCACCCTGCTCGTGCGGAACATCCTCGCCGGGCTGCGCGCCGTCCCCGAGGACACCCGGCAGGCCGCCCGCGGCATGGGCTACGGCCCGATCCGCCTCCTGCTCACGGTCGAACTCCCGCTCGCGCTGCCCGCCGCCATGGCCGGACTGCGCATCGCCACGGTCTCCGCGGTCTCCCTCGTCACCATCGGCGCGATCGTCGGCTTCGGCGGCCTCGGCAACCTCATCTACACCGGCATGAACACCTACTTCAAAGCACAGGTGCTCACCGCGTCCGTGCTCTGCGTCGTCATCGCCGTCGCCGCCGACCTGCTGCTGCTCGGCGTGCAACGCGTCCTCACCCCCTGGGAACGGGCGACGAGAGCGGCACGCCCATGAAGACACTCGGCGACGCCTGGTCGTGGCTCACCGACTCGGCGCACTGGGCCGGCGACGACGGCATCTGGCACCGGCTCACCCAGCACCTCGTCCTCACCGTCGTCTGCCTGCTGCTCAGCTGCCTCATCGCGCTGCCCGTCGCCCTCGTCCTCGGCCACCTCGGCAAGGGCGGCGCGCTCGCCGTGAACATCTCCAACGTCGGCCGCGCCGTCCCCACCTTCGCCGTCCTCGTCCTGCTGCTCCTCACCCCGCTCGGCACGTGGGGCGAGGGCCCGACCGTCGTCGCGCTCGTCCTGTTCGCCGTACCGCCACTGCTCACCAACGCGTACGTCGGCATGCGCGGCGTCGACCGCAGCGTCGTCCAGGCGGCCCGCGGCATGGGCATGACCGGAGGGCAGATGCTGTGGCGGGTCGAACTGCCGCTCGCCCTGCCGCTGGTGCTCAGCGGCATCCGCATCGCGGCCGTGCAGCTCGTCGCCACCGCCACCATCGCCGCGCTCGCGGGCGGCGGCGGACTCGGCCGGATCATCACGGCCGGCTTCAACCTGGCGAGCACCCCGCAGGTCGTGGCCGGCGCCATCCTCGTCGCCGTGTTCGCCCTGCTCGTCGAGGGCGCCTTCGAGGTGGCCGAACGGTGCGCGCCCGGGTGGGCGCGGAACAGGGGGAGGGCCGGATGAGGCGCCGTACGGGGATCGCCGGCGCCACCGCCCTGCTGCTCCTCGGCGGCTGTGCCACCGGCCCCTCCCTGGAGACCAGGGGCGAGGTCACCGGGCCGCCCGGCGACAGCAAGAGCCTCGTCGTCGGCTCCGCGGGCTTCACCGAGTCCGACCTGCTCGCCCAGATGTACACGCTGCTCCTGAACAAGGCGGGCTACAGCACGCGCATCCTGTCCGTCGCCAACCGCGAGCTGTACGAACCCGCCCTGGAGTCCGGCCAGATCGACGTCGTCCCCGAGTACGCGGCGACCTTCGCCGACTGGCTCAACGCCAAGAAGAACGGCGCCGACGCGCGGCCCGTCGGCTCACCCGACCTCGACGCGACCATGAAGGCCCTGCGCCGCCTCGCCGCCCCGCGCGGCCTCACCGTCCTCGACCCCGGCAAGGCCGTCGACCAGAACGCGTTCGCCGTCGCCGCCTCCTACGCCGAGCAGCACCAGCTCGAGACCCTCAGCGACCTCGGCAGATCGGGCCTGAGGGTACGGCTCGCCGCGGGCGACGAATGCGTGCAGCGCCCCTACTGCGCCCCGGGCCTGAAGAAGGTGTACGGCATCGACATCACCGGAGTCGATCCCAAGGGCGTCGGCACGACCCAGGCCAAGAAGGCCGTCCAGGGCGGCCAGGACCAGATGGTGCTCACCACCTCCACGGACGCGACCCTCGACGACTTCGGCCTGGTCCTCCTCAAGGACGACAAGAACCTGCAGAACGCCGACTACCTGGTGCCCGTCGTCAACCGCTCCCGAGCGGGCAGCGAGGGCGTCGCGGCCGCGCTGGGGCGCCTTGGGCCCGTGCTCACGACGGAGGACCTGGCGTCGCTGAACGAACAGGTCGACAGCTGGCGGCGGTTGCCGCAGGACGTCGCACGGGCGTACCTGGAGAAGAAGGGGCTGCTCTGAGCGCTTACCCGTGCGAGTGCTTCGTGGCTGGTCGCGCAGTCCCCCGCGCCCCTGCCGGGCGCTCCTACGCGTCGGCCACCGAATCGAACTCCACCTGATCCCTCGCCACGCCCTGCGCGTCCGCGTCCACCGAGCGGCGCAGCGCCTCGTGGAGTTTGGCCGGGGTCAGGACGCCCAGGAAGCGCGCGCCGTCGAGCACCGCGACCCAGCCCGCGTCGTGCTGCAGCATCACGCCGAACGCCTGCTTGAGCGGGGCGCCGACCGGCACCCAGGACTTCATGCGGTGCGCCAGGTCGCCGACCGTGCCACCGGCGCCGGCCAGCGCCAGCTCGTCCAGGCCCACCCAGCCGTGCAGATCGCCGTCCGTGTCGAGCACGACGGCCCACCGCGCCTCCTCCTCGCGCAGTCGGGCCGCGGCCTGCGCCGCGGGCTCGTCGAGCCGGGCGAGCGGCGGCTGCTCCAGGTCGTCGGTCTGGATCTCGGTGACGGAGAGCCGCTTCAGCCCCCGGTCGGCGCCCACGAACTCGGCGACGTACGGCGTCTCGGGCGCCCCGAGCACCGCCCCCGGCGTGTCGAACTGCTCGATGCGCCCCTGCCCGTACACCGCGATCCGGTCGCCGAGCCTGACCGCCTCCTCGATGTCGTGCGTGACCAGGAGCACCGTCTTGCGGACCGCGGCCTGCATCCGCAGGAACTCGTCCTGCAACTGCTCGCGCACCACCGGGTCGACGGCGCCGAACGGCTCGTCCATCAGCAGCACGGGCGGGTCCGCGGCGAGCGCCCTGGCCACGCCGACGCGCTGGCGCTGGCCGCCGGAGAGCTGTTCGGGGTACCGGGAGCCGTACGTCTTCGGGTCCAGGCCCACCAGCTCGAGCAGCTCAGCCGCGCGCGCCCGCGCCTTCGCCTTCTTCCAGCCGACCAGGGCGGGGACGGTCGCCGTGTTGTCGAGGATCGTGCGGTGCGGGAAGAGGCCGACCTGCTGGATGACGTAGCCGATACGGCGGCGCAGGCGCACCGGGTCGACGTCGGCGATGTCCTCGCCGTTCACGAAGATGCGGCCCGACGTCGGTTCGATGAGCCGGTTCACCATCATCATCGTGGTGGTCTTGCCGCAGCCCGAGGGGCCGACGAGCGTGACCAGTTCGCCCTCGGCGACCTCGAAGGAGAGGTCGTCCACGGCCGTCGTGCCGTCCGGATAGCGCTTGGTCACCTGCTCGAACCGGATCATGCCCTCACGCTAGCCGCGCCCGTCACTCACCGCTCATCAACACCACCTCGAGGGTGCGCGGCCCGTGCACCCCCTCGACGCGGTCCAGCTCGATGTCGCTGGTCGCGGAGGGGCCCGAGATCCAGGTCAGCGGCCGCAGCGGATCGAGCCGTTCGAGGGCCTGCGGCACCGAGGCGACGACCTGGCCGGGCACCCGGACGACACAGACGTGGTGGTCCGGCACCAGGGTGATGCGGCGCCGGCCCTGGTCCGGGGAGCCGTCGAGCACGATCGTGCCGGTCTCGGCGATCGCGAGGGCGCACCCCGTGATGACGCTGTCGACCCGGTCGAGATCGTGCGGGGTGCTCGCCGCCCGGTCGTGGACGCGCACGGGGTCGGCGGCCGCCAGCCAGTGCGGCGGCAGCTCCGGCGGCACGAGCACGGTCTCGGCACCGCGCTCCGCGTACAGCCGCATCAACAGGTCCGACACCTCGTCCTCCGTGCAGCGGTGCACGATCGCGCGGTAGTCGGCGAGGTTCTCCGCGAGCAGGTCCACGGTCTCGGTGACGGTCCGCTCGCCGTGCTCGCGCGCGTACCCGCGGTCCACCGCCTGTTCGTACGCGAGGTCGTCGGCCGGTACGTCGTCGGCCCGCACGTCGGCGAGCGCGCGCCGCACCCGCCCCAGAACCCGGTCCCTGGCGCTCACCGGTCGCTCCCTTCCGTCGTGCCGCCGCTGTTGCCGCCCCGCGTGCGCCGCCACCAGTCCCGGAACGGCTCGGCCGGCACCTCCGGCAGCTCCCGCGTCGCGCTCCACGCCCTGCCGGGCCCGGGGAGCGTGCGCGGATGGAGCCGCCGGGTCCGCGACGCCAGACGCTGACCCGCGCGGAGCGCACCCGGCCGGGCGAACGCGAGACCCGCCGCGCGCATCGCCGCCCGCTCCGCCGCATGCCCCTTGGCGGGCCTCAGCGTCACCCTGTTGCCGCCCCGCGTCGCCTCGCCGCCCTGCACGACCCGCTCCCGCAGGTGCACGAGGACCTCGGGGATGTCGATGGCCACAGGGCACACTTCGTAGCAGGCCCCGCAGAGCGAGGACGCGTACGGCAACGAGGCGTCGATGTCGCTCCCGGTGCCCCGGAGCTGCGGGCTGAGGATCGCGCCGATCGGACCCGGGTAGACCGAGCCGTACGCGTGCCCGCCCGCCCGCTCGTACACCGGGCAGACGTTGAGACACGCCGAGCAGCGGATGCAGCGCAGCGCCTGGCGGCCCACCTCGTCGGCGAGGGTGTCGGTGCGGCCGTTGTCGAGCAGGACGAGGTGGAACGCGCTCGGGCCGTCCTGGTCGGTCGTGCCGGTCCACATCGACGTGTACGGGTTCATGCGCTCGGCCGTCGAGGAGCGCGGGAGGGTCTGGAGGAACACCTCCAGGTCGCGCCAGGCCGGAACGACCTTCTCGATGCCGACGACGGAGATCAGCGTCTCGGGGAGCGTGAGGCACATCCGGCCGTTGCCCTCCGACTCGACGACCACGAGCGTGCCGGTCTCGGCGACCATGAAGTTCGCGCCGGAGATCCCCACCTTGGCGCGCAGGAACTTCTCCCGCAGGTGCAGCCGCGCCGCCTCGGCCAGCTCGGCCGGGGTGTCGGTGAGGCCGTCCGGCGCCGGACGCCCCCAGTGGCCCATCTCCTTCCGGAAGATGTCACGGATCTCGCCGCGGTTGCGGTGGATGGCGGGCACCAGGATGTGCGAGGGGCGGTCGTGGCCGAGCTGCACGATGAGCTCGGCGAGGTCGGTCTCGTAGGCGCGGATGCCTTCGGCCTCCAGGGCTTCGTTGAGGCCGATCTCCTGCGTGGCCATCGACTTGACCTTGACGACCTCCGTCTCGCCGGTGGCCCTGACCAGGTCGGCGACGATGCGGTTCGCCTCCTCGGCGTCGGCCGCCCAGTGCACGGTGCCGCCCGCCCGCTCGACGGACTCCTCCAGCCGCACGAGGTAGTGGTCCAGGTGGCGCAGCGTGTGGTCCTTGATGCGCTTCCCCGCCTCGCGCAGCCGGTCCCAGTCGGACAGCTCGGCGACGGCGCGGGCGCGCTTGTCGCGGATCGTGTGCGTGGCGTGCCGCAGGTTGGCCCGCAGCGTGGCGTCGCCGACCGCCTCCCGCGCGGCCGCCGGGAACGCGGGCATGCCGACGAAGGTCCCGCCGCTCATGACAGGGGCTCCTCTTCCGTACTGGCCAGGATCTCCGCGATGTGCACGGGACGCACGGCCGTGCGCAGCCGCGCCATCGTGCCGCCGATGTGCATCAGGCAGGAGTTGTCCGCCGCGCACAGCACCTCGGCGCCCGTCGACTCGGCGTTGCGCACCTTGTCGGCGCCCATCGCCGCCGAGACGTCGGCGTTCTTCACGGCGAAGGTGCCGCCGAACCCGCAGCACTCATCGGCACCGGGCAGCTCGACCAACTCCAGCCCCTCCACCGCCCGCAGGAGCCGGGTGGGCCGGTCGGCGAGCCCCAGCGCGCGCAGCCCGTGACAGGTCGGGTGGTACGTCACCGTGTGCGGGTAGTACGCGCCCACATCGGTGACACCGAGGACGTCGACCAGGAACTCCGTGAGTTCGTACGTCTTCGGGACCACCGGGGCGACCGTCCGCGCCAGACCGTCGCCCCTGCCCTCCGCACGGGCCCGCTCACCCATGCGCGGGTACAGTTCCCGCACCATCGCCCCGCACGACCCCGACGGCGTCACGATCGCGTCGTACGCGTCGGAACCGAAGACATCGGAGAAATGCCGCGCCAGCGGCTCGGCCTGATGCCGGTACCCGGTGTTGTAGTGCGCCTGCCCGCAGCAGGTCTGCGCCATCGGGAAGTCGACGTCAACTCCCAGCCTGGTCAGCAATTTCACCACTGCCCGACCCGTATCCGGATACAGCGTGTCGTTGACGCAGGTCAGGAAAAGAGCGACACGCATCGCGGGCTCCTCCCAGTCGGTCATCGGATGGATGCAGCGTACCCGGCAGCCCTCCGGCCGGACGTGTGTGCTGGACTGGCCCTACGTAGACAGTGATCCGCCGCATCGCCAGGAGCTCCCGTGACCCTCTCGTACCGTCAGCCTGGAGTCGTACTCACCGACCGCCGCTTCAGCGTGCCGCTCGACCACGACGACCCGGCGGGGGAGCGGATCGAGGTCTTCGCGCGTGAAGCGGTCTCGGCGTCGCGCGGCGGCGCCGACCGGCCGTGGCTGGTCTACCTCCAGGGCGGTCCTGGCTTCGGCGCCACCCGCTTCAGCGGCGCGGAGTCCTGGCTCGCCCGCGCCCTCCAGGACTACCGCGTCCTCCTCGTCGACCAGCGCGGCACCGGCAGCTCCACGCCCGCCAACCGCCAGACCCTCCCACTGCGCGGCGGCCCCCGCGAACAGGCCGACTACCTCGCCCATTTCCGCGCCGACTCCATCGTCCGCGACTGCGAGGCGATCCGCCCGGAGGTGACCGGCGGCGCCCCCTGGACCGTCCTCGGGCAGAGCTTCGGCGGCTTCTGCGCCACCCACTACCTGTCGTCGGCGCCCGAGGGCCTCACCGCCGCCCTGATCACCGGCGGCCTGCCCGCCCTCGACGGTCACGCCGACGACGTGTACCGCGCGGCCTACCCGCGCATGGAGCGCAAGACCACCGCGCACTACGCCCGCTACCCCCAGGACGTCGAGCGCGCCCGCCGCATCGCCGCCCACCTCGCCGAGCACGACACGGTCCTGGGGGGCGGCTACCGGCTGACCGTCCCGGCCTTCCAGTCCCTCGGCATGCTCCTCGGCACGGGCGACGGCAGCCACCGCCTCCACTACCTCCTGGAGGACGCCTTCGTGCCCACCCCGGCCGGGCCCGCGCTCTCCGACGCCTTCCTGGAGAACATGCGGACGGCCCTCTCGTACGCGGGCAACCCGCTCTTCGCCGTCCTGCACGAGGCGATCTACGGCCAGGGCGGGCGGCCCACCGCCTGGTCCGCCGAGCGGATGCGCGGCGAGTTCCCGCAGTTCGACCCGGCGAAGACCCTGGCGGGCGACGCCCCGCTGCTCTTCACCGGAGAGGCCGTGCAGCACTGGATGTTCGACAGCGACCCGGCACTGCGCCCCCTGCGCGAGACCGCCGACCTCCTCGCCGAGCGCACCGACTGGCCGCGCCTGTACGACACCGCGCGCCTCGCCGCGAACGAGGTGCCCGCCGCAGCCGCGATCTACCACGACGACCTGTACGTCGACACGGAGCACTCCCTGCGCACCGCCCGCACCATCCGGGGCCTGCGCACCTGGGTCACCGACGAGTACGAGCACGACGGGCTGCGCGTGAGCGGACCGCGTGTGCTCGACCGGCTGCTCGCGCTCGTGCGCGGCGAGGTGTGAGGAGCCCCCAACTCCGGTTTGCCGCTCGGCCCGTTGTCCGACGCCGGGGATAGGCTGGGAATCATGACCGAGCCGCAGAGTTCAGCCGCCCACGCCGACCAGCTCACCCCCATGCCCGAGGACTGGCGGCGCGCGCTCGCCGTCGTCGCCCACCCGGACGATCTGGAGTACGGGTGCGCGGCGGCCGTCGCGGGCTGGACCGACGGCGGCCGGGAGGTCGCGTACCTCCTGGCCACCCGGGGCGAGGCCGGCATCGACACGCTCGACCCCGCCACCTGCGGACCGCTGCGCGAGCGGGAGCAGCGCGCCAGCGCCGCCGTCGTCGGCGTCGACACCGTGGAGTTCCTCGACCACAAGGACGGCGTCGTCGAGTACGGCACGGCGCTGCGCCGCGATATCGCCGCCGCGATCCGCAGGCACCGCCCCGAGCTGGTCATCACGCTCAACCACCGCGACACCTGGGGCGGCGTCGCCTGGAACACCCCCGACCACGTGGCCGTCGGCCGTGCCACGCTGGACGCCGCGGCGGACGCGGGCAACCGCTGGATCTTCCCGGAGCTCATCGAAGAGCAGGGCCTCGAGCCGTGGAACGGCGTGCGGTGGGTCGCCGTCGCCGGTTCGTCGACGCCCACGCACGCCGCGGACGCGACGGCGGGTCTGGAGCGCTCGGTCGCCTCGCTCCTCGAACACCGCACATACATCGAGGCGTTGACGGACGAGGACCCCGAGAAGTACTGCCGTACGTTCCTGACGGGCAACGCGCAGTCCCTGGCGTCGCGGTTCGGAGGGAAGCCCGCGGTGGCGTTCGAGGTCTTCAGTCGTTGAGCCGGTGCGCGTAACCTGCGCGCGTGATCGACACCATCGGCACGGACATCCCGGAGGGCGAGGAGCGGCTGCGCCTCGACGTCGAGGACGGACTCGGCATCCTCACCCTCTGCCGGCCGCGCAAGCTCAACGCGTGGAGCTGGGAATCCACCCGCCAGCTCGGCCTGTTCGCCGACCGGATCCGCTTCGACGGTTCCATCAGGGCGGTGCTGCTGCGCGCCGAGGGCCGGGCGTTCTGCGCGGGCATCGACGTCACGGCGCCGGGCGGCGCGATCACCGGCCGCTCCGGCGCCGAGCGCACCCAGCACTACTACGAGGGGCTGCGCTGGGCGCACGAGCGGTTCCGTGCCTTCGCGGGGCTCCCGCAGCCGGTCGTCGCGGCCGTCCAGGGGTACTGCCTGGGCTTCGGCTTCGAGCTGGCGCTCATGGCGGACGTACGGATCGCGGCGGACGACGCGGTCTTCGCGCTGCCCGAGGCGGGCATCGGCGTCGCCGTGGACGCGGGCGGCGACCTGCGCATCGCCCGTGAGGCGGGCGCGGGCTGGGCGAAGCTGCTCGCCCTCACCGGCCGCCGGATCGACGCGCCCACGGCGGAACGCCTGCGCCTCCTCCAACAGGTCGTGCCGGTCGCGGAGTTGAGCGAGGCGTCCCGGGCCGTGGCGGCGGAGATCGCGGCGAACGCGCCGCTCGCCGTGCGGGGCATCAAGCGCGGCATCGACGCGTACGCCGACGCGGGGATGACGGAAGCCCTCGACCGCGTCGCGATGAACGCGGCGCTCACGCTCACGTCGGACGACTCCCGGGAGGGGTACGCGGCGAAGGCGGCGGGCCGTCCTGCGCGGTTCGAGGGGAAGTAGCGCCACCGTCGAACGCCGCCCGCCCCATCTGCTCCCGCACCGTCACCACCGGCGAACCGACCAGTCCCCTGCGTTGCCAGTTCGCGCCGTCGGCCACCAGCGTGTGGCCCGTGATGAAGCGGGCGTACGGGGAGGCCAGGAACGTGGCGGCCCAGCCCAGTTCGCGCGGCAGGCCGACGCGCAGGGCGGGCTGGCGGGCGGCCAGTGGTCCGGCCGGGTCCAGGTTGCCGCGGATGTCGGCGGTCATGTCGTCGTGCGGCATCAGCCCCGGCACAAGACCGTTGACCTGGATGCCGTACGGCCCCCACTCCACCGCCAAGGTCTCGACCAGGCTCTTCACCCCCGCCTTGGCCGCCGCGCTGTGCGCGAACCCGGGGCCGCCCGTCCACGCGTACGACGCCCCGATGTCGATGACGGAGCCGGGGGTGCCCGCCGCCAGATGACGTCGGCCGAACTCGCGCGTCATCAGGAACGTGCCCGTGAGCGTGATGTCCACGACCGCGCGCCAGGCGCCCGGCGACATGTCCTCGGCGGGCACGGGGAAGTTGGCGGCGGCGTTGTTCACCAGCACCCCCGGCAGGCCGTACGCCGCCTGCGCCGCGTCGAAGACCTCGGCGACGCGCTCGGCGTCCCGGACGTCGCAGACCGCGGCGGTCACGCGCCCGCCCAGCGCGGCCAGTTCGTCCCGTGCCGCCCTGAGCCGGTCCTCCCTGCGGCTCGCGATCACCAGGTCGGCGCCCAGCCGCGCGAACTCGGCGGCGACGGCCTTGCCGAGCCCCGTCCCGCCACCCGTGACGAGGACGACCGTCCCGTCGTACGTGCCCGGCGGCAGCGCGGCCGCGCCCAGCGGGGGAGGCGGGGGCAGTCCGGGCGGCCCGCCGGGCCCGCCCTCCGTGTCGTGGTCCGTCATGCGCGCATGGATACTCCGTGCGGGGCAAAACCTCCATCGGCACGACATGATCGACACCGCACGGTGGACACGACATGACCGACACGACAGGGGAGAACAGTGGTGAACCGCATCGGGATCATCGGCGTCGGCGAGATAGGCCGGGCCATGGTGGACGGCCTGTGCGACGGCACCCGGGAACCGCCGGATATCCACCTCTCGCCACGCGGGGCCCGTACGGCCGCCGAGCTGGCCGGCCGGTATCCGGACGTCCGGGTGTGCGCGGACAACCAGGAGGTCGCGGACCGCGCCGACCTGGTGATCCTCGCCGTCCGCCCGCAGGACCGCACGGAGGCCCTCGACGGGCTCCGGGTCGCCGATGACAAGGTCGTGCTCAGCGTCATGGCGGGCGTCGGCGTCGACGAGGTGCGCGACCTGCTCGGCACCGCCGCCCCCGTGGTGCGCGCCATCCCGCTGCCCGCCGTGCGCGAGCGCCGGTCCGTCACCGTGACCTTCCCGTCCCACCCGGTCGTCGACGCCTTCTTCGACGGGCTCGGCGGCGCGCTGCCGGTCGCGGACGAGGCGGACTTCGCGGTGTTCTCCACGCTGACGGGCACGCTCAGCGCCCACTACGCGTACCTGGCGACCCTCACCGACTGGGCCGCACGGCAGGGCATCCCCGCCGCGGAGGCGGACCGGTACGTCCGCGGCCTCTTCCAGGCCGTCGGACGGGCGCTCGGCGACGAGACGCGCTCACCGCGGCAGTTGGCGGGCGACCACGAGACGCCCGGCGGAAGCAACGAGCGCATCCGCACCACGTGGTTCGACGCGGGCAACGCCGAGTCCCTCACCAAGGCACTCGACGCGCTCCTCACCCACCTCCGATAGCCCACTTGGGACAGTCACGGGGTCACGCGGTGTCGGCCTCGTCGGGCACCGCGTTGTCCGACGGGGCGTCGCTGCGTCCGTAGTGGTGCGTCGTGAACATGTACACCAGGCCCGCGGCCACCACGACGCCGCCGCTCAGCAGCACGATCCAGTTGTCGTACCAGGGCGCTTCGGGCGTGCGGGGCCAGGCGATGTTGATGATGGCGAAGATGCCGTACGCCAGCGCCCCGACGTTGACCAGCAGCCCCCACCGCCCGAGCCGGTACTCACCGCTCGGCTTCCACCCCTTCAGGCGGGCCCGCAGCGCGGCGAGGACGACCATCTGGAAGGACGCGTAGATACCGAGGATCGCGAAGGACACGATCTTCGTCAGGGCGTCCTCCGAGATGAGCGAACCGACGGCGATCAGCGCGGGCACGACCGCCGCGATGAGCAGCGCGTACGGGGGGACCGCGCGTGCCGCCGAGAACTTCCGCAGCAGCCGGTGGCCGATGATCATCTCGTCGCGGGCGTACGAGTAGATCAGCCGCCCGGCGGCGGCCTGCAGACTGATCGTGCAGGACAGGAAGGAGATGAGGACGACGGCCATGACCGTCCGCGCGCCCGCCTCGCCCAGGGCGTCGAAGAGAACCCTGACCACCGGGTCCGGGTCCTTCCCCGAGATCACGGCCCGGTAGTCGACGACCGCGAGGAGCAGCGTCAGACAGGTGAACGTCGCCGCGGCCCCGCCCACGTAGATGGTGCGGCGCATCGCCTTCGGGATGACCTTGCCGGGGTGCTTGACCTCCTCGGCGACGTCGCCGCAGGCCTCGAAGCCGTAGTACTGGTAGAAGCCGATGATCGCGGCGCCGAGGAAGACGGGCAGGTAGGAGCTGTCACCGGCCGCGCCGTAGTCGTCGAAGAGGACGCCGAGACCGTGGAAGCGGTGGGTGGTCAGCAGGATGATGCCGACGACGAGCGCGCCGAGCAGCTCCGCGCTGAACCCGATGAGCGCCGCCCACGAAAGGGCCTTCGTGCCCGCGTAGTTGATGAGGACGGAGATCACGATCAGGGCGATCGTGCACAGCACCGTGGTGTGCACGGTCGGGCGGAAGCCCAGCAGGATCGCGATGTAGGGGCCCGCGCCATACGCGACGCTGGTGATGGTGACGAGCAGCGCCCACATGTAGACCCAGCCGGTCATCCACGCCCAGCGCACGCCCCACAGCCGCCGCGCCCACGGGTAGACGCCGCCCGCGACCGGGTACTGCGCGACGACCTCGCCGAAGACGAGCGCGACGAGGAACTGTCCGCACCCGGCCATGACGAACGCCCAGATCATCGGCGGGCCGCCGTCGGCGAGGGCCGTGCCGAAAAGGGTGTACGTGCTGACGACGGGGGAGAGGTAGGTGAAGCCGAGGGCGAAGTTCGCCCACGGTCCCATCTCCTTGCGGAACTCCGACTTCGCCTCCCCGGGAGCGGCGTCCGCGTCCGCGGTGCCGTCCGGGGTACCTGGAGCGGTGGTCACTGGTGGGCCCCTTCCGTGCCCGCGGACCCGGGGGCGGGCCTGGCCATGATGAGGTCCGCGGCGCGTTCGGCCGCCAGGAGCACCGTGACCATCGGGTTGATGGACGGCATGGTCGGGAAGATGGACGCGTCCACGATGCGCAGACCGTCGTGTCCGCGCAGCCGCAGCTGCGGGTCGACCACGGCCATCGGGTCGTCCTCGGCGCCCATCCGGCAGGTCCCCGCCGGGTGGTAGACGGTGTGCGCGGCGCGTCGCCCGTACTCCGAGAGGTCGGCGTCCGACTGGACGTCCGGGCCCGGGGCGACCTCGCGCAGCAGCCAGTCGCTGAGCGGAGCGGTGGCGGCGACCTCGCGCGCGATGCGCAGACCGTCGACGATCGTGCGCTCGTCGTGCCCCTCCGGATCCGTGAAGTACCGGAAGTCCAGGGCGGGTTTGACGGTCGGATCGGCGCTGCGCAGCCACATGCGGCCGATGGAGCGGGCGCGCGGCACGTTCGGCGTCATGCAGACGCCGTGCTCGGGAACGGGGTAACCGAGGCGTTCCGTGTTGACGGTGAACGGCACTTGGTAGAAGTGGAACATCAGGTCGGGGCGCGGCCCGCCCGCCGCGTCGCGGCGCAGGAAGAGACCGGCGTCTGAGTCCATGGCCGAGTTGGGCGGCAGCGGCCCGTCCGTCTCCCACACCATCACCGACTCGGGGTGGTCGAGAAGGTTCTCCCCGACCCCCGGCAGATCCGCGCCGACCTCGATGCCGAGGTCGCGCAACTGGTCGGCGGGGCCGATCCCGGAGAGCATCAGGAGCCGGGGCGTGTCGATGGCGCCGGCGCAGAGCAGGACCTCCGCCTCGGCCTCCAGGATCGACACCGAGCCGTCGGGGTTGCGGACCTGCACGCGGGTGAAGCGGCCCTCCTCGTCGCGCAGCAGCCGGTACGCCCACGTCTCCAGGCGGAGCGTCAGGTTCGGGCGGTCCATGATGGGGTGCAGATACGCGACCGACGCGGAGGAGCGGTTGTTGGTCTGCGGGTCGTACGCGAGGGAGAAGAAACCGGCGCCGTCGGTGAACGGACGGGCGTTGAAGTCCTCGACGACGGGCACGCCGAGCCGGCCGGCCGCCGCCGTCACGAAGTCCTGGGCGATCGGGTTACGGTCGGCGGCGCCGACGGGCACGATCGTGTTCTGCAGCCGCGACCGGTACGGCAGGATCGTCTCGGGCCCCCACCCTTCGCAGCCGCTCGCCACCCACTCGTCGAGGTCCTGCGGGAACGGCAGGAAACTGATCAGGGTGTTGTGCGAGGAACAGCCGCCGAGCACACGGGCCCGCGAGTGCAGGATGTGGGAGTTACCGCGCGGCTGCTCCTCGGTGGTGTAGCCGTAGTCGAACTCGCCGCCGAGCAGATTGATCCAGTTGCGGAGCTTCAGGATCCGGTCGTCGCCGACATCGCTGGGACCGCCCTCCACCACGCAGACCCGGGACGCCGGGTCCTCGCTCAGCCGGGCGGCCAGTACGGAGCCCGCCGTACCGCCACCGATGATCAGGTAGTCGTAAGTCGTCGTCTCGTCGGCCATGCCGCCGCCTTCCCTGTCGTCCGTGTGCTCGTCCGTGTGGAGCTCTGAGTACGTTCAGCCCTTGAACCAGCCGGAGGGGCCCGGCCTGAGGTTCTGGTAGATGTGCTTGGCCTCCTGGTACTCGCGCAGGCCCGTCGGGCCGAGCTCCCGGCCGAAACCGGACATGCCGAAGCCGCCCCACTCCGCCTGCGGGACGTAGGGGTGGAAGTCGTTGATCCAGACCGTGCCGTGCCGCAGCCGGGCGGCGACCCGCTGGGCGCGGCTCGCGTCGTTCGTCCAGATGCCGCCCGCAAGGCCGTAGCGGGTGTCGTTGGCCAGCTCCACGGCCTCTTCCTCGGAGCGGAAGCGCTCCACCGTGACGACGGGGCCGAAGACCTCCTCCTGCACGATGCGCATCGAGCGGTCGCAGTCGGCGTAGATCGTGGGCAGCAGGAAGAAGCCGCGCGACAGCTCGGGGTCGTCGGGCCTGCGGCCTCCGCACACCAGACGGGCGCCCTCCTCCCGGGCGACCTCCAGATAGCCCTCGACCTTGTCCCGGTGCTCCGCCGAGCTCAGCGGACCGCTCTCCGTCCGCGGGTCGAGCCCGTTGCCGAGCCGGATGGCCTGCGCGCGGGCGGCGAGCCGCTCCACGAACCGGTCGTGCAGGGAGTCCTCCACGAGCAGCCGCGAGCCCGCCGAGCAGACCTGCCCGGAGTGCAGGAACGATGCTTCCAGCGCGTGGTCGACGGCCGTCTCGAAGTCGCAGTCCGCGAAGACCACGTTGGGGTTCTTGCCGCCGAGCTCCAGGGCGAGGTTCTTCACGCCCGGCGCGCACGCCTCCATGATGCGGCGTCCGGTGGCCAGACCGCCGGTGAAGGAGACCAGGTCCACCTGGGGGTGCGAGGACATGGCCGCGCCGACGGTGCCGCCCGGCCCGAGCACGAGGTTCGCGACTCCGGCGGGAGCGCCCGCCTCGGCGATCAGCTTGATCATGTGGATGGTGGAGAGCGGTGTGATCTCACTGGGCTTGAGGACGAAGGTGTTGCCCGCGACCAGGGCGGGGGCGACCTTCCAGGAGGCCTGGAGCAGCGGGTAGTTCCACGGCGCGATGAGCGCGCAGACCCCGATGGGGTGGTACGTGACCCGGCTGAGCACGTCCGGGCCGACGTCCACGACGCGGCCCCCGTCCTTGTCCGCGATCTCGGCGAAGTAGCGGAACGCGTTCGAGACGTCCTCGACGTCGATGCGGGCCTCGGCGAGCGTCTTGCCCGTGTCGAGGGACTCGACGTGGGCGATCTCCTCCTGGTCCCGCAGCAGGAACCGAGACACCTTGAGGAGGACGTCGGCCCGCTCCCGGGTGGGCGCCGACGACCAGTCGCCGCGGTCGAAGGCGCGCCGCGCGGCCCGCACGGCGAGGTCGACGTCCGCCTCCCCCGCGTCGTCGACCTGCTGGACGACGGACGCGTCGAACGGATTGATCACGTCCCGCCGCGCCCCTCCGGCGGCCCCCGTCCACTCCCCGTCGACGAACAGTTCCGGCATCGTGTGCTCCCTCGCTCTGGTCCCTGTCCGGTGCCGAAGTCGGAACCGGCACGCACACCGGCACCAACATCGTCCGACCGGCCCGCACCGGCCGCGGGGACGCACCGACGGGGGGAGGGTTGGGCGCAGATGTGACCTGGTTGGGCTAGGGGGAGGGGTCGGGCCCGCGGGGCACAGACCCTAGCGAGGCGTAGTCCCGTCCGGCCGGAACGGCGCGCCGTGACCCGGCACGACCAGGTCCGCGACGCCGATCACCCGCAGCCGGGAGGCGCGCAGTACCGCGCGGTCGGGGGCCACCGGGTCCTCCGCCGGGCCGTTCGCGTGCCACCACAGGTCGCCCGCGAAGGCGACCACGCCCGTCTCCGTGCCCGCGAGCAGTGTGATGTCCTCCGTGCTGTGGCCCGGAGTCCTGATCAGCCTTAGTGACGGCGTGAGTTCGTACCCCTCCGCGTCCCGGTTGTGCCACTGGTCGCCGCGGTACTCCACCTTGTGGTCGTGCACTCTGGCCCGCCCGAAGAGGCCCACGTTCATGGTGTTGTCCGGGTGGTGGTGGCTGAGCACCACGTCGGTGATGTCGTCGGGGCCGAGGCCCGCCGCCGCGAGCGGGGCGAGGATGCTGTCGCGGTTCGGGACCATGCCCGGGTCGAAGATCACATGGCGGTCGCCGTCGGCTATGTAGGAGACGGTGGCGGCGACTCCGGGGCCGGTGGAGCCGACGTAACCGGTGGTCAGGATCGTGTATGCGGCGCTGCGGCCGAGCGGTGCGGTGGTCATGACCGTGATCCTTCCGGGCGGCGGACCCGGAAACGAGTGGCACGCCTGCCGCTGATCGCAGGATTACTGCCAGCCGTGCCAGACTGCGCCCGTGTCCACCTCGCCGCCCGCACCTCCCTCGGCCCCTTTCAGGACCGTCGCCGCCTACACCCCGCCCGGCGTCGGCATGCTCGCCGTCGGCATCGTCACCGAGGTCTTCGGGCCGCACGGTGAGGCCGCGCCCGGCTTCGACTTCGTCCTCTGCACCGACCGGCCGGGCCCGGTCCCCACCGACCTCGGCGTACCGCTCGCCCTCACGCACGGCCTGGACCGCCTCGCCACCGCCGACCTCGTGATCGCCCTGCCCTGGGCCGACTTCCGTACGCCGCCCGCGCCCCCCGTTCTCGACGCGCTGGCGGCGGCACACGAGCGCGGCGCGCTCGTCGCCGCCCACTGCGTCGGCGCCTTCGCACTCGCCGCCGCGGGGCTGCTCGACGGCCGACGGGCCACCACACACTGGCGGTTCGCGGACCTGCTCGCACAGCGCCACCCGGACGTCACCGTCGAACCCGACGCCCTCTACATCGACGAAGGGCGCGTCATCACCGGCGCGGGCGCCGCGGCGGGCTTCGACCTCTGCCTGCATCTGCTGCGCAGGGAACACGGCGCCGCGCTGGCCAACATTGTCGCCCGTGACGTCGTCCTGCCCTCGCACCGCGACGGAGGCCAGGCGCAGTATCTGGCCGCCCCCGTTCCCGAGGACTGCCATGACGACCGGCTGTCCGACGTGCTCGCCTGGGCCCGCGAGAACCTGCACGAGCCGCTGCCCGTCGCGGAACTGGCCCGGCGGGCCGTCATGAGCCCACGCTCCTTCGCCCGCCGCTTCACCGCCGCGACCGGCACCACGCCGCACGCCTGGCTGCGGAGCCTGCGCCTGAGCAGCGCGGAGGAACTCCTGGAGACCACGGACCTGCCGGTCGAGGAGATCGCACGCCGCGTGGGCTACGGAAGCGCCGCCGTCCTGCGTGAACAGTTCGTACGCCGCCGGGGCGTGCCGCCGCGCTCGTACCGCCGATCCTTCACGAACGCGCCCTGACAGGTGCGCACTTCGTGTGCGGTGCGAGAATCCCCGGATGACCTGCGCCGACGAACCCGTACGAACCGTTCTCCGCCCGGCCGATGCCCAACTCCGGCCCGTGGTCGAGCGGTTGGCTCAGCTCTACCGGCACGACATGTCGGAGTTCCTCGGGTACCTTCCCTCGCCCGACGGGACGTTCGAGTTCGGCAGGCTGCCGCTGTTCTTCGACGAGCCGGGGCGGTCGGCCCTGCTCATCCAGTACGGGTCGGCGCCCGCCGGTTTCGTGCTGACCCGCCCGATGCCCGAGGGTGCGACCTCGATCTCCGCGTTCTTCGTCGTACGGGCGCTGCGCAGACGCGGTGTCGGCCGGGAGGCGGCGCTTCAGCTGCTGCGCTCCCGGCCGGGTGCCTGGGCGATCGCGTTCCAGCCCGCCAACGCGGGCGCCGCCCGGTTCTGGCGCGGGGTCGCGACGGCCGCCGTGGGGTCCGACTGGCGCGAGGAGTCGCGGCCCGTCCCCGCCTCCGTGGCCGCGCACGCGCCGGACGACCAGTGGATCCTGCTGGACACGGAGAGCCCTAGCCCGCGGTGAGCTCGTGGGTGCGGGCGCCGGCCGACACGCGGGCCACCTCCGCCTCCGCGCGGGGCGAGAAGACGCCCGCCCGGCGCCGGGCCACCTCCACGTCGAGGTCGGCCATGACGAGCTCGGCGTTGATGGTCACACCGGCCCGGTAGCCGGCGCTCGCCGCGTTGATCACCTGCTCCATGGGGCTCGCCGCGTTGCCCACCGCCCAGACGCCGGGAACGCTGGTGCGGCCGACCTCGTCCACCTGCGGGTACGGGCCGAACGGGGTGTCCTTGTGCTTGGCGCCGAGGTCGGCCAGGAGACCGCCCCGGGCGACCGGCTTCGCGGCGACGAACAGCACCGAGCGGGGGAAGACCCGGCCGTCGGCGAGCCGCACGCCCGCCAGCCGGTCGTCCTCGACCGCGAGGCCCGCGACCTCGCCCTCCACGACCTGTACCCCGGCGGCGGCCAGCCTCTCCCACTCCTCGTCCGGCAGGTCCCGCACGGTGTGCAGGAACAGGGTCACGTCCTTGGACCACTGGGTCACAAGGAGCGCCTGGTGACTGTTGAAGGGTTCGGATGCGAGGACGCCGAAGGGCTCGTCCCGCACCTCCCAGCCGTGGCAGTACGGGCAGTGCAGCACGTCACGGCCCCAGCGCTCGGCGACGCCCGGCACGTCGGGGAGTTCGTCCACGAGGCCCGTCGCCATGACGACCCGGCGCGCGTGCACCTGCCCGCCGTCCGCCAGCCCGACCCCGAACTCTCCGGTGCCGTCCGGCCGCACGGCCGACACGCGGTCGCGCACGACCTCCACCCCGTACCGCTCAAGCTCCCGTCGTCCTTCGGCGAGGAATTCGGCGGGCGGCATGCCGTCCCGCGACAGGTAGCCCTGCATGTGCGCGGCGGGCGCGTTGCGCGGCTCGCCCGCGTCGACCACGAGGACCCGCCGGCGGGAGCGGCCGAGCACGAGGCCGGCGCTCAGCCCCGCGGTCCCTCCGCCGACCACCACCACGTCGTACACCTGCCCGCTCCCCATCTCGTTCCGCCTGTCCTGAGCGTTGTCGCTGTCCTGAGCGTTCTCGGTCATCGTGACCACCTCCACTCGCACCATGCGCCCGACGATGCCGAATCAACAAGTGAGCTTGCCGATACCGCAAGAACTGGCATGATGGTCGGCATGAGCGAGAAGCACGCAGGGCCCGGTCGGCAAGGCGGCGACGGCGCGGAACCGGAAGCCATGGATCAGGTCCTCACCGAGGTGGGGCCCCGGCTCCGCCGCATCCGAAAGGAGCGCGGCGCCACCCTCGCCGGACTCTCCGCTGCCACCGGCATCTCCGTGAGCACCCTGTCCCGCCTGGAGTCCGGACACCGCAAGCCCAGCCTCGAACTGCTCCTGCCGATCGCCCGCGCCCACCAGGTCCCGCTGGACGAGCTGGTCGGCGCCCCGCCGGTCGGCGACCCGCGCGTGCGGGCCAAGCCGATCGTCCGGCACGGGCGCACCATGCTGCCGCTGACCCGCCAGCCCGGCGGCCTCCAGGCGTACAAGGTCGTCGAGCCCGCGCGCACCTCGCCCGCCCCGGACCCGCAGACGCACGAGGGGTACGAGTGGCTGTACGTGCTCTCGGGCAGGCTGCGCCTGATCCTCGGCGACCACGACGTGGTGCTCGGGCCGGGGGAGGCCGCGGAGTTCGACACCCGGGTCCCGCACTGGTTCGGGGCGACGAGCGAGGGCGGCGCGGAGTTCATCAGCCTGTTCGGGCCGCAGGGGGAGCGCATGCATGTACGGGCCCGGCCCACGCGCAAGGGCGAGGCCGGGTGAGGTAGGCGCGGAGGGTGTCCAGGGCTGTTCCCTTGAGTGCAAGCGACCGCTTAGTATGCGGTCGAGCACGGTCTACGACAGCCCCGTGGAGGCCCCGCATGCAGGCATGGCAAGTGCACGAGAACGGCGAGCCGGGCGAGGTGATGCGCCTCGCCGAGGTGGAACGCCCTCCGCTCGAAGAGGGGCAGGTGCTGCTGAAGGTCCGCGCCGCGAACATCAACTTCCCGGACGCGCTGCTCTGCCGGGGTCAGTACCAGGTCAGGCCGCCGCTGCCGTTCACGCCCGGCGTGGAGATCTGCGGTGAGACGGAGGACGGGCGGCGCGTGATCGCCAACTCCGTGCTGCCGTACGGAGGCCTCGCCGAGTACGCCGTCGCCGACGCCGCCGGGCTGCTGCCCGCCCCCGACGCGCTCGACGACGCGGAGGCCGCCGCGCTCCACATCGGCTACCAGACAGGGTGGTTCGCCCTGCACCGCCGCGCGCATCTGAAGGAGGGCGAGACGCTCCTCGTGCACGCGGCCGCCGGTGGCGTGGGCAGCGCCGCGGTGCAGCTCGGCAAGGCCGCGGGCGCCAAGGTCATCGGCGTCGTCGGCGGCGAGGAGAAGGTACGGGTCGCCCGCGAGCTCGGCTGCGACCTCGTCCTCGACCGGCGCTCGGACGACGTGATCGGCGCCGTCAAGGAAGCGACGGGCGGACGCGGCGCCGACGTGATCTACGACCCCGTGGGCGGTGACGCCTACACCAAGTCCGCGAAGTGCGTGGCCTTCGAGGGACGCATCGTCGTCATCGGCTTCGCGAGCGGCACCATCCCCACCCCCGCGCTCAACCACGCCCTCGTGAAGAACTACTCGATCCTGGGCCTGCACTGGGGCCTCTACAAGACCAAGGACCCGCGCTCCATCCTGCGCTGCCACGACGAGCTCACCGAGCTCGCCGCCAAGGGCGCCATCAAGCCGCTGGTGAGCGAGCGCGTGCCGATGGCCGACGGCGCCTCCGCCGTGCAGCGCGTCGCCGACGGCGTCACCACCGGCCGCGTGGTCGTCCTGCCGCACGGAGGTGCCGCGTGATCGACGCCGCTGAACTGCGCACCCGTACCCGCGCGTTGCTCGCGGCGCACCCGCCCGCCACGACGGACCGCGCCGACTTCCTCAAGGCCCGCTTCGACGCCGGGCTCGCCTGGGTGCACTACCCCGAGGGCCTCGGCGGTCTCGGGGCGCCGCGCTCCCTCCAGGCCGTCGTCGACGCCGAACTGGAGGCCGCGGGCGCGCCCGACAACGACCCGCGCCGCATCGGCATCGGCCTCGGCATGGCCGCTCCGACCGTCCTCGGCTTCGGCACCGATGAGCAGAAGCGGCGCTTCCTGCGCCCGCTGTGGACCGGCGAGGAGGTGTGGTGCCAGCTCTTCAGCGAGCCGGGCGCGGGCTCCGACCTCGCGGCGCTCGGCACGCGCGCCGTCCGCGACGCGGAGACCGGCGACTGGGTGGTGAACGGCCAGAAGGTGTGGACGTCCAGCGCCCACACCGCGCGCTGGGCCATCCTCATCGCCCGCACCGACCCGGACCTGCCCAAGCACCGCGGCATCACGTACTTCGTGTGCGACATGACCGACCCCGGCGTCGAGGTGCGGCCGCTGCGCCAGATCACCGGCGAGGCCGAGTTCAACGAGGTGTTCCTGACCGACGTGCGCATCCCCGACGCGCACCGGCTCGGCGAGGTCGGCGACGGCTGGAAGGTCGCCCAGACCACCCTCATGAACGAGCGCGTCTCCATCGGCGGCATGCGCATCCCGCGCGAGGGCGGCATGATCGGCCCCGTCGCCAAGGCCTGGCGCGACCGCCGCGACCTGCGCACCCACGACCTGCACCAGCGGCTCCTGAAGCTGTGGGTCGACGCGGAGGTCGCCCGGCTGACCGGCGAGCGGCTGCGCCAGCAGCTCGTCGCGGGGCAGCCGGGCCCCGAGGGCTCCGGCATGAAGCTGGGCTTCGCCCGCCTCAACCAGGAGATCAGCGGCCTTGAGGTGGAACTCCTCGGCGAGGAAGGGCTGTCGTACGACGACTGGACGATGCGCAGGCCCGAGCTGGTCGACTTCGTGGGCCGCGAGGCGGGCTACCGCTACCTGCGCTCCAAGGGCAACAGCATCGAGGGCGGGACCAGCGAGGTCCTGCTGAACATCGTCGCCGAGCGCGTCCTCGGCCTGCCCGCCGAGCCGCGCACCGACAAGGACGTCGCCTGGAAGGACCTCGCGCGATGAGCGACCTGCTGTACTCCGAAGAGGAAGAGGCGCTGCGCCGCGCCGTGCGGGACCTGCTCGCCGACCGGTGCGACGCCGCCAGCGTCCTCGCCCGCGCCGAAGCGCCGGCCGCCGACGGACCGCACGACCGTGAACTGTGGAAGGCGCTCACCGACGGCATGGGCCTCGCCGGGCTCCTCGTCCCCGAGGACCTGGGCGGTCAGGGCGCCTCGCACCGCGAAGCGGCCGTCGTCCTGGAGGAGCTGGGCCGCGCGGTCGCGCCCGTGCCCTACCTCAGCAGCGCCGTCGTGGCCACGGAGACGCTGCTCGCGTGCGGGGGAAGCGAGGCGACCGAGTGGGTGAGCGCGCTCGCCGCCGGGCGCACCGTTGGCGCGCTCGCGGTGGGCCTCGCGGCCGCCCCGGGCGCTCCCTTCCCGGGCGTACGTCATGAAGCGGGCGCGCTGCACGGCCAGTTGACCGGCATCGCGGACGCGGCCGGCGCCGACGTCCTGCTCGTCCCCGCCGACGACGGCGCGCTCTACGCCGTGCACACGGCGCAGGACGGCGTCACCGTCACCCCGCGGACCTCCCTCGACCTGACCCGGCCGCTCGCCGCGGTGACCTTCGAGGGTGCCGCGGCGCGTGAGTTGACGCCGGACGCGGGCGCGGCGGTACGGCGTGGTCTGCGGACCGGTGCCGCGCTGCTGGCCTCCGAACAGCTCGGGATCGCCGAGTGGTGCCTCACCGAGACCGTCAGGTACACGAAGGAGCGACACCAGTTCAACCGGCCCGTGGGCTCCTTCCAGGCGCTCAAGCACCGGCTCGCCGAACTGTGGCTCGAGGTCGTGAACACCCGCGCCGCCGCGCGCAACGCCGCCGACGCGCTCGCCACGGACAGCGCCGACGCGGACGTGGCGGCCGCCCTCGCCCAGGCCTACGCCGCACCCGTGGCGGTGCACGCCGCCGAGGAGGCGCTCCAGCTGCACGGCGGCATCGGCATGACCTGGGAGCACCCCGTCCACCTGTACCTGAAGCGCGCCAAAGCGGACTCGATCGCCTACGGCACGGCGGGCAGGCACCGCGATGCGCTGGCGGACCTGGTCGACCTCCAGGCACCCTGAGACCCCGTCGACGCCCCACCCCCGCATATCCATGCAGCCCGCACCCACCAGGTGCGGGCTGCGCGTTTTACGTCGCTATTACATAAGGCATAATTGCGACCCGTTCGCAACAACGGTTGATCTTCAGTAGGGGTGTGGAGCATGAGGGCCCGATCGATACGGGGCGCAGGCGCGACGGCGACGGCGGCCGCGATAGCGGTCGCCGCCTCCGCGTGCTCGGCGCCCGGCGACGGCGGCGGCGACGCGAAGAACTCCGCGGTCGTCGGCATCGCCTACGAACCGGAGACCCTCAGCCCGCTCCTCGGCTACGGCAAGGACGGCAACTCGAAGATCTTCGACGGGCTGCTCACGCACGACGCCGACATGAAACTCAAGCCCGCCCTCGCGGCCGAGCTGCCCAAGGTCGCCGACGACGGCAAGACCTACACGTACAAGCTCCGCAAGGGCGTCAAGTTCAGCGACGGCAAGCCCTTCTCGTCGAAGGACGTCGTCTTCACGTACGAGACGATCCTCGACAAGAAGACGAACAACGCGTCGAAGACCGAGCTGGACGCCGTCAAGAGCGTCGAGGCCAAGGGCGACGACACCGTCGTCTTCCACCTCAAGTACCCCTACGCGCCGTTCGCCGAGCGCACCGTCCTGCCGATCGCCCCCGAGCACGTCGCGGGCAAGCAGGACGTGAACACCGGCACCTTCACCACCAAGCCGGTCGGCACGGGACCGTACAAGCTGGTCAAGTGGTCCAAGGGCGAGAAGCTGACCTTCAAGGCCAACCCCGACTACTGGGGCGGCGCGCCGAAGGTCGAGAACTTCACCATGGCGATCATCAAGGACGACGACATCCGCGCCACCCGGCTCGACGCCGGTGAGCTCGACGGCGCGATCCTGCCGCCCAACCTCGCCAAGAAGTACAAGAGCGACAGCGGCAAGAACACCTACGCCGCCAAGACCTTCGACTACCGCGTGGTGACCCTGCCCACCGGCAACAAGGTCGCGGGCGACACCGACATCCGCCGCGCCCTCGACACCGGCGTGGACCGCAAGGCCATGGTCGACTCGATCCTGTACGGCGAGGGCAAGGAGGCCTACGGGCCCGTCCCGACCGACAGCCCCTGGTTCACCAAGGGCACCGAGCGCGAGTTCGACGCCGACAAGGCGAAGAAGATCCTCGACGACGCCGGATGGAAGCCCGGCAAGGACGGCATCCGCGAGAAGGACGGCGTCCGGGCGACGTTCCCGCTCTGGTACCTCTCCGGGGACAAGCTCCGCCAGGACCACGCCCTCGCCTACGCCTCCGACGCCAAGAAGCTCGGCATCAAGGTCGAGGTGCAGTCCGGCACGTGGGAGGTCATCGAGCCCCGCATGCCCAAGGACGCGGTCCTCGCCGGCGGCGGCTCCCCGGCCGACCCCGACTTCGACCAGTACACGCTCCTGAAGTCCTCCCTCGCCGGCGACGGCTTCAACAACATGGCGCACTACGACAACCCCAAGGTCGACAAGGCCCTGGAGGACGCCCGCAAGAGCGGTGACCACGCCAAGCGCCAGGCCGCGTACGACACGATCCAGCGCGAGCTGGTGAAGAACCCCGGCTACACGTTCCTCACGCACATCGACCACCTCTACGTCGTCGACAAGAAGTTCGGCGACCTGAGCACCCAGGTCGAGCCGCACGACCACGGCCTGGCCTCCGGCCCCTGGTGGAACGTCGAGGACTGGCAGCCGAAGAAGTGACACCGGCGATATCGAAGGCCGCGGGGGAGGCGACGCGCCGTCGCCTCCCCTGGGGCCCCATGGCGCGGCTCGTGGGGCGGCGGGCCCTGTTCGCCGTACCCGTGCTGCTGCTCGTCACCTTCGGCGTCTTCGCCATCGCCGCCGCGTCGCCCTTCGACCCCGTCAAGGCGTACGCGGGCACGGCGGGACTCACCGCCTCGCAGGAGAACCTCGACCAGCTGCGCGCCAATCTCGGCGTGGACCGGCCGCTGACCGCCCGCTGGTGGGACTGGCTGACCTCGGCCCTCACCGGCGACCTCGGCGACTCGAGCACCCTCAGGCAGCCCGTCGCGGACGCCATCGGCGAACGCATCGGCTGGTCCGTGCTGCTCGCCGCGACCGCGTTCGTCGTCGCCATCCTCCTCGGCACCGCGCTCGGCGTCCTCGCCGCCCGCAGGCCCGGCGGCTGGCTCGACCGCGCCGTGACGTCCCTCGCGTACACCCTCGAAGCGGCGCCGCCCTTCTGGCTCGGCCTCCTCGCCGTCTGGTTCTTCGCGCTGAAGCTCGGCGTCCTGCCCTCCGGCGGACTCACCGACACGGCCAGCTCGACCGTGACGGCGGGACAGGTCGCGAGCCACCTGGTGCTGCCCGCCGCCGTGCTCGCGATCTCGCAGTTGCCGTGGTTCGTCCTGTACGTGCGTCAGGGGGTCGGCGACGCCCTGGGCGACGACCCCGTGCGCGGGGCACGCGCGCGTGGCCTCGCCGAACGGACCGTGCTCCTCGGCCACGCGCTGCGCTCCGGCATGCTGCCCGTCCTCACGCTCATCGGCTCGCGCGTGCCCGAACTGATCACCGGAGCGCTCCTGGTGGAGACCGTCTTCAGCTGGCCCGGCATCGCCGCGGCCACCGTGCAGGCCGCGACCTCCGTGGACTTCCCGCTGCTCGCCGCGCTGACCGCGCTCGCCACGGCCGCGGTCCTGCTGGGCAACCTCGTGGCCGACATCCTGTACGGCCTCGCCGATCCGAGGGTGGGATTCGATGGCTGAGATGGCTGATGTGGCTGATGTGGCTCAGAAGCGTGACGTCGTGTGGCGCGACCGGGGTGGTGTGCGCCGCTCCACGCGCGCGTGGCGGGTGCGCACCTCCGCGGTGCTGGTCGCGGCGGTCGTCCTCGCCGTCCTTCTCGTGCCGCCGCTCGTCCAACTCGACGAGCAGGCCGTCGACCTCGCGTCGAAGCTGCGGCCGCCGTCGCTGTCGCACCCCTTCGGCACCGACGACGTCGGCCGCGATCTGCTGCTGCGCTGCGTGTACGGGCTCCGCGTCTCGCTCCTCGTGGGTGTCGTCGCCGCCGTCGTCGCCACCGTCATCGGCACGGCGGTGGGCGCGCTCGCGGCTGCCTCCGGCGGCTGGGTCGACCGGCTCGTCATGCGGCTCGTCGACGTCTTCGCGTCCGTGCCGCACCTGCTGCTCGGCATCTTCATCGTCGCCATGTTCCGGCCCGGCGTCTGGCCGGTCGTCGTGTCCGTGGCGCTCACCCACTGGCTGTCCACCGCCCGCATCGTGCGCGCCGAGGTCCTGTCGCTGCGCTCGCGGCCCTACGTCGACGCGGCGATCTCCGGCGGCGCCTCACGCCTGCGCGTCGCCGTGCGGCACCTGCTGCCCGGCGTCCTGCCGCAGGCCGGACTCGCCGCCGTCCTGATGGTGCCGCACGCCATCTGGCACGAGTCCGCGCTGTCCTTCCTCGGCCTCGGACTCCCCTCCCACCAGGCCAGCCTCGGCACGCTCGTGCAGAGCGCCCGCGGCTCGCTCCTCGCGGGCGACTGGTGGCCGACGCTGTTCCCCGGCCTGTTCATCATCGTGCCCACCCTGGCGATCGCGGGCCTCGCGGGCGCCTGGCGGGAACGGATCAACCCCCGGCGCCGATCGGAGCTCATGCTGTGACGGACCCCGTCCTCTCCGTGCGCGGTCTCTCCGTACGCTTCCGCATGCGCGGCGGCACGCACGTCTCCGCCGTCACCGACGCCACCTTCGACCTCGCGGCGGGGGAGTGCCTCGCCCTGGTCGGCGAGAGCGGCTGCGGCAAGTCCGTGCTCGCCTCCGCGCTCCTCGGCCTGCTCCCGGAGAACGCGCAGACCGTCGGATCCGCGCTGATCGCGGGCTCCGACGGCCAGGCCCCCGTCGACCTGCTCACCGCCGACGAGCGCACGCTGGCCCGCACCGTGCGCGGGCGCCGCGTCGGCCTCGTACCGCAGAGCCCCGCCGCCCACCTGACGCCCGTCCGCACCGTCCGCTCCCAGCTGGAGGAGACCCTCCGCGAGCTCGCGGGCGTACGGAAGCCGCAGCTCGGGGCCGCCGCCGAAGCGGCCGCCGAACGCGCCGCGTTCCCCCTCGGCCACCTCGACCGCTACCCGCACGAACTCTCCGGCGGCCTCGCCCAGCGCGCCGCCACCGCGCTCGCCCTCATCGGCGACGCACCCCTCCTCCTCGCCGACGAACCCACCACCGGCCTCGACCGCGACCTGGTCGACCGCACCGTCGACGAACTGCGCCGGCACGTCGGCGACGACCGCGCGCTGCTCCTCATCACCCACGACCTCGCCGCCGCCGAGCGCATCGCCGACCGGGTCGCCGTGATGTACGCGAGCCGCGTCGTCGAACTCACCGACGCCGACGCGTTCTTCGGGACCCCGGGCCCCCGCCACCCCTACGCCCGCGGCCTCCTGAACGCCCTGCCCGAGCGCGCCTTCACCCCCGTCCCCGGCATGCCGCCCGAACTCTCCGCGCTCCCCGCGGGGTGCGCGTTCGCGGCGCGCTGCGACCGGGCCGACGACGCGTGCGGCGCGCTGCCCGCACTCACCGACGGCGCCGCCTGCCACCACCCCCACGCGGACGTGCTGGAGGCACCCCGTGCTTGAACTGCGCTCCATCACCGCCGGCTACGACCGCCGCGCCCCCGTCGTCCGCGACGTGAGCCTCACCCTCGCGCCCGGCGAGTCCGTCGGCCTCCTCGGCCCCAGCGGCTGCGGCAAGTCCACCCTGGCCAGGGTCGCCGCGCTCCTGCACCGCCCCGACGCCGGACAGGTCGTCGTCGACGGCGAGACCGCCCGCGGCTGGCGCCACCGCGCACCCCGCGAACTGCGCACCGCCTTCGGCGTCGTCTTCCAGCAGCCGCGGCTCTCCGCCGACCCCCGCCTGACCCTCACCGCCCTGATCGCCGAACCCCTGCGCGCCGTGGGCCGCGGCACCGAAGCGGCCGCCGCGGTCCCGGAGCTGGCCGCCCGGGTCGGCCTCGGCACGGACCTCCTGGACCGCCGCCCGCACGAGGTCAGCGACGGCCAGCTGCAACGGGCCTGCCTGGCCCGCGCCCTGGTGCTCCGCCCCCGCTGGCTGATCTGCGACGAGATGACGGCGATGCTCGACGCCTCCACGACGGCGGCGCTCGTCCACGTCGTGGAGGAGTACCGCACCGAACACGACGCGGGCCTCCTCGCCGTCGGCCACGACCGCGTACTCCTGGAACGGTGGTGCGACCGCACGACGCACTGGGACGAGCTGACGGCCCGGCGTCCCGGCTGACGTCTCGGCCCCGCGGCCCGGCCGTGAACGCACGGCGTCGATAGCGCCAACTCCCGGACAGGCGGGGTTTCCTGGGCCGGGCGGGACCCCATACTCACTGTGGTTCCGCCCGTCGTCGTACGGCGACGCCCCGTATCCCACTCGCCCCCGGGAGGCAGACATGGCCCTCACCACCCGTCGCAGAGCCCTCACGACCTTCGGAGCCGCCCTCGTCGGCGGCGTCGCGATGCCCGCCCATGCGTACGCGACCGGAGGCGGGCACCACCCGCGGCCCCTGATCCGCGCCCACGCCCACAACGACTACGAGCACCCCCGGCCGCTCTTCGACGCGCTCGACCACCGCTTCGGGAGCGTCGAGGCCGACATCTACCTCGTGGACGGGCAACTGCTCGTCGCGCACGACCCGGTGGACCTCGACCCCAGCCGCACCCTGGAGTCGCTCTACCTGGAGCCCCTGGCCGAACGGGTGCGCGCCCAGCACGGGTCCGTGTACCGGGGGTACCACCGCACCCCTTTCCAGCTGCTCATCGACATCAAGACCGAGGGCGCGTCGACGTACGCCGAGCTCCACCGCCATCTGCGGCCCTACCGGCGCCTCTTCACGACGTACAGCCACGGGAAAGTGCGCCGCGGCGCCGTCACCGCCGTCGTCTCCGGGGACCGGGCAGCGCGCGGGCCGATGGAGGCGCAGCGGGTGCGGTACGCCTTCTACGACGGGCGGCTCGCCGATCTCGGCGGGCCCGCGCCCGCCTCGCTCATCCCGCTGATCAGCGACAACTGGTCCCTCAACTTCAGCTGGCAGGGAGTGGGTCCCATACCGCCCGCCGAGCGCGAGAAGCTGCGCGGCATCGTCTCCGCCGCCCACGCGCGCCGGCAGCGCGTGCGTTTCTGGGCCACGCCCGACCTGCCGGGGCCGCAGCGCGAAGCGGTCTGGGGCGAGCTGCTGGCCGCCGGGGTGGATCACCTCAACACCGATGACCTCGCGGGGCTCGAAGCGTTCCTCGACGCACACCGCGGATGATCTTCGAGGATCAACCCTCGCACAAGTAACACCCGTTCGGAGCACAGGTCAGACGCCCGGACGCTCCCTCCGCTACGCCAGACTGACGGCCGGAAGCTGCGGTTCCACGTGGCGGAGGAGGTACTTCCCATGGCTGTTTCGATCTCTGTCGTGCTGCTGCTCGTGATCCTTGCGGTGGTCTTCTTGCGCAACGGAGCGCTGAAGGTGTCGCACGCCGTCGTCTGCGGGCTCCTCGGGTTCTATCTGGCCAGCACGAGCATGGCGCCGACCATCCACGACGGACTCACGGCCACCGCCGACATCGTCAGTTCGATCCGGCCGTGAGGACAGCGAGTCTTTCGGGTTCATGAACAACTGACGCCACGTCATGGACAGTTGTAGAGGCGCCCTCTAGTTTCGGCGCATGTCCAGCAGACTGCGCCGCATCGTGCCCGCCGGTGTCGTGGCCCTGACCGTGTCCCTCGCGGTTCCCGCGTACGCCGACGAGATACCCAACGCCCCCGGGCACCGGCTCGTCGAGCAGTACGAGGGTGCCCCCGCGGAGGCCCGCCCGCTGCCCGGCACCCCGCCTCCCCAGCACCCGTACCTCGCCGCCAACGGCCGCAGCGGCATGCACGCCGACGCCGCCGGCAGCGGAACGTACCCCTGGAGCGGGCCCCTCGGGAAGCGGCCCGCCGTCGACAGCGAGAAGATGGCCGCGCTCGGCGGCGAGTGCGCGACCGTCACCTTCGACCGCGACGGGCGCATCGTCACCGTGTGTGGCACGTTCACCGGGTTCCTGGTCAAGCTGCTCGACCCGAAGACGCTGGACACGCTCGCCGAGTACAAGCTGCCGCAGCGGCCCTCGACCGTCGAGGCCATCACCCGCCTCGACTTCTCGAAGATCTTCAAGGACACGTCCGGCGGCGCCTACTCGTACCTCGACGACCAGGACCGGCTCGTCCTCGCCGACTCGCGCCAGCACATCGTGCGGCTCGCGCACGAACGCGCCGCGGACGGGACCTGGCGCTTCGTCGTCGACAGGGAGTGGGACCTGACGGACCACGTCCCGCACGACTGCGTGAGCTGGACCAACCTCTACCCGAGCGGCGCGTGCGACCCCGTCACGTCCGTGATGCCGGACTGGGACGGGCGCATCTGGTGGGTGACCCGGCAGGGCCGCATCGGCACCGTCGACCCGAAGTCCGGTGACATCCGCTCCGTCCGGCTCGACGGCGAGGAGATCCAGAACTCGTTCTCCGTCGCCGAGGACGGCGTGTCGATCGTCTCCGACCACGCCCTGTACAGCTTCCGCGCCACCGCCGACGGCACGCCGGAGATCATCTGGCGCCAGACGTACGACCGCGGCACCGGCACCAAGCCCGGCTCGGTCAACCAGGGTTCCGGCACGACGCCCGACCTCTTCGGCGCGCACGACGACTACGTGGCGATCACCGACAACGCCGACGACCGAATGAACGTCCTCGTCTACCGGCGCGGCGGCGGCGTGCCGGATGACGAGCGGCTCGTCTGCAAGGTCCCCGTCTTCGGCTCCGGCGCCTCCACCACCGACAACTCGCTGATCACCTGGGGCGACAGCATCGTCGTCGAGAACAACTACGGCTATGAGAACATCACCTCGCTCACCCTCGGCCGCAGTGTCGTCGGCGGCGTCAGCAGGATCGACGTACGCGAGGACGGCACCGGCTGCGACACCGTCTGGGAGAGCGGCGAACGCTCACCGTCCACGGTGCCGAAACTGTCCACCGCCAACGGGCTCCTGTACTTCTACACGAAGGAACCCAACCGCCTCGGCATCGACGCCTGGTACCTGACCGCCGTCGACTTCCGCACCGGCGACACCCGCTGGAAGCGGCTCGCCGGCACGGGCATCGCGTACGACAACAACTGGGCGCCCGTGACCCTGGGACCCGACGGGACCGCCTATGTGGGCGCCTTCAACGGGCTCGTGGCGGTGCGCGACGGTCAGTAGGCGAGCGGCTCAGGACCGGGAGAACACGCCGATGCCGTTCGGGACGGGCCGCTCGATCCCACCGCTGGGGTTGTTGCGGACCGTCACGGCCTCGGCGCCCGGGAGCCGCGCGACCAGCGTGGACGTGGCGGACACCAGCGTGGAGGAGCCGCCGCCGTCCAGGCTGAAGCCGTCCCGTGCCCCGAGGTCCTGGAGGAGCCGCGCCATCTCGGCGATCGTCAGGCCCGTACGGAACTCCGGCGACCCGTCGAGCGACACGAGCAGCAGGCGTTGTCCCCCGTCGGCGATCCCCGCGGCGGTCCGTACCGCCGACGTGGTCCCGTCGAGGCCGGGCAGCGGCTCGCCGTCGCGGAGCACCGGATAGCCGCCGAGCGCGAAGCGCAGGGGCATGTGGGACTCGGCCGCCACCAGGCGGTGACTGACGTGCACCCAGTCGCCCGTCGACAGCTTCCGCAGCTCCTGCGCGCCCGCCTCACGGCCCACCAGGACCGTGGTGCCGCGGTCGATCGGTCCGGTGCCCGGCGTGTCGGCCGAGGCCACCACGCGTCCGTCGCGGACCGTCACCTCGTGGGTGTCCGTGCTGCACGGCGCGCCGCGGCTCGTGTCGGTGCCGCAGGTCGCCCGCACCCGTGACACGGAACCCCAGTCGCTGGTGAACGCGCCGACGGAGCCCACCGGCAGCGCGTACTGGTTGAGGCCGCCCAGCGGCAGCCGGGCGTCCTTGGTGCGGATCCGTCCGTCCAGGGCGAGGCTGTCCAGGCGGGCCCTGCGGTCGTACCCGACGCCGAGTACGGCCTCGGTGGTCACGCCCGGCGGCATCGCGGGCCCGAACCGCTGCCCGTTCGGCACGGCGCCCTTGAGCACATGGCCGCCCGCGATCGCGGGCCCGACGGGCGCGCCGGTCGCCTCGACGCCCGGGTGCTGCGTCTCGGTGATGTTGAAGAAGTCGCCGTTGATGCCACCGACGGCACCGGCGCCGTCCGCCAGCGCCGAGACGGGCGCCCGCGCGGCGACCTTGCCCGGGTACAGCAGCCCGACGCTGGTGCGCGGGTCGCGCAGATCCACGTCGAGCACGTGCGCGCGGGCCGCGCCGTGGGATCCAGCCACGTCGAAGTATCGATACTGCACACCTGGCGCCACAGGACCGGACGCGCGCTTCCCACCCCCTACGGCAGTGGCCGGCGCCGCTCCCGTGAGAGCCGCGCCGGCCAGCATGCCGAGCGTCGTGACAAGGGTCAGGGCCGTTCTGAACCGTCCACCGCACAGATTCTGGCGAGTCACAGATCCCCCTGGTTTCCGACCGGGCAGCGAACCAACTGTCGCAGCAGCCAGAGGAGTTCACCAGATGCCGGTGGCTACGTTCCGACCAGCCGAGAACGGATCAGGAAACGTACGCCTTCCGGGGCCTCCAGTGAGAAGCCGCTGCCGCGCCCCGGCACGACGTCCACGATCAGCCGGGTGTGGCTCCACAGCTCGTACTGGCTCTTCGACATCCAGAACGCTACGGGCTCGGCCACCCCTTCGACCGTCAGCGACGCGAGGTGGACGTCGGATTGGCCGGTACGGAACTCGCCGTCCGGGTAGCACATGGGGGCGCTGCCGTCGCAGCAGCCGCCGGACTGATGGAACATCAGCGGCCCGTGCACCGCCCGCAACCGCCGCAGGAGCCGGGCCGCCGCGGGGGTGAGCTCCACCAGGGGGACGTCGTCCCCGATGGCCTTCGTCTCATGAGGGTCATGACGGTCCATGGCGGGACTCTGCCCTCCGGCACGTTGCAAGAGGGTTGCGAGGCGGTGGCCGGGGGCCCGCTGTTCGGAGCAATCGTGGGATGGTCGGGTCGTGTCGCCCGGGGTGCGGCGGCGCACGGGTGAAGCTGGTGCGATGCGTTGGCTCCTTCCGGCGATCGCCGCCCTGTCGTTGGCCGTCCCCGCGTCGTACGCGGCGCCTCCCGGACCCGTCCAGGGTCCCGCGTGCCGAACCGGCACCGCCCCCTACCAGCGCGAACTGGAGCGGGAGCTGCGGCGGCCCGTCGACGGCCGGCAGTCCGCCGCGGACTGCGAGGCCATCCGGCGGCTCCAGCAGCGGCTCGGCGTCCGCCCTGCCGACGGCAGGGCCACACTGCGCACGTACCGCTTCCTCGTCGCGGACAAGATCCGGCGCGACCCGGCGGAACGGCGGGCCTGCCCCGTCAAGCCGTACCGGATCACCTGCGTGGACCTGACCCGGCAGATCCTGTGGGCGCAGAGCGGCCGCAGGCTGGTCTTCGATCCGGTACCGGTGCGCAGCGGCCGCGACGGTCTGGAGACCCGCCGCGGCTGGCAGCGGATCTACCTGAGGCATCGCGACCACTACTCGACGATCTACCGCGTCCCCATGCCGTACGCCCAGTTCTTCAACGGCGGACAGGCTCTGCACGGCACCCGCTCCGACCTCTTCAGGTCCGGCTCGGGCGGGTGCGTCAACCTCGCCGTGGACGACGCCCGGCGCCTCTACGACCTGCTGCAGATGGGCGACCGCGTCTACCTCTGGGGATCGAAGCCGGGCACGGGCGGCTGACGCCACCCGCGCCCGGAACGCGGGTCACTTCCCCTTCTTGCCTCCGCCCCGCTGGTTGGTGAGCGTCACCGTGACGTCCTTGGCGGGCTTGTGGCCGGTCACCTTGTGCGGTCCGCTGACCCTCTTCGCGGGCATGACGTAACCGTCGGGGACGGCGGTCTCCCTGAGGTAGTACGAGCCGGGTGTGAGGCCCTGGAACGCGCACCGCCCGCGGCCGTCCGTGGCGCAGCCCCGGTCGGCGAGGGTGTCCCGGCGCGCGCCCGACGTCTGGAGGCCGGGCGTGCCGTTGCTCTCGCGCCAGAGCTGGAAGACCGCGCCGGCCAGTGGCCTGCCCGTCTTCCTGTCCTTCTTGACGACCGTGAGCGAGCCGTGGACGTCGGGCTTCGCCTGCTTGCGGTTCAGCGCCTCGACGGAGGCTCCGAGCGCGACGTCGGACTCGGTGAGGACGAGCGGTCCGAAGACCGCCGGGTCCGGGAGCTCGTATCCGTTCGGTGCCTTGGTCTCCACCCAGTAGTACGTGCCGGGCTTGACGGTTTCGCGGCAGGCGCCGTTCGCGTTCGTCGTGCAGGGCGATCCCTGGGCGGTGTCCGGGTCCGCGCCGCCCCGCTGGAGGCCGGGTGTGCCATTGGTCTCGCGCCAGAGCTGGAAGACGGCGCCGGGCAGCGGCTTCCCGGTGTCCTGGTCCTTCTTGACCACGGAGACCAGGCCTTCCTTGGCGGACGGCTCGTCCTTCTTCTTGTTGGTGGCCGGGACCGACACGCCCTCGGTGGCGTTCGCCTCGGTCAGCTCCAGCGGCCCGAAGACGTTCGGGGTGGGGCGCTCGTACCCCTTCGGCGCCTTGGTCTCGCGCCAGTAGTACGTGCCGAGCGGCACGGTCCGCGCGCACTCGCCCTGCGCCTCGGTGACGCAGGGGTCGCCGACCTTCGTGTCCGGGTCGTCGCCGCCGGTCTGCAGTCCGGCTGCGCCGTTGGATTCGCGCCACAGTTCGAACTCGGCGCCCTTCAGGGGCTTTCCGCCGTCCTCGTCGGTCTTGACGACCTTGACCTCGCCGGTGGCAGGCGCGGTGGCGCAGTCCGGCAGGTCACCGAGGAAGGGATAGTTGTGGAACTCCTGGCCGCCGCCACCCGTCGCCGAGCTGGTGTGGGTGAGCGAGCCCGTGGTGAAGAAGCGGCCGTTCATGCCCGGCACGCTGACCGTCGTCATCGAGGCCTGGTCGCCGACCAGGACGCTGCCCTGGAACTGTCCGGTGCCCTTGACCTCCACCGAGGTGGCGTCGGGGAAGTTCCACAGTAGACGGCTGCGCAGCTTGTTGAGCTGACTGCTGTCGTCGATGGTGCCGCTGTACGTGTTGATGGTGCGCTTGGTGCCGAGGATGTTGACCAGGATCGTGGCGCCGTCCGGGATGCCCTCGAAGCGGATGCCCTCCTGGCCGCCGCTGCCTCCCATCAGGTCGAAGTCGACGTTGAAGACCTGGAGCATCGAGGTGTTGTCGCCGCGGAACAGGGTCTCGCCGCCCGCGTGGGTGGCGGTTCCGGTGGGCGTGCGGGTGCCGCCCTCGGGGTGCGCGTAGCACTGGCTGGCGGCGGTCAGTTCGTCGCGCAGGGGGATGTAGGGCTTGGCGGCGTCGGGGTCCTTGCGCTTGGTGCCGACGATCGTGCCGCTCGCGTCCTTCGCGTACCGCACCACACCGTCCTCGGCGAGGAGCCGCTCCCCGCCGGCGACGGTGACGTCGCCGCCCGCGGTGAGCCAGTCGGCGCCGACGGGCGGCGCCACCCGGGAGCCGACGCCGGCCTCGCCGACGTTGTAGACACCGCTGACGCCGGCCGCCTTGTCCTGGTCGAAGTCGCCGAGGACGACGACCCGCCCCTCGGCTTCCGCGGCCTTCTCGCGGACGAGGAAGTCCCCGCCCACGTAGATGTTGATGCCGTTGTCGCGGTACTTGATCCCCCCGTTGTTGATCGGCGGATAGTCGCCGTCGGGGCAGTTGCCCGGCACGCACGGGCCGAGGCCGCCGGGCAAGGGTTTCGCGGCGGCCTCGGCGACGGGCACGGCCGACAGGCTCGTCCCCGCCACGACGCCGAGGAGACAGAGGTACCTCGTCCCGGTCCGGACGAGGGAAGGAAAGGTCACGCGCACATCAGCTCCCACGAGGGTCAAATGAGACGTGGGGAGGCTCGCACGATCGACGTCCGGGACCGTTCAACCTATCCGCGCTTCATAAGAAGAGCACTGCAAAGGACGAGCGTTGCGCCGTCCGTGTGGCGGCATCTCCGTGTCTCCACGAGGATGTCCCCCCTCGACGAGGCGTGGCCCCTCTCGCGGGGGCGTCCGTGGAGCGGAGGCGGCGCGATGGGATCACATGCTGCGGCCGGACGGCGGCGTCGGCGGCCGGTCGTGTTCGGGGCGCTCGGCGCGGCGTTGCTGGGGGTCCTGCTCTGCGTTCCGAGCGCGGGGGGAGCGCCGGTTCCGGCGGACGCCTGCCGCACGGCGGGGAGTGCGCTGCCGGTCGGCGACTGCGGGCCGTTCTGGCAGGTGCTCGCCGAGGACTTCAACGGCGACCGGGTGCCGCTTGGCGCGTTCAGCGACTGCGACCACCATGTCGACACCTCCGCCGCGTACTGCGCGGGGCTCGAAGGGCCGTACCGGGACAACTGGTGGGCGTACCCGACCGGCTGGCCCGACACGGCGGGCGGCCGGGGCCGGGACGTCGTGGGCGTCTACCACCCGGAGGACACGGTGAGCGTGGGGCCTGCGGCGGACGGCGACGGCCGGATGCGCATCCGTATGTGGCGGCCCGCCGACGGAGGGCCCGTCCACGCGTCGGCGGTGGTACCACGCGCGGTCATGCAGATGAAGTACGGCAAGTACAGCGCACGCATCAAGGTGACCAAGTCGGCTCCCGGCTACAAGTCGGCCTGGCTGCACTACGGCGGCGGCTGCGAGATGGACCACCCGGAAGGCGAGTGGACCGGCTCCCTCACCGCCTTCCACCACCCCTGCGGCGGAGGGGAGCAGGGCGCGTACCCGGGCGCCGACGACTGGACCGCGTGGCACACCGTCTCCACCGAGTGGACGCCCGGCCATGTCCGGTTCTTCGTCGACGGACGCGAGACCGGGCACGACACGCGCGGCGTCCCGGACCGCCCGCTCTCCTGGGTCCTGCAGAACGAGAGCGCCCTGGAAGGGCCGGGGGCCGCACCCGGCAGCAGCGCACAACTGGAGATCACCTGGGTGGCGGCGTACGCCTACGGGTGGAAGTGACCGCAGAGGGGAAGTGACGCTTCCGGGAACTGCGAACACACGCTCCGGAAGCAGATCGTGAACCCCGTACAACCCTGGCGCCCCATCCCGTGTCGAACAGGGCGCCGGACAAGGAACGGGCCCTTTCCGGACACCCCCCGCGCCTGCCCGGCCACCTTCCTTCACAGGAGCCGCTCGTGCGCAAGAACCGTTCGGCCGCCCTCGCCGCGGCATCGTTCCTTCTGCTGACCGGGGCCGGTATCGCCGCCGCCCCCTCCGCCTTCGCCGGCACCCCTGGGGGCACCCGGGCCGACGACCGCAACAGTGACTTCAACGGCGACGGATACGAGGACGTCCTGGTGGGCGCCCCGGGCGCCACGGTGAGCGGCGCCAAGGGCGCGGGGCTCGTCACGGTCCAGTACGGCTCCACCGGGGGCATCAACACCAGCAACGTCGCCAGATTCAGTCAGTCGACGTCCGGCGTCTCCGGCGCCGCCGAGGCGGGTGACAACTTCGGCAAGGCCGTCGCCACCGGCGACCTCGACGGCGACGGCTACGACGACGCGGTCATCGGCATCCCCGGTGAGGACCTCGACGCAGGGGCGGACGCCGGTGGCGTCGCCGTCCTCTGGGGCTCGAAGTCGGGACTCACCGGCTCTGCCAGCGACTGGCTGCAGAGCCAGGACGCCGCCGCGGGCCAGCAGTTCGGTCTCGGGCTCGCCGCGGCGCACTTCACCGCGGACACGCCGGGCGACCTCCTCGCCGTCCTCGACCGGGACAACGTGGACCTGTACGTGTACGAGCCCGCGCCGCAGGCCAGGGGCGAGGCGCCGCTCCGCCGCCAGGCCTCCGAGCGGCTCGGCAGGTCGGCCGCCGCGAGCGCGATCGTGTCCAAGTCGCTGACCACCGGCGACTACGACAAGAACGGCTACGCGGACCTCGTCGCCTCCGGAACCACCGACGGGGACGAGCCCGGGCACGGCTGGTCCGTGCAGTTCGCGGGCGGCGCCGACGGCCTGACGTACAAGAACGACCTGCGCGGCGGCCCGGTCGCGGCCTCCGGCGACATCAACAACGACGGCTACGACGACCTCGTGACAGGCGAGCCCGCGTCCCCGGACGACGGCGGCGAGACGATGACCGGCGGCCTGGTCGGCGTGCGCTACGGAACCGAGGACGGCCTCGTGAACGAGGCCAAGTGGTGGACGCAGGACGCCGAGGGCGTGCCGGGCGTCGCCGAGCCCGGTGACGGCTGGGGAGCCGACCTGTCGGTCGCGGACACCAACGGCGACGGGTACGCCGACGTGGCGATCGGCGCGCCGGGCGAGGACATCGGGACCGTCGCCGACGCGGGCGCCGTCTGGGTCCTGCGCGGCTCGGAGAACGGGATGACGGCGAGCGGCGCGAAGTCGTTCGACCAGAACTCCGCGGACATCCCCGGCGAGGCCGAGAAGGGCGACAAGTGGGGCGCGCAGGTGCGGCTCACGGACCCGAACCGCGACGGGCGCTTCGGGCTCCTCGCGGCGGCGCCCGGCGAGAACACCGGGGACGGCGTGGTGTGGGTCCTGTCGGCGAACTCCGGCGGGGTCACGGCCGCCGGGTCCTGGACGTACGGGGCCGGTTCGCTCGGGGCGCCGGCCGCGGACGCGGCGTTCGGTGCGGCGATCGACGAGTAAGGGTGCGTGACAGTGCGTAACAGCGTGTAGAAGCAGGTCCCCGGGGCGGGTTGCTCCTGCCCCGGGTCTCACGAGGCGTCACCGCGTGCGGTGGCGCCTCTTCTGTTGTGGTCCGGACCAACTACCCGCCGGTAGGCGCGAGTTGAGCTGCAGGATCTTTGCCGAATCCACATATGACGGGCGAGTGAACTGGGGGTAAATGTCGCCTTTTTGCCTCCCAAGGCGCCCAATTCAATTGTTGACACGGAGAGTTGGTCTAGTCCATTTTGGTGATCCGGCGTGGAGATCTGCCGCCGGAGATGAGAACCGATCCTTGGAGCACCACATGGCAGCGAGTGACCGCTACCTCCATCGAGCCCCCTCCGCCGTCCCGTACTTCAGCTCGGACGCCGACACGTACCTGGCCCAGACCCAGCTGCGCGACCTCGAGAAGACCCGGCCCCTGCGCGTCCTCTCCGAGGAGGACTTCGCCCACTGGCAGACGTACGGCTACATAGTCGTGAAGCAGGCGATCCCCCGCGAGGCCGCCAAGGACCTCCTCGACTTCGCCTGGGAGTTCCAGGGCCTGGACCGCGGCCGCCCCGAGACCTGGTACGAGGAGCGCGAGTGGCGCTCCGACCTCGACCGTGAGCTGCACGTCTACGGCTTCGTCGAGGCCTACCACCACCAGCTCATCTGGGACAGCCGCCAGACGCAGCGGGTCTACGACGCCTTCGTCGACGTATGGGACTGCGAGGAGCTCTGGGTCACCCTGGACCGCCTCAACCTCAACCCGCCCAACGTCAAGAACCGCTCGCGCTCCCTGATCGCGCCCACCGAGCGAGGCTTCGACATCAACCTCCACTGGGACGTCGACACCACCCTCGGCGTGCTGCCCCAGCGCGTGCAGGGCATCATCGCCCTCGACGACACCCGCGAGGACCACGGCGGCTTCCAGTGCTGCCCCGAGCTGTTCCGTCAGTTCGACCGCTGGAAGGCGCTCCAGCCGGACGGCCGTGACCCCATCCGCCCCGCGATCGACCGCGACGAGATGCCCGTCGTCCGGCCCGAGCTGGAAGCCGGCGACCTGCTGATCTGGAACGGTCTGCTGGCCCACGGCGTGGCCCCCAACACCTCGAAGGACGGCGTCCGCGCGGTCCAGTACCTCTCGATGATGCCCGCCCTGGAGACCCACGAGGAGCTCCGCCGCTCGCGCATCGACTCCTGGTCCAACCTGAGCACCCCGGAGTGGAACGCCACGCTGCTCGGCGACGCACACAAGCACGAGTCCCTGCGCTACGGCACCGCCGCCCTCAACGACCTGGGCGCCAAGCTCCTCGGCCTCAAGTCCTGGAACGGGGAAGCCGCATGCGACGCATCTGCCTGACCCTCCCCACCAACCGGTCCTGCCCCGAGACCATCGCCGCGATCGGCGAGGAAGCCGCGTACGCGGCCGCGCACTTCGGTGTCGAGGCGTACCTGCTGATCCTGGACTCCTCCGACACCGCCACGTTCGCCGACCACACCCGGGCCGTCGCCGCACTGCCCGACGTGCCGCACGTCGTCGTGCACCACCTCGACGAGGCGGCGCAGCGCGACTTCCTGCGTGACGTGATCGACCGCGCCGAGGTCGCCAAGCCCGAGCTGATGCTCGGCCTGATGCTGCCGGACCGCCTCTCCTACGGCGCCTGCACCAACCGAGCCTTCCTCGTCGCCCGCGCCCTCGGCTGCGAGTCCGTCCACCGCAGGGACTCCGACAGCCGCTACCAGAGCGTCGACGGCGAGCCCGTCTTCCCGGTGCACCACGAGCTCATGTCGCTCGGCAAGCCCGCGCGGGAGGCCGCGCACGGCGTTTCGGAGAGCGCTCTCGACCCGTGCCTCGCCGACCGGCGCGTGGCGATGGTGGGCAGCTCCTTCGTCGGGGAACTCTCCGTGGACATCGGCGAGATCCAGCACATCGACCCCGACGTGTACCACGACGTGGTGAGCCTCTGGGCGCCCGAGCACTGGTCCGACGCCGAGAAGCGGGCGCTGGTCGACGAGTCCTTCCGGGGCGCGGGCACCGACCCGTTCGAGCGCGACCACGCACTCCTCGGCCTCGTCGACCCGATGCGCGTCGACATGTGCAACATCAGCTTCCACGACGTGCACGAGCGCGTGCCGCTGCCGCCCGCCACCGACACCATCGGCAGCGACTACTTCCTCATCCACCTGGTCCACGACGCCGCCCTGCCCGGCGTCCTGCACAACAGGAACATCGTCAACTACTACACCGGGGAACGCAGGACCGACGCCGGCTTCCTCGCGTACCAGACCCGCTACGCGAAGTTCCTCCTGTCGATGCTCTACTTCAACCACATCTACGACCGCATGGCCGAGGCCGGCGAGGACCTGCTCGACGGGCAGGGCCACGTGCGTCCCTCCGTCATCGCCGAGTTCGCCCGGCGGAGCGCCGCACTCGACCAGGCGGAGAACGTCCGGCGCCTCGACCGCCTCGACGCCGCCCACCGCACGCTCGGCGGCCGCTACACGGACGTCGCCGACCACCTGGCCGCGCACCGCGAACGCCTCCTCGACGAGGCACGCGGCGACATCGAGGACTTCGCCCTGCTGACCGAGGCATGGCAGCCGCTGATGCGTGCCGCCCAGGACATCGGCTCCCTCACGACGACGGGAACCCCCGCGTGAGCACCACGACGACGTACCGGCCCGACAGCGCCTCGCTTCTGGACGCCCTCGCGGCCGCCGCCGAGGACCAGATCGTCTACGACCTCCCCGGCATCGAGGAGGGGTACGACACGCTGCTGCGCGAACTCCCCGGCGTCGCCGTCCGCTTCGCCATGAAGGCCTGCCCCGTCGACGAGATCCTCGCCCTCCTCGCCCGGCGCGGCTCCGGCGTCGACGCGGCGAGCCCCATCGAGGTGGAGCAGGCGCTGCGGGCGGGCGTGCCCATCGGGCGCGTGCACTACGGCAACACCGTGAAGTCCGACCGGAACATCGCCGACGCGTTCCGGCTCGGCATCAGGGACTTCGCGACCGACAGCCTGGAGGACGTGCGGGCGGTCGCGGAACACGCCCCGGGCAGCCGGGTCTTCTGCCGCCTCGCCACCACCGGCGAGGGCGCGCTCTGGGGGCTCAGCAACAAGTACGGCTGCTCGCCCGAGGACTCCCTCGCGATCCTGGAGACGGCACGCGACCTGGGGCTCACGCCCGCGGGCCTCTCCGTGCACGTCGGGTCGCAGCAGATGACCGCCGACGCCTGGAACGGCGCGTTCGACCGGATCGCCGACGTGCTGACCGCGCTCGCGGGCCGCGGCATCGCCCTCGACCACGTCAACCTCGGCGGGGGCCTGCCCGCGCTCGGCTACCGCGACAAGCACGGCAGAACCCTCGAACCGCCGATGGACAAGATCTTCACCGTCATCCGCGAGGGCATGGCACGCCTGAGCGCGCTGCCCGGACACGACCTGGGCTTCGTCATCGAGCCGGGCCGCTACCTCATCGCCGACCACGGCGCCATCCGCGCCCATGTCTCCCGGCTCTCGGCGCGCCGCAGGCCGGACGGCGAGCGCCAGTACTGGCTGTACCTGAGCTGCGGCAAGTTCAACGGCCTCTACGAAATGGACCAGTTGCAGTACCGGCTGGTCTTCCCCTCGCACCGCGGTGCCGAGTCCGTCCCGGCCGTGGTCGCCGGGCCCACCTGCGACAGCGACGACGCCTACTCGCACGAGGACGGCCTCGTGCCGGTGCCCAAGGGGCTCGCCTCCGGCGACCCGGTCTGGGTGATGTCCTGCGGCGCCTACGCCACCAGCTACATGACACAGGGCTTCAACGGCTTCAGCCCGCTCCCGTACACCTGGATCGACGGCGAGGCGGCATGAGCGACGTCGTACGCATACGCCGCATCGCCGACGCCGACTGGCCCGGCATCGTGGAACTGGAGTCCCGCGCCTACGCGCCCCTCGGCCTCTCCGAGGGGCGGGAGGCGCTGGAGTCCCGGGTGGACGCGTCGCCCGGGACGTGCTTCGCACTGGACTTCGGACAGCACCTGGGGGGCTATCTGCTCGCCCTGCCGTATCCGGAGTCCGCGTACCCGGAGCTGAACGGGCCCGAGCGCGGGCCGACACCCGCCTCGCGCAACCTGCACCTGCACGACATCGTCGTCGCGGAACACCTGCGGCACCGCGGCCTGGCCCGGCACCTCCTGCGCCACCTCATGGCCACGGCCCGCGCGCACGGGTACGAGCAGATCTCCCTGGTCGCCGTCGGCGGCAGCGAGACGTTCTGGTCGGGCCGCGGCTTCACCGCACACGCGGGCCCGCCACCGGCCGGCTACGGCCCGACGGCTGTCTACATGTCGAGAACGACGGGCCCGACGACAACGAGAACCACACGACCGGTGACCGTACCGGCGCGAGAACCAGAGAAGTGGGCTGATGCGGGTGCTCCGCGTGCGTGATCCTTTCCATCGGAGCCAGCTGGCGATCGCGGCACTGTTCTGCTCGCTCGGCTTCCAGTACGCGACCTGGGCGTCGCGCATCCCGGCCATCAAGGAGGACCTCGGCCTGTCCGCGGCCGAGGTCGGCGTGCTCCTGATGGCCGCGGGCATCGGCGCGGCCGTGTCGTTCCCGCTCGTCGCCGTCCTCATGCGGCGCCTCGGCTCGCAGCGACTCGCGCTCCTGTCGGCGCTCTGTCTGGCGCTGCTCCTCCTCGCCCTGGCCGGGGCGCCCAACTATCCCGTGGCGCTGCTGGTCATGTGCGTCGACGGCGTCCTCGTGGGCTGTCTCAACGTGGCCATGAACGCGCAGGGTGCCGAGCTGGAGAAGCGGTACGAGCGCAATGCCATGGCGCGCCTGCACGCGACGTTCAGCGGCGGTTCGCTGCTCGCCGCGCTGCTGGCGTCCGGCATGAACGCGGTGACCTCGGCGGTCGCCGCGCACTTCGGGGCGGCCGCGCTCTTCCTGCTCCTGCTGGTGCTCTGCGCCCGTACGGGGCTGCTCGCCGAGCAGCAGCCGGCCGACGGTGCGGCGGAGGAGTCGGGTGCGGCGCAGGACGCGGCGCCCGGGAAGAAGAAGTCCAAGTGGACGGTGCCGTCCCGGGTGACGCTGTGGATGTGCGTCGCCATGGCCTTCGGCACCGTCACCGAGGGCGCCATGAACGACTGGTCGGCGCTCTATCTGGAGGACGTCGCCGAGGCGTCCGCCGAGCTGGCGCCCCTGGGCATCGCCGTCGTCTCCGGAATGATGGTCGTCGCCCGGCTCTTCGCCGACGGCTGGCGCAGCCGCTGGGGCGACGGCCGCGTCGTCCTGTCCGGGAGCGTGCTGGCCGGGGCGGGTCTGGCGCTCGCCCTGCTGAGCGGGGGCCTTGTGCCCGCGCTGCTCGGCTTCGCCTGTGTCGGCCTCGGCATCGCGGCCGTCACCCCCTGCGTCTACGTGGCCGCGGCCGGACAGGGCTCGGACTCGCTGACCCTGGTGGCGGCCATGGGGACGACGGGTCTGCTCGCCGGGCCGCCGCTGATCGGTTTCATCGCCCACGCCAGCAGCCTGGTGTGGGGTCTGGCCGCCGTCGCAGCCTCGGCGCTGGTCGTCTCGGCGTGCAGCACGCGGATCCGCTGGCCGGCCACGACCGGCTGACCTGCGCGGCTTTACGGCTCCACCGGCTCTGTCCAATCTCTTACTTACTCGAGGGTAGGCGTACCCGACCCCCTTGTTATACGTTCTGTCTAACAACGGGGTCGCGGCCTGCCGTGTGACGAGGCGCCGTGCCCGCTGCCTTGACGCCGTCGGAGCCGACGCGTCACCGAGCCAAGGAGCCGCAGCATGGCAAGCAGCACTGTTCGGCCGAGCACACAGGGCAGTTCCCCGGAGGGCGATGTCGCCCGGCGGCTGTTGGACTCGGCCGCCGTGCTGGCGTACGACCCGGCCGTCGAAGTCGACTGGGACACGCCCCTCGACCGCGACTGCCACGGCGCCAGCCCGGAGTGGAGCACGCTCTACGGCACCGCCTACTGGCAGGAGATGACCGAGGAGCAGCGCAAGGAGCTGACCCGGCAGGAAGCCGCTTCAGTGGCCAGCACGGGCATCTGGTTCGAGATGATCCTGCAGCAGATGGTGCTGCGCGACGTCTACGCCAAGGACCCGACCAGCACCGAGGTGCAGTGGGCGCTCACCGAGATCGCCGAGGAGTGCCGCCACTCCATCATGTTCGCCCGCGGCGCCGAGAAGCTGGGCGCCCCCGCCTACCGGCCGCGCCGCTGGGCGACCGAACTCGGCAGGGTCTTCAAGTCCGTCGCCTTCGGGGAGGCCGCGTACGCCGCGATCCTCGTCGCCGAGGAAGTCCTCGACGTGATGCAGCGCGACTGGATGCGGGACGAGCGCGTCGTGCCGTTCGTCCGCACCATCAACAACATCCATGTCGTCGAGGAGTCGCGGCACATGAAGTTCGCCCGCGACCAGACGCGCAAGCAGCTCGCGGGCGCGGGCCGGGTGCGCCGCGAGATCAACTCGCTCATCATCGCCATCGCGTCGTACGTCATCGTCACCAGCATGGTGAACCGCAAGGTGTACGCGAACGCCGGACTCGACGAGGAACGCGCCGTCGCCGAGGCGAAGGCCAACGAGCACCACAAGTCCATGATGCGGTCGAGCTGTTCGGGCCTCATGGAGTTCCTCGCCTCGTGCGGCCTGCTCACCAAACCGGCCCTGGTCTTCTACAAGCGCGCCCACCTCATCTGAGCCGACCCACCTGAGCCGAGCGAGCCGACGAACATGACCTACGCCATCACCCAGACCTGCTGCAACGACGCCACCTGCGTCGCCGTCTGCCCGGTCAACTGCATCCACCCCACGCCGGAGGAGCGGGCGTTCGGCAGCACGGAGATGCTGCACATCGACCCGAAGACGTGCATCTCCTGCGGCGCCTGCGCCGACGCCTGCCCCGTCGACGCGATCTTCCCGGTGGACACCCTGCCGCTCGCGCAGAAGGAGTACGCCGCCATCAACGCGGCCTACTACGACGACGCGACGGTGGAGGAGACGCCCGAGCCGGACCGGGACGGGCCCAACTTCCACGCCTGGGGCGAGCCGTCCTTCCCCCGCGTGCTGCCCGCGGACTTCGCACCGCTGAAGATCGCAGTCGTCGGCACGGGCCCCGCCGGGATGTACGCCGTGCAGGACCTGCTGCTCCACACCAGCGCCGAGGTCACCCTGATCGACCGGCTCCCGGTCGCCGGCGGACTCGTGCGCTACGGCGTCGCGCCCGACCACCCCGCGACCAAGAAGGTCGGCGAGACCTTCGCCCGCTTCCACGCCCACCCGCGGGTACGGATGCACCTCGGCCTCGACGTCGGCACCGACGTCACCCCCGAGGAGATCGCGGCCCACCACGACGCGGTCGTCTACGCCGTGGGCGCCTCGGCCGACCGCCGTCTGTCGATCCCCGGCGAGGAACTGCCCGGCAGCATCTCCGCGACCTCGTTCGTCGCCTGGTACAACGCCCACCCGGACGCGAAGCCGGACGGCATCGATCTCTCGGCGGAGCGCGCGGTCGTCGTCGGCAACGGAAACGTGGCCCTGGACGTCGCCCGGATCCTGCTCGCGGACCCCGACACCCTCGCCCGCACCGACATCGCCGACCATGCGCTGCGCGCCCTGCGCGACAGCAAGGTCCGCGAAGTCGTCCTGCTCGCCCGGCGCGGCCCCGCGCACGCCGCGTACACCACGTCCGAACTCCTCGCCCTCAAGCACCTGCCGGGCGTGGACCTGGTCGTCGACGACCACGACCCGCGCGTCGCGGACGCCATCGACACGGCGGACGCGAAGGACAAGGCGGCGGTCCTGCGGGGCGTCACCCGCGCACGGCCGGACTGGGCACGGCAGCCCGAGCCCGGCCGCAGGATCGTGCTGCGCTTCCACTGCGAACCCGTCGAAGTCCTCGGCACGGAACGGGTCGACGCGGTGCGCGTGACGACGGCGGCGGGGGAGCGGTCGATACCGGCGGGCCTGCTCCTGCGCGCCATCGGCTACCGCGGCACACCCGTCGCAGGCCTGCCCTTCGACGAGACCGGCGGCACCGTGCCCCACGAGGGCGGCCGGGTCGAGGGACGGCCCGGCACCTATGTCGTGGGCTGGATCAAGCGCGGCCCCAGCGGCGGCATCGGCGCCAACCGCACCTGCGCCGCCGAAACGGTCACCACCCTCCTCGCCGACGCGGTCGCGGGCGTGCTGCCCACCCCGCGGCACGCCACGAAGGCCTTCCACCGTCTTGCGCGCCGCCGCAACCGTCACGTCGTCGACGCGCGCGGACTCGCCGCCATCGAACGGGCCGAGGTCACCCGCGGCGCGAGCGCGGGACGACCACGCGTCAAGATCGCCACGGTCGCCGAACTCGTCTCCACGGCACGGTCGGGCCGGGCGGGCCTCCTGCGCTGACCGGCTCTGCGCGGGGGTCAGTCCACCGGGGACGTCTCGTCGACCTCGTACGCCTCAAGACCCGGGGTCGCGAGGATGTCGGCGACGCACCGCGCGGAACCTCCGACGTACGTGCTGACGAGGCCGACGTCGCCGCCCACGCACCAGGCGCGGTCATCGGGCCACCACAGGTCGGGGAGTTCGGGCACCCCGTCGACGGAGCCCGGCGCGGGCGAGTCGGCGTCGTCGAGGGGGCCGGAGAGCAGGATCTCCTCGCGGCCCGGTGTGTCGAAGGCGGGCACGCCGTCCCATTCGATGTGCCCGTAGCCGGCCCACAGTCCGTACCAACACCGGCCGGGTGTCCCGGTGTGCCGGGCCAGGACGGGGATCAGGGCGCGGGCCACATCGCCGGGCGTCGGCCCTTCGTGCGGGTGCTCGTCCCAGACGCCGGGGACGGCCGGGGTGTCGTCGTTGCGGTAGAGGAGACGGTCCTCGGCGCCGATCAGTTCGTGCCAGCGCGTCGCCGCACCGACCGTCGCGCCGTACGCGGCGGCGGCCCGGTCCCACCGCACCGGTGCGGTGCCGAGCCGTGCGGGGTGCAGGATCCGCGCGTACGCCTCGAACCCCGGGGCACACACCCCGGCGACCGTCCCGAACCCGTCCGCACCCGGCGGGCGTTGCTCCAGCCAGCGGGCGGGGGACAGGTCGTGCCGCTCGACGCGGAGACGGCCGTAGACGTGCGGGGGCGGAAGACGGTCGACGAACATGGCCCCAGTGTCGCCTGCGGGGCGAGGAGGAACGGGCTCGGGGTACGCGAGAAGGCCCCGGTCTCCGTGACGGAGGCCGGGGCCTTCTTTCCCTGAGCGCTGGGCAGGCCTTGCACCTGCATCTCCCCACAGGAAGTGGGGCGCCTTTCCTTGGACCACCAACGCGCGGGCCCTGCGCCGTCGTTCCGGCGTCGAGCACATGATCGACTGTACCCCATGGCGCGGGTGGAAGAGAAATGCGCGGCCAGGGCACCGGCTCTCAGGCGCGGGCGTCGAGCAGCGTGCCCATCCACTCCTCGATGCCCGCGACCGTGCGCGGGAGCGCGGCCGACATCAGGCGGGCGCCTTCCGATGTGACGACCAGGTCGTCCTCGATCCGGACGCCGATGCCGCGCAGTTCGGCGGGGAGCGTCTCGTCGTCGGGCTGGAGGTAGAGGCCGGGCTCCACGGTGAGGACCTGGCCCTCCTCCAGGACGCCGTCCAGGTACGTCTCGGCGCGCGCCTTGGCGCAGTCGTGGACGTCGAGGCCGAGCATGTGGCCGCTGCCGCACAGGGTGTAGCGGCGGTGCAGGTCGCCCCGCGCGTCCTTCAGCACCCCCCACTCGGCGAGCCCCTCCGAGATGACCCCCATGGCCGCCCGGTGGAAGTCACGGAAGCGCGCACCGGGACGCAGCGCCGCGATGCCCGCGTCCTGGGCGGCGAGCACCAGCTCGTACACCTGGCGCTGCACGGGGGAGAAGCGGCCGGAGAGCGGCAGGGTGCGGGTGATGTCGGCGGTGTAGAGGCTGTCCGTCTCCACGCCCGCGTCCAGAAGCAGGAGGTCGTCGCGGTGCAGGCGCCCGTCGTTGCGGATCCAGTGGAGCACGCACGCGTGAGCTCCGGAGGCCGCGATGGTCTCGTAGCCGGTGCCGTTGCCCTCGGCGCGGGCGCGCAGACCGAACACTCCCTCGATCCAGCGTTCCCCGCGCGGATGAGCGAGCGCGCGGGGCAGCGCACGGACGACGTCCTCGAACCCGGCCGTGGTGTGGTCGACGGCCAGCTGCAGCTGCTCGACCTCCCAGGCGTCCTTGACGAGCCGCAACTCGGAGAGCGCGGCGGCCAGTTCGGGGTCGGCGGCGGCGCTGCGGCCCGTGGGCGATCCGAGTGTGTCCAGGTGGGCGCAGCGGATGCCGGTGAGCCGTTCCGCCTCGGCGAGGTCGGGGCGGCGGCCCACCCAGAACTCGCCGTAGCGCCGGTCACGGTAGAACTCCTCGTCGCCTTCGACGCGCGGGGAGCGCGGCCGCAGATACAGCACCGCCTCGTGCCCGTGCGGCCCCGAAGGCTCCATGACCAGTACGCCGCCGGCCTGGTCCTCCCCGGTCAGGCCGGTCAGCCAGGCGTACGCGCTGTGCGGACGGAAGCGGTGGTCGCAGTCGTTCGACCGGACCGTGAGCTCACCCGCCGGCACGATCAGCCGCTCGCCGGGGAAGCGTGCGGAGAGCCGTGCCCGGCGGGCCGGGGTGACGGCGTGCGCGGGGACCCGTGCGGAGTCGGGCAGGGCGGACGGCGCCCAGGACTCCGCCATGAAGCGGGACAGCTCGGCGGAGACGGGCAGGTCGTGGCTGCCGGTGTGGAGCGGGGCGGCGGATTGCGGCAGGCCGGATGCGGTCACGAGGACTCCCTGGGGACGACGCACGGACGGACGGGCGGAGGCGCGGAGGCCGGTCAGTAAAATGTCACATTACTGTGGCGCGGTCCATGGGGCGTCCGCTGTGCGGCACCAAATCCGTTGCTGCGAAACCGAGTTGCGGCGAAGGGCTTCAGCCTTCGGAGCTGTCCGCGAGCGCCGCGATCTCCGGCAGCGAGAGCTCAAGGACCTCGTGGAGGAACCGCACGACCGTCCAGTGCGGCAGCGCTTCCTCGTCGTACGGGCCGAACGCGGCGGTGTAGAGGGGAATCCAGCGCAGCGCCTCCTCCGCCGCCGTCTCGCGCCCCGGCTCCTGCTGGTAGGCGTCGTACGACACGCTCCGGTGGTGGATGAAGTGCCCGCCGGGCAGCCGCTGTTCGCACAGTTCCCGGTACTCGCGGGTCTGCAGGATCAGGTAGTGCCAGATCTCGTCGATGTCCTGCTCGACGGGGAGGAAGAGACCGGCGAGGCGGTCCGGGTGGCGGGAGACGAGGTAGAGGTAGCGGAGGCATTCGCGGACCTGGTGGGTGACGTACGCGACGTCCGGGGCGTCGGGCTTCGCGGCGAAGTGCCGTACGACCTCGGCGTGCAGATCGGCGCCGAGCAGCTCCTCGGCGGTGGGGGCGTGCGAGACGGAAGTGTGCATGGGGACTCCGGTCCGGTGGGTCGATTGCGCTGTCACTGGGGCGCGGCCAGCCAGGCGTACTTGCCGGAGCGCCCGATCGGCACGTGGTCGCGGTGCTCCACGTGGCAGGTCCGGCCGGTCAACGCGCCGACGGCAGCGGCGAGTGCGTCGGTCTCCTCGGGTGCGAGCGGCTTGCCGTCGAACGTCGTGCACCACAGCTCGCACCGGTCCTCGGCGGTGAGGTGCAGCTGGTGCAGGAAGACGCGGGGCGAGACCGCGGCGACCCGGGCGTCGAGGTCGGCCTGGGCGACGCGGCCCGCGGGCGTGGCGAGCAGTTCCTTCTCGCGCCCACAGAAGGAGATGATCCGCTCGGGGTCGGTGCTGCCGTCGGCGGTGCGGACGCAGTCGCCGGATCGGTAGCGGACGAGCGGCATGTACGGGTTGCGGACGCTGGTGACGATGAGGCTGTGGATGCCGCTGCCCGGCTCGACCGGGATCAGCTCCACGCTCATGTCGTGGAGGTAGGGGCGGTAGCGCCCTTCGCCCTCGCTGTAGAAGAGGTAGCCCAGTTCCGTGCTGCCGAAGAGGTCGACGACGGGGCAGTCGAAGTGGCTGCGCAGATACGCGCGGACGTTCAGCGGCGTGTACTCGTAGGCGTGGATGATCCCGGCCGGACGCGGGAAGCGGTCCCACAGGTCCCACTCGGTGACCTTCCGGATCAGGTGCGCGAGGTGGTAGCTCGAGCAGTCCAGGAGGTACGCGCCCGTGGGGTGTGCGGCGCTCACCTCACGGATCTCGGCGAGCATCCGTTCGACCTCGGCGCGGTCCCAACCGTCCGGATCGAGGCGCCGGTTGAGGTACAGCGTCCGGTCGTCCAGCCAGCGTTCGCCGGGCGTCGCACCCGGCTTGCGGGCGTTGACACGGGCGACGTGCTCGGTGGCGAGGACGGTGGTCAGTGAGACGCGCCGGGCTCCCGCGTGCCAGAGGGCGCCGAGTTCGGGGTGCTCGCTCCACAGGCGGTAGTAGGAGCGGAGCAGGAAGTACGGCGGCCGGATGAGCCGCATACGGGCGTGGTTGGTCCCGGTGGACAGGACGAACTCGGCGTCGCCCGTCTCCAGGGCCCGCTCCAGTTCGGGGGTCATCCAGTTGGCGGGGAAGTCCCGGGCGATCTCCGGCTTCTCCAGGACGGGGAAGTCGCCGCGCTCGACGGACGCGCGGTACAGGGGGATGTCCCGGACCTTGGCCAGGACGTCGGCGCTCGGCAGGCGGTTCAAAAGGGCTCCGGTGCTGGGCGGGTTGGGGCCGGACGGGGGCGTACGGGGCGTGGCCGGATGGATGGACGGCGGGGCGGGGCGGTGACCGCGGCTCGTGCCGCCGTCGTCACCGCCACCGCCCGCCGCGTCAACGGCGCTGCTAGGAGATACAGCCGGTCTTGCCGGTGGCGCTGATGCAGCCCTCCTTCGAGCCGGTGCCCTGGGCCGAGTTGACCGCGACCCACTTCTGCCAGACGGACTCCTGCGTCATGCGCTTGATGAGCTGTTCCACGGTGAAAACCTCCATGGCTGATCGGCACGCCGTGCCGAAGGGTTGGGTGGGACACCGGGGGCCGGCCCCTGTGTTCTGGGTCCGGCCCCCGGAGCAGGGGGGAAACAGTGAGCGGCGGACGTCGGGCTGCAGAAGGCCGTCAGGCCTTGGCTTTGGCTTTGGCCTTGGCTTCGGGCTCAGCCGCAGGTGCTGCCTCAGCCACAGGTGCGGCCTCGGCCTCGATCGCCGGAAGCGTCTTCATCCGTACGGCTTCCGTGCCGCTGTCGTTGTGCCGCAGCGCCCAGTTCTCCAGCGTCGTGCGGCAGGCGTGGTCCAGGTGGCGCAAGGCCGTCAGGTCCAGCTCGATGGGGCGGTCCTGCGGCATGGCCTCCAGGGTCTCCAGGATGCGCGGGAGCCGCAGGAACGTGGCGTTGCCGGTGAGGGTCACCACCATCCGGCCGTCGGTCAACTCCCGCACGTCCACGTGGACATGGGAGGTGTCCCAGGCGGACTTGGCCACGGCGAGCACCAGGCCGAGGATGACGCCCTCGAACATGTTGGTCACCACGATGGCGATCGCCGTGACGGAGAGGACGACGGCCTCGCCGCGGTGGGTGCGGGCGAGCGGGACGATCTCCTTGACGGGGATCAGTTTGCAGCCCGCGTGGACCAGGACACCGGCGAGCGCCGCGAGGGGGATGATGCCGAGCGCGGCCGGCAGGAGCACCGCGAACAGCAGCAGCCACGCGCCGTGCAGGATCCGGGAGAGCGGCGTGCGGGCCCCGGCGTTGACATTGGCGGAGCTGCGCACGATCACCGCGGTCATCGGCAGGGCGCCGAGCACGCCGCACACCGTGTTGCCGACGCCCTGGGCGACGAGCTCCTTGTCGTAGTGCGTGCGGGGACCGTCGTGCATGCGGTCCACCGCGGCCGCGCTGAACAGGGATTCCGCAGAGGCGATCAGGGTGAACGCGAGGACGGTGCCGAGCACCGCCACGCTGCCCAGCTCCGCGAGGTCGCCGAGACCGGGCGGCTGGACGGCGTCGACCATGCCGCGCACCGACACGTTCGCCACGTCGAGGCCGAACCCGGCGGTCGCGGCGGTGGCGAGGGCCACGGCGGCCAGCGGGGCGGGCACCACGCGTGCCGCGGAGGGGAGCTTCGGCCACAGCACGAGGACGGCGATCGTGCCGAGTCCGACGGCCGCCGCGGTCAGCGCCGTGGTGTCCCCGACCGTGTCGGCGAGCAGCCCGGGCAGACCGGTGATCTTGTCCACGCCGGACAGGGGCTGCTTCGCCCCGGCCATGGTGTAGAGCTGGCCGAAGATCAGCACGAGGCCGATGCCGGCCAGCATGCCCTGGACGACGGAGACCGATATCGCGCGGAACCAGCGGCCGCAGCGGAGCAGACCGAGGACGATCTGCAACGCGCCGGTGAGCAGCACGATCGCGCCGAGCATGCTGAGCCCGAACTCGCGCACGGCCTCGAAGACGAGCACGGTGAGTCCGGCGGCCGGGCCGCTCACCTGTATCGCGCTGCCCGGCAGGCAGCCGACGACCAGGCCGCCGACGATGCCGGTGACGAGGCCGAGTTCGGCCGGAACGCCGGAGGCGACCGCCACGCCCACGCACAGCGGCAGGGCGACGAGGAAGACGACGAGCGAGGCGAGGATGTCCCGGCGCAGCACGCCCGGTTCGCGCAGGGCGCGGTAGGGGGAGCGCAGGGCGGAGGGAGAAGCGGAGGGAGATGGGGGAGAGGAGGACATGAGGGTGGGGGTCCTGTCGTGGGAGCGGGCCGGTCGATGAGGAGCGGCGGTGCTCACAGCGGACTGAACGACTCCTGGCCGGTGTCCGACGGCCGGTGGGTGCTGACGGTGCCCGTGTGCACTTCGTAGTACCAGGCGTGCAGCGTCAGGGAGTTGTCGGCGACGCGCTCGCGCACACAGGGGTACCCGCGCAGCCGCTCCACCTGCGCCAGTACGTGGGCCTGGACGGCCTCCGCCACGTCGGGCGAGGTCGCGGCCAGTGAACGCAGGGCGGCGTCGGGGCCGACGGAGTGCTCCAGCCAGTCGCGTACGGCTGGTACGGCCGACAGGTCCTCGCGTCGCACGAGCGCGCCGACGGCGCCGCAGTGGGAGTGTCCGCAGACGACGATGTCGCGGACGCCGAGCACGCACACCGCGTACTCGATGGTGGCGGCCTCGCTCATGGGGCCTTCGGCGCGGCCGTCGATGCCGGCCGCGGGGTAGGGCGGGACGACATTGCCCGCCGTGCGGAGTTCGAAGAGCTCGCCCGGCCGTGCTCCGGTGATCAGGGCCGGGACGACGCGCGAGTCGGAACAGGTGACGAACAGGGCTTCGGGTGACTGCCCGGCCTCGAGGGCCCGGAAGGCCGCTGCGTTGTGGGGGTCCGCCACGTGCGTCGCGGCGAACGAACGAGCGTTGTCGATCAGTGACTTCAAGGTGGCCTGCCTCCTGCGTCGCTCCGGCGGGCCCGGGAACGCGGTGTGGTCGGGTCGGTGGTGACGGCGGGGCGGCACTGGCCCGCCGTGACGGTGGGCGGGTGTCGCCCTGGAGACAGCCTGGTCGGCCGTCGTAACCATCACTTTGCCATCGCATTACCGACTGATGACAGAGCAAAAACTTGCCAAAGATTGAGTAATTACCGCCCCTGAGCTGGGAATTGGTCCAGCAATCAACCGTTGGGCAAAGATCGCGGTGGAGAATGTGTGGGCGATGTGAAGCAATTCCGTTCGCGCCGCGTTGCAGACGCATCGAAAACGGGGTGAGCCCCGCGGCCCGCCGCGCATAAGCTGACGCTGTTGATTCGGGTCGTGAGCGTCGGAGAGTGGGAAGCACATGCCGGACACGTCGTTCCAGGGGCAGATCGTCGACACGGAACCGGCGCCGCACGTGTTCCTCGTCGTCGGCATCCCGGGGTCGGGCAAGAGCTCCGTGTCGGACGCGCTCGCCCGCAGGTTTCCCCTCGGCGCGCACATCGAGGGCGACCACCTCCAGGACCTGATCGTCTCGGGCAGCCACCTTCCGCAACCCGAGGAAGACCTCGAAGCCGACCGCCAACTCCTCCTGCGCGCACGCAACGCGGCCGTCCTCGCCCGCAGCTTCCACGCGGCGGGAGTCGTCCCGGTCATCGACGACGTGGTCGTCCGCCGCGCGCACCTGGAGTTCTACCGGGAGCACCTGAAGGACCTGCCGCTGCGCCTGATCGTGCTGGCCCCCTCCATCGACGTCGTGTCGCGGCGCCTCACCGCGCGGGACAAGGTCCTCGCCGACGACTGGTCGTTCCTGGACGAGGCGATGCGCGCCGAACTCCGCGGCGAAGGCGAGTGGTTCGACAGCTCCGCGCTGGCGCTGGACGAGACGGTCGACGCCATCCTGGCGACCTGACCCGACCGACCTGACCTGAAGGGACGGGCCGTGTTCCGAGACCTCACGCGCACCACGGTCGGCATCGTCGGCGCGGGCCCGGCCGGTCTCATGCTCTCCCACCTCCTCGCCCGCGAGGGCATCGACTCCGTCGTGGTCGACCACCGCACCCGGGCGCAGATAGAGGGGACCAGCCGGGCGGGCATCCTGGAGGCGGACAGCGTCCGGCTGCTGACCGACACCGGAGTCTGCGACCGCGTGCTGCGCGACGGGCAGCGGCACGACGGCATCGAGCTGCGCTTCGAGGGCACCGGCCACCGCATCGACTTCCGGGGACTCGTCGGCGAGAGCGTCTGGCTCTATCCGCAGACCGACGTGTTCACCGACCTCGCCGACGCCCGCGAACGCGACGGCGCGGACGTCCGCTTCGGCATCACGGGCACCCGGGTCGTCGACCTGACGACGGAGCACCCGGGCATCCTGTTCGACGGCGCCGACGGACGGCCCGGCGAAGTGCGGTGCGACATCCTGGTCGGCGCCGACGGGGCGCACGGCGTGTGCAGGACCGCGGTGCCCGAAGAATCCCGTACGCACTATTACCGCGCGTACCCGTTCGCCTGGTTCGGCATCCTCGTCGAGGCACCGCCCAGCGCCGCGGAACTCGTCTACACCCACTCCGAGCGGGGCTTCGCCCTGATCAGCCAGCGCACCGACACCGTGCAGCGCATGTACTTCCAGTGCGACCCCGACGAGGACCCCGCGGACTGGTCCGATGACCGGATCTGGACGGAACTGCAGGCCAGGGTGGCCGGACCGGACGGCTTCTCGCTCAAGGAGGGGCCCGTCACGGACCGCTCGGTCCTCAGGTTCCGCAGCCTGGTGTGCGACCCGATGCGGTACGGGAACATGCTGCTGGCCGGGGACGCCGCCCACACCGTCCCGCCCACCGGCGCCAAAGGGCTCAACCTCGCCCTGGTCGACGTACGGGTCCTGGCCGAAGCAGTGGAGAGCGCCGTCCGCACGGGCGACCGCGCCGCCCTCGACACGTACGGGCCCCGGGCGCTGCGCCGCGTCTGGCGGGCCCAGCACTTCTCCTACTGGATGACGGCGATGCTGCACCGGCACCCCGACGCCACCGACTTCGACACGCACCGCCAGCTCGGCGAGCTGGCCGCCGTGACGGATTCGGCCGCCGGGTCCACGTACCTCGCCGAGGCCTACACCGGGTGCGGCCCCTCGTCCTCTGGGTGAGGATGACCGAAGGTCATGATCGTCGGCTCGGGGACCAGGAAAGGCGAGGTCAGCGGATGGCGGCTTACGACGGCTCGCAACCGCAGGGATGGCAGCAGCCGCAGGGAGGGCAGGGGCCGCAGGGATGGCAGCAACCCCAGCAGCCCCCGCCCGGTGCGGCACCCGGCCGGGGCCTCGCCATCGCGGCGCTCGTCCTCGGCATCCTCGCCTGCGTACTCTTCTGGACGGTCGTGGGCGGCGTCCTGCTGGGACTGCTCGCCGTGATCCTCGGCATCGTCGCCGCGGTGCGGGCGCGTCGCGGGCGGGCCGGCGGCCGGGGCATGGCCATCACCGGGGCGGTCCTCGGGCTGCTCGGACTGATCGCCTCGGGGCTGATCATCGCCCTGGGTGTGTCGATCCTGAATTCGGACTCGGCGCAGACCTTCAAGGAGTGCATGAAGGACGCCGACAGCCAGGACGACCGCCGTGCCTGCGAGAAGAAGTTCAAGAAGGAATTCGAGAAGGACTGGGACCGGGAAGTCGGGAACTGACCGTTCCGTCCTCCCCGGCCCTGGCCGTGGCCCGGAGCACGCCTCACGTAGGACGGCTCACGGGTAGGAGACGACCGTCGACGGCACCGTCGAACTGCCCGACGTGGCGGAACCGGTGTCGTTGATGACGTGCTCGTACTGGCCCATGCCCCCGAGCGACACGACCAGCAGGTCGTGGAACTTGACGCCCGGCGTCCGCGGGGCCGCAAACCCGTGGTCCTGCCGGATCGACGGATCCGACGTGTAGTTGCAGTAGCTGCCGAGGCCCCAGCCCTCGTGGGACGTCACCGAACCCGCGACCTTGTAGGCGGCGAAGCCCTTCACATTGCCGTCCTGGATCGCCGCCTGGTTGGGCGCGTCGTACGCCTTCTCGTTCTGGAAGAAGATCGTGCGTCCCCGCTGCCCCGACCACTCCACGTCGTACTTGTTGAAGTGCTCCACGAACAGGCCGGTCGCCAGGACGTCGTCACCGCGGACGTGCACCCCGTAGTCCGCGCGGTTGGTCTCCCAGCCCACTCCGGCACCGTGGTCGGCGCGCCACACCCAGGTGTGGTCGATGATCGTGTGACGGCTGTTGACCTCCATGCTGAGCGTGGCCTTGCCGGGCCCCGCGCCGCCGATCCTGATGAAGACGTCCTGGACGGTGATCGGGTTGGCGGAGTGGTCCCTGGTGGAGCCCCGCGGCCCGACCTGCAACAGCACGGGTGAGTTGACGGGACCCGCGTCGATGAGGAAGCCGGCGAGCCGCACCCCGTCCACGTCGGCGACCTTCATCGCCGAGGCGCCGCCGTCGGGCACGAGCGTGGCGTAGCCGAGGCCGAGCACGACGGTGTTGGCGCGGTTCACCTCGATGGCTCGGTCGACGTGGTAGATGCCGGGCGTCAGGAGGAGGTGGAGGCCCTGGGCGAGGGCGGCGTTCATCGTGGCGGCGCTGGTGCCGGGCTTGGCGACGTAGAACTGGTCGAGCGGCAGCGACGTGCCGCGCGGTGTTCCGTTCCCCCAGGTCGTGCCGCGCGCGTTGGTCCGCTTCTCCGGCAGGAACACCCGGTAGTCCGCGCCGTCCAGGTACAGGAAGGGCTTCTCGCGCGAGATCGGCGTGGTCTCCAGCGTGGTGTACGGGGGGTTCGGGAAGCTCTGGCCCGGCGCGCCCTGTACCCCGGAGAACACCATGTTCCACACGGCGTTGACCCAGCCGCCCACGGAGCTGTCGCGGGTGTACCACTGCTGCTGCGAGTACGGGCCGACGCTGCCGTCGATCCTGCTGTCGGCGATGTAGCCGCCGCTGGCCCAGCCGTAGCCGTTGGGCGCGAGGTTGAGCCCGCCTCTGATGTGCATGCGCCGGAAGGGTGCCGCCTGCGCCACGGCCCACCGGTTGGTGCCGTTGACCGGGGTGAGCGCGAGGTTCTCGGCTGAGCGCCAGAAGTTTTGCGTGGCGTTGCCGTTGAACCAGCCGGCGTCGACCGTCACGTCACCGTTGATCGAGGTGTCGTCGGGGGAGAGGCCGAGCCCCGCTATCGAGGTGTAGAAGCCGAGTTGGGCGTTGAGCCCGTTGTACGTGCCCGGCTTGAACAGCAGGGCGTACCGCCCGGTGCCGAACTGCGCGCTCTCCTGCTGTTTGAAGATCTGGTCCAGCTTCGCCTGGATGCCCGACGTGGAGGGCGAGAAGACGATCACGTTGGGCCCGAGGTCGCCGCCGCCCGGCAGGCGACGAGCGGCAAGGGGCCGCGCCGCGGTGGCGGAGGCGGACGCGGGGGAGGCGGCGGCGCCGAGGCCCGCGGTGGCGGCCGACGCGGCGATGGCGCCCAGAACCGTGCGGCGTGTGGGGGTGGGTGGCATGGGGGCTCTCCTGTTTCAGGAAGTGAACGATCGGGAGCCGGGGGAGCGCTCTCTTGACCGGGAATAGTTCATCCGCGTGAGGGGCGCGTCAAGGGGTCGCACGCCAGTTACCGGTGTTGTCCCTGATGGAACATCAAGAAAGGCCTGTACAGGGCCGCTTGGCGTCGAGAAAAAGTGCGGGACGGTGCCGCCGGGGGGTGGAGGGCGCCGTGGTGCGGGCGTGGCTCGGAAGCGTTCACTTTCTATTGACACGCTCACACGACGGCCACGACACTCCGAGTCGGGAGAGCGCTCTCCCGAACCACTGGCAACCCCATCGATCCGGCTGACTCGGCAGGAGGTCTCCATGGCACGGAGATCGAAGATCATCTCAGGGTTACTGATATCCGGCGCGCTCCTGGCGACGTCGCTCGGCGTGGGCGGCATGGCAGCGGGCGCCGACTCCGCCCCCGCCCCGAGCTCCGCGCACCACCACCAGGGCCACACGATGGCGGCGTCCACCGTCACCGCCGCGGAGGACCGCGACGGTGACGGCACCATCCCGGCGTCGTCGCCGGTCACCGGCGCGAAGCCGGCACTGAAGGAGGGGGTGAAGGCGCCGCCCCACCGCTACTTCCACGAGTTCCAGGCCAACTGCTCGGTCACGCACACCAGGCCCGACGACCCGATCGTCTACCCGGGCCAACCGGGCAAGTCCCACGACCACACCTTCATGGGCAACACCACGACGGACGCGCACAGCACCACGGACTCCCTGAAGCGCGGGAACACCGCGTGCAAGGCGCCCGGCGACAAGTCGGCGTACTGGATGCCCACCCTCCTGAAGGCCGGGCAGCCGGTCCTCCCGGTGGGCCCGCAGGTCATCTACTACAAGGCCGGCGTCACCGACTACACCAGCGTGCGCCCGTTCCCGGAGGGGCTGCGCTACGTCGTCGGCAGTCCGACGCAGAGCGCCGAGGAGTTCCGCCGCCACCCCGGCTTCGTCGAGGGCTGGGAGTGCGGTGAGAGCTACTTCAACGTGGACATCCCCAAGAACTGCCCGACATCGGCGGACACCCAGCTCAACATCCGCTTCCAAGCGCCGAGTTGCTGGGACGGGAAGAACCTCGACACGCCGGACCACCAGAGCCACATGTCGTACCCGACGGTGAAGCCGGGCACGAACGACAACATCTGCCCGGCGTCCCACCCGGTGGCGGTGCCGATGATCGAGTTCAAGATGGCATTCCCCGTCAACGGCGACCTGTCGCAGGTGAAACTGGCGAGCGGCGCGGGCCACTCGTTCCACTACGACTTCTTCAACGCCTGGGACCCCGCGACGCTCAAGGCCCTGGTCGACCACTGCGTCGTCGGCGGGCTGCAGTGCAACGCCCGCGGATACGACGAGACGCACCCCGAGGCGGGCGCGGCGCTCGACGAGAACTACGAACTCCCCTGACCGGCGCAGGCCCATTCCACCTCACCCCCACAGGAGACCCCCCATGCCCGGAGTCCGCATGCCCGGAGTGCGCACACCCCGTCCGCCGACGAGACGGCGGCGCCTCGCCGTGCCGCTCACCGTCGCCCTGCTCGCCTCAGGTGCCCTCGCCCTGCCCGCCCAGCAGGCCGGTGCCGCCGGCAGCGTGGTGAAGGTGACCGGCTCGCAAGGGAACTGGCAACTGACAGTCAACGGCTCCCCCTATCAGGTCAAGGGCCTGACCTGGGGGCCGAGCGTCGCCGACGCCGACACGTACATGCCCGACCTCAGGTCCATGGGTGTCAACACCATCCGCACCTGGGGCACCGACGCCTCCAGCAAGCCGCTGTTCGACTCCGCCGCCCGCCACGGCGTCAAGGTCATCGCGGGCTTCTGGCTGCAGCCGGGCGGTGGCCCCGGCAGCGGCGGCTGCGTCAACTACCTGACCGACAGTGCGTACAAGAACCAGATGCTCGAAGAGTTCCCCAAGTGGGTGCGGGCCTACAAGGACCACCCGGGCGTCCTGATGTGGAACGTGGGCAACGAGTCCGTGCTCGGGCTGCAGAACTGCTACACCGGCGCCGAGCTGGAGCGCCAGCGCGATGCCTACACCACCTTCGTCAACGACGTCACCAAGAAGATCCATGCCGTCGACCCCGACCACCCCGTCACGTCCACCGACGCGTGGACCGGCGCCTGGCCCTACTACAAGAAGAACGCCCCCGACCTCGACCTGTACGCCGTGAACTCCTACGACGCGGTCTGCGACATCAAGTCCACCTGGGAGCAGGGCGGTTACACCAAGCCGTACATCGTCACCGAGACCGGGCCCGCGGGGGAGTGGGAGGTGCCCGACGACGCCAACGGAGTGCCGCGGGAACCCACCGACCGCGCCAAGGCCGAGGGATACACCAAGGCCTGGAACTGCGTCACCGGCCACAAGGGCGTCGCACTCGGCGCCACGATGTTCCACTACGGCACCGAGTACGACTTCGGCGGCATCTGGTTCAACCTGCTGCCCGCCGGCCAGAAGCGGCTCGCGTACACCGCCGTGAAGAAGGCGTACGGCGCCGACACCTCCCGGGACAACACCGCGCCCGTCATCTCCTCGATGAACGTCGAGGGCGACGCCGCCAACGTTCCGGCGGGCCGCGCGCTCACCCTCGCCACGCAGGCCACCGACCCCGACGGGGATGCCCTGAGCCACGAAGTCCTCGCCAACAGCATGTACATCGACAAGGACAAGAATCTGACGCCCCTGCGCCACACGGACCTGGGCAACGGTCGCCTGAAGGTCACCGCGCCCGACCGCACGGGCGTGTGGAAGATCTACGTCAAGGTCACCGACGGCAAGGGCAACGTCGGCGTCGAGACCCGCTCGGTGCGCGTGGTGGCCCCGCCGGTCGACGGCACGAACATCGCCCTCGGCAGGACAGCGACGGCCTCCTCCGAGCAGGCCGGTGGCGGCGACTGCCCCTGCACCGCCGCGGGCGCGGTCGACGGCAAGGCGACGACCCGCTGGGCCAGCGACTGGAGCGACCCCCAGTGGCTGCGGGTCGACCTCGGCTCCCCCCGGTCGTTCCGGCACGTCCAGCTCAACTGGGAGACGTCGTACGCGAAGGCGTACACGATCCAGACCTCCGACGACGGACAGAACTGGCGGACCGTCCACGAGGTGAAGGACGGCAACGGCGGCATCGACGACTTCGACGTCGACGGAACGGGCCGCTACGTACGGATCCACGGCACCGCCCGCGGCACGGGATGGGGCTACTCGCTCTACGAGTTCGGCGTGTACCAGTGACCCCATGAGCCGCCGACGCACGACGGGAGAGCGCTCTATCTCCGTGCTGTGCAGGGAAGTTAGAGTGCACGCATGGAGAGACAGTCGCTGACGCTCGAGGACGTGGCACGGGAGGCGGGGGTCTCCCGTGCCACGGTGTCGCGGGTGATCAACGGAGTGCGCAACGTCGACCCGGCCATCCGGGACGTGGTGCGCGAGGCGATCGAGCGCACCGGGTACGCGCCCAACCGCGCGGCGCGCTCCCTGGTCACCCGGCGCACGGAGACGTTCGCGCTCGTCATCTCGGGCGCGGGCGAGGAGAGCGACGGCGAACGGGGCGACGACGGCGAACGGGACGACGGCGAACGGGGAGACGGCCGTCCCGGCGACGGCGTGCAGAACGCCTTCGCGGCACGGGTGTTCGCCGACCCGTTCTTCGGCCGCGTGATCAGCGGCGTGGTCGGCTTCCTGCGGCCGCGTTCCATGCACCCGGTCCTGATGGTCGCCGAGAGCGCGGCGGCCAGGAAACAGGTGACGGAGTTCCTGCGGCAGGGCAGTGCCGACGGGGCGCTCGTCGTCTCCACGCACGCGGAGGACCCGCTTCCGGCCCAGCTCGTCGCCGAGAGCCTGCCCGCCGTGTGCTTCGCACGTCCCACGCAGCCCGTCCCGGTCAGCTACGTCGATCTGGCGCACCGCGAGGGCGGACGGCTCGCCGCCGAACACCTCCTCGCGCGGGGCCGACGGCGGCTCGCCACCGTCACGGGACCACTGGACCTGCCGGCGGGGCAGGAGCGGCTCGCCGGTTTCCGGGAGGCGCTGGAGCGGGCGGGGACGGCGTACGTGCCGATCGCCGAGGGCGCCTTCACTCGGGAGAGCGGCGCGGCGGCGATGGTGGAACTCCTGGCCGGGCACCCCGACCTCGACGGAGTGTTCGTGGCCAACGACCTCATGGCCCAGGGCGTGTGCGAGCTGTTGCGCGAGCGGGGCGGGCAGGTGCCGCAGGAGGTGGCGGTGGTCGGCTTCGACGACTCCAGCGTGGCGCTGACCTGCAGGCCGCCGCTCACCACCGTCCGCCAGCCGGTGGAGGAGATGGCGGCGGCGATGGCGCGGCTGCTCCACGAGCACGTGCGGGGCGTACGGACGGAACCGACGTCCCTGATCTTCGAGCCGGAGCTGGTGGTGAGGGACTCGACGTGAAGCGGACGGAACGGTTGGGCGCGAACGTGTGTACGCGCCCGCCCCGTGGGCACGCGACGGGTGCAGGGGTGACATCCTGCCGGAGCCGCTGACCGGTCAGTGGGCGGCTCCACCTCCGAGCTGAGCGGCCGCGCGCCTTCGTGGGACAGGGACGCGGCCGCTCATGCGTGTCCGATGCACGGACGACTCACCGCCCGTCCGACCGGCCCTCTAGCGGGCCGCCCACGCCAGGACTCCGGCCAGGACGAACAGCAGGCACATGGCGATGTTGGTCCGCTTGTAGGCGACAAGGACGGCCACGAACTCGCGGATCGTCGCGTTGGGCCAGAAGTACGCCGCTGTGGTCGAGCCGACCACCTGCCCCCTGACACCGGCCCGGCGGGCCATGAGCGCCGCGCGGAACGCGTGGTAGTTGTTCGTGACGACGACGCACCGGTAGTCGGCGCCGGTCTTCTCCATGATCGCCTTGCTGAACCGCAGGTTCTCCTCCGTCGTCGTCGACCGGTCCTCCCGCTCGATCAGCTCGGCGGGGAAGCCGCGCTCCACCAGGTAGTCCGCCATTGCGTGCGATTCCGGCAGGTCCTCGTCGGGGCCCTGCCCGCCGGAGGTGATGAGCACGGGGGCGGCGCCACGCTTGCCGAGCAGTGCGTGCACCTCACGCGCCCGCTCCAGACGGCTGGCGAGGAGCGGCGGCACCGTGGACCCGCCGACGAGGCCGGAGCCGAGGACGACCACGTAGTCGGCCTTGCGGCGGATGCGCATGCGGCCGTAGAGAAACGCGTACACGACGAAGCTGAGGAACAGGAACGAGAGGTAAGCGGTGAGACCGAGCGCCGCCGTGCCCACGCCGACCAGCACCGGCGTCCGCAGCACCGCCGCCGTGACCACCAGGGCCACGACGCCGATGACACACAGGGCACCCATCAAGGACAGCAGGTTGGAGGGGCTGCGGCCCTCCTTGCGCACCATCTGCAGTCCGTTGAGGAAGAGCAGGCCCACGAGCACGAGGATGCCGACCGCCCCGAGGGCGAGCAGCGTGGAGGCGACGACGAGCCCGACCGTCGAGCCGGACGAGACCAGCCGGTACATCCAGGCCGCGAGGGCGCAGAGCGCGGCGAGTCCGAGGAGCACCGCGTTGCCGAACCGGCGGCGCTCGCGCACCATCCGCCAGCAGAAGACGAGGAAGAGCAGGGCCGCCGGGGCGTAGAGCAACATTCGCACAGATTAAGGTCAGTGCAGGACGTCGAACACATTCTTCTGCAGGCCGTTGGCGTAGGCCTCGTGCTCGACGAGCCGCAGCTTCTGCGCGTCCTTGTCCGCGTCGCTGAACAGTCGCTTGCCCGCGCCCAGGAGGAGCGGGAAGACGAGCAGGTGGTAGCGGTCGATCAGACCGGCGTCCGCGAGGGCCTGGTTGAGGGAGGCGCTGCCGTGGACGATGATCGGGCCGCCCTCGGTCTTCTTCAGCGCGGCGACGTCGTCGAGCGAGCGCAGGATCGTGGTCTCGCCCCAGTTGTCGACGAGGTCGCCCTCGCGCAGGGTGGTGGAGACGACGTACTTCGGCATCACCTTGTAGTCCGCGAAGTCCTCCATGCCCGGCCAGACGGGGCTGAACGCCTCGTAGCTGACCCGGCCCATCATCATCGCGGCGGCCTCCTGCTGCTCCCGGCCCTTGATCTCGTACGCCTCCGGGAGGAAGTCGATGTCCTTGAACGTCCAACCGGAGTTCCGGTAGCCGGGTTCACCTCCCGGAGCCTCCACGACGCCGTCGAGCGAGACGAAAGCGGTGCTGATCAAGGTACGCATCTGAAGGCTCCCGGAAGTCTTGGTGTGCGGCAACTATCTCTGAAGACCGCCGCACACGCAGGAACTCATCGCCCGCCCGGCCACCGGCTCAGTGACGGCGTCCCCGCAACCGGGAGAGGAGCGAGCGGGCCTGCGCGCGCTTGCGCGGGTCGGCGGCGGCGCGGCGCGCGGACGCGATGGTGCGTCGCCCCTGCGGGGTGCGACTGTAGGCCCTGAGGCGTGAGATCAGTCCGGCCATGGAGTCCTCCTCGATTCGTTCCGCCGTCCCGCGGTCCTGCCGTCACGGCGGGGGTGCGGTCGGTCGGGCTTCGGTTGCTGTTCCCGTACCCGGAGCGGCCCGCCTGATGCCGTCTGACTGACCGCCCGCATTTCGGGCAGCCGATGGGCATGGCTGTTCTCAGGAAATGCGCACGCCCGATGCTCGCCTCCGTCTTCGTCACGGGCGGGCTGCAGACCCTCCGGGACCCGCAGCGCGCGGCTCCCGCCGCCGAGCCCGTGGTCGCGCCCGTGGCCTCCCGGATCCCCTGGCTCACGGAGGACCCCGAGCGGCTCGTCCGCATCAACGGCGCGGTCCAGCTGGGCGCCGGCCTGATGCTGGCGACCGGCCGCGTCCCGCGCGTCGCGGCCCTCGCGCTCGCCGGCACGCTGGTGCCGACGACCCTGGCGGGGCACGCGTGGTGGAAGGAGAAGGATCCGGAGCAACGGGCCGCCCAGCGCACCCAGTTCACCAAGAACCTCTCGCTGCTCGGCGGCCTCCTCATCGCGGCGGCCGACACCCACGGCAAGCCGTCCCTCGCCCACCGCACCCGCACCGCGGCCGCGACCGGCCGCAAGGCGGCCCGCCGCACCGGCCGCGACGCCACGAAGGCGCTGAGCGGCGCGGCGGGGGACGCGAAGGGGACGGTCCGGTCGCTGACGGGGAGCGCGCAGAAGACGGTGGCGCGTCAACAGAAGGCTGTGGCACGCCGCTTCTGAAACCTCCGGTGTGAAAGCGCTTGCTGTCGTGGTGGGGGGAGTGGCACCCTCGTGGCCGCCCCACCCCCCACCTCGCAGGAGCACGCCGTGAACCGGACCGCGAAGACACTGACCTGGGCAGGCGGCATCGCCGTGGCCGGCGTTCTGGCGTGGGCTGTCGCCGCGCCGCACGCCGCCGACCTCGCGGCGCACGACAGCGGTGGGCGCACCGAGCAGGCCAAAAACGGCGGGAGCGCCAAGAGCGCCAAGAGCGTGCTGTGGGACGGCGACGCGTCCCGCGGGCTGGGCGTCTTCGGGACCACCCTGTGCGACGCGCCCGGCAGCGTCACCGTCGACAACTGGGGCACGGCCCGCGGTGACTTCTTCAAGTTCAACAAACCCATCGGCGTACCGCGCTGCGAGGCGCACAACGTGCGGACCGCGAGCGGCGAGTACGCCTTCCGTGACGGACGCACGTACTGGTTCGGGTGGGACTCGATGACGAAGACGGGGGAGGCGCAGACCGTCTTCCAGTGGAAGTCCAACGGCACCAACGACCAGCACAGCCAGAACTACCCCGTCATCATGAAGGTCGAGGACGGCAGGCTGAAGGTCTGGTACGTCGCCCCCGGCGAGGAGTGGATCGCCATCGGCTCCGCCCCGTGGTCGGCCGGTGCCTGGCACTCCGTCCAGCTCGGCATCACCACGAGTTCCGGCAGCTCCGGGAAGCTCTCCGCGTACCTGGACGGCAAGGAGATCGCCTCCCGCACCGGCGCCCGTACCTGGGACGACCTCGGCAACAAGCCGCGGTGGGGCACCTATTGGGGCACCGACGGGAGTACGGCGGCCATCAACTGGATCGACGGTCTGGCGATGGGGGAGTCCCGGGCCGACGTCGACTAGGGCCGGTGCGGGGCTGGTTCGGGCGCGGACTTGGGGGCATCCGGCGGAGTATGACGACACATGATGAGCACGGCGGCCCGTACGCCATGGGTGAGATGGAGCGCGGCACCCAGCAGAGACTCGAGGCGCGGCAGCGCATGCGGACCCTGGCCTGGGGCGCCCTGTGCGTCCTGCTCGCCGTCTGGTCGGTGGCCTGGGGCGTCGGCGCCGCCAGGGGCACGGCCAACGCGTGGGCGTACTTCCTGCCCGGGGTCGCCCTCCTGGCGATGGCGCTGTGGGCGCGCCGCTCCGCCGTCCGCAACAGCCCGCCGCGGCACCTGTGACAAGCCCGCGCGTGCGGACGGACACAGGGGTGGGCGCGGCTCCGGAGGTGTGCCGAGGTCATATGTGGATACTCTCCGTATATGCGACACCATGATCTCCTCGTCCTCGGCGTCGGCTCCGGAAACGTGCTGATCGACGACCGCTTCTCCCGTCTGGACGTCGCCGTCGTGGCGGAGGGTCCCTTCGGCGGCACCTGCCTCAACGCGGGCTGCATCCCCAGCAAGATGCTGTCCGTGACGGCCGAGGTGGCCGATGGGGTACGGGAAGCGGATCGGCACGACGTGCGGGCGACGTCGGACGGCATCGACTGGCCGGCCGTCCAGGAGCGCGTCTTCGACCGCCTCGACTCCGTGTCGCGGGACGGCGAGGACGACCGCCGCGCCTCGGACTTCGTGACCGTGTACCGCGGCCGCGCCCGCTTCACCGGAGAGCGCGAGCTCCTGGTCGAGACGGCCGACGGGACCGAGACGCTGCGCGCGGACCGGATCGTCGTCGCGGCGGGCGGCCGCCCCGTCGTCCCGCCCCCGGTCGCCGACTCCGGTCTGCCCTTCGAGACGTCCGACACCGTGATGCGCCTCGACGAGGTGCCCGAGCGGATGGTGGTCCTCGGCGGCGGCTACATCGCCGCAGAGCTCGCCCACGTCTTCCACGCGGCGGGCACCGACGTCACCGTCGTCGAGAAGAAGGACACGCTCCTCGCCGAGCAGGACGAATCGGTCGCGGCGGCCTTCACCGACGCCGTGCGCGACCAGTACGACCTGCGGCTCGGCCGCGAGCTGGTCCGTGTGGAGGGAAGCCCCGGGCGGCTGCGCCTCACGCTCGACGACGACGCGGTCGTCGAGGCCGACACGCTGCTCGTCGCCGTGGGCCGCGAGCCCAACAGCGACACGCTCGACCTGGACAAGGCGGGCATCGCGTGCGACGACAAGGGAATGATCGAGGTCGACACGCAGCTGCGGACCGGCGCCGAGGGCGTCTGGGCGCTCGGCGACATCATCCCCGGACCGCCCTTGAAGCATGTGGCCAACCGCGAGGCCGAAGTGGTGGCCCACAACCTCCTGCACCCCGACGAGCCGCGCACGATGTCGTACGACGTGGTGCCCGCGGCCGTGTTCACCCGGCCCCAGATCGCCCAGGTGGGGCTCACCGAACAGGAGGCCCGCGAGCGGGGCAAGGAGTACGTGGTCGGCACGCGCCGGTACGAGGACGTGGCGTACGGCTGGGCCCTGGAGGAGACCCAGGGCTTCTGCAAGGTGTTGGTGGACCGGGGGACGGGCCGCCTGCTCGGCGCGCACGTGCTGGGACCGCAGGCCGCCACCCTCATCCAGCCGCTCGTCCTCGCGATGACCTTCGGGCTGACGGCGCGGGACGTCGCCGAGCGTCCGCTGTGGATCCACCCGGCCCTGACCGAAGTGGTCGAGAACGCCCTGCGCGACGCCATGTGACGCTTCGACACGCGGCACGCGAGACGCGGCCATCGGCACGGAACAACGGGAGGCCTTCATTCAGGCCTCCCGTTTTCACGTGATCACCATGGCTAAGTTAGGTTAGCCTTCCCTGAGTACGGGCCGGGGGAGGAGAGCCCGTGCTGCGTGTTTTCCTGAAGGAGCGTCCGATGAACCAGAGCTTGTCGCCCGAGCGCGTCCGCGCCGACATCGCGGAGCTGCTCGACTGCGACCCCGCCGAGATCGCTCCGGACGAGGACCTGTTCGACCTCGGTCTCGACTCGGTGCGGATCATGACCCTGGTTCAGCGGTGGCGTGCCGCGGGGGCGACCGCGCTGGAGTTCCCCGACCTGGCCGAGCAGCCCGAACTGGGCCACTGGACGGCTCTCCTGACGGAGCGTGCCGCGTGACCCGGGTCGACCACCGCCACCGCCACCTGGACCGGATCGCCGAGGTCCGCGAAGGGTCGCACGCCGAGAAGGTGGGCTATCCGATCGGCATCCGGAAGACCGAGGTCGTCCGCACCGCCAAGGTCGGCGAAGGGCTGCTGCGGCTGACCTTGGGCGGCCCCGGCACCGAGGGGTTCGAGGCGCACGCCCCGGACGAGCACGTGAAGCTCATCTTCCCGGAACCGGACGGCGAGCTGCGGCTGCCCGAGCGCAACGGGGCAATGCTGCGCTGGCCCCGGCCCGCGCCCACCTCGCGCGAGTACACCGTGCGCCGCTACGACCCCGCCACGGGCGAACTCGACATCGACATCGTCCCGCACGACGGCGGCCTCGCGTCGGACTGGGCGCACACGGTCGAGCCCGGCGCTGTCGTGCACGTCGCGGGACCGCCCGGTGGCCTGATCGTCCCGCACGCCTACGACCGCTATCTGCTCGCCGGTGACATCACGGCCCTGCCCGCCATCGCGCGGTGGCTGGAGGAGCTGCCGCGGACCGCGAAGGGCTGGGCGTTCGTCGAAGTCGCCGACGCCGGCGAGGAGATCGAGCTGTCCGCGCCCGAGGGCTTCGAGGTGCGCTGGCTGCACCGCGGCGGGCTGCCCGCGGGTACGGGCGGGGCTCTGGAGCGTGCCGTGACCGCGGTGACCGTGCCCGAGGGGGAGCGCGTCTACGTGTGGGTCGCCGGTGAAGCGGGCCAGATCAAGCCCCTGCGCCGCTGGGTCCGCGACGAGTTGGGGCTCGGCAAGGCCGACCACGACATCACCGGGTACTGGAAGCGCGGCGTCGCCGACTTCGACGAGGACGACCACTGATCAACCGGCCGGACCGGGCGCGCGACATCGTCACGCGCCCCGATTGACCTGCCGAGAGGGCCATCTACTAAGGTGAGCCTTACCTAAGTAACAAGGAGCGAGACATGTCCATACGCAGATCGTCGGGCCTGGTCGGTGCCGTGGCGCTGGCCCTGTTGGTGACCGGGTGCGGTTCGTCGGACGGCGGATCGGACGACTCCGGCAAGGGGAAGACCCGGACGTTCGCTGCGGACAACGGCAAGATCAAGATTCCGTCCGACCCGAAGCGTGTGGTCGCCACCGGCTACGCCGTCCCGGCCCTGATCGAGGGCGGCGCCCCCCTCGTCGGCATCTCGTCCTGGAAGCGGGGCGAGTCGATGATGAGCAAGCAGGACCTCGCCACGTACAAGAAGACGCCCAAGGTGGCGGGCGAGCTCGCGACCGAGACCAACTACGAGGCCATCGCCGAGGCCGAGCCCGACCTGATCGTCATCGGCGTGCCCGCCCCGGTCCTCGGCGACATCGACGTCAAGCGGCTCGAAGGCATCGCTCCCGTCGTCGCGATCGGCCCGACCGTGCCGTCCGCCTGGCGCAAGCTGGCCCACAAGCAGTCCGACGCGGCGGGCGCGCTGAAGAAGTTCGACGCCGCGAAGGAGAAGTACGAGACCGAGGCCGGCAAGCTGGCCAAGAAGTACGCGAACGTGCTGCCCCAGCTGAAGCTCGGCCACGTCGGCGCGTACGGCGAGACCGCGAAGGGCACGTTCCAGCGCGAGTTCGGCGGCTCGTGGGGCACCAACATCGCCGAGGACGTCGGCGCGAAGTACTACGGCAAGGTCAAGGAGCCGGGACCCGGCTCGAAGGCCGTCAGCGAGTACCCCTCCATCGAGGAACTGCCGGACGCCCTCGGCAAGGCCGACGCCATCACCTACTCCGTCAACCCCGACGGCAGCGTCCCCAAGCCGGTCAAGTACGTCATGGACTCCAAGCTGTGGAAGAACCTGCCCGCCGTCAAGGCCGGCAAGACCTTCCCGATCCGCTACACCGAGGCCGCGACCTATGGGCAGGCCATGCAGACCCTGGACGCGATCGACACGTCGTTCGCTCCGCTCCTGAAGCGGTGACCGTCGCGGGCCGCGCCCGTGAGGCGGCCGGAACCGGAAAGACCGTCTCGCGGACCGGCCTGCTCGTCGGCGGCCTGGTGCTGATGGCCGTCGTCGCCGTGCTCAGCATCGGCATCGGCGCCCGCTCGGTCGCGCCCGGCGAGGTCGTACGGGCCCTGTTCGACTACCAGGGTTCCAACGACGACCACGTGATCGTGCGGGACGTCCGCGCGCCGCGCGCCCTGCTCGCCATCGTGGTGGGCGCGGCCCTCGCGGTGGCGGGCGCCCTCATCCAGACGCTGGCCCGCAACCCCCTCGCCGAACCCGGCATCCTCGGGGTCACGGCGGGGGCCGGATTCTCCGTCACCATCGGCTCGGCGCTCGGGCTGACGGTCGATCAAGCCGGTGAGCTGGGCTTGGCGGTCATCGGCTCGGTCGTCGCCGCACTCCTCGTCGTCGCGGTCGGACGGCACTCGCCGCTGCGTCTGGTGCTCGCGGGCGTCGCCCTCACCGCCGTGCTGAACGGCGTCGCCCTGGGCCTGCGCCTGATGCTCCCCGACACCTTCGACGCGTACCGGTTCTGGTCGGTCGGCTCCCTCGCGGCCCGCGAACAGGCCCCCATGGCCCTGCCCATGACGGTCATCGCCCTCGCCCTCATCGGCGCGCTGCTGCTGAGCCGGGCGCTCAACGCCCTGTCGCTCGGCGCGACCGTCGCGCACACCCTCGGCGCGAACGTCGGACGCGTGCGGGTCGCCGCCCTCGTGCTGATCACCGTGCTCAGCGGCGCGGCGACCGCGGTGGCGGGACCCATCCTGTTCGTCGGCCTGATCGTCCCGCACCTGGTCCGCAGGCCCGCCGGCGGCTCCGTGCCGTGGCTGATCCTCTACACGATGGTGCTCGGCCCGATCCTGCTGCTCGTCGCCGACATCGGCTCGCGCGTCCTGCTGCCCACCGGCGAGGTGCCGGTGGCCATCGTGACCGCGTTCCTCGGCGGCCCCATGCTCATCTGGGCCGTGCGCCGCTACGGGGCGGGGTCGCTGTGAACACACTCGTGACGAGAAGAGCCGTGCACACCCTCATACCGAGAACCGAACGCCGCACGGTGGTCCTCGTCGCCGTCATGACCGTCCTGATGCTCGGCCTCGGCCTGCTCGGACTCTGCTACGGCACGTCGTGGTCCACCCCCGGCGAGGTGTTCGCCTCACTCACCGGCACCCACCGCTCCGTGGTCATCTCCGACTGGCGGCTGCCCCGCGTCCTCGCCGGACTGGTCTTCGGCGCCGCCCTCGGCGTCGCCGGTGCCCTCTTCCAGAACCTCACGCGCAACCCGCTGGGCAGCCCCGACGTGATCGGCCTCGACGCGGGCGCCTACACCGGCGCCCTCCTCGCCCTCACCGTCCTGTCGGGCACCTCCGCCCAGCTGGCCACAGGGTCGGTGCTCGGCGGACTGGCCATCGCCGCCGTGATCTACCTGCTCTCGTTCGACCGCGGCTTCTCCGGACTGCGACTCGTCGTCATCGGCATCGCCGTCAACGCGATGGTCACCGCGGTCAACTCGTGGATCGTGCTCCGCGCCGACCTGGAAGTGGCGATCGCCGCCGTCGGCTGGAGCGCGGGCTCCCTCGCCGGAGTCGGCTGGGAGGACCTGGGCATCCCCTTCACCGTCATCGCCGTGCTCCTCGCCCTCATGGCGTCGCGGGCGCACGCCATGCACCAGGCGGCACTCGGCGACGCCATCGCCGTGACCACCGGCGTCGGACTGACCCGGCTGCGGCTGCTCATGGTGCTCGTCGGCGTCGGCTGCACCGCCACGGTGACCGCCGTCGCCGGACCGATCGCGTTCATCGCCCTCGCCGCCCCGCAGATCGGCCGCAGGCTCGCGGGCGCCGCGGGCGTACCGCTGCTCCCCGCCGCGCTGACCGGCGCGGTACTGCTCCAGGGCGCCGACCTGATCGCCCAGATGCTGCTCGCACCCGTCGCCCTGCCGGTCGGCGTCGTCAGCACCGCGATCGGCGGCTGCTACTTGATCTGGCTCCTCAGCAAGGAGGTGGCGCGCGCGTGACCGCACGCCTGACCGCGCGGGACATCACCCTGCGCTACGGAGACCGGGTGGTCTCCACCCGGCTGAACCTGGACGTCCCCGACGGCGCGTTCACCGCCATCGTGGGCCCCAACGCCTGTGGCAAATCGACCCTGTTGCGGTCGCTCGTACGACTGCTGCGCCCCCACGAAGGGCACGTCGAGTTCGACGGCCGCGAAGTCGGCGGCTACCCCGCCAAGGCCCTCGCCAAGCAGCTCGGCTTCCTGCCGCAGGACCCCCTCGCCCCCGAGGACATCAAGGTCCGCCAGCTCGTCGCCAGGGGCCGCTTCCCGCACCAGTCGCTGCTCGCCCTGCGCTCGCCGGACGACGACGCGGCCATCGACGAGGCGATGGTGGCCGCAGGGGTCGAGGACCTCGGCGACCGTCCCGCGCAGCAGCTGTCCGGCGGACAGCGCCAGCGCGTGTGGATGGCGATGGTCCTCGCCCAGGAGACGCCCTACCTCCTGCTCGACGAACCGACGTCGTTCCTCGACATCACCCACCAGTACCAACTGCTCGGCCTGCTCGCCAGGTTGCGCGACGAGGGCCGCACCGTCATCGCCGTACTCCACGACATCAACCAGGCGTGCCGCTTCGCCGACCACCTCGTCGCCATGAAGGACGGCCGGGTCGTCGCCGAGGGCGACCCCGGGGACATCGTGGACGCCGCGCTGATCAAGGACGTCTTCGACCTGCCCAGCGTCATCGTCCCCGACCCGGTCACCGCCACGCCGATGGTCGTCCCCACCCTGCAAGGAGAGTAAGTTGAGCACCGCAAGCGTCTCCTCGGACGGCCTGCTGCCCCTGACCGGCGCCCAGTTGGGCATCTGGAACGCGCAGCGCCTGGAACCGGACTCGCCGTACTACGTGGTCGGCGACGTCGTCGAGATATCCGGCGGCGAACCCGTGGACGTCGACGCGCTCGTCGAGGCCGTCCGGGCCACCACCGAGGAAGCCGAGACGCTGCGGCTGCGCGTGTACGACACCCCGGAAGGTCCGCGCCAGACCGTTTCCCAGGACCCCGTCGCCGCGCCCGAGGTGATCGACGTCAGCGGCGACCCCGACCCGGTGGCCGCCGCCCACGCCCTCGTCGACGCCGAACGGGCCCGGATGGGCGCCGCCTGCCGGGGCATGGTGGACCGGCCGCTGTACGCACGTACCGTCATCAAGCTCTCCGACCGCGAGGTCTGGTACACCCAGCTCGGCCACCACCTGATCTTCGACGGCTACACCGCCGCGATGCTCGCCCGCCGCACCGCCGCCCACTACACCGCCCTCGTCAACGGCACCGAGCCCCGCACGTCGACGTTCGGCGGGTTCGCCGCCCTCGTCGAGGCCGACCGCGCCTACCGCGAGAGCGACCGCTTCGCCGAGGACCGCGCGTACTGGGTCGAGCGGTTCACGCCGCTCCCCGAACTCGACCACGACACCGACGCTGGTGCGAGCGGCGGCGCGCCCGACAGCACGCTGACCGCCCGCGCCGCCCTCACCCCCGAGGAGACCGCCGCGCTCCGCGCCTTCGCCGACGCCGAAGGCGTCACCTGGGGCGAAGCCCTCATCGCCTGCTACGCCGCGTTCCTGCACCGCACGCTGGGCCGCACCGACGTCGTCTTCGCCCTGCCGCTCATGTGCCGCACGGGCTCGGTCGAGCTGCGCACCCCCGCCATGGCGGTCAACGTCCTTCCGCTGCGCGTCACCGTGCAACCCGGGGACGGGCTGGGCGAGTTGAGCCGCCGCGTCGCCACCGCCATGAAGGAGATGCGCGACCACCAGCGCTACCGCGGCGAGGACCTGCCCCGGGACCTCGGCGTGCCCGGCGCGGGCGCGCTCCTGCACGGCCGCGGCATCAACCTCAAGGCCTTCGACCTCGCCCTCGACTTCGCCGGTGCCAGTGGCGTGATGCGCAACGTCGCGGGCGGCCCGCCCGAGGACATGGGCCTGAGCGTCCTGCCGGCCCGCGACGGGGGACTGCTGCTCGGCTTCGAGGTGGACGCCAGGTCCCAGGACCAGGCCTCCGTGGACGGGCTCCTCTCCGGCCTGCGCGCTCTGCTCGCCGGGCTGATCGGCGGCCGGACCGTCGGCCGGACCCCGCTCGCCGGAAGTGCGCAGGACACCGAGCGCCTCCTCGCGTCCTGGTGCCCGCCCGCCCTGCCCGGCGCACCCGCCGACATCCCGGCCGCCTTCGACGCCATGGTCGCCGCCGACCCCGACCAAACCGCCCTGGTGTGCGGCGACGAGCGGCTGACCGCGGCCGGACTGGCCGACCGCGTCCACCGGATCGCCCGAGCCCTGCGCGCCCGGGGCATCGGCGCCGATGATGTCGTCGCCCTCGCGCTGCCCCGCTCCGCCGACTCGGTCGTCGCCCTCCTCGCCGTACTCGACGCGGGCGCCGCCTTCCTGCCCCTGGACACCGCGTACCCCACCGAGCGGCTGCGCGGCCTCATCGACGACACCCGCCCCGCGCTGGTGCTCACCGCCGCCGACGACATCGACGGAGTGCCCTGGAGCACGCTGCTCGACGAGGCCGCCACCCAGTCCGGCGCGCCCCTGGCCACCGGTGAACTGGCCGCGCCCCGCCACCCCGAACACCTCGCCTACGTCATCCACACCTCCGGATCGACCGGCCGGCCCAAGGGCGTGCTCGGCCGGACCGGCGGTCTCGCCGCGCTTCTGTACCACCAGCGCTCGACCGTCGTCGCCGAGGCCGAGGGTGCCGCGGGCAGGCAACTGCACGTCTCGCACACCTACTCGTTCGCCTTCGACTCCGCGTTCGACCACCTGATCTGGCTGCTGTGCGGGCACCGCCTGCACGTGTACGACACCGAGACCGCCCGCGACGCCGACGCGCTCCTCGCCGCGTACGCCCGCGACGCCATCGACATCGTCGACACCACGCCGTCCATGGCCGCGCCGCTGATCGACGGCGGCCTCCTCGACCGCAGGCCCACACTCCTCGTCCTCGGCGGCGAGGCCACCCCGCCCGCGCTGTGGCGGCGCGTCGCCGACTCCGGCATCACCGCACGCAACATGTACGGCCCCACCGAGGCCACCGTCGACGCCACCACCGCCCGCATCGACGGCGGCGAGCCGACCATCGGCCACCCCCTCGCGGGCACCCGCGTCTACGTCCTGGACAGCGCGCTGCAGCCCGTCTCGCACGGCCGCGCCGGCGAGCTGTACCTGGCGGGCCCGCACCTCGCCCGCGGCTACCTCGGCAGGCCCGGCGCGACCGCCGACCGGTTCGTCGCCGACCCCTTCGGCCCGCCCGGCGCGCGCATGTACCGCACCGGCGACCTCGCCCGCTGGATACCGGGCCGCGGCCTCACCTACCTCGGCCGCGGCGACGGACAGGTCAAGATCCGCGGCCACCGCGTGGAGACCGGCGAGGTCGAGGCCGCGCTCGGCGCCGTCCCCGGCGTCACCGCGGCCGCCGCCACCGTCCGCTCCTCCCGCCTCATCGGCTACGTCGCGTCCACCACCGTCACCGGCGAAGCGGTCCGCGCCGAACTCGCCGCGCGGCTGCCCGAACACATGGTGCCCGCGGCCGTGGTGGTCCTCGACGAACTGCCCGTCACCACCAACGGCAAGCTCGACCGGGCCGCGCTGCCCGCCCCCGCCTCCTCCGGCGGCGGCCGCGCGGCGAGCACCGAGCGGGAACGGCTGCTCTGCGCCGTCCTCGCCGACGTCTTCGAGGTCGAACGGGTCGGCGTCGACGACGACTTCTTCTCCCTCGGCGGCGACAGCATCACCGCGATCACCATCAGCAGCCGCCTGCGGGCCAAGGGCCTCGAACTGCGGCCGCGGGACCTCCTGGCCCGCCGCAGCTTCGCCGCGCTCGCCGCCTCCGCCACCCTCGTGGAAGACGTCGCCGGGCCGGTGGACGAGCCGACCGGGCCCGTGCCCGCCCCGCCCATCGTGCGCGGCCTCCTCGACCCGCACCCGGACGTGGACACCGTCGCCGGGTACGCCCAGTGGACCGCCCTGCACATCGACGACCACCTCACCCACGGAGACCTCGTCGCGGGCGTCCAGGCGGTCCTCGACCACCACGACGCGCTGCGGCTGCGCGTGGACGACGGACTCGACGTGCTGCCCCGCGGCGCCGTGCGCGCCGTCGTCGACGAGGTCCACGCCGAAGACGAGGTCCACGCCGAGGACGAGAGCCACGGAGAGGGCGACGTCACCGCGCTCGCCGAACGCCTCGCCACGCAACTCGACCCCCGTACAGGAGACTTGGTGCGGGCCGCGCTGCTCCGTACCGGCGACGACACGTCGGACCGGCTCGTCATCGTCGTCCACCACCTCGCCATGGACGGCGTGTCCTGGCGCATCCTCCTGCCCGACCTGCACACCGCCTGCACGGGTGCCGCACTCGAACCCGTCGGCACGTCATGGCGCCGCCACGCCACGCTCCTCGCCGAGCAGGGCGCGTCCGGTGCCCGTCGCCCCGAACTCGACCACTGGCGCGCCGCCCTCGGCTCCGCGTCCCGCGTCGGCGCCCGCCCCCTCGACCAGAAGCGCGACACGGTCGCGACCGCCCGCCGGTCCGTCACCGTCGCCTCGCCCGAGGTCACCGAGGCGCTGCTCACCACGCTGCCCGCGGCCTACCGCGCCGGGGTCGACGAAGTGCTGCTCGCCGCACTGGTGATCGCCCTGCGGGAAGGGGGGCCGGTCGACGACGACGCGGTGACCGTCACCATGGAGGGCCACGGCCGGGAACACCTCGACCTGTCGCGCACGGTCGGCTGGTTCACCGGCGAGTACCCGGTCCGCGTCCCCCTGGCCTGCGGCGTGGACGGCGTGGGGGAGGTGCTGCGCGCGGCCAAGGAGGCCCGGCGAGGCGTCCCCGACGCGGGGGTCGGCTACGGAGTCCTGCGCCACCTCGACCCGGAGGCGGGCGCCGAACTGGGCTCCGTCGCGCCGCCCGACGTTCTGCTGAACTACCTGGGCCGCTTCGGCTCGCTGCCCGGCACCGGCTGGCGGCTGCCCGAGCGCGACGCGTTCTCCGTCATCGAGCCCGACGCCAAGGCACTCGAACAGGTCCTCGCCCTCAACTGCTTCGTCCACGAGGAGGGCGCGCCCCGGCTCGCCGTCGAGTGGACGGCCGCGTCCGAGGTGCTCGGCGCCGAAGCGGTGGCGGGTCTGCAGAGCGCTTGGACGGCCGCCCTTGACGCGCTCGCCGAGCACGCGCGCCACACCTCCGGCGGGCTCACCCCGTCGGACCTGCCGCTGGTCGACCTCGACCAGCACACCATCGACGCCCTCGAACGCACCGGCCGTGTCGCCGACGTCCTGCCCGCCACCCCGCTGCAGGTCGGCCTCTCCTTCCACACCCTCGTCCGCGACGACCACGAAGCCGACGTCTACGTCGTGCAGGCCGTGACGACGCTCGTCGGCGAGGTACGGCCCGACGTGATGGCCGAGGCGGCACGCGAACTCCTGCGCCGCCACCCCGCGTTGCGCGTGTACCTGGGCACGGCGGGCGACGACGTGGTGCAGGTGATCCCCGCCGACGTCCACCTCGACTGGCGCGAGGACGACCGGTTCCCCGAGGCCGCCCGCGAGGACATGGAGCGCCCCTTCGACCCGGCCCGCCCGCCGCTCATCCGCTTCCTGCTGTCCCGCGTCGGACCCGACGAGCACAAGCTCGTCATCACCAACCACCACGCGCTGCTCGACGGCTGGTCCATGCCGATCGTCGGCCGCACCCTCCTCGCCCTCTACGCCGAGCTGACCGGCGGCCCCGCCGCCCCCGTCGCCCCGCCGCTCTCCGAGTACTTCCGATGGCTCGCCGACCGCGACCACGAGGCGTCGGCCTGCGCCTGGCGGGACGCGCTCGCCGGCGTCGACGACGCGACCCGCCTCGCCCCCGCGAGCACCGGCACAACCGTCGAGCGGCCGGGACGCGAAAGCGTCACGCTGGACCGCGAGTTCAGCGACCGGCTGCGCACCTTCGCCCGCGAACAGGGCGTCACCCTCACCACCGTCGTCCAGACCGCGTGGGGCCTGCTCCTCGGCAAGCTCACCGGGCGCCGCGACGTCGTCTTCGGCTGCCCCGTGTCGGGCCGTCCCGCCGAGGTCGCGGGCGTGGAGTCGATGATCGGCCAGCTCGGCACCACCATCCCGGTGCGTGTGCGGCACACCCAGGACCAGACCGCGAGCGACATCCTGGCGCACGTGCACGCCGAGAGCGTCGCGCTCGCCGAGCACCACCACGTCGGTCTGCCCGGCATCCAGCGGGCGGTCGGCATCGGTGAACTCTTCGACACCATGCTGGTGATGGAGAACTTCCCGCTGTCCAGCAGGAAGCGCACCCCGCTCGCCCCCGGACTCGACCTGACGGGCGTCGACATCACCGACGCCACGCACTACGCGCTGACCGTCATCGTCATCCCCGACGACGAGATCACCATCGGCCTCGGCTACCAGCCGCGCGCCTTCGACGCCCACACCGTCCGCGACTACGGCCGCTGGCTGCACCATCTCCTGCGCGAGATCGTCGCCGACCCGGCACGCCCCGCCGTGCGGCTGTCCGCCCTCGATGCCGACGAGCGCGAGCGGATCCTGCGCACCGGCACCGAGATCGTCCCCGCCAAGGCCCGCGGCCACTGGCTCGACGAGTTCGCCGCCCAGGTGCGCCGCAAGCCCGCCGCCGAAGCCCTCGTCTGCCGCGACCGCAGCCTCAGCTACACCGAGCTCGACCGCGAGGCCAACCGCGTCGCCCACGCGCTGATCGCCCGCGGGGTGCGCCCGCAGGACCCGGTCGCCGTGCTGCTCGGCCGCGACATCGAGATGACCGTGGCGCTGTTCGGCGTGGCCAAGGCGGGCGCGGTGTACGTGCCGATGGACGCGAGCTACCCCCGGGAGCGGCTTGCGTACATGTTCGACGACATCGCCCCGGCCGCCGTCGTGTCGACCGGCGCCGCACTGCCCGTCGACCGCGACATCCCCGTCCTGCGCCTCGACGACCCCGCTACGCTCGCCGCCGCGCCGGACACCGATCCGGCCGAGGCCCGCGCCCGGCTCACCGAGGACGCACTCGCGTACGTCATCTACACCTCCGGAACCACCGGGCGCCCCAAGGGCGTCGGCGTGACCCACCGGGGCGTGCCCGACCTGATCGCGCTGCAGGAGGAGGTCGTCGGCGTCACCGAGCACGACCGGTACCTGCACTTCGCGTCGACCAGCTTCGACGTCGCGTTCTGGCAGACGATGGTGCCGCTCCTCTCCGGCGGCACGTCCGTCATCGCCCCCGAGGAGGTGCGCGTCCCCGGCGACGAACTGCTCGACTACATCGTCGAGCACCGGGTCACGGGCGTGAACCTGCTGCCGTCGTTCCTCGCCGCGATGCCCGACGACCGGACCGTCGACCCCGATGTGTTCTTCGTCGTCGGCGCCGAACGCCTCGACCCCGAACTGGCGCGGCGCTGGGGCCGGGGACGGCGGGCGCTCTTCAACGCGTACGGCCCGACCGAGGTCACGATCAACTCCGTGACCTGGCACTACGACCCGGACGACGAGGGGCCGCTGCCCATCGGTCTGCCCGACCCGAACGTCCGGGCGTACGTCCTCGACGGCGGCCTCCAGCCGGTCGGCGTCGGCGTGACCGGTGAGCTGTACCTCGCGGGGCCCAGCCTGGCCCGCGGCTACCTGGGGCGTCCAGGACTCACCTCCGAGCGGTTCGTCGCCGACCCCTTCGGGCCGCCCGGCGAGCGCATGTACCGCACCGGCGACCTGGTGCGGTGGCGGCCCGACGGACAGCTCGTGTTCCTGGGCCGCGTCGACCACCAGGTCAAGGTCCGTGGTTTCCGCGTCGAACTCGGCGAGATCGAGTCCACGCTCACCGCGCACCCCGACGTCCGCGCCTGCGCCGTCATCGTGCGCGAAGGGCGGCTCGTCGGCTACGTCATCCCGACCGACGGCGCCGACCTGGACACCGCCCGCGTACGGGAATTCCTGGCCGGGGAACTGCCCGACCACATGGTCCCGACCGCGCTCGTGCCCATCGACCGGCTGCCGCTGAGCCCCAGCGGCAAGCTCGACCCGACCGCGCTGCCCGCCCCAGAGACCGTGACCGCCGCCCGCCGCGACCCCGCCACCGAGGCCGAGGCGGTCCTGCTCGGCGTCTTCCGCGACGTCCTCGGCACCGACGCCGTCGGCCCCGACGACGACTTCTTCGCCATCGGCGGCGACAGCATCGTGTCGCTGCAGGTCGTCTCCCGTGCCCGCCGCCGGGGACTCGGCCTGACCGCGCGCGACGTCTTCGAGGGAGTGACGGTCGCCGGCATCGCGGCCCGCGCCCGCACCCTCGACGAGGGCGACGCGCCCGCCACCGGCGACGCGCCGCTCACCCCGATCATGCGCGACCTGCTGCGCCGCGCCGGCACCGCCGCCGACGGCTTCTGCCAGTGGGTGGAGATCTGCGTCCCGCCGGGCGGCGACGCGGGGGAGTGGCAGACCGTACTCGACGCGCTGCTCGCCCGGCACGACGTGCTGCGGGCCCGCCTCGGCGCGGACGTCCTGCACATCCCGCAGACCGGCGCGGTCACCGGCGCCGACATCCTCACCGTCGTCCGCGCCGCCGACGGCGACCTGCGCACCCTCGTCGACGCCTGCGTCACCGGCATCCGCGACGCGATGGACCCGCGCACAGGACCGCTGCTGCGCGCCCTGTGGGTGGACGCCGGACCCGACAGGCCCGGCAGGCTCGTCCTCGTCGCCCACCACCTGGTCGCCGACGGCGTGTCCTGGCGCATCCTCCTGGACGACGTCCGACACGCCCACGCAGGTGGCGACTTGGCACGGCACGGACAGTCCTTCCTCGGCTGGGCGCAGTCCCTGCGCGACGCCGACCGCCGGGAGGAACTCCCGCACTGGCAGCGGATGACCGCCACTCCCGCCCTCACCGAACCGCTCGACCCCGCCAGGGACACCGTCGCCACCGCACGCCACCACGAGATCCACCTCGACACCGACGCGACCCGCGCACTGATCACGACCCTGCCCGCCGCCCACCGCACCACCCCGGACGCCGTGCTGCTTACGGCGCTCGCCCGTGCCGTCCGGGCCTGGCGCGGCACCCCGCAGATCCTCGTCGCGCTGGAGAGCCACGGCCGCCCGCGGCACGTCGACCTCTCCCAGACCGTCGGCTGGTTCACCGCAGTGCACCCCGTGCGCCTCGACGCGGACGACGACGTACAGACGGTCAAGGAGCGGCTGCGCGCCCAGGGCGACGGGCTCGGCCACGGCATCCTCACCTCCGCGGGTCTCCTCGACCCGGTCACGCCGGAGATCGCCTGGAACTACCTCGGCCAGTTCCCCGGCGCCCCCACCGACGAGACACCGTGGCAGCCGTCCCCCGACGCCGACCCGCTCGGCTCCGGCGGCACCGACGACCTGCCCCTGCCGCACAGCCTGATGGTCAACGCCCTCGTGCGCGACGACGCGCTCGGGGTCCGCCTCACCTGGCCCGCCGCCCTGTTCACCGCCGCGGAGGCGGAGGAGCTCGCCGAGTGCCTGCGCACGGCCCTCCTCGAACTCGCCGCCGCACCGGAGATCAGCGCACTCGACGGCGGCAGGACCGTCGCCGGGATCCAGCCGCTGACCCCGCTCCAGGAAGTGATGCTCCGGCACTCGCGCACCGAACACCCCGACCCGTACACCGTGCAGTCGGCGTTCACCCTCGAAGGGCCGCTCGACCTCGACGCCCTCCGCGCGGCCGGCGCCGACCTGATGGACCGTCACCCGAACCTCGGGGCCGTGTTCCCCGCCGACCTCGCGGTGCTCCCCACGTCGCCGCGGCCGGACTTCCGCGTCGTCGAAGGACCCGCCGACGAGGCGCTCGCCGCCGACCTCGCCGAACCGTTCGACCTCGCCGAGGGCCCGCTCCTGCGCCTGACCGTTATCCGCGACGGCGCCGACCGGTCCCACCTCGTCATGACCAGCCACCACGTCCTCTCCGACGGCTGGTCCGCCCCGCGCATCCTCACCGAACTGTTCGACCTCTACACGGCCCGCACCCGCGGCGCCGCCCCCGACCTGCCCGCCCCCGTGCCGTTCGGCGACTACCTGCGCTGGCGCGCCGACCACGAACCCGACCTCGGCCTCTGGACCGCCGAACTGGCCGGGCTGCCCGAGGGCGACTACCTGAGCGAGGGCGAACCGGGCCCCGCCTGGCAGGAACCCACCCTCATCACGTTCGACGCTGACCTCGTCGATGCCCTCACCCGCCTCGGCGCGCGCCGCGGCCTCACCCGCAACACACTCATCCAGGGCGCCTGGTCGGTGCTGCTCGCACGGCACTCGGGCCGTACGGACGTCTGCTTCGGCGCGATGGTCGCCTGCCGTCCCCCGGAGCTCGCGGGCGTCGAGGAGATCGTCGGCCTCCTCGCCAACACCGTCCCGGTCCGCGCTCGGCTCGCGGGCACCCTCGCCGAGACGCTCGCCGGACTCCAGGCCGGGCAGCGCGCACTGGTCGAGCACCACCACGTCGCCCTGACCGACCTGGAGCGGCTGACCGGGCGGCGCAGGCTCTTCGACAGCATGGTCGTCTTCGAGAACTACCCGGTCGACCCCGACCGGCTCCGCGAGCCGGCTCCCGGGCTCACGGTGATCGGCACCCGCTTCCGCGAGTCCACGCACCACCCGGTGACCCTGACGGTCATGCCGGACGGCGACGGCTGGACCGGCGTGCTCGCCCACCGCGCCGGGGTGCGCGCCGACGGACTCGCCGGCGAACTCCTCGACGTCCTCCGCACCCTGGACGAGCACCTCGACCGCGACGTCCGCGACCTCCTGGAGGGCCGATGACCAGCGCTCCAGGGGGCCGGGCGACGGAGACCGCGCCGCCCGCCGACCGGGTCGACGGACAGCTGCTGCGCATCGCGTTCATCCTGGTCCTCGGCACCTTCATGGCCACGCTGGACGCCACCATCGTCAGCGTCGGCATCGACCGCCTCACCGAGGAGTTCGACGCGTCGGTCGCCGACATCCAGTGGGTCAGCACCGCCTACCTCCTGGCCGTCGTCGCGGCCGTCCCCGCGTCCGGCTGGCTCGCCGACCGCTTCGGCGGCCGACGCACCTGGCTCGCCGCCGTCGGCGTGTTCCTGCTCGGCTCGGTGCTGTGCGCGCTCGCCTGGTCGGCGACCAGCCTGATCGTGTTCCGGGTGGTCCAGGGGCTCGGCGGCGGGCTGCTGCCCGCGACCGGTCAGGCGCTGCTCGCCCGCATCGCGGGCCGCCACCGCACCGGCCGCGTGATCAGCGTCGTCGCCGTCGTCCCGCTGCTGTCACCGGTGTTCGGCCCGCTCGTCGGCGGCGCCATCCTCAGCGCGGCGTCCTGGCCGTGGCTGTTCCTCGTCAACCTGCCGATCGGCGCGGTCGCCGCCGTTCTCGCCCGCCGCCACGTGCCCGCGGTGCCCCCGGCGCCCCGGCGCACGGCGTTCGACCTGCGGGGCGCCATGCTGCTCTCGCCCGGCCTCGCCGTCCTCGTGTACGGGCTCACCGAGGTCGCCCACGGCCGCGACCTGCCCGCGGCGCTCGGCGTGACGGCGGGCCTCGCGATGCTGGCGGGCTTCGCCGTGCACGGACTGCGCACCCGCGCCACGCCGCTGGTCGACCCCCGGCTGTTCGCCCGGCCACCGTTCGGGGCGGCGGCCCTCGCGCTGCTCGTCCTCGGCGCGTCGGTGTTCGGCACGACGTTCCTGCTGCCGCTGTACTTCCAGACGGGCCGCGGCCTCTCCGCGTGGCAGGCCGGGCTGCTGCTCGCCCCGCAGGGCATCGGCGCGGCGGCCGGGTCCGTCCTGGTCAACCGCACCATCGACAAGGTCGCGCCGCGGACCCTGGTCGTCACCGGCATCGCCCTGATCCTCGCGGGGACGGTCCCGTTCACCCTGCTCGGCCACGAACCGCCGGACGCGGTGATCATCGCGGCGCTCGCGGTCCGCGGCATCGGGATGGCGATGATCGGCGCGCCCGTGATGAACATCGTCTACAGCCGCATCGAGCCCGAACAGCTCCCGCGTGCGGCCGGAGCGCTCAACCTGCTCAACACGGTGGGCGGTTCGGTCGGCACGGCCGCCCTCGCCGTGGTCCTCGAGAACCGGCTCGCGGCCCGGGACCCCGACATCTCCGCCGCGTTCGGCGACACCTTCTGGTGGGTCCTCGGCCTCTGTCTGCTCGCCGCCGCCGGAGCGACGAGGCTGCCGAGGACCCGACCCAGGAGATGAGACGGGGAGCGGTCAGGCCTTGTCCTGCATGCTGCTGCGTGCCGGGTTGGCCTGCTCCGCGGCCTTCGGGTCCTTCTCGTTCGCCTTGGCGCGCACCCCCTGCTCGATGCGCTCACCGATCGACTTGTCGATGTTCGACCAGTACTCGAAGGCCCTGACGAGCACCGGCTCGGTCACGCCGTTGAGCAGGTGCCCGACGACGTTGTCGACGAGCCGGTCGCGCTCGGCGTCGTCGAGCACTTCGCGGACCATGGTGCCCGGCTGGCCCCAGTCGTCGTCCTCGGCATGGTCGACGTAGGCGGCGCGGGTGATGTCGCCGTCCGCGTACCAGCTGGGCGGGGAGCCGTAGCGGGCCGTGTCGGCTGCGGGACCGCCCTTCGAGTTCGGCGCGTAGACCGGGTCCTGGCGCTTGTGGAACGCCATCGCCCCGTCCTTGGAATACGTGTGGACGGGCACGACCGGGGCGTTCACGGGCAGCTGCTGGTAGTTCGCGCCGATCCGGTAGCGGTGCGCGTCGGCGTACGAGAACAGCCGGGCCAGCAGCATGCGGTCGGGGCTCGGGCCGATGCCGGGGACCAGGTTGTTGGGCTGGAACGCCGCCTGCTCGATCTCGGCGTGGTTGTCCGTCGGGTTGCGGTCCAGGGTCATCCTGCCGACCTCGACGAGTGGATAGTCGCCGTGCGGCCACACCTTCGTCAGGTCGAACGGGTTGAACCGGTACGTGGCCGCTTCCTCGTACGGCATGACCTGCACGTACAGCGTCCAGCTCGGGTAGTCCCCGTCCCGGATGTGCTCGAAGAGATCACGGGTGTGGTAGTCCGTGTCGGCCGCGGCCATCTGGTCGCCCTCGTGCTGGGTGAAGTTCTCGACGCCCTGGTCGGTCTTGAAGTGGTACTTCACCCAGAACCGCTCGCCCTGCTCGTTGATCCACATGTAGGTGTGCGAGGAGTACCCGTTCATGTGGCGCCAGCTGCGCGGGATGCCGCGGTCGCCCATCAGCCACGTGACCTGGTGGGCGGACTCGGGCGACAGGGTCCAGAAGTCCCACTGCATGTCGTGGTCGCGCAGGTTGTTGTCCGCGCGGCGCTTCTGCGACCGGATGAAGTGCTGGAACTTCATCGGGTCCTTCACGAAGAAGACCGGGGTGTTGTTCCCGACCATGTCGTAGTTGCCCTCGCTGGTGTAGAACTTCACCGCGAAGCCGCGCGGGTCGCGCCACGTGTCCGGGCTGCCGCGCTCACCGGCCACGGTCGAGAACCGGACGACCAGATCGGTGCGCGCGCCGGGCTGGAAGAGTGCCGCCTTCGTGTAACGGCTGACGTCCCCGGTGACCTCGAAGTGGCCGAAGGCGCCGCTGCCCTTGGCGTGCGGCTGGCGCTCGGGGATGCGCTCCCGGTTGAACTGCGCCATCTGTTCGATCAGATAGGAGTCCTGGAGGAGGATCGGGCCGCCGGCGCCGACGGTGAGCGAGTGTTCGTCGCTTTCGACCGGTACGCCGGCATCGGTAGTGGTCGCCTTACCTGTGCCGTGGTTCATCAGCGTGTGCCTTTCGTCTTCGGCGTTCCCGACCTGAGACAGGTCACGGTCCGGGTGCCCGTGTTGTCGCGGGCGATACGTGGCGTCCCTTCTGTATCCGGTGCCATGTGATCCAAACGAGGCCGCTCAGGTGACGAAGCGGTCCGGGTCCGCGGCGCTCCAGTCGGCGGCCCAGCTCTGCGGCGGCCCGGCGATGAGCTCGCCGGGGGAGAGCCAGTCGTACAGCTCGGCGTAGGACCGGAACCTGCCGTTGTCCTCGCGGCGCCGCACGAGATGCGGGCCCAGATCGGTGGCGTCGCGTACCCCCATCGCGGCCATGATCTGCAGCGCGCTCTGGACCGTGGCCTTCTGGAACCGCTCGACGCGCGCCGACTTGTCCACGACGTCGAGGGCGCGGGCACGGTGCGGGTCCACCGTGGTGACGCCGGTCGGGCAGCGGTTGGTGTGGCAGCGCTGGGCCTGGATGCAGCCGACGGCGAACATCATCGCGCGGGCCGCGTTGGTGTAGTCGGCGCCCATCGCCAGGCGTTTGACGATGTCGGAGCCCGTCGCGACCTTGCCGCTCGCGCCGATGCGGATACGGTCCCGCAGCCCCGCACCCGTCAGGGCGCTGTGCACGGTGATGAGCCCGTCGGTGAGCGGCATGCCGAGGTGGTCGGCGAACTCCAGCGGCGCCGCGCCCGTCCCGCCCTCGGCGCCGTCGACGATGACGAAGTCCGGGGTGATGCCCTCCGCCGCCATGGCCTTGCACACGGCGAGGAACTGGGTCCGCGACCCAGGACAGAGCTTGAATCCGACCGGCTTGCCGTGTGCGAGCTCCCGCATCCGGGCCAGGAACCGGACGAGTTCGCGGGGCGTGGAGAACACCCGGTGGTACGGCGGTGAGATGACGGTCTCACCCTGCGGCACGCCGCGTACGGAGGCGATCTCGGCGTTGACCTTGCTGCCGGGCAGCACGCCCCCGATGCCCGGCTTGGCGCCCTGCGACAGCTTGAGCGACACACAGCGCACCGCGGGGTGGGCGGCCTTCTCGGCGAACTGCCGGGCGTCGAACCCGCCGTCCCGGGTGCGACAGCCGAAGTAGCCCGTCCCGATCTCCCAGACGAGGTCGCCGCCGGGCCGCAGGTGGTGGTCGGACAGGCCGCCCTCACCGGTGTCGTGCGCGAACCCGCCCCGCGCGGCCCCGGTGTTCAGCGCCAGGATCGCGTTGGCGGACAGGGAGCCGAAGCTCATCGCCGAGACGTTCAGGAGAGCCATGTCGTACGGCTGCGTGCAGTCGGGCCCGCCGATCCGGACGCGGGGCGGCTCGTCCGGCACCGGCGCGGGCGCCATGGACGGCACGAGGAACTCGTAACCCCGGTCGTCCATGTCGCGCTCGCTGCCGAACGGCTCCTCGGCGGCGACCCCCTTCGCCCGTTCGTAGACGATGCTGCGGGTGTCGCGGTCGAAGGGCCTGCCGTCGTAGTTGCGCTCCACGAAGTACTGCTGCAACTCGGGCCGCAGGGTCTCCATGAGGAACCGCAGATGGCCGAGGACGGGATAGTTCCGCAGCACGGAGTGCCGTGGCTGCACGAGGTCGTACACCCCGGTCAGCGCCACGGCCAGGAGCGGCGCGGCGGCCGCCCACCACCAGGGCGACGTCAGCAGGGCGAGCACCACGCCGCCGGCCGCGCAGGCCAGCAGTGCGCCCACCGTCAGGAAACGCGTCATGAGCCCGCGACGCCTCCGCCGAATCCGATGTCCTTGCCGTTGGCGATCCGGGCTCCGAGGTTGATGCGCATCATCTCCAGGGCCGCCTCCGCGAGATGCGGGTGGATGTGGGCGACGGCGTCGGCGACCACGGTCACGTCGAGGTGCCTGATGTGGGCGTCGAGCGCCGAGTACAGCACGCACTGCTCGGTCACCTGACCGCACAGCGTCACCTTGCGGACGCCCAGCTGCCACAGCAGATAGGTCAGCGGCGTCTCGTAGAAGATCGAGTGCCGGGCCTTCACGACGAACAGCGAGTCGTCGTCCGGCCGCACCGGACCGACCAGGTCCCCGTGCGGCCCCGCCATGGCGGCCTCGACCAGTTCCCCGTGGTGGGAGCGCCACTGGCCGAAGTTGTCGTTGACATAGATCACCGGCGCCCCGCTCGCACGCGCGGCGGCGAGCAGGTCCGTGATCACCGGCACGACCTCGCGCACCGACGGCAGGAGCCGCTCGGCGTCCTTGTGGTCGTACGTGTTGATCATGTCGATCACGATCAGGGCGCCGGGATCGTCGTCGTGCCGTGCACTCATGGCTGCAGCAGCGTCTTGATCATGCCGTCCTCCTTGGCCTGGAACGTGGCGTAGGCCGAGGGGGCGTCCTTCAGCGGCAGGTGGTGCGTGGCGAACGTGTCGACGCCCAGCGGGTCGTCGTCGGTGAGGTGCGGGCGGATGTCCTCGATCCAGCGCCACACGTTGGCCTGGCCCATGCGCAGCTGGATCTGCTTGTCGAACATGGTCAGGAGCGGCAGCGGGCTCGCGGCTCCGCCGTAGACCCCGCTGATGGACAGGGTGCCGCCGCGCCGGACCGCGTCGATGCCCGCGAGGAGGGCGCTGAGGCGGTCGACGCCCGCCTTCTCCATCAGCGGGCGGGCCAGCTTGTCGGGCAGGAGCGAGGTGGCGCGCTGGGCGGCCGTCGCCACCGGCGAGCCGTGCGCCTCCAGGCCGACCGCGTCGATCACTGAGTCCGTGCCGCGGCCGTCCGTGAGGTCACGGATGGCGTCGCCCAGGTCCTTGCCGTGTTCGCGCAGGTCGAGCGCGGTGGTGCCGTTGCGCCGGGCGCGCTCCAGACGGGCGTCGACGAGGTCGACACCGATGACGAGCTCGGCGCCGCGCAGTCGCGCGATGCGGGTGGCCATGTCGCCGATGGGCCCGAGGCCGATCACCGTGACGCTGCCGCCCGGCGGGATGTCGGCGTACTCCACGCCCTGCCAGGCCGTCGGCAGCACGTCGGACAGGAACACGAACCGGTCGTCCGGCGGGCCGTGCGGCACCTTGATGGGCAGCGTGTTGCCGAAGGGCACCCGCAGCAGTTCGGCCTGTCCGCCGGGCACCTGGCCGTAGAGCTTGGTGAACCCGAAGAGCGAGGCGCCGGTGCCCATCGACTTGACCTGCGTCGTCTCGCACTGCGACTGCAGCCCCCGCTTGCACATCCAGCAGGTGTTGCAGGATACGTTGAACGGAATCACCACGCGGTCGCCCACGGCCACCTCGGTGACGTCGGGGCCCGTCTCCGCGACGACCCCCATGGCCTCGTGGCCGAGGATGTCGCCCGGGTCCAGATAGGGCCCGAAGACCTCGTAGAGGTGCAGGTCGGAGCCGCAGATGCCGGTCGACGTGACCTGGACGATCACGTCGTCGGGCTTCTCGATGCGGGGGTCGGGCACTTCGTCGACGCGCACGTCGCGCTTGCCTTGCCATGTCAGAGCACGCATGGGGACGCACCTTTCTGCTCGGCCCGCGCAGGCCCCACCGGGGGCCCGTACGGGTGAACGGGAAGCCTGCTCAGCGCCCGACGGCGCGGGCCAGCTCCGACTTGTTCATGGACGAGCGGCCCTTGACGTTCTTCTTCTGCGCCTCGGCGTAGAGCTGGTCCTTGGTCGGGCCCTGCGAACCCTGGTGGGAACGCTCGCCGCCACGCTGCGACGCGGACTTCGGGTCCTTCGTCGACGTGCGGCTCGCCGTGCGGGACTCGCCGGAGCGCGCACGTTCCTTGTTGACCGTACGGGCGGCGATCTCCTTCGCGCGGCCCGTGGACGCGCCGCGGTCCTTCGCGCTCTCCTTGATGTGCTCGTACTGCCGTTCCCTCTTGCTGTTCGATCCTGCGGGCATGATGCGCTCTTTCAGCTCGGTTGCCTCTGGCCGGTGTGGGCCCCTCCCACGGTGCTCACACAGTCCGCCGGTCCGCCACACGGGCGATCGCGGCCCGTGACGAGTACCCGAGATCACCGGCGTGAGACGTAGGACGGAAGATCAAGTGCTTCCGTGCGCTCCCCGGGGGGTCTTGAGAACGGGGGTGCCGGGCGGTGGAGTGGGGTGACGTCGCGCCGACAGGGAGGGGACCGGCCATGCCGGAGAACCAGCACAGCTCGTCACCCGCGGCCCGCTGGGAGCGGGCCGTCGTCGTAGGGGGCGGATACGCCGGTCTCGTGACCGCACGGGCCCTCGCCGACCACTTCACCGAGGTGCTCGTCCTGGAGCGCGACCCGGTGCTGCCGGACACCGGCGTCCACCCGCACGTCCCGCAGGGCTACCACGCGCACGCCCTGCTCGCCCGCGGCGGCGAGGCCCTGGAAGCCCTCTTCCCCGGGCTGCGCGCGGAGCTCGCCGACGAGGGCGCACCCGTCTTCGACTACGGCGAGCGGATCAGCTTCCTGCTGCCCACCGGATACGCGCCCACCGACCCGGTGGGCGTCCGCATCCAGACCTTCACGCGCGACGAACTGGAGCGCCGGCTGCGGCAGCGCGTCTCGGCGCTCCCCGCGGTGCGCGTCGTCCCCGCCGCCCACTGCGACACGGTCACCGCGAGCGCGCCGGGACGCCTGGACCGGGTGCGGTACCGCACCGAGGACGAAGAGGCCACCGAGGTCACCGCCGACCTCGTGGTCGACGCGTCGGGCCGCACCACGTCCGTCGACCGCTGGCTCGCCGACGCTCACCTGCCGGCCTCCCCGAAGAACGTCATCAAGTCGAAGATCACCTACACCTCCGCGTGCTACGTACGCCCGCCCGAGGACCGGCAGGACTTCGACGTCGCCTACCAGATGGCCTTCGCGCCCGACGTGCCGCGCGGCGGCGTGGTCCTCGCCGTGGAGCGGGACCGCTGGATGTGCTCGCTGTTCGGCGTCGACGAGCACGTGCCGCCCACCGACGACGAGGGCTACCTCGACTTCGCCCACAGCCTCGGCACCCCTCGCCTCGCCGAACAGATCAAGCGCGGCACCCGAGAGGGAGAGATCCGCCGCTACACGAACAACGGCAACGAATGGCGCCTGCACCACAAGAACACGCACTGGCCCGAACGCCTGGTCGCGGTCGGCGACGCGCTCTGCGTCTTCAACCCCGTGTACGGGCAGGGGCTCACGGTCGCCGCCCTCGAAGCGCAGCTGCTCGGCCGCCTGCTGCACCGGCACAGGACCGGTGGCCTCGACGGGCTCAGCCGCGCCTACCAGCGGGCCGCGGCCCGCGTCATCCAGGTCCCGTGGACCATGGCCACCAGCTCCGACCTCATGTGGGCGCCCACCCGGCACCCGCTGCCCGCCCGCTTCGCCCACTGGTACAACCAGCACGTCTTCGCGCTCGCCGTGCACGACCCGAGTGTGTGGGCGCGGTTCGTGCGGGTCCTGAACATGACGGCACCGCCCGCGCTCCTCTTCCGCCCGGCCGTGCTCACCAAAGTGGTACGCCACGCGCTCACGCGACGCCGGAGCTGACGGCCCCCGGCCGCACGACCGGCACTGTCCGGCCGCGCCCGGGACCGTCACCCGGCCACCTGCCTCCTCTGTGAGCATCGGGCCCCCAACGACGGGGCACGGTCGAGGAGGCTGGTATGCGGACGTGGCAGGAGTGGGCGGCAGCGGTGCGGCTGTTGTGGCGGGCCGGTCCCCGGCACACCGTCGCACTCACCGTGACCGTGGTCTGCGGGGCGCTCACCGGGCCGCTCGTCGTGATCGCCACCGGGCGGCTCGTGGGCGACCTGCCCGGAGCCGTGACCGCGGGCCCCGGATCGGCCGACGCCCGACGGGTCCTGGCCGCACTCACCGTGTTCGGGGCGCTGATCCTCGTACGGACGGCACTGCGCGCCCTGGAGGGCGGGCTCGCCGCGGTCCTCAGGCTGCGTGCGGCCACCGTCGTGGAGGACAGGGCCATGGCGGCCGGTACCGGCCCGGACGGCATCGGACACCTCGAGGAGCCGGGCTACGCCGACACGCTGCGGCTGGTCACCGAGGCCAACAGCCGCCCCGACCAACTCGCCACCCTGCTCCCCGAGATCGTGCGCCCCCGCCTCGAAGGGCTCGGCCTGCTCGTCCTGTTGGCGCCGCTCGCCTGGTGGGCGCCGATACTGCTCGCGCTCGCCGCGGTCCTCACGTACCGCTCCTACCAGCGTCTGGCGCGCCACGTGCACGGCAGCATGCAGGCGGCGAGCGCGGTGATCCGCAGGGCCGGATACCTGCGGTCGCTGGCCGTGGACCCCGAACCCGCCAAGGAAGCCCGGCTCCTCGGGCTCCGCGACTGGCTCGCCGAGCGGATGACGGCCGTCTGGCAGTCGGGCATGGCCGAGGTCTGGGCCACCCGCGGGACGGCGGCGCGGCGGGCCTGCGGAGCGGTGGGGTTCGTGGTCCTCGCGGAGGCGGCGGTCCTCGGGTACGCCGCCTTCGCCGCCGCACGCGGCGACCTGGACCTCACCCGGCTCGTGATCAGCGCCCAGGCGGCGCTCGCCGTCCCCGCGCTCGGCTGGGTCGGCGACGCCGACAACGTGGTGCGGGACGCGCTCCTCGGCCTGCGGTCCCTCGCCGATCTCGAGGCGCGCGGGACCGCGGACGACGTGCGGGAGCTCACGAAGAACGGGGGTGTGAGCGGCGACGCCCCCGAAACCCGCCGGAGCATCGCCTTCGAGTCCGTCCACTTCACCTACCCCGGCACGGACGAACCCGTGCTGCGCGGCCTCGACCTGACGATCCCCGCCGGCACGTCCGTGGCGCTCGTCGGGGCGAACGGCTGCGGCAAGACGACACTGATCAAACTCCTCGCACGGCTCTACGAACCCGACGCCGGGCGCATCGCCGCGGACGGCACGGACGTACGGGAGCACGCGGTGCGGGGGTGGCGCCGGGGGATCTCCGTCGTCTTCCAGGACTTCGTGAAGTATCCGCTGACACTGCGCGACAACGTGGGCATCGGCGCACCCGGCCTCGCGGACGACCCCCGCGAACTGGAGCGCGCCCTCGACCTGGCCGACGGGGCCGAACTCGTCGGGACGCTCGGCGCGGGCTGGGACACCGTGCTCTCCCGGCAGTTCACGGGCGGCGCCGACCTGTCCGCGGGCCAGTGGCAGAGGGTCGCCCTCGCCCGCGCGCTCCTCGCCGCGCGGACGGGCGGCGTCCTCGTCCTCGACGAGCCCACCGCACACCTCGACGCACGGGCCGAGGCAGCGTTCTTCGACCGGTTCCTGACGGTGAGCGGGGGCGCCACCACGCTCCTGGTCTCGCACCGCTTCTCGGGCGTGCGCAGGGCCGACCTGATCCATGTCATGGACGGCGGCCGCATCGTGGAGAGCGGCACGCACGACGGGCTGATGGCGCGCGGCGGCAGGTACGCCCGGATGTACCGGCTGCAGGCCGATCGGTTCGTGGACGGGGACGGGGAGGGTGACTTTGAAGTCGTGGGTGCCGGGAGCGTACGGTCACGAGCGCTGCCCGCCGGGCCCGACGTGCCCGGCGACAGCACCGAGACCGACGTCCCCCGGCCCGAGCGCGGTGCGCGCGCCGTGCTCGGCGCCCTGCGCACCCTCGTCGTGGGATCTTTCCGCGAGTCCTGGAAACTCGCCGTGCTCGGCATGCTGCTCGTGCCCGCCGCGGCCGGACTCGCGGCGCTCCAGGCCCTGTGGCTGCGGTCGATGGCGGAGGGCGCGGAGCTGGGATCCCTCGAGACGACGCTGACGGCCGCGCTGTTGCTCGTGGTGAGCCTCGGCGCGTGGGAGGCGGTCGAACTGGCGGCCCTCGGCGCGAGGATCGGGCTCAGCGAGCGGGTGGGCTTCGCCTTCGACCGGCTGCTCGCCCGGCTCGCCGCCGGCATACCCGGACTGCGGCACCAGGAGTCGCCCGCGTTCCAGGACCGGCTCCACCTGCTGCGCGACCGCACCCTCGCCATCGGCGCCCTGCTCAACTGGGTGCTCAACCTCCTCGAACAGTTCGGCGGCTTCCTGGTGACCGCCGTGCTCCTCGCCGCCGTCCACCCCGCCCTGCTGGTACTGCCGCTCATCGGGGCGGTGGCCATGCGGGTGCAGATCTCCGCCCGCGGCATCAGCGCCCGCGCGCAGGAGGCCACCGCCGCCGACTACCGGCTCGCCGCACGTCTGGCGGCCCTCGCCACCTCGCCGACGGCGGGCAAGGAACTGCGCGTCTACGATGCGGGGCCCCAACTCCGCTCCAGAGTCGCCGAGTTGAGGCAGCGTGCGGACCGCGTCAAGGTCCGGGCGCAGTGGCGGATCACCCTGCTCGGCGGCGCTTCCGGCCTGCTCAACTCGCTCGGCCTGATCGGCGCGGTCGCCTTCGTCGGGCATCTCGCCGTGACGGGCCGCACCGGCCTCGGCGCCGTGCTGCTCGCCGTCGTCCTGGCGGGACGGTTCACCGGCCACGTCGCCGGTCTCGTGCAGACCACCGGAGCCGTCGTCGAACTCCTGCAGAGCGCCGAACGCCTGCGCTGGCTGCAGGCGTACGCGGAGCGGGCGAGCCTCACGTCGACGGCGGCCGTACCGACGGAACTGCGGCACGGCATCGTCGTGGACGGACTGTCCTTCCGCTATCCGGGCACTACACGGACCGCGCTGCACGACGTCACGCTGCGGCTGCCCGCCGGGGGAGTGGTCGCCCTGGTCGGTGAGAACGGCTCGGGGAAGTCCACGCTGGTCAAGCTGTTGTGCCGGATGTACGAGCCGACGCGGGGCCGGATCACGGTGGACGGCGTCCGCCTCGACGCGCTGGACCCGGAGGCGTGGCGCGAGCGGCTCGGCGCGGCCTTCGAGGACTTCGTACGCTTCGAGTTCACCGCCCACGAGACGGTCGGCGTCGGGGACCTGTCCCGTATCGCCGACCGGCGGGCGGTGGCCGGCGCGCTGGCCAGGGCGGGCGCCGTCGATCTGCCCGGCACGCTCCCCGCGGGCCTCGGCACCCAGCTGGGCAGCCGCTGGGAGGGCGGGGTCGACCTGTCGACGGGCCAGTGGCAGAAGCTGGCGATCGCACGGGCCCTGATGCGCCCCGCACCCCTGCTGCGCATCCTGGACGAGCCGACCGCGTCCCTGGACGCCGAGACCGAACACCTCGTCTTCGAGCGGCACATCGAGGCGGCCCGCCGTCCGGAGTCGTGGGGCGTCACCCTCCTCGTCTCGCACCGGTTCTCGACCGTGCGCGGCGCCGACCTGATCGTCGTCCTCGACCACGGCCGGGTCGCGGAGACGGGCAGCCACGACGAACTCCTGGCGCGGCGCGGGCTCTACGCGCAGATGTACGGGCTTCAGGCGCGCGCCTACAGGTGACGGGCACCGCGCCTGCCGGTGACGGGAACGCGGAAGGAGCGCCGGCCGGGGCCGACGCTCCTTCTTTCTTCACAGGGGCAGCCGTTAGGCGACGGCGGACCCCAGCGGAGTCAGCCACGCCGGGTCACGCGGCTCCACCTTGTTGGCGAAGGCCACGAACTGGGCGTACGCGGCCAGGTCGGCCATCGCGGACTGGATGCGGAGCAGCTCTCCGTCCGACCCGGGGCCGTCGGCCCGCTCCAGCCAGTCCCCGATGAGAGCGGCGACCGCGACGGTGCGGCCCCGCATGTCGCGGCAGATGGCGACAGGCCCGCCCTTCGCGGCCTGGCGGGCGAACGCCTGCCACAGCTCGATGGAGTGCGGCACCTGGCCGAGGCTCAGACCGGAGCGGTAGAGCCGGTCGTAGTCCAGCCTGCGGTACCAGGAGGCCGACTCCTCGGTGAGGGTGCCCGTCGCGAGGATGTCGCCCACCCGGGCCAGCATCCGCGCGGCGTTGTCGAGCCGGTCCCGCGCCGCCGCGGCGTACACGGCGGCGGCGTTGACCCCGTCGCCGTGCTCGGCGAGTTCGAGCGCCCGGCACAGTTCGCTGGTCGCGGCGGTCAGTTCCGTGCCCGCGCTCAGCGCGAGGTGCTTCTTGTCGCGCAGGTCCTCCTCGCCGAGGGCGAGCATCTTGTTGCAGACGGCGCTCATATCCGGTTGCTCCTTCCGTCTCCGGCGCCGGCGACGGCACTGGGGGTCATACCGAGGATGTTGATGACAGCCAGCGCCTGACCGTAGATCCGGATGCGGTCGAACGCCGTCAGGAACTGCCAGGCCAGCCGCTGCCAGTCGGCGGGAGGCGCGTCCGCGGCACCGGCCGCGAAAGCGTCGAGCTCCGTCGAGAACCCGGTCAGCGCCGTCACGAAGTGGCTGTACGCGGCCTCGTCGCCGCCCGCTTCGTAGCGCAGCGCGATGGTTTCCACGGCGACGTCGTCCAGCTGGACCAGGTCCGCCTGCCGGGCGGCGTCCAGCGTCTCGCGCACCGGGGCGGTCCCGCCGCCCGCGGTCCGCAGCCGCTCGTCGTGGACCGGGTAGAACCCGAGCTCCTGGGCGACGCGGTGCGAGGTGCGGTACTCCACCAGCGCCGCCTGGACGGCCGCGGCGGCGCAGCGCACCCGCAGAGCGGCCTGGCGCTGGTCGTTCAACTCCAGGTCGGAGTGCATCAGGTGGAGCTCGCTGCCGGCCCGCATGAAGTGGGCCGAGCCGGTGGCGATGGGGCCGTCCACGCTCGCGTAGAGCGACTGGTCGGCGATGCTGCCGTCCGGCAGATTGGGAGCTTTGTTGCAGACCCTGCTCATAGAGGTCGTGTCTCCTTGGTTGTCCGATGTCGGGTGTCCGAGGTCGGTTGTCCGATGTCGGTCGTGCCGCACCAAACCGGTCGACGGCGTTCCACGAATGCCTTGGTGACGGCCGGTGCGGTGCCCGCTCGCCGGAGTGCGGCTTCCGAGCGGTAGAGGGATGCTCGCAACGCCTCCCCGGGGGCGGCCCCGGATGTCGGGCAGCACCGGACAGATCCGGATGCGCGGAGCGTCGGCGGCGGCAGCGACGATGGGGGTCACGGGGGCAGTGGGGGCGACTACGGGGGCGGCGGGGCATCCGCCGGACGGAGAACCGCGGGAGGCGCCGACGGGCGTGGGCCCGGTCGATTCCGTGGACACGGCGGAGGCGCTGGCCGCGCTGCTGCGGCAGCTGCGCAGGCGTGCCGCGCGCAGGGACGGCGGTGCACAGCTCACCTACCGCCAGCTGTCGGCGCGGACGGGCTGGGCGCACGGGGTGATCGGCGACTACTTCGCGGGCAAGACGCTGCCGCCGACGGACCGCTTCGACACGCTGGTCCAGCTCCTCGGCGCCACCGGGCGCGAACTGCGGATACTGGCGACGGCCCGCGACCGGGTGGAGGAGGCGCGCCGGTCCCGCACGGCGGTCAACGGCCACCCGGTACCGCAGGGAAAGGACGACGCGGGGCCCCTGCCGCCCGTGCCCCGGCAGCTCCCTCCTGACATCCCCGGACTCCCGGGCAGGGAAAGGGAGCTGGAGGCGCTCGACGTGCTCCGCCCCGGACCGCGGGGCGCGGGTCCTGCCGTCGTCGCGCTCGACGGCCCCGGCGGCGTCGGCAAGTCCGCGCTCGCCGTGCACGCCGCCCATCGGCTCGCCGAGCGGTTCCCCGACGGCCAGCTCTACGCCGACCTGCGGGGCTCACACCGCGACGAGCGCCCCGTCCCGCCCGCAGTCGTCCTGCGCCGCTTCCTCAACGCGCTGGGCGCGCCGCGGCCGTACACCGGCAGTGCGGAGGACGCGGCCGCCGCCTACCGCACGCTGCTCACCGAGCGGCGCGTCCTGATCGTCCTCGACAACGCCGTGGACGCGGCCCAGGTGCGTCCGCTGCTGCCCGCGGCGCACGGCTGCGCGGTCCTCGTCACCAGCCTCGGCGTCCTCGCCACCCTGAACGGCGCCGCGCACCTCCATCTGACGCCCCTCCCGCCCCCGGCGTCCGTCGCGGTCCTCGCCCTGTGGGCGGGGCCGGGGCGGCTGACCGCCGAGCACGGCGCAGCCCAGGTCATCGCGCGGCACTGCGGACACCTGCCGCTGGCGCTGCGCATCGCGGGCGCCCGCCTCGCGGCGCGGCCCCGGTGGCCGGTGCGGGAGCTCGCCGACCGGCTCGCGGATCCGGCGCGCCGCCTCGCGGAGCTGTCCTTCGCGGACCTGGACATGCACGCGGCTCTGGCGGCCGGCCACCGGGAGCTGCAGGCCCGCGGCCCGAGCGGGCGGGCGGCGGCGCTGGCTCTTCCGCTCCTCGCGGCGGAGCAGGGGGAGCACGGCGAGCAGAGGGAGCTGACGGTGGCCGAGGCGGCGGTGACGACCGGCGGCGCCCTGTCGGCGACGGAGGTGATCCTGGAGCAACTGGTCGACGTACAGCTCCTTGAGTCCCGTGCCCCCGGGCGCTACCGCTTCCACCCGCTCACCCGGCTGTTCGCCCTCACCGCACGCCGTGCGGCCGGAACTGGATGCTGATGCGTCCGCCGGAGGCGCGCGTCGACTTCGGGACGGCGTGCTCCCAGGTGCGCTGGCAGGAGCCGCCCATCACGATCAGGTCGCCGTGTCCGAGGGGCTGCCGGACGGTCGCGCCGCCACGGCGGGGGCGGAGCAGCAGATCGCGCGGGGCTCCCACGGAGAGGATGGCGACCATCGTGTTCTCGCGGGCGCCCCGGCCGATCCGGTCGCCGTGCCAGGCCACGCTGTCGCGCCCGTCCCGGTAGTGGCACAGCCCCGCCGTCGTGAACGCCTCGCCGAGCTCGGCGGCGTAGTGCTCGGAGAGGGCTCGGCGGGCCTCGTCGAGGACGGGGTGGGGGAGGGGGTCGCGCGCGCCGTAGAAGGCGAGGAGGCGGGGGACGTCCACGACCCGTTCGTACATCTGGCGGCGCTCCGCCTTCCACGGGACCTCCGTGGCGAGCTGTTCGAACAGGGTGTCGGCGCCGCTCAGCCAGCCCGTCAGCAGGTCGATCCACGCGCCGTCGCCGAGGACGGTCCGGCGGATTCCGGCCAGGGAGCCCAGGCGTACGTCGTCGCTCTGGTCGAAGAGCGATCCCTGGAGCTGGTGCGTTGCCATGCGACCAGTGTAACCAGTGTTCGAACACGCGAGCGAATTCAGGAGTCGGTGGAACCCGGAAACGCCTCGGGGGCGCGCATCCGGCCGGATGCGCGCCCCCGAGAGGCCCTACGGGCGGCTTCTACCGCTTCCCCGAGACCAGGCGGTAGATGAACAGAACGATCACGGAGCCGACGATGGCGGCGATCCACGTCGACAGGTGGAAGAACCCGTTGATCGAGTGGACGCCGAAGATCACCTTGCCCAGCCAGCCGCCGAGCAGGCCGCCCACGATGCCGATCACCATGGTCAGCAGGCAGCCTCCCGGATCCTTGCCGGGGGTGAGGGCCTTGGCGATGGCTCCCGCGATGAGACCGATCAGGATCCAGGCGATGATGCCCACGAGAACGTTCCTCTCTTTGTGCTCCGGTCGGCACTGGATCCCCAGGCCGACACAGAGCGAATGTCCCGACAATGACGAGTCACACAGGACCAACGTCACGTTTGACGGGACCAATGGCACGCCGGACTCCGGCGGGCGGGTGACGCGCGGGCGGCTTATGGTGGCCGAGCGGCATACCGGAGACCACCATGACGTCAGCGAAGAAGACATCCGTCGATGTGGAACAGTGCCTGCTCCTCACCGGCGTGGGCGGTTTCGACTGGGACCTGAAGACCGGCGCGCTCGGTCTCGACGCCGGTTCCCTCGCGGTGCTCGACCTGCGACCCGATGAATTCGACGGGCGCGTGACCTGCCTGACGAGGCGCATCCCTGCTGAAGAGGCCGTGCGCATCAACTACGCCGTCACCGAGGCCGTCGCCTCCGGCGCGGACCGCTACGGCGTGTACTTCCGCGCCCGGCGCAGGGACGGCACGAGCCACCTCGGTCACGCGCGCGGACGCATCGTGCGCGACGGCGAGGGCCGGGCCGTGCGCGTGCTCGGCGTCCTGCGGTCGGCGTCGGAGGACGGGGCGGAGCTCGCCGCCATCGACCCCAGGGAGGAACGCCGCCAGGGCATCGCCCTGATGGTGCAGGGCACCACGCAGGCCCTCTCGCGGGCCGTCACCGTCGACGACGTGGTCGCCGTCCTGTCCGGCGCGAGCGGCCTCGACCGGTTCGCCGCCGACGGACTCGTCCTCGGCCTCGTCGAGGGGGACAAGCTGAAGCTGATCGCCCTGGTGGGCCAGACGATGCAGGCCCTCGACGAACTCAAACTGCACAAGTTCGACGAGTCCCAGCCGCTGGCCGAGGCCGTCATGACCCGGCAGCCCCGCTTCGTCGCCTCGCTGCCCGACCTCGCGCGCCGCTTCACCCGACTGCGCCCCTACATCGAGCGCATGCGGCTCGACTCCGCGGCGTTCCTGCCACTGGTCGCCCAGGACCGCGCCATCGGCGGACTCGGCCTCTTCTACCGCGGCCGCAAGGACTTCACCGACGCGGACCGCAACCTCTGCATCGGGCTCTCCGGCATCGTCGCCCAGTCGCTGCAGCGCGCCATGCTCTTCGACGAGGAGCGGGATCTCGCCAAGAGCCTCCAGGCCACCATGCTGCCGCGCGGGGTGCCCGCCGTCGCGGACTGCGAGGTCGCCGTGCGCTACCACGCCGCGTGGGGCGGCCGCGACGTCGGCGGCGACTTCTACGACGTCGTCGCCCTGCCCCGCGGCCGCATCGGCCTGGTCGTCGGCGACGTACAGGGGCACGACACGCACGCCGCGGCCATCATGGGCCAGCTGCGCATCGCCCTGCGCGCCTTCGCGGGCGAGGGCCACCCGCCGAGCACGGTCCTCTCGCGTGCCTCCCGCTTCCTCGCCGAGCTCGACACCGAGCGGTTCGCCACCTGCACGTACGCCCAGTTCGACCCCGCCACCGGCATCGTGCGCGCCGTCCGCGCCGGACATCTGCCGCCCCTCGTGCGCCACGTGGACGGCCGGGTGGGCGTGCCCCGGGTGCCCGGCGGGCTGCCCCTCGGCCTGGCCTCCGAGTTCGGCATGGAGGACTTCCCCGAGGTCCGCCTCGACCTGGTGCCGGGCGAGACGATGGTGCTCTGCACCGACGGGCTCGTGGAGGACGCCACTCTCGACGTCGATACCGGCATGGGCAACCTCGCCGACGTGATGCGCCAGGGCCCCGAACGCGCCGAGGCCCTGGCGGACCACCTCTCCCAGGCGCTGTGGCAGCGCTGGGGCACGAGTGACGACGTTGCGCTCCTCGTCCTGCGCAGACTGCCCGACCCCGGCACGCCCCAGGAGCCGCGCATTCACCGGTACGTCCACCAGGCCGACCCCGAAGGGCTCGCCGACGCGCGGGCCGCACTGCGCGAACACCTCGCCTCGTGGGGTTTCGGCGCCGTCGCCGACGACGTGGAGGTGGCGGCCGGCGAACTCCTCGTCAACGCCCTCGTCCACACCGACGGAGGCGCCATCCTCACCCTGGAGGTGCTCTCCGGGCCGCCGCGACGCGTCCGCCTGTGGGTGAAGGATCGCTCCAGCGACCGCCCCCGCCGGAGGTCGCCCGCGGAGACCGCCACCTCCGGGCGCGGGCTGCTCCTCGTGGAGGCGGTCGCCTCCTGCTGGGGCGTGGAGCCGCGCGGCGAGGGCAAGGCCGTGTGGTGCGACTTCGCCGTACCGGACGCCTGAGCCAGGCCCGTCGGACCGGCCTGCGCCATACCGAGCCCCGCCCTGGTTACCGTTCGGCCATGGCCGACTACCGCATCGAGACCGTACGCAACGGCGAACGCGACTGGACCGCCCGCAACGACCGCGGCGCCGAGGTCCGCATCGCCGCCGCCGACCATGCCGACGCCCAGCCCTCCTTCACCCCCGTCGAGCTCCTCCTGGCCGCACTCGGCGGCTGCGGCGGACTCGTCGTGGACCGCACCGCCCGCACCGTCGAGCACGACGCCCTGCGCGTCGTCGTCGAGTCGGTGTCCCGGCCCGAGGACGACGGTCGCGTGGGCGTCGTGCGCGTCTCCTACGAACTCGACCTGCCCGAGGGTGACACCCGTGCCGCCGAGGCGCTGGAGCGTGCCATCCGGCTGACCCACGAGAAGTACTGCACGGTCAGCCGCACCGTCGAACACGGCGCCCGCGTCGAGGCGGTCGGCCCCGACGGGACGACCCTGTTCGCCGGAGGGTGACGGCGGGTCAGGTCAGCGGCTCCACCCACACATTCCGGAAACGGACCTTGTTGCCGTGGTCCTGCAGCCGGATCGCGCCGGCCGTCGCGGATTCGGCGTCACCCGCCCCGGTCGGGCCGTCCACGGCCACGTCGTCGTGGACCTTCTCGCCGTTCCACACGACGGTGACCCGGGCGTCCGACGTCTTCTTGCCGTCCGCGTCGAAGCGGGCGGCACGGAAGGTGATGTCGTATGTCTGCCAGGTCTCCGGCGCCTTCGACGCGTTGCGGTCGGCGGCCTTCTTCCGGTAGATCGCCCCCGCCTCGTCGTCCGCGAGCTTCGCCACGCCGTACGAGTCCAGGATCTGCACCTCGTACCGCTCCTGGAGGTAGACGCCGCTGTTGCCGCGGTCCTGACCGGTCACGTCGTCCGGCAGCTTCGGCACCCGGAACTCGACATGCAGCCTGAAGTCCCCGAAGTGCTGTTTCGTGCGCAGGTCGCCGCAGCACACCTCCATGGACTTCTCGGCCTTGTGCGGCCACTCCGCGCTGCGGCCGTCACCGTGTTGCCAGGCGGTGGAGACACTGCCGCCGGAGAACAGGTCGATGCGCGTGCCGGGTCTGCGCACGTCGAGCGCGTCGAGGTTCACATGACCCGTGTCGTCGGCGCCGACGGAGTACGCGATCGTGTTGTGGCCCTTGCGCAGGGTGAGCCGTTCGGTCTTCGTCGACCAGCGGTTCCACGCGACCGTGGACGGCAGACTCGTCTGTTTCGCCGTGCCGCCGTTGACGCTGACGCCGACCGTCTTGGTGCCGGGGGCGGGGTGCGGGCCGTTCGCGTAGCGCAGCCCCACGTCGTACGCGCCCGCCTTGTCGGCCACGACGTCGAAGGTCGCCTTCGCGCCCTTGTCGCCGAAGCCGTCGACGAAGCCGCCGCCGGTGAACCCGGCGTGCTCGTTGTCGATGTCGGCGCTGCCCGACAGCTTCGCGGACTCGGCGTCGTACGTCGTGACGGGCTCCTGCGGGCCCGGCTTGGCGTTCAGGGTGTACCAGGCCTCGGTGGACCACAGCTCCTCGCCGCCCGCGGACGAGAACGGGCGGGGCGAGCGGACGTGCACGACCCGGTCCGGCTGCAGGCCGGGGATGGTGAGCCGCACCGTGCGCCGGTCGTCCGAGAGCTTCGCCGACGCGACCGGCAGCGACTCCTCGTCGACCTTCGGGCCGCCGTAGTCCGGCGTGGGAACGTACCGCCACTGCTCGACCGCGTACGCGCCCTCGGTGAGCCTGGCCGCGGTCTCCTCGGAGAGGGGTTTCGTGTAGGTGAGGTCGAAGCCGTCACGCGTGGCGCGCATCGTCTTGATGTCGAAGGCGGTCTTCCCGTTCGGCGTCAGTTTCTGCAGGCCGAAGCGGAGCTTGCCCTCCTGGCCCCAGTTGCCGTCCGCGCCCAGACCGCCGGTGTAGATCGCGCCGTCGGGGCCCTCGCTGATCCGCGAGATGCCGGCCTCCAGGCCCTGCGTGTGCCGGAACACCGCGCCCTGGTACTCACCGGCGACCTTCTCCAGGTCCGCGCGCTGCAGTCCGCCGTACGTGACGTCGCCGAACACCATCTGCCCGGCGAAGGGCCCCTTCTTCAACCGCATGGGCGTGCTGGGGGAGTTGGCTATCTCGTTCTGCGGGAGCCACAGCACGGGCTTGGTGACGGGCTTGTCGTCGAAGGGCCCGTCGGGGTTCGTGTAGTGGTTGAAGAATCTGTCCTGCTTGATGTGGACCAGCTTGGACGCGGGCAGCCAGCCGCCCTGGTTGTCCGTGACGAACAGGTCGTTGCCCGGACCGCGCCCGATGCCGTTCGGGGTGCGCAGGCCTCCGGCGAGGTAACTCACCTTGCCGGTCGACTTGTTGACCTTGATCGTCGTGCCGCGGTTCGGGGCGGGCTGCGGGTCGGTGGTCGCGCCGCCGTAGTTGATGGCGACGGAGAGGTTCAGATAGAAGTCGCCCTTCTCGTACAGCAGCCCGAAGGCGAACTCGTGGAAGTTCTTGCCCCACGGCCACTCGGCGATCTTCCGCTTCTCGTCGCTGACGTCGTCGCCGTCGGTGTCGTTCAACTCGGTCAGCTGGTGTTTCTCCGACACGTACAGCTTCCCGTCCACGTACTTGATGCCCATCGGCTCCCTGAGCCCGTCGGCGATCTTCTTGTACGTGACCTTCTCGGGGCTCGTGTCACCGGTGACGTGGTCGAGGAGGTACACCTCGCCCTTCGTCTCGTTGCTGCCGCCCCACGTCGATATCGCGAGCCGGCCGTCGGGCAGCCAGTCCATCGCCGAGACCTGCGGCTCGAATCCCTTGGGGCGCAGGTCGGTGAGCTGGTAGCCGGGGTTGACCTCGATGAGCGGCAGGCCGTCACCGGGTGTGTCGTACGTGCCCTCGCACTCCTTGCGGCCGGGCGCGGTGACCCGGACGACGTCGGCGTCCGTGCTGAGCACGGAGTTCGGCACGGTCGTGAACTCGCTCGCGCCCGGCGGCTTCCACTGAAGGGTGACCTGCTGGCCGCCGCCCCGGTCGAAGTGGTCGATGCGCAGCGACCGGTACCCCGCGTTGAGCGTGATGCTCCCGTCCTTCGGCTCGGCGCCGTGCAGCCCGTCGTGGTCGATGACCTGCTGTCCTCCGAGGAAGAGCCGCGAACCGTCGTCGCTGATCAGCCGGAAGTCGTACGCGCCCGCCTCCGGCACGTTCAGGTTCCCGACGATCTGCGACACGAAGTTGTCGCTGAAGCCGAAGCCGTCGGTCGACGTCCAGTCCGCCGTCGGGATCAGCTTGTCGACGTTGGGGGTCTGGGCCGGCTTGAGGTCGCACAGCTTCTCCAGCGGGGTCCGCACGTCGAAGACGCGCAGGGTGACGCCGGGTTCCTGGGGCGGTAAGTCCGCGAACGGGCGCGCGTCGTCGTCGTCCGCGGCCGCGCCGGGTGCGAGCAGACCGGCTCCGAGCAAGGCGCTGAGCAGCAGTCCCGTGGATCTTCGGGCCCTGGCGGTACTTCGGGCTCCGTGGTGAGGCTTCACTCTTCCTCCTGCGTGGTTCCGTCGTGGGTTACGCAGATCTCTGTGGCAGAGCGACGCTCAGCGTAGGGATGACGTCGAGTGACGTCCACACTTTGTCCATAGAAAGGAAAAACGAGGGTGCGGCGAGGAGCGGCGAGGGTCCCACCAATCGGGCGAATGGCGGCCGACGGGCGGCTGCGCGGACCGGGCAGGGCCGTGGGGGCGCGTTATGCCTGTGGGGTGATCACGCTTAGAGCCCGTGCGTTCCTCGCACTCGCCACCCCGGCCGCAGTCCTCCTCACCGCGGTCGGCCCGCCGCCCGCCGCCGCGGACACGCGGCGGGAACCCGCCCTGGACGCGCGGGTCAGCGCCGTCTCCGCGCGTGACCTCGGCCGCAGCTGGCACCCGGGGTGCCCGGTCGCGCCCTCCGGCCTGCGGCTCATCCGCATGAATCACTGGGGGTTCGACGGCCGTGTCCACGCCGGTGAGCTCGTCGTGCGCGAGCAGGCCGTGCGCCCGATGCTGTACGTATTCGGCCGGGCCTTCGACGCCCGGTTCCCCGTCCGCCGGATGCGGACGATGGCGGCGTACGGCGGCAGCGACGTCGCGGCGATGAAGGCGGACAACACCTCGGCGTTCAACTGCCGTGCCGTCACCGGCGATCCGTCACGGCTCTCGCAGCACTCGTACGGGGACGCGGTCGACATCAACACGCTGGAGAACCCGTACGTGGACAGGAACGGGCGCGTCTACCCCGCGGCGGGCGCCGCCTATCTGGACAGGCGACGCACCGCCAAGGGCATGATCAAGAACGGTGACGTCATCACGACGGCGATGCGCGAGGTCGGCTGGCAGTGGGGAGGACGCTGGCGCTCCCCGGACTACCAGCACTTCTCGGCCAACGGACGGTGAGCGCGCCCGCGCGCCGCCGGACCTGTGCCGCGGGCCTTACGCCGCCGCCCCTACGCCGCCGGGTCGATGCGCGACACCGGCCCGCCCAGGTCGAGCACGTACAGTTCGCCCCTGCCGCCCTGGACGAACGAGACGACCTCGCCGCCGTTGACGCCCAGGTCGCTCACCCCGGTGACCTTGCCGTCCTTCAGCTTCAGGGCACGGACGGTGCCGTCGCAGTAGTCGCTGAACAGGTACTGGCCCCTGAGCTGGGGAATCTCCTTCCCCCGGTACACGAACCCGCCGGTCACGGAGCAGCCGAGGCCGGTGCGGTCGTACTCGTGGACCGGCGGCACATGGTTCGCGGGCTCGGTGCCCTCGCGGAAGGGATGGGTGCCCTCCATCTGCGACCAGCCGTAGTTCTCGCCGCCCTTGCTGGAGGCCGGGGCGCGGTCGATCTCCTCCCAGGCGCTCTGGCCGACGTCACCGATGAACAGGTCGCCCGTGCCCTTGTCGAACGAGAACCGCCACGGGTTGCGCAGTCCGTACGCCCAGATCTCGTCCTTCGCCTTCGGGTCGCCGACGAACGGGTTGTCCCGCGGGATCGCGTACGGCTTGCCGCCCCGCGGATCGATGCGCAGCAGCTTGCCGAGGAGCGTGTCGAGGTTCTGCCCGTTGCCGTGCGGGTCGCCGCCGGAGCCGCCGTCGCCGAACGCGATGTAGAGGTAGCCGTCGCGGCCGAACTTGATGTCGCCGCCGTTGTGGTTCGGGTAGGGCTGCGTCTGTGTCAGAACGGTGCGCCGGGTCTCCGGCCGCAGCTTGCCCTTGCGCACGGCGAACTCGTCGATGGTGCTGGTGCCTTCGAGGTCCGTGTACGAGATGTAGAAGTGCTTGAAGTCGTTGGCGAACGCGATGCCGAGCAGGCCGCGTTCGCCGTCGGTGGTGGTCTCGGCGGAGATGTCGAGCACGGGCTCGCCGAGCCCCTGCTTGCCCAACACGCGGACCGTGCCCGCGCGTTCGGCGATCCAGACGGCGCCACCGGGGCCCGCGGTGCCCGCGGACGGATTCTTGGCCGTGGCCACCTTGGTGAGCGCGACCTTCGCCGCGTCGTCGCGGGGAGAGGCGGACGCCGAGGCGAGGGCGACGGACGTGACGAGGCAGAGAGCGCCGATGACGGCAGAGCTTCTGGTGCGAACGTTCACCGTGATCCTCCTGGAGGCGGCGAAAGGGGGGGGGAGGTCACCATGGTGTGCTGCTGGCCACGGACGAGACTACTGGGACACGGGCGCTTGGTGTAGACCAAGGACGCCACTGACTTCCCCCATTCCCCTCTTCCCCTCTGCCCCTCGACTCGTTCGACGCTCCCCGCCCGGTCTACTCGGCGTTCTTCTGCATCAGGCAGTCGTAACCGAGCTGCATCGCGTCGGCGGCCGCGAGCACGGAGAGGCCACCCGTCACCGTGCGCGTCGCCTTCGGCCACAGCAGGGCGGCGCCGGTGACGGTGGTGGTGAGCCAGACGCTCAGGCAGAACGGGCAGGTGACGAGCTCGCCCACGGTCGCCCGCACGCCGTTCCCGCGCGGGCTCTCGTTGACCTCGGCGGGCCCGGACGCCTCCTCGTAGCGGGTGAACGGCGCCCGCAGCGGGCTCGTCACCGACCCCTTGCTGAGCAGGCGGCCGAGCCGGAAGGTGGCGGCCGCCGCGAACAGCACGTCCCAGGGCTCGGGACGCTCGGGGAGCGGGGTCTTCCGCAGCCGCACAGCCGCACCCCAGGCCGTCGTGTACGCGCCGAACGCGGCCACGGCGCCGGCGTGACCGCCGAGCCGGTGTTCCTCGCCGGAGGAGTAGGCCCTGCCCGCACGCCGAAAGACTCCCTTGATCCGTCGCACGCCGGTGCCTTTCTCACGACTGTCCTGAACCACCGCAACCTCCACTGAAGCGTGTCGCAGGCCTTCGCGCCTCAGGGGCGGATCCACCCAGGCGAGCCTGCGCACCAGGTAACCCCCCGACGCGTCCGAAAACGCCCCGACAGCTGAACGGCGGAACTCCGGTCGTCTGGCGCGGCGCCCCCGGCACATCTGTGTGATCGTGGACGGGCCGGGCACCGGTGTTCCTCCGTCCGGTCCGCACGCGTGCCGGAACGCAGGTCCGCGCACACGGTCACTCGTCAAGGAGCCGACGGTCATGACGGACGTATCGAGCATGGGTTCACCGGCGGACGATTCCCGGCCGGTGCTCACCGACCGGCAGGGTCACCCGATCTACGACAACCAGAACCAGCGCACGGTCGGCGCGCGGGGCCCGGCCACGCTGGAGAACTACCACTTCCTGGAGAAGATCAGCCACTTCGACCGGGAGCGGATCCCGGAGCGTGTCGTCCACGCGCGGGGCGCCACCGCCTTCGGCTACTTCGAGGCGTACGGAAGCTGGGGCGACGAGCCCATCAGCCGGTACACGCGGGCCAAGCTGTTCCAGGAGCGCGGCAAGCGCACCGATGTCGCCCTGCGCTTCTCCACCGTCATCGGGGGCCGCGACTCCTCCGAGGCCGCCCGCGACCCGCGCGGCTTCGCCGTGAAGTTCTACACGGAGGACGGCAACTGGGACCTGGTCGGCAACAACCTCGGTGTCTTCTTCATCCGGGACGCCGTGAAGTTCCCCGACGTCATCCACGCGCTGAAGCCCGACCCCGTCTCGCACGAGCAGAAGCCCGCCCGGATCTTCGACTTCATGTCGCAGACCCCGGAGAGCATGCACATGCTGGTCAACCTCTTCAGCCCCCGCGGCATCCCCGCCGACTACCGGCACATGCAGGGCTTCGGCGTGAACACCTACAAGTGGGTCGACGCCGAGGGCGGCACCGTCCTCGTCAAGTACCACTGGATGCCCAAGCAGGGCGTGCGCAGCATGACCGAGGAGGACGCCGCGAACGTGCAGGCCGGCGAGCTCGGCCACGCCACCAAGGATCTGTACGAGGCGATCCGCCGGGGCGATCACCCCGAGTGGGAGCTGCTCGTGCAGGTCATGGAGGACGGCGACCACCCGGAGCTCGACTTCGACCCGCTGGACGACACCAAGACCTGGCCGGAGCAGGACTTCCCGCCCAAGGCCGTCGGCCGCATGGTGCTCGACCGCACGGTCGAGGACTACTTCGGCGAGAACGAGCAGATCGCGTTCGGCACCGGTGTCCTGGTCGACGGCCTCGACTTCTCCGACGACAAGATGCTCGTCGGGCGGACCTTCTCGTACAGCGACACCCAGCGCTACCGCGTCGGCCCCAACTACCTGCAACTGCCGGTGAACCGGGCCAAGAACGCGACCGTGTGCACCAACCAGCGCGACGGCTCGATGGCGTACGACAACCGCGCGGCGAACGAGAACCCCGAGGTCAACTACGAGCCGTCGATCACGGGCGGGCTGCGCGAGGACCAGTACCCCACGCACGACGAGCAGGGTCCCGAGGTCCGCGGCCGGCTCACCCGCAAGCGGATCCCGCGCACCAACGACTACCTCCAGGCCGGTCAGCGCTATCTGCTCATGGAGGACTGGGAGCGCGACGACCTCGTGAACAACTTCGTGAACCTCATCTCCCAGTGCGACCGCACGGTGCAGGAGCGCATGGTCTGGCACTTCCTGCTGGTCGAGAACGACCTCGGGCTGCGCGTCGGCAAGGGACTCGGCATCGGTGCCGACGACGTGTCGCACCTGGAACCGCTGCAGGGCCAGACGCTGACGGACGAGGACCGCAGCCGCCTCCTGCGGCTGGGGAACAACCCGCCGCGCGACGTCTCAGGACTGACGATGACGCACTGCGTGCCGGACGAACGCCATGTGGTGACACGCTGACGACCCCCTGACGGCGGGTCCCGCGGCTCACGGCTGCCGCGGGACCCGCCGTCGCACGTCCTCGTACAGGTTCCGCATCGCCATGCGGTAGAGCTCGGACTGGTGGGCGCCGAGGAAGCCGGTGTGCCCGAACACCTCCAGGGCGACCATGCCGTGCACATAGCCCCACACACTCAGCAGCAGGGCCGTCGCGGACGGCGGCAGGGCGGTGCCGCTCGGGGGTGCCTGCCGCGCCAGGTGGCCGAGGAACGCGGGGGACAGGGACCGCGTGTCGGCCGCCGCCAGCTGTTCCGGTGCGAACCCGCGGAACAGCTCCCGTTCGAAGACCGCGCTCATCCGTCGGTTCGCCTCCGTCGTGGGGCCGTCGACGGGGGCGTGGTAGTGCCTGAGCGGCGCTCCGTAGAGGAGCTGGAACCGCTCGGGGTGGTCGAGCGCCCAGCGCCGGTACCCCTCCGCCGCGACGATCATCCCCGGCAGGTCGGGGTCGTCCTCCACCGTCTCGGTCGCGGCCTGCACCGCGTCCGCCAAGTCGTCGTACGCCTTGGTGATGAGGGCCGTCACGAGATCGTCCCGGCTCGGGAAGTAGTGGTAGAGCGCCTGCACGGTCATGCCGAGGCTGCGGGCCACCGCGCGCAATGACAGGGCGTGCGGTCCGTGTTCGGCGATGTGCGCCTCGGCCGCGCTCACGATCTCGTCGACGGCGACGGCCCGTCGGCGCTCGCGCAACGACGGTCTGGGCGCGGGGACTTCGTAGGTGGACATACGGCGACCGTACGTCGCTCTCCCGCGCTCCGGGGCCGGAATGCGGCATCCCGTGAAGAAAATCTAACACTGCTCAATTTTGTTGTGCCCCGATAGCGTCGGCTGCGCCCGTCACCGCAACACCCGTGCATGAAGCCGTACATGAACCCCTTTATGAAGGAGACAGCGCGTGTTCGAACGCATAGCCGAGCTGGCGATCCGCCGGTCGCGGCTGGTACTCATCGTCGCCGCAGTGGTCGTGGCCCTCATGGGCGTCCTGGGAGCCGGTGCGTTCGGGAAGCTGCTGGGGGGCGGTTTCGACGATCCGGCCTCCCAGTCCTCCCGGGCCAGGAACGTCATCGACGAGAAGCTCGGCGGAGAGACGAACCTGGTCCTCCTCGTCCGCGCCGCCGACGGCCGCATCGACGCCCCCGCCGCACGGCGCGGCGGCGAGGCGCTGGTCGCCGACCTGAAGAAGGAACGGGACCTGGAGAACGTCGTCTCGTACTGGGACACGAAAAGCCCCGATCTGCGCTCCAAGGACGGCCGCGAGGCCCTCGTGCTCGCCCGTGTGAAGGGCCACGACATGGAGCAGCAGGAGAACGCCAAGGGCGTCATCGACGACTACGCCGGAACGTACGGGGACACGCTCACCGTCAAGGCGGGCGGCAGCGCCGGCGTGAGCCACGAGATGGGGCCGCAGACCGAGAAGGACCTCGTCCTCGCCGAGACCATCGCCGTCCCGCTCATCCTCCTGCTGCTCCTCGTCGTCTTCGGCACCGTCGTCTCCGCGCTGCTGCCGCTCGCCATCGCGCTGATCGCCATCGTGGGCGTCTTCGCGGAGCTGTACGTGGTCGGCAGCGTCACCGACGTCTCCATCTTCGCGATCAACCTCACCACGGCACTCGGCCTCGGACTCGGCGTCGACTACGCCCTGTTGATGATCAGCCGGTTCCGGGAACAGCTCGCGGCGGGGGCGAGCGTCGAGGACGCCGTCCGCAGGACGATGAGCACGGCGGGCCGCACCGTCGCGTTCTCCGCGGCGACCGTGGCGGCCGCCCTCGCTGCGCTCATGGTGTTCCCGCAGTACTTCCTCCGCTCGTTCGGCTACTCCGGCGTCGGCGTCGTCGTCATCGCGGCCCTCGCCTCCCTGTTCGTGATGCCCGCGCTGCTCAACGTCCTGGGGCACCGCGTGAACAGCGGGCGGATGCCGTGGGCGAAGCGGGCACGCACCGGGTCCCCGGTACCGGGCACCGGGGCCCAGGCCTCGGTGTGGGGCCGCCTCGCCCGCACCGCCATGCGCCGCCCCGCGCTCACCGCGCTGCCCGTGCTCGCGGTCCTGCTCCTCGCGGCGAGTCCGCTGCTCGGCATCACCTTCGGCACGGCCGACGAACGCGTCCTGCCCGAGGACGCCAAGAGCCGCGAGGTCTCCGTGTCACTGCGCGAGAACTTTCACGGAAACGACGCGGCGGCCCTGCACGTCGTCATCGACGGGGACGTGGACAAGGCACCGCTGACCGCCTACGCGGCACGCCTGTCCGGGCTCGACGGGGTCGCCCGCGTCGAGACCGGCACGGGTACCTACGCCGACGGCAAGGCCGATGCGACCGGCCCCGGCAACCCGGCCCTCGGCCGCCCCACCGCGCAGCAGCTCAACGTCGTCAGCACCCTGACGCCGAAGTCCGACGCGGCGAAGGACCTGGTCGAAGAGGTCAGGACGACCGCTCCGCCCGCCGGGACACACCCGCTGGTCGGCGGCGGCGACGCCGAACTCGTCGACTCCAACGACTCCATCGCGAGCAGGCTGCCGCTCGCCGTGGGCCTCGTCGTCGTCACCACGTTCCTGCTGCTCTTCCTCTTCACCGGCAGCGTCGTGCAGCCGCTGCGGGCCCTCGTCCTCAACGCGGTCAGCCTGGGCGCGACCATCGGCGTGATGACCTGGATCTTCCAGGACGGCAACCTCTCCGGGGTGCTCGGCTTCACCGCGCAGCCGATGGAGACGTCGATGACGGTGCTGATGTTCTGCGTCGCCTTCGGCCTCTCGATGGACTACGAGGTGTTCGTCACCAGCCGCATCAAGGAACTGCACGACCTCGGCGAGGACAACGAGTCCGCGGTGACGGGCGGCCTCGGGCACACCGGAGGCATCGTCAGCGCGGCGGCCGCCCTGATCGCGGTCAGCTTCTTCGCCTTCGGCACGGCGGAGATCAGCTTCATGCAGCTCTTCGGCCTCGGCAGCGGTCTCGCCATCCTCATCGACGCGATCGCCGTGCGCGGCATCCTCGTCCCGGCGGCGATGCGGCTGCTCGGCCGCTCCGCCTGGTACGCGCCGGGGCCGCTGCGAAGGTTCCACGCGCGGTTCGGCCTGAGCGAGGACGGTCCGGTGCCCGCGGCGCGGCAGGTCGCGGCGAAGGTCTGATCCGTACGTCCGTGTGTCCTTGGTGGTCGGTCAGGCGTCGACGGCCACCAGGTCCCACGGGCTCGGCCCCGTGCCGTCGCACCACGCCCGCAACTCCGCGCCGTTCACGCAGACTATGCCGCACTGCTCCGCGTATTCGAGGGCGGGAGCGGTGAAGTCGCTCGTCGTCACCAGCGCGGCGACGTCCGCCTCGTGGACCGTGTAACACGTGCCCCCGAAGCGCTGCAGGTCCTGCGAGCCGACCTTGTTGTCCTCGCCGTAGCGCTTGCACTGGATGACGATCCTGCGCCCGTCCGGCGCCACCGCCAGGACGTCCGCGCCCAAGTCGCAGGCGCCGCCCACGACTTCCACGCCCTGGCACGCGTCGCGGGCGCACAGGTCGGCCACGGCCTGCTCGAAGGCGTCGGGGTCGAGTTCGCCGTAGTCGATGTACACAACGGGCGGTTCGACGACGACGGTTGTGGCTTCCTCCGCGTCGACCACGAGGGTGGGTTCCGTGCCGAGGGCGGGTTCCGGCGCGAAGCCGTCCCCCGCGACGGCGGGAACCACCGGAGCGGCGACCGTCGCGGCAGCCGCCGGCGTCCGCGTGCCCTCCAGGCTCTCGGACGCCCGCTCGGCCGCCTCCTCCAGCGCCACGGCCGCGCGCCGCGCATACCTCGCCGCCGAGAAGCGCCGCCACCGGGACCTGCCGAGGCAGGCGGCCGAAAGCCCCACGACGACGAGCGAGCCGATCCACAGCGGACGGCTCTCGACCATGTGGGCCGCGGCACGCACCACAGCCGCCGCGCCGACCAGCAGGATCGCGACGAGCACGAAGAACAGAGCGGTCGTACGCAGATCGAAGCGCCGCTCGCGGTTCGTCCGCCGAACGGGGCGCGGGGACACGGTCATTGCTCTCCCTGTCGGTGGACGGGTATGAAGATCACTTCCCCCGCTTGCCCAAGATCGGCACCCCCAAAAGAGCACCACGCGGCACCTGTGACGTGTGGAGTGCGTGAGTGAAAACGGATGTGCCGGGCACTCGCGAGTGCAGAGAGAGATGCGCCGGCCGGTCGGCCCGTATGAGGTCGGCCGGGTGGCCGCATCAGGACGTACGCGAGGAAAGGTGTATCCGTGTCGCAAGTCGAAGAGTCCATCGAGGTCGACGTCCCGGTCCGCGCCGCGTACAACCAGTGGACCCAGTTCGAGACGTTCCCCGAGTTCATGCAAGGGGTGGAGCGGATCGAGCAGCGTACCGACAAGCTCACCCACTGGGTGACGAAGATCGACGGCGTGGAGCGCACGTTCGACGCCAGGATCACTGAGCAGATCCCGGACGAGCGCGTGGCGTGGACCACGGTGGAGGGCGAGGCCAAGCAGGCCGGCGTCGTCACCTTCCACCGTCTGGACGACTCACGCACCAAGGTCATGCTGCAGATGCACTACGACCCCGACGGCCTCGCCGAGACCGTCGGCGACAAGCTCGGCTTCGTCAAGCGCCAGGTCACCGGCGACCTGGGGCGGTTCAAGCAGTTCATCGAGAAGCGCGGCGGAGCGGAGACGGGCGCCTGGCGCGGCGAGGTGTGACCCCCAGGGGCACGAGAGCACGAGACGCAGTCGGGGGTTCAAAGACAGGCTCTGAGGCCCGGACGACCATCGAGGTCGTCCGGGCCTTCCGCGTGTCGCCGCGCGATCACCGCCCGGATGCGGCAATGGTGACGACGACCCGGGTTCAAGTGATCGATGCGGGTTACACAGTGTCTGAAGTCCCCGAGGGCGGGATCGAGCACAAAAGGGCGGTCGGAGCGCGTGGTGAAGCGGTTGCGTAGTGGTGGAGCGTGGGCGGCGCGGGCGTGGCGCTCGTCGGGGCACGAGCGTCACACGGTGCTGCTCGTCGCCAAGCGCGTGCTCGCGGCGACGCTGTCGTGGTGGATCGCGCACGACTTCCTGAACGCCACGTCCCCCGCGTTCGCACCGTTCTCCGCGGTACTGATCATGAACGTCACGCTCCAGAAGTCGGTGTGGCAGACACTCCGCTACGTCGCCGCTGTCGTCGTCGGCGTGGCCGTGCAGGCCGCGATCGGCTTCACCGCGGGCCCCGACCTGTTCGCCTTCGTCGTGGTCGCCGCCATCGCGCTGAGCCTCGGCCAGTGGACGGCGCTCGGCGAGCAGCGCTCCCAGGTCGCCACCGCCGCGTTCTTCGCCTTCTCGACGTACGCCGCCGCCGCCACGAACGCCGACCGGGCCCTCCAGCTCGGGCAGATCATCCTCCTCGTCCTCATCGGCTGCGGCATCGGCCTCGTCGTCAACCTGTGCATCGCGCCCCCGCTGCGCTACCGCAGCGCCGAGCAGGGCCTGCGCGCCCTCGCCGCGGAGATGGAGTACCTCCTCGACGACATGGCCGACGGCCTGAGCAGCGGTGACGTGGACGCCGACCGGGCCGAACAGTGGCGCAAGGCGGGCGAGCGCGTGCAGGACGCGGTGGGCCAGGCGCGGGCCGGGCTGAGGACGGCGGAGAGCAGCGTGCCGTTCAACCCGCGCCGGCTGCTCCCCGCCCACCGCGGCTACCTCAGCTTCGAGCGCTACCGGCAGGCGCTCGGCGCCATGGAGCGCGCGGTCTACCAGCTGGCCTCGCTGACCCGCAGTCTCGGCCGGTGGCGCGAGACGGAGGACACGTACACCTACACACCGGCCCTTGAGGCCTACGCCGACTTCGCCGCGAGCCTGCGCGACATCGTGCACGTCCTCGTCCAGCTCGACTCCGACACGCTGGCCGACCAGGCCAAGGAGCTGTGCGGGCTGGCCGAGACCGCTCAGGAGGCGCTGCAAAAGGTGCTCGACGTAGCGCAGGAGCACAGTCTGCCGCTGGCCGACGCGTCCCGCCCGTACGGGGTCCTCATCGTCGAGGCCACCCGCCTGATGGAGGAGTTCCAGAACACCTGCGACGTGCTCCAGGACACGGCGGACGCGTGAGGCGAACCGATCACCACGGGCGCTGTCCGAGTCCGGCCCTAAGCTGAAGAACATGCGGATGCGACCCACGCTGACCTGGGAGCCGCAGGGCGACCTGCCTCCGGCCTCGACCGACCTCTCGGCGGTCGTCGCCGCGGTGCGCGCGGGAGGCGTCGTCGTGCTCAGCGGCGCGGGCCTCTCGACGGAGTCCGGTATTCCGGACTACCGCGGCGAGCACGGCGCGTTCCGCCGCAACCACGTGCCGATGACGTTCCAGGAATTCATCGGCGGCGAGGACGCGCGACGGCGGTACTGGGCGCGCAGTCAGCTCGGCCGCCGGTCCATGGCGGGGGCCCGCCCGAACGCCGGACACCGCGCGGTGGCGGCCCTGGCCGGAGCGGGCCTCGTCACCGGGGTGATCACGCAGAACGTGGACGGGCTGCAGCAGGCCGCCGGAGCGCCGAACGTGGTCGAGCTCCACGGCACCCTCGACCGCGTCGTCTGCCTGGACTGCGGCGCCACCCACGACCGAGCGACGCTCGACGACCTCCTGCGCCGGGCGAACCCCGGCTTCGAGGAGGTCGCCGCCCGCCACCGCGCGGCGCAGGTGAACCCGGACGGCGACGTGGACCTGCCCGACGAGGCCGTCCGCGGCTTCAGGACCGTGGCGTGCACGGCCTGCGGCACCGGCGTGCTCAAGCCGGACGTGGTGTTCTTCGGCGAGAACGTCCCGCCCGAGCGGGTGGCCGTGTGCCGGAGCCTCATCGACGGAGCGGCCACCGTGCTGGTCCTCGGCTCGTCCCTGACGGTCATGTCCGGCCTGCGTTTCGTGCGCCAGGCCGCACAGTCCGGCACTCCGGTCCTCATCGTGAATCAGGGCCCCACCCGCGGCGACCGCCTCGCCACCCGCATCGACCTGCCGCTGGGCCGCGCCCTGACGGACGTGGTGCAGCAGACCCTGCCGCCCTCCTGACAGGGACCTGGTCGCACCGGACGCAACAGTTGGACATCCAGGCCCCACCTCTGGCAACGTCGCCCGTCCGTTCCCGGACCCGAGGGGAGAAACACGATGATCGAAGTGAGCACACGCAGCGTCAAGGAGGCAGCCGCCGCCGAGCAGCTGCGCGCCAACACCACGACGCTCGACATTCCGAAGGGTTTCGACCTCTGGACGCCCGAGGAGATCGCGGACTGGCTCGACACCGTCGAGGACGACCCGAAGGTCTCCGACGCGGACTTCTACGAGGCCCAGCAGGCCGTCCAGCGGGTGCTGGACGGCGAGGGCGCCTGACCCGACCCCGACCGTGCGCCCTGCGGCGGCGTCCGCTCAGGCCGAGACCGGCAGCGCCTGCGGGTCCACCTCGCAGCGCCGCACCGAGTCGGCGAGGCCGCCGCCGCCGACCTCCACCCGGGTCGTCGCCTTGCCGTTTCCGGGGACCTTGACCTTCTCGGACTGCTCGACGACCGTGATGCCGTCGGCGTCCACGAACGTGACCGAGACCCAGAAGCGGCCCGCCTTGTCGTTCTTGTTCGTGACCTCGACCGTCGCGTAGGGGGCCGCCTTCGTCGCGCAGCGCACCAGCTTCGCCGTCGCGTCCTCCGTGCGCTTGCCCCCCGAACCGGACGAGCTCGACGAGGTGGAGTCCTCGGTCGGCAGCCGCCGGTGCGTGCCGCTGCCGTTCCTGCCCCCGTCCCCGCTGTCGCCGCCGCCGTACACGTCGTCATCGTCGTCGTAGCCCGAACCGGACGTCGACGAACCGGACGTACCTCCCGAGCTGCTCGACGACGAACTGTCGTGGTCCTGGCTGGAGTTGCTGCAACCGCCGCCGCCACCCCCGTCACTGTGACGGCTGCCGCCGCCGTGACCCCGGCCCGTCGTGAAGCCGGTCAGGGCCAGCGTCGACAGCGTCAGCGCGGCGGTGATCTTGAGTATGCGCCCCCTGTTTGTCATTCGATCATTCTTGTGACCGTGCGTCCCTTCTGGCAAATGGGCGCGGCGTCGCACATCCCCTCTGCGCGGGGCGGGTTGAATCGGTGGTGGCTGCGACGACCCGGTGGGAGACATGGATCTGAACACGGTTCTCGACGTGTGCGACGCTCGCCGTCGCGGACCCTGGCGGCCGGGCGACGCCTGGCTCGGCGGTGGAACGTACCTCTTCTCCGAACCCCAGCCGCGGCTGCGGCGCCTGGTGGACCTGAGCGGGCTGGGCTGGGAGCCGTTCCGCGCACTGCCGGACGGCTCGGTGCGGATCTCCGCCACCTGCACGATCGCGCAGCTGTCCCGGTTCGGGCGCACGCTCGACGCGACCGCGGCCCCCCTCTTCGAGCAGTGCTGCCGCGCCTTTCTCGCCTCGTTCAAGATCTGGAACATGGCGACCGTCGGCGGCAACCTCTGCCACGCGCTGCCCGCGGGGCCGATGATCTCCCTCACCGCGGCCCTCGACGGCGTGTGCTCGCTGCAGGCCCAGGACGGTGTGCTCCGCAGGGTGCGCACGGTGGACTTCGTCACCGGGGACGGCGGCAAGGACCTCGCCGAGGGCGAGCTGCTGCGTTCGGTGACGCTTCCCGCCCGCGCCCTCAGGTGCCGCACGGCGTTCCGGCAAGTGTCGCTGTACGGCCTCGGCCGCTCCGGCGCACTCGTCATCGGCACGCTCGACCCCTCGGACCGCTCGCTGACCCTGACCGTCACGGCCGCGACCCGCCGGCCGTTCCGTCTCTCGTTCGCCGAGCCGCCGGGCGCGTCCGAGCTGAGCGGGGCGATCACGTCGGCCGTCGCCGACCGCGACTGGTTCGACGACATCCACGGACTGCCCGAATGGCGACGGCACATGACGCTCCGCCTCGCCGAGCAGATCCGCCGTGAACTCACCCTGGACGGCGGGCGATGACCTTCACGGTCCGGGTCAATGGACGGGCCTGCGACGCCGCGCCGCGCCCCGGCCAGTGTCTGCGCACCTATCTGCGCGAACGCGGCTGGTTCGGCGTGAAGAAGGGCTGCGACGCGGGGGACTGCGGGGCCTGCACGGTCCACGTGGACGGGGAACCGGTGCACAGCTGCCTCTACCCGGCCGTCCGGGCGCGCGGGCGGTCGGTCACCACGGTGGAGGGCCTGGCGGCCGAGGACGGCGGACTCCACCCCGTACAACAGGACTTCCTCGACGCCCAGGGCTTCCAGTGCGGGTTCTGCACCGCCGGATTCCTGATGACCACCGTCGCGCTGGAAGGGGACCTGGACGACCTGCCGCGTGCTCTCAAGGGCAACATCTGCCGCTGTACCGGGTACCGCGCCATCGAGGACGCCGTCCGAGGCGTGCGGCACACCGAAGATCCCGGCGCCGGGCGAGCCGTGGGCGCGAGGCCCGGTGCCCCCGCCGGCCGCGAGATCGTCACCGGCACCGCCCGGTACACCTTCGACGTCGACGTGCCCGGACTGCTGCACATGAAGCTGCTGCGCTCCCCGCACCCGCACGCCCGCATCGTCGCCATCGACACCCGTGCCGCACGCACCGTTCCCGGCGTGCACGCCGTGCTCACCCACGAGGACGCCCCCGACACGCTCTACTCCACCGCCCGCCACGAGGACCCCACCGACGACCCCGCCGACACCCGCGTCCTGGACGACACCGTCCGGTACGTCGGGCAGCGCGTCGCCGCCGTGGTCGCCGACAGTGAACAGGCCGCGGAAGAAGCCTGCCGCCGCATCGACGTGACGTACGAGCAACTTCCCCACGTCACCGACCCGGAGGAGGCCATGAGGCCCGGCGCGCCCGTCATCCACGCCGGAAAGGGCCCCGAGGCACGGATCGCTCGCGTCGACGACAACGTGGCCGGTGAGGTGCACGCGGAGACCGGCAGCGTCGACGACGGCTTCGCCGAGGCCGACGTCGTCCACGAGGGCACGTATCGCACCCAGCGCGTCCAGCACGCGAGCCTGGAGACGCACGGCAGCGTCGCCTGGTTCGAGGAGGAGGGCGGGGCCGAGCGCCTCACCGTCCGCACCAGCACCCAGACCCCCTTCCTCACGCGGCGCGCACTGTGCGCCCTGTTCGGACTGCCGGAAGACGGTGTCCGCGTCGTCACGGGACGCGTCGGCGGCGGGTTCGGCGGCAAGCAGGAAATGCTGACCGAGGACATCGTCGTCCTCGCCGCGCTCAAGCTGCGCCGCCCCGTCAAGCTCGAGTACACCCGCGCCGAGCAGTTCCACGGCGCCACCACCCGGCACCCGTTCACGGTCCGCGTCAAGGTCGGCGCCCGCGCCGACGGCACGCTGACCGCCCTCCAGATGCGCGTGGTCTCCGACACCGGCGCGTACGGCAACCACGGGCCCGCGGTGCTGCTCCACGGCGTCAAGGAACCCTTCGCCCTCTACCGGGCCCCGCACAACAAGGTCGACGGCTTTGCCGTCTACACCAACAGCGTTCCCTCGGGCGCCTTCCGGGGATACGGCCTGGGGCAGGTCACCTTCGCCGTCGAGTCCGCCATGGACGAGACGGCACGCCTCCTGGGCATGGACCCGCTCGACTTCCGCGAGAAGAACCTCATCGGCCCCGACGACCGTCTGACCGGGCCGACCGGTGAGGACGAGGACCTGCGCATCGGCTCGTACGGCCTGGGCCAGTGTCTGTCGGTCGTCCGTGGCGCCGTCGCGGACGACCGGAGCGGTGCCGACGTCCCGGAGGGGTGGCTGACCGGCCAGGGCGCGGCCGTCTCGATGATCGCCACCGGACTGCCCGGCGGGCACCACGCCGACGCGCGCGTCCGCCTCCTCGCCGACGGGACGTACGACCTGGCCGTCGGCACGACGGAACTCGGCAACGGCACCACCACCGTCCACGGGCAGATCGCCGCCGCGGCCCTCGGCACGACCGTCGACCGGATCGGAGTGCGCCAGTCGGACACCGACGTCGTCCGCCACGACACCGGCGTCTTCGGTTCGACCGGCACGGTCGTCGCGGGCAAGGCGGTCCTGCTCGCCGCGGAGTCCCTTGCCGGGCGCATCGCGGACTTCGCGGCACGGCACACGGGCGCGGCCCGCGACCGGTGCGTGCTCGCCGCGGACGCGGTGGACTGCGCGGGCCGGCTTGTCCCCCTGTGTGCGCTGTACGAGGCGGCCCGTGCCGAGGGCGCGCAGGACGAGCTGGCGGGGGAAGGGCACGGGGACGGCAGTCCCCGTTCCGTCGCCTTCAACGCGCAGTGGTTCCGCGTCGCCGTCGACCCGGACACCGGGGAGACGCGGATCCTGCGCAGCGTGCACGCCGCGGACGCGGGCCGGGTCCTGAACCCGCTGCAGTGCCGCGGACAGATCGAGGGCGCGGTCGCGCAGGCGCTCGGCGCCACGCTCTTCGAGGCCGTACGGCTGGACGGACGCGGTGAGGTGACCACCGCGGCGTTCCGCCGCTACCGCCTCCCGCACTTCGCCGAGGTGCCCCGCACCGAGGTCCACTTCGCGGAGACCACGGACGCGATCGGCCCGCTCGGAGCCAAGTCGATGAGCGAGAGCCCCTTCAACCCGGTGGCGCCCGCCTTCGCCAACGCCCTGCGCGACGCCACCGGCATCCGGTTCACCGAGACGCCGATGACCCGGGACCGCGTCTGGCTCGCCATCGCCCGGCAGGGGGCCGTGGGCTACGCGGTGGACCGGTCGGAGGACGGCCACAGGTAGGGCAGGTCGTCGGGGACGCCGGGGAAGAGCGGGGCGTAGACCTCCGGCGCCTTGCGCACCAGCGCCGACTGATGGCTGAGGTGGAAGGCGGGGTCCCCGAGCCAGGGCGGCAGCTCGCCCTCGTCGGCGAGCTCCTCCTGGTGGCGCACGACGGAGCCCGGCCGGTGCTCGGAGAAGTCCGTGACCAGCGTGGTGGCGCAGGTGTCGCTGCGGCCCTCCGCCACCCATACCGCGCACACGTCGAGGCCGTAGCGGACGAGGGCTTCCTCGTAGCCGGTCCACATGCGGACCGCGGGGTGGTGCCGCCAGCCGTAGCCGGGCACGGTCAGACCGCGCAGCACTTGGAGGGCCTCGACGCGCTGTTTGCCCAGGCGGGCCTGGTCGAGGGCCGCGGCGGACCGCGTGAATTCGGGGTACGGGAGGAAGGTCTGCACGGTGCATGCCTACCGCGGCGGCCACGATCCCACCCGTCCCCGCCCGCCTTCGCGGCGCGCCCGGTCAGGGCAGGGGGCCGCCGCGGGCGGCGACCCACAGCTCGTACCACTCCTCGTGGGTGAGTCCGGGTTCATGGACGACGGCGTCACGGCAGGCGCGGATGCGCTCGGGACGGCTGGTGCCGATGACCGGGGCGACGCGGGCCGGGTGGCGCTGGAGCCACCACAGCAGGATCGTCTCCGGCGTCGTCCCTTTGCGCTCGGCGAGGCCGGCGACGAGCTCGGCGGCCGCCGCGTCCCGGGCGCCGGTGGCCTGCGGGGGACCGGTGTAGCGGCCCTGGGCGAGGGCGCCCCAGGCCTGGAGCTGGATCCCGCGCGCCCCGCAGTACTCGACGGTCCCGTGCGGGAAGCCGTTCTCCGCCGCGGCCGGTGTGTTCACGAGGACGCCCGCCTCGACCCAGTCCCGGCTGCCGAGGCTCATCTCCAGCTGGTCGGCGACCAGCGGCAGGTCGAGGTGGGCCTGCAGCTGCTCGATCTGTGCGGCGCTCATGTTGGACACGCCGAAGCGGCGCACGAGCCCCTGCCCGTGCAGCGAGGTGAGCGCCTTCGCGGTGTCCTGCGGGTCGGCCAGCGGATCGGGACGGTGCAGCAGCAGTACGTCGATGACGTCGGTGCGCAGCCGGGTGAGGCTCTCCTCGACGCACCGCACGATGTGCCGGGACCGCAGGTCGTACATGCCGGGGTGGCGCCCGTCGGCCTGCCGGATGCCGCACTTGGTCTGCAGGACGATCCGCTCCCGCAGCCCGGCGGCCCTGCCGAGGAGTTCGCCGAAGACCGCCTCCGACTTTCCGCGACGGTAGATGTCGGCGTGGTCGAACACCGTGATGCCGATGTCCAGCGCGGCCTCGACGGCGGCTTCGGCGTGGGCGATGTCCGCGGCGGTGTACGGGGCGTCGTCCCAGGTGCCGCCGAGCCCCATGCACCCGTACAGCGGCCGCCCGGCGGATACGTCGGTCTGTTCGGTCATACGTGGTCTTCCCTCCTGCACGACAGGCTTGCGCCTACACCCATACCCACAGGGGGACTTCCTCCCGATTCCCCGCGTCGGCCGGTGGAAATGGGGCAGACTCGGTCCGGCACGACACACCCGGAACGTGGCACGACCTAGGTACCGTCGAGGAGAACGTGGCCGACACCCCGAGCCCCGGCCGACACGGCAGGCAGAGCGAACAGACCAGGCACGGCCGCCTTTCGGTCGTGCGCTCCGCCGTCGACGGCGTCCGCGTCGTCGCACTGCACGGCGAGATCGACCACGCCGTCAAGGACGAGTTCCATCAAGCCCTGATTCCCGAGGACGGCACGCCGCCGCCCCGGACCGTCGTCGACCTCAGCGACGTGACCTTCATGGACTCCAGCGGCATCAACGTCTTCATCGCCGCACACCACACCGTCAAGGAAGCAGCGGGATGGCTGCGCATCGCCGCCCCCAGCGAGTCCGTGCTGCGCGTCATCCAGCTCATCGGTCTCGACGCGGTGATCCCCTGCCACCCCACGCTCGAACAGGCTAGAACCGCCTGACGGACGACGCGGTGCGGGCCGCGGTCCGCACCGCGGCGCGCCTGACCTTGCCCATCGGGCTCTTCGGCAGCGAGGCCACGAAGTCGACCTCGGCGGGCACCTGGTGGGGCAGGAGCCGGGCGCGGCAGTGGGACGTCAGCTCCGTCGCCGACAGCGGGGGCCGCGTCACCACGGACGCCCGTACGCGCTCGCCGCCGTCGTCGGTCGGCTCGCCCCAGACCACCGCCTCGACGACCGAGGGGTGGTCCAGCAGGGCCTGCTCCACCTCGACGGGGTTCACCTTCTTGCCGCCCACGTTGATGAAGGAGTCCTTCCGCCCGACCAGGTGCAGGTGGCCCGCGGGGCCGACGCGGGCCACGTCGCCGGTCCGGTACCAGCCGTCGGTGAAGGCCTCCCGCGTGGCGTCGGCGTGCCCGAGGTAGTGCGTGAACATCGCGGGCGTCCGTACCAGCAGCGCCCCTTCCTCGCCGGGCGCCACCTCGTCCCCCCGCTCGTCGACGACACGGATCCGCACGCCGGGCATGGGCCGGCCCACACCGAGGTCCGCCGCAGAGCCGTCCGCCGCCGAGCCGTCCTGCGGGTGCCGGGCGGCGATGACTCCCGCTTCCGTGCAGCCGTAGACCTGCTGGATGTCCAGGCCGAGCCGTTCCTTCGCCCGCCGCGCCACGGCGGGCGGCAACGCGGCCCCCGAGGACAGGCACAGGCGGAGTGCGCGGGGCACGGACGGGCCCGCACCGGCCGCGCGCGTCGTCAGGTCGTACGCCATGGGGGCGGCGACCAGGACCGTGCAGGCGTGCTCGTCCAGGGCACGCAGGAGCCGCGCGGGGGTGAAACGGCCTAGGAGGACGAGCTCCGCGCCTGCGCGCAGCGCCGTGACCAGTCCGGCCACCAGGCCGAAGGAGTGCAGCAGGGGGACGGCGGTCAGGATGCGGTCGTCCTCGGTGATCCCGTAGGAACGGGCGTAGATGTCACCGCCGTTGACGAGGTTGCGCTGCGTGTGGACGGCCACCTTGGGCTCTCCGGTCGAGCCGGACGTGTACTGGTGGAGGAAGGGGGCGTCGGGGGCGGAGGGTTCGTCGCCCCGAGCTTCCCAGGTGGGTGCGTCGCCTCCTGGGTCCTCGACGGGGACGAACGCGCAGTCGAGGGGGGCCGGGCCTTTCGTGCCCTCCAGCGCGGCGAGCCTCGCGGCGTGCCCCAAGACGGACAGTGGGCCCAACTTTTCGCGTATCACGCTGAGTTGAGGCACCTGGGTGCCGGGTTCCAGCGGGGCGAGACGCAGTCCGAGGCGGGCCGCGGCGAGGAGCGCGACGACGCAGTCCGGGGTGTTCTCCAGGAGCAGGGCCACCGTGCCGTGCTCGGCGACCCCGAGCGCCCTGAACCGGCACGCGGCGGCCCGCGCCTTCCCGTGCAGCTCGCCGTAGGTCAGGACGGCGTCCTCACCGCGAACGGCCACGGCGTGGGGGCGAGTTCGGGCGGCGCTGTCCAGCAGTTCGTGGAGGGTCGCGGGGACGGGCCCGTCGGCCTTGTGCTCAGACGCGTTGTCCATCGACCACGCTCTCCTCTCGATCGGCGGGGGCTGCGGGGTCCGTGGGCTCCGCGGGGTCCTCGTCGGGGCGCTGGTGGCGGAAGTAGCGGTCGTAGAGGCGCCGGTACGCCCCGCCCTGGCCGAGGAGCGTGGCGTGGTCGCCCTCCTCGATGATCCGGCCTTCGTCGACGACGACGATCGTGTCCGCCTTGCGGACCGTGGGCAGGCGGTGCGCGACGACGATCGTCGTGCGGTCCGCGGCGAGCGCCTCCAGGCCCTCCTGGATCTGGGCCTCCGTCAGCGGGTCGATGCTGGCGGTGGCCTCGTCGAGGATCAGGACGGGGGCGTCCTGGAGGAAGACGCGGGCGAGCGCGACGATCTGCCGCTGGCCGGTCGACAGGTTCCGGCCGCCCTCGTCGGTGGGCGTGTCCAGGCCCTCCGCGAGCTGCTCGAGCCAGTCGCCGCCCGCCACCGCGCGCGCCGCGGCCTCGATCTCGTCGCGTCCGGCGCCCGGCCGGCCGCGGGCGATGTTGTCCGCGACCGTCCCGGAGAAGAGGAACGGCGTCTGCGTCACCACACCGAGGCAGCGCCGGTACTGGTCGAGGTCCAGGGTGCGCACGTCGAGACCGTCGACCTCGATGCTCCCCTTCTGGAATTCGTACGCGCGCATGATCAGCCGCACCACGCTCGACTTGCCGGCGCCCGTGTGGCCGACGAGCGCCACGGTGCGGCCCGCGGGGATGTCGAGGCTCACGCCGTTGAGCACGGGGTGCTCGTCGTCGTAGCCGAAGTGGACGTCGCGCAGGGTGATCTCACCGCGCAGGCGCGGCACCGGGACCCGGTCGAGCTGGCGCACCGTCGACTCGCGGTCGACGAGGGCGAAGACCCGCTCGCCCGCGGCCAGGCCCTGCTGGAGCTGGCTCCAGAAGGAGGCGATGCTGGTGAGCGGCGACCAGAACAGGGCCAGGGCCTCCAGGAACAGCACCCACTCGCCCGCCGTCACCGAGCCCGAGTCGACGCCGTGCCCGCCCACCAGGACCACCGCGACCGTGCCGAGCCCCGTCAGGGAGATCAGCAGCGGAAAGATGCCGCTGAACAGGCGGTTCAGTCGCACGCTGGCCTTGAACCACCGGTCGTTGACGTCGTCCAGGCCGGACTGCGCGGACTGCTGGTGGCTGTGGTTGCGCGCCACGGCGATGCCCCGCAGCGTCTCCTGCACATAACCGTTGACCTCGGCCAGGGCCTGCTGCTGGCGGAGCGAGGCGTTGCGCGCAGCGCGCCGGAAGGCGAGGCTGACGGCGACGATGACCGCGGCCACGAAGGCCGTCACCAGGGCCAGCGGCACATTGATGACGAACAGGGCGGTCAGCAGGATCACGATCATCAGTACCTGGCCGAGCAGGCTCAGCATCAGGGTGATGAGTGTCGCGAAGGCCTGGGTGTCGTTGGTGACGCGGCTGACGACGACCCCGGTGGGGTGGGCGTCGTGGAACGCCATGTCCTGGCGCATGGCCGCCGCGAACGCCCGCTCTCGCAGCTTGAGCACGACGTCACCCGCCATGGTTCCGGCCGCGCGCTCCTGGAGGAGGTTCAGCAGCCAGGCGGCGATGCCGGCGACGAGGATGGCCGCGACCAGCCACGCGAGACGGCCGTCGCCGTCGTCCTCCAGGGCCGAGTCGACGGTCCGGGCGAGGAGCAGCGGCACGGCGCTGCCCGCCGTGGCGGCGACGATCACGGCGAGGGTCACGAAGACCACGGCCCGGCCCTTGCCGCGGAAGTACGGGGCGATACGGCGGGCCAGCTCGCGGTCGCCGTAGCGGCGGTCGTAGTCCTCCGGGTCGATGCCCTCCAGCAGATGCGCCATCAGTGGCTCTCCTCCTTGGCGCCCGCGGAGTCCGGGCCGCCGGGTGCCGGCGTGCTCAGATAGGGCGCGAAGATCCTGCGGTACAGGGAACAGTCCCGCAGTAGCTGTTCGTGACTGCCCTGGTCGACGATCCGGCCGGCGTCCAGGACGAGGATGTGGTCGGCCGCCCGGATGCGGGACAGCCGGGGTGTGACGAGGAACGTGGTCCGCCCGTCCGAGGCCTGCCGCATGGCGCGCTGCACCTCGTACTCGGTGGCGCTGTCGACGGCGCTGGTCGCGTCGTCCACGGCGAGGATGCGCGGGTCGGCGATCAGCGCGCGTGCGATGGCGAGGCGTTGGCGCTGTCCGCCGGAGAGGGTGACGCCGCGTTCGCCGATGACGGTGTCGTAGCCGTTCTCGGTCGCCGTGATGAAGTCGTGCGCCTGCGCGATGCGGGCCGCGGCCTCGATACGGGAGCGGTCCGTCCCGTCGTCCGAACCGAGGCTCAGGTTCTCCGCGATGGAGCGGGAGAAGAGCATCACGTCCTGCTCGATGACGGAGGTGCGCGAGCGCAGCGCCCCGATGTCCCAGTCCGTGGTGGGGACGCCGTCGACGAGGACGCGTCCCTCGTCCGGTGTGTAGGTGCGGTTCAGCAGGTGCAGGAGGGTGGACTTGCCGCTGCCCGTGGCGCCGACGATGGCCACGGTGGTGCCGGGCGCCACCCGGAACGACACGTCGCGCAGCACGGGCTTTCCGGGTTCGTAGCCGAACGTGACGTTCTCCATGGCGACTTCGCCGACGACGGGCGCGGTGTGGCGGCCGCCCCGCTCGTCCTCGCCCTCGGGGTCGTCGACGACCTCCTTGATGCGCTGCGCTCCCGCCATGCCGAGATAGATGAGCCCGAGGCTGAACGACGCCAGCTGGGTGGGGGCGCGCAGGGTGCCCATCAGCCCCAGGACGGCGACGAGTTCGCCGATGCTGAGGGAGCCGTCGCGCAGCAGGATCACGGAGTGCACCAGGGCGCCGACGGTGGCGAGCGTCAGGAGCAGCGGGGACAGGGCGAGTGCCTGGGTGCGGATCTGGCGTACGGAGGCGTCCCGGTACGCGCGGGCGAGATCGGTGAACCGGGCGCGTTCCTGGTCGGCTCCGCCGGTCGACCCCACGACCTCGATGCCGGCGATGCTCTCCGACGCCTGGGCCGTCATGTCGCCGAAGCGTTCGCGCGCCGTGTCGGACACGGGCTCCAGACGCCGTCCGTGTTCGGCGAGCGCCACGGCGAACAGCAGGACGAAGACGACGGGGGAGACCAGCAGCCGCGGGTCCACCAGCGCGATGAACACGATCGGCATCAGGATGTTCAGCGCGAGATCGACGGCCAGGTCGAAGCCCGGCGAGACCATCAGGTTCAGCGACTCCGCGTCGCCGGTGGCCCGTGCGGACAGGTCGCCGACCCGCCGCCGGTTGAAGTAGCCCTGACTCTTGCGCAGCAGACTGGCGAAGACCTGGGCGCGCGCGTTGCGTTCGAGTCCGCTGGCGAAGGACTCCAGGCTGTACGTGGACATGATGCCGCCCACCGCGCGGACGACCACGAGTGCGAAGAGACCGGCGGCGATGGCGTGGAACGTGCCGAAGTCGGGTGATCCGTCGTCCTGGTCGAGGACGGCGTCGAAGGCCAGACCGGTGACCAGCGGGATCGCCGCGGTCAGCGCCTGCCAGGCGAGGCTGCCCAGCAGGAACAGGGCGATGTACGGCCTGAAGGGCCGCATCTGTGCGAGCAGCCAGCGGGGGACGCTGCGCCGGTCGGCGTCGTCGTCGGTGTCTTCGGCTGCCGTGGCGCCCGCCATGGTCTCGGCGGTCATCGGCGCTCCTTGTCCGTGTCGGGGCCGCAGCGTCTCCGGGCCCGGAGAGGTCCGGAAAAGGTAAGCGACGCATGGTTTTCGGCCAGCACTCAGTGAAAATATGGGCGAGCGGCTCACAGGGTTTTCCGGCCGTCAATGTGAATTCGTTCCGGCCGGAATGGGCAGTCTCGCCGGAGGCGGCCGCGCGAGCGGATCACCCGGCACGCCATGGGGTGGCGGTGGGCGAGGCGGGCGTGCCGTGGCAAGGAAGCTACTGGTTTTCACCCCGAAAGGAAAGTCCGCCTCCCGGTCGCCCGAATAGCCGTGAGTTGAAAATTAAATCAACAGTGTCGAGGGGTGTGCCGACGTCTTTTTCGGGCCGCTCGGCCTGAACGCGTCGCGTCAAGCGGAATGGTTGAAGTCGCTTGAAACGTCTGGGTACTGTGATGAGTGTCCAGTGCTGAAAAGCGCTCGCAACTGCGTACCTATTGCAGGCATGTGCAGTGGTGGGCCGGCCGCGGCCTGCCGGTGGACGGCGCGGGGCGGCGTCATCTCCCCACGTCGGATACGGCGGGAACCGTGGCGACAGTGAGGAGGAATGCGAGTGAGTCAGGCGCTGTGCCACCCCCCGTTCGCAGGAGAGCAGCTCGTGGTGACCACTCTCGTGCGCAACGGATTCCTGCAGCTCGGGCTGCGGGCCGCGCTGTCGACGGCGCCCCTGGTCAGGGACGTCAGACACTGCGGCGACTGGGGCGAGGTGGAGGAAACCTTACGCAACAACCAAGTCGACGTGCTGTTCCTGCACGAGAAGGACTACAGCCCCGATCGAGGCGTGCTCGTGGACGCCCGAAGGCACCGTCCGAAGGTTCTCCTTCTGCTCACCACCACCGAAGTTCCCGAAGAAATACTCGCGGGTCCCTCGGTACCCGATGGATTCCTGGTCGAGAACGAGTTGACCGCCACCGCCGTCGAGGACGCCCTCCAGGGGACCGTGGCCGGCGAGGTGCCGATGCCCACGTCGGTGACCCGGGCGCTTCTGCGGCGCGTCCGGGAGCCGGAACAGCAGCGCAGGCGGCGCATCGGCAACCTCACCGGCCGTGAGAACGAAGTGCTGCCGTTGCTCGCCGAAGGGCTGAGCAACAAACAGATAGCCCGGCGCCTCGGCATCTCGAGCCACGGCGTCAAACGCATCGTCGCCAGTCTGCTCCTCAAGCTCGGTGCGCCCAATCGCACGGCCGCGGTGGTCACCGCCATACAGAACGGGCTCATCACCTGACGGCCCATCAACTCCCTGTCCGTCCCACGGGGCGGACAGGGACGCTTCTTTTCGTAAGTCCCTACGTCGCGCATGCCGGTCTTTACGAATATCCGGAAATCCGCATGCCGTGCGGCGCGACGCGTCGGTTAACTCGCATGCCCCCGATACTCGCGGTGCCCGAATGATGTGGGAAGCCCCCACCGGGCGCCCGTTCGGCGTGCCGTATCGGGCAGCCCGAGCGGGTCGACGGTGACCGAACGGTCAGACCCGAAAGCGCGGGTGCCGCCCACGCGAAGCCGGAGTTACCGTGAATCGGCGCGTCCCCACTCACCTCACCGTGCCGGAAAGGACCGAGCCGTGGCCGCATTCGTCCGGCACCGCATCCCCTTCGCTGGACGACGGTCGGTCACCGCGCCGGCCACCTGTGCCCAGCGGCACATCTGGAACCTGATGCAGGAGCAGCTGCCCGACGCCGCCTTCTACGACGTGTGCTACTGGGTGGCCCTGCCCGGCCGCGGCACCGCACAGGACCTGCTCGACGTCTGCGCCGAACTGGTCGCACGCCACGAATCGCTGCACACCGGCTTCCACCGGGACGCGGACGGCACGCTCGTCCAACAGGTCGTGGACGCGGCCGAGTTCGAGGCGGAGGTGTGGACGCTCGGACCGCACGACGACCCGGACGCCGTGCGTGAGGCCTGGGAGCGCCGTATGCGGCACACCCCCTTCGACCCGGCGCGTGCCCCGCTCATCCGGTTCATGGTGACCGTCGTCGACGGTGCTTGCGTGCTCGCCGCGTTCTGTGTGTCCCACCTCGCGGTGGACCTGACATCGGTGCGACTCCTCGCCGACGAGATGACGCGGCTGTTCGACGCGCGTGCGGCCGACCGGCCCCTGCCGCCCGCCGTACCGGCACGCCAGCCCGTCGAGCAGGCCCAGCTGGAGCAGTCCCCGCGCGGCCGGGCCCTGCAGGCTCGGGCGCGCGCCTACTGGTGCCGCCAGCTCGACGCCGCGCCCACGACCCTGTTCCCGGACCGGGGCGGGCCCGCGGGCCCGGTCCGTTACAGCGCCGGCATGAGCTCCCGTGCCGCGGCCCTCGCGGTGCCGGTCCTGGCCCGGCGCTGGCGGGTGAGCACGTCGGTCGTTCTCCTGACCGTCGTCGCCCGGCTCCTCGGACGACGGGCCGGTCAGCCGTCGTGCACCCTGCGCCTGCTCACCGCCAACCGGTCGGACCCGGACGTGCGCGGCACCGTCGCCAACCTGCACACGGAGGTGCCGGTGACGATCGCCCTGGACGGCGACCGCGCCGAGGACATCGCGCGCCGCGCTCTCGCCGCGTGCACCGCCGCCTACGCGAACGGCCTGTACGACCCCGACGACGTCGCGCGTCTGATCGCCTCCGCCCGCGGACCCGGCGTACCCGTGGACCTCTCGTACTGCTTCAACGACATCCGGGAGGAACAGGCCCTGCCCGACGCGGCCGAGGACGACGAGGCGGTGTCCGGCGAGAGCCTGCGGGCCGCCATGGCCGACACCGTCGTCGCCCCCGACGAGTTCGAGGAGGGCGAGACCTTCTTCATCGTCATCGACGACGAGATCCCCGGCTGGCTCCGCGTCGTGCTCAACGCCGACCACCGGGCGCTCACCCCCTCCGAGGTCCACGCGTTCCTCCGCGACATCGAGCGCCTGCTCGTCGAGTACGTCGAGAACACCGGGGGAGACCACGGTCCTGCCGCCGCGGTGGGCGGCGGCACGGGGAGGTTCTCGGCCGCCGAGTCGTAAGAGTCAAGGGCTCGCGCCGGCCGTCCGGCTTCCCTCCGTCGACGGCCGGCGCCGCGGCATGCCCGGACGGCGGTCGGCGACCCCCGTGCGCGGGATGATCCCGGCAGGTCAGCACGGCGGCCATGCGCATCGGACCGGGCTTTCGGAGTAGCCGGATGACCCTAGCCCAAAGTGGGGGTGTCCGATCACCGGGGACCCGGCAAGACTGTTCCACGGGCCGCCCGGTTCGATCACGGCAGGCCACGGAAGACGCGGAGTTCCGCCAGCGGGACACCTGCGGGACACACCCCCCTCCCACCGCTCTCACCGCAGCACCGCACCCCCCTTCCTCCCTCCCGCGGCCCCGCGCCCCCCTTCAGGAGTCGACAGTCGACAACCGCCCCTCCGCGACCCCCTCGTGACGGGAACACATGTCCTCATCTGTTGATCAACTCGCTCTCCCCCCTGCCGAGTTCCCCCCGGGCGCCCCCGGGTCCGTGCGATACGGCCCGACCCCGGTCGAGAACCCGGCACTCGGCAAGGTGTTCGCCGAAGCCCCGGGATGTACGCCCGAACGGCTCGACCACGTGCTGGACGACGCGGCCCGCGCCTTCCCCGGCTGGGCGGCCACCCCCTTGGCGGAGCGCCGCGAGCGGCTCCACTCGTGCCACCGCGCCCTGCTCGAAGCGGTGGAGCCGATGGCCGAACTGCTCACCAGGGAACAGGGCAAGCCGCTGCGGCACGCCAGGGCCGAAGTGCGCCTGGCGGCCGACTGGTTCGCCCGCACCGCCGAGCTGGGGATCCCGTCGGAGCGGCTCGTCGACGAGTCCGACGCCCGGGTCGACCTGGAGCGCGTGCCGTACGGCGTGGTCGCGGCGATCGCACCGTCGAACTACCCCGTCCTGCTGGCCGTCTGCAAGGTCGCCCCCGCGCTCCTCGCCGGCAACACCGTGGTGCTCAAGCCGTCCCCGGACACACCGCTGTCCAGCCTGATGATGGGCCGGATCCTCAGCGAGGTCCTGCCACCCGGGACCTTCGCCGTCGTGGACGGCGACGTCGAGCTCGGCGCCCGGCTGACCGTCCACCCGGCGGTCCGGCTCGTCTCCTTCACCGGATCGGTCACCGCGGGGCGCGCCATCGCCCGGCAGGCCGCGACCGACCTGAAACGGGTCGTCCTCGAACTCGGCGGCAACGACCCGGCCGTCGTCCTGCCCGGCACCGACGTCCTGTCCGTCGCACCGGATTTGTTCACCGCGGCCATGACCAACAGCGGCCAGTTCTGCGCCGCGGTCAAACGCGTCTACGCGCCCCGTGCCACGTACCGCCGGCTCGCCGAGGCCATGGCGGAGAAGGCGCGGACGGCGGTCGTGGGCGACGGGCTCGATCCGTCCACCGAGTACGGCCCGCTCGTCAGCCGCGCCCAACTGCAGCGCGTCGCGGACCTGGTGGACGACGCCGTGGCGGCCGGAGCCGACGTCCTGGCCGGCGGCGCGCCCCTCGACAGGCCGGGCCACTTCTATCCCCCCACCGTCGTCACCGACCTGCCGCCCGGCAGCCGCCTCGAAGAGGAGGAACAGTTCGGCCCGGTGATCCCCGTCATCCCCTACGACGACGTGGAACAGGTCTTCGCGCACGTCAACGACTCGACGTACGGGCTCGGCTGCTCCCTGTGGGGCGACGAGGACCGGGCCCGGGAACTGGCCGCGCGGCCCCGGTGCGGAACCGTGTGGCTCAACACCCACGGCGCCCTGCGGCACGACGTGCCGTTCGGCGGCCACCGGCACTCCGGGATCGGCGTCGAGTACGGCACATGGGGTCTGAACGAGTACACGCAGCTCAAGGTGCACCACAGCGCGCTTCGCCTTCGCCTTCGCCAAGCAGATCGGGAGATGTCATGAGTGACAGCACGGTGGTCCGCGTCGACGGTACGGACGGCATCGACCTGACGGGAGTCAAGGTCTTCGTCGGCGGGCCCATCCAGCACGCGATCCGTGACGACGGCTTCCACCAGCCGCTGCGGCACGCGATCGGCGACATCATCGAAGCCGTCACCGCCGCACACGGCACCGTCTTCTCCGCCCACGTGGCCGAGAAGTTCGGCGTCGACACCCCGCTGTTCTCGCCGGACCAGGTCAGCGTCCGCGACATCGGCTGGATGCGGCGCTGCGACGTGTTCGTACCGGTGCTCCCCGTGGACGCCGCCGGTGAACTGATGCGCACCGACGGCACCCACGTCGAACTCGGCTGGGCCTCCGCCCTGGACAAGCCCATCGTCGTCGTCACCCCGATGCCGCTGGCGCCCAACGCGAGCCACCTGCTGCGCGGACTGCCCTCCGTCGCCGACGTCACCGTCCTCGACCTGGTGGAGGCGCAGGCCAACCCCGTCGAACTGCTCCGCCTGCTCGAAAAGCTGGGCCAGAAAGCAGTGATGGCACCGTGACGGCCGCCGAGGGCGGAGCGAACCGGCCGGAGGCACCCGGAACCGCCGCCACCGCGGCCCCGGTGGAGGTCCTCGGCCTGCGCCTGAAGTCCCCCGTCGTCGTGGGCTCCGGGCTGCTCACCGACCAGGAACGCAACATCCGGCGGCTCCTCGCGGGCGGCGCCGGAGCCGTGGTCACCAAGACCATCCACCCGAGGCCGGGACCGCCGGGCAACGAACGCCTGCTGCGCCTGCCCACCGGCATGCTCAACAGCACCACGTACTCCCGCCGTTCGGTGGACGACTGGTGCGCGATGCTGCGCCGCTTCGCCGACGACGGCCTGCCGGTGATCACGTCCGTGCACGCGGACTCGCCGGCGGAACTCGCCGACCTGGCCGAGCGCGTGACCGAGGCGGGCAGCACCGCACTCGAACTCGGCATCTCGTGCCTGAACGAGGAGGACGGCGGCCTGGAGGACACTCCGGAGCGCGTCGCCGCGTACACCGAGGCGGTGCGCCGCCGCACCCCGGTGCCGATCAGCGTCAAGCTGGCGATCGGGGAGCGGGTGCGCGAGCGCGTCGACGCCGCCACGGCATCCGGCGCGGACGCCCTCACCCTGAGCGACACCATCTCCGGCCTCGCCGTCGACGCCGACACCGGGGAGGTGCGCCTGGGCGGCGCGTTCGGCTACTCCGGGCCCGGCATCAAACCGCTCGTGCTCGCCGAGATCTACGGCCTGCGCCGCGACGGCCTGACCGTGCCCGTCATGGCGAGCGGCGGCGTCAACGACGCCGTGGACGTGGCGGAGTACCTGAGCGTCGGCGCCGACGCCGTGCAGGTCTACACCGTGCTGCACAAGAACATGCACGCCACGCTCCGCGCCATCCGCCAGGGCTTCGACGACTGGCTGGCCGCGCACGGAGGCACGGTCGCGGACCTGGTGGGACGGAGCATCAAGGGGGCATGAGGTGAACGCGATGCGGCAACGCGCCACGAACGTACCGCGCTACGGCGACTTGACCAGCGCGCAGGTCCGGCAGGCCATGGACGGCGCCACGCTCGTGTGGCCGGTGGGCGGCCTCGAACAGCACGGCCCTCACCTCCCGCTCTCCGTCGACATGGACATCCCGGACGCCCTTGCCCGGCAGGTGGTCGCGGAGGCCGGCGGTCTGCTGCTGCCCGGCCAGCCCTTCTCGGCGAGGTCGCTGCCGCAGAGCGGCGGCGGACTGCACTTCCCGGGCACCGTGCACATCGGCGGCAGCACGTTCATCGACTACCTCACGGACTGCCTCACCTCACTCGCCCGCCTCGGGCCCGCCCGCCTCGTCGTCGTCAACGGACACTACGAGAACGAGGGCCTGCTCTTCGAGGCGATCGACGAGTGCGCCCAGGCCACCCTCTTCCCGGAGACCGAGGTGCTCGCCTTCAGCTGGTGGAGCCTGGTCGCCGAGGAGTGGCTCCACGAGCACGTACCGCACTTCCCGGGCTGGCACGCGGAGCACGCGGGCCTCACCGAGACGAGCCTGATGATGTACCTCCGCCCCGACACCGTCCGCGCCGAACGCCCCAGCCACGACGCGCCGCCGCCCGCGGGGGTCTACCGGCACCCCGTCGACGTGGACGAGATCTCCGACCGAGGAGTGCTGTCGTCCGCCGTCGGCGCCTCCGCGGAGCTGGGGGAGCGCCTGTTCCGGCACCTGGTCGACGGTGTCGTGGACCTGCTCGGCAAGCCGCCCCGGGACGCCCTCCCCATGAGCACCTGAGCACCGACTCCACCGTCCCACGCCACCTCCAGGGAGCTATGTCAATGCCATCGACCAGGCCGTACGAGGACTACGACGTGTGCGTCGTCGGGCAGGGCTATGTCGGCGTCACCCTCACCGCCGCACTGCTGACCACCGGCAGAAGCGTGCTCGGCTACGAGACCAACCCCAAGGTGGCGGCCGAACTCGCCCGGGGCGTACTCGAACTGGCCGAGCCCGGCGTCGAGGAGGAGATCCGGGGCGCGGCCGCGAGCGGCGCCTTCGGAGTCACCACCGACGTGCGCGGGCAGAAGCTGCCGCCCGTCGTCATCATCTGCGTCGGCACACCCATCGAGACCGGCGGCACCACCCCCGACCTCAGCCACCTGCGGGCCGCCACCGAGGCGATCGCGCACGGCATCGACGAGACGACCCTCGTCATCGTGCGCAGCACGGTGCCGGTGGGCACGTCACGGAGCCTGGTGCTGCCCATCCTGAGCGAACGGGTCCCCGAACCGCTGATCGCGTACTGCCCCGAGCGCACCATCCAGGGCCAGGCCCTGGCGGAGCTCCTCTCCCTGCCGCAGATCGTCGGCGGCCTGAGCGACGACGCGGGCAAGCGGGCCGCCGAGTTCTTCGGCACGCTCTCCGACCAGGTCGTGCCCGTCTCCTCGCTGGAGGCCGCCGAACTCGTCAAGCTGGTGTGCAACTGCCACACCGACCTGATCTACGGCTTCGGCAACGAGGTCGCCCTCATCACCGAGAAGCTGGGTCTGGACGCGCGGGAGGTCATCGACTCCGCCAACCTCGACTACCCGCGGCCCAAGCTGCACAAGCCCGGCTTCGTCGGCGGCAGTTGCCTCACCAAGGACCCGTACCTGCTCGCGCACTCCGTCGCGGCGTACGACCACGTCCCGCAGGTGATCACCGCCGCCCGCACCCTCAACGAGTCCATGCCGCGCAGGGTCGGCGAACGCGTCCTGGCCGCGCTGTCGGAACAGGGCGTCGACCCGGCCGACGCCAGGATCCTGATCTCCGGCTTCGCCTACAAGGGCCGCCCGGAGACCGACGACCTGCGCGGAGCGCCCTACGAACGGCTGCTGCCGTTCCTGAAGGGGCGGGTCAAGGAGATCGTCGGCCACGACTTCGTGGTGCCCGCGGCCCGCATCGAGGCGCTCGGCGTCCGTCCCGTCGACCTGACCGAGGGCTTCACCGGAGCGCACGCGGCGATCCTCCTCAACGACCACGTGCGTTACGGCGACGTCGACGCCCCCGACCTGGTGGCACGCATGGCGGACCCGGCGCTGGTCTACGACACCTGGCGGGTCCTCCCGCCCTCGACGAAAGCGATGAGGCTCGGCCGTGCGTAAGAAGATCCTGATCACCGGAGGGGCCGGCTTCATCGGCCTGCACCTGGCCCGCCGGCTCGCCGCCACCTGCGACGTCACGCTGCTCGACGACTTCAGCAGGGGCCGCTCCGACGCGGAGCTCACCGAACTCCTCGGCTCCGTCGAACTCGTCGAGCACGACCTGACCACCCCCGTGCCCGACGGGCTGCTCGGGGACGACTACGCCGAGGTCTACCACCTGGCCGCCGTCGTCGGCGTCGCCGAGTCCAACGACAACCCGCGACGGGTGCTGCGCACCAACCTGCTCACCACCGTCCACCTCCTCGACTGGTTCTCCGGGCTGACCGGCGCCACCCTCTGCTTCGCCTCGTCCAGCGAGGCCTACGCGGGCAGCGTCGAGGCGGGCGTCGCGTCCGTCCCCACGGACGAGGACGTGCCGCTGATGGTCCCCGACCTGACGGTGCCCCGCTCCTCGTACGGCTTCAGCAAGATCACCGGCGAGCTGCTGTGCCGCACATACGCGCGCACCCACGGCTTCGCCCTGCGCATGGTCCGCTTCCACAACGTGTACGGGCCGCGCATGGGGTACGACCACGTGATCCCGCAGTTCGTGGAGCGGCTCCTCGGCGGCGCCGACCCCTTCGAGATCTACGGGGCCGACCAGACGCGCGCGTTCTGCTACGTCGACGACGCGGTCGACGCCCTCGTCGCGCTGACCGCGCTGCCCACCAAGGAGCCCCTCCTCGTCAACGTCGGCAACGACCAGGAGGAGATCCTCATCAGGGATCTGGCCCGGCACGTCTTCGACGCCCTGGACCGCCACCCGGCCCTCGACGTCCACCCGGCGCCCCCGCTGTCCCCGGCCCGCCGCCTCCCCGACGTCACCCGGCTGCGCGAACTCACCGGATACAGCCCGGCGATACCGCTGCGCGAGGGACTGCGCCGCACCTGCGCGTGGTACGCCAGGCACCCCCGGGCCACCGCCGGGCACGGAAGCGGAGCGTGAGCGGCGTGCGCGTACGGTACGTCCACCGCGGCTACTTCCCGGCGCGCGCCGGGGCCGAACTGATGACGCAGTACCTCGCCGCGTCGATGAGCCGCCTCGGCTGGGAGGCCGGGATCTACTCGAATCCCGTCGACGAGGACACCGCGGCGTTCATGCGCGGTTCGGGCGTCAGCATCCAGCCGCTGCCCGCCACACCCGACGACACCGACCGGGCGGACCTCGTCCACGCCATCGACGCGTTCCACCCGCAGGACATCGCGGCGGGACTCGACCTCGCCCGCGCCTGGAACGTGCCGTTCGCCGTCACCCCGGCGTCCGCCCCCGACGTCTGGCCGGACCGCGAGACGGTACTCGACGGATGCCGGAACGCGGACGCCGTCTTCGCCCTGTCCGAGGCGGAGCGCGACATGCTCCGCGACGCGGGCGTGGACGGACGCCGACTGCACATCATCGGCCAGGGACCGCACCTGCCCGGCACCCCCGACCCCGACGGGTTCCGCCGCGCCCACGGCATCGCAGGGCCGATGGTGCTCTTCCTCGGACGCAAGACGCGCTCCAAGGGCTACGTCACGCTCCTGGAGGCCACCGAGCACATCTGGCGCGACCACCCCGACACGTCCTTCGTGTTCCTCGGCCCGCGCTGGGACGACGACTGCGCCGACCACTTCGCCCGGTACGCGGGACCCCGCGTCGTCGAGCTCGGCATGGTCGACGAGGACGTCAAGCACAGCGCACTCGCCGCCTGCGAACTGCTGTGCGTGCCCTCCACCGTCGACCTCTTCCCGCTCGTGTACGTGGAGGCGTGGGCCTGCCGCAAACCCGTCGTCGCGTCCACCTTCCTCGGCAGCGGGGAGATCGTCGCCCACGGCCGGGACGGCCTGCTCGTCCGCCCCACCCCGCGGACCGTCGCCGACGCCGTCAACCGGCTCCTCGCCGACCCGGCCGAACGCCGCGCCATGGGAGAGCACGGCCACGACAAGGTGCGCCGCGAACTCGGCTGGGACGCGGTCGCCGACCGGGTCCACACCGTCTACCGCACGCTGACCGCCGCCCGGAAGCAAACGGAGAAGGCCCGATGAGAGCAGTGGTACTGGCCGGAGGCGTGGGCCGGAGGTTACGGCCGCACACCCTGACCATCCCCAAACCCCTCGTACCCGTCGACGGCACACCGATCCTGCACATCATCCTGGCGCAGCTGCGGAGCGCCGGCTTCACACACGTGTCCCTCTCGCTGGGCCACCAGGCCCACATGATCGAGGCGAGCTTCGCGGGGAACCGCTGGGCCGGCCTCGAACTGGACTTCTTCCCGGAGGAGGAGCCCCTGGGCACGGCGGGCCCGCTCGCACTCCTTCCGCCCTTCGAGGACTCCACGCTCGTGATGAACGCGGACCTGCTCACCGACATCGACTTCGCCGACCTGGTCGCACGCCACAAGAAGTCGGGGGCCGCCGCCACCGTCGCGCTCAGCCGCCAGTACATCGACATCGCGCACGGCGTGGTGGAGCTCGACGACGACCGCAGGGTGACCGACTTCCGGGAGAAGCCCCGGCTGAGCTTCCTGGTCAGCGGCGGCATCTACGTACTCGAACCGTCCCTGCAGCGCCTCCTCGCGCCCCGCGTGCGGGACGACATGCCCGCACTCCTCGACCGTGCACGCGCCGAGGGCGAGCGCATCGAGGGCCATGTCATCGAAGGGGACTGGCACGACATCGGCACGCCCGAGCAGCTGAACCGGGCCGCCGCCGCCTTCCGTGCCGACCGCGCCCGCTATCTGGGCCGCGGCGCCGAGGCCGTGCTCGGCGCGGGCACCGGCGCGTTCCAGGAGGTGGGGTCCGCATGACGGCGTTCGACATCGCGCTGTACCGCCCGCAGATCGGGCAGGCCGAGATCGACGCGGTCACCCAGGTCCTGCGCTCCGGCTGGCTCTCGACCGGGCCCGTCACCGAGGACTTCGAGAACAGGTTCGCGGCGGCGCTCGGCGTCGGGTCCGCGGTCGCCGTCAGCAACGGCACCGCGGCCCTGCACCTCGCCGTCCTGAGCCTGGACCTCGGTCCCGGCGACGAGGTCGTCCTGCCCTCGCTGAACTTCGTGTCGGCCGCCGCGACCGTCGCCCTGTCCGGCGCCACCCCCGTCTTCGCCGACGTCAAGGGCGCGCACGACCTGTCCATCGACCCGGAGGACGCCGCCCGCAGGATCACCCCGCGCACCCGGGCGATCGTCGCCATGCACTACGGCGGCCACCCCGCCGACCTGACGGCCCTCGCCCGGCTGGCCCGTACGCACGGCCTCGCCCTCATCGAGGACTGCGCCCACGCCCCCGTCACGGACTCGCCCCACGGCATGCTCGGCACGGTCGGCGACATCGGCTGCTTCAGCTTCTTCGCCACCAAGAACCTCGCCACGGGCGAGGGCGGCATGGTCGTCGCCCGCGACCCCGCCGTAGCCGACCACATCCGGCGGCTGCGCTCGCACGCCCTGACCGTCAGCGCCCAGCAGCGCCACCACGGCGGCTCCTCCCTGTACGACGTCGACACGCTGGGCCTCAACTACCGGCCCACGGAGATCGGCAGCGCCATCGGCCGCGTCCAGCTCGAAGCGCTGCCCGCGGGGCAGGTCAGACGCCAGGAAGCGGTCGCGATGTACCGCGAGCAGCTGGCCCCGCTGCCCGGCATCACGGTGCCGTACGCGGACCGGCCGGTGGAGGAGAGCGCCCACCACCTGTTCGCCGTGGTGCTGCCCGAGGGCGCCGACCGCGACGCGCTGCAGGACAGGCTGCGCGCCGCCCGGATCCAGAGCGGCGTGCACTATCCGCCCACCCACCTGTTCTCCGCCTACCAGCGGCGCAGCAGGGGAGGGCCGTGCCGGCTCCCCGTCACCGAGGACGTGATGGCACGTCAGCTCTCCCTGCCGCTGCACCCCGGCGTCGGCAAGGACGAGGTGCGACAGGTCGTGGAGGCGGTGAGCGACGCATGGCCCGAGAGCGCGTGAGCGGCGGCCGGGTCACGTTCGCCGACGGGGCCCTGCGGCGCGACGGACGGCCGTTCGTCAGCGTCGGCGTCAACTACCACCCCTCGCCGACGGGGTGCGACTACTGGCGTGAGTGGGACGGCGACCGCATCGACGACGACTTCCGGCGCATGGCGGCGGAGGGCCTGAACACCGTGCGGTTCTTCGTCTTCTGGGCCGACTTCGAGCCCAAGGAAGGCGTCTACGACCCCACGGCGACGGACCGGCTGCGGGAGCTCGTCCGGACGGCGGGGCGGCACGGCCTGCTGTGCCTGCCCTCGCTCCTGACGATCTGGATGAACGGCCAGCGGTTCGACCCGCCCTGGCGGGACGGCCGCGACCTGTGGCGCGACGCGGATCTGCGCGAGCGGCAGCGGGCCTTCGTCCACCACATCGCCGCCGGGCTCCGGGACGAGCCGAACGTCCTCGCGTACGACCTGGGCGACGAGGTGATCCACGTCGACTCCGGGGCGTCCGCCTCCCTCGGGCCCGACGAGGTGCGCGCGTGGTGGGGGATGCTCGCGTCGGCGATCCGCGACGCCGACCCGGACGCCCTGGTCCTCCAGGCCAACGAGCCCTCCGCGATCCTCGGCGGCCACGCCTTCCGCCCGGAGCACGCCGACAGCCTGGACATGGTGGGGCTGCACGGCTTCCCGGTGTGGACGCCGTTCCACGTCGAGTCCGTCGCAGCCCGCAAGGCCACCGCCTTCGTGCCCTACCTGGTGCGGCGCGGCAGCGCCCACCGGCCCGTCTACGTCGACGAGCTGGGCAGCTACGGCTGCGACGAGACCACGGCCGCGCAGTACCTGCGGGCCGCCGCCCACTCCGTGTTCGCGGCGGGCGCGGTCGGCACCGCCGTCTGGTGCTGGCAGGACTTCACCACCGAGCGCAAGCCCTACGCGCTGCGGCCCAACGAGCGGCGCGTCGGCCTCCTCGACGCGGCCGGCGGCGAGAAGCCGGTCCTCGCCGAGTACCGGGAGTTCATCCGGCGCGTCACCGGCGAACTCGCCGGGTTCCGGCCGCTGCCCGCCCCGGTGGGCGTGTTCGTCCCCGAGGCCGAGGCGCAGGAGGACGCCGGATACCTGACGCCCTCGGGCAGCGACGCACCCGCCGCCTTCTACGCCCACCTGCTCCTCCAACAGGCGCACCTGCCCTACGAATTCACGGGACGCGACCCGGAACTGGAGCGGCACGCGCTGGTGATCTGCCCCTCCGCGCGCCAGTTGTCGCTGCCCGAACGACGCCGCCTGGCACGGTATGTCACCGCCGGGGGAGTGCTGCTGTACTCCACCGGCAGCCTCCTTGACGCCGCCGGCGACGAGGAACTCTTCGGCATCCGCGTACGGGACTTCACGCGCGCGGGCGACAGCCACGCCGAGTTCACCTGGGCGGGCGTGCGCTTCCCGCTGCGCTGGGACGCGGACCCGATCCCGGTGATCGACACGGCGGGCGCCGAGACGCTCGCCGCGTTCGCCGACGGCTCGCCCGCCCTGACCCGCCACCGCCTCGGCGCCGGCAGCGTCTACTACCTCAACGCCCCCCTGGAGGCCCAGCTCAACGCCCCCTACCGCCTGGGCGAAACCGACTGGCACCGGCTGTACGAGGCCGTCGCCGAGGACGCGGGCGTACGCGCGCCGCTCACCGCGGACGACCCGTCGGTGGAGACCACCGTCCTCGGACGCGGCGACGAACGCTGCGGCGTCGTGATCAACCACGCCCCCGAACCGGTGGACACCGTCCTGCGCCGCCGGACCGCGGACGGCGCCCCGGAGTGCGAGAAGCTGCTGCGCCTCGAACCCAAGGGCGTACGCCTGCTGTTCTGGCACGGCGAAGGACCGGCGCGGCCCGGAAGGCGGCAGCCGTGATCATCGACGCACACGTGCACGCGGGGGAGTACTACCGCCATTACTCGGCCCGCTTCGCCGAACAGATGACGGCCACCACCGACCTGGCACCCGAGGACCTCACCGCGCCCGAGGCCGAGCTGCTCGCCGAGATGGACGCCGCGGGCGTCGACCGCGTCTTCCTGCTCGCCTTCGACGTGCGGCGCGTCGAAGGGTTCTCGGTGCCGAACGAGTTCGTCGCCGACCTGTGCGCCCGCCACCCCGACCGCCTGACCGGCTTCGCCTCCGTCGACGCGGGCACCCCCGGCGCGGCCGCACGCCTGCGCGAGGCCGTCACCGGCCTGGGCCTGCGCGGACTGAAGACGGCCCCCTGCTACCTGCGGATGTCACCCGCCGACCGCCGGTGGTACGACGTGTACGAGACCGCGGCGGAACTGGACATCCCGGTACTGATCCACACCGGCTACACGCCCTCACGCCAGGCGGACCCCCGCTTCTTCTCCCCACTCCTCGTCGAGCAGGTGGCCAAGGACTTCCCCGGCCTGAAGGTGATCCTCGCCCACCTCGGCACCCCCTGGACCGGACCCTGCGTCGACCTGCTCGCCCGGCACCCCGATCTCTACGCGGACCTGTCCATCTTCGGCTCCTACCAGCCGCCCGCCACCGTGGCCAGGGCCCTCGCCCACGCCCGCGACCGAGGCGTCCTCGACCGGCTCCTGTGGGGCACCGACTTCCCCTTCGCGTCCATGACCGGGTCCGTGGCCCGCACGGCGGAACTGGCCCGGGACCCCGAACCGTGGCCGGACGGCAGCGATCCGCTCTCGCCGCGTGAGTACGAGGCCCTCATGGGAGGCACGGCGGCGCGGCTGCTCGCCTCCACCCGCGCCCCGCACCGCGCCGGCTCCCCCACCCCACCGATGAGTTGAGGCGTCATGACCTTCGTCCACGGATACGAGTTCGACGCGATGTCGCGCCGTCCCCTCTACGGCGACGTCACCCAGCGTCTGGTCGACATCTGCGAAGCCCCGGAGGGCGGCGTCGTCGCCGACGTCGGATGCGGCTCGGGCCTCGCCACCGAACTGCTCCTGGAACGCTCCGCGCACGTCGGCGCCATCATCGGCATCGACCCGTCCGAGCACGAACTGGCCATCGCGCGACGCCGGTTGCGAGACCCCAAGGTGAGCTTCGTGCAAGGGCGCGCCCAGGACGTCGAGACCCTGACCGGACCGGTGGACGTCGCCGTCCTGAGCAACGTGATGCACCAGATCCCGGCCGCCGAGCGCGGCGCCGTGGTCGCGGGCTGCCACCGCCTGCTCGCCCCGGGCGGACGCTGCGCCCTGAACACCCTCTTCTACGAGGGGGCCGTACTCCCCGAGACCCGCCCCTTCTACACCCACTGGCTGCGCGCCACCCGCGCCGTCCTGCGGGACCGCGGCACGGACCTCGTGCTCGTGCGCGAGATGCCCGTGGCGATGCGGACGCTCACACCCCGACAGCACGAGCAGCTCTTCGCCGACGCGGGGTTCTCCCAGACCAAGTCCGAGGAGGCCGAGTACACGTGGTCGCTCCAGGACTGGGAGGCACTCTGTGCGTACTCCGTGTTCGTGGAGGGCGCCACCGGCCTCACCGACCTCGCCCTCGGCTCCGACGCGCTGATCCGGGGCGTGCGCACCACCTTCGCGCAACTGGGGTTGACCGGGGTGCCCCGGCGCTGGCTGTTCACGTGGGGTGTCAAGTGAGCACAGCCGTGCGCGACGACGCGCCGCTGTCGTACGCCCAGCAGGGCATGTGGTTCCTGGAACGCCGCGCCGGACAGGCCCGCCACACCGTCGCCGTGACCTTCCGGCTCGTCGGCGACCTCGACGCGGCGGCCCTGCGGGCGGCCATCGAGGACGTCGTCGACCGGCACGAAGCGCTGCGCACCCGCTTCCCCGTCGTGGCGGGGCTCCCCGTCCAGCGCGTGTCCCCGCGGGCCGAGGTGCCACTGCCCCTGACGGACCTCACGGCGCTCCCCGACGCGGAACGCGAACAGGTGGCCGCGCAGTTCCTCGCCGAGGACCTGCGGCGCCCGTTCGACCTGGTCCGCGGGCCCGTGGTGCGGGCGGCGCTGCTCGGACTCGGGCCGCGCGAGCACATCGTGCGCGTCTCCTCGCACCATCTGGTCTCCGACGCCTGGTCGTGGTGGACGGTGATCCTGCGGGAACTGGAGCAGCTCTACAGCGCACACCTGCACGGGCGTCCCTCGCCCCTGCCGCCGGTGCCCGCCCAGTACGGGGACTTCGCGCGCAGGCAGAGGGAGTGGCTCGGCGGTCCCGCGGGCGCGAAACAACTCGCGTACTGGAAGGAGGTGCTGGCGGATGCGTCAGGCCTGCCTCCGCTCGACCTGGCATCTCCCTCGGCGTCCCCAGATGCCGAACAGCCCTCGCGCACCCAGTGGACGGCGGTTCCCGGGCCGCTGGGCGAACGGCTGCGGGCAGCCGCACGGCGTGAGCACGTCTCCCTCTTCATGCTGCTGCTCACCGCCTCCCAGCGCATGCTGCGCCGCCATGTCGACACCGACGACATCCTCGTGGGCACGCGCGGCGGATTCCGCACCAGCGCCGAGTTCGAGAAGGCCGTCGGCCTCTTCGTGAACCTGCTGCCGGTACGGACCCAGGTGGCCCAGGACGCGGACTTCCGTGACCTGCTGCACCAGGTCCGCCGCAACCTGATCGGCGCCTACACCCACCGTGACATGCCGTTCGAGCGGGTGGCGCAGGTCCTCGGGCTCTGGCGGCCCGGCTTCCGGCCGGTGATCGGCGCCTGCGTGACCTTCCAGACCGCACCGGAGGTGCCGCCCGCCCTCGAAGGCCTCGACACGGCACTCGTCAACCACGACCCCTTCTCGGCACACCCCCTGGACCTCGGCTTCTTCGAAGAGGCGGGCGCACTGCGCGTCCTGCTGGCCTACGACCCGGCCCAGTACGACGACAAGGCCGCCGCCCGTCTCCTCGACGACCTGCACGAGGAACTCGACGCCGCCTGCCGTGAACTGGAGGACGCATGAGAGCGTTGCGATGGCACGGCACACGCCGGGCGGAGGTCGCGGACGACGTGGCCATGCCCCGTATCGAGGAACCCCGGGACGCCGTCGTCCGGGTCGTGCGCAGCGCGATCTGCGGCACCGACCTCCACCCGTACCGCGGTGAGATCGACGGCTTCCCGGCCGGAACGGTCACCGGCCACGAGTTCACCGGCGTGATCGAGGAGACCGGCCCCGAGGTGCGCGGTCTGCGCGCCGGGGACCGGGTCGTCGCCTCGGACATCATCGCGTGCGGGCACTGCAGGGCCTGCCGCCACGGCTGGCACTACCAGTGCGACCGGGTGGGTCTGTTCGGCTACGCGACCGTGGTCGGCACACGCGCCTACGCGGGCGGGCACGCCGAGTTCGTGCGGGTGCCGTTCGCCGACACGGTGCTGTTCCCCATCCCCGACGACGTCGGCGACGAGCGGGCGCTGTTCGTCGGCGACGTCCTCGCCACCGGGTACGCGTGCGCCGTGGGCGCCGGGGTGCGTCCCGGCGACACGGTGGCGGTGGTCGGCTGCGGGCCCGTGGGGCTGCTCGCCCTGGAGGCCGCATGGCTGCTCGGCGCCGCCCGGGTGCTCGCCGTCGACCCGCTGGAGAGCCGCCGGAAACTGGCCGCCGAACGCGGCGCGTGCCCGGTGCCGACCACACCCGACGTCGGAGCGCAGGTCGCCGAGCTGACCGAGGGCCGCGGCGCGGACGCCGTCCTGGAGGCCGTCGGAACCGACGCGTCGCTGCTGACAGCGCTGCACGTCGTACGCCCGCGCGGGACGGTCTGCGCCGTGGGAGCCCACGCCTCCGAGGCCATGCCCATGCCGACCCGGCTCGCGTTCGCCAAGGAGGTCACGCTGCGCTTTGCGGTCGGCGACCCCGTCGGGGACTTCGAGCCGCTGATGAACCTGGTGCGCGGCGGCCGCGTCGACCCGACCTACCTCATCTCGCACCGGATGCCGTTGTCGGAGGCGGCCGAGGGGTTCCGGCTCTTCGACGCCGGCGAGGCCAGCAAGGTGGTGCTGATTCCGTGACACGCCAACCGCACATCAAGACACCTGGAGGAACAGTGACGGACAACCTGGCCGCTCAACTCCCGTCCACGTCGGGCGACGCGGAAGCGGCGGCGGAAGTGGTGCGCAGGATCTGGGCAGAGGTCCTGGAGGTGAGCGCAGACTCCGTCGACGTGCACCACAGCGACTTCTTCGAGATGGGCGGCTACTCGCTCCTCGCGCTGCAGGCGATCGGCAGGATCCTGGCGGAGTACGGGGTCGACGAGGTGGAAGCGGTCGAGTGGGAGGGCGAGCTCCTCAACCGTCTCTTCGAGAACGCCACGCCGATGACACAGGCGGAGTTCCTCGCGGAGAAGGGCTGCGGCACGCGCGCGTGAGCCGGGAAGGGCGTCGGGCCGAGGCGGTTGCCTCGGCCCGACGCCCTTCTTCGTGCACGCGACGCGCGGGGGATCACCCCGCGGCGACCGCGGCGTTGACGGCCCGGTGCGCCTCCGTGGCGATGTGCTCGCCGTCCGCCGCGCTCTTGGCGCACACCACGATGCCCAGCGAGGGGCGGTGTCCCGTGAGGGCCCGGACGGTCGACGGGTAGGCCCGGACGCCGCGCTCCCAGAGTTCGTCGAAGACGGGACGGATGTGCTCCGCGTACGACACCGTGCCCGAAAGGCGCAGCGGCAGGGCGTCGTCGACGTACGCCACCGGCGCCTCGTCGGCCCACCGCTCGGCGAGGGCGACGGCGTGCATGGCGCCGGAGCGCCGGGCGTTGATCTCGGTGACGTAGAGCGTGTCGTCGAGGCCGCGGAGGCAGTCGATGGTCATCCAGCCGCGGTAGCCGAGGGACTGCGCGAACGTGTGGACGGCGGTGCCGAGCGCGGCGAGCCGTTCCTCCAGGTCCGGGTCGAGGACCCCGGGCCCGAGTGCGAGGCTGCGGTACCGCAGTCCGTCGACGCCGAGCATGCTGTACTCCATGCGCGGCACGGCGCTCTCGTCGACGAGGACGTCCACGGCGGGGCAGTCGGTGCCGTGCGCGACGTAGTCCTGCACGGTGAGCGGGAACGTGCCGAAGAACGGCTCGCGGCGCAGCGTCTGCCAGAAGCGCCGCACGGTGCCGTCGGCCTCGCCCTGCGCGACCGCGGAGCCGTAACCCCCCACCCCGTACATGCTCTTGACGACGGCACGCCCGCCGCTGCCCACGATCGAAGCGACCGCCCCCTTGAGCTGTTCCCAGCTGGTGACGGAGATGCCGCGCGGCACGCGGAACCCGGGGATGTGCGAGGCCAGGTCGACGCAGCACAGCTTGGATTCCAGGTACTCGTACGCCCAGTAGTGCTCCGGTCCCGCGACGTCGAGCCGCACCTCCCGCCCCTGGCTGCGGAGCACCGAGGCGAGAGAGTACAGGTCGGGCGACGCGCCGAAGGACAGGATCCGCACCTCCCGCGCCCCGCCGGTCGCGGCGGTGAGGGCGGCCAGCGCCCGGTCGTCGCCCAGCAGATCGTGGACCAGACGGCCGGTGCGGGGCAGCGGGGACACGACGGGCGGCACGGAGCCGCCGAGACCGGCGTGGACGTGCGTCAGCCACTCCTGGGAGTAGCCGGCGGGCAGCACGAGCACACGGTCGCCGGTGCTCCAGAAGACACACTGATCGGTGAATCCCGTGCCGTGCTCGACGAGGTCGTGTTCCACACCCGGGTCGAATTCCAGCAGTTCGCGTTTCAGGTTGAACTCGACGACGTTCGGGATCACCAGATCAATGGTGTCGGGCATTCTCACCTGCCTCCGTTCTAGTAGCTGGAGTGCACACCGGGCGTGAGCAGGTGCTTCTCCGGTCCGTGCAGGGCAGGCGAGAAGACGCACATCAGCGTCATGCCGTGTTCCGAGCGGAGTATGTGCGGTTCGCCCATGCCCGGGGCGTACAGCATTCCCGGCTTGATGTCGAACAAGCCGTCCGCCGTCTCCACGGAACCGGAGCCGGACACGCAGTAGCAGACCTCTTGGTGGTTGTCGTACCGCAGATACGACTCACTCCCGGGCTGTACGTATGTCTCGGTCAGGCTGAAACCCAATTCATCGGCCTGAACGAGCAGCCTCCGGCTCGTTCCGTTGCCCCAGTCCACGTCACATTCGCTGCCGACGACATCTTCAACCGAGCGAACCAGCAAGGTACACCTGCCCAGGAGTCAGTATTTCCGTCAGGGTCGGATAATGATTCTATGGAAATCCGCATCGGTATTCCACGGGAAGTACGGGTATGCCCAACTGGCTATGCCTTTCAGCGTTATTACGCGGGGCGTTCTGAAAATACCGAATGAGCGGGCGTGGTCCCGAGTCTCCGCAGCATCGCGTTGCGCCGTTCCAGGGCGGCGGCGGTGGTCGGGAAGAGTGTGGCACCGCCCTCGCCGACCCGGTCCTGAGTGGCCGTCACGAAGGGGCGGGTGTCGTGCTCGTACGCGGCGAAGCCGGCGGCGTGGTCCCCGCCCGCCAGGGAATGGGCGAGCGCGTGGGCGCCGACGAGCGCGAGGCTCGTTCCCTGCCCGGTCAGGAACGAGGGCGCGTACGCGGCGTCGCCCACCAGGGCGACCCGGCCGCTGGACCAGCGGGGCATGCGGATCTGACCGACCACGTCGAAGAACAGGTCGTCAGCGCCGCGCAGCGCCGCGAGCATGCCCGGCACCTCCCACCCTGCGTCTGCGAACACCTCGCCCACCAGCGCGCGTTGGGCCCGCGGGTCCCGGAACGCGTGGAACGGCGGCTCCGGGTGCGCGAAGTCGAGGAGGGCGTGCACGTGCCCGTCGTATCCTGCGGCGTAGAGCGCGGCGGCTCTGCCCGGGGTGTTCCACATCATGACCTCGTCGGAGAGCCCGAAGGTGTTGCGCAGGGTGAAGCCGGCGAAGCAGTGGCCGAGGTAGCGGTGGAACTGCTCCTCGGGCCCGAACAGGAACTCGCGGGTGCGCGAGTGCACGCCGTCCGCGCCGAACACCATGTCGAACGTACGGCTGCCGCCCGCGCGGAACGTGACGTCGACTCCGTGGTCCGACTGGTCCAATGTGTCGACGCGGTCGTCGAACAGGAACTCCACGTCGTCACGGACCGCGCCGTGGAGGGCCTCGGTGAGATCGCCGCGCCGCACCTCCAGATCCTGCCCGCCGACGCCGCCGGTGAGGTGGTGCGGGTCGACCGAGGCCACCTCGGCGCCGTCGCCGTCGACGAAGGTCAGCCGACGCACGTCGATGTGGACGTCCCGCAGTTGCGGCAGCAGACCCATACCGCGGACGACCTCCAGCGCGGTGCCGCGGATGTCGACGGGGTAGCCGCCGCCGCGCAGGGCGCCCGCTTTCTCGACCACCGTGACCGCGTATCCGTGGCGGTTCAGCCAGTAGGCGAGGGCGGGCCCGGCGATGCTGGCTCCCGAGATCAGGACACGGGGGCGGCGGGCTCGGGAGGGGGTCCGGGTGGGGCTCATTCCTTGACTCCTTTGTTCATGGTGCGGGTGACGAGCAGGGACAGCGCGGTGACGACGGCGGCCAGGGCGAAACCGATGACGAACGCGGACTCGGCCGGGTCGTCCGCACCCGCGGGGGTGCCCGCGGTGAGGATCGCGCCGCTGACCTGCACGCCCACGGCGAAGCCGAGCACGCGGGTCACCAGGACCAGGCTCGTGGCGATGCCGGTGTCGCCCTGGTCGACGGACGTGGCGGTCCTTGTCACCATCGCCGTGACGCACAGGCCGTTGGCGAACGCGACGAGCACCTTGCCGAGGACGAGGTGCCAGATCTCGCCGTGCACGGCCGCGAGGCCGAGCAGGGCGGCGACCATGAGGACGATCCCGACCGTCATCACGGCACGCGAGCCGTGGCGTCGCGCCCCCATGCCGCTGATCGGCCCGGCCAGCGACGCGGCCACGGCGCCGGGCAGCAGATAGAAGCCGATCTCGGTGGCGCTCGCCCCGAAGCCGTACGTGTCGGAGGAGACCGCGAACAGCTGCGGGAGGAGATAGACCGGCACCGAGGTGCCCGCGCAGATCACGAACGTCAGCACGCACGACTTCCAGACCGCGGGCCGCGCCAGCATCCGCGGATCGACCATCGGCGAGGCGGCGCGGCGCTCGACGCGGACCCACGCGGTCACGAGGCCGGCGAGCACCAGGACGAGGGCGCCCAGGGCGAGGGGCTGCGCGCCGACGTCGGGTGCGAGCGCCAGCACGAGCATGAGCGTGACCAGCGTCCCGCTGAGCAGGAGCAGTCCGGGCCAGTCGATCCGCGCGTCGCCCGGCGGGCGCGGTGCGTCCCGCGGCATCAGCAGGTTCACCAGCACCGTGGCGACGGCGACCGCGATCGTCGGCAGCGCGAACATCCAGTGCCGGGACAGCCCTTCCGCCACGGGCCCGGCCGACAGCGTGCCCGCCATCCCGCCCGCCACGAACAGGCCGCTGACCACTCCGATGGCCACCTTCGACTCCCCGGCGGGGAGGTGTTCGCGCACCAGGATGAACGACAGCGGCAGCGCGCCCACCATCGCCCCCTGCAGCACCTGACCGAGCAGCAGCACCGGCAGATTCGGCGCGAGCGACGAGACGAGACCGCCGGTGGAGACCACCGCCATGAGCCGTATGAGGACCCGTTTTCCGCCGTAGCGATCGCCGAACCTGCCCGCGACCGGCGTGACGAGCGCGCCGGTGATGAGCAGCACGATGCTGAGTAACGCCCCTTCGGCGGGGCTCATGTCGAGTTCGCGTTGCAGGAGAGGGAGCGTCGGTGTCACCACCGACTCCAGCGCGCCGGTGGCGACGGCGAGCATGCCGAGGGCTGCGACGGCGGCTTTCCCGATGCGGAGCGGGGGAGCGGGCGTTGCTGTTGTGGTCATGGAACCATGTCTACACTACACCGTGCAGTGTAGCCAGAAAGACGGCTAAGATGGCGCCATGCCGACGACGAAGACGCCGACCACGAAGACGCTGCGCGAGGGGTCCGCCCAGAAGCGGGCCGCGATCCTCTCGGCGGCCCGGGAACTGTTCCTCGCGGACGGCTTCGACCGCTCCAGCGTCGACGCGGTCGCCGCCCGGGCCGAGGTGTCCAAGCGGACGGTCTACGACTACTTCGGCGACAAGCGGACGCTGCTCCAGGCCGTCGTCGACGCGATCGGCGAGGCGATGATCACGACGATCCGCCGCACCCTCGACGAGACCCTCACCGACGTCGACCGCCTCACCGGACCCGCCGACCTCGAAGACGCGCTGGTCACGTTCTCGATGCGGATCTCGACCGACATGCTCGGCTCGGCGGAGTACGCGACACTGCAGCGCCTGGTCCGCGCGGAGTCCGGAAACCTGCCGCACCGCGGCTACAACTCCATGGCCGACACCCCCGACGAGGCGCTCGCCGAGCGGTTCGCCGCGCTCGCCGCTGCCGGACTGCTGCACGTCCCCGACCCCCGCCTCGCGGCGGACCAGTTCATCGCGCTGACCTTCGGCGTCGCGCTCGACCGGCTGGGTTCCGCGAACGCCATGGAGGACACACGGGTCAGGCCGCTGGTGGTCGAGGGGGTTCGGACGTTCTTGCGGGCGTACCGGGCGTAGCGGGCGGTACAGGCGTACGGAAACGACGAAGCGCCGACGGTGGTGAGGACCGAAAACCCTCACCGCCGTCGGCGCTGCCCGCTGTTCGACTTACCAGGTCTTGCCGGCCTGCTCCCGCACCGCGCGGTTGATCCGGTTGAACAGGTTGGTCAGCGACGCCTCCAGCACGATGGAGCCCAGCTGCTTCTCGTCGAAGTGCTCGGCCGCGGCGTCCCAGATCTCGTCGGTCACGCCCGGCGCGCCGTCCTGGATCCGGGTGGCGGCCTCCGCCAGGGCGAGCGCGGCCCGCTCGTCCTCCGAGTAGAACGGCGTCTCGCGCCACGCGACGACGTTGTGCAGCCGGTCGTCGCTCTCGCCCGCCTTCCGCGCCGCCGCGACCGAGGCGTGGACGCATGGACTGCAGCCGTTGATCTGGCTGACGCGCAGATGGACGAGTCCCAGCAGGCCCTGGTCGACGCCCCCGGAGTGAATCGCCTTGTAGAGGTGCTGGATCGCCGTGGTGACGTCGGGGTTCGCGGCGGCCTTCATCCGTGCTTCCATCGGTGCTGCTCCTTCATCGGTTACCTGTGCCCCTCCGGGCCCGTCATCCCCCATGACGGAGCAGTCCCGAGGAAGGTAACAACATGTCCGACACCAGCGCGGCGGTCCCGATGGCGGAGGCGTTCGAGGCCCAGCGAGACCGGTTGCGCGCGATCGCCCACCGCATGCTCGGCTCGCACACCGACGCCGAAGACGTGGTCCAGGAGGCCTGGTTGCGGCTTTCGCGGCAGGACGTGACGGGCATTCACAACCTCGCGGCCTGGCTGACCACGGTGGTCGGACGGATCAGCCTCGACGTCCTGCGCACGCGTCAGACCCGCCCGGAGTCGCCGTACGACGACGCCCTGCTGCCCGAGCTCGTCGTGACGGCCGACGACGGACCGGTCCCGGAGGAGGACGCGGTGCTCGCCGACTCGGTCGGCCTCGCCCTGCTCGTCGTCCTGGACTCGCTCGGGCCGAACGAGCGACTGGCGTTCGTGCTGCACGACCTGTTCGCGGTGCCGTTCGGCGAGATCGGCCGCATCCTGGGCAAGTCCACGGCCGCCGCCAAGATGCTGGCCAGCCGCGCACGCAGGAAGGTGCGCGGCGCCGAGCGGCCGAGCGCCACCGGACGCGAACAGCGGGAAGTGGTCCAGGCCTTCCTGGCGGCGACCCGCCACGGCGACTTCGAGGGCCTGCTGCGCGTCCTCGACCCCGACGTGAAACTGACCGCCGACACCCCGACCGGCACGGTCGTCGCCCTCGGCGCCACGAAGGTCGCGACGGGCGCGCGGCTGTCCGCCTCCGCGGCACCGCGAGGACGCGCGGTACGCGTCAACGGCCTCCCCGGGTTCGCCTCGTGGCGCGAGGACGGCACCCCGCTCGCGCTGCTCGCGTTCACGGTGACGGATGGCAGGATCACGGACATCAGGATCGTGACCGACCCGGCGAAACTCGCCCTGGTGAACCTGCCGGATCCGGCGTGACCTACTTCTCCCAGCCCACCGTCTCCGGCAGCGGGTTGTAGAAGATGGTCGCGCCCACGTTCGCCAGGCCCTTCTTGACGCTGTACGTCGACGGGCCGCTGAAGAGCGGGAGCCGGGCGTAGTCCTGGAGGGCCTTGCGTTCGAGCTTGTTCGCCGCCACCGTCTGCTGGTCCGGGTCGGCGATGTCGCTCGTCGCGCGGATCTCCTTGTCCAGCTCCGGGGACCCGGCACCCGTGAGGTTGGAGTCACGGTCCGAGCAGTACGTCTCGCAGAGGTAGCGGGCCCCGAAGGGGTCCGTGGAGCGGTTGCCCGAGATGATCAGGTCGAACTTCCGCTCGTTGATGATGTCGGCCCAGTCCGCGGGGTCGGCCTTCTTGACGGAGAGATGTACGCCGACGGGCTTCAGCATGGCGGCGAGCGCGCCGGCGTTGGCCTTGTCCAGCGGTTCGTCGCCCACCATCGTGTAGCCGACCTCGAGCTTCTTGCCGTCCTTCTCACGGATCCCGTCGCTCCCGGGCTTCCAGCCCGCCGCGTCGAGTTCCTTCTTCGCCCGGTCGGGCCCGTACTTCAGGACGGCCGAGACGTTGTCCGCGTACCCCTTCTGGAAGCTGTAGAGCAAGGCGGAGCCGGGCAGCGGCTCCCCGTAGTCGAGGCCCTGGAACTGGATCTTCGCGATCTGGCTGCGGTCGACGCTCTCCTGGATCGCCTTCCGCACCGCCTTGTCCCCGAGGGCGGCGGACTTCGCGTTGAAGTAGAGCGAGTACACGAACGGGCTGCCACCGCTGCGGATCTCCGTGCCCTTGAGCCCTTTCAGCTGCTTCAGGCTCTCGGCGTCGACCGCGGAGACGTAGTCGAGCTGGCCGTTCTTGAACGCGTTGACCTGTGCTGTCTGCTCCAGGTTCACGTAGACGCGCTTGTCGAGCCTGCCCTTCCTGCCCCACCACTTCGGGTTGCGGACGAAGGTGATGTTGCCCGAGTGGGTGTCCCACTTGCCGACCGTGTACGGGCCCGCGCCCCACTCGGGGTGCGCCTTCTTCACGTACGCCTTGTTGAAGTTGTCGGCCTTCGCCGCCTTCGGGTGCAGGAACGTGGTGAACAGGTTCGGCCAGGAGGCGTTGACGCCCTTGAAGGTGATGACGGCCTGCTTGTCGTCCTTGCCGCGCGCGACGTCGGTGATCTGGCTGTAGCCGTCGGTGACCGAGGCCGCGTAGTCCTCGTCGGAGCCGTTGTTGGCCTTCCAGGTGGCCTTGATCGCGGTCCAGTCGATCGGTGTTCCGTCGTTGAAGACGGCCTTCTCGTTGATCGTCAGGACGACCTTCTGGTCGCCGCCCTTGACGGACACCTTCACGTCGCTGAAGTAGTCCGGGTTGTACCGCACTTCGCCGGTCGGCGAGAAGGTGATCGCGTTCGCGTTGTACCAGGCCCACACCCGGGTCGCCTGCAGAGTGCCGTTGACGTGGAACGGATTGCCCTGGTCGTCGAACGTCCCCGCCGTCGTGTAGGTGCCGCCGTCCTTGAGCTCGTCGTACGGCGTCGGGTTGTAGTCGGCGGCTCCCGAAGCGGCGGCCGGGGTCTTCTCGGCGTCCGTCCCTGCGCCGTCACCGGATGCGGACTGGCATGCGGTGGCGGTGACGGAGATGGCTGCTATGAGGGCGACGGGCAGGGCCAGTCTTGCGCGCATGGGAAAGCGTCCTTGCGTTGAAGTGGGGTGGGGATGAGATGCGGGATGGGGTGGCGGTGGGGGTTACGCGGCGTGGCAGGCGTATGCGTGCGTGCGCTGCCCCGGCACCGGCCTGGTCGCGGGGCGTTCCGTACGGCAGCGCTCCCTGACGTCGTCGCCGGCGGTCCGGTACAGCGGGCAGCGGTCGACGAACACGCAGCCGCGCGGCAGGTCCGTGGCGCTGGGCTGTTCGCCGTCCAGGACGATCCGTTCACGGGTGCGCTCGCGCTCCGGGTCGGGTATCGGGATCGCCGACAGGAGCGCCTGTGTGTACGGGTGTTTCGGGTCGGAGAAGAGCGTCTCCGTGTCACCGGACTCGACGATGTGCCCCAGGTACATCACCGCGATGCGGTCGCAGATGTAGCGGACTACGGCGAGATCGTGGGCGACCATGAGGTAGGCGAGGCCCAGCTCACGCTTGAGCCGGCCGAGCAGGTTGATCACCCCGGCCTGTACCGACACGTCCAGGGCGGAGAGCGGCTCGTCGAGGGCGAGCAGTTTCGGGTCCGTGGCCAGGGCGCGGGCGATGCCTACGCGCTGGCGCTGGCCGCCCGAGAGCGCGGCCGGGAAACGGTCGCTCACCGCGGGGTCGAGACCGACGAGTGACAGCAGTTCGTGGACGCGGGAACGGATGGCGTCGCGGTCGCTTCCCACGGCCCGCAGGGGTTCGGCGAGCAGGTGGTGGACGGTGAGGCGCGGGTCCAGGGCGCCCATCGGGTCCTGCATGACGATCTGCACGTCGTGCCGCAGGGTGCGTCCGCGCCCGCCGGACGCGGCAGTGACACCCGTGCCCGCCGCTCCGACCTCGATCCCCCCGACCTCGATCCGCCCGCCCTCCGGCCGTCTCAGCCGCAGGACCTCCATCAGCGTCGTCGTCTTGCCGCTGCCCGACTCGCCCACGAGACCGAGCGTCTCCCCGGCCCGCAGCTCGAAGCCGACCCCGTTGACCGCGTGCAGCGTGCCGACCCTGCGCTTGAGGAACGCGCCCTTGGTGACGGGGAAGGTCTTCACCAGGTCCTCGACGCGCAGCACCACATCGCCGTCCGCGACGCGCCCGGAGTCCGCCTCCCCGGCGGCAGGCACGGCGCCCCCGGCCGGGTCCAGCGTGCCGTCCGCGATCTCGGCCGCCCGCAGGCACGCCACGTCCCCGTGCCCGGTGACATGGCGCAGCTCGGGTTCCTCGGCGCGGCACGCGTCCAGCGCGACGGCGCACCGGCTCGCGAAGGGGCAGCCGTCGGGCAGGCCCGACAGGGTGGGCGGCTCGCCGCCGATCGGGACGAGCGGGCGTCGGACCCCGCCGTCCACGGTCGGCACCGCCGCCAGGAGCCGTGTGGTGTACGGCATCGTGGGCCGCCGGAACAGCCCGTGCACGTCCGCCTTCTCCACGAAGCGCCCCGCGTACATGACGGCGACGTCGTCCGCGTGGCCCGCCACGACGCCCAGGTCGTGGGTGATCAGGACGAGCCCGGCGCCGGTCTCCCGCTGCGCGAGACGCAGTACGTCGAGGATCTGCGCCTGCACGGTGACGTCGAGCGCGGTCGTGGGCTCGTCGGCCACCAGCACCCGCGGCCGGTTGGCGATCGCCATGGCGATGACCACGCGCTGGCGCATGCCGCCGGAGAACTGGTGCGGGAAGGACGCGGCCCGGCGCCGCGCGTCGGGGATGCCGACGAGGTCGAGCAGTTCGACGGCCTGCTCCCAGGCCGCCTTCTTCGGCAGGTTCTGGTGGACCCGCAGCGCGTCCGAGAGCAGGCGGCCGACGGAGAAGATGGGGGTGAGCGCGGACAGGGGGTCCTGGAAGACCATGCCGATGGCGTTGCCGCGTATCCGCGAAAGCGCCCGGTCGTCGAGGCCGGTCAGCTCCTGGTCGCCCAGCCGCACCTGACCGCGCACGTCGGCGGTGGGCGGCAGCAGCCCCATGATGCCCATCGCGGTGGCCGACTTGCCCGAGCCGGACTCTCCGACGATGCCGAGAGTGCGTCCCGGCAGCAGGTCGAAGCTGACGCCGCGCACCGCTTCGACGGGCCCGGCCTCGGAGGGGAAGGAGATCCGCAGATCCCGTACGGACAGCACGGGGGCGGCGGCGCCGACGGGGGAGGGGCCGTCGTGCCGTGTCGTGGTGAGTGTCATCGTCGGCCTCCCGCCGCGCCGGTCACAGAGGTGGGGTCGAGGGCGTCGCGCAGTCCGTCGCCGATGAAGGTCATCGACACGGTGAGCAGGACGACGAGGCCTGCCGGGAAGGCGAAGAGCCAGGGTGCGCTGGTGATGGTGGTCGCTCCGTCGGCGAGCATCGTGCCGAGGGAGACGTCCGGCGTCTGGACGCCGAACCCGAGGAACGAGAGCGCGGTCTCGCTGAGCACGGTCGCCACGACGCCGAGCGTCAGGTTGACGATGAGCAGGGAGCCGAGGTTGGGGATGATGTGGCGCAGGATGATGCGCAGGGGATGTACACCCATGAACTCCGCCGCCGTCACGTAGTCCCGCTCGCGCAGCGACGTGGAGACGGACCAGATGACCCGGGCCGTGGACATCCACCCGAACAGGGTCAGCACGAGGATGAGGGCGCGCCAGTCACCGGCGAGGTGGTTGGAGACCAGGGCGAGGATGAGGAACGAGGGGACGATCAGCAGGAAGTGGATGACGGCGAGCGTCAGCCTCTCCACCCGGCCGCCGAAGTACGCGGCCCCCGCGCCGACGACCGCGGCGACGACGATCGTCAGGACGGACACGCTCACGGCGATCACCAGCGACCGCCGCAGGCCGTGCACCGCGCTGGCGTAGATGTCGTTGCCGCCCTGGTTGGTGCCGAACCAGTGCACGTCGCTCGGCGGTCGGGTGAGGGCGGTGAAGTCGGCGTCGGTGTGGGTGTAGGACGTGAACAGGCCGCCGAAGAGGCTGAACAGCACGAGCAGCGCGAAGATCACGACCCCGGCGACGGCGAGGCGGTTGCGCAGGAAGCGGCGCAGGTAGAGCCGGCCGCGCCCGAGCTCCGCACGCGGCGGGACGGCAACGGTATCGGTCACGGTCGCCATGTCAGTTCACCCGCACTCTCGGGTCGAGGAAGACCGTGGCGATGTCCGCGAGGATCGCGCCGACCGCGGTCAGTACCGCGGCGAACGCGGCCGTCGCGACCGCGCCGTGCACGTCGTTCTGGCTGATGGTCTGGCTGAAGTAGCGGCCCATGCCGTTCCAGCCGAAGATCGACTCGGTGATGACGGCGCCGGTGAAGACGGCGGGCACGCTGAACGCCACGGAGGCCGCCGTCGGGATCAGCGCGGCGCGCAGCGCGTGTCTGCGCACGGCCTGGCTCCGTGTCAGGCCGGTGGCCTGGGCCGTGCGCACGAAGTCCGCGTTGACCGTGTCGAGCAGCAGGGACCGCTGTGTCAGGTGATAATTCACGTACCCCATGAGCGTCAGCGTGAGCGTCGGCAGGATCAGGTGGAGGAGGCGGTCACCGAGCGTCGGGAGCAGTCCCTCCACGTCGGGCGAGTTCTCCCCGGCGACGTACAGGAAGTGGAATCCGGCGTGCTGGTTGAGCCAGATGGCGACGAAGACCACGGCGAGCGCCGCGACGGGCGTCGGGACGTTGAACAGGGCGATGGATATCGCCTGCGAGACGCGGTCGGCAGGACCGTACTGACGCGCGGCGGTGTAGACGGCGAGCGCGACACCGATCACGACGGACAGCACGGTCGCCGTGACGACCAACTCGGCGCTGACCAGCGCGCGGTGGCCCACCTCACCGTTGACGGAGACGCCGGTGGGCGACCGGCCCCAGTCGAAGTGGAGGGTCACGGAGGTGAGCCAGTTCCACCACCGCTGCACCAACGGCACGCCGGGGTCCAAGTTGTACGGGGCGAGGGCGTGGGAGATCTGCGCCTCGCTGCGGGCGGGCCGCAGCTCCTTGTAGTTCGCACGCGGGTCGAGGAACCAACTGGCCAGGAGGTACGTCGCGTTGGTCGCGACCGCGATCATCAGGAGCCAGCCACCCGCCTTGCGCATCACGTAGCGCACGGTGCGGACCGCCCCCTCACCACATGCGTGGGACGCGCCGTCACGGCGCCGGACGAACAGGTGGGGTACATGTGGCGGTGGTGCTTTCTGCGGAGCGTACGGGTCGAATGTGAGCTTGGTCCGTACTGGGCGGCCGCACCAGGTTTTCGCCGGTTTCGCCATGAGGCCGCAATATCGCCGGAGAGATCGCAATGCTGCTGTACGAGGCGGCAATGTTGCCGTAGCAAAACGATCACTGACGTCGGCTCGGCCAAGTCAAGGGCGAGCAAAATGTCGCCGCATTGGTCCAGTCCTTTCTGGTGCCCTTTCCGGACGCGGGGACATGAGCGGGAGCCCCGCGCCACGCATTGGTACGCCCGCGTACCCCCTCGTCCGCGTTGACATGCTCACGAGCAGTGGTTCCCTGAAAGGTCTGTACCGCACAGGAAGCGCGTCCTCACCTCCCCAAGGAGAGCCGTGTCCCTACGCAGACCCCTACGCAGACCTTTACGCAGATCCCTCATCGCCGTACTGGCCGTCTTCGCACTGGCGCTGGCCGGACTCGCCGCACTCGCGGCCCCCGCCGTCGCGGCCGCCAAGCTCACCGCCACCTTCGTCAGCGAGGGCAGCGGCACCTCCTGGACCGGCAAGTTCGTCGTGAAGAACAGCGGCGACACGGCGGTCAGCACCTGGTCCCTCGAGTTCGACCTGCCCGACGGCGTCACCATCAGCGACCACACCCACGGCACCGCCGAGATCAAGGGCAAGCACGTCGTCGTGACGCCCGCCTATTACAACGCCCGTGTCCCCGCGGGCCGCGACACCGAGCCGTACAGCTACACCTTCCGCGGCAGCGGCCAGCTCAAGCCGCCCACCGGCTGCCTCATCAACGGCGACAAGTGCGACGGCACCGCGGCCGTGCCCCCGAAGGCGCCCACGAACCTGAGCGTCGCCGACGCCACCGCCCGTACCGTCAGCCTGAAGTGGACGGCGGCCGCGCAAGGTGACTTCCCCGTCGCCTCGTACGAGGTGCTGCGCGGCACCGACGTCGTCGCGGCCAGCGCCACCACCCAGGCCACGGTGCGCGGCCTCGAACCCGCGACCGCCTACCAGTTCAGCGTCCGCGCCAAGGACTCGCGCGGCAACACCGGCGAGGCGAGCGCCCCGGTCGGCGCCACGACCGTGGACCCGGCGACCGACACCGTGCCCCCCACCGCGCCCCGCAACCTCCGCTCCAGTGACGTCACGTCGAGCACCGTGAAGCTCGCCTGGGACGCGGCCACCGACAACCAGCGCGTCGCCGCGTACGACGTCTACCGCGGCACGACCCTCGTGGAGAGCCTCCCCGCCGACACCCTCACCAGCACGGTGACCGGCCTGACGCCCGACACGGAGTACTCCTTCACCGTCAAGGCGCGGGACGCCGCCGACAACGCCTCTTCCGCGAGCAACACCCTGACCGTCACCACCAAGGAATCCGTCGGCCAGGGCGGCTACGCCAAGGTCGGCTACTTCGTGCAGTGGGGCATCTACGGCCGCCAGTACTTCGTCCGTGACCTGGAGACGTCCGGCGCCGCGGGCAAGCTCGACGTCATCAACTACGCCTTCGCCAACATCGACCCCAAGAACCTCACCTGCCTCAACGGCGTCACCAAGGGCACCACGCAGAACCCCCAGGACCCCAACCAGGGCGACGGAGCCGGGGACGCCGAGGCCGACTACGGCCGCGCCTTCCCCGCCGGACAGTCCGTGGACGGCGTCGCCGACGACGGCTGGGGCAAGCTGCGCGGCAACTTCAACCAGCTGAAGAAGCTCAAGGCCAAGCACCCGAACCTCAAGGTCGTCGTCTCGCTCGGCGGCTGGACCTACTCCAAGTACTTCTCCGACGTCGCCAAGACGGACGAATCACGGAAGAAGTTCGTCAAGTCCTGCATCGACATGTACATCAAGGGCAACCTGCCCGCGTACAACGGAGCGGGCGGTGACGGCGTCGCCGCCGGCATCTTCGACGGCTTCGACCTGGACTGGGAGTGGCCCGGATCGCCGGACGGCCACCCCGGCAACCACTGGAGCACGGACGACAAGGCCAACAACACCGCCCTGATCGCCGAGTTCCGCAAGCAGCTCGACGCGCTCGGCGGCAGCCACCGGCTGCTCACCGCCTTCACCCCGGCCGACCCCAAGAAGATCAACGAGGGCTGGGAGCTCAAGGAGGTCTTCAAGTACCTGGACTTCGGCAACGTCCAGGGCTACGACTTCCACGGCGCGGGCAGCGACAACTCCTGGGAACCCAACCGCACGGGCCACCAGGCCAACCTGTATAAGGACGCACAGAGCCCGTACCCCACCGACTTCAGCATCGACGACGCCGTGAAGGCGTACACCGACCAGGGCATCAAGCCGCGCAAGCTGACCATCGGCTTCCCGTTCTACGGGCGCGGCTGGCAGCAGGTCGCCGACGGCGGCGCGCACGGCGAGTGGCAGAGCGCCAACGGCGCCGCGCCCGGCCAGTTCCAGGAGGAGGCGGGCACGCGCGGCTACGACAACCTGGTCGCCGCCTTCCCGAACCTGACCGTCTACCACGACGAACAGTCCATCTCCACGTACGGCTACACCGGGGCGAACGGCCAGTGGTGGTCCTTCGACGACGCCTGGTCCATCGAGAAGAAGACCCAGTACATCAAGTCCAAGGGTCTGCTCGGCGGAATGATTTGGGAGATGTCGGGAGACACCTCGAACAACACGCTGTTCAACGCCTTGGATCGCGGCCTGAAGTAACGCTGTTCGTCGCGCGACGCTGCGCGTCCCGCCCGGGACGCGCAGCGCTGCGCGTTGTGGTGTGGTGCGGTCAGCCCAGTTCGGTGGTGAAGCGTTCCCAGACACGGTGCTGCGAGAGCAGCGTCCGCATCTCGTCGAGCACCGCGGCGCCACCGGAACCGAGGACGACGCCGGGCGCGTCGGACGGCACGCCCGCGGCGTCGAGAACCTGCTCGGCCCCGGCCCAGCCGCCGATGGCCTTGCCGTGGCGGAACGCCTCGTCCAGCAGGAGCCGCACCCGCGGGTCGGGGCCGGTGGCGGTCTTCGCCTTGGCGTCCCGCGCGGGCAGCGCGTCCGCGCCGGCCGCCGGGCTGCCCACCACGAGCAGGGCGTCGAACTCGATGGAGCGTGCTGTCGCGAACGTGCGCTGCACCGTCAGGGGTTCACCTTCCGCGTCCAGCTTTCCGCCCGCCGGTGCGATGACCAGCGGCACCATGCCCCCGTCGAGCACGGACTGCCGGACCGCCCGAACGCCGTCGAGGTCGGTCGCCCCGTCCGTCACGATGCCGATGAGCCGGCCGTCGAGCGGCCAGCTCCGGCCGATCTGGGAGAGGGCCGGGCTGGGCAGCGCGTCCTGGAGCGGCTCGGTCGGGGCGGGGGCGGGCAGCCCGAGGGCGGTGGCGACCTGGGCGCACAGCTCGGAGTCGATGTTGGCCAGGGCCTGCAGACCGCGTTCCTTGACGGCCTGCTCGTAACACTTGCCGAGTTCGAAGGAGTAGGCGTTCGCGATGTGCTCGCGCTCCGGCGCGCTCATGCTCAGCCAGAACATGCGCGCCTGGCTGAAGTGGTCGTCGAAGGAGGCGGGCGCCTCGCGCACCTTGCGCGACGCGGGCAGCGCGACGGGCACATCGATGTCCGCACCGGTGTCGGCGCCCGCCGTGAACGGGCAGCCCCCGTCGAGCGAGTTGGGGCGGTACGGCGCCACGCCGCGGTGCACGGCCGTCTGGTGCATGCCGTCCCGCAGCATGTCGTTGACCGGGGCGTGCGGACGGTTGATCGGCAACTGCGCGAAGTTGGGCCCGCCGAGCCGGCTGATCTGGGTGTCGAGGTAGGAGAACAGGCGCCCCTGGAGCAGCGGGTCGTCGGTGACGTCGATGCCGGGGACGAGATGGCCGACGTGGAAGGCGACCTGCTCGGTCTCGGCGAAGTAGTTCGACGGGTTCCGGTTGAGCGTGAGCAGCCCGATGGGCTGCACCGGCGCCAGCTCCTCGGGCACGATCTTCGTGGGGTCGAGGAGGTCGATGCCCTCGAAGGTCTGCTCGGGGGTGTCGGGGAAGGTCTGGATGCCCAGTTCCCACTCGGGGTAGGCACCGGCCTCGATGGCGTCGGCGAGGTCGCGGCGGTGGAAGTCGGGGTCCACGCCGCCGGCGATCTGCGCCTCCTCCCAGACGAGGGAGTGCACACCGAGCCGCGGCTTCCAGTGGAACTTCACCAGGGTGGTCTCCCCGGCCGCGTTCTCCAGCCGGAAGGTGTGGACCCCGAAGCCCTCCATCATCCGGTACGAGCGGGGAATGCCCCGGTCGGACATGTTCCACAGGGTGTGGTGCGTGGCCTCGGAGTGCAGGGTGACGAAGTCCCAGAACGTGTCGTGCGCGCTCTGGGCCTGCGGGATCTCACGGTCGGGGTGGGGCTTGCCGGCGTGGATGACGTCCGGGAACTTGATGGCGTCCTGGATGAAGAACACCGGGATGTTGTTGCCGACCAGGTCGAAGGTGCCCTCGGTCGTGTAGAACTTCGTCGCGAACCCGCGGGTGTCACGGACGGTGTCCGCCGAGCCGCGCGAGCCGAGGACGGTGGAGAACCGGACGAAGACCTCGGTCTCCATGCCCTCGCCGAGGAAGGCGGCCTTGGTGACATTGGCCGCGTTGCCGTACCCGCGGAACACGCCGTGGGCGGCGGCGCCGCGGGCGTGGACGACCCGCTCCGGGATCCGCTCGTGGTCGAAGTGGGTGATCTTCTCCCGCAGGTGATGGTCCTGGAGGAGGACGGGCCCGCGCGGACCGGCCTTGAGCGAGTGATCGGTGTCGTACAGTCGGTCGCCCTGCGCGGTCGTCAGCCACTCGCCCTGCTGCGCGGAAGCCGCCCGACCGTCACGCGAAGGTGTACCCGTGGGGCTCACGGGTTTCGGACCGGTCTGGTCGGCCTTCGGCGGCAGCGGCTCCCGCGGTTCGGTCGGCTCGACCACCGTCGGCGACTCGGAATTGGGCTTGCCCGGCACGCCCTCCTCCGGCCCCTGGCCCCCCGTGACCGTGTCCTTCAGCTTCTCCACCGCGGCCTTCACGGGGTGGTCGCCTTCCATGTCATCTCCTCTGCTGCGATGTGTTGCGCACGGGACGCCTGAGAACCCGAACGCCACTGTCGAAGCGGAGTACCCGCATTTGACCGTTCCGCACCGATCGGTGCTGCCAAATGCGCGGAAGTGGCGGTGACGCTTCCATGCCGAGCCGATGTCCGGTTCGACGGGGCACGCACGCTGTGTTCGGTGGCGGGCATTAGACTGCCCTTATGTCCGCTGCCGAACAGAGTCCGTCCGCCGCCTTCGACGTGGTCTGCATGACCGCGTCGCTCGGCGGCGTGAGCGCCTACCGCGAGATTCTGTCGTCGCTGCCCGATTCGTTTCCCGCCGCGCTGGTGCTGGTGCAGCACCGCCCGGTGCGCCAGGTCGACTCACTGGTGAAGGTGCTGCAGTACCGCTCCGCGCTGCCGGTGCGCCTGCTGCGCGACGCCGACCGGCTGACACCCGGTGTGGTGCACGTGGTGCCGGCAGGCCGCTGGGCCGCGTTCTCGCCGGAGGGCACGGTGACGCTGCACCCCGTGCACGACCACTGTCAGGCGGACCCGATGTTCGCCTCCGCGGCGGCAGCGTTCGGCCCGCGCCTGCTGGTCGCGGTGCTGACCGGCCGACAGCAGGACGGGGCCCTCGGGGTACGCCATGTCCGGGGCGCGGGCGGCCGGGCGCTGGCCCAGGACCTCGCCACGTCCGAGGCGTCCGGCATGCCGAGCGCCGCGATGGCCACGGGCTGCATAGACTTCGTGCTGCCCCTGCCGGTGCTGGCGCACGCGCTGGTCAGCCTGGTGATGGTGCCGGGCGCCGCGGACATGCTGCGGGTGTCGTTGCCGCCCTGGGCGGCCGTGATTCCTCCGGCTATGGCCACCTGACCCAGGACGAGAGGCGCACCTCATGTCGAGCGACCCGGATGGCCCGTACAACCCGGACGGCTCGTACGACCCGGTGAGCAACCGCATCCTCGCCGCCCTGCCCGAGCCTGCCCGCGAGCATCTGCGTCCCCATCTGGAACCGGTCGAACTGACCGCCGGTCATGTGCTGTACCGCCCCGGTGAGCGCATCGACGCCGTGTACTTCCCGCTGATCGGGGTGTGCTCGATCGTCACCGACCTGGAGGGCCCCACCGTGGAGGTCGCCACCGTCGGCGACGAGGGCATGGTCGGCCTCCCCGTCTTCCTCGGCCTGGCGACCGCCACGGAACGCACGCTGTGCCAGGTCCCCGGCCGCGCCCTGCGCATGGGCGCCGACCGGTTCCGTCATGAGATCGCCCTGCTGGACGGACAGCTGCAACACGCACTGCAGCGCTTCACCCAGTCGATGTTCACCCAACTGGCACGCAACGCCGCCTGCATCCGCGGCCACCGCACCCATCAGCGCTGCGCGCGCTGGCTGTTGATGACCGCGGACCGCATGCACAGCGAGCGCTTCGAACTCACACAGAAGTTCCTCGCCCAGATGCTCGCCGTGCGCAGGTCCTCGGTCAGCGAGGTCGCCGGCGCGCTGGCCGCGGACGGCTGCATCCAGTACAGCCGCGGCACGATCACCATTCTGGACCGCCCCCGCCTGCAGGCGCACGCCTGCAGCTGTTACGAGGTCATCCGCGAGACCCTCGACGCGGCGCTGCCTCCGTACAAGGGCTCCCCGTGACCAGGGTCCACGCGTCGATGTCCTGATAGCGCCTGGGACCCGGGTGACCGTTCACCGTGCTGCCGACCAGGTGGAGGCGTTCGGTCCGCCAGGGTCGTCCGGCGAAACCGCGTAGACGGTCGGCCACCGCCGAGACGGACGCGTTGTCGTAGCGGCGGGCGCGGGCCAGCGTGAGATGGGGACGCAGCAGACGTTCCGGGAAGACGACACCGCACTCCCTGACCAGCGCCCGTACCGCTTCGGCCAGCTCGTGCAGTCCTTCGAGATCACCCTCGACGCCGCTCCACAGCACTCGCTCGTCGAAGTGCCGGCCACCGGCCAGCGACAGTTCGAGAGAGGGGCGGGCGGCCGCCAGATCGGCGAGGGGCGCACGAAGCCCCTCGACGGTCTGCACCGGCAGCTCACCCAGGAACGCCAGCGTGATGTGCCAGTCCTCGATCCGGTTCCAACGCAGCTCGGGATGTTCGGCATAGGCCGGCCCCAACGCGCGCGCCAGCTCGTTCTTCGCGTCGTCGGGCGGCGCGAGCGCGATGAACGCGTGCTGGGTGGCGGTCTGGGGCGGCGGTTCGGTCACGGGTGCCTTCTTACCTCATGCCTCCCACGTGGCCGAAGTCCGACTGTGGTGGCCGGTGCCGGATGCGACCACGTGCGTGTTCTGTCCGCATTGCGTATGCCGACCATCGCTCAACGGACCATTTCCGGCCAACATCCAGTCAAAATGCTGACATGTACCTGGTTGAAATGACACGCTCCCCCGCAACACGCTGCACGTACAGCAACGAGCTGCACGCCCGCATCGCGTCTTTCTTCTGCTCCGGGCGGCCCTCCATGCCTCCCGGGCCCCCACAGATGGAGCCTGCGTGACCTCTCACATATTCCGTAAGCGTTCGACGCTCGCGATCGCCACCGCCGTCGCGGCCGGAGCGCTGCTCACCACCGGACTGACCACCGGTGCCTCCGCCCAGCCGGGCGACGACACCGAGCCGTCCGGCTCGCCCGTGGCCCTCTCGGCGTCGGCCCGCGCGGATCTCCTCCAGGACGCGAACGCCGAGAGATCGGCGACCGCCGACGACATCGGCCTCGGTGCCAAGGAGAAGCTGGTCGTCCGCGACGTCGTCAAGGACGCCGACGGCACCGTCCACACCCGCTACGAGCGCACCTACGAGGGCCTGCCGGTCCTCGGCGGCGACCTCGTCGTGCACACCGCCAAGAGCGGCAAGGTGAAGAGCGTCACCAAGGCGACCGAGGCCACCGTGAAGGTCGCCTCCACCGACGCGAAGCTCACCAAGTCCTCCGTGGCCAAGTCGGCCGAGTCGACCGCCGCGAAGGCGAAGACCGCCGAGGCCGACGCGCAGTCGCCGCGCAAGGTGATCTGGGCCGCCTCCGGCAAGCCCGTCCTGGCGTACGAAACCGTCGTCACCGGCGTGCAGAAGGACGGCACCCCCAGCAGGCTCCACGTCATCACGGACGCCGCGACGGGCAAGAAGCTGTACGAGTACCAGGCCATCGAGAACGGCACCGGCAACAGCCAGTACAGCGGCAAGGTCAAGGTCGGCTCCAAGAAGGTGGCGAGCGGCTACGAGCTGACCGACACGGCCCGCGGCGGCCACCGCACCTTCGACCTGAAGCACGCGGAGAGCGGCACCGGCAAGCTCTTCAAGGACGCCAACGACGTCTGGGGCAACGGCAAGCCGTCGAACGCGCAGACCGCCGCCGTCGACGCCGCCTACGGCGCCCAGCTCACCTGGGACTACTACAAGTCCGTCCACGGTCGTAAGGGCATCAACGGCGACGGCAAGGGCGCGACGTCCCGCGTCCACTACGGCAACGGCTACGTCAACGCGTTCTGGGACGACAGCTGCTTCTGCATGACGTACGGCGACGGCGAGGGCAACAAGAAGCCCCTCACCTCGATCGACGTCGCCGCCCACGAGATGACGCACGGCGTCACCTCGGCGACCGGCAACATGGAGTACAGCGGCGAGTCCGGCGGCCTGAACGAGGCCACCTCCGACATCTTCGCCACCGCCGTGGAGTTCAAGGCCAAGAACCCCAAGGACGTCGGTGACTACCTCATCGGCGAGAAGATCGACATCAACGGCGACGGCTCCCCGCTGCGCTACATGGACAAGCCGAGCAAGGACGGCGGCTCCCTGGACAAGTGGAGCCGCAACGCCGGGAACGTCGACGTCCACTACTCCTCGGGCATCGCCAACCACTTCTTCTACCTGCTGTCCGAGGGCAGCGGCAAGAAGCGGATCAACGGCGTCAACTACAACTCGCCGACCGCCGACGGCTCCAAGGTCCTCGGCATCGGACGCGGCAAGGCCGAGAAGATCTGGTACAAGGCCCTGACGACGTACTTCACGTCGACCACCAACTACAAGGCGGCCCGTAAGGGCACGCTGAGCGCCGCGAAGGACCTCTACGGCGCGAACTCCACCGAGTACAAGCGCGTGGCCGCCGCCTGGACCGGCGTCAACGTCAAGTAACCCCCGGTCAGGTACGTAAAGGGGCGGCGTCCCAAACGGGCGCCGCCCCCGTCGCGTGCACGTCTAGAAGAAGCCGAGCTTCTTCGCCGAGTACGACACCAGAAGGTTCTTCGTCTGCTGGTAGTGCTCCAGCATCATCTTGTGGGTCTCCCGGCCGATGCCGGACTGCTTGTACCCGCCGAACGCCGCATGCGCCGGATACGCGTGGTAGCAGTTCGTCCAGACGCGGCCCGCCTGGATCGCCCGGCCCGCCCGGTACGCCGTGTTGATGTCACGCGTCCACACCCCGGCCCCCAGGCCGTACAGCGTGTCGTTGGCGATCTTGATGGCGTCGTCGAAGTCGTTGAACGACGCGACCGAGACCACCGGGCCGAAGATCTCCTCCTGGAAGATCCGCATACGGTTGTCGCCCTCGAAGATCGTCGGCTGCACGTAGTACCCGCCGGCCAGCTCACCGTCGTACTCCACGCGCCGGCCCCCCGTCAGCACCTTGGCGCCCTCCTGCTGCCCGATGTCCAGATAGGAGAGGATCTTCTCCAACTGGTCGTTGGACGCCTGCGCGCCGATCATCGTGTCGGTGTCGAGCGGGTGTCCGGCCTTGATCTGCTCGGTGCGGGCGACGGCCGCCTCGAGGAACTCGCTGTACTGCCCGCGCTGCACCAGCGCCCTCGACGGACAGGTGCACACCTCGCCCTGGTTGAGCGCGAACATCGTGAAGCCTTCAAGCGCCTTGTCCCGGAAGTCGTCGTTCGCGGACCACACGTCGTCGAAGAAGATGTTCGGCGACTTGCCGCCCAGCTCCAACGTCACCGGCTTGATGTTCTCCGAGGCGTACTGCATGATCAACCGGCCCGTCGTGGTCTCCCCGGTGAAGGCGACCTTGGCGACACGCGGACTGGACGCCAGCGGCTTGCCCGCCTCGACGCCGAACCCGTTGACGATGTTGACGACCCCGGGGGGCAGCAGATCGGCGACCAGACTCATCCAGTAGTGGATGGACGCCGGGGTCTGCTCGGCCGGCTTGAGGACGACGGCGTTGCCCGCGGCGAGCGCCGGCGCCAGCTTCCACGTGGCCATCAGAATCGGGAAGTTCCACGGAATGATCTGCGCGACCACCCCGAGCGGCTCGTGGAAGTGGTACGCGATGGTGTCCTCGTCGACCTCGCTCAGCGACCCCTCCTGCGCACGGATGACACCCGCGAAGTACCGGAAGTGGTCGATGGCGAGCGGGATGTCGGCGGCCAGCGTCTCGCGGATCGGCTTGCCGTTCTCCCAGCTCTCGGCCACAGCCAGCTGTTCGAGGTTCGCCTCCATCCGGTCGGCGATCTTCAGCAGCACGTCGGCGCGCCCGGTGACCGATGTACGTCCCCACGCGGGCGCCGCCGCGTGCGCCGCGTCGAGGGCGCGCTCGACGTCCTCCGCCGTACCCCGCGCCACCTCTGTGAAAGGCCGGCCGTTGACCGGGCTCGGGTTCTCGAAGTACTGGCCACGGGCAGGCGCCACATACTCGCCGCCGATGAAGTGGTCGTAGCGCGACTGGTAGGAGACGATCGCGCCCTCGGTGCCGGGCGCTGCGTAACGGGTCATCTTTGGCTGGCCTCCGGGGGGAAGACTGCCCGCCGTCGGGCAGCTCTCGTCCGGAGGCTAGGAGCCCCGACGTTGCATCGACGTTGCGTTCCGCGCCGCGTACGACGGAGGGCTTGGCGGGTTACGCCGGTCTCGTGCGCGCCTCCCTACGTTCGTTTCACGTGCGGCTACGTCAGTTCCGCGTCCAGCTCGCCCAGGCGGGCCAGCACGGGAGCCGACGGACGCAGCCCGGCCAGCGCCCGCCACACCGCCAAGTCCTCCTCACCCCACGGAGCGTGCGCCCAGTCAGCGAGCAGGTCCGGGTCTTCGCGCTCGATGAGCGCCGCCCGCATCTGTTCCGCGAGCCTGCGACGGAGCCGGACGAGGGCGGGAGCCTGGGACTGTGGCAGCAACGGCCCCGCATACGCCGCCGCGGCCGCCGCCACCGCCCCCGCACCCAGACGCCGTTCCACCACGTCGACATCGCACTCGACGGACACCGCCAACCGATACGGCCGCGACCGCAGCAACTCCGCACCCAGCACCCGCCGCAGCCGCGCCATCTCGGCCCGCAACGTCACCTGCGACACCGACTCGTCCTCGTACAACGCACACAGCAACTCGTCCCCCGACAACCCCTCCGGGTGACGGGCCAGCAGCACGACGATCTCGCTGTGCCGCCGGCTGAGCCGCACCGTGCGTCCTCCCACCGTCAACGACGCCTCATCCCGCCCGAGCACCGCCAGCTCGACCTTCTCGTCCGACCTCACCGGCGGTGCGAGCAGAGCCAGTTGCGACTCTCCCGCCCGCGCGACCGCCTGCACGAAGGCGAGACTGTGCGGGTGCGCGAGCCCGTCGCCGCCGGTGATGTCGACCGCGCCGATCAGCCGACCGGTCCGGGGATCGTGCACCGGAGCCGCCGCGCAGGTCCACGGCTGCACCCGGCGCATGTAGTGCTCGGTGGCGAAGACCTGCACCGGCCGGCCCACGGCGACCGCCGTCCCCGGCGCGTTCGTCCCCATGGCGGACTCCGCCCACCGCGCACCCGGCACGAAGTTCATCCGCCCCGCCCGCCGCCGCGCCACCGCGTGACCCTCGACCCACAGCAACCTGCCCTGCGCGTCACACACGGCGAGCAGATGCTCCCCGTCCGCGGCGAAGGTGCCCATCAATTCGCGGAACAGCGGCATCACCCGCGCCAGAGGATGCTCCGACCGGTACGCCCCGAGGTCGCCGTCGGCCAGCTCCACCACCGCGCCGGCGCACTCCGGACTCACCCGCGCCCTGGCCGATCTCCGCCACGAGTCGGCCACCACCGAACGCACCGGGCGGGCGATCGTCCCCGCGTCGGTGAACCGCTCGTGGGCCCTGCGCACCACCCGCACCCGCTCCGCGGGGTCCACACCGGGCTCCAGGGCCACCCACGGATCGGACAACTCTGCCTCCCAGGACGGCGGACGCGGTGCTGCCATCGTCGCCCCGGAGACGGAAGCCGACAAGGATGCGCGACGACTCAGGCGAAGTTGACCAGGCGCAGGTAGCGCGACCAGTCCCAGTACGGGCCGGGATCCGTGTGGTCCGAACCGGGGACCTCATGGTGGCCGATGATGTGTTCGCGATCCTTCGGGATGTCGTACTTGGCGCAGATGGCGGCGGTCAGCGCGGCGGACTGCTCGTACATCGCGTTGGTGAAGTATTCAGGTTTGTCGACCCACCCTTCGTGCTCGATTCCGATGCTTCGTGTGTTATAGGTCCAGTTCCCGGCGTGCCACCCGACGTTGCGCTCACGGACGCACTGGGCGATGTGACCGTCCTTGGAGCGCACGACGTAGTGGGCCGAGACCTTCTTCGCCGGGTTCTGGAAGATGGCGAGCGTGTCGGCGTACGTCTCCTGAGTGACGTGGATGATCACGTAGTCGATGGGATAGGTGGTGGGGCGGTTGGCCGCCGTGTAGTTGGAGGTGCTGGCCGGTACCCATTCGGCCAGGGGGTAGTCGACCGCGCGAGCCTGTGCGGCGGCGTGGGTGGGGGGCAGGAGCGCGGCGGGCACGGCGGCTGCGACCGCGCCCTGCAGCAGTCGGCGCCGACTGGGGAAGGGTCTCACTCGATCCATGACTGGCCTGCCTCTCGGTGGGGGGGTGGGGGAGAGAACGGTGGCTGGACTGGCGCTGAGCTCTGAGTCGGGGCGGGGGGGAGGAGGGGGGAACGGTGGCTGGACTGACACTGAGCTCTATGCGGGGCGTGGGGCCGTGCTCTATGCGGGGCGCGGAACGCGTTCTGTTCATGGCGCACAGTTCGACCGTGAAGCCACTGCCCCGCTCACTGAACCGTGCGGCGCGGCGGGCCCGGTCGAGCTCCCATATCCACACGGTTTCGGGCAGGGGCGCCTGGAGCGAAGCGGTGGAGTGCGTGGACGTGAGGGCTCCGAACAGGGGGATGGTGGTGGAGGCGGACGCCGAGGCGTACTCGCCCGGCTCGGGCCGTACGGTAAGGATCTGAGCATCATTCATCGCTGCGCCGCTCCACTCTGGCCGGATGGGCCGTCGGTCCGACCGGGTGGGCCGCGCGACTGGCACGGGTCCCGATCCGCGAGGCCGCCCCCGACGCTGACGTGTCGTCACCGCTGCGGGACCTCGCGTGATTTACGTTACGGCGGCCGCCGGTTGAGGTGGAAGGGCCCGCGTCGGATCTGTGCACAGCATCGTGGTTGTGGATATCTCGGCCACTCGTTCGGGGGAGCGGCGTTCCACCAAACGCACCCTGTCGCCTTCTCAGTCCGCTGAACGGGCGGCGGTCCCGGCCGCTGCCCACGTCCGCTTCCCACGTCCGCTTCCTACGTCCGCTGAGCTGCTTCCGCTTGGGCCTCACCGGAAGTCGACCCGCCCACACCGAGACCCGCCGGGTCGTCCAACACCGCTCGCGCCACCGAGTGCGCCGCCCCCAACAGCGGCCCGTCAGAGCCGAGCCGGGACACCGTCACCCCACAGGCCCGGCGCGCCGTGCGCTCCGACAACTCCCGCTCCAGCGCGGGCAGCAGCCACGGTGCGAGCCGAGACAGCGCACCGCCCAGCACGACGGCCTGCGGATCCACCAGATTCACCGCGCCGGTGAGAGCGATGCCGAGAGCCGTTCCGGCGTCGCTGAGTGCGCGCCGCACGCTTTCGTCACCTGCGGCGGCGCGCTCGGCAAGCACTTCGCCACGTTCCTCACCCGGGTCACCTGTGCCATCCGGGTCATCTATGCCACCCGGGTCACTTGTGCTATCTGGGTCACCTGGATCACCCGAGTCGCCCACGCCACCCGGGCCCAGTCCCGCGGCACGCAGCACCGCGCCCTCACCCGCGTACTGCTCAAGACAGCCGCGTCCTCCGCAGGGGCAGGCGGGCCCGTCGGGATGGACGGGCACGTGTCCCAGCTCGCCGGCGAATCCGCGCGTCCCCCGCAGGAGTCGTCCATCGACGACGAGTGCCGCGCCGATGCCGATCTCCGCCGACACGTGGAGGAAGTCCTCGGGTGATTCCTCGCCGAGCCACAGTTCGGCGAGCGCGCCGAAGTTGGCCTCGTTGTCCACCGTCAGCGGCAGGTCGCCGGGCAGGAGGCGGCCCAGGTCGATGTCGCGCCAGCCGAGGTTGGGAGCGCGGACGACGGTCCGGGTGTCGCGGGCGACCAGTCCGGGCACGGCCACCGCAAGGCCTGCGGGAGCCAGCCCTTGCTGGTACGCCTCGGCGCACACCTGCCTCACCAGGGCGGAGAGCTCCGTCAGCACGGGGGCGGGGGCGCGGCCACGGTTGGCGGACCGTCGCTCGGCGCGTGCGCGGATCTCACCCCGCAGATCGACCGCGCACACCGCCAGATGGTCGACCCCCACCTCGGCACCGATCCCGACGGGGCCCGTCGCACTGACCGCGAGAGCCGATCCCGGGCGCCCCACCCGTCCGGGCCGCTCGGGGCCCAGCTCGTCCAGGAGCCCCGACCGGATCAGTTCGTCCACGAGCGTGGACACGGCAGCCCGTGTCAGCCCGATGCGGGAGGCCACCGCGGCACGGGACAGTGGTCCGTGCGTGGCCACCGCGTGCATCACCCGGGACAGATTGCGGCGGCGCATTCCCTGCTGGGTGTCGGGCAGCCGCACGCCGGATGATCCCCGGCGCTGGTCGTGCAGCGGTGCGGTCATGCCTCGGTCAGTCCTCACTCCCCTTGGGGCGCCCTGTCCAGGAGCGGCGCCGCGTCGGAGAGTACCCCGGAGATCCTGGCCAGTGCCGCCTCGTCGCGCTCCACGGGGTCGAGCACGGGTCCCCGAGCGGTGTCCCAACGCCTCGCGATGGCGCTCGGGTCCTCCTCGGTCAGCAGACCGGCCGCCTGCGCCGCGGCTCCGAGCGCCACCAGGTCCTGTGCTTCAGGGACCTGCACGGGGCGCCCGGAGAGGCGTTGCACGGTGTGCTGCCAGGCCTTGCCCCGCGCGCCGCCTCCGATGAGCAACAGCGGGGTCGACCGGTCCGCGTCGGCGTCCAGGACCCGGTCGAGGGCACCGAGCAGCGAGTGCACGGCTCCGTCGTACGCGGCCTGCAGCAGCTGCCCGGGCGTCGTGTCGTGCCGGAGGCCGTGCAGGACTCCTGAGGAGTGCGGCAGGTTCGGGGTGCGCTCACCGTCCAGGTAGGGGAGGAGCGTGGCCGAGCCCCCCGGTTCCACCGCGTCACGCTCCAGGTGGAGCAGTTCGGCCACTCGGTCCACGGCCTGGGTGCAATTCAGGGTGCAGGCAAGCGGCAGCCAGGCGCCACGCGCGTCGGCGAAGCCCGCGACGGTACCGGTCGGGTCGGCGGGACGGCGCTCCGAGACGGCGTACACCGTGCCCGACGTGCCGAGGCTCAGCACCGGTGTTCCGGGTCGCAGCCCTAGCCCCAGTGCCGCAGCCGCGTTGTCGCCGGTGCCGGGGGCGACCAGTGTGCCCTTGGAGAACGGCAGTTCACCGCCGTCCCGGACCGTCCCGACGACTTCCCCGGGCCGTGCGACGCGGGGGAGCAGCGCAGGGTCGAGCCCCACCATGCCGAGAATGTCCTCGTCGTACTGCTCCGGCCCCGACGCCCACCAGCCCGTTCCGGAGACGTCGCCGCGATCGGTCGTGCCGAGGCCGCTCAGCCGTTCCGTCAGGTAGTCGTGGGGCAGGCGCACGGCGGTGGTGGCGCGGGCCGATGCGGGTTCGTGCTCGGTGAGCCAGGCCCACTTCGTCACGGTGAAGGAAGGGCCCGGAACGCTGCCGACCCGATCGGCCCACACCTCGGGCCCGCCGAGACGTTCCACGAGGCTCCGGGCCTGCGGGGCCGATCGCACGTCGTTCCAGAGCAGCGCCGGGCGCACCGGGCTGCCGTCCTTGCCGAGGGTGACGAGACCGTGCTGCTGCCCGCCGATGGACACGGCGGAGGCCTCGCGGGCCGCCTGTCCGCACTGTTCCAGGGCCGCGCACAGGGCGTCCCACCACTCCTGAGGGTCGCTTTCACGGTGCTCGCCGGAGCTGACGCGGTGCCGCGCCTGCCCACGCGCGATCACCCGGCCGGTGGGGGCGTCGACGACCAGGACCTTGGTGGACTGCGTGGAGCTGTCCACCCCGACGACAAGGGGGCCCTGAGCGGTGGGCGCTGACGACATCACGGTCTCCGTTTCTGCGGCTGTCCCCGGGTGCGCTCCGGAGTTCACTCCTCGACCTTCCCAGCAGCGCCCTCGGATACTAATTTGTAAAGCGCCATGACGAAATAGGCGAGGGAGCCGCACATGAACTATCAGCCCACCCCTGAGGACAAGTTCAGCTTCGGCCTGTGGACGGTCGGCTGGCAGGGCCGGGACCCGTTCGGAGACGCCACCCGGGCCGCGCTCGACCCTGCCGACTCGGTGCGGCACCTCGCCGAACTGGGCGCCTACGGAGTGACCTTCCACGACGACGACCTGATCCCCTTCGGGTCGTCCGACGCGGAACGGGAGGGGCACATCAAGCGGTTCCGGCAGGCGCTGGACGCCACAGGCCTCGTCGTGCCGATGGCCACCACGAACCTCTTCACCCACCCCGTCTTCAAGGACGGGGGGTTCACCGCCAACGACCGCGATGTGCGGCGTTACGCGCTGAGGAAGACGATGCGCAACATCGACCTCGCGGCGGAGCTGGGCGCCCACACTTATGTGGCGTGGGGCGGCAGGGAGGGCGCGGAATCCGGTGCCGCGAAGGACGTGACCGTCGCGCTCGACCGGATGAAGGAGGCCTTCGACCTGCTCGGCGAGTACGTGACCACACAGGGCTACGACCTGCGTTTCGCCATCGAGCCGAAGCCCAACGAGCCGCGTGGCGACATCTTGCTGCCCACCGTCGGCCACGCCCTCGCGTTCATCGAGCGCCTGGAGCGTCCGGAACTCTACGGCGTCAACCCGGAGGTGGGGCACGAACAGATGGCCGGCCTCAACTTCCCGCACTCCATCGCTCAGGCGCTGTGGTCGGGCAAGCTCTTCCACATCGACCTCAACGGCCAGACCGGCATCAAGTACGACCAGGATCTGCGGTTCGGGGCCGGTGATCTGCGCAGCGCCTTCTGGCTGGTGGACCTCCTGGAGCGGGGCGGGTACGACGGCCCCCGGCACTTCGACTTCAAGCCGCCGCGCACGGAGGACTTCGAGGGGGTGTGGGCCTCGGCTGCGGGCTGCATGCGCAACTATCTGATCCTGCGCGAGCGTGCGGCCGCGTTCCGGGCCGACCCCGAGGTGCGTGCGGCGCTCAGTGCCGCGCGCTTGGACGAGCTGGCCCTTCCCACGGCCGAGGACGGCCTCTCCGGCCTGCTCGCCGACAGGAGCGCGTACGAGGCGTTCGACGTGGCGGAGGCCGCAGCACGCGGGATGGCGTTCGAGCGACTCGACCAGCTGGCCATGGACCACCTGCTGGCGGCCAGGAGCTGATCCTCGGTACCACCTTCGAGCAACCCGCGCAGGGGGCTCGCCATATGACCGGTACGAGGCGACTCTGGTGGGTATGGCCATGCCGCCCGTACCGCCGCAGCCGCCTCCTCCGCCCAGTGGTCCGCCGCCCGGCGGGGGAGGGTTCGGTCCTCCGCCGGGCGGCGGGTACGGCCCGCCGCCGGGGCCCGGGGGCTGGGCGCCGCCCCCTGAAGGTGGGCCGCCGGGACGGCGCAACGGCCTCTTCGTCCTGCTCGCGATCATCGTGGCTCTCGGAGCCGTCGCCGCGGTGGTTCTGCTGGTCACCCGTGACGACGGCGACGGCAGGAAGGAACCCGCCGAGTCGGACAGCAGTACAGCGCGTGAACCCACCCCCTCCTTGAGCATCCCGTCCCGGATCCCCAGCCAGTTGCCCACGGGTCTGCCGAGTGACGTCCCTTCGCTGCCGACCGACTTCCCCACGCTGCCGACCGATTTCCCGAGCGACCTCGACTCGGTCAGACCCTCGCCCGCGGATGACCAGGTTCCGTACTACCACTTGAAGACAGGCGACTGCTTCAACATCGACAGCAGCCGGCCCGGACAGGCCGCGAAGAGGTCGTGCCACGAACCGCACGACGCCGAAGTCGTCGAGTTCGCCGAGCTGAAGGGCGCCTACACGACGGACGCAGCCCTGAAGAAGGCGGCGGCGGCCCTCTGCGAACGGCCCCTGGAACGCAAGGCGCGCAACCAGCCCTCCGGAACGGTGCGCGGGACATTGGTGCAGTACCCGGACACCACGGGCTACAAGGTGGGCATCGACAACGTCGCGTGCAGTCTGGCGGGGGACAGCGGCCCGGGCAGGCACAAGCTCACCGAGCCACTGTCCTGACCAAGTCAGTACCGTCGGGGGAGCCGTACGTACGTCACCGTGGTCTCCGTACCGCTGTCCACCAGTCGGCCGTCCTTGTCGAAGGCCTCCGGGCCGTCGCTCATCCCGAAGTCGTTGTCGTTGATGAGGGCCAGCGTGCGACTGTCGACCAGGGCGACGCCTTCGATCTTGCCGGGCACGCCGTCGACCGTGTTCAGGTCGACCACCAGTCGCTTGTCGAGGACGGGCACTCCGGAGGCGGCGGGATCGTCGAGCTGCTCCAAGGAGGGCCGCGTCGTGCTCCTGTCCCACTTGCCGCCCAGGATGTTCGCGCCACGGTGCAGTGTGACGGCGTGGAGGCGTGCGGCTTTGTCGGTGCGCTCCTGGACGAGGAGTCTGTCGCGGCCTGTGGCGACGACGGAAGAGATCTTCAGTTCGGACGTGTCGTCCTCACCGGGATCGACGCGACCCACGGGATCGAACCGGTAGGCGTACTCGGCGGTGACGGCCTGCTTCCGCGGCGAGAAGCGCAACAGCCGTGTGGTGCGCGAGCCCTCACCCGCGTCCTCGTCCGGCAGGGAGAGCGGACTCTGCACGGCCATCACCAGGTCTCCGCCGGGGAGTTGGGTGAGGCCTTCGAAGCCGCGGTTCGTCTTGCGGTGCAGAAGGACCCCGGGCAGGGCCTCGACCACCGGATAGTCGGCGCCGCGCAGCTTCAGCCCGCGCGGAACGTACCGTTTGATGACCTTCCCGCGCGCGGAGACGTGGACCAGGGACGGCCCGTACTCGTCGACCAGCCAGAAGGTGCCGTCCGGGGCACGGACTAGCCCCTCCGTGTCCAAACCGTTCGGGTCGTACGACACGGGGGTCTTCGCGTCGTACGAGTACGGGGCCTCGTCGCGGCCTTCCTGGTTGGGCAATCCGGTGACGGGCTTCCCCGAGGAGGTCGTCAGCGGCAGGGCGGAAACGACATCGACCTTGTCCCCACGGACCCGGATCTTCACGATCGCCGGGTCGAAACCAGGGACCGGGAAGGTGCGGCGCTTCTTGCCGTCGATCTTGATCTGGCCGTTGGGTCCTCGGTCGGTCACCGCCCAGAACTCACCCTTGCGGCCTGTCGGGTACAGGTCGCTGCCGATACCGCCGAGGTCGACACCCCGGTCGTCCTTCACCGTGCCCGGCATCAGCTTGTTGCTGAAGGTGCCCAGCGGTATGTCGTCGAGCGTCGCGGTGGCGGTCACGCGCGCCGCACCGTGCCCGCCACCCGGCCGGCCCGTCGCGGTGCCTGCCACCGTCAGGGCGGCGACCACTGCGAGCGGCAGGCCGATGGCTATGGAACGACGGACACGGCCCGTACGGGCGGCGTGCGGGGACATCGGGGCCTCCTGAGGCACAAGGTTCGTGACAGCGGTCAGACTTCGCCGCCATCACGAACCAGAGGAGGCCTGCGGGTGAACTCAGAGGGACGTGCCGACGGCGCCTCCTCCAGGAGGGGCCAGGTCACCCCGCATGGGTCGCGTCGTCACTCGTTTCCGTCGGCGACGGCCAGTGCCGTCGCCGGGTCCTGGGCCGCGGGCCCCGCGGGAGCCCAACGGCCCCCTTCCTTGCGGTAGGGCCACCAGCGGCCGTCGCGCCCATGGCGCAGCTGCACATCCGTGCCGACCACGGTCCAGCGGTTGTGGTCGGCACGAAGCGGGGGACGCTCCTCCTCGTCCCATGCGGCGTCCAGTGCGGCACGCGCGCGTGCCAGCGCTTCGTCCTGCGGCGTCCACGTCTCTTCCAGGACGTGGAGGGCGGCCCGACCCCCGTATCTCCAGGCCCGGACGGCAAGGTCGAGACCGTCCCGGCCGCGGTCGGACGCCGCAGCGAGCCGCGTTTCGACCGCGATGCCGGGTCGCGCCGCCGCCATCCGGACAGCGTCCTCGCCGGTCGTCAAGTCGTTCTCTATGGGGTGACGTTCATGCCCCGGTGCGAGCGCGTCGGCCAGGAGTCGGTGTGCTTCGACGGCGGCCTGTGCGGCCAGGAACTCGACCGCGGCCACGTCGAGGCCCGGAGCGGGCTCCGCCTCCGTGTCGAGGGACGGCGGCACACCGGGCTCCGCGGGCAGCGGAGGCAGGGCGGGCAGCGGCGGGAGGATGGCGCCGTCCGCGTACGCCTCAGCGGCGTCCACGCCCTCTGGGTCGGCCTCCTGGGCGTCCCCGTGAGCCTCCTGGGCTTCGGCCGTCGAAGCACTGCGCGCCTGCAGCTCGTCGAGAAGCACCCGCTCCCCGCGCCCCCGCATCAGCAGCAGCACGAACGGGTCCTCGTCGAGGAGACGCGCCACCTGGTAGCAGAGGGCGGCCGTATGCCCACAGTGGTCCCACGCGTCGCAGTCGCACTCGGGCTCGAGATCGCCGATCCCAGGCAGGAGTTCGACGCCTGCCGCCGCGGAATCCTCCACCAGGTGCGGAGGCATGTCGCGGTCCAGGAGCGCGGCGATGTGCCCCGCCCTCTCGATCGCCATGTCCAGAAAGCGGTTCCACGCCTCCGGGCTCAGCTCCTGCAGCAGCACATCGGAACGGTGCGGCGCACCGTCCCGGTCCTTGACCACAGCCGTGATGCGACCGGGGCGCACGGAAACCGCACCCACCGCGCCCGCGCGCGCGAGACGACGGCCGGCCTTCAACTGCTGCAGATCCAGGGCGGTGTCCTCAAGGGCCTTCAACCAGGCCTGGCCCCACCAGCTCTGCGCGAAACCTCGCCCATGTGCGGGCGGCAACGCCGCGAACGTGCGCTCCTCCGACTGCGCGCCCACGCGCGTGCCGTCCGCATCGTCGTACGCCTCACCATGCATGTCACTCATCGCGTGCCCCCTCGCAGCTCCACAAGATCCGACAGTTCGGCATCGGTCAGCTCGGTGAGAGCGGCCTCGCCGGAGCCGAGGACGGCGTCCGCCAGCTCCCGCTTGCGCAGCAGCATGTCGGCGATGCGGTCCTCGATCGTCCCCTCCGCGATCAGCCGGTGCACCTGCACCGGCTGCGTCTGCCCGATGCGGTACGCGCGGTCGGTGGCCTGCGCCTCAACGGCGGGATTCCACCAGCGGTCGTAGTGCACGACGTGCTCGGCACGAGTCAGGTTCAAGCCCGTCCCGGCCGCCTTCAACGACAGCAGGAAGACCGGCACTTCACCCTCCTGGAAGCGCTGCACCATGGCTTCCCGCTGCGCTACAGGAGTACCCCCGTGCAGGAACTGCGAGGGCACACCACGTGCCGCGAGATGCTGTTCGATGAGCCGCGCCATCTGGACGTACTGAGTGAAGACGAGCACGCTCGCCTCTTCCGCGAGGATCGTGTCGAGCAACTCGTCGAGCAGCTCCAGCTTTCCGGAGCGGCCCGGGATGCGGGGCTCGTCTTCCTTGAGGTACTGCGCGGGGTGGTTGCAGATCTGCTTGAGACCCGTCAGGAGCTTGACGATCAGACCCCTGCGCGCGAACCCGTCGGCGCCGGAGATGTCTGCGAGCGTCTCCCGAACCACCGCTTCGTAGAGGCCCGCTTGCTCCGCGGTGAGCGAGACGGCACGGTCGGTCTCCGTCTTGGGCGGCAGCTCGGGAGCGATTCCCGGATCCGACTTGCGGCGGCGCAGCAGGAACGGTCGCACGAGCTGTCCGAGCCGCTCGGCGGCACCAGGATCCGAGCCGCCCTCGACGGCCTGGGCGTAGCGCGTACGAAAGGTGCCGAGCCGCCCGAGCAGGCCGGGGGTCGTCCAGTCGAGGATGGCCCACAGTTCGGAGAGGTTGTTCTCCACAGGTGTACCGGTGAGCGCCACGCGCGCGCGTGTACTGATGGTGCGCAGCTGCTTCGCCGTGGCCGAGTAGGGGTTCTTGACATGCTGTGCCTCGTCGGCGACGACCATGCCCCAGGTGGTCCGGCCCAGTCTCTCCGCGTCGAGTCGCATCGTTCCGTAGGTGGTCAGGACGAACTCGCCGTCCGCCAGATCGTCGAGGTCGCGCTGAGAGCCGTGGAACCGGCGTACACGCGTGCCCGGCGCGAACTTCTCGACCTCGCGCTGCCAGTTGCCCATGAGGGACGTCGGACAGACCACCAGGGTGGGCCCGGCGGACTCCTCCTGCGTCTGACGGTGCAGGTGCAAGGAGATCAGCGTGATCGTCTTGCCGAGACCCATGTCATCGGCGAGACAGGCGCCCAGCCCGAGCGATGTCATGCGTGCCAGCCAGTTCAGTCCGCGCAGCTGGTAGTCGCGCAACTCGGCGGCAAGGGCGGCGGGTTGGCCGACGGGTTCCATTCCTTCCGGGTCGGCGAGCCGCTCCCGCAGAGTGGCGAGCCAGCCCGTCGGCTCCACGTCGACTCGCTGCCCCCCGACCTCGGCCGTGCCCGTCAGCGCGGCGCCGAGCGCGTCCATAGGGGTGACCTTGTGATCCTGCTGGTCGCGCGCGCGGCGGACCTCCGCCGGGTCGACCACGACCCACTGATCCCGCAGGCGGACGACTGGACGGTTCGACTCCGCGAGGCGGTCAAGCTCCGCCCGCGTGAGCTGCTGATCACCCAGCGCGAAGCGCCAGTTGAAGGCGAGAAGTGCGTCGGCCGAGAGGAAGGACGGCGTGTCCGAGGAGAGCTTGTGCGGGCCCTTCTGGTCACTCTCGTCGTCGTCCGTCGGCCCGATGACGGCGTGTGCGGTGAGATTGCGCGCCAGTTCCCTGGGCCAGTGCACGTCGACGCCCGCGGCCGCAAGCAGGCGGGCGCCGTCGCTCAGGAGCGCGGTGACGTCCTCGTCGGCAAGCTCGATCGCGTCGGGGACGGTGGCCGACAGCAGAGGGGCGAGCGGCGGCCACGCGCGCGTGGCGCGACGCAGCGCGAGCAGAGCGTCCATACGTGCACGCGCGCCGAAGGCCTGACCCGAGGCGCCGGACCCCGCCCACACCTCCGCGGCGTCCGCGACGAGCGAGGGATCACTGACACTGTGCAACTGCAGCACGGCCCGGAAGGGCAGCCGGGTACCGTCGTCGGCCACCGTGGCGAGGCCGGGAATCTCCAGGCGCAGAGAGATCCGTACCCCGGCGTCGTGCCCGGCGGCGACGTCCAGCGCCCAGGCGCGTTGCTCCGGTACGTGCTGTGGCTCCGGAGCGGCGAACACGGGTCCGCCCACGGCCAGTTGCGCGGCGGGGGAGCGGGGAAGCGTGTCGGCCACGGCGTCGAGGAACTGGCGCAGGACGTGCTCGGGTTCGGGCAGCCGCGGCGGCTCGCTGCCGCCCAGCGGCAGGGCATGGGCGGCCGGCGGCATCGCGGCGGCCAGCTCGCGCAGCCGTTGCAGATCCTCGGCACTCAGCGGGCCGGCGCGCCACGCGTCGTGGTCGCCGACGGTCAGCCCCGGCAGCAGCAGGCCGCGTGCCGCCAGTTGCAGGGCCAACACCCCCGCCGTGCCCCAGAAGGCACCGGTCGGGTGCGTCTCCGTAGCGGCACGCGCGCGCGTGAGGACCGGCAGCGCGGCACGGACGGGAACCAGAACTGCGGACACCGTCGCCAGTTCCACGCCCTCGTCCCCCGGTACGACAAGGGTGAGTTCTTCGTGGACACCGGCGGAGGTGTGCGGCGGCTCGGTGCCGTCGGCGTGCCAGAAGGCGACACGTCCGTCACGGGGCGGGTCGGCGGGCACGAAGAGAACGGAACAGCGCGACAGTTCGGAGATCTCGGAGGGGGACACGACAGGGAGCCTGTGCACAGCGATGGCGCATTCCTCAAATTTGACTACTGAGACCGGAGCGGCCGAGAGTACAGCACGCAAAGGCCTTCTTGGGTGTCATGGTGCGGTGATCCGGGTCACTTTTCGCGAGGGGGTGTAGTCAACCCCCCTGTCGGACGGTGCTGGCCCCCCGGTGGACACGGGTGGTGCCGCCATGGTTGCCCCAGGTCACTGATCCGTACGTTCTATCAGGTCAGCCCGTTGTCATGAAGACCGGAGACCCACCATGTCCCAAGCCGCCGCAGTAGCGGAACGCTCCCCGTCCAGCACTCGCGGGCAAAGTGCCGGAAGTGATTTCGCCCCGCTCCTGCGCACGGTCAAGGAACAGGGCCTCCTCGGTCGGCGCACCGGTTGGTACGCGCGGACCATCGCGGTCAATGCCGGAGCTCTGCTCGCCGTGGGCGCCGGCATGTTTCTGCTCGGCACCTCATGGTGGGTGCTTCTGCTGGCGCCGGTGCTGTCCGTCCTGTGCGCCCGGACAGCGTTCATCGGCCATGACGCGGGTCATTCGCAGATAACGACGGACCGTTCGGTGAGCCGTGCCATCGGTCTCGTGCACGGCAACCTCCTGCTCGGAATGAGCTCGGCCTGGTGGAACGACAAGCACAACAGGCACCACGCCAACCCGAACCACATCGACAAGGATCCCGATGTCGCCGCGAACGTCCTCGTGTGGACCAGCAGGCAGGCCAAGCTGCGCGTCGGATTCCGGCGTTGGCTCACCCGTAACCAGTCCTGGCTCTTCTTTCCGCTGACGCTCCTCCAGGGCGTCGCCATGAAGATCTACGGCTTCCAGGACCTGCGGCGGCAGGCTCCCCGCGAGCGGGTCGTCGAAGGCCTGCTGCTGGTCGCGCACCTCGTCGGCTACGTGACGTTGCTCCTCGCCGCCATGCCCCTCGGCCACGCGATCGCCTTCGCCGCGATACACCAGGCGCTGTTCGGCCTGCACCTCGGACTGGCCTTCGCGCCCAACCACAAGGGCATGGAGATGCCGGACCCGAACGGCGAGCGCTGGGGACATCTGCGCCGCCAGGTGCTCACCTCGCGCAACATCCGCGGTGGCCCGGTGACCGACTGGTTCCTCGGCGGACTCAACTACCAGATCGAGCATCACCTGTTCCCGAGCATGCCCCGGCCCCATTTGCGGCTCGCCCAGCCCGTCGTGCGCGCCCACTGTGCTGCTGTGGGCATGTCCTACACGGAGGCCGGGTTCATCGACTCCTACCGGCAGGTCCTGCGGCACATGTACGAAGTCGGCGAGCCGCTTCGGGTCGAGTAGGCACCGAACCAGTAGGGGGCGCGATTCAGGGGTCTCTCAGGGTCGTGGTCCGGAACCGTGGGGGAGCGGTTGCCGTTTTTCAGGACAGAGAGCGGCACACGCCGCGAAGGAGGCGACGCACATGTCGAAGAAGGCGAAGATCGCCGCAGGTGGTGTGGCGGCCGGGCTCATTCTGCTGATCTGGCTGCCGTGGTGGGCCGCATTCCTGATCGTGCTCGGAGTCCCCGCAGCGGCATATCTCACGCTCGACTCGGGTCAGCGGCGTCGGCTGCGCCGGGTGACCCGCAAGGAGATAGGCCACTGAGAGCCGTGCCGTCCGGCTGGTCCGACAGGCGAGCGGGTGGGCAGGCGAGGCGGTGAGGCGACGGCTGAGCCGCCAAGCGGCTCAGGACGGACGTACCGCCATCTTGTCGAGGGCCTCCAGGAGCGCGGGGAGCTCGGGACCGCGGCCCACCGGACGTACTTCCCCCGGCTCTTCGTCCAGGAGCACGAAAGCGATGTCGTCGGTCCTGGCGACCAGTGACCAGCCAGGACCATCGGCCCGCAGCGTGCGCGCGTCGCCCGAGGCGAAGGCCGACCGCACCCGTCCGAGGGGCGGCGGTGTATCCACATAGGCACGGGCTTCCGCCAGGACGCGCCTGACACCGGTCAGAGGTGCCGCGTCGGCATCGGCCGGCACGTCCTTCTCGGTCCCCGGGGCCTCGAAGTCACTGTCGTCGATCTGCGCACGCCACTCCGCCCACTGCAGCGCTATCTCGTCCGCACCCAGCCGCCGCTGTGCCGGGCCCCAGTCGCCGGCCTCCGGTGGGGTCAGCAGGGGGAGGCCTGCGTCGGGATCAGGTTCGGGATCGTGCGGAGCAGGTACTCCCGGGGCGGCCACGGCTACGGCGAGCGGCCATCCGGGGAGTGCGGCGACCACGGTCCGTTGCTCGGGGGAGAGGTCGTACTCCATGCCGCAGTCCCACGAAGCGATCGCCACGGCGACGAGCGACACGTCGTCGACGACGACCGTCCAGCGCGCGCCCGCGCCGTCCTGGCCGAGCACGAGTCCGTAGCCGTCGGCCAGCGGCGGCAGATCCAGCGCGGCGCAGGCCTCCGGATAGTCGTCGCCAAGGACACTGGGGAACTTCGCAGGCGTGAGGAGCACCGCCGTCAGTACGTACAGCGCGTCGTCATCGGCGGCGACAGCGTCGTCCGTCCCGGCCATGCCAGCCTCCCCATCGCTTCATCCGTCGGCGCACCCTAACCACTGGCCCCGGAGATCGTCGAGAGGTGGATGACCAGGAAAATCACGAACCTATGCCTTTCGGGGCGAGCATGGCGGGGAGCTGTCTCAAGCGGCGGGCAGTCCGAGGAGCAGTCGGGCCACGTCTCGTGGTGACTCGTCGCGCTCGCGCGCCAGGGCTATGACGGCGCGGCACGCGAGCTCGTTGACGCCGAAGGACAGTGCCTCCGGAGAGACCCATCCGGTGGCCTCGTCCATGCTGGTCTGATCGTCCTCGGCGCATGCCGCGACGTAGACGGCGGCCGCTTCGAAGAGGTTGTGCGGGCGCTCGTGCTTGTCGCGGCCGCGCGCAGTCCCGTCCCCGGGCTGCGGCCGCTTGTCGGCCCGCCAGAATTTGCGGAGTGCGTCAAACATGTGGTCTGCCTTCCCCCGGTATGTGCCACCACCGTTGTTCCCTGCATCTGCCCTGCATCAACGTAGAGTTAGTGCTCCGGCGACAGAAGGGGGACCGCGCGGTGAAGCGTTTCGAGCGACTCAAGCAGATCAGGCGCCTCGATCCGGAGCGGGACTACCTCGAGATCTACCGTCTGACCACGACGTTCGAATTCCCGTGGGACTATACGCGCGCACTCGAACTCGCCCTCTATCGCACGTATGCGGTGCCCAGCATCGGTCGGCTGCTCGCGCAGACGGCAGAGCTGACGGACCGTACGCAGAAGAGGTACGACGACACGGCCCTGCTGCTCGACACCGTCGTGGAGCACGGCTTCACCGGCGACGAGGGCCGCACGGCCATCCGGCGTATCAACCAGATGCACCGCAGTTACGACATCAGCAACGACGACATGCGCTACGTGCTGTGCACGTTCGTCGTGGTGCCGAAGCGGTGGATCGACACCTACGGCTGGCGCAGGCTCTCGCGGCACGAGACGGCCGCCGCTGCCACGTACTACCGCACCCTCGGGCAGCACATGGGCATCAAGGACATCCCACGCTCCTACGAAGAGTTCGAGAACGTCCTCGACGCATACGAAGAGGCGAACTTCGGCTGGGACGAAGGAGCCCGCAGCGTCTCCGACGCGACTCTGGACCTGATGGCCTCGTGGTATCCGAGCCCTCTGGCGCCCATGCTGCGCAAGGCGACCATCGCGTTGCTGGACGAGCCCTTGCTGCGGGCGTTCCGCTACGAAGAGCCGGATGCGCTCACGCGCTCGCTGGTCCGGGGCGCGGTGCGGTTGCGAGGGCGCGCGGTGCGTCTCATGCCGCCACGCAGGGCGCCGCATTATGCGCGCCAGAACCGCGAGATCAAGGGGTACCCCGACGGGTACGTGGTCGCAGAGCTAGGTTCGTTCCCCGTTCCGGGTGTCCGCGGCTGCCCTGTGCCGCACGAGGGCACCTCAGCGAGCGCTCCCGTCGAGTGACGCCAAGGTGTCGCGCAGCCAGGTGAGTTCGGCCCGGCTCGTCGCGCGGGCGATCGTGAGGATCCCGCGCCGGAAGGGGTCGTCGAGCTCCTCGGCCCGCAGGGGCCGTTCACCGTCGTAGAAGAAGCTGGCCGGCTCCTCCAGGAAGGCGAGTCGCCGCCGGAGCACCCCTGCCTGCGCCTGCGCGTCGTCGAGGTGGCGCAGGAAGGCGAGAAGTGTGAACCAGCGGTTCTCGTCGGTGATGTCCCCCCGTGCCGGGTCGGCGAGCCGCTTGCGCAGTTCCTGCCTGCCGGCCGACGTGAGACTCAGGACGTGGCGGGGCGCGGCCACGGCGCCGGGCTGCGTCTCCCTGGCCAGCAGTCCCGCCTTCTCCAGCCGCTTGATGGCGGGATACAGCGTGCTCTCCGCCACGGGCCGCACGTGTCCTGTCAGCGCGGTGATGCGCTTGCGCAGTTCGTAGCCGTGCAGGGCGGCGTCGTGGAGGAACCCGAGGATGGCCAGTTCGAGCATGCACTGCATTCTGCCTCACCATGCCTACACAACCGCTGTACCCCTGATACGCAATACATCGGTGCCGATGTATTGTCTCCGTAGTGCCCCGGCGGTGGGCGGGGTGAACGACACGACGAAGGAAACGGGGTGCGGTGATGAAGGAGGCCCAGTTCGATGCGCGGGGCAGCCGAGTGCGGTGGACCGAGGCGGACGGGACCGGCCCGGCACGTGTCTACGTCCATGGGCTCGGCGCGGCGTCCACGGTCTACCACGCACACATAGCCGCGAGGCCTGAACTGGCGGGCAGACGCACGCTGTTCGTCGATCTCCCCGGGCACGGCCTCAGCGACCGGCCCGCCGACTTCTCCTACAGCCTGGAGGCCCACGCGGACGCGCTGGCCGCCGCCCTCGACGAGGCCCAGGTGGCCGGGGCGGAGATCGTCGCGCACAGCATGGGCGGCTCCGTGGCCATCGTGCTCGCCGAGCGGCGCCCGGAGCTGGTGAACAGGCTGGTCCTCACCGAGGCCAACCTCGACCCTCACCCGCCCGCCACGGCAGGCAGCAGCGGCATCGCCACGTACACGGAGGAGGATTTCGTGGCCGGTGGCTACGCGCGCGTGCTGAATGAGGTCGGCCGCACCTGGGCGGCCACCATGCGCCTCGCGGACCCCCTGGCACTCCACCGGAGCGCGACCGGACTCGTCGCGGGCACCCGCCCGACGATGCGGCACATGCTCATGGAACTGCCGATCGACCGCGTCTACTTGCAGGGGGACGCGAGCGGGGAGCTTGCCGGGCGCGACGAACTGACGGCAGCAGGGGTACGCGTGGTGACCGTGCCGGGAGCGGGTCACAACGTCATGTTCGACAACGCCGACGCCTTTGTCGCCGCGATCGCCGGACGATGACCCGACCGGTCCTGGGCACTCGCTGACCTGGTGGGCTCAGTCCTGGCGTACGGCCAGAGCAAGAAAACGGGCATCCTCGTCGACGTACGAGGTCATGAGCCAGCCGGAAGCTGCGAGCAGCGGTCCCAGGTTGGCCTCCGCCCGAAGATCGTCCGGAGTGATCTGCCGCCCCTGACGTGCCGCGAGCGCCGCCCTGCCGATGGGGTGGAAGAGCGCCAGCAGCCCTCCGGGGCGGACGACCCGCCGCAACTCCCGGAGGTTCTCGGCGGGGTCGGGAAGATGGGAGATCAGTCCGGCGCCGAACACGGCGTCGAGTGACTGCGTACGGACCGGCAGCCGCGTCACGTCGGCGAGCAGCAGTTGCCCGGCGGGGTCCCTGCCCGCCCGCGTAGCGGCCTCCAGCATGGCCGGGGTCAGGTCGGCGCCGAGCACCGCCCCCGTTGGCCCTACGGCGTCCCTGAGCGCCAGCAGGGCCCGTCCCGTACCGCATCCGGCGTCGAGCACGGCGGAGCCGGGGCTCAGGGCGAGTTCGGCAATGGCGGCTCGATAGGCGGGCCCGTCGTCGGGGAAGCGCGTGTCCCAGTCGGCCGCGCGGGCCGTGAAGAACTCCTGGACCTGCGTGTGGTCGTCGCTCATGTGACCCATGATCCCGCAAAGTGCCGCACGCGCGTTGGGCGCACTCGTTCGAGCGTGACGCGATCGTTCAGGGCCGCCTCTCTGTCACATTCCAGCAGCTTTCGAAATGCGCCCCCGTCGTGCGCCCTCCCTCGGACTACCGTCCCGGGGCCATGGGACACCTGGACCACGCCACCTTCGGCTGGCTGACCCCCGTGCTGTCGTACGCGATGGCCAGTATCGGCGCCGCTCTCGGGCTGTGCTGCACCGTCCGTGCCCTGGACGCCACGGGCAGGTCGCGACGGAACTGGCTCATGACGGCCGCCTCCGCCCTCGGGACCGGCATCTGGACGATGCATTTCGTCGCCATGCTGGGCTTCGGCGTCACCGGCACGGAGATCCACTACAACGTGCTCCTGACCTTCGTGAGCCTCCTGGTCGCGATGGCCGTCGTGGGCGCCGGAGTCTTCGCCGTGGGATACGGCCGCGACCGAGGACGCGCCCTCGCGCTGGGCGGACTCACCACAGGGCTCGGCGTCGCCAGCATGCACTACCTCGGCATGGCTGCCCTGCGCCTGCACGGCGACGTGCGGTACGACCCGGTCCTGGTAGGGCTCTCCGTGGTCATCGCCGTCGTCGCGGCGACCGCAGCGCTGTGGGCCGGCCTCAACATCAAGTCCCCGCTCGCGGTCGCCGCCGCTTCTCTGGTCATGGGAGGAGCGGTGACGAGCATGCACTACACCGGAATGCTCGCGGTCAGCGTGCGGGTGACCCCTTCCGAGGCGGCCCTGCCCGCCCGGAGCCACCACGATGCAGTTCATCTTTCCCGTCGCCGTCGGCCTCGGGTCCTACCTGTTCCTCACCTCAGCCTTCGTCGCGCTGTCCCCGACCAAGGGCGAGCGCGAGGCCTCCGTGTCGGCCCAGCGACCGGTTGACGGTGTCGCCTCCTGACGAGGCATCCGGTGACGGCCGGGACACCGCACCCCACCCAACCGAGCGAGGAGGCCATGGACATCACGCGAAACATTTCCGATCCAGCACAGGGCGCGGCACCGCGCCCCCGGCCTCCTGAACACCCGCCCCGCGGCCGCCGCGCCCACGCGGGTCCCCCGGCCGACGAACACTCGAACCAAGACGACCAGTTCGTAGAGGCCGCCACGTACGGGACCTCCACGCGCGCGGGGTGGTGGTGGCCGCGCCCGCGCACCGTACGGGCCAAGATCGTGTGTCTCCTGATGGTGCCCGTCGTCTCGCTGCTCGCTCTGTGGGGGTACGCGACCGTCACCACCGCGCAGGACGTGGCCCGCCTGCGGCAGGTGCAGCGTGCCGACACCGACGTACGCGGCCCGGTCGAGACGGCCGTCGCCGCGCTCCAGGCCGAACGAGTCGCCGCCGTACGCTACGCGGTCGAGCCCGGAGCCGACCGCAGGGACGTGCTGGAGCGCCGGGCCGTGCACACCGACCGTGCCGTGGCCGAGCTGCGTCTCGGCGACAAACGGACCGTCGCCGACGGAGCAGGCTTCCCGAAAGGGGTGGTCGACCGCCTGGAAGCCTTCGTCACCGGTGCTGAAGGTCTCCGACCGTTGCGGGCCGACGTGTTGGGCCGACGTACGGGCTGGGATGCGACGTACGGCCAGTACACGAAAGCGATCTCCGAGGCCTTCGCGGTGGGCGGTGCCCTCACCGGCATGCAGGACAGCACGCAGGGATCCCACGCGCGCGTGCTGCTCGAATTCTCCAGGGCGGGGGAGATGCTGGCCCGTGAGGACGCCGTGCTCGCCGCGGCGCGAAAGGCCGGCGCCCTGGAGGGCGAGCGGCTGCGGCTGTTCACCGGCGCTGTCGACACCCGCCGGACTCTGACCGAAACAGCGGTCGCGGACCTGCGCGGTCCCGAGCGGGCGGCGTGGAAGACGCTCGAGAGCGCCAGCGCGTACGGGGACGTTCGGGCGGCCGAGGACAAGGTCCTCGTGGCCGGACCCGGCCGGAAGGCCCTCGCCGCGGCCCCGGCGAAGACGTGGAACCAGGCATACGCGACAGTGCGGGACGCGCTGCACGCTATCGAACAGAAAGCGGACCGAAGCGCCGCCGACCGCTCCGATCCTCTGACCCACGGAGTGCTCACACCGGCGGGCGCCGCTGTCCTGCTCGGACTGGCCGCCGTCGCCGCCTCACTCGTCATCTCCGTACGCATCGGCCGAGGACTCGTGGTCGAGCTGGTGAGCCTCCGCAACGGAGCCCTCGAGATCGCACGACGCAAACTTCCGCAGGCCATGAGCCGGCTGCGCGCGGGCGAAGAGATCGAGACCCGCACGGAGGCGCCTCCGGGACCACCCGCGGAGGACGAGATCGGTCAGGTCGCCGAAGCGCTCGGCACCGTCCACCGGGCGGCCCTGCACGCCGCGATCGAGCGCGCGGAACTCGCAAGCGGCATCTCCGGAGTATTCGTCAATCTGGCCCGCAGGACGCAGGTGCTCGTCCACCGTCAGCTCACCCTCCTCGACACCATGGAGCGCAGGGCCGAGGACCCCAACGAGCTCAGCGACCTCTTCCGGCTGGACCACCTGACCACCAGGATGAGGCGCCACGCGGAAAGCCTGATCATCCTCTCCGGAGCCGCACCCGGCCGCGCCTGGCGAATGCCCGTCTCCCTGACGAACGTCGTGCGTGCCGCCGTCTCCGAAGTCGAGGACTACGCGCGCGTGGAGGTGCGACAACTTCCCCCGAGCTCAGTCCAGGGCACCGCTGTGGCCGACCTCACCCACCTCCTGGCCGAACTCGTGGAGAACGCCGCGCAGTTCTCGCCCCCGCACACCAAGGTCCGCGTCAGTGGCGAACCGGTGGGCAACGGCTATGCCCTGGAGATCGAGGACCGCGGGCTGGGCATGGGCAAGGAGACGCTCGCGGAAGCCAACCGCCGCATCCAGCACTCCGAGGCGCTCGACCTGTTCGACAGCGACCAACTCGGCCTCTTCGTGGTCAGCAGACTCGCGGCGCACCACGACATCAAAGTGCACCTGCGCACTTCCCCCTTCGGAGGCACGACAGCGGTCGTCCTGCTGCCGACCGCCCTCCTGCACAGCGGCACACCGAAGGAGCACGCGCGCGTGCACGAACCAACGGGCCACGACATGAACGCCGACTCCGTCCCGACCCCTGCCCCTCGAGCCGCTCTGGCTGCCGCGGTCGAAGCGGCCGCGTCGCCACCCCGGGTCACCACACTGCGGCTGCACCACGCCCGGGACGCGCGCGAAACGTCGGACGAGCCGCACACCCATGCGGATGTGCTCGATGTCGCAGGCGCCGACGCGGAGGACGCCGCACAGGACGCGTCAGGTGAACTACCGCGCCGCGTACGCCAGGCAAGCCTCGCCCCGCAACTGCGCGAACCCCACCCCGCCCACGCCGGCGGCGGGGCACAGGAGGTCGGGAGAGACGAACGCAGTCCCGAAGAGGTGCGCGACCGCATGACCGCCTACCGCAACGGCTGGGCACGCGGTGGCGGCCGACCGCCGGGCATCGGCGGCTCGACTCCCACGCCTCCCCGGGCCGTACCGGGCAGTGACAGCCCCAAAGGAGATTCCGCATGATCCAGGACCAGAGCATCCCCACCGGACGGACCGGCGAACTCGACTGGCTGCTGGACGACTTGGTGCTCCGCGTCAGCGAGGTGCGGCACGCGGTGGTGCTGTCCAACGACGGACTCCCCGTCGGGGCGTCGACCGCCCTCACCCGCGAGGACGCCGAGCACTTGGCCGCTGTCGCCTCGGGCTTCCACAGCCTCGCCAAGGGGGCGGGCCGACACTTCGGTGCGGGCGGCGTGCGTCAGACCATGGTCGAGATGGACGACGCGTTCCTGTTCGTGGCAGCCGCCGGCGACGGCTCCTGTCTCGCCGTACTCACTGCGGTGACGGCGGACATCGGCCTGGTGGCGTACGAGATGGCACGCATGGTCAAACGGGTCGGAGAGCATCTCCGCACCCCGGCGCGCTTCGCCGAGCAGCCACCGGCCGCCGGATGACCGGGGGCGGTGGCACCCATGGTCGAGGACACGAACGGCACCCCCGCGCAGCCGGGTAGCCAGTGGTACGACAACGAAGCCGGTCCGCTCGTCCGGCCCTACGCGATGACGGGCGGACGGACCAGACCGGGGCCACGTGGAGTCCGCTTCGATCTGATCGCCCTCGTGACGCTGGACGACAGTGCGCCGGGGCCCGACGACAGCACGGCACTCGGCCCCGAACACCGGGCACTCATCGAACTGTGCCGTGCGGAGACACAGTCGGTCGCCGAGCTCGCCGCGGGCGCGGATCTGCCCGTCGGCGTGGTCAGGGTGCTCCTGGGCGACCTGCTGGAGATGGGCTGCGTCGGCGTCAGCCGACCTGTGCCACCCGCACTGCTTCCCGACGAAAAGATCCTCCGAGAGGTGATCGATGGGCTCCGAGCGCTCTGACGCCATGGGCAGCGACACGACTGCCATGGCGCTGAAGATTCTGGTCGCGGGCGGCTTCGGGGTGGGCAAGACCACCTTGGTGGGCGCGGTCAGTGAGATCCGCCCGCTGCGCACCGAGGAACTGCTGAGCGAAGTCGGCCAGTCGGTGGACGACACCGAAGGGGTCGACCGCAAGACCACGACGACCGTCGCCATGGACTTCGGTCGCATCACCATCCGCTCCGGCCTGTCGCTGTACCTCTTCGGCACCCCGGGCCAGGACCGGTTCTGGTTTCTGTGGGACGAGTTGTCACAGGGCGCCCTCGGTGCCGTGGTCCTCGCGGACACCCGGCGGCTCGAGGACTGCTTCCCCGCCGTGGACTACTTCGAGCACCGTCGCATCCCGTTCGTCGTGGCGGTCAACTGCTTCGCTCATACGCGTACGTACGGTGCGCGCGAAGTGTCACGGGCCTTGGACCTCGACCCCGGAACGCCGGTGGTGCTGTGCGACGCCCGGGACCGCGATTCCGGAAAGGAGGTGTTGATACGTCTCGTCGAGTACGCCGGGCGGGTCCATACCGCCCGGCTCCTCGACTCCGTCGGATGAGCAGCCGGTGCACCAGCAGTAAGCACGTGAGCCGGACCGCGGCGAGCTGCGCGAGCCGGATGCGTCAGTGGGAGACCGCGGGTTGGAGGAGTCAGTCGGAGACCCCGGCATACGCGAGCACCTTGTCGATGCGCACGCGGACCAGGAGCTCTCCCGGAACGCCGTTGCGCTTGGCGAACTCCTCGGCACGGGCCTCGCCCATGTAGCGGGCGCCGAGCCGTCCCGCCCAGTGCTGGACCTGGTCGAGATCCTCGCTCAGCTCCGCGCGTCCTTGCAGGACGACGAAGGCGAACGGCGGCTGATCGTCGTCGACGCACAGGGCCATCCGTCCGTCCCTCGCGAGGTTGCGGCCCTTTACGGTTTCCTTGCCGGTGTTGAAGACGAGATCGTCACCGTCGAGGAGGAACCAGATCGGCGCCACGTGCGGGCTGCCGTCGGCCCGGACGGTCGAGAGCTTGCCGGTGCGCGTGCCGTGTGAGACGAAGGCGCGCCATTGGTCATCGGTCATCTTCTGTGCCATGTCCTCATCATGCTTGCCGCGCCGCCGGTCGTGGGGAAGGCTGGCAGGTCAGTCCTCCAGCCAGGGGGATTCGACGCGGAACGCACACGGGGAGACAGGAACATGGGGCAGAGCATGGGGCTCGGCTGGCTGCTGGACGACCTGACCCAGCGGATGGAGCACGTACGACACGCGTTGGTGCTGTCGAACGACGGCTTGGTGACCGCCGCCAGTTCGGACCTGAAGCGCGAGGACGCGGAACACCTGGCGGCGGTCTCGTCGGGACTGCACAGCCTCGCCAAGGGGTCGGGACGCCACTTCCACGCCGGGAACGTCCGGCAGACGATGATCGAGTTCGACGACGCGGTCCTCTTCGTCACCGCTGCCGGCGACGGCAGCTGCCTGTGCGTCCTGAGCACGGCAGAGGCGGACATAGGCCAGGTCGCCTATGAGATGACGTTGCTCGTGAACCGCGTCGGCGAGCACCTCGGCGTGGACGCACGGCAGCCTGAACGCACCCCGGTCGTGGACCTCTGACCTGCGCTGACGCTGTCACGTCAAGAGTTATCCACAGGTCGAGCGAGAATCGCGAGGATCGGTCTACGGTTTTTCCCGAGAGCACTTCACAACGCACGGGGGAAGACACGATGACCGGTGACACCATCACGCAACAGGCCGGGGAAACGACCGCTCGGCCGACCGTCACACCGACCTGGGCAGCCAGGGAACTGGGGCTGAAACGCGGAGAGTTCGACCTCGCCGTCATGCTGGGGCGCATCCGCACGGTAGGAGAAGCGCCGGGCGAGCAGCGCCGCGTCACCCGCGAGGAGATCGACCGCGTGCGCGGAGACAAGGGCTGTCTCGAATCGTTGCGCAAGGGAGTCAGAGTTGTCGGCACCACGGAGGGCGCCGAGCTCATGCACATCACCACGGCGCGCTTCACCCGCCTTGCCCGTGCCGGCTTCCTGACTCCCGTAAAGTTCTACCTCAATCGGTACCGCGCCGTCGTCTGGCTCTATCTCGCCGAAGAGCTGCAGCATTTCGCCGCTTCCGAGCTCAACGCCGCACTCCTCAAAGGCCGCTTGCCCGAAACGATGCGGGGACGACTGGAAGAAGGCCAGGACCTGCGGGCACGCAATTGGCGGGGACGGCACGCCGGGTTCCTGCTCCGGCAGTCGGAGGACGCGTGGGAGCGGGTCGCGGTCATGGCTTCACTGCTCGATCCGGGGCAGATCGCGGAGATCGTCAGGGACCCCTATGAACGCGCCTACATCAACCGGCTCAAGCCCGCGCCCCGCAGCAGCCATGGAGCACCGGAATCACCCGGCGCGCTCATCGTGGAAAGGCTCACGACGGCAGACGATCCCGACGAGATCCGGTGGCTGCGCTCCAGCCTCCTGATCGGCCTCGTCCAGGCCCGTGCGCAGCGCCCGGCACCACGACCCGCACGATCAGCACCGCGAGCTGATCACGAACCGAGCGCCCACGCCACGGAATGGTCGGCGCCACGCGATACCGCGACGGCGGAGGAGTCCCGAGGTCTGATGAAGTGGCTGCGTCGCCGCCGCACGCCCTAGGCAGCGCAGCTGTTCCGTCCCTGGCCGCGGCCGTTCTGTCCGCGACGATGTCATTCCATCGTGGCGTCCAGGTCCTTGGCGTACTCCTCGATGGCGGGGCGGTAGCCCGCGAGCTCGGGGTCTCCGGTCGTGGTGACGAGCAGCGTCAGTAGCAGCTGCATCGCGTCGTGCGTTCGACCCGTGTTGTACAGGGCCATGGCCAGGAACGTCTTGAGCCCGTTGTCGTCGGGGAACTCGGCCACGCCTTCGCTGAGAGTGGCGACGGCTTCCTCATGACGCCCGAGGATTCGGTAGGTACTCCCCAGACCCAGAAGTGCTCCGCGGCGGTCGTCATCCGTCAGCGCCGATCCGCTGAGCGCGCGCTCGTAGTACGGCACCGCCTCGGCCTCCAGACCCAGCGTGTCGTGGACCCATGCCGCCTGGTACGCGACCTCCGCATCCAGCGGCAGCGCGGAGGAGAGAGTGACGAGTCGCTCCCTGGCCTCCTCGCGCCGACCCGTCTCGCGAAGCCGCACGGCCTCCGCCAGCAGCCGATCCCTGTCCGCACCCGAATGCCCGCTCAATTCCCCGTCCCCTTCACAGCCTCCGCAGCCCTGTCACACCCGGGCATGTGATCGTGCCCGGAACCTATCCCGAACGGAGACACAGATGCCCGGCAATATGCCCCGCCCCCTTGCCCGCGCGCGAGCAGCGGGTCACTCGCCGCTCAGGCGCCGGACGTCGGACCGTCCATGTGGCGCTCTCCGTATGGACGGAACAGCCCCTCCTGCACCACCGACACCAGAAGGCGGCCCTCAGTGTCGTAGATACGACCCCTGGCGAGGCCGCGGCCCCCCGTGACGATGGGGGACTCCTGGTCGTACAGGAACCACTCGTCGGCGCGGAAGGGGCGGTGGAACCACATGGCGTGGTCGAGCGACGCCATGTCGAAGCCGCGCGGCCCCCAGAGCGGTTCGACCGGGATGCGGACCGCGTCGAGCAGCGTCATGTCGCTCGCGTAGGTGAGCGCGCAGGTGTGCACGAGCGGATCGTCGCCCAGCGGCCCCACGGCGCGCATCCACACCGCGCTGCGCGGCTCGGCGTCCTTGATCTCCTCGGCGGTCCAGCGCAGCCGGTCGACGTACCGGATGTCGAAGGGCTGGCGTCGGGCCATGCGTTCCAACTGCTCGGGGAGCGCGCCGAGGTGCTCCTTGATCTCTTCGGCGACCGTCGGCAGCGACTCCGGAGAGGGGGCCGCCAGACGCGGCGGCAGCTGGTGTTCGAAGGCGCCCTGTTCGGGCTGATGGAAGGAGGCGGTGAGGTTGAAGATGGTGCGGCCCTGCTGGACGGCGGTGACGCGGCGCGTGGTGAAGGAGCGCCCGTCCCTGACCCGCTCGACCTGGTACACGATCGGCACGCCCGGACGGCCCGGGCGCAGGAAGTACGCGTGCAGCGAGTGCACCGGACGGTCGCCCTCGGTGGTGCGGCCCGCGGCCACCAGCGCCTGGCCGGCGACCTGCCCGCCGAACACGCGCTGCAAGGACTCGTTAGGGCTGCGGCCCCGGAAGATGTTGACCTCGATCTGCTCCAGGTCCAGCAGGTCGACCAACTTGTCGGCGGGATTGTTCATGGCAGTTCCTCGACTCCTGTCCGGGGCACGCGGATCCTCGGGGCTCTCAGAGCTGGCCGACGTCCGTGACCCGGATGACGGCGAGGCCCTCCTCGTCCGAAGCGGCGAGATCGACCTCCGCGCTGATGCCCCAGTCATGGTCGCCGTTCGGGTCGGCGAACGTCTGGCGGACGCGCCACAGACCGTGCTCGGGATCCTCCTCGATGCGCAACAGCTTGGGGCCGCGGGCGTCGGGACCGGTGCCGAGATCTTCGTACTCGTCCCAGTACTTGTCCATGGCCTCACCCCAGGCGTCCGCGTCCCATCCGGACTCGGCGTCCAGCTCGCCGAGCTCCTCGACGTGATCGAGGGCCGCCAGCTCGACCCTGCGGAACAGCGCGTTGCGCACCAGGACGCGGAAGGCACGCGCGTTGGCCGTGACCGGCTTGACCTGGTCCGCCTTCTCCTGGGCCTCCTCGGCCGTCATGACCTCGGGGTTGGCCAGCTGCTCCCACTCGTCGAGGAGGCTGGAGTCGACCTGCCGGACCATCTCTCCGAGCCAGGCGATCAGGTCCTCCAGGTCCTCGGACTTCAGGTCGTCCGGGATGGTGTGTTCCAAGGCCTTGTACGCGCTCGCGAGGTAGCGCAGCACGATGCCCTCGGTGCGGGCGAGCTCGTAGAAGGACGTGAACTCGGTGAAGGACAGCGCCCGTTCGTACATGTCCCGGATGACCGACTTCGGGGACAGCGGGTGGTCGCCGACCCACGGGTGGCTCGTGCGGTACGTGTTGTACGCGTGGAAGAGCAGCTCCTCCAGCGGCTTGGGGTACGTGATGTCCTGGAGCCGCTCCATGCGGTCCTCGTACTCGACGCCGTCCGCCTTCATCAGCGCCACGGCCTCGCCCCGCGCCTTGTTCTGCTGGGCCGCGAGGATCTGACGCGGGTCGTCGAGGGTGGACTCGACGACGGACACCATGTCGAGGGCGTACGAGGGGGACTCGGGGTCGAGGACCTCGAACGCGGCGAGGGCGAACGTCGACAGCGGCTGGTTGAGCGCGAAGTCCTGCTGGAGGTCGACGGTCAGCCGCACGATGCGGCCCGTGGAGTCGGGCTCGTCGAGCTTCTCCACGACCCCGCCGTCGAGCAGGGAGCGGTAGATCGCGATGGCCCGACGGATGTGCCTCAGCTGCTGCTTGCGCGGCTCGTGGTTGTCCTCGAGGAGATGACGCATCGCTTCGAAGGCGTTGCCCGGCCGGGCGATCACGGACAGCAGCATGGTGTGCGTGACCCGGAAGCGGGACGTCAGCGGCTCCGGCTCGGAAGCGATGAGCTTCTCGAAGGTGCTCTCGGACCAGGCGACGAAACCCTCGGGGGCCTTCTTGCGGACCACCTTGCGGCGCTTCTTAGCATCGTCGCCGGCCTTCGCCAGCGCCTTCTCGTTCTCGATGACGTGCTCGGGAGCCTGTGCCACCACGAAGCCCGCCGTGTCGAAGCCCGCACGCCCGGCCCGCCCGGCGATCTGGTGGAACTCCCGCGCGCGGAGCGTGCGGACACGGTTGCCGTCGTACTTGGTGAGGGCGGTGAACAGCACGGTGCGGATCGGCACGTTGACGCCGACGCCCAGGGTGTCGGTGCCGCAGATGACCTTGAGAAGGCCCGCCTGCGCGAGCTTCTCCACCAAACGGCGGTACTTGGGCAGCATGCCCGCGTGGTGCACGCCGATCCCGTGGCGCACGTAGCGGGAGAGGTTGCGGCCGAACTTGGTGGTGAAGCGGAAATTGCCGATCAGGTCGGCGATCTTGTCCTTCTCCTCGCGCGTGCACATGTTGATGCTCATGAGCGACTGCGCGCGCTCGACCGCCTGGGCCTGCGTGAAGTGCACGATGTAGACGGGCGCCTGCTTGGTCTCCAGCAGCTCGGTGATCGTCTCGGTGATCGGCGTCAGACGGTACTCGTACGAGAGCGGCACCGGGCGCGTCGCCGACCGCACGACCGAGGTGGGCCGGCCGGTGCGGCGCGTCAGGTCCTTCTCGAACATGGAGACGTCGCCGAGCGTCGCCGACATGAGGATGAACTGCGCCTGCGGAAGTTCGAGCAGCGGGATCTGCCAGGCCCAGCCGCGGTCCGGCTCGGCGTAGAAGTGGAACTCGTCCATCACGACCTGGCCGATGTCGGCGTGCTTGCCGTCCCGCAACGCGATGGAGGCGAGGACCTCGGCCGTGCAGCAGATGACGGGAGCGTCGGAGTTGACGGACGCGTCGCCCGTCAGCATGCCGACGTTCTCGGTGCCGAAGAGTTTGCACAGGTCGAAGAACTTCTCCGACACCAGAGCCTTGATGGGCGCCGTGTAGAAGGTGACCTTGTCCTGGGCGAGCGCCGTGAAGTGGGCCCCCGCCGCGACCAGGCTCTTGCCGGAGCCGGTGGGCGTGGACAAGATCACGTTGGCCCCGGAGACCACCTCGATCAGCGCCTCCTCCTGGGCCGGGTAGAGAGTGATGCCCTGGTCCTCGGCCCACGACGAGAAGGCTTCGAAGAGGGCATCGGGGTCGGCGTCGGGCGGCAGCTGATCGATAAGGGTCACACCCCCATCTTGCCTTCCTTCCCACCCGATCAGGGAACCGGAGGTCCCCACGAAGATCACGAACGCTACGCTGTGTCGCCGACGGGGCGTCAGACCAAGGGAAATGGGGCGGGCAACAGCGATGATGGGACCGGCACACTCACTGTCGGGAGCGGCGGCCTGGCTCGGGGTCGGCGCTGCCGCAGCGGCGGCGGGGCACACCATGCCCTGGCCGGTCCTCCTCGTAGGGGCGCTGATCTGCGCGGGAGCGGCGCTCGCGCCCGACCTGGACCACAAGTCGGCGACCATCTCGCGAGCCTTCGGACCGCTCTCACGGGGCTTGTGCGAGATCGTCGACAAACTCTCGTACGCCGTCTACAAGGCGACCCGCAAACAGGGGGACCCGCGCCGCTCGGGCGGGCATCGTACGCTCACGCACACGTGGCTCTGGGCGGTGCTGATCGGAGCGGGCGCCTCGGCCCTGGCGATCTTCGGCGGGCGCTGGGCGGTCCTCGGAATCCTCTTCGTCCACATGGTGCTCGCGATCGAGGGCCTGCTGTGGCGGGCCGCCCGCGGGTCGAGCAGCGATGTGCTCGTGTGGCTGCTCGCGGCGACGAGCGCCTGGATCCTCGCAGGGATCCTGGACAAAGCGGGCAACGGCGCGGACTGGCTGTTCACCGAGCCCGGCCAGGAGTACCTGTGGCTGGGACTGCCGATCGTGCTCGGCGCGCTGGTGCACGACATCGGGGACGCGCTGACCGTCTCCGGCTGCCCGATCCTGTGGCCCATCCCCATCGGCCGCAAGCGCTGGTATCCGATCGGCCCGCCCAAGGCGCTCCGGTTCCGGGCCGGCAGCTGGGTCGAGCTCAAGGTGCTGATGCCGGTGTTCATGCTGCTCGGGGGAGTGGGCGGCGCGGCCGCGCTCAACTTCATCTGAGGCGCCCCCCCACGCGGTAAGGGGCACCCTCGCCCGGAGGGCGGCCGTGGCGATCGTGGCGGTCGTGCCTCATGCCCTGCCCGGCTGCTCACCGGCCCCGGCCTGCCGGTGTTCGCCGTGCCAGGAGTGCCACAGCGCGGCGTAGGCGCCGTCGGCCTCGACGAGCTCCTCGTGGGAGCCCAGCTCGGTCACCCGGCCATCCTGCATCACCGCCACCCGGTCCGCGTCGTGGGCCGTCTGCAGCCGGTGGGCGATGGCGATGACGGTGCGCCCGCGGAGGACCGCCGCCAGGGCCCGCTCGGTGTGCCGTGCCGTCGACGGGTCCAGAAGCGCGGTGGCCTCGTCGAGGATCAACGTGTGCGGGTCGGCGAGGACGACCCGGGCCAGCGCCAACTGCTGCGCCTGCGCTCCGTGCAGCTGATGGCCGCCGGGGCCCAGCTCGGTGTCGAGACCCTGCGGGAGGTCGGCCGACCAGTCGGCGCCGACCGCGGTGAGGGCTGCGCCGAGTTCGGCGTCCGTGGCGCACTCCGCGGCTATGAGGAGGTTGTCCCGGACGGTCCCGAGGAACACGTGGTGCTCCTGGGTGACGAGGACGACTTGCCGGCGCAACCGGTTCGGAGGGAGATCGGCGATCTGTACGCCGCCGACGGTCACCGTTCCGTCGAGGGGAGCATCGATGCCTGCCAGGAGTCGGCTCAGGGTGCTCTTTCCCGCCCCCGAGGGCCCGACGATCGCGAGCCGCTCACCGGGGCGCACGGAAAGGGTGACCCCGCGCAGCACATCACCCCCGCTGCCGTACGCGAAGCGCACTCCCCGCACCTCGATGCGGTCATCCTCGGGGGTGCCGCCGGAGGAGGGCTCGGACATTCCCTCGGGGGCGGCCGCCAGCCCTTCGACGCGGGCGAAGGAAGCGCCGCTCGCCTGCACCTGTTCGACCTGCTGAAGGATCGTGTCGAGGGGCTGGGAGAGCTGCTGAAGGTACAGGGCAGCGGCGACCACTGTGCCGAGGCTCACGGACCCCTGCTGGTGCAGCATGCCGCCGAGGAAAAGCACGGCGACGACCGGGACCGCGTACGAGACGTCGATGGACGGGAACAAGACGCTGCGCAGGAACAGCGTCCGGTCATGGGCGGCGACGCACCGCTCGATCTCCGCCTCGCTGTCCGCGACACGGCGCTCGCGCAGCCGAAGGGCCTCGACGGTGCGGGCTCCGGAAGCGGTGGCCGCGAGGACTTCCGCCAGCGCGGAGTGTGCCGCGCCCTGCTCCAGGTAGGCGGAGCGGGCACGGCGCAGGTACCAGCGGGTGGCGAACCAGATGCCGGTGAGACCGAGCACTCCACAGGCACCGAGCAGCGGGTCGAGGAGGAAGACCGCGACCAGGATGAACAGCGCCTGCACCACCGCGACGAACACATCGGGTCCGGTGTCGCGCAGCATCTGCCCGGCGGTCGAGACATCAGTGGTGCCGCGGGCCGTCAGGTCACCCGCACCGGCCCGCTCCACGACCGAGGCGGGCAGCGCGAGTGCCCGGTCGACGAACTGTTCACGGATGCGGGCGAGGGTCCGCTCGCCGAAGCGGTGGGCGAGGTAGCGGGCGTGCCGCGCCAGAAGGAGCTGGGCGAGGGCACCGGCCAGGATGCCGAGCGCGAGGCGGTCGACGGCATCGACGCCACCGCCGTCCCTGACCGTGTTGATGATGCGCCCGAGGAGCCAGGGGCCGGTGAGGCCCGCTGCCGCCGCGAGCGCGTTGAAGGCGATCATCGTGACGAACGCGCCGGTGTCCTGGCGGATGAGGTGGACGGCGGCGCGGCGGACCTGGCGGCGATCGGCCACGGGCAGCCGGCCGGGAGCGTGGGTGACGGCAGCCTGGCCGCGGTGGGACGACGTCATCGGAGGGCCTCATGAGTCGGTTCGTCGGAAGGGCGAGGGCGCGTGCGGCGTTCTGCTGCGCGCTGCTCCTCCGCCTCGTGGCCCTCGTGCTCCGCGCCCTCGTCGGTGCCGCGCGACACCAGGCGCCGGTAGTCCGCATGGCGGGCGAAGAGGTCGGCGTGGCTGCCGGCCGCGGTCACCCGGCCGTCGACCAGGTAGAGGACGACGTCGGCTCGGTCCAGAACGAGAGGGGACGTGGTGGTGACGAGAGTCGTCCGGCCCGTGCGGGCGGCGCGCAGCCGGGCCGCCATGTTCGCCTCGGTGTGGGCGTCGACCGCGGAGGTGGGCTCGACGGCCAGGAGGACTTCCGGCTCGGCGAGGAGCGCCCGGGCCAGGCGGACACGCTGATGCTGCCCGCCGGACAGGTTGCGGCCGTGGGAGTCGAGCGTGGCATCGAGCCCGTCCGGCAGGCCGAGGACGATGTCGCGGGCCATGGCCGCGTCGACCGCGCGGGCGATCGCTCCCTCGTCCGGAGCGCACCGGCCTGCGACGGCCGCGCGCAACGTACCGGCGAAGAGGTCGGCCTCGTTGTCCGCCACCAGGATCCGGGTGCGGACCTCGTCCAGGGCGACGGCGTCGAGACGCACCGACCCCCAGGTGGCGAGGGATGGAGCGAACCGGCCCAAGCGGTCGACGATGTCCGTGCCGTCGGAGGCACGAGCACTGACCAGGGCGGTGAGGAGCCCCGGCACGACCTCCACACCGGACAGCGGGTCGCGCAGCACCGCCGGCCCCTTCGGACCGGGCACAGGCTCCACGCGCGCGGAGGACTCCCATTCCCCGGGCGCCAGGTTGAGGAAGTCCACGACCCGCCGCGCGGCGACCAGGCCGCGGCCGATGTCGTAGCTGCCTTCGATGAGGAACGTCACCGGCAGGACGAGGACGGCGACGTAGCCGTAGACGGCCACCAGCTCACCCACGGTGATGCTGCCCTGGGCGGCCATGCGGGCGGCGAGCCAGGTCACGGCGGCCAGGAAGAGGGTGGGCAGGCCGATGCCGAAGGCCTGGACCCAGCTCATGCTCGAACCGACCCGGTAGCCCTCGTCACGGAGTCGACGCGAGCCTTCGCGGTACCGGGCCGCGAACACCCCCTTGCCACCGAGGCCGTTCAGGACACGGAGGCCGCCGGCGAGGTCGCCGAGCATCGCGGAGAGCGCGCCCTGACGGTCCCGGTAGGCCGACTCCGCCCCCTGCAGACGGCCGAGGAACGGACCGATGAGCACGGCGAGCAGGGGCACGCCCACCAGCACCACCACGGCGAGCAGTGGAGAGACGGACAGGAGCAGCGCGGCCACCACGAAGTAGGCGATCACCGCGCCCACTCCGGGGCCCGTCACGGTCAGGGTCTGGCTGATCACACCGACGTCGGAGTGACCGATCGTGACGACCTCACCGGCCGAGACCTGGCGCGGCAGGGCCGCGCCGAGCCGGGTCGCGTGGTCGACCACGACCCGAACGGTACGGAAGTAGGCGTCGAGCCGGATGCGGGTCATGGTGCGGTGCCGCGTGATCGCCAGCCAGGCGTTGAGGAGCCCGATGCCGAACAAGGCCACGCACCAGCCGACGAGAGCGGAGCGGTCGCCCGGGCGCAGACCGTCGTCGATGGCGCGCGACAGGACGTACGGGGGAAGGGTCAGGCAGACCATCCACACGCTGCCCAACAGAGCTCCGAGGAGCACACGTTGCGGCTGGCTGACGATCACCCACCAGAGGTAGCGGGCAGGCCCGCGCCGGTCGGGGACGCCGGGATCCGTGGACGGTGCAGCCATCCTCGTACCCTAACTACCCCCGCACCAGCGGTAACAGGACGCCCCGGGCCAGGGCGGCTATCCGTGCCAGGACCGCCACAGCGCCGCGTACGCGCCGTCCGCAGCGACCAGTTGATCGTGGCTGCCCAGTTCGGCGATCCGCCCGCTCTCGACCACCGCGATGACGTCGGCGTCGTGCGCGGTGTGCAGCCGGTGCGCGATCGCCACGACCGTGCGGCCGTCCAGCACGCGGGCGAGGGAACGCTCCAAGTGCCGGGCCGCGCGCGGGTCGAGGAGCGACGTCGCCTCGTCCAGGACCAGCGTGTGCGGGTCGGCGAGGACGAGGCGCGCCAGTGCGATCTGCTGCGCCTGCGCCGGAGTCAGCGCGAAACCGCCCGAGCCGACCTCGGTGTCGAGGCCCTCATCGAGACCGCGCGCCCAGTCGGCCGCGTCGACCGCCCCGAGCGCCGCCCACAGTTCGGCGTCCCGGGCCCCCGTTCTGGCCAGGAGGAGGTTGTCGCGCAGGGAGCCCACGAAGACGTGGTGTTCCTGGTTGACGAGGGCCACGTGGGCACGCACCTGCTCGGCGGGCATCGCGGACAGTGCGGCGCCGCCGAGGGTGACGTGTCCGGTGCGCGGACCGTAGATCCCGGCGAGGAGCCTGCCCAGCGTCGACTTGCCCGCGCCCGACGGGCCGACCAGGGCGACCCGGGAGCCGGGCTCGACGGCGAGGGAGACCTCGCGGAGGACGTCGACGCCCGCGCGGTAGCCGAAGTGCACGTCGTCCGCACGGACATCACGCCCGTCCGGAGCGATGGAGGGATCGCCCGCGTCGGGCTCGATGTCCCGCACACCGACGAGCCGGGCCAGCGACACCTGGGCGACCTGCAGCTCGTCGTACCAGCGGAGGATGATCCCGAGCGGGTCGACGAGCATCTGGGCGATGAGGACACCGGTGGTCAGCTGCCCCACTCCGATCCAGCCCTGCAGGACGAAGACACCGCCGATCATGAGGGTCGAGCACAGCACGGTCGTGTGCGTGAGGTTGATGACCGGGAAGAGGACCGACCGCAGGTAGAGCGTGTAGCGCTCCCAAGCCGTCCATTCGGCGATGCGGCGCTCCGACAGCTCGATGCGGCGACGGCCGAGGCGGTGCGCCTCGACGGTGCGGCCCGCGTCGACGGTCTCGGTGAGGGCGGCGGCCACGGCGGCGTAGCCGGCGGCCTCGGAGCGGTAGGCGGCGGGCGCCCGCTTGAAGTACCAGCGACAACCCGCCACGAGAAGCGGCACGGCGACGAGCACGGCGGGCGCCAGAGGCGGTGCCGTCACGACGAGCCCGCCGAGCAGCAGCACCACCCACACCACACCGATGGCGAGCTGCGGCACTGCTTCGCGCATGGCGTTCGCGAGACGGTCGATGTCCGTGGTGATGCGCGAGAGCAGGTCTCCGGTACCGGCCCGCTCCAAGACGCCCGGTGGCAGCCCGACGGACCGCACGAGGAAGTCCTCGCGCAGATCAGCCAGCATCCGCTCGCCGAGCATCGCGCCGCGCAGCCGCACCTCCCGTACGAAGATCGCCTGCACGAGCAGGGCCACCACGAACAGACCGATCGTGAACTCCAGGTGGAGGTCGCGCGCGCCGTCCGAGACCTTCTCGACCAGGTCACCGAGCAGATAGGGGCCGACCATCGAGGCGACGACGGCGAGCGTGTTCACCAGGATGAGCAGGAGGAAGGCGCCGCGATGGCGTTTGAACAGTTCGGTGACGTAGGTGCGTACGGTCGCGGCCGAGCCGACGGGCAGGGTCTCCGCCGTCGTGGGGGCCGCCGGATCGTATGCCGGGGGCGCCAGGCCGATCATGCCGTCTCCTCGATGTCGAGTTCGGTCAGGATGTCCGTGTCGGTTTCTGTGTCCGTGTCCGTGGGGGCACCTGCGGCGGTGCGTTCCGCGTCGGTCTCCCGGGTGACGACCGCGCGGTATCGCGGCTCAAGGTGCACCAGTTCGCGGTGCGCGCCCACCGCCGTGACCTCGCCGTCGGCGAGGAAGACGACGCGCTCGGCGCGGTCCAGGAGCAGTGGCGACGACGTGAGCACCACGGTGGTGCGTCCTTCGCGCAAGCGCCGGATGCCGTCGGCGATCCGGGCCTCGGTGTGCGAGTCGACGGCGGACGTCGGCTCGTCGAGCACCAGCGCCTCGGGGTCGGTGACAAGGGAGCGGGCGAGGGCCAGGCGTTGGCGCTGGCCTCCGGAGAGGGAGCGGCCGCGTTCCGTGAGGTGGGCGGCCATCGGGTCGTCGTCGGTCGAGGCCTGGGCGAGGGCGTCCAAGACGTCGGAGCACTGGGCCGCGTCGAGCGCTTCCTCGGGGCTGACGGCTCCCGACGCCGGTACGTCGAGGAGCTCGCGGAGCGTTCCGGAGAGGAGGACGGGGTCCTTGTCCTGGACCAGGACGGCGGTGCGGGCGGTGGCCAGCGGCAGCTCGTCCAGCGGTACGTCGCCGAGACGCACGGACGGCATACCCGCGGCCTCGTCGAACGCCGGATGCCCGCCGAGACGTTCGGCGAGGCGACCTGCCTCGTCCGGGTCGCCGCAGACCACGGCGGTGAGCCGTCCCGCGGGCGCGAGCAGCCCGGTCGCCGGGTCGTACAGGTCACCGGTGGGCGTGAGGGACTCGTCGACGGGAAGCTGTGCCATCGCAGAGGTCGTCGCGGATCCGAGCTCAGCCCCGCCTTCAGCCCCGCCCTCAGCTCCGCCCTTAGCTCCGTCCCGGGAGCGCGTGCGCGACCCCGTACTCTCCGCCGTCCGCTGGAGTGAGAGCACGCGGGCCGCCCGCTTCGCGGAGGGGCGCGAGAAGGAGTACGCCATGGCGATCTCCTCGAAGTGCCGCAGCGGGTAGTTGAGGATCATGATGGCGCTGTAGACGGTGACGAGTTCACCGACCGTGACACGGCCCTCGCGGGCGAGGTGCACCCCCTGCCAGACGACCGCGATCAGCAGCAGGCCGGGCATCAGGACCTGGATCGCCGAGATGACCGCCCACATGCGGGCGCTGCGGACGGCGGCCGTGCGGACCTCCTGCGACGCGGTGCGGTACCGGTCGAGGAAGAGTTCCTCGCCGCCGATGCCGCGCAGCACCCGCAGCCCGGCGACGGTGTCCGACGCCAGCTCGGTGGCCCGGCCCGCCTTCTCGCGCTGGTGGTCCGCGCGGCGTGTGGCGCGGGGCAGCAGCGGAAGGACGGCGAGGGCAAGGACAGGGATGCCGATGGCGACGATGATGCCGAGAGCGGGCTGGTAGACGAGGAGGCCGACACAGACGAGGACGACGGTGAGCGCCGCCGCGGCGAACCGCGACAGGGCCTCGACGAACCAGCCGATCTTCTCGACGTCGCCGGTGGAGACGGCGACGACCTCGCCCGCGGCGACGCGCCGGGTGAGCGCGGAGCCGAGCGCGGCGGTCTTGCGGGCGAGGAGTTGCTGTACGCGGGCCGCGGCGGTGATCCAGTTGGTGACCGCGGTGCGGTGCAGCATCGTGTCGCCCAGCGCGATGGCGACGCCGAGGAGGAGGATCAGCGCGCCCGCGAGGGCGAGCCGTCCGCCGGACCGGTCGAGCACGGCCTCGACGGCGACGCCGACCATGTACGGCAGGCCCGCGATGGAGCCGAAGTGCAGCAGGCCCCAGGCGAGGGACTTGAGTTGTCCGCCGAGCTGGTTGCGGCCCAGCCACAGCAGGAAGCGTGGCCCCGACCGGGCATCGGGGACGCCGGGGTCGGGATACGGAAGGTCGCGAATCTGCATGACGTCCCAGGAATCGGTGCGGCGGCCGTCGCCCGGACGAATGCGTAGCGGGAGCGCACGGCGGTTACAAACCGTGAAAGGTTCGCCTCGCGCGGTGGCCCGAGGCAAACGGTTTTCCGCCCTGAGGTAAAGAATCAGCCCGGTCACGGCGTGGGCAGCGGGGCCTGACGGGGGATCCGCGGACGGGGTGCGACCATGGGCGGATGCGAATAGGCGGTTCGGTGCGAGTGGTGGTCGCGGCAGCGGCCTGCGGTGTTCTTCTGACGTCCTGCGCGAGCGGAAGCGACGACGGCCCGAAGAAGGGCGGCGCCGGAGCTGATCATGGAAAGAGTCCCCAGGCAGGGGCCGCTGACGCACGGCGCATCCCCGATGTGGGCGACCGGCTGCAGTCCAAGATCCCCAAGGAGTCCCGCCAGGTCGTGGCGGTCTACGGCGACGGTGAGGACTCGGCGAAGTCGACCGTCGTGCTCTACACGAAGTCGGGGGCGAAGGACACCACCTGGGAGAAGACCCGTAGCTGGCTCGCGCACAACGGGAAGAAGGGCTGGACGACCGACCACCGGGAGAACGACAAGCGCAGCCCGGTCGGCGTGTTCACGCTCACCGACGCGGGCGGCGTCCTCGCGGACCCGGGCGCCAAGTTCCCGTACACGAAATCGTCGTCCATGCAGGCCCCGCACTACTGGCCGAAGACGCACTGGCACGATTTCGACTACGTCATCGCCATCGACTACAACCGCGCCAAGGGGACCCCGCCGAACGATCCGACGCGCCCGCAGGGGCAGGCCAAGGGCGGCAGCATCTGGCTGCACATGGACCACGGCAGTGGCACGTCAGGTTGTGTGAGTCTGTCGAAGGTGGCCATGTCGTACCTGCTGCGTACGCTCGACCCGAAGCAGCACCCGGTCGTGGTCATGGGGGACCGGGCAAACCTGGCGGCGTGAGACGTAGGGCGCGGGGCTGCACGTGGTCGATGTGATGCGCGGGACCGCACCATTGCGGTGATCGGCAACTGCCCATAGAAATCCCCCATGAGAAGACGCGTCATGTCCATGCTCGTCGGAGCGACCCTCGCGGCGAGCACCCTCCTCGGTGCCGGACCAGCAGCGGCCGCCGCCCCACCGGTGGAGTTCGGTGACGACTGGCACGATCCGGTCACCGCCGCGCCGCCCGTGCCGAAGCCGCCCACCAAGTCCTGCGAAGTGACGGTCGCCGAGGCACAGTTCAAGGACTTCACCCCGTACAGAGGCGATTACGCGCCTCCCGCGAAGTGCGGCAAGGGCCGTTGGGGCAAGGTGGTGCTGCGTCTGGACGGGAAGGTGAAGGGACGGCAGTACGACCGTCTCGGGTACCTGCGCATAGGCGGCGTCGAAGTTCTGCGCACATCGACTCCGGAGCCGTCGGTCGACGGCATCACCTGGTCCGTGGAGAAGGACGTCACCCGCTACCGCGAGACGCTGAGCCACGCCCAGCGGGTCGAGATGCTCATCGGCAACGTCGTCAACGACACCTACACCGGCGTCATCGACGTCAAGGCGACGCTGACGTTCTACGCGGCGGCCGAGCCGACGAAGGCACCCGACCGTGTCCTCCCCCTCGGTGACAGCAGGGACGGCACCACCCTCACCACCCCCACCAACAGCGAACGCATCGTCGCCGAGGTGTACGCCACCGGCTCCGGCGGAGGCTGCGAGGAGTACTGGTACCTGACCGTACCCGACGCCGCGCCCTACTCCTGCAAGGCCGACCAGGGCCCCTACCGGGAAGTGCAGGTCAAGGTCGACGGACAGCTGGCGGGCATCGCGGCACCCTTCCCGACCGTCTGGACCGGCGGCTGGTCGAACCCCTTCCTCTGGTACGTGATTCCGGGGCCTCGCGCCTTCGACATCAAGCCCATCGAGTACGACCTGACGCCCTTCGCGGGCGTCCTCAACGACGGCCGCCCGCACCGGGTCGAGGTCTCCGTCGTCGGCGTCCCCGAGGCGCGGACCGGCTGGAGCACACCCGTCAACGTGCTGGTCTGGCAGGACGAGAAGCGCGACCGGGTCACGGGCAAGCTGACCGGCCACAAGGAAAGCGCGCCCGCCAACACGTCGGAGTACACGCCAGGGACGGGCGACGAAGCGCACCGGCTGGACACGGAGGGCGGCCACCGCCTCAGCGTGTCGGGGTACGTGAACACGTCGCACGGCCGCGTCGCGACGACCGTGACCCGCAGCCTCGCCAACACGTCCCTGCACCGCTGGACCGACGGCGAGTCGACGGACGCCCTCAAGGCCACGTGGACGGACCGGGAGACGGTCACCACGGGCCGCCGGTCCGTGCGCACGGACCGGACGTACACCATGGACGGCACCACGACCCTCGGCGCCGGAGACCGGCTGCGCACCGAGATCTCCCTCGGCGACCGCGCCGAGAGCGTCACGAGGACGGGCGGCCGGCGCACCGGCTGGTCCGTCCTCGACGACCGTTACGACGGCGACGCCACGTACACCGCGAACGTTCCCCGCGACCAGCGGCACGCCGTGGGCACGTCCCGCGAGCGCTACCGCCTGACCGGCGACACGGGCTGCTACGACCGGACGATCGCCACCGCGCAAGGATTCCTGACGCAGGACCGTCGGCGCTGCTGATCGGAGAGGGCGGGGGCTGCTGGGCGGCGAGTGCGCCGCCCGGCAACCCCCAGTCGGTCCGGCGCCCCTACGCCTTGGGCTTCTCCGAGTCGACTCCCGGGCGTTCCTTCTTCCACAAGCCACGCGTGAAGTCAGGGATCGCCTGCGGCGCGCCCTTCGCCTTGATCGACAGATGGCTCAGCGGCACGGGGGCCGTCCACGTCGCGGCGTCGTACACGTCGAAATCGGGGACGAGACCGAGCTGCATGGTCTGCATCAGACGGAAGATCATGATGTAGTCCATGCCGCCGTGGCCGCCGGGCGGGTTGGAGTGCTCCTTCCACAGCCAGTGGTCGAAGTCGGCGTACTTCTTGAAGTCGCCCCACTTGTCGTCCGTGTGGTCCGGCTCTATGTAGATGCGCTCGGGGTAGTCCTCGAAGACGCCGCGTGTGCCGCCGAGACTGTTGATCCGGGAGTAGGGGTGCGGCGTGCTGACGTCGTGCTCCAGGCGGATCACCCGGCCCTTCGCCGTCTGGACCAGGCTGATGGTGCGGTCGCTCTCGATGTACGTCTCCTTCCAGCTCGGGTCGCCCGGAGGCATGTGCTCCTTGCGGTACTCGGCGAGGCCGAGGGAGGGCGTGCCGAAGCTGGATATGTGCGTGGCGCGGTCACCGCGGTTGACGTCCATGTAGTTGGCGACCGGGCCGAAGCCGTGGTTGGGGTAGAGGTCGCCGCGCAGCCGGGTGTGCCAGAGGCGTCGCCACGGCCCCTCGTAGTAGTCGGGGTCGAACATCAGGCCGCGCAGGTCGTGGTTGTACGCGCCCGCGCCGTGCAGCAGGTCGCCGAACTTGCCCGCGTGCGCCATCCGCAGGACCCGCATCTCGTTCCTGCCGTAACAGCAGTTCTCCAGCTGCATGCAGTGCCTGCGGGTGCGCTCTGAAAGGTCGACGAGCTCCCACAGTTCGTCCAGGCGCAGGGCGATGGGACACTCCACGCCCACGTGCTTGCCGTTCAGCATCGCCGCCTTGGCCATGGCGAAGTGGAAGTCCCAGGGCGTCGCCACGTACACGAAGTCGATGTCCCCGCGCTTGCACAGGTTCTCGTAGTCGTGCTCGCCCTTGGTGTACGTCGCCGGGGCGGGCTGGCCCGCGGCCGTGACCTTCTTCGCGGCGGCCGCGGTCTTCTCCTTGACCGGGTCGCAGAGCGCGACGACGCGCACGCCGGGGATCGCGAGGAACAGGTCGATCATGCTGCCGCCGCGGTTGCCGAGTCCGATGATCCCGACCCGGACCGTCGAGCGGCCCTGGAACGGCACGCCGATCATCGTCTTGCCCTTGCGTGCGGGCGCCTTGGCCGTGTCCACCGTCGTGTCGGCGTACGCCGTGCCGCCCGTGAAGGCGCCGACTCCGAGCCCCGCGCCGGCGAGGCCCGCCGTGCGGAGCACCGCGCGACGCGAGTGGCCGTCACCCGCCCTGCCGCTCTCGGTGCCGTCGTCCGGGGTGGTGCCTTCAGGGTTCGGTGTGACGTTCTCGTCGTGCATCGGACCTCCGTAGCTGAATGGCGGCTGGTCTCTACCACTGGGGCGGAAGCCACCCTGGTAGGGGGTCCGCCCGGGACGCAAGAGACAGGAGGTGCCGAAGAGTTGGATTTATCGAAGGCCTGCGCCGCCCTGGGGGGCCACCCCGGTCGCGGGCCCGCCCCTCAGGGGCGCGTCGCGCGCTCCAGTTGGAGGAGTACGGAGTAGTACCCGCGGCCCGTCGCGTGGTCCATGCCCACCTCGCACATGCGGTTGGCGGAGAGGTGCGCGTCGTAGGGACGGGACGTGACCTCCGCGGCCTCCTTGCGCGTGGCCGACTCCGTCAGCTCCTTGTGGAGCATGCCCCGGTCGCCCGCGAAGGCACAGCACCCCGCGTCGTCCGGGACGACCACTTCGTCCGCGCACGCCTCGGCGACGGCACGGAGCTGTGCCTCGTCGCCGAGGTGCTGCATGGAGCACGTGGGGTGCAGGACGGCGGAGCCGACCGTGCGGTGCACCGTCAGCCGGGGGAGCAGTTCGTCGGCGGCCCAGACGATCGAGTCGACGACCGTGAGCTCCCGGTGCAACTCCCGGTTGTCCGCGGTGAGATACGGGGCGACCTCGTGGGCGATGCCCAGCGTGCAGGACGACGCGTCGACGACCAGTGGCAGGCGGCCGCCCGCCGTCCAGCCCCAGGCCGCCTCGACGATGCGGTTGGCCATGACGCGGTTGCCCGCGACGTACCCCTTGGAGTGCCAGATCGTCGCGCAGCACGTCCCCGCGACATCGTCCGGAATCCAAACCGGCTTCCCCGCGCGCGCGGAGACGGCGACGACGGCCTCCGCCAGGGAGCGGTCGCCGGGGCTGCCGAAGATGCGGTTGACGCACGCCGGGTAGTAGACGGCGGTGGCTCCCACGCGCGCGGTGCGCGGCAGCTTGCGCACCGCGGCCCCGGGGATCCGCGGCAGCCACTCGGGGACGAGGTCCGGCCGCACGGCCTTGCGCGCGCGGCGGGTGACCGCGGTGAGCAGCCGGTCGCTGATCCGGTCGGCGGCGGCCACCGCGAGCCGTGCCGACGCCTCGACGGCCTTGAAGTTCTTCGCGGCGACAGCGGCCGCCCGCTCCTCGCGCGGTGAGTGCCGCGCGTGCCGGAACTCCTTCATCAGAGCGCCCGTGTCGATGCCCACCGGACAGGCGATGCTGCACGTCGAGTCGCCCGCGCAGGTGTCCACGGCGTCGTATCCGTACGCCTCGACGAGACCGTCCTCCACCGGCGACCCCGCGGGCTGGCGCATCATCTCGCGGCGCAGCACGATGCGCTGGCGCGGTGTCGTGGTCAGGTCCTCGCTGGGGCACGTCGGTTCGCAGAAGCCGCACTCGATGCACGGGTCGGCGATCGGCTCCACGCGCGGGATGGTCTTGAGACCGCGCAGGTGCGCCTTCGGGTCCCGGTCCAGGACGATGCGCGGCGCGAGCACCCCGTCCGGGTCGATGACCTGTTTCGTGCGCCACATCAGCTCGGTCGCCTTCGGGCCCCACTCCAGCTCCAGGAAGGGCGCGATGTTGCGGCCGGTGGCGTGCTCCGCCTTCAGGGAGCCGTCGAAACGCTCCACCGTCAGACGGCAGAACTCGTCCATGAAGGCGGCATAGCGCTCGACGTCGGCGGGCACCGCCGCGTCGAAGGCGAGCAGGAAGTGCAGGTTGCCGTGGGCCGCGTGGCCCGCGACGGCGGCGTCGAAGCCGTGCCGCGTCTGGAGGTCGAGCAGCGCTTCGCAGGCCTCGGCCAGCCGGCCGGGCGGGACCGCGAAGTCCTCGGTGATGAGCGTCGTGCCCGAGGGGCGGGAGCCGCCGACGGCGGTGACGAACGCCTTGCGCGCCTTCCAGTAGCCACCGATCGTCTTCGCGTCGCGCGTGAACGCGTTGGTCACCGACGGCACGGGCGCGGTCAGCTCCAGGCCTTCCAGGGCCTTCGCCGCCGCCGCTTCGTACGCCTCCTGCGCGGCCTCGTCCGGGGCGCGGAACTCGACCAGGAGGGCGGCCGTCGACTTCGGCAGCTCCGCCCAGTCGGCGGGCACTCCCCGGACGCTGACGGACGCGCGCAGAGTGTTGCCGTCCATCAGCTCGACGGCGAGGGCGCCCGCCGCGTTGAACAGCGGCACCGCGGCGGCAGCAGCTGGCAGGGAGGGGAAGAACAGCAGGGCGGTGCTCGTGTGCCGGTCCAGCGGCAGTGTGTCGAAGACGATCTCGGAGAGGAAGCCGAAGGTGCCCTCTGAGCCGACCATCAGGCCCCGCAGGATCTCCACGGGCGTCGTGCCGTCGAGGTACGCGTCGAGGCGGTAGCCGTTGGTGTTCTTGATCTCGTACTTCTCGCGGATACGGGCCACCAGCTCCGGGTCGGCCTCGATCTCGCGCTTGATCGCCAGCAGGCCCGCGCACAGGTCGGGCTCCGCGTGCGCCAACTGCTCGTCCGCGTCCGGCTCGGCCGTGTCCACGACCGTCCCGGAGGGGAGGACGACGGTGAGCGAGGCGACCGTGCGGTACGAGTTGCGGGTGGTGCCCGCCGTCATGCCCGAGGCGTTGTTCGCGACGACGCCGCCGACCGTGCAGGCAATCGCGCTCGCGGGGTCGGGGCCGAGCACGCGGCCGAACCGGGAGAGCGTCGCGTTGGCCCGCACGACCGTCGTGCCGGGACCGATGCGCGCCCGCGCGCCCCCGCCGAGCACCTCCACGCCCGACCAGTGCTTGCGCACGTCGACGAGGATGTCCTCGCCCTGGGCCTGGCCGTTCAGCGACGTACCGGCCGCGCGGAAAACGACTTCGCGGCCCTTGCCGTGCGCGTACGACAGGACGGCCGACACGTCGTCGATGTCCTCGGGGACGACCACGACCTGCGGCACGAAACGGTAGGGACTGGCATCCGAGGCGTACCGCACCAGGTCCGAGATCTTCGTCAGCACCTTGTCCGCGCCGAGCAGCGCGATCAGCTCCGAACGGAGCGGCTCCGGGGTGCCGCCGCCGCGCCCGTCCGGCACGCGGTCGTGGGCAGGTCCGTCCACGCGCGACGCCGCACCGGGGCGCAGGGCGTCGGGCTCGGGCTCCAGCAGTGGCATGAGCTCTCCTCGGCGGTTGCGGCGGCGTACCTGCGGACCGAAGGTGCGGAAGACGGAATCTCAGCAGCGGCGGACGTCCGGCACGTCGAACAGTGCGTTCAGCAGCACGCCCAACTGTGCCCGCTGCTCGGCGTCCAGGGGGGCAAGGATGTCCTCGGCGGCGGCGCGGCGCGCGCCCCGCAGCTCGCCCAGGGCCTTGAGTCCCGCGTCGGTGAGTTCGATGCGGATCACCCGGCGGTTGGTGGGGTCGGGCGCGCGGCGCACGAGATCGGCGGCCTCCAGGCCGTCGACCAGCGTGGTCACGGCGCGGGGCACGACTTCCAGGCGCTCGGCGAGGTCGGCCATGCGCGGCGGTGTCTCGTAATGCGCGAGGGTGCGCAGGAGGCGGGACTGCGCTGGGGTGATACCGGTCGGCACCAGATGGCGCTTCTGGATCCGCTGCAGCCTGCGCGTCAGCCGCAGCAACTGTTCGGCGAGCAGGCCGTCGGGGTCCGGGGTGTTCATGCGGGAACTTTATCAGGACCTTGTGCATTGTGAGTATAGGTAACAGTGAGCTATGCTCCCTGAGTCATAGTCGTCCGAAATCCCGTAGGAGCCCATGCGTCACGACGAACCCACCTGGACGCCGCAGCCCCCTGCCCCCGGCGAGGAGCCCCCGCCGCGCCAGATGCGCCGCATCCTTCGCCTCTTCCGTCCCTACCGAGGCCGCCTCGCGATCGTGGGCCTGCTGGTCTGCGCCGCCTCGCTCGTCTCGGTCGCGACCCCGTTCCTGCTGAAGGAGATCCTCGACACCGCCCTGCCGCAGGGGCGCACGGGCCTGCTGAGCCTGCTCGCGCTCGGCATGGTCCTCAGCGCGGTCGTCACCAGCGTCTTCGGCGTCCTGCAGACCCTGATCAGCACGTCCGTCGGGCAGCGCGTCATGCACGACCTGCGCACCGCGGTGTACGGCAGGTTGCAGAGCATGTCCCTGGCCTTCTTCACCCGCACCCGCACGGGCGAGGTCCAGTCCCGGATCGCCAACGACATCGGGGGCATGCAGGCGACCGTCACCTCCACCGCCACGTCCCTGGTCTCCAACCTGACCAGCGTCATAGCGACCGTCGTCGCCATGCTGGCCCTGGACTGGCGGCTCACCGTCGTCTCGCTCCTGCTGCTCCCGGTGTTCGTGTGGATCAGCCGCCGCGTGGGCCGCGAGCGCAAGAAGATCGCCACGCAGCGCCAGAAGCAGATGGCCGTCATGGCCGCGACCGTCACCGAATCGCTCTCCGTCAGCGGCATCCTCCTCGGCCGCACGATGGGGCGCGCCGACTCGCTCACCAAGTCCTTCTCCGACGAGTCCGAGCAGCTGGTCGACCTGGAGATCCGGTCCAACATGGCGGGTCGCTGGCGCATGGCCGTCATCACCATCGTGATGGCCGCCATGCCGGCCGTCATCTACTGGACCGCGGGCATCGCCTTCCAGATGGGCGGCCCGACCGTCTCCATCGGCACGCTCGTCGCCTTCGTCTCGCTCCAGCAGGGCCTCTTCCGCCCGACCGTCAGCCTCCTCTCGACCGGCGTGCAGATCCAGACCTCGCTCGCGCTCTTCCAGCGCATCTTCGAGTACCTTGACCTGCCCGTCGACATCACCGAGCCCAAGCAGCCGGTACACCTCGACAAGATCAAGGGCGAGGTCCGCTTCGAGGGCGTCGAGTTCCGCTACGACGAGAAGGCGGACCCCACGCTCCAGGACATCGACATCGCCATACCCGCGGGCGGCAGCCTCGCCGTGGTCGGACCCACCGGTTCCGGCAAGTCGACGCTGAGCCACCTCGTCCCCCGGCTCTACGACGTCACGGGCGGCCGCGTCACCCTCGACGGAATCGACGTGCGCGACCTCGACTTCGACACCCTCGCGCGCGCCGTCGGCGTGGTCTCCCAGGAGACGTACCTCTTCCACGCCTCGGTCGCCGACAACCTCCGCTTCGCCAAGCCCGACGCCACCGACGAAGAGCTCTTCACCGCCGCCCGGGCCGCCCAGATCCACGACCACATCGCCTCCCTCCCCGAGGGGTACGACACGGTCGTCGGCGAGCGCGGCCACCGGTTCTCCGGCGGCGAGAAGCAGCGCCTGGCCATCGCCCGCACCATCCTGCGCGACCCGCCGGTCCTCATACTCGACGAGGCGACCAGCGCCCTCGACACCCGCACGGAACGCGCCGTGCAGGAAGCCATCGACGCGCTGTCCGCGGGCCGGACCACCCTCACCATCGCCCACCGGCTCTCCACCGTCCGCGGCGCCGACCAGATCGTGGTCCTGGACGCGGGACGGGCCGCCGAGCGCGGCACCCACGAGGAACTCCTCGAGCGCGACGGCCGTTACGCCGCCCTCGTGCGCAGAGACGCCCAACTGGAGCCCGCGACATGAAGATATGCCAGGAATATGACCATTTGCGGGTTACCGTGCCCGCATGCAGACCAAGACTCCGAGACGCGGAACGATTCGACTGACGCGACGGGGCCGGATCGCCCTGATCGCGACCGGAGCCGTCGTCGTGGCCGCCGCCGTGGCGGTGCCGCTGCTGCTTCCCGACGACGACAAACGGCCCGAGACGCTGACCATCCCTGAGGGGTGGCGCGCCGGCCAGGTGTACGCGGCCGTGGACAAGGCCCTCGACGTACCCGCCGGCACCACGAAAAAGGCGCTGCCGAAAGCCGACCTCAAACTCCCCAAAGACGCGGACGGCAACCCGGAGGGATACCTCTTCCCGGCGACGTATCCGCTCAGCTCGGAGTCGACTCCGGCATCTGTTCTGTCGTACATGGTGAACACGGCCAACAAGAAGTTCGGTGCCGGCCAAGTCACGGCCGGCGCGGACCGGAATGCGCTGAACGTCTACCAGAGCGTCACCATTGCGAGCATGATCGAGGCCGAAGCCGGTTCCAAGGAGGAAATGGGCAAGGTCGCCAGGGTCATCTACAACCGTCTCGACCGGGGCATGCCCCTGCAGATGGACTCCACCATCAACTATGCGCTCAACCGTTCGACACTCGCCACCAGCGAACGCGACACGAAGATCAACAGCCCGTACAACACCTATGCACGCATGGGCCTGCCGCCCACACCGATCGGCAACCCCGGGGAGGAAGCGATGCGGGCGGCGATCAACCCGACTCCGGGGGACTGGCTGTATTTCGTCACGGTGAAACCAGGAGACACGCGTTTCACATCCGACTTCCAGGAACACCAGAAGAACGTGGGGGAGTTCAACAAGGCGAAGTAGCGGGAGGCCGAAAATGGCATGGGGCCAGGGGGGTCCGCTCGGCCGACACGCCTGCTCCGCCTTGACCTCAACCGTGGTTCAGGTACAACGCTTTTCTCTGAACGTACCGCTCAGTATGCAGGAGGAGCCGACCATGGCCGCACCAATAACATGTGCCTTTCCCGACGTCCGGCGGGCGGACGCCGGGACGATCCTCGTCAGCTCCTGGACCCTGCCGGCCGCAGGGGTCCAGAAGCAGGCAGCGGACCTGGTGATCGAGGAGTGGGAACACCAGGAACGCCCGGACGCCATGCTCTCGTTCACCACCTTCCTCAGCGAGAACGGCCGCGAGGTCCTCAACTACGCGCAGTGGACGGACGACGACTCGCACCGGGAGTGGGCACGCGCGGCCCGCTGTTCCGAGGACATCAGCAGGGTCGACCGGATGGTGCTCGGCATCGAGCGGCCGGGCGAGGTGCGCTACTCGCTGTACCGCAGCTACGCGACCGAAGAGGACGCGGAGAGTACCCCCGGCGCCCTCGTCACCCCCATCTTCGAGACCGAAGGACCGGACAGCCAGCGCGCGTTCATCGACGGCGTCATCGCGATCCTGGAACGGACGCGGCCTCCGGGGCTGCTCGCGGCCCACTTCCACACGAGCAAGGACGGCCGCAGGGTCCTCAACCACGCCGAGTGGCGGGACATGTCCGCGTGGCGGCGGTTCGCCGAGAGCGGCGGCACGGTCGAACTGGGCATGATGATCGAGGGCCTGGACGGCGTCACGCCGGCGCCGACCCGGCCCAGCGTGCCGCGCTATCTCCCGTACAAGAGCCTGGTGAACGTCGCGGCGCCCTGAGCCCCTGGCCCTGAGCCCCTGGCCCTCCCGCCTCTTGTGCCGCGCCGAGCGGCGCGAGAGGCTGGCAGCGAGCGCGACCGCACGCGCACCACACGGCTCCGCCGCACCCAGCACCGCACCGCACATGGTCCGACCCCGTCCCTGGTCAGTCGATGAAAGGTTCAGGTGCACCGGGAATGAGAATGCCCTCCCGTCGGCGGCAGACAGCGGTGCTGCTCTCCGCCGCGCTGACGGCCACCGGTCTGCTCTCCGTGACCCCGCCCTCCCATGCCGCACCCGGCTCCTCCGCCGGGGAACTGCGGTTGGCGGGCCGTTCCGAGGTCGCCGTGCCAGACGGCTGGATCGTCGTGCTGAAGGACGCGAGGCGGCTGAACGACACCGCCCTGTCCGGCGTGGCGCGCGAGCTCGTCGGGCGGGCCGAAGGAGCACGGCTCGGGCACGTGTACCGGGCGGCGCTGCACGGGTTCTCGGCCCGGATGAGCCGGGCTCAGGCGGCCCGGCTCGCCGCCGACCCCCGCGTCGCGTACGTCCGCCAGGACACCCGGGTCCGCGTCGACGGCGCGAGGGACCAGACGCAGGCCAACGCGCCCTGGGGCCTCGACCGCATCGACCAGCGCCGCCTCCCGCTGTCCACCACGTACACCTACCGCACCACCGCCCCCGGCGTGAGCATCTACATCATCGACACCGGGCTGCGCACCACCCACGCGGAGTTCGGCGGCCGCGCCTCTGTAGGGATCGACACCGTCGGCGACGGCAGGAACGGTGACGACTGCAACGGGCACGGCACCCATGTGGGCGGCATCGCGGCGGGGAAGACGTACGGCGTGGCCAAGCAGGCCAGGCCGGTCGCGGTGCGCGTCCTCGACTGCCAGGGCTCGGGCACCACGTCGGGGGTCGTCGCGGGCATCGACTGGGTGACGGCGAAGGCCGCGAAACCGGCGGTCGCGAACATGAGCCTCGGCGGGGCGGCCAGCGATGTCCTCGACAGCGCGGTGCGGCGCTCCATCCGTTCCGGTGTCACGTACACGGTCGCCGCGGGCAGCTCCGGCCAGGCCGGCGGCGCCTGTAACACCTCGCCCTCCCGTGTGCCGGAGACCATCGGTGTCGGCGCGAGCGACCGCGCCGACCGCCGGGCGTCCTCCTCCAACTACGGCTCGTGCGTCTCCCTGTTCGCACCCGGTGTGCAGATACCCTCCGCCTGGAAGGACAGCGACACCGCGACGGCCACCCTCAGCGGTACGTCGATGGCCACCGGGCACGCGGCCGGCGCGGCCGCGCTGCATCTGGGCTTCCGGCCTACGGACACTCCGGCGCAGGTCAAGAAGGGCCTCGTGGACAACGCGACCACGGGAGCGCTGCAGGGCACCCCGCCCGTCACACCGGACAAGCTGCTCTACACGCTGTACCTCGGCTAGGCGGGGCTCGGGACCGAGGCCCCGGTCAGCAGCCTCCGAACGTCGCGCACCGCCGCGCGCCCCGCTCGGTTGGCGCCGATCGTGCTGGCCGACGGTCCGTACCCCACCAGGTGGATGCGGGGGTCCGCCGCGACCCTCGTGCCCTCGAGGCGGATGCCGCCGCCCGGCTCGCGCAGCCGGAGCGGGGCCAGGTGGTCGACGGCGGGGCGGAAACCGGTCGCCCAGAGGATCACGTCCGCGTCCACGCGGCGGCCGTCGTCCCACTCGACGCCCGTCGGCGTGATCCGGTCGAACATCGGCAGCCGGTCGAGGACGCCGTCGGCCCGCGCCCGCCGGATCGCGTCGTTCATGGGCAGCCCCGTCACGGATACGACACTGCGCGGCGGCAGCCCCTGACGTACGCGCTCCTCGACCATGGCGACGGCCGCGCGCCCCCAGTTCTCGTCGAAGGGCCCCTCGCGGAACACCGGCTCGCTGCGGGTGACCCAGGTGGTCGACGCCGCGTACGGGGCGATCTCCATGAGGTGCTGCGTGCCCGATGCGCCGCCGCCGACGACGATCACCCGCTGTCCCGCGAAAGCCTCCGGGCCCGGGTAGATCGCGGTGTGCAACTGCCGCCCGCGGAACGTGTCCTGGCCCGGGTAGCGCGGCCAGAACGGCCGGTCCCAGGTGCCCGTCGCGCTGATCAGGGCCCGCGTCGACCATGTGCCCGCCGACGTCTCGACGAGCAGCCTGCCGCCCTCGCCCTCGCGGACTGCGTGCACGTCGACGGGGCGTCGTACGCGCAGGTCGAAGCGGCGCTCGTACGCCTCGAAGTACTCCCCGATGACCTCCGACGACGGACGCGCCGGGTCCGCGCCCGTCAGTTCCATCCCGGGGAGCGCATGCATGCCGTGCACCTTCCCGTACGTCAGGGAAGGCCACCGGAACTGCCAGGCGCCGCCGGGCCGGGGCGCGTGGTCGAGGACCACGAAGTCCCGGTCCGGCTCGTAGCCGACCCGCCGCAGGTGGTAGGCGCCGGACAGGCCGGCCTGCCCGGCGCCGATGACCACCACGTCCACGTCCTGGACCGTCGCTGCGGCGGCCGCGTCTCGTACCCCGGTGTCGTTCACGCTTCTACTAACTCTGCCGGGGTCCGGGATCTTCCCGGGCGGCCGTCCCCTCTCAGCGCCCGCCCGCGACCAGGAGCGGCGCACCGCCCGGGGCGGAGGCGGGCCGTCCGTTCGCCGCCGGTACGCCGGACAGCGGCGACGCCGGGATCCGCGGCAGCAGCCCGCGCGCCGCCAGCTCGGGAATGACGCCCTCGCCGAACCAGTACGCCTCCTCCAGATGCGGATAGCCGGACAGGACGAAGTGCTCCACGCCGAGCGCGTGGTACTCCTCGATCCGGTCGGCGACATCGGCGTGGCTGCCGACCAGCGCCGTGCCCGCCCCGCCGCGCACCAGACCGACACCGGCCCACAGGTTCGGCGAGATCTCCAGCTTGTCGCGCGAGCCGCCGTGCAGCGCCAGCATCCGCTGCTGGCCCACCGACTCGCTGCGGCCCAGTGCCTCCTGGGCGGCGGCGATCGTGTCCGGGTCGAGGTCGTCGAGCAGCCGGTCCGCGGTCGCCCACGCGTCGGCGGCCGAGTCGCGGGAGATCGTGTGCAGCCGGATGCCGAACCGCACCGTGCGGCCCTCCTCCTCGGCGAGCCCGCGGATCCAGTCGATCTTCTGCTTGACCTGCTCGGGGGGCTCACCCCAGGTCAGGTACACATCCGTGTGCCGCGCCGCGACCGGACCCGCCGCGGCCGACGAGCCGCCGAAGAAGATCTCCGGCAGCGGATCCGGCGGCAGCGCGGTGAGACCGCCGTCGATCTGGAAGTGCTCGCCGCGGAAGTCGAACGGCTTGCCGCCCCACACCCCTCGTACGACCGAGAGGAACTCGTCGGTGCGCGAGTAGCGACGGTCGTGGTCCAGGTGGTCGCCGAACCGCCGCTGCTCGGTCGAGTCGCCGCCCGTCACCACGTTCAGGAGCAGCCGGCCGCGGGTGATGCGCTGATACGTCGCCGCCATCTGCGCGGCAAGCACGGGGGAGATGACGCCGGGGCGGAACGCCACGAGGAACTTGAGCCGCTCCGTGTGCTGGGCGAGCGCCACCGTCGTCAGCCAGGCGTCCTCGCACCACGTGCCGGTGGGGGTGAGCACGGCCTCGAACCCCAACTGCTCGGCGGCCTTGGCGATCTGGGCCAGATACTCGATGTCGGGGGCGCGCACGCCGCTCACCGGGGTGACGCGGGAGCGGGTGATGCCGCCGTCGGTGTAGGCGTGCCGGTCGACGAGGGTGCGGCCGTCGCCGCCCGTGGGCAGGAACCAGTGCAGGTGGACGTTCATGGTCAGGACTCCTTGCGGTACGAGCGCGGCTCGGTGGTGGAGGGCGGCAGATCTCCGTTGAAGCGGGTGTCGACGTAGTCGCCGAAGTCGATGCGGCGCGGGATCAGCTTCAGATCGGTGAAGGTGTCCGCGATCTCCTGCTCGGACGCGATGACGTTCTTGTCCACGGCCACCTGGACCCGGGTGCCGTTGGTGCGCTTGACGGCGTCGAGCGCGACCTCGTAGGGGAGACCGGTGTCCCGCGCCCAGACCTTCGCCCAGGCCTTGGGGTGCTTGTAGACCCAGTCCTGGGCCCGGCGGAGCCGGTCCAGGTAGTCGGAGATCGCCGCGGCCTTCTTCTTGTCGCGCAGGGCCCCGGGTGCCGCCGCCTGGAAGGCGAGGCCGTTCACCAGTCCGTCGCCGTCGGTCAGGACACGGCCGGTCTTCGCCCGCAGGACCTGTGAGGTGTACGGGTCCCAGACGGCCCAGGCGTCCACATTGCCGCTGGTGAACGCGGCGAGCGCGTCGGCCGGCTGAAGATACTTGACCTGTACGTCCTTGAAGTCGAGCCCGGCCTTCTTCAGGGACGCGACCAGACTGAAGTGCGCGGACGACCCCTGCGCCACCGCGACGGACTTGCCCTTGAGCTGCTGCGGCTTCTTCAGCGGTGAGTCGTCCGGCACGAGGATCGTGTCCCCGGCGGCCGAGCCGTGACTGGCTGCCACCACAGTGATCTTCGACCCGGCGCCCGCCGCGAAGACGGGCGGGGTGTTGCCGATGCCGCCGACGTCGACGGCCTTGGCGTTGATGGCCTCCAGGAGCGGCGGCCCTGAGGTGAAGGTCGACCAGCGGATCTTGTAGTCGAGGTCGTCCAGCTCCCCGGCCGCGCGCAGCACGGCCTCCGAACCGCCTTTCTGGTCACCGACGTTGAGAGTCAAGGACCCCTTTCCGTCGGTGCCGCCGCCCGAGCCGCCGATGGAGCTGTCGGCGGACGAGGTGCCGGAGCAGGCGGCGAGCAGCAGGGCCAGGGGGAGCAGCAGGGCGGCGGCGGGGACGGGGCGTGGTCGTCGCATGGTGGTTCCGTTCGCTTCGGTAAGGGGACGAGGACGTTGCGGGAGCGGGAGCGGGAGCGGTGTTCAGGCGGCGGAGGTTTCGGCGGCGGTCGCCTCGACGCCGAGCCGTTCGAGCAGCTCCGCGCGGAGCTCGCCGAAGCGGGGGTCGGAGATGCCGCGCGGCCGTTCCAGGTCGATCTCCGTCTCGTACGCGATCACCCCGCCGTCCATGACCAGGACCCGGTCGGCGAGGAGCACCGCCTCCTCGACGTCGTGTGTGACGAGGAGAACCGCGCAGCCGCGCCGCTGCCACAGCTCGTCGACGAGGCGCTGCGCCTTGATGCGGGTGAGCGCGTCGAGCGCGCCGAACGGTTCGTCGAGCAGGAGCAGATCCGGCTCGCGCACCAAGGCGCGGGCCAGCGAGGCGCGCTGGGCCTCGCCGCCGGAGAGGGTCTTGGGCCAGGCGTCGGTGCGGTGCTTCAGGCCCACCTCGGCCAGGGCCTGCTCGGCGACGTCCCGGTGGGGCTTGCCCGGCAGCCCGAGCAGTACGTTGCGCCACACCCGCTTCCACGGCATCAGCCGCGGCGCCTGGAACGCGACGGCCTTGCGGCGCGGCACGAGCACGGTGCCCTCGATGTCGCGGTCGAGCCCGGCGAGGATGCGCAACAGCGTCGACTTGCCGCAGCCGCTGCGGCCGAGCAGCGCGACGAACTCGCCGGGGCGCACGTCGAGGTGCAGGTCGTGGATGACGGCACGCCCGTCGAACGTACGGGTCAGCCCGTCGACGCGGACGGCGGAGGTCACGGAGGGCGCGGAGGGCGCGGAGGACACGGGGGGCACGGTCGTGGTCACCGGCCGGTGAACGTCGGTCGCCATTGCAGCAGCAGCCTTTCGAGGGTTCGGACGACGAAGTCGGCCGTCAGGCCGAGGAAGGCGTAGACGACGAGGCAGACGACGATCACGTCGGTGCGCAGGAAGTCGCGGGCCTGGACCATGAGGAAGCCGAGGCCGGCGTCGGCGTTGACCTGTTCGGCGAAGACGAGGGCGAGCCAGGAGATGCCCAGCGAGTAGCGCAGCCCCGTCATGGCGCCGGGCAGCGCGCCCGGCAGGATGACGTGCCGCACGAGCCCCCACCGCGAGAGACCGAGTGACTCCCCGGCCTCGATCAACTGGGCGTCGACGCCCCGGATCCCGGCGTACACGTTGAGGTAGAGCGGGAAGGACACCCCGAGCGTGATGATCGCGATCTTCGGCGCCTCGCCGATCCCGAACCAGATGATGAACAGCGGGATCAGCCCGACGAACGGCACGGTGCGCAGCATCTGCACGCTGGCGTCCACGAGGTCCTCGCCGATCCGGAAGAGCCCGGAGACGAGCGCGAGCACCGTCCCGACGACGGTGCCGAAGAGCAGCCCGAGCGCGACACGCTGCAGGGAGACCCCCCCCTGGCTGCAGGACCGCCGGCGACGCGGGCGACGGTCCCGGGGGAGGCGAGCACGTCACCGGCCAGTACGCCGGTGGCGCTCAGGATCTGCCAGAGGGCGAGCAGCGCGAGCGGGCCGGAGGTGCGGCGCAGCCAGCGGGGGACGCGGGCGCGGCGGGTGGAGGAGGGAACGAGGGCTTGGAGCTCGAGTCCTGGGGACGGCTCGGAAGACGACTTGGGGGATATGTCGGGCACGGGCGGGTGTGGTGGGGCATGGCTGATGCTCACGGGGGCTCCACGGGGCGAGGGGCAGGCGTGACGGGGCACCGGTGGCCGGGGGCGGGCGGGCGGCTGGGCCCTGAGGCCGAGCCCGAACCCGAGCTCAGTCCCTGCATGCAGTCACGCAGTCATGCGTGCATGCGGCATGCGGGAGCGGCACGGGGGCGCCTGACGGCGGATGCCGGGAAAGAAGGAAACGCGAAAGCGGGGAAAGGGCGTCAGCAGCCGCGACGACACGCGGAGGAGGCCACCCGCAGCAGGTCGATGTGACCGCGCGTGGTGAGCAGGGCTGAACGCAACATGCCGCAGAACGTAGCCACTTCGGCAACGCACGGTCAATGGCGTCTCGAAAGGCGGACTCCCGATATCAGGCAGTGGAAGCCGACGTGGGGAAGAATGGACGCATGTCCGATGCGTTCACCACCCGAGTCCTGCAGGTCACCACCGGATCGACCGAGGTCGTCCGTGATCTCACCGCCGACTGCGAGGCCTTCCTGCGCGAGGCGGCCGACGGCCGTGACGGCCTCCTCAACATCTTCGTCCCGCACGCCACGGCGGGCATCGCCGTACTGGAGACCGGCGCGGGCAGCGACGACGACCTGCTCGCCACGCTGCACACGCTGCTCCCGGCGGACGACCGCTGGCAGCACCGCCACGGCAGCCCGGGCCACGGCCGCGACCACGTGCTCCCCGCCCTGGTCCCGCCCCACGCGACCCTGCCGGTCGTCGACGGCCGCCTGGAGCTGGGGACCTGGCAGTCGGTGTGCCTGGTCGACACGAACGTCGACAATCCGGACCGGAAGGTGCGGCTTTCGTTCCTCGGCTGACCGCTGACGGGAGTGCGCGGCTCAGTCCGCCGCGCACTCCGGACAGCGTCCCCGGTACGTCACCTCCGCCGCGGTGACCGTGTAGCCGAAGCGTTCGGAGGAGGGCAGGGCTGCCACGGGGTCGTCCGTGGGGTGGACGTCGCGGATCGTGCCGCAGGACGAGCAGATCAAGTGCTGGTGCGGGCGGTGGGCGTTGGGGTCGTAGCGTTTGGCGCGGCCGTCCGTCGTCACCTCGATCACCTCGCCGAGGGAGACGAGTTCGCCGAGGGTGTTGTAGACGGTGGCGCGGGATATCTCCGGGAGCCTGGCGGTGGCCTGGGCGAGCACCTCGTCGGCGGTCAGGTGGACGTGGTCGCCGGAGAGTACCTCGGCGACCACGCGGCGCTGTGCGGTCATGCGCCAACCGCGTCCGCGGAGCCGTTGCAGCAGGTCACTCATGACCACCAACCCTTACTTTGCAGAGCCCTCACGAATGAATACGCGTGCGCCTGTCTTCCGTATTGACTTGGAATTCGTCCATCGTAGGATCGGATCCGGCTGGCAGCCAAGGGTCAGGGCAACGGCAGGAAACCACACGTGACTTCACTGGATCGCCTTACGTCAACGCATCGCCTTCCGACCCGCGCGTGCACCTGCTCCACCACCCTCAGCTCCTGAGCACCGCGATCCGCCCTCTCCGGAAGGATTCCCCATGACAGAGAACCACGACGCGATCGTCACCGACCCCAAACCGGAGGAGACGGGCGGCTGTCCGGTGGCGCACCGCGCGCCGCATCCGACGCAGGGCGGCGGAAACCGGCAGTGGTGGCCGGAGCGGCTCAACCTGAAGATCCTGGCGAAGAACCCCGCCGTGGCCAACCCGCTCGGCGAGGAGTTCGACTACGCCGAGGCGTTCAAGACCCTCGACCTGCCCGCCGTGAAGCGGGACATCGCCGAGGTGCTCACGACCTCCCAGGACTGGTGGCCCGCCGACTTCGGCAACTACGGCCCGTTCATGATCCGGATGGCGTGGCACAGCGCCGGCACGTACCGCATCAGCGACGGCCGCGGCGGCGCCGGCGCCGGCCAGCAGCGTTTCGCGCCGCTCAACAGCTGGCCGGACAACGCCAGCCTCGACAAGGCCCGGCGTCTGCTGTGGCCGGTCAAGAAGAAGTACGGCCAGTCGCTCTCCTGGGCCGACCTCCTCATCCTCACCGGCAACGTCGCCCTGGAGACGATGGGCTTGAAGACCTTCGGCTTCGGCGGCGGCCGCGCCGACGTGTGGGAGCCCGACGAGGACGTCTACTGGGGCCCCGAGACCGAATGGCTCGGCGACGAGCGCTACACCGGCGACCGCGAGCTGGAGAACCCGCTCGGCGCGGTCCAGATGGGCCTCATCTACGTCAACCCCGAGGGCCCGAACGGCAATCCGGACCCGATCGCCGCGGCCCGCGACATCCGTGAGACGTTCCGCCGGATGGCGATGAACGACGAGGAGACCGTCGCCCTCATCGCGGGCGGCCACACCTTCGGCAAGACCCACGGCGCGGGCCCCGCCGACGCGGTCGGTGACGACCCCGAGGCCGCCCCCATGGAGCAGATGGGTCTGGGCTGGCGCAGCACGCACGGCACGGGCGTCGGCGCCGACGCGATCACCAGCGGCCTCGAGGGCATCTGGACCGACACCCCCACCACGTGGGACAACAGCTTCTTCGAGATCCTCTTCGGCTACGAGTGGGAGCTGTTCAAGAGCCCCGCGGGCGCGCACCAGTGGCGGCCGAAGGACGGTGCGGGCGCGGGCACCGTCCCCGACGCCTTCGACGCGACGAAGAAGCACGCGCCGACGATGCTCACGACCGACCTGTCGCTCCGGTTCGACCCGGTCTACGAGCAGATCTCGCGTCGCTTCAAGGACGACCCGGACGCGTTCGCGGACGCCTTCGCGCGCGCCTGGTTCAAGCTGACCCACCGCGACATGGGCCCGATCGTGCGCTACCTCGGCCCGGAGGTCCCGAGCGAGACGCTGGTGTGGCAGGACCCGCTGCCCGAGGTGACGTACGAGAGCATCGACGCCGCGGACGTCACCGCTCTCAAGGAGCGGATCCTCGCCTCGGACCTGTCGGTGTCGCAGCTCGTGTCCACGGCGTGGGCGGCCGCCTCCTCCTTCCGCGGCAGCGACAAGCGGGGCGGTGCCAACGGTGCGCGGATCCGTCTTGAGCCGCAGCGCGGCTGGGAGGTCAACAACCCCGACGAGCTGGCGACGGTCCTGCGCGCTCTGGAGGGCATCCAGGAGTCCTTCAACTCCTCGCGCACGGACGGCAAGCAGGTCTCGCTCGCCGACCTGATCGTGCTCGCGGGCAGCGCGGCCGTCGAGCAGGCCGCGAAGGACGGCGGCTTCGCCGTGGAGGTGCCCTTCACCCCGGGCCGCGTCGACGCGTCGCAGGAACAGACCGACGTGGAGTCGTTCGCCGAGATCGAGCCTGCCGCCGACGGATTCCGCAACTACGTCGGCAAGGGCAACCGCCTGCCCGCCGAGTACCTGCTGCTCGACAAGGCGAACCTGCTGACCCTGAGCGCCCCGGAGATGACGGTCCTCGTCGGCGGTCTGCGCGTCCTCGGCGCGAACCACCGGGGTTCCAAGCACGGCGTCCTCACCACCAGCCCCGGCACCCTCACCAACGACTTCTTCGTCAACCTGCTCGACCTGGGCACGGAGTGGAAGTCGACGTCCGAGGCGCAGGACACGTTCGAGGGCCGCGACGCCTCCGGCGCGGTCAAGTGGACCGGCACGCGGGCCGACCTGGTCTTCGGCTCCAACTCCGAGCTGCGCGCGCTCGCCGAGGTCTACGCGAGCGACGACGCGAAGGAGAAGTTCGTGCGCGACTTCGTCGCCGCGTGGGTCAAGGTCATGAACCTCGACCGGTTCGACGTGGCGTGACACGGGCCGACTGAGAGGTGACCGTCGGGCGGCGCGTCCAGGGTGGTACGACCTGGCCGCGCCGCCCTTCGATATTCGGTGCCGTTCCGCGCGGCTGACGTGCAGACTCGTTCCATGGCGGACATGTGGGCGTTCAGGGACGCGGTGAGCAGCTGGGCGGCGGGTGGTCCCGGCGGGCCCGCGCGTGCTCTGGCGGGACAGTTGGGGCTGCGGACCGCGGTGCTCCTGGAAGGGCCCAGCGATCTCGCGGCCGTCGAGACGCTCGCCGCGCGGCGGGGGCGGGATCTCGCCGCCGAGGGGGTGTGCGTCGTGCCGATGGGCGGGGCGATGAGCGTCGGCCGGTACGCCGGACTCCTCGGGGCACCGGGTCTCGGGCTGCGCCTGACGGGGTTGTGCGACGTGGGGGAGCAGCGTTTCTACGATCGCGGTCTCGAGCGGGCCGGGGCGTCGCCGCGGGACGTCCACGTCTGTGCCGCGGACCTGGAGGACGAGCTCATCCGCGCGCTGGGCGTCGAGCGGGTCGAGGAGGTCATCCGGGACGAGGGCGACCTGCGCGCCTGGCAGACTCTGCAGCGGCAGCCCGCCCATCAGGGCACGCCGCGCCATCGACAACTGCGGCGCTTCCTCGGCACGAAGAAGGGGCGCAAGATCCGCTATGGCAGTCTCCTGACGGAGGCGCTGGCCCCCGGCGAAGTGCCCGCTCCGCTCGACGGTCTGCTCGCGGGCGTATGAGGCGACGGCTGCGCGCAGGACCCAAGCGGATATGATGGGAGTCATAAGGCTGCCTTATGAGGTCATAAAGCCGACCCCCCTACTTACTTAGGCTTGCCTTAGCTTAGGCTTTCCCTCGAGTCACTCCATCACCGCTCGAAGGGAACCTGAACATGCCTCGCCCTCTGCGGGTAGCCATTGTCGGAGCCGGTCCTGCCGGAATCTACGCCGCCGACGCGCTGCTCAAGTCCGCAGTGGCGGTCGAGCCGGGTGTGTCGATCGACCTCTTCGAGCGGATGCCGGCGCCGTTCGGCCTGATCCGCTACGGCGTCGCCCCCGACCACCCCCGGATCAAGGGCATCATCACGGCCCTGCACCAGGTGCTCGACAAGCCCCAGATCCGCCTCTTCGGCAACGTCGACCTTCTATGACGCCGTGATCTTCTCCACGGGCGCCACCGCCGACCGCGCGCTCGACATACCCGGCATCGACCTCGACGGCTCGTACGGTGCCGCGGACTTCGTGTCCTGGTACGACGGGCACCCCGACGTGCCGCGCACCTGGCCGCTGGAGGCCGAGAAGGTCGCCGTCCTCGGCGTCGGCAACGTAGCGCTCGATGTCGCCCGCATCCTCGCCAAGACCGCCGAGGAGCTGCTGCCCACCGAGATCCCGGCCAACGTCCACGAGGGCCTCAAGGCCAACAAGGCCCTGGAGGTCCACGTCTTCGGGCGCCGCGGCCCGGCGCAGGCGAAGTTCAGCCCGATGGAGCTGCGCGAGCTGGACCACTCGCCGAACATCGAGGTCATCGTCGACCCCGAGGACATCGACTACGACGACGGGTCGATCGCGACCCGGCGCGGCAACAAGCAGGCCGACATGGTCGCCAAGACCCTGGAGAACTGGGCGATCCGCGACGTCGGCGACCGCCCGCACAAATTGTTCCTGCACTTCTTCGAGTCTCCGGTCGAGATCCTCGGCGAGGACGGCAAGGTCGTCGGCCTGCGCACCGAGCGCACCGCCCTCGACGGCACCGGCAACGTCAAGGGCACCGGCGAGTTCAAGGACTGGGACCTCGGAGCGGTCTACCGCGCCGTCGGCTACCTCTCCGACGAACTCCCCAAGCTGCCCTGGGACGTCACCTCCGGCACCGTTCCGGACGTGGCGGGCCGCGTGATCGAGGAGTCCGGCGAGCACCTGCAGTCGACGTACGTCACCGGGTGGATCCGCCGCGGCCCCGTCGGCCTCATCGGCCACACCAAGGGCGACGCCAACGAGACCGTCGCCAGCCTCCTCGACGACCGCGAGAACGGCCGGCTGCACACCCCCGCCGCGCCCGAGCCCGAGGCCGTCGACGCCTTCCTCGGCGAGCGGAACGTCCGCTTCACCACGTGGGACGGCTGGTACCGGCTCGACGCCGCGGAGAAGGCGCTCGGTGAGCCGCACGGCCGCGAGCGCGTGAAGATCGTCGAGCGCGAGGACATGCTGAAGGCGAGCGGCGCGTAACGCCCCGCGGTTCGACCGCGGTTTGACCCCTGTGTGCGCGGGTGAGTTGGAGAGTGTCCTCTCCAACTCACCCGCGCATGCTGCTGTCCGGTTACTTGCCCGCGCCGAGCGGCACGTCCAGGCGGGCGCGGCGGTGGCTGAACGCGGCGATGGAGTGCGGCCCGTGGTAACTGCCCATGCCGCTCTCGCCGACCCCGCCGAACGGCAGCTCGGACACGCGCAGATGAGCCATCGGCAGCCCGAAGCCGAGCCCGCCGGACGAGGTCTCGGCGGCGAGGCGGCGCCGCGTCGTCTCGTTCTCCGTGAAGCCGTACAGGGCCAGCGGCTTGTCGCGGTCGTTGATGAACGCGATGGCCTCGTCCAGGTCCGCCACCTCCACGATGGGCAGGACCGGGCCGAAGATCTCCTCGGCCATGACGGGGTCGTCCGCCGTCACGCCGGTCAGGACGGTCGGCGCGATGTACACGTCGTCCCGGTCGGTCCGCCCGCCGAACGCCGTCGTACCCGATCCGAGCAGGGCGCTCACGCGGTCGAAGTGCCGCTCGTTCACCATCCGCCCGTACGCCGGTGAGGACTGCGGGTCGGCGCCGAAGAGCCGCTCCACGGCCTCCGCGAGCGCGCCCGCGAGGGCACGGGCGGTGTCCGGGTCGGTCAGTACGTAGTCCGGCGCGACGCAGGTCTGCCCGGCGTTGCGGAACTTGGCGTCGGCCAGCCGGGCCGCGACGGTGGCGACATCGGCGTCCCGGTCCACGAACACCGGGGACTTGCCGCCCAGTTCGAGGGTCACGGGCGTGAGGTGCTCGGCGGCGGCACGCATCACGATGCGGCCGACCGTGCCGTTGCCGGTGTAGAAGATGTGGTCGAAGCGCTCGGCGAGCAGCGCCGTGGTCTCGGGGATGCCGCCCTCGACGACGGCCACGGCCTCGGGGTCCACGTACTCGGGTACCAGGCGGGCCATCAATGCCGAGGTCGCCGGGGCGAGTTCGCTCGGCTTCAGGATCACCGTGTTGCCCGCGGCGAGCGCTCCCGCGACCGGTACGAGGGACAGCTGGACCGGGTAGTTCCACGGGGCGATGACCAGCACGGTGCCCAGCGGCTCGTACTGCGTGCTGGCCGTGGACCCCTCGGGCAGTCCGGCGAGGGAGGCCTGGTCGAGCCGCTGCGGTTCGAGCCACTCCGCGAGGTGCGCCAGCGTGTGGTCGATCTCGTGCACGGGCAGGTCGATCTCCGCGCCGTATGCCTCGGGGCGGGGCTTGTGCAGGTCGCTGTGGAGGGCGTCGGCGATGGCCTCGCGGTTCTCGGTGAACAGGGCGCGCAGCCGGGTCAGCTGCTCCTGTCGCCAGGCGAGGGGCCGGGTGCGGCCCGTCGCGAAGGTGGCGCGCAGCCGGGCGACCAGGGCGGCGGTCCGGTCGGTGAGGGTCACATCGGTGGTCATGGGGGGATTCCTCAGCAGTACTTGTGCGATGTGCGATGTGCGGTGTGTGAGTGCGATGCGCGGCGTGCGGTCGATGCGTCGTGCGCTACGCGGTCCGTGTGCGGGCCGGCGTGCCGAGCAGGCCGGTGGCGAGCGCGTCGGTGGCCGGGGCCAGCAGGCTCCGGGGTTCCCGCGCCCCCTCCAGGCCGACGACGAGCGCGACGCAGATGTCGGCCGCCTCGGCGGGCGTGACGCCCGCGACCGTGCCCGACTCGGTGAACAGACCGGTCAGCACGTCGCGCAGCTCCGACGTGAACGACGTGCAGATGTCGCCGAAGAGGCGGGCCTTCCCGTCGAGCAGCTCCGTGGCGTGCGGGGAGTCCCCGGCGAGCTGGAGGACGAGGTCGAGCTTGGCGGCCAGGACGCCGTGCAGTCTCTCCGCGTACGGGGCGTCGGCGGCGGCCGCCGTCCGGGCCCGCCGGAGCGCCTGTTCGTGAAGGCGCCCGGCGAGCCTGCGGAAGGCGTCGTCCTTGCCGCGCACGTACTGGTAGACGGCGGACCGGGACACGCCCATGGCGGCGGCGATGTCGTCCATCGTGGTGCGCCGCGCGCCGTACCGCGTGAGGCAGTCGTAGGCGGCGTCGAGGACCTCGTCGAGCCGGTCGGTGCCCATGGTTCAGGCCAGCTTCCCGAGCAGCTCGACGGCGAGCGGGGCGGAGGACGCCGGGTTCTGGCCGGTGACGAGGTTGCGGTCGACGACCACGTGCGGGGCCCAGGGCTCGCCCTCCTGGAAGTCGGCGCCGCCCTGCACCAGGCGGTCCTGGAGCAGCCACTTCGCCCGGTCGGCGAGGCCGGCCTGGGTCTCCTCGGCGTTGGTGAAGCCGGTGAGGCGGTAGCCCGCGAACGAGGGCAGGCCGTCGGCGGAGACGGCGGCCAGAAGCGCGGCGGGCGCGTGGCAGACGATGCCGAGCGGCTTGCCCGTCTCCAGGGCGGTGGTCAGCAGCTTGCCGGACTCGGCGTCGACGGCGAGGTCCTCCATGGGGCCGTGGCCGCCGGGGTAGAAGACGGCCACGTAGTCGTCGAGGTTCACCTCGGCCAGCTTGACCGGGTGCTGGAGCTCCGTGAACGCGGCGAGCGAGGCGGCGACCTTCTCGGCGCCTTCCTGTCCGCCGTTGACCTCGGGGGCGAGGGAGCCTTCGTCGACGGTGGGGACGACACCGCCGGGCGTGGCGACGACGATCTCGTGACCGGCGGCCTTGAACGCCTCGTACGGGGCGACGGCCTCCTCGGCCCAGAAGCCGGTCGGGTGCCGGGTTCCGTCGGCCAGGGTCCAGTGGTCGACGCCGGTGACTACGAACAGGATCTTCGACATGGGGGCCTCCGATGGCGGGGTGGTCGGGCGGGCGCTCTGACGTTCTGGATGCAGAACGTCAGTACGGCCATGTCCCCAACGTAAATCCATCGGACATAGGTATCCAATGAGGAAACCAATAGGAGGTATCGGGAAACCGATGGCAGCCGCTGGGTCAGCCGCGCTCGCGCCCGGGCGCCCCGGCCCGCAGTCCGTCCATGACGAGGTCCATCAGCCGGCCCGCCCGGGACTCCCAGTCGCTGTGCGGGTCGATGTGCCAGAGCCCCGCGATGGCGAGCAGGAAGTCGTCGGGGGTGACCCCCGGCCGAATGGTTCCGGCCTCCTCGTTGGCCCGCAGCAGGTGGCCGACGGCCTCGGTCAGCGGGCCGGGGCCGACCCCGGCCAGGCTGCCGAGCGTGCTCGTGGCCTTGCGGATCGCCTCGGCGAGCCCCGCCTTGGCCATCGCGTACCGGACGAGGCGGTCCATCCACTCGCGCAGGGCGCGGTCGGGCTCCCGCGTCGCCAGCAACTGGCAGGCGGCGTCGGAGACCTGCTGCACTTCGTAGCGGTACACCTCGAGGACGAGGGACTCGCGGTTCGGGAAGTTGCGGTAGAACGTGCCCTGGCCGACGCCCGCCTTCTTGGCGATCACGCTGAGCGGCGCGTCGCTCGCCAGCGTCAGCTCCGCCAGGGCCACTTCGAGGATCCGCTCGCGATTGCGCTGCGCGTCCGAGCGCAGGGGCGGGGTCTTGTGCTGACCCATTCGCTCTCCTTCGGCGCGTCGTGGCCTGTTCCATACGGCACGGCCTGAGGGTGCCTTGCTGAGCGGACAACTGTCCGCTAAGTTCGACGGTGAGCGGACAGCTGTCCACTTAGGCTCACCATACCGCAGCCAAGCCCACTGGCGACCCCTGCCGCCGAAGCGGCGACGTCTCCCTCCTCCTGTACGTCTCCCTCCGCCTCGTTCGACGCGATTCGCGAAAGAAGGCTGCTCATGGCTCCATCGACGTCCAGTGCCGTCACCCTGAACATCAACGGTGAGAAGCACACACTGTCCGTCGACCACCGCACCACCCTGCTCGACGCACTGCGCGAGCGGCTCGATCTGACCGGCACCAAGAAGGGGTGCGACCAAGGCCAGTGCGGGGCCTGCACGGTGCTGATCGACGGCCGCAGGGCCGTCTCCTGCCTCACCCTCGCGGTCGCCTCCGAAGGCCGCGAGATCACCACCATCGAGGGCGTCGCGGACGGCGACCGGCTGCACCCCGTCCAGCAGGCCTTCCTCGACCGCGACGGCTTCCAGTGCGGCTACTGCACGCCGGGACAGATCTGTTCCGCCCTCGGCGCGCTGGAGGAGCACGCGGCGGGCTGGCCGAGCGCCGCCACCGCCGACGTCCGCCCCGAAGCGGGCGTGCCCGAGCTCACCGCCGAGGAGATCCGCGAGCGGATGAGCGGCAACCTGTGCCGCTGCGGCGCGTACGTGTCGATCGTGCAGGCCGTCGCCGAGGCCGCCCGCGCGGAAGAGGGAGCAGCAGTGGAAGAGGGAGCGGCATGAGGGACTTCGGCTACCAGCGGGTGTACGACGTGTCCGGCGCGGTCGCCGTGCTCGGCGCCGACCCCGACGCCCGCTATCTCGGCGGCGGCACCAACCTCGTCGACCTGATGAAGACCGGCGTCGAACGGCCCGCGCTCCTCGTCGACGTACGCGAACTGCCCCTGGACACCGTCGAGACCACCGAGGACGGCGGGCTGCGCATCGGCGCGACCGTCACCAACAGCGACCTCGCCGCGCACCCCGACGTGCGCCGCCGCTACCCCGCACTGGCACAGGCCGTCCTCGCCGGCGCTTCCGGGCAGCTGCGCAACATGGCGACCGTCGGCGGGAACCTGCTCCAGCGCACCCGCTGCGGCTACTTCACCGACCTCTCCAAGCCCTGCAACAAGCGCGAGCCCGGCAGCGGCTGCTCGGCCGTCGGCGGCGAGCACCACAACCACGCGATCCTCGGCGCCACCGAGCACTGCGTGGCCGTCCACCCCTCCGACATGGGCGTGGCCCTCACCGCCTTCGACGCGGTCGTCCACTACGAAACCGCCGAAGGCCCCGGCGCGTTGCCGATCACCGAGTTCTACCTGCCCGTGGGCGACACTCCGCACCTGGAGACCGCGCTGCCGTCGGGCGCGCTCATCACCCACGTGACGCTGCCGCCCGCCCCCGTCGCCGCGCTCTCCCGCTACCGCAAGGTGCGCGAGCGCGCCTCCTACGCGTTCGCCATCGGGTCGGTCGCCGCCGCCCTCGACGTACAGGACGGTGTCGTACGAGACGTACGCATCGGCATCGGCGCGGTCGCGTCCCGGCCGTGGCGGGCCCGGGCGGCCGAACAGGCGCTGACCGGCGGCCCGGCGACCGCCGAGGCGTTCGCCGCCGCGGCCGACGCCGAACTGGCCGCCGCCCGCCCGCTGCCCGACAACGGCTACAAGGTGACGCTGACGCGCAACCTCGTCGTGGCCGTCCTGTCCGAACTCACCGAGGAGGCCGCCCGATGACCACGACCACCGCAACCACCGCGGTGACGGGCGCCGTCGGCACCGCGCACACCCGTATCGAAGGCCGCGACAAGGTCACCGGAGCGGCTCGGTACGCCGGCGAGATCCCCTTCACCGACCTCGCACACGGCTGGCTCGTCCTGTCCACCATCGCCCGCGGCCGAATCCGTTCCGTCGACGACGCGCCCGTCCTCGCGATGCCCGGCGTTCTCGCCGTGCTGCACCACGGGAACGCGCCGCGGGTCGACGCGGACTACGTCGGCATGCTCGGGAAGCCGGACCCGGTCGTCGGGGTCCTCCAGCACGACCGGGTGCCCTTCGTGGGCTGGCCCGTGGCGCTGGTCGTCGCCGAGACGTCCGAACAGGCTAGGGAGGCCGCGGAGGCGCTGGTCGTCCACTACGACCAGGAGCCGCACGACGTCGCCTTCGCCGCCGGACGCGCGGGCACGTACACGCCGGACGGCGACGGGATGCGCACGGCGGTGGGCGACCTGGAGTCCCGGCTCGCCGCGTCCGCGCACGTCGTGGACGCCGAGTACACGACGCCCGAAGAGCACCACAGCGCGATGGAACCGCACGCCGCCACGGCACGCTGGGACGACGGGCGGCTGGACATCGTCGACTCCAACCAGGGCAGCACCTGGATCGCGGACGAACTCGCGAAGCTCTTCTCCCTCGACCCGCCGTCCGTTCGGGTGCGCTCCGAGCACGTCGGCGGTGCCTTCGGATCCAAGGGACTGAGGGCCCACCAGGTGCTCGCCGTCATGGCGGCGACCGTGCTCGACCGGCCCGTCCGTGTCGTCATGACCCGCCGCCAGATGTTCTCGCTCATCGGCTACCGCAGCCCCACCACGCAACGCGTCAGGCTCGGCGCCGACCCGGACGGACGGCTCCTCGCCTTCGACCACCAGGGGCAGAGCCTGTCGTCGACCGTCCACGAGTTCGTCGAGGAGAGCGCCGGCTACGGCCGCGCCATGTACGCGGCCGACGCGCACCACACCGTCAACCGTCTCGTCCGTCTCGACGTACCGACCCCGACGTGGGTGCGGGCCCCCGGCGAGGCGCCCGGCTCCTTCGCCGTGGAGTCCGCGCTCGACGAACTCGCCGAGAAGTGCGGCGTGGACCCGATCGCGCTGCGGGCCCGCAACGAGCCGGCCGTGGGCCCCGTCTCCGGGCTGCCGTTCAGCAGCCGCAACCTGCTCGCCTGCTTCGAGGAGGGCGCCCGCAGGTTCGGCTGGGCGGACCGCGACCCGCGCCCCGGACGGCGCCGCGAAGGACGCTGGCTGCTCGGCACCGGCACCGCCGCGTCCACCTTCCCGGTGCTGGTCGCCCCGAGCACGGCCGCGGTGACGGCGGAGGCCGACGGAACGTTCACCGTGCGCATCACCGCCGCGGACGTCGGCACCGGTGCGCGGACCGCGCTCACCCTGATCGCCGCGGACGCCCTCGAAGTGCCGACGGAGCGGGTCCGCGTCCACATCGCCGACAGCGACTTCGGACCCGCGATGATCGCGGGCGGCTCCATGGGCACCCGGTCCTGGGGCTGGGCGGTCATGCTCGCCGCGCGCGAACTGCGGGAGAAGCTGGTCCCCGGCGGCGACATCCCGCCGGACGGCCTCACCGTGCGGTCGAACACCAGCGACGTCATCGGCGCCCTCGCCCAGAAGGAACGGCACGCGTTCGGCGCCCAGTTCGCCGAGGTCGCCGTGGACGTCACCACCGGCGAGGTGCGCGTACGGCGGATGCTCGGCATCTTCGCCGCGGGACGCATCGTCAACCCGCTCACCGCACGCAGCCAGCTGATCGGCGGCATGACCTGGGGCCTGTCGATGGCGCTGCACGAAGAAGCCGTCAGGGACCCGGCGACGGGCGGTCTGGTCGGCCCGGACCTCGCGGGGTACCACATCGCCTCGCACGCCGACGTGCCGCACATCGAGGCGGACTGGGTCGACGACCCGGACGCGGAGGACCCCGTCGGCATCAAGGGCGTCGGCGAGATCGGCATCGTGGGCGCCGCGGCGGCCGTCGCCAACGCGGTCCGGCACGCGACCGGCGTCCGCCACCGTTCCCTGCCGATCCGCCCCGACCGCGTCCTGCGCGCGGGAACCGCACTCGGGGACGAACGGGAAGAGCGCCGTGCTTGACATCGCCGCCGACCTGAACCGCTGGGTCGAGGAGGGCCGGGACTTCGCGGTCGCCACCGTCGTGAGCGTCGGCGGCAGCGCACCGCGCGGTCCCGGCGCCGCGATGGCCGTCGACGGTGAGGGGACCGTCATCGGCTCGGTCTCCGGCGGCTGCGTGGAGGGAGCGGTCTACGACCTGTGCGTCCAGGCGCTCGACGAGGGCGAAGCCGTCGTCGAACGGTTCGGGTACAGCGACGACGACGCCTTCGCCGTCGGCCTCACCTGCGGCGGCGTCATCGAGGTCCTGGTCGCCCCGGTCGCCGTGGACTCACCCGACAGGGCGGTGTTCGCCGCCGCCCTGTCGGCCGCCGCCCGCGGCGAGGCCACCGGCCTGGCCCGGGTCTTCAGGGGCCCGGCCGAGCTCCTCGGCCGACCGCTCGTGGTGACCCCCGCCGGGACCGACGAAGGAACACTCGGCGGCCACCCCGACCTCGACCGCACCGCCGTGGGCGAGAGCCGCGCCCTCCTCGCGGCGGGCCGCACGGGGGAGTTCGTCGTCTCCGAGAGCGGCGCGCACTGTGGCACCGCCGTGACGGTCCTGGTCGAGTCCAGCCAGCCGCCGCCCCGCATGATCGTCTTCGGTGCCGTCGACTTCGCGGCGGCCCTCGTCCGCGTGGGCAAGTTCCTCGGCTACCACGTGACGGTCTGCGACGCCCGCCCCGTCTTCGCCACCCGCGCCCGCTTCCCGGACGCCGACGACATCGTGATCGAGTGGCCGCACCGCTACCTCCGCGACACCGTGACGGACGCCCGCACCGTCCTGTGCGTCCTCACCCACGACGCCAAATTCGACGTGCCGCTGCTCACGGCGGCCCTGCGGCTGCCCGTCGCGTTCGTGGGCGCCATGGGCTCGCGCCGCACCCACGAGGACCGCAACCGCAGGCTGCGCGACGAGGGCGTCACCGAGGCCGAGCTCGGCAGGCTCCGCTCGCCGATCGGGCTCGACCTCGGCGCCCGCACACCCGAGGAGACGGCGCTGTCCATCGCGGCGGAGATCGTCGCGGTACGCCAGGGCGGCACGGGGCACCCGCTGACCGGGGCACGGACACCGATCCACCACGACACGCCCGGCGGCCCTCCGCGAGCCGACGCCCTGGTCTGATTTGGGAGCATCAACCATGGAGATCAAAGCCTTCATCATCGACGCGGTCGACCCCGAACCGGTCGCCGCCTTCTGGTCCGCGCTGCTCGACTGGCCCGTCGCGGGGCGCACGGGCCCGTACATCTGGCTGCGGCGCGAGAACGGCACGGTCCTCGGCATCCAGCGGGTCGACGAGCGCAAGACGGTGAAGAACCGCGTGCACCTCGACCTCGCCGCGTCCGACTTCGCCGCCGAGCAGCGGCGCGTCGAGGCGCTCGGCGGGCGCAGGCTGGAGGGGTACGACGACGGCGGCTTCCTCGTCATGGCGGACCCGGAGGGCAACGAGTTCTGCATCATCCCCGACGCGCCCTTCGACCTCGACGACGAGGGACGTACGAACTACCAGGGCTAGAACGTGCGTCCGACGACGCCCTAGGGTGCGGACGCATGACCGACACCATGACCGCCCGTACGGAAGTGCTCCGTACGGGACCGATCCGCTATGCCACCGCGGACCGCTTCGGGCGGCCGCGGCCCGTCGCGGACGACGACCCGCGCCCCGCCTCCGGCGAGATCGGTCCGCAACCGCCCTCCAGGCTCGACTTCGTCATGGGCCCGCCCGCGGACACCCGCCCGCAGGGCGAGGACTGCCTCAACCTGACGGTCGCCACCCCGGCGCGGGACGCGGCGGCCCGTCCCGTCCTCGTGTGGCTGCACGGCGGCGGCTTCAGCAGCGGCGCCGGCCTCATGGACTGGTACGACGGAGGGGTCCTCGCCGCCGAGGGCGACGTCGTGGTCGTCGGAGTCAACTACCGCCTCGGGGCGCTGGGTTACCTCCTCCTCGACGGAGTGAGCGAGAGCAACCTCGGTCTGTACGACCAAGTGGAGGCGCTGCGCTGGGTCCGGGCGCACATCGCCGAGTACGGCGGCGACCCCGCGGACGTCACCGTGATGGGGCAGTCCGCCGGCGGCATCTCCGTACGCCTCCTGATGGAACTGCCGGAGGCGCGCGGCCTGTTCCGCCGGGCCATCCTCCAGAGCGCGCCGCTGGAGATCACCGCCCGCCCCGCCGAGGAGTCCCTCGCACTGGGCCGGTACTTCGCCGACGCGCTCGGCACCGACCCGCGCACGGCCGACATCCCCGCGATCCTCGCCGCGCAGGGCGAAACGGCCCGCTTCCACCTGCGCACCGCGGGCCGCCGCATGGAACCCGCGTTCATCCCGGTGCAGGGCGTCGGTCCCGTCCCCGCCCCCGGCACCCCGCTCGGCGGCGGCGTCCAAGGGCTCGACGTCCTGTACGGCTGGAACGCCGACGACATGACGGTCTTCAAGGGCGAGGGCGACGACGCGGGCCCGCGCACCCGCGAGGTGTACGAGGAGCCGCTCACCCGCTACGGCGAGCGGCTGGCCCGAGCAGGCGCACGAGTCCACGCCTACCGCCTCGACTGGCGCCCCGCCGGATCCCCGTTCGGCGCCACCCACTGCCTCGAACTGCCGCTGCTCTTCGGCACCCACGACGCCTGGCGGACGGCACCGATGCTGGGCACCACGCCCCGCGAGGAGACCGAGCGCCTCGGCAGGACCCTGCGCTCCGCGTGGCTCACCTTCACCCGCACCGGCACCTTCGACGGCCTGCCGGCGCCTCTCACCGACGGACCGGTGCCCCGCCCCTCATGAGCCGGGCAGTTCCCGCGGCTCCAGGGGACGCGTCGCCGGGCCCTGCAGCACCGAGCCGTCGGTGGCGAAGCGGGAGCCGTGGCAGGGGCACTCCCACGTCGTCTCCGCCTCGTTGAACGCGACCAGGCACCCGAGGTGGGTGCAGCGGGCGGAGACGGCGTGCAGGGCGCCGGAATCGTCACGGTGCACCGCGCAACGGCGCCCCTCGACGCGGACCACGGCACCGGCGCCCGCCGGGATGTCGTCGACGGAGTCGACGTGGGTCGTACGGAGCCGGTCCCCGATGAAGTGCTTGGCGACCTCGGCCTGCTGGCTCAGCAGGGACGGCATCTCCCGCACCGTGCTCCACAGCCGCCGCGGGTCGTACAGCTCCGCCCACGAGGACTTCTCCCCGGCGATGAGCCGGGCGAGCAGCTGACCGGCCATGACGCCACCGCTCATGCCCCAGCCGCCGAACCCGGTCGCCACGTACGTGTGCCGGGCGCCGGGGTGGAAGGGTCCGACCATCGGCACGCTGTCCGTGGCGTCGTTGTCCTGCGCCGCCCACCGGTACGCCGTCGCGCCGACGTCGAAGCGCTCCCGCATCCATGTGTCCAGGGCGACGAACCCGCCGGAGGGGTCACCCGTGCCCGGCGTGAAGCTGTCACCGGTGACGATGATGAGACGCCCGCCGTCGCCGCCGTACGGCGCGGTGCGCACCGAACGCTTGCCCTCGTCCTGTGTGATGTACATGCCGCCCGGGTCCTGCTCGGCGGCGAGGGGCGCCGCGACGACCAGTTCGCGCCTGGGGGAGAGCCGGGCGAACAGCAGGGCGCGGTCGAAGACCGGATAGTGCGTGGCGATGACGACGGACCGCGCGGTGACGGTGTGCCCGCCCTCGCTCGTCACGGTGCACGGGGAGCCGTCGCGCAGCTTGGTGATGCGGGTCCGCTCGAAGAGGAGACCGCCGCGCGCCCGCAGGTCCTCGGCGAGCGCCAGCAGATAGGCGCGGGGATGGAACTGCGCCTGGTCCTCGACGCGCACCGCGCCCGCCACGGGGAAGGGCAGCCCGGTCTCGTCCGTGTAGGAGGCGGCGAGCCCGGCCTCCCGGGCCGCGTCGGCCTCGGCCCGCAGCTCGTCGGTGCGGTCGGCCCGCGTGGTGTAGGTGAAGGCGGGCGCGCGCTCCAGATCGCAGTCGATGCCGAGCTCGGCGCTGACCGCCGCCACGTGTTCCACCGCCTGCTGCTGCGACTCGGCGTAGAGGCGGGCGCCCTCCGCGCCGCGGGTGCGGCGCAGCCGGTCATAGACCTGCGAGTGCAGGGCGGTCAGCTTGGCGGTGGTGTTGCCGGTGACTCCGGCGGCGATGCGGTCGGCCTCCAGGACGGCGACCGACCGCCCGTCACGCGCCAGTTCCCAGGCCGTGCTGAGGCCCGCGACCCCGCCGCCGACCACGGCGACGTCCACCTCGACGTCCTCGGCGAGCGACGGGTGGGACGTCGACGCGCTGGTCTCCATCCAGTACGACTCGGGTCGTCCCGGCAGCGGGCCGGGCGGCTTCATGTTCATGCGGGCTCCGTGACGGCGTGCACTGCGGCCTCCTGGGTGTCGGCGTCCGTGGCCCGAGTCTCCTCCGGCCCGGGTGCCAAACCCGGCCGCCGCGCCGCCGTCACGGCACCCCCCACGCCGATCGGAGCCGGTCGCTCAGAGCCAGTCGCGCGGCAGCGTCTCGTTCCAGGTGCGGGAGAAGACGCGGCGCTCGCCCTCGTATCCGTCGAGGGTCGCGTCGACGTAGAAGTGGTCCTCGTCGCACCTGAGCGTCGTCCGGGTCCGCACGCTCACGTCCCACTCGTCCCGCCGGAACCGCATCGTCCAGTCCGATTCGCCGCCCACCGACGTGAAGTCGTCGCCGGTGGCCGTGTACCGCTCGAAGGCGCGGCAGCCCACGTCGAGCCCGATCTCGTCGTAGCGCACGGTGCCCCGGTCCTTGACGATCTCCAGGGAGGAGTCGTACCCGACCAGGTCGCGCCTGACCTCCCAGCGCTGCTCCGGAGGGGTGAGCTGGGTGGTGGCGAGCGGCGGGGTGCCCTCGGGCTCGCCGAACGGCCGCTGGGGCGCGTTGTCCGGTTCCGCCGTCGGGCGCACCGGCAGGCGCAGCGCGCTGGACCCCTCGTACACGCTGAGCAGCACGGGACGCGGCGGCGGCCAGGCCAGCGGCCAGTACGACGTCGACAGGGAGAGCCGGATCCGGTGTCCCGGCGGGAACGACTGGGCGACGCCGTTGAGCTGGAGCGTCGCGCGGTAGCGGCGGCCCGGTTCGAGCGGTTCGGGCTCGCCCGTGCCGTCCCTGTGCGTCAGGTTGAGGACGCCGTACGTCACCCGGGTGGCACGGCCGTCGGGGGCGACGTCGGAGATCCGCGCGGCGACCGTCGCCACCGGCTCACTGACCGACAGGTCGAGTTCGACGGCCGGCGAACCGAGGATCTCCACCGTCTCCGTCAGCTCCGGCGAGTCGAAGACGAGGGAGCCGCCGTCCTCCTCGCGCTGGTCGTAGGGCAGGTCCGGCGGTGCGTTGTAGGAGGCCCACTTGCCGGCGAACTGGCCCACGGAGAGCGGCGACTGCACGGTCATGGCCTCGCCCGTCTCCGCCTCTCCCGCCATCAGGATGCGGTGCCGCGCCAGCGGGTGGCTGACCTGCTCGATGTGCGGGGAGGGCCAGTCCGGCTCGCCGACCCAGCGCCCGGGGCGCTCCTCGTACGACGTGGAGGGCGGCACGCTCTCCTGCATCCAGGCCCACAGCATCGGGCCTTCCATCACGCCGTTGTCCTCGCCCTTCAGCCAGTGGTCCCACCACCGCACCACTTCTTGCAGGTAGCCGATGGCGGGGCCGGGCTCGCCCAGGTGCGGATACTTGTGCGACCACGGCCCGATGAGGCCCTTGCGTGGCACGTCGAGGTGGGCGAGGAGCCGGGTCACGGCGTTGGAGTAGCCGTCCGCCCAGCCGCTGGAGGCGAGGACGGGGCACTGGACGCTCCGGTAGTCCTCGCAGACCGAGGCGTGCCGCCAGTACGCGTCGCGCCGCTGGTGGCGCAGCCACTCAAGGACCCACGGCTTGGCGTGGTCGAGCCGCTCCTGCCACATGTCCCGCCAGCGGTCGCCGACCACGGCGGGGTCCGGCGGGCACGTCGCGTAGGCGAACATGGTGCCCGCCTCGGCGAGGTTGTCCGACAGCATCGCGCCGCCCATGTAGTGCATGTCGTCGGCGTAGCGGTCGTCGGTGAACGAGGAGAGCACGACGGCGCGCAGGCTCGGTGGCCGCCGGGCCGCGACCTGAAGGGCGGCGAAGGCGCCCCAGGAGATGCCCATCATGCCCGTCGAGCCGTCGCACCAGGGCTGCTCGGCCAGCCAGGCGAGCACCTCCTCGGCGTCCGTCTGCTCCTGTTCCAGGTACTCGTCCGTGAGCACGCCCTCGGACTCGCCGGTCCCGCGCAGATCGACCCGCACGCACGCGTACCCGTGCCCCGCGATGTACGGGTGGTGGATCGAGTCGCGCTGCGAGCTGAGGTCGCGTTTGCGGTACGGGATGTACTCCAGGATCGCCGGCACCGGATCGTCCTCCGAGCAGGTGGGACGCCAGATGCGGGCCGACAGCCGGACGCCGTCGGACATGGGGATGACGACGTGTTCTTCTTCTTTCGTCGCGTACGGGAGATTGCCCACGTAACGCATGGGGGAGGGCCGTCCTCTCGGTCGCTTTCCCGCCGGGGGAGGGCGGGTCCTGTTCTTGTTGCCGGTGAGGCCCGGTCTAGTCGTTGGTGAGGTCGCGGCCGCCGGGCTCGGTGTCGTCGAAGACGAGCCCCAGCGCGGCGACGCACCGGTCGTACTTGCGGCGCAGGCCCTGCTCGCTGTCGCCGCCGGTGCTGATGTGGGCCAGCTCGAAGCTGTAGCTGTCCTGGTGGGTGACCTCGGACAGCTTCCTGCCCTCCTCGGCGAGTACGTCGACGCTCACGCCGGGAATCTCGTGCTCGATCCGTTCGATCTCCTCGGGCGTCGGCACCTGGTGCGACACACCGTCGGCGAACCAGCGGTAGTACCACTTGGCCGCCGCCTTGTAGGGGCCAGCGCGGTGGGGGAGGGCCGGGTCCTCGTCGAAGGCGAGGCTGACCATGCAGTGGTGGTTGGGCACCCCGTCGACGTACGCGAAGAGCTCCGCGTGCGCCTGCGAGTGCCTCGGGTTGATCTCCAGGAGGTTGATGGCGTCCGTGCTCGGGTCGTAGAAGTACTCGATGCTGAAGGTCGCCGCGTCCATGCCGATCTGCCGCATCACCCGCTCCGACACGTCGTGCAGGCGCTGGATCACGGGCCCCGGCAGGGCGGAGGGGTACTGGTGGCGCAGGAAGCAGGAGGAGTCGGGGTAGTTGATGGAGTCGAGGACTCCGTAGATGGTCACCTCGCCCCGGTGGACGTAGCCCTCGACGGCGACCTGGACGCCGGACAGCGCCTCCTCAGCGAGGCACACCTCCGCGCCGACGCCCTCCATCTCGGGCGGCAGGTCCACCCTCTGCATGATGTGCTCGAAGGGACGGCCGACCCGGCTGATCCCGGCCTTGATCCGGGCGCAGGCCTCGCGGAACTCGTCCTCGTCCTTCACGCTGTACGCCAGCTCTGAGGAATAGGACAGCGCGGGCTTCAGCCACATCGGGAACCGCACGCCCTCCGGCGGCCGCGGCTCGTCCGCGTCCAGGTCGACGCGGCCGAAGCGCGGGTGCTCGTCGATGACCTTCTGCTGCTCCAGCCGGCTCCAGTACTTGTGCTCACACTTGACGACCGACTCCAGGCTGGTGTGGTGCGTGCCGTAACGGTCGCCGAGGATCGCCACCAGCGTGCTGACGGGGAAGTCCCAGTAGCCGACGATCGCGTCGATGCTGCCGTCGAACGCGTCGAGAATGCCCTGCGCCTTCTCGAGCAGCGCCGGTACGGACACCTCGCCGCCCTGCAGCTCCTCGACGGTGAGCAGCGGGTGGAAGCGGTAGGACTCGGCGTTCGGGACGCTGCTCAGGGTGGGCAGGTTCGCGTCGTCGAGGCCGATGACGAAGACGTTCTTCGGCTGTGCCTGTGGGTGTGCGGTCACGGAAAGTCCTCCTGTCGTGGTGGAAGCGGCCGAGTACCCAAGGGCCGTAAAGGGACACGTCAGGGGGGTGATCGGCGGGACGCGGGGCCCTCAGACCGGGAGCAGGCGCGCGATCAGCGCGCTCAGCTGCCGCGCGTTGCGGCACTCGTGCATGTCGACGAGTTCGGCGTACGCGTGCGCCGCCGAGTCCCCGGTCGACCACTGACCGCGACCCTCCGGATTGAGCCAGTACACCCGGCGGGCCCGCGCGGCGATGTGCCGCAGGGCGGGGAGGTTGGGGTCGCTCATGTTCGTGCGGGCGTCGCCGAGGACGAAGACCGTGGAGCGCGGGCCGATCGCGTCGACGTACCGTTCCGCGAATTCGCCCAGGGACGTGCCGTAGTCGCTGCTGCCGTGCCACCCCGTCACCGTCGCCTCGCCCAGGATGCGGGCCCCGAGGCCCGCCGGGTCGGCGCCCCCGCGCGCCAGCAGTCCCGTCACCTCGTCGACCCGGTTGACGAAGGCGAACACCCGCACCTCGCTGAACTGGTCATGCAGCGCCTGGACCAGCAGCATCGTGAAGTTCGCGAAGCCGGCGACCGATCCGGACACGTCGCAGAGCAGGACCAGTTCGGGGCGTGCGGGACGGCGGCGCCGCAGCACGGGACGCATCGGCACACCGCCTGTCGACAGCGAACCGCGCAGGGTGCGGCGCAGGTCGATGCTGCCGTGCGCGGCCCTGCGGCGCCGGGCGGCGAGGCGGGTGGCGAGCTTACGGGCGAGTGGACGCACCGCCCGACGCAGTTCGTCCAGCTGTCCCCGGCCCGCGAGGAGGAAATCGACGCGGTCGGCGGTGGTGGCCACGGCGCGGCGGGCGATCTCCTCCGTGCCGCGCCGCTCGGCGACCCGGCGGCGCGCCTCGGTCCGTACGCGCGCACGGAAACCCTCGATGCGGCGCCGTACCTCGTCGGCGAGCAGGCGGTCGGTGAACGCGGTCTGGTCGGCGGTGGATTGTGTGCGGAGGGCGGCGAGGACGCGCGCGAGCAGCGTCTCCGGCCGCAGCCTGCTCAGCGTCTGGTACGAGGACCAGCCGTCGCCTCCGCCGGAGCCCTCTCCTCGGCCGGATGAGCCGTACTGGCCGAAGCCGTCCACCGCCTCACCCGCCAGCTGTGCGAGGAGGGCCTGGTCGTCCGCGGCGAGCGCGGCGACGAGCCGTTCGCGCAGCGCGTCCCGGTCGCCGTCACCGCGTATCGGCGCGCCGACGCCCGCCGGGAAGTACAGATCGAAGACGGGGTCGAACACCGCACGCTGGCTCTCGCGATGGAGCAGCGCGGCGGCGAGCCCTTCCCTGACCCGCTCCCGGTCGGCGAGACCGAGCGCCTCCAGGGCGGCCGCGGCGTCGACGGTCTCGCCGGGGCCGATGCGCAGCCCGTGCGACCGGAGGGTCTTGACCAGCCCGGTGACGCGACCGGTGATCCCGTCGGGCGGAACGGCGGGGGGAACGGCGGGGGAGGCGGACGGCGCCGTCACACCGCGTCCAGATCCAGCTTGGCCGCGGCCTTCAGCACGTCGTCCTGGTGCTTCAGCACGACACCGAGGCTGTCGCTCACGACGGTCTCGTCCAGAGTGTCCGCGCCGAGCGCCAGCAGTGTCCGCGCCCAGTCGATGGTCTCCGCGACCGACGGCACCTTCCGCAGGTCCATCGCGCGCAGCGCGCCGATCACCCGCACCACGGAGGCGGCGAGCGCCTCGTCGAGACCGGGCACCTTCATCCGGACGATGCGACGCTCCAACTCCTCCTCGGGAAAGCCGATGTGGAGGAAGAGGCAGCGGCGGCGCAGCGCCTCGGACAGCTCGCGGCTCGCGTTGGAGGTGAGGACGACGAACGGGCGGCGCTCGGCACTGATCGTGCCCAGCTCCGGCACCGTGACCTGGAAGTCGCTGAGGACCTCGAGGAGGAGCCCCTCGACCTCGACGTCGGCCTTGTCCGTCTCGTCGATCAGGAGGACCTTCGGCTCGGCGCCGCGGATCGCGGTCAGCAACGGCCGGGAGAGCAGGAACTCCTCGCCGAAGATGTCGGTGCGGGTCTCGTCCCACGACTCGTCGCGCCCCGCGGTGATGCGCAGCAGCTGCTTGGCGTGGTTCCACTCGTACAGGGCGCGGGACTCATCGACGCCCTCGTAGCACTGGAGCCGCACGAGGCGCGCGCCGGCGACCGCGGCGACGGCCTTCGCCAGCTCCGTCTTGCCGACCCCCGCGGGACCCTCCACCAGCAGGGGCTTCCCGAGCCGGTCCGCGAGGAACACGGTGGTGGCGACGGCGGGCGAGGCCAGATATCCGGTGGTGGCCAGGCGCGCGGCGACGTCGTCGACGGACGTGAAGTACCCGGTCGTCATGCGGAGTTCTCCTGTGCTCGACGGCTCCACCGGCGCCTCCGCCGGGCCCGGCCCTCGTACCCGATCAGCTCGGGGCGCCCCTCCACAACGGACGGGCGCCGTTTGCGTCGAACGTCACGCCGGAGGGCCGGATACGGCGCTCGGGCTCAGGGCTCGAACGGTGTCAGGACGAAGAGCGGGATCTCCCGGTCCGTCTTGGTCTGGTACTCGTCGTACTGCGGCCAGACCGCCACCGCACGCTCCCACCAGAGGCGGCGTTCCTCGCCCGACGCGAGCCGGGCGCGGTAGTCCTTCTTCACCGGGCCGTCCTGCAGTTCCACGTGCGGGTGCGCGACCAGGTTGTGGTACCAGGAGGGGTGTGCGGGGTCGCCGCCCTTCGAGGCGACGACGGCGTACTCCCCCGCGTGCTCGACGCGCATCAGGGGGTTCTTGCGGAGCTTTCCGCTCCTGGCGCCGACCGACGTGAGCAGGATGACCGGCTTGTCCTGCATGGTCGTCCCCTCCGTCCCGCCGGAGCTCTCGTACAGTTCGGCCTGCTTGCTCGCCCAGTCCCACGTCCCGGGCTCGTATTCACCAGTCAGAGGCACGGCTCTCCCATCGGCAGAGGGTTTCCGGTCGGAACGCATTATGGGTTAGAAAGGCGACAAATGATTCAACGGTGACATGAGTTCACCAGGACGCCGGGGGCGGACATGGCAGGGCACGGCATACCCGAGGCCTATCTCGACGGCTATGACCGCATCCTGGCTGCCGCGGCGGCGACCGGGCGGCGGCTGACCCGGGATGAGCTGGAGTCGCGGCGCGCGCTGGGGGAGCGGGCGGCGGAGGCGGGGCTCGGGCTGCGGGCGCTGGTGGGCGCGCACCTCTCGGCGACCCGGACGCACTGGCCCGCCGCCGGGGACGCCTCCACCGACCGTGTCCTGGCCGCCGTCGAGCAGGCCGTGGACGCCCTCGCCGAAGGGTATGAGCGGGCGCAGCGCCTGGCGGTCCGCCAGCAGGAGGCCGCCCGGCGGGAGTTCATCGACGACCTGCTCCACGGACGCAGCGACCTCGGCAGGCTCGCCGAACGTGCCGAACGCTTCGGGCTGCGCCTCTCCTACGAACACGCGGTCGCCGTCGCCCAGGGCCCGTGCGGCTACGAGGAGGGGGACGCCGTGCCGCGCGAGGTGGAGAGCGCCCTCGTCGGCCGGTTCGGCGCCCGCAGCATCCTGCTCACGACGAAGGAGGGCCGGCTGGTCTGCATCGCCCCCGGCGACCAGGGCGAGGTCCTCGCCTTCTTCGCCAAGCACGCGTACGCCGCCATCGACGGCGCCCGCGTCGTCATCGGCCGCCCGCAACCGGGCCCGGGCGGTGTCGTCCAGTCGTACGAGGAAGCGCTCAACGCCCTGGACCTGGCGGAGCGCCTGGAGCTCGACGGGCCCGTGCTGCACGCCGCCGACCTGTTGGTCTACCCGGTGCTGACCCGAGACCGGCAGGCCATGGCCGATCTGGTGGTCCATACGCTCGGCCCGCTGCGGCAGGCCCGCGGCGGCGCGCAGCCCCTCATCGACACGCTCACCGCGTTCTTCGACTCGGGCTGTGTCGCGGCGGAGGCGGCGCGCCGTCTCTCGTTGAGCGTGCGCGCCCTCACGTACCGCCTGGAGCGCATCCACAGGCTCACCGGGGCCAACCCGGCCGACCCCGTGCACCGCTACACGCTCCAGACCGCCGTGATCGGCGCCCGCCTGCTCGACTGGCCCGACCAGCCGTTCTAGCCGGTTGGCCCCACTACCGCCGGGTCAGCCCAGGCGCGGGATCTCGATGGCCGGGCAGCGGTCCATGACCATGTCCAGGCCCGCGGCGCGCGTCCTGTCGTACGCCGCCTCGTCGAGCACGCCCAGCTGGAACCAGACCGCCCGCGCACCGACGGCGACCGCGTCGTCGGCGACCTGGCCCGCCAGTGAGCTGTTCACGAAGACGTCCACCACGTCGACCGGGAACGGCACGGCGGACAGGGACGCGTACCCCTGCTCGCCGTGGACCGTCTCGGCCTTGGGGTGGACCGGCACCACGCGCTTGCCGAAGTGCTGCAGGACCGACGCGACGCGGAACGCCGCCCGGTCGCGGTTGTTCGACAGTCCCACGACGGCCCAGGTGTCGCCGAGCTCCGTCAGGATCCTGCGCACCGTCTCGTCGTCGCCGTACATGGCCTGCCTCCTCGTGTGTCGCGTTCTTGGGTCCGGTGGGGTGCCCGTGTCAGACGTTCACGCCGAAGTCCGACGCGATGCCGCGCAGCCCACTGGCGTAACCCTGGCCGACCGCGCGGAATTTCCACTCTGCACCGTGCCGGTAGAGCTCGCCGAAGACCATGGCGGTCTCCGTGGAGGCGTCCTCCGACAGGTCGTAGCGCGCGATCTCCACGTTGTCCGCCTGGTTCACCACGCGGATGAACGCGTTGCGGACCTGGCCGAAGCTCTGGCCGCGGTTCTCGGCGTCGTGGATCGACACCGGGAAGACGATCTTCGAGATGTCGGCGGGCACCTGCGCGAGGTTCACCTTCACGGCCTCGTCGTCGCCCTCGCCCTCACCGGTGAGGTTGTCACCGGTGTGCTCGACCGAGCCGTCCGGGCTCGTCAGGTTGTTGTAGAAGACGAAGTGCTGGTCGGAGACGACCTTGCCCGACTCGTCGCAGAGCAGGGCGCTGGCGTCGAGGTCATAGTCCGTGCCGGTCGTGGTGCGCACGTCCCAGCCCAGGCCGACCACGACGGCGGTGAGGCCGGGGGCCTCCTTGCTGAGCGAGACGTTGCCGCCCTTGGCCAGCGAAACTCCCACGATGTCCTCCTACGGTCCGGGTGCTGATTCTGGCTCCCTGAAATCTACAGGAATGTAGAAATAGGTGGTGCGGTGGTGTCCCGTAGGATCGCGGGCATGACGCACGATGACCAGCACGACGCGCACGGCGGGCGCGACGCGCACGGCGCACGGCAGCCGCGGCTGCGCCGACGCGCGCAGGGCGAGCTGGAGTCGCAGGTGCTCGCCGCCCTGCACACCGCGCGCGGACCCGTCAGCGCGGCCTGGGTGCAGGAGCGGATCGGCGGAGACCTCGCGTACACCACCGTCATGACGATCCTGACCCGTCTCCTCGCGAAGGACGCCGTCACCCGCGAGCGCGCGGGCCGCTCCTTCGCGTGGACGCCCGCGTCGGACGAGGCCGGGCTCGCTGCCTTCCGCATGCGCAAGGTGCTCGACGGCGAGAGCGACCGCGAGGCCGTGCTCGCCAGCTTCGTCACGACGCTCACCCCCGACGACGAGCAACTCCTGCGCGACCTGCTCGGGCAGGCCGGCGCCGAGGCCGACGACTGACGTCCCTGGGGACCGTTCGCTGATGGGGGGTATCCGCCGATGGGCGTCTTCGTCTTTCTGCCGCTCGTGCTGCCGCTGACCGCGTGGCCGATCGCCCGCCTCGCCGAGCAGCACCTCCACCCGCGCACCGCGACACGGCTGCTCACCGCCGTCGCCGGGGTGATGGCGCTGTGCAGCACGCTCTGCCTCGCCCTGCTGATGGTCGTCGGCACCGCCCAACTGCCCGGCAATCCGCTGCCGGACGGGTGGTCCGACCCCGAGGTGCGCGCGGCCGTCCCCTATGACGAGGTGGCGGGGAAGGCCGCGATCCCCGCACTGCTCGTCGTGTGCGCGGCCTGCGTACGCACGCTCTGGCGGCACGCCAGGGTGCGCCGTCGCGGGCGCCGCGCCCTGGCGGGGCTGCGCGGCGGCTCCGTCGCGGTCGTCGCCGACGAGGCGTCGTACGCCTACGCCCTGCCCTCGCGCCGCGGCGGCCGTGTCGTCGTCACCACCGGGATGCTGTCCCGGCTCGCCGCCCCCGAGCGCCGCGCGCTGTTCGCCCACGAGCGGGCGCATCTGTCGGCGCGGCATCACCGGCATCTGCTCGTCACGCAGCTCGCCGCCCGCGCCAACCCGTTCCTGCGGCCGCTGCGCACCTCCGTCGCCTTCGCCGCCGAGCGCTGGGCCGACGAGGCGGCGGCCCGCGCGGTGCGGGACCGGCGGGTCGTCGCCCGCGCCATCGGCAAGGCCGCGCTGGTCTCGCGGAGCACGCCCGCGCCGACCCTGGCGGGGCTCGCGGCGCCGGGTCCCGTGCCGCGCCGCGTCGCCGCGCTCCTCGCCCCGGCTCCGGCCGCCGCCACCCGGCCGTCCGTGTTCACGGGGGTCGGGCTCGCCCTGTGGTCCGCCGCGTTCGGCACCGCCGTGTCCGCGATGTCGTCGGCGAACGCAGCGGTCACGATGGTCCTGATCCTGCGGGCGGCCACGCCGCTCTGACGGCCGGTCGCGGTGGACCGCCCCGGTGGGGGCGGCCCTCGGGAACGACTAGAGGTCGAACTCGTGCGGCGGCAGCTCCAGCGCGAAGCACGCCTCGCGCACGACGGCCTGCTCGTCCTTGTCGAAGTCGCCGTCGGCGCCGCCGATGACGATGCCGATCTGGATCACCGCGCGGGCCTCGGCCGGCTTCTTCTTCGCCTTGGCGACCTCCTGGAGCACGCTCACCTTGCCGAACGCGAAGTCGGCGGTCAGCTTGTCCACGTACTCGTCGAAGCGGCGGCGCAGGTCGTCCGCGGGGAAGTTCTGCAGCACTTCGTTCGTGCCGATCAACTGCGCGACACGCTGGCGCTCGGACGGGTCGACGGTGCCGTCGGCCGCCGCCACCAGTGCGCACATCGCCATGCTCGCGTCGCGGAAGGCTCCGCTCTTCAGGTCGTTCTTCTTCGCCATCAGCTGGGTCTGCATCGTCGATGCGGATTCCTTGACGCGGTCCCACAGAGCCATGGGGAAACTCCATAAACGTATCGATGTATCAGGGGTGTTGGACAAGTCCCCGGTACGCTGCGCGCAGGTCCGGGTCCCCGCCAGTTTCTACAGCAGAGTAGAAACTAGCAGTCGGACCGAGAAGTTCCCGCCCAGCGGAAGGTGAGCGTGATGACTCCGACGGCACAAGAACTCCTGCGGACCACGGCTGCCCGCCTCGCCCCCGACCCGGACAGGAACCCGGTCGTGCCGCGCGTCGCCGACGGCCGGGCGGAGCTGCGGACCATCGCGCTGCTGGCGCTGGAGCAGCGGCACGTGATCCCCTCGGACCGGCATTCGTTCCAGCATCTGGCCCGGCGGGCCGCCGAGTCGAAGGACCTGGAATCGGCCGCCTTCTTCGAGACCCTCGCCGACGGGGAGAGCCTCGCGAGGGAGCGGCTCGACCCGCTGTTCGAAGCGTGCGGGGTGAGCAGGTCCGAGGCGGCGACGTACGAACCGCACCCCGGCTGTCAGGCGTACCCGGCGTACGTCGCCTGGCTCGCCCTGAACGGCGAACCCGCCGACGTCGTCCTCGCGCTCACCGCCAACTTCGCAGCCTGGGGCCAGTCCTGCGCCACGGTCGCCCGCGGACTGCGCGACCACTACGGCTTCGACGACGAGGCGTGCGGGTTCTTCGACCTGTTCGCGGAGCCCGCCCCGGACCTCGACCGGCAGGCACTCGCCGCGGTACGGGCGGGCATCGACCGGGACCGTGTCACGACGGCCCATCTGCGGTTCGGCCGGCTCATCGCGCACTACGAGGAGATGTTCTGGACGACGCTCGCGGAGCGCGAGAGCGGGGCCGACGGGGGCCGCTGACCTGCCCCACCACTGCCTCACCCGGTGCCCTCTTCCCAGATGATTCCCCCGCACAGTACGGTCCTGGCAGCCCTGGACCGAAGGGTTTCGTTTTGGGAGTACGCGCGTGACCGCACCCACCTCCTCCAGACCCGTCTCCTCCGCGCCCGGCGGCGCCGACCGCCTCAGCGGCGGCGCCATCGGCACCGGCGACCTCGTGTTCTTCGTCGTGGCGGCCGCCGCCCCGCTCACCGTGATGGCGGGCGTGGCCCCCATCGCCATCGGCATGGCGGGCGACGCGGCGCCGCTCGGCTACCTCCTCTCCGGACTGCTCCTCGTCGTCTTCGCCGCCGGGTTCACGGCCATGAGCCGGTTCGTGCGCAACGCCGGCGCGTTCTACGCGTACATCGGACGGGGGCTCGGGCGGCCGATGGGAGCCGGGTCCGCGTACGTCGCCCTCGTCGCCTACAACGCCATCGAGGTCGGACTGCTCGCCGCCTTCGGCTGGTTCACCGAATCCGGTTTCGAGGACCTCACCGGTGTCCGCGTGGCCTGGTGGATCTGGGCGACGGCGGGTCTCGTCGCCATCGGCGTGCTCGGCTACCTCCGGGTCACGCTCAGCGCCAAGATCCTCGGTGTCGCGCTCGTCCTGGAAGTCCTCGTGCTCCTCGTCTTCGAAGCGGGCGTTCTCGCGCACGGCGGGGGCCCGCGGGGACTCGACTACGGCACGCTCTCGCCCGCCGGCCTCGGGGAGCCGGGCGTCGGCGGCATGTTCGTCCTGACCATAGGCGCGTTCATCGGCTTCGAGGCGACGGCGATCTACGCGGAGGAGGCGCGGCGGCCCGAGCGGACGGTGCCCCGTGCCACCTACGTGGCGGTGGCGTTCCTCGCCCTCTTCTACACCTTCACCGTCTGGATGATCATCAACGCGTACGGATCCGACCGCGCCCGGTCCGTCGCCTCCGGGGACGGCGGCGCCGACATGGTGTTCTCCGCCACCGAACGGTTCGCCGGTGCCTGGGCCGCGGACTCCATGCACGTGCTGATCATCACCAGCGCCTTCGCCGCCACGCTGGCCTTCCACAACGGCGCCGCCCGCTACTTCTACGCCCTGGGCAGGGAAGGTCTGCTGCCCGCCCGGCTCGGCACGGTGTCGCCGAAGACGCGGGCGCCCGCCGTCGCGGTGCTCACGCAGTCGGCCGTCGCGCTCGCCGTCATCGTCGTGACGGTGCTCGGCGGAGCCGATCCGTACACGGTCACCTTCTTGTGGAGCAGCGGCACCGGCATCCTCGGCGTGATGCTGCTCCAGGCACTCGCGGCGCTCGCGGTGTACGGGTTCTTCCGCCGCGACCGGCGCGGCGTGCCGCCCTGGCGCGTGGTCGCCGCGCCGCTGCTGGCCTGCGCGGGGCTCGCCGTCATGATCGTCCTCGTCTGCGCCGACCTCGACCTGCTCACCGGGGCGTCCAGAAGCGTCAACGTGGCGCTGATCGCTCCGCTGCCGGTGATGTTCGTGGTGGGGGCGGGGGTGGCGCTGCGGCTGAGGCGGCGGACGCCGGCGGCGTACGAGCGGCTGACGACGGTGGACGCGGAACGCGCCTGAACGCGCCTGAACGCGACTGAACGAGCCCAAGGAGACAGCCACATCATGACGGAAGCGACTCTCGTCTTCCTCGGCGCGGTCCGCACCGGAGGCGACACCACAGCCGCCACCACCGCCTCCGCCCTCGCCGTCCGCGACGGCCGCGTCCTCGCGCTCGGCGACGAGGCCCGCGCCCTCGCCCGCACGGCCGACGAAGTCGTCGACATGGGCGACGGACTGCTGATGGCGGCCTTCGGAGACGGGCACGCCCACCCGCTCTTCGGCGGCCTGGAGAGTTTCGGGCCGCAGATCAAGGAGCTGGACTCCGTCGACGCGATCGTCGCCGAGGTCGGCCGGTGGGCGCGGCGGCACCCGGAGGCGCAGTGGATCGTCGGCGCCTCCTACGACCCGGCGCTCGCGCCCGACGGCGAGTTCGACGCCCGCTGGCTGGACGCCGCGGTGTCCGACCGGCCCGTCGTCCTGCGAGCCCACGACTACCACACCGTGTGGTGCAACACGGAGGCGCTGCGCAGGGCAGGGGTCACGGAGGCGACTCCGGAGCCGCGGCTCGGCTGGATCGTGCGCCGCCCGGACGGCACCCCGCTCGGCACCCTGCGCGAATGGCACGCCTGCGACCTCGTGCTCGACCAGGTGCCCGCGCGGGACGAGGACGAGCTCGTGGAGGCGATCCGGCGCGCCGGGCACGCGTACGCGCGCGCGGGCATCACCTGGGTCCAGGACGCCTGGGTGGAACCGGAGATGGCCGACGCCTACCTCGCCGCCGTCCGGCGCGGGGCCCTCGCCCTCCGCGTCGACCTGGCCCAGCGCGCCGACCCCGACCGCTGGCGCGCGCAGCGCGCACCGTTCGCGGCGACCCGCACGCGCGTGGCGGCCGAGGGCGGGGAACTGCTGACCGCGCGGACGGTGAAGTACTTCAGCGACGGCGTCGTCGAGGGCGGCACCGCCGCCATGCTCGCCCCCTACCTGGACGCCCCGCACAGCTGCGGCATGCCGGTGTGGGAGCCGAGCGCCCTCGCCGAGGCCGTGCGGGCCTTCGACGCCGACGGCTTCCAGACGCACATCCACGCCATCGGGGACGCCGGGGTACGCGCGGCGCTGGACGCCGTCGAGTCCGCGATCGCCGCCAACCCGGCCTGGGACCGGCGCCCGGTGATCACCCACGTCCAGATCGTCGACCCCGCCGACCTGCCGCGCTTCGCCGAGCTCGGCGTCATAGCCAACTTCGAGCCCCTGTGGGCGCAGCCGGACCCGCTCCAGACCGAGCTGTCCATCCCGCGCATCGGCGCGGAGCGGGCCGCGCTGCAGTACCCGATGGGGGAGCTGGCGCGGCGCGGCGTACGGATCTCCTTCGGCAGCGACTGGCCGGTCAGCTCGCACATACCGCTGGAGGGCATCCAAGTCGCCGTCACCAGGCGTACGTTCACGGGCGAGCCCGCCGGAGGCTGGCTTCCGCACCAGCGGCTCACCGTCGACCAGGCGCTGACGGCCGCCACGTCCGGCGTCGCCCACCAGGCGGGCGCCGACGACCGCCTCGCCCTGGCCCCGGGCGCCCCCGCCGACCTGGTCCTGCTCTCCGCCGACCCGCGCGCGGCCGACCTGATGGAGATCCGCCACGCGCGCGTGCTCGGCACGTGGCTGGCGGGCCGGCCCACGTACAGGGACCGCGACGAGGGACGGTCGCCGGAGGTCATCTGATCCGGTCGCCGGACGTCAGCGCAGCACGATTCGCCGGACGTCGGCGCAACACGATTCTCCGGACCTCAGCGCAGCACGATGGCCGTGGCGGCGATCCCGTCCCGCACGGTCCACCGCCCGGTGAACCCCTTCAGCTCGACGCCCGCCACCACGGGCCCCTCGACCAGCAGCCGTGCGGTGAACGTGCCGTCCGGGGCGAGCTCCACCCGCGCGTCCTCGAAGCCGAGCCAGCGCCCGGTCAGCGGAAACCACGTCTTGTAGACGGACTCCTTCGCGCTGAACAGCAGCCTGTCCCACGGAGTGGCCGGGTGCCGCGAGCCGAGCGAGGCCAGCACGGCACGCTCCGTCTCGTCGGCGACCAGGTTCAGGACGTCGGGGTCGCGCAGCGGCTCGCCCGGCTCGGCGTCGATGCCGACGGACGTCACCTCGCCCGCGCGCGCCACGACCGCCGCGCGGTACCCGGCGCAGTGCGTCATGCTGCCGACGACCCCCTCCGGCCAGCCGGGGGCGCCGCGGTGTCCCGGCAGGATCGGCGCGGCCGGCACGCCGATGCGGGCCAGCGCGGTGCGGGCGCAGTGCCGCACGGTGGTGAACTCCTTGCGCCGCTTGTCCACCGCGTTCGCGACCACGGTCTCCTCCTCCGGGAAGAGGACGGCGTCGGCCGGGTCGTCATGGGTCTCGACCACGGCGACGGGCACGCCGGCGAGCAGAGTGGCCAAGGGACCCGCCGGATCCGGGACTTGGCGCGCGGGTATCGAAGGTGACGTCACGGGGGATCACGGTACCGGGTGACCCGCACGCGAGTGCGGTCTGTGGCCTACGCCACCCGGCCGCCCTCCCGGTGCGGCGGGCTCCCGGCGAGCGCATACGCTGGCGTGATGCAGGACGAGTACCGCACAGTGGCCCGCGAGGGCGTGCACGAGACCGAGATCAACCGCTCGCGCTTCCTGTGCGCCCTGGCACCCGCGGCCACCGAGCGGGAGGCCCAGGAATTCGTCGCGCGCATCCGCAAGGAGCACCCGACCGCCAGCCACAACTGCTTCGCGTACGTCATCGGGGCCGACGCCTCCGTACAGAAGGCGAGCGACGACGGCGAGCCCGGCGGGACCGCGGGCGTCCCCATGCTGCAGATGCTGATGCGCCGCGACATGCGCTACGTCGCCGCCGTCGTGACCCGCTACTACGGAGGGGTCAAGCTCGGCGCCGGTGGACTCATCCGCGCCTACGGAGGATCGGTCGGCGAGGCGCTCGACGCCCTCGGCACCGTCACCCGCCGCCGCTTCCGGCTCGCCACGGTCACGGTCGACCACCAGCGCGCGGGCAAGGTCCAGAACGATCTGCGGTCGGCGGGCCGCGAGGTGCGCGACGTCCGCTACGGCGACGCCGTCACGATCGAGATCGGGCTGCCCGACGCCGACGTGGACGCCTTCCGCGGCTGGCTCGCGGACGCCACCGCGGGCAGCGCCGTGCTGGAGCTCGGGGGAGAGGCGTACGGGGATGCCTGACCCCCGGATGCACGGCGGAGTTGCCGCAGGGGTCGCCCGTGATGCGGCCGTGGTCGCCCGTGATGCGGGAGTGGCCGCCCGTGATGTCCGACCCGCCCGATAGTCTCGGGAATCATGAGGCTGCTGCACACGTCCGACTGGCATCTGGGCCGCTCGTTCCACCGCGTGAACATGCTCGACGCCCAGGCCGCGTTCATCGGGCACCTGTTGGCGACCGTGCGCGAGCGCGACGTGGACGCCGTCGTGGTGGCCGGGGACGTGTACGACAGGGCGGTGCCCCCGCTCGCGGCCGTCGAGCTCTTCGACGATGCCCTGCACCGGCTCGCCGACCTCGGCGTGCCGACGGTCATGATCTCCGGGAACCACGACTCGGCGCGCCGCCTCGGGGTCGGCGCGGGCCTCATCGACCGCGCGGGCATCCATCTGCGCACCGACCCGGCCGCCTGCGCCGAGCCGGTGATCCTCGCCGACTCCCACGGAGACGTGGCGTTCTACGGCCTGCCCTACCTCGAACCGGCGCTGGTGAAGGACGAGTTCGCGGTGGACAAGGCCGGGCACGAGGCGGTCATCGGCGCCGCCATGGAGCGGGTGCGGGCCGACCTCGCGGCACGCGCGCCCGGCACCCGCTCCGTCGTCCTCGCCCACGCCTTCGTCAGCGGCGGCCAGGCCAGCGACAGCGAGCGGGACATCACCGTCGGCGGAGTGGCGGCCGTACCCGCGGGAGTCTTCGACGGCGTGGACTACGCAGCCCTGGGCCACCTGCACGGCAGCCAGACCCTCGGCGAGCGCGTGCGCTACTCGGGGTCGCCCCTGCCGTACTCGTTCTCCGAGGCCGACCACCGCAAGAGCATGTGGCTCGTCGACCTCGGGCCCGACGGGCACATCGGGGCCGAGCGCGTCGACTGCCCGGTGCCGCGCGCGCTCGCCCGCATCCGGGGCACCCTCGACGACCTGCTCGACGACCCGGACCTCGCCCGCCACGAGGACGCGTGGGTCGAGGCCACCCTCACCGACGCGGTCCGCCCCGACGACCCGATGGCCAGGCTCTGCGAGCGCTTTCCGCACACGCTCAGCCTCGTCTTCGCCCCCGACCGGGCCCCGGACGACCCGGACGTCTCCTACGCCCAGAGGCTCCAGGGCCGCAGCGACCAGCAGATCGCCGAGGACTTCGTGGTCCATGTGCGCGGCGCCGGGCCCGACGAGCAGGAACAGGAAGTGCTGCGTTCGGCGTTCGACGCGGTCCGCACCGACGCCACGCTGCGCGAGGTCGCTCCATGAGACTCCACCGCCTCCGCATCACCGCCTTCGGCCCGTTCGGGACGACGCAGGACATCGACTTCGACGACCTCAGCGCCGCGGGTCTCTTCCTCCTGCACGGCCCGACCGGCGCCGGCAAGACCTCGGTCCTGGACGCGGTGTGCTACGCGCTGTACGGCTCGGTGCCGGGCGCCCGGCAGCAGAGCGGCGGCCAGGGCATGACGCTGCGCAGCGACCACGCGCAACAGGGCACGCGCACGGAGGTGTGCCTCGAACTGACCGTCGCCGACCGCCGCCTGGAGGTCACCCGGCAGCCCCCGTGGGAGCGCCCCAAGAAGCGCGGCACGGGCACCACCACGGAGAAGGCGCAGAGCTGGCTGCGCGAGTACGACCCCGGGGAGGGCACGGACGGCGGATGGAAGGCCCTCAGCCGGTCCCACCAGGAGATCGGCGAGGAGATCGTCCAGCTCCTCGGCATGAGCAAGGAACAGTTCTGCCAGGTCGTGCTGCTGCCCCAGGGAGACTTCGCCCGCTTCCTGCGCGCCGACGCCGAGGCCCGCGGCAAACTGCTCGGCCGTCTCTTCGACACGCGCAGGTTCGCCGCCGTGGAACAGCGGCTCGCCGAGCAGCGGCGCACCACCGAGGCCGAGGTCAAGGAGGGCGACACCGCCCTCCTCGCCGACGCGCACCGCATGCAGCAGGCCGCGAGCGAGAGCGGCCAGGAGGCCGAACTGCCCCTGCCCGACCTCGCGCCCGGCGACCCGGGCCTCGCGGACGCCGTCCTCACCTGGGCGGCCGTCGCCCGAGCGGGCGCCAGGGAACGCCTCGCCGTCGCCCACAGCGCGCTCGCCGCCGCCGAATCCGCGCAGGCGGGCGCGGAGCGCCGACTCGCCGACGTACGCGAACTCGACCGGCTGCAGCGCCGGTTCGCCGAGGCACAGACACGCGCCGAGCAGCTCCACGCGCGCGTGGACGAACAGCGCGGCCTCGAAGAGCGCCTCGAACGGGCCCGCAAGGCCGAGCAGGTCGCACCCGCGCTCGGCCTGCGCGACACCGCCGACGCCGAACACCGCCGCGCCGCGGAAGCCGAGGCACGCGCGCGTGGCCGGCTGCCCGAGACGTTCGCGTCGTCCGGCGCGACGGGCCTCGCCGCCGCCGCGCGCACGGCCGCCGAGGAACTGGGCGGCCTGGCATCGGCCCGCCGCGCCGAGGGGCGTACGGCCGAGATCACCGCCGAGCGCACCGCACTGGACCGTCAGGAACGCGCGGACGACGAACTCCTCCGGGAGGCTTCGGGCTGGCTCGACGGCTGGGAGACGACTCGGGCGACGCTGCAGGAACGCATCGAGTCCGCCCAGGAGGCCGCGACCCGCGCCGAACGTCTGGGCGGCCTGCTCGCGCCCGCCGAGGCCCGCCTGGACGCGGCCCGCCGCCGAGACCGGCTCGCCCGGGACGCGGCCGAGGCACAGGAACGCGCCCTCGCCGCCCGCGAGTCCGCCACCGAGGCCCACGAACACTGGCTCGCCCTCAAGGAGCAGCGCCTCACCGGCATCGCCGCCGAACTCGCCGCCCACCTCAGCGACGGCGAACCGTGCGCGGTGTGCGGAGCCACGGAACACCCCGCCCCCGCGCGGAAGGTCGCCGGACACGTGGACCGGCAGGCCGAGGAGGCGGCGCTCGCCGCCCATCGCCGCGCGGACGAATCCCGGTCGGCCGCGGAACGCGCCCTCGGGGACGTCAGGGAGTCCCTGGCCGCGGCGAAGGCCGCCGCGCGGGGCGGCTCGGCGACGAACCCGCGGGAGACCGCGCAGGGCGAGCACCCGGGCGAAGACCCGACCTCCGCCGAACTCGCCGCCTCCGTGGACACGTTGCGCCGCGAGTACACCGAGGCCAGGAACGAGGCTTCGGGGTTGCACGCCGCCCGCGAGACCCTGGCGCGGGCCGAGCGCGAGTACGACCGCAGGCTCGCACAGCAGCAGGAGGCCGCCCGGCGAGCCGCGTCCAGGGCGACCCTGCGCGACGCCCTGGAACGCGAACAGCAGTCCCTCACGGCCGAGTTGACCCGCGCGCGGGGAGCCGCCGGCAGCGTCGCCGACCGCGCCGCCCAGCTGGAGCGGCAGGCCGCGCTGCTCACCGAGGCCGCCGACGCCGTCCGCGCCGCCGACGACACCGCCGAACGCCTCAAGACCGCCGACGCGCGACTCGCCGACGCGGCCTTCCGCGCTGGGTTCGACACGCCGACGGCCGCCGCGGCAGCGCTCCTCGACGACGCCGCGTACCGCGACATCCAGCACCGCATCGACGCCTGGCGGAACGACGACGCCGCCGTGCGCTCCGTCCTCGCCGAACCGGACACGGCCGCCGCCGCCCAGCAGCCGCCCGCCGACCTCCGGGCCGCCGGGGAGGCCGCTGAGGCCGCCGCCCGACGCCTCCGCGCCGCGGCCTCCGCACGCGACGCCGCCGCCCGGCGCTGCGCCGAACTCGACCGGCTCTCCGCCCGCACGGCAGCGGCCACGCGCAGGCTCGCGCCGCTGCGCGCCGCGTACGACCGGGTGGCCCGCATGGCCGGCCTCGCCGCGGGCACGTCGGCCGACAACGAACGCCGGATGCGCCTCGAGTCGTACGTGCTCGCGGCCCGTCTCGAACAAGTGGCCGCGGCCGCGACCGTCCGGCTGCACCGCATGTCGTCCGGCCGTTACACCCTCGTGCACTCCGACGACCGCACCGGGCGCGGCCGTTCGGGCCTCGGGCTCCATGTGGTCGACGCCTGGACGGGCCGCGAGCGCGACACCGCGACCCTCTCCGGCGGCGAGACGTTCTTCGCCTCCCTCGCCCTCGCGCTCGGCCTCGCGGACGTCGTCACCGACGAGGCGGGCGGCGTCCGGCTCGACACGCTCTTCATCGACGAGGGCTTCGGCAGCCTCGACGACCAGACCCTCGACGAGGTCCTCGACGTCCTCGATTCCCTGCGTGAGAGGGACCGCAGCGTCGGCATCGTCAGCCACGTCGCGGACCTGCGGCGACGGGTGCACGCGCAGCTGGAGGTGGTGAAGGGCCGAGCCGGTTCGGCGGTACGCCAACGGGCCCGCTCCTGACCCGCCCGCCGGGCGTCACGCCGAGGAGGCCGGAGAGTCAGCGCCCCAGTGGCCTGCGCGGCAGCGGAGAGGAGTAGACGACGCTCGTCGTCACCGAACCCAGCGCGCCGATCCTGCCCGACACCTCTTCCAGGTGCTGCATCGAGCGCGCGGCGACCTTGATGACGAAGCAGTCGTCGCCCGTGACGTGGTGCGCCTCCAGGATCTCCGGGGTCGCGTCGACCAGGTCGTGGAACGGCTTGTAGTTGCCGTTGGGGTAGCGCAGGCGCACGAACGCGAGGATGGGCAGACCGAGCCGCTCCGGGTCGACGACGGCCGCGTATCCCTGTATGACGCCGGCCTCTTCAAGGCGCCGCACCCGCTCCGTGACGGCGCTCGCGGACATCGAGACGGCGCGCGCCAGCTCCGCGTAGCTGGCGCGGCCCTCCCGCTGGAGGACATCGAGGATGCGCCAGTCGGTGGCGTCCGTGGAATAACCGGTCATGGCCGAGAGGTAACAGGGAAATCCCCGGCCGATCAAGAGTCGGCCGGGGATTTGTGCCACTCGTCCGCAATGGCGGGTGAGGACGAGCGGGGCGAGCGGCGTGACTCAGACGCCGGCGACGCTCTGGATCCAGGAGCGGTACGCCGTCACGTTCGTGTACGCGGTCGTGGTCTGGCGGTCACTGGTGGAGGCGACGCCGACCTGCGCGCCGTTCGCCATCATCGGGCCGCCCGAGTCGCCGCCCGCGGTGATGCCGTCGCCGCGCCGGGCACAGATGGCCTGGCCCTGGTAGGCGTCGCGGCAGCCGCCGGTCACGACGACGTTGGCGACCTTCAGGAGCCGGGACTGACAGTTGATCTCCTGCCCGCACTGGGACGTCGCGCCCCAGCCGTACACCTGGACGGTCTGGCCCACCGACACCGAGCCGGGGGAGCCGAGGCGCGCGTAGGTGCCCGGGACGGAGCGGTCCAGGCGGACCAGGGACAGGTCGGACGACGGGTGGCTGGTGACGCTGATGCCGTTGGCCGTGGTGCCGCCGGACGTCTGGTCGAGGCTGCCGATGCGGAAGGACAGGCCGCCGCCGCTGACGCAGTGCTTCGCGGTGAGGATCCAGGTGGGGGCGATGATCGTGGCGCTGCAGGTCTGCCGGCCGTTGGAGAAGAGCCTGGCCGCCCAGGGCGCGTTGCTCGCGTAGCCGCCGCCGATGATCGGCTGCGGTCCATTGGTGGAAGCAACGGCGGGCGTTTCCGCGCGCGTCGCGCTCTGGGCCGCAGCGGTGGGGGCGAGCCCCAGGACGGCGAGGGCGGTGGCCGCGAGCGCGGGGACGAGTCTGGATATTCGCACGTTCGTCTCCATTGTGTGGGGATGAGCGTCCTTGATGAGGACGAGGCCGCATAGGTATGCAGCCGCAGCGCACGCTGGGGAGGCGGGTATCTCCTGTCACGTGCATGCCATTTCTGGCGGGACAGAATCTGGCAGAGGAGTTGTGGGCGGCGCAAGAGGTCGGTGAAGCCTTCTGTGGTGACAGTGCGTCCATGGGTGAGCTTGCGGCTCAGTGCATGATCAAACCGATTCCTGGTCCGGACCATTGTTGACGAGCCTGACGTGTTCCTGGCAACGCGTTTTCACGACAACCCTGTCAAGCGCTGGTTCGAAGGTCCGCAGGGGATTGGGTTCGTAGAACGTCGAACTACCGGGGATTTGCCGGTGAACCCGCGCGGACGCCGGGAATCACCGCTTCAGAGTTCCGTTCGCCGCCCGTAGATTTTCCGCCATGAACAACACGAACACGCAGCTCAGCGCCCCTGGTTCAGCCCCCGCTCCCGCTCGGAACGCGGTCCTGCGGGTGCCGCCCGCCGCGCCGGCCGCGGCCGCCGCGTACTTCGGCGCATCCCTCGCCTTCCACGCCGACGTGTCCGACGTGGCCTCCGCGCTCGCCGGGGACGGCGACCCGGGCTTCGTGGTGATCGACACCCGGTCCACCGCCTCGTGGGACCAGGGGCACGTCCCCGGAGCCGTCCACCTGCCGACCGCCCTCATCCCCGAGCAGGCGGAGGCACTCCTCGACAAGGCGGTGCCGGTCGTCACTTACTGCTGGGGGCCCGGCTGCAACGGCGCGACCCGTGCCGCCCTCGCCCTCGCCCAACTGGGCTACCAGGTCAAGGAGATGCTCGGCGGATTCGAGTACTGGGCGCGCGAAGGGTTCGAGTTCGAGACGTGGGAGGGCCGTGAGCGGCGCGACGCCGACCCGCTCACGGCTCCCCTGGACGCCGGGGACTGCGGCTGCTGACCGCCCGGCGCCGTCACGTCGTCAGAGTCCGGACAACTCCTCCACCAGGTCGTCAAGGCCCAGGGAGCCCTGCGACAGGGCGGCCATGTGCCACGCCTTCGCGTCGAAGGCGGCGCCGTGCCGGCTCCGCGCGTTCTCACGGCCGAGCAGCCAGGCACGCTCACCGAGCTTGTACCCGATGGCCTGACCCGGAATGGTCAGATAGCGGGTCATCTCGCTGGCCACGTACTCCGTGGAACGGCTGCAGTGCGCGTCGTAGAACTCCTGGGCCAGGTCCGGCGTCCAGCGCTCGCCCGGGTGGAAGGGGGAGTCGGCCGGAATCTCCAGTTCCAGGTGCATGCCGATGTCGACGATGACGCGCAGCGCGCGCATCATCTGAGCGTCGAGATAGCCGAGCCTGCGCTCGGGGTCGGTCAGGAAGCCGAGCTCGTCCATCAGCCGCTCCGCGTACAGCGCCCAGCCCTCCGCGTTGGCGCTGACGATGCCGACGGTCGCCTGATAGCGGGAGAGGTTCTCCGCCACGTGCGCCCACTGGGCGAGCTGGAGGTGATGGCCGGGCACGCCCTCGTGGTACCAGGTGGAGACGAGGTCGTAGACGGGGAAGCGGGTCTCGCCCATCGTCGGCAGCCAGGTACGGCCAGGCCGCGAGAAGTCCTCGGACGGACCCGTGTAGTAGGGGGCCGCGGCGCCGCCGGGCGGCGCGATGTGGGACTCCACCTTCCGCACGCGCTCGGCGAGTTCGAAGTGGGTGCCGTCCAGGGCGTCGATCGCCTCGTCCATCAGCTCCTGCAGCCAGACCCGGACCTCCTCCACGCCCTCGATGTGCGTCCCGTGCTCGTCGAGGTGGGCGAGCGCGACCCACGGCGTGGCCGCGCCGGGCAGGATCTTCTCCGCCTCGGTCCGCATCTCCGCGAGCAGCCGGTGGAACTCCGACCAGCCGTACGCGTACGCCTCGTCCAGGTCCAGATCGGCGCCGTTGCACTCGCGGGAAAGCCGGGCGTAGCGCTCGCGGCCCACGATGTCGGGGGCGCCCTCGATCGCGGGGGCGTACACGTCGCGCATCCAGTCGCGCAGCGCCACGACCGACGCGGTCGCGGCCCGCGCGGCGGCGTCCAGGTCGGCGCACAGGGCGTCCGGGCCCGCCGCCGCGAAGTCGTCGAACCAGCCGCCCCCGCTCGGGTGGTCGCCGGTCTCACCCGCCCACTCGGTGAGCTGCCCGATGAAGGTGGCGGTGGGGCGCGGCGGCCCGAACAGCTTCCGGTCCAGACCGAGTTCGAGGGAGGCCCGGTACCCTTCGAACGCCGCCGGTACGGCGCGCAGCCGCTCGGCGATCGCCGCCCAGTCGGCCTCCGTCTCCATGGGGGAGACCGTGAAGATCTCCCGTACCTGATGCGGCATCGTGTCCAGGTTGCCGACCGCGCGCAGCCCTTCGTCGGCCTCGTGCACGGCCAGCTGCGCGGTCAGCCGCTCCCGCAGGAGCCGCCCGCAGCGGCGCTCGGCCTCGCTGTCCGCACCGGGCGTGCGCTCCGCCTCGTCGAGCCGCGCCAGGGTCGTGCGCGCCAGCCGGGCGAGGGCCTCCTGGCCCTCGGGTGAGGTGTCGGGGAGCCTGCTGTTGCTCTCCTCGACACCGAGGTAGGTGCCCGTGATGGGGTCGAGGGCGATGAGCTCGTCGACGTAGGCGTCGGCGACGGCGCGGGGCAGGGGAGCGGCGTTCGCATGCGGGTTCTCAGTGGCTGACATGCGGACATCGTCGTACAGGGAGGCGGTGCGCGTCACCATGATTCACTCGGCGAATCCTGCGGGGTGCCGGGCGCGGAGTCGGGCGGGAGCAGCGGACCGCACGCCCACTGCTGGAAGATCAACCGGGTCTCGACGCGCGCCACTTCACGCCGTGCGGTGAACTTGTCGAGGACGAGCCGCTGCAGATCCGCGGGCCCGGCCACCGCCACGTGCACCAGGAAGTCCTCCGGGCCCGTGAGATGGAACAGGGACAGCGACTCCGGAAGCGCCCTGACGCGCTCCACGAACGGGCCGACGAGATCCCGCCGGTGCGGCCGGACCTGCACGGAGAGGAGCGCCTCGACCCCGCGGCCGAGCTTCGCCGGGTCCAGGCGCAGCTGATGTCCGAGAATCACCCCGGAACGCCGCAGCCGCGTCACGCGGTCGAGGCACGTCGACGGCGCGACACCGACCTGCGCCGCCAGGTCCCTGTACGTGGTCCGGGCATCGTTCTGCAGCACGCGCAGTATGTGGAGATCCACCGGGTCCAGTGCGACGGAATCGGCCATCGGCCGAACGTAGCACGGGGTGTGTCCCCCTGACCCCGTGCGATGTTCAGCCTGTGCGGCATGGAAGCGAACACCGGGACAGCACCGCACACACCCTCCGCGGACAGCGCCTCACCGTCACGCGCCCTGGCCACCGAAGCCGTGCACGCGGGACGGGACGATCTGGCCGAAATGGGCCTGCACGCCCCGCCGATCGACCTCTCCACGACCTACCCCTCCCGCGACAGCCGCGGCGAAGCGGCCCGCATCGACGCGTTCGCCGCCGAAGGCGTCCTCGACGACGGGCCGCCGGTCTACGCACGCCTCGGCAATCCGACCGTCGCCCGCTTCGAGACGGCACTCGCCCGCCTCGAAGGCACCGAGAGCGCCGTCGCCTTCGCGAGCGGCATGGCGGCGCTGACCGCGGTGCTCCTCGTACGGGGATCCGCGCGCCTGCGCCATGTCGTGGCCGTCCGGCCGCTGTACGGCTGCAGCGACCACCTGCTCTCCGCGGGACTCGTCGGAACCGAGGTGACCTGGGTGGACCCCGAGGGCATCGCCGACGCCATCCGCCCCGACACCGGCCTGGTCATGGTCGAGTCGCCCGCCAACCCCACGCTCGCCGAACTCGACCTGGCCGCGGTCGCCCGCGCCTGCGGCACCGTCCCGCTGCTCGCCGACAACACCTTCGCGACCCCCGTGCTGCAGCGGCCCGCGGAGAGCGGCGCCCGTCTGGTGCTGCACAGCGCCACCAAGTACCTCGGTGGGCACGGCGACGTCCTCGGCGGCGTGGTCGCGTGCGACGAGGAACTCGCCCGTGGGCTGCGCCAGGTCCGCTTCGCCACGGGCGGGGTGCTGCACCCCCTCGCCGGATACCTGCTGCTGCGCGGCCTGGCCACGCTGCCCGTCCGGGTGCGCGCCGCCTCGGCGAACGCGGCGGAACTGGCACGCCGCCTCGCCGCCGACCCGCGCGTGGAGCGCGTGCACTATCCGCGGATGGGCGGCGCCATGGTCGCCTTCGAGGTGCGCGGCGACCCGCACGGAGTGATCGCAGGCGTACGGCTGATCACCCCTGCGGTCAGCCTCGGCAGCGTCGACTCGCTCATCCAGCACCCGGCATCCATCAGCCACCGGGTGGTGGACGCCGAGGACCGGCGCTCGGCCGGCGTCGGCGACCGGCTGTTGCGCATGTCGTGCGGCCTGGAGGACGTCGACGACCTCTGGCGAGACCTGGACAGGGCGCTCGGCCCCGTCCCGGTCACCATCCCCGCGCGGGCGGGGGCCCAAAGGCAGGCCCTCAGGGGCGCTGCGCGTGGTCGTACGGCAGCCGCGAACCGACCGGTGTCGCGTCGAGGCGGGCCGTGATCACCAGCGTGCCCTCCTCGATCTGGTAGTCGAGCGGCAGGCCGAGCCCGCGCATCGCGGCCACCATGCCGGTGTTGGACGCCTGCGTCACCGCGTACACGCTCTCGCAGCCCGCCTCGACGGCCATCGCCACCAGCCGGCCGAGCAGCTGGCCGCCGATGCCGCGGCGCTGCCACTCGTCCTCGACGAGCAGCGCCACCTCGGTCTCGTCGCCGTCCCACAGGAGATGGCCGATGCCGACGATCCGGCCGGACGCGGTGCGCACCGCGAGGGTGCGGCCGAAGCGGGGGCTGAGGAGGTGGTTGAGGTAGCGGTCGGCGTCGTGCACAGGGCCGTGGTAGCGCTTGTCCAGCGTGGCGGGCGAGCAGCGCTCGTGCATGGCCTTGGCGGCCTCGATGTCGGCGGTGTCGGCCCGCCGCACGGTGATGGAGTTGCCCTCGGGGAGCGTCAGGACGTCCTGGCTCCGCGGGATGCGCGGGCCGAGCCGGGTGTCGAGCTCGACGAGGGCCCGCGCGCGGGCGAACTCGGTGGGAGTGAACGGTAGATAGGGGCGCTCGACGGTGATGACCTCGCCGTCGGGACCCTTCAGCTTGAGCACCGTGCCGTCGAGTACGCCGTCGACCGGGATCGACTCAGGACGGGCGGATTCGTCTCCGCGGGTCCCTGTGCGCGCGGCGGGCAGGGAGCGGATGGTGCAGCGGCCCAGGAGGTGCCGCAGGGCCAGGGGGAGCTCGGCCGCGTCGAGGGCGGTGCGGGTGGCGAGGCCGAGGATGCGGGTGGGGGCGTCCACCAGGTCGTGGGCGTCGGCGCGCTCGATCCAGGTGCCCGTGCCGCCCGCCCGCGCGATCGACCGGGTGATCTCGGCGCCGGCGAGGTCCGCGGGCGCGCGCAGCAGGAACTCGTCGACGGTGCCCTCGGCCAGCGGGTGCGCCTGCAGGCTGAGGATGTCGATGCGGCGCTCGGCGAGCGCGACGCACAGCGCGGCCAGGGAGCCCGGCTCGTCCCGGACGGTCGTGCGCATCCGCCAGAGGGTGGTCCCGGTGTCGGTCCCCGGGGCGACCGCGTCGTCGGTGGTCGCGGTGGTCGCGGAGGTCGTGGTGCGCCCGGCCTGCTCCGCGTCCGCGGGCGGCCGGGCGACGGTATCGGGTGCCGGCGGCGGGGCGTGGTCGTGGCGCCGTGCCCACCAGGTGTGGAAGCCGGCCGTGGCGAGCAGCACCACGGCCGACACGACCAGCAGGCCGGGACCGTCGGGCCCGTGTCCCACCATGTTCGCGACGGCGTCGGCCACCGCCACGGCCGTGAACAGGGCCGCCAGTTCCACCACGTCGCGCCGCCAGTGATGAACGGGGCGTCCGTGCTTGGTCCGTGTCACATCAGACATGTCAGCTCTCATACGTTCACTGTGCTGGACCGGTGTTTCCTGATCACGAACGCCCTGTGACTGATGGGTAAAGAGGTCATCTGCCCCTTTGGCGGCGATTCGCTTACTGCCCGACCCGGCCGGGCTGCAGCACCTTGGTGAACAGCACACCGCCGCCCTCCTGGCGCAGCCGCACCGTCAACTCGCCGCTGCCGCCGTCGATGTCGACCTCGCCGAAGTACTGCGGCGTCTCGGCCGGAGACGTGTTGGCGCGGTTCGGCGCCTTGATGAACTTCTGCTCGGGGCCGAACGTCCCGTCCAGCTTCGTCGCGGGGAAGCCGCCCGCGGCCAGCGGCCCCGACACGAACTCCCAGAACGGCGCGAAGTCCTTGAACGCCGCGCGCGACGGGTCGTAGTGCTGCGCGGAGGTGTAGTGCACGTCGGCGGTCAGCCACACCGTGCCGGTGATCTTCTGGTGCTTGATGTGCCGCAGCAGCTCGGCGATCTGCAGCTCGCGGCCCAGCGGCGCGCCGGGGTCGCCCTGCGCCACGGCCTCGAAGTTCTCCCTGCCGTCCGGGACGACGATGCCCAGCGGCATGTCGGAGGCGATGACCTTCCACACGGCCCGCGAACGGGACAGCTCGCGCTTGAGCCAGGCCAGCTGCCGGGCGCCGAGGATGCCGGTGGTGTCGTCGGGCTGCCGGTTGGGGGAGTTGGCGTTGCGGTAGGTGCGCATGTCGAGGACGAACACGTCCAGGAGCGGGCCGTGGCGCAGCACGCGGTAGACCCGGCCGTCCTCGTCACCCGGCGGGAGCGTCGAGATGGGGAAGTACTCGCTGAACGCGCGCAGCGAGCGGCCCGCGAGGACGTCCACGTTCTTCTCCGTGTACCGGGGGTCGTCCAGGATCTGCCCCGGGTACCAGTTGTTGCGCACCTCGTGGTCGTCCCACTGGACGATCGACGGCACCTGGGCGTTGAACCGGCGCAGGTTGTCGTCGAGCAGGTTGTAGCGGAACGCGCCGCGGAACTCCTTCAGGTCCTCGGCGACCTTGGACTTCTCCTCGGTCGTGACATTCCGCCACACCGTGCCGTCGGGCAGCGTGACGCTCGGCAGGATGGGGCCGTCGGCGTAGATGTTGTCGCCGCTGCACAGGAAGAAGTCCGGGTCGCGTCTGCGCATCTCCTCGAAGATCCGGTAGCCGCCGCGGTCCGGGTTGATGCCCCAGCCCTGGCCCGCGATGTCACCCGACCACAGGAAACGGACGTCCTGCTTGCGGCCCTTCGGCGTCGTGCGGAACGTACCGGTCACCGGCTTGCCCGTGCGGCGCGGGTCGTCGGGGTCGGCGAGCAGCACCCGGTAGTGGATCTGTTCGCCCGCGGGCAGCCCGCGCAGCCGCGTCGTCCCCGTGAAGTCCGTGTCCGGGCCGAGCAGCGGGCCGCGCCACCGCTGCGGATGGCGGAACGACTCGGTGGCGGAGGTCTCCACGATCATCCGGGCGGGTCGGTCGGAGCGGACCCAGACGAGCCCCGAATGCGCCGTCACGTCTCCGGCCTGGACGCCCCACCCGGCCTTCGGGCGGCCCGACAGGGCGAGCGACGGAGCGGCCCCGGCCAGCGCGGGCACGGCGAGCGCCGCCGGTACGGCGAGCGATCCGCGCAGCACGCTGCGGCGACGGGGGGACGGGCTCGGCTGACGTTGCGACATAAATGCGCCTCCAGTTGACGGGTGCGACCAGTGTGCGTGCGCCCGGCCGGTACCGCGCCACAGCGTCCACACGAAGCCCAAGTGAACAACTCACCACAGGCCGGGGGGAACCGCCGCGCGGAGACTGCCTCCAGTCAGCGGCGGCAGGTGTCGAGGAGGACGCGGGCGACGAGGGCGGGGTCGTCGTTCATCGGCACGTGGCCGCAGCCGGGGAGCCGGACGAGGCGCGCGCCGGGGATCGTGTGCTTCGCGCGTACGCCCTGCCGGCGCAGGAGCAGCCGGTCCTTCGTGCCCCAGGCGACGGTGACAGGGAGGCCCGTCACGTCATCCTGGAAGAGGACATCACGGCCGGCCAGGAGTGTCGCCTCGAACCCGGTGGCCTCGCGCAACGCGAGCGTCTCGGCGACGACCGCTTGAGGGGAACGGCGCCAAGGGCGGGCGTAGATCGTGCTCGTGAGCGCCGTGCGCCCGGCCGCGCTCGTCGACAGCCGCTCGATCGCGGGACGCGGCAGCAGACGCGCGGCCCGCCGCATCGCGAGGAGCGTGCCGAACGCGTACCGGCGCTCGGCGGGCGTCCAGAAACCGGCGGGGGAGAGCGCGGTGACGGAGCGGACCAGCTTCTCGCGGCCCATTTCCAGGGCCAGCAGTCCGCCCAGGGAGTTGCCCGCCACGTGCGGCCGCTCGATCCGCAGCGCCTCGCAGAACGCGCCCAGCGCGGGGACGACCGCGGGCAGACCGTACTCCAGTTCCTCGGGCAGTGCGGGGGAGCGGCCAAAGCCCGGCAGGTCGACCGCGATCACGTCGTGCTCGGCGGCCAGGATCCCGAACACCGGGTCCCAGGCCTGCCGGTGGTGGCCGATGCCGTGCAGCAGAAGCAACGGCTCGCCCGCGCCCGCCCGTTCGTAGGAGATCGTCACGGTGTGCGGCCCGCCGTGCGACGCGACGCTGAAGGAGACCTCTGCGGCCATGACTGCTCCTGTCCCCGCCGCCGGACGACGGTTCCCCGATGTGTTAGACGCGCTGTCAGCAACAATTACCGCCCAGTAGCCCGCAGTTCAAGAGGGTGGTCGCGGACGCTTCGGGCGAGCGGTCCCCCGCGTCGGTGAGTGTGCCGCGTACCGCAGTCGAAGTGCCTGGACAGGCGGTGCTTCGTGGGTTGGGATAGGACCGTGGCCACCGACACCATCACCGACGTCTTCGAAGAGCACCGACCCACCCTGATGGGCGTCGCCTACCGCATGCTCGGCCGCGTGGCCGACGCGGAGGACGTCGTCCAGGAGGCCTGGCTGCGCTGGTCGGAGTCCGACCACGAGCACGTGCGCGAACCCCGCGCGTTCCTGGTGCGCGTCACCACACGGCTCGCCATCGACCGCCTGCGCCACCTGCAGTCCCGGCGCGAGGCCTACGTCGGGCCGTGGCTCCCCGAGCCCTACGTCACCGACCTCGGGTCGTCCGTGCCCGACACCGCGGAGCGGGCCGTGCTCGCCGAGTCCGTCTCCCTCGCCGTCCTCGTGGTCCTGGAGTCCCTCTCGCCCCTGGAGCGGGCGGTGTTCGTGCTCCGCGAGGCGTTCGGGTTCCCGTTCGCCGAGATCGCGGTCACGCTCGACCGCAGCGAGGCCGCCGTGCGCCAGCTCGCGGGCCGGGCCCGCAAGCACGTCGACGAGGGCCGGCCCCGCTACAAGGTGGACCCCGCCGAACGCCGCGACCTGACCGAGCGCTTCCTCGCCGCCGCCACCGAGGGCGACCTCGACGGGCTGATGTCGCTCCTCGCGCCGGACGTCCGGCTCGTCGGCGACGCGGGCGGCAAGTCGAAGGCGCCGCTGCGCGTCCTGGAGTCCGCGGACAAGGTGGGCCGCTTCCTGCACAGCACCGCGGGCAAGGTGGCCGCGGAGGCGCGCGAACTGGAAGTCCGTTTCATCGAGGCGAACGGCGCGGAGTGCCTCCTCGTCCTCGTGAACGGCCGACCCGACAGCGTGTTCCGCTTGGACGTCGCCGACGGCCTCATCCAGGACGTCTACATCGTCCGCAATCCGGACAAGCTCGTGTCGCTCGCCCCCTAGGGTTCCGGCCGCGCATCGCGGCGAGCGGTGCGTCGCCGCAGCTCAGAGCCCCCGCCACGATCGGCGGGGGCTCATTCGTGTGTTCTTCGCCGGCCGTTCACGTGCGGCTGGCCGATTACGCCTGCTTGGCCCCGCGCGAACTCCGCATGAATGCTCTGTGGCATCGTCCCTGTGCAGGCTGTAACGGATCGAGGATTGGTCTTGACCAAGGGTGGGTGCGGGCCTATGGTCGCAGAGATAGTGCAGGAACCTTTAATAAACAAGGGCGCTAAAACGCCGCCGGTCACGGCGATTGCGGAGGACAGGGTGGGGACCACGCAGCTCGAAACGGTGCCGGAGCCGAAGTACTGGCATCTGAAGACCGTGCTCAGTGAGGCGCTCGACTCCGAGTTCTCCGTGGGCGAGATCCTGCCGAACGAGCGCGACCTTGCCGCCCGTTTCGGTGTCGCCCGCGCCACCCTCCGGCAGGCTCTCGAACAGCTCGAACTCGAAGGCAGGCTCCAGCGCCGCCGCGGAGTGGGCACCACCGTCGCTCCGCCGCGGATGGGCGTGGCCGTCGGATCCGCGCAGGGTTCGTGGCCGGGCGCGGTCGGCGACGCCTGGCAGCTCGCGGACTGCGCCCCGGCGGTCCCGCCGGCGGACGTGGCCCGCATGCTCGAGACCGCCGCGGACGAGCAGGTGCACGTGGTGCGCCGCACCCGCGTCTCGAACGGCCAGCCCGTGGCCGCCGAGCTGCTGTACGTGCCCACGTCGTCGGTCGCCGAACTGACCGGCATGGACGAGCCGTCCGGCGCGGCACGCGCGCGTGTCGTCCTGCGCGAGCTGTCCCGGCTCGGCCTCGAAGGGCAGGACCGCGCCGTCGAACTCGGCTCGGCCCGCGCGGACGACGCCAAGGCCCTCGACCGCCTGCCCGGCGCACCGGTGCTCGTCGTGACGACGCGCTTCTTCGCCGAGGGGCGCACGGCCGCGGTCTCCGTGGCCACCTACCGGGCCGACACCTGCCGCCTCACGTTCGGGGACTCCGGCGGGGTCGAGATACACCACGACACGGAGCGCCGCGCTTCCTGACGCCGCGCCCCCGCGCCGCCCGCTTCATTGGGCTCGTTCGCTTCGTTCGTTTCGTCAGGGGACTCTCACCGCCGTGCGGTGACGGTCCCCTCGACGGCGAACAGCTGCTCCTCGACGTGATCGAGCGCCAGCCGCAGCGCCCCGGTCGACACGACCGCCTCGCCCAGCAGCGAGAGAGCCACCCGCGGCGGCCGCAGGCAGTAGCGCTCCAGCTCCCGGTGCAGCGGCTCAAGGACGCCGTCGAGACCCGCCGCCCAGCCGCCCACGACGACCAGCTCCGGATCGAGCGCGAGGACCAGGGCGGCCACGTCGTGCACGAGCCGCTGGATGAACCGCTCCACGGCCGCTTTCGCCCGCTCGTCGCCCTCGCGCGCGTGCGCGAACACGTCGGCGACGGCCTGCTCGTCCAAGGGGTGCAGCGGCTCGTCCGTGGTCGAGAGCAGCGTCTCCGGCGTGACCTCACGGCCCAGCAGGTGCAGCGCGCCGATCTCGCCCGCCGCGCCGCCGTAACCCCGGTGCAGGCGCCCGCCGATCAGTGAACCGGCCCCCGGGCTCAGCCCCGCGAGGACGAACACCACGTCGTCCGTGTCGGTCGCGGCGCCCTTCCAGTGCTCGGCGACGGCCGCGGCGTTGGCGTCGTTCTCCACCAGGACCGGGCACTTGAACGACCGGCGCAGCCGCTCGCCCAGCTGAAGCCCCGTCCACTCGGGCAGCGCCGTGCTCAGCCGCACCGTGCCGTCCGCGTCCAGGATGCCGGGGCTGCCCACCCCGACGGCCCGCAGCGAACTGCGGGCGATCCCGGCGCGGCGCAGCAGATCGGCGACCGCCGTGCGCAGACGTTCGAGCCGGTCGTCCGCGGACGCCTCCGCGGAGACGGCCTTCGACGCCGCCCCGAGGACCTTGCCGTCCAGGTCCGAGAGCACGGCGGCCACCCGGTGCGGGCCGATCTCCAGACCGAGCAGATGTCCCGCCTCCGCCCGGAACCGGAACTTCCGCGCTGGCCGGCCCTGGCGCCGCGCGCCGCCGTCCTCGGCCGCCGACTCCACCACGAGCCCGGCCTCGATGAGCCCTTCGACGACCCCCTCGACGGTGGGCCGGGAGAGCCCGGTCACGCGGGTGATCTCCGTGAGCGTCGCCAAGTCCGCGGCGCGCAGCGCGTGCAGCACCACCGCGGAGTTGATACGCCGCAACAGGGAGGGGTCCCCGCCGCTCAGCTGCCCCAACGTCCGTCCTCCCAGCTCGTGCGCGTGATGGCCGGATCGTACTCGCAGGACGGTACGGCGGCGAGTGCCGGGCCCGTCCGTACCGCGTCCGGCACCGTCGTCCCGGCAGGCAGCGCCGTCACCCCGGCGAGACAAAACCGGATTCGTACGCGGCGATGACCGCCTGCGTCCGGTCCCGCGCCCCCAGCTTCCCGAGGACGGCGCTGACATGCGACTTGACCGTCTCCGTGCCCACGACGAGGCGGGCCGCGATCTCCGCGTTCGACAGGCCGCGCGCCATCAGCCGCAGCACCTCCGCCTCACGCTCGGTCAGCGCGGCCTTCTCCAGCGCGTCCCGGGCCTCCGGATTGCCCCGCTCCGTGCCGTACTCGCCCGCCAGCTGCCGGACCGCCGCGGGGAACAGCAGCGACTCGCCCTCGGCGACCAGCCGCACCGCGTGCACGATCTCCGCGGGCCTCGCGCGCTTCAGCAGGAACCCGTCGGCGCCCGCGCGCAGCGCCTCGTACACGTACTCGTCGTTCTCGAAGGTCGTGACCACGAGGATCTTCGGCGGATCCTGCACGGTGCGCAGCACCGCGCGGGTCGCCTCGATGCCGTCGAGCAGCGGCATGCGGACGTCCATCGCGACCACGTCGGGGCGCAGCTCGCGGACGAGGGGGATGACCGCCGCGCCGTCCGCCGCCTCGCCGACCACGCGGATGTCCGGCTGCGCCTCGAGGACGGCACGCAGGCCCGCGCGTACGAGGGGTTCGTCGTCGACGAGGAGCACGGTGACCGTCATCCGGCCAGCGTAGATCATTTCAGGGGCAGTTCGACGTGCACCTGCCAGTCGCCGTCGTGCGGTCCCGTGGTGGCCCGGCCGCCGAGCAGGGTGGCCCGTTCCCGGATGCCGCGCAGCCCGCTGCCGCCGCGCCCCGTCGAACCGGTGGGGCTCGGCAGCGCGTTGCGCACGTTCATCACCAGGCGGGCGTCGTCCACGGCGATACGCAGGCGCACGGGCACGGGGCCGGAGTGGCGCAGGACGTTGGTGAGCGCCTCCTGGAGCATGCGGTAGCCCTCACGGGAGACGGGTCCTGGCAGCCGTTCCACCGGACCCGTCACCTCCATGTCGACCTTCGCGCCCGAGGCACGCGCCGACTGGAGCAGCCGGTCGGCGTCGGTGAGCGTCGGCCGCCCGCTCACGGGCTGCTCGTCCTCGCGCAGCACCCGCAGGACCCGCTCCAGGTCCTCCAGCGCGGCCCGCCCCGTCTCCTCCACCGCCTCCAGGGCCCGTGCGGTGAACGCCGGGTCGGATGCGGCCCTGGCGGCGCCCGCCTGGACGACGGCGACGGTCAGGGCGTGCCCTATGGAGTCGTGCAGCTCGCGCGCGATGCGGTTGCGTTCGAGGAGCTGCTCGGTGCGCTCCTCCATGACGGCGAGGCGTTCGGCGGGGGAGGGGCCGAGCAGACGCCGGGCCACCACGGCCGTCAGGTGGCCCGCCGCGAGCAGCACACCGAGCTGCGCGAGGACGAGCAGGAGGCTCAGCGGCACCTTGATCCAGGCCGTGTCGGGCGGGGTGAGCAGCAGGCCGTCCGTCTCCGGCGCCTGGTCGTTCGCACCCACCAGCGCGAAGACCATTCCGATGAGCTGGCCCGTCACATGAACCAGGGCGACGCCCGTCTCCAGGCGGAACACCAGCCATACGGCGGTCCGTGCCCGGTCCCGCCAGGAGGCCGAAGGGGCGACGGAGATGCCGGACTCCTCCACCTCGCCGCCCGGCACGGACGCGTGGTGACCGGGAAACAGCATCATCCGGGCCTGCAGCCCCTCGGCCCTGCGGATCACGGGCATCAGGGCAGCCGCCACCAGCAAGGGCACGGGGGTGACCCCGACGAGCACCCAGTCGATGTACGAGGGTTCGGAGAGCCCCGGATAGATCGAGGCGATCACCCATGCGATGGCCGACCCCAAGAAGATGTGCAGCCAGCGCGTGTACGTGACCGCACGCGAGAGAGGTCCGAGGAAGCCGGGCATGGCGCCATCGTGCCAGGCCACCCGCACCCCACGACTCCCCCGTGAGGGGGAGACGATCTCCCCGGGCGGGGGAAGCCCCCAAGGGGCCGCGGCGGCCAGGCTGATGCCCATGACCAGCATCGACGTCAAAGACCTGACCAAGGAGTACGGCACGGCCCGCGCCGTGGACGCCCTCACGTTCAGCGTCCGCCCCGGCCGGGTCACCGGATTCCTCGGCCCCAACGGCGCCGGCAAGTCGACCACCATGCGCCTCGTCCTCGGCCTGGACCGCCCCACCTCGGGCACGGCCACGGTGGGCGGGCGCCGCTACACCGAACTCGCCGAACCCCTGCGCCACGTAGGGGCGCTCCTCGACGCCAACGCGGCCCACGGCTCGCGTACCGCCCGCAACCACCTCCTCGCGCTCGCCGTCAGCAACCGGCTCCCCGCCCGGCGCGTGGACGAGGTACTGGACGAAACGGGGCTCGGATCCGTCGCGGGCAAGCGGATCAAGACGTTCTCGCTGGGCATGCGGCAACGGCTCGGCATCGCGGCCGCTCTGCTCGGCGACCCCGAGGTCGTGATGCTGGACGAGCCGTCCAACGGCCTCGACCCCGAAGGCATCATCTGGATCCGCGAGTTGCTGCGCCGACTGGCCGCGGAGGGGCGCACCGTCCTCGTCTCCAGCCACCTCATGAACGAGACCGCGACCTTCGCCGACCACCTCGTCGTCCTCGGCCGGGGTCGGCTGCTCGCGGACGACCCCATGACCGAGTTCATCGCGTCGCACGGCCAGGCGCGGGTCCGCGTACGGACGACGGACCCGGACCTGCTCCGTGAACTGCTGTCCGGCCGCGGGTACGTCCTCGGGGACTCGGTCGAAGGCCGCTGGACGGTCGAAGGGGTGAAGGCCGAGGAGGTCGGGGCGATCGCCGCGACCGCCGGGGTCCAGGTCCTCGAACTCGCCGACGAGCACACCTCCCTGGAACAGGCCTACCTCGCCCTGACGGCCGACCAGGCCCAGTTCAGAGCCGGCACCACCACCGCACCCGCGCCCCGTCAGGAGGCCTGAGCATGGCCATGGAGAACTCCGCCGTACTGCCCGTCACGCACGCCGAGTGGATCAAGATCAGATCGCTGCGGTCGAGCCTGATCTCGCTGCTCGTCATCTTCGCCGCGACCCTCGCCATCACCGTGCTGGCCTCCGCGACCATCGGCCGGGCCGAGGCCGACAACCCGGACGCCGAACCGCTCTTCGACGCCTTCTACGCCTTCAACTTCGGCCAGATCGCGGCGATCAGCTTCGGAACGACCGCGATGTCGTCCGAGTACACCAGCGGCGCCCTGCGCGTTTCTCTCGCCGCCGTACCGCGCCGCGGGCTCTTCTACGGCTCCAAGATGATGGTCATCGGCGGCCTCGCGCTGCTCGCGGGACTCGTCACCGGCTTCGCCACCTTCCTCACCAGCCAGGCCTTCCTCGGCGAGTACGCGATCGGGCTCAACCACGCGGGCGCCGTGCGCGCCTGCGTCGGCGGCGGCGTCTACCTCGCGCTGATGGCGCTGCTCGCGGCGGGCCTGACCGCCGTCCTGCGCAGCGGAGTCGCCGTCCTCAGCATCCTCATCCCGTTCACGCTCATCGTCTCGTTCGTGGTCGGCGACGTCGCGGACGGCGCCGCCGGGTACCTGCCGGACAAGGCGGGCCAGCAGGTGCTGCACGAGACCACGACCGGGAGCCTCGGCCCGTGGGCGGGGCTCGCGGTGTGCGCGGCCTGGACGGCGGCCGTGCTGCTCGCCGGCTGGTGGGCCGTGCGCCGCCGCGACGCGTGACGGGTGACGGGGAACGCGCGACGCATGACGCGTTGTCAGTGGTGCCCGCTTTACTGGACGTCATGAGCAGCGCACACCATCTCGCCGTGATCGACCTGCTGCGCTCCCGGGACTTCCCCGCGGAGCACGGCAGGTCCGAGCACGGTTCCCAGGGCCCCGGGTTCCACATCGCGGAGTTACTGACGAGTGACACCTTCTGGGAGGACGACGGCACGCGATGGCACCTCACGGAGGAGCAGTACGACGCCGAGCGCGACGCCCTGACCGTGCTCCTCGCCGACCGCTGGGGCCCGCCGCAGCGGTTCAGCCTGGCGAGCCTCTTCGAACGCGCCGCGGCGGCGGACCTCGGCGAGGCGGACGAGGAGATACCGCAGCCGTGGGCGCACTTGAGCTCCTGCGTGCCTGACCTGCACCTGTGGCGGGTCGACGGCCGCTGGATAGCCCTCGGGGTCGCCCAGTGGGACAAGGAACTGCCGTTCCAGCTGCTCGCGGTGGTGACGGAGACGGACCCGCCGTGACGGCCGCGTGCGGTCCCCGTCAGACGAGGCCCAGCGAGTCCGTGCCCGTCGGTTCGAAGAAGCGGGCCACATCCGCCTCCGTCACGCGCGCCAGCTCAGCGGGCGACCAGCGCGGCCTGCGGTCCTTGTCGACGACCTGGGCCCGGATGCCCTCAGGCAGGTCGGGCGAGGCCAGGGCGGCACAGGACACGCGGTATTCCTGTTCCAGGACCGCTTCCAGGGTGGGCAGTTCACGTGCCCTGCGCAGCGCGGCCAGCGTCACCTTCAGGGAGGTCGGGGACTTGGACAGGATCGTCTCCGCCGCCTCCTTCGCGTGCCGGTCGCCGCTGGCGTGCAGCCGGTCCACGATCTCCTCGACGGAGTCCGCGGCGTAACAGTGGTCGATCCACTCGCGACGGGCCGCAAGTTCACCGGCCGGAGCCGGGGCAGCGAAGTCGCGCACGACATCCGCCGCGTCCGCGTCGGCGAGCGCCGCGGTGAACTCCGGCAGCCGCTCCGACGGCACGTAATGGTCCGCGAGTCCGCACAGCAGCGCGTCGGCCGCGCCCACCGGCGTCCCCGTCAGCGCCAGATGCGTGCCGAGTTCACCGGGCGTCCGCGTCAGCAGATACGTGCCGCCCACGTCGGGCACGAAGCCGATGCCCGTCTCCGGCATCGCCACCCGCGACCGCTCCGTGACGACCCGGACGTCCCCGTGCGCCGAGATGCCGACACCGCCCCCCATCACGATGCCGTCCATCACGGCCACGTACGGCTTCGGGTAGCGGGCGATGCGCGCGTTGAGGAGGTACTCGTCGTGCCAGAAAGCCGCCGACGCCGCCGCGCGGCCCGCGCGCACGTCGTCGTGGATCGAGCGGATGTCGCCGCCCGCGCACAGCCCGCGCTCCCCGGCGCCGGTGACCAGCACCGTCGCCACCGACTCGTCCCGCTCCCACGCGTCCAGGGCCTCCGCCATGAGCCGGACCATGGCGTGGTTCAGGGCGTTGATGGCCCGCGGCCGGTTCAGGACGAGGTGCCCGGCGCGGCCCTCGCGGCGGTGCAGGACGGGGGCGTCGGCGGGGGCGTCGGGCGCGGTGCTCATGGTGCGGGTGGCTCCGTTCACGGGGACGTACGCGGATCACGGGATGTACGCGCATCACCGGGGTGGCGTACGCGGGGTGCGGTCAGGGACGTTCGCGGTCGCCGCCCTGGAACGCGTCGAGGATCTGCTCGGCGGCGGACGTGGCCGTCACGGTGCCCTCGCGGACGCGCTGTTCGAGGTCCGTGGCGAGCCGCTTGACCTCCGCGTGGCCGAGGAGTCTGCCGAGGAGCTCGTCCCGCACCATCGACCACGTCCAGTCGACCTGCTGGTCGCGGCGCTTGGCGGCGAGGCGGCCCGTCGAGTCGAGCAGGGCGCGGTGCTGCTCGATCCGCTCCCACAGCGTGTCGAGCCCGCTGGACTCGCGGGCGCTGCAGGTCAGCACCGGGGGAGTCCACGCCGCGTCGGCCGGATGCATCAGCCGCAGCGCGCCCGCGAGTTCACGGGCCGCCGAGCGCGCGTCCCGCTCGTGCGGGCCGTCCGCCTTGTTCACGGCGATGACGTCCGCGAGTTCCAGTACGCCCTTCTTGATGCCCTGCAGCTGGTCGCCGGTGCGGGCGAGGGTCAGCAGCAGGAACGTGTCGACCATGTTCGCGACCGCCGTCTCCGACTGCCCTACGCCCACGGTCTCCACGAGCACCACGTCGTACCCCGCCGCCTCCATCACCACGATGGACTCGCGCGTCGCCTTGGCGACCCCGCCGAGCGTCCCCGCCGAGGGGGAGGGCCGTACGAAAGCGGCGGGATCCAGCGCCAGCCGTTCCATCCTGGTCTTGTCGCCCAGGATGGAACCGCCCGTGCGCGTCGAGGACGGGTCGACCGCGAGCACCGCGACCCGGTGCCCCAGCGAGGTCAGCATCGTGCCGAGCGCGTCGATGAACGTGGACTTGCCCACGCCCGGCACTCCGCTGATGCCGACCCGCCGCGCCCGCCCGCTGTGCGGGAGCAGCTCGGTCAGGAGCTGCTGCGCCAGCGCGCGGTGCTGCGGACGGGTCGATTCGACGAGGGTGATGGCCCGCGCGACGAACGCGCGCTTCCCGTCGAGGACGCCCTTCACATACGTATCGATGTCGATCGTCACAGGCATGGCTCTGCTCGCAGCTCACCGACTCACAGTTCGTGGCCGAGATCGGCCGCCAGTCGCTTCACCAGGTCGAACGCCGCGTCGGGGATCACTGTGCCGGGCGGGAACACCGCCGTGGCGCCCGCCTCGTGCAGCGCCTCGACGTCCTGCGGCGGGATGACGCCGCCCACGACGATCATGATGTCGTCGCGGCCCTCGGCGGCCAGCTCCTCGCGCAGTGCCGGTACGAGGGTGAGGTGGCCGGCGGCGAGGGAGGAGACGCCCACGATGTGCACGTCCGCCTCGACGGCCTGGCGCGCGACTTCCGCCGGCGTCTGGAACAGCGGGCCCACGTCGACGTCGAAGCCCAGGTCGGCGAAGGCGGTGGCGATGACCTTCTGGCCGCGGTCGTGTCCGTCCTGGCCCATCTTCGCGACGAGGATGCGCGGCCTGCGCCCCTCGGCCTCGTCGAAGGAGTCCACGAGCGCGCGCGTGCGCTCGACGGACGGGGACTGGCCTGCTTCGGTGCGGTACACACCGGAGATCGTACGGATCTGACCCGCGTGCCGCCCGTACACCTTCTCCAGTGCGTCGGAGATCTCACCGACCGTCGCCTTCGCGCGGGCCGCGTCCACCGCGAGCGCCAGCAGGTTGCCCTCCAGGCCCTGCCCGGGGCCGCGCTCGGCCGCCGTGGTCAGGGCGCGCAGCGCGTCCTGACAGGCCGTTTCGTCGCGCTCCTCGCGCAACCGCTTCAGCTTGGCGATCTGCTGGGCGCGCACCGAGGAGTTGTCGACCTTCAGGACGTCGATCTGTTCGTCGCTGTCCACCCGGTACTTGTTGACGCCGATGACCGGCTGGCGCCCCGAGTCGATGCGGGCCTGCGTGCGCGCCGCGGCCTCCTCGACGCGCAGCTTCGGGATGCCCGCGTCGATGGCCTGCGCCATGCCGCCCGCCGCCTCGACCTCCTCGATGTGCTGCCAGGCACGCCGGGCCAGGTCGTACGTGAGCTTCTCGACGTAGGCGCTGCCGCCCCACGGGTCGATCGTCCGGGTCGTCCCCGACTCCTGCTGGATCAGGAGCTGCGTGTTGCGGGCGATGCGCGCGGAGAAGTCGGTCGGCAGGGCGAGCGCCTCGTCCAGCGCGTTCGTGTGCAGGGACTGCGTGTGGCCCTGCGTCGCCGCCATCGCCTCGACACACGTCCGCGTGACGTTGTTGAACACGTCCTGCGCGGTCAGCGACCAGCCCGACGTCTGCGAATGGGTGCGCAAGGAGAGCGACTTGGCGTTCTTCGGGTCGAACTGCTTGACCAGCTTCGCCCACAGCAGGCGCGCCGCGCGGAGCTTGGCGACCTCCATGAAGAAGTTCATGCCGATCGCCCAGAAGAAGGAGAGCCGCGGCGCGAACGCGTCCACGTCGAGCCCCGCGTCCCGGCCCGCGCGCAGGTACTCCACGCCGTCGGCGAGGGTGTACGCGAGCTCCAGGTCGGCCGTCGCGCCCGCTTCCTGGATGTGGTAGCCGGAGATGGAGATCGAGTTGTAGCGCGGCATCTTCTGCGAGGTGTACGCGAAGATGTCGGAGATGATCCGCATCGAGGGCTTCGGCGGATAGATGTAGGTGTTGCGGACCATGAACTCCTTGAGGATGTCGTTCTGGATGGTCCCGGCCAGCTTCTCGGGCGGCACGCCCTGTTCCTCCGCCGCCACGATGTACAGCGCGAGAACGGGCAGCACCGCGCCGTTCATCGTCATCGACACGGTCATCTTGTCCAGCGGGATGCCGTCGAACAGCTGCCGCATGTCGTAGATCGAGTCGATGGCGACGCCCGCCATGCCGACGTCACCGGTGACGCGCGGGTGGTCGCTGTCGTAGCCGCGGTGGGTCGGCAGGTCGAAGGCGACCGACAGGCCCTTCTGTCCTGCCGCGAGGTTGCGGCGGTAGAACGCGTTGGACTCCTCCGCGGTCGAGAAGCCCGCGTACTGCCGGATCGTCCACGGCTGGTTCACGTACATCGTCGGGTACGGTCCGCGCAGGTACGGCGCGACGCCCGGGTACGTCTCCAGGAAGTCGAGGCCCTCCGCGTCCGCCCCGGTGTACAGCGGCTTGACCGCGATGCCCTCGGGTGTCTCCCACAGCAGGTCCGCCTCGGACTTGCCGACGGACTCCTTGACGGCGGCATGCCACTGCTCGGCTGAAGGAGCCGAAGGGGACGGACCGCCGCCCGTGCCCAGCTCGATGTCGTCGAACTCGGGGATCCGCATTACGCCACTCCCATGCGGTCGAGGGTGGAGGTGAGGACGGCGACCGCGTCGCAGCCGGCGAAGACGTACTCGTCGATCTCGGTGAACTCCCCGCGCCCGGCGAGGAACACGCGCAGGGCGCCCGCCGCCTTCAGGGCCCGCGCGACGGCCTCGGCCTGCTCGGCGTAGAGCGCGTCGCTGGAGCAGACGCACGCCACCGTGGCGCCGCTCGCCGCGAACGCCTCGGCGGCCGTCTCCGCGTCCACCGACACCGGGTCGTGCACGGGCTCGATCCCGCCCGCCATGAAGAGGTTCGAGGCGAACGTCGCCCGCGCCGTGTGCGCGGCGGCGGAGCCGAGCGCGGCGACGAAGACCTTGGGGCGGGCGCCGGTCGCCGCCAGATGGGCGTCCGAGCGGGCGCGCAGCTCCTCGAACGCCTCGTCGCGGCGCACCCGGGGCAGACCGCCGGACGGCGCGGCGGGCGCGGGCTCGCGCTCCACCTGACGCTCCGTGAGGAGCGGGAACTCGCTGACGCCCGTGATGGGTTCGCGGCGCCTGGCCAGCTTCTTCTTGCGCTCCGCCCAGGTCGCGGCGATCCGGTCGCCGATCAGACCGGAGCGCAGGGCCGCCACCTGCCCGTCCGCGCGCTCGATCTCCTTGAAGAAGTCCCAGGCGGCGTGGGCGAGTTCGTCGGTGAGCCGCTCCACGTACCAGGAGCCGCCTGCCGGGTCGATGACGCGTGCCAGGTGCGACTCCTCAAGGAGGATCGTCGACGTGTTGCGGGCGATGCGGCGCGCGAACGCGTCCGGCAGGCCGAGCTCGTGGTCGAAGGGCAGGACCGTGACGGCGTTCGCGCCGCCCACGCCCGCGCCCAGGCAGGCCACGGTCGTCCGCAGCATGTTCACCCACGGGTCGCGGCGGGTCATCATGACGGGCGAGGTCACCGCGTGCTGCCGCTGCCCGCCGGCCGCCGGAACGCCGGACACCTCCGCGACGCGCGCCCAGAGACGGCGCGCGGCCCGTAGCTTGGCGATGGTGAGGAACTGGTCGGCGGTGGCCGCGAACCGGAACTCCAGCTGCGCGAAGGCCTTGTCGACGCTGAGGCCGGCCTCGTACAGCGCGCGCAGGTACGCGACGCCCGTGGCGAGCGAGGCGCCGAGCTCCTGCGCGGCGGAGGCGCCCGCCTCGTGGTACGGCAGGGCGTCCACGGTCAGGGCGCGCAGGCCGGGGTAGCGCTCGCCGCACAGTCGCGCCAGGTCGGCGACCCCCTTGACGGAGGCCACCTTCTCCCCGGTGCGGGCCTCGTGCCCGAGCGGGTCGGCGCCGAGCGTGCCGCGCACCGCGTCGTCGGCGATGCCCGCGGCCTCGTACAGGCGCAGCAGTTCCCGTGCGGCGGGCTCGGCCTGGTCGCCCGCGTCGAGCGCGACGGGCACCAGGTCGAGGTAGACGCCGTCCAGGGCGCGCTCCAGGCCGGAGACCGGGAGGCCGGCGGGGCCCACGGTCAGCCAGAGGGAGGTGACGCCGTTCTCCAGGTCGGTGAGGACCGCGTCGTTGGTGCGCGCGGGGTCGGCGCTCGCGTACCGCTGCCGGACGTCCCAGCCGCCCGGGGTGTTGCCCTCGGGAACGGAACCCCTGACGAACGGGGCGAAGCCGGGGAGTCCGGCGTCGGGCGCGGTGTCGCGCGCGGTGTACAGGGGGCGGGTGGTGAGCCCGTCCTCGAGGGCGGTGGACAGCGCTTCCTCTGCGGCCGTGCCCGATACGTCCTTACCCGACTTGCGCAGCACGCCTTCCACAAGGCGGTGCCACTGCTCATGGGTCGCATCAGGGAACTCGGCGGCCAGCGAAAGCCCGTCGTCAGGCAGGACCGTCATGCCCCGATGCTAGGGCGCAATCCGTGGCACGGGGTGTCATGAATGGCTGTGACCTTGCCCTCTTCCGGTGGCTCTTGATCTCAAACGAGCAGAGGGCTATTACCGGCCGGAGGCATCGAGTCGGGCGCCAAGTCGGGCATGGCGGCAGATATCGCGGCAGCCGGGCGTCACGCCGGGACGTCGGTGGAGGTCCGGGGCGGTGCGAGCGCCTTCCCCGTGACGTACTGCACGTACTCGCGGTGCAGCCGGAACCCCGCCGTCCAGGCCAGCAGACGGCTGGGCCGGTTGTCGCGGCCGCACGACCAGCTCGCCGTGCGGCCGCGCGCGGCGACGTCCGCGCACAGGGCGGTGACGCAGGCGAGGGCGAGGCGTTCGCGGCGGCGCTCGGGGGTGGTCAGCACGGCCACGTCCTCGTACGTCTGTCCGGTGAAGTAGCTGCAGGCCACGGCGGCGACGTCGCCGCCCTTGTCCACCGCCGCCCAGGCGTGCCCGGAGCCGGCCAGCCCCTCCGGGCCGCCCCAACTGTCGTGGATCCACGTCGAGTCGGGGGAGAGCGCGGCGAGCGCGGGCGCGTCGGAGGCCGTCAGGCGGCGTACGGTCACGCCCCGCGGCGGCCGCGGCGGTGGCACCGGCTCGCGATGGACGTACACCATGCGCTCGGCCGGTACGAGGCGGTCGAAGGCGGCGCCGAGCACCGGCAGGAAGCGGGCGGGGGCCTCGACGTGGCTGCGGGCGAACGGCGCGAGCAGGTCGGGCGCGACGCTGTTCGGGTCGCCGCGCAGCAGCACGTGGCCCGCGCAGGAGACCGCGACGGTACGCGGGTCGAGGGCGCGGTCGGCCCACCAGCGGCCGACGCCGGTGGTGGCGACGTGCTCGGGGAGGGACGCGGGCCCGGGGGAGCCGGGCGCGAACCAGCGCGGCACGGCGGGCAGGTGGTGCGGGGGAAGCTGCATCATCAGACGCTCCTCCGGAGTGAGACCTTCGAGTGAACGGGACGCACCGGTCGGCAGGGCCGTGACCGGCGGCCGGCTGCCTGGGCGCCGGGTTCCCGTTCCGACCGACATCCAACTGGCCCCGGCCCGCTCGCTCAAGAGCGCCTGTGCGGAATCGACGCCTCCTTGACGGCGGGACCGTCTCCGGCGCACGCATCGCGTCAGGGGTGGACGCGGTTGCGTCAACGTCGCGTCATGGAGGGTCGGTTGACACCCGGTGCCGGGCATAACGTCACCGTATGCCGTCGGATTCCGACCGGACCCGCGGTGTCCGTTCTGTTCGCTGTCGTCTTCCCCGCCCTTCCGCCTGCCGTCTTCCCTGGAGGAACCCATGGCCGAGCTCCTGTACGCCGAGGACCCCGAGCCCTGCGAACCCGGCCCGGCCGGACCGCTGTTCGTCCCCGTCCGGCCGGGACCCGCGGGCTGTGTGGCCCGCCTGTTCCGCACACCCGTCGGCGGCCGCACCGCCGTCGCCTTCACGACCCCCCGGCTCCTGCGCGCGGCGCTCGGCCCCCGGCAGCCGTGGATCCGGCTCTCCGAACCGGCACTCCGGTCCCTCGCCGAACCACTCGGCGTCGGTCGGATCACCGTCGACCCCCGGCTCGCCGCCCACCCCGTCGGCCCCCACCGGACGACCGCCGCCCCGTGCGCGACCCGCGGGACCGAGCCCCTGGTGGGCGCCCTGACCACACGGAACGGCTGAGGACGAGACAAGGCGAAGAGAGAAGCTGCCATGACCACACTGCGCGTACCCCCGCTCCCGTCCCCGTCCCTGTCCCCCACGAAGCTCCCGTCCCCCGCCCCGGCGGCGCCGACCGCCCCTGCCGCCCCCGCCACCCCCGCCGACACCGACCTCTCCATCTGGCCCGCGACCACCACCCAGCCCGCCCACGGCGACCTCACCGTCGGCGGTGTTCCGCTCACCGACCTCGCGGAGCGCTTCGGCACCCCCGCCTACCTCATCGACGAGGCCGACGTGCGCGCCCGCTGTCGTACGTATCGGCGGGCCTTTCCGGACGCCGACGTCCTCTACGCCGCCAAGGCGTTCCTGTGCCGCGCCATGGCGCACTGGGTGGAGGAGGAGGGCCTCGGCCTCGACGTGTGCTCCGCGGGGGAACTGGAGCTCGCCGTCACCACCGGCTTTCCCGCGGACCGCATCGTGCTGCACGGCAACGCGAAGAGCCCGCACGACCTGGCCGCCGCCCTCCGGCTCGGCGTGGGCCGGATCGTCATCGACAGCGCGTCCGAGATCGCCCGGCTCGCCGCCGCCGTGCCGCCGGGCAGCCGCCAGAAGGTGCTGGTGCGGGTGGCGCCCGGCATCGCCGCGGGCGGGCACGCCAAGATCCGGACCGGCACCGACGACCAGAAGTTCGGGCTCTCCCTCACGGACGGTTCCGCCCAGCACGCGGTCGCCCGCATCCTCGGCCAGCCGACCCTGCAACTGGTGGGTCTGCACTGCCACCTCGGCTCCCAGATCACCACCGAGAAGCCCTTCCTCGCCGCCGTGCGCCGCATGGTCGGCCTGATGGCCCGCATCAAGGACCAGCACGGGCTCACCCTGCCCGAACTGGACCTCGGAGGCGGGCACGGCATCGCGTACCGGCCCGGCGAGGAGGCACTCGACATCGCCGCGCTCGCCCGCAGGGTGCGGGCCGAACTGGTCGGAAGCTGCGCGGCGGCGGACCTGCCGGTGCCCCGCCTGACCGTCGAGCCCGGACGCGCCATCGCGGGCCCCGCCGGAGTCGCGCTCTACCGGGTCCTCGCGGTCAAGCGCACCGCCGCGCGGACCTTCGTCGCCGTCGACGGCGGCATGAGCGACAACCCGCGGCCGGCCCTGTACGGCGTGCGCTACCTGCCCCGGCTCGTCGGACGCCGCTCCACCGCCGAACCCGCCCCGGTGACCGTCGTCGGCCGGCACTGCGAAGCCGGCGACATCCTCGCCTCCGATGTCGCGCTGCCCGGCGACGTGCGGCCGGGCGACCTGCTCGGCGTCCCCGTCGCCGGGGCGTACCACCTGTCGATGGCGTCCGGCTACAACCTCGTCGGCCGTCCGCCCGTGGTCGCCGTGGCCGACGGACACGCCCGGCTGCTGGTCCGCAGGGAGTCGCTGGAGGACTTCAGGAGCCGGGACATCGGCCTATAGGGGACCTTTCGCCCTGATTCGCGGAGGTGGAGCCGGGGAACCCGTGAGCATGATCGGCAGGCCACGAGGACGGCGTCGTACGTCGACCCCCTGTGGCCTGCGTCCTTTCCACCCTGGAGGACCCCATGCTGGACAACACGCTGCAGCTGCTCACCAAGGGCTACGCGTGGCTCCCCGACCTGAGCCGCCGCAACGGGCCGGGGCCCGTCCGCACCCGCCTGCTCGGCAAGCCGGTCGTCGCGCTGCGCGGACCCGCGGCCGTCGGGTTCTTCTACGACGAGGACCACGTCCGCCGCCGCACGGCCCTGCCCGAGCCGGTGCTGAGCACGCTCTTCGGCAAGGGGGCGGTGCACACGCTCGACGGCGAGGAGCACCGTAAGCGCAAGGCGCTCTTCGTGACGGTCCTGAAGGACACGGACGGCGTCGCGGGCCTCGCGCGCCACGTCGAGCAGGAGTGGGAGCGGTCGGCCAAGGAGTGGGCGGGCCGCCCGCAGGTCACGCTGTTCGACGAGGTGAGCCTGCTGATCACGCGGGCCGTGTGCGCCTGGGCGGGCGCCCCGCTGCCCGAGCACCCAGACGACGAAGCGCGGCGGACCGCCGAGGACCTCGTGGCGATGGTCGACGGCTTCGCCACCGCCGGGCCACGGCACTGGAAGGCGCGGCGCGCCCGGCAGCGCCAGGAGGGCCGCCTGGCCCGCCTCGTGGAGGACCTCCGCTCGGCCGGGGGAGAGGTGTCCGACGGGGACGGGCGCCCGCCGTCCGTGGTGGCCGCCGTCGCCTTCCACCGGGACGCCGACGGCGAGCTGCTCGATCCGCGTACGGCCGCCGTGGAGATCCTCAACATCCTGCGGCCCACCGTCGCCGTCACCTGGTACACGGTGTTCGGCGCGCACGCCCTGCACCGCAATCCGGCACTGCGGGAGCGCCTCGCCGCGCGGGACGAGGGCTACGCCCGCGCGTTCGCCCACGAGGTACGGCGCTTCTACCCGTTCGCGCCGTTCGTCGCCGGTCTCGCCCCCGCCGACATCGAGTGGCACGGCGAGCCGATCCCCGAGGGCGCCATGGTCCTCCTCGACCTCTACGGACAGAACCACGACCCGGAGCTGTGGAACTCCCCGTACGTCTTCGACCCCGACCGGTTCGACGGCCGCGAGCCCGGCCGCGACGAACTCGTCCCGCAGGGCGGCGGCGAGGTTTCCCAGGGGCACCGCTGCCCGGGCGAGGACGTCACCCTCGCCGTCCTCAGCACCCTGCTCCCGCACCTCGCGCGACTCGACTACGACGTCCCCCAGCAGGACCTGCGCATCACCCTGCACCGCATGCCGACCAGGCCCCGCAGTGGCTTCGTCATCACCGGAGTGCGCTGAGCCGATCGGCTGAATTCTGAGGCATTCGACCCCCCTTACGGAAAGGCGCGAAGCATGGCCCGAGCGGCGCTGTTCGACGTGGACGGAACACTCACCGACACCAATCACCTGCACGTGACCACCTGGTGGGAGGCGTTCCGCCAAGCGGGACAACAGGTCGCGATGCACGACATCCACCGGGCCGTCGGGCTCGGCTCGACCGACCTCATCGCCCGGCTCCTCGGCGAGGACCGCGACCGCGACCAGGACGACAAGATCAGCGCCGCGCACAAGACGCTGTACGGCACGTACTTCGAGCGGCTGCCCGCGCTGAACGGAGCCCGCGACCTCCTGCACGCGCTGCACGACCGCGGCCGGCGCATCGTCCTCGCGACCTCGGCGGGCGGCGAGGAGCTCGGGGCGCTGCGCCGGGCCATCGACGCCGACGACGTCATCGCCGGCGTCGCGAGCGCGGACGACGTGTCCTCCGGCAAGCCGGCCCCCGACCCCATCCACCACGCCCTGGACATCGCCGAATGCTCCGCGGAGGAGGCGCTGTTCGTCGGCGACACGGTGTGGGACATGCAGGCGGCGTCCCGCGCCGGCGTCCGCGGTGTCGCGCTCCTCTGCGGAGGCATCCCGCGGGCCGACCTGGAAGAGCCGGGCGCCTCGGCCGTCTTCGCGGACCCGGCCGACATGCTCAGGCGCCTGGACAGCGAGGTACTGACCGGCGGGAAGTGAGCCACCCGGCGAGGGAACCCCGGGGAGGAGGAGGGCCGACCGGCCGCACCCCAATGCGGCCGGTCGGCGATGCGTGCGTCCGGTGGCCGTTCCGACGCCGCGCACCCCGCGTCCCGTGTGCCCCGCGCCTGCCGGTACATGCAGGGCTTCGACGAATCGAGCGAAGTCACGAACGCACATACGGAATCCTGTAGTCGGGCTCACAGGCCGTTCCCCAGATCCGTGTGCGGACATCTGTTTGGTGGTTAAACGCAGGGGCAGGCGAACGTCGTGCTTCGGACCGGAGGCGCGTTTGCGGGGAGCGGTGTGTTTGCTCCCGGTGGATGCCCTGTGCCGGGCTGCCCCGTCTCCTCGCGGTCCTTGTTGACGCACCGCTGAGGAGCGAACTGATGCTGACGAACCTCAATGAATACTCGGCCCGCCGCACCGCGGCCCGGCACTCGCACCACGACGCACCCGACACCACCGCTGAGTTCGCCCGGCTCGCCGCTCTCGAGGACGGCCCGGAGCGGGAGGTCCTGTGCGCGGAGATCGTCGAGGCATGGCTGCCCATGGCTCACCGTCTCGCCGCCCGCTACCGCAACAAGGGCGAGACCCTCGAAGACCTGCGACAGGTCGCCGCGGTGGGCCTGGTCAAGGCCGTCAACCGGTACGAGCCCGGCCGCGGCGCCTTCGAGAGCTACGCCGTGCCCACCATCACCGGTGAACTGCGCAGGCACTTCCGCGACCGCATGTGGGACGTGCGCGTTCCCCGCCGCGTCCAGGACCTGCGCAACAAGGTCCGTGTCGCCCGACGCGAACTCCGCGACCTGCCGGGCAGCGGACCCGAACCATCCATCGCCGACATCGCCGCGCACGCGGGCCTGACGGAGGATGAGGTGAAGGACGGCATGCAGGCCATGGAGGGCTACAGCGCCCTGTCGCTGGACGCCGAGATCTCGTCCGCCGACCCGGACGGCTTCAGCCTCGCCGACACGCTCGGCGCACCCGACGCCGCGTACGACATCGTCACCGACCGGGAGGCGGCCAAGCGGGGGCTGCGGAAGCTGCCCGAGCGCGAGCGGACCATCCTCTACCTGCGCTTCTTCGAGGACATGACGCAGAGCCGCATAGCGGAGAAGCTCGGCATCTCGCAGATGCACGTCTCGCGTCTGATCAGCAACAGCTGCGCCCGGGTGCGCGCCGAGGCCGACGGCGTCCGCCCGGCCGCCCGCGCGGCCTGACACCGCTCGTCCGCGACACGGCTCGGCCCGCCCACCGAAAAGGTGGGCGGGCCGGATGCCAGTGCGGAGCGCCGCTACAGAATCGCGCCGGGCGTGTAGGCCGCGGCCTCCGGGTGCTCCTTGAGCAGCGCCTCGATCTGACCGACGACCGTGGTGACCTGGTCGCTCGCGGCGCCCGTGAACGACAGCTTGTCGGCCATCAGCTCGTCGAGCTGCGCACGGTCCAGCGGGATACGGGAGTCGGCGGCCAGCTTGTCGAGCAGTTCGTTGCGCTCGGCACCCTGCTCGCGCATGGCAAGGGCGGAGGCGACCGCGTTCTCCTTGATGGCCTCGTGGGCCTCCTCGCGGCCGACGCCCGCGCGCACCGAGGCCATCAGGACCTTGGTGGTGGCGAGGAAGGGGAGGTAGCGGTCGAGCTCACGCGCCACGACCGCGGGGAACGCCCCGAACTCGTCCAGCACGGTCAGGAAGGTCTCGAGCAGCCCGTCGAGCGCGAAGAACGCGTCGGGCAGGGCGACCCGTCGTACGACGGAGCAGGAGACGTCGCCCTCGTTCCACTGGTCGCCCGCCAGCTCTCCGGTCATCGACGCGTAGCCGCGCAGGATGACGGTGAGGCCGTTGACGCGCTCGCAGGAGCGGGTGTTCATCTTGTGCGGCATCGCGGACGAGCCGACCTGGCCGGGCTTGAAGCCCTCGGTGACCAGCTCGTGGCCCGCCATCAGGCGGATCGTCTTGGCGATGGAGGAGGGCGCGGCGGCGACCTGCACGAGCGCGGTCACGACGTCGTAGTCGAGGGAGCGCGGGTAGACCTGGCCGACCGAGGTGAAGGCCGACTCGAAGCCCAGGTGCGAGGCGATCCGCTGCTCCAGGTCGGCGAGCTTGGAGGCATCGCCGCCGAGCAGGTCGAGCATGTCCTGGGCGGTGCCGACCGGACCCTTGATGCCGCGCAGCGGGTAGCGGCCGATCAGCTCGTCCAGGCGGCGGTACGCGACGAGGAGCTCGTCGGCACCGGTCGCGAAGCGCTTGCCCAGCGTCGTCGCCTGCGCGGCGACGTTGTGGGAGCGGCCCGCCATGACCAGCTCGCCGTACTCACCGGCGAGCTTGCCGAGCCGGGCGAGGACCGCGACGGCACGGGAGCGGATCAGCTCCAGGGAGAGCCGGATCTGCAGCTGCTCCACGTTCTCGGTGAGGTCGCGCGAGGTCATGCCCTTGTGGACGTGCTCGTGCCCGGCGAGGGCGTTGAACTCCTCGATGCGGGCCTTCACGTCATGGCGCGTGACCTTCTCGCGCTCGGCGATCGAGGCCAGGTCGACCTGGTCGAGCACGCGCTCGTAGTCGGCGATGGCGGCGTCGGGAACCTCGATCCCGAGGTCCTTCTGCGCACGCAGCACGGCGAGCCAGAGCTGACGCTCCAGCTTCACCTTCTGCTCGGGCGACCAGAGGGTGGCGAGCTCGGCGGAGGCATAACGTCCGGCGAGGACGTTCGGGATACGGGGCTTTGCGGGCGCGGCAGTCACGTGCACGAAGTTTACCGGGCGTCCATACAGGCTCCGAACCATCCGTGCATGTAGGAACCTCCAGGTCACAGCGCCGGACCGCTCAGCAGGGGCGGACGTACCACGCGTCCGACCAGTTGCCCCAGCCCTTCTTGTTGTTCGGGGAGATCTCCGGCCCGGGCCTGCGTGGCGACGAGGGTTCCTGTACGGAGTGCTTGATCGGCCTGTGCTCGAACTCCCTAAGTCGTGCGTGGCGTGGACGTGTTCTCTTCCGCGCACAGCCTGGGCGCATCGGGGCGACGAGCGCCCGACTTTTTGGTCCCGGCCAAAAGGTCGGGGGACGGTCGTCCGGTGTCAGGCGCCGTCAATGAGGCGTCGGCCCAGCGGAGTTGCCGTGTGCAGGACGCCCTTCCCGGCGCGGCACACGATTTCCCAGAGCGGATCCGGACGCCGGGCGAGCCGCACGTCCGCCAGGTCGCTGCTTCCCGGCCAGGCGTTATCCTGTGGCCGCGGCCGACGACATAGCCCGTATCCAGCGACTTTCCGGTGTGAATCGGTGTGGGTGGGTGTGAAACGGTCGTATCGCGGTGCGCGCCCATCGCCGACGACGTACACGACGACGTACCCGAAGAAAGCTCAGGTTGTGGATTACCAGGCCGTTCTCGAAGAAGTCGCCGCCTTCGCCCGGCCCCTCGTGGGCCGCGGCCAGGTCGCCGGCTACATCCCGGCGCTCGCGGACGTGGACGCCGAGCGCTTCGGGATCGCGGTCGCCGACGTCAACGGCGACGTGCACGGCGTGGGGGACTGGCAGGAACCGTTCTCCGTCCAGTCCATCTCGAAGGCGTTCAGCCTCGCGCTCGTCCTCGCGGAGGGTGGCGACCGCATCTGGGACCGCGTCGGCACGGAACCGTCCGGCAACCCCTTCAACTCGCTCGTCCAGCTCGAGTACGAGAACGGCATCCCGCGCAACCCGTTCATCAACGCGGGCGCGCTCGTCGTCACGGACCGGCTGCAGAGCCTCACCGGCGACGCGGGCACGACGATGCTGGAGTTCCTGCGCGCGGAGAGCGGCAACCCGGACGTCGCCTTCGACCCGGTGGTCGCGGCCTCGGAGGCCGAGCACGGCGACCGCAACGCCGCCCTCGCCCACTTCATGGCCAGCTACGGCAACCTCGACAACCCCGTGTCCACGGTCCTGGAGCACTACTTCCGGCAGTGCGCGATCCGCATGAACTGCCGCGACCTCGCCCTCTCGGCGGCCTTCCTGGCCCGGCACGGGCTGCGCAACGACGGCACGCGTCTGCTGCCGCCGCGCGAGGCGAAGCAGGTCAACGCGGTCATGCTCACCTGCGGCACGTACGACGCGGCGGGCAGCTTCGCCTACCGCGTCGGCCTGCCGGGCAAGAGCGGCGTCGGCGGCGGCATCGTCGCCGTGATCCCGGGCCGCTGCACCCTGTGCGTGTGGAGCCCGAGCCTCGACTCGTACGGCAACTCCGTGGCCGGCGTGGCCGCGCTCGACCACTTCACCACGGTGACGGGCTGGTCGGTGTTCTAGGCCCCGGCTGCCAACCCGGGCGCTAGGGGAGCGGGCCGTCGTACGGGAGCAGGTCGGGGCGCTTCGGGGCGCGTCCGTCGCCGGACGAGCGGCCGGTGAGGCGGCGCCCTATCCACGGGCCGAGGTACTGCCGGGCGAACCGGACGTCGGCGACGCGGCGGGTGGCCCAGCCCGGCGGCACGGCGGCGGGCAGCGGCGTCTGCCAGTCGTCCTCCGGCTCGTACCCGAGCGCCTGCCACACGGCCTCGGCGATCCTGCGGTGCCCTTCCGCGGTGGGGTGCAGGCGGTCCACGTCCCACATGCGCTGGTCGCCGAGTACGGCCGCGCCGTAGAGGTCGACGACGATCGCGTCGTGCCGGGACGCCAGGTCGTCGACGTAGGAGTAGAGCTCCTCCATGCGCGGACGGAAGCGTTCCATCACCGGGCCGTTCCGGCCCGGGCTGCGCATCAGGACGAGCTGCTTGCACGAGGGGGCGAGCCGCTCGACGGCCTCCTCCAGGAGACCGCGCACCCGGCCCATGTCGCACTTGGGGCGCAGTGTGTCGTTGAGGCCGCCGACGAGGGTGACCACGTCGGCCTGCATCGCGGCCGCGAGGTCCACCTGCTCGTCGACGATCTGCCCGATGAGCTTGCCGCGCACGGCCAGGTTCGCGTAGCGGAAGCCGGGGGTGTGCGCGGCCATCCGGGCGGCGAGGAGGTCGGCCCACCCGCGGTACGTGCCGTCGGGCAGCAGATCCGACATGCCCTCGGTGAAGGAGTCGCCCACCGCGACGAGACTGGTGTAGTTGGCATTCATCTGCATGGCAGAGACGATCGTAACCCGGCGCCGCGCCCGGCGGATCTGGGCAGCGTGGCTCCGCGGCGGTATGTCATAGGCACGCCGTCGTCACGAGAGAGCGAGCCCGCCATGTGGAACGCAGCCTTCTGGAAGGCCACCGCGGAACGCGCGATCCGCACGTTCGCGCAGGCGCTTGCCGCGGTCCTGGTGGCGGGGGCGACCAGCCTCCTGGACGTGGAGTGGGGCGCGGCCTTCGCGACGGCGGGTCTCGCCGCGGTCCTCGCGGTCCTGACGGCGATCGGCGCCTCGGAGGTCGGCGCGTCCGGCCCCGGCCTCACGGAGGAGCCGACGAAGAGGGTGCGCACGGGGGAGACGGCGGGGTGAGGCCCCGGGCCCCGAAGAGTCCGGGGCCCGCGAACCCTCACCTCACACAGGCTGCCCGAACAGCTTCTGCAGGACGTCCTCCATCGTGACCATGCCGGCAAGGCGCCCGTCCGAGCCGAGGACCGCCGCCACGTGCGTGCGGCTGCCGCGCATGGCCGTCAGGACGTCGTCCAGCGGAGTCGTCTCGCGCACCTGGGCGATCTTGCGCATGTCCGGTACCCGGAACGGCAGATCGCGCGGCGCCCGGTCCAGCGCGTCCTTCACGTGCAGATAGCCGACGATCCGGCGGCCGTCGTCGACCACGGGGAAGCGGGAGAACCCGGACTCGGCCGAGAGCTGCTCCAGCTTCTCCGGAGTGACGCCCACGCGCGCGTAGACCACCGCCTCCAGGGGCAGGACCACGTCCCGTACCGGACGGCGGCCCAGTTCCAGCGCGTCGTGCAGCCGCTCCTGCGCACGGTTGTCGATCAGACCCGCGTCACCGGAGTCCTTGACCATGCGGGCCAGGTCGTCGTCGGAGAAGCTCGCCGACACCTCGTCCTTGGCCTCGACGTGCAGCAGCTTCAGCAGACCGTTGGCGAACGCGTTGATCGCGAAGATCACCGGCCGCAGCGCCCGCGCGAGCGCCACCAGCGGCGGCCCGAGCAGCAGCGCGGAACGCACGGGCTCCGCGAGGGCGATGTTCTTCGGGATCATCTCGCCCAGGAGCATGTGTAGATACGTCGCCAGGGTCAGCGCGATGACGAACGAGATCGGGTGGACCAGGCCGTGCGGCACGCCCACCGCGTCGAAGACGGGCTCCAGAAGGTGCGCGATCGCCGGTTCCGCGACGATACCGAGGACGAGGGTGCACAGCGTGATGCCGAGCTGCGCCGCCGCGAGCAGCGCGGACACGTGTTGCAGGCCCCACATCACGCTCTTGGCGCGCTTGTTCCCCTCCTCCGCGTGCGGCTCGATCTGGCTGCGGCGCACGGAGATGAGGGCGAACTCGGCGCCCACGAAGAAGGCGTTGACGACGAGCGTCGCCAGACCGATCAGCAACTGGACGGCGATCATCGGACATCCTCCGTGGTGTCGTCGCTGTCGTCGGCGTCGAGCGGGGCGTGCAGCATGACGCGGGCGGCGCGCCGTCCCGACGCGTCCACGACGTCGAGCCGCCAGCCGCCCACCTCGACGCCGTCACCGACGGCGGGGATGCGGCCGAGCTCCGTGGCGACGAGGCCCGCGAGCGTCTCGTACGGCCCGTCGGGCACCCGCAGGCCGACCCGCGCGAGCTGGTCGGTGCGGGCGGCGCCGTCGGCGGAGTAGAGCGTCCTGCCGTCGTCGTCGGTGCCCTCGTGGGAGATGTCGGGCGTCTCGTGCGGGTCGTGCTCGTCCCGCACCTCGCCGACGACCTCCTCGACGATGTCCTCCAGGGTCGCCACCCCGGCCGTGCCGCCGTACTCGTCGATGACCACGGCCATCGTGCGCTTGCCCGAGAGCCGGTCGAGGAGCCGGTCGACGGTGAGCGTCTCCGGCACGAGCAGCGGCTCGCGCATCAGCTCGGCGACGGAGACGCGCGGCCTGCGCTCCGCGGGCACGGCGAGCACGTCCTTGATGTGCGCGACGCCGACGACCGTGTCGAGGTTCCCGCGGTACACGGGGAAGCGGGACAGGCCGGTGGCACGCGTGGCGTTCGCGACGTCCTCGCAGGTGGCGTGCGTCTCCAGGGCCATGACCTGCACGCGGGGCGTCATCACGTTCTCCGCGGTGAGGTCGGCGAGGTTCAGCGTCCGCACGAACAGCTCGGCCGTGTCCGCCTCCAGCGCGCCCTCCTTGGCGGAGTGACGGGCCAGGGCGATCAGTTCCTTGGGGCCGCGCGCGGAGGCGAGCTCCTCGGCGGGCTCGATGCCGAAGCGGCGTACGGAACGGTTCGCGGTGTTGTTGAGGTGCGCGATGAACGGCCGGAACGCGGCACTGAACAGCCGCTGCGGCGTGGCCACCCGCTTGGCGACGGCGAGCGGCGAGGAGATGGCCCAGTTCTTGGGCACCAGCTCACCGATGACCATCAGGAAGACGGTCGAGAGGGCCGTGCCGATCACCAGCGCGACGGAGGACGCGGCGGACCGCGGTATGCCGAGGTCGCGCAGCGGGCCCGCGATCAGGGCGGCGATGGACGGCTCGGAGAGCATGCCGACCACCAGGTTGGTGACGGTGATGCCGAGCTGCGCGCCCGAGAGCTGGAAGGTGAGGTTCTTGACGGCTTTGAGGGCGCCGGCGGCGCCGCGCTCGCCGCGCTCGACGGCCCGCTCGAGCTCACTGCGCTCGACCGTCGTGAGGGAGAACTCCGCGGCGACGAACACACCGCACGCCAGGCAGAGCAGCACCGCCACGAGGAGCAGGAGCACTTCGGTCATCGGGTCACCTCCGTCCCATGATCGGGCAGGGGCGGGAGGAATGCGCGATGTCGGGTACTGGGAGGCTCGCCCATGGGCGGACGCTCACACCTTTCAGTTGGATACGAGTATTGCGTCCATGGTAAAGGATCAGCAAAGCCACTCGAACCTCTGTCGGGATCCGGCGGGACATGCCGGGATCTGCCGGGACTGCGGGGGCTACCCCTCTACCCCGCAGAGGGGGCTTCACCCAGCGGCTTCACCCACCGGCTCCACTGCGGCTCGCGCGCGTAGCCCGCCGCGTGCCAGGTGTGGTGGGCGAGCTCGTTGCGGTCCAGGACCATCGCGTCACCGCGGCGCCCGCCGAGCCGCACGAACCGCTCCTCCGCCGCGGCGAGCAGCGCCGAGCCCACGCCGCGCCTGCGGTGGTCCGGGTGCACCGCGAGGCGGTAGAGGTGGCAGCGCCAGCCGTCGAAACCCGCGATGACCGTCCCCGCGAGCCCGCCGCCGCGCTCGGCGAGGATCAGCGCCTCGGGGTCGCGCGCGACGAGCCGCTCCACGCCGGAGCGGTCGTCGCTGATGCTCGTGCCCTCGGCGGCCACCTTCCAGAAGGCGAGCACCGCGTCCAGGTCCTCGGGCGCCGCGGCCCGTATCCGAAGATCATCCATACGGCCATCCCACCACCGGCCGACGCCCCGGCGCGCGAAATATCCGGGATGTGGACGGCGGCGGGCCCGCCCGCCGGGGCACCTACTCGTGCGCGATGGCCGCCAGCACATTCATGCGCGACGCACGCAGCGCGGGCAGCAGCGCCGCCGCGAGGCCGACGACCACCGAACCGATCACCACCGCGACGATCGTCGTCCAGGGGAACGCCAGCTCCTTCATGCCCTGCAGCGCTAGCACCTGCTGCACGGCGACGCCCCAGACCATCCCGAGCGCGAGCCCGAGCAGCGCCCCGAAGACCGCGATCACCACCGACTCCAGGCGGATCATGCGGCGCAGCTGACGGCGGCCGAGGCCGATGGCGCGCAGCAGTCCGATCTCGCGCGTGCGTTCCACGACCGACAGGGCGAGGGTGTTGACGACGCCGAGGACCGCTATGACGATCGCGAGGCCGAGGAGGGCGTAGACGAGGTAGAGCATCACGGCGATCTGCTGCCGGATCAGCTCCTTGTAGTCGGCCTGGTCGCGCACCTGCACCTGCGGGTACGGGTCGAGCGTCTTGTCCAGGTGGGCGCGGAGGGTGTCCGCGTCCGTGCCCGGCGCCGCGTTGACGTACAGAGCGGAGTCCTGGCCGCCCGGCACGTACTTCTCGACCGTGCCGAACCCGAGGAAGAGCCCGCCCTCGACGCCGAAGCCCTCGGGCGAGTCCTGGTCGGTGAGCGCGCCGACGGTCAGCTTCGTCCCGCGCCCGCCGGGGAACGTCGCGGGCAGGCTGTCGCCGACCCGCACCTCGTGCTTCTTCGCGAAGTCCACGTCCATGCCGATCCGGCCCGGGGCGAGCGCCGCGCGCGAACTGCCCTGCGCGTACGTCACCTTGGCGACGTCGTCGAGCCGCGGATCGTAGCCCGCTGCCGTCGACTCGACGTTCTTGCCGTCGGGCAGCGCCAGTTCGATGGGGGTGAAGCGCTGGCGTACGACCAGACCCGCGCCCTCCGTCTTCTCGACCTTCCCGGTGATCTCCGGGGAGAAGGGCATGAAGTTGCTGTTCTGCACGACGAAGTCCGCGCCGAGTGTCCGGTCGATCTGCCGGTCGAACGACTTCGTCATCGACGCGCTGGCCACCGAGAGGCCGCCGACCAGCGCGAGCCCCACCATCAGCGCGGCCGCGGTGGCGCCCGTGCGGCGCGGGTTGCGCAGCGCGTTGCGCTGGCTCATCCGGCCGACCGAGCCGAAGACCGCGGGGAAGACGCCGCCGAGCACCCGGATCACCGGCCGCACCAGGAGGGGTCCCGCGATGACCGTGGCGATCAGGGTCAGGACGATCCCGAGACCGAGGAGCGACGCCGCCGACGACGTCTTCTCCGCGGTGGCGCAGCCCACCAGCGCCGCCGCACCGGCCGCCCCGACGAGCGCGCCGGCGACCGCCCGCACCCTCAACGGCCGCCCCACACCGGCGATCTCGGCGTCCGCGAGCGCGGCCATCGGCGAGACGTGTGCGGCCCGCCGGGCGGGGAGGAACGCCGCGACGAACGTCACGCCTACCCCGACGACGTACGAGGCGACCGGTGTCGCCCACCCGATGACCATCTCCGTGGACTTCAGGTTCATCCCGAGCAGACCCATGAGCTTGATCAGACCGAGGGCGAGACCGATGCCCGCGGCGAGCCCCAGCGTCGAACCGACGAGGCCGAGCAGCAGCGCCTCGACGAGCACGGAACGCCGCACCTGCCTGCGGTCGGCGCCGAGCGCCCGCAGCAGCCCGAGTTCGCGGGTGCGCTGTGCGATGAGCATCGAGAAGGTGTTGACGATCAGGAAGATGCCGACGAGGACGGCGACACCGGCGAAGCCGAGCATCACGTACTTGATGACGTCGAGGAAGCCGCCGAGCTCGGCCGCCGCGGACTCGGCCTGCTCGTCGGCGGTCTCCAGGTCGTAGCCGGAGCCCAGTTCGGCGCCGATGCGGCGCTTCAGGGCGGTGTCGCTCACCCCGTCGTCGGCGGTCACGGAGATGCTGGTCGCCGCCTTCGTCGAACCCAGGAGCTCGCGCTGGGCGCTCGCGGTGTCCAGGAAGACGAGCGCGGCGCCGGGGTTCGTGGTGGTGAAGGTGGCGATGCCGACGACCTCGACCTTGAACGAGCCGGGGCGCGCGAGGACGGTGAGGGTGTCCCCGATCTCCACGTCCTTCTTGTCGGCCGTGTCCGCGTCGATCAGCGCCTCGCCCTCGCCGCGCGGGGCGTGACCCGAGGTGAGCTCCACGGGGCTGCGGTCGGTGGGGTGCCAGTCCGTGGCCACCGTGGGAGCGCCCGTCGTGGAGCCCACGGACTCGTTGTCGCGGTCGACGATGGTGATGTTGTCGACGGACACGTCGATGTGCGCGTCCGCGACCCCGGCGACTCCGGCCACCCGCTCCGTGAGGCTCGCGGGCAGCGTCGGCGTCTGGCCGGACGGCACCGCTTCGTCGAGGTCCTCCTTCGGCGCCACCGTCACATCGGCCGACGTGGAGGCGAACAGGCGGTCGAAGGTGCGGGTGACCGTGTCCGAGAAGATCAGGCTGCCCGCCACGAACGCGACCGAGAGGATCACGGCCAGCGCGGAGAGCGCCAGCCTGCCCTTGTGCGCGAGGAAACTCCTGAGCGTCGCCTTCAGCACCGGGGCCCCCGCTCAGCTCTGCTCGGACGGACGGTCCCCGGGCGTACGCGGAGTGCCCGGTGGTGGCGCCGCCTGCGACGCGTCGAACCTCTTCATGCGCTCCAGGACCGCGTCCGCCGTCGGCCGCGCCATCTCGTCCACCATTCGTCCGTCTCCCAGGAAGAGGACCAGGTCGGAGTGGCCGGCCGCGCTCGGGTCGTGGGTCACCATCACCACGGTCTGGCCGAGCTGGTCCACCGCGTCCCGCAGGAAGCCGAGGACTTCGAGTCCGGCCCGCGAGTCCAGGTTGCCCGTCGGCTCGTCGGCGAAGATCAGCTCCGGCTTCGCGGCGAGCGCCCGCGCACAGGCCACCCGCTGCTGCTGGCCGCCCGACAGCTGCGCGGGCCGGTGCTTGAGCCGGTCTCGCAGACCCAGCGTGTCGATGACGTGCTCCAGCCAGTCGCGGTCGGGCCGCTGCCCCGCGATGTCCATCGGGAGCGTCATGTTCTCCAGGGCGTTGAGCGTGGGGATGAGGTTGAAGGACTGGAACATGAAGCCGATGCGGTCGCGCCGCAGCCGGGTCAGCTCGCGCTCCTTGAGGCCCGTGATCTCCGTGTCCCCGAGCCACACCTGGCCCGCGGACACGCTGTCAAGACCGGCCAGGCAGTGCATCAGGGTGGACTTGCCCGACCCGGAGGGACCCATGACGGCCGTGAAGCGCCCGCGTGTGATGTCCACGTCGACCGAGTCGAGGGCGAGCACGGTCGTCTCGCCCGAGCCGTACGCCTTGGTGAGGCCGCGGGCGCGCGCGGCGATCCCGGCGGGCTCCGAACTGTCCGTGAACGGTGCCGAAGCAGGTGTGGACAAGGCGGCCTCCTGGGTTGTGGCCGTATCAACTCCCGTATTTCCGCGAAGAGTAGTGGGGCTGCGCGGGTCTCCGGTATCCCTCCGAGGTCGGGCCCCGGGTCGTGTGTAAGGGACAAGGTCCTTGCGGTCTTGTCGTGCTAGCACCCTGGCGCTAGCTTGACGGTATGGCGAAGACTCAGCTGAACGTGCGAGTGGACGAGGACACCGCCAGGGCCGCGCGGGAGCGCGCCCTGGCCCGGGGCATGAGCGTGAACCGCTACATAGAAGAACTGGTCAAACAGGACGCCGGGGAAATCGGGCACACCTTCGTCGAGGCCGCCGCCGACTTCATGAAGCAGTACGAATCCGTCTTCGCCGAGGAGTTCGGCATGGAGCGCGAGGGCAGCCGCCCGCTGCGTGAAGGTCGTCGCTGAGCCGTTGAACCTCAGAATCGACCTTGCCTGGCTCCTCATGATCGCCGAACACAAGACGCCCGGTGACCCCCAGGTCACCGACTGGGGCGCACTCGTCGCCGCCGTGAGCCGGCACGAGGCGGAGATATTCGGCGTGCCCGTCTACGAAACCCCGCACGACCGCGCCGCGGCGCTCCTCCAGGTCCTCCTCCACATCCCGGCGCTCGAACGCTCCAACGCCCTCTTCGCCTCCTCCGTCGCCTACGCCTACCTCGTCTCCAGCGGCCTGAAGGTCGTCACCTCGCCGGAGCAGGTGCGCGACCTCGCCCGGCTGGTGAAGGAGGACGGCGCGAGCGTGCACGCCATCGCGGACCAGCTGCGCCTGTGGAGTCTGTGAGCACGGGGAGCATGGGGAGCACGGGCCGACAGGCCGGTCAGGGTGAGTCGGGGCGGTACGCCGTGCCGAGCACGCAGTACGACGTGGGGAGCCGCGGCCCCTTCGCCGGCACCAGGAGCCGCCGGTGCGCACCGAGCTCGAACCCCGCGTCGCGCAGGGCCGCCAGGGTGTCCCGGGCGACGTGACAGCCGCCGAACAGAGGCGGCCACACCGTGCGGTCCAGGGCGCGCTGCGTGGTCGCCATCACCTTCCCCTGTGCCCTGCCGTGCTCGAAGAACCGCAGCTCACCGCCGGGCCGCAGCACCCTGCGGAGCTCGCCGAGCGCCCGCGGCACGTCCCGCACACTGCACAGCACCAGCGAGACGACAACCGCGTCGAACGCCTCACTCTTCACCGGCAGCGCCTCGGCGACGCCCGGCACGACATCCACCGGTACATCCGAACGCAGCGCCGCCGCGACCGCGAGCCGCCGCAGCAGCCGCTCCGGCTCGATCGCCACCACCTCCGAGACCGCCCCCGGGTAGTGCGCGAAGTTGAGCCCGTTGCCCGCGCCGACCTCGATCACCCGGCCGGAGAGACCGGCGAGCAGCTCACGGCGATGGGCGCCGATCACCGGCTCGGCGGCCACGCTCTGCCGGGCGTAGAAGCGGGCGAAGACGGGGTGGTGCACGGCGTCCCGGGACACGGGCTTGGCGGAGCGCGGCGACATGGGCCCTCCTGAAGAAGACCTCGGCAAAGGCCTCGTTGCAGACCTCGGCGGGGCGAGTGGATACCGCCATGGTGCCCCGGCGGCGGGCGGGCGACCCCGAAGAGCGGACGCGGCTCACCACCGCGTCCCGGAGGCCACCCACCCGCCGTCCCGCTCACCGCATCAGTGCACCAGCGGCGCAGGCGCCTCCCGCTCGGCGAACGACAGCCCGTCCCACGTGCCGCCGAGCTCAGGACTCAGCCAACCCGCCGCCGCCGCACGGAAGTCGGCGCCGTCGAGCGCCCCGGCGCCCTCCGGGATCGCTCCGAGCAGCGGCGACCCCGCGTCCTTCGGCAGGTCCGCGAGGTTGCAGCGGGACGCCAGGTCCGGGACGGCCGGCCAGCTGCCGACCAGCGGACCGAGCTGGCGCACGCCGCGCGCCCGCAGCGCCTCCGCCGTCAGCTGCGTCGTGTTGAGCGAGCCGAGCCCCGCCGACACCACGACGAGCACCGGGGCGCCGAGGAGCCGGGCGGCGTCCGCGAGGGTGCCGCCCTCGTCGTCGAGACGTACGAGCAGACCGCCCGCCCCCTCGACCAGGACCAGGTCGTGCTCGGTCGCGAGCTTCGCCGCCGCGTCGGCCACCTCCCGCGGGTGGACCTGGGCGCGTCCTGACCGCCGCGCGGCCACGTCGGGCGCCAACGGCTCGGGATAGCGGGCGAGTTCACGCGTGGTGATGCCGTCGCCCGCGAGCCGCAGCACCTCCTGGGCGTCGCCGGGCTCACCGGGAGCGACCCCGGTCTGCGCCGGTTTGAGCACCGCGACGCTGCGCCCGGCCGCGCGGGCCACGGCGGCCACCGCGGCCGTCGTCACCGTCTTGCCGATCTCCGTGCCCGTGCCGGACACCACGATCACCGTCACGTCAGCCCTCCTTCGCCGCCGCGCACACCGCGCGCGCGATCCGTGCCACGTCGTCGTCGCCCGTGATGTAGGGCGGCATCGTGTAGATGAGGTCGCGGAACGGCCGTACCCACACGCCTTCGCGCACCGCCGCCCGCGTCGCCGCCTCCATGTCCGCCGGGTGGTCCAGCTGGACGACGCCGATCGCCCCGAGGACACGGACCTCACGGACCGAGGGGAGGGCGGCCGCCTCGGCGAGCCCTTCCCGCAGCCCCGTCTCGATCCGCTTGACCTCGGTGTGCCAGTCCTGCCCGAGCAGCAGGTCGATCGAGGCGCCGGCCACCGCGGCCGCCAGCGGGTTGCCCATGAACGTCGGGCCGTGCGCCAGGACCGGCACCTCGCCCTCAGAGATCCCGTCGGCGACCCGGGACGTGCACAGCGTCGCGGCCATCGACAGGTAACCGCCGGTCAGTGCCTTGCCGATGCACATCACATCGGGCGTGACCCCGGCGTGGTCGGCGGCGAACAGCGCGCCCGTACGACCGAAGCCCGTCGCGATCTCGTCGAAGACCAGCAGCACGTCGTGGGCGTCGCAGGCCTGCCGCAGCGCCCGGAGATAGCCGGGGGAGTGGAACCGCATCCCGCCCGCACCCTGCACCACCGGCTCGACGATCACTCCGGCGAGCTCACCGGCATGCCGTCCAATCAGCTCGTGGAGGTGCTCGGCGTACGCCTCCTCGTACGCGTCGAACCCGCTCGGCGGCGCGTCCGCGAACACCTGTCGCGGCAGCACGCCCTGCCACAGCTCGTGCATGCCCCCCTTGGGGTCGCACACGGCCATCGGCTGCCAGGTGTCGCCGTGGTAGCCGCCCCGCCACGTCAGCATCCGCTGCTTCTCCGGGCGGCCGAGCGAGCGCCAGTGCTGGAGGCACATCTTGACGGCGACCTCGACCGAGACCGACCCCGAGTCGGAGAGGAAGACGTGCTCGAGACCGTCGGGCGTCATGTCGACGAGGCGCTTGGCGAGGGAGACGGCGGGCTCGTGGGTGAGCCCGCCGAACATCACGTGGCTCATGCGGTCCAGCTGGCCGCGTACCGCCTCGTTCAGGACCGGGTGGTTGTAGCCGTGGATCGCCGACCACCAGGACGACATGCCGTCGATCAGCTCGTCGCCGCCCGCGAGACGCATCCGGACGCCGCTCGCCGACTCGACGACCAGGGGTTCCTGGCGGCCCGGCATCGGAGCGTAGGGGTGCCAGACGTGCTGCCGGTCGAGTGCGAGCAGATCCGCGGTGGACAGGTCAGGCATTGGGCGCCAGGTCCGTTCCCGCACCCCGGCGGCGTACCGCCACCAGGTCCGTGCGCGCCTCGTTGGAATCCGCCGCGGGCTCGGCCACGGGTTCGGTCACCGGCTCGGCGGCCGGCTCGGCGGACCCGCAGGGCCCGCACCCGCCGCCCTCGTGCGAGCCACAGGAACCGCCCTCGTGCGCACCACACCCCGCCGCCGCGTCGACGCGGTGCCGCGGCAGCGTCACCTGGTCCATGCCCTCGACCTCGAAACCGGCGTCCGCGATCATCGCCAGGTCGTCCTTGCCGGCCTGGCCCTCACTGGTCAGGTAGTCGCCCAGGAAGATCGAGTTGGCGATGTTCAGGGCGAGCGGCTGCAGGGAGCGCAGATGCACCTCGCGGCCACCGGCGATGCGCACCTCGATGTCCGGGCAGACGAAGCGGGCCATCGCCAGGATGCGCAGGCAGCGCTGCGGCGTGAGGTTCCACTCCTTGGCCAGCGGCGTGCCCTCGAAGGGGATCAGGAAGTTGACCGGCACCGAGTCCGCGTCGAGCTCACGCAGCGAGAAGACGACGTCGACGAGGTCCTCGTCCTGCTCGCCCATGCCGGCGATCAGGCCCGAGCAGGCGGACAGGCCCGCCGCGTGCGCCTTCTGGACGGTGTCGACGCGGTCGGCGTAGGTGTGCGTCTTGGTGATGTCCGCGTACGTCGCTTCCGACGTGTTGAGGTTGTGGTTGTACGCGTCCGCGCCAGCACCCCGCAGCCGCTCCGCCTGCCCGTCCGAGAGGAGACCGAGGCAGGCACAGACCTCGACGCCCTCGTTCTCCTCCTTGACCGCGGCGATGGTCTTCGCCACCCGGTCCACGTCGCGGTCGGTCGGACCGCGGCCGCTCGCGACCAGACACACCCGCTTCGCGCCGCCCGCGACCCCGGCCGCCGCGGCCTGCGAGGCCTCCTCGGGCTTCAGCCACGTGTACTTGAGGATCTCGGCCTTGGAGCCGAGGCGCTGCGAACAGTACGAGCAGTCCTCCGGGCACAGGCCCGACTTGAGGTTGACCAGATAGTTGAGTTTCACCCGTCGCCCGAACCAGTGCCGCCGCACCCTCCCGGCTGCGGCCACTACGTCCAGGAGATCGTCGTCGGAGGTGGCCAGTACGGCCAGCGCCTCTTCACGGGTCGGCAGCTCGCGCCGAAGCCCCTTGTCCACCAGCGTGTTCAGCAGGTCCATGGCGCTGATCCTTACGTACGGCAGCCTCCCCGGCCAAGGAGGTTTCGCACAACAGAAACGGTTTGAGGTGTGGGTATTGCCACATCCTGGCCAGGGGGTCCGGCGACTAAGGTCTGTGCAATGTCTACAAACAGGCACCCTCTGACGGGCGCGGCTTCCGGCACGGCGTTCGGCTGGCTCGACGAGCAGGCGCGGCTGCGCGCGGACGCCGGACTCGTCCGCACCCTGCGCCCGCGCTCCGCGGACCCCGAAGGGCTCCTCGATCTCGCGGGCAACGACTATCTCGGCCTGACCCGGCACCCCGAGGTCGTCGAGGGCGCCGCCGCCGCGGCCAGGCGGTGGGGCGGCGGAGCGACCGGATCGCGGCTCGTCACCGGCTCCACGGAGCTGCACGCCGAACTGGAGCGCGAACTCGCCGGGTTCTGCGGCTTCGAGGCGGCCCTCGTCTTCTCCTCCGGCTACGCGGCGAACCTCGCCGCCGTCACCGCGCTCGCCCCGCACGGCTCACTGATCGTCTCCGACGCGGGCAACCACGCGTCCCTGATCGACGGGTGCCGGCTCGCGCGCGGGACGACCCAGGTGGTGCCGCACGCCGACCCCGACGCGGTGCGCAAGACGCTGGACGCCCACGGCGGAGGGCCCGCCGTCCTGGTGTCCGACTCGGTGTTCTCGGTGGACGGCGACATGGCGCCCCTCGCCGGACAGGCCGCGGTGTGCCGGGAGTTCGGGGCGGGGCTGATCGTCGACGACGCGCACGGCCTCGGCGTGCTCGGCGACGGCGGCCGGGGCGCGCCGCACGCCGCGGGGCTCTCGGGGGCGGACGACGTGGTGGCCACCCTGACGCTCTCCAAGTCCCTCGGCAGCCAGGGCGGCGCCGTGCTCGGACCCGCCGCGGTCATCGAGCACCTGGTGAACGCGGCCCGTACGTTCATCTTCGACACGGGTCTCGCGCCCGCCGCGGCCGGTGCCGCGCTCGCCGCCCTGCGCCTGCTGCGCCGCGAGCCCGAACGCGCCGCGCGTGCCCGCGAGGTCGCGGCCGAGCTGCACCGGCGGCTCACGGCCGAGGGTCTTTCGGCGGTACGTCCCGACGCCGCCGTCGTCTCCGTGCGCGCGCCGTCGCCCGAGCGGGCCGTCCGATGGGCGGCCGACTGCCGGGCCGAGGGTCTTGCCGTGGGGTGCTTCAGGCCGCCGTCGGTGCCCGACGGCGTCTCGCGGTTGCGGCTGACCGCCCGCGCGGACCTCACCGACGCACAGATCGCCGATGCCGTACGGGTGATCAGCCGCAGTGCGCACCGATAGCGTGCCGGGCCCCGCCCGGGGCCGGGAAGCGCCTACCGGAGGCTGTTGAGGAACGACTCCCAGGGGCCGGGGGAGACGAGCAGGGCTGGCCCTGCGATGTTCTTCGAGTCACGCACGGCGCACAGGCCGGTCAGTGGACCCGAGTCGAGGGTGGCGGTCTCGACGCAGTTGTTCATTCCATTGCTGAAACTGCTGCGCTGCCACCGCGCACCTTGAAGTGTCGTGCTGGAAGGTACGTACCGAGGCAGTGCGGTCATGGTGCCTCCTTACGCGCCGTCGCGTAGCCCGGCGATGAATTCCGTTGAGTCCTCGGGTGAGAGCGCTTGTACTTGAAGGGACAAGTAGGCCTCCGAGTACGCCTGGAGGTCTTCTTTCCGTTCGAGGTAGAGGCTACTCGTCAAATGGTCGAGAACAACCACATCCAGATCAGCAATGTCCGGAAATGAAAGAATAACGAAAGAACCGATCAGACCTACATGCTCACCCGCGGCGAACGGCAGTACCTGCAGCTCGACGTGGGGCAGAAGAGATGCTTGTCGTAGCCAATTCAACTGTTCGGCGAAAACCTCCGCCCCACCCACCGGACGCCTCAGCACCGCCTCGTCCATCACCACGTGCAGACGCAGCGGCGGATCCGCGCGCAGCACGTCCTGACGGGCGAGACGGACCTCGACCAACGCGTCGACCTGCTTCTGCGGCACTCCGCCGAGTGCCGCCCGCGTCACCGCACGCGCGTACGCGGGTGTCTGCAACAGGCCCGGCACGACCGTCGTCTCGAGTGTGCGCATCCAACTCGCCTGCGACTCCAGGCTGATGAAATCCCGATAGGTCGCGGGCAGCAGATCGCGGTACGCCTTCCACCAGTGGTGGCGCCCCGCCCCCGGGTCGTCGGAGCCGGCGAACGCTATGAGCAGTTCACCGAGGCGCGGGTCCTGCACCTGGTACACCTCCAGGAGCAGCCGCACGTCGGCGGCCTTCACGCCACTGCGGCCCGTCTCGATCCGGCTCACCTTGGACTGGTGCCAGCCGGCCCTGGCCGCGGCCTGGCTGCTCGTGAGTCCCGCCTGCACGCGCAGCGCGCGGAGTTCGGCACCGAGCTGACGGCGGCGCACCGCGGGGCCGTACTGCATGCCTGTCTCCTTCCGGATGGAGCCGCCGGATTTCCCGGCGGCGGGGCAGGGCAGTAGGCGAGATTAGAGGAAGTACCGCTCTCCCGCCCAAATACGGTCTGCCGTAGCAGAGTTCACCGCTTCGAGCGACAGATATATGCACATCTCGGTGGATCGCCACCCGTGACCGGCCAAGGAGTGGCAGGCTGGCGCGAAGCACCAGTCCGGGACTGTCCTCGAGTCATCCGCCGCGGGTCGGAGACCGGTCCCGGTGGGAAAGGGACAGCGCCGTCATGGCAGACCACCAGGAAGCCTCCGTCACCCTGCCGAGCGATCCTGCCTCGGTCCCCGCCGCCCGGAAATACGTCTCGCGCGTGCTCGCGGAATGGGGCCTGCCCGGCGACGCCGAGGTGGCCGACACGATCAGACTGATCGTCTCCGAGCTCGCCACCAACGCAGTGCAGCACACCCTGGGACAGTCGCCCACCTTCACGGTCGACGTCGAACTCGACCGCGACGAACACTTGCGGATCGGCGTCACCGACAGCCATCCGCGCTACCCCAAGCGCCTCCCCGCGGCCGTCCAGCAGGACAACGGCCGCGGCATGGTGATCATTCGCTGGCTGGCCGCCGAGTGCGGCGGCAGGCTCTCGGTCAGCCCCACCGACGAGGGCGGCAAGACCGTGTGGATCGCGCTGCCCTGGCGCGCGCCCGTCCGTCGCACTCCCCGCGACGCCGCCCACTGACGTGGGGCCGACCATCGCACGTTCCGGCGCCCTACCTGCCGTGGCAGTACGCCCCACAGCCCGAGCACCGCGAGCAGCAGCGTCGTGACGTAGGTGCCGCGCCGCACCGCGTCCAGCGACGGAAAGCGCGGGCTGAAGGCGAGGGTGAGCAGAAAGGCGAAGAGGATCTGGAGGCCCGTCCGCGTCACCCTCAGCTCCTGGAGCGGCTCCGCGACGTTGCGGTCGGCGCGCTCCACGCACCGGCACCTGACGGTGCGTGGCGCGCGCCGGACCGGCCGCGGTGGTTCAACGACAGGATCTCAGCGGACCCTGCCGTACCAGACGCTCTTGGACCAGATCTTCTCCAGGCGCACGACGGTGCCCCTCTTGGGAGCGTGCCAGATGCGGTTGTTACCCGCGTAGATCCCGACGTGGTAGACGTTCCGACCGGAGTGGAAGAACACCAGGTCGCCACGGGTCCGGCTGGACTTGGAGATGTGCTTGGTCTTGTTGTACTGCGCGGCGGCGGTGCGCGGGAGCTTCTTGCCCGTCTTCTTGAACGAGTAGAGCGTCAGTCCCGAGCAGTCGAACCGGTTGGGTCCCGCCGAGCCGTAGCGGTACGGGGAGCCCTTCTTGGACGCCGCGATATTGAGCGCCTTCGTCCCGTGTGTGGCTGCCTCGGCCTCCGACGTGAGCCCGGGGGCCACGACGGTGCCGCCTACGACGGCGAGCGTGAGGACCGATGCGGCACCGGTCCTGGTGAGCAGCGACGGAACATGATTCAGCGCGGTCATGCGCAACCCTTCGTCAGCCGCCTGTGAAAGATGACCTGTCGGGTTCGGGCAGGCGAAGATGCCCGGCCGCGTCGTGCTCTGCGGCTTCACCCCAAGGGCGTCGTCCGGACTTCCCGGACGGGCCCGTCGTACCTGGGTCCTCCACTCCTGCCGTTGCACAGATGTCGACCGGTCATCCGGGTGGCGGCAGGACTCGGCGTCCGCCCGGACCGCCCCGCCGCTGTGGCGGGGGCTTGTCGTCGGAAGGGATCTTGACCCGAGATGGGTCGAAAAACCGAGCCGAAACGGCGTTTTGTGAGGCTCCTCACGACTGACCTGTTCAGGTGGACACTGCCGAAATCGCCTCCGGACGGCGTGGTCCTACGACCCCCCGACCAGCAGCGGAATACACCATTCCGCCGGTGCTGTACTCGCAGAACGCAACTTTCGCCCCCACGAGGAACGACGTATTCGTACGCCGTCCGTGGTAGCCCGACTGGTCCGTTTCGAAGTCGCCCCGGACGTCGAGGTGTCGGAGGACACAGTGGGCCGACGGAGCCTCAGCCTTCGCGCGGGGGCGGCACGGTGACTCTTCCGGCCCGTCGCTCCCCGTCGAGGACGCGCAGAGCCTGGGCGAGCGTCGGCGCGTGCACTTCACTCTCGCCCCGCTGATGCATGAGGGCGAGCGCGTCGCGCAGGGCGCCCGCCCGGCCGACGAGGGCCTGGGCGGCGCGCAGTCCGCCGTAGGTGTGCTCGGCGCGGGCCGGATTGATCCGGCCGAGCAGATCGACGACTTCGAGATAGCGGTCGATCAGCTCCGCCTCGGCGCGGGTCAGCGCGGGGAGCGGCGGCAGTTCGGGCGGCAGCATCGGCGGGGTCACCTCGGGTCGCGGGCGGCGAGCGACGTCTTGCGGCTCGGAATGATCCGGTCCACAAGGCCGTACGCGACGGCGGCGGGGGCGTCGAGGATCTTGTCCCGCTCGATGTCCGCGGCGATCCGCTCCCCGCTCCGCCCCGTGTGGCGCGCGAGCATCTCCTCCAACAGCCGCCGTGTACGCAGGAGTTCGTCGGCCTGGATCGCGAGGTCCGTGGCCTGACCCCTGAGCGGTTCGGCGATGGCGGGCTGATGGATGAGGACGCGCGCGCCGGGCAGCGCGAACCGCTTGCCGGGTGTGCCGGCGGCGAGCAGCACGGCGGCGGCGGACGCGGCCTGCCCCAGGCAGGTCGTCTCCACGTCGCACCTGACGAACTGCATGGTGTCGTAGATCGCCGTCATCGCACTGAACGAGCCGCCGGGTGAGTTGATGTACAGCGAGATGTCGCGGTCCGGCGCCTGGTACTCGAGATGCATGAACTGCGCCATCACGTCGTTCGCGGAGGTGTCGTCGATGGGGGTGCCGAGAAAGACGATGCGCTCTTCGAGGAGTTTGGAGTACGGATCCATGGTCCGCGCCCCCGAACTGGTGCGTTCGGTGAACTCGGGCAGGACGTGACGGGCGGACGGTGGACGGTGCGGACGGTTCATGGCGCGCCTCTCTTCCGGTCTCTTCCGGTCTCTGTAAAAAATGTACAGGACGTACGTAACGCATGGGGGCTTGCTCATGCCCGGCCCCGCGAAGAGTGGCGTCTAAGCTGGACGCATGGCCTACGAGATTCCGGTGACGCAAGCCCGCGCAGAGCTCGCCGAGCTCATCAACCGCGTCGTCTACGGAGGTGAGCGGGTCGTCGTCACGCGGCACGGCAAGCCGCTCGTGGCGCTGGTGTCCGCCGCCGATCTGGAGCGTCTCGAAGGGCTCGCGGCGGACACGGAGGAGCGGACGGTCAGTACGGTCACGTCGGTCGGGTCGGTGACACCCGCGCCGTCCGAGCGGCAGCGGTTCGGCATCGCGGCGGAACACCACGGTCCGCGGGCGACGTAACAGTTCGGCACATTCCCTGAGCTGCGCCCGGGTCCTCGAAAGGTTGCCCAGGGCATCGACAGGTATGGCGCAGCCCAGCGGACAGTCATGCGATGGTCAATGACTGGTTAACCTCGTTGAAACTCCTTCCAACTACCCTCCCGTGCCACGCCACCAGCGGTTTTTCTATCCGGGGTGCGCAAGATCGCGCGCTTTCGATGTGTGTTACATCTATACCCGTCGCGGTGGCCGCGGCGACCGGACCCCGCATGGTTCGGGCGAGGACTTGAGGTGGGAACCGTGCAACTGACCCCGCACGAGCAGGAGAGACTGCTCATCCATGTGGCCGCGGACGTGGCCGAGAAGCGAAGGGCGCGGGGACTGCTCCTGAACCACCCCGAGGCGATCGCCCTCATCACCTCCCACATCCTGGAGGGCGCCCGCGACGGCCGCACCGTCGCCGAGCTCATGTCCTCCGGGCGGCGGATCCTCACCCGTGACGACGTCATGGAGGGCATCGCCGAGATGATCCACGACGTCCAGGTCGAGGCCACCTTCCCGGACGGCACCAAGCTCGTCACCGTCCACGAGCCGATCGTCTGACGGGAGTTCGCGTCACATGCATGCCGCTCCGCACGGCACGGGACAAGGGCTGATCCCCGGAGAGATCCTCTTCGCGGACGAGCCCGTCCCCTACAACGAGGGCCGCGAGGTCACCCGCCTCACCGTCCTCAACGCAGCCGACCGGCCCGTCCAGGTCGGCTCCCACTACCACTTCGCCGAGGCCAATCCGGGTCTTGACTTCGACCGCGGCGCCGCGCACGGAAAGCGGCTCAACATCGCCGCCGGAACCGCCGTGCGCTTCGAGCCCGGAATCCCCGTCGACGTCGAACTCGTCCCGCTGGCCGGCAAGCGTGTCGTGCCGGGCCTGCGTGGCGAGACCGGAGGTGCCCTCGATGCCTGAGCTGTCCCGTGCCGCGTACGCCGATCTGTTCGGCCCCACGGCGGGCGACCGGATCCGGCTCGCCGACACCGACCTCCTGATCGAGATCGAGGAGGACCGCTCGGGCGGACCCGGCCGCTCCGGCGACGAGTCCGTGTTCGGCGGCGGCAAGGTCATCCGCGAGTCGATGGGCCAGTCCCGCACCACCCGCGCCGAAGGTGCGCCCGACACCGTCATCACCGGCGCGGTGGTCATCGACCACTGGGGCATCGTCAAGGCCGACATAGGCATCCGCGACGGCCGCATCACCGGCATCGGCAAGTCCGGCAACCCGGACACCATGGACGGCGTCCACCCCGACCTCGTCATCGGCCCCGAGACCGAGGTCATCGCGGGCAACGGCAAGATCCTCACCGCGGGCGGCATCGACACCCACATCCACTTCATCTCGCCGACCATCGTCGACGAGGCGCTCGCCTCCGGTGTCACCACGCTCTTCGGCGGCGGTACGGGGCCCGCCGAGGGCAGCAAGGCCACGACCATCACGCCGGGCGCCTGGCACCTGGCCCGGATGTTCGCCGCGCTGGAGTCCAGCCCGGTCAACATCGGCTTCCTCGGCAAGGGCAACACGGTCAACGCCGAGTCGATGCACGCCCAGCTGCGCGCCGGCGCCGTCAGCTTCAAGATCCACGAGGACTGGGGCGCGACGCCCGCCACGATCGACGCGTGTCTGAACGTCTGCGAGGAGACCGGCGCCCAGCTCGCCGTCCACACCGACACGCTGAACGAGGCCGGCTTCATCGACGCCACGTTCGACGCGGTCGCGGGCCGCACGCTGCACGCCTTCCACGTCGAGGGCGCGGGCGGCGGGCACGCGCCCGACATGATCACGGCGGTCTCGCTGCCCAACATGCTGCCGAGCTCCACCAACCCCACCCGGCCGCACACCGTCAACACCGTCGAGGAGCACCTCGACATGCTGATGGTCTGCCACCACCTGAACCCGGCCGTCCCCGAGGACCTCGCCTTCGCCGAGTCGCGCATCAGGCCCAGCACGATCGGGGCGGAGGACATCCTCCACGACCTCGGCGCCATCTCGATCATGTCGTCGGACTCCCAGGCGATGGGGCGCATCGGCGAAGTGATCATGCGTACGTGGCAGACCGCGCACGTGATGAAGCGACGCCGCGGTTTCCTGCCCGGGGACACCCGTGCCGACAACCGCCGCGCGCGTCGCTATGTCGCCAAATACACGATCAACGCGGCGGTCGCCCAGGGAATCGACCACGAGCTCGGCTCGGTCGAGTCCGGCAAGCTCGCCGACCTCGTCCTGTGGGAACCGGCGTTCTTCGGCGTCAAGCCGCAGCTCGTCATCAAGGGCGGCCAGATCGCGTACGCGCAGATGGGCGACGCGAACGCCTCCATCCCGACCCCGCAGCCGGTGCTGCCCCGACGGATGTACGGGGCACACGGCAGGGCCCCGGCCCTGAACTCGGTCAACTTCGTGACCCAGTCGGCCCTGGACGACGGACTGCCGGAACGCCTGGGCCTCGACAAGCCGTTCGCCGCGATCCGCTCCACGCGGGGGCGCAGCAAGGCCGACATGCGCGAGAACGACGCGCTGCCCCGGGTCGAGGTCGCGGCGGACAGCTTCGCCGTGACGATCGACGGAGAACTCGTCGAACCGTCACCGGCGGCGGAACTGCCGCTGGCACAGCGGTACTTCCTGTTCTGACGGCCTGACGGCCGGAAACCCGCTCCCCGATCCTCCACCCTCGACAGCTGGCGACGATCACATGTCACGAGCAGCACTCCTCGTCCTGGCCGACGGCCGCTTCCCCGCCGGTGGGCACGCCCACTCCGGCGGGGCCGAAGCGGCCGTCAAGGCGGGCCGCATCACCGGTGCGGCGAGCCTGGAGGCGTTCTGCCGGGGCCGGCTGCACACCTCCGGGCTCGTGGCGGCCGCCCTCGCCGCGGCCGCCGCCCTCGGCGTCGACCCGGGCGCCCTGGACGCGGCTGCGGACGCCCGCACGCCGTCACCGGCCCTGCGCATCGCCGCGCGGCGCCTCGGCCGGCAGATGATGCGGGCCGCCCGCGCGACCTGGCCGCACCCCGAACTGGACGCGCTGGCCCGGCAGTTTCCCAAGGGGGCCCACCAGCCGGTGGTCCTCGGGCTCGCCGCCCGCGCCGCCGGACTCGGCCCCGAGGACGCCGCGTACTGCTCGGCGTACGAAGGGATCAGCGGCCCCGCGACCGCCACCGTACGGCTCCTCAGCCTCGACCCCTTCGACGCCACGGCCGTACTCGCCCGGCTCGCCCCGGACGTCGACGAGGTGGCACACCGGGCCGCCGAAACCGCGCGACGCGCCGTCGACGAGGGCGTCGACGCGCTGCCCGCGGCGTCCGCGCCGCTCCTGGAGATCAGCGCGGAGGCCCACGCGGCATGGCCCGTGCGGCTCTTCGCGTCCTAGCCCTCGCGGCTGCCCGTACGGGTCTCCGCACACCTGCCTCTCTCCGCACCACCGGCACCACACGAAGGAGCAGCAACATGCACCTCGACCACTCCCACGACGGCCCCGCCGCCGTATCCGCCGACGCCCACCGCCCCGACGGCACCCGCCGCGCGCTGCGCATAGGGCTCGGCGGGCCGGTCGGCTCCGGCAAGACGGCGACCGTCGCCGCGCTCTGCCGCGACCTGCGCGACGAACTGTCCCTCGCCGTGGTCACCAACGACATCTACACCCGCGAGGACGCCGAGTTCCTGCTCCGCGAGGCCGTCCTGCCGCCCGAGCGCATCACCGCGGTGGAGACCGGGGCCTGCCCGCACACCGCGATCCGCGACGACATCTCCGCCAACCTGGAGGCCGTGGAGGACCTGGAGGACGAGGTGGGTCCGCTCGACCTGATCCTCGTCGAGTCCGGCGGCGACAACCTCACGGCGACCTTCTCCAAGGGCCTCGTCGACGCGCAGATCTTCGTCATCGACGTCGCGGGCGGCGACGACATCCCGCGCAAGGGTGGCCCCGGTGTCTCGACGGCGGACCTGCTCGTCGTGAACAAGACCGACCTCGCCCCGCATGTCGGCTCCGACCTCGCCCGGATGGCCGCCGACGCGAAGGCCCAGCGCGCCGAACTGCCCGTGGCGTTCCAGTCGTTGCGGTCCGGCGAGGGCGTCGGCCCGGTCGCGGCATGGGTGCGTGAGCAGTACGCGGCGTGGACCGAGTCGGCGTGACGGTGGACCTCGCGTCCCGGGGTGCGGCCGTCGCGGACGCCGTCCCGCACCCCGGCGCCGACGGGAGGCGACCGAACGCCGCGGGTATCCGCGCCACCGCCCGCGTGGAGGCACGCACCGATGACCGCGGCCGCGTCGCCCTGCCGGTACTCGACGGCGAGGGCCCGCTCGCGCTGCGCCGCACCCGCTCCACGGGCCGCACGGCGCGCGTGACGCTGGTCGGGGCGATGAGTGGTCCCCTCGGCGGCGACCACCTCACCGTCGAGGCGGCCGTCCACGCCGGGGCCGCACTCCACATGGACTCGGCGGCGGCCACCATGGCGCTGCCGGGCCAGACGGAGAAGGCGGCACGCTACGACGTCCGCCTGTCCGTGGCCGACGGCGCCGAACTGCACTGGCTGCCGGAACAGCTGATCTCGGTGTGCGGCAGCGACCTGCGCGTCACGACCAGCGCCGAACTGGCCGCGGGTGCACGCCTGGTGCTGCGCGAGGAGCAGGTCCTCGGCCGCACGGGAGAGGTCCCGGGCCGCCTCACCAGCCGCCTCACGGTACGCCGTGCCGGACACCTGCTCCTCGACCAGGAACTGGCCTGCGGCCCCGGTGCCCCCGGCGGCTGGGACGGCCCCGCGGTCCTGGCGGGCCATCGCGCGATCGGTCAACTCATCGTCGTACGACCGGAGTACGCGCACGAGAAGCCCCCCGCCGAACCGCTGGGGGAGTGGGCCGCGATCACGCCGCTCGCGGGCCCGGGCGTCCTGGTCACGGCCGTCGCACCGGACGCGCTACTGGTCCGCAGGGCGATGGACGAGGCTCTGCGTCGTCTGGGGTGAGGGCGGGGCGACGCCGAGGGCGGGCTATCGGATCTCTCGAAGATGGCGGGCGAGTTCGTCGTCGCAGTCGTCCTCGCCGCTGTTCCGGATGCCCGCGTAGGCCTGCACTCTGTCCCTCCGGCCGCCCTGCTCGGCCTCGGCCAACTGCCGGTCGACCTCGGCGATGTAGGCCCGGCACTGAGCGCTGACGGGCTCCTCGGGTGGCCGGTCCGGCGTGGACGAGGCGTTCAACGCGGCGGTGGCCGCGACCCCGCCCGCGCACAGCACCGCCCAGGTGGCGATCCACGTACGGCGGTGCCTGGGTCTCGGCATGGGCATGCAAGCATCCTACGTACCGAGCGCCGAGAGGCCATTGGCCGGGCATCCCCGTCACCGCTGCCGACGCCCCGTCAGCACCTCCTCGGCCTGCCCCATCATCTCGTGGACGACGTCGCCGGCGGGCCTGATGTCGTGGATGAGGCCGACGCCCTGGCCCATCAGCCAGGGCATCTCCTCCCAGTCCGCCTCGGTCGCCGGCACGGGCGGCAGTACGTTGAACTTGCGCAGCACGGTCTCCTCGCCCTGAAGGACGGTCGTGCCCACCTGTTCCAGCGCGTCGCGGGCGCTCGGCACTTCGGCGAGACGGTCGTGCCACTCGGCCACCACGCGGTCGCGCTGCACCCGCATCGGGTTGAACTCCGGCCACTCGGGGCCGAAGATCGCGGTGAGCACCGTGTCCTCGCCCAGGGCCGCGACGAGGCGACGATGGTGCTCCGGATGCACCTGCGCCTCACGCGTGGCGGCCATGCGCGTGCCCACCCAGACGCCGTCGGCGCCCAGACAGAGGGCCGCGGCGACCTGGCGGCCGTCGGTGATGCCGCCCGCGGCGAGGACCAGCGCGCGATCTCCCACCGCGTCGACGACGGCGGGCACACCGACCATGGTGGGCAGCCCGCCGAAGTTGTGCCCGCCGGCCTCCCAGCCCTGCGCGACGACCGCCTCCACACCGTCGTCGACGGCACGCCTGGCCGCGTCGGCGGAGCCCACCTGCTCCCACACCGAAACCCCTGCCGCACGGAGCTGTTCGAGCTGTTCGGCCGGTGGGTGGCCCCAGTGGTACGAGACGATCGGCACCTGCTCCTCGGCGCAGACGGAGACGTGCTCGGAGTTGTCGAAGTACGTGATCAGGTTGATGTGGAACGGTGCACGCCCGACGCCCTTGCGTACCTCGTGGATGGTCTGCCGCAGGACGTCCGGGGGCATGAAAGCGGCTCCCACCGCGCCGATACCCCCCGCCTCGGCGACGGCCACCGCCAGTTCGGGGTTGCCGCCGACGATGCCCATCCCGGCGCAGACGAACGGATGGGGGACGGCGTACTTCTCGGTGAGCCTGGTCGACAGCACACTCATGTCGGCGTCCTCCCCGGCCTGCGTCCGACCCCGCGGCAACGATTCTCCCGCGAACCGGCCACCCACGAAGCCGCAGGAACCGGCCAGCCGGGCCACGGGCGAACCCATCCCCACGGTCTGAACCCGTCACGCCGATAGCCGGTACCACCCACACCGGTTATCGGATTAGTAAAGAACAGTCCCCCCATCTGTTCTCGGCCACCCCACAGACGCAAGGATCCCCCGTACTGATCGAATCTGCTCGAATCGATGTGCGGGAGGCCCGACTTGAGAAGGACCCCAGGGACCAGACGGCGGACGGCGGTGTTCGGATCCGCGGGGGCCCTCGTCGCGGCGACGCTGATAGCCGGTGCCGTCGCAGCCCCGACGGCGAACGCCGACGCCGCTTCGACGCCGCGGACCGACGCGGCCCGCTCCGGCAAGGACCGTGAGATGCGCGGCGCCGTCCTCGCCGCGCAGCGCGCCGCGAAGTCCGGCATCGACTGGCGGGACTGCCCCGCCGACTGGGGGCTCGAGAAGCCCATCCAGTGCGGCTGGGTCACCGTCCCCGTCGACTACGCCAAGCCCGACGGCAAGAAGATCAAGATCGCCGTCGACCGCATCGGCAGCACCGGCACCAAGGACGAGCGACAGGGCGCCCTCGTCTACAACCCCGGTGGCCCCGGCGGCTCCGGCATGCGCTTCCCGCGCCGTGTCACCACCAAGAACAAGCTCTGGGAGAAGACCTCCAAGGCGTACGACTTCGTGGGCTTCGACCCGCGCGGCGTCGGCCACTCCGCGCCCATATCCTGCGTCGACCCGCAGGAGTTCGTGAAGGCGCCCAAGCTGGACCCGATTCCCGACAGCGAGGCCGACAAGCGCGCCCAGCGCAAGCTCGCCGCCGAGTACGCCGACGGCTGCCAGGAGCGCAGCGGCGACATGCTGCCGCACATGACGACGCCCAACACCGCACGCGACCTGGACGTGATCCGCGCCGCGCTCGGCGAGAAGAAGCTGAACTTCCTCGGTGTCTCCTACGGCACCTACCTGGGCGCGGTCTACAGCACCCTCTACCCGACGCACGTGCGCCGCATGATCTTCGACTCCGTCGTCAACCCGCGCACGGACAAGATCTGGTACGAGGTCAACCTCGACCAGGACGTCGCCTTCGAGAAGCGCCTCATCGACTGGATGACGTGGGTCGCGAAGAACGACTCCGCCTTCCACCTCGGCGGCACCTACACCGAGGTCCGCGCCCAGTGGGAGAAGCTGCGCGCCACCGCCAAGAAGCAGCCCCTGAACGGCGTCGTCGGCCCGGCCGAGCTGCAGTCGTACTTCCAGAACGCGCCGTACTACGACTCGTACTGGGTCGAGATCGCCACGAACTGGAGCAAGTACGTCGCCGGCGACCCGAAGCCCCTCATCGATGCGGCGAGCCCCGACCTCTCCGACACCGCGGGCAACATCGCGAGCGAGAACGGCAACGCCGTCTACACCGCCGTCGAGTGCGCCGACGCCAAGTGGCCGCGCAGCTGGAAGAAGTGGGACCGCGACAACACCCGCATCCACAAGACCAGCCCCTTCATGACCTGGGGCAACGCCTGGATGAACCTGCCCTGCGCGACCTGGTCGAGCAAGCAGCAGCGTCCGATCGAGGTCGGGACCCACAAGGGTCTGCCGAAGACGCTGATCATGCAGTCCACGCGTGACGCCGCCACGCCGTACCCGGGCGCCGTCGAGCTGCACAAGCGCCTCAAGGGCTCCCGCCTGGTGACGGAGAAGGACGCCGGTTCCCACGGCATCACCAACCTCGCCAACCCGTGCCTGAACACCCGCGTCGACGCCTACCTGTTGACCGGCGAGGTCGACGCGTCCGACGTCACCTGCGGCCCGCACGCCACGCCCAAGCCGTAACGCGAGCCGTAACGCATGAGGTGACCTGCACGGCCGCCACCGGCGCGAATCCCGGTGGCGGCCGTCTCCTGTATCCGGTGGCTCAGGAGATCCGGTCTCCCGCCAGCCACGCGTCCTCCGCCGCGTAGTCGAACAGGTCGACCGACCGGTCGTAGTTCGCCGCCATCCTCGGGAACACCTCGCGCCAGTCGCGGTCGCCCAGGCGGCTCGTGAGCCAGTCGACCGTCTCCTCCAGGGCGTCGACGTACGACGTCACGGCGCGGTACCCCAGCTCCCGCTCCGCCGCCGACATGTCGTAGACGACCGGATGCGCCGTGCTCCACGGGGTGACACCGACGTTCGGGGCGGGGGCCTCGCCGGGCACCGTCACCGTCTCGCTCTCGAACCCCATCACGCGGTCGATCGCCGCGCCGATCTCCGCGACCGTGGACGCCTCCGGATCGGCCGCGTTGAGGACCCGGGAACCGGGGCGCGCGGCCGCGAGACGGACGAGCTCCGCGATGTTGTGCACGCTCACCGGGTGGAAGCGGCTGCGTCCTCCGTGGGTGAGGACGCGCGTGCGCCGCTTGTCCAGGTTCCGCTTCACGAAGTACAGCTCGCGCGGTGCGGGACAGTACGGGCCGTAGATCGCGCCGGCCCGCAACAGTGTCACCGGCAGCGTGTCGCCGAGCGCCAGGAGGTCCCGCTCGATGCCGATCTTGCGGGTGCCGTACGTCGCGTCGCCTGGCTCGACCGTGGGCTGGCTCTCCGGGATCGGCACGGGGTACGCGGGGAAGCCGTCGGGCTCGTCCTGGGTGTCGAAGCCGCGGCCCCGCCCGTCCGCGTAGACCGCCCCGCTGGACAGCACCACGGCCGACCCGATCCGGTCCGCGTACTCCACGTACTGCCGGGCGTGCGCGGCCGTGAACGCCACCATGTCGACCACGAGGTCCACACCGTCGCCGAGCGCGCCCGCGAGCGCCGCGTCGTCCTCCCGGTCGAGCCGCACCGCTCGTACGTCCCCGGGCCACCGTTCGTCGCGGCCCGCGCCCCGCGACGCGGCCCGGACCGCCCAGCCGTCCTCGGCGAGGGCCCGCACCGCGACGCGCCCGATCTGTCCCGTCGCTCCGATCACCAATGCGCTCTTCATGATCGGACCGTAGGCGCGGGGCGCCGCGCGCAGAAGAGGAATCTGCTGTCGGCAGACGGGCCGGGTCGCTCGTGCGTCGCGTGCCCCGGGAGCGCACGCGGCGGCGCCGCTCCTTTCGGGTGTCTTCCCGGGGGAGTGGCGGTGGGCCCGGCGCCGTCCTGCTGTCCTGGAGTGGACATCGTCCGCTTCAGAACAGGGGATTCCCATGGGCAAGTGGAAACGACTGGGCAGGTCGGCCGTGGTGGCCGCGTCCGCGGCCGTGCTGGTGACGGGTCTGTCGACCAGCGCCGAGGCCGCGTCGGGCAAGTTCGCCTACAACCGGGCCGACACGGGCTTCCGGCAGGTCATGGAGAACCCGTCGGACGACGAGTGCATCGTGATGCCGGGCGGCGGTGGCGTCGTCGACAACTTCACCGACACCGTGGCCACGCTCTACCGGGGCAAGGACTGCACCCTCCCGCAGGACACGCTGGCGCCCAACACCGGTGGCGTGTACGGCGGAGCCACGGTTCCGCACTCGGTGTTCTTCGGCTAGCGAGCGGCTACCAAGCGGGGTGCGTCGCGGCGGTGGCGCACCCCGTGCCGGACGTCGGGGCGCAGACGGGGCTCAAGGACGGGCTCTCGGCTCGGGGCTCAAGGACAGGCTCTCAGCTCAGCGGCATCCGAGGCCGCCGTCGCGGCTCCTTGCCCCCCGCCGCCGCGCGCTCGCGTTCCGCTTCCGCCGCCTCCTCCGCCTTCACGACGGCCGCGTACTTGTCGACGTACTCCTGCCCGGAGAGCCCGAGGATCGCGTACATGATCTCGTCGGTGACGGCTCGCAGGACGGCCTTCTCACCGTCCATCCCGACGTAGCGCGTGAAGTCGAGCGGCTCGCCGAAACGAATCGTCACCCGCTTGAACTTGGGGAACTTCCGGCCGGGCGGCTGCGCCTCGAACGTGCCGATCATGGCGCACGGGACGACCGGCACCTGCGCCTTGAGCGCCATCGCCGCCACCCCGACCTTGCCCTTGTAGAGGCGTCCGTCGTGGGAGCGGGTGCCCTCCGGGTAGATGCCGAGCAGCTCGCCCTTGCGCAGCACGCCGAGGCCCTCGCGGATCGCCGCCTGGCCCGCCTCCTTGCCGGAGCGGTCCACCGGGATCTGTCCGGCGCTGCGGAAGAACGCGGCCGTCAGACGGCCCTTGAGTCCCGGCCCGGTGAAGTACTCGGCCTTCGCGAGGAACGTGATGCGGCGCTTGATGATCGCCGGCATCAGGAAGTGGTCGGAGAACGACAGGTGGTTCCCCGCGACGATTGCCGCGCCGCCGTCCGGCACATGCTCCAGGCCCTCGATTCTGGGCCGGAACATCAGCCGGAGCAGCGGGCCGAGGATCACGTGCTTCAGCAGTAGGTAGAACATGGCGGCCGCCTTCCCCCTGGTCCCGGTGCCGACGCACAGTAGTCAATCGATCGCGCGGACGCGAGAGCCCGAACGGGTCGTCGCGTACGGCCGGGCGGGCGAAGGACCGGCGCGGCGGCGCGACGCATGCCACCGGGGAAGGGTGCCCTGGCCTCTTCACGGCGTCGCCCGACGCCACGGAACGTCACCGCCGCCGTCCCATCCGACGCGTGTCCCGGAGGTCCCCCATGCGCTCGCTCCCCCTCGTGGCCGCCACCGCCCTGCTGGCTCTCGGCGGGCTCGTGCCCGCCCATGCCGCCGACCCCGCCGCGCCCGCCCCGAAGCGCGGGCTCTTCCTCACCGTCTCGGGCGCCGAGAACACCTGGGTGCGCGGCGTGCTGCTGCACTGCGTGCCCGAACCCGCCGGGGCGCATCCGCAGGCGGCCATGGCGTGCGGGGCGGTCGCTCTGGCCAAGGGCGACTTCGACCGGCTGCCGGATGACCCGCACGCCTGCACGAAGGAATTCGACCCGGTCACGGCTACGGCGACCGGGTCCTACAAGGGCAAGGAGGTCACCTGGCGCAAGACATACCCGAACGCCTGCGCCCTGGACGCGGACACGGGCCACGTGTTCCGCTTCTGAACCTTCCGCCGCCGCCCTCACGTGGCCCGCGACAGCACCATGGCCAGCGTGATCAGACCGAGCACCACCCAGCCGAACCACAACCAGCCGTTGCTTCCGAGAGCCACCGTGTAGGCCGTCACCATGACGAGGCCCCCGATGGTGAACCCACCCATGGTCTTCGTGGAACCGGGCATCGCTCAGCCTCCTCCCGGCAGCCTGCGGCGCTCACGCGCCCAGACCGCGGTCCGAAGACCATCGTGACCCGGGAAGACCCTCTGGCGCTAGCGTCCGCGAGCGGCCAGTGAGGCCAGATAGGCGTTGTACGCCTCCAGCTCCTTGTCGCCGTCGCGGTCCGCGGCGCGGTCCTTGCGGCGCGCCTCGCGGTCGTCGGAGCGCCGCCACTGGAAGAGCAGGGCGACCAGGACGACCACGGACGGGATCTCGCTGAACGCCCAGGCGATGCCGCCCGCGGCCTCCTGGTCGGCGAGCGCGTCGATGCCGAGCGAGGCGGGCGGGTGCATGTACGTGCCGATCATCGGCTGGCTCGCCATCATCAGCGCGATGCCGAAGAACGCGTGGAACGGCATGCCCGCGAACAGCTCCAGCATCCGCATGATGTAGCCGGGGCGGTGCGGTCCCGGGTCGACGCCCATGATCGGCCAGAAGAAGACGAGGCCGACGGCGAGGAAGTGGACCATCATCCCGATGTGGCCCGCCTTGGAACCCATCAGCGTGTCGAAGAGCGGCGTGAAGTAGAGCGCGTACAGGCTCGCGATGAACAGCGGGATCGTGAACGCGGGATGCGTGATGATCTTGACGTAGCGGCTGTGGAGGAGCCAGAGGAGCCACTCGCGCGGACCCTTGTGGCCGCGCCCCGCCGCGGGCAGCGCACGCAGCGCCAGCGTGATCGGCGCGCCGAGCAACAGCAGGATCGGCGACAGCATGCTGATCACCATGTGCTGCACCATGTGCACGCTGAACATGACCATGCCGTAGTCGTTGAGCTTGGTGCACATCACCAGGAGCACGGTCAGGATGCCGATCACGAACGAGACCGTGCGGCCGACCGGCCACTTGTCGCCGCGCCGCACGAGCCGCGCCACGCCCCACCCGTACAGGGCGAGGGCCACCAGGCAGCCGATGAGGAAGAAGGGGTCGGCCGACAGCTCGAGGCCTCGCCCCAGCGTGAACGGCGGCAGATCCATGTTCATGCCGTGCCCGCTGTGATCCATCCAGTGGCTCCTGATTCGTGCGGATTGTGCGACGTGTGTCGGCACCAGAGTAGAACTGCCCCCGGCCGCTGACGCGACCGGGGGCAGGAGTTCGACGGGCGAGCGGACTACAGCACGCACTCCGCTTCGGCGTACCGCTCCTCGGGCACCGTCTTCAGCGTCTCCACGGCCTCCGCGAGCGGCACCATCGTGATGTCCGTGCCGCGCAGTGCCGTCATGTTGCCGAACTCGCCGCGGTGCACGGCCTCCACGGCGTGCCAGCCGAAGCGGGTCGCGAGGACGCGGTCGTACGCGGTGGGGGTGCCGCCGCGCTGGACGTGGCCGAGGATGACCGGACGGGCCTCCTTGCCGAGGCGCTGCTCCAGTTCGAGGGAGAGTTGACGGGCGATGCCCGCGAACCGCTCGTGGCCGTAGACGTCCTTGCCGCCCACGTCGAACTTCATGGAGCCCTCACGGGGCTTGGCGCCCTCGGCGGCGACGACGATCGCGAACTTCTTGCCCGCGGAGAAGCGTTCGCCGACCTTCGCGGCCAGCTCCTCGATGTCGAAGGGGCGCTCGGGGACGACGATCGCGTGCGCGCCCGCGGCCATGCCCGAGTGCAGGGCGATCCACCCGGTGTGCCGGCCCATCACCTCGACGATGAGCACACGCTGGTGCGACTCGGCGGTGGTCTTGAGCCGGTCGAGGGCCTCCGTCGCCACGCCGACGGCCGTGTCGAAGCCGAAGGTGACGTCCGTGACGGCGATGTCGTTGTCGATGGTCTTGGGGACGCCGACGATGGGCAGGCCCGCGTCGGAGAGGAGCCGGGCCGCCTTGAGGGTGCCCTCGCCGCCGATCGGGATGATCGCGTCGAGGCCGAGCTCGGCGACGTGCCCCTTGGCGCGCTCCACGCCGTCCCGCAGATGCGCGGGCTGGACGCGCGAGGAGCCGAGGATGGTGCCGCCGCGGGCGAGGATGCCGCCCACCGCGTCGAGGTCCAGCTTGCGGTAGTCGCATTCCAGGAGGCCTTTCCAGCCGTCGTGGAACCCGATGACCTCGTCGCCGTGGTCCACCACCGCGCGGTGCACGACGGAGCGGATGACGGCGTTCAGACCGGGGCAGTCGCCGCCGGAGGTCAGGACACCAATGCGCATGGCCCGGAATACCTTTGCAACGTGGGTCGATGACCGGACCACGTCGTCCGGCTGGATCCCCGCCACCCTATAGGCGCCGGGGGGCCGGACCGCACCCGGCGTCCGAGGGCTGGACGCCGCCGCTCACATGTGCGGGCGGGGCGTCAGAGGGGCCCTCGGACGGGGGTGCGGCAGGGGTGTTACGCGGGCTGCTGCGCGGCGTTGATGCGTTCGTTGCGCAGCGCGTCGTACCAGCGGTCGTCCGTCGGCGGCAGCGCGTTCACGTCGAGGGCCAGCTTCAGGAGCAGGTCCGCGATGAGCGGGTTGCGGGCGAGGACAGGACCGTGCATGTACGTACCGAAGACCGTGCCGTTGTACGCGCCCTCGGTGCCGTCGCCCGTGCCGTTGCCGCGGCCGAGCGTCACGCGGGCGAGCGGCCGCGCGGCCGGGCCGACGTGCGTGATGCCCTGGTGGTTCTCGAACCCGGTCAGCGGCGGCAGGCCGAGCTGCGGGTCGATGTCGGCGAGCACGTCGCCGACGCACCGGTCGCCCTCGCCGCGGGTGGAGACCACGTCGAGGAGGCCGAGGCCCGGCTCGCGCTGGCCCAGGTCGTTGATGAACTCGTTGCCGAGGATCTGGTAGCCGGCGCAGACCGAGAAGACGATCGCTCCGTTGCCGACCGCGCGCTGCAGGCCGCCGTCGCGGCGCAGCCGCTCGGCCGCGAGCCGCTGCGGGCGGTCCTCGCCGCCGCCGATCAGGTAGATGTCGCCGGAGGTGGGCACCGGCTGGTCGCTGCGCACGTCGTAGCGCTCGACCTGGAGGCCGCGCTGACGCGCCCGGCGCTCCACGACCAGGGCGTTGCCCTGGTCTCCGTACGTGCTCAGCAGGTCGGGGTAGACCCACACCAGCCGCAGGCTGTTGTCGCTCATGCTCATGTCCTTATCCGGGCGGGTCAGTTGCCGACGCGGCGGCGAAGGTCCTGGAACGCGGTGTAGTTCGCGATCGTCTCGATGCGTCCCGGCGGGGCGAACTGCACCGCCTCGTCGACGCTCTCGCAGACCCGGAAGTCCAGGCCCGCCACTTCGAGGCGCACGGCGAGGTCCAGCTTGCGGTCGCCGAGCACGAAGATCGGGTGACCGGCGAGCCGGGTGTAGTCGACGTCCCAGAGCCAGGAGGTGTCCGTGCCGTCGGCGCCGCGCGCGTTCACGGAGAGGATCACCGGGGTCGGCGGCGGGTCGATCAGCGAAAACGTTTCGAGCCAGCCCGCGGGGTTCTTCGCCAGCAGCAGTCGCAGGTCACGGCCCTGGAACTGCACGACGTCGTAGCGTCCCGCGACCGCCTGCACCTGGTACATACGCTCCAGGGCGACCTGCGGCGGCACGCCGAAGACGGCGGCCACGGCGGCCGACGACGCGGCGTTGGCCTTGTTCGCCCGGCCAGGCAGCTGCAGGTGGATCGGCCACGCCGAGCCGTGCGGGTCGAGGACGTGGTCGCCGGAGAGCACCCAGCTGGGCGCCGGACGGCGGAAGCCGCACTCGCCGCAGAACCAGTCGTCCCCGGGGCGCTGCATGACGCCGCCGCAGGACGGGCACGACCAGGCGTCGTCCTTCCACTCCTGGCCCGCCGCCACCCACACCACGTTCGGCGAGGAGGAGGCCGCCCAGACGACCAGCGGGTCGTCGGCGTTGGCGATGATCACGGCCTTGGATCCTGCCAGGCCCTCGCGCCACTTCTCGGCGAGCATGCGGGTCTCCGCGGCGCGGTCCAGCTGGTCGCGCGAGAGGTTGAGCAGCGCGATCGCCTTGGGGTCGACGTCACGGGCGACGCCCGCGAGGTACTTCTCGTCGACCTCGATCACACCGAACCTGGCGTCCGAGCCGCCGGCCAGCGCCGAGGTGATTCCGGCGGGCATGTTCGCACCGAGCGCGTTCGAGACGACCGGGCCGCTGGCCCGCAGCGCCTCGGCGATCAGGCGCGTGGTGGTCGTCTTGCCGTTGGTGGCCGACACGAGGACGACGTCCAGGTGCGTGGCGAGCCGCCCGAGCAGTTCGGGGTCGAGCCTGAGCGCGACCTTGCCGCCGATCACCGATCCGCTGCCGCGGCCCGCTGCCCGGGACACCGCCGCGGCCGCCTTGCCCGCCGTCACGGCCAGCTTGGCCCGCGGCGACAGCGGGTCCGTGTTGCCTGACATCTGTCGAGATCCTCCTTGCGTACGGCGCCGCGCCTGCCCCCGGCATCGTTTCGCTGCTCAGCCTATCGAGATCCATCTGCAAGCCCGAATTGCGGCACCACCTCCGGCACCTCGGCGGTGCCGCTCCGTCCCCTGGACCGTACTCTTGCCGCCATGCGACACGGCACGATCCCGGGCGCCTCGGGGCGCGTACGACCTCTGACCCTGCTCGGCGACCCGGTGCTGCACGCGCCGTGCGAGGAGGTCACCGACTTCGGCCCCGAACTGGCGCGCCTCGTCGAGGACATGTTCGCGACGATGTACGCCGCACGGGGCGTGGGACTCGCCGCGAACCAGATCGGCGTGGGCCGCCGGGTGTTCGTCTACGACTGCCCGGACGACGAGGACGTCCGCCACCTCGGGCACGTGGTCAACCCGAGACTCGTCGAGGCGGACGGCGTGACGGTGCGCGGCCCCGAGGGCTGTCTCTCGCTGCCCGGACTCGAAGCGGGCACGCCGCGCTTCGACCACGCCGTCGTCGAGGGCGTCGACGTGCGGGGCGAGCCGGTCCAGGTGCACGGGACGGGCTGGTTCGCCCGCTGCCTCCAGCACGAGTGCGACCACCTCGACGGCGGCGTCTACACCGACCGCGTCACGGGCTGGCGGCGCCGCAGGGTGCTGCGGGCCGCGGCCAGGGCGCCCTGGAATTCCTGAGGGGTGCAAAGACAGGCTCTCAGAAACCGGGCCCTCCGACGCGGTTGCCCGCCGCCGCGAGCCGCCCCCAGAGCAGGTCGGCGAGGCTGCGCACCAACTGGGCGCGGGGGCAGGGCCGTTCGCCGAGCCACCAGTCGCCCGCCGCGTGCATCATGCCGACGATGCCGTGTCCCCAGACCCGGGCGAGCTCGGCGCTCTCGGGGCCGAGGTCGACGCGCTCCTCGATGACCTCCGCGAGCTCCTCGCCGAGCCGGCGCAGCAGGGGAGCCGAGTGCAGCCCGACGTCGAAGCCCTGCTCGCCGGGGGAGGGGGCCTCCGACGGATGCATGAGGAAGCGGTAGACCTGAGGACGGGCCTCGATCGCCGCGAGGTAGGTGTCGAGCGTCGCCTCGACCCGCTCCCTGCGCTCGGCGGGGGCGTCGAGCGCGGCCCGCAAGGCCTCCAGGAGGGCATCGGTGTGCCGCTTGGCGAGTGCCGCGTACAGGCCGCCCTTGTCGCCGAAGTGGCGGTACAGGATCGGCTTCGTGATGCCCGCTTCCGCGGCGATGGCGTTCATCGAGGCGCCCGGGCCGTCGCGGAGCACGACCCGGTCCGCGGCCTCGAGGAGCTCTCGCCGCCGGTGCTCGGCGGACCGCTGCTGATCGGTCCGCTGCGTGGTCTCCATCGTTTCTCCCCGCCCGTGCTGAATCGGTGACGCACGCGCAACGTAACACCCGTCGTCCCGTGCGGATCGAACGGGCCGCCGGGAGTTGACATGGACTACTGGCCGGTAACAGACTGCGGTTACCGCAAGTAACGTCGCAGATGATCGCAGGTCCTGGAGGGGTCATGGCCGAGTTCACCATGGAGCTCAACGACGAACAGAAGGAGGTCCGGGACTGGCTCCACGGGTTCGCCGCCGATGTGATCCGCCCCGCGGCCGCCGAGTGGGACGAGCGCGAGGAGACCCCGTGGCCCATCATCCAGGAAGCGGCGAAGCTGGGGATCTACTCTCTCGATTTCTACGCCCAGCAGTTCTTCGACCCCTCGGGCCTCGGCATCCCGATGGCGACCGAGGAGATCTTCTGGGGTGACGCCGGTATCGGCCTGTCCATCATGGGCACGGGCCTGGCCGCCGTCGGTGTGCTCGCCAACGGCACCGAGGAGCAGATCGGCACCTGGATCCCGCAGATGTACGGCGACGTGAACGACGTCAAGGTCGCCGCGTTCTGCTCGTCCGAGCCGGACGCCGGATCCGACGTGGCCGCGATGCGCACCCGCGCCGTCTACGACGAGGCCAAGGACGAATGGGTCCTCAACGGCACGAAGACCTGGGCGACCAACGGCGGCATAGCCAACGTCCACGTCGTCGTCGCGGTCGTCGACCCCGAGCTCGGCTCGAAGGGCCACGCGTCCTTCATCGTCCCGCCGAACACCCCCGGCCTGTCCCAGGGCCAGAAGTTCAAGAAGCACGGCATCCGCGCCTCGCACACCGCCGAGGTCGTCCTGGAGGACGTGCGCGTCCCCGGGCACTGCCTGCTCGGCGGCAAGGAGAAGCTGGACGAGCGCATGGCCCGCGCCCGGGAGCGCGCCAAGTCCGGCGGCGAGCGCGTCAAGAACGCGGCGATGGCCACGTTCGAGGCGTCCCGCCCGGCGGTCGGCGCCATGGCCGTGGGCACGGCGCGCGCCGCGTACGAGGAGGCCCTGGAGTACGCCAAGACGCGCACCCAGTTCGGCCGCCCGATCATCGACAACCAGGGCATCGCCTTCCAGCTCGCCGACATGCGCACCCAGATCGACGCGGCCCGCCTCCTGGTGTGGCGCGCCTCCTGGATGGCCACCACCGGCAAGAAGTTCGAGTCGGCCGAGGGCTCCATGTCGAAGCTCTACGCGAGCGAGGTCGCCAAGAAGGTCACCGCCCAGGCGGTCCAGATCCTCGGCGGCAACGGCTTCACCCGCGAGTACCCGGTGGAGCGCATGCACCGCGACGCGGCCATCTACACGATCTTCGAGGGCACGAGCGAGATCCAGCGCCTGGTCATCGCTCGGACGCTGTCGGGGATGCCGATTCGGTAGACGTGTCCGTCGGGCGTGTTCGCCGGGTGTGACTACTTCCGGCGTCGGAAGGTCAGCCAGAGTCGGGTCGCGACCAGGCCGAGGACCACCACACCGACGGCGATCTGCGCCCAGCGCGGGAGCGAGCCGGAACCGGGGAGGTACAGGGCGAGGGTCGTCACGTCGTGCTCCTTGTCGTCCAGGCGGCGTCGCGCAGCATACGCAGGCCGTTGAGGCCCACGATGACGGTCGAGCCCTCGTGACCGAGGACGCCGAGCGGCAGCGGCAGGTCGCCCGCCAGGTCCCAGACGACCAGGCCGGAGATGAACACCCCGGCGATCACCAGGTTCTGCACCACCAGGCGGCGGGCCGCCCGGGACAGGGCGACGACCTTGGGGACGGTGGCGAGTTCGTCGCGGACGACGACGGCGTCGGCGGTCTCCAGGGCGAGGTCGGAGCCCGCGCGGCCCATGGCGATCCCGGTGTGGGCGACGGCGAGGGCCGGGGCGTCGTTGACGCCGTCGCCGAGGACCAGCGTCCTGCGGCCGCGCGCCTCCAGGCGGCGTACGGCTTCGACCTTGTCCTGGGGCAGGAGACCGGCGTGGACCCCGTCGTCGGGGATGCCGACCTCGGCGGCCAGGCGGGCGGCGGCGCGGGGGTTGTCGCCCGTCAGCAGCTGAGGGGCGGCGCCGGTCAGGGCGGTCAGGGCGGCGACGGTCGCGGCGGCGTCGGGACGCAGGCGGTCGGCGATGCCCAGCACCCCCACCGGGACCTCGTCGAGCAGGACCACGACGGCCGTGCGGCCACCGGCCTCGAGGCCGGTGGTGATGTCGGTGGCCTCGGTCGTCGCGGTGTCGTCGGCGCGGTCGAGGAGACGGGCGGGCGCGCCGACCGTGACCGCGTGGTCGGAGACGGTGGCGGTGACGCCCACGCCGGGCGTGGAGGTGAAGTCCCGCAGGGCGGCGACGGTCAGGCCGCGGGTGCGGGCGGCCTCGACGACGGCGCGGCCCAGGGGGTGTTCGCTGGGGTGCTCGGCGGCCGCCGCGAGCGACAGGAGGGCGTCCTCGGTCAGTCCGGAGCCGGGCACCGGGCGGATGTCGGTGACGTGCGGGGTGCCCTCGGTCAGCGTGCCGGTCTTGTCCAGGGCCACCGCGTCGACCTGCCCGAGCCGCTCCATCACCACGGCGGACTTCACCAGGACACCGTGGCGTCCGGCGTTGGCGATCGCCGACAGCAGCGGAGGCATCGTCGCAAGGACCACCGCGCACGGCGAGGCCACGATCATGAACGTCATCGCCCGCAGCAGTGAGGCGGTCAGGTCCGCGCCGAACGCGAGGGGCACCAGGAAGACCGCCACGGTCGCGATGACCATGCCCACGCTGTACCGCTGCTCAACCTTCTCGATGAACAGCTGGGTGGGCGCCTTGGTCCGGGAGGCCTCCTCGACCATCGCCACGATCCGGGCGATGACCGAGTCCGATGCGTCCCGCTCCACCTTGACCCGCAGGGCGCCGGTGCCGTTCAGGGTGCCGGCGAAGACCTCGTCCCCCGCCTTCTTCGCGACAGGCAGCGGCTCACCGGTGATCGTGGACTGGTCCACCTCACTGGTCCCGGACAGGACGCGACCGTCCGCGCCGATCCGCTCGCCGGGGCGGACCAGGACGGTGTCCCCGACCACCAACTCCCGCGTGGGAACGGTCGATTCGCTGCCGTCGTCGGCCAGGCGGGTGGCGACGGCCGGCGCGGGGTCGAGCAGCCCCCTCACCGCGTCCTGGGTCCGGGCGGTGGCCAGGGCCTCCAAGGCGCCCGAGGTTGCGAAGATGACGATCAGGAGCGCGCCGTCCATCGTCTGCCCGATCGAGGCCGCGCCGAGGGCGGCGACGATCATCAGCAGATCCACGTCCAGGGTCTTCTCGCGCAGCGCCGTCACGCCCGCCCACGCGGGCTCCCATCCGCCGGTCGCGTAGACGGCGGCGTAGAGAAGTCCCCATGACCAGGCGGGTGCGCCGGTCAGCTGGAGCGGCAGGGCGACGAGGAACAGCACCAGCGCCGCGGCGGCCCAGCGCGCTTCCGGCAGGGCGAACACCCGGGTACGTCGTCCCGGTGCGGGACGCGGGGCGGCCGGAGCCGCCTGTGCGGGCGGTGGGAGCAGGTCGGAGGGCATGGCGAGGCAACCCCTTCGGGGGCGGGGGGACGGCGACACGCACACCGTACAGGAACATCTGAACAGGTCTTCATATGTCATCGATAGGGTGGCGGCATGGGTCACGGAGCCGACGCCAGGAACCACGCCACCCCCCGCGAGCGCCTCGACGCGGTGGGGGCCACTGACGTCGCCGCCACCCTGCAGGCCCTCGCGACCCCCTCGCGGCTGCACATCCTGGCCCGCCTCCAGGAAGGCCCCTGCGCGGTCGGCGACCTCGCCGAGGCCGTCGGCATGGAGGCCTCCGCCTGCTCCCACCAGCTCCGCCTGCTGCGCAACCTCGGTCTCGTCACCGGGGAGCGCCGGGGCCGCTCCATCGTCTACGCCCTCTATGACGGCCACGTCGCCGAGCTGCTCGAGCAGGCCCTCTTCCACGTCGAGCACCTGAGGCTCGGCCTGCGCGACGAACCCGCCGCCGGACGCTAGGGCCTGTGTCGAAAGTCCCGTCTGCCCGGCGACGCCCGGCACGCGCCCTCGCGGCGTTGTCGGGACACCCCGATACAACCAGTATCGGGGCGACCCTCCGCCTTGCGATCGCACGCACCGGACGCCGCCGGGCCCGCCCTCCGGGCGGACGACGGGACTTTCGACACAGGCCCTAGAGCGCGACGCGCGCCGCGTCCCGGGGCTGCTCGGGCAGCATGCCGATGGGCCGGCCCGTCGAGCGCTCCGCGCTCTTGCGGGCCAGGTCGCCGACGATGTGGGCGGCTGGCTGGATCTCCTCGCGCGGGGAGAGGCGCGGTGCGTGCCCGGCTGTGGCGGGATGGGTTCGGGGGGTGTCGGCGAAGGCCGCGGCCGTCGGCAGGGCGACGGCGGCGAGTGCCGCGATGACGATCATGAGGGCCCTCAAGCGCACGCGGGTGGACATCGTCTCTTTCCTCTGGCTCGCTCCGATTCGAGTGGGATGTCCACGAAGCTACGCACTCGGCATCAAGCCCATGCGTAAGCGATGTAACGGGCGCAAGGAGTATCCATCGCAAATTGGGTGACATGCCGTATCCGAACGCAGAAAGTGGAGGTGGTTAGGAAGTAAGGCTTGCAAGTTTGACTTCCTACCTCGTACCGTCGCCCTATGAGCGGACCCCCTGGAGAGCCCACCCCGGAGCAAGTCGCCGCCGACCTCACGCACGTCGTCGGGCGTCTCGTACGGAAGTTGCGCGGCGCGTCGCCCATGAACGGGCTCAGCCCCTCGCAGCGTTCCGTCCTCGCCCGTCTCGACCGGGGCGGCCCCACCACCACCGCGGAGCTCGCGCGAGCCGAGTTCGTGCGGCCGCAGTCGATGCGGATGACCGTGAGCGCCCTGGAGTCCATGGAGCTCATCGAGCGGGCGCCCGACCCGAACGACGGGCGGCAGTCCGTCCTCTCCCTGACCGACGAGGGCCGCCGTACCCTCACCGACGGCCGTGCCGCCAAGCGCGGCTGGCTCTCGGAGGCCGTCTCCGAGGAGCTCGACCCGGCCGAGCGGCGCCAACTCGCCGACGCCGTCGCGCTGTTGGAGCGACTGGTGCAGAGGTGAACGGCACCTCCATCGCGCGGGCGAAGCGGCGCCCGGCGCGCGAGCGCCCCGGCTTCGGAGCGCGACTGACCGCGCCCCTGCTCCTCGGCTCCCTGCTCAACCCCCTCAACACGACCATGATCTCCACCGGCCTGGTGGCGATCGGCCACGACTTCGGCGTCGGCGCCTCCGACACCGCTTGGCTCGTCTCCGTGCTCTACCTCGCCAGCGCCGTCGCCCAGCCCGTGCTCGGCAAGCTCGCCGACAGCCTCGGACCGCGCCGCGTCTTCCTCGGCGGACTCGTCCTCGTCGTCGCCTCGGGCCTCGTCGGAGCGCTCGCCCCGGGATTCGGCTGGCTGCTCGTCTCCCGGGCGCTCCTCGGCATCGGCACGTCAGCCGCGTACCCCGCCGCGATGGCCGTCCTGCGCGACGAATCGACCCGGCTCGGCACCCCCACCCCGCGCACCGTCCTCGGCCGGCTCTCCTTCGCGGCGCTCGGCAGCGCGGCGATCGGACCGACCCTCGGCGGTCTCCTCGTCGCGACCGCGGGCTGGCGCGCCGTCTTCGCCGTCAACGTGCCGGTCGCGGTCATCGCGTACGCCACCGCCCTGCGATGGATACCCAAGGAGGCGCCGCGCGACAGGGCGACGGCAGGCCGGACAGGGAAGACGGGGACGCTCGATCCGCTGGGGATCGTGCTCTTCACGGGCGCGCTGAGCTGCCTCGTCGTGTTCCTGCTCGACCTGCGCCACCCCATGTGGCCCCTGCTCGCCCCGGTCGTCGTGCTCTCCGCCCTGCTCACGGGGTGGCAGCTGCGCCACCCGCACCCCTTCATCGACCTGCGCATGCTCGGCACGAACCATGCCCTCGCCCGCACCTATCTGCGGCACGGGCTGAGCTACCTCGTCGTGTACTGCGTGATGTACGGCTTCACCCAATGGCTGGAGGAGGAGCGCGGCTACTCCTCGCTGCACACCGGACTCGTCATGCTGCCGATGTCCCTCGCCGCGCTGGCCTGTTCCCTGATCGGGGCGCGCACGAAGGGAATTCGGGCGCCTCTCACCGTTGCCGCCGTGCTCCTCGCGGCGGGCAGCGCTCTGTTGCTCTTCACCACGGGCTCCACGCCGCTCGCCGTCCTGCTCCTGGCCGGCGCCTGTTTCGGCATCCCGCAGGGGCTCATGGGCACCGGCAACCAGGCGGCCGTGCAGCAGTTCGCGCCCGCGGAGGCCATCGGGTCGGCCGCCGGACTCCAGCGCACCGCGCAGTACATCGGCGCCATCACGGCCTCGGGCCTGATCGGCCTCGCTTACGGTCAGCGCGCCGACGACGGAGGCCTGCACCTCATGGCCGCCGTCGGCGCGGTCCTGGCCCTGGCCCTCGTCGTCCTGACCGCCACGGACCGCGCGCTGCGCCGCCGCCCGGCCGGATAGGCACGCAATCGACCACGTACGCAAGTAATCAGCACAGTTCGAGAAAGGCACCACCCATGACCGCCACCCTCCTCGACCGCACCACCGCCCTCGTGCTCGTCGACCTCCAGAAGGGCATCACCGCGCTGCCCACCGCCCCTCCCGCGCAGCACATCGTCGAACGGTCCGCCGCGCTCGCCCGCGCCTTCCGCGAGCACGGGCTGCCGGTCGTCCTCGTGCGGGTGACGGGAGGTGCCCCCGGCCGCACCGAGGGACCCGCGCGCAGCGGTGACGTGCCCGCGGACTGGGCGGACCTCGTGCCCGAGTTGGGACGCACGGACACGGACATCGTCGTCACCAAGCAGCAGTGGGGCGCCTTCTACGGCACCGACCTCGACCTGCAGCTGCGCCGCAGGGGCGTCACCCAGGTCGTGCTCGCCGGCATCGCGACGAGCATCGGCGTGGAGTCGACGGCCCGCGCGGCGCACGAGCACGGCTACCACGTGACCGTGGCCGTCGACGCCGTCACCGACATGGACGCCGACGCCCACCGCAACAGCGTGGAGAAGATTTTCCCGAGGCTCGGCGAGACGGACACGGCGGAAGCGATCGTCGCGCTGGTCGGCCGCGGCTGAGAGCCCGCCGCCGGACCCCGGGCCTCCCGGGTCCTACGGCCGGTACACGTACGGCGTGGTCGTGCAGAGCGTCGTGAAGCCGAGCCGGTCCAGGATCGGGCGGCTGTCGTCGGAGGCGTCGACCTGCAGATAGCGGTAGCCGCGCTCGACGGCGATGCGGGCGCGGTAGTCGACCGTCGCGCGGTAGATGCCCTTGCCGCGCCAACGCGGGTCGGTGCCGCCGCCCCACAGCCCGGCGAAGTCGGTGCCGGGACGGAACTCCATGCGGGCGCCGCACACCGGCCGGTCGCCGGCCATCGCGACGACCGCGACGATGTCGTCCGGTGTCTCGGTGAGCTGCGCGAGCACACGCCGGGCCAGGTGTTCGCTCAGCGCCGCGTCGCCCTCGCCGAAGGCGGCCAGATGCGCCTCGGACATGAGGCGCACGCCCGCCGCGTCCGTCACCGGGACCAGCCGGATGCCGTCGGGCAGTTCGGGGCCCGCGGGCAGGGCGGCGGCCTCGGCGACCATCACGGTCTCCGTCGGCTCGGCCTCGAACCCGGCCGCGAGGAGCCGCTCGCCCAGGTCGGCGGGACGGTCGTACGAGTGCTGCTTCCACTCGAACTCGCGCCCCGCGTCGGTGAAATGACGCACCTGCTCCGCGATCACGGCGTCCGCCGTCGACGCGTCGATGTCGGTCCACAGGACACCGTTCCAGTCGTGCGCGGAGCCGGTGACGCGCACGACGCCCCCGGTCCGCTCGACCCGGGTGTCACCGCCCTCACCCGTGGTGTCGTGCCGGAGCTGACGGTCGTACGCGGCCAGTACCGCTGCGTGATCCATGCGGTCACCTCAGCAGCGGGGCGAAGCGGCGGCAACCGGTTTTCGCCGGGACGGTCAGACCCCGGGAGTGCCCACGGGCAGACCTCACGAGCGCCAGCGGCAGCGCAGGGCCGCCGTGGTGAAGCCGGGGCCGAAGGCGATGGCCGCGCCGTGCGCACCGTCGTCCGGAGGGTCGGCGTGGGTGCGTTCCAGGACGCGCAGGATGCTCACGCCGCCGAGGTTGCCTTCGTGGCTGAGGGTGTCCGTGGAGTGCCGTACGGCGTGCTCGTCCAGGCCCAGCGCGGCCGCCGTGTCGGCGATGATGCGCGGGCTGCCGGGGTGGATGACGGCGAAGTCGGGCCGCCGGGGGCCGAGCCACTCCAGGAGGGGCGGCGTCACGTCGGTGACGGCGGCCAGGACCTGCTTGGTCGAGTCGAAGTGGATGCCGTCCTCGGCGATCCTGCCGCGCTGGCGTTCGAGGCTGTCGGGGAGGACGTACTCGTAGGTGTCCTCGACGGCGAGTCCGGGACCCAGCGGGGTGTCGGTGACGACGGTCGCGGAGGCCGCGTCGCCGAACAGCGCTTTGTAGATCATCGACTCGATGGTGGTGTCGCTGTGGTGGTAGATGCTGGACAGCACCTCGGAGGCGACGACGAGGACCTTGCTGCCCGGGTGTGCGGCGAGGAGGTCGGCGGCGCGGGTCAGGGCCTGGGTGCCGCCGGGGCAGGCCACGGAGGTGAGGGCGACGCGGCGCAGGTCGGGGCGGAGGCCGAGCCGTGTGACGAGGTGGATGTCCAGGTTGGGGACGGCCCAGCTCGTGGTGTGCGTGGTGACGATGGCGTCGATGTCGCGCGCGGTGAGGCCGGCGTCGTCCAGTGCCCTGGTGCAGGCCCGTTCGGCCATGTCGAGCGCGTCGGAGAAGGCGACCCGGGCGCGCTCCCCGACGTCGGCCGTGCCGGACACGGTGGGGGAGTCGAGCGGGCGCGTGAAGTGGCGCGTACGGACGCCGCAGTTGCCGATGACGCGGAGCAGGGCGCGCAGGCGCGGGTGGTCGGCGTGGTGCGCGCTCACGTCGTCGGCTATCTCGGCGGTGGTGACCTTGTGGTCGCCGAGGACGGTCCGTGGTCGCAGAACGTGAGCAGTCACGTGGCGGCTCCCCGTGGATCAGCGGTGCGGGTGGGGATGTGGCCAAGTTACTGCACTATGCCCGGAGTGCCCTGTTATGCGCCACCAGATCGAACCTGCGTACGATTCGGGTCGAATGTGCGTACGAAATCGGCCAGGTGTCCGCGCGGGGTCAGTCGGAGTCAGTCGGGGTCAGTCGGGGTCAGTCGGGGTCAGTCGGAGCGCAGATTGGGCGCGCGCGAGTGGACGCGCTGCGAGCCGCGGTGGAACACGAGGATCATCAGCCGGGAGCCGGGCGCCGTCAGGGGCTGCGCCGCACACATGGTGACCCAGCCGGGGCCCTCCTGGGCGTGCATCAGGGGGCGCTCGTCACCGTCGGGGTGGGGGTGGGAGTTGCCGGCGGCGTAGAGGTCGGCCGTCTCGGGGTCGGCCAGGATCTCCTTCTCGATCCGCCGCAGGATGTCGTCGTCGGGCCGGGTGGCGAGCGCGGCGCGCAGCTGGGGGAGAACCATCGGGGCCCACGCGTTGTGCCAGTCCATCAGGGTCTCGCGGCCGTGCGGGTCCAGGAGCATCCAGCGCAGGGTGTTGCCGGGGACCTTGCCGCCCGGGAACATCGCGGCGAAGGCGCTGTTGTACGCGAGCATCTCCCAGGAGGCGTCGGTCACGTAGGCCATGTGCCCGATCCCGTCGACCGCCTCCTGCCAGACGCCGGGGACCTCCTTGCCGGAGGAGAGGTGGAGCGGCCCCGGCGGGTCCTGGAGCAGTGCGTAGCGGCAGAGGGACACCCACTCCTGTTCGTTGAGACCGAACAGGCGGGCCACGTCGCGGAGCAGGGAGGTCGGCGGGTTGGGGTAATTGCCGGACTCGAGGCGGTGGTACGTCCCGAACGTGCGGTGGAGCAGTTGGTCGACCTGGTGCTGCGACAGGCCGGGCGCGCGCCGTCCCTGGCCTGTCGGGCGGGCGAAGCCGTGCGATTCGGGGGCTATGAGGGCGCGTCGTTCGCGGAGCAGAGCGCGGAGCGCCGTCTTGTTCATGGTGGGTAATCCCTCTTGGTGCACGCCGAGTTGGAGCGTGATCAGTCTAAATATTCACATCGGCTTTGGTAGTAAACATTGCCCGAAGAAAACGATCAGTCGCTCGGGCATCATGGAGTGTGCGGGGTCACCGACCTGCAGGTTTGAACGTCGGACGACTCCCGTGCACAACAGCGGGGCATCTTGTCCGGGGAGCATGAGAATGGCTGAAATTCCCCGGCATTGGGTACCCCCTAGGCCTACAGGACCGATGTGGGAAGCGTGTGGGACAACTGTTCGTATTTTGATCCGTGTGGTCGGAATCGGAGCAGCACAGGACCGCACGGCTCGGCTTCCCGCTTCCGGTTCCGTAGGACCACCGGCTGCGGTCGGTGCCGTCACTCGCCATTACGTAGCGGCCACGGTACCGGCCGCCCGTGGTCGTTCCGGGCGCGTCAGGTGGCCGTGATGTGCTCCTCCGCCCGCGCCAGGATCTCCGAGACCCGCAGCCCGAACCGTACGTCGCACGGATGGGCCGTGCCCGTCGCGGCGGACTCGACGAGCGCGTCCACCGCCGCCCCGAACGCGTCGCCCGCGCCTTCCCACGGCGGAAGCGCCACCGTGCCGCTCTCCCCGCGCAGCTCCACCGCGAGGCCCTCGCACTTGGGCGGCGCCGTCAGGGTCAGCGTCGCCGTGCTGGACGCGCCGCTCTCGTGCCGCAGGATCAGGTGGACCGTGTCCTTGGGGCCCTCGGCCGCCGTCACGGCCGTCACGTCGCCGAGCACGGGCAGCAGCATCGACAGGGCGTGCGGGCCCACGTCCCACAGGCCGCCCCGGCTCGCGCGCCAGGGTGACGAGAAGGCGGCGCTGCCGTCCGGCGCGTAGAACGAGCCGTACCAGTCGGCGCGGCCGGTGAACCAGCCGCCCGTGGCGCTCTGTTCGGCCAGCCAGGCCGCCGAGGCGGTGGTGAAGCGCAGTGTGAAGAAGACCACGGAGGCGATGCCCGCGCGCTCGGCCGCCGCCGCGAGGTCCCGCGCCCCGGCCGCCGTCGTGGCCACCGGCTTGTCGAGGAGCAGGTGGCAGCCCGCCGCCGCGGCCCGCGCGGCGAGCGGCGCCTGCACGTCCGGCGGCACCGCGAACGCCACGGCGTCACACGCGGCGAACAGCTCGTCCACGTCCGCGTACGCCCTCGTCCCGTGCTCGGCGGCGAGCGCGGCCGCGGCCTCGGGGCGGCGGCCCCAGATGCCGCTGAGGTCCACACCGGGGTGGCGGGACAGCGCGGGGGCGTGCGTGGCGGAGGCCCAGGGGCCGGTGCCCACCAGGCCGAAGCGGAGTCGGTTCATGGGCCGCAGTATGACCGAAGCCGCCGACGGCGGACCTCTCGCGGCAGGGGCGCCCGGTGGGCCGGGGCGGTTCACGGCCACGGGCGGACGGGACGCCGCGTCGGTGTCCCTCCCGAATTTCTCTGGGTGAATTCCCATTCACCCGCTATGGTGAATTTGAATTCACCTCATCCTCGGGGGAGATGCCATGGCGCCGGATCCGGCAGTCGGCGACGGGGGAGGTCCGCGCGCCCGTCTCACGGTCCCCGTGCTCGCGTTCGGCGGCATCCTGATGGCCGTCACTCAGACCGTGGTCGTCCCCCTGCTCCCCGACCTGCCCCGCCTCACGGGCAGCTCGCCCGGCGCCGTGTCCTGGCTGGTCACCGCGACGCTGCTGTCCGGCGCGGTCCTCACCCCCGTGCTCGGCCGGGCCGGCGACATGTACGGCAAGCGCCGCGTCCTGCTGCTCGCCTTCGGCCTGATGGCCGGGGGCTCCGTGCTCTGCGCGCTCACGTCCGACATCCGGCTGCTGATCGCGGCACGCGCCCTGCAGGGCGCCTCCGCCTCGGTGGTGCCGCTGTCCATCAGCATCCTGCGCGACGAACTCCCGCCCCGGCGCACCGCTTCCGCCGTCGCCCTCATGAGCTCCACGGTCGGCATCGGCGCCGCGCTCGGATTGCCGCTGGCCGCGCTCATCGTGCAGTACGCGGACTGGCACGCCATGTTCTGGGCGACGGCCGCCCTGAGCACGGCCGGACTGCTGCTCGCCCGGTGGGCGGTGCGGGAGTCCCCGGTGCGTTCGCCGGGGCGGTTCGACACATGGGGCGCGCTCGGCCTGGCGGCCGGACTCGTCTGTCTGCTGCTCGCGGTGTCGCAGGGCGGTCAGTGGGGGTGGGGGAGCGGCCCCGTCCTCGGCCTGTTCGCGGGCGCGGTCGTGATCCTGACCGTGTGGTGGCGGACGCAGCTGCGCGCGAAGCAGCCGCTGGTGGACCTGCGCCTCGCGTCCGGACGGCGCGTCGCGCTGCCGCACCTGGCCGCGCTGCTCGCCGGATTCGCCTTCTACGCCAACTCGTTGGTGACCGCACAGCTCGTGCAGGCGCCCGCCGAGAGCGGCTACGGCCTGGAGCTGTCGATCGTGGCGACCGGCCTCTGCCTGCTGCCGAACGGCGTCATCATGCTGGCCCTCTCGCCGGTGTCGGCCCGTGTCTCGACGGCACGCGGCCCCCGGGTGACCCTCGCCCTCGGCGGCGCGGTCATGGCGCTCGGCTACGCCGTACGCGTCGTGGACAGCAGGGAGTTGTGGGTGATCATGCTGGGCGCCGCGATCGTCTCGACCGGGACGACCCTCGCGTACTCGGCGCTGCCCACGCTGATCCTGCGGGCCGTGCCGGTCGAGCAGACCGCGTCCGCGAACGGCGTGAACGTCCTGATGCGGACGATCGGGCAGAGCGTGTCGAGTGCGGCGGTCGCCGCGGTGCTCGTCCGGCACACCGCGTCCGCCGGAGGCGTCGAGTTCCCCACGCTCGGCGGCTACCGGCTCGCCTTCACCCTGGCCGGTACGGTGGCGCTCGTCGCCTGCGCCGTCGCCCTGGCCATACCCTCGGACACGGCCCCGGCCGCGCGGAACGGCCGCAAGACCGCGGGGCGCGAGGGGCCCGCACAGGAGACCGCTCTGGAAGGAAGCTGACCATGGCGGAGGTTCGCACGGAGGTGGACGTACGCGTGGACGGGCGCGCGGCCGCGTCGCACCACGCCCCGCCCGCCGGACGCAGGGACTCCGAGGCGAGCAAGGCGGCCATCATCCGCGCCGCCCGTCACCTGCTCGCCCGGCACGCGCACGGGGACATCACCCTCAAGGCCGTGGCGGACCGGGCCGGAGTCAGCGCCCCGCTGATCCTGAAGTACTTCGGCAACAAGGACGCCCTGTTCTCCCAGGTCATGTCGTTCGAGGCCGACGCGGACACGTTCCTCGACGCCCCCGTCGACGACCTCGCCCGCCACATGGTCCTGCACCTGCTCACCGGCCAGGCCGAGCGGGGCGCCGACCCCATCCTGCGCATCGTCTTCGCCCCGCTCCACGGCGAGCAGGGCGACATCCTGCGGGACAACTTCCGCGTGCAGGTGGCCCAGCGGCTGACCGAGCGCCTCTCGGGGCCGGACGCGGGGCTGCGGGCCGAGCTCGCCGTCGGCATGCTGCTCGGGCTCGGCGTGATGTACGGCATCGCCCGCGGCGCGCACCTGCGCGCCACGGAGATCGCCGAGATCACCGCCCGGTACGCACCCGCGGTGCAGGCGCTGCTGACCCCCCGCTGATCCGCGCCTTCCGGATGGTGGCGGCAGCGTTGGTGTCAGCCGTCGCCGCCGCGGCGGCCGCACCGCCGGACCGGGCCGCTCCCCGTCCTCCTCGACGTACGACCACCACCGCCGCGAGCCCGACCGCGAGCCCCGCCACGGTCTGCGGCCCGAAGGGCTCACCGAACATCAGCGCACCCCACAGCGCGGTCACGGGCGCCATGAGGAACATCAGCGTGTTGACCTGCGTGACCCCGGAGCGCCGCAGAATCAGCCAGTACAGGCCGTACCCGCCGAACGTGGAGAGTGCGACCAGCCACGCGATCGCGCCCCAGAACGACCCCTCGGCCGGCGGCGTCGCGGCACCGGACACCACCGCGAGACCCGTGAAGACGACGGCGCTGGTGGCGCAGTGGACGGTCATCGCCACCGAAGGGGCCACCGCGCGCGGCGCACGCCGGTCGAGGAACGTCGCCGCCACCAGCGAGAGCATGCCGAGGAACGGCACGAGATACGCCCAGGCGGGCGTGGCGCCGCCCTGGGAGAAGTCGGCGGCGGTGACGATGACGACCCCGGTCACGCCGAGGCCGAGACCGGTCCACTGCGTGCGCGAGACGTACTGACCGAGCAGCGGCCCGGCCAGGGCGCCCGCGACCAGTGGCTGGGTGCCGTCGATCAGGGCGGTCGTGCCGCTGGAGACGCCGAGCTGGATCGCCAGGTACACGGTGAGGAGGTAGCCGCTCTGCGACAGCGCGCCGACGGCCGCCTGCCGTCCGACATCACGCGCCGTCAGGCCGCGCCACGCCGCCCGGGACAGCACCAGGGCGACCAGCCCCAGCACCACTGCCAGCGGCAGGAAGCGCCACATCAGCACCGTCACGGCGGACGCGCTGCCCGCGCCCAGTTTGGCGCCGATGAACCCCGAGCTCCAGGTCAGCACGAAGGCGGTCGACAGCAGGACGTTCATGGGATTCTCCCGTCTCGGGTCCCCGGCGTCGCGCGGAGGCCCGTCGTGGGCGAGTAAACCGATCTGTCTACCTGGTGGTCGAGTATACAGATCGGTTTAGGCGCGATGTATACCGGTCGGTCTACCATGGGGTCCATGGGTGAGGACACGCCGAACACGGAAGGCGGGGCCGCAGCGGTGCCGCATCGCATCGTCATGACACCGGCCGCCCGCCGCGCTCTCGATGCCGCCGGACGCCTCTTCTACGAGCGCGGCATCCACGCCGTCGGCGTGGACCTGATCGCCGTCGAGGCCGGGGTCACGAAGAAGACCCTCTACGACCGGTTCGGCTCCAAGGAGCAGATCGTCGTGGAGTACCTCGCCGACCGCGACGACCGCTGGCGCGCCTTCCTCGCCCCGTACATCGAGGCCGCGGGCGCGCCCCGCGCCCGGGTCCTCGCCGTCTTCGACGCCCTGCGCGACTGGGCCGGCGGGCCCGATGGTCGGCTGGTCAAGGGGTGCGGCATGGTCAACGCGCACGCCGAGATCAGTGACCCCACGCATCCCGCGTACCCGATCATCGTCGGTCAGAAGGCCTGGATGCTCGCGCTGTTCACCGACTTCGCCAGGGGAGTCGCGCCGTCCGAAGCGGAAGCCGCGCGGCTCGGGCGCACGCTGATGCTGCTGCACGAGGGCGCGCTCGTCGCGCACGGCCTGCGCGTGTTCCCGCACGCCATCGAGGAGGCCCGCGGCGACGCGGAGGCGCTGTTGGTCGCGGCCGCGGAGCGGGGGTCGGCACTTCGTTGACAAGTCTTTGCCCGTGGCCGGAATCTTCCCTTCCGGCCGCTCTTCCCGGCGGCGCGAGTCCTGGTGCCCGGCGTGCTCGGTATGCGCCCCGCTGACACGAGTCAGGGCCTGTGGTCATCGGTAAGGGGCGGTAAAGAGCGGCCGAAATCGCCGGGGTCGGCGGACCGGTCCGCTCACGGGGGCGTTGACCGTGCGCAGGTGCAGGAGCACGCTGCACACATAGGTGCTAGTTACACCTAGTTCGGCGAGCGGAAGGAAAGCGCATGTGCGGCATCACCGGCTGGGTCTCCTTCGACCGTGATCTGACGGACGGGTCCACCACCTTGGACGCGATGACGGAGACGATGTCCTGCCGCGGGCCCGATGACCGCGGCACCTGGGTCGGCGGGCCCGCCGGGCTCGGACACCGGCGGCTCGCGATCATCGACCTGCCCGGCGGACGCCAGCCCATGACCGTCGAGACACCCCAGGGCACCGTCGCGCTCGTCTACTCCGGCGAGACGTACAACTTCACCGAGCTCCGCCGCGAACTGACGGGCCGCGGCCACCGTTTCACCACCGAGTCCGACACCGAGGTCGTCCTGCGCGGCTATCTCGAATGGGGCGAGGCCCTCGCCGAGCGGCTGAACGGCATGTACGCCTTCGCGATCTGGGACGCCCGCCACGACAGGCTCGTCATGGTCCGCGACCGCATGGGCATCAAGCCCTTCTACTACTACGAGACGTCCGACGGCGTCCTGTTCGGCTCCGAGCCCAAGGCGATTCTCGCCAACCCGCTCGCCCGGCGCCGGGTCGCCCTCGACGGACTCAGGGAAGTGTTCGCCCTCGTCAAGACGCCCGGTCACGCCGTGTGGGACGGCATGAACGAGGTCGGGCCCGGCACCGTCGTCACGGTGGACCGCGCCGGTCTGCGCCGTCACGTGTACTGGTCCCTGGAGACCCGTCCGCACACCGACGACCGGGACGCCACCGTCGCCCGGGTCCGCGAGCTCCTCGACGACATCGTGCGCCGTCAGCTCGTCTCGGACGTGCCGCGCTGCACACTGCTCTCCGGCGGCCTCGACTCCTCGGCGATGACCGCGATCGCCGCCCGGCAACTCGCCGAGGCGGGCGAGACGGTCCGCAGCTTCGCCGTCGACTTCGTCGGCCAGGCCGACCACTTCGTCGCCGACGAGCTGCGCGGCACCCCCGACACCCCCTACGTCCACGACGTCGCGAAGTCGGCGGGCACCGACCACCGCGACATCGTCCTGGACTCCCACGCCCTCGCCGACCCGGACGTCCGCGCCAAGATGATCCGCGCACGGGACATACCCATGGGCTTCGGCGACATGGACGCCTCCCTCTACCTCCTCTTCCGCGCCATCCGCGAGCACTCCACGGTGGCGCTCTCCGGGGAGTCCGCGGACGAGGTCTTCGGCGGCTACCTGCAGTTCTTCGACGAGGCGGCGCGCACGGCCGACACCTTCCCCTGGCTGGTGCGGTTCGCGGAACACTTCGGGGACGACGCGGGCATCCTCCGCCCCGACCTGACCGCCGCGCTCGACCTGCCCGCCTTCGTCAAGGAGAGCTACGCGGGCGCCGTGGGCGGCATCCGTCGCCTGGACGGCGAGAGCGACTTCGAGTTCCGGATGCGGAAGATCTCGTATCTGCACCTGACCCGGTTCGTCCGCGTCCTGCTCGACCGCAAGGACCGCGCCAGCATGGCGGTCGGCCTGGAGGTACGCGTGCCGTTCTGCGACCACCGGCTCGTGGAGTACGTCTACAACGCGCCCTGGGCGCTGAAGTCCTTCGACGGCAGGGAGAAGAGCCTGCTGCGCGAGGCGACCGCCGACGTGCTGCCGCGGTCGGTCTACGACCGGGTGAAGAGCCCGTACCCCTCGACCCAGGACCCGAAGTACGCCGTCGCGCTCCAGGGGCACGTCAAGGATCTGCTCGCGCGGCCCGGGCATCCCGTCTTCGACCTGGTGGACCGGGAGCAGGCCGCGAAGGCCGCGGGGCGGGAGGCGCCGCAGATCACCCAGGCCTCGCGGCGCGGCCTCGAGCGGACCCTCGACCTGGCGCTCTGGCTGGACATCTACCGTCCGGAGATCGTTCTCACCTGACCCGCGCGTCCCTCCCCGGTCACCGTCCCTGCTGGTCCTCGGGGTCCGCCGAGGCGGCGAGGGTGTCGAGGAACCGGCGGAGCGCCGGTGTGCCGTCCGGGCCGAGGCCCCGCTGGACGGGTGGTACGGAAGCCCCGCGCCGGCTGTCGGACGTCTGGCAGGGTCCGGGCGGCTCCTCGGCCCGGACGGTCACGGCGCGGCGGATGAACTCGGCCACCGGCACCCCGAGGCGGTCCGCGTGACGCAGGATCGCGGCGTACTCGTCGGGCGTGAACAAGACCTGCACAGGCTTGGCACCGTCCATGGACGCATGATGCCGCCCGGGCGTGTGTGACGCGCTGCGCTTGTCATATTCGCCCTCGAAGGCGTGAAAACCGGGGAAGACGCCCACATGGAGCCGACGTGAAGTGGCGTGAAAGGGATGTGGCCCCGACCGGACGGGGGAATCGCGGTCGGAGCCACATCATGTTCAACGATAAACCATGCGCTGGTGTTCCGAGGTCACTGGATCAGCATGATGGAGGTCACTGGATCAGCATGATGATCGAAGCCGTGGTCCCCACGACCACGATGAAGGTGCGCATCGCCAGCGGCGGGAGCCGTCGGCCGTAGCGCGCGCCCACGAGGCCGCCCACCGTGGAACCGGCGGCGATCAGACCGGCCGCCGTCCAGTCGATGTCCGCGACCACGATGAAGACGACGGCGGCGACGCCGTTGACGATCGACGCGAGCACGTTCTTCGCGGCGTTCAGCCGCTGCAGGTCGTCCAGGAGGAACGTGCCGAACAGGGCCATGAGCAGCACGCCCTGTGCCGCCCCGAAGTAGCCGCCGTAGACGCCGGTGGCGAGGACCCCGCACCACATCGGGATGCCGCCGTCCGCCCTGCCGCTTCCCTCGCGGTTCCGGAGCCTGCGCGTCAGCCACGGCTGCAGCAGCACCAGGAGGCAGGCGCTCAGGATGAGTACGGGGACCACCGCCTGGAAGGCGTCGTCGGGGAGCTTCAGCAGGAGCAGCGCGCCGATCAGACCGCCGATCAGCGAGGCCGTCCCGAACCGCACGAGACGCCTGAACTGGCCCTTCATCTCCCGGCGGTAGCCGTACGCGGCGCTCAGGGTGCCCGGCACCAGGCCGAGGTTGTTCGACACGTTGGCGAGCACCGGCGGGAAGCCGAAGGCCAGCAGGGTGGGGAAGGTGATGAGGGTGCCGGACCCGACCACCGCGTTGAGCCCGCCGGCCGCGACACCGGCGGCACCCACGGCCACCATTTCGAGCGCTTCCACGCGTCACCTTTTCCTGTGTTCCTGATGTTGCCGGCCCCGGGTCGACGCCCGTCGCCGGGTCGCCGCCCGGGCCTTCGCCGATCTTGGTGCACGGCCAAAACCCCAGTCAATCCTCGGGTTTCCTTGCATCCCCCCGAGAGATAACTTCATCCGCTGTGACCCTCGACGACCTTCGGATCTTCATCGCCGTGTGCCGCGCGGGCAGCCTCAGCGCCGTCGCCCGTGAGCTGTCCTGTACGCAGTCCGCCGTGAGCCAGCACGTCAAACGCCTGGAACGGGAGCTCGGCGTAAGCCTTCTGGAGCGGCAGGCGCGGGGCGTCGTGCCCACCTCGGCCGGGCGGATCCTGCGAGCCGCCGCCTCGGACGGAATCGGCGGCATCGACCTCGCCGTGCGCCGCCTCAAGGAGCAGGTGCGCGGCGAGGGCGGCACGGTGCGGATCACCACCGGGGCCACCTCCGTACGGCACTTCATGGCCGAGGCCGTCGTCGGCTTCCGGGACCGCTACCCGCGCGTCGGCCTGGAGTTCCGGACCATGAGCTCGAGCCGCAGCTGCTTCGAGGCCCTCGCCGCCGACGACCTCGACCTCGCGTGGATCACCGTCGGCGAGCCCGTGCGCGGCATCGAGCAGCGGCCCGTCATGGAACTGCCCTGGGTCCTCGCCGTCCGCGCCGACGACCCGCTGGCCGGGCGGCCGCGCGTCGAGCCCGCCGAACTGGCCGCGGGGCAGCTCATCGCGCCGCCGGTGGGGTCGACGTCCCGTGCTCGGCTCGACGCGCGCCTCGGCGAACTGGATGTGGTGCTGCGGACGGTCACCAGCGTCGCCGACTGGGACACCGCCGTCCTCCTCGCGGAGCTGGGGCTCGGCCAGGCCGTGGTGCCGCTGCTGCCGGGCTGGCGCGAGTGCGGGCCCCCGGGGCTCCGTCTCGTGCCGGTGCCTGAACTGCCGCCGTTGCCGGTGGGGTGGGCGGTGCGCCGCTGGGACGCGCTGAGCCCGCTGGCCCGCGCCTTCGCGGACACCGTCGCCGGGCACTGCGCGCCGTCCGGGCAGGTGCCGGTTCAGGGGGCCGGTCTGGCGGCGCGCGTCTGAACGTAGTGGGCCTCGGGGCGGCTGAGCTTGCCCCGGGCCGCCGACTGGTAGGCCTCGCGGCCTCACGCCGCCGTGCCTCGTCGGCGCGGCAGTCGGTCCATGAGGCGCCGCGAGGAGCGCTTCCTGTACGGCGTCCTCGGCGGCGCCGAAGTGTCCGTCCCGGCGGATGAGCGCGCCGAGGACCTGTGGCGCGTGCAGGCGCAGCAGGTCCTCGGTCCCGGCCGTGGGTCTCACGGCGCGCTCGTCCGTCTCACCGTGTGGAGAAGGCTTTACGGCTCAGCCCATGTGGACCGGTGCCGTGCCCTCCGCCGTCTCCTGCTTACGGGCGTTGATGGCGAGAGCGGTGACGGCGAGACCGGCGAGGAACATGATTCCCGCGCCGACGAACGCCAGCGTGTAGCCGTGGGTCAGGGCGTCGGCCGCCCTGGCCACCAGGCCGTGGTCCTTCGTGGCCAGGCCCCGGTAGAGCGAGGCGGCCGCGTCGGGCAGCCGGTCGTCGGCCGCCGAGGTGGAGACGGTCGCGAGGACGGCGAGGCCCAGGGCGCCGCCGATCTGCTGGGCGGTGTTCAGGAGCGCGGAGGCGATGCCCGTGTCCTGGTGCTCGACGCCGCTGACCGCGCCCAGCGTCATCGGGACGAAGCCCATCCCGAGACCGAGGGCGGTGACGAACATCGCGGGCATCAGGTGCCCGGTGTACGACGAGTCCGGGGTCAGCGTGGCGAACCAGAACATGCCGCCCGCCGCCACGAGCAGACCGGGCCCGGCGATGGCGCGCGGCGCGAGACGCGTCACCAGCTTGGCGCTGACCGCGGCGGCGACCCCCATGCCCAGGCTGAACGGCAGGTTGGCGAAGCCCGTCTTCACCGCGCTGTAGCCGAGGATCAGCTGCATGTAGAGGGTGAGGAAGTAGAAGGTGGCGATCATCCCGGCGCCGATGAACAGCATCGTGGCGAAGGACCCGGACCGGTTGCGGTCCTTGAAGAGGCGCAGCGGCATCATCGGGTTCGCGGTGCGGTTCTGGATGACGAGGAAGGCGGCGAGCAGCACCGCGGCGACGCCGAAGCAGGACAGGGTCAGGCCGTCGGTCCAGCCGTGCTCGCCGCCGCGCGTGATGCCGTAGACCAGGGCGATCAGTCCGCCCGTACCGGTGACGGTGCCCGGCAGGTCGAGCCTGCCCGGGTGGCGCTCCGCCTCGACGAGCGTCTTCGTCCCGGCGAGCACGGCCAGACCGATCGGGATGTTCACGAAGAACACCCACCGCCAGTCCAGGGCGTCGGTGAGGACACCGCCGAGCAGCAGACCCACGGTGGCGCCGATGCCCGCCATGGCGGCGTAGACGCCCATCGCCTTGTTGCGCGGCTTGCCCTCGGGGAACGTCGTGGCGATCAGGGAGAGCGCGCTGGGCGCGGCGACGGCCGCACCGACACCTTGCAGGACGCGCGCACCGATGAGCAGGCCCTCGTTCGGGGCGAGCCCGCCGAGCAGCGAGGCCAGCGTGAATACGGCGATGCCCACCTGGAACATCAGCCTGCGGCCGAAGAGGTCGCCGGCCCGGCCGCCGAGCAGCAGAAGACCGCCGAAGGCCAGCGCGTAGGAGTTGACGATCCAGGCCAGGTTCGCGTCGGACACGTCGAGCGCGGTCTGGATGCTGGGCAGCGCGATGTTGGTGATGGTGCCGTCGAGCACCACCATGAGCTGGGCCGCGGCGATGACGAACAGGGCCAGGCCGAGGTGCCGGCCGCCGCCGGGCGGCGCGGTGGTGTCCGCGGGCGATGGTGTGGTGACAGCCGTGCTGTCAGCAGACATGAAAGAGCTCCAGGGCAGGTACGTGGATGACGCGGGCACATTCCGCCGGAACGGGAATCAGACCTGGAAGGCCATCTTCCATTCCGGTGTGAGGGGCGACGGCGGCCGCCGCGAAGGGGCGGTGCGCCGCAGCGCAATCCGAGCGGTGCGCCGGTGCAAATGCGGGCCGGCTCGGGACGAGTAAAAACACTAACACCTCAAAACCGCTGGTCGGGGCCGTGAAAAACAAAACTCAGCAGACCTGTCCGGCGACTTGACTTTTCGCTCGCTTTCCTAGGCCACCGACTTTTGACGGCTTTATGGATTCCACTTGCATTTTCGCTTCGGCTGTGAGCAATGAGAGGCCCCGCGGGAGTGGGTGCTGTGCTCACACTTTTCACGAAAAGGCAACTCGCGCTAACGTTCACCCCCTGGACCGGGAATGGGGGAGACAGTGGCCACCTCGCTGTGGGGCAATCGCGACTACCGCGTCTTCCTCGTCATCCAGACGCTCTCCGCGCTCGGCGACTCGTTCTCCTTCGTGGCCATTCCGCTGCTCGTGCTGCACAGCACCGGCTCGGTCGTCCAGATGGGCCTCGTCACCGGCCTGACGGGCGTCGCGTCGATCGTCACCGGACTCTTCGCCGGTGTGATCGCCGACCGGTTCGACCGGCGCAGGCTCCTCATGCTCGCCGACGTGGCGCGCTGTCTGCTGTACGCGCTGATCCCGCTGGTCTGGGTGTTCGCGACCCCGATGTGGCTCATCTACACGGTCGTTCCGCTCACCGGCGGCTTCGCGATGCTCTTCCAGGTGACGTACGTGACCGTGGTGCCCGCCATCGTCGAGCCCGGCCAGATCATCCGGGCCAACGCCCACCTGTACGGCTCCTACGCCGTGGCGACGGTCGGCGGGCCCACCCTCGCGGGCCTCGTCGCGGCGGCGTTCGGGCCCGTGGCCGCGATTGGGATCGACGCCGCGACGTTCGCCGTGTCGGCCGCCGGACTCCTCCTCGTCAGGCTGCGGCCGACCCCACGCCCCGCCGAGGAGAAGGAGAGCGAGCGCGGCGAACGCGCGGGTGTCCGCGGCGAGTTCCTCGCCGGCTTCCGCTTCCTGTGGAAGCACCCCGTGCTGCGCCCGCTGACCGTGCTGCTGTCCCTGTTCATCTTCCTCACGCACGGCATGACCGACGTCATCATCTTCCGGATCAAGGAAGACCTCGGCCACGGCGACGGCACGGTGGGCTACGTGCTGAGCGCGGGCACGATCGGTACGTTCGTCGCCTCCTTCCTGGTCGCCCGGTTGCGCAAGGGCCTCGGCTTCGGGGTGAGTTGGATCGGCGCCGTCACGCTCGCCGGCATCGCCGTCGGCTGCCTCGGACTGACCGGGAGCGTGCCGGTGATGGGTGCGCTCTCGGCGACCATGCTGCTGGCCACCGGCGTCGCCGGGATCTGCTCCATGTCGCTGCGGCAGGAGGTGACGCCGGGTCATCTGCTCGGGCGGGTCACCGCCGCGTTCTGGACCACGCACTACTCGCTCGGCCCGCTCGGAGCCGCCGCCGTCACCGCGGCGGCGGCCGGGTTCGGGGTGGCCAAGGTGTGCCTGGCCGTCGGCGCGGGCGTGGTGTGCGTGGCGCTGAGCGGGACACTGACGGGGATCGTCCGGGCGGAGCCGCCGGAGGCGTCGTCCCGTACGGCGGCGGCGTCAGGCACGCCCGAGTCGGCGACGGAGACCGCCTGACGCGGGGGACCCGAGCACCTATCCGGACCGTGTCGCGCCGCTCGTCGCCTGCTCGTCCGACGGGTCCGTCACGTCGCGCCCGTTCCGCTTCTCGTCCCCGTGCCCGGGCCACCACGCCGCGTGTCCTATGAGCGCCGTCAGCGCCGGAGTGAAGATCAACGCCATGACGAACGCGGCGATGAGGATGCCGAAGGAGAGCGAGAAACCCATCTGGGAGAGCGTCGAGTTGCCCGCGAGCATCAGCGTCGCGAACGTACCCGCGAGGATCACGCCGGCCGAGCCGATCGTCGGCCCCGAGTGGCGCACCGCCGTGCCCGCCGCGTCGTGCGGGGAGCGCCCCTCGCGGGCCTCCTCGCGCAGCCGCGACACCATGAGGATGTTGTAGTCCGTACCGAGCGCGACCACGAACAAGTACATGATCACGGGCAGCATGAACATCAGGCCGGGCTGGCTGCCGATCTGCTGGAAGAGCAGGGAGGTCGCGCCGAGCGTCGCGCCGAAGCCGAGCGCGACGGACAGCATCAGGTACCAGGGCGCGACCAGGCTGCGCAGCAGCAGGCCGAGGATCACCATGATGGCGAGCGCGGCCACCGGGAAGACCACCGAATAGTCGCGGTCGACCGCCTTGTTGATGTCGACGTACACGGCCGTGGTGCCGCCGACCAGCGCCTCAGTGCCGGACGGCGCGTCCTCGTGGGCGGCGGGCCGCAGCCGGTCCTTGAGGGTCGCGAGGGCCTTGTCGGAGGCGGGCGGGTCCGAGAGGATCACGGAGTACGAGGCGGTCGTACGGTCCGGGCTCAGCCGCGGCGCCGCCACCTCACCCACCCCGCGCACGTCGGCGAGCTGTTTGCGGAAGGCGGCCGCGCGCGGCTCCGCGACGGGCTTGCCGTCCGTCGAGGTGAGGTACACGGACGTCGGGTCGGTGCTGCCCGCGGGGAAGCCCTTCTGGAGGTCGTCCAGGGCGACCATCGACTCCTTGTCCTTGGGCAGCGAGGACCCGGCCAGGTCGAAGTTGGCCTTGTAGCCGAGCGCACCGAGCGCGAGGGCGCCCATGAACAGCGCGGACACCAGGGCCCAGACGGCGGGCTTGCGGGCGATGGACGCGCCGAGCTTCGCGAACCCCGTACCGTGCGGCTCGCGCTGCCAGGACTTCGACGGCCAGAACACCTTCGTGCCGAGGAGCGACACCACCGCGGGGACGAGGGTGAGGCCGGCGAGAAGCGTCACGAACACGGCGATGGCCAGGGCGGGGCCCATCGACCGCAGCATGCCGAGCGAGGACAGCGTCAGCGCGGCGAAGGCGACGATGACCGCGCCGGCCGCCGACGTGATCGCCTCGCCGACCCGCTCCACGGCGTGCACCATGCCGCTCTTGGGATCCTCGCCCGCGCGCAGCGCCTCCCGGTAGCGGAAGAGCAGGAACAGGATGTAGTCCGTGCCGACGCCGAACAGCACGACGGTCAGCAGCTCCTGGATGGACGAGTCGGCCTTCAGGTCGAAGGCCTTGTTGGCGGAGGCGATCAGACCGGTCGCCATCGGCGAGATCAGACCGATGAGGACGACGGGCAGCAGCGCGATGATGGGGCTGCGGAAGATCACGAGCAGCAGCACGACGATGATCACGATGGTGCCGACGCCGACGAGCAGCCCCGCCTTCTTCGACGCGTCGCTCTCGTCGAGCGCCTGCGCCGCCGAGCCGGTGATCCCCGCGGAGAGGTCCGTGCCCTTCAACTCCGGGTTGAGATCGTCCCGCAGCTCCTTGACGGCGTCCTGCTGCGCGGTGTCCTCGGGGTCGGTGATCTTGGGCATGGCGACGACGGAGGTCTGTACCTGCTTGTTGGGCGAGACCTCGCCCGGCACGACGGCCTGCACCTCGGGGATCTTCCGGTTCTGCAGGTCCTTGGAGACGCGCGCCACGTCGGCGGAGTCGGCGGCCGTCAGCTTCCCGCCCTCGGAGCGCTGGAAGACGATGATCGCGCCGACGTTCCGCTGCTGGGGGAAGTCCTTCTCCTGCACGTCGGCGGCGCGAATGGACTCGTAGTGGTCCGGCAGGAAACTCGCCTCGTCGCTGCTGGAGGTGAGCTTCGGCGCCAGCGAGATGACGGCGCCTGCCGCGATCACCCACGCGAGGATGATCCACCAGGGGCGGCGCACCACGAATCGGCCCAGGCCAGAGAACATCGGCTACTGCCTCTCCTCGCCCCCGAGGCAAACAGTCGTGTTCCGCCCAGGATCAACCGGAGCGGGCGGCCCCGCCACCCGAGTGACTCGTTTCCGGCCACTCGTGCCGCGGCGGGGCGCCCGTGGCACCGACGGCCGATCAGAAGTTGATCATGTGCCCGGCCAGGCCGTGCACCGCTTCCTTGACGGCCTCGCCGAGGGTCGGGTGCGCGTGGACGTTGCGCGCCACCTCGTGGACGGTGAGGTCCCACTGCTGGGCCAGGGTCAGCTCGGGCAGCAGCTCGGTGACGTCGGGGCCGATCAGGTGGGCACCGATGATCTCGCCGTGCGTGTCATCGCTGATGATCTTCACGAAGCCGACGGTGTCACCCAGGCCGTGCGCCTTGCCGTTGGCCTGGAACGGGAACTTCGCGACCTTGACGTCGAAGCCCTTCTCCTTGGCCTGCGCCTCCGTCCAGCCGAAGCTGGCGATCTGCGGCTGCGAGTACGTGGCGCGCGGGATCATCGGGTAGTCGAGCTCCATCGTCTCGGCGTCCGCGAGGGTCTCCGCGGCCACCACACCCATCGCCTCCGCGGTGTGCGCGAGCATCAGCTTCGCGGTGACGTCGCCGATGGCGTAGATGTGCGGCACGTTCGTACGGCAGCGGCCGTCGACCTCGATGGCGCCGCGCTCGGTGAGCGCCACGCCCGTCGCCTCCAGACCGAAGCCGGACACGTTCGGCGCGAAACCGATCGCCTGGAGGACCTTGTCGGCCTCCAGGACCTGCTGCTTGCCGTCCTTGCCCGTGACCGTGACCCGGACCTGCTCGCCGGACTCGTCGATCGACTCGACGCGCGTCGAGGTCATCACGTCGATGCCGAGCTTGCGGTACTGCTTCGCCAGCTCCTTGGAGACGTCCGCGTCCTCCAGCGGCGCGACCCGGTCGAGGAACTCGACGATCGTCACCTTCACGCCGTAGTTGTGCAGGACGTACGCGAACTCGATGCCGATGGCACCCGCGCCCGCGATCACGATGGAGCGCGGCAGCGAGTCGGCGAGGATCTGCTCCTCGTACGTCACCACGCGCTCGCTGCGGCTCGTGCCGGGGAGCAGCCGGGGCGTGGCGCCCGTGGCGATGATGCAGTTCTCGAAGCCGATCGTGGCGGTCGTGCCGTCGGACTTCGCGACCTGCAGCGTGTTCGCGTCCAGGAACGTGCCCCGGCCGTCGAACTCCGTGATGCCGTTCTTCTTCATCAGGAAGTGGACGCCCTTGACCCGGCCGTCCGCGACCGTGCGGCTGCGGCTGAACGCCTCGCCGTAGTCGAAGGAGACCTGCCCGTCGACCTTGATGCCGTACGTCTTCTGCTCGTGGGTGAAGAGGTGGGCCAGCTCGGCGTTGCGCAGCAGGGCCTTCGTCGGGATGCAGCCGACGTTGAGGCAGACACCGCCCCAGTACTTCTCCTCGACGACCGCGACCCGCTTGCCCAGCTGGGCGGCGCGGATGGCGGCCACATAGCCGCCGGGTCCTGCTCCGAGTACGACGACGTCGAAGCGGTCTTCCATGGGGAGGTCCTCTCTGGGTGGTACGGATCAGGTGGTGCGGATGGCTCTGCCCCCGATCATCCGTCATGCACGGGCCCGGACGGTCGGCGGGTGAGGCACACCACAGGACCCGCCCCGGGCCGGCCCGGGGGTGCGGCCAGGAACCCCCGCCAACCCACGCCTCCCACAAGGACGTTGAGTTTCCGTACTTCATTCACCCGAACGTGGATCACCGGATAGTGTCGCGCCCAGGAACACGTTCCGTGAATCCTGCGGGAGAGGTGGAGAGCGCACTGTGGCGAGTGACAACCAGTCCGAGACGGTGTCCGGGCCGTCCAACCCGTCCATCCCCTACGACGTCCCGACGTCGGCACGCGGCTACGGCTGGATGCTGGGCGGCAAGGACAACTACGAGATCGACCGGAAGTTCATCCTCTCCACCGTGCCCTCGTTCCCCGAGGTCGTCGACATCTGCCGGCAGAACCGCCAGTTCCTCTACCGCGCGGTCCGCCACCTGACGCGCGAGCAGGGCATCCGCCAGTTCATCGACATGGGCTGCGGCCTGCCCACCGACAACAACGTCCACCAGGTCGCCCAGCGCTTCGCACCCGACGCCCGCGTCGTCTACGTGGACATCGACCCGATCGTCCTCGCGCACGGCCGCGCGCTGCTCGCCGACGACTCCTCCACGACGGTCATCATGGGGGACATGCGGGACCAGGACGCCATCCTGAACCACCCCGACGTGGTGCGCCTCATCGACTTCGACGAGCCGGTCGCCACGCTCTTCCTCTCCGTCGGGCACCACCTCGTCGACGCCGACGACCCGCGCCGCATCCTGCGCACCATCGTCGACCGCGCGGCGCCCGGCAGCTTCGTCGGCTTCTCACAGGTCATCTGCCAGGACCCGGTGCGGGGCGCGAAGATGACCGAGCACATCGCCGGCGGCGGCGTGCCGTGGCAGACCCGCACGCCCGCCGAGGTCGACGTCCTCCTCGAAGGCCTCGAGCCCGTGGAGCCCGGCGTGGTCAACCTCGTCGACTGGCGCCCCGACCCCGACCAGCCCGCCCTGGAGCCGGTCGACCCCGACCTCGTGCCCTACCTCGGCGTGACCGACGCCAACAAGGGGATCTACGAGTACGGCGGAGTGCTGCGCAAGCCGTAGCGGACGGTTGACCCGCGGGGGTGGACGCCCCACAATGACGATCATGATCCAGCACCTGACCGCCGCCGCACGGACGTTCAACGTCCCGTGGCGGCGCGGGTGCGAGCGATCGGGCCGCTAGCTGTACGGAGCCGTGCTCCGCGCCACCCCGCCCGTCCGCTTTCGCATGAGAAGGATCAGACCCGATGACTGTCGCACCCCGGCCCGCCGCCACCACGGCCCCGCACGAAGCCACCGCGCCCCTGCGCGAAGCTCGCGTCCCCGCCGACGGCATGTACGAGGGCCGCCGCACCCTGCGCCGCGTGCCCGAAGACTGGCAGGAGCGCCCCTACGAGCTCTTCGACGTCGTCCCCCAGGGACGCGTCATCGGCGCCGAGATCCGCGGCGTCGACCTTGCCCGCCCGCTGACGCCCGCCCTGCGCGAGGAGCTGAACCGCGCCCTGCTGGAGTGGAAGGTCCTCTTCTTCCGCGGCGCCCGCATCACCTCCGAGCAGCAGCGCGCCTTCGCCCTCAACTGGGGCGAGCTCGAGACCAACCCGCTGCTCGCGCGCGGCTCCGCCGACGACGTCGTCCGCTTCGACAAGGGCGGCAGCGCCACACCCACGTACGAGAACGTCTGGCACGCGGACGTCACCTTCCGCGAACGGCCCGCGCTGGGCGCCGTGTTGCAGCTGCACGAGGTGCCGCCGTTCGGCGGCGACACCATGTGGGCGGACATGGCGGCGGCGTACGACAACCTGCCCGACACCGTCAAGGCGCGCATCGACGGTGCCCGTGCCGTGCACGACTTCATCCCCGGCTTCGCCCGCTTCTACGGCCCTGACCGGCTCGCCCCGCTCCAGGACCGCTTCCCGCCCGTCACCCATCCCGTGGTGCGCACGCACCCGGAGACCGGGCGGCGCATGCTCTTCGTGAACACGTCCTTCACCACGCACATCGTCGGCATGGACCGCGAGGAGAGCGACCGGCTCCTCGGTTACCTCGTGCGCCAGGCCCACGTGCCGGAGTACCAGGTGCGGTTCCACTGGCAGGCGGGCGACGTCGCCTTCTGGGACAACCGCGCCACGCAGCACTACGCCGTCGACGACTACGCCCCGCACCGGCGGGTCGCGGAGCGCGTCGCGATCGCGGGCGACCTGCCGTACTGAGCCGGGCGCAGGACGGACCGCGGACAGGGGCGGGGCAGAGCTCAGAGCCTCGCCTCCCAGCGGATCTCGCCGTCCTGGATCACCTCGGTGGCGGCGAGCCCCGCCGACCTCGCCACGGCCGCGGACGCGGCGTGGTCGGGATGGACGTGCGCGACGACCGTACGCACCTGCCGTCCCGCCAGCCACTCCACCAGGCCACGGGCCGCCTCCGACGCCAGACCGCGCCCCTGCCACGGCGTCCCGACCACCCAGGCGATCTCCGCGAGATCGTCCGGAGTGACCGTCGCCTGCACCGTCCCGACCAGGACGGCTTCCTCCTCGGCGCGGAGCCGCAACACCCAGTTGCACCAGGAGACGCCCGGGTCGGGGGAGCCGGCGAGCATGCGCCGGTAGCGGGCGCGCAGCGCCTCGACGTCGTCGGGTGCGCCGCCGATGAACGCGTGCAGCGCGGGGTCGCCGAGCACGGCGGCCATCTCGTCGGCGTGCTCGACGCGCAGCGGGACGAGGTCGAGTCGGGACGTGCGGATCTCGGTGGGGATCATGGATGCATTGTGCCGATCCGGACCGCGCCACGACGCACGCGTATACGAATATGTGGACCCGACCGAACTGGGAGCAGCTGATGACCCCTCCGCCCACCGGCCCCGGCGCGCACGGCGGCGCCCTCGCCGGAGTCAAGGTGCTCGACCTGTCCCGCGTCCTCGCGGGCCCCTACTGCGCCCAGCTGCTCGCCGACCACGGAGCCGACGTCATCAAGGTCGAACCCCCCGCCGGTGACGAAACCCGCGGCTGGGGCCCGCCGTTCGTCGCGCCCGACACCTCCGCCTACTACCGGAACCTCAACCGCGGCAAGAAGAACATCGTCGTCGACCTGTCCGTCCCCGAAGGGCGCGACATCCTCGACACCCTGCTGCTCGGCACCGACGTGCTCGTGGAGAACTTCAAGGCGGGCACCCTCGCCAAGTGGGGCTACCCGGACGACGAACTGCGCCGCCGGTACCCCGCCCTCGTCCACTGCCGCGTCACCGGCTTCGGCACCGACGGACCCCTCGGCGGACAGCCCGGATACGACGCGGTCCTCCAGGCCTACGGCGGCCTCATGAGCGTCAACGGGGAGGCGGAAGGACCGCCGCTGCGCGTCGGCGTGCCCGTCGTCGACCAGGTCACCGGCATCCTCGCCTTCTCCGGCATCCTGCTGGCCCTGCACGAACGCCACCGCTCCGGACTCGGCCAACTCGTCGACTGCACACTCCTGGACACCGTGATCAGCCTCCTCCACCCGCACTCCGCGTCGTGGCTCGCCGACGGCACCGTGCCGCGCCGCACCGGCTCCGCGCACCCCAGCATCGCCCCCTACGACGCCTTCGCCGCGGCGGACGGGCCGCTCTTCGTCGCCGTCGGCAACGACCGGCAGTTCGGCGCGCTCACCGACGTACTGGACGTGCCCGAACTGGCCAGGGACCCGCGCTTCCGCACCAACCCGGACCGCGTACGCCACCAGCGGGAGCTGCGCGCCGAGTTGGAGAAGGTCATCACGGCCCGCCCCCGTGCCGAGCTCACCGCGCTCCTCACGGCATGCGGCATCCCGGCCTCGCCCGTGCACGACGTCGCCGAGGCGCTCACCGCGCCCCAGGTGCGCCACCGCGGTCTCGTCGTCGAGGACGGCGACTACCGCGGGCTCGCCTCGCCCGTCTCCCTGTCCCGCACGCCGGCGCCGGTGCGGGCCGAGGTGCGGGACGCGGGGGCGGACACGCGGGAAGTGCTCGCGGCGCGGGGGTACGACGCGGAGGCGATCGAGCAAGCGGTCGTGCGTGGGGTGGTGCGGGCGGCCGTGACCAGGGACGACGCGTGATTGTCAGTGGCGGGTGCGAGGGTGTCCGACATGACACCACTACGACTCACGGACATCGAGACGGCGCTGTACGACAGTTGGGGAGCGGACACGGCCGACCCCCGTTCCGGTGAGCCCTGGCTGCCGGGCAACCCCGAGCGGGACCAGTGCGGCGTCACCGCGCTCGTCCTGAACGACCTGCTCGGCGGCGAGCTGATATGCGCCGAGGTCCACGTCGACGGGGTGCGCACGGGATACCACTGGTGGAACCGGCTGGACTCGGGTTTCGACATCGACCTGACCCGCAACCAGTTCCTGCCGGGCGAGACCCTCACCGAGGGCGTCGCCGTCACCCGCCCGACGGAGATCCGCCACTGCCGCGAGGAGTACGAACTGCTGCGCAGCCGCGTGCTGCACAGACTCGCCGAACGCGGCGGGAACGTGGCGGTGGCGGCCGCTCACGCCACGTCGTAGACGTCCAGCCGCCCGCACATCCCGAACCGTCCCCGGACCGCGGGCCGTTCGGACCGCACCGTCGCCCGCGCCAGATAGCCGGCGTCGCCGCGCTCCAGCCGGTCGAGCTGGTCACCGGTCGCCTCCGCCGCGGCGGCCGCACCCGCCTGCCAGCGCTCCCGCCACGCCGCGGCCAGCGGCCGGACCAGGGCGACGGCCGCACGGTGGAACGCGGCGAGCGGCTCCGGGTCCCCCGCCTCGGTCGCCTCGCGGAGCGCGGTGAACCCCTCGACGGCCAGGTCACGGCGGCGCCGGGCGGCGGCCGCCAGTTCGGCCTCGCTTCCGTCGGCGGGCAGGGCGACGGCGGCGCGGTAGGTCTCGGGGTCGGCGAGCAACGCAGGAGGCAGCGTCAGGACGGCGTCGCCGGCCTCGGGAAGCCCGCAGTTCTGCATGAGGACGTTGATGGTCAGTCCGCCGTCGTTGACCAGGCGGTGAATGGTTCCGGGCGTGAACCACACCAGGGCACCGGGGGAGAGGGGCGTCTCCCGGAAACCGTCCGCGGTCAGGGTCTGCACGGCGCCGCTCCCACCGGTGACCGCGTACCCCTCCGAACAGGTCAGGTGGAGATGGGGAGTTCCGCCGCGCCTGCCGTCGGTGGCCGGCCAGTCGTACACGGTCAGCCGCGAGACCCCGATGCCGCCGGGGAGTCCCTCGTAGGGGACGGGCATCGCTTGTGCTCGGTGCGGTCGGTTCACCATGGACTCCTCGCGACGTCGCCGGGCCGGGTGCCGGTGGAAACACTACGGCCCCCGGTGTCGCCCGACACCGGGGGCCGCCCCGCGTCCCGGCAGCCTTCCCCCACGAAAGGTCACCGGGACTTCCCCTGAGTGTGGTCAGGGTCTGTGATCCCGTCAGAAGGTCAGTGCTGCACCCTCCCCGAGACCCGCCTTCATCGTGCACTGGTTGGCGAAGGTGCTGGTCCAGTGGACGTGCTTGCCGTTCCAGACACCGGCGACGGACACGGTGACCGGACGCCACTCCTTGGTACAGATGGCGTCGGACGAGGCGCTCACGAGCTGGGTGAACTGCCCGTTGACCTTGGCGAGTTCGGCGCACGCCGCGGCCGCCGACGGGTGGGTGCCCCCGGGACGGGGCGCACAGGTGAGCGTCACGGCGCGCTCCACTGCCGCCGACTCGGCGTTCTCGCCCTGGCCGACCGTCAGCACGAGGGCGGACGGTGCGTAGAGGCTCTCCGTCTTCGGGGCCTCGGCCTGCGCGGTGCCTGCCGTCGCGGCGAGGACGCAGGTGGCCGCCGCCGCGGCTGCTCCCACGGCCTTGAGGGTGCGACGCATGGTGAACTCTCCTTCGATCGATGCGGTTGGTGACTGCGGTGAGGAGTCTTGCCGGTGCGGAGAGTGAGTGCCATCCGGATGGTCGATTTCCGGATGTGGCGTTCCGGTGAGCGGTGACCGTACGCTCGTTCGGGCAGCTCAGGGGTGGTGGGAGCGGTCCCGTGTCACCTGTCCAGCATGTGGACGAATGGCAGTGGTATAACCAAAAACGAACGCCTGACCTGCGTAAACGTAAAATTGGTTTTTGCTTCGACTACTCGTATCGTCCGGAAATCATCGCTGAATCGCCCGCCATCCATACGAATCGTTGGCATTTCAGCCTCTACAGCCCTGGATTGGCGGCGCCAGGGAGGCGGCGCCGCAGGGGCCGGCGAAGATGCCGAGGTCACCCCCGGGCGAACGCCAGTACGGCCGCCAGGTTCATCGGCTGCCGCGTCGACACGTAGACGTACGGCGCGCCACCCCAGGCAGTGGGCAGTTCGATGCGGAGTGCGGTGGGGACGTAGGAGCGCAGGAGCAGCAGCGCGTACGGGTTCGCCCTGGCCGTGCGCCACTCGAAGGCCTCCCGCTCGTCGAGGATCTCCGTCGCGCCGAGCGCATCGATGGGGATGACCCGCTTGCCGACGACGAGGGTCCCCGGCGTCACGAGGATGCGCACCCTGCCGTGCAGGTGCACGAGCGTCGCGGACACGGCGATGCCGAGCGCGGCCGCGATCACCGCGGCGAGCGCGCCGAAGGGGATCGCCGCCACGGCGAGACCCGCTCCGCCGAGCGCGACAAGGCCCCACCAGGAGCGGGGGACGCTCAGCCGCTCTTCATAGATGTGCATGACCGCATCCTGGCAGGCAATCGCGTGGCCTCCCGCGGGGGGTGTCCCACGCGTACCGGCAGGCAACTCCCGGACGCCGATTCCCGTCATCGAAGGAGTAAGCGGGGCACGTGAGTTCGGTGTGACCCCTGTGTACTCCCGTGTCTATGGGCGTGCCCCGATGTGCTTGATGGCAAGGAGAATCACGTTGAGACGTGTGCTGAGAGGGGCGACCGCGGCGTTAGCGGTGCTCGCGCTCGCGGCGGTGTCGCCGGGCGTCGCCCATGCCGGTCCCGCCGCCGAACCCCCGCCGACCGGGCCGCCCCCGGCGCCGGTGTCGGCGTCGAGCGACGGACAGAGTGGCGCGAGGCTGCCGGACGGCTGGCGGCTGACCGGCAAGGGCGAGGGCAAGGAACTCGTGTGGACCTCGTCAGACCCGGTGCCGATGGGTGACGCGCGGGTCGAGTTCTACTCCGGGGACCGGCTGCTCGGCCGGCCCGTGGCGGCGCGGGACGGGCGCTCGTTCCGGCTGCCGCTGCGCGGCGCGCGCCTCGGCCCCGTGCGACAGCTGAAGGTGCTGGCGGCCGGGCGCCGCCTGGACGAGGCCGGGTCCGGCGGGACGTCGCGCACCCCGCGCCCCGATCCGGCCGTCCGTCCCGGGGCGCCCCTGCCCGCCAACCCGGTCGACCCCGGAGTCCCGGGCCGCTACCGCGCCGTCACCGGCTCGTACACGCTCAAGTCGGTGCGGCTGCCCGGCTTCCCGGAGCCGGTGGAGATGAAGGCCGACGTGGTCGGCCCCGCCGACGCGCCCGGCAAACGGCCGCTGGCCCTCTTCCTGCACGGCCGTCACTACACCTGCTACGGGCCCGGCGGCGAGCAGGAGATGAACTGGCCCTGCGCGTCCGGCCTGAAGCCGGTGCCGAGCCACCAGGGCTATCAGCGCACCCAGAGACTCCTGGCGTCCCAGGGGTACGTCACGGTCTCCATCGCCGCCAACGGCATCAACGGCCAGGACCACCTCGTTGAGGACGGCGGCGCGCAGGCCCGCTCGTCGCTGGTGCGGCTGCACCTCGCCCGCTGGGCGGACTGGGCGGGCAAGCGGTCCAGCGCCCCGGCCGTGGTGCGCGCCGTCGCCCCGGCCGACCCGTCCCGCGTCCTCCTCGTCGGCCACTCCCGAGGCGGTGAGGGCGTCGACCGCGCGGCCCTGGACAGCCTCTACCGACCGCCCGCCGCGCAGGACGGCCACCGCGGTCCGGTCCGCTGGAAGATACGCGGCAACGTCCTCATCGGCCCCACCCTCTTCAGCCAGAACCCGGCCCCCGACGTGCCCTCCGTGACGATCCTGCCGGGCTGCGACGGAGACGTGTCCGACCTGCAGGGCGAGCTCTACGTCGACGGGACGCGCGGGGTCAGCCGCGGCACCGCCCTGCACGGCGCGGTGTACATGGTCGGCGCCAACCACAACTTCTTCAACAGCGAGTGGACGCCCGGCCAGTCGAAGGCTCCCTCCGTGGACGACTTCTCGTCCGACACCCCCGACCCGGTCTGCTCCAAGGGCGCGCGGACCCGGCTGACGGCGCCGCGGCAGCAGGCCGCCGGTGCCACCTACATAGCCGCGGCGGCCCGGCTGTTCGTCGCGGGCGACGACCGGGTGCGCCCCCTCCTCGACGGCTCCGGCCGCCGCGCCCCCTCCGCGGACCCCGCACGGGTCCTGACCCACGCGGTGGGCGCGCACCGCACACAGGCCCTGCTGCCCGGCGCCTCCACCGAGGTCGAGGGCGGCCGCGTCTGCGCCCAAGTCGCTCCCGACGACCCCAAGGCCTGCCTGCCGCCCGACACGTCCGGTGGGTCGCCGCACTTCGCGTCCTGGGAGTTCGCCCCGGAACCCGGCCGTGACGCGGTGGCGATGCGCTGGTCGAGAGCGGGAGCCCCGGTACGGGTGAGTCCGGCGCGCCCGGTCTCCCTGGCGGGCGCCAAGGACCTGGCCCTGCGGATCATCGTGCCGCCGAACACCACCGGAACCCGCTTCGACGTCTCGCTCGTCGACGCCGCGGGCCGTCGTGCCGAGCTCGGCGGGGTCGGCGTCGACGGACTGCCGGGCAGCGACCTCACGGCCTCCTACTGGGGTCGCGAGGTGCGCGTACCCCTGTCGTCCGCGGCCCGGGAGAAGCTGGACCTCAAGCGGGTGAAGACCGTGGAACTCACGCCGCGCACCCGCTCCGGCAGGGCGTGGCTGATGGACGCCTGGGGCTGGCGCCCGGGAACGCCCACCGTACGGGCCGCGGAGCTGCCGCGTGTCGACGTCGGCCGCTTGGCGGTGAAGGAGGGCGACTCCGGAGCGCGCACCTACCGCGTCCCCGTCACGGTGTCCGGCAAGGGCAGCGGCAAGGTCCGGTTCTTCGTGCCCGACGTCGAGACGGGCGAGGTCGCCCACCGGACGCTGACGGTACGTCCCGGCGACCGCGTCGACGTGCCCGTCGAGGTCCGCGGCGACACCCGCTACGGCTACGACACCGGGCACGACGCGCTCATCAAGGCGGTGCGCGGCGCGGTGGTCGGCTCCTACCGCGGCGGGGTGCTGGCGCTGAACGACGACCCGGCGCCGAAGGTCACCCTCGAACCCGTCGCGGACCGGGTGACCGAGGGCAAGGCCCTGACCTGGCGGATGACGCTGTCCGAGCCGGTCGATGTGGACATGCTGGCCACGCTCTCCTTCGAGCCGGTCGACGGCGGCCCGGAGCTGACGACCCTGGACGTCGACCCGGAGTGGCTGGCGAACGAGCTCGGCATGGACCCACGCCCGGAGAGGGCACTGTCGAAGATGCTGGTGCGGGGGCAGGGCCTGTTCGTGAGCGTGCCCGCGGGCGAGACGACCGCCGACGTCGGCATCCCCACCCTCAAGGACGAGATGAGCGAGCCGGAGGAGTCCCTCAAGGCCCGGCTCTACGTCTACGACCCGGGGTGGCGGCCGCAGCCGGGCCCGGTGGTCACGGGCACGGTCCGCGACGCGTCGTAGCGCGCACGACGGTCAACTCGGCTGCGAACGCGTCGGGTTGACCGTCGCGTCGTGGGGCTCGCCGGACTGCGCGTCGGCGAGCCTCGCCTCGGCCAGTGCGCGCGCCCGGTCGAGAGCGTCCTCGGCGGCGCAGGGCACGTCGGGACGTACGCCCGTGCCTTCCCAGTTGGTGCCCGAGACGGGGTTGACGGCCCGGCCCATCGGGATGGTCGCCTCCAGGTGCGGATGCACGGTCCAGCCCTCGCACGGGTGCGCACCGCCGCTGGTCGCCTCCCCGACGACGACGGCACGGCCCAACTGCTGCAAGTCGTACGAGAGTTCCTCGGCCGCGGAGAAGGTCTGCGCGCTCGTCAGCACGTAGAGCGGTTTGCTGCCGCCGAAGCGCACGCCCGGGACGTGCGCCGGGCTCCAGGACTGTTCGAGACGGTCGCCGTCGCGCCAGTACATGGAGTTCAGGTGGGTGCGCTCGTCCAGCAGGTGACCGCAGACGAAGGCGACCGTGTCCGGGTCCCCGCCGGTGTTGCCGCGCAGGTCGAGGATGAGGGCGTCGGCGGGGGCGGCCAGGGTGAGCGCGGCCCCCAGTGGCTCGGCGGACCACGACAGCGGGAACAGGGCCGGGGCCAGTTCGAGCAGCGCGACGCGGCCGTCGAGCAGTTCCACGCGGGGCGCGCCGCCCAGCGAGCGGTCGAACTTCTCGCGCATCCTCGCCAGGGTGGCCGCGCCCTGCTTCGCGGGCACGGGCCCGGCGTGGTGCTTGAGGCGCAGGTGGAGGTCGCCGTTGAGGGACTGGAGGTCGGCGGTGACGAGACGGGCCAGGTCGGCGGCGTCCGCGACGTCGTACGTGCCGTCGGCGAGGTGACGTCTCAGGAGCGCGGCGAGCCGCTCGGCCACGTCCGGGAACACGTAGTGGTCCAGAAGGAGTTGACTGGTCGCCTCGATCACGGGGGCGACGTCGAGGTGGTGCTCGGTGGTGGTCATGGCAGAGGAGTAGAGCAGCACCCTTCCCAAAGCGTCAAGAAGATTGGACACTTGATGCATGCCCGAGCCGCAGCAATCCCCACCGCATCAGAACCTCGCGATCGAGTCACCGGAACAGCACGCCGCGCTGGCCCACCCCATGCGACAGCGCCTGCTCTTCCTGCTCGGCCACCGCCCCGCCACCATCAGCCAGTTGGCGGCCCAGCTCGGCACGGGCAAGGGAAACGTGGCCCACCATCTGAAGGTGCTGCGCACCGCAGGACTCGTCCACGTCGCCGAGACCCGCAAGGTCAGAGGCGGCACCGAGCAGTACTACCAGCGGATGGCCGTGCGCATGGCCGTCGCCGAACCCCGGGCCGAGGGGACGGCGGCGATGCTCGGGGCCGTGGCCCAGGAGCTCGGCAGGTCCGAGCGGACGACGCTGTCCCTGCGCCACGTGCGCCTCAGCCCCGACAAGGCGCGGCAACTCGGCGAGACCCTCGCCCGGTTGGTCGACGAGGCCGAGGAGGACGCGGAGGGAGAACCGGTGCACGGCGTGCTGGTGGCGCTGTACGAGCACGCGCAACCGCAAGATCCGGGCTGACCGGTCCACGCCGAACAGAGGTCATTACAGTTCTCCCATGCCCGATCCCGCGCGCCTGCCCGACCCCGCGAACCTCCCCGACCTGCAGCTCCTCCGCGCCGACCACGTGCCCGCGCTGCGCGCCTTCGAGGAGACCAACCGCGCCTACTTCGCGGCCTCCGTCCCCGACCGCGGCGACGCCTTCTTCCGCGACTTCGACGCGATGTGCCGCGCCCGCCTGGCCGAACAGGCCGCCGGGGTCTGCTTCTTCCACGTCCTGGTGGGCGACGGCGGCGAGATCCTCGGACGCGTCAACCTGATCGACATGGCGGACGGCGGCGCCGAGCTCGGCTACCGGATCGCCGAGAAGGCCGCGGGTCGGGGCCTGGCCACCTGGGCCGTCCGGCGGATGTGCGGCCTCGCCGGCACCGCGTACGGCCTCACCGAACTGCGTGCCGCGACGACGCTCGACAACCCGGCCTCGCAGACCGTGCTCACACGGGCCGGGTTCGCGCCGGTCGGCAACATCCGCCTCGACGGGCGTCAGGGCATCAGCTACGCCTTGACGCTCTGACGCGGCCGCGACTCGTGCAGCCGCGTGTGATAGCGGCCCTCCGACTCGTACCCCTCGGGATCCTCACCCGCCAGGAGCACCTGCCGCACGGCGTCGCGCTGCTCGTCGGGACTGGTGAAGAGCCGCTGCGTGTAGGTCCGCGAGGTGTCGGTCACGGTGTCGAGGCCGTGCGCCGCGAGCGTCTCGGCGATGCGCCCGTAGGGCACCGTGCGCAACACGAACGCGCTGACCCAGACCGGCATCCGTGCACAGTCGAGCAGCGCGTCGAAGGTGTGGTGCGAGATGTAGCCGATGCCTCCGGTGACCGTGATCAGACCGGTGCGTGCCATCGCGCCACGCAGCCCGGAGCTGGGCGGATGCCGCTCCAGGTTCTCGGCATACGCCTCGTCGAGCAGACCCGCGTCCAGTGCGTAGCGGGTCGCGTTCGCCGCCATGTCCAGGCCGATGACGGGGGTGGCGTCGGCGCGCCGCCGCGAGGCGTAGAACTCCTTGTCGCGCTCGACCATCTCGGGCGGCGTGAGCGCGGCGGCCTCGTCGCTCGTGTAGTGCGCGTAGAGGTCGGCGAGCGTCAGGTCGTGGTTGAGCAGTGCCGCGTTGATGCCGTACGAGCAGCACAGGTCGAGAACGGTCACCGGGCCCTCGCCGCCGCCCGCCCGGGCGCGCAGATCGCGGGTGCGGCGGAAGACCGCCTGGGCGTGCTGCGGGATCTCGTACGCGAAGGGCGCCAGCGTCCGGAAGTACGCGCGCGGGTCCGGCTGGTCGTAGATGTCGTCGAACCGGGTCTTGCCCGACGCGTTGCTTGTCCTGTGCCGGTCTGCGGCCATGGGGCACCTCCGGGAGCGAGGAATGGGTCTGGGGCAGACGTGCACTCCTACCGGACCCTCGCCACCCCCGATAGACCTCGTGGCGGTATCCGGCCACGGCACCGCCCCGCCGCGGACCCGGCCCACCGCCCCGCTGACTACCCTGGAGACGATGTTCTCCTCCCAGGGTCCCACGCTGCGCGAGCTCGCCGTTCAGGCGTTGTCGTCCACCGAGCACGGGTACGACCTGCTCGCCCCCAAGTTCGACCGCACGCCCTTCCGCACGCCTGGCCGATTCCTGGCGGCGACGGCCGACGCGCTGCGCCCCCTCGGCCCCTTCGACGCGGGCCTCGACGTGTGCTGCGGAACCGGTGCGGGCGTCGAGACGCTGCTGCAGCTGTGCCGGGAGCGCGTCACCGGCGTCGACTTCAGCGGGGGCATGCTGGCCGCCGCGGCGGAAGCGGTGCCGCGGGACGCGGGAGGACCGGGCGGCCCCGGGGTCGACTGGGTCCGGGCGGACGCCCGCGCCCTGCCGTCCTCCGGACCCTTCGACGGCGGCTTCGACCTGGCCGTCAGCTTCGGAGCGTTCGGCCACTTCCTCCCCGCCGAACGCCCCGCCCTGTTCGCCGGCGTCCACCGGGCCCTGCGGCCCGGCGGACTCTTCGCGTTCCCGATCGGCGCCCCGCAGCCCTTCACGTCACCCTGGTACTGGGCACTGCTCGGCTTCGACGCCGTGATGCGCGCCCGGAACCTCCTGTGGCGCCCGCCGTTCGTCATGTACTACCGGACCTTCCCGCTCGGCCCGGTCCGCGAGGACCTCACGGCCGCGGGATTCGACGTACGCCTGCTGCCCCTGGAGGATTTCGGGCGCCGCCCGGACGGGAGTCCGCACTGGCGTCTTGTCGTGGCCCGGAAGCGATAGCGCTACGGCGTGCCGTCGGCTGCCGCGCGCAGCGCCGCCACGTCCAGCTTCTTCATGCCGAGCATCGCCTGCATGGCCCGCTGGGCGCGCTCGGCGTCCGGGTCGGTGAGGAGCTCGTTGAGCACGGTCGGGACGACCTGCCAGGACAGGCCGTACTTGTCCTTCAGCCACCCGCAGGGGCCTTCCTCGCCGCCCTCGGACAGCTTGTACCAGTAGTGGTCGACCTCGTCCTGGTCGGCGCAGAAGATCTGGAAGGACACGGCCTCGTTGAACTTGAACTGGGGCCCGCCGTTGAGCGCCGTGCAGTGCTGGCCGTCGAGGACGAACTCCACGGTCAGGACGGTGCCCGCCGGGCGCGGGGCGCCTTCGCCGTAGTACGAGATGCTCTTGATCTCCGAGTCGGGGAAGACCGAGACGTAAAAGTTCGCCGCCTCCTCGGCCTGCAGGTCGAACCAGAGGCTTGGCGTGATCGTGGGCATGACGCTCTCCTGTCGCGTACGCGGCGGTCCTGTCCGCCTGTCGTCTCTCCCTATGTGGACCGTCGCACCGCCCCGAACTCATCGCCACACGGTGAACCGGTTGCTCGCCTCGGACCGGTCACGCGCCTCCCCGTACGTGCGGCTCCCGCTCCAGCGCGATGCCGAAGTGCCTCTCGTACGCGGCGAGCACCTCCGCCTCCGTGGTCAGTTCGACGGTGTCGCGCTCGCCGTCCGCGGTCGTCGTCAGGGTGCGCCCGCCCAGGGTGACGCGGCCGCTGTCGGTGAGGCGGGAGCAGACGAGCGACCGCGTGAAGTGCGAGTCGGGCGACGTGCGGTGGTACCAGGTGCCGGCCTTGAAGTCGGCCAGTGCGCGGGGACGCGGGTCGACCACGTACTGCCGCTTGCCGTCCTTGAGGACGTCGAGGTCGCCGTCCGGGGTCTCCGCGATGCGGAACATGCCCGCCGGGTCGGCCTGCTCGCCGCGGTCCGCGTAGGCGAGCGGCAGCTCGCTGTGGGCGCCGAAACCGACGTCCGCGAGCCAGTCGCCGCCGTCCTCCGTGCGCACCCGCAGGGCGAGGTGGTCGAAGGGGATGCCGGGCTCTCCCGCGTCGTCGTACACCCGGGCCTGCAGCAGCACGACGTCGAAACCGAGGGCCTCCAGGAGTGCGGCGAAGGCGCCGTTGAGCTCGTAGCAGAAACCGCCCCTGCGAGCCTCCACGACCTTGCTCACCAGGGCCTTGTCGGTGAGTTCGATGTCCTGGCCGAGGTGGATCGAAAGGTTCTCGAAGGGAACGCTGCGCAGATGCGCCAGATGCAGGTCGTGCAGAGCCCGCGAGGTCGGGGCGGCGGGGCGCTCGGCGCCGATGCGGCGCAGGTAGGCGTCGATCTGTTCGGTGTCCATGCGCACCAGTGTGGTGCGGGGTGCGGTGTTCCGGCCACGGTCCCCGGACCGCGTCGGCGCCGTCCGTCGGTCCTAGGACTTCCGTACGAGGGCAACTTTCGCCCGGGGCGCGCCAATTCAGCGGCATCGCACGGTCGTACGTGTGTATGATCCCGACGACGCCCGCGCCGCACCCGACGCGCGGCGACACGAGACACGTGGAACGCATGGAGGTGAGCCCGATGACCGCGCGGCACAGCACGCAGCACCCCGTCCGGGCCCTCCTGCCCGCGGCCCGCGTCCGCGGCCTCGTCTGACGTCCCACGCCGGACGCCACCGCCAGGAGTGCCCACTGCGCCGCGACCGAACGTCGCGTCGCACCCTCCTGAGCAAAGGAACCGCTCCACCGTGAATGCCACGCCCTTCCAGGTCTCCGTCCCGGACGACGTCCTCGACGACCTGCGCACCCGCCTGCGCCGCACCCTCTACACCGCGGTCTCCGACCCCACCTACTGGGCCGCGGGCACCGACCCCCACTACCTGAGCGAACTCGTCTCCTACTGGGCGGACGGCTTCGACTGGCGCGCCGCCGAGGCCGCGCTCAACACCTTCCCGCACCGCGTCGCCGACGTCGCGGGCGGCCGTGTCCACTTCGTGCACCTGCGCGGCGTACGGCCCGAGGGCGCGCCCGCGCCGCTGCCGCTGGTCCTGAGCCACGGCTGGCCTAGCAGCTACGTCGAGATGCTGCCCCTCGCGCGGCGGCTCGCCGACCCGGGCGGCCACGGCGGCGACCCCGCCGACGCGTTCGACGTCGTCGTGCCCTCCCTGCCCGGCTTCCTCCACTCCGGGCTGCCCGAGGGGCCGTTCACCCGCAGAGGCGTGGCCGGGATCTGGCACGAGCTGATGACCCGCACCCTCGGCTACCGCCGCTTCGGCGCGTTCGGCGGGGACATCGGGGGCGGCGTCACCCAGTGGCTCGGCGCCCGCTACCCCGACGACGTCGTCGGCGTGCACATCACCTCCGCGGTGATCCCCGCGGACTTCGACGCGCGGCCGCCGACCTCCGAGGAGCAGGCCTACCTGGACCACCTGGACGCGTACGACGCCGAGGACCAGGGCTACAGCGAGATCATGTGCACCCGCCCCGACACGCTGGCCGCCGCCCTGCGGGACTCCCCGGCGGGCCTGCTCGCCTGGATCATCGACAAGTACCGCGACTGGAGCGACTGCGACGGGGACCTGGAGACCCGGTGGGACAAGGACACCCTGCTGACCGTCGCCACCCTCTACTGGGCCACCGGCAGCATCGGCTCGTCCTTCCGGCAGTACTACGACTACGTACGGCACCACACGCCCGTGCGGTCCATCACCGTGCCCGGCGCCGTCACCCTCAGCCACGAACCGGCCTTCGCGCACTACCCGAAGAGCCTCGCCGAGCGCGTCTTCACCGACCTGCGGCACTGGAGCACCCCGGAGCGCGGCGGTCACTTCATGGCGCACGAGGAGCCCGAGCAGGTCGCGCGTGAACTGCGCGAGTTCTTCCGCCCCTTGCGCCCCGCGGACTGACGGACTGCCGGACTGACAGGCTGCCGGGCTGACGGCGGAAGAACTCGCGGGGGTTCCGTCAGCGGCCGTCGCTCTTCGCGCCGCCCTTCTTCGAGAGGGCGCAGGTGGCCGTGGCCGACTTGCCCGGGTCGCTGACCGAGCGGGCGGTCAGCGTGAGCCTGCCCTTCGCGTGGGCGTTCGCCGTCGCGGAGACGGCGACGTCCACGTCGACGGTGGCGCCCGCCCGTGCCGTGGCCAGCTTGTTGGGCAGCCAGGCGGACCAGCCGCGGCCCGCGGTCTCGGCGGAGAGCCGGTAGACGTCCGAGTCGAGGTAGCGGGCGGCGTCCTCCGGGTGCTCGCCCGGCGGGTCGGCGAGCGCGCGGCCCGTGTTGGTCAGCGGGAAGGTGCACGTCGCGCGGCTCTTCACGGGGCTGCCCGACGCCTCGCCGCGGTGCAGAGCGGTCCCGCGGCGCTGCGAGCCCGCGCCGTCGAGCGACTTCACGGCGATCGTGTACGACAGGACGCCCGAGCGGCCGCGCCGGATGTCGGTGACGTAGAAGTGCAGACGGTTGGCGCGGTCGACGTACTCGTAGGAACTGCCGGAGTCCGTTCCGGCGTGGAAGAGCGCGTCGCTGAGCTGACGGTAGTCACCCATGGTGATCTTCTGCTCGGTGCCGTCGGGGCGGACGAAGTCCACCATGTCGATGTCCTCGGGGTGCGCGTCGACCACCCAGGCGAACGGGGCGCGGTCCTGGTTCTTCGTCTTGGTGATCAGCACGCCGTTGTCCGGCGTGAAGGAGTCCATGCCCATCCGGTCCACGACCTCGACCGTGTAGTTCTCGTAGCCGCCGCCGTCGCACAGCGGGTCGGTGGCGCGGTCGCAGGCGGGGGAGAGGTCGCGTGACAGGGCGATGTTGATGCCGGACAGCCCCCGCGCGCCGGGCGGCGCGGACCGGGCGGTGACCTTCGCGACGACCATGCCGGACTCGTCCAGCGCGTCGCGGTCCAGGCGCAGCACGTTCTTCTCGTCCACGATGCCGAGCTTCAGCTTGTCGCGCAGGATGTGCTGCGAGCCCATCGACCCGCCCTCGGTGGCCGGGATCTTCCAGCGGGTGTGCGGTCCGCCGGGCCCGTTGAACGAGCCGCGCGACAGCATGCTCCAGATGCCGGTGTAGGCGCGGCTCAGGGGCTTGCCGTAGGGGTTGTTGTAGTTGTCGCCGATGCCCAGTATGTGGCTGAGCTCATGGGCATACACCCCCATGCCCGAGCTCTCGGCCTGGGTGGACGAGCCGGTGACGGCGTTCGGCCAGATACGGGCCGCCGCCTGCCACGACGTCCACGGCACGTACCGGGTCGTGGCGGCGTTGCCGCCGGAGAGGATCGGGGACGGCGGGCCCCACGCGGCAGGCACCTGCCCCTCCGAGCCGAACTTCATCTGGCCGAACTCCTGCCAGGTGGAGGACTCGTCCTGCCCCGCGGTCAGATAGAAGACGAAGTCGTACTTCGCCGCCTCGGCCTCGCCGACCTGCGCGATCCAGGCCGCCTTGCCGTTGGCGCGGATGTCCTTGCCGCATGTGCTGTCGGTGGGGCAGGCGCCCGGGTTCATGCCGGGCTCGATGCCGTACTGGAACGACTTGAACGGCATCCGGTATACGCCGAAGGCCTTGAGGTCGACTCCGACGCGGCCGCCGGAGTCCTCCATCCAGTACTCGTTGATGGTGTGGCCGCGGTTGAGCGCGCCGGGTTTGTTGAGGAAGTCCTCGTAGAACTGCGGAAGGCGCTCGCGCGGGATGCCGGACGCGGTGGTCTGCGGGTTGCCGAACACCGTCGAGCCCGCCGGCTTGCTGACGGTGAACTCCTCGTCGGGGTAGTCGAGGAGGACCAGGGCGCCCTTGAACGTCCGGTCGGTGGGCTCGATGCGGGGGTTGGCCCAGTCGGTGCCGGGCACGGAGCGGTACTCGCTCCAGGTCATGTCGTCGGGATTGCGCCAGTTCTGCGGGTCGATGGGGCGCGCAAGGGACGGCCGGCCGCGGTCGGCGGGGCCGGTCTCGTCGGGCGTCGCGCGGGCCGTCCCGACCGCGGCCGTCGCCATGGCGACGAGGACGGCGATCAGGACGGTGGCGCGACGGGCCGGGCGGCGGCGCGGACGGATGGTGGTGGCGGGGCCGCGTACGGGGCGTCTGGGACGTCTGTGACGGAGGAACATGGCTCACCTCGTGCCTCTTGCCGGGAAGAAAAGGGACAAGTGCGTGACAAGCCGTTCGAGTGGTGCGTCAACCGCTGCCAAGGTAGGCCGCCCGAAGCGGTGATGCCAGAGTGCCTCCAGGGCGCCCCGTGACGGGATCCGTGTCGGCGGCGGGGCGTCAAGTGCCCGCACGCCGGGCAGGATTGGTGCTCCCTCACCCGGCGGGCCGCTCACCGGACCTGCCCGGCGTCCCCCCGGCGGAAGGAGCCGACCATGGCCAAGGAGCCGACCAGGGCGGCCGACCGGCACGGCCACCCGATGTCCCGCACCGGCACGGAGGGCGCCGCCCTCTACGAACAGGCGCTGGAACACCTGCTGTTCTTCCGCGCAGACGTGGCCGACACGTCACAGCGACTGCTCGCCGCCGCGCCCCGCTCGGTCATGGGCCACGTCCTCGCCGCCCACCTCGGCCTGCTCGGCACGGAGGAGAAGGAGGCCGCCGACGCCCGCAACGCGTTCGAACGCTTCAAGGAGCATGTGCACCGGGGTGAGATGACACCGCGCGAGCGGATGCACGTCGCCGCCGCCGCCTCCTGGCTCAGGGGCGACCTGCACCAGGCGGGCCGGGTGCTCGGCGAGATCTCCGTGGAGTATCCGCGGGACGTGCTCGCGCTGGCCGTCGGCCACCAGATCGACTTCTTCACCGGCAACGCGGGGCGCCTGCGCGACCGCATCGGCGGCGCGCTGTCCGCCTGGGACGCGTCGGACCCGCAGTACGGCCCCGTCCTCGGCATGTACGCCTTCGGTCTCGAGGAGTCGGGCCACTACGAGCAGGCGCGGGAGACCGGCCTCGCAGCCGTCGAACGCCGGCCGAACGACGTGTGGGGCATCCACGCCGTGGTCCACACCTACGAGATGCAGGGCCGGTTCGCCGAGGGCATCCGCTGGCTCGACGCCCGCACCGCGGACTGGGCGACCGGCAACTACCTCAACGTCCACAACTGGTGGCACTACTGCCTCTACGCCCTGGAGGCCGGCGACAGCGCCCGCGTCCTGGAGATCTACGACGCCGCCCTGCACCACGCGGAGTCGACGGGCGCGGCGATGGAGCTCCTGGACGCCGCGGCCCTGCTGTGGCGGCTGATGCTCGCCGGACAGGACACGGGGGGCCGGTGGGGGCCGCTCGCCGACGCCTGGGCCGCCCGCCACGACGGCCCGTACTACGCCTTCAACGACGTGCACGCCGTGATGGCGTACGTGGGCGCGGGCCGCACCGGCGACGCCGAACGCATCGTCCGCTCGCGAGAGCAGTACGTCGCGTGCAGCGGCTCCGGCGTGTCCAACCACGCCATGACCGCGGACATCGGGCTGCCCGTGTGCCGTGCCCTGATCGCGTACGGGGAGCACCACTACGACCGGGCCGTGGAGCTCCTGCTCCCCGTGCGGCACCGCCTGGCGGAGTACGGCGGGAGCCACGCCCAACGGGACGCCGTGCACAAGACGCTCCTGGAGGCCGCCCTGCGCGCCGGCCGCCACGACCTGTCCCGCACCCTCCTGAGCGAGCGCATCAACCTGCGCCCGGTCTGCCCGTACAACTGGCTGGCCCAGGCCCGCCTCGCCGACGCGCTGGGGGACGACGCGCGGGCCGCGGTGGCCCGCGCCAGGGCGGACGAGCAGTCGGCCGACGGCGCGGCGGCACTCAAGCGCTGACGCGCGGGGCGGCTTCGGGCAGGCGCGGGCGGCGGGAACGGCGAGATCCGGCCAGCGGCCGTATCCGTCGCCTCCTGGCGCAGATGCGTGTGGGGTGCAGGTATACGGACCGAGCTGCGGCGCGACGTAAGGGGAGTCGCATGTTCCGCGCCAATGATGAAGAAACCGTTGACACGTGACTGCACCCTGTGGCCTAGAAAGGGAGATCCGCTCTCCTCCCAGGGGATGACACTCCGCCCGACGCAGTACAGCGACCGTGGGTCGATAGTCCGGCTTGCAGGCGGACTTGCTCACGTCAAAGCGCGGTGAAGATTGAGGGGAAATCCTGCTGGACCCCCTGACGTGCGGCGATCGCACCGGCAGAGGGTCGTCCGTGCCTGCCGAACCCGACGGGAGTCCCCTTCGCCGTGGCTACGTTCCTGTACAAACTAGGCCGCCTCGCCTTCCGGCGGCGCCGTTACGTGGCGCTGCTGTGGGTCGTGGCCCTTGCGGGGGCCATCTTCGCCTCCTCGGCGGCTCCCGCCCCGCCCGAGGACTCCTTCTCCATGCCGGGAACGGAGTCGCAGAAAGCTTTCGACCGTCTCGAGGAGCGCTTCCCCGACGCCAGCGCCGACGGAGCGAGCGCCCGCGTCGTGATCCGCGCCCCCAAGGGCGAGAAGCTCACCGAGGGGCAGCAGAAGAGCGAGGTCGACCGGCTCGTCGCCACCATAGGCAAGGGCCCGCAGGTGTCGAGCGTCGACGACCCCTACAAGGCCAACGCCGTCAGCAAGGACGGCACCACCGCCTACGCCTCGGTCACCTACAAGGTCGCCGCCACCGAGCTCACCGACAAGGCACGGGACGCGCTGACCGACGCGACCGACAAGACCCGCGACGCGGGCTTCACGGTCGAGACCGGCGGTGACGCCGTCATGGCCGAGCAGGAGATGGGCGGCAGCGCCGAACTCATCGGCATCGCCATCTCCGCGGTCGTCCTGATCCTCACCTTCGGTTCGCTGGTCGCCGCGGGCATGCCGCTCCTGACCGCGATCATCGGCGTCGGCATCGGCATCTCCGGCATCGCGGCGCTCGGCAGCGTCCTCGACCTCTCCGCCACGACCTCCACGCTCGCGATGATGATCGGCCTCGCCGTCGGCATCGACTACGCCCTCTTCATCGTCTCCCGCTACCGCGCGGAGATAGCCGAGGGCCGCGAACCGGAGGAAGCCGCGGGCCGGGCCACCGGAACCGCCGGATCCGCCGTCGTGTTCGCCGGCCTCACCGTGGTCGTCGCCCTCTCGGGCCTCGCGATCGTCAACATCCCGATCCTCACCAAGATGGGTCTGGCCGCCGCGGCCACCGTCGTGATCGCCGTCCTCATCGCGCTCACCATGATCCCCGCGCTGCTCGGCTTCGCGGGCCGCAAGGTGCTGCGCCGCAAGGACCGCAAGAAGTCCGCGAGCGAACTGTCCGACCCGAACGCCAAGCCGAAGCTCGGCACCCGCTGGGCGCGCTTCGTCCTGCGTCACCCGCTCTCCGTGCTCCTGGTCGCGGTCCTCGGCCTCGGCGCCGTGGCCGTACCCGCCGCGAGCCTGGAACTCGGTCTGCCCGACGAGGGCTCGTCCGCGCCGGACTCCACGCAGCGCAAGGCGTACGACATGCTGTCCCAGTCCTTCGGCGCCGGCTTCAACGGCCCGCTGATGATCACGGTCAGCAAGGACGCCGACGTCGCGGGGGCCGCCAAGACCGTCGGCGACTCGATCGCCAAGATCGACGGCGTCGCCGCCGTGACGCCCGCCCAGGCCAACAAGGCCGGCGACACCGCGATCCTGAACGTCATCCCCGAGACCGGACCGAGCGACCACGAGACCGAGGAACTGGTCAAGTCGATCCGCTCGACCGCAGACGGCATCGGCGCCGACACCGGCTCCGAGATCCTGGTCACCGGCCAGACCGCGATGACCATCGACTTCTCGCAGACGCTCGACGACGCGCTCCTGCCCTACCTCGGCCTGGTCGTCGGACTCGCCTTCCTGCTCCTGATGCTGGTGTTCCGCTCCATCCTGGTCCCGCTCAAGGCGGCGCTCGGCTTCCTGCTCTCGGTGGCCGCCGCGCTCGGCGCCGTGGTCGCGGTCTTCCAGTGGGGCTGGCTCGCCGACATCGTGGGCGTCGACCAGCCGGGTCCGATCATGAGCATGATGCCGATCTTCATGATCGGCGTGGTCTTCGGCCTGGCGATGGACTACGAGGTCTTCCTCGTGACCCGGATGCGCGAGGCGTACGTCCACGGGGCGCGCCCCGGCGAGTCGGTCGTGACCGGCTTCACCCACGGCGGACGGGTCGTGGCCGCGGCCGCGATCATCATGATCAGCGTCTTCTCCGGCTTCATCATGGAGAACGACGACATGATCAAGATGATGGGCTTCGGTCTCGCCATCGCCGTTCTCTTCGACGCCTTCGTCGTCCGCATGGCGATCGTGCCCGCCGTCCTCGCGCTGCTCGGCAAGTCCGCCTGGTGGCTGCCGCGCTGGCTGGACAAGGTGCTGCCGAACGTCGACGTGGAGGGCGAGAAGCTCCACAAGAACCTCGGCGACACCGGGACGCCCGACGCCGAGACGGACCGGGAGCTGGCCCCCGTCGGCCGCTGACACACCGCGGTACTCGCTGAGCGGGCCGGTCGGGACACCCCACAAGCGGGGGAGTCCCGACCGGCCCGCTCGGTCGTTCCCGGGGCGTACATGGCTCCTCAGCCGTGGTCCCTCAGCGGCGGTCCGCGTACACCATCCAGACCTGACCGGGGGCGAAGGGCATCGGCTCGCCGTTCGGCCGGGTGAACGTGGTGCCGCCCTCGGCCGTGGGACGCTCCCAGCGCGTCGCGTACCGCTTGCCGTCGCGCAGCACCGTCGCCTTGCCGCGGCCGACCGTCTCGATGTACGGCGTCACCGCGCCGTTGACGTCCTTGAAGCGCGACGGACGCATGGTCACGTGCTGGATCACGATGGTGCGGGCGCCCAACTGCCGCCCCGACGTGCTGCGGGCCGGCGCCCCGTCGAACGACGCGAGCCAGCGGCCCTGCCGCGGCGACCACCGGAAGGTGTGGCTCGCGGCGGCGTACCTGACGGTCCGCGCGGCCGTACGGGCACCACCCTCGGGGGCCGGGCCGAAGCGGAAGCCGATGTCGGTCGGGCGGTCGGCCCGCGGCGCCGAACGCAGCAGGGCCTTCGGGCGGACGAAGAGGTTGTGCGGGGCGGGACGCCCGCTGTGGCGGAAGTACGCGCCGGGCACCCTGCCGTGCGAGCGTGCGTACAGCGGAGAGTTCCGCAGCACCTTCTGCAGGGCGCTGCGCACCCCGGAGTACGCGAGGGCGGGCCGCCCGAACTGGCGCAGGAGCTCGATGTCCGACTCGCGCGCACTGCGCACCGGCCCGACGGCCTTCGGGAGTTTGCTGGAGTACACGCCCATCAGGCGGCTCATGCCGCCCTCGACCTTCTCCACGTAGACGATGTCGGCGCGGTCGAGACCGGTGTGCGGCCGGGCGCGGCGCGCGTTGTCGAACTTCACGGCGAGAACCGGATTCTGCCGTGCCGACTGCCCGGTGAAGGGCGAGGTGATCCGAGGGGCCGGGGCGTCCTCGGGGGAGGGGGCGCTCGCGTACGAGGGGGCTCCCACGGTGAGCGAGGCCGTGGCGACCAGCGCGAGCACCTTCGCGCCGATGCGGATGCGACGGGTGGCCCGGACTCTCGATGCTGCCTTCAAGGCGTCTCCATTCGTGGCGGGGCGGCAGCCGCAGATGTACCTCCCGCGCCGGTACGACCAATCACGCCTGGGCCATCCACCGAGGTCCCGTCACTCTTTCCGGGGCACGGCCCGCGTGGCGCCGCCCCGAACGGCGCGCAAGTTGTCAGCACGTCTGATGCGCACTAATGTCACCACGCCTTGGTGAACGGGAAATCCGGTGTGATGCCGGTGCGGCCCTCGCCACTGTGATCGGGAAGTCCGGCTCCAGCCCTCGCGGCAGCCACTGGGTACGCACGTACCCGGGAAGGCGGAGTCCGGTCGGTACGACCCGTCAGCCAGGAGACCGGCCAAGGCGCGTTGTCCATCCACGAGGTGCTGGAGAGGGTCTGCCGAGCCATGCACATTGCCGAGGGTTTCCTCCCACCGGCGCACGCGATCGCCTGGGGCGTAGCGTCCGCGCCGTTCGTCGTCCACGGAGTCCGCTCCCTGACCCGTGAAGTCAAGGAACACCCGGAGAGCACGCTGCTCCTCGGCGCCTCCGGGGCCTTCACCTTCGTCCTTTCCGCCCTGAAGATCCCTTCTGTGACGGGCAGTTGCTCGCACCCGACGGGGACCGGGCTCGGGGCGATCCTGTTCCGGCCGCCGATCATGACGGTGCTCGGAACCATCACCCTGCTCTTCCAGGCGCTGCTGCTCGCCCACGGCGGGCTCACCACCCTGGGCGCCAACGTCTTCTCCATGGCGATCGTCGGGCCCTGGGCGGGATACGCCGTCTACCGGCTCCTCAAGCGGTACGACGTGCCGCTCATGGTCGCCGTGTTCTTCGGCGCGTTCGTCGCCGACCTGTCCACGTACTGCGTCACCAGTGTCCAGCTGGCCCTGGCGTTCCCCGACCCCAGCAGCGGGTTCCTGGGCGCCCTGGGCAAGTTCGGCGGCATCTTCGCCGTCACGCAGATCCCGCTCGCGGTCAGCGAAGGCCTGCTCACCGTCCTGGTGATGCGGCTGCTCGTGCAGTCGAGCAAGGGCGAACTGACCCGGCTCGGCGTGCTGTTGCAGCGCAAGCAGCCGACCGCGACGACGGAGCCGACCAAGCCGACCGAGACGCAGACGGGGGCCAGTGCCTGATGAGCCGTAACGCGAAGATCAACACCCTGCTGCTCCTGATCGTGGCCGCACTCGCCGTGCTGCCCATCGCGCTCGGACTCGGCGACGACGAGGAGGAGCCGTTCGCCGGCGCCGACGCCCAGGCCGAGACGGCGATCACGGAGATCGAGCCGGACTACGAGCCGTGGTTCTCGCCGCTGTACGAACCCCCGTCCGGAGAGGTCGAGTCCGCGCTCTTCGCTCTCCAGGCCGCCCTCGGCGCCGGTGTCCTCGCCTACTACTTCGGGCTCCGCAGGGGCCGCAGGCAGGGCGCGGAGCAGGCGAGTGCGGAACAGGCGAGTGCGGAGCAGGAGCGCGCCGAGTCGCGGGCCGAGCCCTCCGGGGAACCGGTCGACGCGGGCGGCGCCCGGGCCGAGACCGAGCAGGTCTGACCCGGCGTGCTGCCCATCGACGCGGCGGCGCACAGCAGTCGCTGGCGCCGCCGCCACCCCGTGGACAAAGCCGTGCTCGGACTCGGCCTCACCGTTCTCGCGATCTCGCTGCCGCCCTGGCCGGGAGCCGTCCTGGTCCTGGCGGCCGCACTCGTCCTGCTGCTCGGCCCCGCGGGCGTGCCGCCCCGCAAACTGTGGCGCGCCTACCGCGTGCCGCTCGGCTTCTGCGTCACCGGCGCGCTCACCCTGCTCGTCCAAGTCGGCGGCCCCGACGGGTTCGTGACGTTCGCGGAGGGCGGCCCGGCGCGTGCGGGCGGGCTGCTCCTGCGGACCTCCGCGGCCTCGCTCGGCGTGCTTCTCTTCGCGTTCACCACGCCGATGTCGGACCTGCTGCCCCGCCTCGTCAAGGCGGGCGTGCCCGCACCCGTCGTCGACGTGGCCCTCGTCACGTACCGGATGAGCTTTTTGCTCCTGGACTCCATGAGCCGCATCCGGCAGGCGCAGGCCGCCCGCCTCGGCCACACCACCCGCGCCGCCACCTGGCGCTCCCTCGCCGGTCTCGGGGCCACCGCGTTCGTGCGCGCCTTCGACCGGGCGAGTCGCCTGCAAGCGGGCCTCGCCGGGCGCGGCTACGACGGCACCCTGCGCGTCCTCGTGCCCGAGGCCCGCATCTCGCGCCCCTTCATCGCGGCGGGCACGGCACTCCTCGTGGGCCTGGTGGCCCTCACCCTCGTACTGGAAAGGTTCCTCCCATGAGCGAGCCGAGGGCTCTGCACGAGCCGGACGCTCCCGCCGGACCGCACGCGTCCGTCGTCGCCCTGCGCGCGGTGGCGTACGCGTACGAGGACGGGCCCACCGTCCTCAGCGGCCTGGACTTCGACGTCGCCGACGGACGCGCGCTCGCGCTCCTCGGGCGCAACGGCAGCGGCAAGACCACCCTCATGCGCCTGCTCAGCGGCGGACTGCGCCCCGCCGAGGGGAGCCTGTCCCTGGAGGGCACCCCGGTCACGTACGACCGCAAGGGCCTGACCCGGCTGCGCACGACCGTGCAGCTCGTCGTCCAGGACCCGGACGACCAGCTGTTCGCCGCGTCGGTCGAGCAGGACGTGTCGTTCGGGCCGCTCAACCTCGGGCTGCCCGACCCCGAGGTCAGGGCGCGGGTCGCCGAGGCGCTCGCCGCCCTCGACATCACCCCGCTCGCCGACCGGCCCACCCACCTGCTCTCCTACGGCCAGCGCAAACGGACCGCGATCGCGGGCGCCGTGGCGATGCGCCCCCGCGTCCTCATCCTCGACGAGCCGACCGCCGGACTCGACCCCGACGGCCAGGAGCGGCTCCTCGACACCCTGCAGGGCCTCCGGGACGCGGGCACGACCGTGGTCATGGCGACCCACGACGTGGACCTGGCCCTGCGCTGGGCGGACGACGCGGCGCTGCTCACCCCGTCCGGCGTGCGCACGGGCCCGGCCGCGGAGATGCTGGCCCGACGCGACCTCCTCGCCCAGGCCGGCCTGCACCTGCCGTGGGGCGTCGCGGTCGCCGAACTCCTGCGCGCCCACGGCCTGCCGACCGGCACGGACGACGGCCCGCGCACGGCGGAGGAGCTGGCGGCGCTGGTCGACTGACAGCCTGAGGTCCCTCAGCAGTGCCGGTACACGTAGCCGTCCTCGCCCTTCGGGCGCACGTCGCGGTCGCGCAGGGTGACGGAGAGCTTCTTGCCCCAGGTGCGGCACGCGGCGTCGAAGTCCTTCGTCACGTACTCGACGTCGAAGACCTTCCCGTCGTACGCGGACGTGAAGTCGGGGCACTCCTTGTAGTGCGCGCACTCCTCTGTCACCGCGAAGTCGAAGCCGATCTGCTCGCGCCGGTCCAGGAGATCGGTGGTGTTCTTCTGCGCGATGGCCAGGCCCTGGCTGTGTGCGCGTCGGGCGAGGAGCCGGGCGAAGGCGGCCGCGTCGTCGGTGGTGAGCAGGTCGTCGGAGCGTTCGTAGGAGTCGAGGTTGTCGGGCTCGACCGCGTCGAAGCCCGCGTCCGCGCAGCCGTCGATCCACTCCCCGACGATCTCGGCGAGCGCCTCGCGCTTCTTGCGCGTGGAGATGTCGAGGAGCGGCTCCCGCCAGTCCTCGTCGACGACCGTCCGGCCCTCCTCGTCACGGAGGACGAGGTCACTGTGCTCGCGCTGCCACCAGCGGGCCGCCTTCTTGCCGGGCTGGGCCTGGAACGCGTTGACGTAACAGATGTTGTAGAGGCCGGGGGCGGGGTCGGCGGTGCGGTCGCGCGAGACGGCGCGCACCTTCGCCGGCGGCTTGTACGGGCCGCCCAGCTGATAGTCGAAGGCCGCGTTCACGGGCGGCTGCCGTACGTCGTCCTCGCCGGGTCCGGCGGACGTGCCGGACCCGGCGGTCGAGCACCCGACGAGGAGCGCGAGCAGCAGCGTGCCGCCCGTCCCGGTCCGCAGGGTGCGGTTCTTGCTGGTACGCCACTTGATCCCGTTCACCCGACCATGATCGCAGCCCCCGCGGTCAGGACCGCTCCAGGGCGGCCGGTCAGGACAGCTTCAGGACAGCCGCCGTCTGCTTGGCCATCCCGGCCTCGCCCAGTGCGTTGGGGTGCACGGGCACGAAGTTCGTGCCGAACAGGACCGGCTCGATCCACCGCTGCCCCACCGGACGGCACGCGTCGTGCGCGTCGGACGCGGCGGCCATGTCGACGAACGTCGTGCCGGTCTCCCCGGCGGCCCGCCGCGCGGCGCCGTTCAAGTGCGCCTGAAGGTCACGCAGGTAGGGCACGTCGCCCTCGGCCAGCGGCATCTTGGCGAAGCACCCGGGCACGGCCTTCGCGGGGGTGATCCACGGGTAGCCGAGGATCGCGACCTTCGCCTTCGGGGACTTCGCCTTGATCTGGTTCAGGGAGTTCTTGATCGCCGGATACGTCGTCGCGTCGATCTGGTCCTTGAACTTGTCGCCGTTGAGGTCCTTGCAGGGGCTGCCCTTGCCGCCCGACAGGAGGCCCGCGCTGCCGCAGGCCAGGATCGCGTTGATGAAGGTGCTGTTGTCGTTGCCGCCGATGGTGAGCGTCACCAGCTCCGTGTCGCTCTTCAGCGCGTCGAACTGCGGGGCGACGCCCGGGTACTGGGACGTGGTGAAGTGCTTGGTCTGCGCGCCGCCGCAGGTCACGTCGGTCAGGCGGGCGCCGAGGGAGGCGGCGAGGAGGTGCGGGTAGTTCAGCGAGGTGCGGGCACACAGGAGCGGGGCGCCGGCGTCGAGGGGCAGCACACCCGACCCTGCGCTGTAGCTGTCGCCGAGGGCGACGTAGCGCAGCGGGTCACGGGTGTCGGGAGCGGCTGCGGCCGGTCCCGCGCCGAGGCCGAGGGCGGCGATTCCCGTGACGGCGGCGAGGGCCGCCACCGTGCGCTGCGGTCTGGGCATACGCATGAGGGTTCTCCTCCGGGGGAGAGGGCGTGGGGGGTGGAGCTCGTGCAACGTAGTTCACGATCTTGCAGCCCACTACGCGCGCGGATGCGCATCCCCGCCCGGAGTCTTGGCACTTCGGTGACAACCACACGAACGGCCCGGTGCCCAGGGGGCACCGGGCCGTGACGGCGACGGTCATGACACAGGCGCTCAGTCCTTGAGGATGCGGCGGATGTTGTCGGCGTTGCCGCAGTCCGCCGCCAGCTGCTTCTCGCGCTCCGCGAGGAAGGCGGCGCCGAGCTCCTCGCGCCGCTCCATGGCGACGTTCTCACGGGCGCCGTTGAGGATGGTGCGCTCCTCCTCGTCCGCGTGGTGATTGACGGCCTCGACGAGCTTCTCCAGCTTCTCGTCCCACTCGTCCGAGCCGACGTCCTCGACCTCGAGGAGGGCGAGCAGCGCCTTGTTGCCCTCCTCGTGCTCCTCCTCGCCATGCTCGACCTCTTCGTCGTCGATGTTCTTGAACCGGCGGAGCGCAGGGTAGACCTCCGCCTCCTCGGCCAGGGCGTGGGCGATGAGCAGGTCGGCGAACTCGCTCAGCGCCGCCGCGCGGTCGGCCTCGACGCTGCGCATCTTGCGGAAGAGGTCCTCCATCGTCCGGTGGTCCTGGAGGATCAGGTCGACGACGTCCTTCGTTGCAGCCATCGGGGTCTGCCTTTCTGGGAAAAATGCCGAAATCTGCGCTTCCCGGGGTCTGGGGTTCCACGGTGTCCGCGGTGGGGCCGGGGTGCTACGGGACCCGTGTACCCCGCCCGAGCCGTTCGATGAGCCGCTCCACCTCGTCGGCGTTGAGGTGCAGGAGCAGCGCGTCCTCGGGTGCGCCCGGGGCGGCGGGGGCGACGACGAGCCGCACGTGCTCGCCGGGCTGTCCCGGGGGCGGGGCGGAGAAGGACGGAGGGAGCGAGGTCCGCCAGGAGAGCAGCGCGTCGCGCAGGCGGCCGTGCGCCGAGGCGGTGTCGCGCGCGGCCCAGCGCGTGGTGACGGCGTCGAGGCCGTCACCGCGCGGGGTGGGGTCGGTGGTGCGTGCCGTGCTGTCGGTGCGTGCTGTGCTGTTGACCATGGAGTCATCCTGGCGACCCCCTGCGGTATCCGCCTCCGGTCGGCCGCAGAGGGAGTAAGGAGGGGAGGCGGCGCGTCACACGGGTCGCACCCGGCTGTGCAGGAGGCAGAACTCGTTGCCCTCGGGGTCGGCGAGCACGTGCCAGCTCTCCGTGCCGGACTGGCCGACGTCGGCGCGGGTGGCGCCGAGGGCGAGCAGCCGTTCCAGTTCCGCGTCCTGGTCGCGGTCGGTGGCGTTGACGTCGATGTGCAGCCTGAGCTTGCCGTTGCGGGGGTCCTGCGTGGGGCCGATGACGAGAGTCGGCTGGGGGCCGCCGGCGCCGCTCTCGGGCCCGATCTCGATGCTGCCGTCGTCCTCCCTCCCCAGCTCGATGTAGCCGAGGACCTCGCGCCAGAACGCGGCGAGGCGTTCGGGGTCGGCCGCGTCGATGACCAGTTCAGTGATTCGGCATGCCATGAGCGGCACCCTACTGTCGGCGCGCGGCGGAGCAGCACTGTTTTTCCCGGCCTTCGCGGGGCAACCGTGGGGAGCAAGCGCTGTGCGGAAACCCGTACAGCGAAAACAGCTATTGAGCCAGCGCTCTTTGGAGGCCCGACCATGCTGAAGGCCATTGCAGACGTTCTCCGAGCCATTGGCGGAGCCATCGCCACGGTGGTCACTCTGCCGTTCCGTGCGGTCGCACGACTCTTCGGCGGTGCTTCCGACACGGCGCACGGTCACCACTGAAAAAATGCTGTGTAAAAAAACATGGGAAGGGGGCCCGGGTTGAGCCCGGGCCCCCTTCCCACGTTTCCTTTTACCAATAGTGCTTGCGGCCGCCCACCGAGTGTCCGACAGCACCGAGGACCCAAAGAACCGCACCGATGACAAGAAGTGCGACGCCAATGGTCCAAAGGATGGAAACACCGGTCAGCAGACCGATGACGAGTAGAATGAGACCGAGTGCGATCATGGATCCTCCAACCCTCGGAACGATTAAAGTGTACGCCTGATCAGTGACCCGAGCCGTAATAGCCGCCGAGCTGGTCGCGGTAGGCGGGGTCGCCGAGGTGCTTTTCCTTGTCGAACTCGGGAGCGTTCTTGATCTGCTCCTTCGTGAGCGAGACCAGGATGCGCCGCTCCTCGTTGTCGATGGCCGTCACGGTGCTTGCGGGCAGGAGAACCTCCTTGCCGAAGATCCATACACCGGTGTCGACGACGATGTACTGATTTGCGACCTCGTCGGAGTGCTTGTCGACCTTGCCGATATGGCCGTCCGCCGCCTCGACCTTGTAGCCCGTCAGGTCACTGTCCGGGCCGTGCCCCGCAGTCGGAACGTAGCTCCACATGTCGTTGTTCATTCAGGACTCCTTGATCGATACCTGACGCAAGACGATGAATATCGGAGGGAGTCACAATGATCAACCTCTCCTGAAATCCGGGTGTCCTGTAATCACGCCCTCAAACCTTTGGGTGTTGTGTGTGGGCCCACTTATGGGCCAGCTCCGTGAAGGCCCGCGCGGCGGCGGTGCGGTAGCCGCTCTCGCGGTGCAGCAGCGTGACGGTGCGGGTGGGCAGGGCGGGGGTGAGGGGGACGGTGTGCAGGCCGGGGCGGTCCCGGGTGAGGGCGTCGGGCAGGACCGTGGCCAGCGGGGCGTGCCGGACGATCTCGGTGAGGGCGTTGATCGAGGTGGCCTCCACGGCGACGTCCGGCCGGACCGCGTGCCGTGCGAGATGGGCGTCGATGTGCACACGGGTCGCGAAGTCGCCGGTGAGCAGGGCGAGTCGGACGGCGGCCAGCTCGTCGAGCGACAGGGGAGCGGTGCGCCCGGCGAGCGGGTGCGGGTCTCCGACCACGAGGCTGAGGCTCTCGGTGAACAGGTCCGCCGCGGACAGGCCCGGCAGGTGGGAGCCCTGGAAGGCGATGCCGAGGTCCAGCTCGTCGGCGAGCAGGGCGGGCTCCATGCGCTCCTGGGGGAGCTCTTGCAGGGACACGTGGATGCCGGGGTGGCGGGCGTGGAGCAGGGCGGTGAGCGGGCCGACGAGATAGGCGGTGAAGGTGGGCGTCACGGCCAGGCGCAGGGAGCCGCGGGACAGGTCCCTCACGTCGTGCACGGCGCGTTCGGCCGCGGCCAGGTCCTGGAGGGCGCGCCGCGCGTGGGGGAGGTAGGCGGCGCCGGCGTCGGTGAGGCGCACGGTGCGGCCGCCGCGGTCCAGGAGCGGGACGCCGACCGCGCGCTCCAGCTGACGGATCTGCTGGGACAGCGTCGGCTGCGAGATGTGCAGCGCCTCGGCCGCCCGCGTGAAGTTGCCGTGCTCGGCGACGGCGAGCAGATAGCGCAGGTGACGGAGTTCAGGTGCCATGAGCCGAACTATAGATGCCATCGATGGAAGACATGGGTAGCGCGTCTTGGACGCTATAGGTGCAGGTCGTGCAGGGTTGTTCTCACGAGAGAAGGGAGTGACCTTGCAGGACTCCACGCAAGACACCACGCATGACGCCACGCATGACCCCACGCATGACCTCGCGGCAGGGCTGAGACGCTTCCAGCGGGACGTCTTCCCGGCCAAGGCGGAGCTCTTCGCGGGCCTGGCCGCACGCCACACACCGGACACGCTGTTCATCGGCTGCTCGGACGCCCGCGTCGTGCCCGAGCTGATCACCCAGCGCGAGCCGGGCGAGCTGTTCGTCATCCGCACCGCGGGCAACCTCGTACCGGCTCACACGCCGTTCGCCGCCGACGGCGTGGCCGCCGGTGTCGAGTACGCGGTGACCGTGCTCGGCGTCACCCACATCGTGGTCTGCGGCCATTCGGCGTGCGGCGCCATGACCGCCCTCGCCGAGGGGCACGACCTGAGCGGCGCCCCAGCCGTCGCCGAATGGCTGCGCCACGCGGACGACGCCGTCGCCCGTACCCCCGAATCCGCGACCGGGGCGGACCGCGTACCGGCCCTCGTGCGCGAGAACGTACGCGCCCAGCTGACCCGCCTCACCACCCACCCCTCCGTCGCCCGCGCCCTGGCCCGCGACGAGCTGACACTGCACGGCTGGGTCTACGACATCCCCACCGGCTCCGTCGAGCACCTCACCGCGGCCGCGGCGGCCTGAGCCCCCGCACCGCCCCCCTCATACCTGCACCACAACCCGAAAGGACACCCACATGATCCACGCCCAGTTCGACCCCACCGCCCGCCAGAACCTCGCGGTCCGCGCCGTCGAGGCCAAGGTGCGCGAGGACCTGTCCTGGCAGCAGATCGCCGACGCGGCGGGACTGTCCGTCGCCTTCGTCACCGCCGCGGTGCTCGGCCAGCACGCGCTTCCCGCACCCGCCGCGAAGGCCGTCGCCGAACTGCTCGGCCTGGACGACGAGGCGGCGACGCTGCTGCAGACGATCCCGACCCGCGGCTCCATCCCCGGCTCCGTTCCGACCGACCCGACGATCTACCGCTTTTACGAGATGCTCCAGGTCTACGGCACCACGCTGAAGGCCCTGGTCCACGAGCAGTTCGGCGACGGCATCATCAGCGCCATCAACTTCAAGCTGGACGTACGCAAGGTCGCCGACCCCGAGGGCGGCGAGCGCGCGGTGATCACGCTTGACGGCAAGTACCTGCCGACCAAGCCGTTCTGATCCGGCGCCAGGCGGACCCGGCCCTGCGCACGGCCGGGCCCGCCACGCGCCTACGATGCGAGGCGAGGGTGACGCGAGGCGGACGGAGTGACGAGTGACGCAGACCGACAACGTGGTGCGCCTGGTGCGCGACGTGCTGGGCGACGCCGACCTCGTGGGCGTCTACCCGCACGGCTCGGCCGTCCTCGGCGGCCTGCGCCCGCACAGCGACATCGACCTGCTCGTCGTCGCCCGCCGCCCCACCACCGCGGGACAGCGCCAGGCCCTGACCGACGGGCTGCTCGCCCTCTCCGGCAGCGGCGCCCCGGGCGAGCCCCTGCGCCCCGTCGAGCTGACGGTCACCGTCCAGGACGACGTCCGCCCCTGGACGTACCCTCCCCGCAGCGAATTCCAGTACGGGGAGTGGCTGCGCGAGGCGTACCTGCGCGGCCTGACTCCCGAACCCGGATCCGACCCGGACCTCGCGGTCCTGCTCACCATGGTGCTGCGCGGCGGGACCGCTCTCCGGGGGCCGTCGCCGGAGCAGGTCCTCGACCCGGTCCCGCCCGCGGACGTCACCCGAGCGATGGTCGCCGGCGTCCCCGGCCTGCTCGCCGAGCTGGACACCGACACCCGCAACGTCCTGCTCACCCTCGCCCGCATCTGGACGACGCTCGCGACGGGCGACATCACGTCCAAGGACGCGGCGGCCGACTGGGTCCTCGCCCGTCTTCCCGTCGAACACCGGCCGGTTATGGCCCGCGCCCGCGCCGTCTACCTCGGCCTGGCGGAGGAGCGCTGGGACGACCTCCTCCCGCAGGTGAAACCGCACGCCCAGTACGTCGTCCGGGAGATCGACCGGCTGTCCCACCCGTCCTGAACACCCCTGATCCAAGGGCGAGTTCGCGTCCCGGCCGGCTCCCGCCCCATTGACATCCGACGCGCCCCCGGTGAAGCTCCAAGATGCCCGTGTTAACGCTAACAAGGGGCAGCAGGCACACCTGAGGGAGCCATCCATGTCAGGTAGTCGTCACGCGTCGATGGACCGCCGCACCCTGCTCGTCGCCGCAGCGGCCGGCGCGCTCGCCACCGCCTGCGCCACCGCCGAGGGACTGCCCTCGGGCGAGGTCGCCGTGCTCGGCGACAGCACCGCCTGGGAGAAGCCGATGACCGCCGCGGGGGCGGCCATGAAGTCCGTCGCGGCGCTGCGCCTGGTGCCCGAGGTCAACCCGTCCCTCGAGTCGTTCGAGCAGATCGTGCGGTCCTCGCTGCGCACCGACAAGACGCCGGACATGCTCAAGTACTGGTCCGGCTACCGGCTCCAGGACCTGGCCCGCACCGGAGGCATCGAGGACCTGACGGGCCAGTGGGACAGGGCCGCCGCCAGGGGCTGGGTGGAACCCTCGCTGCGGGAGGCGTTCACCTACCGGCGACGCGTGTACGGCCTGCCGATGAACCTCGCCTACTGGGTGATCTTCTACAACCCGCAGGTCTTCCGCGAGCACGGCATCGAGGCCCCGCAGACCTGGGACGGGTTCCTCGGCGCGTGCGGGCGCCTGAAGAAGGCGGGCATCACGCCGCTGCACGGCACCGCGGCCGACCGCTGGCCCTCCTTCATCTGGTTCCAGGAGATCCTCAGCCGCCAGGACCCGCGGTTCTACCAGGACCTGATGAACGGCCGCGAGCGCTACACCGACCCGCGGGCCGAACGCGCCCTGCGCACCATCGCCTCCTTCTTCGACAAGGACTGGTTCACACCCATGGACCTGAGCCACACCGACGCGGCCGCCGCCCTGGTGCGCGGCACGGTGGGCATGGTCGCCTGCGGCACCTGGCTCGGCTCCACCCTCGCGGCCGCGGGCGGCAGACCCGGCAAGAACCTCGACGCGTTCGTGCTCCCCATGGCCGACCCCGGCGCCCGCCCCAGCGTCGTCTTCGAGTCCAGCGCCCTCGTCGCCACCGTCAAGGGCCCCGACCGCACCGAGGCGCTGAAGGCCACCGGGACCTGGCTGCACCCCACCGTCATGAAGGCGTTCTCGCACACTCTCCAGGACGGCTGCCCCAACCCGAAGGTCGCACCCGCCAACCCCGTCATCGCAGGCCTCGCCGAGAAGGTGCGCGGTGACAGACTGTGGCTCCTCAACCGCTTCTGGGAACAGGGCCCGCCCGAACTCGTCGAGGCGACCGTCGACGACCTCGCCGGCTTCCTGCTGAACCCGTCCTCATACCGCGAGACGCTCCGCACCATGCAGGACCGCGCCGACGACGCCTGGCAGGTCTGGCGGGAGGCGGAGGAGACATGACCGGAACCGCGACCCCGGCACACGGCGCGACGAAGCCCGTCCGTGTGCGCCGCAGGGTGCCCACGCGCACCCCGCACCAGGCCGCGAAGGCGGGCGGCGGCAGGCTCGGCGGCCCCCTCGCCGCCCTGCCCTGGGCGCTGCCCGCCTTCGCTCTCGTCGGTGTCCTGCTCGTCTACCCGTTCTTCCGCAGCGTCTACGGAAGCCTCTTCGAGGACAACGGCTTCACCAGCAGCTACACCGGGCTCGACAACTACGCCCGCCTCGCCGACGACCCGGTCTTCGGCAGGTCGGTCCTCAACACGCTGATGTGGGTGGCGGGGACCCTGCTCCTGCCCGTCCTGGCCGGACTCCTCATCGCCGTCGCCACCCACCGGATGCGGTTCGGCGGCATCGCGCAGCTGATCATCGTGCTGCCGTTCGCGATCTCGGGCGCGGCCACCGCCGTGCTGTGGAACTTCATGCTGACGTCCGACGGCGCGGTCAACCAGGTGCTGCGCGGCGTCGGCCTCGACAGCTGGGCGCAGACGTGGCTCCTGGAGTGGCCGCAGAACACCCTCGCGATGATCGTCGCCAGCACCTGGCAGGCCACCGGCCTGAACGTCGTCCTCTTCGCGATCGGCCTGCGCGCCATCCCGCGCGAGACCGTCGAGGCCGCCGAACTGGACGGCGCGAGCGGCTGGCGCATGTTCCGGCACATCACCCTGCCCCAACTGCGCGCCGTGACCGTCGTGGTGGTCGGCATGGCCATCGTCAACAGCCTCAAGGCGTTCGACATGATCTGGATCCTCACCAAGGGCGGCCCGTCCCGCTCCTCGGAGACCCTCGCGCTGAGCATGTACCGCGAGACGTTCCGGCTGTTCCACGTGGGCTACGGCTCGGCGATCGCGCTCGTCCTCTCCGCGATCGTCGTCGCCTCGTCCTGGATGTACCTGCGCCACCAGATGCCCGACACCGGCACGGCGAAGAGCTGAGGAGGGGCCATGGGACGCACGGTGCGCAACGTCTTCGTCGCCGGATGCGTGGTGCTCTGGCTGATCCCGCTGTACCTGCTGGTCGTCAACGCCCTCACCCCGGCCGCCGAGTACGTGGGCAAACCCGAGTGGACCGTCCAGGGCCTCGGCCTGTGGGAGAACGTCAAGACCGCCTGGGACGTGGCGGGCATCGGCGACAGCTTCCAGGCCTCGCTGCTCTACGCCGTCGTGTGCGGCCTGGTCGCCGTCCTCGTGGCGGCCATGGCGGCGTTCGCCGTCGTCGTCCTGCCCATCCCCAGGCCCGCGTTCTGGTTCTGGCTGATCTACTCCGGCACGCTGTTCCCGCTGCAGATGTTCCTCGCGCCGCTCTTCGGCCTCTACGCCGACGCGGGCCTGTACGACACCAGGATCGGCCTGATGCTCGTGTACGCGGCATGGGCCGTGCCCTTCGCGTTCTTCCTCGTCCGCAACCAGATGACGACCATGTCGCCCGAGCTGACCGAGGCGGCGCTGATCGACGGCGCGTCGTTCGGGCGGATCTTCTGGCGCATCCACGTGCCGCTCATGAGGGCGGGGCTCGGCGCGGCCTTCATCTTCCAGTTCACCGCCGTCTGGAACGACCTCCTCCTCGGCATCACCCTCAGCCGCAGCCCCGACGTTCAGCCCGTCATGGCCGCCCTGACCACCCTCAACAACGCCTACGCGTCGACGGGACCGCCCGTCATCCTGGCCGGCGCGCTCATCGTGTCCGTGCCGACGCTGCTCCTCTTCCTGGTGTTCCGCGGCCTGTTCCTGCGCGGCATCACCGCATCCGCCCGCTGACCCGACACGCCCCCTTCCCCCGGGAGAGATCCGCATGACGACACGGGCTCTGGTCCGCACCACCGACTGGGACGACGACCGGATCCGCGCGAGCCTGCGCGCCGACGTCGTGAGCGCCGAGGGAACGCTCGCGGACGGCACCGCCCTGCGGCTCACCGAGGAACCCCTCATGCGGTACGCCGACGACGGCACGCTGCTCCAGTCCCTGCGGGTCGCGACCGTCAACGGCACCGCGCCACCGGGGGAGTTGAGCGTACGTACGGAGTCCGGCGCGGCCCTGCGCTGCGAGCGCGTCGCCGGGCCCGGCCGCTCCGTACGGCTGCTGCTGCCCGCCGTCGACGCACCGGCCCGCGTCACCATCGGCCTCCCCGACACACGGGACGGCATCGACGTACGTCTGACCCCGCAGCGCCGCTGGACCCTCCACCTCGTCCACCACTCCCACCTCGACATCGGCTACACCGACCCGCAGGGGCAGGTCCTCGCCGAGCACCTGTCGTTCCTCGACTCCTGCCTGGAACTCACCCGCGCGACCGACGACTGGCCCGCCGCGTCACAGTTCCGGTGGTGCGTCGAGTCGTTGTGGTCGTTCCAGCAGTGGGCCGACGCGCGTCCGGCCGAACAGGTCGAGGAGTTCGTACGACGGGTCCGCGAGGGACGCATCGAACTGACCGCGCTGCCGTTCAACCTGCACACCGAGACCTGCTCCACGGACGAACTGCACGAACTCCTGCGCCTCGCCCGCACCGTCCGCGACGCACACGGCGTCGACTTCACCTCCGCCATGCAGACCGACGTGCCCGGCGCGGTCGTCGGACTCGTCGACGCCCTCGCCGCTGCGGGCGTCACGTACCTGTCCGTGGCGCACAACTGGGCCGGACGCTCCGTCCCCCACCTGGTCGGCGGCGAGAAACTGCCCCGCCTCTTCCGGTGGCGCGCGCCGAGCGGCAACAGCGTCCTGGTGTGGGTCACCGACACCCCGCACGGCCTCGCCTACATGGAAGGCCCGCTCCTCGGCTTCGACACGGACTACGCGGACGTCGACGACCTGCTCCCCGCCTACCTGACCTCCCTCGCCACCCACCCCTACCCCTACCGCGGCGGCATCTTCGGCTGGGCCATGGACCACACCGAGGTCAAACGCGAGCCCTACCCGTGGGACGTCCTCCACCTGCGCGTCCAGGGCAAGTTCGGCGACAACGCGCCGCCCCGCCGCATCATCGCCGACACCGTCCGCCGCTGGAACGACACCTGGGCCTTCCCGCGACTGCGGCTCTCCCGCAACGAGGACTTCTTCACCGACGCCGAGGCCAGGCTCGGCGGCGAGATCCGCACCTTCGAGGGCGACTGGACCGACTGGTGGGTCGACGGGGTCGGCTCGGGGGCGCGCCCGCTGTCCCTGGCCAGGACCGCCCAGTCCGTGGTCGCCGACGCCCAGACCATCGGCACGTTCGCCGCCCTCCTCGGCGCCACGGGGGCCGAGGACGACAGCAGGGACGCCGCCGGGGTCTACGAGGCGGTGTCGCTCTTCGACGAGCACACCTGGGGCGCCGGCGACCCGTGGACCCACGGCGACGAGGGCGGCCACTCCGGGGAGCACCAGTGGCACTGGAAGTACGGGCAGGCGATGCGCGCCCACGACGACGGCAACGCGCTCCTCGCCCGTGCGAGCGCCCGACTCGGACAGCGGCTCGCCGCGGCGCCGGACGCGGCGGCCACGTATCACGTCGTCAACACCTGCTCATGGCCGCGCACCGACGTCGTCCGCGTCTTCCTGCCCGAAAGCACCGTGCCACTCGAACAGCGCGTCACCGTCCGCGACGCCCGCGACGGACGCCGCCTCCCCTACGAGGAGCAGCCGCAGACCAACGACGACCACCGCGACGCGGGCCGTTTCCTTCTCGTCCGCCTCGACGACGTGCCGCCCGCGGGGACGGTGCGCCTCGACGTCATCGCCGTGCCCGACGAGCCTCACGAGTCCCACGAGTCCCTTGAAGAACGGCGGAGCTCGACGGTGAAGACCGCCACCGGCTGGAACCCGACCGGCGGCACCGAACGCGAGGACCCCGCGGACACCGCGGCCGAAGCGCACGCGCACCCCGACCCCACCCTCCTGGAGAACGAGTACTTCACGGTCCGCGTCGACCTCGCGCACGCCTGCGTCGCCTCCATCACCGACAGGAGGACCGGCCGCGAACTCGTCCGCCAGGACGCCATCACCGGCTTCAACGGCTACCTCCACGACAGCTACACCACCGCGGGCGCCTTCAATCACAACTCCAGCCGCACCACCGCGTCCGACCGCCTCGAACACCTCGGCGCCCGTGCCGTCCCGCCGCCCGCCGCGCTCATCGCCCGCCGCTCCACGCCCACCGCGGAATCGCTCACCTACGAGACCCGCCCGGCGGGCGCCAACCGGCTGCGCACCACGCTCACGCTCCGGCACGGCGTGCCCCGCCTCGACATCGAGAACCGCCTGGACAAGGACGCCCGACTCGGCAAGGAGAGCGCCTATTTCGCGTTCCCCTTCGCTTTCAACGATCCGGTCGTCCGCATGGAGGCGTCGGGCGGCGTCACGGGCACCGGGCTGCCCGTCGTGCCCGGCTCCGCGCTGCACATGCGGGCGGTGCGGCGCTGGGTGACACTCGGCGACGACGAGCTGACGGTGGCCTGGTCGACGCAGGACGCGCCACTCGTCCAGTTCGGCAACATCGCCCTGCCCTACGCGCCGTTCCCGAAGACCATGGGCCACGACGAGCCCGCCACCGTCTTCTCCTGGATCCACAACAACCTGTGGGACACCAACTTCCCCGCCGAGCAGGGCTTCGCATTCACCTACCGCTACAGCCTGGCAAGCGGTTCCGGTGCCGACGGCTCCTGTACCAGCGGTTCCGGTGCCGGCGGCCTCGGGCCACAGACGGCCGCCGCCTGGAGCCGCCCGATGCGCGCCGTCCGAGCCCGGGGGAGCTCGGACGGCGCGCCGGACCTGCCCGACGCCCACTCCTTCGTCGACATCGACGACCCGCGCGTCCGGCTCGTCGGCGCCACGACACCGCGCCCCGGCCGCGTCCTGCTGCGCCTCCAGTCGTTCGCGGAACAGCCCCTGACCTGCCGTATCCGCACCCGCTTCCCGGTCGCCGCCGCGCACCGGGCGGACTACCTCGGCACCGCGTCCGACCGGCTGCCCCACGCGGACGGCGAGACGACCCTCGACGTGCCGACGCTCGGCACGACGGCGGTGCTCTTCGTACGTCCCTGACTCCCGGGAACCCGGGAACCCGGGAACCCGGAACCCGCCCGAGCGTTGCCCGCAATCCGCATGTCCTGTCCGCACGAAGGAGAACGTGTGTACCGGCTCGACCCGCGCTACCCGCCCGCGCCCGGGGCCGTCCTCGCCACCGGCTGGCAGGCCGTCGCCGCGCGCCTGCCCACGGGCCCCGCCACCGTCGCCGTGGACGGCCCGCCGACCGCCGCCTGGGACGACCTCGCCGCACGGCTCACCGACGAGCTGACCGCACGCGGCACCGCCGTGCGCACCCTCGACCTGCGCGCCCACCACGCCCCGCCCGCCGAGGTGCGCCGCCGCACCGAATCCGCGGCGGACACCGAAGACCCCTACTACGCCAAGCTCGCGCAAGGGGTTCTGCGCGACCTCTTCGACGACCTTCCCCGGCCCCGGCCGCCGAAGGGCCGCGACGTGCTCCTCGTCCACGGTCCCGGCGCCTCGCTCCTCCCGCACGACCTGCTCTGGTACGCCGACCTGCCCAAACGGCACGCGGAGGCGGCCGTCGCCACCGGCACCGGCCGCAACCTGGGACTTCCGGACGACCCGGGAACCCTGCGACGGCTCTTCTACATCGACTGGCCCATCCTCGACCGCCACCGGGACGCCCTCGCGCCCCGCCTCGACGCATGGCTCGACGTGCAGGACCCGCAACGCCCCACGTACATCGACGGCACCGGTCTCCGCGCCACTCTCTCCGGCCTCGCCCGCCGGCCCGTGCGCACCCGGCCCTACTTCAACTCGACGCCCTGGGGCGGGCACTGGGCCCAGGACCGCCTCGGCTTCGACCCCACCACACGCAACACCGCGCTCGGCTACGAACTCATCGCTCCCGAGGCGGGCGTCCTCATCGGCACGCACGCCGGTCAACAGGCCGAAGTACCCTTCCAATTGCTGTGTGTCCTGCACCCCGAGGCGATGCTCGGTCCGCCGGTGGCCGCCCGTTTCGGCACCTCCTTCCCGATCCGCTTCGACTACCTCGACACGCTGGGCGGCGGCAACCTGTCCGTGCACTGCCACCCCAAGGCGCGGTACATGAAGGAGCGGTTCGGCTGGTCCTACACCCAGCACGAGACGTACTACATGGCCGTCGGCGGCCCGGACACCCGCGTCTTCCTCGGCCTGCGCGAGGACGTCGACCTCGACCTCTTCCGCAAGGAGATCGAGGAAGCCGCGCACGACGGGGTGCCGATGGACCCCGAGGACCACGTCATGACGTTCCCCGCCGAACAGGGCCGGCTCTTCCTGATCCCGGCGGGCACGCCGCACGCCTCCGGCGCGGGGAACGTCGTCCTGGAGATCAGCGCCACGCCGTACCTCTACTCCCTGCGCTTCTACGACTGGCTGCGCCCCGACGCCGACGGCCGACCCCGGCAACTCCCGTACGAGCACGGTCTCGCCAACCTGGAGACCGTCCGCCGCGGCGACGCCGTCGCACAGGACCTGGTCCAGGAACCGCGCGTCCTGCGTGAGGGCCCGGGCCGGCGCGAGGAACTCCTGGGCGCGCTGGACGAGATGTTCTTCGAGGTGCGGCGGCACGCCCTCGACGTGGGCGCCGAAGCCGACGACGACACGGCCGACCGCTTCCACGTCCTCAACGTGGTGGAGGGCGAAGGCGTCGCGCTGCACACGGCGGCGGGGGAGCGGCACATGCTGTACCGCTCGGAGACGCTGACGGTGCCCGCGGCGGTCGGGCCCTACCGCCTGGCCGCGATCGGCGAGTCCCCGGTGAAGGTCGTCAAGGCGCTGGTCCGCGCGGAGCGGGGCGGGCGGACCGGCTCGCGAGGAACCGGCTCGCGGGGAACCGGCTCCCGGGGAACCATATGAGACCCGTCCTGGAACTCGGCGGCACACACGTCACCGCGGCGCTCGCGGACCCCGGAACGGCGACCGTGCTGCGCAGGGTGCGTGAGACGGTACGCGCGCGTGGCTCGGCCGAACACGTCCTCGGCGCGCTGGTGCGCTGCGCCGGGGAACTGGACGCGCCCGCCGGGGAGGTGTGGGGCGTCGCGGTCCCCGGCCCCTTCGACCACGACAAGGGCATCGCCCGCTTCGCCGGTGTCGGGAAGTTCGACGACCTGTACGGCGTCGACGTACGCGCGGTCCTGCTCGACGCGGTGTGGCCGCGCCCCGCCCACGCGGTCTTCCTCAACGACGCGCACGCCTTCCTCCTGGGCGAGTGGCGCTCGGGCGCGGCGCGCGGCCACGAACGCTGCGCGGGCATCACCCTCGGCACGGGCGTGGGCTCGGCCTTCCTGGTGGCGGGCCGCGCCCGGCACGAGGGCCCCGGCATACCCCCGCAGGGCCGCATCGACCTCGTGGAGACGGGCGGCGGACCTCTGGAGGAAACAGTGTCGCGCCGCGCGATCCTGGCCCACTACGGTGGCGCGGACGCACCCGTCGACCCCGACCTGGACGTGAGCGACATCGCGGACCGGGCGCGGGCCGGGGACCGGCGAGCACGACGCGTCCTCGACGAGGCGTTCACGACCCTCGGCGCGGTACTCGCCCCGCACCTGCGCGACTTCGGGGCGACCGTGCTCGTCGTCGGCGGCGCGATGTCGACGTCATGGGACCTCCTGCGCCCCGCACTCCGCGCCGGCCTGAGAGATACTCCGGTCACGCTCCGCCCCGCGGCCCTCGGCGAGGACGCGGCCCTGGTCGGAGCGGCGGCACACGCGGCGACGGTGCGCTGAGGGCCGGTCACCACCAGCCCGCCCCCTCGCCGCACGGTCCCGGCCCCGCCGCGCCGGAACCGCACACCGGACGAACCGGAAGGACCCGCACCATGCCCGCACCGCACGACGGCCGTGCCCGCGCTCCGCGCGACGCGCATCGCGGGCAGCCCACCCTCCGGGACGTCGCCGAGCGGGCCGGGGTCAGTGCCATGACGGCGTCGCGGGTGCTGCGGGACGATCCGCGGGTTCTGCCGACCACCCGCGCGCGAGTTCGGGCCGCCGCCGACGCGCTCGGGTACCGGCCCAACGAGGTCGCCCGCAGCCTCCGGCTCGGCCGCGGCACCGGGCTCGTCGGGCTCGTCGTGACCAACCTCGCCAACCCCTTCTACTCACGCCTCGCGCTCGGCGTCGACTCCGTGGTAGGTGAGCACCGCCTGAAGACCGTCATCGGCAACACCGGCCAGGACCTCGACGCCGAGCGGGAACTCGTCGCCGACCTGGTGGCCCGCCGTGTCGACGGGATCATCGCCGTGCCCGCGGGCGCCGACCAGCGGCACCTCGCCACGGCCGTGGCCGACGGCGTGCCCGTCGTCCTCGCCAGCCGCCCGCCCGAGGGCTTCGCGGCGGACTGCGTCCTGGTCGACGACTTCGGCGGCGCCCGCGCCGCCACGGCCCGCCTCCTGGAGCGGGGTCACCGCCGCATCGGCTTCCTCGGCTCGCCGCCCGCCGTCCACACCGGCACCGAACGGCTCCGCGGGTACGCGGCGGCCCTCGCCGAGGCAGGACTCGCCGTCGACGCACGCCTCGTACGCCAGGGGCAGACCGAACCGCGGCAGGCCACGCGCGCCGCCGCCGAACTCCTCGCCCTGCCCGAGCCCCCGACCGCACTGTTCTGTTCCAACAACCGCAACACGATAGGGGCGTTCCGGGCGATACGGGACGCGGGTGCGGGGAGTGGTGGCGGTGCAGGTGTCGCCCTCGCCGGGTTCGACGACTTCGAACTCGCCGACGCGCTCGGCCTGCCCCTCACCCTCGTGGCGTACGACAGCGACGAACTCGGGCGCGCGGCGGGCCGGCTCCTCGCCGACCGGCTGCACGACCCGGCCGCGCCCACCGAACCACGTCAGATCGTGGTGCCGACCAGCCTGGTGGAGTACGGCAGGTGAGTCTCCGCACGGGAGCGGAACGATTGGCGGTGACCCGTACGTTGAGCAGGGCGGGGCAGCACCGTGTGCACCCGGAAGGACCGAGGAAAGCCGACGGGAAGAACCGACGGGCAGAGTCGAGGGGACGGGGGCACGCGTGTCGCAGCCGAGCCGTTCCGCGCGCCTCGCCTCATCCGCCGTATCCCTCCTCGTCACCGTCCTCGCCCTGTTCGTCCCCTCCGCGGCGGCGTACGGGACACCGGCCGACGGGCCGCTCGCCCGGCACACCGTCGTGGCGCACGCGGAGAAGCAGACCGCGCCCCATGACATACCGGCGCTCCACGTCACCGTCACGCACCGGCTCGACGCCCACCTCCCGGGGCCGCAGCCGATAGGACCACCGCGCACGGCGGTCGACACGGCGCCGCACCGCGCCCTCGGCGGACCCGACGTCCGCCTCCGGGCCGTTCCGGCCACTCCGCGACAGGCCGGGGCACAAGCCGCCCCGCGCGGCCCGCCCCGGCGATGAGCACGCAGACCCACTCCGACGCCTGACCCGGCACGCATGCGCGCACGCACGCGCGCTCGTACGCACAGCACCGCGTTCGCGACGCCCCGTCACGCGTCCTTCCGTCCTGCCCTCATCGTGGCCCTCATCGTGGAGAACCCATGTCCCGCGCGCCCTTGTGGCGGGCGATCGTCGCGCTCGCGGCCGTCGCCCTGTCGCTCTACATCGCCCTCACCCAGTCCGCCCGCCTCGGCCTCGACCTGCGCGGCGGCACACAGATCGTCCTGGAGACCAAGGACTCACCCACCACCAAGGCGGACGCCGAGTCCACCGACCGCGCCCTGGAAGTCCTCAGGCAGCGCGTCGACGCACTCGGCGTCGCCGAACCCGGCATCGCACGCTCCGGCGAGAAGCGCATCATCGTCGAACTCCCCGGAGTACAGGACCCGCGCAAGGCGGCCGAGGTCATCGGCCGCACCGCCCAGCTGACCGTCCACCCCGTCACGGGGGAGTCCACCGAGAAGGGCACGGCCAAGCCCGCAGCCGACGGATCACGTACCCTGCCCGACCCCGACCGTAAGGGTGCCTACCTGACACTCGGCCCCACCGCGCTCACCGGCCAGGGAGTCAAGGACGCCCAGGCCACGCTCGACCAGCAGTCCCTCGCCGGGTGGCTCGTCACCCTCGACTTCCGCAAGGACGCGGGCGACACCTGGGCGAGGATCACGGGCGAGGCGGCCTGCGCACCGCAGAACGCCCCCGAGCGGCGCGTCGCCATCACCCTCGACGACAAGATCATCTCGGCTCCGGGCGTCAACCCGAGCGTGCCGTGCAGGACCGGCATCACCGGCGGCACCACCCAGATCACCGGCGACTTCAGCCAGTCCGAGGCCCGCGACCTCGCCGCACTCGTCAAGGGCGGCGCGCTGCCGGTCCCCGTCGACGTCGTCGAGCAGCGCACCGTCGGCGCGACGCTCGGCGCCGACGCCATCGAGGCGAGCGCCACGGCCGCCGTCATCGGCATCGCCCTGACCGCCCTGTTCATCACCGTCGTCTACCGGCTCATGGGCGCGCTCGCCGCCCTCGCCCTCGCGCTGTACGGCCTCATCTCGTACGCCGCCCTCGTCGCACTCGGCGCGACGCTCACCCTGCCGGGGCTCGCCGGGTTCGTGCTGGCCATCGGCATGGCCGTCGACGCCAACGTGCTCGTCTTCGAACGCGCACGGGAGGAGTACCTCGGAGTCCGCTCCGCCGACCTCGCCAAACCCGTGCGCACGGGCTTCGCGAAGGCGTGGAGCGCGGTCGTCGACTCGAACGTGACGACGCTGCTCGCCGCGGGGCTGCTGTTCTTCTTCGCCACCGGACCGGTCAAGGGCTTCGGCGTCACCCTGTCCATCGGCGTCCTCGCGTCGATGGTCACCGCGCTCGTCATCACGCGTGTGCTCGCCGACTTCGCCGTGCGCCGCGAGTTCGTGCGCAAACGGCCCGGTCTGACGGGCATCGCCGCCACGGGACGCGTCCGCACCTGGCTGGCCCGGCGCAAGCCGAACCTGGTGCGCCACCGGCGCCGCTGGCTCGGCGCGAGCGGCCTCCTGATCGTCGTCGCGGTCGCGGGCATCGCGCTGCGCGGCCTGGAGTTCGGCGTCGAGTTCACCGGCGGCCGCCTCGTCGAGTACAGCACCAGCAGGCCCGTCGACGCCGACACCGCCCGCGGCGCCGTGTCCGACGCGGGCTTCCCGCGCGCGGTGGTGCAGGAGTCAGGGGACGGCGACATCTCCGTCCGCACGGAACGCCTCACCGACGCCGAACAGCAGCGCGTCAAGGAGGCCCTGGCGGAGCCCGGCGGCACGGTCACCGTCGAGCGCGACGAGATGATCGGGCCGAGCCTCGGCGACGAACTGCGCCAGAAGGCGCTCATCGCCCTCGGCATCGCCGTCGCCGCCCAGCTGATCTACCTGAGCGTGCGGTTCCGCTGGACGCTCGCGGTGGCGGCCGTCTCGGCGATGGTCCACGACCTGCTGCTGGTGGTGGGCCTGTTCGCCTGGCTCGGCAAGCCCGTCGACAGCGTCTTCCTCGCCGCCCTGCTCACCGTCATCGGCTACTCGGTCAACGACACGGTGGTCGTCTTCGATCGCGTGCGCGAGGTGCGCCGCCGCGATCCGCGCGGCGACCTGGAGGCCACCGCCAACCAGGCCGTCGTGCAGACGCTGCCGCGCACCGTGAACACCGGCATGGGCGCGCTCTTCATCCTGACCGCACTCGCCGTGCTCGGCGGCGACTCCCTCGCGGACTTCTCGCTGGCGCTGATCGCCGGGGTCCTGGTCGGCATGGCATCGACCGTCTTCACGGCCGTCCCGATCGCCGTCGCGCTCGAACGCCGCAACCCGGCGCCGCCGCCCGCACGGCCGGGCCGATCGGGCGGCACGGGTGGCGCGCGCGACGTACCCGACGGGTACAGCCCCCTGGAGGCGCGCAGGAGGAAGGAGCGGGGGACCGGAGCCGTCGTCTGAGGCGTTTCGTACACGACCGGGGTACGTGTCCCGTCTCCACAGGTGAGGAACGGGCGGGTCGCTTAACGTACCCATATGGTCACAAAACGAAATGCATCCGCCGCCAGGCGCGGCCGCCCCACGCTCACCCGGGGCACGGGCCTGATCTGCGTCGCTGCCGCGGCCGGAGCACTGCTCACCGGCTGCGGCAACGACGACGGCGACACCAAGACCGACACCTCCACCGCCGGACGGGCGGCGTCGCCCTCGACCTCCCCGTCGTCCGACGGGGGCAACCTCACGGACGACCAGCGGGAGCGCAAGGAGCTCGTCCCGAAGGCCAAGGTCGGCTACGACAAGGCGCTGGACGCGGCGGTGGCGACGGTCGACAAGGCGAAGCCGGTCTCCATCGAGCTCAAGGGCACGCCGGACAAGCCGGTCTGGGAGACCGAGGTGGCGACCGCGGACGGCGCCGCCCACGACGTCGACGTCGACGCGGTCACCGGCAAGGCCGGGCAGGCGCGGGCCGACAAGGACCAGGACCAGGACGACAAGCGCGAGCTCGCGGACCGGCTGAAGAAGGCGACCGTCACCGCGCAGCAGGCCGCGCAGACCGCCACGGACAAGAAGAAGGGCACCGTCACCTCGGTGGAGCTCGACGACTCCGACAAGGGCGACATGGTGCGGTGGTCCGTCGACGTCGTCACGACCGACGACTGGAACAAGACGACGTACGACATCGACGCGACCAACCGCAAGATCGTCCGGGAGCACGTCGACCGGGACTGACTCCCGACCGCCCTCGCGCCCGGCGGACCTGATGGCCGTGCGGCGGTGCCGCCGGCGCGAGGATGGGCGCATGGATGTTCGTCAGCTCGAGTACTTCCTCGCGATCGTCGACCACGGCGGCTTCAACCGGGCGGCGTCGGCCCTCTACCTCTCCCAGCCGTCGCTGTCCCAGGCGGTTCGTGCGCTGGAACGGGACCTGGGCAGCAGCCTGTTCCACCGCATCGGGCGTCGCGCCGTGCTCACCGAGGCGGGCACGGCGCTGATCGAACCCGCCCGCGCGGCCGTGCGCAGCCTGGAGACGGCCCGCGCCAGCGTCGCCGCGGTGCACGAACTGCGCGAGGGGCGGCTCGACATCGCCGCCATGCCCTCCCAGGCGGTGGAGCCGCTCACCACGATGGTCCGCGGCTTCACCGGCCGCTACCCCGGCGTGTCCGTGCACATCCGGGCGGCGTTCACCTCGCGCGACGTCGTCGACATGGTCCGCACCGGCGCCGCCGAACTGGGCCTCCTCGCGACGTCCGGCCCCGTCGCCGACAAGGAAGTGCTCTCCCATGACGTGGGCGAGCAGCGGTTCGTCCTGGTCACCCCGCCCGACGGGCCCTTCCCCGCGGGCCGTCCGGTGGCCCGCGAGGAGCTCGCGGGGCGGCGGCTGATCGTCGGGCAGCGGGGCACCGGCATGCGCGCGTACGTCGACGGGCTCCGCGAGCGTGGCATCGACTTCGCCATCGCGGCGGAGACCGAGCACCGCGTGGCGATCCTGCCGCTGGTGCTCGCCGGGGTGGGCCTCGCCGTCGTCACCGAGTCCTGGCGCACGACCGCCGAGCGGGCCGGTGCGCTGGTCCTGGACATCGAGCCGCGGACGACGCTGCGGATCGCGCTGGTGAGTCGCAGGGCCGAGCAGTCGCCCGCGGCGCGGACGTTCCTCACGTGCGCGCTGGCGGAGTCCACGGAGACGCGTGCATATAGGCGAGCCCTATAAGGCAGATCGGCAGAGCGTCTTGGACGCTCGAACACTCCCGTTGCTGCAATCGGGGCATGACCCACCACCACATCGCACTCATCCCCGGCGACGGCATCGGGGCCGAAGTGCTGCCTCCCGCACAGCGGGTCGTCGACGCGGTCGGCACCCGCCACGGCTTCACCTGCTCGTACACGACGTACGACTGGTCGTGCGAGCGCTACGTCCGCGAGGGCGCCATGATGCCCGAGGACGGGCTCGACCAGCTGCGCGACAAGGACGCCATCCTGCTCGGCGCGGTCGGCTATCCGGGTGTGCCCGACCACGTCTCGCTGTGGGGGCTGCTGATCCCGATCAGGCGGGGCTTCCGCCAGTACGTCAACGTGCGGCCGATCCGCGTCTTCGAAGGGGTCGAGAGCCCGTTGTGGGCCGCCACTCCGGGGGAGGTCGACTTCGTCGTCGTACGCGAGAACGTCGAGGGCGAGTACAGCGAGATCGGCGGACGGCTGAACCGCGGTTTCCCGGAGGAGATGGCCGTCCAGGAAGCCGTCTTCACGCGCGCGGGAGTCACCCGCGTCCTTGACCACGCCTTCCGCTTGGCCGCGCGGCGGGGCGGCAGGCTCACCTCGGCCACCAAGTCGAACGGCATCGTGCACACCATGCCGTTCTGGGACGAGCTGGTCGCCGAGCGGGGCGCGGAGCATCCGACGGTGGTGTGGGACCAGGAGCACATCGACGCGCTGGCCGCGAAGTTCGTCCTCGACCCGGCCCGCTTCGACGTCGTGGTCGCCTCCAACCTCTTCGGTGACATCCTCAGCGACCTGGCCGCCGCCGTGGCCGGTTCCATCGGGATCGCCCCGGCCGCCAACCTCAATCCGGAGCGCGAGTTCCCCTCGATGTTCGAGCCGGTCCACGGCTCCGCGCCGGACATCGCGGGCCGCGGCATCGCCAACCCCCTCGGCGCCATCTGGTCGGCGGCGATGATGCTCGACCACCTCGGACACCGCGCGGCGGCCGAAGAGATCACGGCGGCCATCGCCGCGGTGCTGGCCAAGACCGACGTGCGCACCCCGGACCTCGGCGGCGACAGCACGACCGCCGAGTTCACCGAGAAGCTCCTCGAACTGCTCTGACACGTTCCCCGCCGAGGAGTCACGCCATGGCAGCAACCGCACACCCCGCCCCTTGGTACCGCCAGCTGTACTTCTGGGTCCTGACCGCGATCGTCGCCGGCATCCTGACGGGCTGGCTCCGGCCCTCCGCGGGCGTCGCCCTGGAACCGGTCGGCACCACGTTCGTCTCGGCGATCAAGATGCTGATCACCCCGATCGTCTTCCTGACGATCGTCGCGGGCATCGGCGGTGTCGACAGCCTGCGCCGGGTCGGCAGGGTGGGCCTGAAATCCCTGCTCTACTTCCAGGCCGGAACCCTCGCCGCGCTCGCCGTCGGACTGCTCGCCGTCAACCTCTTCCGGCCCGGCGCCGGCGTCCACGCCCACCCCGGCGACCTGCGGCTCTCCGGCGACGCCGCGCAGTACGTGAAGGACGGCGAGGCCCAGAGCTGGTGGCACTTCCTCACCGACATCGTGCCGTCCAGCGCGGTCGGGGCGTTCGCCGAGGGGAACATCCTTCAAGTCATCTTCTTCGCCGTCCTGTTCGGGGTGGCGCTGAAGGCGGTCGGTCCCGTCGGCGCGCCCCTGGTCGATGGCGTCAACCGGCTGAGCGCGGTCGTCTTCAAGATCCTCCACTACGTGATGCTCGCCGCCCCCGTCGGCGCGTTCGGCGCCATGGCCTACACCATCGGCAAGTACGGCGTCTCCACGCTCACCAGCCTCGGCAGGCTGATCGGCCTGTTCTACGGCACGTCACTGTTCTTCGTCGTGGTCGTCCTGGGCGGCGTTCTCGCCCTGCTGCGGATCAACATCCTCCGGCTCCTGCACCATCTGCGCGAGGAGTTCCTCATCGTCCTCGGCACGTCGTCGTCGGAGAGCGTGCTGCCGAGGCTGATGGGCAAGCTCGAAGGACTCGGCGTGCGCAGGGACATCGTCGGCCTGACCGTGCCGACCGGGTACTCCTTCAACCTCGACGGCAGCTCCATCTACCTCTCCCTGGCGGCGGTCTACATCGCCCAGGCCACCGACACCCCGCTCACCCTCGGCCAGCAGCTCGGCCTGCTCGCCGTCATGATCCTGACGTCGAAGGGGTCCGGGGGCGTCACGGGCGCCGGATTCATCGCCCTGGCCGCCACGCTGTCCACCGTCGGCACCGTGCCCGCAGCGGGCATCATGCTCATCTTCGGCATCGACAAGTTCATGTCCGAGTGCCGGGCCCTGACGAACCTCGCGGGGAACAGCGTCGCCACCCTCGTCGTCGCCCGCTGGGAGGGCGTTCTCGACACGGCACGCGTCAACAGGGTCCTGCGGAGCGGACGTCCCGAGCCGTCGACCGAGCTCACGACCGGGCCATCGACCGAGCCCTCCATCGAGCCCCCGAAGGAGCCCTCGAACGAGTCGGTCGGGCACGGAACTTCGACGGCGGGGAAGGCGTTGGCGGAGTGACGCGCACAAGCGCGTGGACGAGCGAAGCAGTCGAGGTGGCACGGATGGCGATGTGGGACCGGATCAAGGACCAGGCCAAGGGTCTGCAGCAGTCGCAGGGGGCGCGCGGCTCCGGCGGCCACGGACGACCGGGTTCGGGCTCCGGCGGGGGATCGAAGGCTCAGCTCGTGGGCGTGCTCAAGTCCCAGCTGGCCTCCCTCAAGACGGAGCTCAAGAGCGGTGCCTACCGCGACGCGAGCATGGCCATGTGCGCCCTTGTCGCGGCGGCCGACGGCTCGGTCGACCCGGCCGAGCGCCAGCACGTGGAGTCGCTGATCGTGCAGAACGACGTGCTGCAGAACTTCCCGCCGGACCAGCTGCGGCAGCGGTTCAACAAGCACGTGGACCAGCTGTCGCTCAACTTCCAGCAGGGCAAGACCGAGGCGATGCAGGAGATCGCCAAGGCGGCGAAGAAGCCGATGGAGGCCAAGGCGGTCGTGCAGACCGGCTTCGTCGTCGCCGGCGCGGACGGGTACATCGCACCGGCGGAGGAGCAGGTCCTTCGCGAGGCGTGCGTGGCGCTGAACGTGTCCCCGCAGGAGTTCGGACTCTGACCGGTCAGGACCGGTAGGGGACCGCGGCGGGCGGGGTCGAGGACAGGCTCTTACGCCGGCACGGTTACGACGGCACGGTGTCCAGGGCCGGGCCGATCACGTCGAAGGCCCGGTCGAGGAGTCCTGCCGGGTCCTCGGCGCCGTCGCTGCCGCTCCACCGCCGCAGCACGGCGTCGAACGCGGTGAGGGCCATCCCGGCGGCCAGCCGCGGGTACAGCTCGGCCTCGGGGTCGAGCCCCGTCCGGCGGCCCATCTCCTCCGTCAGGTCGTCGCGCCACTGAGCCTGCCGCTCCAGGAAGCGGGCCAGCAGGGCGGGCGTCCGCAGGATCAGCTGGACGACGCTCAGCGCGCGCTCGGAGTGGTCGGAGCGGTCGGAACAGATGGCGAGGGGGACCTTCACGGCGTTCCGCAGCGCTTCCGCGTGGGATTCGCCGGCGGGACGGTCCGCCAGCTCGGCGCGCATTCCGGTGCCCATGTCGGCCAGGAACTGGACGACCACGTCCTCCTTGGACGCGAAGTACCGGAAGAACGTGCGCCGGGAGACTCCGGCGGTGGCCACGATCTCATCGATGGTGACCGCGTCGTACCCCTTCAGCGCCAGCAATTGCAGCGCGGACTCGGTCAGTTCGTCCGAGACGAGGCGGCGCTTGCGCTCGGCGAGGCTCATTCGGGGATGGGAAGTCACCGAGTCATCGTACATGTCGGGCGCCCGCATGCCCCTTTTGTCACTCAGAGGCAGGGCGGCATTCCATGCCGCACATGGCGAGGAATGCCGCCCTGCCGGGCAGACCGGGGTGGGTACACCAGAACTGGCGCCGGTGCGCCCTAGCGGAACTTGCGCCAGCGTGCGCTGGCGAACGAGAAGAGTCCGAAGGCCACGAGGCCGACGGCGATCAGTGCGAGCAGCCAGGGCCCCACGCCGGTGTCGGCGAAGGAGCGCAGCGTGTTGTCCATGCCCTTGGCCTGGCCCGGCTTGTGCCGGAGCGCCGCGGTGATGGCGAAGCCGCCGGCGACGCCGAACACCACGCCGCGTGCGGTCCCGCCGGTGACGCCGAGGACATCGGTCGCCTGGCGCATCCGCCGCGACATCTCGGAGACGCGCAGCTTGTCGCGGAACTTGCGGAGCAGGGCGCGGCCCGCGATCCAGACGCCCGCCACGAGCACGCCGGCGCCCGCTGCGGCGACGATCCACTGTCCGGCGGGCCAGTCGAGCACCTTCGCCGTCGCGTCCTGGGTCTGCTTGTCGCTCGATCCGCTGCCGCTGCCCTGGTCGCCCGCGGCGTAGGCGATGACGGAGTACGTCACGAAGCTGTAGAAGAGGCAGCGAGCGCCCGCGATGGCCCGCTTGCCCGCGGTGTTCCCGTCCGGCCCGGCCTGCCCGAAGAAGACCTCGGAGAGCCGCCACAGCGCCATGCCCGCCAGGGCGCCGCCGAGCAGCCACAGCATGACGTGCCCGAGGGGACGCTCCGCGATCTCGGCGAGGGCGCCGCCCCGGTCCGCCTGGCGGCCGTCACCGCCGTCGGAGAAGGCGATGCGCAGGGCCAGCGCGCCGACGAGAAGGTACAGGACGCCACGTCCGACGAAACCGGCGCGTGCCACCGCGGCCACGCCTCGTCCCTTGGCTGCGCGCCTTGCTTTGCCCTTGCCGCGCACGGTGGCCGACGTGAGACGCACGGAAGGGAGGCGCATGGATGGGAGATGCATGGCTACCGGATGCCCCCGGCGCCCTGCCTCATGCCGACCTCTGTGAGCCCCGGACGTGGGGCTCGGCCGGGCTGCCCGGACGCGCGGCCCGGACCTGTGACCCGGATCCGGGGCCGCGTCAGCGGAACCCGATCCGGGAGCCGGCTCGCGTGCACGGCACCGGCGCGCCGGCCGGAATCGTGAACGCCTTGTCGAGTGAGGTGATGCGCAGCAGTCGCCGGTTGCGCGCGCTGCCCGGCACGAGCCACAAGGTGCCCCGGTCGGGGGCGACCCGCTTCCGGATCCGCACGAGCAGGCGGAGGCCGCCGGCATCCATGAATGTCACTTCCCGCAGGTCCGCGACGACCCGAGGGCCGGCCCGGTCCATGAGTGCCATGACACGGGGGGCGAGCTCCTGGTCGGCCCAGGCGTCCAGTTCGCCCCAAAACGCAAGGACATCGGTGCCGTTCACCACGCGGTGATGCAGGCCGAAGGTGAAGTCGGCGGTGCCCGTTTCCCAGTCCAGCAGTGTCTTCTCCCTTCACGGAGAGTAATCAAAATGGCGGTGGCGTGGCGTACGAAGACCGGCGCCGGACGCCACCGGGGTCCTGGGCGGCACCGAGGTCATGTGTCAATCGTTCCCGCTCAGAGCCGTTCGTACCCTCATAGGGTGATGTGATTGACCGGGAAGCGGAGCTGATGAACCGTCAACTCATCGATTACGCACCGTAATCACGTCGCTTTGTGTGCTCCCCGCGTCCCGCTCAGGAGTCCTGCGCGGGCCGTTCCTGCTCCCGCTCGACCGGAAGCCACAGCTCGGCGTCCGCCTCCGTGTGGTCCGGCGACATGTGCGTGCGCAGGATCTCCGGGCCGGGGCGGCTGCGGTACGGGTTCGACGGGAACCACTCCGTGAAAACGTCCCGCCACAGGTGCTGGATGGCCTCCGGCGCGGGCCCCGACGTCGCGAACACCGCCCAGGTCCCGGCGGGCACGGGCAGGACGGACGCGCCCGCCGGGGCGGCCGCCGTCGTGATCACGCCCTGGTAGTAGTCGAGTTCGGTGCCCTCGGCGCGGCTCGGGTCCAGGCCGTCGCAGACGGCGAGGACACCGCGCGGCTCCTGGTCCGACAGCTTCTCCAGGCGCTCCAGGTGCTCCGGCGCGATCCCGCGGACGAAGTCGACGATGGCCCGGTTCGGCCCCGAGTGCACCAGCGGCACGCGGGCCCTGGGCCCGACGACGGTGAAGTCCGGCTTGTCCACCACGCGGTACCGCAGGTCGCTGCTCCCCTCGACCGTGAGGCGGAAGGTCATCCGGGACTGGGAGCCGATCGCGGCGCCGGTACGCCGGGCCTCACCCGGCCCGACGCCGTGCATGGAGCGGAACGCCCGCGCGAACGCCTCGGCCGAGCCGTAGCCGTGGCGGACCGCGATCTCCAGGAGCGTGTCACGGCCCGCCAGCACCTCCGCGCCCGCGAGCGTGAGCCGCCGGCGCCGGACGTACTCCGAGAGCGGCATGCCCGCCAGCGCGGAGAACATCCGGCGCAGGTGGTACTCGGACGTGGCCGCGATCCGGGCCGCCTCGGCCACGTCGACGGTCCCGCCGAGCCGGCGCTCGATGTACTCCATGGCCTCGTTGAGCCGCTCCAGCACGCCCGGCCCCCTTCCTGTTCCGTGATCATCACCCTAGGGACTCCCGCGCTCAGCGCACGACGTCGGCGGGCAGTTCCACCCGGCGCCGCGGCGCGGTGCCGTCGAGGGCCGGGCGGCCGTCGACGACACGGAGCCCGGCCGCCGCGCAGGCGTAGGCGAGATCGCGCGCGTCGTACGGCACGTCCGGGCCGGTCCGCCAGAAACGGAAGTGCCAGTACGCGGTCGGGTCCGTCGCGTCGGGGGAGAGGCCGACCTCCTCGTGCCGCACGCACACCCCGTCCCGCGCCAGTGTCCCGTGGGTGCCGCCCTTCGGGTTGAAGTACAGACCGTAGGCGGTGGTACCGGCCGATACCGCGCCCAGCAGGGTCTCGTCGCTCGGCATGTATCCGTCCTGGGTGATCACGCAGCCGCCGGGGTCGCCCGGAACCTCGCTCACCGAGACGAAGCGGAGGAACGTGTCGTCACCGTCGGCGTCGATCTCGTCGTCCTCGTCCAGGTCGTCGAACGGGGCGTGCTCCGGGAGGACTTCGGGGCAGCGCGCCGGGTCGGCGCCCAGGCGGCGGACGACCTCGGCACCATCGAGACCACGCACGAAGGCGACGCCGAGCCCCTCCGTCCACCGGCCCTCGTCGGTGAAGGCCGCGACGAGCGCGTCCGCGGCGCGGAAGGCCGCGAGCTCCTCGTCCGGCAGCGCCGCCGCGCCCGGCAGTTCCGCGACGACCGGAGCGAGCGGTGTCGTCAGCAGCAGCCGCCCCGGCGACCAGGGTCCTGTCTGCGGTGTCCAGACGTCCGCGCCGGCGCCGATCAGCGCACGGACACAGGCCTCGTCGCCCTCGCAGACGGCGTGCCACAGCGCGGTGTGCCCCTCGTCGTCGGGCGCGTCGACGTGTGTGACGTGGGGGAGGAGCAGGCGCATGGACTCCGCGCCGCCGTGCCGGGCGGCCATGTGCAGCGGGGTGGAGCCGGACCACACGTCGGCGTCGGCGGACGCGCCCCCGTCGAGCCGGGCCCGGATCAGCGCCGCGTCGCGCCAGTCCTCGTACCCCATGCCTTCCCAGTCGCCCCGCGGCACGTACCGCCGCCGTGCCTTCTCGCGCTCGCGCAGGACGCCGAGTTCGTGCGCGGACATCGGGCGGGCGAGGAAGCCGGGCGGGCCTCCCCACCGGCTGAAGACGAGGAATCGGTCCCCCGAGGTGGCGCGGGGCGCCGGCAGGCCGGGCCACACCTCGACGGCGCGGGCGGACGCGGCACGCAGGACGTCGGCGTCCACCGGCGTACCGGTCTCCGGGATCTCCTCGTCCGGCCACTCCACCACCAGCCGCGTCTCCCCGGCCGGGGGCAGCTCCGGCAGGTACAGGTCGACCTCGGTCCTGAAGAGGGAGTCGCCCATCCCGCCCGAGTCCAGCGGAATCAGCCCCGTCGACCTCCCCGACCGGGCGGCAGCCACGTGTGCCGCCGGACCGAGCACCCTCGTGAACTCCGACCCGTCCGTATCGAGCGACGTCACGCGCCGGCCGTCGCCCAGCAGGAGACCGACTCGCAGCCCCGACTGCTGCCGGGCCTCACCGTCTCCCTGGCGGATGACCGTCCGGTGCACGGCGAGGTGCAGCGTGACCGAGCCGGGCCACACGGACCAGCCGGACAGCAGCACCTTCGCCGCCGGTCCGCTCCCCGCCACCGCGGGCTGCGGCACCACGGCCGGAGCGAACCAGTCGAGCGGCGGCCGCTGCCGGGCCACATCGTCGTCCGGAGGGCCCAGCCGGACCGACTCGCCGCGCCGCCCCGCAGGTCCCCCGGGCGGGTCCTCGAGCCGTTCCCCCGCCGGGTACACCAAGTCGTCGAAAAATCCCATGCCGTCATGCTGACAGCAGGGTCTGACAACGGGCTCGGCCCGCCGCCCCGGTGACGGGGGATCAGCTCCCGGTGGGCACCCGGCTCCGCGCCGCGCAGTCGAGCAGCGTCGGCAGGGCCCGTTCCAGCAGGTCGACGCCGTGTGCGTACGGCAGCCGCAGCCGGTCGCGGAACCCGTCCACCGCGGAGAACGCCGAGCCCGGCACGACGGCCACGCCCCGGCGCCGAGCCAGCTGCGCGAGCGCCTCCGTGTCGGTGCCCGGCACCCGTACCCACAAGGCGGGTCCACCGGCCGGCCGGTCCCACTCCCAGTGCGGGGCGCGCGAGCGCAACAGCTTCTCCGCGCCCTTCAGTTGCCCGCGCAGCACCGCGCGGCGAGCGGTCCGTGCCTGCGGCAGCCCGGCAAGGAGCCGCGACGCCACCAGCTGGTCCACGACCGAACACGACAGGTCCACCGATGTCTTGATCTTCGCGAGGCGCGCCACGATGTGCGGCGACGACCGCACCCAGCCCACCCGGAGCCCGCCCCAGAACAGCTTCGACAGCGTTCCCACCGTGATCGTGGACGTCGCGGGGAGGCGGCCCGAAAGCGGCACCGGCGCACCGTCGTCCGCGAGGCCGAGCTCCGCGCACGCCGTGTCCTCGACGGTGAACAGTTCGCGCTCGCCCAGCGCCGACGCCCACTCCCGCAGCGCCGCGCCGTCCAGACTGCGGCCGGTCGGGTTGTGCACGGACGGCTGGAGGTAGACGAGCCGCGGCCGCACCTTCGCGCCGAGCCGCCGCAGGGCCGCCGCGTCCGATCCCGCGCCGCCCCCGCCCGGCCCGTCCCCGCCGACCGGGACGAGCCGCGCGCCGCGCGACCGCAGCGCCTCCAGGGCGCCACGGTAGGTCGGGTTCTCCACCACGACCGTGTCACCCGGGTCGACCAGCGCCTGCGCGACCAGCCACACGGCCTGCTGCGACCCCGCCGTGACCAGGATCTGCTCCGGCTCGGTGGGCAGCCCGGCCCCGCGGTAGTACGCCGCTATGCCCTCGCGCAACTCCGGTAGCCCGTGCGTCAGATAGCCGTCCGCGCGCAGCAGCGGGGCGAGCTCCGCGCCCGTCAGCGCGCCGACCGTGTCGGCCACCGCGCCGAGCCCGTCCAGCGCACCGCTCGACAGATCGGCGCCGCTCGTCCGCGCGTCGAAACTGGCGAGCCGGCCCTCGCCCCCCTGCCGGTCCTCGTCCGCGGGCTGCTCCAGGGCCCCCGAGCCGCGCAGCCGCGAACCGCTGCCGCGCCGGCTCTCCAGCCAGCCCTCGGCCTCCAGGAGGCTGTACGCGGCGGTCACGGTGGAGCGGCTCACCCCCAGCACGCCCGCGAGTTCGCGTTGTGAGGGCAGAGTCGAGCCGGGAGCCACGTCCGCCCGCTCCGCCAGCTCCCGCAGAGCGTCCGCGAGCCTGCGCGGAAGTGGAGCCGCGCCCTCCGATGACCAGCCGGTGAGCAGCCGCGACAAACGGGCCGTCGGGATCTTCGCCATGCCCTTCATCTTCGCCTACTCGCGTGCCGCGCAGGCCAATCGGGTCCCACTGGCCGTTGCCCGGGACGGGGACCGGTCGCAGGATCACAGCACCGAGCACCTGAAGGAGTGTGGAGTACATGGCGACCGTGGTCCTCGTCGGCACGCTGGACACGAAGGGCGAGGAGTACGCGTGGCTGCGCGAACGGCTCCGGGAGTACGGCAGTGACGTCCTGCTCGTCGACGTCGGCGTCCTGCCGCCGCCCGCCCACGCGCCCGTGGCCGACGTGCCCGCCGACGTGGTCGCCCGGGCCGCAGGACACGACCTCGGCTCGCTGCGCGCCGCCGGGGACCGCGGCGCCGCGGTCGCCGCGATGGCCGACGGACTGACCCGTGTCGTGCTCGACCTGCACCACCAGGGCAAGCTGCACGCGGTGCTCGCCGCGGCGGGCAGCGGTGGCTCGGCCATCGCCGCGCAGGCCATGCGCGCCCTGCCCATCGGCGTGCCGAAGGTCCTGGTCTCCACCATGGCGGGCGGTGACGTGGCACCGTACGTCGACAGCAGCGACCTCACGATGATGTACAGCGTCGTCGACATCTCCGGCATCAACTCCGTGTCGAGCCACATACTCGGCAACGCGGCGGCCGCCGCGGCCGGCATGGCACGCCGCCAGGAGCGCAGCTACGAAGAGCTCGCGGGCCCGCGGCGCAAGGTCGTCGCCGCCACGATGTTCGGCGTGACCACGCCCGCCGTCGACACGGCCCGCGCCCGCCTCGCCGAACTCGGCTACGAGGTCCTGGTCTTCCACGCCACCGGCGCCGGCGGCCGCGCCGTGGAGAAGCTCGCCGCCGACGGTCTGCTGGACGGCGTCCTCGACCTGACGACCACCGAACTCGCCGACGAACTCGTCGGGGGAGTGCTCAGCGCGGGCCCCGACCGGCTCACCGCGGCGGGTGCCGCCGCCATTCCGCAGGTCGTCGCGCCCGGAGCCCTCGACATGGTCAACTTCGGCCCCGCGGACAGCGTTCCCGAGCGTTTCGCGGGCCGGCGGTTCCTGGTCCACAACCCGACGGTCACCCTGATGCGGACGACCGCACGGGAGATGGCGGCCCTCGGCGCCATGCTCGGCCACAAGCTCGCCGCGGCCCGCGGCCCCGCCGAACTCTTCTGGCCCCTGCGCGGACTCTCGGCCGTGGACATGCCGGACGCGCCCTTCGCCGACCCGGTGGCCGACAGGACGGGCCTCGACGCGCTGCGCGCCACCGTCTGCGGCAGCGGCGTCCGCCTCCACGAGGTCGACTCCCACATCAACGACGGGGCTTTCGCGGTGGCCATGGCCGACCGCCTGCACCAGCTGATCGGCGAACGCGCCGCCTCACAGGCCGCACGCTGACCCACCGCTTCGAGGAGCAACCCCATGAACCGCAAGGAAGCACTCGCCCGGCTGCGCGCCCAGGTCGCCGCGGGACAGCCCGTCATCGGAGCGGGCGCGGGCACCGGACTCTCCGCCAAGTGCGCGGAGGAGGGCGGCGTCGACCTGCTCATCATCTACAACTCCGGCCGCTACCGGATGGCGGGCCGCGGCTCCCTGGCCGGACTCCTGCCGTACGGCGACGCCAACGAGATCGTCGTCGACATGGCACGGGAGGTCCTGCCCGTCGTCCGCGACACCCCGGTCCTCGCGGGCGTCTGCGGCACGGACCCGTTCCGCCGCATGGACCTCTTCCTCGACCAGCTCAAGGCCATGGGCTTCACCGGCGTGCAGAACTTCCCCACCGTCGGCCTGTACGACGGCACGTTCCGCGTCAACCTCGAAGAGACCGGCATGGGGTACGGCCTGGAGATCGACATGGTCCGTGCCGCCCACGAACGCGACCTGCTCACCGCGCCCTACGTCTTCGACCCGGAGCAGGCCGCCGAGATGGCGAGGGCGGGCGCCGACATCCTCGTCCCGCACGTCGGCCTCACCACCAAGGGATCCATCGGCGCGGGCACCGCCATGACGCTCGACCAGGCGGCGGCCGCCGTGCAGGACATGCACGACGCCGCCAAGCGGGTCAACCCGGACGCCCTCGTGCTCTGCCACGGCGGTCCCATCGCCGAGCCCGAGGACGCCCGGTACGTCCTGGAGCACACCACCGGCATCGTCGGCTTCTTCGGCGCCTCGTCCATCGAACGGCTGCCCACGGAACGGGCCATCGTCGAGCAGACGCGGGCGTTCAAGTCCCTGGGCTCCTGAAGGCCTCCGGTGCCGGAAGTGTTACCAGAGGCGGGCTCCCCGCCGCGCCAGATAGCGGTAGGGGCTGACGTCCGAGCCGTAGTGGCGCCGGGACCGTATCTCCAGGTGGAGATGGGGCCCGGTGGCACGCCCCGTGCTGCCGCTGTTCCCCAGGCGCGTCCCGGCGCGGACGCGGGCACCCTTGCGCACCCGGATGCGGGAGAGGTGTCCGTACACCGCGTAGTGCCCGTCCGGCATCCGTACGGTGACGGCCTTGCCGTACGCACCCGACCAGCGCGCGAGCACGACGACCCCGCCGCCCACCGCGTACACGGCGGTGCCGCGGGGGACCGCGAGGTCGATACCGGTGTGGTGGCCGGCGAGCCAGTTGCCGCGCGCCCCGTACCGGGAAGTGATCCGGTACCTGCGGCGCAGCGGGAGGGTGAACCGGCGGGGACCGGCCGCGAAGCCGCGCTCCTCGTCCTCGGGGAACTCCGCGTCGCCGTCGGCGAGCGCCGACTCGAACTCGGCGTCGTAGTCGGCCTCGCAGGAGTCGAGTTCCTCGACCGGCCGCGGTGCGGCCGCCCCCGCCGTGAGGGCGCCGCCCGCCAGCAGCACCGCTGCCATGCCCAGTACGTCACGTCGTGTGGTGCCCGCTTCGCGCGGGCTCTCTATGTGGTGGCCCATCTCACTCAGCAGACCGGCAGGGACGCGGGTACGCACGTCGGCTGCGCCATCCGGAGGACACGGGGCCCGCCCGTTCCGCTCTCCGGAACGGGGGCACAAACCCCCATAACTGACCGGACTAGTGCTCAGTACGAACCGATATTGGACGCCTTGAGAGCCCCGGCACGATACTGGTCGCGCAAGGAAAGAGCGGTCAGGAATGTACGGCGGCCCATTTCCATGCACATCGAGGGGGTAGGGCAGCGATGCATCGCGCACTTGATTCAGGGTGGAACTCGTCGAGGTACGGAGTCCCCCGGCCTCTCTGAAAGGACCGGATTCCCGGCATGGACGCGGCGGACACCACGGTGCTTGTCGACCGCGTCCGTGGGACGGCGGACGAACTACGGCGCGGCGCGGCCGAGGTCCACAGCGGCCGGGCCGCGCCATGCACTACCCCCTAGAGGCCGATCCACTCCATGGCCGTCGTCACCTGGGCGAGGACGTCCGGCAGTGGCTCCGTGCCCAGGCCCGGCCCGGTGGGGACGTCGAGGTGGCCGTCCGCGAGCACGAAGGGCTCGGTGATGTCGGTGGCGAAGTAGCGGTGCGAGCCGGAGGTGTCGCCGGGGAGCGTGAACCCGGGCAGCGCCGCGAGCGCGACGTTGGCGGCCCGGCCGATACCGGTCTCCAGCATCCCGCCGCACCACACGGGGACGCCGTGGGCGCGCGCGACGTCGTGGATCCGCCGGGCCTCCAGATAGCCGCCCACCCGGGCCGGCTTGACGTTGATGATCGAGCAGGCCCCGAGCGAGATCGCGGCGGCCGCGTGCGCGGCGGACTCGATGGACTCGTCCAGACAGATCGGGGTGCGCAGGAGCTTGGCGAGCTGCGCGTGCTGCACCATGTCGTCGTTGGCCAGGGGCTGTTCGATCAGCAGCAGACCGAAGTCGTCCAGCTTGGCGAGGTGCTGGGCATCGACGAGCGTGTACGCGGCGTTCGCGTCGACCTGCAGCAGCAGATCGTCCCCGAAGCGTTCGCGCACCGCGCGCACGGGCTCGACGTCCCAGCCCGGCTCGATCTTCAGCTTGATCCGCACGTACCCCTCGGCGACGTACCGCTCGACGGCGTCGATGAGTTGGGGGACCGAGTCCATGATGCCCACGGAGACACCGCAGGGGACGCGGTCGCGCGCCGCGCCCAGGTACGACCCGAACGACTCGCCGCCGGCCCGCAGTTGCGCGTCGAGGACCGCGCTCTCCAGGGCGGACTTCGCCATGTGGTGGCCGGTGAAGGGCTCCAGGGCCCGGCCCACGGCCGCCGCGTCCACGCCGTCCTTGGGCAGCGCGGGGATCAGGAACTTGCGCAGGACGTCCTGGGCCCCGTCGACGTACTCGCTGCAGTAGCGGGGCTCGGACATCGCCGCGCACTCGGCCCAGCCCTCGCCGTCGGCGGTGACGACCCGCACGAGCAGCACGTCACGGGCGGACTCTACGCCGAACGAGGTGCGGAACGGCGCGACGAGCGGCATCGCGATGCGGCGCAGTTCGACGCCGGTGATCTTCGACTTGGTCACTGGTTGCTCCCATGGGGCAGGTGGGCGGAGGTGGCTGGCGCGCGGTGGACGACGTAGCTGCGCCGGTCGTGGAGGCCGAGGACGCGGCCGCCGTCGGCGAGCAGGGCGCCGAGGGTCTCCCGCACGGCGAGCCGCCAGGCGCGGGCCGCGGCGGCGTCGGTGCGGCGCAGCGCCTCGATGTCGTCCGGCAGGTCGATCAGGACGAACTCGGCGTCGGTGGACCCGAGCCGGGGGAGTCCTTCGTGGTCGCGCACGGCGTGTGCGGCGCCGGCGGGCAGGGGTATGCCGTCGTGTTCGGCCGCGAGGCGCGGCGCCGACAGGTCCCAGGCGGTCAGGACGCGGTCCGACTCGTCGCCGCCGTTGATGGCGTCGTCCATGGCGCCGTAGAAGGACTCCAGGTACTCCACGGGACGCGCCCCGAGTTTGGTGAGGTTGAAGTGGGCGTTGCGGCGGATGAGGGGGTCGTACGTCCACGTGATGCGCTTCAGGCCGCGGTCCAGGGCCCATTGGCGCTGGTGCAGCTTGAGGGCCAGGCCGATGCCGCGGCCCATGGCGGCGCCCGTGATGTGGGAGTGGAGGGTGGTGCCCGCGGGCTCCGCGAAGAACGCGACGGAGGCGCCCGTCATGCGTCCGTCCTCAAACGCTCCGCCGACGTAGTTGCCCGCGTGGCTCAGCGCCCGCATCACCTCGGCGGAGATCGGGCCCGTGCCCGGCTCGGTGCCCCAGATGTCGGCGTAGAGACGGCAGACGGCCTCGAACTCCTCCATGGTGTGGAGTTCCCGGATGTCGAGGTGGTTCACAGCAGCGCTCCGACGAGGTGGGCGAGGAGTTGGGTGCGGGGCACCATCTCGGAGGTCACGACGTGCTCGTGGTCGGCGTGCGCGCCGTCGCCCACGGCACCGAGGCCGTCGAGCGTCGGACAGCCGACGCCCGCCGTGTAGTTGCCGTCGGACGCCCCGCCGACGGCCGTCTGCCGGAGCGGGCCGAGGCCGATGCGGTCCGCGATGCCTGCGGCCAGCGCGAACAGGCTCCGGGAGGATGCGGCGTCCAGGGGCGGCCGGTTGGGGCCGCCGGACACCTCCAGGCGGGCTTCGGGGTCGTGCGGGACGAGGCCCTTCAGGAGGTCGTCGACCGCTGTCTGGGCGGCCGAGGTGGGGACGCGTGCGTCGATGTTCAGCCGGGCGCGGGCCGGAACGGTGTTGGTGGTCGTACCGGCCGACATCACCGTCGGCGTGATCGTCGTGCCCGGCCCGGTGCGGGCGTTCACCGCGTCGGTGATGCCCCGCAGGGCGAGGAGGTGGTGGGCGAGCTCCGTGGCGGCGTTGACGCCCTTCTCCGGTTCCAGGCCGGAGTGGGCGGCACGGCCGTGGACCGTGATCTCGTAGTGGGAGACGCCCTTGCGGGCGGTCTTCAGGACGCCGCCGGTCGCCGACGCCTCCAGGACGAGGGCGGCCCGGCAGACGCGCGCCGTGTCCTCGATGAGCGCGCGCGAGGTGTCCGAGCCGACCTCCTCGTCCCCGGTGACCAGGACGGAGACGCCGTCGAGGGAGGGCAGCATCGACAAGGCGTGGAACATCTGCACGAGCCCCGCCTTCATGTCGAAGATGCCGGGCCCCCGCGCGACGCCCTCCCGCACCGAGAACGGGTGGGTCTTGAGGGTGCCGATGGGCCAGACCGTGTCGTGGTGGCCGAGGAGCAGCACGCGCGGGGTCCCGAAGCTCCACTGCAGATGGGTGACCCCGCCGACCTCCAGGGTCCGCGGCCGCGCGCCGAGCAGCCTGCTGCCCTGATCGGCGACGACCCGCGCACTGCGGGCCACGGCCGCGTGGTCGGCGGAGTACGACTCGCAGGTCACGAGCTCTCCGAGGTCGTCGAGGAGCGCGCCGAGGGGTGGCGGCGCAGGGAGGGAAGGATGGTCGGCCTGCACGGGGGAGTCCTCCAGGGATGGGGTGACCGCGGATGACCACCACGCTAGGCAGGACGCGAGGAACGGGGTTCGTACGTGCATCACACATGTGGCCCGCGCTTTCGTACGGCAGACCGAAACGATGACTGGGTACGCACCGTCGAACGGGCGAACACCTTCCACGACACGCACGCCGACCTGGCGGTGCCGCCAGGCGTCCGGCTCTGATCAGTCGCCCGTCCGGCGGCCCGCCCCGGAAGCGTCGCCGCCCCCGTCGTACGCCCCCATCAGCCGCAACTGCAGCATCGCGGCGAACCGCGCGGACGGATCCCGCAGATCGATCTGCCCCACCTCGGCGACGCGCCGGATCCGGTAGCGGAAGGTGTTGGGGTGGACGAAGACGCTCGCCGACGCGCCGATCACGTCGCCGAACGCGTCCAGCCACGCCCGCAGCGTCTCGACGAGATGCGCGTTGTGCCGCCGGTCGTACGCCGTCAACCGGGCGAGCGGGCCCGACAGTTCGTCGCGGTTGGCGACCGCGAGGTCCCGCATCTCGAGCAGCAGCGCGTCGATGTGGACGTCGGCGATGGCGGCGACGCGCCTGCCGCCGTCACCGGGACGGCTCGTCAGCACGCGCAGCGCGCGGTCCGCGTTCGTACGGGACCTGGCCAGTGCGGCCGGCTCCGGCGCCACCGAGCCGATGCCGACGACCGCGTCGCCGCGATCGCCCGTGCGCCGCAGAAAGTTCGCCGCCACCTGGACGGCACGCTCCCGCGCGGCCGCCGAGTCGTCGGCGACGGGGAACAGCGCGTAGGCGACATCGCCGAGGAGCGCCACGGCCGACCGCGGCCGCACCGCCGTGAGATGCACGGCCAGCGCCGTGGCCAGCCGCTGCCGCTCGGCGGCGAGCTGCGCGTGGTCGCCGCTCGTCGCGGACGCGGGTGCGAGCCCCATGGCCAGGACGAGGAGGGGTTCGTCGGCGAGACCCAGCCGGCCGAGCGCCGCGACCGCCCCGGAGCCGCCCTCCAGCGCCGTCGTCACCAGATCGGCGCGCAGCCGGTTCTCGGCGTCGGCGCCCGCCCGGAAGCGGAGCATGTGCAGGGCGACCAGCTTGGCCGCCTCCTTGAACGCCTCTTCCCGCTCCTCGGTGAGCGGCTTCCGCAACGCCGCCCACACCGATCCGAGTACCTCGTCGCCCGCCCGCACCGCGATCGCCACGCGCGGCAGCGCGACCTCGTCGCCCAGCGTCGGCGGCGGGATGTGGACGGGCCGGTCGGTGCGGTAGAGCTCCTTGAAGACGCCGTGCTCCTCATGGAGGCGCAGATACCGCTCGGGCACCCGCCGGGCCAGGATGCTCGCCACCCGGGCCGGGTCCGCCTCGTCCTGACGTCCGGAGAAGGCCAGGATGCGCGAACGGCGGTCCTCGATGGTGATCGGTGCGTCCAGCAGCGTCGCGATCGCGTTGGCCAGTGCGAAGAGGTCACCGGACGGCACGCCGCCCAGGGTCTGCTCGTCGACCCCGCCCACGTCGCCCTCCGACAGCAGGGTCCGCAGCATCGCCGCCAGCTGGGCCCAGGACGCCCCGCGGGTCAGCGCCAGCAGAGCGATTCCGGTCTCCTGCGCCACGGCTTCCAGGTCCGCCGTGTCGACGGGCTCGCGCACGACCAGCGCGGCGGCGCCCGCGCCCGCGAGCGCGCGCATCAGCCGGGCGGTCTCCTCCGCCCCGTGCACGCCGACGCCGAGCACGATGGCCCGATCGGGGTGGTGCTGTTCGTCGTGCGGGTCGTGGATGCCGACGCCGCCGAGCTCCGTCGCGGCCGCGGGGTCGCCGAGGAGCAGATCCAGGAGCGAGGGCCCGAGGTCCTCGAGCACCCGGCTCAGACCGCGGGCGGGGTGCGTCGACATGTGCCTGATCATCTCCGCAGGTTAGGACCGGTGCGTTCCTGCGCATCCGTACGTGGACACGAGATTACGCGGCCGTTCCCGTCCCCCGGAACGAACTCCCGCGGAGAGGGTCGCCACAGCCGGTCGACCACGCGGTCGGCGAGCGCCTCCGCCGAGTCGACCATCGGCAACACCCGGGCCACCTCCCCGGCCACCAGGGGAATCTCCGTGCAGGCGGCGACGGCCACCTGCGCGCCCAGCTCCTGCGGGACACGGGTGGCGGCGGCGATCCACCGCGCGGCCCCGGCCATGTCCGCCCCCGCCTTGACCGCGCGGATCGCGGGATCCACGTATGCGCACTGTGCCTCGTCGGGCACTTGGACCACGGTGAGCCCGAGGCGTGCGCCCGCCCGTTCGTACAGGCCCGCGGCGCGGGTGCCGCGGGTGGTGAGGACGCCCACGCGCCGGACGGCCCGCGCACTGCGCGCGGCCTGCTCCAGCGCCGCGTCGATCATGTCGACGACCTCCACTCCCGTCACCCGCGTCACCTGCTCCACGTACGCGTACGCGGTGTTGCACGGCACCGCGATGCACGTGGCACCCGGGCGCCGCGGTTCCCGGGCGCCCTCCACGAGCGCGGGAAGGGGGGAGGGTCCCTCGCCGAGCAGGGCGGAGGTCCTGTCGGGGACGCCGGGGTCGGCCCAGACGATCACGGGCAGATGCCCCTGATCGGCGTCCGCCGGGGTGCGTTCGACCAGTTTGCGGTAGAACGCGGCCGTGGCCAACGGTCCCATCCCGCCCAGGATCCCCAGCATCGGACGTCGCGTACGTCGCACCGTCATCGAGCGCGGCCCTTCCCTTCAGGTCGGTCCGGGCCGATTCTGCGGCGCCACCGCGCCCGTATCGTCGTCGCCGACTCCAAAAGCGCAGGCCGCAGTTGGGGTCCGCACCCCGAACCACACCCCCGCAGGAGCCGCACCCGGTACCGTCACCCCACCGGTCTCCGTACCGGCCGCCGTACTACGGGAAAATCTCGATGGGCGCGTCGAGCGTGAGATGCGGATACGGTGCTGACGTGATGATCGAGAGGGAGGGACCCATGCCTGGAACCGTGCTGCTCGTCGCGGCCGCCCCGGTGGGCAAGGGACGCCTGGTGGACGCGGCTTCCGTGCTTCCCGTCCTCGCGGCCGTGCCCACGGAGACGCTCGCCGGGACGCCGACCGCGAGCATCGTGGAACTGGCGGACCCGCTGGACCCGCAGACGGTGCTGACCCGCCTGAGAGCCGCGGCCGTGACCCCCGGACACCTGACGGTCTACCTCATCGGGCAGGTCCACCTCGACCGCCGCCAGCGGCAGTTGCACGTCGCGCTCGCCCGCACCACCACGGCGACGGTGCGCTACACCGGCTTCCCGTGGCACTGGTTCACGCAGGAACTGCGGCACCGCCCGGCCGGCAGCACCACGGTGATCGCCGACCTGCACGCCGACACGGAGAGCTGGCAGGCCCTCACCGAACACGCCCTCGACGCGGGACCCGGCGTCGCGCTCCACGGTCGGATCGCCCCGCCCGCCCGGCGCCGCACACCCGCGATTCCCGCGTACATGAAGGCCGTCGCCACGATCCTCCGCAGCGGCCACCGCCCGCCGCCCCTCCAGCTCCACCAGCAGGCCGCCGCGCAGGGCCTCGGCGACGACGCCCCCGACCTGCTGCCCTTCCACGACCCCGCAACGCCCCCGAGCCCGCCCCGGCGGCCCGCGCAGTCCGCCGACGCCCCCATGGACCCGCACGCGGCGATCACCGCTGCCGTCGAGGCGGGCCGGCACGGCGAGGCGGCCTCGCTCGCGGCCTCCTGGGAACAGAGCGCGCTGCGCACGCACGGCCCCGGGTCCAAGGAGGTCATCCACTGGATGGAAGTACGGGCGGACCTGGCGAGGTTCGCCGGTGACCCCGCGCGCAGCTGCGAAACGTGGCTCGCCGTGGCGTCCGCCCGCCTCACGTCGGGCCAGGCCCCCGATTCCCCCGAGGTGGAGGCGGCAGCGGACCGCGCCCACCATCTCTGGGACCGCGTGAAGGACGCCGAGGCGGTTCGCGCCCTGGGCCCCGCCCTGGTCTCCCTGCGCCGCCAGGTTCCGGGCCGCCAGCGCGGCACGCTGCTGCTCGCGCAGCGGCGACTGGAGCAGTTCCACGCCCAGCACATCCCGAGGATTCCGGCACCGGCACCTGGAGCACAGCCGACGGCGAGCACGTCCTGAGGGACGTGGACCGGACGACAGCGCGAGACGAGACGACCGGCGGACCTCACATCTCCCTGCCCTGATTCGTCAGTAAGAGGGAGAGGGCACAGCCGCGCCGGTCCCCACCGCCGTCCCCCGGCGGAGCCCGTCCCCGCCCCGCCCGTCCATCCCTCGCCGCTCGCCTAGGGAGTAGAAGCCATGAGCATCTCCGTGCTCCTCGTGGACACCGACGCATTGCTGCGCACCTGCTGCGCCACGCTGCTCGCCGCGCAGCCGGACATAGCGGTGGTCGGGGAGGCCGGAGACGGTGCCCGGGCCGTGGAGCTCGCGGAGCGGCTCCGCCCGGACGTCGTCCTCATGAACCCTCAACTGCCCGTCATGACCGGCATCGAGGCGACCCGGCGCATCACGGCCCGTCCGCAGCTGTCCGGCGTACGCGTCCTCGCGATGGCCGCGCCGGCGGCGGACTCGCAGGTGTTCGACGCGCTCGCGGCACACGCGTGCGGCTTCCTGTTCCAGGACGCCGAGCCCGAGGAGCTGTTCCGCGCGATCCGCGTGGTCTCCCAGGGGCAGGCGCACCTGTCGCCCCGCATCGTGCAGCGGGTCATCGACGAATGTGTCTTACGCGAAAGGGCCGCCGACCAGGCCCCCGGCATTCCGATGGACAGCCTCACGCCGCGCGAGCGGGAGATGCTGGTGCTGATCGGCACCGGCCTCTCCAACCAGGAGATCGCCGACAAGCAGTTCATCTCCTGCACCACGGCCAAGACCCGCGCCTGCCGCATCATGGCGAAATTGGGCGCCCGGAACCGGGTGGAGCTCGTCTCCCTCGCCTACCAGTGGGGTCTGGTCCGCCGCCACGAAGCGGCCCGCCCGTCCAGGTGAGACCGGCGCGGTGAGCGAAACGATCGTGGTCACCGACCACACTCCGCACTGGGCCGACCGGTTCCGACAGTTGCACGGCCAACTCGCCCCGCATGCCGCGGACATCGCGGCGAGCATCGAACACGTCGGCAGTACGGCCGTGCCGGGGTGCGCGGCCAAGCCCATCATCGACGTGGACATCGTGGTGGCGGACGAGTCGGTCATGCCGACCCTGATCTCGCGCCTGACCGAGCGGGGTCACCGCCACGAAGGCGACCTGGGCATCACGGGACGCGAAGCGTTCAGGGCACCGGACCACCCGATTCCGCTCACGCGGGACGCCGCCGGACGGGCGGGGTACACGGAGGCGAAGGGCGGCCTGGTGGGGGAGTTGCCGGAGAAGGCGTACGGGACGGCGGGCCGGCCGTAGCCGGACGGCGAAAACCAGCCCCGACGTGGGGCGCGTGTGCCCCGTGGGGCCGCCCCGCACTAGAGTGCCGCGGACGCGCCCGGCGTACGCCGAGTCGAGCCCGAAGACAGGAGCCCCACCCCTCATGAAGCGGACCCGAACCGCCCTGGCCGCGCCCGCTCTGGCCCTGGTGTCAGCCCTGACCCTCGGCGCCTGCGGAGACTCGGACTCGTCTTCCTCGTCATCCGAGGACACCTCCACCGGCACGTCGAAGGACTCCGCGAAGTCCCCGGAGAAGCCGGTGGACCCGGCCGCGGAGCTGCGCCGTGCCGCGCTCACCGAGCACGAGGTCAAGGGGTTCACGGTCAAGAAGCCGGACAAGAAGTACGCGTTCGCCTCGTCCCAGGAGCAACTGAAGGTCGACAAGGCCGCCTGCGCCCCGGTCGCCTACGCGACCAACCAACTCCCCCTCGGCACCCCGAAGGCCGACCTGATCCGTCTCGCCACGGGAGCGAAGGGCCCCGGCGACTTCACCTACGTCACGCTCGCCACCTACGGCGACGGCGAGGCGAAGACCACCCTGGCCGACCTGTCCAAGGCCGTCCGCTCCTGCGGCACGGGCTTCTCCGCCAAGGCGGGCCGCAACACGGGCTCGTACTCGTCGATCACCGCGGAAACCGCGCCCGAGCCGAACGGCGCCGACGAGTCCCTCGCCTTCAAGGTGACGACGAAGTACGAGGGAATGACCCACACCATGTGCGCCCAGGCGGCCCGCCACGGCGACACCATCGCCCTGTACTACGCGGTGGACGGCATGGCCTTCACCCAGGCCCGCCCCGGCAACGCAAAGATCGGCAAGGCAGTGGTGGACGCCCAGAGCGCGAAGTTGGCGTAGCCGCGCACCTGGCGCCGCAGTCGCCCGAGTCGCCCCGGTCGCCCCGGTCTCAGTCGAACCGCAGGATGCGCGGCGCGAACGTACCCTCGGGTCCGGCCGCACGGCCGACCGCCCAGACCGACTCCGTGCCCGGCACCGGCGCCAGTTGCAGCACCGAGGAGTCGCCCTCGCCCGGCACCGCCGGTTCGCTGTACTCGGCGAAGGACTGCCCGTCCCAGGCCAGGAAGTCCGGCCCCGGTACGAGCGGAGGGTACGTGCCCGGCGGGCCCCACTTCTGGGAGCGGGCCACCGCGACCCAGCCCAGCTTGCCGGACGCGGACGGCGCCAGCGAGGTGATCGCGCCGAAGTTCGTGGGCACGGTCACCCGGCTCCAGTTCTCCCCGTCCCACCGGACCAGCAGCGGCGGTATCGGCTTGCCGGGCGGACCGCCGACGAACCCGGCCGTGCCGCCCGCCCACACCTCCGTCGGCGACGTCGCGAGCACCGTGCCCACGCCCGCCCGCGGGAACCCGTCGACGACCGTCTGCTGCCACGCCTTCCCGTCCCAGTGCGACACGGTCGCCCCCGACCCGCTGGAGCCCGCGGCCCAGACGTCGTCGGCCGCCAGGATGTGCAGCCCGTACACCGACCCGGGTGGCACCGGCAGATCCCGCCAGCCGCCGCCGTCCCGGCGCAGCAGCACCTGCGCGCCCTCCCGCGAACCGATCAGCCACGTCTCGCCGCCACCGGCCACGACCTTGGCCAGTGCGACGCCGCGCGGCGCCCGGCTCTCGCGCCACGCCTTGCCGTCGAAGCGGAGCAGACGCGCGCCGCCCGCCGCGTCGCGCCCCACCGCCCAGGCCTCCGTCGCCGACTCCGCGGCGATGGACAGCAGTTCGCCCTGCCAGCCGACACCGGGCAGGCTCTGGCGCTGCCAGGCGGTTCCGTCCCAGCGCAGCACCAGCGGGAACCCCGGCGCCTCGCGCCCGACGGCGTCGGCACCCACCGCCCACGCCCGGTCCGGACCGACCGCCACGGCCTCGTTCAAGCCGGCCTGCGGCCGCACCTGCTCCGGAACCGGAACGTGCTGCCAGGACCGGGGTTCCGCCGCGGCCGTGGCCATCACGGCCACGACCGTCATGGCCACGGCGAGCACGGCGACGAGTAGACGTCGTCCGACAGCCCCTGTACGGGTCATCGCCGGCCTCCCAGCCGCTCGCTCATCAGATTCGGTTTCGAGCCGTAGATCTCCACGGTCCCGAAGGACAGCAGCGAGTCCCCGACGGTGGCCAGCGCCCGCGGCTTGACGAGGATCGCGTTGGTGCGCTCAGGACCGTAGGAGTAGGTGATGCGACGGCCGTCCAGGCGCGCGTACTTCGACTGGAACGCCCGGTCGCTGCGGACCGGCAGCCACAGCGCGCGGTCCGGGCCGCGCACCATGCCGGAGGCGTCGGTGTCACCCAGCGCCGGGTACGTGGTGCGCCAGTCGCGCCCGTTCCACGTCATCAGGTAGGTGCGGCCCACACTGTCCGTGTACTGGCTGCCGACGATCGTCATCCGCCCGGCCAGTTCCAGCAGCATCGTGTGGACGTTGCTGTTCGTCGGCAGCGGCACCTCGGCGTCCCGCCACTGTGTGCCGTCCCAGTGCAGGACAACCGTTCCGGCTCCGGTGCTGGTGTCCGCCCAGGCCCAGGCGTCGGTGGCCGTACGCGCGGTGATCCCCATCAGGTACAGCACGCCGTCCGGGGTGGGCTGCAGGGTCCAGCGGGACCCGTCGTAGTGCAGCACCTTCAGTCCCGTGCTGTCCTCGCCGACCACCCACGCGGCACCCGGCACGGCGACGAAGTCCTGGTACGCCCACAGGGTCTGGGGCAGCGGGACGGTGCTCCACGTGCCCTCCGCCGACCGGCGCAGGATCTCCCCGGCCCCGTCCCGCGTACGGAAAATCCACGTCTCCTCGCCCACGAACCGCACCTTGCCGAGGCGTCCCGGCTCCTCGGCGCCGGGGAACGTCGTGTCCCGGCGCCACGCCGTGCCGTCCCAGCGGTACAGCATCGGGCGCTGCCCGTCGGCGGCCTGCTCGGATCCGGTCGCCCACACCTCGTCGGGCCCGCGTGCGGCGAGATCGGAGACGGCCGGAGGCGCGGCGGCCGGCGGCACGGGCAGCGCCGACCAGTCGGCGTGCGCCGCCGTGCCGGGCCCCGCGGTCGTGCCGGGCTCCGCGGCCGCGGCCGACGACACGACCGCGGCAGGTGACACCACCGCGGCGCACGCGATCACCAAGCAGAATCCGACCGTGCGGAGCGTACGAAGAGTACGAAGACCGTTCACGACACCCCCAGGACGCGAAGGTCGCACAGCATATTGGCATGCACACGTCCGCGAATAGGCGGCATTCAGCCGTCCCCCCGGTGCTGCCGCCCCCGCGCCGTCAACGCCGCTATGCCGACACTCCGCCCGCGAGTGAATGACGCGGGACGGGACGCACCGGAGAATGCACCCCTCCCCGCCCGTGACCCGTGACCTCCCGTGCGGTGGCGCGTTCCCCAGTCGACCATCGCGACCAAGGAGCGGTACCGACGTGGAAGCCACCGAGCGTGTCACGGTTCTCATGAAGAAGAACTTCGGGGTCCGTCTGGACGACGTGTCGTCGGACGTCCCCCTTTATCAGCTGGCCATCGACTCCCTCGCCCTGGAGGAACTGCTCCTGCTGATCGAGGACGAGTGCGCCATCGATCTGGCCGACAAGACCCTCTCGTCGCGCGACACCGTCGCGACGCTCATGTCCGTCGTGCGCCAGAAGGCAGCCGCGGCATGACGGCCGGCACCACGAGCGCCTCCGCGCCCGCGGCCGTCGTCACCGGTCTCGGCCTCGTGACCGCCGCCGGCGTCGGCGTGAAGCACACCTGGCACCAGGTCACCACCGCCACCGTCCCCCAAGGGGTCCGGCGGCCGGACCCGTTGCAGGATCTGCCCTGCGATTTCATGTACACGATCGACGACGGCGACCTCGACATCGACGCCGTGCTCGGCGTGGCCAGCCACCGGCTCATGGACCGCTTCGCGCAGCTCGCCGTCGTCGCGGCCCGGGAGGCCGTGGCGGCCGCCGGACTCGGCCCCGACGTGTGGGACAGCGCGCGCGTCGCCGTGGTCGTCGGCTCGGCCCACGGCGGCCTCACCTTCTACGACGAGCAGCACCGCGTCCTCACCGAGCGCGGCCCGCGCCGGGTGTCCCCGAGGATGGCGCCGCTGACCGTCGTCAACGGCGCGGCGGGCAGCGTCGCCCGGGACCTCGGCACCCGCGGGCCCAGCCTCGCGGTGGCCACCGCGTGCTCCTCCGGCACCGACGCGATCGGGACCGCCCTCCACCTGCTGCGCGCGGGCGCCTGCGACATCGCCGTCGCGGGCGGCGCGGAGTCCATGTGCTCCCGCGCCGTCTTCGCCGGCACGTGCAACGCGAAGGCGCTGTCCACCCGGACGACGGAACCCACCGCCGCCTGCCGTCCGTTCGACGTCGACAGGGACGGGTTCGTGGTGGGGGAGGGGGCCGGGATCCTCGTCCTCGAGCGTGTGGAACACGCCAGGGCGCGCGGCGCGAAGGCCATGGCCACCGTTCGCGGGTACGGGGCGGCCACCTCCAGCGAGGCCTCCTCGCCCGTCGCCACGAGCGAGGCCGGCATCGAGCTGGCGCTGCGCGCCGCGCTGGCCGACGCGGACGTGGCCCCCGGCGACATCGGACACGTCAACGCCCACGGCACGTCCACCGTCATGAACGACCTGGTGGAAGCCGCCGTGCTGCACCGCGTCCTGGGCGAGGGTCCGTTGGTGACCTCGACCAAGTCCATGACCGGTCACACGCTGGGCGCCGCGGGCGGCATCGAGGCGGCGTTCACCGTGCTCGCCCTGGAGGAGCAGCTGGTGCCGGCGACGGTGAACCTCCGGACGCAGGACCCGCGCGTACCCGTGGAAGTGGTCGCCGGGGCCGCGAGGCCGACCCGCCTGGACTGTGCGGTGAGCACGTCGCTCGGTTTCGGCGGGCACAACTCCGTACTCGTCTTCGCCCGCGACTGACCGCCCGAGACCGCTCGGCCCCTGCCCGAGACCGCTCGCCCCCGCCCCTGAACGATCGCTGTGACCGAACCGGAAAGAAGCATGATCGAGGAATACGTCCGCACAGTGACCGCGCACGGGGTGCCGTACAACTACCGCGTGCTGCGGCAGTCGGACCCCGCCCCGGAGACACGCGCCGAGCCGGTCGTCGCGCTGGGCGGGGTGCTGGAGGGCATGCACGACTGGGCCTACCTGGAAGACACCGTCCTGCCCAGGACGAGCCTGGTCACCGTGGACCTGCCCGGCCTCGACCCCGCCGCCTTCCGGAACGGGGACGGCCTCGACCTCCTCTGCGAAGGAATCGAGGCCATCGTCGAGGACCTCGGCGCCCCCCGCGTCCGCCTCTACGGCTACTCATTGGGCGCCGCCGTCGCCCTGCAGTACACGCAGGGCCACACCGAGCGTGTCGCACGGCTGCTCCTCGGCGGCGTCCCCGGCGACGTCACGGACGAGATCGAGAGCCACCTGCGAACCGCCGTCGGCTGTGCCAGGGCCGGCGACGCGGAGGGTTTCGCCGCCCTGATGGCCGACGGACTGCTGTGCCTCGACGAGAGCCACCACGTCCACCGCCGGGCGCTGACCCGCGGCTATCTGCGGCGCTTCATGCGCAACGCGGCCCACGTGCCGCGCAAGGTGGACCTGCTGGCCACCGCCCTGATCACCCGCCGCCGCCCCCTGCACGGCGGGCTGTCCGGGGTGCCCACGCTGGTCTTCAGCGGTGGCCACGACCACCTGAACCCGCGCGAGGAGCTGCTGGCGTTCGCCGCGACGATCGAGGGCAGCCGGTTCGTCTCGTTTCCCGACTGCGACCACATGCTGCCGTTGCAGCGGCCCGAGGCGGTCACCTCCCTCGTGGCGTCCTTTCTGCTGGAGGAAGCGGCGGCCCACGCCTCCGGCCGAGCAGAGTCTCCCGCCGGCCGTTGTTCCTAGAATGGCCAGGTGGAGGACATCGACGCGATCGCGGCACTGCAGGATCCGGTGCGGCGTCGCCTGTACGAGTACGTGGCGGGGCAAGGCCGTGAGGTCGGGCGCAACGAGGCAGCCGAGGCGACCGGAGTGGCACGCACGCTCGCGGCGCACCACCTGGACAAGCTGGCAGAGGCCGGGCTCCTGGAGAGCGGCAGCCGGCGCCTGACGGGCCGTTCGGGGCCGGGGGCGGGCCGTCCCGCCAAGGTCTACACGCGGGCGCGGGCCGAACGTTCGATCTCGCTGCCCGCCCGCGACTACCGCACCGCCGCCGAACTCCTCGCCGAGGCCGCCGAGGAGGCCGGTCTGGACGACGGGCTGTGCGCGGCGGCGCGCCGCAGGGGCGAGGCCCTGCGCGGACCGGCGGAGCCCTGCGAGGACCTGGACGCGGCGGTGGAGCTGCTGGCCGCGCGCGGCTACGAACCGCACATCGAGGCCACGGGTGACGGCGCGGACGAGGAGGCGAGCGGGTCGGTTTCCCGCGTCGTCCGCATGCGCAACTGCCCGTTCCACGCCGTGGCCGAGCGCTTTCCGCCCCTGGTGTGCGGCATGAACCTCGCGCTGCTGGAGGGGCTGATCGGGGCGGACGGGGCGGTGCGCGCCCGGATGGACGCCAGGCCGGGGGAGTGCTGCGTGATCATCGAGGCTTCTAAAAACAATAATCATTGACATAGAAAAGCGGCTCGTGCTGGGATGAGGTCATGACCTCAGCCGTGCCTGCCGCCCACCTCGCCGAGCTCAACCTCGCCAAGCTGCGTTTCCCCCTGGACGACCCGCGCATGGAGTCGTTCGTCGAGCTGCTCAACCCCGTGAACGGCGCCGCCGACGGCGCGCCCGGGTTCGTGTGGCGACTCGTGGAGGAGGGGGCGCACGACGCCACCGCACTGCGCCCGGCCGGTGAGGACGTCATCGTCACCATGTCGGTGTGGGAGACGCCCGAGGCGCTGTGGGAATTCACGTACCGCAGCGGCCACTTGGAGGTGATGCGGCGGCGACGCGAGTGGTTCGACCGGCACGTCGAGGCGTACCTGGTGCTGTGGTGGGTGCCCGCCGGGCACATACCCACGGTGGACGAGGGTCTGGAGCGGCTGGCGGACCTGCGGACGAACGGCCCCTCCCCACGGGCGTTCACCTTCGCCTCCACCTACACGGCGGCCGAGGCCGTCGACGCCCTGCGGGCGGACGCCGTCCCCACGGCCTAACTGCCTGTTCTCTATCCGCTCGTGTGGTCGGACAGGTTCGAACGCGGTGCTGGTTCGGGTGAGTTGTCCGGGGCGGGTGCATGAAGGAAGGGCCTCTTGGTAGCTCGCGGATGTCGAGTCCAGCGAGAACCAAGAGGCCCTGTTGTCGAAGTGTCGCGTGGTCGTGGTCACCGAGTCCAGTTCGTCCACTCGTGGGTGTGACTGCCTCGCCCACAGGTTCGGGAACGCCGTCGAATGGCCGCAGCGCCGGCCCCGATACATCTCGGACATGAGTGATGCCGAGTGGGCCGTGGTGCGGGACCTGCTGCCGGTCCCGGGCTGGCTTTCAGGCCGCGGCGGGCGTCCGGAGGGCTACTGCCACCGGCAGATGATCGACGCGGTGCGCTACCTCGTCGACAACGGCATCAAGTGGCGGGCGATGCCCGCGGACTTTCCGCCCTGGCCGCGCGTCTATGCCTTCTTCACCCGCTGGCGGGACACGGGACTGGTCACCGAGCTGCACGACCGGCTGCGGGAAGCCGTCCGCACCGGCGAGGGCCGCAGCATCGAGCCGAGCGCGGGGGTCGTGGACTCGCAGTCGGTGAAGGCGGACGCCACCGTCGCCCACGCCTCACGCGGCTTCGACGCGGGCAAGAAGATCAACGGCCGCAAGCGGCACCTGCTCACCGACACCCTCGGACTCCTCCTAAACGTGCAGGTCACCCCCGCATCTACGACCGACCGGGACGCCGCCCGGACCCTTCTGCCCGCGGCAAAGAAGGACTTCCGGCACCTGGCACGGGTCTGGGCCGACGGCGGCTACACCGGCCACCTCACCGACTGGACCGCCCAGCACCTGGGAATCGTCCTCGACATCGTCCGCCGCCCGGACGACGTCCGCGGCTTCCAGCCACTGCCTCGCCGCTGGGTCGTGGAACGGTCCTTGGCCTGGCTCCTGCGCAGCCGACGCCTGGTCCGGGACTACGAACGACGCACCGACACCAGCGAAGCCGTCATCCGCTGGTCGATGATCGCCCTCATGAACCGCCGCCTGGCCGCCCGGCATCATCATCGGGCTGTTCCCGCTCGGGCAGCGTGAACCTGCCCGGCTTCTCCTCGATCAGCCAGCCCCGTTCCACCAGCCGCTTCAAGCGAGCCCTCGCGCCCTCGACGCGGGAGGCGGACCCACTGTCCCAGCCCAGCACCACTGCTGCCCGCCGGGCACCCAACCCGTCAGCTCCGGCCTCCGCAGCAGCGGCCATCACCGCCTGATAGTCCACCGAGAGATCCTCGAGTCCGGCCGCGTTCTCCCGATGCGGCACCGCACGGCGCGGTCCCACCGGCTTCCTCCGTGACGGACCGACGGCCGTATCGGCAGGTGCTTCCTCCTCGGCCAGACTTCTTCGGCGTCCGCCAAGTCCTCCCGCACCCGCTCGAGTTCGGCTTCAAGCTCCTCCACTCGCACGGCCGCGGCCTTCCGTCGCGCTTCCAGAACCGCCCGCATCGACGGCATCCGACACCCCCACGGCAACTCGATCAGCAACGAGTCCAGGCTTCCGCGACAGTCGCAATCCCATGCTTGACCAGCGGAATCCGCACACGAGGTTCGGAAAGAGAACGACCTCTAAGACTCCCCGCGCAACCGCGCAAGCCCCGCGACCGCACGTACCACCAAAGGGCGTAAAAAGAGCGACAGTTGCCGAGCGGGCTGTCACGCTCGACCCATGGTCTTGGGTACGAGCTCCGTGGACGCGGTGAGCCGCGCCGTGCCGGAGGCGGCGGCGCGAGCGGAAACCGTGGCGGAGTTGGGGAGCGTACTCTCGCGGCATCTCGCCACGATCCTGCCGCACGACGGCTATCTGCTCTCCGGATTCGACCCCGTCACGGGCGCGCGCTGCTTTCTCGCCTGCGAGAACAGCTACAGCAGCGTCGCACGGCGCCGGATGGACCGCGCGAACGCCCTCGGCCGGACCCGCAGACCCGTCGCCGACCTCCTCCACGGCCCCTGCCCGGCCGTCGTGCTCGGCGCGGGAGCACAGGACCCCTGCCCCGACACGCGCCGGCTCCACGGCATCATGGCCGCCGACGCCTACGGCAGCGAACTGTGCATCGCCCTGTCCCGACGCGGCGTCGCCCGGGGCGCGTTGGTCCTGCTGCGCGAGCGGCACTCCAGACCCTTCTCACCATCGGAGAAGGTACGCGCCGCCCAACTGGCGGAGCCGCTCGCCGCAGCCGTGACGCGCTACGTGACGGACAAACCGCTGCGCCCCCGGCAGGTCCACCTCCCCCCGGCCATCGTCGTCATCGGCAAGAACGACGAGATCGCCGGCGCGACCCCCCGTGCCGGGCATCCGTACGTCCATGACGACGACCGTGGGACGCAGCTCCGCGGCGCGCGCCACCGCTTCGGAGCCGTCCGCGGCCTCGCCCACCACCTCGATGCCGTCCTCGCCGGTCAGCAGCATGGCGAGCGCGGAACGCACCATCGCCTGGTCGTCGGCGATCAGTACCCGGATCATGACCCGACCTCCCGCGGGGGGAGTTTCTGCGTCGGCAGGCCCGCGGCGACCCGGAAGCCGCCGTTCCTGGCGGGACCGGCCTCGAACGTGCCGCCGCACACCGCCACCCGCTCGCGCATCCCCAGCAGGCCGTGCCCGGTCGAGAGTTCGGAGCGGTCGGCGGGCGGGGCACCCCGGCCGTCGTCCAGGATCGTGATCTTCAGCCGATCGCCCGCCGGGTGCCAGTCGAGCCGTACGACGGTGACCGCACCCGGACCCGCGTGCTTGGCCGCGTTGGTGAGCGCCTCCTGCACCAGCCGGTACGCGGTCAGGTCGACGCTCCTGCTGAGCGGGGCGGGGGCGCCCGTGACCCGCAAGTGCGCGGTCAGACCCGCCTGACGCACGCCGTTGAGGAGCGGGTCCAGGTCGGCGAGGCCGAAGCTCGGCTCCTCGGCGGCGAGCCGCTCGCCGTCGGCACGCAGCACCAGCAGCATGTGCCGCAGCTCGGCGACCGCCGTCTTGCCGCACGACTCGATCTGGTCGAGCGCGTTCTCGACCCGGCCCGGGTCGGTCCGCAGCACATGACGGGCACCGCCCGCCTGCAGCACCATGACGGTGACCGCGTTGGCGACGATGTCGTGCAACTCGCGTGCCGTACGCGCCCGTTCGGACAGCACCGCCTCCTCGGCGCGGGCCACCGCGAGCCGGTCACGGACCGCCGCGCCCCGCCCCGCACGCACCCACCTGCCGACCGCCCACACCTCCAGATTGAGCAGCCCGTAGAAGCAGGCCACCCCGATCAAAGACGTCAGCCGTTCCGCTTCGGGTACGTCGGCGAGCGCCGCCCGCACCGAGAGCGCGACCGGTACCGCCACGGACACCAGCGCGAACACGGCGGGCCGGGCGCCGCGCAGGGCGGCGACGGTGTAGAGGGCGGCGAGCAGGCCCAGGGTCGGGCTGTAGTCGAACGCCCCGGCGGCGGTCAGGAGCTCGCCGCCGAGCGCGTGCGCCCACACGTAACCGAACACCGCGAGAGGCGCCCGCCGACGCGCCGCGAGCGCCGCGTAGCCGAGCACGGCGTACCCGACCGTGAGCAGCCGGCCGGCGAGTTCGACGGAGGGCAGCGCGAAGTCCGAGAAGAGGAACAGGTCGGGCAGCAGGAGCGCGGCGGCCAGCACGGAGTCCTGGACGGCGGGCGCCGCCCGGTACAGCCTGCCGAGGACGGTTCCGGGGCCGGTCATCACGGGCCGGTCGGCGGGTGGGGCGTGTCGGGGCGCGGCGGGTGGGGCAGGCAGGTGCGGATGACCCGGCAGGGTCCCGCGGCGAGCGCGTCGAGCCGGTCCTCGCTCAGCGTGGCCAGGCCCGCCTTTCTGGGCCTTGCGGGCACCGGCGAGTCGTAGCCGAGCTCGCGCATCGCCGCCCACAGGTCGCCGTCCTCCTCGCGCAACGCCTCCGCCAGGCGCCGCTGTGTGGCGGGCTCGGCACGGACCACGTAGCGCGACGGACCCGAGAGCCTGACGACACTGGCCAGCACGCCCGACGCGGGTTCACCCCCACCCTGCCCCAGGTCCAGGCCCTCCTCGCGGTCCTGGTCCTGGCCCTCGCCCTGGACGAGGTGCTCGACGTCGGCCACCCCGATCCGCTCCACGGGCCCGCTCCCCTCGGGCACCGGCGCGATCACCGCGACCAGCGCCCCCGGCGGCTCGACGAGGAGCGGCGGCGGATCGGGGACGAGGAGCACGTCCCTGTCCACGAGGAGCGCCCGGGCACCGATCGGTTCGAGAGTGACGTCCGCGGCTGTGACCAGCGCGGTTGACGCATCCATGGGGTCGCTCGAGTCGCTCATGGGTCCATGAAACGTGCTCGTCTCCACGCAGAAACGTACACCCTGGGTCGTACACCATTAATCCACTCCAGAGTGGACGCGATGATAGTCCTGATGCGCGCATTCTCGTGGGTGTCGGAAACCCGTCCGACGAAGAGAAGGATCAGGGAGACGGACATGGGACACCAGGTCAAGTTCTACCAACTGCGCTGCATCGAGACCGAGGACAACGGCGAGGACGAGACGTGGGTGGACTTCCGCGGCGGCCGCGTCTGGGGACGCGGCGACGTCAGCAAGGGTGACGTCATCAACGTCAACAACGGACCGTTCACCCTGTCCAACAGCGGAGCGGACGTCGTCTCCGTGTGGGAGCACGACGACTTCGACCCCGACGACCACCTGGGCGACTTCCACATCAGCCCGGCCGTCTCGGGCCGCGGTGAGCAGGTCGCCGTGTTCCGCGGTGACGGCGCCCACTACACGCTCACCTACGAGGTGCGGCCGGACAACTGGTAGCCCCGCCCACCGGCGGGTGCACCGCACGGCGCACGAAAGCGCGCCGCCGAAAGGGAAGGTCGGCGGCGCGCTTGCTCCGGTGCGCCGCGGAGCCGGGACTCGGCTCGGCGCGGCGCGGGGGCGTCAGGTCAGTCGTTGACGCAGGTGTTGCCGAAGGCCGGGTTCAGCAGGCCGATGACGTTGATGGTGTTGCCACAGGCGTTGACCGGGATGTGGATCGGGACCTGGACGGCGTTGCCCGAGATGACACCCGGCGAGTTGAGGGCCGCGCCCTGCGCGCCCGCGTCGGCCGAGGCCATACCCGCCGCGCCCATCACCAGGGCGCCGGTGCCCAGGACCACGCTCAGCGTCTTCTTCGTTGCGGACATGGTGGATCTCCTTGCAGTCGTATGTACCTGAGGGCGCCCGGTCGGGTCACCACACGCGTGCGCGACCGGAGCAGCACAACTCTGGGCGCCCGCGGTGATCAACGCGCGCCCCCGCGGCCGGACACGCGTTCTCGCCCGAATGCCGCAACGGCCGTGATCCGCCGCATGGCCCCGCACGCCACCGAAGGAGCGGGCGAGGTCACTCGCCGGCGGTGTCCCGGCACTCCACGTGGCCCCAGCCGTGTGCGTTCTTGGCGATCTTCTCGCCGGCGGCGTACGGCTTCTGGCAGTGACAGCGCCCGGGGAACTTGGCCTTGATGACGGGCCCCGATGACGCCTTCCCGGAGGCCGTCTTCGTGCGGGCGGCGGCCTTCCGGGGCGTACGGCTCGCGGGGGAGGCGGTCATGCGGTCCGCCCGCGGCTCCGGGATCTCCGTCGCGCCGTGCGCCGTGCCCGCGGGCTGCTGGCTCGTCGCGGCGTCGCTGGCGGCGACATCCGCGATCGCGTTCAGGTGGTCACCGTCCACGCGGTGCGCGGCCACGTGCCGGAACGTCACCTCGCGTCCCTGCAGCAGCGCGTCGATGCGCACGACCAGGTCCTTGTTGGCGACCGGCTTCTTCGCCGCGGTCTGCCACCCGTTGCGCTTCCACGACGCGATCCACTTGGTGACCGCGTTCATCGCGTACTGGCTGTCCATCCGTACCTCGAGCGGCACGGCCGGGTCGGTGGCCTCCAGGAGTTCCGCGAGCGCGGTCAGCTCGGCCACGTTGTTCGTGGAGTGGCCGAGCGGACCGGCCTCCCAGCGCTGCGGGTGGCCGTCCGCGTCGGCGACCACCCAGGCCCAGGCCGCGGGCCCGGGATTCTTCTTCGCCGCTCCGTCACAGGCGGCAATGATCAAGTCAGACATCCCTCGATCGTTTCATCCCGCGCCGGCCGGCGGGACACCGCAGGTCCCGGACGCGCCCGGCACGGCCGATTGATGTCTTGTCGAGGAAATGCCGGGCACACGTACGTTCCGAAGCAAGCCGTGGCGGGGGGCGTGGTACTCCTGCGGTAGCCCTCAAGGAGACCGACACTCCATGAACGTGAACGAGCACTCTCCCACCGCCTGCGGCCGGCCCGGGCCCGGCGACCGCACCACCGTCGCCGACGGGGCCTGGCTCGCCGTCGCCTGCCAGCTCGCGACGGCGAGCCCCCACTCGGAATCAGAGTTCAGCGCCGGTGCGGTCGTCGTCGCCGACGACGGCACCGAACTCGCCCGCTCCTACTCTAGGGAGAGCGGCGCGCACCACCACGCCGAGGAAGGTGCCCTGGCCAAACTCCGGCCGGACGACCCCCGCCTGCCCGCGGCCACCCTCTACGCCTCGCTGGAGCCGTGCACCGAAGAAGGCCCCAGACCGCGCCCCTGCGCCCGGCTGATCCGCGACGCGGGAGTGCGCCGCGTGGTCGTCGCCTGGCGGCGGCCCGACACGTCCGGCACGGGTCGTATCGAGGGGGCCGGCCTCACCGTCATCGAATTGTCCGAGTACGCCGACGCTGCCAAATCCCCGAATTCTCATCTGACGTGATTGCGCGGTCGCCCGTCACTCGTCCTCTGCCTCCCTCTGTCGGAACTCTCAGAACCCTCAGAGCATGATGAGCAGACGCGTATTCGGCTTGAGTTTCCTGTTCACCGAACGACTCTGGACGTACACCTCCAACTTGGGATTGTTGCCCGCCTTCACGGACACGGTTCCGTGAATACCCGTACCGAACAGAAGACTCCGCGCCGCATCCCCCGTATAGGCGCGGTCGGTGTCCTTCTCGACGACGATGACTTCCTTGTTCTGCTGCACCTGGGCCCGGGCGCCGAGCTGGTAATAGCAGGCACCCCTTTCGTATGTGACGCCCGGATGCGAGTTGACGAAGGGGCGGATCTCGGTCTCCTTGTCGACCTTCAGGAGACGGTATTTGTCGGCCGGTATCGGTTCGAGGTTCGCGCGCACCTCGTCGACCGATATGTCCTGGCCGACGGCGAACAGGTTCTTCGTGCCGCGCACGCCCTGCTCCCGGCCGCGGAGGAAGCTGGTGGCGGCGGCGCGCACGGTGCCGATCGCGTCCTCGACGCCCTTCTGGGAGTCGGCGTCCCAGATGGCGATGTTGCCCGCAGGGAAGCCGTAGTTCTGCGCGGTGCGCTTGGCCAGCGAGTTCGGCACGAGGATCGCGGACGTCCAGTGGCCGGGCAGCCCGCTCATCTTCGCCGTGATCCTGTCGAGCCAGGGGCCGAGGATGGTCATGTCGCCGTCGTGGCGCCTGTCGCCGCCGGAGGCGTTCTCCTCGCCGTCCGTGACGACGATCTGGAGGAAGCTGTGCTCCCCGTATTCCTCCCAGATGTGGCCGAGGTCGTCCAGGGACTTCAGAGAAGCCTCAATGAGCGCCGTCGCTCCGTTCTTCACCCGGTACAGCCCGCGCATGGACGGAAGGTGCTTCACGTCCATGTCCCAGACCAGGTTCTCCACCTTGTGGTCGAAGGAATAGAGGCTGATACGGGTCTCGTGACCGAGGCTGTCCGATTCGGCCTTCAAGCCCGCCACGAACTCGTCCACCACGCGAATGAGTTGGCTCTGGTGCGGCTGCATCGAACCGGAACAGTCGACCACCAGCGCGACGTGATTCACCTTGTGCTGAATCCTGTTTGCGGACACGTCAGTGCTCCCCCTTCGAGGTTCCCCCGAGTGATGTTCCCCGAGTGATGTATTCACTCTATGTGGAGGCACTGACAACGGCCTTTGACGCCGAATCACCCCGCCTCGCGCGCAGCCCCGTCCGCGCTCCGCCGGGTGGCCGCCCACAGTGCGAGCGCGACGCAGCTGAACGCCGCACCCAGTGCGCACACGGCTCCCCAACCGCCCACCGTGTAGAGGGAGGTCGCGGCGATGGCGCCGGTGGCGCTGCCGACCGAGTAGAAGACCATGTAGCCGCCGATCAGCCGACTGCCCGCCTCCGGGTGCAGGGCGTAGATGAGGGTCTGGTTGGTGACGTGGACCGCTTGAACGGCGAGGTCGAGGAGGACCACGCCGACGATCAGCGCCGCGAGAGAGCCGCGGGTGAAGGCGAGGGGCACCCACGAGACGGCGAGCAGGGCCAGCGCGACGCCGGTGGTCTGCCGGGAGAGCCCGCGGTCGTTGAGGCGCCCCGCCGCGGTCGCGGCGAGCGCGCCGGCGGCACCGACCAGTCCGAGCGCGCCGATCGCGCTGTGGGACAGGGAGTACGGGGCCTCGCTGAGCGGCAGCGCGACGCTGCTCCACAGGGTGCTGAAGGCGGCGAACACCAGCAGGCAGAACAGGGCGCGAAGCCGCAGCAGTCGCTCGCGGGCGAACAAGGTGACGGTGGAGCGCAGGAGTTCGCCGTAGCGAAGGGGTGTCGCCGGGGTCGTGTCGCTGCCGGACGTCAGCGGCTCGTCGCGCGGGAGCACCCGGTGCAGGACGAGCGCGAGCAGGGCGGTGAGCGAGGCCGATGCGACGTAGACGGAGCGCCAGCCCGCGAGATCGGCCAGCACGCCGGACGCGGTGCGCGCCAACAGGATCCCGACGACCACGCCGCTGGTGACCAGACCGACGACCCGTCCACGGCTCGCGGCGGGCGCCAGGGAGGCCGCGAAGGCCACGAGTGTCTGTGTGACGACCGCGAGGAGCCCTGTCGCGGCCATGCCCGCGAGCAGCATCCCCGGCGTGCCGGCGGTGGCCACGATCGCCAAAGCGCCGACCAGGAAGAGGAGTTGGGCCACGACGAGCCGCCTGCGGTCCGCCATGTCTCCTAGCGGTACGAGGAAGAAGAGCCCGAGGCCGTACCCGACATGCGTGAGCGTGACCACGCTGCCGATGAGCGCGGGGCTCATGGCGAGGTCGTGGCCCATGGTCACCAGAAGCGGCTGGGAGAAGTAGACGTTGGCAACGGCCGCTCCGCAGGCGACGGCGAAGAGGAGCACGATGCCGGGGGAGAGGGTGAACGAGGCCCCCGGAGTCTCCGGGGTGTCCGAGGCCTCCGAGGCCTCCGCGGCCAATGCGGCCTCCGTGTCCTCTGCGGCCTTCGCGGGTTGAACCTCGGGTCGTCGTGTCACAGCCTCGCCGTGGCAGGTCATCCGCGCGCACCTCCGCCTGTCGATATCTGGTTGCAACTTGCTACCAGAGGGGGATGGTGACGGTAGCGCTCGTTGGTAGCATGTTGCAACCAGGTAGTGAGTGAGAGGTGAGAGGTGGACCCCGTGGTGACCAGGACGCGTTTCGACGACAGTGAATGCCCGGTGGCCCGGTCGGTGGACGCGATCGGCGACTGGTGGTCCCTGCTGATCGTGCGGGACGCCTTCGACGGGAGCAGGCGCTTCGGCGAGTTCCAGCGCAGCCTCGGCGTGGCCAAGAACATCCTCACCGCGCGCCTGCGCACCCTCGTGGACGGCGGTGTCCTCGAGTCCGTCCCGGCCTCGGACGGCAGCGCCTATCGCGAGTACGTCCTGACGCCCAAGGGCAGGGCGCTCTTTCCCGTCATCGTGGCGCTGCGGCAGTGGGGCGAGCAGAACTTCTTCGCGCCCGGCGAGCCGCACTCGCAGCTGGTCGACCGCCGACAGGGCCAGAGTCTTCGTACCCTCGAAGTGCTGTCCGCGGACGGGCGGCGCCTGAGCCCCGACGACACGGCCGTCCACAAGGTCCCCGCTCGGACGCCGACTCCATGAGTGCCCACACGCATACGTCGACGTGTGACCGATGAGGACAAGGGAATTCGGGTGCCACAGCGTGGCGTTGGGGCGACCAACGCCATCCGTCGCCCTGCTTCTGGAGCCCCCATGTCAGAGCTCGAAATCGATGCCGTCGTGTTCGACGTCCTCGGCACGCTGGTCGACGAACCCGCCGGGATCCACGCGGGCATCGGCGCCTTCGCCCCTTCGCTCGACGACTTCGAGGTCGAGCGGCTTCTGTCGCTGTGGCAGACGCACGTCGAGCGCGAGCAGCAGCGCATCGTCGGCGGTGCACGGCCCTATGCCGCCGGCGATGTCCTCGACCTGGAGGCGGCGCGGCTCGTCGCCGACGCCGTCAAGGTCGACGACGCCGTCAGGGTCGAGGATGGCGTCAAGGTCGACGACGCGCACGCGGTGGCCGCGCTGGCCCGGACGGGACGGAAGCTCCCGCCGTGGCCCGACACGGTGGCCGGACTCGCCCGTCTCGCCGAACGTTTTCCGCTGCTCGCGCTCTCCAACGCGAGCAGGTCGGCGCTGCTGGACTTGAACGCGTACGCCGGACTGCGCTGGCACCAGGCGCTGTCCGCCGAGGACGCCCGGACCTACAAGCCCGACCCGGCGGTCTACCGCCTGGCCGTCACCGTGTCCGGGCGCCCGCCCGAGCGCTTGCTGATGGTCGCCGCCCACGCGTGGGACCTGCGTGCCGCGCAGAGCCTCGGCCTGCGCACGGCCTACGTCGCGCGCCCCGTCGGGGACCCGCCCGCTCCCTCGGACGCGTTCGACCTCTACGCCGACGACCTGCCCGACCTGATCGAGAAGCTCGACCGCCGCAGGAAGTAGGACCCAGGGGGAGAGCGGACGGGGGAGGGGGGAGAGTGCTCAGCGGGCGAGCAGGTCGCGTATCGCCGCGCTGACCACGGCGGGCTCCTCCTCCGCCATGAAGTGGCCGCAGGACACGGTCGCGTGATGCAGGTCGGGGGCCCAGGCGCGCCACAGCGCGGCGGCGTCGAAGCCGAGTGCCGCGCCCCAGTCCTGCTGGAGCACGGAGACGGGCATGGCGAGCCGGTTGCCCGCGTCCCGGTCGGCCCGGTCGTGCCGGACGTCGATGTGGGCGGAGGCGCGGTAGTCGGCGACGATGGACGGCACGGCCTCGCGGCACGCCTTGAGGTAGGCGGCGCGTACGTCGGCGGGGATCGCGGCGGGATCGCGCGTCCAGATGTCGAGGAAGTGACCGAAGAACGCGTCCGGGGCGCCGCCGATCAACTCCTCGGGCAGGCCGGGCGGTTGAGCCATCAGGTACAGATGGAAGCCGACGGCGGCCGTGGTGCCGTGCATGACCTCCCACATGTCGAGCGTCGGCAGCACATCCAGGGACAAGAGGTGTGTGACCGCCTCCGGGTGGTCGAGTCCGGCCCGTACGGCGACGAGGGCGCCGCGGTCGTGGCCGGCCAGGGCGAACCGGTCGTGGCCGAGGGCGCGGGCCAGCGCGACGACGTCGGCAGCCATCGTGCGCTTGGAGTACGTTGCCCCGTCGAGGTCGGCCGGTTTGTCGCTGGCGCCGTACCCGCGCAGGTCGGGGCAGATCACGGTGTGCTCCGCGGCGAGGTCGGCCGCGACGTGCCGCCACATCAGGTGGGTCTGCGGGAAGCCGTGCAGCAACACGACGGGGCTGCCGGAGCCGCCGACGGCGACGTGGAGACGTACGCCGTCCGCGACAGGGACGTGCTGGTGGTCGAAGCCGGTGTCGAAGCCGGGGACGGTCGGTGCCATGGTGCGCTCTCCGGGAGGATGGGGGATGGGACGAGGCCGCCGGTGACGGCGGACGCGTTCAGCCTGCCGCCGGCGAATCAGCAACCGATCAGTGAGCGGGACAGGTAGGGGTCAGGAACGGGCCAGGTAACGGGACAGGAACGGACGGGACGGGACGGGTGGCGGAGTGGTGAAGGGAACGGAGCGGCCGGACCCGTCGGGATCAGTGCGGTTCGGGGTCCTCGGGACCGTGACCGCCTGGGACTCCGGAGGTCCGCTCAACCTGGGCGGGCCGCGGCAGCGCGCCGTCCTTGCCCGTCTGGTCGTCGCCCGGCGCCACGTCGTACCCGTCACGCGTCTCGTCGACGAGCTGTGGGACGACCCGCCGGAGCGTGCGCTCGGGACGGTCCGGACGTTTGTCACCGCCCTGCGCAAGGTCCTGGAACCCGACCGGCCGCACCGCGCGCCCGCCCGCCTCCTCGTGACCGAGGGACCTGGCTACGCGCTGCGGGCCGCGCCGGACGCCGTCGACGCCTGGCGGTTCGAGACGGCCGTGAGCGAGGCACGGCAGGCGCCGCCGCCGGACGCGCTGCGCCGCCTCGACGAGGCGCTGGGATGGTGGCGGGGCCCCGCCTACGCCGATTTCGCGGACGAGGAGTGGGCGCGTACGGAACGTTCCCGGCTCGCCGAACTGCGCGCGCTGGCCGTCGAGCGGCGCGCCGAGGCCGCGCTGGCGTGCGGCCGGGCCGCCGACGTCGTGCCCGACCTCGACGCGCACGTGGCCCGCCACCCGTGGCGCGAGGACGCCTGGCGGCTGCTGTCTCTCGCGCTGTACCGGAGCGGCCGGCAGGGCGACGCCCTCGCGACACTCCGCCGCGCCCGTGCCACGCTCGCCGACGAGCTGGGGCTCGACCCGGGCCCCGGCCTGCGCCGCCTGGAGTCGGACATCCTCGCGCAGGACGCGGCTCTGGAGGGGGAGAGCTCGCCGCTCGGCCCGGCAGGGGAGCCGCCTCGCCGGTCGGCGTCCCGGCTCTGGAGCGAGGCGGCGGCGTCGTACGACCGCACCGTCGAGGCCGGCGCCCGCGCCCGTCTGGAGTCGACCGTCGGCCTCATCCGGAACCTCGCCGTGACCGGCGCAGGGGGACTCGAGGCCGCCCGGCGGCACCGCATGGAGGTCGTCGAGGCGGCCGAGGAGTACGGCGACGCGGAACTGACCGCTCGTGTGATCGGCGCCTTCGACGTGCCCGCGATCTGGACGCGCGGCGACGACCCCGAGCTCGCCCGGCGGATCGTCGCGACCGCGGAACGGGCCCTCGCGCACCTGCCTCAGGACGCGTCCGACGCGACACGCTGCCGCCTCCTCGCCACCGTCGCGGTGGAGACGCGCGGCGCCAGGACACCCCGCGGACCGCAGGCCGCGCGCGAGGCGGAACGGTTGGCGCGGCACCTCGACGACCCCGCGCTGCTCGCGTTCGCGCTCAACGGGACGTACATGCAGTCCTTCACCCGCGCGGGCCTGGCCGCGCGGCGCGACACCATCGGCATCGAGCTCGTCGAACTCGCCGCTCGGCAGGGCTTGGTGACGTTCGAAGTGCTCGGTCACCTCGTCCGCCTGCAGGCGCGCGCCGGGCTCGGCGACTTCCCGGGGGCCGACGCGCACGCGGCCGCCGCGACGCGTCTCTCGGAGCGTCACGAACTGCCGCTGGTCGGCGTCTTCACACGGTGGTACGACGCGCTGCGGCACGCCGCGTCCGGGGACGTGGCGCGGGCCGAGACCGGAATGCGGGTCGCGGCCGCGCACCTGGACGAGGCCGGGATGCCGGGGATGCGCACGGGGCTGCTTCCGCTGGCGCTGGTCACCCTGCGCCTGGCGCACCGGCTGCCGCCCGACGTCGACCTCGCCCTGGACTGGGGCCCGCACCGCCCCTGGGCCGAGGCGCTGGCCCTCGCCGAGAGGGGGCGCCACGCGCAGGCGCGAGCGGCCCTGCGAGCCTTGCCCGAGCCGCCACCCGACCTGCTCTACGAGGCGTTGTGCTGCGTGGCGGCGGAGGCGGCCCTGCGCGTGGGGGACCGGGCGGCGTTGGAGCTGGTCCGGTCACGCCTGCTGCCGGCGGCGGGGCAGTTGGCCGGCGCGGGCAGCGGGGTGCTCACGGCCGGACCCGTCGACGTATGGCTCGCTCGTGTCGGGGACGCGCTGGCATGACGCGACACTGGACCCATGAACAGAGCGACGAGGGAACCACTGCCAGGGGGCGGGCTCGTCCTGGCCGTACCGGAGGCCGTACCGGAGGCCGCACCGCTGGGCGCGCGCCCGTCGTCTTCCCCGTCCTCCTCGCTTCGCTTTGAGCGTGCGGGGCGTCGTCGCTGGGCGTTGCTGCAGGACGAACGTCCGCTGATACAGGCACGGTCGGAGGGCGACGGTTGCTGCCATGACCTCCACCTGCACCGTCTGCCCGGTCACCGCTCCCCGCTGCCGCCCCTGTCCGCCGCGACGATGCGGGCCGGGGGCGAGTGGCCGCACCGATACGCACGTTGGCTGGAGGACGCGCCGCAGTACGCGCCGCTGCGGCCCGGACGCTGGCGACTCTCCCCGCGTACGACGTTCGCCCCCGGCATCTGGAGCTGCGACCTCGTCCAGGACTGGCCGGACGCGACGATCGAGCTGCTCTGTGGCGGGGGCTGGCACGGCGTGGTGCCGCTGCGCCCGCTCCCGGCGCCGGACGCGCCCCGCGTCAAGGCCCTCCGCAAGCACGTCCGTGAGGGAACTCTCGCCCCCGTACTGCTGTGGTGGGTGTCCTTCCTGGACGGCTGGCTGCTCCTCGACGGCCACGAACGCGCGGCGGCCGCGCTGGCCGAGGGCACGGTCCCGGCCTGCGTGGAGCTGGTCCGCGTACCGGACGACGCCGACTGGCGTGCGACGGCAGCGGAGATGGCCCGGGGCCACGAGGAACGCATGGCGCGCCTGGCCACGCACCCCGCGACCCCGCACACGACCCGCCAACGGCAGGCCATGGAACGGGGTTACGCCGACGCCCTCTCCACGCTCCCGTACGACGCGGCCGCGACGCCGATCCGCAGGCAGTCCTAGTCCGCGGACATCCCTAGTCCGCGGACAGCCGCGCTGCGGGCGTGAAGAAGTTGACGAGGTTGCCGTCGGGGTCGCGGAGGAGCAGGGAACGGTTGCCCCAGGGCATGGTGGTCGGGCCGTTGACGAAGTCGGGGACCCAGCCGCGCAAGGCGTCGTGCAGGCGGTCGACGTCGTCGACGAGGAACTCGATGATCACGCTGTGGTTGTCGGCGGGGCGCGCGGACCCGGGGGCGAAGAGCGGAACCGTGCGGGTGCTCGCGATCGCGAGGGTCGCCGTCGGGGTCCTGAGCTCGGCGAAGTCCTCGGTGGCCCAGGTGGCACGGGTACCGGTGGCCTTTTCGTAGAAGGCGACGAGACGGGCGACGTCGGCGGTGATGATGCGGACGGAGACGAAGTCGGCGGTTTCCGTGGCGTGCATGCTGCTCTGCTCCTCGGTTGGGCGTCCGGCGCCCGGCGTCGGGCGTTGGGTGTTCGGCCGTTGCGGCCGTGTGCGCTGCACGCTAGGACGAATAGTGGACAGAATCGGTCCTGTATTCGCCTGGATTCGCATTAGGCTGCCGACATGTCCCGACCGGTCGGCCGCGTGCTCACACTCCTGGAACTGCTGCAGTCCGGCGGCACCCGTACGGTCGCCGAACTCGCGGAACGGCTCGGTGTCGACGGGCGGACCGTGCGGCGCTACGTGGACCAGCTGATCGACCTCGACGTGCCCGTCGAGTCCGTGCGCGGCCGCTACGGCGGATACCGGCTCGCCCCCGGTACGGCGCTGCCCCCGCTGATGTTCGGCGACGACGAGGCGCTCGCCGTCCTGCTCGGGCTGATCGCCGGGCGCCGCGCGGGCCTCACGCCCGGGGGCACGGCCGGCGAGACGGCGGCGGCCAAGATCCGGCGTGTGCTGCCCGCCCGTGTGGCCCGCCGTCTCGACACGGTCCTGGACTCCCTGGCCTTCACCGACGAGCCGGGCGCGCTGCCCGTGCCGGACTCGGAGGTGCTGCTCACGCTCGCCGACGCGGTACGCCACCGGCGGCCGGTGGCGCTCCGGTACGCGGACCGCAAGGGGCTGCGCGGCGACCGCACCCTGCATCCGTACGGGATCGTCGCGCATGCGGGCCGGTGGTACGTCACCGGCAAGGACCCGGAGATCGACGAGGAACGGACCTTCCGGCTCGACCGCGTCACGTCCGCGCGGCCTCTGGCGGGCGCTTCGTTCGAGGTGCCCGACGGGTTCGATCCGGCGGACCGTGTGCTGACCGGGTTCGCCACGGCCGCGTACCGGTATGAGGTGACGGTGCGGATCCAGGGCACGGTCGAGCAGGTCCGCGCCCGCCTTCCCGTGAGCGTCGCGGGTCTGGAGCCGTGTGTCCCTGAGGAGGATGGGTGCGGCGGCGGTGAATCCTGGGTGCGGGCCGAAGTGCGGGCGGAACGCCTCGACTGGCTGCCTCCCGTGCTGGCGTCGCTCGACCGGCCGTTCGTCATTGAACGCCCCGAAGAACTGCGCACGGCGGTCGCGGAGTTCGCCGAACGACTCGCCTCCTTCGCCCGATCGGCCCGATCGGCCTGATCGCGGCTCGCGGCACTAGGCCCGCGTCGGCGGGACCGGCGCCAGACGGTACGTATCCCCGTCGGACACCACGCGGCCGGCCGTCGGGTCGGGGAAGTGGGTGCCGAGGAGCAGCGTCTCCGTGCCGGCGAGCGAGGCGAGCAGAGCGCTGCGCGTGGCCTCGGCCTGTTCGGGGTCGATGTCGACGCAGCTTCCGATGTGGGGGTGGGGGAGTTGTACGGGGTGGTGGAGCAAGTCGCCCGTGATCACGGCTGATTCGCCGTCGCTGCCGATTCGGACGGCGATGTGGCCGGGTGTGTGGCCGGGCGTGGGTACGAGACGGACCCCCGGTGCGACTTCGGCGCCCTCGGCCGGGATGTCGACCAGGTCGAGCAGTCCCGCCTCCTCGATGGGATGCACGGAGTCGCGGAACATCTGCCGTCGCGGTTCGTCCATGTCGTGGCCGGTCCAGAACTCCCGCTCGGCGCGGGAGGTGACGTAACGGGCGCGGGGGAACGTGGGGACCCAAGTGCCGTCCTCCTCGCGGGTGTTCCAGCCGACGTGGTCGGTGTGCAGGTGCGTGAGGACGACGAGGTCGACCGTGTCCGGCGGGAAGCCCGCGTCGGTGAGGCGCCGCAGGTAGTCGGTGCGGAGGTCGTGCCAGGCCGGGTTCGCCCGCGTCTTGCCGTTGCCGATACCGGTGTCGACGAGCACGCGAAGCGTGCCCACGGTGAGCGCGAAGGTGTGGCTGTCGAGGTGCAGGACGCCCCCGTCACCGGCGAAGTCCGGGTGCAGCCAAGCGTGTTGGGCCGTCACGTCGGGCGTGGCGGTCGGGAGCAGCCAAGGGCCCGTCTCGGGCGGGAGGGGGATCTCGTCGACGCGGTGGATGGTGACGTCTCCGACGGACCAGTGAGGGGTTCGGGGCGGGGTCGGCGTCTGCACGTGTGCTCCCTGGCGGTGACAGCGGCTGGTTAAAGCTAAGTGTTTGCGTTAAGTGAGCGTAGGCCCTACGTTGGGGCTAACGCAAACGCTTAGCTTTTAGTGACAGTGATGAGGAAGGGATCCCCATGTCCGACGTCGAACCGCCCCTCACCCCGCCGGAGGCCGCCCGATGGGCCGCGCGTTCCGGACTCCCGCTGGCGGGTGACCGCACCCAGGTGGTCGCGGCCACGGCCGACCACATCCACTCGGTCGTCTCCGTCCTGCGGGAACTGGACTTCGCCGACACCCCGCCCGCCGCTCACCGGTCGGCGGAAGAGACCCGCGTGGTGGAGGCCGCCCGCGATGCAGCCGTATGAGTTGACCCTCACCGCCGCCGCCGAGGAGATCCGGACGCGGCGACTGTCCCCCGTCGAGCTCGTGGACTCCGTGCTCGACCGGATCGCCCGGACGGAACCCTCCCTCCAGGCCTATGTCACGGTGACGGGGGAGCGGGCCCGCGAGTCCGCACGCGCGGCCGAGCGCGCTGCCGGAACGCACGGTCCCCTGCACGGAATCCCCGTAGCGCTGAAGGACCTGATCGACGTCGCCGGTCTGGCGACCACCGCGAGCTCCCGCGCCCGGGCGGATCACCCCGCGGCCGCCACCGACAGCACGGTCGCCGCGCGCCTCGCCGCGGCCGGTACCGCCCTCGTCGGCAAGACGCACACCCACGAGTTCGCCTACGGGCTCACCACGCCGCAGACCAGCAACGCCTGGGACCCGGACCGTGTGGCGGGCGGTTCCAGCGGTGGCTCGGCCGTCGCCGTCGCGGCCGCCGCGGCGACCTTCGCCCTCGGGACCGACACCGGGGGGTCGATCCGCGTACCGGCCGCGTTGAACGGCGTCGTCGGCCTCAAGCCCACGTACGGCCTCGTCCCGCGGCACGGCGTGACGTCCCTGTCCTGGTCGCTCGACCACGTGGGCCCCCTGACGCGGACCGTCGAGGACGCCGCCCTGGTGATGTCCGTCCTCGCGGGCCACGACCCCCGCGACCCCGCCAGCCTGCCCACCCCGTCCTCCGTGGACTACCGGCCGCCGCCGGGCGCTGACCTGACGGGAGTAAGGGTCGGCGTACCGCGCAACTACTACTTCGAGCACGTCGACCCCGAGGTCGAGACGGCCGTGCGTGACGCCGTCGAGCAGCTCCGGGCCCTTGGCGCGACGCTCGTCGAGGTCGAGATCCCGATGACCCGCTACGTCCAGGCCACCCAGTGGGGCCTGATGGTCCCCGAGGCCACCGCCTACCACGAGCGGACCCTGCGCTCGGCGCCCGAGCGGTACGGCGCCGACATCCGCGTCCTGCTGGAGGCCGGCGCGCTCATGTCCGCCGGCGACTATCTGCGTGCCCAGCGGGCCCGCACCCTGATGCGGCAGGCGTGGCTGCGCATGCTGGACGAGGTCGACGTGGTCGCCGCGCCGACCGTTCCCGTGACCGCGGTGCGCACGGATCAGGAAGTCGTCGTGTGGCCCGACGGCACGAGCGAGAGCGTCTCCGACGCGTACGTCCGTCTCTCGGCCCCCGCGGACATCACCGGTGTTCCCGCGCTGTCCGTCCCGGTCGGGCGCGACGGGGCGGGGATGCCCATCGGCATGCAGCTGCTCGGGCGGCCGCTCGGCGAGGCCATGGTGCTGCGGGTCGGGCACGCGTACGAGGAGGCGGTGCCCGCGCGGGGATACGCCCCGGTGACCGCCGCTGCGGGCCCGCGCCGGGACGCGCTTTAAGGTGATGGCGTGAGTCGTAGACCGATGGCGCGCCCCGGCGGGCGCAGTGCCCGTGTGCAGGAGGCGGTGCACACCGCCGTACGTGAACTCGCGGACGAGGTGGGCCGCGACGCGCTGACCGTTCCGATGATCGCGGCCCGCGCGGAGGTCACCCCGTCGACGGTCTACCGTCGCTGGGGCGATCTGCAGGCGCTTCTGTCGGACGTGGCGGTCGAACGGCTGCGTCCGGAGGCGCCGCCGGAGGATCTGGGGGACCTGAGGAGCGATCTGCGGGCCTGGGCCGAGCAGTTCCTCGACGAGATGGGGTCGCCCGCGGGCCGCGCGTACATCCGTGACGCCCTCCTCGGCGACCCCGACGGCAGCAACGCGGGCCAGTGCTCCGCCTATGCGGCCGAGCAGGTCGACGTGATCCTCGCCCGCGCGGCGGACCGCGGGGAGACCGCACCCGGCGTCGAGACGGTCCTCGACCATGTCGTCGCGCCGATGATGTACCGCATCCTGTTCCGCCCGTCCGGGCACGACGGGACGTACGCACGGGACCTGGTGACCCGGGTGCTCGACGCGCCGGGGTTGTGACACAGGCTTTGAGCAACCGGACCCCTCACTCGTCCCCGTAACCGGGCCGTGCGCACGCCACCACCCCGTCCACCGCCACGAAACGCGCCGTCAGCGCGTCGCCGTCGCCGCGTCCCACCACGGCCAGGAGGACCTCGACCGTGTGCTCCGTCTCGCCGCCGTAGGCGCCCTTGGGGACGGAGGCGCTGAGGGTGCGCACCTCGGCGATGTCGAAGCCGGCGCGCGTGCACTCCGCGAACAGGTCCTGCAGCAGGCCCGGGCGTTGGAGATAGGTGATGCGGTAGTGGACGGGTACCGAGCGCAGGAGCGAGAGGCGGCGGGCCAGGGGGCGGACGGCGTACGCGACGAGGAAGTACGAGGCGGTGGCGAGGACCGCGAGCAGCGGCAGGCCGGCCGCCGCCGCGGAGCCCACGGCGGCCGTCAGCCAGATGGTCGCCGCCGTGGTCAGGCCCTGTACGGACCCCCGCTGTACGAAGATGACGCCGGCGCCGATGAAGCCGAGTCCGGAGACGATCTGCGCGGCCACCCGGGACGGGTCGAGGGTGACGGTGCCGGACTGGAGCACGTCCGTGAACCCGTACTTGCTGACCAGGGTGAACAGCGCGGCGCCCACGCCGACGGTGGTGTAGGTCCGCAGCCCCGCCGCCTTCTGTCGGATCTCACGTTCCAGGCCGATCGCGGCGGACAGGCCGAAGGCCACGGCGAACTCGGCCAGCTGCACCCATCCCTGGCCACTCGGTTCCATTGCTCGTCCTCACCCCGGCCGTACGGTCATCCGTCCCTCCTCGTGCCCACTGTTGCCGATGGGACACACCTCCGCGATCCGGGCCGCGTCCACCGGGATCGACGTGAACCGGCCATAGTCCGGACGGGACGGCTCCGACCACGCCCGCCTCCGGTCCCGGAGACGGGCGCGTCTGCGTACGTAATTACCCTCTGTCGCACATGGATGTACGTGTCCGTCATGGCGTCCCTCACGTCACAGACGCCCCTCTGGTCCCACCCGTCACGTGCGTCCTGGCGGAACTCGAACTTCCCCTTGTGGCCGAGCCGGGAGTCCGCCTTGTGCCCATTCCACTGCGCTTTTCGGACAGCGGACCCCGCACCTTGTAGCCCGCTCGCGGCGCTGGCTACGATCCCGCTCTCGTTTCACTCCCATCCCACTTTCTTCACCTCTCTTCACAGCAGCTTCATGTTCATGGAGGAATTGCGTGGAGTCGTCGTCCCTCTCTTCCGCAGGCACCTCCGCCCGCGACTTCCGGCTCTTCTGGTGGGCCAACGCGGCCGACGCGCTCGGCACCCAGGCCTCCGGTGTCGTACTCCCGCTGTTGCTCCTCTCCCTCGGTCACTCCGCGCAGACTGCGGGGCTCGTCGCCGGCCTCTCGCTGGCCGCCGGGATCCTGCTGGGACCGCTCGCCGCCGTCCCGGCCGACCGCGGCGCCCGCAAGACGATCATGTTCTGGTCCGCCGTCGTCTCCGCGCTCGCCATGGGCTCCGTCGCCCTGGTGCTCGCCCTCGGCCACCTCACGCTCCCGCACCTCCTGGGCGCCGTCCTCGTCGAACGCTTCGCCACCGCCACGCACGACGCCGCATCGCGCGGCACGGTCGCCCTGGTCTGCCCGCCCGACGACCAGCCCCGCGCCGTCGCCCGCCTCGCCGCCGCCGACCAGGGCGCCCTCATCCTCGGACCCGCCGTCGGAGGCGCCGCCTACCAGCTCTCGCGTGCGCTGCCCTTCCTGGCCGACGCCGTCTCGTACGCCGTCGCCGCCTGCTGCGTACGCGGGATGCGGGCCGAACTGAAAGCCGCGGAGCAGCCCCACGGGGGAGGGCTGCTCCGTGAAGCCGCCGCCGGGCTGCACCTCGTGCGGCGGCAACCGCTCCTGCGCCTCGTCCTGGTGTGGATCGCCCTCGTCAACGGCGTCGCCGTCGCGCTCTACTACGCCGCCGTCTTCGCCCTGGAACGCTCCGGCTCGGGCGCCCTCCCGCTGGGCGTCGTCCTCGCGGTCTCCGGCGCCGCCGGTCTCGCCGGGTCGCTCGCCGCGCCCCGCGTCGCCGTGCGGGTCGGCGCCGCCCGGGTCCTCGTCGGCGTGACCTGGCTGCTCGTACCGCTCACCGCGGCCCTCGCCACCGCCGCCGGGCCCTGGACGTACGGGCTGCTGCTCGGCGCGGTCTGCCTGCTCGTGCCGCTGCCCGCCGTCGTCCTCCAGGCACGCGCCCTCCTCGTCACGGAACCCTCCGTGCAGGCGCGCGTCGGCGCGGTCCTCGCGACGGCGTCCGGCGGCGCCGCCGCTCTCGCCCCCGTCCTCGCCGGACTGTGCGCCGACCGGATCGGCACCGCCGCACCCGCACTCGTCTGCGCCGCGCTGCTCGGCCTGCTCGCCGTGCACACCACGCGGCGCGCCGCCCTCGCGGAGGCCGCCGCATGAGCCGCTTCCAGGTCTACCGCGCCGCCCTGCCCGAGGTGTGCGCCGCCGACCCGCGCCGGATGGTCTTCACCGCCGACGCCGAGGGCCGCTGCGAGATCTGCACCTGGGACGCCGCGACCCGCCGCTCCCGACGCGTCACCGACCGGCCGGGCGGCACCCTGCACGGCGCCATCGACCGGGACGCACGGGTCTGGTGGTTCGACGAGGACGCCCGCGGCGTCGGCCGATGGCGCCACCAGGCCTTCACCGGCGGACCCGACAGGCCAGGACTCACCGGCGTCCCGGACGGCACCGCCCGCGGCCTCGCCGTCACCGACGGCCCCCTCGCCACCATCGGCATCGGACTCGACGACAGCACCACCATCCGCATCGGCACACGCGGCGGCCCCGGCCGCGAGGTGACGCGCGTCGAAGGACTCGCCGCCCTCGCCGGACTCGCCCCGGGCGGCGACCTCCTGGCCCTCACCCGCACCGCCGACTCGCCCGCCGCCGTCACCCTCCTCACGCCCGACGGAACCGTGCTCGCCGTCCTGCCCGGCGACGGCCCGCACGGCAGGCTCTGGGCCCTCGGCTTCGCACCCACCGGGCCACGCCCCACGCTCCTCCTCGTCCGCGAGCACGAGGACCGCTACCTGCTCGCCACCTGGACCCCCGCCACCGGCCCCGTCACCCACGACTGGTGCGCCTTCGACACCCAGATCACCGCCCGCTGGTACCCGGACGGCCACTCCGTCCTGATCCGCCAGGACCGCCACGGCCGCTCCCTGCTCCACCGCGCCCACCTGAAGACCCGCACCCTCACCCCCGTACCGACCCCGCCCGGCACCCTCCTCGACGCCGCCCCGCGCCCCGGCGGCGACCTCCACACCCTCTGGACCGACACCACGCACCCGCCGACGATGACCTCCAGCGCCGGCACCCCACTGCCACCTCTCGGCACCGTCGCAGGCCATGTCCCCGGCACCGTGCGGGACATCCGCACCCCCGGCCCCGACGGCCCCGTGCACACCCTGCTGAGCCTCCCCGAGGACGGCACGGGACCGCACCCCGCCGTGTTCCTCGTCCACGGCGGCCCCGCCGACCACGACAGGGACGCCTACGACGGCACCGTGCACTCCCTCGTCGCCTCCGGCTTCGCCGTCGCCCGCGTCAACTACCGCGGCTCCACCGGCTACGGACCCCACTGGCAGCGCGCGTACCGCGACGGCGTCGGCCACACCCAGGTCGCCGACCTCGCCGCCGTCCACGCCGACCTCACCGCACGCGGCCTGATCCGCCCGGACGCGACCGGCCTGTGGGGCACCTCCTGGGGCGGCTACCTCGTCCTGCTCGCCCTCGGCACCCGGCCCGGCCTGTGGCGGGCGGGCGTCGCCGTCAAGCCCGTCGCCGACTACGCCGCCGCCCACGCCGCGGGCACCGTGGCCCTGCGCGCCCTGGACGAGCGGCTGTTCGGCGGCACACCCGACCAGGTGCCCGCGCGGTACGCGCACAGCTCGCCGATCCGGTACGCCGCCCGCGTACGGGACCCGCTGCTCGTCGTCGCCGCCACGCACGACACCAAGTGCCCGGCGCAGCAGGTCCGTTCCTACCTCGCCGCCCTCGACACGGCCGGCGCCCGGCACGAGTCCCTCTGGCTGGACTCCGGGCACGACGGCTACGACGGCGGCGACCACATGACCGTACTGCGCCGCGCGGTGCTCTTCCTCGACAGGGAGCTCCGCCCACCCAGACGCCCCGCTCCGCAAGGTGACGGGTCGATGCACCACACCGTCCAGCACTGAATCAGCGCGACCTACCGAGAGGAGAGAGCCATGCAGAAGGACGTCATCCACAACGACCCGCTCGCGGAGGACGAGACGAACCGGAAGCCGAGCGTCGGCATCACGGTCACCGTCCCGTTCCGCAACGCCGAGGACGGCGAAGACACCGTCGAGGACTGATCCCCACCGGTCGGCCCCCGGGCGCACCCCGGGGGCCGGCCGGCCCTCACACCCCCCGGAGGAGCGCCCGTGCGCGTACTGCTGGTCAACATGCCCTGGTCGCCCATCGACCTTCCGTCGCTCGCCCTGGGCATCCTCAAACGGAGCGTGGACGAGCGCGTCCCCGGCGCAACCGCCGAGGTGCTGCACGCCAACCTCGCCTTCACCGACTGGATCACCGAACGCACCGAGTTCACCGGTGACGACTACGAGTACTACGCGCTCTCCTCGTACTTCATGGGCTGCGGCGACTGGGTGTTCTCCTCCGCCCTCTACGACGACCCGGAGTGGCGGGACGACGAGTTCACCACCGTCATGACCGGCAAGCTGAAGGCCGCGCGGATGAAGATGACGCGCGCACTGCACCGGATCGTCCCCGAGTTCGTCGAGATGATCGCCCGGCAGGTCGTGGCGAGCGAACCCGACGTCGTCGGCTTCACCTCCACCTTCCAGCAGAACACCGCCGCCCTCGCCTGCGCCCGCCGCGTCAAAGAGCTCGCCCCGCACCTCGTGACCGTCATGGGCGGCGCCAACTGCGACGGCGAACAGGGCGCCGCCGTGCACCGCAACTTCGACTTCGTCGACCACGTCGTACGCGGCGAGGGCGAGGCCGCCTTCCCCGCCCTGCTCACCGCGCTCACGGAGAGAACCCCGCTCGACGACATCCCGGGGCTCTGCCACCGCGACGCCACGGGCAAGAGTGTCGCCAACCCCATGGCCACCCGGCCGCTGCCGCCCGCCGCGATCCTGCCGCCCGACTACAGCGGCTACTTCGAGCGCCTCGCCGCGTCCGTGGCCCGCAACTGGGTCGAGCCCAAACTCGTCGTCGAAGGCGCACGCGGCTGCTGGTGGGGCGAGAAACACCACTGCACGTTCTGCGGCCTCAACGGCTCGTTCATGGAGTTCCGCTCCAAGAGCCCGGACACCTTCTACGAAGAGATCATGGACCTGGCCCGCCGCCACAAGGTCCTGGACATGTACGTCGTCGACAACATCCTCGACATGCGCTACCTCACCACCGTGCTGCCCCGCATCATCGAGAGCGGCTACGACCTGCGCCTGCACATCGAGATCAAGGCCAACATGAAGCGCAGCCAGCTGCGCACCCTCGCCGACGCGGGACTCATCTACGTACAGCCCGGCATCGAGAGCCTCAACAGCCGCGTCCTCGACCTGATGGACAAAGGCGTGAGCGGCTGCCAGAACGTCCGGATGCTCCGCGACGGCGCCGAGACGGGCCTCTCCGTCGCCTGGAACTACCTCCACGGCTTCCCCGGCGAGAGCGCCGAGGACTACGACCCCGTCATCGCGCAGATCCCCGCACTCGAACACCTCGACCCACCGGTCGACCTCTCCGCCCGCATCGCCATCGAACGCTTCAGCCCCTACTTCGAGCGCCCCGAACTGGGCTTCACCGGCCTGCGCCCCGAAGGCCACTACCGCTTCACGTACGACCTGCCCGAAGAAGAGCTGTACGGCATGGCGTACGTCTTCGAGGCACCGGCCCGCGGCATCGGCGAGACCACCGTGAAGGCGCTCAACGAAGCACTCGCCGACTGGCGCAGACACCACACCGACGCCCGCCTCACCCACGACGACCACGGCGACCGCATCGTCCTCGTCAGCCGCCGGCGCACCTTCTCCTGGCGCGCCATGGAGCTCACCGACCCCTTCGAGCTGGCCGTCTTCCGCCTCCTCGACCAGCCGCACAGCGTCCAGGCACTCCTGCGGAAGGCCGCCGCCCGGGTCTCCGACATGACCCTCGACGAGGCCAGGGTCCAGGAACTCCTCGACTCCTGGCTCGCCCTCGGCATCGTCTTCTCCGACGCGGGCCAGTACGTCCACATCGCACCCGCCGCGGTCAACGAGGACCTGCTCCGCCTCGACTTCATGCGGCACATCCACGCGGAGGAGACGGCACTCGCGCCGGAGCCCGCGTCCGTGCCCGTGCCCGAGCCCGCCCGATCCGGAGGAGCACAGTGACCGCGACCCTCGCCACGCCGACGCCGACCCTCCTCGCCTGGCGCGACTACGACCCCGCCGCGTGCGAGCTGCCCGGCATGTTCCTCGGCGAGGTGCCCCTGCCAGGACCGCCCGGCGGGCACGCCGAACGACTCTGGCAGCTCGGTGCGCGCCGGGTACGCCTGCCCGACCCCGTCGACCTCACGGCCACCGCGGACCCGGCCGCCGCGCTGCACGGACTCGGCCTCGTCAGGGACCTGACCGCGCGGGCCGTCATGGTCGAGTGGAAACTGCGGCTCGACCCGGACTCGGCGGACGGGTGGCGCATGCTCAGCCACCTCCAGCCGCCCGCGGTGCTCCTCGGCCCGGACGGCGCCGAGGACGCGCTGAACACCTGGCGGCGCGGCCACTACCTGTGCAAATGCCTGTGGCGCAAGGGTCCGGGCTTCATCCAGATCCGCGACCGCAGGTGGGGCGAGCTGCGCCGCTTCACCGCCGACGAACCCGAGTACGAGACGACCATCGACCGCCTCGACCACGGCGCCCCCGCCGACACCGTCCCGAAGGCGGTCCTGGACGACTTCCGCGCCGAACAACTCGTCCTGGACATCGGCCCGTACGCGTGGTGGCTGCCGTACCGCGTCAGCCGCTGGCTCCAGCAGTCGATCGCGATCTGAAGGGCAACGGGCCGCGGACAGGAGACGGGAGTAGAGGACAGAAGCTGACCGCGTTGTCTGGGAGCGTGGTGCTCGGCCGCGCAGAACCGAGCACCGAGCACCCAGGAGCAGCCGCATGTCCGCGAACGTGACCGTCCTCGACACCCGAACACTGAACCGCGCGACGCTCGCACGGCAACTGCTCCTCGACCGCGCCGACCTGCCGGCCCTCGACGCGGTCGCCCACCTCTGCGGGCTCCAGGCGCAGGAGCCGCAGGAACCGTTCGTGGGGCTCTGGTCGCGGCTGCGCGCCTTCGAGCCGGGCACCCTCTCCGACCTGCTCGTCGAGCGGCGCGTGGTCCGTACGCACCTCATGCGCCGTACGGTCCATCTCGTCACCGCCGATGACGTGCTGGCCTGGCGCGCCCGGCACGACGCGATGCTGCGCCAACGGGTGCTCGGCGTGTATCGCCGCGAGCTCGACGGCGTGGACCTCGACGCACTCGCCGCGGCGGGCCGGGAGACGATGGCCGACGGCGAGCCGCGCACCATGGCCGAACTGACGCGGGCGGTCGCCGACCGCTGGCCGGGGGTGCCGGCGCGGGCGCTGGGGGAGATGCTGATCGCCGCGCTCGTGCCCATGGTGCAGCTGCCGCCACGGGGCCTGTGGCGGACGAAGGGAGGCGTACGCAACCTCCCGCTCGCCACGTGGCTGGGGGAGGAACCGGAACCCGACCCGTCCTCGCCCTCCCCGAACACCTCGTCCCCGGACGGCTCCGACCCCGTGGGGCAGGCGCTCCTGCGCCGCTACCTCGCCGCGTTCGGCCCCGCCGCCACGGCCGACCTGCGCGCCTGGAGCGGTCTCGCCGGACTCCCCGCCGCGGTCGCCGCCGCCCGCCCGGACCTCGTCTCCTTCCGCGACGAGCGCGGCCGTGAACTGCTCGACCTGCCCGACGCGCCCCGCCCGGACCCCGACACCCCGGCGCCGGTCCGGTTCCTGCCCGCGTTCGACAACGCGATCCTCGGCTACCAGGACCGCGGCCGGATCATCGACGACGCCCACCGCGGACTGTCGGTCGCCGGGGAACGGGTCGTCCTGGTCGACGGTCGGGTCGCGGCGACGTGGACCGTGGAGAAGGACACCGTGGTCGCGACACCGCTGCGGCGCTTCTCCCGCGCGGAGCGGGCGGAGGTCGCGGAGGAGGGGCGGGCGGTGGCGGCGTTCCTGTCGGACAAGGCGAGCGAACGCGTACGGGTCGAGACGTTCTGACGCAACGGCCGCACCCGCGGCTCCCTCCGAGCCTCGCCCGCCCCTCGCCCTCCCCACCCGGCACCGTCATCACGCCTTTCCGGGCCGCGGGGCGGCGGGCGTGTGAGGGGCCGGGGTTCCGTCCTCCCCGCCACGTCAGCCGCAGCAGAACGGGACCCTCAACGACATCAGGCGCAGGGCGGGTTGACGCCATACCCCGTCCGGGAACCTTGCGGGTCCGCAGCGGTCGCTCGCAGGCTCTCGCCGCATGAGAGCGCTCTCGCCGTGAGGGTGCCCGTGACGGGAGTGGGGTGGCACGTCATGAGAATCGGACGGTGGAGCGGTGTCGTGGTCGCGGCGGTCGTCGGTGTCGCGGTCGGCACCGGAACGGCCCACGCCGACATACCCATCGGCCAGCCGATGTCCGGGAAGTCCACGTACTACAACGACAGGGGTTACGGCGCCTGCGGCACGCCCATCGACGCGTCGACGCAGGACCTGGTGGCCGTGTCCGCCGCCTGGTGGACGACGGCGAACCCGAACAACGACCCGCTGTGCCGGGGGATTTCGGTTCAGGTGACGTACCAGGGCAGGACGATCACCGTGCCGGTCCGGGACAAGTGCCCGTCGTGCGCCGCGACGCACATCGACCTCAGCCAGACGGCGTTCGGCCGCCTGGCGCCCCTCGATGTAGGCGTGATCAACGGCGTCACATGGAAGTTCGTACGGTAACGACCGCCCGCGGATCAACCCTCCGCGCAGACGAACACGACCAGCGTGCGCGAACTGTCCCCGGTCTCCTCGACCCGACTGCCGATCCGCCGGAACCCGCACTTCTCGGCGACCCTGACCGACGCCGTGTTGCCTTCGTCGGCCTCGAGGAGGAGCTGACGCAACCCGAGTTCGTTCAGGCCCCAGCCCGTGAGCAGTCGCACGGCCCTGGGGGCGATGCCCTGGCCGCGCCGGGCAGGGAACACGCTGTACGCGACGGTCGCCACGTCATCGTCCCGGAACTGCAGGTTGATGATGCCGACCGGCTCGTCCGTCAGGGCGTCCGCGATCACCAAGGGCGCGGCACGACCCGTGCGCCACGCCTCTTCCACCCGGGACAGGCTCGTGCTGCGGGCGGCCTCGTCCATGGGCGGGTCGTCGAGCCACCGGACCGTGTCCGGGTCGTGGCTGGCCGCCTCGATGGCGGGCAGGTCCGGCGCGCGACGGGGGCGTACGGCCACGACCCCGTCCGTGAGCGGTTGTGACAAGGGTTCTATCGGCGTCGAGCGTCCCATGCGCCGATCCTAGGGTTCCGCTCGACGGGACCGAAGAGCACCTGCGTGCGACCATGGGACACGGGGAACAGCGAGGGGAGCGATGGTGATGTCGAACCCGCAGCAGCCCGAACAGCGGCGCAGTGCCAAGGGCGGAGCGACGCCCCAGGACAGTGCCGAGCTCAAAGCGCGCCAGCCGGGTGGGCGCCGCGCCGGTGCCCACGACCATGGGACGGACAAGGGCGACAAGGGCGGTGGCCCCGGCGGCGGGACACCGCCCGAGCAGAGCCCGGAGCATCCCTGAGCCGGGGTATCCGTGGGCCAGGGCATCCCTCAAGTCGGAGCGGACCTGCGGCAGGAGCCGGGTCGCGAGCCCGGCGGCCGTGAGCAGGACCGCCACGGTCATCGGCAGGAGGGCCACCCCTGTCCTGATCGGCGAGTAACCCTTGATGCCCTGCAGGTAGTACGTCATGAAGAGGAACGCGCCGAACATGCCGAGGATGGCGAGCCCCGCGCCCAGGTAGGCGCCGCCCCGCGTGCGGTCGGCGACGAGACGCATCGGCAGCAGCGGCTGGCGGCACCCGGTTCTCGACGAGAGCGAACGCGGCGAGCAGCACGGCGCCCGCGCCCAGCAGCACCGCGCCCGCGCCCAGCAGCTCGCCGACCGGCGCCGAACCCCAGCCGTCGGCCTCGGTCCGGCTCGTGCCGTAGACGAGTGCGACCAGTCCGCTCGTCACCAGCAGGACGCCGAAGACGTCGAACCGCGCCTGTCCCTGCCGCCTCGACTCGGTCAGCACCCCGTACCCGCCCACCGCCGCGACCAACGCGAGCGGCACGCTGATGTACAGGCACCAGCGCCAGCTCAGATACTCGGTCAGCGCGCCACCCGCCAGCAGTCCGAGCGCACCGGCCATGGCGGTGATCGCTCCCCAGATCCCGAACGCCTTCGCCCGCTCCTTGGGATGCGTGAACGTCACCGTCAGGAGCGACAGCGCGGACGGACCCAGCAGCGCGGCGAACCCGCCCTGCAAAACCCGGGCGGCCAGCAGCGTCTCGAAGGAGCCCGCCGCCCCGCCGAGCGCCGACGCGGCGGCGAAGCCGAGCAGTCCGATCAGGAACGCCCGCTTGCGCCCCGTGTAGTCGGCGATCCGGCCGCCGAGCAGCAGCAGACCGCCGAACGCCAGGATGTATCCGGTGATGACCCACTGCCGGTCGCCGTCGGGGATCCCGAGGTCCCGCTGGAGCGACGGCAGCGCGATGTTCACGACCGTCTCGTCCAGAACGATCATGAGCTGGGCGAGCCCGATGAAGAACAGCGCAGCCCACCGGCGCGGATCAGCCGCGGGATCCTGCGGCTTCGTGATGGCCATGACTTCGTCCTCACTCGTGGTGGTGCGCGCCGCACGGATCGTCCGCGCGGCGTCCCGACGCCCACAAGACGCCGGTGCCGCCGTCGCCATGACATGAGTGGGGGCGTGACGTGGGTCATCACGCGGGGATGTCACAGAACGGCGGGCGGCGGCGTCTTGTGCGGGGAACACGGCCGAGAGGCACAGGTGGGAGCGGACCATGAGCGAGCACGGTGCGGAGAGCGGCGCTAGTGGCGTGACCGGGGCGCGGGCAGACCATCTCGACCCGGCCACCGAGGCGTTCGTCGTGCACCGGAACCTGCTGTTCACCGTCGCCTACGAAATGCTCGGCTCAGCCGCCGACGCCGAGGACGTCCTGCAGGAGAGCTGGCTGCGCTGGGTGGGCGTCGACCTCGACGCGGTGCGGGACCGGCGCCTACCTGGTGCGGATCGTCACCCGGCAAGCACTCGACCGGCTCCGCACGCTCGGCCGCCGCAGGGAGTCCTACGTCGGACCCTGGCTCCCCGAACCCCTCCTGACGGCGCCCGACGTGGCCGAGGACGTCGAACTGGCCGACAGCGTGTCGATGGCGATGCTGCTCGTGATGGAGACGCTCACGCCGACCGAACGCGCGGTGTTCGTGCTGCGCGAGGTGTTCGAGCTGGAGTACGACGAAATCGCCGACGCCGTCGGCAAGAGCCTCGCCGCGGTCCGTCAGACCGCCCACCGGGCGCGCGCCCACGTCGCGGCACGCCGGTCGCGCGGCCTGGTGTCGCAGGCGGACGGTCAGGCCGCGCTCCGTGCCTTCCAGCGGGCGATCGACTCCGGCGGCCTCCAGGGTCTGGTCGACATACTCGCCCCGGACGTCGTCTACCTGGGCGACGGCGGCGGCGCCCGAAGGGCCACGCTGCACGCGGTGGTGGGGTCTGACAAGGTCGCCCGACTGCTCACCACCGGCCTTGTCGCGTTCCACACGGGTATCACCGCCGAACCGGTGCAGGTCAACGGCTGGCCCGGATTCCTGCTGCGGCGCGACGGCGGCGTCGACGGTGTCGTGGCGATCCGGACCGAGGACGGCCTCATCACCGGGCTCTACTCCGTACGCAACCCCGCGAAGCTGTCACGCGTCGAGCGGGAGACCGCGCTCAGCCGAATCTGAGCCCCGGACCGCCAAGTCCTCCGTCGGCCGGGTCAGCCGGGTCAGCCGGTCAGTCGGTCAGAGGGTCAGCCGTTGCCGTCCGTTCCCCTCCCCGACTCGCAGAACTCCGCCTCGATCACCGCGTCGCTGTCACCCGTCCAGTCGCCGTTGAAGTTGAAGGAGAGCGCGTGGCGCCCGTCCTCGGTCGCCACCGACTCCGTGGTGGAACCGAGGATGCCGCCGTGGTGGCCCCAGACCGTCCGGCCGCAGCTCAGCCGGCGTTCGGCGATGCCGAGTCCGTAGCGGGCGGCCGCCGGATATTCCTCGCTCATGGCGACGGTCGTCTTCATCTCGTTGAGTTGCCGCTCGGGCAGCAGTTCGCCGCCCAGCAGGGCCTCGTGGAAGCGGTTCAGGTCGGCCGAGTCGGAGATCATGCCGCCGCTCGTCCAGGCGGCGGACGGGTTGAACTCCGTGACGTCGTACGACGGTCCCGTGGCGGCGTCGGAGAGCTTCGAGTACGCGCGGCTGCTGGGCCGCGGCATGTGCGGGCCGGTGCGGGGGACCGAGGTCTCGCGCAGCTTCAGTGGCTTGATGATGCGCTTGCGGACCTCGTGGGCGTACGAGTGCCCGGTGGCCTTCTCCAGGATCATTCCGGCGAGGATGTAGTTCGTGTCGGAGTAGTGCCAGGTCTTGCCCGGCTCGGCGGAGGTCGGCTCGTGCCGCATGGCGACCGCCACCAGTTGTTCGGGGCGCCAGGTGTCGTAGCGGTGCTCGAAGAAGCCGTCGCGCAGCCGGAAGGACGTCGCGAAGTCGGGGTCGGCGTAATAGTCGTAGATGCCGCTGGTGTGGTTGAGGAGCTGACGGACGGTGATGTGTCTGCCGTCGTGGCCGTTGCCCCGCACGAGGCCGGGCAGCCAGTGGTCCACCGTGTCGTCCAGGTCGAGCTCGCCCTCTCCCGCGAGCTGCAGGAGGACCGTCGCCACGAAGGTCTTGGTGACGCTGCCGATGCGGTAGTGGTCGCGGGGGCCGCGTGGTCGTCCGGTCGTCAGGTCGCCGACGCCCGAGGTGCCGTTCCAGGTGCCGTACGCGTCCGTCGCCTGGCCCGTCACACCGGGGACGCCGTCCTCGACGGCGGCGTCCATGGCCCGCTGGGCCGGAGCGTGACGGCCGTCGGCCGGTGCGTGCGGGTGGGCGGCCGCGGAGGCGGGGGCCATGAGCGCCCCCGCCGTCACCGCGGCCGATACGGCCAACGCGGCCCTGCCCGCCAGAGAGTTCCGTGCCGACATGTGCTGTCCCTTCGGTCGACGGGTTCGTCGAGGGTGGGGGACCGCGCGGCATGTCACAGAGGTTGCTCGCGTCACAGGAGTTGAGCGATTTTCGGCCTCATATGTCGATCCTCTCACCGACCTGGAAGCCGCCGAGCGAGTCTTCGCCTGCTGATGGGGAACGACGTGGCGCCGGCGGATGTTCTTGCTCCTGAACTCGCGGAGTGTGTCGCGCAGTTCGCTGTCCGAATACGTGTAGACGTATGTGTCCCGGCCCTTCTTCGGCTGGATCAGCTCGACGCGGTGCAGCGGCGGCACGGCGGCGAAGACGCGGTCGGCCGCGACCATGGGCCGCAGGTAGCGGTGGAACAGGGTCAGGAGCAGGCCGCGGATGTGGGAGCCGTCCACGTCGGCGTCCGTCATCATGATGATCTTTCCGTAGCGCACCGAGTCCAGGTCGAAGGTGCGCCCGGAGCCCGCCCCGACGACCTGGACGATCGCCCCGCACTCGGCGTTCCTCAGCATGTCCGACACGGACGCCTTCTGGACGTTGAGAATCTTGCCGCGGATCGGCAACAGGGCCTGGAACTCGGAGTTCCGGGCCAGTTTCGCCGTGCCGAGCGCCGAGTCGCCCTCGACGACGAAGAGCTCGCCGCGCATCACGTCGTCGCTGCGGCAGTCGGCGAGCTTCGCGGGCAGCGACGAGGACTCCAGGGCCGTCTTCCGGCGCTGCGTCTCCTTGTGCCGGCGGGCCGCGACGCGGTGCGCGCGGCGGCGACGGCCTTGTCCATGACGGCGCGCGCCTGGTGGGCGGTGTCCCGTCCGGTGGAGGTCAGGAACGCCCTGAGCCCCTCGCCGACCACGCCGCCGACGACGCGGCGGGCCGCCGAGGTGCCAAGAACCTCCTTGGTCTGTCCCTCGAACTGCGGTTCGGCGAGCCGGACGGTGACCACCGCCGTCAGCCCTCCTGGGCGACAGGGGGTGTGATTCAGGTCGGCCGGTCCCGGGGTCAGATGTCGAGGAAGCGGACGTCCTTGGCGTTGCGCTGGATGAAGTGGCGGCGCGCGTCGACGTCCTCGCCCATCAGGACGGAGAAGAGGTCGTCGGCGACGGCCGCGTCGTCGAGGGTGACCTGCCCCAGGACCCGGTGGTCGGGGTCCATGGTGGTGACGCGCAGCTCCTCGGCGTTCATCTCGCCGAGACCCTTGAAGCGCTGGATGGAGTCGTCCCTGACCCGGCGGCCCGCCTGCCGTCCCCGCTCGATGAGCACGTCGCGCTCGCGGTCGGAGTAGGCGTACTCGACGTGGTCCCGGCTCCACTTGACCTTGTAGAGCGGCGGGCGGGAGAGGTAGACGTGCCCGTCCTCGATCAGCGGGCGCATGAAGCGGAACAGGAAGGTCAGCAGGAGAGTGTTGATGTGCTGGCCGTCGACGTCGGCGTCCGCCATCAGAATGATCTTGTGGTAGCGGAGCCCGGCGATGTCGAAGTCCTCGTGCACGCCCGTGCCGAACGCGGAGATGATCGCCTGGATCTCCTGGTTGTGCAGGATCTTGTCGATCCGCGCCTTCTCCACGTTGAGGATCTTGCCGCGGATCGGCAGGATCGCCTGGTACCGAGGATCGCGGCCGGATTTGGCCGAGCCGCCCGCGGAGTCGCCCTCGACGATGAAGATCTCCGAAAGCGCCGGATCGTTCGACTGACAGTCCGACAGCTTGCCCGGCAGCGACGCCGTTTCCAGCAGTCCCTTGCGGCGGGTCAGGTCGCGCGCCTTGCGGGCCGCGACCCGGGCCGTCGCCGCTTGGACCGCCTTGCGCACGATGTCCGTGGCGTCGTTCGGGTTGCGGTCGAACCAGTCGGTCAGATGCTCGTGGACGACCTTCTGCACGAACGCGCGCGCCTCGGAGTTGCCCAGCTTGGTCTTGGTCTGGCCCTCGAACTGCGGCTCACCGAGCTTGACCGAGATGATCGCGGTCAGGCCCTCGCGGATGTCCTCGCCGGACAGGTTCGCGTCCTTCTCCCGCAGCAGCTTCCTGTCCCGCGCGTACCGGTTGACCACGGTGGTCAGGGCGGTGCGGAAGCCCTCCTCGTGGGTGCCGCCCTCGTGGGTGTGGATGGCATTGGCGTACGAGTACACGCTGTCGGTGTACTGGCCGTTCCACTGCAGGGCCACCTCGACCGAGAGCAGCCGTTCCGGATCCTCGGCGGCGAATGTCACGACCGACGGATGGACCGGTTCCCCCTTGCGGGCGTTGAGGTGGGCGACGAAGTCGGTGATGCCGCCGTCGTAGCGGTACGAGACCGTCCTCGCGGCGGGGGCCGCGTCGGCTTCGTCGGCCGCGGCCGACGCCCGCGCGGAGGGCCGTTCGTCGGTGAGGGTCAGGGTGAGGCCGCGGTTGAGGAAGGCCATCTCCTGGAACCGCCTGGCGAGCGTCTCGAAGGAGTACGTGGTGGTCTCGAAGATGTCACCGTCCGCCCAGAACGTCAGCGAGGTGCCGGTCCGCGAGGTGGCCTCATGGCGGGCCAACGGGGCGACGGGAACGCCGTCCCTGTAGTCCTGGGTCCACCGGTGGCCGTCGGTCAGGATCTCCGCCGACAGCCGGGTCGACAGCGCGTTGACCACGGACAGGCCCACCCCGTGCAGACCGCCGGAGACCGCGTACCCGCCGCCCCCGAACTTTCCGCCCGCGTGCAGCACGGTCAGCACGACCTCGACGGCAGGCCGCTTCTCCGCCGGATGCATCCCCACCGGGATGCCGCGGCCGTTGTCGGTCACCCGCACGCCGCCGTCGGCGAGGATCGTCACGTCGATCCGGTCGGCCACGCCTGCGAGCGCCTCGTCCACGGAGTTGTCCACGAGTTCCTGCACCAGGTGGTGCAGACCCCGCTCGCCCGTGGAGCCGATGTACATCCCGGGCCTCTTGCGCACGGCGTCCAGGCCGTCCAGAACAGTGATCGCGTGGGCGTCGTACGCGGTGGCGTCGTGCGTGTCGGTGGCGAGGCGAGTGTCGTCGTACGTGGTCACGAATGCTCTCTTTCGGGCATGGCAGACCGCGCTCCGGCATCACGTGATGGCGGAGCGGCGGGACAGCCGGCGGAGACGTGGCAGGGCAGCGCGAACAAGGCCCAGGGGCTCGCGAACCTCGGGGCCGGTGACTGCGGGAACGCCGCCCAGAATACCGAAGGTGCCCCCCGGTGGCAGGGCGAGAGTGCCCCTGGGTGGCGCTGTGCGGCTCGAACTCCGTCGCAGCCGATCCCCCCTGCACCGACTCGCTCTAAATCCGCCACAGGGGCGCCCAGGGGGTTTCCTGGCGCCTTGCCGCGCCGTCGATCAGGCACTGATTCCGCGTGCGGATGTGCCCTCTGTCAGCCGTCGAGCCGTTCCGTGTACGCCTCGGTCGGCGGGGCCGGCACCGGGCTGGTCATGCCGACCGACCAGAAGCCGTTGGTGCCGGGCACGGCGGTCACGTCATTCAGGTACGGAGCCGTCGCCCCGCCCGCCGGGCCGCGGACGACGGTCCAGCCGGCGCCGTCCCGGCGCAGATACGTGCTGCGGCTCTGGTCCTGGTGGTTCCACCCCGATATCCACGCGGCACGGCCCTGCGCGTCACCCGCGATCCCGGACAGCGACCCGACGGTGAAGCCCGGCTGGACCCGGGTCCACGCCGTGCCGTCCCAGTGCGCGAGGGCCGGGTTGCCGGGGCGTCCCGGTGGTCCGCCGACGCCGGCCTCCGTGCCGACGGCCCATACGTCGTCCGCGGCGGCCGCGTGCACGTCGCCGATACCGAGGCGGGCGCCCGTGATCGGCGGCAGGACGGTCCACGAGCCGTTCCAGCGGGCCACGAGGCCCGACCAGCCGCCGCCGGAGGCCTGGTCGCCGCTGACCCACACCTCGTTCGGCGCGCGCAGGACGACCCGGTACAGGTTGGCGCTCGCGACCGGCAGCGGGTCGAGCCAGGTCCAGCGCCTGCCGTCGCCGAGCAGCAACCGGGCTGCGCCGCCCCGGGCGCCGCAGATCCACACCCGCCGGTCGGCGCCGACCGCCACCGACTCGAGCCTGACACCGGCCTCGCCCCGCCCGGGAAAGGAGGCCTCGCGCCAGGTGGACCCGTCCCAGCGCAGCAGCGGACTCGCGTCACCCGTGGGCAGGCCGACGCTCCACGCGGCGGTTGCGCAGACGCCCGCGACATCGCTCAGCCGCCCGCTGTAGTCCAGGTGCGACAGATCGGTCTTCGACCAGGCACTGCCGTTCCACACCATGGCCAATGCCCGCCCGCGCGAGGGCCCGGCGAGCCCCTCCTCACCGACGGCCCAGGCGAGGCCCGCCCCGGCGGCGGAGATGCGGCGCAGCTGTGCGGCGGGGGTGCTGCCCGGTGCCGGGACGGCCCGCCAGTCCTGTGCGTTCCGCGGGCCCCACGACCCGGGCCGTACGTTCCGCGGGCCCCGCGACCGGGGTGCCTCCGCGTCGGCTCGGGCCGTGCCCGCACCGAGAGCGATCCCTGAGAGCGTGCCGATCGTTCCCGCCACAAATCGTCTTCGCCTCACCGCTGGCCCCTTCCACTCGGTCCACACCGTTCGGAGGGACCACCGTCGGGCAGGAACGCGTGGGGGACTAGCCACCCGCGTGACAATCGGCCGACGGGTTCCTTCAGGCCGGGGACAGGCGCCCGTCGCGGACCTCCGCCATCCGGTCGGCGGCGGTGAGATGCGTGCGGTCGTGCGTCACCAGGACGGTCGCGGTGGCGCGCCGGTGGGTGAGGCGGGCGATCAGGTCGATGACGGCGGCGCCGCGTTCGTGGTCGAGGGCGCTGGTCGGCTCGTCGACCAGGAGGACCGTGGGCTCGTTCATCAGGGCGCGGGCGATGTTGACGCGCTGCCGCTGGCCACCGGAGAGCTGGTGCGGGCGGCGGTCCGCCTGACCGGTGAGTCCGACGGCGTCGAGCAGCTCCGCGGCCCGGTCCCGCGCGGTACGGGCCCTGCGGCCGTCGATCTCCGCCATGACCTGCAGCTGTTCGACGGCGGTGAGGGAGGGCAGCAGGTTCGGCTGCTGGAAGACGACGCCGATCCGGCGGCGGCGCAGAGCGGTGAGCTCACGGCGGGACAGGCCGGTGGTGGGCGTGCCGTCGACGATGACGGTCCCGGCGTCGGGGGTGACGAGCGTGGCGGCGACCGCGAGGAGGCTGGACTTGCCGGAACCGGACGGGCCGAGGACGGTGGTCAGGCTGCCCTTCGGTACGTCGAGGCTGACGCGGTCGAGGGCGGTCAGGCGCGTGTCGCCGTCGGGGTAGGTGAGGGTGATGTCGGTCAGGGTGAGGCTCATCGGACGCTCCCCAGCGCGGTCAGCGGGTCGACGGACGTGATGCGGCGGACGGACAGGACGGCCCCGAGCGCGCCGAGCGCGACCATGACGGCGGCCGGAACGACGACGGTGGCGGGCGTGAGGACGAACGGCACGGCGGAGTCGGCGACCAGGGCCCCGATCCCGGCGGCGATGCCCGTGCCGACCAGGGTTCCGCCGGCCAGCAGGACGACGGCCTGGCCGAGCGCGTCCCCGAGCAGGGCGGCGGTGGAGGCCCCCAGCGCCTTGAGCACGGCGATGTCGCCGCTGCGCTGGATGGTCCACACCGTGAAGAAGGCGCCGATGACCAGGGCCGAGATGGCGAACAGGAAGCCGCGCATCAGTTGCAGGGAGCCGTTCTCCGAGGCGTAGGAGCCGATCGCGGAGAGCGAGTCGTCCTTGGCGACCGTCTTGGTACCGGCCGCCCGGTCCGTGGCGTCGAGGCGGGAGCCGGACGTGGTGTTCAGGGCGATGACCGTCGCGGTCGGGCCCTGCCGGTCGTCGCCGGTCGGAGGTGCCGTCTTCTGCCAGGTGCCGAGGCTGGTCCAGACGACGGGGGTGTGGCTGAAGGACGCGTCACCGCTCACCGCGGCGACGGTCAGCCGCTGTCCTGCCAGGTCGACGGTGCCGCCCGCGGCCACGCCGAGCCGGTCGGCGGCGTCGGCCGACAGGACCGCGGTGCGGTCGTCGAGCGCGTCGCCGTCCGGGGCGAGCCCGGAACCGGGCCGGACGCCGAAGACGGACACACCGGCGCTCCTGCTCCCGGCCGTCGCCCGGGTCGTGGTGATGCCCAGCGGTTCGGCGCCGCGCACGCCGGGCGCCTCGGCCCACCGCTGCCACTGCCGCTCGGTGACGGTGGAATCGGCGTACGACAACTCCTCGCCGCCGCCGGGCGCGCCGAAGGCGATCCGGTCGGCGGGCAGGCCGGTGATCGCGGACGTGTTCTGCCGGCCGAGCCCGGCGGTCAGCCCGGACAGCAACCCCACCAGCAGGGTGATGAGCACGATCACGGTGCCCATCAGGGCGAAGCGGCCCTTCGCGAACTTCAGGTCTCTCCAGGCGACGAACACGGCGTGGGCCCGCTCCTTACAGTGCATGGGGGGTGGGAGTAAGTGGTGTGTCCCCACCGTCGTTGCCGGCCCCCGCCCGGGGCATCTGGCGCAGGGCAGCAATCGACGCGTCCAAAGGCGGCACCCGACTTCTAACTTTCGATGGAGGCCCCGCACCGGTCTTCTCCTTAGGCTGGGAGCACTGTGAACACCACCGCCGCACCGGCCCCGACCCCCACCACCAGTGCCCTGGCCTGGTGCCTGCACCTCATGGTCGTCGGCCTGCTCGCGCTGACCGCGGTGCGCGCCGCGGCCGACGGGCGTCCGCACGCGGGATGGGTCGTCGCCGTCGCCGCCGTGTGCGGTCTGGTCTACGCGGTGGGCCCCGCCCTGCCGAGTGTGCGGCGCTCGCTACGGGCGGCCGCGCTGTGGCTGACCGCGGTGGGCGCCGTCTGGCTCGTACTCCTCGGGCTGTCCCCGGACGCGGTGTGGGTGGCGTTCCCGCTGAACTTCCTCCAGCTCCACCTGCTGCCCCGGCGCGCCGGGCTCGTCGCCGTCGTGGCGACCGCCGCGGCGGCCATCTCCGGCTACGCCGCCCACCAGGGCACCTTCAGCATCGCCATGGCCATCGGACCGGCCCTCGGCGCCGCCGTCGCCGTCGCGGTGGTGTGGGGATACCAGGCCCTGTACCGGGAGAGCGACCAGCGCAGACGCCTGATCGAAGAGCTCACCGCAACCCGCTCCGACCTCGCCGCCGCCCAGCACACCGCGGGCGTCCTCGCCGAACGCGAACGGCTCGCCCGCGAGATCCACGACACCCTCGCCCAGGGCCTGTCCAGCATCCAGCTCCTGCTGCGCGCCGCCGAACGCGCCCTGCCCACCGCCCCCGACAACGCCGCGCGCTACGTCGACCAGGCCCGCCAGGCCGCCGTCGACAACCTCGCCGAGGCCCGCCGCTTCGTCGTCGCCCTCGCCCCGCCCGCCCTGGAGGGCACCACGCTGCCCGACGCTCTGGAACGGCTCTGCGCCACCACCAGCACCCGCCACCAGGTCACCACGGACTTCCACCTCAGCGGCGATCCGGTAGCGCTGCCCACCGCGCACGAGGTCGCGCTGCTCCGCATCGCCCAGTCCGCCCTCGCCAACACCGTCCGCCACGCCGAAGCCCGCAGCGCCGAGGTCACCCTCCACTGCCTCGGCGACCATGTCGCCCTGGACGTCGTCGACGACGGGCGGGGCTTCGACCCGGGCGGGCTGTCCGCGCCCGACCCCGAAACCGGTGGATTCGGGATCGCCGCCATGCGCTCCCGCGTCCACGCGCTCGGCGGCACCCTCACGATCGAATCCGCGCCGGGCGGCGGCACGACGCTGAAGGTCCGACTCCCCCTGAACCGCACAAGCCCGCTTCCCACCCCCGACCCCGCACGCGAGGCCCGCCCGTGACGCCGCACGAGACCCCGATCCGGCTGCTCCTGGCCGACGACCACCCCGTCGTGCGGGCCGGACTGCGCGCCGTCCTGGAGACGGAGGAGGGCATCGCCGTCACCGCCGAGGCGGCCACGGCGGAGGAGGCCGTCGCCCGCGCCGCCCAGGGCGACATCGACGTCGTCCTCATGGACCTCCAGTTCGGCAAGGGCATGAACGGCGCGCAGGCCACCGCCGCCATCACCGCACGGCCGCGGGCGCCGCGCGTCCTGATCGTCACCACGTACGACACCGACGCCGACACGCTGCCCGCGATCGAGGCCGGAGCCACCGGCTACCTCCTCAAGGACGCCCCGCCCGAGGAACTCGCCGCCGCCGTACGCACCGCCGCCGCGGGCCGCACCACACTCGCCGCCACCGTCGCCGACCGCCTGATGAACCGCCTGCGCACCCCCGCCACCACTCTCACCAGCCGCGAGACCGAAGTCCTCGCCCTCGTCGCCGACGGCCTGTCCAACCAGGCCATCGGCGCCCGCCTCCACCTCACCGAGGGCACCGTCAAATCGCACCTGGCCCGCATCTACGCCAAGCTCGACGTCGATTCCCGTACGTCCGCCGTCGCCACCGGCACGCACCTCGGCCTCATCCGACGGTGACGACGCCGGTTCCGCCCTCCCCGGCGAGCAGCCGCGACAGCTCGACGCGGGACCGTACGCCGAGCGCCGCGAACACGTTCCGCAGGTGATGGTCGACGGTGCGGTGGCTCACCGAGAGGCGCACCGCGACCTCCCGGTTGGTGGCACCCTCCGCGACGTGCCGGGCGATGCGCTGCTGCTGCGGGGTCAGCGCCGACAGGGGCCCGGGGCTCCGCTCCCCGCCGACCGCCTCGCCCGCCGCACGCAGTTCGGCACGGCTGCGGTCCGCCCAGGCCCGTGCCCCGCACCGCTCGAAGGAGACCAGCGCGTCCCGCAACGGCCCGCGCGCCTCGCGGGTACGGCGACGGCGCCGCAGCCACTGTCCGTACAGGAGTTGCGTACGGCCGCGCTCGAACTCGCCCGGCAGGCGGTCGTGGTGGGCGACCGCGCTCGCAAAGGCCGCGGCTGCCTTCACCGGCGGTGCCAACAGGGCACGGCAGCGCGCGAGCTGGGCCGACGCGAGCCCGTCGGCGGTCGCTCCGGCCCAGCGGGTGAACTCCGCGGTGGCGCGCCGCGCCTCCGCCACGCGCCCGACCTGCACGGCCGCCTCCACGAAGCAGGGCACGGCCAGCAAGCGCACGGCGAAGTGACCGCGCCGCGGCCCGGGAGCGACCAGCGGGGCGAGCCGCGCCGCCGCGTCGGCGGGACGTCCCGTGGCGAGTTCGGTACGGGCCACGGCCCAGACGGCGAGGGTGGCGGCCTGCGCCAGTCCGTGCGGCCCGGCACCTGCCGCGGCGGCCGCCGCGTGCGCGGCGCAGGCGTCGGCGTCCCCTTCCACGGACGCGGCGAGCGCGAGGACGGCGTGCAGCGACACGGCGACGTTGGTCTGCCCGATCCGATGCGCCGCCCGGAGCCCTTCGAGAGCGTGCGCGCGGGCGCTGGTGTGGCGTCCCGCACGCAGCTCTCCGTACGCCAGGTGTTCCAGGGCGCGCGGCAACAGGACCTCGGGTCCGTAGGCGCGGACGGCCGCGAGCGCCCGAGCCCCGGCCTCACAGGCAACCTCAACCTCACCCACCACAAGAGCAGCGGCCCCAGCCCGCATGAACCCACCCGCCCCGCCGGCCTCCCCGGCCTGGCGGGCCGCGTCGAAGCCGGTCGCCCTGGCGTGCAGCGGCCCGCCGAGCACGCCTGCCACGTCGGCTTCCCCGGTCTGGCCGGCCCCGCAGAGGCCGTCCTCCTCGGCATGCAACGCATCGGCCCGCACCCCATCAGCCTCTTCCCCCTGCCCCGCCGCCTCACCGGCCCTTTCCGCCAGTCCCGCCCCGCGCAGACCGGCCAAGCAGCGGCGCAGTGACGCGTGGCCCTCCGTGGTGTGGCCTGCAAGGACCGCGCACATTCCGGTCCGGTATGCCTCCAGCAGTGGGTCGTCGTCGCATGGCGGCAAGCGCGTCAGCGCGTCCCGGTAGGCGGCCGCGTCGCCCATCGACCATGCGGCCTCCGCCGCGCCGATGAGTGCGCGGCGGGCCCGTGCGGGCGGGAGCAGTGCCGCCGCGGTGAGCAAGGACTCCCTGGCGTCGTCGGCCGGGCCGTCCGCGAGGGCGAGCAGGCCGCGTACCCGGTGGACGCCACCGTGTGCGGGGACGGTGCCGGCCCGTGACAGCAGCGCACGGGCCCGTACGGGATCCCCGGCGAGGCGCGCCGCTTCCGCCGCGTCGGCGAGCCGGTCGGTCCGCGTCTCGGGGGCGGCCGTGAGGGCCGCGGCGCGGGCCAGGGCGGCGGAACGCTCGGCGTGAGGGCGGTGTGCGGCCGCCGCGGCGGCGAGGGACGCGGCGAGCCGTGCGTCGTGGTCGTCCGCCGCGCAGGCGAGCTGGATCAGGCGGGGGAGGCGGTCGCGGCAGGCGTGGGCGAGGCGGAGGTGGGCGGCTCCGCGGCGGTCGGGCGCGACACGCCGGAGCACCGCCCGGCGCAGCAGCGGGTGCGTGAAGCGCAGCCGTCCGCCCGCCGCTACGACGACCCCGGCCGCTTCGGCGGGTGCGAGCCCGGCCGGGTCGCCGCCCGCGCGCAGGACCAGCGCGAGGTCCGCCCCCGCACCGTCGGGCTCGTGCTCCCCGGCCGCCGCGGCGAGGAGCAGCAGCGCGCGTGCGGGGCCGGGCAGGTCGTCGACGCGGAGTGCGTGATCGGCGAGGAGGTCCTCGCCGCCGGGCAGGGGGTCGGGCAGCGGGGAGCGGCCGGTCAGCTGGCCGGGGGTGAGGGCCGCGACGAGCGCGGTGAGCAGGCGGGGGTTCCCCGTGGCCTCGCGGACCAGCCAGGCGCCGACGACCGGGTCGGCGGCGCCCAGGGTGAGCCGGTCGAGGAGCGAGGCCGCCGCGCCGTCGTCGAGCGGCCCCAGCCGCAGCGTCGTATGTCCCGCGAACTCGCCCGCGCCGATGCGGTGTTCCGTGTAGGTGAGCAGGACGGCCATGGGGGTCGAGGCGGGCGCTCGTCGGAGGTCCGCGGCGAGCGCGGCCCGGGTCGCGTGGTCCCAACGGTGCACGTCGTCGACACAGACGAGCCGCGGCCCACCGCCCTCGTACGCGAACCGGCTCGGCACGGCCGCCCGCACCGCCGGGACCGGGCCGCAGATCCCCCGCGCGTACTCCACCAGCGCGGTACGCCCCAGACCGGGCTGTGCCGTCAGCACGAGCACACCGCCGTGACCGGCCCGTACGCGCCCCACCAGGGACTCCACGGCGGCGATCTCCGCACGGCGGCCGAACAGTTCGGGTGGGGTCTGAAGGGTCACGCCCGCACGTTACTGTCGCGTAACTCGGCCCGGAAGCCTCACGTCCACACCTCTGGGCGCGCCACCAAAGGCGTCTGCGCGCGGGTGTGCACGGGCACAGGACGACCGCCGCCCGGCACCGGACGACGGCCGTCGTGACACCCGTGGGGAGGAGCGTCAGGAGGTGTGCGGGCAGTTGCCGCGGTACTCCTCGATCGTGAGGCTCGGCCTCGGCAGCGGACAGAGGAACTGCTCGTAACGGGTGTCGCTGTCGATGAATCGCTTCAGCCAGGAAATGCTGTACTTCGCGATCGTCGTGTCGGACGTGTTCGGCGTGAAGTGAGTCGCGTTGTTGAGCTCCAGGTACGCCTTGTCCAGGGAGCCGGGCAGCGACTCGTAGAACGGCTCGGAGTGACTGGAGACCGGCGCCACCGTGTCACCGTCCGCGCCCACCACCAGCGTCGGTGTCCGCAGCTCCGGCCAGGTCGTGTCGAGGTTCCAGCCGGTCAGCGGGATCGCCGCCTTGAGCGACGTACGGCTCTTGGCCGCCTCCAGCGTGCCGCCGCCGCCCATCGAGTGGCCCATCACGCCGAGCCGGGACGCGTCGACCCGGCCGCGCACCGAGCTCGACTTTGTCAAGTAGTCCAGCGCGGCGAGGAGTTGGCGCCCCCGGCTGGCGGGCTGGTCGAGGGTGGTGAGGGTGTCGATGGTGAAGACGACGAAGCCCTGCGAGGCGAGCCGCGGCCCGAGCCACGCGATGCTCGACTGGTAGGCGGTGAAGCCCGGCGAGATGACCACCGCGCCGAACGTGCCGTCGGCGGTCGATGTCGGGTAGTAGACGGTGCCGCCGCCGAACCCGGACACCCCGAGCGAGGAGACGGTGGTCTGCGAGACGGCGTAGGAGCCGCGCGGCGCCTCGATGCTGGCGACGGTCGGGTCGGGGCCGCGCTCGTACGGGTTGTCCGCGGCGGCTTGGGCCCCCGGCGCGAGGCCGGGGCCGAGGAGTCCCGCGGTGGCGACCAGCGCGGCGAGGCAGGCCCGCACCACGGGGCGGGAGAAGACGTGCAGCTGCACGAAGGGGTCCTCTCGGTCGTGGCGGGACCCGGGGCGTGGCATGCGCGGAGAGGAGCGTGCGTGCCCTGATGGGGACCGCCGTTTCGTTGGCGGTCCCCACCGTGGCGCCGATGACCGTGTACAGACATCGGCGAAATCACCGGTGCCGTGCCGCCGAGCGGCTTCCCCCGGCGGTCAGAGCGCCGTGCCGAAGGCCTGCGTCCACCAGGGGCCGCCGGAGCCGTTGTGGATGCCCACGCCCAGCTCCTTGAAGTCGCAGTTGAGGATGTTCGCCTTGTGACCGGGGCTCTTCATCCAGGAGTCCATGACCGCGGCGGGGCTCTGCTGGCCGCGGGCGATGTTCTCGCCGTACGTGCTCCAGCGGTAGCCGGCCGCGGTGATGCGGTCGCCGGGGTCCGTGCCGTCGGGGCTCGTGTGGTCGAAGTAGTCGCGGGCCGCCATGTCGGCGGAGTGCTTGGCGGCCGCCGTGGCGAGCTTGCCGTTGGAGCTGACGGGACCGCAGCCCGCCTTCGCGCGCTCGGCGTTCACCAGGGCGACGACCTGCTCGGCCGTGCCGCTCGGCTGCTGCGGCGCGGGCTTCGGAGCGGGCGCCTCGGGCTTGGGCTTCGGCTTTGGCTTGGCCGGGGTGCGGGTCGGCGAGGGCGTCGCCTTCTTCTTCGCCCTGCTCGGCTTCGGCTTGGCGCTGGGGGACGCGGAGCGCTTGGGGGAGGCGGAGGGCGAGGCGCTCTTCGACGCGGACGGGGTGGCGGGCGAGGCGGATGCGGCGGCGGTGGACGGCGCGCTCTCGTCCGCGTCCGGGCTCGTGAGGAGGTGCACCGCGGCGCCTCCGATGCCGAGCGCCACGACCGCGGCGGCCACTCCTGTCGTACGACGCCGGCGTCTGGCGCGATCACGGCGGGCCTGCGCCCGGGCGGAGACGGGAGCGGACGAACCGTCGCCGTGGGCGGCGGACGCCGAGCCGACCTCGACGAGATCGGGCGGCACGACAGGACCGGCGAGCGCGGAGCCCACCGGCACGAGCCCCAGACCCACCAGGAGCCCCTCGGCGGGCACCAGGTTCGACCAGTGGCCCTCGCAGGCCGCGCAGCCGCGGGCATGGCGGGCCAGCCGCTTGCGCCACAGGGCCGACGGCACACCGTCCCAGCCGGCGATCATCTGCTGGAGCCCCCCGCACGGAGGGTGGGCCGACAGTGCGCGTACGACCACACGTGCCGTCTCCAGCTGGGCCTTCATGCGCTGCACCCGTACCGCCGCGTGCTGCGGCGACAGCTCCAGCACCTCGGCGACCTCGGCCCGCGTGAGCTCGCCCGCGGACTCCAGCCACCACAGCGAAAGCAGCGCCCGGTCGTCCTCGTCCAGCCAGCGCGTCGCCTCGGCGGTCTCCTTGCGCTGTCCCGAGAGCCCGAGCCGCGTGATGGTCAGGTCGACGAAGTCCGCGCCCGGGTCCACCACGTCGTACGCGTCGGCGAGACCGCTGCCGGCGGGTATCGCGCCCGAGGCGCGCTCGCGCCAGTGCCCGCGTATCTGGTTCATGGTGATGGCGACCAGCCAGCTGCGGAAGGTCGCGGGGTCGCGCAGGCCGTCCAGGCCGCCGAGGACGCGCAGCATGGTCTCCTGCACCACGTCGTCCACGTCCGCATGGCCGTTCAGGGCCCGTCCGACGATGTTGTAGACCAGCGGCAGGTACTCCGCCACCAGCGCGTCCTGCGCCTGCTGGTTCCCGTCCTGCGCTGCCCTGATCATCGCGCTGTGGCGTTCGCTGCTCACGCTGTGTCCACTCTCTTTGTGGGGGGCCTGTCTCCTCCGACACAGGGGAGACGCCCTGCGAACGCCTGGATAACAGAAAACGCGCACAGGATGTGCACGGATTCCGTCGTATCCGGTCCGAGGTTGTCCGAGGTTCAGGAACCCGCCGAGACCGGCGAGTCCGTCCTGTCGCCCACCGACTGTTCGGTCGCGGACTTCGGTATGGGCTTGTCGTGGCGCAGCGCGTTCCAGACCCGGTGCGACGCCTTGTCGAGCGGCAGGACCCGGCCCGCGTCCTGTGCGTCGTAGGTGACCGGCATCGTCACCATGTCGGTGTCGTCGGGGCTGATGCCCTTCAGCTCCTTGGCCAGGCCGAGCAGCTTGTCGGCCGACGCGAGGTCGGAGTCGGCGCTGACCGTCTTGGTCGCGGTGTCCGCGAGACCGTAGGACTTGGCGGGGCTGCTGAGCGGGTCGACGGTGTCGGCGCGGTGGATCAGGGCCTTGATGAAGGCCTGCTGGAGCTGGATGCGGCCCAGGTCGCTGCCGTCACCCACACCGTGCCGGGTGCGGACCAGCGCCAGGGCGTCCTCGCCCTGCAGCGTGTGCTTGCCCGCGGTCAGCGAGAGGCCGCTGTTGGGGTCCTTGATGGCCTTGTGGGTGGTGATGTCCACACCGCCGAGCTCGTCGATGAGCTTCTGGAACCCCTTGAAGTCGACTTCGAGGTAGTGGTCCATGCGCAGGCCCGACATCTGCTCGACCGTCTTCACGGTGCAGGCGGGCCCTCCCACCTGGTACGACGAGTTGAACATGGCCTGCTGGGCGCCCGCGGCGGCGCCGTGGGACGTCGCGCACTGCGGCCGCTCGACCATCGTGTCGCGCGGGATGCTGACGACCGATGCCTTCTGGTGGGTCTTGTCGACGTGCAGGACCATCGCCGTGTCGGCGCGGGCCCCCTGCACACCGGTGCCGTACTTGCCGTGGGTCCCTGCCCGTGAGTCGGAGCCGAGCAGGAGGATGTTCATCGATCCGTCGCGCTGCTCCGCCGGCCTGTCGTGGCCGAGAGCCGCGTCGACGTCCGTGCCCTGGATGTTGCCGTCGAGGTGCTGCCAGGCGTAGGCGACGCCTCCGCCACCGGCGAGCACCAGGCCCAGGGCGCCCCACGCGACGTACCGCAGGGCCTTCTTACGGGGCTTGCGCCGCGAGCCTCGGACCCGGGCGGGCCCGTAGGCGGGCACCGAGGGGCCGTCCGCCGGGTGTGCCGGGTGCTCGTTCTGGCTCTCGTGCGGCATGCGCTGCCTCTCCTCGCGAATCAGGTGTCCGGGAAACTCGGTGGTCCCTGGACTCAGTACGCGGAGTCGACGTTGTCGATGGAGCCGTACTTGTCGGCGGCGTAGTTGGCGGCCGCGGTGATGTTGGCGACCGGGTCGGTCAGGTTATGGGGGGTTCCGTCGACGTGGTACGCCTCGAAGGTCGGCTGGATGACCTGAAGGAGGCCCTTGGACGGCGTGCCGTTCTGGGCGTTCACGTCCCAGCCGTTCTGCGCGTTCGGGTTGCCGGAGGACTCACGCATGATGTTGCGGTGCAGGCCCTCGTAGGAGCCGGGGATGCCCTTGGACTTCATGATGTCGAGGGACTCGCGGATCCAGCCGTCGAGGTTCTCGGGGTACTTCTTGTCGCCCGCGGCGGCGTGCGGCGCGGCGGCGGGGGCCTTCGCGGGCTCCGCGGCGTGGGCGGGGGAGGGGACGAGGGTCAGGGCGGCGGCGGCCGCTCCCGCGGTGGCGATACCGGCGACGGAGAACTTGCGGGTGCGAGCGGTGCGCGTCAGGGACATGCGGGTGCAACTCCTGGGTGGGGACGAGAGGGGCGCCGGACCGAGCGGGTGACTGTGCCCGCTGTGCGGTCCCGGGCGTCCCGAAGACTCAGCCAGGGTTAGCGGCGCCCGGGGTCGGGCGCAATGATGTGACGTACTACCGCGATACGAAGAAGCCCTGGTGGAGACCGCGCCTCGCGGAGCCCAGGGCCGGGCTCACGCCTCGGAGCGGCTACTACCGTCCTTAGCATGTGACGTGGCCCCTATGAGGGGCTTCACAGCCGCGGAGCCCTCCGAGTGGCCTGGGTCACCGGTTTTCCGGGTGGCCGGTACCGCCGCTCGGAGGGGCGCCCGCGACGGGGCCTCAGCTGCCGGTCGGAGCCACGTTTCCGCCGGTCACGCGGACGTAGTCGACGATCAGCTGCTTCGGGAAGGTCGTGCTGCCGTCGGGATCGCCGGGCCAGTACCCGCCGACCGCGAGGTTCAGGATGAGGAAGAAGGGCTTGTCGAAGACCCACCTCTTGCCGTTGAGGTCGGCCGGGGTGCGGGTCTGGTAGACGCGGCCGTCCACGGACCAGGTGACCTTGTTCGGCGACCAGTCCACCGCGAACGTGTGGAACTTGTCCGCGAAGGCCTCGCCGCCGGGCAGCGTGTACCCCGCGCCGATCCCGCCCGACCCCGAGTAGCCGGGTCCGTGCAGTGTGCCGTGCACGGTGGACGGCTCGAAGCCGACGTTCTCCATCACGTCGATCTCGCCGCTGTTCGGCCAGCCCACGCTGCCGATGTCGGCGCCGAGCATCCAGAACGCGGGCCACATGCCCTGGCCGCGCGGCACCTTCATCCGCGCCTCGACGTGCCCGTACGTGCTCGTGAACTTGCCGGACGTGTTGAGCCGGGCGGAGGTGTACTCACAACGGCCGTACCAGCACTGGTAGTTGCCGGGGTTCTCCTTGCGGGCGGTGATGACCAGGTTGCCCTGGCCGTCGAGGGCCGCGTTCTTGTTGCCCGACGTGTAGTACTGCCGCTCGTGGTTGTTGACGTTGTCGCCGGTCTCGATCTGCCACTTGCCGCCGTCGACGGCGGCTCCCGCCGGGCCGTTGAAATCGTCGGTGAAGGTGGACGCTGTCGGCGCGGCGGCGGAGCGGGCCGGGGGCGCGTTCTCCGCCGAGGCGGTGGGCAGCACGCCGAGGCTCGCGACGCCGCAGACGAGGGCGAGCGCGCCGAGTTTGGTGCGGCGACTGAGGGAGGTGGACGCGGGGGAGGTGGGCACGGTCATCACATCGCTTCGCGTGGGGGGCATGCGCATGACAATGGAACGTCGAGAAGTGAACGCGACGCACGATGCGTCGCGCGCACTTCGTTCAGTACTTGATTTAAGGCAGACTCCTGGGCCCCGTCAAGGAGTTGGTGCGGACCGGCCTCCCCGCGTCAGCGCGCGGGCATCGACCGGTACATGCCGATCGAGTCATGCGTCGCGGTGTCGGCGAAGCCGAACTTCTCGTAGAGGAAGCGTGCCGGACCGTCCGCGATCAACGAGACGTACGCGGTCGCGGGAGCGCGCCGCTCCAGCTCCTCGGTGAGCGCGGCCATGATGCGCCTGCCGAGGCCCCGCCCCTGGTGGTCGGGGTGTACGCAGATGTCGACGAGCTGGAACGCCGTGCCGCCGTCGCCGATGATCCGGCCCATGCCGATCGGCTCGCCCTCGTGGTGGAGGACCACGCCGTGCCAGGTGTTCGGCAGGGCGAGCGCGACGGCTTCGGGAGCCCTGTCGGAGAGGCCGGCGTCGGTGCGCAGGCGGCGGAAGGTCTTGACGGACGGCACTTCCGCACGCAGCTCGTAAGGGTCATAAATCTCGTTCATGTGTTACATGCTATCCGTGGCGCCGATCCTGGCGCCCGGCGGCCGGTCAGCGCCGCTGGAAGGTCACCTCGGGATTGCCCGGCGTCGGCCCGTCGAGCAGCGGCTGCGGGACGCCCCGCAGGTGCTGCTCGTAGAACGCGCCGATGTAGGCCCGGGTGATCTGTTCGGAGCGCTCACCGGACAGCGGCACCTCGGGATCGTCCGCGCCCGCCTGCGCGGCGAGGACGGGGATGTCGGTGAACGTGAAGTGCCCCGAGCCCTTGACGGTGAGCCACCGCTTCCAGCCGTCCATCCCCTCCCAGGTCTCGTCCCAGTTCTTGCCGTCCTCCACGCCCGGCGTGTGGATGGTCTCGGCGCCGAGCATCAGGAACGGACGGCCGCCGAGGCCGGTGGGGCGGGTGTGGAAGTGGCCGTCCATGTTCATGCCGGCCCGCACGCGGCGGTCCCCGGTCATGGCGGCGAGCGTCCCGGACCCGCCGATGGAGTGCCCGCCCGCACCGATCCGCTTCTCGTCGATCATGCGGGCGTGCCGCCAGGCGTTCTTGCCACCGGTCAGCCGGTCGATGACGTACGAGATGTCCTTGGCCCGCCCCTTCGAGGCGAGCTCGCCGCCGCCCGGCTCGTCGAAGGGCCCGCAGGCCTGGCAGGTCAGGATGCGCCCGCCCGGGAACGCCGTGCCGAGGGACTCGTAGGCGTGGTCGACGGTGGCCACGACGAAGCCCCGGCTCGCCAGGTCCTCGGCGAGATGCGTCAGCGTGGAGCGCGGGGCGGTGAACCCCGGGGAGAGCACGATCAACGGGAACCGCCCCGGCGCGGGACGCACCCCGGTGCGGGCGTAGGTGCGGGTGCCGGCGTACGCGGCGGGGGAGAGCAGGTCCTCCTTCTTCCACCACTCCAGCAGGAGCCGCGCCTCCTCCTCCGACGTATAGGCGGTGGGGCGCCCGCCCCCGTGCCGCCCGGGGTAGTACACGGACGCCATCAACTCGCGGGCGCCCGCCGACGGCACCCACGGGTCGGGGCGGCTCTTGTCGACGAGGTGCAGGGTGTCGCGGCCGACCGCGTACGGGCCGGTGGGGCGCGGAAGCCGGAGTGACGCCGTCGACTTGGTGTCCGCCGGGGCGGCACTCGCCGAGGTCCGAGCGGAGGAGCCGTCCCCCGCTGCGGCGAAGGCGGTCGCGCCGCCCGCGAGAGGGACGGCCAGAGAGAGGGCGAGGGCGGTGGCAAGAGCGCGTCTGCGCGCGGTGCTCCGTGATGCTGTCATGCCAAAGGACGCTAGTGCGCGAGCAGTTGACGCCACGTCCGTCTCTGGTACCGCACACCACCAGACCCTGGGGGTACACACACGGGAGACATCAGCTCCAGGGTGTACGTCACCTCCCCACCCCCCTTTGTCACGCGCCGGACCCACCCGTCGTACATCCGCCCCGCGCCTTCTTCGTAGAGTCACCGGGTGAACGAACACCACGCACCAGATCCCCACCTGCCGATGCTGACCTTCCCGCAGGCCGAACGCCTGCGGAGCCTGACAGCCGATCACCTCCTCACCCGCCACGGGATACGCCCGCGGATCGAGGGCGATGCCGTGCTGTGGGGCGACGGACGCCGCAGCCCCCTCCCGAACCTGGCGCACCAGTGCCGCGCCGCCGCGGAGGAGCACTGGCCCCGGCTGGTCGAGCAGCACTTCACGACGCTGGAGAACGGATCGCGGGGCGGGGAGAGCGCGCGGGAACTGCTCGAAGGAACCGTCCTGCGGCTCCTGCCCGACGACGCCTTCCCCGGCGAAATGGCGAACAGCTTCCGCTACACGCGCCCGGTCGCCGAAGGCCTGCTCCTTGCGCTCGCCCTCGACACGCCCACCTCCGTGCGCATTCTCACCGACCACGACGTGGCGAGCGTCGGACCGGATCAGCTCTGGGTGGCCGCCCGCAACAACCTGATCCGCGAACTCGTCGAGCACGACGAGGCGACAGGGCCGCAGGGCGCGCGGCTGTGGACCGTGTACGGCGACTCCCACTTCGTGGCCAGCAAAGCCCTCGTACTCCCCGAACTGGCCCGCGCCACCACCGGCAAGGACCTGCCGGAGGCGGGCGCGCTCGTCGTCCTGCCCAGCCGCAACCTGCTGGCGTTCCACCCCATCGAGGACGGCACGGTGGTCGACGCGGTCAACGACCTGGGCGCGTACGCGCTCGGCGCCTACGAGGACGGTCCCGGCGCACTCTCGCCGCGGCTGTACTGGTGGCACGAGGGGCAGCTGACCTCGCTCACCGCCATCGACCACGAGACCCGCTCCTTCTCCGTGGTGCCGCCGCCCGAGCTGATGGAGCTGATGAAGAAGCTGCACGCGCAGAGCGCGCCAGCCCCCGCGGAGCCGCAGGCCGTCGCGGCCGCGGTTCCCTCCGGCGAGCCGGTCGGCGCCGAGGCCGACGCCGCCGACCTCGACCCCGCCGCCGCGGCCGCGGGCATCGTCAGGCTCGCGCAGAGCGAGGCGGGCGTCGCCCACACCTTCGCCGCGACGAAGCGCCTGAGCGACGTCCGCTTCGCCGCGGACCCCGACGGCGGGCGCCTGGAGACCTGGGAGGCGTGGGTGTGGGCGATGCAGACCGGCTCGGCACTGTTCCGCACGACCGTCGCCACCGAGGGCACGGTCGAATGCCGCATCGCCGACCGCACCCTGCGCCTGCCCGCCACCGGACCCGTACCGGGCGCGGACGCCCGCGCCTGGCTCGACGCCTTCTACCTCGCCGCCGTCTGCAGGGAACGGGACCGCCTGACGCTGCTCTGCAACGTGCCGCTGGACGACCTGCGCCGGGCCGCCTTCGCGGACGAATACGTCTTCCACTGGATCCAGACACTCCGGGCGTTCTGGCTCAGGCAGCCCATGGACGACGTCGTCCAGCACCTCATCGCCACGATGGAGACCTCCCACCCCGACGTCGCGACCCGCACTCCCGGTGACTTCCTCAACCTCATCGACTACCAGCCGGCCGCCCTCATGCACCGCCTGATCGCAGGCGACCGCGACGCCTTCACCACGACGCTCGCCGAAGCGCTCGCGCACCACGAGAGGTACTGGAGCGACAGGCCGGACGCCGGAACCACCGCGCTGTACAACCGCATCGCCCTCGGCCCGCTCGCGCTGGCATGCCTGGCGTACGACTCGGACTTCCCCGTCGACGACACGTCGCCGTACCTGCCGAAGCACCTCCTCAAGCGCGACTGGCTCGGCGAGTTCCCCACGTAGGACAGTGACGAGATGCGGGACATCGGCGTGTTGGCGTCGATGGGTGTTGTCTCCGGCGGTGCCGATGGGCGAGTGTTCTGTGTCATGGACTGTGACCGGCACAACACCGTGTTGCCTCTGTCCCGACGTCAACTCTTCGTCGCCGCGGGCGCGTCCGGGGCCGTCGCCGCCCTCGGCACCGCGACCCCGGCGCCGGCCCGCCCGCGCACCACGGTGCCCCTCTCGTTCACGCGCGTGACGAACGGCGCGGCGACGCTCGCACCGGGCGCCGACCGCCTGATCGTCGAGGCGCAGGCCACCCTGTGGTCCCTGCCCCGCACCGGCGGTGAGGCGGTGCCGCTGACACCGGCCGGACTCGAACCGAACCGGCCCGTGTACGCGCCGGACGGCACGTCGGTCGCGTTCTGCGCGTACCAGGACGGCGGCTTCCACATCTGGACGATGCGCCCCGACGGAACGGGGCTGCGACAGCGCACGGAGGGGCCCTGGGACGACCGGGGCCCCGCCTGGTCGCCCGACGGTACGCGGATCGCCTTCGCGTCGGAGCGGGGCGGCGATCCGGTGCGCGGCGGCTCGTACCGCATCCACGTCCTGGACCTCGCGAGCGGCGACATCGTCCGCGTGACCGGCCGCCCCGGCCAGGACGGCCCGCTGCAGGAAGGACCGTGGGAGGACTTCGACCCCACGTGGTCACCGGACGGCGGACGACTCCTCTTCGTCCGCGGCAGACCGGTCGCGACGCAGACGGGCAGCACGCTGGAGGCCCGCACCATCGCGTCCGTCCCCGCGGACGGCGCGGGCCCCGTCGCCGTCACCCACACCGAGACCGCGAAGGCGCAGGTCATGACGCCCGCCCTCGCCCCCGACGGAGAACGCCTCGCCCACCTGCGGACCACGGCCGCGCCCGACGCGTCCTGCACGCTGGTCGTCGACGGCAGGCCTGTCGCGCTCGACGGCGACCTGGCTCCCGTGCCGCCGCGCTGGACGGAGGACGGCAGGCTGCTGCTCACACTGGACGGCCGCTTCACGCTCGTACGTCCCGACGGCGGGGGCGGGCCGGAGGGTCGTGTACGTGCTGACGTCGGGGGCGGGCCGGAGGATCCCGACCGGCGTCGTCCGCACGCCCGTGACCCGGAAGTGATCCCCTTCGACGCCACCCTGCCAGTGCAACGCCCCCGCTACCGGGTCAAGGAGTACGACCTGGGCCTGGGGCGGGCACGCCCCACGCGCGGCATCCACCTGCCCGCCCTCTCGCCGGACGGCCGCCGGATCGCCTTCGCCGCGCTCAACTCCCTCTGGGTGGCGGCGGCGTCGGGCGGCAAGCCACCCCGGCGGCTGCACCGCGCCTCGGCCACCGGCTACCTGCTCGCCCCGACCTGGACACGGGACGGCAAGTCCCTGATCTACGCCGACGACCGCGACGGACTGCTCGGCGTGTACCGCCACGACCTCGCCACCGGCACCGAGACCGCACTGGCGACCGGCGGCCGGACCCACCCCGCCCTCTCGCCCGACGGCGAACGGCTCGCCTGCCTCGACATGACCGGCCGCCTCGTCGTACGCGACCTCGCGTCCGGCACCGAACGCGCGCTGGTCACGCCCCTCGGCGGAGGAGGCCTCCCGGGCCGCCCCAGCTGGTCGCCCGACGGCCGTCACATCGCACTCTGCGACCGGAACCGCATCAACAACCGCTTCCGCGAGGGCTACAACCTGATCCGCGTCGTCGACGCGAGCACCGGAGCGGACCGCCTGCATGCCGTGGCCCCGCACGCCTCGCTCTCCGACCGCTACGACTCGGGACCGGTCTGGTCGCCGGACGGCCGCTGGCTCGCAGTGATCGTCGAATCGGCGCTGTGCCTGCTGCCCGTGCGTCCCGACGGGACGCCGCGCGGCGCACTGCGGGTGCTCTCCGACGAATCGGCCGACCACCCGTCATGGGCGGGCGACTCGAAGTCGCTCCTCTACCTGTCGAACGGGCGACTTCGCCTCGTCGGAGTGGGAGCCGGAGTCGGAGCCGGATCCGGAGTCGGCGTCGGTGCCGGCGGGGAGCGTCCACGCACCATCCGGGTGCCGCTGGACCAGCGCAGGCCCACGCCCGCGGACGTCGTCGTCCACGCGGGACGGCTGTGGGACGGCACCGGGGACGAGGTGCGGGACGACGTCGACATCGTGGTCCGCGCCGGCCGCATCACCTCCGTACGCCCCCACCGCCCCGCAGGCCCCGCCCGCCCCGCGGACCGCCGCGTCGACGCCTCGCACCACACCGTCGTCCCCGGCCTGTGGGACACCCACACGCACCCCTGGCAGACGACCTACGGCGGGCGTCAGACAGCGGGCCAGCTGACGTACGGCATCACCACGGCGGTCTCACTGGGCGGCTTCGCCTACGAACAGGCCCGCATTCGCGAGGCGGTGTACGCGGGAGAGCTGGCGGGCCCCCGCCTGCTCACGACCGGCGAACTGCTGGACGGTGCCCGCGTCGCGTACAGCATGGGCCGAGCCCACCGGAGCAGGGCGGCACTGAAACGCTCGCTGCGACGCGGGGCGGCGCTCGACTGGGACTTCGTCAAGACCTATGTGCGGGCGCCCGGATGGGTGATGGAGGAGGCGGCGCGCTTCGCGCACGAGAAGCTGGGAGTACGCACGGGCGGCCACCTCCTCTCACCCGGCATCCAGCTCGGCCAGGACCTGACGACCCATCTGCAGGCCACGCAGCGCGCGGAGTTCGGGCACGCCATCACGGCCACCGGCCGCGCGTGGGACGACGTCGTCGAGATCTACAGCGCGCGGGGCGCGGCGTTCTCCCTCATCGCCACACCGTTCACCTCGGCGCCCCTGCTCGGCGCGGACCCGGCACTCGCGGACGACCCGCGTGTCACCGCGGTGATGCCACCGTGGGACGCGGCTGCCGTGAAGGCGGGGGCAGCAGTACCACCGACGGACGCCCAACTGGCGACACTCCGTCGCGAAACCGACATCTACCGCCGCATCCTGTCGGTGGGAGGCCAGGTGGCCCTCGGCACGGACCAGCCCATCGTCCCGGTGGGCCTCGCCCTCCACCTGGGCCTGCGCGCCCTCCACCTGGGCGGCCTGACCCCGGCGCAGGCGCTGCGCACCGCCACCGTACGGCCGGCCCAGGTGTTCGGCCTCGACCGGCACCTCGGCACGGTCGAAGCGGGCAAGGTCGCCGACCTGACCATGGTGGACGGCGACCCGTTCACGGACTTCGACGCGATGGTGCGGACGGTGTCGGTACTCCGTGGCGGAACGCTCCACCGGACCGCGGACCTGACCGCCGCGTTCGAGCGGCGACGGCGACAGCGACAGCGACGGCCGAGGGAGGGGGAGGCGTACTGGCTGAAGGTCGGCCACCTGATGCGGAGGGACGGCTGCTGCACGCCGGTGGACTGAGCACAGCACCTCCTCCGGTCGGGGCTGTCGGAGCCGGCGGGGCTGTCGGAGCCGGCGGGGCTACTCGAACCGGGAGGTGTCGCCGGCTCCCCGCCGCACGATCTCCGCCTCGCCGTCGGAGAAGTCGATGACGGTGGTCGGGACGGTACCGCAGTCGCCCGAGTCGATGACCGAGTCCACGACGTGGTCGAGGCGCTCCTTGATGTCCCAGCCCTGGGTCAGCGGCTCCTTTTGGTCGGGCAGGAGCAGCGTGCTGGACAGCAGCGGCTCGCCGAGCTCGGCGAGGAGGGCCTGGGTGACCGTGTGATCGGGGATGCGCACGCCGACCGTCTTCTTCTTCGGGTGCATCATCTGCCGGGGCACCTCTTTGGTGGCGGGCAGGATGAACGTATAACTGCCGGGCGTCGCGGCCTTGATGGCACGGAACACGTCGTTGTCGAGATGAACGAACTGCCCCAGTTGCGCGAAGCTCTCGCACATCAGCGTGAAGTGATGCCGGTCGTCGAGCCGACGGATCGACCGGATGCGGTCCATGCCGTCACGGCTGCCGAGCTGACACCCCAGCGCGTAACAGGAATCCGTCGGATACGCGACGAGCGCGCCGGAGCGGATCCCGTCGACGACGCTGCTGATGCTGCGGCGCTGGGGGTTGTCGGGGTGCACGTCGAAGTACTTGGCCATTGTTCGAGTCTAAGTGACACAGATGTGCGCGCCGGGGCTAGGCGGCGCCGATGAAGTCGAGCAGGTCCCGGTTGACGGCCTCGGCGTGGGTGACGCAGATACCGTGCCCGGCCAGGGAGTACTCCTTATAGATGTTGTCCGGCACCGTCTTGGCCAGCCGCCGACCACAGAGGGCGACGGGAGCGGAGGCGTCGGCGTCGCCGTGCAGGATGAGGGCCGGCACCTCGATCGCGGCGGCCTCGGCGCGGAGGTCGGTGCGGAACGCGGTCTTCACCGCTTCGACGGCGGCGATCGCCGAGCAGTCGAGGCACTGCCGGATCATCCAGTCCATCAGCTCGGTGGAGACACTGTTGCCCAGGTGCGTCGCGAAGAACGCCTGCGAGTTCTGCGCCATCCAGCGCGGCCGGTCCTTGGTCCGCTCGGCCGTCATGGCATCGAATATCTCCCGCGGCACGCCCTCGGGATTGTCCGGCGCGGCGAGCGGGAACGGCGCGGTGGTCCCGATCAGCGCGACCCGGCTCACCCGGTCGTACCCGTGCCGGGAGAGGTACCGGATCACCTCCCCGCCACCCATCGAGTGGGCGACCAGCGTCACCTCTCGGAGGTCCAGGTGGTCGAGCAGGGCGGCGAGGTCGTCGGCGAGGGTGTCGTAGTCGAAGCCGTGACCGACCCAGTCGGAGCGACCGTGCCCCCGCCGGTCGTAGGCGACGCAGCGCAGACCGCGCCCGGCCAGCGGCAGCATCTGGAACTCCCACGAGCTGCTGGCCAGCCAGGCCCCGGCCACGAAGACGACGGGCTTGCCCTGCCCCCAGTCGGTGCAGAAGAGACGCGTCCCGTCGCAGCCTTCGAAGTTCGGCATGGGGTGGGTCCTTTCGCTGCGGTGCCGGTGGTGTGTTGTGTGTCGCGTGACGTGTGACGTGTGGCGTGTGGCGTGTGGCGTGTGGCGTGTGGTGCGATGAGCCAACTCTCGCCGAGGGGGATCACTCCGTCGATTACCCGAAAGGTAAGGACGGGCGGAACTGCGGAACTAGGGACCGACGAAGTACGACTACTCGGGTGGAAGGTGCGTCAACTCCCCTAGTAGAGGCGGGTATTGGTGAATGTGCACAGGGATGGCGGAGCGACCGGGGCCGGTGATCGGCGGGTGCGGCCGAGTCGGCGCGGGGTGCTGAAGGGCGCGGTGTCGGGGGCGGCGGTCGCGGGAGCGGTTGGAGCCGTTGGAGCCGTTGGAGCCGCGGCAGCGGTCGGAGTGGGCGCGGGACCGGCGCGGGCGGCGTCCGGGAAAGCCCGGTTGGAGGCCGCCGTGCTGCTCTACGACGGCTTCACGGCGCTGGACGCGGTGGGTCCGTACGAGGTGCTCTGCCGCGTCCCGGGCCTGCGGGTGACGACGGTCGCCCGCGAGGCGGGCCCGGTCCGTACGGACACGGGGGAGCTGAGCCTGGTGGCGGACCGCGCGATGCGGGACGTACACCGTGCCGATGTCCTGCTGGTCCCCGGAGGAGGGGATCGAGGAGTGACGGCGATGCTGGGCGACGCGACGGTCCACGAGTGGATCCGCCGCGTCCATCGCCGGTCGGTCTGGACGACGTCCGTGTGCACGGGCTCACTGATCCTGGGGGCGGCGGGCCTGCTCCGCGGCCTTCCCGCGACGACGTACTGGGCGGCGCGACCGTACCTGGAGAAGGTCGGCGCGACGTACAAGCCCGGACGCTTCGTCGAGGCGGGGAAGATCATCACGGCAGCGGGCGTCTCCGCGGGTATCGACATGGGCCTGCACCTCGCCGCCCGCCTCTCGGGCACCGAGGTGGCGGAGGCGATGCAACTGGCGGTCGAGTACGACCCGGACCCGCCGTACGACACCGGCAGCCCGGAGAAGGCGGACGCCGAAACGGAGGCGCTCGCCCTCAAGCTGATCGCGGACGCGGCGGTCTGAGAGCGGGCCGCAGGCTCCCCGGCCCGCCCTGTGCACCCGTGCAGGTCAGTACTCGGGCGATTGCGATTGCGGTGGCGGTGGCGGTGGCGGTTGCGGTTGTGCTTACGGTCGCGATCACGGCAGCGACCGCAAGCACAATCGCGGCCCGATCACTCGCGCGACCGCAGGCTGAGCACGAGATCGCGCGGCAGACCGTGCGTGTCGTGGAGATAGCGCAGGCGCTCCTCGTCCAACGGTCCGCGGAACCGCGGCTGGGCCAGAATGCGTCGCCCTCGCTCCAGAAGCCGACGGAACCGCTGCTCCTCGTCGAGCAGGATCACGCGTACGTCGACGGGGTCCATGCCCTGACGAAAGTGATCCAGAGTGTGCCGCACCAGCTCGTCCGGCAGATCCCCGAGACTGCGCGACCCGCCCTCCTCACGCCAGAGGACGGTCAGCAGACGCCGCACCAGCCGACGCAACACGTACCCGCGACCGGTATTGGTCGGCCGCACCCCGTCGCCGATGACCACGACGGCGGAACGCAGATGGTCGCAGACGAGCCGCAGCGACGTCTCGTCCAGCGGCCACAGCCCCGGCACGAGCCGGCGCCAGGGCTCGAAGATGTCGCTCTCGAACACCGACGACTTGCCCTGCAGGGTGGCGACGAGCCGTTCCAGACCGAGTCCGGTGTCGACGTTGCGCTGGGGGAGTGGGACGAGGGAGCCGTCGTCGAGCCGGCGGTAGCGCATGGTGACGTGATTCCACATCTCGACCCAACGGTTGTCCTGGGAAGGGGTGGGGTGGGTGGAGTGGGGGTGGGTGTGGGTGGAGTGGATCGGGGCGTCATTGCTCCGCCCGCCGGTCCAGAGGAAGATCTCTGAATCGGGACCGCACGGCCCGGTGGGCCCGTTGGACCACCAGTTGTCGTCCACGGTGAATTCCACCGGAACCCCGAGCTCCTCCCACATCTCAAGGGAAGCGGTGTCGGGGTCGGTACGGTCGTCACCGCCGAAGACGGTGGCGTACATCATGCCCGGATCGACACCGAACCCCTCGGTCAGGAGCTCGTACCCCCACCGCAGACTCTGCGGCCCTTCGTAGTCGCCGAGCGACCACGTGCCGAGCATCTGGAAGACGGTGAGATGTGTGGGGTCGCCGACTTCTTCGAGGTCGGTGGTGCGCAGACAGCGCTGCACGTTGACGAGCCGGTTGCCGAGAGGGTGCGGGCGGCCCTCCAGATACGGGGTGAGGGGGTGCATGCCGGAGGTGGTGAACAGTACGGGGTCGCCGGGCGGCGGCAGCAGGGTCGACCCGGTGATACGACGGTGTCCGCGCTCACGGAAGTAGTCGACGAAGGTGCGAACGACGTGATCGGTGTTCATGGGGTAGGTGGCTCCTTAGCTGATTTAGCTGTTCAGCGGGGAGGCACCGGACAACGGTCCGCACGACGGTGGGTCGACGATTCGACGAGTTGATCGATCGATGGACCGGTGGGTGGATCGATCGACGGTCATCGGTGGTTCGGATACGAGCCACGAGTCGCCATCGGCGGGCCGTTTCCGGTCGCCGATGGAGAGGGAAGGACGTCAGATGTCGACGTCAGACGTCAGGCGGCGGCAACCGGCGAGCTGGTCGCTCGCGCGGTCGCGTTGGTGCGTGGGCCTGTGACGTTCATGTGGCCGAGGATAACGAGCCCGGCAGACGAGGTCACGCGATTATCGCCGGACCCGTCCCTCTACTGCCTACCGAGCTCCCGCTCCCCTATCCGCTGGGCTCCCTACAGCCCGCCCGCAGGGCTCACCACCAGTAGGCGGGGTAGCGCGGTGTACGGGGACGGGCGTACGAGGCGGCCCAGCCGGCGAGGACGAGCAGCCCCGCGGACCCCACGAGCAGGGGTACGAAGGTGGCAGGGCGCGGCGTGTTCAGGACGATGACGACGGCGGTCGCGCACGCGGGGGAGTGCTGGGTACGGGCCACGGTCATCACGGCGAGACCGATCCCGGCGGCGAGGGCTGCCGCCCACGGGGAACTCCCCGCCGCGGCGAGGACCGCGTAGCCGACGGCGGCGCACAGCAGATGCCCGGCGATCACACTGCGAGGCTGAGCGAGGGGCAATCCGGGCGCGCAATGAATGATCGCCGCGGACGCGGCCAGTGGGGGTATGAGCACGGGCTCGTGGATGACGGACCCTATCGCCACCAGAACGAGCAGCACGGCGGTCGCGGCGCTGATGTTGTGCAAGGCGGCACCGGGCGAGGGCGGAGCGGGCGCACGACCGGCGAGCCGGGCGGAGAAGCGGGTACGAGGGCGGGTGCGAGGCGCAACGGCTACGGCGGACGGAGTCGCTGTGTGGGTTGCGGTTGTGCCTGCACTTGCGGCTGCGGGGACAGCAGGCTGTGTGTCGACTATTTCGTCGGTGCTCAAGACAGTGCGATTCCGGGGCAGGGCCGACGGGAAACCCGGACGGCGATGGCAGAAGGGCAGGAGTCGGCCCGTCTTCCCTCGCGGTCGGCAGGGACGTGGGCACCGGCGGCGGTCCGGGTCGGGATATCCGCGTACTCATCCGGGATTCTACGAGGCGCGCTGACGTAGCCGCAGGTCAGGTCAGGTCAGGTCAGGGTCCTGATCAGCGCGACGCACCACGATCACCGCACCGGGAACTGCCCGGTCCGCAGGTCCGATGCAGGTCCAACGAGGTCTGATGCCGGTCCGGTGCAGATCCGGTGCAGGGGTGCGAGTCCGGTGCGGAGGTCAGTCGCCTGCGGCAAGCCCGTCGAGCTCGGCACCGATGCTCACCCGCAGCGCATCGTGCCGCGGTCCGAGCGCGAACCGCTCGTCACTCCACCGTGCACGCGGATAGAGCCAGACCGGTACGCCGACAAGGTCCGCGGGTTCCCACTCGTAGCGCGGCCATACGTGGGCTTGCAGAAAGGGATCCCTATTACCGAGGATCTCCAGATTCACGCGCCGGAAGGCGGGATCCATCCGTCGACAGACTCTCTCGACCGCTTCCCCCAGCTGGTCCATATCGGACAGAAACTGCAACCGCCGCTTCTTGGGCAGGTCCGACAGCCGCTGCACTCCGGGTTCGTCGACGAGAAGTACGGAGTACCCCGGCAGAAACTGCACGTCTCCGATCACAGCGAACCCCGCGGTCATCTTCCGCAGTACGGTGGGATTCTCCCCTTTAAGGGCGCTCCCGATCCGATCGCGCTTCCAGCTGGCGCCTATTCCTGAGCTCATGCGATGAGAATGTACACATTCTGGCCGCGCAAGACGTTATATTGGCGACCCGGCTTGGCTGCTTGGGTGGGTGTTGGGTTTGGTGTTGTTGGTGTTGGGTTTGGTTGGTGTGGGTGTGTGGAGGGGTGGTGTGTGGGGTGGCGCGGCAGGAGCGTGCTGTTCGGACGCGGCGGGCGGTGTTGGAGGCTGCTGCGGTGGTGTTTGCGGAGTGTGGGTATTCGGCGGCGACGGTGTCGGATATTTTGCAGGTGGCGGGGGTGACGAAGGGGGCTTTGTATTTTCATTTTGATTCGAAGGAGGCGTTGGCGCGGGGGGTGTTGCAGGCGCAGGTGGCGTTTGCGGGTCCTGTGCAGGAGTTGAAGGTGCAGGAGTGGGTGGATGCGGGGTTGTTGTTGGCGCATCGGTTGCCGCGGGATCCGGTGGTGAGGGCGGGGGCGGTGTTGTCGTCGGATCCGCAGGGTCGTGAGCATTATGGGAGTGCGTGGCCGGCGTGGATTGAGTTGTCGGCGCAGACGTTGGCGGAGGCGAAGGAGCGGGGGGAGGTGTTGTCGCATGTGGTGCCGCGGCAGACGGCGGAGTTGATTGTGTCGGCGTTTCATGGGGTGCAGTTGTTTTCGCAGTTGGAGTGTGGTCTGGCGGATGTGGAGCGGCGGATTTCGGTTTTGTATGATCATGTGATTCCGGCGATTACGGTGCCGGCGGTGTTGGCGCGGTTGGATTTGGCGCCGGATCGGGGGGCGCGGTTGTATGCGGAGGCGGTGTCGGTTGCGCAGCCGTCGCTGGTGCCGACGTCGGCGGGGTGAGGGTGGCGGGTTCCGGGGTGTGGTGCGCGGGTGTTGTGTGGGGGGTGTCGGGGTGTCCGGGGATGGGGTTTTGCCGGCGGTGGGCGTGGGGGGTCCGGTGCTGGGGGTGCGTGGCTGGTTGAGGTGCTGGGCGGGGGGTTTGCTGTGCCGGGCGGCGGACGGCGGGCGGCGGGCGGCGGGCGGTGGGCGGTCTGAGTGGTCGGGTTCTTCGTGCCGGTTGGCCGGGCGCTTTTTAGTTTCTGGTTTTGGGTGGCTGGCTTTTAGGGTTTTTGGGTGTTTTGGGCCGGGTCGGGGGTCTGGGTGCTGGGTGTTCGCGCCTGACCGGTGATTCTGTGTTTGTTTTCTTCGGTGCGGTGGGCGGTCTGGGTTCCGGGGTTCTTCGTGCCGGTCGGCTTTGCCCTGGTTTTTGTTTCTGGCGGTCGCCTGGGTTGTGGTTCCGGGTGCTTCGTGCCGGCTGATAGTCCTGGTTTTGGGCCGGGTCCTCGACGCCGGATAGGGGTGTTGGGCTGCCAGGTTTTTTTGCGGGGGCGGCTGTGTTTTCGGGCTGGCGGGTGTCTTTCTGTCTGCTGGGTTTGGTTGTGGTTTTTGTGTGCCGGTCGGCGTTGTTGGGATGTTGGTTTCCGCGGGCTGCTTTTCTGTGTGCTGGGTTTGGGCGGGGTTGGTGGTCTGGGTGCCGGGTTTTCTCGGCCGCCTGGTGGTCTTGGATTTTTGCGGTTGATTTTTCCGGGTTCCGGGTTTTGGGTGCCTTTCGCCGGCCGTCCAGCACCCACCGGACGGAGAACATCCCCGCCCTCACACCGGCCGGAGCGACAGCACCTGCGGCTTACCTCCGGCAGCCGCGACTTCCCCATCAAGGCCACTTGAACACGCAGCACTACAACGGCAGCGGGCACGCCTTCCCCGCAACAGACCCCAACCGCCCCGCCATACCCCCGCAGGCACCCCACCACCGGAACGCCGAACACCAGGGCCCGACCAACAGGCCATCAGCCAAGCCTGGGTTGTGGTGGTCCAGGCGCATCCTCTTGGGTCCGGTTCCTGCCGTGGGTGCGTAAGCCTGCGGGGCGCTTGGGGTACGCGAGTTTGCAGGTCGCTTTGGGTGCCTGAGCCCGCGGGTCGCTTTGAGTGCGCGCGCTTGCGGGGTGCGCGCGCTTGCGGTGTGTTTTGGGTGCGGGGGCTGCGGTGTGCTTGGGGTGCGCGGGCCTGCGGGGGTTTCCGTCGTAGCCGGGTGTGGAGTGGCTGTGCGGGGCCCTTCCGAGGCTGGACGCGTGTGGCGGGTTGGGCCGCCTGGAGTGTCGGCAGGGCGGTGACTTGGGAGTTTCCGGTCGCCTGTCCGGCTTGGCGTGTGCGGGCACTGCGGGGTGAGAGCTGTACCGGTTGGTGTGGGGTCGTGTGTGGGGTGGTGGGTGGGGGTTACCAGGTGGTGGCGCCGCCGTCGATGGTCAGGGTGGTGCCGGTGATGAAGGAGGCGTGGTCGGTGCAGAGCCAGGCGGCGGCTTCGGCGATTTCTTCGGGTTCGGCCATGCGGTTTTGGGGGGAGGAGGCTTTGCTTTTGGCTTCTTGGGCGGGGTGGCGGGTGAACCAGTCCTGGACCATTTCGGAGCGGGTCAGGCCGGGGGCGATGGCGTTGACGCGGATGTGGTGGGGGGCGTATTCGACGGCGGCGACTTTGGTGAGGCCGATGACGGCGTGTTTGGCGGCGATGTAGGGGGCGGCGACGGAGGTGGCGACCAGGCCGGCGACGCTGCTGGTGTTGACGATGGCGCCGCCGCCGGTGGTGAGCATGGCGCTGATCTGGGGGCGCAGGCAGTTCCAGACGCCGCGGACGTTGGTGTCCATGATGAGGTCGTAGGTGGCGTCGTCCATGAGGTGCAGGGGGGTTTTGGCGGCTGCGGCGCCGGCGTTGTTGAAGGCGGCGTCCAGGCGGCCGTGGGTGTTGAGGGTGTGGGCGACGGCGCGTTGCATGTCGGGGGCGCTTTGCACGTCGGCGGTGCAGTAGGAGGCGTCGGCGCCGGCCGTGCGGAGTTCTTTGACCAGGGTCTGCAGGCGGTCCTCGCGGCGGGCGACCAGGACCACGCGGGCGCCTTCGCGGGTGAAGACGCGGGCGGCGGCGGCGCCGATGCCGCTGCTGGCTCCGGTGATCAGGGCGACCTTGCCGGCGAGGTTCTTTAGGGGCGGGGTCATGGGCCGGGTGTCTCCTTGGCTGGGGCGGGGTGTGCCGCCGGGGTGCCTGTTTCCCGCCCGGGGGGGGGCGGGATGATCTGCCGGCAGCCTAGCGTGCACGTTCGATAACGGGCCCTGGCTTCCTGCCTCTTGACCCCTGCCCTGCGGGGCCGTCTGCCGACGTGCCCGGGCCTGCCGGGTGTTGCCGGCGGGCCGGGGCGTTGTCCCCTGCTTCTGCCCGGTGTTGGCCCGCCCCGCGGCTGCCGGGGGGCGGATGTGTCTTCGGGGCCTGGTTCCGCGCGGGCGCCTTATCCGGGAGGGGGAGAGGGGAGGGCCGGGCGCCTCGGGGAGGCCCCGGGGCGGCCCGGCCTGCCCGGCCCAGTCGTCCCCGCCCCGCCCCGTCCCCCCTGTCCCGCCCCGCCCCGCCCTGTCCCGTCCCGCCCTGTCCCGCCCCTTCCCTTCCCGTCCCGCCCCTTCCCGTCCCGCCCCGTCCTGTCTCGTCTCGTTTCTTCCTGTCGTGTCCGTGGCGTGGTCGGGTTTTGGGTTCTGGTCTGTTGTGGGTTCGTTGGGCTAGGCCGGGTGGCAGGGCGTGGGGTGGTGGGGGGTGGGTCAGGGGGTGGGGGTGCCGCCGGGTTGGAGGGTGGGCAGGGTGGGTGGGCTGGCTACGGAGGGGAGCAGGAGTTGCCAGAAGGTGGTGAGGGAGGAGGTGGAGAGCCAGCCGCGGTTGGCGCGGCTGAGGACTTCCAGGCCCACGGTGGTGGCCACCACGGTGGCGACCAGGCCGTCGGGGCAGACGCCGGCGGCCAGGGCGCGTTCGTCGGCGGCGCGGGTGACCAGCCGGCGGACGCAGGCCTGCCATTCCTGGCGCAGGTCCAGGGGGGTGCGCGGGCCCGTGTCGCAGTTGAGGCGGAAGCCGGCGCGGACGACCACGTCGTGGTGCAGGAGGTGGACCATGCGGTGGGAGAGGTCCATCAGGCTCTGGATGGCGCTGCTCTGGCCCAGCGGGATGGCCTGGGCGGTCGCGCGCAGGGTGCGGGCGGCGGCCTGTTCCACGGCGTCGGCCACCGCCGCCTTGTTCTCGAAGTGGAAGTGCAGCGCGCCGCGGCTGACGCGGGCGCCGGAGCTGATCTCGTCCAGGCTGGCCCGTACGTAGCCGTACCGCTCGAACAGCTCGGCGGCCGAGAGGATGAGGGCGTTGCGGGTACGGGTGGCCCGTTCCTGCTTGCTCACTGGTGACTCCCGTCACGAATCGTGTCCAGACCGCGTATAAAACCAACTTGCCGGTTTGATCTCCAGAGGCGGGCCGAACCCCGCTGCGGGAACGGTGCGGCGTGACGCATTCCGCTTGCCTGTCCGCCGGTCCCCGCGCGGTGGCCACCTCGGCAGGTGTCCGTGGGGCGGGCCCGGGGCGGCGGGGGCTGCTTTGGCCGGAAGCCGGGGGTTCCGTTCCGGCCCTGGGGCGGGCCGGGCGGGAGGGCGGGGGCGGGGAACATGCCCGTGACATTAGCCCCGTTAAAAACCGTACAAGCGGTTTTTAATGAAACCGTGTGTCACCTCTGCCCCTTCAGGCTGTCCCCGCCGCGGGCCTGGGCGGCCCTGCCGCCGCCCCAACGGCCCGGCCCCAGCGGCCCGGCCCGGACGGCCCGGCCCCAGCGGCCCGGCCCGGACGGCCCGGCCCGGACGGTCCGGCCCGGATGGTGCGGTCCGGTCGGTGCGGAGGGTGCGGCCTGGTCGGTGCGTCGGCTGGGTGGGAGGGGCCCGGGGGGCGGAGTCGGGGGATGTTGTTCCGGGGTGGGGCGGGGCTGGGGGTGAGGCGGGGAGGCCGCGGCGGGGGGCGTGGGCCGGGGTGTGCGGGTCTGGCGTGCCGGGGCCTGAGTGCGGCTGCGGGGGTCGGGTCGTGGGCGCCGGGGGTGCGGTGCCGTGGCAGCCGTGCGCGGCGGCTGGGCTGCAGGGGGAGCGCTGAGGCCGGCTGGCTGCCCGCGGACGGTCTGGAGGGGCGGCAGCGGATCGGGCTGCGGGCGGTGCAGGAGGTCTGGGGGCGCTGGCCGTGGGGGAGCGGCCGCAAGGGGGGGCGCCGTCGCGGTGCGCGCCGGTGCCGGGCATAGGGTCTGTGGCCGGGCGGTGCCGGTTGTGCTGTTCAGGAGCCCTCTGCCGCCGGGTGGCTGACGTGGTGTCGCACTGGGCGGGGGGCGTCCGCGTACGGCCGGGACCCGGGCTGTTCGTGGGTGCTGGTGCTGGTGCTGGGGGCGGGGGTGGTGTGCGGGGTGGGCTGGTTCGGTGGCGTGTGCCGGGCGCATGGCCGTTGTTCGTGTGGGGCCGTCGCCGTGCGGGGCCGTCGGTCGCGGTGTGGGGCCCATCCGCGCGTGCGGGTCCGCCGTCTTGCGGGTGCCCCCCGGGTGGCCGGGCCCGGGGCCGTCTTGCGGCAGGAGGGGTGTTGGGGTGGGTGTGCGGTCCTGGGGCGGGTGGTCGGTGCGGGCTGGTGTGCGGGCAGCTCCAGGCAGACCCGAGCCTGTTTTGAGCCCGGCGGTCGACCGTTGGCGCTTAAAGGGGAGGTGGGGTCATGGACGCTGCCGAACGTAGGACCGCCCTGCTCAGGATCGAGCGCGGGCAGGCCAGCGACGAAGAGCTCGCCGCTGTTGCCGTGACACTGCTCTCGCTGGCCGCCGGCCGGCCGCCGGGCGGGGAGGACCGGCCGCACGCGCCGCGCCGGAGCGAGGCCTGGCGCCCGCCGGAGGCCGCCCGGGCCTACCGGGCACCGCACAGCTGGCGCTGACACACACGCACCGCCCCGGCCCCGGGCGCCGGCCGGCCCGCCCCTCCCGGAAGGGGGCACCCGAACCGGGACGCGTACCGGAACCGGAACCGACCCGGGACCGGCAACGGGACCGGGCCGGGACCGACTCGCCCCCTCCGGAACTGAAATCCCGGCCCCGGGGCCGGGATGGGGCCGGGGCCGGGACAAGGAACGGAGCCGTACCGGGAACGGGACACCAGGGCCCAGAACGGGAACTGGGGCCGGGAACGGAGCCGGATCCGGGGACGAGAACTGGCCCCGGGAACAGGAACCGGGAACGTGAACTGGACCCGGGAACGGACCTGGAACGGGACCGGGAATGGCAGTCAGAACCGGGAACGGTGCTGGGCCCGGGGCCGGGAACGGCAGTCAGGACCGGGAACACGGTGCTGGGCCGGGGCCGGGACGGCCTGGGAACGCAGTCGTGCCCGGGCCGGGACGCGAGCCCGGCGCCGGGCACCCGGGGCCTGGAAGCGATGCCGTACCCGGAAACCGGCCACCGGGGACCGGGGACGGTGCTGGATCCGCAGCCGGAACCCGGCTTCGGGGCCGGGCAGCCCGGGGCCCGGGAACGGTGCCGGGCCCGGGGGCCGGGAAACCGGCCCCCGGTCCGGACCACCACCCGGTCCGGACCACCACCCGGTCCGGACCACCACCCGGTCCGGACCACCACCCGGTCCGGACCACCACCCGGTCCGGACCACCACCCGGTCCGGACCACCACCCGGCCCGGACCACCACCCGGCCCGGGGCCCGGAACGGCCCCAGGCCAGGTCCCGGATGCCCGGGGCGCGGGACCCCAGGGTCCCCGGGCCCAGGGAGGTCCCGGGGACCCTGGAGGTCCTGGGGGCCCCGGGGGTCCTGGGAGCCCTGGGGGTCCCGGGGGTGTTGGGTAACGGGAAATTTCCCGGACATGAGATCCGCTGCAGCGGTCCGGTCCGTGGCGCGCTGCGGTCCGCTACCGGGGCCCGCCGCGGTCCGGCCGGGCCGACCGAGGAGAAAGGGGAACCGTCGTGGCGACGGTGACGGAGCCCTCCACACCGGACACGGCCGCAGCCCAGGCCGCAGCCGCAGCCGCAGCCGAGGCTGCAGCCGCAGCCGGGGCCGGGGCGCGCGGCAAGGCGGCCGAGCTGGCCGCGATCCGCGCGCAGGCGCTGGCCGGGCCGGGCGAGCAGGCCACCGCGGCCCAGCACGCCCGGGGCAAGCTGACCGCCCGCGAGCGCATCGCCCTGCTCCTGGACGAGGATTCCTTCCAGGAGGTGGAGCAGCTGCGCCGGCACCGGGCCACCGGGTTCGGCCTGGAGGCCAAGAAGCCGTACACGGACGGGGTCGTCACCGGCTGGGGCACGGTGGAGGGCCGCACCGTCTTCGTCTACGCCCACGACTTCCGCATCTTCGGCGGCGCGCTCGGCGAGGCGCACGCCACCAAGATCCACAAGATCATGGACATGGCCATCGCGGCCGGCGCGCCGCTGGTCTCCCTCAACGACGGGGCCGGCGCCCGGATCCAGGAGGGCGTGGCGGCGCTGGCCGGCTACGGCGGCATCTTCCAGCGCAACACCAAGGCCTCCGGCGTCATCCCGCAGATCTCGGTGATGCTGGGCCCGTGCGCGGGCGGCGCCGCCTACAGCCCGGCGCTGACCGACTTCGTGTTCATGGTCCGCGACACCTCGCAGATGTTCATCACCGGCCCCGACGTCATCAAGGCCGTCACCGGCGAGGACGTCACCCAAAACGGGCTGGGCGGCGCGGACGTGCACGCCGAGACCTCCGGGGTGTGCCACTTCGCCTACGACGACGAGGAGACCTGCCTGGCCGAGGTCCGCTACCTGCTGTCCCTGCTGCCCTCGAACAACCGCCAGGCCCCGCCGGCCGCGGCCTGCACCGACCCCGCCGCCCGGCCCACCCCCCGCCTGCTGGAGGTGGTGCCCGCCGACGGCAGCCGCCCCTACGACATGCACCAGGTGCTGGCCGAACTCCTGGACGACGGCGAGTACCTGGAGGTCCACGAGCGCTGGGCCCGCAACATCATCTGCGCCCTGGCCCGCCTGGACGGCCAGGTCGTCGCCGTCGTCGCCAACCAGCCCCAGGCGCTGGCCGGTGTCCTCGACATCGAGGCCTCGGAGAAGGCCGCCCGCTTCGTCCAGATGTGCGACGCCTTCAACATCCCGATCCTCACCCTGCTGGACGTGCCCGGCTTCCTGCCCGGCGTCGACCAGGAGCACGGCGGCATCATCCGCCACGGCGCCAAGCTCCTCTACGCGTACTGCAACGCCACCGTCCCGCGGATCTCCCTGGTGCTGCGCAAGGCGTACGGCGGCGCCTACATCGTCATGGACAGCCAGTCCATCGGCGCCGACCTCACCTACGCCTGGCCCACCAACGAGATCGCGGTGATGGGCGCCGAGGGCGCCGCCAACGTCATCTTCCGCAAGCAGATCGCCGCCGCCCAGGACCCCGGGGCGATGCGCGCCCGCCTGGCCAAGGAGTACAGGGCCGAGCTGATGCACCCCTACTACGCCGCCGAACGCGGCCTGGTCGACGACGTCATCGACCCCGCCGCCACCCGCGAAGTCCTCATCCGCGCGCTGGCCATGCTGCGCACCAAACACGCCGACCTGCCCTCCCGCAAACACGGCAACCCCCCGCAGTAACCGCCCCCGGCCCACCGGCCCGTCCGCCCACGTCCGCCCGGCCCGGCACCGTCCCTGTCCGGCCCTTGCGGGAGTACGCGGGACAGAGCGCCGCCCCCCCGGCACCCGCAGCCGCGCACACCGCCCCGGCCGGCCCCGGGCCGCCCAAGCCCCCCGGCCCGGGAACCGGGAACCGGGGCCCGGTTCCCGGGGCCTGGGGTCTGGGGGAGTGAAGTCCCGTGTCCCGGCGGCGCGTTCGCAAGGGCCGGCGGGCCACCGCTCCGCGCCCGGGCCCCTGGGCCTGCGCCCTCCGGGGCTGCGGGTCTCCCGGCCCCGCCGCGGGAGCCGGGGCCGAGGGCCGCGACCCGAGGGCCGCGACCCGAGGGCCGGGGGGCGGAGCCGCGGGGCCGCCCGGCCGTCACCATGCCGGCCAGCAGCCAGCAGCCAGCAGCCAGCAGCCGGCGGCCGGCAGCCGGTGGCCGCCGGTCACCGGCCGGCAACCGGGGACCGTCCGTCGCCCGCCAGCGGCCGCAACCGCTCGCCGGCAGCGGATAGCCGGCCGCCGCAACGCCAACCGCCGGCCACGCAACCGGAGACCGCCACTCACCCACCAGCCCCCCGGGTCGGCTTCCAGCCGCAACGTCAACCGTCAGCCAGCGACCGCCGGCAACTGCTGTCCGCCAACCGGCACCCACCACCCACCACCCGCCACCTGTCCGCCCGTCCGCCCTCGGCGGGCAGCCGCCCATCAGTGACCGCCGGCAGGTAACAGCCGCCACCCACTACCCACCACCCACCACCCGCCACCTGTCCGCCCGTCCGCCCTCGGCCGGCAGCCGCCCATCAGCGACCGCCGGCAGGTAACAGCCGCCAGCCGCCAGCCGCCAGCCGCCAGCCGGCACTCGCCGCGCCGACCGGCAACCGCCGGGCGGCAGCGGGCCGCTGCCGGCCCCGACCGGCACAATGGCGCCGGGAGCCGGCCTCCGGCGGCCGGAGCCGGCGGCGGGCCGTCCCGCGCCGGGTACGGGCCCGCGGCCGGCCGGCGGTGCGGGTCCCGGGGGCCGTGTCCAGTCCAGGAGAGCCACGATGGTGCAGCAGGAACGTGCCGCGCGCACACGGGAGTCACTGATGCGGGCGGCCGCCGAGGTGTTCGCCGAGGAGGGCTTCGTACCGGCCACGCTGGGCACCATCAGCCGGCGGGCCGGGGTCAGCACCGGCGCCCTGCACTTCCACTTCGCGAACAAACACGCCCTGGCCCGCGCCGTGGAGGCGGCCTCGCTGGCCACCTTGCACCGCATCACCCGCCAGGCCGAGGAAGACCACAGCGGCCCGCTGCAGCGCCTGGCCGCAGCCGGGAACGCCCTGCTGCGCGCCCTGGAACAGGACATCGTGGTGCGCGCCGGGTTCCAGCTGGTGGGCCCCGCCCCCTGGCGCACCGACCCGCTGGACCTGCGCGGCGCCTGGCAGCGCTGGGTCGAGACGCTGCTGCACACCGCCCGCCGCCAGGGCGCCCTGGCCGGCGGCATCAGCCCGGCCGGCGCCGCGGCCGCCGTCGTCGCGGCCACCGTCGGCTTCGCCGCGCTGGGCCGCACCGACCCCCGCTGGCTCGCCCCGCGCACCCTGGCCCAGTACTGGGACCTCCTGCTGCCCCGCCTGACCCCCCACCCCGCCACCGCCCAGGCCGCCACCACCTCCCACCCCGCCGGTCCCGCCCACCCCGCCGTCCCGGACGCCCCGCAGGACCGCAGCCACCCCGGCGGCCGGAGCACCACGTAGCGCCTGCGTTTGGGCGGCTGGAACACCCCCGGCGCGGCCCCGGCGCCCTCGGCGGGCCCCCGCCGCCCCACCCGAGCCCAAAACCCGCCCCTCCCGAGCCCAAAACCCGCCCCTCCCGAGCCCGGACCCCGCCCCTCCCGAGCCCGGACCCCGCCCCTCCCGAGCCCGGAACCCGCCCCTTGCGGCTCCCGCCACCCGCCGTTGCGGACCCCGGCCCGGCCCCTTCCGGCCCCAGGCCGGCCCTTCCGTACCCCGCCCCCGCCCCCGCGGGGCACCGCCCGCGCCCTTCCGGGCACCGCCCCGCCGCCAAGTCCCCGCAAATACCCGGCACTTCAGCCCCTGTTAGACCCAAAGTAAAACAGCGGACACCCGCTGTTTCAGGCGCCCGGACGGGCCGGTGGCCCGTCCCGGCCCGCCCCGGTCCGCCCTCACCCGTGCCGGACCGGCCACCCGCGGCCAAAACCCGCCCGTCCGCACCCGCGTGACCTGCCCCTTCCTCAAGATCCACTCAAGAAATGGCAGGTAGATCGCCTGAAGTCGACTCCAGCGCAGCTAGAAACCAGCTACGCGGTTTTGTATTGACAGCGGTCCCCGAATCTATTTGAATCTGGGTGCGGTAAGGGGATCGGCTCCGCGAGCGGCTACGGCGCGAGCGGCAACAACCACCTTCAGGGGGACGCTGTGGACATCGAGGTACTCGGCGCACTGGGGGTGCGGGAAAACGGTCGGTCCATCACGCCCACCGCCCCCAAGCCCCGCCAGGTGCTCGCGCTGCTGGCGCTGCACGCCGACCGGATGGTGCCGGTGTCCGCCCTGACCGAGGAGCTGTGGGGCGCGGCCCCGCCGCGCAGCGCCCGCACCACCTTGCAGACCTACGTCCTGCAGCTGCGCGAGCTGATCGCCGCCGCGCTGGAGCGCGACACCCTCCCGGACGCCACCGGCACCGCGGCCACCGGCACCGCGGCCACCGGCGCCGGGTCCGCGCCGGGCGGGACGGGCGCCGGTGCGGGGCCGGTGCGCAGCGCCAAGGACGTGCTGGTGACGATGCCCGGCGGGTATCTGCTGTGCAGCGGCGGCGGGGCCAGCGACGTGCGGACCTTCGAGCGGCTGGCGGGCGCCGGCTACCGGGCCATGGACGCCGGGGACTGCGCCGGCGCGGCCCGCCAGCTGCGCGAGGCGCTGGCCCTGTGGTCGGGCACCGCCTTCGCCGACGTCCAGGCCGGCCCGCAGCTGCAGATGGAGATCAAGCGCCTGGACGAGAGCCGGCTGTGCGCGCTGGACCGGCGCATCGAGGCCGACCTGCGCCTGGGCCGCCACCGCGAGCTGCTGGCCGAACTGACCGTCCTGGTCAACGGCTACCGCACCCACGAGAGCCTGCACGCCCAGTACATGCTCGCCCTGCACCGCTCCGGGCGGCGCGGCGAGGCCCTGGACGCCTACCAGCGGCTGCGCACCACCCTGGTGCAGGAACTGGGCCTGGAGCCCTCGGCCCGGCTGCGGCGCCTGCAGCGCTCCATCCTGACCGCCGGCCACGACCTCGCCGCCCCCACCCCCGCCGCCCCTGCCGCCCCTGTTGTCCCGGCCGCCGCTCCGGCCCCGGCCCCCGCCGGGGCCGGGGCCGTGCCGGGGGCCGCGCCTCCCGCGGCCCGGGTGCGGCTGGTGCCCACCGGCTGACCCGCCCCCCCGGGCCGGCGGCCCCGCCGGCCGCGGGCGGCCAGGGCCACCCGGCCCCCCGCCGCCCCCTGTGTCTGCCCTTCCCCTCCCCACGCACTCGCCCGCCGCGAGATCTGCGGCGGGCGAGCCGCGTGGAGAGCGCGTGCGCCGCCCCCACCGGCCACGCCGTGCACCACCCGCGTACCACCGCCGGCTGCCGCGCCCCACCGCGGCAGCGGGCCCGTACCGCCGCGCACCGGTGCCCCCGCGCACCGGTGCACCGCAGTTGGAACCGTTCACGGACGTGAGGACTTGACGGAGCAAAGGGGGGGAGGGGCGGTGCGCGACAACGTTTCCTTGCCCGTCGCACCGGCTTCACCCCGGGCCAGGCGCACCTGGCCCGCGCCGCCTAGCGTGCAACCCGCAAGGCGTGTACGGCGCCTGACGCCGCCTCACCCCTGCCCCTTCCCGTCCCCGTCCCGGTTCCCCTTCCGGCACCTGTTCCTGTTCCTGTTCCTGTTCCACGACCGGGGCCCCGTGGCCCGTACGGCGAAAGGAGGACGCCCCGCACCCGACCCAAGAGCGCCCGCGGCGACGGAATGCAGTCAAGACACACACTCGACGAAGTACGGAGAACACCCATGAAGATTCAGGTTCTGGGTCCGTTGAGCGCCGAGGTCAACGGGGGATCGATTGTTCCGACGGCACGCAAGCCGCGGCAGATCTTGTCCCTCTTTGCCCTCTATCCCGGACAGGTCATGCCCGTCCCCACGCTCATGGAGGAACTCTGGGGCACCGAACCGCCCCAGAGCGCGCTGACCACCCTGCAGACCTACATCCTCCAGCTGCGCCGGCACCTGGGCACCGCGCTGGGGCCCGGCACCCCCGGCACCGCCAAGGAGGTCCTGGCCACCCGGCACGGCGGCTATCTGATGCAGATACCGGCCGAGGGCGTGGACGTGCACGAGTACGACCGGCTGGCCACCGAGGGCCGTACCGCCTTCGAGAACGGGGACGACGCCACCGCCGCCGACCGCTTCCGCCGGGCCCTGGCGCTGTGGCGCGGGCCCGCGCTGGTGGACGTGCGGGTGGGCCCCATCCTGGAGATCGAGGTCATGCGGCTGGAGGAGTCCCGCCTGGGCACCGTGGAGCGGCGCATCGACGCCGACCTGCGCCTGGGCCGGCACTCCGAGCTCATCGCCGAGCTCACCGAGCTGACCGCGCGCTACCCCCAGCATGAGGGGCTGCACTCGCAGGCCATGGTGGCGCTCTACCGCTCGGGACGGCAGGCCTCGGCCCTGGAGATCTACCGCAAGCTGCGCATCCGCATGATCGAAGGACTGGGGGTGGAGCCCTCCCCGCAGGTGCAGCGGCTGCACCAGGCGATGCTGGCCGTCGATCCCCAGCTGGACGTCACGGCCGGGCCGCGGCGCACCTCCACGTTCGACCTCTACGCGGCCTGAACCACCCGGCACCGGCCGGCCGGTGCCCGCAACACCTGGCCCCGGCCGGCCGACGGCCCGCAACACCTGGCTCTGGCCGGCCGACGGCCCGCATACCCGGCCACCGGCCCGCCGACAGCCGGCCTGTGGGCCCCGGCCCGTGCGGCCGCCGGTCCCGCTCGCCGGGCCAGCCGGCGCCCGGCCGCCCGGCACGGCTTTCCGCTCGCCGGCTGCCCGGCCGCCGGCCGTGCGGTCGGTGGCTGACCGGTCGTTGATCGTGCGGTTACCGGCCGGTTGGCCAGGGCCAGGTCCTGACGGGCCCTTCGGGCCGGGCTGCCTGGTCGTCGGATATCCGGCTGACGGCCGTTTGGCCGGGGCACGTTGGCGTCCGACCGTTCGGCTCCAGTGGTCCGGCTGCCTGGCTTTCCGGCCGTTGGCTTCTGGCTGTCCGGGAGGCGATCGTTCGGCTCCGGCTGTCCGGCTGTCCGGCTTCCGGTTCGCCGGATGACCGACTTCCGGACGGTGGGCCAGGGCCAGCAGGTGTTCGGCCGTCCGGCCCCGGCCGTTCCCGTATCGGCCGTACGGCCAGGGGCGTTTGGGGCCCGGCCGTGCGGTCGGTGGCCGTCCGGACGCCGGATGCCTGGCTCCCGGCCGCTTGGCCGGCTGCCCCTTGGGGACTGGCCGTCCGGACGCCGGACGCCGGTCGCCCGGCCACGGCCGCTCGGTGTCCCCCCGGGCCACAGCCGCCGGCTGTCGGCTACCGGGTGTCCGGCCGTGGACATCCGGCAGCCGGATCGTCCGGCTGCCGGTCCTCGGGCGGGGCCGCTTGGTCACCGGCCTTTCGGCCACTGACCGTCAGCGGCCAGCCGTCGGCGGCCAGCCGTCGGTCATGGCTGTCCGGCGACCGGCCCTTGGCCCGCTGGCTGTTGGGCTTCCGCCGTCGGTCATGGCTGTCCGGCGACCGGCCCTTGGCTCGCTGGCTGTTGGGCTTCCGCCGTCGGTCATGGCTGTCCGGCGACCGGCCCTTGGCCCGCTGGCTGTTGGGCTTCCGCCGTCGGTCCCATGGCTGCCCGGCCACCGGCCCTGCGGCCACTGGCCGTTGGGCTACCGGTCGTGGCGCCATGGCTGCCCAATCACCGGCCGTCCGCCACTGGCTGCCGCCGCCGGGCCCATGGCGCCTGATCACTGGCAAGACGGCCAGGCTAGGGTCACTTGGCCATCGGCGGTCCGGGCGTCGGCCTTCCGATAGGCCGGGCCACCTGCTCACCGGCCGTCCGGTCCTGGCCTTCCGATGGCAGGCCACTTGGCCACCGGCGGTCCGGCGCCAGCCTTCCGACGGCCGGGACACCTGCTCACCGGCGGCCGGGACACCTGCTCACCGGCGGTCCGGGCCTCAGCCACCCGGCGGTCGGACGACCTGGTCACCGACCGCCCGGTTACCAGCCGCCCGGCGGTGCGGCCACCGCGCCCCCAGCCCCCTCCCGCCATCTGGCCCCCGCCTCCGGGCTCCGGCGGCCCAGCCCCCGGTCGCCCAGCCCCCTGCAACCACCCGGTCGCCCAGCCCCCTGCAACCACCCGGTCGCCCAGCCCCCGTGGACCACCCGGGCTGCCCGCGCCGCACCCGCTCCCCGCGCGCGGCGCCCCGGCCGAGCGGCCGGACGCCGGCCCGGACGCCGAGCCGAAGACCGGACCGGACGGCGGACCGTAGACCGGACCGGACGCGGAGACCGGGCTGGACACCAGGCCGCACGCCAGGCAGCGCACCAGGCCGGGAGTCCGGGCCGCAGGCCAGGCAGCGCACCAGGCCGGGAGTCCGGGCCGCAGGCCAGGCGGGACACCAGGCCGCAGCCAGGCCGCAGCCTCAGGCGGCCGAGAGCCGGGCAGCAACCCCCACCCCCCTCCCGCCCCCTCCCATCGCACACCCGGCACGGGACGAGGCGGACTCGAGCCGTCTCCGGGTGCGCGTCGAGCCGGATGGGGCACACTGCACAGACCACCGGCCCCACTCCGGACGCGCTCCACCCCGGACCCGCCCGCCCGCCACCGGGCACCCGCCCCGCCCCACCGCGTTGCACCACCCGGCCCGGCCCGGTCCGACCTGCCCCGACCAACGCGCGCACAACACAACAGAAAGGGGGGCCCGGTGCCCGGCGAGCGCATCCACCGGCTGTCGCACACGCGGGAGGTGGCCGCACCCGCCGCCACCCTCTACGCGCTGATCGCAGACCCCGAGCGCTGGCCGCTCTACCTGCCGCGCAACATCTACGCCCAGCGCCTGGACTTCGACGGCGTCCACGAACGCGTGCGGGTCTGGGCCCTGGCCGAGGGCCAGATCGTCTCCTGGACCGCCCACCGCACCCAGGACCCCGTACGCCGCCAGATCGCCTTCCGCCAGGACCTGCTCATGGAACCCGCCACCTCCATGGCCGGCCGCTGGAGCGTGCAGCCGCTGGATCCCGGCCGCTGCCGGGTGACCCTGGAACACGAGTTCACCGCCGCCCCCGACCGGCCCCAGGACGCCATCTGGCTCGCCCAGGTCACCACCGACAACACCCGCTCCACCCTGCGCAGCCTGCAGTTCCTGGCCGAACGCTGGACCCGCCTGGACCAGCTGGCCCTCTCCTTCGCCGAGTCGATCCGCGTCCACGGGCCCGCCGAACTGGTCTACGGCTTCCTCTACGACGTCGCCGACTGGCCCGGCCAGCTCCCGCACGTGCGCCGCGCCGCCCTGGAAGAACCCCACCTGGGCATCCAGAAAGTCGCCCTGGAACTTGCCGCCGACGACGGCGGACCCGCCCGCAACGTGGCCGGCATCCGCATCTGCTTCCCGCACGCCGGCCGCATCGTGCACAAGGCCACCGTGCCCCGCCCGCTGCTGGCCGCGCACTGCGGCGAATGGTCCGTCCTGCCCGACGAACGCGGCGTCACCGTCGTCGCCCAGCACCACGCCCTGCTGCGCGAGGACCACATCGAACAGGTCCTGGGCGCCGGCACCACCCTGGCCGAGGCCCGCCGCCGCATCCGCGCCGACCTCGCCCGCGACAGCCGCCAGACCCTGCAACTGGCCCGCCACCACGCCGAATCCGCCATCCGCGTCCTCTGACCCCGCCCCGGCCAACACCGCCCCCGCCCCGGCCCGCACACGGACGCCGCCCCCGCACACGGACGCCGCCCCCGCACACGGACGCCGCCCCCGCACACGGACGCCGCCCCCGCACGCGGTGGCGCCGCCTCCACACGCGGCGCCCCCCCCGGGACGGCCGGAGCCCGGAGCGTCCCCCGGACCCGCACCCCACCCGCCCGCCTGGCCGCCCGCCCGCCCGGCCGGCCGGCGGGGGAGGGGCGGCACGCACCGCTGCATACGCCCCCCCAAGGCGTTGTGCCCGGCCCGGCCCCCCCCGGGCGTGCGCCGTCCGGCCGCCCCGGACGCCCGCCCCCGCGGCATCCGACCCGACCGGGCCTGCCGCAACCCCAGGCCCAACCGGGCCTGCCGCAGCCCCAGGCCTGTCCGGTCCTGCCGCAACCCGGGCCCAACCGGGTGCCCTGGCACGGTCGTTGAGATGGCATCCGTTACGGGGAGGGAGGTAGGGGCGCCGCCCCGGGGCGCAGGCGGGGCGGCCGTGCACCGCGGCCGCGGTGGTGGGGGAGTGCCGGGCCCGACCCGCCGGAGCGCGGCGGGCGCCCTCCGCACGCTCCCGTCCCCGCCCCGGCACCGCGGCAGCCAACTCGCCCCCGTCCAGCGGGAGATGCGGACGCCCTCACTCCGCGCGAAGGCGGACAGCCGTCCGGAGATACGGAGCGCACAACACCCCGGCGCAGTGACCTACGTCACTTTCGGAGTCCCTTGGTGCCGGGACGGCATCCGTGTCACTATTTCCGCACGACTTCCCTGCCCAAAGCCGGTTCTGAGGCGGTGGGTTGAGCGTCGTAACCGCCGCCCCTAACGGCCCTGCCGAGTTCACGACCCGGCGGCATCGCTTCCCCCCACCGCATTTATTTGCCCGTACGCCCTGACGCCCGGCGTCGACGCACGCGGGCCCGGCAGGGATTTTCCCTCCTTGATTTCGGCTCCTCGGCCGTGACGAAATCCGTACCGGAAAAAGCCGCGCCAGCACCCGCACCGGCAGACACCGGCAGTGAGCCCATCCCGCGTGGGCGCAGCCGTGCCGCGGCCCCGCCCGATCCGGCCCGGCCCGGTCAACCCCCCTGCGGGGGCCGGTCGGCGGCGGACCCAGAAAGGGCGCACCGGCAGGAGAACAGCCGGCGCGCACCGGACCGCTGCCCCTGCCCGCTGCCCCTGCCCCGCCATGCCCCGCCGCGCCCGGCCCGGTACGCGACCGCCCTTCGACAACGCGCCAGCACCGCGAGAGGCCAGCAGCCGACAGCCAGCAGCCGGCGGTGAACGGCGGACGACGAGCCGCCCCCCCCCGGGCCCAGGGCGAGGGCGCCTCTCCCGTACCGCCGGGGCGCCCCCGTACCCCCACGGGCCCCGCAACGCCCGCCCGGCGCCACCCCCCGGCCCGCACCCCACGGCACGCCCCACCGCCCCGGACCCGCGCCCGTACCCCGCCCGCCAGGGCAAGACCGCGGCACCGCGCACCCGCACCACCCCGCCCCCCGGCCACACCCTCCCGCGGCACCGCGCCCGCGCACCTCCCCGCCAGGGCCTCCGGCCTCGGCCACACCCTCCCGGGAACCCCGGCCCCGCACTCCGCCCCACCGCACTCCGCCCCACCGCACTCCGCTCCACCGCACTCCGCCCCACCGCACTCCGCCTCACCCGGCCCTCGAGCCGGCCTGCCCCACCCGATGCATCATCCGCGCCGCCTTCCCCGGCGCCCGGACCACCACCCCTGCCCCCAACGGGCCCCGCCCCAACGGGCCGGCCCGCCCCCACGGGCAGGCCCCGCCCCCACGGGCCCTGCCCAGCGGGCCCGCCCCACGGGCCCCCGGCACCCCCGGGGACCTGCCCCGGGGACCTGCCCCGGGGAGCTACCCCGGGGCTTTGCCCCCACGGGCCCCGCCCCCAGGGCTCCACCGGGCCGTGCAGGTTCGACAGGGCCCGCGCAGAAGAGGGCGCGGGATGTGGTGCTGGTCCGGGGCCGGCGAAGGCGGCGCGGCAGACGCCGTCACAGCAGCTGCCCTCGCCGCCGCCCGCCGGGCGGCACCGGGAGTGCGCGAAAGCTAAGCAGCTTCCTCACGTGCAGAAGGCAGACTCTAGAGAAAGTGGATTCCCGATATGCCTAGGCTATGCAAGCCGTCAGTGCGTGTGCCGGAATACGTCATCACAGCGGAAGAGACGCTTCAATTCGCCGAGAGCGTCCACGCCGGAAAGCCGCAACTGCCCCTGGCGCTGCGGCTGATCCGCAACACGGGGGTGCTGAAGCGGCATATCGTGCAGCCCATCGAGCAGACCCTGGCCCACCCCGGCCTGACCGAGCGCAACCGCATCTACGAGGCGGAGTCCAAAAAACGCACCCCCGAGGTCGTCGAGGAGGCCCTGGCCAACGCCGAGGTCAACGCCCGCGACATCGACGCCATCATCTACGTGTCGTGCACCGGCTTCCTCATGCCCTCGCTGACCGCCTGGCTCATCAACAAGATGGGCTTTCGCTCCGACACCCGCCAGATCCCCATCGCCCAGCTGGGCTGCGCGGCCGGCGGCGCCGCCATCAACCGGGCCCACGACTTCTGCGTGGCCCACCCCGGCAGCAACGTCCTGATCGTCTCCTGCGAGCTGTGCTCGCTGTGCTACCAGCCCGACATGGACGACATCGGCTCCCTGCTCTCCGACGGCCTGTTCGGCGACGCGGTCGCCGCCGCCGTGGTGCGCGGCACCGGCGGCACCGGCATCGAGCTGGAGCGCAACTCCTCCTACCTCATCCCCGACACCGAGGACTGGATCTCCTACTCGGTGCGCGACACCGGCTTCCACTTCCAGCTGGACCGCCGGGTGCCCGGCACGATGGAACCCCTCGCCCCGGTGCTGCGCGACTTCGCCGCCGGCCACCAGTGGGACGCCTCCAACCTCGACTTCTACATCGTGCACGCCGGCGGCCCGCGGATCCTCAACGACCTGGCCAAGTTCCTGGACGTGGACCGCAAGGTGTTCCGCCACAGCTGGTCCACGCTGACCGAGTACGGCAACATCGCCAGCGCGGTCGTCCTGGACGCCGCCCTGCGCCTGTTCGAAGAGGACACCCCGATGCCCGACGCCACCGGGCTGATCGCCGGATTCGGCCCCGGCATCACCGCCGAGATGGCCCTGGGCCGCTGGAACAGCGACACCCCGCCCGCCGCCGGCTGACCCGCCGCCCCGGCCGCCCGCCCCCCCCATACAGGGGCAGGTGCGGGCCGCGCGCCGTGCGAGATGTCCGCGACAACCGAAGGAAAACCATCACATGACTTCCAGCCTGATCGTCCCGCCCGGTGGGGGACGCACGCTGAAGACCCCGGCGCAGGAGGTGACCTTCAAGGCCACCCAGGCGCAGGGCTCCGCCGTCTCCATCTTCGAGGTGATCGTGCCGCCCGGCTTCGACGTCGGCGCCCACGTCCACCACGAGTCCCAGGAGTTCTTCTACGTCCTCGAGGGCGAGCTGGACCTGATGTGCTTCGAGCCCACCGAACGCACCCGCGACACCTGGCACCACTGGCGCTCCGCCAGCGGCGAGCGCGTCATCCGCGCCGCCGAGGGCGGCTGCATGTTCGTGCCGACCGGCACCCCGCACGCCTTCCGCAACGCCACCGACAAGCCGGTCAAGATGCTCTTCCAGAGCTTCCCCTCGCCCGACCACGAGCAGTACTTCGAGGAGATCGCGGAGATCTGGGCGCGCGGCACCACCGTCGACCCGGCGGCCGTGGAGGAGATGCGCAAGCGCTACGACGTCGAGGAACTCACCCCCTTGCGCTACCAGCCGCCCACCACACCGCAGCCGCAGCCGCAGCAGTCGCCCAAGCCGCAGGGGACGTGACCGCCATGACCACCACCACACCCGCCGCCTCCGCCGCCACGTCCGCCCCCGCCGCCGGGTCCGGTGCCGCCGTTCCGCTGGTGCACGCCAGCCTGGGCGAGCAGGAACTGGCCGCCGTCGCCGAGGTGTTCGCCTCCGGCTGGCCGGCCGGCCAGGGCCCGCGCGGCAAGGCCCTGGAGGCCCAGCTCGCCCAGCGCTACGCCATGGACGCGGTCGCCCTGAGCAACTGCGGCGCCGCCCTGCACGTGGCGCTGCTGGCGCTGGGCGTGCAGCGCGGCGACGAAGTCATCGTCGCCGACTACACCTTCCCCGCCCCCGCCCACGCGGTGCGCTACCTGGACGCGGTGCCCGTCTTCGCCGACGTACGCCCCGACACCCACACCGTGGACGTCCAGGCCGTCGCCGACCTGATCACCGAGCGCACCACCGGCATCATCGCGGTGGACACCGTCGGCCTGCCCGCCGACTACCGCGAACTGCAGGCCCTGGCCGACCGGCACGGCCTGTTCCTCATCGAGGACGCCGCCTGCGCGGTCGGCGCCACCTACCAGGGCCGCCAGGCCGGCGCCCTGGCCCCCGTCTCCTGCCTGTCCTTCCACGGCCGCAAGGGCGCCACCAGCGGCGAGGGCGGCGCCCTGCTGGCCGCCGACCCGGCCATCGCCGCCGACGCCCGGCTGCGCTCCTCCTTCGGCATCGGCAGCATCTTCGACCAGTCGAAGATCGTCGGCCTGCCCATCCCGGAGTTCACCGAGATCGGCTACAACTTCAAGCTCTCCGACATCGCCGCCGCCATCCTGCAGGTCCAGCTCGGCCGGATCGACGAACTCCTGGCCCGCCGCACCCAGGTCGCCGCCGCCTACGGCGAACTCCTGGCCGACGAGGAACTGGTGACGCTGCCCCAGGTGCCCGCCGACCGCACGCACGCCTGGCAGTCCTACCTCATCGCGCTGGACGCGCGGGTGGACCGGGCCGCCCTCGCCGCCGACCTGCGCGGCCAGGGCATCGGCTGCGGCCACGGCACCTGGGCCAGCCACCTGCAGCCCGTCTTCGCCGCCCGGCAGGCCTGCCCCGTCTCGGCCGACCTGTTCGCCCGCCACCTGGCCATCCCCATGCACGCCGAACTCACCGCCGACCAGATCGAACGCGTCGTGACGGTGCTGCGCACCGCCCTTCGCACCCACGCGGCCCCCGCGGGCCGGGGAGGAACCGCATGAGCGAGCACCAGCCCACCACGACCACCACGCCCCACACCGGGCCGGACACCGCGGGGCATGCCGGGCCGGATTCCGCTCCGGACTGGGGGCCGGACACCATCCTGCGGCTCATCAACGGCTACTGGTCCACCGGCATCCTGGGCGCCGCCGCCGAACACCGCCTGTTCACCCACCTCGAGGACGGCGCCCACGACGCCGCCCAGCTGGCCGCCCGCGCCCAGATCTCCGAACGCGGCGCCCAGACTTTGCTGGACGGCCTGGTCAGCATCGGCCTGGTCACCCTCGAGCGGGGCCGCTACCGCAACACCCCGGCCGCCTCCGCCTACCTGGTCGCCGGCCGGCCCGCCGACCTGTCCGCGATGGCCCGCCTCAAGCTCACCCACATGGGCAAACTGGCCGCCCTGCCCGAGGTGGTACGCGCCGGCGGCCCGGTCAGCGACCCCACCACCGAAGTCGCCGACAACCCCCACTGGGGCCAGGTCGTGCCGGCCATCGCCGCCCAGTCGGTGCCCGCCGCCGCCGTCGCCGCCGACGTGCTGCGCCTGTCCGAGGCCGGCCCGCTGTCCATCCTGGACGTCGGCGGCGGCTCGGGCATCTACTCCGCCACCTGGCTCGAGGCCAACCCCGCCGCCCGCGCCACCCAGCTGGACTGGGAACCCATCAACGCCATCGCCCGCGAGCTGCTCGCCGAACGCGGCGTCGCCGACCGCTTCACCTGCATCGACGGCGACTTCCACACCACCGACTTCGGCACCGGCGCCTACGACGTGGCGCTGTACTCGCACATCGCCCACCAGGAAGGCCCCGAGGACAACATCGAGGTCTTCACCCGCCTCAAGGACGCCCTCAAGCCCGGCGGCGCCCTGGTGGTGTGCGACTACGTCGTCGACGACGACCGCACCGGACCCGCCTTCCCGCTGCTGTTCGCCTCCGAGATGCTCCTGAAGTCCCAGCAGGGCGGCACCTGGCGGCGCGCCGACTACCACGCCTGGCTCACCAAGGCCGGCTTCAGCGACATCACCTTCCACTCCGCCCCGCCCGCCACGCTGGTCATCGCCCGCTAGCCGCGCCGCGTACGACGCCCACCCGGCACCCGGCACCGAGCACTCAGCACCCAGTACTCAGCACCCAGTACTCAGCACCCAGAACACGAGGAAACAGCTGTGGACCCTGTGAACGTGTCCGTCATCTACTACAGCGCGACCGGCACCGTGCACGCCCTGGCCCAGGCCGTGGCCGAAGGCGCGGAGAAAGCCGGCGCCACCGTGCGGCTGCGCAAGGTCGCCGAGACCGCCCCCGAGGCCGCCGTCAACGCCAACCCCGCCTGGGTGGAGCACCGGGCGGCCACCACCGACATCGCCGAGGCCACCCACGACGACCTCGCCTGGGCGGATGCGGTCCTGTTCGGCACCCCCAGCCGGTTCGGCAACCCGGCCAGCCAGCTGCGCGCGTTCATCGACACCACCGGCCCGCTGTGGTTCGCGGGCAAGATCGCGGGCAAGGTGTTCTCCGCGTTCACCGCGAGCAACACCGCGCACGGCGGGCAGGAGTCGACGATCCTGGCGCTGTCGAACACCTTCTACCACTGGGGCGGCATCATCGTGCCGCCCGGCTACACCGACCCCATCCAGTTCCAGTCCGGCAACCCGTACGGCACCTCGCACGTCGCCGGCGAGGGCGCGCCCGGCGAGGTCGCGCTGCAGGCCGCCCGCCACCAGGCCCGCCGCGTGGTGGACACCACCGCCGCGCTCAAGGCCGGCCGCGCCGCCGCCTGACCCGCCCCCGCCCCGCCCGGGGGCGGGGGTGGGTGAACCCGGCCGGGCCCGCGCGGCTTCGGTCAGAACCGTGCGGGCCCGGCCGGTGGCCGGTGGGCGGAGCCGGGGGCGCGGCCGGTCGGCAGACCCGGCCCGAGGGGGCGCCCCCGGCGCCCCGGTGCGGTCCGGGGCAGCGACCCCCGGGCCCGCGATACGGCCCGGCGGCGTCCGCCTCGTCCGCCTCACCCCTCCGACGACACAGCCCCGCACAATGTGAGCCCGCCCCCCAAAAATTTTCCTCCCCGCCACCCAGCCCGTCCGGCCCAGGGACCCGGCACCCCGGCCCGCTCCACACCTCGGCCGACCACACCGGCGGCGCACCCCGGGGGGCCCAACATCCGGCCCGGCCCGCTGCACGGCGGGGGGCAGCAACTTCGCGGTTGCGGCGGGCCCGCGCCACCGCGTGCTGGGGGGAGTGTCGGTCGCACCGCCGTGGCGGCCGCTGCACTGTCGCGGTGGGTGTCGGCCGCGCCGCCGTGGCGGGCTGCCCTGCTGTTGGGGTGTGTCGGTCGCATCGCCGTGGCGGCCCCGTTGCACTGTCGTGGTGGCCGTCGGCCGCGCCGCCGTGGGGGTGGGCTGCCCCGCCGTTGGGGGCGGTCGCGCCATCGTGGCGGCCCCGCTGCACTGTCGTGGTGGCCGTCGGCCACACCGCCGTGGGGGTGGGCTGCTCCGCTGTTGGGGGGCGGTCGCATCGCCGTGGCGGCTCCGCTGCACTGTCGCGGTGGCTGTCGGCCGCGCCGTGGGGGCGGGTTGCCCCGCCGTTGGGGGGCGGTCGCATCGCCGTGGCGGCTCCGCTGCGCCGTCGCAGTGGCCGTCGGCCGCGCGGTGGGGCCGGGCTGCCCCGCTGTTGGGGTGTGTCGGTCGCGCTGTTCGTGGCGGCCCTGCTGCGCTGTCGTGGTGGCTGTCGGCCGCGCCGTGGGGGCTGCCCCGCCGTTGGGGGCGGTCGCACCGCCGTGGTGGCCCCGCTGCACTGTCGCGGTGGCCGCCGCCCACATCGCCGTGGCCGGCGCGGCCCACCGCCGGGCCTGCCCGCCTGACCGTTGCGGCCGGCCTGCCTCACCGCTCGACCGGGCGTCCAACGGGCCAGGGCGCCGGAGTCGTTGCTGCGGGCCCGCTGCGCCGCCGGGGCGCGTCGGCCTTGCCACTGGGGCCGGTCCGCCGCACCGCCGGGAGCCCTCGGTCGCACCAGCCACGCCCTCGGTCGCGCCGCCGGAGCAGGCCCGGCCTCCCCTCCCCCGGGGGGCGGCCGGGCCCGCTCCGCCGCGGCCGGCCCACCCCGCAGCATCCCGGCCGCAGCACCCCGGCCCACCACCGGGCCCGCCCCCCTCACCGCCCCGACCCGCCCCACCCCGCCCGATAAGGCCCGGCCCCGCCCCGGGGCCCCCATCCCGTCGCCGTCCGGCCACCTCACCTAAGGAGACAGCCCCGATGAAGGGCTCCACGGTCTACGCATCGATCCAAAAGCGCGGTCTGCACCTCGGTCTCCTGCCGGAGATGGCCGCCGCCGTCAACGGCTCCATCCCCATCACCCTCGACCACGACCTGCACGTCCTGCCCCAGGCCGGCCGGCGCCTGACCCTGGCCGAGTTCGCCGAGGCCATCGACGACCTGGCCGCCCGCCTGTGGGCGGCCGGCATCCGCCCCGACGAACACCTGGTCATCCACAAGAGCGCCAACGCCGACATCTGGATGCTGGGCGCCGCCGCCTCCCGCATCGGCGCCGTCCCGGTGATGCTCTCGCCCGCCCTGGACGCCCCCACCGTCGCCGCCCTCATGCAGCGCCTGGAACGCCCCAGCCTCCTGACCGACCTGCCCAAACTCGACGCGGGCCTGGCCAAGGAAGCCCTGGCCGACCTCACCCGGCACGTCCTGATCACCGCCGGTGAACGCGAGGGCACCCAGTCCCTGGCCCGCCTCGCCCACGCCCCCCGCGTCGCCCCGGTCGTGCGCCCCATCGACGAGGCCGCCGTCATCACCCACACCTCCGGCACCACCGGCCTGCCCAAACTCGTCGTGCACACCCCCCGCACCCAGGGCATCCGCCTGGTCCCGCAGTGGCGCCTGCTCACCCTGCTGCGCCGCAAGGACACCGTCGCCATCCACATCCCCTTCGTGCACTCCCGGATGGTCGCGGCGATGTCCCTGGCCCTGCTCAAACAGCTCCCGATCCTCCTCATGAACGAATCCGACCCCGACAGCGTCGCCGAGCAGTTCCTGGCCCACCGCCCCGGCTTCGTCGAGGCCCTGCCCAACTCCCTGATGGACTGGGAAGACCTGGCCGGCGACCCGCGCCGCCCCTTCGCCTCGGTGAAGGTCTTCAGCAGCACCTTCGACGCCATCCACCCGCGCACCATGGGCCGGCTGCTCAACGCCTCCGACCGCCCCGGCGCCCTGTTCTTCCAGATCTACGGACAGAGCGAGGTCGGCCCCGCCGTCGGCCGCGCCTACTTCCGCAACTCCGCCCACAAGGCCAACGGCCGCTGCGTGGGCTGGGCCATGCCCGCCGGCGCCGCCAGGGTCCGCGTCGTCAGCCGCAACGGCAAGACCCCCTCGCCCACCAACCCCGGCTTCATCGAGGTCGCCTGGCCCGGCCTGGCCAAGACCTACCACGCCGAACAGGACCGCTACGACACCAACCGCAACGGCGCCTGGTGGCGCACCGGCGACGTCGGCTACCGCACCAAACTGGGCTGCCTGCACATGCTCGACCGCGAAGTCGACATGATCGACGGCGTGCGCAGCTCCCTCGAGATCGAGGACGTCGTCCTGGGACGGCTGGCGGAACTGAGCGAACTGGTCGTGGTCACCGGCCCCGACGACCGGCCCGTCCCCGTCGTCTGCACCACCGACGACGCCCCCCTGGACCGCGCCCGCTGGCGCGCCGCGGTCACCGACTTCCCCCAGCTCGCCGACCCCGTCCAGCTCCCGCAGGCCGACCTGCCGCGCACCGCCACCCTCAAGGTCCAGCGCATCGCCCTGACCCAGCAGCTCCGCCACCACCTGCCCGACCCCGCCTGACCCGCCCGGCCCGGCCCCCCCCGGGGCCCGGCGGCCGGGGGACCGGCGGGGCGCCACCCCCCCCAGACCGCCACCGGAGTCGGTGCCCCCGGCCCGGGAGCGGGGGAGGGGAGCGGGGCGGTTTCCCCGACGCCCCCGGCCGCCCCCGGCCGGCGCGGCGTGCGTACGCAACTCCGCGTACCACCGCGCGGGGGTCGCGCCCCCCGGGGGCCTCCCGCGCCCGGCGGCCGCCCCCGGGCCCGCACGCGACGTGCGTACGTAACCCTGCGCACCGCCACGGGAGGTGCGCCCCCGCAGGGCGCGCGCCCACGGCGCCACGCGCGGCGTGGGTACGCAAGTCCTGCGCGCCGCCAGGGGAGTTGCACCCCCGGAGGGCCCCCCGGGATCCGCGCGCGGCGTGTGGATGCAACCCCGCGGGCCCGTCACTGGAGTTGCACCGCCCCCAGGGCTGCCCGCCCCCGGCCACCGCCCCCTTCCCAGCCACCACCACCCACACCCACCCCCTCCCGCCAGGAGAGCCATGTCCCGCCGTCTGTTCACCTCGGAATCCGTCACCGAGGGCCACCCCGACAAGATCGCCGACCAGATCAGCGACACCGTCCTGGACGCCCTGCTCAGCCAGGACCCCGCCTCCCGCGTCGCGGTCGAGACCCTCATCACCACCGGCCAGGTCCACATCGCCGGCGAGGTGACCACCACCGCCTACGCCGACATCGCCACCCTGGTCCGCCAGAAGATCCTCGACATCGGCTACGACTCCTCGGCCAAGGGCTTCGACGGCGCCTCCTGCGGCGTATCGGTGTCCATCGGCGCCCAGTCGCCCGACATCGCCCAGGGCGTGGACACCGCCTACGAGAACCGCGTCGAGGGCGACCAGGACGAACTGGACCGCCAGGGCGCCGGCGACCAGGGCCTCATGTTCGGCTACGCCACCGACGAGACGCCCACCCTCATGCCGCTGCCCATCGAGCTGGCCCACCGCCTCTCGCACCGCCTGAGCGCGGTCCGCAAGGACGGCACCGTCCCCTACCTGCGCCCCGACGGCAAGACCCAGGTCACCATCGAATACCAGGGCAGCCGGCCCGTGCGCCTGGACACCATCGTCGTCTCCTCCCAGCACGCCGCCGACATCGACCTCACCGACCAGCTCACCCCCGACCTGCGCACCCACGTCGTGCAACACGTCCTGGACCGGCTCGCCGACGACGGCATCAAACTCGACACCGACGACTACCGCCTGTTCGTCAACCCCACCGGCCGCTTCGAGATCGGCGGCCCGATGGGCGACGCCGGCCTGACCGGCCGCAAGATCATCGTCGACACCTACGGCGGCATGGCCCGCCACGGCGGCGGCGCCTTCTCCGGCAAGGACCCCTCCAAGGTCGACCGCTCCGCCGCCTACGCGATGCGCTGGGTCGCCAAGAACGTCGTCGCCGCGGGCCTGGCCGCCCGCTGCGAGGTCCAGGTCGCCTACGCCATCGGCAAGGCCGAACCGGTCGGCCTGTTCATCGAGACCTTCGGCACCGCCACCGCCCCGCAGGCCGCCATCGAAGCGGCCGTCACCGAGGTGTTCGACCTGCGCCCGGCCGCGCTCATCCGCGACCTGGACCTGCTGCGCCCCATCTACGCCCAGACCGCCGCCTACGGCCACTTCGGCCGCGAACTGCCCGAGCTGACCTGGGAGCGCACCGACCGCGCCGACGCCCTGCGCAAGGCCGTCGAAGCCGCCAGCTGACCCGCCGCCCTCCCGAACTGCGGCCCCTCCCTCGGCCCGGCCCGCCCCCGCCCCCGGCCCTGGCCCCCGTGCCGCTCTTCGGCCACCGGCCGCCCCCCCGGGCGCGGCCACCGGCCGCCCCCCCCGGGCGCGCCCGCCCGGCGCCCGCAACCAAGCGGGGGCGGGGGCGGCCGGCCCCACACCGCCGACCCACCCAGCTTCAAGGAGTGCCTTGCCGTGCGTATCGCCGTGACCGGATCGATCGCCACCGACCACCTGATGGTCTTTCCCGGACGCTTCGCCGAACAGCTGCTCAAAGAACAGCTGGAGCGGGTCTCCTTGTCCTTCCTCGCCGACCGCCTGGAGGTGCGCCGCGGCGGCGTCGGCGCCAACATCGCCTTCGGCCTGGGCCTGCTCGGCCTGGACCCGATCCTGATCGGCGCCGCCGGCCTGGACTTCACCGACTACGGCCACTGGCTGCGCGACCACGGCGTGGACACCGGCGCCGTCCAGGTCAGCGACACCCTGCACACCGCCCGCTTCGTGTGCACCACCGACCAGGACCAGAACCAGATCGCCACCTTCTACGCCGGCGCCATGGCCGAGGCCTCCCACATCGACCTGGCCGAGGTCACCGCCCGCACCGGCCCGCCCGGCCTCGTCCTGATCGGCGCCGACGACCCCCAGGCCATGCTGCGCCACACCGCCGCCGCCCACCGCCTGAACATCCCGGTGGCCGCCGACCCCTCCCAGCAACTGGCCCGCCTGGACGGCGAGCAGGCCCGCCGCCTGGTGGACGGCGCCCGCTGGCTGTTCACCAACGAATACGAGGCCGCCCTGCTGCTGGAGCGCACCGGCTGGAGCGAACAGCAGCTCCTGGACCGCGTCGGCACCTGGATCACCACCCTGGGCGCCGGCGGCGTCTCCCTGGCCCGCGCCGGCTGCCCCCGGCTGCCCGTGCCCGCCGTCCCCACCGACAAGATCGCCGACCCCACCGGCGCCGGCGACGCCTTCCGCGCCGGATTCCTGGCCGGCACCGCCTGGGAACTGCCCCACGAACGCGCCGCCCAGCTCGGCTGCGCCCTGGCCACCACCGTCCTGGAATCGGTCGGCACCCAGGAGTACAAACTCATCCCCGCCGACCTGAGCGCCCGCATCGACCAGACCTACGGAGCCGGCGCCGCCCGCGCCCTGGAGGCGCGGCTCGAGGGGACCGCATGAGCACACCCAGCACACCCAGCACGCCCGGCCGCACGCCGCGCGCCCGCGCCGCCGCCCTCCGCGAGGCCCTCGCCACCCGCGTGGTGGTCGCCGACGGCGCGATGGGCACCATGCTCCAGGCCCAGGACCCCACCCTGGGCGACTTCCAACAGCTCGAGGGCTGCAACGAGATCCTCAACGTCACCCGCCCCGACATCGTGCGCTCGGTGCACCAGGCCTACTTCGCGGCCGGCGTGGACTGCGTGGAGACCAACACCTTCGGCGCCAACCACGCCGCACTGAACGAGTACGACATCGCCGACCGCATCTTCGAACTCTCCCGGGCCGGCGCCCACATCGCCCGCCAGGTCGCCGACGAATGCGACGCCGGCGACGGCCGCCAGCGCTTCGTGCTCGGCTCGATGGGCCCCGGCACCAAACTCCCCACCCTGGGCCACACCGACTTCACCACCCTGCGCGACGGCTTCCAGGCCAACGCCGAAGGCCTCATCGCCGGCGGCGCCGACCTGCTCATCGTGGAGACCACCCAGGACCTGCTGCAGACCAAGGCCGCCGTCCTGGGCGCCCGCCGCGCCCTGACCCAGGCCGGCCTGGACCTGCCCCTGGTGTGCTCCCTGGCCTTCGAGACCACCGGCACCATGCTCCTGGGCTCAGAGATCGGCGCCGCGCTGACCGTGCTCGAACCCCTGGGCATCGACATGATCGGCCTGAACTGCTCCACCGGCCCCGCCGAGATGACCGAGCACCTGCGCCACCTGGCCCGCCACGCCCGCATCCCGCTGCTGTGCATGCCCAACGCCGGCCTGCCCGTCCTGACCAAGAACGGCGCGCACTTCCCGCTGGACCCCGACGGACTGGCCGACGCCCAGGAGACCTTCGTCCGCGACTACGGCCTCTCCCTGGTCGGCGGCTGCTGCGGCACCACCCCAGAACACCTGCGCCAGGTCGTCGAACGCGTCCGCGGCCTGACCCCGCCCGCCCGCACCCCGCACCCCGAACCCGGCGCCGCCTCCCTCTACCAGACCGTCCCCTTCCGCCAGGACACCGCCTACCTGGCGATCGGGGAGCGCACCAACGCCAACGGCTCCAAGAAGTTCCGCGAGGCGATGCTGGAGGGGCGCTGGGACGACTGTGTGGAGATGGCGCGCGATCAGATCCGTGAGGGCGCGCACATGCTGGACCTGTGCGTGGACTACGTGGGCCGCGACGGCGTGGCCGACATGGAGGAGCTGGCCGGGCGCTTCGCCACCGCCTCCACGCTGCCCATCGTCCTGGACTCCACCGAGGTCCCCGTCATCCAGGCCGGCCTGGAGAAGCTGGGCGGCCGCGCGGTCATCAACTCCGTCAACTACGAGGACGGCGACGGCCCCGAATCCCGCTTCGCGAAGGTCACCGCGCTGGCCAGGGAGCACGGCGCGGCGCTGATCGCGCTGACCATCGACGAGGAGGGCCAGGCCCGCACCCCCGAGCACAAGGTCGCCATCGCCGAGCGCCTGATCGAGGACTTGACGACGAACTGGGGCATTCAGGAGTCGGACCTCCTCATCGACACCCTGACCTTTACGATCTGCACGGGTCAGGAGGAGTCCCGCAAGGACGGTATCGCCACCATCGAGGCGATCCGTGAGCTGAAGAAGCGTCACCCGGACGTGCAGACCACGCTGGGCCTGTCCAACATCTCCTTCGGCCTCAACCCGGCCGCGCGCGTGGTCCTCAACTCCGTCTTCCTGGACGAGTGTGTGAAGGCGGGTCTGGATTCGGCGATCGTGCACGCCTCGAAGATCCTGCCGATCGCGCGGCTGGAGGAGGAGCAGGTCAAGGTCGCCCTCGACCTGATCTACGACCGGCGCGCCGAGGGTTATGACCCGCTGCAAAAGCTGATGGAGCTCTTCGAGGGCGTCTCGACGAAGTCGATGAAGGCGGGCAAGGCCGAGGAACTCCTCGCCCTGCCATTGGACGAGCGGTTGCAGCGGCGCATCATCGACGGCGAGAAGAACGGCCTGGAGGCCGACCTCGACGAAGCCCTGCAGGACACCCCCGCGCTGGACATCGTCAACAACACCCTGCTGGAGGGCATGAAGGTCGTCGGTGAGCTGTTCGGCTCCGGGCAGATGCAGCTGCCCTTCGTGCTGCAGTCCGCCGAGGTGATGAAGACGGCGGTGGCGCACCTGGAGCCGCACATGGAGAAGTCGGACGCGGAGGGCAAGGGCACCATCGTGCTGGCCACCGTCCGCGGCGACGTGCACGACATCGGCAAGAACCTCGTCGACATCATCTTGTCCAACAACGGCTACAACGTCGTCAACCTCGGCATCAAGCAGCCGGTCGCCGCGATCCTGGACGCCGCCGCCGAGCACAAGGCCGATGTGATCGGCATGTCCGGGCTGCTGGTCAAGTCCACGGTGATCATGAAGGAGAACCTGGAGGAGCTCAACCAGCGCCAGATGGCCGCCGACTACCCCGTCATCCTGGGCGGCGCCGCCCTCACCCGCGCCTACGTCGAGCAGGACCTGCACGAGATCTACGAGGGCGAAGTGCGCTACGCCCGCGACGCGTTCGAAGGGCTGCGCCTGATGGACGCCCTCATCGCGGTCAAGCGCGGCGTGCCCGGCGCGAGCCTGCCCGAGCTCAAGCAGCGCCGGGTGCCCAAGCGCGATGCCCCCGTGGCCGTCGAGGAGCCCGAGGGCCCCTCCCGCTCCGACGTCGCCGTCGACAACCCGCTGCCCACGCCGCCGTTCTGGGGCACCCGCGTCATCAAGGGCATCCCCCTCAAGGAGTACGCCTCCTGGCTGGACGAGGACGCCCTGTTCAAGGGCCAGTGGGGCCTCAAGCAGAACCGCACCGGCCACGGACCCACCTACGAGGAACTGGTGGAGAGCGAGGGGCGGCCCCGCCTGCGCGGGCTCCTGGAGAAGCTGCAGACCGACAACCTGCTCGAAGCCGCCGTCGTGCACGGCTACTTCCGCTGCGTGTCCAAGGGCGAGGACCTGATCCTGCTGGACGAGGCCGGCGCCGAACACACCCGCTTCACCTTCCCCCGCCAGCCGCGCGGGCGCCGGCTGTGCCTGGCCGACTTCTTCCGCCCCGAGGAGTCCGGCGAGATCGACGTGGTGGGGCTGCAGGTGGTCACCGTCGGCTCGAAGATCGGCGAGGCCACCGCCGAACTGTTCGCCGCCGACTCCTACCGCGACTACCTCGAACTGCACGGCCTGTCCGTCCAGCTCGCCGAGGCCCTCGCGGAGTACTGGCACGCCCGGGTACGCGCCGAACTCGGCATCAACGCCGGGGACCCGGACGACATCGCGGGCATGTTCCGCACCCAGTACCAGGGCTGCCGCTACTCGCTGGGCTACCCCGCCTGCCCCGACCTGGCCGACCGCGCCAAGATCGCCGCCCTGCTGCGGCCCGAACGCATCGGCGTCCACCTCTCCGAGGAATTCCAGCTGCACCCCGAACAGTCCACCGACGCGCTCGTCCTGCACCACCCCCAGGCCAGCTACTTCAACGCCGGAGGCCGCCCATGACCGCCCTGCGCGCCCTCATCGACCAGGACACCCCCAGCTTCTCCTTCGAGTTCTTCCCGCCCAAGAGCGACGCGGCCGCCCGCACCCTGTGGAAGGCCATCCGCCGCATCGAAACCCTCGCCCCCACCTTCGTCTCGGTCACCTACGGCGCCGGCGGCTCCTCCCGCGACCGCACCGTGGAGGTCACCAAACGCATCGCCGCCGAGACGACCCTGCGCCCCGTCGCCCACCTGACCGCGGTGGGCCACTCGGTGGCCGAACTGCGCCACATCATCGGCCAGTACGCCGACGCCGGGGTCCGCGACGTCCTGGCCGTGCGCGGCGACCCGCCCGGCGACCCCGGCGCCCCCTGGATCGCCCACCCCGACGGCTTCACCCACGCCCACGAACTGGTGCGCCTGGTCAAGGAGTCGGGAGACTTCAGCGTCGGCGTGGCCGCCTTCCCCGAACGCCACCCCCGCTCCACCGACTGGGACAGCGACATCCGCCACTTCGTCGCCAAATGCCGGGCCGGCGCCGACTACGCCATCACCCAGATGTTCTTCCACGTCGAGGACTACCTGCGCCTGCGCGACAAGGTCACCGCCGCCGGCTGCACCACCCCGATCATCCCCGAGATCATGCCGGCCACCGACGTGCGCCAGATCAGCCGCTTCGCCCAGCTCAGCGGCGCCGCCTTCCCCGAACACCTGGCCCACCGCCTGGACGCCGCCCGCCACCACCCCGCCGAAGGCCACCGCATCGGCGTCGACCACGCCACCGCCATGGCCCGGCGCCTGCTCGCCGAAGGCGCCCCCGGCCTGCACTACATCACCCTCAACCGCTCGACCGCCACGCTCGAGATCCACCGCAACGTCACCGACGCAAGGAGCACCCCGCATGACCTCGCAGCCCACCACTGACGGCCACGACTTCAAGGTCGCCGATCTCTCGCTGGCCGCGTTCGGCCGCAAGGAGATCACCCTGGCCGAGCACGAGATGCCCGGTCTGATGGCGATCCGCAAGGAGTTCGCCGCCTCCCAGCCGCTGGCCGGGGCCCGCATCATGGGCTCCCTGCACATGACCGTGCAGACCGCGGTGCTCATCGAGACGCTGGTCGCGCTCGGCGCCGAGGTCCGCTGGGTCTCCTGCAACATCTTCTCCACCCAGGACCACGCGGCCGCGGCCATCGCGGTCGGCCCCAACGGCACCCCCGAGGACCCGCGGGGCGTGCCGGTCTTCGCCTGGAAGGGGGAGAGTCTGGAGGAGTACTGGTGGTGCACGGAGCAGGCGCTGACCTGGCCGAACACGCCCACCGGCGGCCCGAACATGATCCTGGACGACGGCGGCGACGCCACCTTGCTGGTCCACAAGGGCGTCGAGTACGAGAAGGCCGGCAAGGTCCCCGCCGTGGAGAGCGCGGAGAACGACGAGCACCGTGTCATCCTGCAGCTGCTGAACCGCACCATCAGTGAGGGTTCGCAGAAGTGGACCCAGCTGGCCTCGGAGATCCGTGGTGTGACCGAGGAGACCACCACGGGCGTGCACCGCCTGTACGAGATGCAGCGCGAGGGCCAGCTGCTGTTCCCCGCGATCAATGTGAACGACGCGGTGACCAAGTCGAAGTTCGACAACAAGTACGGCTGCCGGCACTCCCTGATCGACGGCATCAACCGCGCCACCGACGTCCTGATCGGCGGCAAGACCGCGGTGGTGTGCGGGTATGGCGATGTGGGCAAGGGGTGTGCGGAGTCGCTGCGCGGCCAGGGCGCGCGGGTGATCGTCACGGAGATCGACCCGATCTGCGCGCTGCAGGCGGCGATGGACGGCTACCAGGTCACCACCCTGGACGAGGTCGTGGAGACGGCCGACATCTTCGTCACCACGACGGGCAACAAGGACATCATCATGGCCTCGCACATGGCCCGGATGAAGCACCAGGCGATCGTGGGCAACATCGGCCACTTCGACAACGAGATCGACATGGCCGGTCTCGCGGCGATCGAGGGCATCGTCAAGGACGAGGTCAAGCCGCAGGTGCACACCTGGACCTTCCCCGAGGGCAAGGTGCTGATCGTGCTGTCCGAGGGGCGTCTGCTGAACCTGGGCAACGCGACCGGCCACCCCTCGTTCGTGATGTCCAACTCGTTCGCGGACCAGACGCTGGCCCAGATCGAGCTGTTCACCAAGCAGGAGCAGTACCCCACCGATGTCTATGTGCTGCCCAAGCACCTGGACGAGAAGGTCGCCCGTCTGCACCTGGACGCGCTGGGCGTGAAGCTGACCACGCTCAGCCCGGAGCAGGCCGCCTACATCGGCGTCGAGGTCGAAGGCCCCTTCAAGCCCGACCACTACCGCTACTGACACGGACGGAACGCCCCGCGCGGGGCGGTCGGAACAGGAGAAGCCGGTGCACGACACCGCACAGGAGGACCCCGGACCACCCCGGCCACCCGGGCCACCCGGACCGGCCACGGCGGCAGCCATGGCTGTGGCCCGGCCCCCGGCCCCGTACGGCACCCCGCCGCTCCGGCTCGCCGGCATCGACGAGGACGACACGTTCGAGAGCCACCTCGTGCGCGGCATCGACTGACCCCCACCCGCCGGGGCCGGGCCCCGACCGGCCCGGCCCCGGCGCCGGTTCGAGCGGACATCGAGCGGATCCGGAGCGGCCAGGAGCGACGATGGCGCCCTGCCCCCCCCACGCACGATCCTTGCCACCGCTGCCGCCCCTGACCGGCACCGCCCCGCACCGCCGCACCACCCCCCGCCCTGTCCGGGGGAGCCGGTGCGCCATACGTCCGACCGGGGCCCGACCTCCAGAGCGCGGGCCCCTGTTCCTAGGAGGAGCGATGTCCACAGCCGCCGCCGAAGGCCCCAACGCCCTGAGCGACATCGGGGACGCCCTCGCCGAGGCCGGAGCGGCCTCGCTCACCGGCGAACGCGCCCAGCTGGCCGAGGGCCTGCTGCGGGCCGCCCTGTCCAAGTGGGAGGACCCCCAGGCCCGGCCGCAGCTCCTGGCCGCCTTCGGCGCCGTGTTCGCCGACGGCCAGGGCGCCGCCCAGATGCGCGACTTCATGTCCCGCCAGATCTTCCAGCAGCTGGCCGCCTCCCTGGAGGAACCCCCCAAGGACTTCGACGAGGTCGCCGAGGCGCTCGGCGTGCCGCCGATGAACATCAACGCCGCCCAGGCCCAGGTATGGGGCGTGGCCGTGCTGCGCTACGTCGTCAAACTGGAGCCGATCGCCTCCGCCTCGGTCGACGAGGTCGTCGCCCTGGTCTCGCCCACCATCCAGCGCTACCTGGTCGGCTGAGCCCGCCCGCACCCCCCCCGGCGGCCCGGAAGCGCGAACCCCCCCTCACATTCCGCAGGGCTGCGTCGTCGTACCGGTGGAGACGGCGCCACCCCGCGCACAGCGGGCGCGGGCCCCTCACCGGCGCCGGCCGGAATGTCCGCGCGGGTGGCCTTCTTGGTCGCACATCATTCGGAGGAAGTAATCAGGCCATGAGTACTCTCGACAAAGAGTCCACGGGCGGGGCGCAAGCCCCCGCTGCCGACCCGCGGCGATGGAAAGCGCTGGCCATTTTGGCCGCCATTCAGTTCATGCTCGTCATGGACGTCACGATTGTGCTCGTCGCGCTTCCCGAAATCGACAAGGATCTGACCTTCAACCCGACCGGTGACCTCGCCTGGGTCATCAACGGCTATGTGCTGACGGCCGGCGGATTCCTGCTCCTTGGCGGCCGGCTGGCCGACATGTACGGCCGCCGCAAGATCTTCATGGTCGGTGTGGTCTGCTTCGGTGTCGCCTCGGCCACCTGCGGCGCCGCGATGTCCTCCGGCATGCTGGTCTCCAGCCGCTTCGTGCAGGGTCTGGGCGAGGCGCTGTGCGGCCCGGCCGCACTCGGCATGATCCCCGTGCTCTTCCCCGACGCCAAGGAGCGGATGAAGGCGCTCGGCGTGTGGGGCGGCACCGCCGCCCTGGGCGGCGTCATCGGATCGGTCGTCTCCGGCGCCCTGACCGAGTACGTCGACTGGCGCTGGATCTTCTACATCAACATCCCCATCGCGCTCGCCGCGCTCATCCTGGTGCCCAAGGTCATGCCGGAGAGCCGCATGGAGCGCGAGGGCCGCAGCGTCGACGTCGTCGGCGCGGTCTCCATCACCGGCGGTCTCGTCGCCGTCGTCTACGGCCTGATCAAGGCCGCCGACCACTCCTGGGGCTCCTCCACCGTGCTGCTCCCGCTGCTCGGCGGCATCGGCGTGCTGCTCCTGGCGGCCATCTGGGAGACGCGGATCTCCGACCCGATGGTGCCCATCCGCTTCTTCACCAACCGCACCCGCGTCACCTCCAACGTCGTGACCCTGGCGCTGCTGGCCAGCTTCCACTGCTACGCCTTCCTGCTCATCCTCTACATGCAGAAGGTCCTCGGCTACTCCGCGATCAAGTCCGGCATGGCCGTGGTGCCACTCGCCTTCGCGATGGGCGCCGGCATGGGCGCCGCCTCCGCGCTGATGCCCCGCATCGGCGTCAAGGCGGTCCTGGCCATCGGCTTCGGCGGCGCCGCCGCGGGCCTGCTCGTCGCCTCCACCCTGGAGGCCGACTCCTCCTACGTCGGCGGCGTCCTGCCCGGCATGATCGTGTTCGGCCTGTTCAGCGCCATGTGCTACCCGGCCCTGGTCAACGGCGCGCTCTACCAGGTCACCGGCAAGGACTCCGGCCTGGCCTCCGGCGTGCAGACCGCCATGCAGCAGATCGGCGGCGCGCTCGGCCTGGCCACCCTGGTGCCGCTGGCCATCCGCTACACCACCGACCACATCGGCGACGGCGTCATCCCCACCGTCGCGCAGGCCGACGGCGCCTCGCGGGCCTTCCAGGTCGGCGCCATCCTGGTGGCCGTCGCCGCGGTGCTCGTCGTCGTCCTGATGCAGAAGGTCGACGCCACCCCGCGCAACGTGCTCGCCGAGGCCGAGGGGGAGCCCGACGCGGAGACGGCCCAGCGGCCCGCCGCCACCGGCGTCTCCTCGTGACAGCCGTGCCGCGCTGACCCCGTGACGCCGTCGCACGACTGACGGCCCGTTCTGCCCGTACCGCCCCCGGGTCCTGCCCCGGGGGCGGTACGGGCTTTTCCCCGTCCCGTATTTCCCCCGCATTTCCCGGTACGTGACCCACACCACCCCAAGGCGCTCTAGTCGCGGCCTCATCGCGCGTGTCACTATTCCAGTGCGTCCACCCTGCCCAAATGCCGTACCGGGGCCGGGAATTGGGGCCGGGCGCCCCGTAGCGGAAATCCGGTGAGGCGCAAGGCGCCCCGGGCCGGGCGCGGGCGTTACGGCTTACGTCTTCACGTACCCCTCGTACGCCTGCCGTTTCCTCACCCCTTCCTTCCTTCCTTCCTGCCTTCCTGCCTTCCTGCCTTCCTTCCTCCTTCCTCCTTCCTTCCGAGAAGTCTGGACGATGCGATCTCCATGCGGAAAACACCAGGGGAGCTGAGCGCGTTGACACCACCGGCCCCGGACACCGCCCCCGCCCGCCGGGCCCGCACGGTCGGGGTCGGCCGCGCCCACGCCAAGACGATCCTGCTGGGCGAGCACGCCGTGGTCTACGGGGCGCCCGCCCTGGCGCTGCCGGTGCCGCAGCTGGCGGTCACGGCCAGCGCCGGCTGGTCCGCGCCCGGCCCCGGCCGCACCGGCGGGGTGTCGTTGACGATGACCGGCTCCCCGTCCCGGCCGGTGGCCACCGAAGCCTCCGACGGGCTGCGGCAGCTGGCCGCCGAGTTCCGCGCCACCGTGGACGTGGCCCAGGACGTGCACCTGGAAGTGATCCTGGACTGCGCGATCCCGCCCGGCCGCGGCCTCGGCTCCAGCGCCGCCTGCGCCCGCGCCGTGGTCCTGGCGCTGGCCGACCTCTTCGGCCGCGAGGTCGACGCGCGGACGGTCTTCGACCTGGTGCAGAGCGCCGAGAACGTGGCCCACGGCCGGGCCAGCGGCGTCGACGCCACCGCCGTGGGCGCACCCGGCCCCGTGCTGTTCCAGCAGGGCACCGCGAGGGACCTGCAGGTGGGCTGCGAAGGCCTGTTCATCGTCGCCGACAGCGGCGAGGTGGGCCGCACCAAGGACGCGGTGACCCGGCTGCGCGACGGCTTCACCCGCCACCCCGGCAGCCGGCACCACTTCCTGCGCCGCGCCGCCCTGCTGACCGACCGGGCCCGCCAGGCCCTGGCCCAGGACACCCCCGACGAACTCGGCCCCTACCTGACCGCCTATCACCACCTGCTGCGCGAGGCCCGGTTGAGCACCGAGCGCATCGACGCGCTGGTCGAGGCAGCCCTGGCCGCGGGCAGCCTCGGCGCGAAGATCACCGGAGGCGGGCTGGGCGGCTGCATGATCGCGCTGGTCCCCTCCGACCAGGCCGGCACGGTCACCCGCCGCCTCCACGCGGCCGGCGCCCAGCAGACCTGGGTCCTCCCCCTGACCCCCCGCACGCCCAGCCACCACGACGGCACCTGACCTACGCCACCCTCCCGCACCCGGCACCGCCCGGTGCCGCCGGCGCCCCCCCCGTACCCCGAGGCCGTCCTGCACCGCGGCACCGTCCTGCGCCACGGCACCGTCCCGAACCTCGGCACTGTCCCGCACCTGGCACCGTCCGGTGCCTCCGGCGTCACCCTGTGCCTTGACGCCGTCCTGCGCCGCGGCACCGTCCCGAACCTCGGCACTGTCCCGCCCCCGGCACCGTCCGGTGCCTCCGGCGCCACCCTGTGCCTTGACGCCGTCCTGCGCCGCGGCACCGTCCCGAACCTCGGCACTGTCCCGCCCCCGGCACCGCCCGGTGCCTCCGGCGTCACCCTGTGCCTTGACGCCGTCCTGCGCCGCGGCACCGTCCCGAACCTCGGCACTGTCCCGCGCCCGGCACCGTCCGGTGCCTCGGGGCACCAGCCCGTGCCCCGACGCCGTCCCGCGCCGCGGAATGCCTCGGCGCCACCCCGTACCCCCGGGCACTGTCCCGTGCCAAGAGGTCACCCCGCACCCCTGGCGCCATCCCGCACTACCCGGCACCATCCCGTGCCCCGGCACCATTGCGCACCACCCGAACCACCTCGGACCACGGCACCACCCCGTGACCTGGCACCACCCCGTGCCCCGGCACCATCCGTGCCCTGGCACCATCCCGTGCCCTGGCGCCACCCCGTGGCCTGGCACCATCCCGACCCCCGGCACCACCCCGTGCCACCGGGCACCACCCACCCACCTACCTACCCACGCACTGACGCACTGACAGACGAGAGGAGCAGGCACATGGATGCCAACAGCACCGTGTACGGGCTCGGCTGTGGCCTCGGCGTGGCCGGCGGCCCGCTCGTCCGGCCCCGTCACGACCAGCCCGGTGAGGGCGACCCGACTCTGTTTCCGCCGACGCGCGTAGGAGGCGGCCGTCCGGCCGCGGGGCCGACCCGGCGCGCATGGTGAACGGCTACCGTCCGCCCCGCGACAGCGGGTGACGGCGGCGCAGCAGGGACGCGGGGGAAGCACCCGCGGCGCGGCACACCGCCCGCCGCCGCCCCCGCCGACCCGTCTTCCCCTGCCGCACGTGCCGCCGTATGCCCACACCCTCCCGCCGCCCAGCCGGCGCGCCCGGGTGTGGTCCGCCGCCGGGTGAGGTCTGCCCTCGGCGGCGGGGCGTGCGCACGCCTGCCACCGGGCCCGGCCCGGCGACAGGCCCGGACCCGGCCCGCCACCGCCCCGTTGGAGGGGCGGCCCCCGCGCTGCGCCGTGGTCCTCGCCCCGTTGCGTGACCAGCAGAAACGGTTAGTCATGACAGTGAGCCCTCGCACGGTGTGCGTGGTAGGTGCCGGACCCCGCGGCCTGTCCGTACTCGAGCGCCTGTGCGCCAACGCCCGCCTGCGGCCGCAGGACGGCCCCGTCCACATCCATGTGATCGACCCCTGCCCGCCCGGCGCCGGCCGGGTATGGCGCACCGACCAGTCCCCGCACCTGCTCATGAACACCGTGGCCGGACAGATCTCGGTGTTCACCGACGCCAGCGTCGACCTGGCGGGCCCGCTGGAGCCGGGGCCCAGCCTGCACGAGTGGGCCCGCGCGCTGGCCGCGGGCGAGATCGAGGGCACGTATCCGCACGACGTACTGGCCCAGGCCCGCGCGCTGGGCCCCGACACCTATCCCACCCGCGCCTTTTACGGCCACTACCTGCGCTGGGCCTGCCGGCGCGTGGTGCGCGGCGCGCCCGGCCGGGTGCACGTCACCTTCCACCGCGCCCTGGCCGTGGCCCTGGACGACGAGCCCGCCCCGCAAACGGGCCCGGAAGCGCAGGTCGGGGTGCGTCAGCGGGTGCGGCTGGCCGACGGCACGGTGCTCGGCGGGCTGGACGCCGTCATCCTGTGCCAGGGCCACCTGCCGGCCGCCGCGGATGAGGCGGAGCGGGCCTTTGCCGGGCGCGCCCGTGCCGCGGGGGTGCACCACCTGGCGCCGGCCAACCCGGCCGATGTGGACCTGCGGGCGCTGGCGCCGGGCATGCGGGTGCTGCTGCGCGGCCTGGGCCTGAACTTCTTCGACTACCTGGCCCGGCTCACCGCCGGCCGCGGCGGCACCTTCACCCGCCGCGGCGGCCGGCTGTCCTACCGGGCCTCGGGCCAGGAGCCGCGGCTGTACGCGGGATCGCGGCGCGGCATTCCCTACCAGGCACGCGGGGAGAACCAGAAGGGCCCCCACGGCCGGCACGAGCCGCGGCTGCTGACCGCCGCGCACATCGCCGCGCTGCGCCGCGAACACGCCGTAAGCGGGCTGGACTTCCGGCGCGATGTGTGGCCGCTGGTCGCCCGCGAGGCGGAGGCCGTCTACTACGCCACGCTGCTGCGCTCGCGCGGCGAGGCGCTGCCGGCCCGCCAGCTGGAGGCCGCCTGCCTGGCCGCGCCGGCGGGGGAGGGGCACCTGCGGGCGGTGCTGGAGGAGTACGGCATCGGCGAGAAGGACCGCCTGGACTGGGAGCTGCTGGCCCGCCCCTGGCGCGGGCGGGAGTTCACCGGCCCCGAAGACTTCACCGGCTGGCTCCTGGACCAGCTGCGCCAGGACGTGGCCGAGGCGCGGGCCGGCAACGTCAACGGGCCCCTGAAGGCGGCCCTGGACGTGCTGCGGGACCTGCGCAACGAGATCCGCCTGGCCGTCGACCACGGCGGTCTGGACGGCGACTCCCACCGCACCGACCTGGACGGCTGGTACACACCGCTCAACGCGCACCTGTCCATCGGCCCGCCGGCGCGGCGGGTGGAGGAGATGACCGCGCTGATCGAGGCGGGGGTGCTGGAGGTGATCGGTCCCGGCCTGCGCGTGGAGGTGCAGGACGGGCGCTGCACGGTCCTGTCCCCGCTGGTGCCCGGCTCGGCGCGGCAGGTGGACGCGGTCGTGGAGGCCCGGCTGCCCGCGATCACGCTGCGCCGCACCGGGGACCGGCTGCTGCGCCACCTGCTGGCCACCGGCCAGTGCACCGCCCACCGCATCCGCACCCGCACCGGCCGGCCCTTCGACAGCGACGGGCTGGCCGTCACCGAACGCCCCTTCCGCCTGATCGACGCGGCGGGCCGCCCCCATCCGCACCGCTACGCCTTCGGTGTGCCGACCGAAGCGGTGCACTGGGTGACGGCCGCGGGCATCCGCCCCGGCGTCAACTCGGTCACCCTCACCGACGCGGACGCGATCGCCCGCGCCGCCCTGCACACCCCGACCCCCACCCCATCCACGACCACCTTCGACCGAGCCACCACGTGACCGCCCCCCGCATCCGCCGGACGACACCGGCCCGGCCGGGCCGGCAGCCCCACTGGCAACTGCTCCGCCCTGGACCGTCGTTGAGCCGGGGGCCCGTCGTGCCGCCGGTATGTATCGCCGGCCCTTCCGCGCGGCGGCAAGCGCTTCGCCTTGGGTCTACGTCGAGTCGCGGGAGGAGGGGGAGTCTGCCGTGCCGCCGGCGTGCCGCAGGCCCTTCCGTGCGGCGGCAACCGCCGTGCTCCGGGCCGACGTCGAGCCGCGCGGGTGGAAGGGGTGGCCGTCGTGCCGCCGGCCCTTCCGTCCGGGGGCGGCCGTCTCGCCCTGGGCCGATGCCGAGCCGTGGGGCGCAAGGCGGCGCCCTCGTGCTGCCACCGTGCCCTCGGCCCTTCCCTCCGGCGGCAACCGGCCCGGCCGGTCCCGGGAGTTGGGCGGGGCCGGGTGCCGGGTCCTCGTATCGAACAGGAAGCAGGAGTCACCCATGAGTGCTGACCCTTCACCCGTGCCGCCGCCCCCGCCCGGGACGGATGCGGCGGGGCCGGACGGGGTGGGATCTGAAGCCGGGCTGTTGGCGCCCGTGTGGGCCGGGGTGCCGGTGGCGGGGGCGGTGGGGGACCGGGCGTGGCTGCAGGCCATGCTCGATGCCGAGGCGGGGCTGAGCCGGGCGCAGGCACGCCTTGGCACCGTGCCCCAGGACGCCGCCCGCACGATCACCCGGGCGGCGGCCGCACAGCACCTGGACGTGGCGGCCCTGGCCGTGCGGGCCCGCCAGTCCGCCAACCCGGTGGTGGCCCTGGTACGGGAGTTCACCGCACTGGTCGCCGCCCAGGACCCGGCCGCGGCCGCCTACGTGCACCGCGGCTCCACCAGCCAGGACATCTTCGACACGGCCGCCATGCTCGTCGCCCGGCGGGCCCTGGCCCTGATCCGCGCCGACCTGGCCCGCGCCGAACAGGCGCTGGCCGCGCTGGCCCGTACCCACCGCGACACCGTGATGGCCGGCCGCACCCTGGCCCTGCACGCGGTGCCCACCACCTTCGGCTGCAAGGCCGCGGGCTGGCGCCACCTGGTGCTGGACGCCGCCGACCGGCTCGCCGCGCTGGAGGCGGCGGCGCCCGTCCAGCTGGGCGGGGCCGCCGGCACGCTGGCCGGCTACCTCGCCCACGCGCCGGGCGCCGACCCCGCCGCCTACGTCCAGGACCTGACCGAGGCGTTCGCCGCCGAAGTGGGGCTGCGCGCCCCGCTGCTGCCCTGGCACGTGCTGCGCACCCCGGTGGCCGACCTGGCCCAGGGCGCCGCGTTCACCTGCGCCGCGCTCGGCAAGATCGCCGTGGACGTACTGTCGCTGACCCGCACCGAGGTCGGCGAGGTGCACGAACCGGCGCCCGCCGGGCGCGGCGCGTCCTCGGCGATGCCGCACAAGCAGAACCCCGTCCTGGCCACCGCCATCCGCTCCGCCGCCCTGCAGGCCCCGCCGCTGGCGGCCGGCGTGCTGGGCTGCATGCTGAGCGAGGACGAGCGCTCGGCCGGCGCCTGGCACGCCGAGTGGGAGCCGCTGCGCGCCCTGCTGCGGCTGGCCGGGGGCGCGGCCCACCAGGCCGCGGAGCTCGTGGCGCAGCTGCGCGTCGATGCCGCCCGGATGGAGGCCAACACCGCCCTGACCGGCGGCCGCATCGTCTCCGAACGGATCGCCGCCGTCCTGGCGCCGCGGCTGGGCCGGGCCGCCGCCCGCGACCTGCTGGACGCCGCATCGGCCCGGTCCGCCGCCGGCGGCCGGCCGCTGGCCGAGGTCCTGGGCCAGGACCCGCGCGCGGCCGCCGCACTGCGCGACGCCGGGCCCGGCGCAGACCCGGGGGGCGACCTGTTCGCCCCCCGGGCCTACACCGGGGCGGCCGCCGCGCTGACCGACCGCGCCCTGACCCGCCCCGCCCCGCCCCCACCGTCCAAGACACCCGCGCCACCCGAGGCACCCGCGTCGCCCGAGGCACCCGCGCCGCCCGCAACACCCGCGCCGTCCGAGACGCCCGCGCCGTCCGCGACTCCCGCACCGTCTGCGCCTTCTGCGGCCCCCGTGCCCCCCGCCCCGCCCGCGCCGCCCAACCAGGGAGGGGGGCTCTGCGCCGCCGACGGCGAGGCGGCCACCGGCCCCTGACGACGGTGAGGGCGGCCACCAGCCCCCGGGCGGGCGGCGTGGGCGGCCATCGGCCCCCGGGCGACCGTGAGGGTGGCCACCGGCCCCCGGCGACGGTGAGGGCCGCCACCGACCCGGGCGACGGCGAGGGTGGCCACCGGCCCCCGGCGACGGTGAGGGCGGCCACCGTCCCCCGGGCGACGACGAAGGCCACCGCCGACCCCGGGCGACGACGAAGGCGGCCCCGGCCCCCCGGGGGCGACGGTGAGGGCGGCACCGTCCCCCGAGCGACGGCGGAGGCCACCGCCGACCCCGGGTGACAGCGAGGGCGGCCACTGACCCGGGTGCCGGTGAAGGCCGCCACCGGCCCCCGGGGGCGACGGCGAGGCGTCCCCTGGCCCCCGGTGACGGTGAGGGCGGCTACCGACCCCCGGGGCGATGGTGAGGGCGGCCACCGACCCGGGTGACGGTGAAGGCCGCCACCGGCCCCCGAGGCGCGTCCCCTGGCCCCCGGCGACGGCGAAAGCGGCCACCGTCCCCTGGGCGACGGCGAAGGCCGCCACCGACTCCGGTGACGGTGAGGGCGGCCCCCGGTGACGGTGAGGGCGGCCACCGTCCCCCGAGCGGTGGCGAGGCGGCGGCCCCCGGGGCGATGGCGAGGTGGCGCCCGCCCCCCCGGCGACGGCGAGGGCGGCCACCCCCCCGGCGACGGCGAAGGCCGCCACCGCCCCCGCTCCAGGCGGGGTCTCGATGGCGGCCTGCGCCGCGGGCAAGGCAAGCGGCCCCGAGGGGCCGGCGAGGGCGCTCACGGACCTCGCTCAGCGCTGGCGCTGCAGAGCGATCTCCGTGAGCTCTTCTATGTCGAACTGGGAGCGGCCCGGTGTGCCGTAGCGGGTTATCTTGCCCCGGCTCACCCACTTGCGAATGGTCGCTTCGGACACACCCGTGGCCAGTGCGGCCACATTCGTGGGAACGAGCCGGTGGCGCGGCGGTCGGTTCATGCGGCGTCCTTCCTTTGCCGGTCCATGAGATGCCGGATGGTGAGCAATTCGCGCATTTCCCAGGAATGGCCCGACGAACAGCTGACACTGCCCCGGACCGCCGGCCGCGCGGGGCGCGGCGACGCATTGATCGTCCCCGGGCAGTCGTCCACGACACACCCGATGACCGGCGCCTTCTCATCCTCGGAATCCGGGTCGATGGCCCGCAGCGATTCCATCTGGAGACTCTCGACTTCATCGGCGAATTCGGCGGCCGGCGGCTGCGTCGCAAGCCACTCCAGATGGAGAATCAAAAAGCAGGCCAGATGCGGTACGGAACGCCCGGGAGCGGCCACCCCCCGCTTTTCCACGACAAAACCGGACCACGACTCCAGGATCGCGAGAATATTGTTCCTGGCATCGAGCGCGGAAATGTTCAGATGATCCCGCCTGCGGCTGCCCGACACCTTTGTCGGGTTCCGCCGCCGGGACGTCGACAGAATGTGGTGCAGTCCTTCCTGGTGGAGACCGGGAAGGGTGCGCAGGTTGCGCTCCAGCTGCTCGACACAGCCGGTGCACAGGACGGCGCCGGCGGCGACAGGGACCTGCCGGTCATGGTTCCTGGGGCATGAGTGAAACTCCATTGAATCTCCTTCATGAGCTGACGCGCCCCGCACCCGGCACGAAGACACACGTCTCCCGTACCGGATGCCGCAGTGAATTGCTGAATCGATGGCCCCCGGAAAGGGAAAGAGTGGGGGGCGTGGCCGGAGCCTTCGGATGCGGGCCGCTGAACGGTCATCACGTCGCAACGTGGCGGAACGGTCCCGTTCAGGAAATTCCGGCAAAGAATTCAGGCCCGGCCCTATAGGCGCAGGCCCTGATGCACTCAGTGAATACGGCTGTCATGTGCGGTCCATCCCCCCGATGTGTCCCCGGACCCCACCGCCGCCTAGTCACGGCTATGGGTGCCCTCGGAGAGTTCCATGACCGGTCGGGGGGTGTCAACGTGCGTCCCACCGGGAAGGGAGCGGTAATCCAGCGGTTGTAAATTTTTCATTTCGTAATCGATCTGCCCTAAAGGGGAATTTGAGATTCCTCTTTTCTAAAGGAGAACTCCAGGGTTCTTCATGTTTCGCTTTGGACGGATGACGCCCTGCTTTACCGCCCCCGCCCCCGCCCCCGCCCCCGCCCCCGCCCCCGCCCCCGCCCTCTGCTCCCTGCCCCGCGCCCCTCCCGGCGCCGTTCCCCAGACCTCTCCCGACCCCCCTGCCGCGCGCCCCCGTCCGGGGCCCTCCCTCCGGGACCCCTTCCGGCCCCTCCGGCCGGCGGCCCGCCCCCGGCCGCCCGGTGACACCGCCCCCTGCCCCACCTCAACGCAAGGGAAAAGCTGTGGCTATGGAAATGGCCTGTATCGAAACCGACGGAACCGACCAGGAATTGGCCGCGACCGCGCGCCGCACCCGCGACGATCTGCTGGAGAGAATGGAGGGACACCTGCGCGCCTTCCTCTCCGCCGAGCACGAGTTATGGGCAGACGTGAACGACCGCGCGGTCGGCGCCGTGGACGCGCTGAGCGAACTGGTCGCGGCGGGCGGCAAACGCATCCGCCCCGCCTTCTGCATCGCCGGCTACCTCGCCGCCGACGGCGACCCCGCCGACCCCGCCGTCGTCTCGGCCGCCGCCGCCCTGGAGATGCTGCACGCCTCCGCCCTCATCCACGACGACGTCATCGACGCCTCCAGCCACCGGCGCGGCCTGCCCACCGTGCACGCCCACCACAGCGCGCTGCACGCCGCCCGCGCCTGGCAGGGCGAATCGCGCCGCTACGGCGAAGGCGTCGCCCTGCTGGTCGGCGACCTCGCCCTGGTCTACAGCGAACAGCTGATGAGCGCCGCGCCCGCGGCAGTGCAGGGAGTGTGGAACACGCTGCGCTCGGAGCTGATGATCGGCCAGTACATGGACATGACCGCGGCCGCCGAGTTCTCCGTCGACCCGCGGCTGTCCCGCTGGATCGCCCTGGCCAAGTCCGGCCACTACACCATCCACCGCCCCCTGGCCGTCGGCGCGAGCGCGGCCGGCCGCCCCGACCTGGCCCCCGCCTTCGCCAAGTACGGCGAGGCGGTGGGCGAGGCGTTCCAGCTCCGCGACGACCTGCTGGACGCCTTCGGCGACTCCGCGCACACCGGCAAACCCGCGGGCCTCGACTTCCAGCAGCACAAGATGACCCTGCTGCTGGGCTGGGCGATGCAGCGCGACGAACGCATCCACAGCCTGATCACCGAGCCCGGCCACACCCCCGACGAGGTGCGCCGCCGCCTGGTGGACACCGGCGTCCCCGACGACGTCGAAAAACACATCGCCGCCCTGGTCGAACAGGGCTGCGACGCCATCGCCGACGTGCCCATCGACCCGGTGTGGCGCACGGAACTGACGGCGATGGCCACGCAGGTCGCCTACCGCACCACCTGACCGCCACCCGTCCCGGCCCCTGGTGCCGCCCCGCCCCCTCCGGGGGGCCGGCGGGGGCGGCGCCCGGGCTCCGGCCGGACCAACCCCCGCCAGCACCCGCGGGGTTGGGTTTCAGGGGTACGTTGCGCTGCCCTGCGTACCGGTAGTACCAGCAGGAGTTACGCGCCCTCTGCGGGCCCGGCAGCGGCGCGCCGGACGCCGCCACTTCCGGTCAACTCCCGCCCGGCCGCGCACCGTTCACGCCAGACCCCTCGCGGGGGAGGGCTGCCCCGGGAGCGCTCCCCTCCGCAAGACGCCGCCTGCGAAGCCGCCGTGCCCCCGCGGCAGGCGAACCCCCTGAGCACCCGCCCCGCGACCACACCCCCACCCCGGCGGCCGCCCCGCGACCGCACCCCCCGGCGGGCGGCCCTCTCCGCACCCCCACCCCGGCGGGCAGCCCTCTCCGTGTCCCCCGGACGGGGCCGGCCGCGCCCCGCACCCCCCGGACAGGGCCGGCCGCGCCCCGCACCCCCCCCAGCAACGCCCCATACCCCCCGCCCGAGCCCCGCGACCTCCGCTCGACGTCCGCCACAGCCCCTGTCGCGGCCGCCTCGAGGACCGCTTGACCGCTGGCCTCGGCCCGCGCCGCGCCCGGACCGGGGACCGGTCCGGGCGGCGGGCGCGCGCATGCGGTCTCACCAGGGAGATCGGGGCGCGCCCGGCCGGGCGGGGGCGCTGCCGGGGACGGGCCGGGCGCGGGGACGGCAAGGGCGGGGGAGCGGTGGGGGGTTGGGCAAATCCCGCCGTACGGGCGCGCGCACGCCGCATGATGCAACCACGAACGCACCGGAAGGGCGGCCGAGATGAGTCAGGACGCACGCGGCGTCGAGCAGAGCGGGGGCCGCGGCCACGCCGTGGTGATCGGCGCCGGCCTCGCCGGGCTCACCGCCGCGCGGGCCCTGGCCAACTCCATGGACCACGTCACCGTCATCGAGCGCGACCACCTGCCGCGCGGCGCCGCCCGCCGCCGCGGCCTGCCCCAGGCCCGGCACACCCACAGCCTCACCACCACCGCCCAGCAGGGCCTGGAGGAACTCTTCCCCGGCATCGGCGCCGACTTCGCCCGCGCCGGCGCGGTCCGCATCCGCCTGCCCCAGGACGCGCTGGTCCTGGGCCCGGCCGGCTGGCTGCCCCGCTTCGACGCGGACCTGTCGATGCTCAGCGCCTCCCGCGACCTGATCGACGCCGTCCTGCGCGCCCGGCTGCGCGCCGAACCCGCGGTCACCTTCCTGGCCGGCCACGAGGTGCAGGGTCTTCAGGGCGGCCCCAACGACACCGTCACCGGCGTCTGGACCCGCCGGCGCGAGCGGCCCGGCCCCGGCGGTGCGGGCCCGCACCGCCTCATACCCGCCGACTTCGTGGTGGACGCCTCCGGACACGCCTCCCGCGCCCCCCACTGGCTGGCCGGCCTCGGCTACGAGCCGCCCCGCGAAACGGTCGTGCCCGCCCGCACCACGTACGCCTCCACCGTCTTCGCCCCGCCCCTCGGCCACGTCGCCGACTGGCAGAGCCTGCTGCTCACGGCCGCGCCCGGCCACCCCCGCCAGGGGGCCCTCAACGTCATCGAGGGCGGCCGCCTCGCGCTCACCCTCACCTTCGCCGACGGCACCCCGCCGCCCACCGACCACGCAGCGCTGCTGCACGCGGCGGGCCTGCTGCGCCACCCGCTGCTGCGCGACGTCATCGAGAGCGCGACCCCGCTGGGCCCGGTGCACACCTGCACCCGCACCGAGAACCGCTGGCGCCACTACGACCAACTGCGCCGCTGGCCCGACCAGTTCCTGGTGATGGGCGACGCCCTGGCCGTCACCGACCCCGCCCACGGCCAGGGCATGACCCTGGCCGTGCAGAGCGCCCTCGTCCTGGACGGCATGCTCAGCGGCCACGGCACGACGGTGGGCCTGGCCTACCGCCTGCGCCGCGCCCTGGCCCACCGGCTGTCCCCCGCCTGGCAGTCCAGCACCCGCCACCTACGCACCACAGGCCCCGCCCCCGCAGTGGCCCCCCACTCTGCAGGCGCAGGCACGACAGCCGCCCCGGACGCGGCGAGCGCCCCTGCCGCAGCAGGTACGCCAGCAGCCGTCCCCGGCACCGCAGGCACGGCCAGCACCGCAGGCACGGCGGGCGCGCCGAGCACGGCGGACGCCCCTGACACCGCCGCCGCCGCAGCCCCGGCGGGCCAACTCGACCCAGCCGCTTCCGGTGCCGCAGGCGTGACGGGCGCGGCAGGCCTAGCAGGCGTGGCCGGCACCGCAGGCACCCCCGGCCCTGGAGGGGCCGCAGGTGCGGCGGGCTCGGCGGGCTCGGCGGGCACCGCGGACGTCCCTGATACCGCTGGTGCCGCAGCCCCGGCGGGCCAACTCGACCCTGCCGCCGCTTCCGGTGCCGCAGGCGTGACGGGCGCGGCGGGTGCGGCAGCTCCGCCCGGGGCGGCAGATGTGGCGGGCACCCTCGACCCTGCACCCGCCTTCGGCGCCGCAGGCATGCCGGGCGCGGCAGGTGCGGCAGTTCCCACCGGCGCCGCAGACGCGCCAGACACCGTCGGCGCAGCAGGTACGACAGCCGCCCCCGGTTCCGCAGGCGCGCGCAGCCCTGCAGCCACCCCAGGCAGAACAGCGTCCCCAGGCGTGACGGCCACCGCAGGTGCAGCAGTCACCCCCCGCCCCGCCGCAACGACTCCCAGCCCCGCCACGGCCACCCCGCACCCCCCGGCCGCTCCCGCCACCAACCCGGCCCGCTCCCGCGGCCCGCGGGCCTGGTTCGCGGGCGGATCCCGCACCGCCGACCCAGGCCGGCCGCCCCGCGGTCTGCGGGCCTGGCTGGCCCGGCGGGTGACTGCGCGGATCGCCGCCGAGGCCGTCACCGAGCCGTATGCCGCCGCCCGGCTGCTGGCGCGGGTGCAGGCCGTGGGGACGCTCGCCGTGGTGCCCGGTCCGCGCGCCCGCCGGGTCCCCGTCCCGCCGCCCGTGCCGGCGCCGCCCAGCATCACCCACGGCGAGCACGCCCGCCGCCGCCGTGCCCCGGCCCCGGCGGTGCCCGTCATCGGCGTGGCCACCGGCTCGGCCCGCCTGCACCCGGCCGGCTCCTCGGCCCAGTGGCCCGCCCCGGCCCCGGCGGGCGAGCGCCGCCACCCCTGAGACCCACCCCGGCCCGGCCTTGACCCGCCTCTTCCCCGCCGGGCGGGCGCCGCCGCCCCTGCGCCCCGCCCGGGCCCCGGCGGGCGAGCGCCACCACCCCTGAGGCCCACCCCGGCCCGGCCTTGCCCCGCCCCTCCCCGCCGGGCGGGCGCGCCGACACCCCTGAGACCCACCCCAGCCCGGCCCTGACCCGCCTCTTTCCCGCCGGGCAAGCGCCGCCGCCCCTGCGCCCCGCCCCGGCCCCGGCAGGCGAGCGCCGCCACCCCTGAGACCCACCCCGGCCCGGCCTTGAGGAGGCCCGCCCCATCCCCGCCGGACGAGCGCCGCACCCCTGAGACCCACCCCGGTCCCGACCGGCGAGCGCCGCCGCCCTGAGGCCCCCGCCCCCCCGGGGGGAGCCTCCCCCTCCTCCCCCCCGGGGGGAGCCGCCCGCCCCCCGGGAGCCGCCCGCCCCCCGGGAGCCTCCCGCCCCCCGGGCGCGGACAAGGGGGTGCCGGGCGCGAGTGCCAAATGCCCGCGACATAGGCTTCGGGCATGACAAGAGCGCAGCAACTAGCCGCTGTTGAGGCCCACTTGGGGAGACCGGGGCGCACGCGCCGGGGCAACTCGCCAGCAATGACCGCCCAGTTGGGCGGGGTCATGGCACCTGCGCGGCGGGACGGCTCGAAACTCGCTCAAGAAACGGTGGAGTTGGGGCCGGGTTCCGGCTCGAGCACGGTTGTCCGGCCGCACACCGTGTCGATAGCGTTCGACCCGCTTCACGGCACGGGCCCGTTTGCGCCGCTGCAGGCCGCCCCCACCGCCGCGCCCTCACCGGCCGGCCCGGGTGTGCCTGTGACGACTCAGCGGCGAGGGGAGGGCGCACGGGCATGAGCATCACCGACAAGGCGCCGCAGCGGACCACGGCACCGCAGGGCGAACGCATCGCGGACTGGGCGGACGGCCGGCTCGGCATCTACCAGTGGCGCACCCTGATGCGCAAGGTCTTTCCCGAGCACTGGTCCTTCATGTTCGGCGAGATCGCGCTCTACAGCTTCATCATCCTGATCCTCACCGGCCTGTACCTGACCATGTTCTTCAACCCGAGCATGGCCCACACCGTCTACGAAGGACCGCACGTCCCGCTGCAGGGCGTGCAGATGTCGGAGGCCTACGCCTCCACCCTGCGCATCAGCTTCGAGGTGCGCGGCGGCCTGTTCATCCGCCAGCTGCACCACTGGGCCGCCCTCACCATGATCGCCGCGACCATGGCGCACACCCTGCGGCACTTCTTGACCGGCTCCTTCCGCAAGCCCCGCGAGCTGAACTGGCTCATCGGCGTGGTCCTGCTGATCCTGGTCACCCTGGAAGGCTTCCTGGGCTACTCGCTGCCCGACGACCTCCTCTCGGGCACCGGCCTGCGCATCGCCGAGGGCGTCACGCTGGCCATCCCGCTGGTCGGCACCTACCTGACGATGTTCCTCTTCGGCGGCGAGTTCCCCGCCACCGACGTCATCCCGCGCTTCTACAGCTTCCACATCCTGCTGCTGCCCGGCATCATCCTGGCCCTGGTCACCGTCCACCTGATCCTGGTCATCTACCAGAAGCACACCCAGTTCCGCGGGCCGGGCCGCAACCAGCAGAACGTGGTCGGCCAGCCCCTGATGCCGCACTACGCGGCCAAGGCCGGCGGCTTCTTCTTCCTGGTCTCCGGCGTCCTGGCCCTGATGGCGGGCATCGCCCAGATCAACGCCGTGTGGGTGTACGGGCCCTACCGGCCCGACCAGATCTCCCAGGGCTCCCAGCCCGACTGGTACATGGGCTTCCTCGAGGGCGCCCTGCGCGCCTTCCCCGCCTGGGAGTTCGCCGTCGCCGGCTACACCGTCAACATGGGCGTGCTGGTCCCGGCCGTGGTGCTGCCCACCCTGCTGATCGCCATCGCCTGCCTGTGGCCCTTCATCGAGGCCTGGATCACCGGCGACAAGCGCGAGCACCACCTGCTGGACCGCCCGCGCGAGCAGCCCACCCGCACCGCCTTCGTCTGCTCGCTGGCCGCCTTCTACCTGGTGCTGTTCTTCGGCGGCTCCAACGACATCCTCGCCGAGCGCTTCCACCTGTCGATGAACTCCATCACCTGGGCGGTGCGCATCGGGGTGTTCGTCATCCCCGCGCTGACCTACGTCGTCACCAAGCGGATCTGCATCGGCCTCCAGCTGCGCGACCGCGACAAGCTGCTGCACGGCCGCGAGACCGGCCGCATCAAGCGCCTGCCGCACGGCGAGTTCGTCGAGGTCCACGAGCGCCTGGCCCGCGCGCAGGAGTACACCCTGCTCTCCCGCGAGGTCCACCCCGCGCTGCCGGCCCCGGTGCGCGAGGACCGCGACGGCGTGCCCAACCCCAAGTCCCGCGCCGAGCTGCTGCGCCACCGGCTCAGCCGCTGGTTCAGCGACGGGCAGATCGCCAACCCCACCCCGCAGGAGCTGCAGCAGGCCCTGGACCACCTCGACCACGGCGCCGGCGGCCACACGGGCGGCCAGGTCAACGGTCATGCGGGCGGACAGGACAACGGCCGGCCCGCCGCCCTGGAGGGGCGCGGGGAGGACCGGCACGTGCACTGACGCGTCAGGCCCGGCCCGCAGCGGCCGGGCCCGGACGAGAACCGCGGCGCGGGTGACCAGGGGACGGGTCACCCGCGCCGCCTTTTCGCATCCCCCGCCGGGCCGCGCCACAACAGCCGCGTGCGGCGCGGGAGTTGGCCCGGCAGGCGCCACCGGCACCCCCCGTTTCACGTGACCCACGTCACTTTGAACGGCTCTTGGTGTAGGGGCCCGCCCGTGTCACTATTTCTGCAAGCCTCCCCTGCCCAAAAGTCGTGCCCCCTCCCTCGGAGCGTGGAGCCCTTGGCTGTGGGGGAGTTGCGCCGAAGGGCCCGGGAACACCCGCGTACACGCGCGCACCTGACGGGCCCTCACCCCCCAGCCCCCCTCGCACCACCGGCCGGTGCCGCCGCCGCGGCACGCCCTGGCCCGCCGCCCCGCGCCGGCCCCCCGCGTGCCCGCCCCGACCGGCGCGCCCCGCCCCCGCACGCGCCGGGCACCGCCCGCACCACCCCGCCCGGCGCCCGGGCGCAGCCCGCCCCGGGCCCCGGCGCGCCGCCCCTGCAACGTGCCGCCGCTCACCGGCGCCGTAATCCATCTCTGGAGGAATGATGTCGGGAACCGCCGATCTGGCCGGTGTCTACGCTGCCGTCGAAAAGTCCGCCGGGCTGCTGGACGTGGCCTGCGACCGCGACAAGGTGTGGCCCATCCTGGCCGCCTACGAGGACGTCCTGCCGGGCGCCGTGATCGCTTTCCGGGTGGCCACCAACGCGCGCCACGAGGGCGAGTTCGACTGCCGCTTCACCGTCCCGCGCGCCATCGACCCCTACGCCGTGGCCGTGGAGAAGAACCTCACCGCCCAGAGCGGCCACCCCATCGAGTCGCTCCTGGCCGACGTGCAAAAGCACTGCGCGGTGGACAGCTACGGCGTCGACTTCGGGGTGCTGGGCGGCTTCAAGAAGATCTGGGTGTACTTCCCCGGCGGCCGCCACGAGAGCCTCGCCCACCTGGCCGAGATCGCCTCCATGCCGCCCGGCCTGGCCGCCACCGAGGACTTCTTCGCCCGCTACCAGCTGGCCGACCAGGTGGACCTGATCGGCATCGACTACGCCAGCCGCACCATGAACGTGTACTTCGCCGCCTCCGCCGACGTCGTCTCCCGCGACACCGTCCTGGCGATGCACCGCGAGATCGGCCTGCCCGACCCCAGCGAGCAGATGCTCGACTTCTGCCAGCGGGCCTTCGGCATCTACACCACCTTGAACTGGGACTCCCACAAGGTCGAGCGGATCGCCTACAGCGTCAAGACCGAGAACCCGCTGGAGCTCTCCGCCCGCCTGGGCAGCAAGGTCGAGCAGTTCCTCAAGAGCGTCCCCTACGGCACCGACACCCCCAAGATGGTCTACGCCGCCGTGACCGCGAGCGGCGAGGAGTACTACAAGCTCCAGTCGTACTACCAGTGGCGCACCGACAGCCGGCTGAACCTTTCCTACGTCGGCGGGCGCTCGGCCTGATTCCCCCCGCCCCGCCCGTTGGCCCGTCCGCCCGCCGGGGCGCCCTCCCGGCCACCCGCACCGCCTATCGAAAGGGAACAGCCGCAATGTCTACTGAAGCCACCCTCGCCCGGTTCCGCGAGTACATGGTCGGCCCCTCGCGGTTCATGAGCCTGCTGTCCGTCTTCGAGCTCGGCCTCGTCGATGAGCTGCGCGCCACGCCCGGCGCGAGCGCCGCCGAGCTCGGTCAGGCCGTCGGCGCCAAGCCCGACGCCGTGGAGCAGCTGCTGTTCCTGATGGTCAAGGAGGGCTTCGTCGCCCAGGACGAGGACGGCGGCTACCGCCTGGACGCGCTGGCCGAGGTCGCCGAGCACGACCTCAAGCGCGCCCTCACCTACATGAACATGATCAAGGTGGTGGCGCTGCGGCAGCTCTTCTACCTCACCGACAGCGTGCGCACCGGCACCATCGTGGGCCTCAAGGAGCTCTACGGCGCGGGCGAGGGCACCCTCTACGACGCGGTGGCCGACCACAGCGACCTCAACGACGCCTGGCTGACGCTGATGAACAACGTCACCGCCAACATCGACCCCTGGTTCTTCGCCAACATCGACGTGCCCGCCGGCGCCCAGGTCCTGGACGTGGCCGGCAACACCGGCCTGGGGGCGATCCACACCTACCAGCACAAGGCCTCCCCGGGGCTGAAGGTGACCACCTTCGACCTGCCGGAGAAGGAGCGCACCTGCCTGGAGAACTTCCAGAAGCACGGCGTGGCCGAGCACTGCTCCTTCATCGGCGGCAACGTCTTCGACGAGATCCCCCGGGGCTTCGACACCGTCCTGATCAAGCACTTCCTGGACATGTTCGACAAGGACGACGTCTTCACCATCCTCCAGGGCGTCCACCGCTCCCTGGAGGCGGGCGGCCAGGTCCACATCATGGTGCCGGTCTATCCCGAGGACATCCGCGACACCGACAACTACAACGTCGACTTCTTCCCCGCCTTCTTCATCGGCTGCACCATGGGCCAGGGCGGCCCGCAGAAGATCTCCACCTACCAGAGCTGGCTGGAGGAGTGCGGGTTCAAGGTCACCAAGGCCATCACCAAGGACCCCGCCGAGGTGCCCCGCGACGTCATCCCCGTCCAGGCCATCCTGAGCGCCACGAAGGTCGGCTGACCCCCCCCTCAGAGCCTGTCCTTGAACCCCCTGGCCCGGGCGCCCCTCTTCCCGCGCGCCCGGGCCGCGCCCCGCCGGTCCGCGCCCCGCCCCGGCCCCCGCCCGCACACGCGCCAACCGGCCCATGGAGGAGTCATGCCCCACGCCACGGGGATCAACGAGGTGTGCTCGGCCATCGAGGAGGCCGCCCGGCTGGCGGGCGTGCCCGCCCGGCCCGGCGGCGTGCGGCCCATCGTGGCCGCCTTCGCCGACGGCCTGCACGAGGCCGGCGTCGTCTACAGCGTCTCCACCAGCCAGGACGCCCCGGCCGAACTCGACTTCACCCTCACCGTGCCCACCCGCGCCGGCGACCCCTACGCCACCGCGCTGGCCCACGGCTTCGTCACGGCGGCCGGCCACCCCGTGGACACCCTGCTCGCCGACCTCCAGAGCCGGTGCACCATCAGCGAGTACCTCATCGACGGCGGCGTCGTCGGCGGCTTCAACAAGATCTACGCGCACTTCCCGCAGGACGTCCAGGACGTGGCCAAGCTCGCCGAACTGCCCGCCATGCCGCCCGCCCTGGCCCAGAGCCTGGACCTGCTGGCCCGGCACGGCCTGAGCGACGTCGCGATGATCGGCATCGACTACCCGCGCCGCACCGTCAACCTCTACTTCACCCAGCTCTCCGAGCAGTGCCGGGCGCCGAAGACGCTCCTGTCCCTGCACCGCGAACTGGGCTGGCCCGCCCCCGACGAGGCCACGCTCGCCTTCGCCCGGCGCGCCTTTCGCATCTACACCACCCTCAGCTGGGACTCCGCCGGCATCGAGCGGATCTGCTACGCCCCGCCGCCCGCCCGCGGCTGGGACCGCGCCGCCCTGCCGGTGCCCGTCACCGACCAGGTCGCGCACTTCGTGGACCACGCCCCGCGCGCCTACCCCGGCGAGCCCATCGTCATTGCGGCCGTGAAGTGGGCCCCCGAGGGCCGCTACCTCAACCTCGGCCCCTACTTCCAGCTCTCCCCGCTCATGCGCCAGGTCATCAGCGCCGTCCACAACGGAAAGCTCTGAAAAGTCCTGCCACAGATCCACTTGTGAAATGCCTGAGCCGGGCTTGTGCCCAGCTCAGGCAATTTCTTTGCGCCACCCGGAACAAACCTGCTCCAGGGGGCATTCCGCATTGTTTCCACCGGTGCGTGGACCACTATGCCATCAATAAAGTTGAATATTACACAACGTCAGTAGCGTACCGCCGAAACGGTGTTGATTTGCTCTGTGGAATCGGGCAAGATCGCACCGCGGAACGGGGGGAATTCCGCGCCCCGACGCGCCATCCCCCCACCACTCGCCCAACGCACTTGCTCACCACGAAGGGGACACCCATGTCCGAATCCGCCCCGGCCCAGGGATTCACCGACGCGGCCGAACTGCGCCGCGCCAACCGGGCCACCGTCGAGCAGTACATGCACACCCGCGGCCAGGACCGGCTCCGCCGCCACGAGCTGTTCACCGAGGACGGCCGCGGCGGCCTGTGGACCACCGACACCGGATCCCCGGTCGAGACCGTGGGCCGCGACCGGCTCGCCGAGCACGCCGTATGGTCCCTCGACTGCTTCCCGGACTGGGAGTGGTACAACATCCAGATATTCGAGACGCAGGACCCCAACCACATCTGGGTGGAATGCGACGGACGCGGAAAGATCCGCTTCGGCGATTACCCCGAGGGCTACTACGAGAACCACTTCCTGCACTCGTTCGAACTCGACAACGGGAAGATCAAGCGTAATCGCGAGTTCATGAACCCCTTCCAGCAGCTGCGGGCGCTCGGTATTCCGGTACCGGAGATCAAGCGCACCGGAATTCCCACCTGAGTATCACTTCACCGCTGGATCGGAGTACGTCATGGAAGACGTTATACGGGAGATTCGTATCCGCGGGGCACTGCAGCAACCCGACTGGAGCGACCTTTCACAGCTCAACCGGGTCGGCGAAGCCCTCGCCTCCCGCCCCCCGCTCGTCCAGGGCGACGACCTGGCCACCCTGCGCACCCTGCTGGGCAAGGTCGCCCGCGGCGAGGCCATGGTGCTGCAGTCCGGCGACTGCGCCGAGGACCCCCAGGAATGCACCCCCGCCTACGTCGCCCGCAAGGCCGCCCTCCTGGACGTGCTGGCCGGCTCGCTCGGCCTGATCACCGGCAAGCCGGTGCTGCGGGTGGGCCGCATCGCCGGCCAGTTCGCCAAGCCGCGCTCCAAGCCCACCGAGATCGTCGACGGGGTGGAACTGCCCGTCTTCCGCGGCCACATGGTCAACGGCCCCGAACCCGACGCCGAGAGCCGCCGCCCCGACCCGCTGCGCATCCTCACCGGCTACATGGCCGCCGGCGACATCCTCGAACACCTGGGCTGGCGCGACCGCGCCGCCGGCCGCGAGGTCGTCGAACCGATGGTGTGGACCAGCCACGAAGCGCTGCTCCTGGACTACGAGACCCCCATGCTGCGCATGGACGACAAGGGCCGCCTCTTCCTCGGCTCCACCCACTGGCCCTGGATCGGCGAGCGCACCCGCCAGGTCGAAGGCGCCCACGTCGCCCTCCTGTCCCAGGTCAGCAACCCGGTGGCCTGCAAGGTCGGCCCCAGCATGGACGTGCCCGACCTGCTCGCCCTGTGCGAACGCCTGGACCCCTGGCGCGACGAGGGCCGCCTGACCCTCATCGCCCGCATGGGCGCCGACCAGGTCGGCCAGAAACTGCCCCGCCTGGTCGAAGCCGTCCGCGAGGCCGGCCACCCCGTCATCTGGCTCAGCGACCCGGTGCACGGCAACACCGTCACCGCCCCCGGCGGCTACAAGACCCGCCTGCTGGACACCGTCGCCCGCGAGATCACCGGCTTCGTCCAGGCCGTCCAGTCCGCCGGCGGCACCGCCGGCGGCCTCCACCTGGAGACCACCCCCGACGACGTCACCGAGTGCGCCAGCACCGAGGCCGACCTGGACCGCGTCGGCGAGCGCTACACCTCCTGCTGCGACCCGCGCCTCAACCCCGCCCAGGCCCAGAGCGCCGTCAACGCCTGGCCCGCCTGAGCACCGGCGACCCACCCGCACCCCCCGCACCCGTTCGAGGACTTCCACCATGACCGGCATACCCCCCATCAGCCCCTACCCCCTGCCCGCCGAGGGCGACCTGCCCCCGGCCGCCGTGTCCTGGACCGCCGAGGCCGACCGGGCGGTCCTGCTCGTCCACGACATGCAGCGGTACTTCCTCAAGCCCTTCCCCGACCCCCTGCGCCACCAGCTCATCACCCACGCCGCGCAGCTGCGCGACCGCTGCGCGGCCCTGGGCATCCCCGTCGCCTACACCGCCCAGCCCGGCGGCATGAGCGACGAACAGCGCGGCCTGCTCAAGGACTTCTGGGGCCCGGGCATGCGCCCCGCCCCCGAGGACCGCCAGGTCGTCGACGCGCTGGCCCCCACCGCACAGGACTGGCAGCTCACCAAGTGGCGCTACAGCGCCTTCTTCAAGACCGACCTGCTCGAGCGGATGCGCGCCGCCGGCCGCGACCAGCTCATCGTGTGCGGCGTCTACGCCCACGTCGGCGTCCTGGCCACCGCCATCGACGCCTTCACCCACGACATCCAGCCGTTCTTCGTCGCCGACGCCACCGCCGACTTCTCACAGGACTACCACCGCTCGGCCCTCACCTACGCCGCCGAGCGCTGCGCCCGGGTCACCACCGTCAAGGGGCTCTTCACATGACACCGACACCACCCACCCCCGACCTGCTGGCCCGCGCCCTGGACGGCCAGGCCGAGGCCTTCGCCCTGCTGCACCGCCCCCACACCACCGGGCCGCACACCCTGGAAGTCCTCACCGGCTCCCTCACCCGGCCCGCCACCCTGGCCGACATCCCCCTGCCCGACCGGCCCGCCCCCGGCACCGGCGCCGGGCACGAGGTGCTGGTCCTCATGCCCTACCGGCAGCTGGCCGAACGCGGCTTCGCCTGCGCCGACGACGGCACCGAACTGCTCGCCATGACCGTCACCGGCCAGCAGCAACTGCCCCTGGACCAGGCCCTGGCCCGCATCCCCGACGTGCCCACCCCGCTGTCCGGCGGCGACTTCGACGTCGACGACGCCGCCTACGAGGACGTGGTGCGCCGCATCACCAAGGAAATGATCGGCACCGGCGAGGGCGCCAACTTCGTCATCAAGCGCACCTTCCTCGCCGACATCACCGACTACGGCCCGGCCAGCGCCCCCGCCCTCTTCCGCCGCCTGCTCCAAGGCGAGAGCGGCGCCCACTGGACCTTCCTCATCCACACCGGCGAACGCATCCTGGTCGGCGCCTCGCCCGAGCGGCACGTCAGCCTCCAGGACGGCACCGCCGTCATGAACCCCATCAGCGGCACCTACCGCTACCCGCCCTCCGGCTCCACCCTCGAAGGCGTCCTTCAATTCCTCGGCGACCGCAAGGAAACCGACGAGCTCTACATGGTCCTCGACGAGGAACTGAAGATGATGGCCCGCATCTGCGACACCGGCGGCCGCGTCGTGGGCCCCTACCTCAAGGAAATGGCCCGCCTGGCCCACACCGAGTACTTCATCGAGGGCCGCACCGACCGCGACGTGCGCGACATCCTGCGCGAGACGATGTTCGCCCCCACCGTCACCGGCAGCCCCCTGGAAAGCGCCTGCCGCATCATCCACCAGTACGAGCCCGGCGGCCGCGGCTACTACAGCGGCGCCGCCGCCCTCATCGGCCGCGACGAGCACGGCGAGCGCGTCATGGACTCCGCCATCCTCATCCGCACCGCCGACATCGACGAGCAGGGCCGCCTGGCCATCGGCGTCGGCGCCACCATCGTGCGCCACTCCGACCCGGCCTCCGAGGCCGCCGAGACCCGCGCCAAGGCCGCGGGCCTGGTCGCCGCCCTGGGCGGCGCCACCACCGGCCGCTTCGCCGACCACCCCCGCGTGCGCCGCGCCCTGGAAGGACGCAACGACGCCATCGCCGGGTTCTGGCTCGCCGACATCCCCGCCCGCGCCGCCGCCCAACCCGGCCTGGCCGGCCGCCGCGTCCTGGTCGTCGACATGGAGGACACCTTCACCTCCATGATCGACCAGCAGCTGCGCTCCCTGGGCCTGGACGTCACCCTGCGCCGCTACGACGAGGACTACACCTTCACCGGCCACGACCTCGTCGTCATGGGCCCCGGCCCCGGCGACCCCCAGGAGGTGGCCCACCCCAAGATGGCCCACCTGCACACCGCGGTGGCCACCCTGCTGCGCGAACAGCGCCCCTTCCTCGCCGTCTGCCTCAGCCACCAGGTCCTGGGCCTGCAACTGGGCCTGCGCCTGCGCCGCCGCGAGGTGCCCAACCAGGGCGTGCAAAAGCAGATCGACCTGTTCGGCGCCCCCGAGCACGTCGGCTACTACAACACCTTCGCGCTGCTGAGCCAGGACGAGGAATTCACCCCCGCCGGCGTGCCCGGCCTGACCGGCGGACCCGTCCAGGTCAGCCGCGATCCGCAGAGCGGCGAGGTGCACGCCCTGCGCGGCCCCGGCTTCGCCTCCCTGCAGTTCCACCCCGAATCCGTCCTGACCCGCGAGGGCCCCCGCATCGTCGGCACCGCGCTGGCCGGCCTGCTGGCCCCGGCCCGCACCCCCGACCCGGCCTGATCCGCCCCACCCACTGCCGGGCCGGCGCCCACCCCCGAGCGCCGGCCCGGCCCTTTCCCCTGTCAAAGCCGCGCTGTGGCCGCACCGTTGAAGGATTCATCCATGTCTGATGTACGGCGTTCCGAGACGCTGACGGGCTCCCTCGAGGTGGAGTTCCCCGAGTTCCACACGCCGCCCGCGGAGCCGCTGGGCCTGCTGTCCGCCTGGCTGAAGACGGCCACCGAGCAGGGCGTGCGCGAGCCGCGCGCGCTGGCCCTGGCCACCGCCGACGCGCAGGGGCGTACCTCCTCGCGGATCCTGGCGGTCAACCAGGTCACCGACACCGGCATCGTGTTCATCACCCACGCCGGCAGCCAGAAGGGCCGGGAACTGACCGCCAACCCCTGGGCGTCGGGGGTGCTGTACTGGCGCGAGACCAGCCAGCAGATCACCGTGGCCGGCCCGGTGCGCCAGCTCCCGCGCGCGACGGCGGAGGAACTGTGGGCGGCGCGCGCGGTGTTCACCCACCCCATGTCCACCGTCTCGCTGCAGAGCGAGCCGCTGCGCGACCTGGACCACCTCGAAGAGATCCGCGCCAGGGCCCTGGAACTGGGCGAGCCGCCGCGCGCGCTGCCCTGCCCCGACACGTTCGTGGCCTACCTCCTGGAGCCGGCCGCCGTGGAGTTCTGGGCGAATGGCACCGACCGGCTGCACGAACGGCTGCGCTACGACCGCACCGACAGCGGCTGGGACACCACCCGCCTGCAGCCCTGACCCACCCCACCCCCCACTTGTTCTCGGAGATGCGATGACCGCCCCCGCCCCGGTGTTCACCAACCACCTCGAGCTGCGCGCCCGCAACCGGCGGGCCGTGGAGCAGTACATGGAGACCGGCCGCGAGGCCCGGCTGCGCCGCTACACCCTCTACACCGAAGACGGCACCGCCGCCCTGTTCAACACCGACATCGGCCGCCCCATCACCGTCAAGGGCCGCGCCAAGCTGCAAAAGCACAACGAGCTCTCCCTTGAGGTGCTGCCCGACTGGGAGTGGTCCGACGTGCAGATCTACGAGACCCAGGACCCGGCCGTCATCTGGGTGGAGTGCGAGGGTGAGGGCACCATCCGCTTCCCCGGCTATCCCGAGGGCCGCTACCGCAACCACTTCATCCACGGCTTCACCCTGGACGACGGACTCATCGCCGCCAGCCGCGAATACACCAACCCCATCGAGCACATGCGCGCCCTGAGCATCGACACCCCGCACATCAAACGCGACTGGATCCCCTCCTGAACCCGGCAACGGGCGGGGGCCGCCGACCATCGGGTCGGCGGCCCCCGCCGGTGTGCGCAAGGAGTCCCGCGGCGGCTCAGAGCTCGCCGCGCCCGGCCTTCAGCGCGGCCGCGGTGTCCACCACGCGGCGCGCCTGGTGGCGGGCGGCCTGCAGCGCGACCTCGCCGGGCGCGCCCTCGCCGGCGACGTGCGAGGTGCCGTACGGGTTGCCGGACTGGAACTGGATGGGGTCGGTGTAGCCGGGCGGCACGATGATGCCGCCCCAGTGGTAGAAGGTGTTCGACAGCGCCAGGATCGTCGACTCCTGCCCGCCGTGCGCGGTGTTGCTCGCGGTGAACGCGGAGAACACCTTGCCCGCGATCTTGCCCGCGAACCACAGCGGGCCGGTGGTGTCGATGAACGCGCGCAGCTGGCTGGCCGGGTTGCCGAACCGGCTGGGGGTGCCGAACAGGACCGCATCCGCCCAGGCCAGGTCGTCGTGGGTGGCCTCGGCGATGTCGGTGGTGGCCGCCCGGTGCTCCACCCAGGCCGGGTTGGCGCTGATCGCCGCGTCCGGGGCGGTCTCGGCGACCTTGCGCAGCCGCACGGTGGCGCCCGCCTTCTCCGCGCCCTCGGCCACGGCCTGAGCCAACGTGTGCACGTTGCCGGTCGCGCTGTAATAGATGATTGCAACGTTCACAGGTTCCACAACTGTTTCCTTTTCTTCGCGTGCTGTACGGGTGGTGCCAGGAGCCGGCCGCCTCGGCGGAGGGGGCCGCGCCCCTGTGGGAAAACATCCAGCGGGGTGAGGGCAAAGAGCCGGGAAAAACATCCGTCGCGGGGCCGCGGCCCGGACCGCGTCCGCCCCGCGGGGCGCCGCCGGCGGTGTGGCACTGTCGGCGGCCCCCGCCACCGGGAGCCCTGCGGCCCAGGTCAGCCGCGGGCACCCCGCGGCCAGGACGAGGCCGGGCGCACCGGGCGGCCGCCGCGCACGGCGGGGCCCGGACCTGCTGGTGACCCGCGGATCGAAGTCAGCTGCACGGCAATTCTCCTCGGCGGTCGGTGCGACCTCGAAGGCCCGAAGTCGCGGGCGGAGAACGGGGATTCCGGTACCGGGCGACCGGGGGACGGGAGCCCGGCGGGAATTCGATCTCCAGCCATACGACGACGCAGCCCGTTGTAATGTGAGGTGACGCGCGCCACCTTCTGGGCGACGCCGGAACGAACTGGTGAAGTCAGGGCGCAGTCAAGGGAGTTGGCGACACCATGAGCAACCAAGTGGAGCCGGAGGACAGCCGGCTCGACCCCGGCCTGCGCGCCGTACTCAGCGAGCGCCGGCAGCTGATCAACCTCGCCTACCGGTTCCTCGGCTCGCTGGCCGACGCCGAGGACGTGGTGCAGGAGACCTACGCCCGCTGGTATGCCATGTCCGAGCGCCGGCGGGAGGCGGTCGCCGCCCCCGGCGGCTGGCTGACCACCGTGGCCAGCCGCATCTGCCTGGACCTCCTGGGCTCGGCGCGGGCCCGGCGCGAGCGGTATGTGGGGGAGTGGATCCCCGAGCCGCTGCCCGACCGCATGGAGTGGATCAGCGGGCCGGAGGCCACCGGCGACCCGGCCGACCGCATCACCCTGGACGAGTCGGTCAACATGGCCTTCCTCGTCGTCCTGGACGCGATGACCCCGGCCGAGCGGGTCGCGTTCATCCTCCACGACGTCTTCCACTACTCCTTCGCCGAAGTCGCCGAGATCGTCGGGCGCAGCCCGGCCGCCTGCCGCCAGCTGGCCTCCTCCGCCCGGCGCCGCATCACCGCCGCCCGCAGCACCCCGGCGGCCGCCACCGCCCACCGCGCCGATCTGGTGCGCGACTTCAAGCAGGCCTGGGCGGCCAAGGACATCGAGGCCCTCATCGGCCTGCTCGACCCCGACGCCACCACCATCGCCGACGGCGGCGGCCTGGTCAGCGCCCAGCTGCAGCCGGTCACCGGCGGCGCGGCCATCGCCCACGTCTTCGCCGACGTCGCCGGCCGCGCCCCGGACCTGACGATCCTGGAGCGCACCGTCAACGGCCAGCCCGGCCTGGTGGCCCAGCAGGACGGCGTCACCGTCTCGGTGCTGGCCTTCGACTTCGAGGGCGAGCGCATCAAGCACATCTGGGCGGTGCGCAACCCCGAGAAGCTGCGCCCCTGGACGGCCGGCTGACCCGCCCGCACCCCGCCCCGCCCGGCGGCCCGGCCGGGGCGGGGTGCCGGCGCTCAGCCCTGCTGCGGCGGGGCCAGGGGGACCTTGTAGCTCTCCAGGTGGCTGATCGCGTCCCCGACGAAGGTGAACACGTCGCAGAAGAGGAACTCCGCCGTCGCGCCGGTGGGCAGCGGCAGCGCCGCCCGGCCGGTGGCCACCACGGTGTCGCCCTCCTCGATCAGCCGGTCGACCGTGATCCGCGGACGCTGCACGACGCCCTGCGCCGCGACCCCGTCCTTGTTCTGCACCACGCCGCGCAGCGCGTCCTTGCCCTGCACCCGCAGCTGGCCCAGGCTCTCCCACACCACGTCGTCGGTCACCAGGGACAGCACCTGCTCGTGGTCGCCGCTGAGGACCCCGTCGCGGTACCGCTCCACGATCGCTTTGTGTTTGCTCATGCCATATGACTATTTGATACGCCTAGGAGAGCGCTGGAATCCTGCCAGAAGGTGCCCCCGCGCGGGCCGGGCCGCCTCACATTCCCACCGGCTGTCTCGTCGTATGCCATGACGGCAGATTCCGGCCAAGGGAGCAAGCGAGACGATGAGGACGCAGACCGCGCCAGACGACGACCGGCTCGAGGCGGACCTGAGCACGGTCCTGAGCGAGCGGCGTCAGCTGATCAACCTCGCCTACCGGTTCCTCGGCTCGCTGGCCGACGCCGAGGACGTGGTGCAGGAGGCCTACGCCCGCTGGTATGCCATGACGCCCGCCCAGCGCGAGGCGGTCGCCTCGCCCGGCGGCTGGCTGACCACCGTGGCCAGCCGCATCTGCCTGGACCTTTTGGGCTCGGCGCGGGCGCGGCGCGAGCGGTATGTGGGGGAGTGGATCCCCGAGCCGCTGCCCGACCACTCCGAGTGGATCAGCGGCCGCTCGGCGGGCACCGCCGACCCGGCCGACCGCATCACCCTGGACGAGTCGGTCAACATGGCCTTCCTGGTCGTCCTGGAGTCCATGACCCCGGCCGAGCGGGTCGCGTTCATCCTCCACGACGTCTTCCGCTACTCCTTCGCCGAAGTGGCCGAAAGCGTCGGGCGCAGCCCGGCCGCCTGCCGCCAGCTGGCCTCCTCCGCCCGGCGCCGCATCCGCAGCGCCCAGCAGGCCCCCGCCACCGCCACCGCCCGCCGCGCCGACCTGGTGCGCGACTTCAAGCAGGCCTGGGAGGCCAAGGACATCGGCGCCCTGATCAGCCTCCTGGACCCCGAGGCCACCGGGCTGGCCGACGGCGGCGGCCTGGTCAACGCCGCGCCCCCCACCGGCGGCGGCGAGCAGATCGCCCGCTACCTGGTCACCATCACCGCCAAGGCGCCCGCCATGACGATCCTGGAGCGCACCGTCAACGGCGAGCCCGGCCTGGTCGTCCAGCAGCACGGCGTCACCGTCTCGGTGCTGGCCTTCGACTTCGCCGGCGAGCGCATCAAGCACCTGTGGGCGGTGCGCAACCCCGAAAAACTGCGCCCCTGGACCACCGGCTGACCCTGGCGGGCGGGCGGCTGTCACATCCGGGCGTCCTGCGTGGTCTGAGCTGTGTACGCACCAGCACGGCAGAGGAGCCCACCATGGACGCCCGCTTGAACCTCTTCGACAACCCCGTCTCGGCCGCCTTCTTGAAGTACCTGGCCGCGGCGGGCAAGGCGGCAGCCAACTCCGCGCTGCCCGCGTCGACGCAGGAACTGGTCAGGCTGCGCGCCAGCCAGATCAACGGCTGCGGCTTCTGCATCGACATGCACACCAAGGAGGCCGCCCACGCCGGGGAGAGCCAGGTGCGCCTCCACCTGGTCGCCGCCTGGCGCGAGGCGACGGTCTTCACCGAGGCCGAACGCGCCGCCCTGGAACTGACCGAGCAGGGCACCCGCCTGGCCGACGCGGCCGGCGGGGTCAGCGAGGCGGCCTGGGCGAACGCCGCCCGCCACTACGACGAGGACCAGCTGGCCGCCCTGCTGGCCACCATCGCCCTGATCAACGCCTTCAACCGGCTCAACGTCATGTCCCAGCAGCCCGCCGGCCACTACCGGGTCGGCCAGTTCACCTGAGCCGCCCCCGCGACCCGGGGGGGGAGGGGGCGGGCCGCCCGCGGCCGCGGGCCGCGGGCGGCGCCTGCTCCTCCCGTTCAGCTGATCTTCATGGTCGCCATCATGCCCATCGCCGAGTGGTCCAGCATGTGGCAGTGGTAGACGTAGGAACCCCGGTAGGAGTCGAAGGTCGCCTGCAGCTTGACCGTCTCACCGGCCGCCACGATGACGGTGTCCTTCAGGCCCGACTCGCCCGGCGCCGGCGGCTTGCCGCCCCGCTCCAGGACCCGGAACTGCACCAGGTGCATATGGAAGTTGTGCGGCACCCGCGCATTGGCGTTGGTGACCGTCCACACCTCGCTGGCCCCGAACCGGATGCTGGCGTCCACCCGCGCCGGGTCGTACGTCTTGCCGTCCACGAAGCCCTTGGGGTGCGCCACCCCCTCCTCCATCTTCAGCACGACGGTCCGCTCGTTGGTCGGCGTGGGCAGCGCCGGCAGCGAGCGCAGCACCGCGGGCACCGCACTGCTGTCGGCGGCCGTGCGCACCACGTCGAACCGCATCACCTGGCCGACCTGCTCGGCGCTGCCGGCGAAGATGATGGTGTTCTCCAGCACCACCTTGTCGCCCACCTTGTAGCGGGAGAAGTCCACGACGACGTCGATGCGCTCGCCGGGGGAGAGGGTGAGGGAGTCGGTGGTGTGCGGGCGCGGCAGCAGCCCGCCGTCCGAGCCGATCTGGACGATCTCGCTGCCGTCGGCCAGCCGCAGCCCCAGAAAACGCTGGTTGGACATGTTGGCGAAGCGCAGCCGGTACTTGCGGGCGGCGACCTGGAAGAAGGGGTAGGGCGCGCCGTTGACCAGCAGCGTGGAGCGCTGCTGGTCGTCCATGACGTACACGAGCTGCCCCGCCGCGTCGAAGTGCGCGTCGCGGATCGCGATCACCACGTCGTACTCGCCCTTGGGCAGCGGCAGTTTGTCCTCGATGGCGTCGGTCAGCAGGTAACTGCCGTGCAGCCCGCGGTAGACGTTCTCCGACTCCATGTGGTGGGCGTGGTCGTGGTACCACAGCGAGGCGTGCGGCTGCTTGTTGGGATAGGTGTAGGCGCGCACCCCGCCCGGGGCCAGGGTGTCCATCGGGTCACCGTCGTTGGCCTGGGTGACCGAGGCGCCGTGCAGGTGCGAGGAGGTGGCCACGTCCAGCTCGTTGTGCTGGCGCACGACGACGGTGCGCCCCGAGCGGGCCTTGAGGGTCGCGCCGGGGAAGTTCCCGTCGTAGGTGATCAGATCGGTCTGGATGCCCGGCAGGATCTCCTTGCGCACCCGGCGCGTGGTGACGTCGTAGTAATCGGTGGTCGCGGTGCGCACGGTGGGTCTGAGGACCGGCATCTGCGGCATGGGTACGGTGAACAGCTCGGGTATCGCCGCGGCGGCCGGGGCCGGGCTGGCCTTGGCGCGGTCCACGCCGAGCAGGGGGGTGAACGACGCCCCGGTGAGCCCTACGCCCGCGGCGGCGAGTCCGGTGCCGAGCAGACGGCGTCGGGTGACCATGGTGCCCTCCTAAGTACATGCGTACGTGAGTTGAGAAAACGGGGCACCGCGAAAGGGGGGCGGCGGCCGCACGGGGTGACAAAGAGCGCGGCCGCGTCAAGCCGTGCGGTGCCAGCGGTAGTCCACCAGCCGCTCCTTGAGATTCACTCGGATCCGCATGGTCCTGGTCCGCCCCGCTTTCACCCCTGCCGGCCCCGCGCGCGGCGCCCGGCCGCCGCACACTGCGCAAGGACCCGGCCCCGGCGCCAAGGAGACATGCCGCGATGCCCATCAGTGAGCCCGGCGACGCGCAGGGACCGGTCCTGCTCGGCCCGCACCAGACCCGCGCCCCCGGGGCGCGGACCGGTCGGCCTGGTGTGGGCGCTGCGCGGCCGGGGCCGCGACCTGGACGCCGCCGTGGTGCGGCCGGCCCCCGGCACGGACCTGGGCGAGGACGCCGGGGCCGGGCACGGCCTCCTGCTCAGAGCGGCGTTGCCGAACCGCCCAGGTAGCTCCTCCCCCAGGCCTGAAGGGCCCGGGGGGACCCCCACCCAGGGCGCTCCGGCGCCTTGCGATCGCACGCACCAGACGACGCCCACTGATCCGGCCGGGGTGATGACACAGGCTCTCACCGTGCTGGCCGGCGCGGGCGAACTGCGCCTGGCCGGCACCTGCTTCCCGCTCGCCCCCGGGCGACCCGGCCTGCCTCCTCGACCGCGGCTGCCCCCGCTGCGGCCACCTGGCCCCCGGCCAGGCCCAGTTCTGCTCCCACTGCGGCCGGCACCTGCCCGGGACCGGCCCCGCCCCCGGGGCGGGGTGAGGCGTGCGGGACTTCCTCAGGGCCGCGTGCCCCCGGCCGCCGGTGCGGGCTCGAAGACCAGGATGAAGAAGCGGGCGCCGGGCGAGCCCAGCGGCACCGCCGCGCACATGGTCACCAGCCCGGCCCGGGAGGGCAGATGGTCCGGGCAGCACCGCTCGGCGCGCTCGGGCGGGCCCGGCGGAGCGGGCCAGGGAAAGCGCACCGGCCGGGTCGCCCCGCCGGGCTGGACGTAGGTCACCGGGTCCGAGCGGTAGAGGGGCCCGGCCACCGGGTCGGCCTCCACCTCCTTGTCCAGCTCCCGCAGATCGGCGTTGCCCGGATACAGCGCCACGGCCTTGCGCAGCTGCGCGGCCAGCGGCCGGGCCCACTGCCGCTCCCAGTCCAGCAGGTGGTGCTCGCGCGCGCTCTCCCGCAGCAGCATGTAGCGCATCAGGTTGCGCTCGGGCAGCGCGGGCCGGGCCCCCGGCGCGCGCGGGAACGTGGCGGTGAACGCCTCGTTGCAGGCCAGTACGTTCCAGGCGACGTCGTTGACGTAACAGGGCCGGGCCACACTGGCCACCGCCTCGTGCCAGGCGCCGTGGATGTCCTGCCCGGCCAGCGGGTCCCGCGGCCGGGGCGGCTCGTGCCCCAGCGCATACACGTACAGCGCGGTGCGCTCGTCCTCCTCCAGGCGCAGCACCTCGCAGACCCGGTCCAGGAAGCCGGCGGCGGGGGAGGGCATCTCGCCCCGCTCCAGCTGGGCGTAGGTGCGCTCGGAGACGTACAGGAGCTGGGCGACCTGCGCCTGGGAGAGCCCCGGGGCGCGGCGGCCGCGGCCGGTGCGCGGGCGCAGGCCCACCGAGGCGGGCTCCAGCCGGCTCCGCTTCCAGCGCAGCAGCTGCCGCAGGGCGGCCTTATTGTCCACCGCCGGCCCTCCCGCCCGCGGCGACCGCCCCCGGCGGCCAGGGCCCGCCGCCCGCCGGTATGTCCTGGCCCAGCCCCCGCATGTCGTCCCCGCTTCCCCCCACGGCCCGCCGCGCGGCCCAACGCGCGCACGCGCCACCCCTGTTCGGCGCGCAGAGTACCCCGGCACCCGCAGAGAGGTCACCTGCGTTGTGAGGCCACCGGCACCGCGCGGGGGGTGCCGCCGCGCCCCGGCGCCGCTGGGGGCCGGTCCCGACACCGGGACCGGCCCCCAGGGGATGAATGCGGACATATGGGTACGGTCAGGGGGTGGCGGGACACCGCACGCGGTCCGCCCGCCGCCCCGACCGCCCAGCAGAGAGCAGCAGCCATGGCCGAGTTCCTGACCGACATCAAGACCATCCGCGAGCGGGCCCGCCGGCAGATCGAGAAGGGCCCGGTCACCGACGCCTACGGCGCGGACCTGCAGCGCGTCCTCCTCGTCCTCAACGAGGCCCTCGCCACCGAGATCGTCTGCACCCTGCGCTACAAGCGGCACTACTACACGGTCTCGGGCCTGTACTCCGAGCCGGTGGCCGCGGAGTTCCTCGAACACGCCCAGGAGGAGCAGGAGCACGCCGACAAACTGGCCCAGCGCATCGTCCAGCTGGGCGGCGAGCCGGACTTCAACCCCGACACGCTCACCTCCCGCTCCCACGCGGAGTACGACGACAGCACCGACCTGATCGAAATGATCAAGGAGGACCTGGTGGCCGAACGCGTCGCCGTCGCCGCCTACACCGAGATCGCCCAGTGGCTGGGGGAGGGCGACCCCACCACCCGCCGCGTCTTCGAGGACCTGCTCGCCCAGGAGGAGGAGCACGCCGACGACCTGCGCGGCCTGCTCGAGCGCATCCCGGGCGACCACCGGGCCTGACAAGCCCGTCTCCCGGGCCCTGCCCCCGCGCCGCCCCGGGCTCTTGTGCCGTCACCGCACCGGAGCCCGGGACGGGGCCCCGCCCGGCCCCGTCGGCGAAGGACGGTCAGCGGCTCTCCAGCCGCAGCGACACGTCCTTTTCCTGGTCGCCCGAGGCGGAGCCCTCCTCGGTGACGGCGAAGGCCGCCGAAAGGACCGTGACGACCTGGTCGACCGCCACATAGCCGCCCTGCACACCGGCGGTCACCGGGCCCTGCAGGGAGGGCGTGCCGCCCGGCCCGCCGCCCGCCGGCCTGGCGGTGTCGAACACCCCGCTCCACACGGTCGGCCCGCTCGTGTCCGACGCCGTGGGCCCGCCGTCGCGGTCCGAGGCGTAGACCGCCTTCAGGACGTCGAAGACGCTCCCGGCGTCCGTGGCCGCCCCGCTCAGTTCCACCGTGACCTGCGCCGGCTCTTCTCCCGCACCGCTCACCGTCAATCCCTTTCCCTCGCTGTGCTCGTCCGGCCGGGCCGCGCCCTCACCCGGAGGGCTCCTGCGGCACCGGATCCTCGCTCTGGGCGCCCGTGGCCCCGCCGTTGTCGCGCCGGCCGGTGCCGGCCTCGTCGGTCTCGGGCACGTCGTCGCCGCCGCTGTCCTTCGAGGCCTCGCTGTCGGCCTTGGCCGTGTCCTGCGCCGCCTCCCAGGGGTCCTGGCCGCCGTCGGCCTGCTGGTCCGGCGGGTCCCGGGGCACGGGCGCAGTGCCGTCCGCACCGGGGGAGGGCGGTATCTGCTCGCTCACGGTCTCTCCTCTCATCGGCCGGTCCCCGGCCGCGGACCGGCCGCGGGGGGAGCTGGGGTGCAGGTACCCGCGCAGGGCGGGACAACTCGTACTGATCACCGTGGACCACCCGCGGCCGATCGGCGACACGACCGGCCGGGCAGCCGCGCCGGTGCGGTGTGAGACTGCTCGTGTCACCCAGCCGAGTCGCGCAGCCCCGTGGCGAAGGGAGAGGACGTGCCGACATCGGAGCCGCCCGGCGGACTCGAGGAGTTCCTCGCGGACCCGGACAACGCCGTACTGGACCTGGCCACCGCCGTCGCCCGGTGCGCCACCGCCCTGGGCGTGCCCCAGGCCGTGGTCTACCTCGCCGACCTGCAGCAGTGCCGCCTGATCCCGCTCAACGACGACGCGGCCGCCGCCGACGTGGACAACTCGCTGGCCGGCTGGGCCTACCGCACCCTGTCCCTGCGCGTGCAGGAATCACCCGCCGGCGGCATGACCGCCTGGCTGCCCCTGCTGGACGGCGCCGAACGCCTGGGCGTGGTCGCCGTCCACACCCCCTTCCTGGACCCCGCGCTGCTGCGCCGCAGCCGGGCCCTGGCCGCCCTCCTCGCGATGATGATCACCTCCAAGCGCGCCTACAAGGACAACGTCATCCAGCGCACCCGCTCCGAACCCATGCAGCTGCCCGCCGAGATGCTGCGCGCCTTCCTGCCGCCGCGCACCATCGGCAACACCCACGTGGTCTCCACCGCCGTGCTGGAACCCGCCTACGAGATCGGCGGCGACGCCTTCGACCACTGCCTCACCCCAACGGCCCTGCACGCCACGATCGTCGACGCGATGGGCCACAACCTGCTCTCCGGCCTGACCACCGCGGTCGCCCTGGCCGCCTGCCGCAACGGCCGGCGCACCGGCGCCGAACTGCCCGAACTCCTGGAGGCCGTGGACGCGGCCATCGGCCTGTGGCTGCCCGACCAGTTCTGCACCGGCGTCCTGCTGCGCCTGGACCTGGCCAGCGGGGTGCTGCGCTGGAGCAACTGCGGCCACCCCCCGCCCCTGCTCATCCGCGACAGCCGGCTCGTCGAGGGCGCCCTGGAACGCGAGGCCGACCCGCCCATGGGCTTCTCCGCCTTCCTGCGCAGCGGCACCGACCGCCAGGTCCACGAGACGACCCTGGAACCCGGCGACCGCGTGCTGCTCTACACCGACGGCCTGACCGAGGCCCGGCTGGCCGACGGCACCGAACTCGGCCTCGAGCGCTTCGCCGACTCCGTCATCCGCGCCTCCACCGGCGGCGAGGTCGCCGCCGAGACGCTGCGCCGGCTCATCCACTCCGTGCTGGACGCGCAGACCGAGCGGCTGCGCGACGACGCCACCATCTTGATGATCGAGTGGCATCCGCCCGGCCGGGAGCCCCGGCCCGCGCACCGCTGAACGCCCCCCTCAGCGGCCCCCGCCGCCGTTGCGGCCCTTGTCCTCGTGGATGTCCTCCTGGGCGGTGGGGCTGGGCGTGAGGGTGTCGCCCGCCTCGCCGTCCTTGGCGTGCTCGCGCCTCTCATCGGGTACGGGCCGCTCCTCGGCGTCCTCGACCTCCTCCAGGACCTCCTCGGCCGCGGTCTGCGCGGGCTCGTGCTCGTGGTGGCGCATGGTGATGTCCCTTCCCTCCGTCGTGATCCGTGATCCGTGGTCCGTGATCCGTGGTCCGTGGTCCGCTGCCGGGCCCCCGTGCCCCGGGTCAGGGCAGCGGGGTGCCGCCGGTGGCGTTCATGATCTCGGCGGTGATGAAACTCGCGTGCTCCGAGGCGAGGAAGACGTAGGCCGGGGCCATCTCCGCGGGCTGCGCGGGCCGGCCCAGCGGCGCCTGCTTGCCGAACTCCGTGGTGTCCGGCAGCGTCGCGGGGATCAGCGGCGTCCACACCGGCCCCGGCGCCACCGCGTTGACGCGGATCCCGTCCTCGACCAGCATCTGCGCCAGACCCTGGGTGAACGTCACGATGGCGCCCTTGGTCATGGCGTAGTCCAGCAGGTGCGGACTGGGCTTGTAGGCCTGCACCGAAGTGGTGTTGATGATCGAGGCGCCGCGTTGCATGTGCGGCACGGCCATCTTGCACAGCCAGAACATGCCGTACAGGTTGGTGCGCACCACCCGGTCGAACTGCTCGGTGGAGATGTCCGTGATGCCCTTGGGCTGCGACATCTGGTACGCGGCGTTGTTGACCAGCACGTCGATCCGCCCGAACTCGGTGACCGCGCGCTCCACGAGCCGCCGGCACTGTTCCTCCTCGCGGATGTCGCAGGGCACCGCAATAGCCCGCCGCCCGGCCTCCTCGATCCAGCGGGCGGTCTCCTGCGCCTCGCCGGCCTCGGCGGGCAGATGGGTGAACACGACGTCGGCCTCCTCGCGGGCCATCGCGATGGCCACCGCCCGCCCGATGCCCGAATCACCCCCGGTGATCAGCGCGATCCGGTCGCGCAGCAGTCCGGAGCCGCGGTAGGAGTCCTCCCCGTGGTCGGGCGGCGGGTCCATCGGCCCGGTCCACCCCGGCACCTCCTGGTCCTGCTGGGGAAAGTCCGGGCGCGGCCCCTTGGAGGTGGGGTCCTGCGGGCCCTGCCGGCCGGAAGTGTCCGTCATGGGTGCTGCCTTTCGTGCGGGGGCGTACGGGCCGGGCGCGGACCGCTCCGGGCCCCGGGGGCGCCTCTCCCACCTTCCGCAAGACGCGAGCACCGCACCACCGGAGCGCCGGGCCGGCGCCGCCTTGGCGCACCGGCGGCGTCCGGCGCGGCCGCGGCCACCGGGTGCCCTGGCCCCCGACCGGCAAAACGCACCCCCAGGGCCCCGGCGGGGCGCGGCAGGCATGTCCCGCGCGATCGGGGACAACCGGGGACCATGAAGATCCTTCTTGTTCTCGTCGTCCTCGCCGTCGCCGCCGCCTGGTACCTGAAGTCGCACAACCGCCGCTGACCACCCGCCCGCCACCGCGTCGTCGGCGCCATCCGCGGCTCGCAAGACGGGCCGCCCGCCGGGGGTGCGCGCCCGCCTCAGGGGAGGGCGACCCGGCGCGCCGGGTCAGGCGGGGGCGGGCTCCTTGCCCGCCGCCTCGGTGATGTTGCGGGCCATGCCGCCGAAGACCACCGCGTGGAAGGGCGCCACCGCCCACCAGTAGGCGTGGCCGGCCAGGCCGCGCGGGTGGAACAGGGCGCGCTGGCTGTAGCGGGTGCGGCCCGAGGCGTCGTGTTCCACCCGCATCTCCAGCCAGGCCAGCCCCGGCAGCCGCATCTCCGCGCGCAGCCGCAGCAGCCGGCCCGGCTCGATCTCCTCCACCCGCCAGAAATCCAGCGAGTCGCCCACCCGCAGCCGGTGCGCGTCACGGCGCCCGCGGCGCAGGCCCACCCCGCCCGCCAGCCGGTCCAGCCAGCCCCGCACCGCCCAGGCCAGCGGGAAGGAGTACCAGCCGTTGTCGCCGCCGATGCCCTCGATGACCCGCCACAGCGCCGCCGGCGTAGCGTCCACCAGCAGCGTGCGGTGGTCGGTGTAAAGGCTGCCGCCGGCCCAGTCGGGGTCGGTGGGCAGCGGATCGCTGGGCGCGCCGGGCACCGCGGCCGAGGACCAGCGGGTGCTCACCTGCGCCTCCTGGATGCGCCGCAGGGCCAGCCGCAGCGCCTGGGGGAAGGGCAGCGGCCGGCCCGGACCGTCGGGCACGTGGGCGGCGATGTCGTGCTCCTGGCAGACCACTTCGTGGCGCAGCGACTCCGCCAGCGGCCGGGCGATGCCGCGCGGCACCGGCGTGATCAGGCCGACCCAGTGGCTGGAGAGCGTGGGGGTCAAAATCGGCACCGGCACGATCAGGCGGTGCCGCAGCCCGGCGACGCGGGCGTAGGTGCGCATCATGTCGCGGTAGGTCATCACGTCCGGGCCGCCGATGTCGAAGCCGCGGTCGACGTCGGCGGGCAGCTCGGCGCAGGCCACCAGGTAGCGCAGCACGTCGCGGACCGCGATGGGCTGGATGCGGGTGCGCACCCAGCTGGGGGTGATCATGACGGGGAGGCGTTCGGTGAGGTAGCGCAGCATCTCAAAGGACGCCGAGCCCGACCCGATGATGACCGCCGCGCGCAGCACCGCGGCGGGCACCGGGCAGTCCAGGAAGATCCGGCCCACCTCGGCCCGCGAGCGCAGATGCGGCGACAACTCCCGCTCGTCCACCCCGGCCGGGGTCAGCCCGCCCAGATACACGATGCGCCCCACCCCGGCCGCCTGGGCCTGCTCGGCGAAGGTGCGCGCCGAGCGCCGGTCGGTGTCCTCGAAGCCGGCCCCGGTGCTCAGCGCGTGCACCAGGTAGTAGGCCACCGCCACCCCCTCGAACGCGCCGGCCAGCGACGATGCGTCGGTCACATCGCCGCGCACCACCTCCACCCGACCGGCCCAGGGGTGATCGCGCAGCTTCTCCGGCGAGCGGGCCAGGCACCGCACCCGGTACCCGGCCGCCAGCAGTTCGGGCACCAGCCGGCCCCCGATGTAGCCGGTGGCCCCGGTCACCAGGACCAGCCGCCGCCCGGCACGGGCGTCCTCGCCGTCACTCACGTGCGCTGCCGCCTCCTCGAGAAAAAGGACCCCCGGGGAGCCCGGCGCCGCATCCGGCCGCCCCGGGAAGTCTCACCCGCCGCGGCCCCGCCCGCACCACGCCGCACCCCGCCACCGCCTGCCCGCACACCTGCCCCGGGGCGCGAAGACGCCGCATCTCCCGCACGATGTTGAGAACGCCGGAACGGGGCACCCGGCGATGACGGCGGGTCAGGGGCGAGTCAGGGAGGCATGGATGGCACGGCGTCATCGACTGATCACGGTGAGCCCGGCAACGGTGTGGAGCGTGCTGGCCGACGGCAACCGCTACGCCCAATGGGTGGTGGGCACCGCCTCCTCCACCCCGGTGCGCGGCCACTGGCCGCAGGTCGGCGCGGCCCTTCGGTACGAGGTACGGCTGGGCCCGCTGCGGGCCACCAACGAAACCGTCGTACGCCGCTGCGAGGAGGGCACCATCTTGGAACTGGAGGCCAAGGCCGGCCCGCTGGGCACCGCCCGCATCGCCCTGGAGGTGCGGCCCTGGGGCGAGCACAGCCTGGTCACCGTCGACGAACACCCGCTGCGCGGCGCGGCCGGCGCCCTGCACAACACCGCCGTCGAAGCCCTCATCCAGATCCGCCACCGCGCGATGCTGGCCCGCCTGGCCAAGGTGTGCGAGACCCAGACGCCCCGCGCCACCAGCGGAGCGGGCCATGCCTGACGCCGTCGTCATCGGCGCCGGCCCCAACGGTCTGGTCGCCGCCAACCTCCTGGCCGACGCCGGCTGGAGCGTCACCGTCCTGGAGGAACAGGCCGAGCCGGGCGGCGCCGTGCGCCACGACCGGGGCGTGCACCCCGACTTCGTCAACGACCTGTGCAGCTCCTTCTACCCGCTGGCGGCCGCCTCGCCGGTCCTGCGGCGGCTGCGCCTGCACGAGCACGGACTGCGCTGGAGCCACGCCCCGCACGTGGTGGCCCACCCCCTGAGCGACGGCCGCTGCGCCGTCCTGGACCGCAGCCCGCAGGCCACCGCCGCCTCCCTGGACGCCTTCGCCCCGGGCGACGGCGCCGCCTGGGAGCGCCTGCACGCGATATGGGACGACATCCGCCCCGCCCTGCTGGACGCCCTGTTCACCCCCTTCCCGCCGGTGAAGGCCACCGCCAAGCTGGCCTACCGCCTCAAGACCGCCGGCGCGCTGCGCATGGCCCGCACCCTGCTGCTGCCGGTACGCCGCCTGGGCGAGGAGGAGTTCACCGGCGAGGGCGGCCGGCTCCTGCTGGCCGGCAACGCCCTGCACGCCGACCTGGCCCCCGAGGCGGCCGGCAGCGGCGGCTTCGGCTGGCTCATGGCGATGCTCGGCCAGAGCTACGGCTTCCCCGTCCCGGTGGGCGGCGCCGGCGCCCTGACCGCCGCCCTGACCCGGCGCCTTGAGGCGCGCGGCGCGGCGGTGCACTGCGGCCGCCGCGCCGAACAGATCATCGTCCGCGACGGGCGCGCGGTCGCCGTGCGCACCGCCGACGGCGAAACCGTGCCCGCCACCCGCGCCGTCCTGGCCGACGTCTCGCTGCCCGCCCTGTACGGCGACCTCATCGCCCCCCAGCACCTGCCCGACCAGCTCCTTGCCGACCTTGGCCGCTTCCAGTGGGACTTCGCCACCTTCAAGGTCGACTGGGCGCTGGACGGCCCGGTGCCCTGGCAGGCCAAGGAGGCGGCCGGGGCGGGCACCGTCCACCTGGCCGACGGCGTCGACGAACTCACCCGCTTCGCCGCCCAGCTGGCCATGCACCAGGTACCCGACCGGCCCTTCCTCCTCTTCGGCCAGATGACCACCTCGGACGCCACCCGCTCACCGGCCGGCACCGAGTCCGCCTGGGCCTACACCCACGTCCCCCAGGACATCCGCGCCGACGCCGGCGAGGAGGGCATCACCGGCGCCTGGCGGGCCGCCGAGCAGGAGCGGATGGCCGACCGCATGGAGCAGCAGGTCGAACGCTTCGCCCCCGGTTTCCGCAGCCTGATCCGGGCCCGCCGCATCCTGGCCCCGCCCACCCTGCAGGCCCTGGACCGCAACCTGCACGCCGGCGCCCTCAACGGCGGCACCACCTCCCTGCACCAGCAGCTGTTCTTCCGCCCCGTGCCGGGCACCGGCCGCCCCGAAACCCCCCTGGCGGGCCTCTACCTGGCCTCCGCCGCCGCCCACCCCGGCGGCGGCGTCCACGGCGCCCCCGGCGCCAACGCGGCCCGCGCCGCGCTGCGCCGCCGCCTGCCCTTCCCGCTGACCCGCACCCAACGCCACCTCACCCGACGCGACCGCACCGGCACCCCACCCCCGCCCCGCCCGTGAAAGCCGGCCCCGGCCCGCTCAGCGGCCGCACCGTCGTGGTGACCGGCGCCGCCCGCGGCCTGGGCGCCGCCCTCGCCCGCGAACTGGCCCGCCGCGACGCCCGCATCGCCCTGCTGGGCCTGGAGCCGCACGCGCTGGAACAGGTCGCGGCCACCCTGCCCACGCCCGCCCTGGCCCTGCCCGTCGACGTCACCGACCCCGCCGCCCTGCACGCCGCGGCCCGCACCGTGCGCGCCCGCCTGGGAGCGCCCTCCGTCGTCGTCGCCAACGCCGGCATCGCCCAGGCCGGCCCCCTGCAGAGCGCCGACCCGCACTCCTGGCGCCGGGTGATCGAGGTGAACCTGACCGGCAGCGCCCTGACCGCCCAGGCCTTCCTGCCCGACCTGCTGCGCACCCGCGGCTACCACCTGCAGATCGCCTCCCTGGCCGCGCTGGGCGCCGTGCCGATGCTGAGCGCCTACTGCGCCTCCAAGGCCGGCGTGGAGGCCTTCACCCACGCGCTGCGCGCCGAGACCGCCCACCTCGGCGTCGCGGTGGGCATCGCCTACCTCAACTGGCTGGAGACCGACATGCTGGCCCAGGTGGACGCCCACGCCGCACTGCGCGAGCCGCGCGCCCTGCTGCCGCCCCCGGCCCGCCGCATCCGCCCCCTGCCGCCGGTGGCCGCCCGCCTGGCCGACGCCATCGAACACCGCCGCACCGCCGTCTACGTCCCGGCCTGGACCCGCCTGGCCCAGGCCGGCCGCGGCCTGCTGCCACCCCTGATCACCCGCCTGGCCCGCACCCGCCCCCACCACCGCCCCATCCCCCAAACCGGCCCCCTGGGCCCCGGCGCCCACGCCGCCCACACCGCCCACCCCCCACCTGACTGACCAGCCCCGCCGTGCCGCCCCCCGGCGCCTGCGCGACGCTGGAACCCACCCATCCCTGCGTACCGCTGCGTACCGCCCGGCCGGAGGTGTCATGGAGCCCGTGGAGGCGCTGGAGCGCATTGCCTTCCTTCTGGAGCGGGGGCGTGCCCCCACCTACCGGGTGCGGGCCTTTCGTACCGCCGCCGAGGTGATCGGGAACCTTGCGGGCCCGGAGCTGGAGCGCCGCGCAGGGGACGGGTCCCTGGAGTCCCTCAAGGGGATCGGGCCCAAGACCGCAGGCGTGATCCGCGAGGCGCTGGCCGGCACCATGCCCGGCTATCTGCAGCGCCTGGAGGAGGAGGCCCGCGCGCCGCTGGCCGAGGGCGCCGGCAGCCGGCTGCGGGCCCTGCTGCGCGGCGACTGCCATCTGCACTCCGACTGGTCCGACGGCGGCAGCCCCATCGAGGCGATGGGCCGCGCCGCCCGCGAGATCGGCCACGAATGGGCCGTGCTCACCGACCACTCGCCCCGCCTGACGATCGCCCGCGGCCTGTCGCCCGAGCGGCTGCGCGACCAGCTGGAGGTGGTGGCCGCCCTCAACGAGCAGTGGGCGCCCTTCCGGCTGCTGACCGGCATCGAGTGCGACATCCTCGACGACGGCTCCCTGGACCAGGAACCCGACCTGCTGGACCGCCTGGACGTCGTGGTCGTCTCCGTCCACTCCAAACTGCGCATGGACGCCGCCGCGATGACCCGCCGCCTGGTCGCCGCGGTGAGCAACCCCCGCGCCGACGTCCTGGGCCACTGCACCGGCCGCCTGGTCACCGGCCGCGGCCGCCCCGAGTCACAGTTCGACGCGGCGGAGGTCTTCGCCGCCTGCGCGGCCGCCCGCACCGCCGTGGAGATCAACAGCCGTCCCGAACGCCTCGACCCGCCGCGCCGCCTGCTGCGCCAGGCGGTGGCGGCCGGCACGCTGTTCGCCGTCGACACCGACGCCCACGCGCCCGGCCAGCTCGACTGGCAGATCATCGGCTGCGCGCGGGCCGAGGAGTGCAAGGTGCCCGCCGAACGCGTGGTGACCACCTGGACCGCGCCCGAGGTCCTGTCCTGGACCCGCGAAAGCCGCGCCCGCACCACCGCTTGAGCTGAGCTGAGTTGAGTCGAGCGGCGGGTGGCTACAGGGCGTGGGTGAGCACCCGGTCGGGGGTCAGGGGGAGTTCCCGTAGGCGGACCCCCGTCGCGTGGTGCACCGCGTTGCCGATCGCCGCGGCCGTTCCCACGATGCCGATCTCGCCGATGCCCTTGCTGCCCATCGGGTTGAGGTGCGGATCGTCCTCCTCGATCCAGTGCGCCTCGATGTGCGGCACATCCGCGTGCGCCGGCACGTGGTAGGAGGCCAGGTCGTTCTCCGCGAAGTCCCCGAAGGCGGCATCCATCGTGCTGTTCTCCATCAGCGCCATCCCCAGCCCCATCGTCATCGCGCCGACGAACTGCGAGCGGGCGGTACGGGAGTTGAGGATGCGCCCGGCGGCGTAGACGCCGAGCAGGCGCCGTACCCGTACCTCGCCGGAGACCGTGTCCACCGTGACCTCGGCGAAGTGCGCGCCGAACGCGTGCCGCGCGTAGTCGCTGTCCGCGTCGGCCCGCCCCGCCGTGTCGGCCGTGGCGCTGACCCCCTCCGGCGGCAGCTGCTGCCCGCGCTGCTCGGCCAGGCGTTTGGCCAGCGCGGTGCACGCCTCGTGCACCGCCCACCCCCATGAGGCCGTGCCCGAGGAGCCGCCGGCCAGCGGCGCCGAGGGCAGGTCGCTGCTGCCGATCTCGGTGCCCACCCGCTCCACCGGCACGCCCAGCGCGTCCGCGGCGACCTGCGCGAGCACCGTGCGCGCCCCGGTCCCGATGTCGGTGGCGTTGATCCGCACCACGAACGTGCCGTCCGGGCAGGCCTGCACGCCGGCCCGGGAGGGCGCGACCACGACCGGATAGGTCGCCGCCGCCACCCCGCTGCCCACCAGCAGCGGCCCCTCCCGGCGGGTGCGCGGGCGCGGGTCGCGCTCCGCCCAGCCGAAGCGGCGCGCCCCCTCTTGCAGGCACTGCGCCAGGTGCCGGCTGCTGAAGGGCTTGCCGCTGTCCGGCTCGTGCCCGGTGTCGTTGCGCAGCCGCAGCTCGATGGGGTCGATGTCCAGCGCCTGGGCGAGTTCGTCCATCGCCGACTCCAGCGCGTACATGCCCGGCGCCTCGCCCGGGGCCCGCATCCAGGACGGGCTGGGCACATCCAGCGGCACCGCCCGGTGCGTGGTGCGCGCGTGCCGCGAGGGATACATGACGCGGGTGGCGGCCGCCCCGGTCTCCATGAACTCCTTGATGCGCGAGGTGTGCGCGGTCACCTCGTGGATCACCGAGGTGAGCGTGCCGTCCGCTGCTGCGCCCAGCCGCACCCGGTGCAGGGTCGGCGCGCGGTGCCCCACCACGGCGGGCAACTGCCGCCGGGGCAGGGCGATTTTGACCGGGCGGCCGGTGACGCGGGCGGCCATGGCGGCCAGCACCACGTGCGGGCGGGGCGTGCCCTTGGACCCGAAGCCGCCGCCCACGTGCTCGGAGACGACCGTCACCTGCTCCTTGCGCAGCCCGAACAGGCCGGCCAGCGTGTCGCGCACGGTGGTGGCGCCCTGGCTGGAGTCGTACACGCTCAGATGCCCGTCCCGCCAGTGGGCGGTGGCCGCGTGCGGCTCCATGGGGTGGTTGTGCAGCGGCGGCACCCGGTAGCCGGTGTCCACCCGCACCGGCGCGGCCGCGAACGCCGCCTCCGCGTCGCCGCGCACGTGCTCGCCCGAGGTCCCGTCGGAGTCCTTGGGCACATACGCGTCGGGGTGCTCGGCCCGCAGGGTGACATCGTGCGGCTCGGTGGCGTAGGTGACCTCGACGGCGGCCGCGCCCTCGCGGGCCGCCTCCAGGGTGTCGGCGACCACCAGCGCCACGTACCAGCCGCGGTGCGGCACCCGGGCGTCCTGCAGCAGGGCCAGGGTGGCGTCGTCCGGCTCGGCCAGGCGCGGCGCGTTCTTGTGGTGCAGTACGCCCACCACGCCGGGCAGCGCCAGCGCCGCCGCGTCGTCCAGGGCGGCCACCTCGCCGCGCGCCGCGGTGGCCGCGACCGGCCACGCGTACGCGCAGCCCTCAGGGGTGTGCTCGGCGGCGTAGCGGGCGCTGCCGAGCACCTTGTCGGTGCCCTCCCGGCGCTCGAGGTCCGCTCCCTGCGCGTCGGCGGTCTGCGGCATGGTGTCTCTCCCTGCAGGCGATACGTACGTACGAAAGGAAGGGGGCGGCGGGCGGGCGGGACCGTCCGCTCAGGGCGTGGCGCCCGCGCCCGCGTCGGCGTCGGCGTCCGGGCGGGTCAGGCGGCGCAGGACGTCGCAGGCCAGATTGCGGGCCAGCGGCACCTTGAAGGCGTTGTCGCGCAGCGGCTCGGCCGCCGCCAGCTCGGCGTCCAGCGCCCGCTTAAACGCCTCGCCGCCCGGCGCGGCGCCGCGCAGCGCCTCCTCGGCGCGCCGCGCCCGCCAGGGCCGGTGGGCCAGCCCGCCGAAGGCGATCCGCACCTCGTGCACGGTCTCCTCCCGCACGGCCACGACCACGGCCACCGAGGCCAGGGCGAAGGCGTAGGAGGCACGGTCGCGTGCCTTGCGGTAGGCCGAGACGGTGCCCGGCGCCGGCGGCGGGAGCAGCACCGCGGTGATCAGCTCGCCGTGGGCGATCTCGGTGTCGGTCTGCGGCCGGTCGCCCGGCAGCCGGTGGAAGTCGGCGGCCGGCACCGTCCGCGTCCCGCGCACCCCCTGCAGCTCCACCTGCGCGTCCAGCGCGGCCAGCGCGACGGCCATGTCGGAGGGGTGGGTGGCGATGCACTGCGCGGAGTGCCCCAGCACCGCGTGGTCGCGGTGCACCCCCTCCCGGGCGGCGCAGCCCGAGCCGGGCTCGCGCTTGTTGCACGGCTTGGCCACGTCCTGGAAGTAGGGGCAGCGGGTGCGCTGGAGGAGGTTGCCGCCGGTGGTGGCCATGTTGCGCAGCTGGCCCGAGGCGCCGGCGAGCAGCGCCTGGGACAGCACGGGGTGGCGGGCGCGGACCAGCGGGTGGGCGGCCAGGTCGCTGTTGCGCACCGTCGCGCCCACGCGCAGGGACCCGTCGGCCAGTTCCGCCACGTCGTCCAGCGGCAGCCGGCTCACGTCGATCAGCGTCCGCGGCCGCTCCACGCCCAGCTTCATCAGGTCGACGAGGTTGGTCCCGCCGCCCAGGTAGCGGGAGGTGGCCCGGCCGGCGTGTGCCGCGGTGGCCTCCTCGACGCTGTGGGCGCGCACATACCGGAAGGACTTCACCGCACCCCGCCTCCTTCGACATCGCCGGCGGCGGCCGTGTCCTGGACGGCCTCGACGATGCGCGGATAGGCGCCGCACCGGCACAGGTTGCCGCTGAGCCGCTCCTGGATCTCCTGCCGGCTCAGTGGCACCGGCTCACCGCCCTTCACCTGGGGGTCCGTCACGTGCGAGGCATGGCCCGCCCGGGCCTCGGCCAGCATGCCGAGGGCCGAACACAGCTGCCCCGGCGTGCAGTACCCGCACTGGAAGGCGTCACGCTCCACGAAGGCCCGCTGCAGGGGATGCGGGGGGCCGTCCTCCGCGCCGCGCAGCCCCTCGACGGTGGTGATGTCACACCCCTCGACGGCGACCGCCAGCAGCAGACAGCTGTTGGCCCGGCGCCCGTCCACCAGGACGGTGCAGGCACCGCACTGGCCGTGGTCACAGCCCTTCTTGGCGCCGGTGAGGTCCAGCTGCTCCCGCAGGACGTCCAGCAGCGTCGCCCGGTGATCGACGACAGGGCTGTGGGGCCTGCCGTTCACCCGCAGGGGCACTTCCGAATGGAACACATCGGTCCCCATGGCGCTCTGCTCCCTCGTCCCGAAGGTGGGTCCGTCCCGGTATCAGCCCCTCCAGCCTGGGACAGGACACACGTTCCGGCATGCCGAACCGCTCCGCGCCGGGCCGAAGACCGGAAGGCAGACCGGGGGAGCGGCGGGGTCAGTCCGTCGAGCCGGAGCCGGAGCCGGGGCCGGAGCCGGAGCCGGAGCCGGGGCCGGGGCCGGAGTCGGGGCGGGGGGCTCCGGCGTACCGCCACAGCACGTGCACCACCCGCAGCACCCCGAGCACCGTGCCGAGCGCGGCGCCCGCGACCACCAGCAGCCTCTCGGCGCCGGAGGGGAGCCGCCACACCGCGGCCGGGCCGGCGATCACCCCGAACACGACGGCGCCCAGGAAGCAGGCGCTGAGCAGCGCGTAACCGATCTCCACGGTCATCGCATCCCGCTCGGCCTGACTACGGCGGCTCATCCCCATGTCCCAGACCCTACCCAGCCCCGTCAAGTGCCCCCGCAGCCCCGCGAAACCGCCCCACCACACCGCAGGACCGGGCCCCTCGCTCCGCGGCACCGCCCCGCGCCACAACCGCCCCGCCGCCCGCGAGTCGGCCCCGCGGCTACCCGCCGCCGGGCCGCGCGTCCACCGCCCCCCGCCCCCGCCCCCGGTGGAGGCCGGTTGCGGCGCGTACGAAGGAGCGGACCAGGACGTCCGCGTTGCCCGTGCTCCACGCCGCCACCAGCGGGCTGGGCGGCATGTCGTTCAGGGGGATCACCACCAGGCCGGGGGAGGGCGGGTGGTCCAAAAGGGTCATGCCGAGCGTGCCGTTCCACAGCACGGCCTGCCGGCACTCCACCACCGCCCGCACCACCAGCCCCTCACGCCGCACTCCGCCGCCCCAGTAGGACTGCCACAGCGGGTCGGTGCCCGGCGGGAAGCGGAACCAGCGCCGCCCCGCGAGGTCGGCCAGGCGCAGGCTCGCGCGGCGGGCCAGCGGGTCGTCGGCGCGCAGCAGTACCCCCACGGCGTCGGTGCGCAGCGTGCGGACCGAGAGCCCGGTCTCCTGGAAGGGCCCGCGCGTCAGCGCGACATCGACGCGGCCGGCGTGCAGCCCGCAGGTGGGATCGCTCAGATCGGCCTCCCGGACGCGTACCTCCACGCCCGGATGCCGGCGGCGGAAGGCGGCGGCCAGCCGGCTCAGCCCCGCGTCGGCGCCGTCGCCCAGCACCCCGACGGTGACGGCCCCGGGCCCGGCCGCGGCGGCCACCCGCTCGCGCGCCAGCGCGGCCCGCTCCAGCAGGGCGCGCGCCTCCTCCAGGAGCACCGCGCCGGCCGCGGTGAGCGTGACGCCGGCCGGCGAGCGCACCAGCAGCACCGCGCCGACCTCCGCCTCCAGCCCTTTGACGGCCCGGCTCAGCGGCGGCTGGCTGATGTGCAGCCGCACGGCCGCCCGCCCGAAGTGGAGTTCCTCGGCGACCGCCACGAAGTACCGCAACGTCCGCAGCTCCATCCCGCCACGATACCCAGCCGGTATCGGGCCCACGGAACAGGTCTTGGACGCCCGCCGCCCCCGCGCGGTCCCATCGGGTCATGACCGACGAGACACAGCCCGCCCCCACGACCGACGCCCCCGCCGTATCGGTGGTCCGCCCCGGCGAGGGGGAGACACTCACCCTGGGCACCACCCGCATGCGCGTCCTGGAGGACGGCAGCAACACCGAACACCGCCTGGGCCTGACCGAGTCCGTCCTCGCCCCGCACACCCCCGGCCCCCCGCAGCACCGCCACGCCCAGCACGACGAGGGCTTCTACGTGCTGGCGGGCACGGTGCGGTTCACCGTCGGGCGGGAGGAGCACGACGCCGGCCCCGGCACGTTCGTGATGGTGCCGGCCGGTGCGCCGCACACCTTCGCCAACCCCGGCGCCCAGCCGGCCCGCATGCTCAGCGTCTTCACCCCGGACCTGTACGTGCAGTACTTCCGCGACCTGCGCGACACGCTCGCCGAGGGCCGGCCCCCGACCCCCGCCGACAGCCTGGCCACCATGAGCCGCTACGCCACCCGCCCCGCCTCGCCCGCCTCTTGAGGCTCAGTCCTGCCCGGCCAGGGCGAGTCGGTGCAGGTCCTCCAGCGCGTCCAGGAGCACGGTCTCCTGGTGCCACCTGATCCACTCGCCCATGGTGCGGCCGGTGGTGTGCAGTTCCCGCAGCTGGGCCTGGGTGAAGCCGGTCAGGGGCCGGTCGTGGTGGGAGGAGATGACGCCGTGGACGACCTGGTGTTCGTCGACGAGCGGGATGCTGTGGCAGGCGCGGCTGCCGGAGGTGAGGATCACCCGGCGGTCCTCCTCGCCGAACCCGGCCGAGGAGGCCACCTCCTTGACGGTGACCTGGCTGCTGGCCTCGGCGGCCCGGGAGCAGGAGGTGCGCCCGTCGACGAACGCGAAGTGGTCGGTGAAGTGCCGGGGCAGGCCCGCGTGCTTGGCCATGCGCAGCACGTCGTTCTCGAGCAGCTGCACGTTGCCCATGCCCGTGCCGGTGACGGTCAGCACGCGGTGCAGCGCGGCGCCCAGCACCTCGCCCTGGTTGCGCGCGTCCAGCGTGCCGGCCCGCAGCGCGTCCAGGCCGGGCAGGGCGGCGTGCCGGGTCCGCTCGGGCAGCCACCTCTCGGCGCCCGGCGCGGGGCCGGGGGTGCGCACCACCGCGGCGGCCAGCTGGTGCAGCTTGATGTTGGCGTGCTGGGAGGCCCGGCGCAGCAGCATGAACGCGTCCTGGGCGTGTGCCAGCCGGTAGCGCTCGACCAGGATGCCCTCGGCCAGCGCGATCCGGGGCCGCGCCCGCGCCCGCACCTCCAGCTCGGCCACCTGCTCACGCAGCCGCCCGGCGGTGACCCGCAGCTGCTCCGCCTCCCGCTCCAGCAGCACGAGCCGCTCGGACGCCGCCTCGGCCGAGGGGACCCGGCCGGGGGAGAGGATCAGCTCGGGCGAAGAGGCCCGCCCGGGGGAGGGGATCAGCTCGGGCGAAGAGGCCCGCCCGGGCGGGGGGACCTGCTCCACCGCCGAGGCCTGCTCGGATGAGGGGACCTGCTCCAGCGCCGAGGCCTGCTTGGGCAGGGGGGCCTGCTCGGGCGAGGGGGCCTGCTCCACCGCCGAGACCTGCTTGGGCAGGGGGGCCTGCTCGGGCGAGGGGGCCTGCTCCAGCGATGAGGCCTGCTCGGGCGAGGGGACGCGCTCCAGCGCCGAGGCCTGCTCGGGCGGGGGCTCAGGGGAGGGGGCTCCCTCGGGCGAGGAGATCCGCTCGGGGGACGCGGCCCGCTCGGGCGAGGGCAGCCGGTCCTCACGTGACGACGGCCGCTCCTCCGGTGAGGGGGACGCGGTCGGAATGCTGGTCAAACTCTCTCCCTTGGCCGCACCCTCTCCGGCCCCTTGCCGATCGGCCGAGGCGCAGCGGACCGTACTCACCGGCCCCGGCCCGCCCGGTTCCTCCCGGCACGCCCTGCTCCTCACCCGCTCCAGCGACCGTATCCCGCCCGCCCCGGCGATGTCATGGCCGCCCCGGTGCCGGACGGCCGGCTGGAGGGGAGGCCGGGCCCGGGCCCGGGTCTTTGTGGCTTCCGCCAGTACGGCCGCCGCCGCGCACCCGTAGAGACCGCCGGGCCGGCCTGCGCGCCTTCGGCACGGAGCACTGGGCGGACTTCCACGCCAACCCGCCGCTGGAGATGCTGCGCTGCCGCGCCTGACGGGCACGTCGCACGCCCGGGACCTCTGCGGCGGTCACACTTGCGGGCGGCAGGGCCCGTGGCGGACCCCGGCCCACATCAACACCAACGGCTGACGACCTCTCAGGCAGCGGCGGTGCGCGCCGGCCCGCGCCGGGCCGCCCACAGCGTCAGCAGCAGCGAGCACACCGCGGCGAACGCGCACCACGTGGAGACGTACTCCTCGCGCCACAGCACGAAGCACACCGCCGCGCCCGCCGCGACCAGCACCCCGAACAGGACGAGTGCCCGCTCGCCGGACAGGAGCAGGGAGCCGACGGTGGCCAGCAGGTAGCCGGTCACCAGCAGCCCGGTCTGCGGCAGCCCCAGCGCGTAGCCGACGGTGTGCCCGCGGATCTCGGCGCTGACCGGCCGTGTCGCCAGCGCGTGGGCGAGGACCGCCGCCGTCGCCGCCCCCGCCGCCAGCGGGAGGAGCAGCCGGCGCCGGGCGGCGGGCGGCGCCGCGCACAGCACGGCCGCCGGCACCCACAGCGCGAGCAGCGGCAGCGCGATCACGGCCCAGGCCAGGGTGGCGGGCCCGGTGCCGCCGCTGTGCCGCCAGACGGCGGCCTCGACGATCTGGTGGGCGCCCAGCAGCAGCGGCAGCGCGGCCAGCGGCAGGTCGCGGGGGCGGCGGGCCGCCAGGCTCACCGAGACGACGCCCACCGCTGCGATGCCCGTTCCCGCCGCGAGATCGGCCGTGGCACTCCAGCACATGCCGCCCACGCTACGGCCGCCGCGGCGCGCGAGCGCGCCGTGCCCGCCGCGAGCAGACTCCGCGGGGTCAGCTCGCCAGCGCCTGGGCGCTCTTGGGGGCCGCGTGCCGTGCGCGGTGCTGCCCGGCGGCGGGGGCGGTGGCGGCGAGCCGGTGGCGGGCGGCGGCGAGGGCGGCGTCGATGTCGCGGGTGCCGGTGGACACGCACAGGGTGTAGGAGACGTCCTCCAGGCGCCGCAGGGTCTCCTTGGAGCCCTGTTCGGCGTGCAGGGCGCGCAGTGTCTCGTACTGCTCGAGCAGGTTCTTCAGGACCGGACGGGCCATCAGCAGCATCAGGGGCCTCCCTTACAGGCGGTTTTTACCGGGTTTGTCGTACGTGATGCGCCGTGTGCCCCTCGCCGTGCACCGTCATGCGCGGCGGGCGGTCATTTCTGTGCGGGCGGTACGGCACTCCCGTCGGCGGAGGCGGAGGCGGAGGGGGAGGGGGCGGGCTTGGTGTGGAGGATGTCGCGGGCCTGTTCGGCGGCGCGGGCGGTGCTCTCGGAGACGAAGTCCAGGAAGCGGGCGATGTTCTCCAGGCGGGTGGCGGCGGGGGTGCCCGGGCGCAGGACGGGCACGCCCTGGCGGGCGGTGGCCACGACCTGGGCGGTGGCGCGGGCGGAGGCCATCATGGACTGGTAGTAGACGTCGTCGTCGACGACGTAGCGCTCGCGGCGGCCCTCGCCGCGCTCCCGGCGCACGAAGCCCTGGCTCTCCAGGTAGGCGATGGCCTTGGAGATGGCGGCCGGGCTGACCTGGAGGTGCCCGGCGAGCTCGGCCGCGGTGAGGCTGCCGGAGTCGGTGAGGACGAGGGCGGCCACCACCCGGGACATCATCGTGGGCATGCCCGAGGTGATCATGACGGTGGCGAACACCTCCTCGTACGCGCGCACTTCGCCGGCGTCGCGCCCGTGTGGCTGCGGTGCGGTGCGCGCGGTGCGGGGCGCGCTCTGCTTGCGGCGGTGGGCGCGGTGCTCGGTGGCGCGGTGGGCGACCTCGGCGCGGTAGCCGGCCGGGCCGCCGTTGCGCGTCACCTCGCGGGTGATCGTCGAGGTCGGCCGCTCCAGGCGCCGGGCGATCTCGGCGTAGGAGAGGTTGTCGGCGAGTCCCTGGGCGATCTGCCGGCGTTCCTGCTGGGTGAGTCTGCCTCCCGGCATCGGGGTCTCCTTCGTGGCCGGGGCCCGCCGGGCCCCGCAGGGGGCGGGTGGACACGCCGACCATAGCGTTCACGCCCAACTCATTGCAATGCAATGGGTGGGGTGTTGTTGCGTTAAGCGTGAGGTCATTGCTTCAACTTCCCCATATCTACCTGCGGATATGGGGTTGCAACGCAACAAGTTTGTTGTCAGATCTGTGAATGCAACGTAGCGTTTCTGTCATCGGAAAGGGCGGGCCGCCGGGGTCCGCGCCACCGGATGAAGGAGCACACGATGCAGAAGTTCGACACCCCCGCCGCCGTCCGCACCGTCCTGGACATCCCCGCCGGGCGCATCCAGTTCATCGCCGCCGACCGCGCCGACACCACCGTCGAGGTCCGGCCCGCCGACCCCGCCCGGGACCGCGACGTCAAGGCGGCCGAGCAGACCGAAGTCGCCTACGCCGACGGCGTCCTGCGCATCCAGGCCCCCCAGCCCACCAACCGCGTCCTCGGCACCGCCGGCGCCGTCGAGGTCACCGTCCAGCTGCCCGCCGGATCCCATGTGCGGGCCACCTCCTCGGCCGCCGAGTTCCGCGGCGTGGGACGCCTGGGCGAGGTCGCCTTCGACGGCGGCCACGGCTCCGTCAAGCTCGACGAGGCCACCGCCGCCCGCCTGACCGGCCTCGACGCCGACATCTGGGTCGGCCGCCTGAACGGCGGCGGCGAGATCCGCACCCTGCGCGGCAACGTGCACATCGCCGAGGCCGGGCACGGTGCGCTCGCCCTGAGCACCGAGCAGGGCGACATCACCGTCACCGCCGCCCGCGGCGTCAGCGCCACCCTGGACGCCGGCACCGCCTACGGCCGCATCGACAACGCCCTGCACAACAGCGGCGCCACCCCCGCCCTGACCATCAAGGCCACCGTCGCCCAGGGCGACATCACCGCCCGCAGCCTCTGACCCCGCCTTCCCTCCGCGGCCCACGACACAAGGAGCTCCCCTCATGACCGGCTCGGCCATCGCCGCCCGCGGGCTGCGCAAGTCCTACGGCGACAAGACTGTCCTGGACGGCATCGACCTGAGCGTCCCCGAAGGCACCGTCTTCTCCCTGCTGGGCCCCAACGGCGCCGGCAAGACCACCGCCGTGAAAATCCTCTCCACCCTCGTCCGGGCCGACGCCGGCGACCTGCGCGTCGCCGGCCACGACCTCGCCCACCAGGCCCAGGCCGCCCGCGCGCAGATCGGCGTCACCGGCCAGTTCTCCGCCGTCGACGGCCTGATCACCGGCGAGGAGAACATGCTCCTCATGGCCGACCTGCACCACCTGCCCAGGCGCGAGGGACGCCGGGTGGCCGCCGAACTCCTGGAACGCTTCGACCTCGTGGCGGTCGCGAGGAAACCCGCCGCCACCTACTCCGGCGGCATGAAACGCCGCCTGGACATCGCCATGACCCTCGTCGGCAGCCCCCGCGTCATCTTCCTCGACGAACCCACCACCGGCCTGGACCCCCGCTCCCGCCACACCATGTGGGGCATCATCCGCGAACTGGTCACCGACGGGGCGAGCGTCTTCCTCACCACCCAGTACCTGGAGGAGGCCGACGAACTCGCCGACCGCATCGCCGTCCTGAACGACGGGAGGATCGCCGCCGAGGGCACCGCCCAGGAACTCAAACGCCTCGTCCCCGGCGGGCACGTGCGCCTGCGCTTCACCGACCCGGCCGCCCACCGCAGCGCCGCCGCCGCCCTGCCCGGGGCCGCCTGCGACCAGGAGGCCCTCACCCTCCAACTCCCCAGCGACGGCAGCCAGCGCGACCTGCGCGCCCTGCTCGACCGCCTGGACCTGGCCGGCATCGAGGCCGACGAACTGACCGTGCACACCCCCGACCTGGACGACGTCTTCTTCGCCCTCACCACCAGCCAGTCCGCCCAGCCCGGCCACTCCGGCCGGCCCCGCCAGCCCAAGGAGAACGTCCGATGAGCTCCCTCTCCCTCGCCGTGCGCGACTCCTCCACGATGCTGCGCCGCAACCTCCTGCACGCCCGCCGCTACCCCTCGCTCACCCTGAACCTGCTGATGACCCCGGTCATGCTGTTGCTGCTGTTCGTCTACATCTTCGGCGACACCATGAGCGCCGGCGCGGGCCGCTCCGCCTACGTCGCCTACCTCGTGCCCGGCATCCTGCTGATGACCATCGGCTCCACCGCCATCGGCACCGCCGTCTCCATCTCCACCGACATGAACGAGGGCATCATCGCCCGCTTCCGCACCATGGCCATCCACCGCGGCTCCATCCTCTTCGGCCACGTCGTGGGCAGCGTCCTGCAGATCCTCATCAGCCTCGTCCTGGTCGGCGCCGTCGGCGTGGCGATGGGGTTCCGCTCCACCGACGCCACCGTCCTGGAGTGGCTCGCGGCCTTCGGACTGCTCGCCCTGGTCGCCCTGGCCTTCACCTGGATCGCCGTCGGCATGGGCCTGAGCAGCCCCAACGCCGAGGCGGCCGGCAACAACGCGATGCCGCTGATCCTGCTGCCGCTCATCTCCAGCGCCTTCGTCCCGCTGCACTCGATGCCGGGCTGGTTCCAGCCGATCGCCGAGTACCAGCCCTTCACCCCCGCCATCGAGACCCTGCGCGGCCTGCTCCTGGGCACCGGCATCGGCAACAACGGATGGCTCGCGCTGGGCTGGTGCCTGGCCCTGACCGCCCTGGGCTACGGCTGGTCCACCGCCCGCTTCAACCGCGACCCCAAGTAGCCGCGTGCCGGCCCGGGCCCGCCGCCCCCGCCCGCCGAAAAGCCCCGCCCCGAGGCCTCGAAGAGTGGCTCTCACCTCGGGCGGGGCTTCTCCATGAGCCCGGAGAGCAGAGCGAACAGGTCGTGGTCACCGCCCCCGCCCCCGTGGCCTCCGTCCTCGTGCGTCTCCCCGTGCCCTGGGACAGGGCGGCCGCCGCGCTGCGCGGGAACATGGCCTGCTCGTAGAGGCCCAGGGCGGCCTCGAGGTCCTCGGGGTGCGCGGCCAGGGCCCGGCCCGGGTCGGCCCCGTCGAGCATGGCCAGGTTGGCGCCCTCGCCGTTGGGCGGCGCGAGATGGGCGGCGTCGCCGAGCAGGGTCACCCCGGGCACCCGCTCCCACCGGTGGCCCCGGGGCAGGGCGTGCAGCAGGCGCAGGACCGGCGGCGTGTCGGTCCGGGTGATCAGCGCGGTGATCTCCGGCGCCCAGCCCCCGAACTCCCCGGCGGTGCGCGCCGCGGCCGCCCGCGCGTCGCCGAAGTCGATGGCCGTGAACCACTCCTTGGGCGCGGTGATGCCCACAGAGGCGTGCAGGGTGCCGGCCCGCTCCCGGTGGGCGACGATCTCCCGGTCCGGCGCGGGCGCGATCATCATCCCGCCGCCGGCCGCCTTCGCGGTGGCCGGGTGCCGGTCCTCGCTGTCGAACAGGTACGTCTCCACGACCGACTTGCCGACGCAGGCGGGGACGGCGTCGGTGACCAGCGGCCGGACCCGTGACCAGGCGCCGTCCGCACCCGCCAGCAGCCCCGTGGTGACGCTCGCGGCACCGCCGGCGAAGGTCACCTCGTGCCGGCCCCGGCCCAGCGCCCGCACGCCGCTGACCTTGTGCCCCCAGCGCACGGTGCCGGCCGGCAGCGAGTCGAGCAGCAGCCGGCGCAGCTCACCGCGCTGCACTCGGGGCGGCCGCCCGTGCCGTCGTCGGGCTGGTCGAGCAGGACGCGCCCCTCGGGGTCCAGGACCCGCAGCGCCTGGCGGCCCTCCAGGACCAGACCGGCGAACCCCTCCATCAGGCCCGGCCCGCCCCACCTCGGCCCGCCCCGGCGGGGCGGGATGGTTCTACGCGAAGGCCTCGTCGCGCAGTGTCGTCACCGCCTTTTCGATTCGGCGCAGGCGGGTCTCGGGTTTCTTCGCGCTTTCGATGGCGTGCACGTGGGCCCGTTTGCGGCTCGGGGACAGGCGGTCGTAGACCTTGCGGGCGATCGGGTCGGCGTCCAGCGCCGCGATGAAGTCGTCCGGCTCGACCAGGACGCGGGGCTCGGTGTCCAGGACGAGTTCCACCTCGACCTCCTCACCCGTCTCGACCCCGGCCGCCTCCCGGTTGGCCTTGCTGAAGCCGATCAGGTGGCGGCCGCGCATGATGGCCAGCCGGCTGTTCCAGGAGTGCCCGTTGACGGTGATGGTCACGGCCGGCCGCTTGCCCCCGTCGAGCTTCTCCACGACCTCCACAGGAACCTCCAGGCCCCGCATGGGCTCGGGAGGCTCGACGTAGGTTCGGAACTTCATCATCTGCTCCTGTCGGTGTAAGTGACCGTGCTGGGTCACATCCTGACGGGGGCGGGCCTGCCGGGTGCGCGGATCGGCGCCATCCGTGTGGCGCGAACCGACCCGTCAGCCGAAGTCCGGCTTGCGGTCCCGGGTGCGCTTGAGCTCGAAGAACCCGTCCGTCGCGGTGACCAGCAGCACCCCGTCCCACAGCCGCGCCGCCGCCTCGCCGCGCGGCACCGGCGTCACCACCGGACCGAAGAACGCGTTGCCGTCCACGGCGATCACCGGCGTGCCCACGTCGTAGCCGACCCGGTCCATGCCGTCGCGGTGCGAGGCGCGCAGCGCCGTGTCGTACTCGGTGGAGTCCATCGCCGCGGCCAGACCCGCGTCCAGCCCGGCCGCGGCGAGCGCCGCCTCCAGGGTGGCCCGGTCCTTGGGCGCCTTCTCGTGGTGGTAGCGCACGCCCAGTTCGGTGTAGAGGCGGCCCAGCACCTCGGGGCCGTACTTCTGCTCGGCGGCCACACACACCCGTACCGGCCCGAAGCCCAGCCCCACCCGGTACTTGTGCGGCACGTCGCGTCCCTCGTTCAGGACCGCCAGGCTCATCACGTGCCAGCGCACCCGGATCGGCCGCAGCCGCTGCACCTCGGTGATCCACCGCGAGGCGATCCACGCCCACGGGCACTGCGGGTCGAACCAGAAGTCGACGGCGCTCACGCTCTGTTCGGACACGCCGGCCTCCCCTCCCTCGGCATCGTGGACGTCCCTCCCGGTCATGCGGGCCCGGCCAGGGCGCCCGCGCGCAGCTCGCCGAGCACCTCCTCGGCGGCCTTGAGGGCGCTTGCCACGCACTGGCCCACCCCGACCCCGTCGTAGGCGGCGCCGCACACCGCGAGGCTGCGCTGGGCGGCGACCCCCTCCCGGATGCGCGCCACCCGCTCCAGGTGCCCCACCGTGTACTGCGGCACTGCCGCCTCCCACCGGCTCACCCGGGAGGCCAGCGGCGGGCCGCCGACCCCGGTGACCTCGGCCAGTTCGGCGGCGGCGAGCGCGACCAGGTCGGCGTCGTCGCGGCCCAGCAGTTCCTCGCCGCCGCTGCCGCCGCCCTGGCAGCGCACGATGTCCACCTCGCCCGCCAGGTGCGGCCACTTCATGGTGGAGAACGTGACGACCTTCATCGCCCGCCCGTCCACGGCCGGCACCCGGTAGCCGCTGTGCCCCAGGGGGCGTACCGCGTCAAGTGCCCTGCGCGGGAAGGCGAGCGTGACGATGACGGACCCGGCGTGGGGGATCCCGGCGAGCGCCGCGGTGGCCCCGCCGGTGCCGGGCAGGCCGGCGAGCAGCGGGCCGGCCTGCGCGGCGGGCACGGCGACGATGACGGCGTCCGCGTCCAGCTGCTCGGGCCCGGCCGCGCCGTCCACGCTCACCCGCCAGCCCTGTCCGCGGCGTTCCAGGCCGCGCACCCGCGTGCCGGTGCGCACGGCCGCGTCCGGCGAGGCGGCGAGCAGCCCGTCGGCGAGGACCCGGGGCAGCGAGCCGAGCCCGCCGGCCAGGGTGGAGATGCCGGTGGTGGGCTCCTGGCCCGGCGGCGGCGGCGCCGGCAGCAGCGCGCCCGCGGCCTCGGCCAGGGAGGCGCGCCGCCGGGCGGCGGTGACCAGCGGGGTGAGGGTGGCCTCGAAGGACAGCTCGTCGGCGCGGCCGAAGTAGGCGTCCGACAGGAAGGGATCCACCAGCCGGTCCACGACCTCGCGGCCGAGGCGCCCGCCCACCACGTCCGCCACCGACCGGTCGCCCTCCCGCCCGGCCCGCGGCAGCGTCAGGTCCTGGCGGGCCCGTGCCACACCCTCCTCGGAGAGGATGCCGGACTTGGCGAGCTCGTCCATGTCGCAGGGCACGCCCATGAACTGACGCTCCAGCGGCGGCCGCAGCTGCCCCCCGCTCCACACCGCCATCGACTTGGTGCCCGCCGCCACCACCCGCTCCTCCAGGCCGGCGGCCTTGAGCAGCCGGGCGGTCTTGGGCCGCCGGGCGTACGTCGACTCCGCGCCCTCGTCGATGACGACGCCCGCCAGCTCGGAGACGGCCAGCTGCCCGCCCAGCCGGTCCGCGCCCTCCAGGACGGTCACCCGCACCGGCTCCTCGCGCAGGAAGAACGCCGCCGCGAGCCCGGCGACGCCGCCCCCGACGACGACGACGTGCGGCGCCGTGCCCGACCGAGCCATTCCGTTGTCCGCCATACGACCTGCTCCTTCGTGGATACGGTGTCGCATCAGTTTTGGAGGGGCGCCGATAGTCCCGGTCGAGCGGGAGTGGATCCCCAATCGCCTGGCAACCGGCCTGATTCCAGGGCGACTTGGGCCCGATTCAGGCTCCACCCGCCATCGACCGGACCGCTGGACATTACCGCTGCGCACAACACACCCCGTGGACCAAAGGAGAGTGGTGGCATGCGGAAGGTCGTTTCCCAGGACGGCACGACGATCGCCTGTCGCAGCACCGGCGACGGCCCGCCGATCGTGCTGATGAACGGCGCGTTCCGCGACCACACCATCTTCGACGCCCTGGTCCCGGAACTGGCGCCGCACTGCACCGTCCACGTCTACGACCGCCGGGGCCGGGGCCAGAGCGGCGACGCCCCGTACTACGCCGTCCAGCGCGAGATCGAGGACCTCGCGGCGGTCATCGACGACGCGGGCGGCCGGGCGGCCGTCTTCGCCGGCTCCACCGGCGCGAACCTCGCCCTGGAAGCGGCCCTGGCCGGCGTGCCGATCACCAGACTCGCCCTGCACGAGCCCTACTTCCGCGTCGCCCCCCACCCCAAGCCGCCCGCCGACTGCATGGACACCCTCAAGACGCTGCTCGCCCAGGACCGGCGCGGGCAGACCGCGGAGTACTGGCTGCGCGAGTTCCTCGGTCTGAGCCCCCAGGTCATCGCCGAGTGGCGCAAGGCACCCCTGTGGGCGACGAACGAGGCCAACGCCCACACCCTGCTGTACGACACGACCATCCTCGGCGACTTCGAGGTGCCCACCGCCCGCCTGGCGGCCCTGCGCACCCCGGCCCTGGTCCTCAACAGCGACGCGACCGGCGACTGGCTGCGCGATGCGGCCCGCGCGACCGCGGCCGCCCTGCCCAGCGGCTGGGGCATGCAGCTGCCCGGCTCCTGGCACCGCATCGACACCGACATCCTGGGCCGCGTCCTGGCCGGCTTCACCACCACCTGAACCCGCCGCCGAGGGCCACGTCCGCCGCGGCGGACGTGGCCCTCAGCCGTCTGCCGGCGCCTACGCCTGGGCCTGGGGAATCGTCCAGTTCTCGCGCAGCCACGCCTCCAGGCCGGTCACGCCGGGGCGCAGGCGGCGCAGTTCGGCCATGTCCGCGCTGTAGCCCTCGGTGTCGAGCCAGTCGAACATCGCGGCCAGGTCCGGGCGGGCCGTGCGCAGCGGCTCGAAGGACTGCTGCTCGTAGCGGACCGGGACGCCCGCCACCCGCGCGAACGCCGCGGCGATCTGCGGTCCCGTCAGCTCGGCACTGGCGATCTCCACCCGCCGGCCCAGCCACGCGTCCGGATCGCTGAAGGCGTCCGCGGCGAACGCCCCGATGTCGCCGGTCGCGATCACCTGCACCGGGACCTCGGGACGCAGCCACAGGCCAAGGACCAGCCCGCCGCCGGCCGGCTTGGGGCCCAGGTCCAGCAGGATGTCGTAGAACATGGTCGGCCGCAGCACCGTCGCCGGCAGCCCGAGCTTGTCGATGTGCTGCTCGATGTTCCACTTGCTGCGGAAGTGCGGGATGACCTCGCAGCGGTCCGCGCCGCCCACCGAGCTGTACACGAAGTGGGCCACGCCGGCCTCGGCGGCGGCGTCCGCCACCGCCCTGCCCTGCCGCTCCTCGGCCTCCACGCCGCCCGGGCCGCGGAACGTCTGGACGCTGAACACGCCCTGGACGCCGCGCATCGCCGCGCGCAGCGACGCCGGATCCTCCAGGTCCCCGCGGACGAGCACCGCACCCGCCGCGGCGAGCGCGCGCGCCGCGGCCGCCCGCGGATCGCGCACCAGCGCGTGCACGACGCGTCCCCGCGCCAGCAGGGCCCGGGCCGTCGCACCCCCCTGCCGGCCGGTTCCGCCCAGCACCAGGACCGTTCCGTCTACCGTCACCGTATTCCTCCGTCGTGAAAGATGGCCGTGCAAGATGGGCCGCGAAAGGTGCCGTGCAACAAAGCCGTGCAATAAAGGGGGGGCGGCCGCCGGTCCGCCGGTGCGGCCGCCCCCCTTCCGCCCGCCCCGGACAGTCAGGAAGCGGAATCCGCGGTGATACGCGGTTCGAGGATGCGGGAGAACGCGTTCGCCAGCAGCTGCGCCGGGTTGTCGGCGGCGCCCATGCTGCGCCAGGCCACGTGGTTGTCCGGGCGCACCAGGACGGCGCCGTCCCCGGCGATCTCACGGACCCGCGCCCAGCCGCCCTCGGCGTCGGCGAACTCTCCGCCCGCGCCGATCCGCACCGACCGGATCGGCAGCGACAGCTTCTCCGCCACCTGCGCGGCCGCCTCCGCCCACGCGCCGCCCCGCTCCCCGGTGATCAGGACGAAGGAGGCCGGGGACCCAGTCAGGTCGTGGGTGGACAGGCGCCGGCCGTCCTGCTCCAGCCAGGCGTGCGGCAGCCGGTGCCCGGGCCGGGTCGTGGGCTGGTACACATCGCGCATCGGCACCCGCGCGGGCGGCTCGCTGCCGTCGGGCACCAGCGCGCCCTGCTCGTAGTGGAAGCCGATCTCGAAGTCGTGCGCCTGGCAGCCGGCCCGGTGGGTGTCCAGGATCTCCGCGGTCCTGGCCCGCACCACCTCACCGATGGGGGACTGCTCGAAGTACGCGGCGAACATCCGCTTGCGGCGCTGGGCGGGGGCATGCGGGCCCAGGCCCACCGTGTCCAGGACCGCCTGGTGGTGGGAGGCCGCCGAGACCGCCCAGTCGACGTTGAGCCGGCACACCGGCTGCCGCTCGGCCTCGTAGGTGTCAAGGAGGGTGTCGTCGGCGCGGCCGTCGAGGACCGCGGCCAGCTTCCACGCCAGGTTGTGGGCGTCCTGGATGCCGGAGTTCAGGCCCAGGCCCACGGTGGGCGGCTGGCGGTGCGCGGAGTCGCCGGCCAGCAGCACCCGCCCCTTGCGGTAGCGCTCGGCGACCAGCGCCTGCACCGTCCAGTTCGTCACGTGGTGCAGGGTCAGCTCCAGCTCGGGCAGGCCGAGCAGCTGCCGGACCCGGGCCACCACCGCCTCCTCGTCGAGGCGGTCGGCGTCCATCGGCGGGAAGTGCAGCACCCACTCCTCGCAGGCCTTGCCCCAGCTGGGCCCCATCTCGATGAGGTTGCTGCACAGGTCCGGGTCGTCGGCGTGCAGGAAGTGGGTCAGCAGGGTGCCCTCCTGCCACCACTGCGACAGGTCCGCGGTGAAGTACGCGGTGGTCACGTCGAGGAGTGCGGGCACGCCGCGCATCTCGATGCCCAGGGCGCTGCCGACCGTGCGGCCGCCGTCGGCGCCGATCATGTAGCGGGCGGTGACCGTCGTCGTCTCGCCGGTGGCCCGCTCGCGGATCTCGGCGACCACCCGGTCGCCCTCGTCGGTGAAGCCGGTCATCTCGTGGCCGAACAGGATGCGCCCGGGGCGGCGCTGTTCGGCGGTGGCGCGCAGGATCGGCTCCAGGCGGACCTGCGGCAGCTTGACCGGCAGGACGGGCCCGGCGGCCGCGTACCGCTCGCGCAGCGAGCCGCCGCCGAAGGCGTCGATCTCGTGGATGTGCCGCGCGTCCAGCGGGCCCTCGCCGGCCAGCGAGGTCAGCCAGCGCAGCTTGCCGAACAGTTCCAGGGGCGCGCCCTGCTCCACCATCGGCGCGTCGAGCCCGTGCTGGCGGAAGATCTCCATCGTGCGCTGGTTGAGGTAGTGCGCCTTGGGCACGTGCGCGGTGTCCGCGTGCCGTTCGACGAGCAGGTGGTCCACACCGTGATCGGACAGGAAGTTGGAGGCGGCAAGACCGCATCCGCCGCCGCCCACGATAAGAACCGGAACCTCGACTGTTCCCATTTTCGTCCTTCCGGAAGGTGACAGTCCCACGCTCACGGAAACTGCCGAATGTGCCGGGATTGAAGGTGCGTTGAGCTGTCTCGGGCTGCTGGTACGTGTCTCACCGGCGCCGTGCGGCGTCTGCCAGGGCGCGGTGCAGCCGGTCGTCCTCGGTCTGTCCCGCCTCCCACTGCACGCCCAGCGCGAAGGGGTGGCCCACCGCCTCGACCGCCTCGACGACGCCGTCGGGCGTGCGGGCGGTGGCGGTCAGGTTCTCGCCGATACGGTCCACGGCCTGGTGGTGGTGGCAGGCGGTCTTGGGGGTGTCGTCGCCGAAGACCCGCGCGATATGGCTGCCGGACCGCAGGTCCAGGACGTGCCGGCCGAACTCGAAGCCGGGGCCCGGCGGGCGGTGCCCGTCGGATCCGGTGACCTCCGGCAGATGCTGGTGCAGGGTGCCCCCGCAGCCCACGTTGAGCAGCTGCATGCCGCGGCAGATGGCCAGCAAAGGCAGCCCGCCCGACAGCGCCGCCCCGATCAGAGCGAGTTCGGCGCGGTCCAGCTCGGTGCTCGCGACCCGCGTCAGCGGGTGGCGCTCCTGCCCGTACAGCGCCGGATCGACGTCCGGGCCGCCCGGCACGAGCAGCCCCTGCAGACCGTCGAGCAGCTGCTCGACGCCGGGCCGCACCGGCAGCACCACCGGGACGCAGCCCGCCGCGGCCAGGAAGTCCACATGCGACTGGAGCGAGAGGCTGACCACCATGTCGGTGCCCTGCAGGGTGACCGGGACCGTCCGCGCGGTGATCCCGACCACCGGCCGCTTCGCTGCGTTCATCTCCACCTGCCCCTAGTCCTCGGCGCCCGGCGCCACGTAGACGAAGCCGTCCTCGACCTTCACCCGGTAGGTGGCGATCGGCCGGGTCGCCGGCGGATTGACGGGCTGCCCGGTGCGCAGGTCGAAGCACGAGCCGTGCAGCCAGCACTCGATGGTGGTGCCGTAGACCTCGCCCTCGGCGAGGGAGACCTCGGCGTGCGAGCACAGGTCGCTGACCGCGTACACGGTCTCGTCCCTGCGCACCAGTGCGACCGGGGCGTCCTCGACCTCCACCGCGATCGCGCCGCCGGCCGGGATCTTGTCCACCGGACAAACCTTGATGAAGCTCATCGCTCCCGCTCTCCTCCACAGTCAGGGGCCCGGAATCAGGGACTGGATCCAGGGGGCCGGCATCGGGGGCCGGTCCGGTGTCCGCCGGATCTCCACGCGCCGGGCCACACGTTCCGCCGGGGCTCTTGAGGATGACCCGAGCTCAGGACGAGGTTCATCGGAGCCCCCGCCCTTGCCCCCGCGCCGTGCCCGGCCGCTACCAGGGCACCGGGCCGTCCTCCGACAGCGAGGCCCCCGTGGGCCCCGCCGCGTCGAGCAGCGCGAGCCGCACCGCGATCACGGCGCCCTGGGCGGGCGTGCGCTGCCCGCGGTGGCCGTTGATGTCGGTGGCCACCACACCCGGGTGGGCCGCGTTCACCTTGATCGGGGTGTCCCGCAGCTCCTTGGCGTAGGCCAGGGTCAGCGCGTTCAGCGCGGTCTTGGAGGACTGGTAGGCGAGCATGTTGACGTGCGCCATGGGGGAGGCCGGGTCGGCGTTGAGGGCCAGCGACCCCAGGTGGCTGGACATGTTGACGATGCGCCCGGCCGGCGAGCGGCGCAGCAGCGGCAGCATCGCGTTGGTCACCGTGACCACGCCGAACACGTTGGTCTCGTACACCTCCCGCAGATCGCCCGCGGCCGCCTGGCTGGGCGCGCCGGTGAACCGCCCGGCGATCCCCGCGTTGTTGACCAGGATGTCCAGGCGGCCGTAGCGCCGCTCGATGAGGGCGGCGGCCTCGGCCACACAGGCCGCGTCGCACACGTCGACGCGCAGCGGCACCGCGGTGATGCCGCGGTCCGCGAGCACGGCGCTCGCCTGCTTGCCGCGCACCTCGTCCCTGGCGCCGACCAGGACGACGGCTCCCCGCTCGCCCAGCTGCCGTGCGGTCTCCTGCCCGATGCCCTTGTTGGCGCCGGTGACGAGCGCGATCTTCTCAGGCACGTCCGTGGTCCCTTCTGTCCGTCGGAAAAGGGGGAGGGGAGGGGGATGGGTCACGCGCTGTGAACCCACCGAAGCGTCACACAGTTCGCCCGGCGCGCCCGAGGCCCCCGTGAACGCCGCGGATGTTCAACTGCGGCGACCGCGCGGTCGAACACCGCCCGCACGGCGCCCTGTTCGCCGGGCACTTGCACCAACACACACGGCGGCGGCAGCCTGGTGGACCGGCACTCGCCGCTGCCCGCCCCCGCCCTGCCCGTCCGCCCCCGCGCGCCTGCCGCCGGGCGGCGCCGCAGCGGCGCCGGCGCGGGCCCGACTCACAGGAGACGCCCCGATGCCACCGCGGATGAACAACCCTTCGCTGGTCGTGCCCGACGCCCTGCAGCCCCTGCTCGACCTGACCAAAGTCATCGGCAGGGTCGGGGTCCCGCAGCGCACGCTCGACCTCATCCGGCTGCGGGTGAGCCAGATCAACGGCCGCATCTACACGATCCCCGACGACCTGGGGCAGGCCGCCGAGGCCGACGCCCGCCTGCCCCAGGTCGCCGAGTGGCGCGAGGCGACCTGCTTCACCCCCGCCGAGCGCGCCGCCCTGGCGCTGGCCGAGGACGCCACCGAACTCAGCGGCCGCGAGGACGCGGTGCCCGACGAGGTCTGGCAGGACGCGGCCGGCCACTACACCGAGGAGGAACTGGCCTCCCTGGTCATCCACATCGGCCTGGTCAACTGCTGGAACCGCATCAACGTCGCCACCCGCCAGGTGCCCGCGGCCTGGCGCTGAGCGCCCGCCGCGCCCCGGCCCGTGCGGCGCGCCGTACGCCTGTCACATCCGCGCGCCGCCGGGCGTCATAGCAGTGACGACCGGGACCCCACGCACCACCTGACCACCCAGCCGCAGGGAAGGAACCGCCCCGTGTTGAAGCTCATCAACGCCGGTCTCGGCAGGACCGGGACCACGTCACTGCAGGTGGCGCTGGAACAGCTCGGTTACGGCCCCTGCTACCACATGTTCGACATCGTCGGCGACGAGAAGCGCCTGGAGCAGTGGGAGCGCATCATCTGCGAGGGGCAGCAGCCCGACTGGGACGCGGTGTTCGAGGGCTACACCTCCGCGGTGGACGGCCCGCCCTCCTTCTACTACGACCAGATCATCAAGGCCTTCCCCGAGGCCAAGGTCGTCCTGACGGTGCGCGACGCGGACGGCTGGTACCAGAGCACGTACAACACGCTGTACCAGTTCGTCCTGAAGAACAAGGAGACCCCGCCCGAGCAGGGCAGCCGCCAGGCCCGCGTCTTCCGCATGACCAACGTCATGACCTGGGAGGGGCTGTTCGAGGGGCGGTTCTCCGACAAGGACCACGCCATCGAGGTCTACCACCGCCGCAACCAGGAGATCATCGACGCGGTCCCCGCCGACAACCTCCTGGTCTACGACGTCACCAAGGGCTGGGAGCCGCTGTGCGCGTTCCTGGGCACCGACACGCCCACCACGCCGTTCCCGCACGCCAACACCACCGCGAACATGCGGGAGCGGATGCAGCAGATGGCCGCGGGTGGCCCGCCCGCCCCCGGCAGCGCACCCGCTTTTGGCGGCGGACCGCGATAACACCACCCGCACCTTTTTCCTTTTCCCCGCGGACAGCCCATGACCGGCTGGCCGCGGGGCTTTTTCGTATCCAGTAAACAAGTCGCGCTGTTCCCGCCCGATACCGCCGTTCCAGCCCCGCTCGACCGCCCGTCATTGTTCAACCGCAGTTGTTTTCACGCCACTTCCCGCAGCCGATAGTCTCGCGCCGCCCCCAGGACCCGCCCGAGAAAATCGGCTTCGCCGGCCTGCCCGCACAACCCGGCCCGGCGGCGTATCTGCCTCAAGAAGGGGATTACGTGAGGAAGTTACTGGCAATTACGGCGGCGGCCGCCACCGCCCTGGCGGGAACGGTCGCCGCGGCGCCGGCGAAAGCCGCACCCGAGCGCCCGGCGTCCACCGTCTCCTGGTCGCCCTGCCCGGACAACGACCCCGTCGTCGGCGCCCTGCTCAAGGGCCTGGAGTGCGGCACGCTCGCCGTCCCGCTCGACCACACCAGGCCGACCGGCCGCACCATCGACCTGGCACTGACCCGCGCCCGGCACACCGCACCCGAGGACCGCTACCAGGGCATCGTGCTGCTCAACCGCGGCCAGTGGCCCGGCCAGTTCGGCCGCGACCTGCCCACCCGGTTCGCCAAGGGCACCTCCGGCCTGTCCCCGGCCGTCGGCGCCACCTACGACTGGATCGGCTTCGACCCGCGCGGCACCGGCGCCAGCGAACCGCGGATCACCTGCGCGCCCGACTACGTCTGGCCCGGCAGGGCCCGCGCCGACCTGGTGCCCCGCACCGCCGCCGACGAACGCGCCTGGCGCACCCGGGCCCGCGACTTCGCCGCGAGCTGCGGCCGCGCCCACGGCGACACCCTGAACTTCCTCAGCACCAAGGACAGCGCCCGCGACCTGGACCTCATCCGTCAGGCGCTCGGCGAGGAGCAACTGACCTACTTCGGCTGGGACTACGGCACCTACCTCGGCTCGGTCTACGCCTCGATGTACCCCCACCGGGTGCGCCGCATGGTCCTGGACACCGTGATGCTGCCCGGCAAGGGCTGGTACAAGAACGTCCTCGCCCAGAACGCCACCTTCGAACAGAGCGCCCAGAACTACTTCTCCTGGGTCGCCCGCAACGACGCGACCTACCACCTGGGCACCACCCGCGCCGCCGTCGAGGCCGCGTACTACCAAGGCATGGCCAAGCTGCGCACGGCACCCGTCGACGGAAAGATCGGCCCGGCCGAGTACACCGAGGTCTTCCTCATCGACCTCTACCGCCGCTCCGCCTGGAGCGGCCACACCAAGGCGCTGGCCGACTGGGTGCTGCGCGAGGACGCCACCGGGCTCAGGTCCGCCTTCAACGAGCCCGGCTACCCGACCCAGAACAAGCAGGCCATGTACAGCGCGGTGCAGTGCACCGACTCGCCCTGGCCTCGGAACTGGCAGCGCTGGCACCGCGATTACACCCGCGACTACCGCGCCGGCAACACCTTCCTGACCTGGTTCAACGCCTGGTACAACGCGCCGTGCGCGTACTGGCCCGCGCCCGCGGGCACCCCGCAGAAGGTCGGCGCCAAGGACGTGAACGTCCTGGTCGTGCAGGGCGAGCACGTCGCCGGATCCCCACTGGCGGGCGCCCACGACATGCACCGCAGGTTCCCCGGCTCCCGGCTCCTTGTGGAGCAGGGCGGCTACGAACACGAGACGTCGCTGTCCCGCAACGCCAACACCTGCGTCAACACGGTGGTCGACGCCTACCTGAAGGACGGCAGCCGCCCGGCCGCGCGCAAGGGCGCCGACGCCACCTGCCAGGCGCCCGCGCCGCCGCAGCCCGCCCCGTAAAACCCGCACACATGGCAGAAACAGATTCCGCCCGCCTCGTTCAACCGCGGGAAATCACCGGTTGAACATGCTGATGTGTAGTTTGACATCGACGATTCCTCAGCCGCCCGCGTGGAAGGTCAACAATGGAAACTGGCGTAATAATTGTCGGTGCCGGTCCCGTCGGATTGATGCTGGCCTGTGAACTCCACCTGGGCGGTGTGAATGTCACCGTCTTCGACAAACTCCCCGCCCCCTCCGGGGAATCCCGCGCGCTCGGCTTCAACCGGCGCGCGGCGGAAACACTCGACCAGCGCGGACTCCTCACCGGGCTCGGCCGGTTCCGGTGGGGGCCGATGGGCCACTTCGGCGGCGTCCGGTTCGATCTCGGCATGCTGGAGGAGGACCACAGCGGCGTCCTGGGCCTCTCCCAGGCCCGCACCGAGGCGATGCTGGCCGCCCGCCTCGCCGAGCTCGGGGTGCCGGTGCGCCGCGGGCTCGAGGTCACCGGCGTGCGCGAGGAGAGCGACGGCGTCGTCGTCACCTGCCAGGGACCCGCAGGCGCCGGCGAGCACCGCGCCCGCTACGTGGTGGGCTGCGACGGACCGCACAGCACCGTCCGCACCGCCGCCGGCATCCCCGCCCGCCACTGGGAGGCCACCCGCGGCATGTACACCGCGGAGCTCACCGGCATCACGCTGCGCCCCCGTCCCATCGGGGAGCGCCTGCCCGGTGGCCACATGGTGGTGTGCACCCCGCTGGGCGAGGGCCGCTGCCGCATCGTCATCCACGACAAGGACCTGCCCCCGCACCAGGACCCCGCCAAGCTGACGTTCCCTCAAGTGGCAGACGCCTGGCAGAAGTTGACCGGCGAGGACATCCGTCACGCGAGCGCGCAGTGGATGTGGGCCTGCGACAACGCGGCCGCCCTGGCCACCGAGTACCGGCGCGGCCGGGTGCTGCTGGCGGGCGATGCCGCCCACGCCATGCCGCCGCTGGCCGCCTGGAGCCTGAGCGCCGGGCTGCAGGACGCGGCGAACCTGGGCTGGAAACTGGCCGCCCACCTCGCAGGCCGGGCCCCCGAGCACCTCCTGGACACCTACCACGCCGAACGCCACCCGGTCGGCGAGCAGTTGATCCGCAACGCGCAGGCGGCGTCGATGCTCTACCTCGGCGACGCCGACATGGACCCGCTGCGCGGCGTGCTGGGCGAGCTGGTGGCGCACAAGGAGGCCGCCGGGCAGCTGGCCGGCATCGTGAGCGGGCTGGGCATCGGCTACGACCTGGGGCCGGGGGAGCACCCCCTGCTGGGCCGGCGCATGCCCCCGCACAAGGAACTGACCCGCCCCGACGGCACCCGCACCCGGGTGGCGGAGCTGCTGCACGCCGCGCGCGGCGTACTGATCACCACCGACGGCGCGGACGGCAAGACGGCCGAGATCGCCCAGGACTGGGCGGCGAGCGTCGACGTCGTCACCGGCACCTGGACCCCCGACGCCCCCGACGCCCCCGGTTCGACCGGCCCGGCCCCGGTGGCGGTCCTCATCCGCCCCGACGGCTACGTCGCCTGGACCGCGCCGGGCAGCGACCGCGACCTGGCCGACGCCCTGGCCCACTGGTTCGGCACCCCCGGCACGCCCGGCACCCCAGGGGCCCCCGGCACTCCCGGCGCCCTCCACCGAACAGGAGCGTGAGCATGAGCACGAGCACGAGCACGAGAAGGGACGTGATAGTCGTCGGCGCGGGCCCGGTCGGGCTGATGATGGCCGGCGAGCTGCGCCTGGCCGGCGCCGACGTCGTCGTCTACGAGAAGCTGCCCGCCCCGGCCCGCGAGTCCCGCGGCGCCAGCCTCACCCGCCGCGCCGTGGAGAGCTTCGACCAGCGCGGACTGCTCGCCCGGCTCGGCGCCACGGAGCCGGCCGACGCCCACTTCGGCGGGGTGCCCATCGACCTGGGCCCGCTGGAGGAGGACCACAGCGGCGCCCGCGGCGTCTCGCAGTCCCGCACCGAGCGGATGCTTGAGGAGTGGGCGGGCGGACTCGGGGTGACCGTCCGCCGCGGCCATGAGGTCACCGGCCTCGACCAGCACCCCGACGGCGTCGAGGTGACCTTCGACGGGCCCGAGGGGGCGGGCCGGGACCGGGCCCGCTACCTGGTCGGCTGCGACGGCGGCCGCAGCACCGTCCGCAAGCTGGCCGGCATCGACTTCCCCGGACCCGAGCCCACCCGCGGCTTCTACACCGCCGATGTGACCGGTATCGAGACCCGCCGCCGGCGCATCGGGGAGAACCTCCCCGACGGCAGCATGATCATGGCGATGGACCTGGAGAACGGCGTCACCCGCGTCGTCGCCTACGAGCGGGGCACGCGCCCCAAGGACCGCGAGGCCCTCACGTACGGCGAACTCGCCGACGCCTGGCAGCGGCTGACCGGCGAGTCCATCCACCACGGGCAGTGCCGCTGGATCAGCTGCTTCACCGACGCCTCCCGGGTGGCCGCCGACTACCGGCGCGGCCGGATCTTCCTGGCGGGCGATGCCACCCACGTCCAGCCGCCGGCGATGGCGCAGGGGCTGAGCGTGGGCGTGCAGGACGCGGTGAACCTCGGCTGGAAACTGGCCGCGGTCCTCGCCGGCCGCGCCCCCGACACGCTCCTGGACACCTACCACGCCGAGCGCCACCCGATCGGGGAGCAGCTGGCGCGCAACGCCCGCGCCGCCATCGAACTGCGCCTGACCGGGCAGGAGATGGCGCCGCTGCGCGAGGTGCTCGGCGAGGTCCTCACCCACAAGGACGCGGCCACCCATCTGGCGGGCGTCCTCAGCGGCCTGGGCATCCGCTACGACATGGGGCCGGGGGACCACCCCCTGCTGGGCCGGCGCATGCCCCCCGCCCTGGAACTGACCCGCCCCGACGGCACCCGCACCCGGGTGGCGGAGCTGCTGCATCCCGCGCGCGGCGTCCTGATCGCCACCGACGGCGCGGACGGCACCGGCTCCAAGGCCGCCCAGCTCGCCCAGGACTGGACCGCCGGCGTCGACATCGTCACCGGCACCTGGACCCCCGAAGCCACCGGCCCCGCCGGCCCGGCCGCCCAGGCCCCGCAGGCCGTCCTCATCCGGCCCGACGGCTACGTCGCCTGGACCGCGCCCGGCAGCGACAGCGACCTCACCGACGCCCTGACCCGCTGGTTCGGCGCCCCGCGCCCGCCCGCCCGGCCGCTCTGAGACCCGCGCCCCGCACCGCCGCCACCCCCCGACCCCCAGGAGATGCCCGTGACGCCCGGAGTCACCGTCTGGCTCACCGGCCTGCCCAGCGCCGGCAAGACCACCATCGCCTACGAGCTGGCCGCCCGGCTCCGCGCGGACGGGCACCGCGTGGAGGTCCTGGACGGCGACGAGATCCGCGAGGCGCTCTCGGCCGGCCTCGGCTTCTCCCGCGCCGACCGCGACACCAACGTGCAGCGCATCGGCTACGTCGCCGAACTCCTGGCCCGCAACGGCATCCTGGCGCTGGCCCCGGTCATCGCGCCGTACACCGACAGCCGCGAAGCGGTCCGCAAACGCCACGACAGCAACCGCACCCCCTACCTCGAAGTGCACGTCGCCACCCCGCTGGAGGTGTGCAGCGCACGCGACGTGAAGGGCCTGTACGCCAAGCAGGCCGCCGGACAGCTGACGGGCCTGACCGGCGTGGACGACCCCTACGAGGAGCCGACCGCCCCGGACCTGCGCATCGAGTCGCAGCACCAGAGCGTGGCGCAGTCCGCCGCCGCGGTGCACGCCCTGCTCACCGAAAGGGGACTGGTATGACACCGACCCTGGGTGCGGTGACGGCCGGCGGCGGCCAGAGCCCCTACGCCCTCTCGCACCCCGACGTGCTGGAGTCGGAGGCGGTGCACATCCTGCGCGAGGTGGCGGGCGAGTTCGACAACCCGGTGCTGCTGTTCTCCGGCGGCAAGGACTCCATCGTCATGCTGCACCTGGCACTGAAGGCGTTCACACCGGCGCCGGTGCCCTTCGCGCTGCTGCACGTGGACACCGGCCACAACTTCCCCGAAGTCCTCGCCTTCCGCGACCGGGTGGTCGCCGAGCACGGGCTGCGCCTGCACGTCGCCTCCGTGCAGGACTACATCGACCGCGGCATCCTCAAGGAGCGCCCCGACGGCACCCGCAACCCGCTGCAGACCCGCCCGCTGACCGACACCATCCAACGCGAGCGGTTCGACGCGGTGTTCGGCGGCGGGCGCCGCGACGAGGAAAAAGCCCGCGCCAAGGAACGCGTGTTCTCCCTGCGCGACGAGTTCTCCCAGTGGGACCCGCGCCGCCAGCGCCCCGAGCTGTGGAACCTGTACAACGGCCGCCACCTGCCCCGCGAGCACGTGCGCGTCTTCCCGCTGTCCAACTGGACCGAGCTGGACGTGTGGCAGTACATCGCCCGCGAACGCATCGAGCTGCCGAGCATCTACTTCGCCCACGAACGCGAGGTGTTCGAGCGCCACCACATGTGGCTGACCGCCGGGTCCTGGGGCGGCCCGGCACCGGGGGAGCGCACCGAGAAGCGCCGGGTGCGCTACCGCACCGTCGGCGACATGTCCTGCACCGGCGCGGTGGACTCCGACGCCGACACCATCGACAAGGTCATCACGGAGATCGCCGCGTCCCGCCTCACCGAACGCGGCGCCACCCGCGCCGACGACAAGCTCTCCGAGGCCGCGATGGAAGACCGCAAGCGCGAGGGGTACTTCTGATGAGCCATCTGAGCGACACCGCCGCCGACACACTGCGCTTTGCCACCGCCGGCTCCGTCGACGACGGCAAGTCCACCCTGGTGGGACGGCTGTTGCACGACTCCAAGTCGGTCCTGGCCGACCAGCTGGAAGCCGTCGCCCACGCCTCCCGCAACCGCGGGCAGGCCACCCCCGACCTGGCGCTGCTCACCGACGGCCTGCGCGCCGAACGCGAACAGGGCATCACCATCGACGTCGCCTACCGCTACTTCGCCACCCCCCGGCGCCGCTTCATCCTCGCCGACACCCCCGGCCACGTGCAGTACACCCGCAACATGGTCACCGGCGCCTCCACCGCCGAACTCACGATCATCCTGGTCGACGCCCGCAACGGCGTCGTCGAACAGACCCGCCGCCACACCGCCATCGCCGCCCTGCTGCGCGTCCCGCAGATCGTCCTGGCGGTCAACAAGATGGACCTCGTCGGCCACCGGGAAGCGGTCTTCGCGGAGATCGCCGAGGAGTACACGGCCTACGTCAAGGAGCTGGGCGGCCCGCAGGTCACCGTCATCCCGATCTCCGCGCTGGCCGGCGACAACGTCGTGGACACCTCCGCGCACATGGACTGGTACGGCGGCCCCACCGTCCTGGAACACCTGGAGAGCGTGCCCGTCGGCGACCTGATGGCGCCGCGCGCCGCCCGCCTTCCCGTGCAGTACGTCATCCGCCCGCAGAGCCCTGAGCGCCCCGACTACCGCGGCTACGCCGGCCGCATCGCCGAGGGCACCTTCCGCACCGGCCAGCAGGTGCGCGTGCTGCCCTCGGGCCGCACCACCACCATCGCCGCCATCGAACGCCTGGGCCGCACCGTCGAGACGGCCGGGGCCCTGCAGTCGGTGACCGTGCTGCTGAGCGACGACCTCGACGTCTCCCGCGGCGACCTGATCGTGCCGGCCGACGAGGCGCCGGCCACCACCCGCGAGGTGGCGGCGACCGTCTGCCACGTCGCCGACCAGCCGCTCACCGTCGGCCGGCGGGTGCTGCTCAAACACGGCACCCGCACCGTCAAGGCCCTGGTCACCGACATCCCCTCCCGCCTCACCCTGGAGGACCTCTCGCCCTACCCGCACCCGGGCCGGCTAGCCGCCAACGACATCGGGCAGGTGCGCCTGCGCACCGCCGAACCGCTGCCCCTGGACAGCTACGCCCACTCCCGGCGCACCGGCTCCTTCATCCTCATCGACCCGGCCGACGGCACCACCCTGACCGCGGGCATGGTCGGCGAAGCCTTCGCCCTGCCGGACCCGGCCACCCACCCGGCCACCGACCCCGCTCAGGACGACGCATGGGACTTCTGAGACGGCGCGCCGTACCCGCCCTGCTGGCCGCCCTGCTGCTGTGGGCGCCCGCGGGCTGCGGCTACGGCTCGCAGGCCAAGGACAAGGACACCGCGCCGATCGCCGCCGGCGCACACAAGATCGACGGCCTGGACTCGGTGCGCATCGGCTACTTCGCCAACCTCACCCACGCCACCGCCCTGGTCGGCAACCGGCAGGGCTTCTTCCAAAAGGCGCTGGGCGCCACCCGGGCGACGTACGCCACCTTCAACGCGGGCCCCTCCGAGATCGAGGCGCTCAACGCGGGCTCGATCGACATCGGCTGGATCGGCCCGTCCCCGGCGATCAACGGGTTCACCAAGTCGGGCGGCACGAACCTGCGCATCATCGGCGGCTCCGCCTCCGGCGGCGTGAAACTCGTCGTGAACCCGAAGAAGATCAAGACCCTGGACGACGTCAAGGGCAAGAAGATCGCCACCCCGCAGCTGGGCAACACCCAGGACGTCGCCTTCCTCAACTGGGCGGCCGGCAGGGGCTGGCAGGTCGACGCGCCCAGCGGCAAGGGCGAGGTGACCGTGGTGCGCAGCGACAACAAGGTCACCCCCGACGCCTACAAGTCCGGCTCCCTCGACGGCGCGTGGGTGCCCGAGCCCACCGCCTCCAAGATCGTCGCCCTGGGCGGCAAGGTCCTGCTGGACGAGAAGACGCTGTGGCCCGGCGGCTCCTTCGTCATCACCAACATCATCGTCTCCCAGAAGTTCCTCGCCCGGCACCCCCGGGTCGTCGAGGCGGTGCTGACGGCGTCGGTGGCCACCAACCGGTGGATCAAGGACCATCCCGGCCGCGCCCGGCAGGCCGCCAACCAACAGCTGGCCGCCGACGCCGGCAAGGCCCTGCCCCGCCGGGTCCTGGACCCGGCCTGGCAGTCCATCGACTTCACCGACGACCCGCTGGCCGCCACCTTGCGCACCGAGGCCGCCCACGCCGTGCGGGCCGGCCTGCTGCAGCACCCCGACCTGTCCGGCATCTACGACCTCGCCCCGCTCAACAAGGTCCTGAAAGCCGCCGGGCAGCGCCCGGTGGACGACGCCGGCCTCGGCGTCCGCCGACCCCCTCGATGAATTTCCCCGGAGGTGACGACCATGACCGCGACCCTCGACAAGGCCGCCGACGCCGCCGCGACGGCCCGCCACGCCGCCCGCCTGGAGCACGTCTCCAAGTCGTTCCCGGGCCCCGCCGGGCCCCAGCTCGTCCTGGACGACATCAGCCTGGCCGTCGCCCCCGGCGAGTTCGTCACCCTGCTCGGGGCCTCCGGCTGCGGCAAGTCCACCCTGCTCAACCTCGTCGCCGGCCTGGACGAGCCCACCACCGGCGAGATCACCACCGACGGCCGGCCCGCCCTGATGTTCCAGGAACACGCCCTGTTCCCCTGGCTGAGCGCCGGCAAGAACATCGAACTCGCCCTGAAACTGCGCGGCATCGCCCCTGAGCGGCGCCGCGAACGCGCCGAGGAACTCCTGGCCCTGGTCCGCCTCAAGGGCGCCCACGGCAAGCGGGTGCACGAACTGTCCGGCGGCATGCGCCAGCGGGTCGCCCTGGCCCGCGCGCTGGCCCAGGAGAGCCGCCTGCTGCTCATGGACGAGCCCTTCGCCGCGCTGGACGCCATCACCCGCGACGTGCTGCACGACGAACTGACCCGCATCTGGAGCGAGACGAAACTCTCCGTCCTGTTCGTCACCCACAACGTGCGCGAGGCCGCCCGCCTGGCCCAGCGCGTGATCCTGCTGTCCTCCCGCCCCGGGCGCATCGCCCGCGAATGGGCCGTGGACATCCCCCAGCCGCGCCGCATCGAGGACAGCGCCGTCGCCGAACTCTCCATCGAGATCACCGAACAGCTGCGGGGGGAGATCCGCCGACATGGCCAGTACTGACACCAGCGTCCCCAAGGACGGCAACGACCTCGCCGGCCTGGACGCCCTGGAAACCCCCCAGCAGATCCGCAGGCCCCTCACCCTCACCCTCAAGGAGAAGGTCGCCCCGCCCGCCCTCGCCATCGCACTGGTCCTCGCCCTGTGGCAGGGCCTCGTCTCCTTCCACATCGTCGACGACCCCGGCAGGCTCCCGTCCCCCGGCGCCGTGTGGAACGTGGCCCACCAGGCCTGGCTGGAGGGCGAACTCCTCGGCTACATCTGGACGTCCGTCTCGCGCGGCCTGTCCGGGTTCCTGCTCGCCCTGCTCATCGGCACCCCGCTGGGCCTGCTCGTGGCCCGCCTGAGATTCCTGCGCGCGGCGATCGGCCCGATCCTGTCCGGCCTGCAGTCCCTGCCCTCGGTGGCCTGGGTGCCGCCCGCGGTGATCTGGCTGGGCCTGAACAACTCCATGATGTACGCGGTGATCCTGCTCGGCGCGGTCCCCTCCATCGCCAACGGCCTGGTCTCCGGCGTCGACCAGGTGCCGCCGCTGTTCCTGCGGGCCGGCCGCACCATGGGCGCCACCGGCCTCAAGGGCACCTGGCACGTGGTGCTGCCCGCCGCCCTGCCCGGCTACGTCGCCGGCCTCAAACAGGGCTGGGCCTTCGCCTGGCGCTCCCTGATGGCCGCCGAGATCATCGCGTCCTTCCCCGACCTCGGCCTGGGCCTGGGCCAGCTCCTGGAGAACGGCCGCAACGCCAGCGACATGGCCATGGTCTTCGAGGCCATCCTGCTGATCCTGCTGGTCGGCATCGCCATCGACCTGCTCGTCTTCAGCCCCCTGGAACGCTGGGTCCTGCGCAGCCGCGGCCTGCTCGTACGCCGCTGAAACCTGCCCCCGGCCACAGTCCGACGACCATCGACCCACCCTCTACTGCGGCTAGAGAAACCGCTGCGACGCTCATCCGGAATGCAGCAGAAAGGGCACACCGGATGGCTTTCAAAGACGGGCGGGCTACGGTGATCGCAGGCAGTTCTAGTTCCACCGCAATACGGTGCGGAGAACCGGAGACCGGTGAAGGAACCGGCCCCAAAAACGGCCCCAAAAACGGCCCCCAAATCGGCCCCCAGAACATCGAGAACACACCGGCACAGGAACTCCCGGTCCATGCGCTGTCGCCCGGACTGCACCTGCGCCGGGGCGGAATCAACGCCGCCTATCTCCAATTGCTCGTCGAAGCCCCGGGCCGCTCCCAATTGCCGCCCGTGCTCGTCCAGAAAGACGGCTGGCGGATCATCGACGGACTCCACAGACTGGAGGCCGCGAAACTCTGCGGCGACCACAGCATCACCGCACGGCTCGTCGAATGCACCGACGCCGAAGCCCTCGTACTCGCCATGAAAGCCAATACCTCCCACGGACTCCCGCTGTCGCGGGCCGACCGTATGGCCGGCGCCGAACGCGTCCTGCTCGCCCACCCCGAATGGTCCGACCGCGCCATCGCCAGCGTCACCGGGCTCAGCGCCAAGACCATCGCGGCGCTGCGCGAACGCTCCGCGTGCGCCACCCCGCCCGGCGGCCAACGCCTGGGCCTGGACGGCAAACTGCGCGCGGTCAGCGCCGGCGAGGGCCGCCGCCGCGCCGCCGCCTACATCCACGCCCACCCCGAGGCCACCCTGCGCGAGGTCGCCCGGGAGACCGAGGTGTCCCTGGGCACCGTCCACGACGTCAGCGCCCGCCTGCGCCGCGGAATCAGCCCGGAACGCGACGGCCTGCGCGGCGCCGGGGCCCGCCTGACCCTGCACCCGGCCGAACGGCCCGCCGACCCCCCGCCCGCCCCGCCCGCGGCCGCCGAGGACCTGCCGGCCCGCCGCCCCGCCACCGTCCCGGCCGAGGCGCCCCCGGCCTGGGAGACCGTCGCCGCCAAGGTCGCCAACGACCCGTGCATCCGCTACACCGCGGGCGGCAAGGAGTTCCTGCAGTGGATGGCGCTGCACGCCAGCGACCCCGACGGCTGGCGCGAGCTCGTCGGCGCCGTCCCCGCGCACTGGGTCGGCGTCATCGCGCCCATCGCGGAGAGCGTCGGCAAGGAGTGGAGCCTGTTCGCCGAACGGCTGCGCAACCGCCAGGAAGCCGTCTGACCTCCCGTGCCACGCACCCCCGGCCGCCCCTCAGGGGCCGGTCTCCAGCTGCCGGTTGAGGGCGCGCTCCACCGGGCTCAGGGCCACCTCCGGGCACAGCCGCTCCGGATGGCCCGCCGGCGGCCCGCCGCGCCGCGGCGCGGCCGGCGGGGCCAGGTCCTCGGCGGGCCGCGCCACCGAGACGTAGATCGCGCCGTACGCCTGCAGGGCCGCGTACACCTCGCGCCACACACGCCTGATCAGGCCGGCCATGGGTCTTCCTCCAACGGGGTGGGGGCCGCGGGGCGGCGGGGGCTCGGGGTGCGCCGGGAGCCGTCACTGTGCGGGCCGGTGGTCGAGGCGGACTCGAGCCGCCCCTCCGCCCGGCCTCGAGAGCGCCTTGCCACCGTGGGCGGGTGGAGCAAGCCGGCTCCGCAGCCTGGCAGGGCGCACGGTCGCGAAAGGACAGGCCCATGGACGAGGCCGAACGTGAGCGGCAGACACGCGGTGCCGAGGGGGCCGCACCGGTGCTCCGGCTGGCCGGGGTGGACGAGGAGGAGGACGATCCCGCGGAAGGCAACGTGGTCCGCGGGATCGACTGACCGGGTGCCGGGGCGCGTTGCGCCGGTGAGACGAACAAGGAGTCCCAGACGATGACGCTCTCCCCGCAGCGCGCCGGCGCGACGGCGCTGTCCCCGGCGGCACGCCGGTTCCTCGCCGCGCCGCACACCGGCGTGCTGAGCACGCTGCGGCCCGACGGCTCGCCCCACCTCACCCCGGTGCGCTTCACCTTCGACGCCCCGGCCGGCCTGGCCCGCGTCCTGACCGTGAACACGACCCGCAAGGTCAAGAACGTGCTGGCCAGCCCGCACGCGCGCGTCGCGCTGTGCCAGGTGGACGGCTTCGCCTGGGTGTCCCTGGAGGGCACCGCCCGCGTCCTGGACGCCCCCGAACGCGTCGCCGAAGGGGTCCGCCGCTACACCGAGCGCTACTTCTCCGGCCCGCCCCACCCGCCCGGCCGCGTCGTCGTGGAGATCGCCGTCGACCGGGTGCTGAGCCTCAACTGCTGAGAGCCCGCCCGCCGCCCGCCCGCTCGGCGCCATCAGCCGCGGGCGCCGGGCGGCACCCCGTCCACCCAGATCAGCCCGAACGAGAGCCGCGTCAGGCGCCAGCCGTCCGGGGTGCGGCGGGCCGCGCCGGTCACCGAGGTGCCGGTGGTGAACAACTCCGGGCCCGGGCCGCCGGGATGGTGCACGTGCGTGGACAGCAGATTGGCGCGCAGGCTCGCCCCGGCACCGGTCAGCTCCACCACCGCGGGCGAATTCAGGTGCTGGGTGCGCGCGAAATTCTCCAGCGCGGCCCGGTGCCACCGGGCAAGCCCGGTTATTCCCTCGTGCCGGCTCAACGGGAAAGCGACCACCGCGTCCTCGGTGAACAAGGTGCGCGCCCACGCGTCGTCGAGTTCTTCGGTGTCCAACGCCAGGAGATAACGGTCAAGAAGACCGCTCACCGTAAAGGCGTCCACCACGGCCGTGTCCGGAGTGACGGATTCAGCTTCAGTCGAGGTCATGCTTGAGAATGGGCCCACAAACCCGCTGTCACCAACCCCGCCTGTCAAAGATCTGACGTTGTCCGCACGTTTCTGTAGTGGACTGCAAAAGCTGTGTACCGGCGTCCCTTTACCGGCCGCTCGGGCGCTGTCCATACTCGTAAAACATCAACCACACGACGGCGGATGGGCGACGATGGACAATTATGACGCGGACGTGATCATCGTAGGTGCAGGACCCACCGGCCTTATGTTCGCCGGTGAGTTGGGGCTGCACGGCATTTCCGTTCTCGTGCTCGACAGGCTCGCCGAACCGATGCGCCAGTCACGCGCCCTCGGCTTCTCCGCGCGCACCATCGAGGAATTCGCACAGCGCGGACTGCTCGCCCGCCTCGGCGAGGTCGACACCATCCCCGCCGGGCACTTCGGCGGCGTACCGCTCGACTACCAGGTCATCAGCGGCGGTTCCTACGGCGCACGCGGCATCCCCCAGTCCCGCACCGAGGCGATGCTGGCCGGCCACGCCACCGAGCAGGGCGCCCGCATCCGCCGCGGGGTGGAGGTCACCGGCCTGACCCAGGACGCGGACGGGGTGACCCTGCAGACCGGCGGCACCGGCGCCGAAGCCGCGGGCGAAGAGCTGCGCGCCCGGTACGTGATCGGCTGCGACGGCGCCCGCAGCAAGGTCCGTACCGCCGCCGGCATCGGCTTCCCCGGCACCGAACCGGCCATCGAGCTGCGCTTCGCCGACATCGCCGGGGTGCGGCTGCGGCCCCGCTTCGCCGGGGAGCGGGTGCCCGGCGGCATGATCATGGTGCTGCCGCTGGGCCCGGACCGCTGCCGCATCATCTACTACGACCGCGGCGAGCCGCTGCGCCGCAGCACCGAGCCGATCACCTTCGACGAGGTCGCCGACACCTTCCAGAAGCTGTCGGGCGAGGACATCCACGCCGCCACCCCGCTGTGGGTGAGCTCGACCACCGACGTGAGCCGGCAGGCCGACCGCTACCGCAGCGGACGGGTCTTCCTGGCGGGCGACGCCGCACACATCCACCTGCCCATCGGCGCCCAGGGCATGAGCGCCGGCGTGCAGGACGCGGTCAACCTCGGCTGGAAACTCGCCCTCGTCCTCAAGGGCCTGGCCCCCGACGCCCTCCTGGACACCTACCACACCGAGCGCCACCCGGTCGGCGCCCGCATCCTGACCAACACCCTGGCCCAGCGCATCCTCTACCTCGGCGGCGAGGAGATCACCCCGCTGCTCGACGTGTTCACCGAACTCACCCGGTACGAGTCGGTCCAGCGCCACCTGGTCGGCATGGTCACCGGCCTCGACATCCGCCACGACGTCGGCACGGGGAGCCACCCGCTGCTCGGCCGGCGCCTGGAGGACGGCGACCTCACCTGCGAGGGCCGGCCCACCAGCGTCCACGCCCTGCTGCACACCGGCCGCGGCGTGCTCCTGGACCTCGGCGGCGACAGCACCCCGACCACCGCCGCCAAGGCCTGGTCGGACCGCGTCGACCTCGTCACCGCCCGGCCCGGCCCCGGCCTGCCCGCCGCCGACGCGATCCTGCTGCGCCCCGACGGCTACATCGCCTGGATCGCCCCCGACCCGGACGCGAGCCCCCTGCCCGACGCCCTGGAGCGCTGGTTCGGCCCCGCCGCCTGACCGCCACCGCCCGACCGCGCCCGCGCCCCGACCGGGCCCCGCCGCGCGCGCAGCCATCCCTGACAGCCCGACAGGAAGAGACCCGACGCCATGCCCTACATCTCCACCCAGGACAAGCACCTGACCGTCCTCAACCTGTTCACCACCGACAAGCCGGAGAAGCAGGACACGCTGATCCAGGAGATGCGGAAGATCGTCGACACCGCGGCGTTCGACGGCTGGATCTCCTCCACCGTGCACGCCGGCCAGGACAGCCCCGGCACCGCCAACTTCATCCAGTGGCGCAGCGGCGAGGACCTGGAGAAGCGGTACGCGGGCGAGGAGTTCAAGCACCGCACGCTGCCCGTCTTCCAGGACATCACCACCTCCATCCGGCTGCTGCAGAGCGAGATCGTCTACACCCAGCGCCACCCCTCCCAGGGCGAGGCGACCGAGGTCTCGCCCGACCGCGACGACCACACCGTCATCGAGATCTTCAAGGTCTCCGCGGGCGACCAGGACGAGCTGATCGCCGAGCTCGGCCAGGGCCAGTCCTGGCTGGCGGACGTGGACGGCTACCGCTCGCACAGCGTCTTCAAGGGCCTGCGCGCCCGCTTCCTGGAGGGCCCCTTCGCCGTCGTCTACTCCCAGTGGGCCAGCAAGGAGCAGTACGACGCCCACCGCAACCAGCCCGCCGCGCAGCAGTCCGAGGCGCGCCAGAAGTCCCAGGCCCGCATCGACGCCCTGAAGACCGACCGCGACTGGAACTCCTACCGGGTCATCCACAGCCGCGCCGCCGGCGCGTGAGCCGCCCGGACCGGCCGCGCGGGCCCCGCCCGGCCGGCCGGTCCGCCCCGTCCCCGCCGACCACGGCGCCCGGCGCCCACCGCAAGGAGCGAGGTATGCACAGCACGCTGATCGTGGCCCGGATGGCGATCGACTCCAGCCGCAGCGTCGCCGAACTGTTCACCGACTTCGACGCCACCGACATGCCCCACCGCATGGGCACCCGGCGCCGCCAACTCTTCGCCTACCGCGGCCTCTACTTCCACCTGCAGGACTTCGACAACGACGACGGGGGCGCCCGCATCGAACACGCCAAGGACGACCCCCGCTTCGTGCGGATCAGCGACGACCTCAAGCCGCACATCGAGGCCTACGACCCGGCGACCTGGCGCTCCCCGGCCGACGCGATGGCCCAGCGCTTCTACTCCTGGGAGGCCGGCGCATGACGCAGCGCCGCGTCGCCATCACCGGCCTGGAGGTCCTGGCCCCCGGCGGTCTGGGCCGCAAGGAGTTCTGGCAGCTGATCAGCGAGGGCCGCACCGCGACCCGGGGCATCACCTTCTTCGACCCCGCCCCCTTCCGCTCCAAGGTGGCCGCCGAGGCCGACTTCTGCGGCCTGGAACAGGGCTTGAGCCCGCAGGAGGTGCGGCGCATGGACCGCGCCGCCCAGTTCGCCGTGGTCACCGCGCGCAGCGCCGTGGCCGACAGCGGCGCCGAACTGGCCGAGCACGCCCCGCACCGCATCGGCGTGGCCGTGGGCAGCGCGGTGGGCGCCACCATGGGCCTGGACAACGAATACCGCGTCGTCAGCGACGGCGGCCGCCTGGACCTGGTCGACCACCGCTACGCGGTGCCGCACCTGTACAACTACCTGGTGCCCAGCTCGTTCGCGGCCGAAGTGGCCTGGGCGGTCGGCGCGGAGGGCCCCTCCACGGTCGTCTCCACCGGCTGCACCTCGGGCATCGACGCGGTCGGCTACGCGGTGGAGCTGGTGCGCGAGGGCTCCGTCGACGTCATGGTCGCCGGCGCCTCCGACGCGCCGATCTCCCCGATCACCATGGCCTGCTTCGACGCGATCAAGGCGACCACACCGCGCCACGACGCCCCCGAGCGGGCCTCGCGGCCCTTCGACGGCACCCGCAACGGCTTCGTGCTGGGCGAGGGCGCCGCCTTCTTCGTCCTGGAGGAACTGGAGAGCGCCCGGCGGCGCGGCGCGCACATCTACGCCGAGATCGCCGGCTACGCCACCCGCTCCAACGCCTACCACATGACCGGACTGCGCCGGGACGGCGCGGAGATGGCCGAGGCCATCCGCCTGGCCCTGGACGAGGCGCGCATCAACCCCGAGCAGGTCGACTACATCAACGCCCACGGCTCGGGCACCAAGCAGAACGACCGGCACGAGACGGCCGCGTTCAAACGGGCGCTGGGCCACCACGCCTACGACACCCCGGTCAGCTCCATCAAGTCGATGGTGGGCCACTCGCTGGGCGCCATCGGCTCCATCGAGATCGCCGCCTCCGCACTGGCCATGGAGTACGACGTGGTGCCGCCGACGGCCAACCTGCACACCCCCGACCCCGAATGCGACCTGGACTACGTGCCGTTGACCGCCCGCGACCAGCGCACCGACACGGTCCTGACGGTCGGCAGCGGCTTCGGCGGATTCCAGAGCGCGATGGTGCTCACCTCGGCGCAAAGGAGCACCGTATGACGGCGGTCGCGGTCACCGGCATGGGCATCGCCGCCCCCAACGGGCTCGGCGCGGCCGACTACTGGGCGGCCACCCTGGGCGCCAAGAGCGGCATCGGCCGCATCACCCGCTTCGACCCCTCCGGCTACCCCGCCCAACTGGCCGGGGAGATCCCCGGCTTCGAGGCCGCCGACCACCTGCCGGGCCGGCTGCTGCCGCAGACCGACCGCGTCACCCGCCTCTCGCTGGCCGCCGCCGACTGGGCGCTGGCCGACGCCCGGGTGGACGTGGCCGCCTTCGACCCGCTGGACATGGGCGTGGTCACCGCCAGCCACGCCGGCGGCTTCGAGTTCGGCCAGGACGAACTGCAGAAACTGTGGGCCAGGGGCAGCCAGTTCGTCTCCGCCTACCAGTCCTTCGCCTGGTTCTACGCGGTCAACAGCGGCCAGATCTCCATCCGGCACGGCATGAAGGGGCCCAGCGGCGTCGTCGTCAGCGACCAGGCCGGCGGCCTGGACGCCCTCGCCCAGGCCCGCCGCCTCATCCGCAAGGGCACCCCGCTGATCATCGGCGGCGCCGTGGACGCCTCGGTCTGCCCCTGGGGCTGGGTGGCCCAGCTGGCCGGCGGACGCCTGAGCGACAGCGACGAACCCACCCGCGCCTACCTGCCCTTCGACCGCGACGCCCGCGGCTACGTCCCCGGCGAGGGCGGCGCCCTGCTCACCCTGGAGCCCACCGAGGCGGCCCGCGCCCGCGGCGCCACCCTCTATGGCGAACTCGCCGGCTACGGCGCCACCATCGACCCGCCCCCGCACAGCGGCCGCCCCTCCAGCCTGCGCACCGCGATCCGCACCGCCCTGGACGACGCCGCCGCCGCGCCCGCCGACATCGACGTCGTCTTCGCCGACGGCGCGGGCGTACCCGACCTGGACCGCGCGGAGGCCGCAGCGATCAGCGAGGTGTTCGGTCCCGGCCGCGTCCCGGTCACCGTGCCCAAGACGATGACCGGCCGCCTGCACTCGGGCGCCGCACCCCTGGACGTGGCCTGCGCGCTCCTTGCGATGCGCGCCGGCCTCATCCCGCCCACCGTCCACATCGACCCCTGTCCCGAGTACGACCTGGACCTGGTCCTGTACCAGGCGCGTCCGGCCACTGTGCGCACCGCGCTGGTGCTGGCCCGGGGCCACGGCGGCTTCAACTCCGCGATGGTCGTGCGCGCCGCACCGGCCGGGACCTGAGACAAGGAAGCAGACCGACATGAGCGAACAGCGATTTACCCTGGACGACCTCAAGCGCATCCTCGTCGAGGCCGCGGGCGCCGACGAGGCCGCCCCGCCGGACGACGACATCCTGGACACCACCTTCGGTGACCTGGGCTACGAGTCGCTGGCCCTCCTGGAGACCGGCGGCTGCATCGAGCGCGAGTGGGGCATCGCGCTGGACGACGACACGCTCAGCGACGCCCTGACCCCCCGGGAACTGATCCGCACCGTCAACGAGCGGCTGGCCGCCGCCCGCGTGGCCTGAGAGGACACCCGCCATGACAGCAACCGCCCCCCGCCTCGCCCTCGTCACCGGCGCCACCAGCGGCATCGGCCTGGCCGCCGCCCGCCTGCTGGCCCGGCAGGGCCACCGCGTCTTCCTCGGCGCCCGCACCGCGGAGAACGTGGCCTCCACCGTCAAGCAGCTGCGCGAGGAGGGCCTGGACGCCGACGGAAGCGCGCTCGACGTACGCGACAAGGCGTCCGTCACCGCCTTCGTCAGCACCGCCGTGGAGCGCCACGGGCCCGTGGACGTCCTGGTCAACAACGCCGGCCGTTCCGGCGGCGGGGTGACCGCGGACATCGCCGACGAGCTGTGGGACGACGTCATCGACACCAACCTCAACAGCGTCTTCCGCATGACCCGCGCGGTGCTGACCACCGGCCGCATGCGCGAGCAGGACCGCGGCCGCATCATCAACGTCGCCTCCACCGCCGGCAAACAGGGCGTCGTGCTCGGCGCCCCCTACTCCGCCTCCAAACACGGCGTCGTCGGCTTCACCAAGGCGCTCGGCAACGAACTGGCCCCCACCGGCATCACCGTCAACGCCGTATGCCCCGGCTACGTGGAGACCCCCATGGCCCAGCGGGTGCGCCAGGGATACGCCGCCGCCTACGACACCACCGAAGAGGCCATCCTCACCAAGTTCCAGGCCAAGATCCCCCTCGGCCGCTACAGCACCCCCGACGAAGTCGCCGGCCTCATCGGCTACCTCGCCTCCGACACCGCCGCCTCCATCACCTCCCAGGCCCTCAACGTCTGCGGCGGCCTCGGCAACTTCTGACACCCACCGCCCCGCCCCGACCGCCCCGCCCGCCGCCGCACAAGGAGCAGCAGTCATGACGACGCGTCAGGTCGAGCACGAGATCACCGTCGGCGCGCCCGCCGCCACGGTCTACCGCCTGCTGGCGGACGTGAGCCACTGGCCGCAGATCTTCCCGCCCACCATCCACGTCGAGCGCGAGGAGACGGGCGCGCACCAGGAGCGCATCCACATCTGGGCCACCGCCAACGGCGAGGCCAAGAACTGGACCTCGCGCCGCACCCTGGACCCCGACACGCTGCGCATCACCTTCCGCCAGGAGGTCACCACCGCCCCGGTCGCCGCGATGGGCGGCACCTGGATCGTGGAACCGCAGGGCGCGGACACCTCCCGGGTGCGGCTGCTGCACGACTACCGGGCCATCGACGACGACCCGCAGGACCTCGAGTGGATCGAGAGGGCCGTGGACACCAACAGCACCGCCGAACTGGCCGCCCTCAAGGACAACGTCGAACAGGCCCACGCCGCCGAGAGCGAGGACCTCCTGTTCTCCTTCACCGACACCGTGGAGATCAACGGCGCGGCCAAGGACGCCTTCGACTTCGTCAACGAGGCCGGGCGCTGGCCCGAACGGCTGCCGCACGTGGCCACCGTACGCTTCGAGGAACCCGCCCCCGGCCTGCAGATCCTGGAGATGGACACCCGCGCCAAGGACGGCTCGGTGCACACCACCAAGTCCTACCGGGTCGCCCTGGACACCCACAAGATCGCCTACAAGCAGGTCACCCTGCCCGCCCTGATGACCCTGCACACCGGCTACTGGACGTTCACCGACACCGGCCGGGGCACCACCGAGGCCGCCTCCCAGCACACCGTGTCGATCAACACCGCCAACATCGCCGGGATCCTCGGCGAACAGGCCACCGTCGCCGACGCCCGCGCCTACGTGCACAGCGCCCTGTCCACCAACAGCCGCGCCACGCTGGGCCATGCCAAGGACTACGCGGAGCGGACGCACTGACATGGCCGCGCAGGACCCCGCCCGCCCCCGCCGCCCCGCCCCGGGCCGCACCGACGTGCTGGACACCCAGGTCATCGTCGTCGGCGCCGGACCCGTGGGGCTGCTGCTCACCGCCGAACTGTGCCTGCACGGCATCCAGGTCGCCGTCGTCGAACAGCGCCACCGCCCCACCAAGGAGTCCCGGGCCTCCACCCTGCACGCCCGCACCATGGAGATCTTCGACAGCCGCGGCCTGCTCACCGACTTCGCCAGCCCGCCCACCGAGGCGCGCGGCCACTTCGGCGGCCTGCCCCTGGACCTCACCCTGCCCGGCGCCTACCCCGGCCAGCACAAGGTGCCCCAGACCAAGACCGAGTCGGTCCTGGAGGAGTGGGCGCTCTCGCTGGGCGCCGACATCCACTGCGGCCACCGCCTGGAACTGATCGACCTGGTCCAGGACGGCGAGGCGGTCGAAGCACAGGCCATGGGCCGCGACGGGCGCCCCGTGCGGCTGCGCGGACAGTACCTGGTGGCCTGCGACGGCCAGGACTCCACCGTGCGCCGCCTGACCGGCGCCGACTTCCCCGGCCAGGACGCCACCCGCGAACTGCTGCGCGCCGACGTCGAGGGCATCCACATCCGCGACCGGCGCTTCGAGCGCCTGCCCGGCGGCCTGGCCATCGCCGCCCGCCGCGCCGACGGCGTGACCCGCGTGATGGTCCACGAATTCGGCGCGAAGGCCAGGCAGCGCACCGGGCCCCCCGAGTTCGCCGAGATGGCCGCCGCCTGGCAGCGGGTCACCGGCGAGGACATCGGCGCCGGCACCCCCTTGTGGGTCAACCACTTCGACGACGCCAACCGCCAGCTCACCCACTACCGGCACGGCCGCGTGCTGTACGCGGGCGATGCCGCGCACCGCCAGATGCCCATCGGCGGCCAGGCCCTCAACCTGGGCCTGCAGGACGCCTTCAACCTCGGCTGGAAACTCGCCGCCGTCCTGGCCGGCCACGCCCCCGCCGGCCTGCTGGACACCTACCACAGCGAACGCCACCAGGTGGGCCGCGCCGTGCTCGCCAACATCCGCGCCCAGGCACAACTGCTGCTGGGCAGCGCCGAGGTGGAGCCGCTGCGCGCGGTCCTGGCCGAACTGCTGGGCGACGAGCAGGTACGCACCCGCCTCGCCGGCATGATCAGCGGCCTCGACATCCGCTACGCCGACTGCGGCACCGGCCACCCCCTGACCGGCCTGCGCCTGCCGCACGCCCGGCTGCGGGTGGGCAGCGCCACCTGCACCACCCTGGAACTGCTGCGCTCGGGGCGCGGCCTGCTGCTCGGCCTGGACGGGCGGGTGCCGGCGGCGGGGGAGCGGTGGGCCGACCGCATCGATCTGGTGGTGGCCCGCCCCGAACCGGACAGCGAATCCGGCGAGCTGGACAAGGTGACCGCGCTGGCGGTGCGCCCGGACGGCTACGTGGTGTGGGCGGCCACCAGCGACCGGCCCGCCGGCGCCGAGGAGCTGTCCTGCGCCCTGGAGCGCTGGTTCGGCACCCCGCACTGACGCACGTCACGACATCCGCGAGCGAGGAGAGGCAGGAACATCATGGCGGGGACAGCAGTGACCACCGGCACCACCGGCACCACCGGCACCGACGGCCCCGACGTCACTGACGTCATCGTGGTCGGCGCCGGCCCGGCGGGGCTGATGCTCGCGGGCGAACTGCGCCTGGGCGGGGCGCGCGTCACCCTCCTGGAGCGGCTTCCCGAGCCGACCGGGCAGTCGCGCGGCCTCGGCTTCACCGCCCGGGCCATGGAGGTCTTCGACCAGCGCGGCCTGCTGCCCCGCTTCGGGCAGGGCCCCAGCCTGGAGGTCAGCCCGCTGGGCCACTTCGGCGGGGTGCAGTTCGACTACACCGCGCTGGAGGACGCCCACTTCGGGGCCCGCGGCATCCCGCAGAACCAGACCGAGGCGGTCCTGGAGGCCTGGGCCGGGGAGCTGGGCGCCGACATCCGGCGCGGCTGGCAGGTGACGGACATCGCCGAGGGCTTCCTGGACGGCGACCACGTCGAGGTGACCGCCCGCACCCCCGACGGGGTCCGCCGGCTGCGCGCCGCCTACCTGGTGGGCTGCGACGGGGGACAGAGCGGCATCCGCAAGGCGGCCGGTTTCGGCTTCCCCGGCCTGCCCGCCACCCGCACCATGTACCTGGCCGACGTGGTGGGCTGCGGTCTCAAGCCCCGCTTCTTGGGGGAGCGGCTGCCCAACGGCATGGTGATGGCGGCCCCGCTCGGGGAGGGCGTGGACCGCATCATCGTCTGCCCGCACGGCGTGCCGGCCCACGAGCGCGACGACGACATCACCTTCGCCGAGGTCGCCGCCGCCTGGCGGCACATCACCGGCGAGGACATCAGCGCCGGCAGCGCGCAGTGGGTCTCCTCCTTCAGCGACGCCACCCGCCAGGCCGACACCTACCGGCGCGGGCGGGTGCTGCTGGCGGGCGACGCGGCGCACATCCACCTCCCGGCGGGCGGGCAGGGGCTGAGCACCGGCGTGCAGGACGCGGTCAACCTCGGCTGGAAGCTGGCCGCCACGGTGTGCGGCACCGCTCCGGCGGGTCTGCTGGACACCTACCACGCCGAGCGGCATCCGGTCGGGCAGCGCCTGCTGATGAACACCCGCGCACAGGGCATCGTGTTCCTGGGCGGCGAGCAGTCGGACCCGCTGCGGGCCCTGTTCACCGAACTGCTCGCACACGACGAGGTCAAGCGCCACCTGGCCGGGATCGTCAGCCACCTGGACATCCACTACGACATGACCCCGCCCGGCACGGCCCCCTCACCCGCCCCCCACCCCCTGCTCGGCCGCCGCCTGCCCAAGCGCCCCCTGACCGGCGCCGACGGCGAGAGCGACACCGCCCGCCTGCTGCACCCGGCCCGCGGCATCCTCCTCGACCTGACCGACAACCCGGCCCTGCGCGCCGCGGCCGCCCCCTGGGCCGACCGGATCCACACGATCACGGCCACCGCCAAACCGTCCGAGGGCGCCACCGACGTCCTGACCGACCTGGACGCCCTGTTGGTCCGCCCCGACGGCCACGTGGCCTGGACGAGCCAGGACACCCCTGCCGGCCTGACCGCAGCCCTGACCCACTGGTTCGGCCCGAAACGAGCGTCCTAGTGCCAACGGCCCCCGCCCCGCCCGGACCCACCCCACCCAAAGAGCCCCCGGACACCCCCACCCCCGCCCCGCCACCCCGCCAGGAGGCCCCCCGCCCGGCGCCAACAGCACCAGCCCCGGCGGAAATTGCCCCGCCCGCGCACCAGCCAGGCGAAGGACACCCGCTCGCCCTGGACACCCCCACCCCCGCCCCGCCACCCCGCCAGGGCGCGCCCCACGCAGCCACAACAGCACCCGCCGCAGCCGGAGGTGCCCCGCCCGCGGAGCATCCGGGCGCCACCGCCCCCGCCCTGCCATCCCGGCAGGGCGCGCCCCACATAGCATCAACGGCCCCCGGCCCGACTTGGGTTGCCCCGCCCGAGGAGCATCCGGGAACCGCCGACCGCCCCCCGCCACCTCGCCAGGATGCGCCCCGCGCAGCCCCAACAGCCCCCGCCGTAGCCGGAGTCGCCCTACCCGCGGAGCATCCGGACACCACCGCCCCGCCACCCCGCCAGAAGGCTCCCCGCACACCACCCAAAGCCCCCGGCCCCGCCGGGACCACCCCGCCCGAGGAGGGGCCGGGCGAAGTGCGGTCGGTCGTTCTGGATGCCGGCGGGCTCGCCCTCTCCGCGCTGCTGTGTGAACCGGCAGGCCCTCCGCGGGCGCTGGTCGTGGCGGTGCACGGGGGCGGTATGCGTGCGGGCTACTTTCACGGGCGGGCCCGCTCGGAGCTGTCCCTGCTCCGGCTCGGGGCGCGGCTCGGCTGCACCGTGCTGGCCGTGGACCGGCCCGGTTACGGCCGCTCCGCGGCCGCCCTGCCCGAGGGCCTGCCCCTGGCGGAGCAGACGCCGCTGCTGCGCGCCGCCCTCGCCGACTTCGCCGGCCGCCATCCGGTGGGCGCCGGCCACTTCGTGCTGGCGCACTCCTTCGGCGGCAAGCTGGCCCTCGCGCTGGCCGCGCACGCCGGGGACGGCGCCGGGCTGCTCGGCGTGGACATCTCCGGCTGCGGGCGGCACTACGCGCCAGGCGCCGAGGACGAGGTGCGCCACCGCCGGCCCGCCTCCCGGCGCCGGCACTGGGGGCCGCTGCGGCTGTATCCGCCGGGCACCTTCCGGCAGAGCGCGGGCACGGTCGCGCCGATGCCGGTGCGGGAGGCGGCCGAACTGGCCGGCTGGCCGGGGCTGTTCGACCGACTCGCGCCGCGGGTGCGGGTGCCGGTCCGGTTCACCTTCGCCGAGCACGAGCTGTGGTGGCGCCGCCAGGAGCCCGACCTGGCGGCACTGGCGGCCGCCTTCACCGCCGCGCCGCGCGTCCTGCTGGAGCACCAGCCGGGCGCGGGGCACAACATCAGCCTGGGCTGGGCGGCCCGCGCCTACCACCTGCGGGCGCTGGCGTTCCTGGAGGAGTGCCTGCCCCCGGGCGCCTGAGAGCCTGTCTGTGAACCCCCGCCTGCGCCCCGACGCCCGGCACGCACTCCCCCAAGCTCTCGGCTCCGCTCGAGCAGGGGAGGCCCCAATCCGCCGCTGCGCCCGCGCTTCGCGCGGACGACGGGGGTTCACAGACAGGCTCTGAGCGGCGCCCGGGGAGCGGACCGCCGCCGCGCTCAGGCGTCCAGCACCACGATGTCCAGCTCCCGCAGCCGCTCGGGCCCGGCCACCAGATCGATCGCGGTGATCCGCCCGTCCTCGATGGTGAAGTTGAAGACCACGATCGGGCGGACCTTGGACTGCCACACCGCCCCCACCGACCCGTCGATGAGCGCGATCCGGGCCGCCTCCGCACCGCCGGAGAAGATGCTCGCCACGCCCTCGGCGCCCTCGGTCAGCGGCGCCGCCCCGATGCGTACCGCCGTGTCGTCGGCGTGCATGGAGGCGTCGGGCGCCAGCAGGGTGAGCAGCCGCTCGAACTCCCCGTTGCGGGCGGCGGTCAAGAAGGCGTCCACGACCTTGTGCTGGCGCTGCAGGTCGGGCAGGGGAGAGGCGCCGTGCACGCGCCGCCGGGCCCGGCTGGCCAGCTGCCGGGTGGCCGCCGGACTGCGCCCGATGATCGCGGCGATGTCGGCGAACGGCACCGCGAAGGTGTCGTGCAGGACGAAGGCGAGGCGCTCGTCGGGGTCGAGGGTGTCCAGGACCACCAGCATCGCCAGGCCCACCGAGTCGGCGAGCACGGCCGCGTGCTCGGGGTCGGAGGCGACCTCGGTGCGGGGATCGTCCGAGGGCTCGGCGTGCTCGGCCAGGAACTCCTCGCGCCGGTTGCGGGCGCGCAGCATGTCCAGGCAGACCCGGCTCACCACCGTGGTGAGCCAGCCGTCGAGGTTCTCCACGCTGTCGGTCTCGCTGCGGTGCAGCCGGATCCAGGCTTCCTGCACGGCGTCCTCGGCCTCGTCGGTCGAGCCGAGCATGCGGTGGGCCACGGCCTGCAGCCGCGGCCGCTTCTCCTCGAACGCGCGTGCCAACCGTTCGTTTTCCTGCATGACCACCGTCGTCCCCTTCGATCCCGGTCCGTGTGTGACAAACGCCTGTCACATCTTCGCGCTGCCGGGCGTCATAGCAGTGACGAACGGGACCACCCGCGTGTGACGGGATGCGCCGGCGCCGGCTTCGACAGGGCGCCGCACCCCTGGTCGCGCTCTCTCCCGAATTTTCAAGAGCGGAGCTGTCCGAAGCAGGCTCCCTGACCCTTTGCGAGCAACCATGACAACGCTACGTCGTCGACCAGACACCCACAGTGACAGTCCAGGCGCCGCAGCCGGATTCCTGGCCCGCTATGCCCGCATGGTCAGCGGACGCCGCTCCAAGTGGGCCGTACTCCTCATCTGGCTGGTGCTCATCTCGGCCGGCGGCTCCCTCGCCGCCAAGCTGGGCGACGTCCAGGACAACGACCCCGAGACCTGGCTGCCCTCCAGCGCCCAGTCCACCCAGGCCGTCAAGCTGGCCGAGAAGCACTTCGCCGACAAGGACAGCAGCACCGCCATCATCATCTACGCCCGCGGCGGCGGCCTCACCGACGCCGACCGGGACAAGATCGCGGCCGACCGCACCGCGCTGCAGGACGACATCGCCGTCGGCGACGTCGCCAAACCCCAGATCTCCGACGACAACAAGGCCGCCTTCCTCAGCTACCCGCTGCGCACCAGCCCCAGCGACAACGGAGTGCTCACCGACGCCGTCAGCGACTCCGAGGACATCGTCAAGAAGGGCGCACCCGACGGCCTGGACATCCGCATCGCCGGCGAGGCCGGCAGCGTCCGCGACTTCGCCGAGGTCTACAGCGGCATGGACGGCGCCCTGCTCGGCGCGGCCCTCGGCGTCGTCGCCCTGCTGCTCCTGCTCACCTACCGCAGCCCCGTCCTGTGGATCGTCCCGCTGCTCACCGTCTTCCTGGCCAGCCAGGTCGCCAGCGGCGTGGTCTACCTCCTGGCCAAACACGCGGGGCTGCTCGTCAACGGACTCAGCGCGTACATCCTGATGATCCTGTGCGTGGGCGTGGGCACCGACTACGCCCTGCTGCTCATCGCCCGCTACCGCGAGGAACTGCACCGCCACCAGGACCGCCACGAGGCGATGCAGATCGCCGTGCGCCGCTCCCTGCCCGCGCTCGCCGCCTCCGCGGCCACCGTGGGCGTGGCCACGCTCTGCCTGGTCTTCGGCAGCATGAACTCCACCCAGGGCCTGGGCCCGGTCGTGGCCATCGGCATCGCGGTGGTCTTCCTGGCCATGACCTCCCTGCTGCCCGCCCTGCTGGTCATCCTGGGCCGCTGGACGTTCTGGCCGTTCGTGCCGCGCCACACCCCCGGCTACGACGCGAGCGCGGAGAAGGAGCACGGCACCTGGGCCCGCGTGGCGGGCGCCGTGGGCCGCAGGCCCCGCGTGATCTGGGCCGCCTCCATCGGCGTCCTGGCCGTCCTGGCCCTTGGCACCACCACGGTGGAGACCGGCCAGACCCAGGCCGAGCAGTTCACCAAGTCCGTCGACTCGGTCGAGGGCCAGCACCTGCTGGCCAAGCACTTCCCGGCCGGCTCCTCCGCGCCCGCCGACATCTACGTGCCCGCCGCCGGGGCCGGCACCGTCCTGCAGACCGTGCGCGAGGTCCCCGGCGTCGAGTCCGCCGCGAGCGAGCGCACCGCGGGCGGCTGGACCCACCTGACCGCCGTCTTCGAGGCCGCCCCGGACACCGCCGCGGCCAAGGACACCGTCGAGCGGATGCGCACCGCCCTGGACCGGACGCAAGGGGAGAGCGCCGAGGCCGTCGTGGGCGGCCAGACCGCGATCGTCCTGGACACCTCCGACGCCCAGAAGGACGAGGAGCTGCTCCTCATCCCGCTGATCCTCGCGGTCGTCTTCCTCATGCTGGTCCTGGTGCTGCGCGCGGTGGTCGCCCCGCTCGTCCTGCTGGCGTCGGTGGTCGTCTCCTTCGCCTCCGCCGTCGGCGCGGCCTCCCTGCTCTTCCACGCCATCGACTACCCGCGCATCGACCGCGGCCTGCTGCTGATCGGCTTCCTGTTCCTGGTCGCCCTCGGCGTGGACTACACGATCTTCCTGATGGCCCGGGTCCGCGAGGAGGTCAAACTCCGCGGCCACCGCGAGGGCACCCTGACCGGCCTCACCGTCACCGGCGGCGTCATCACCTCCGCGGGCGTCGTCCTGGCCGCCACCTTCTGCGTCCTGGCCGCCATCCCCACCGTCGCCTCCCTGCAGCAGGGCCTGCTCATCGCCATCGGCATCCTCCTGGACACCTTCCTGGTGCGCAGCCTGCTCATCCCCGCCCTGTCCCTCAGCATCGGCCCGCGCATCTGGCGCCCGGGCCATCCCGAGGACGAGGCGCCGCTGACCGGCGAGCGCCCCGCACAGACCGCCCGCGTCGACGTCGGCACCTGACCGGCGCGCCGGACGGAAGGGGGCGCCGCGCCGAATCCCCCGCGGCGCGCGCCCCCGCCCCCGACCGTGCGCCAGGTCCCGGCAGCCCCGGTGACCTGCCGCTGTCACACTCACCCGCCCCCAGTCGTCATAGAAGTGACGCTGCCTGAAAGCGGCGTCGATGGTGAACCAAGAGAGGAAAAATCATGGAAGCGCGCCTGCAGAACCCGGCGATGATCCTTGACGCCACCCAGCCTGTGCAGGACATGTACAAGGCGATCTACTCCGGTGGAGTCCCGAAGACGACCCTGGACCTGGTCCACCTGCGCGCGAGCCAGATCAACGGCTGCAGCCCCTGTGTGGACTCCGGGGCCCGCGGCGCCCGCAAGGCCGGCGAGACCGAGGAGCGCCTGTTCGCCGTCTCCGCCTGGCGGGAGACCTCCTACTTCACCGACGCCGAGCGCGCCGCGCTGGAGCTGGCCGAGTGCGCCACCCGCCTGGCCGACCGCTCCGACCCGGTGCCGGACGACGTGTGGGAGCGCGCCAAGGCCCACTACGACGAGAAGGGCCTGGCGGCCCTGATCCTCATGATCGCCCTGTCCAACTTCTTCAACCGCCTGAACGTGACCACCAAGGCGATCGCCGGCGCCTGGGGCTGACCGGCCCCCGCACCCGCCGACCGAAACCCGCACACGGCTGAGGCCGGCCCCCCTTCCCCGAGGCGGGCCGGCCTCAGCCGCGTGCGGCGCGTGTGGCGCGCAGGGCTCTCACCGGGCGCGCGGGCCCCGGGACGGCACGAGATTGATGCGCCACGACACCCCGAACCGGTCGGTCAGCCACGCGAACCGGGCACTGAATTCGTACCCGCCCGCCGGCATGATGACCTCACCCTTCTCGGAAAGCGCCGTGTAGAAACGATCGAATTCACTTTCCGATTCGCACTGCACATATATCGCGGTCGCGGGGGAGAACTCATACGAATCCCACGGCGCAAGATCGTATCCAACGGCCCCCGGCGGCGGCATGTTCGTACACATGAACATCTGCCCGTCGAGTGTGAACAGGGCGTGCTGCAGCACCCCTTCCTGCCATCCCGGCTCACCGGCCCGCGCCCGGATCATCCGGTGCACCTCGGAGTTGTCGAAGAGCGCGGTGTAGAACTGCAGCGCCTCCTCGGCCTGGCTCCTGAAGGTCAAGAACGTCATCAGTTTCGGCGTCGGCGTCGCAGGCATCGTGGCAGCTCCTGTTCGTGGTCCAACCCCGTAGGACCCCGGTGGGGACGGTGTGTGGGCACGACGGTAGAACCGCCCGCCGCTGTTCAACCGAGCAATTCACCGGTTGAACAAAGCAGTCGAGTACGCCACCACCGAAGCTCATGGAGTGGTCGAGACCCCGTCGTAACGATGTGGGCGTCTCGAACCGACCCGAAGGGTGAGTGTTCCGTGAGCGAGAACGCATTGCCGGCGGCGAAATCCGCCCGTTCCGAGCGGATCGCCGCGCGAACTCGCGGCGAGAACTGGAAGAAGCCACCGCGCCGCATAGAAACCTCGGAGTGCATCACCTGCGACAGCTGCCTGCGCGGCTGTCCCGAGGAGTTCGGCGCCATATTCGACCGCGGTCTCGACGTCGTCATCATTCCCGAACTGTGCTCGGGCTGCCCCGCCTGCGTCCTGGAGTGCCCCGTCGACTGCATCTACGTCGACGAGGACTGGCAGGCCACCGACGCGAGCCTGTGGAGCCACATCGACCTGTCCGCGGGCACCTCATGACCGGGCCCGCCGAGACGAACGGGCCCGCCGAACGCGAGAGCCGCCGCGCCGCCAACGCCAGAAAACGCCTCAGCCGCCGCCCCAGCCGCCTGGGCACCGCCGCGGGCACCGCACCGGGCCCCGACCGCCCCCGCGAGCCCGGCGCCGGCTTCCCCGCCCTCCTGGAGAGGGTCTGGCAGCGCGCCCGCACCGCCCCCGACCTGCGCGCGAGCGTCGACATCCTCCTCAGCCTCGACGGCCACGTACCGCCCCAGGTACAGCTGCGCGCCCTGGCCACCACCGAGGAAGCCGCCTTCCGCGCCCTGTGGGGCCTGACCTGGCGCGAGGACACCACCCCCGCCGGCCACGGCACGGAGCCGGCCGTCGACCTCATCGAGGCCGCCGCCGAGGAACCCGTCTTCGTCGGCGAGCTCGCCCTGGCCACCACCGGCCGCATCGTCCTGCGCGGCCCCGCCCAGGGCCCCCTGGACCGCCGCCACCTGGTCGGCGGCGTCCTGCGCGTGCCCTGGTCCCTGCAGGCCGCCCGCGCCTACCACGACCGCATGAGCCGCGCCGCCGCCCGCACCGCCCACACCCTGGCCGACTGCCGCGCCTGGCTGGAGCGCCAGGGCGAGAAGGGCCGCGACGAACTCCTGGAACAGGCCAAGGAAGCGGCCCTGCGCACCGCCCCCTTCGTGCTCTACCAAGAACACCGCCAGTACACCAACTTCCGCGAGCAGAACAGCCTCACCGGCAAGACCCTGTGGCCCGGACACCCCGACTGCGTCCTGAGCAGCCTGCAGCAACTGCCCCTGGAACTCTGGTCCGACCACGACGTGCAGCTGGTCATCGGCCTGACCCTGCTCATCCGCTCCGCCGGCGCCGGCCGGGTGGAGGAGGCCAACGGCACCCAGCTGAGCATCGACCACGTCGCCGCCATGCTCGAACGCATCCGCCACTCCTACAACAGCGTCCCCGGCCAGCCGGTCGCCCCCGCCGCCTCCCACGGCGTGGAGGACCTCAAGACGCTCGCCGAAGCACTCGGCACCCGCCGCCGCCAGGTCATCCGCCAGGTCCCCCTCTACCGCGAGATCCACGGCACCCTGATGCACAAGGTGGAACGCATCGCCGCCGACACCGACGGAGTACGCCGGCGCGACGAGGAACTCAGCCGCCGCCTGGCCGCCCGCCTCCCGCTGACCGGCACCACCCTGGACGAACTGGGCCACAGCGCGGCCGCCGAGCCCGCCTGGCTCGCCCGCCCGCACGGCGCCCACGCCACCGGACTCGAAGCCCTCGTCCACGAGAGCGTCACGGCCGTCGCCGACGTCTTCGCCGCCGACTTCGCCATGAGCCGCGGCATGCGCTCCCTGCCCGCCCTCATCGACGCGCTGCGCACCGAGAGCTGGGCGGAGATCTGCGGCTGGGACATCACCCACTACTTCTGCTGCGTGGTGCCCCGCCCCCAGGCACGCGCCCACTTCGGCGACTCACCCAAGGCGATGGCGGACGCGGCCTGGGCGATGTCCTCGCGCATGCAGTACAACTCCTGGCACTTCGTGCCCGGCAACCTGCCCCGCCACCCCGCCGTGGTGGCCCGCGACCACTTCGTGCCGCCCACCATCCCCGACATCGCGTTCTTCTCCGACCAGCACCACCACGGGCACGTCAGCAACCAGGTGCGCTTCTCCATCCGCTCCCCGCAGCCCGTCGAGGTCGCCGGACGCACCTTCAACGGCTTCGTCGACCTGCGCCTGCTGCGCTGCGCCGGCACCCCCTTCACCGAGCCCGACCTGCTCGCCGCCCACCGCGCCTCCCGCTTCATCGCCCGCGCCACCACCCTGGCCGCCGAACTCACCCTGGCCGGCACCCCCGTCGAGGTCACCGCCTTCGACGCCCCCTGGCACTGGCACACCATCACCGCCGCCCACACCCCCCAGGGCACCCCACGATGACCGCCGGGGCGCACGGGGCGCACGGGGCGCACGGGGCGATCGGGGAGCTCACCGCGCGGCTGCGGCGCCGCGAGACGACCGTCGTCGAGCACGTGCAGGCCGTACTGGACGCCGTACGCGAACACGACACCCTCGGCGCGTTCGTCACCGTTGCCGGCGACGAAGCGCTGCGCGCCGCCGAGCACGCCGACCGCCGCATCCGCGAACGCGGCGCGGGCGCCTGGCAGGGCGCCCCGCTGCTCGGCGTCACGGTCTCCGTCAAGGACCTCCTGCAGACCCGCGACCTGCCCACCACCCGCGGCTCCCTGCTGCCCAACCACCGCCCCCGCAAAGACGCCCCGGCCGTCGCCCGGCTGCGCGCCGCCGGCGCCGTCGTCATCGGCAAGACCACCACCAGCGAGTACGGCTGGAGCGCCGCCACCCTGGGCCGCACCGCGCCGCCCACCGCCAACCCCTACGCCCCCCACCTGACCGCGGGCGGCTCCAGCGGCGGCGCCGCCGCCGCGGTCGCCACCGGCCTGGGCGAGGGCGCCCTGGCCACCGACGGCGCCGGCTCCATCCGCATCCCCGCCGCGTTCTGCGGCGTGGCCGGCTACAAACCCTCCTACGGACGCGTCCCCTACGTCCCCAACGGCGTCGACCGCCTCGCCCACCAGGGCACCCTGGCCCGCACCGTCACCGACGCCGCCGCGCTCGCCGCCGTCATCGCAGGCCCCCACCCCGCCGACCCCGACTCCGGCCTGGGCTCCATCGACCTGCCCGCCCACCGCCGCCGCCAGCACATCGGATGGATCGAGTACGAGGGCACCACCGAGGAGATCCGCAAGGTCACCGAACAGGCGATGGGCGCCCTCACCGGCCAGGGCCACCACGTCGAACGCGTCCAGGTGCGCTGCGACGACCTCTACCCCGCCCTCGTCGACATCCTGGCCGCCGCCGAAGCCGCCGGCACCACCCGCGAGGACGAGGAACACTGCGACCCGGGCCGCCTGGAAATCGTCCGCTACGGCCGCACCCTGAGCGGCACCGCCCTGATGCGCGCCGAAGAAGTCCGCCAGCAACTGCGCACCCGGCTGCGCTCGGTGATGCGCCGCCACCACCTGCTGGCCATGGCCACCGTCCCCATCGAACCCTTCGACCTGCACGCCATCGCCCCGCCCTGGGCGGCCGACCCCCGCGACCTGCTCTGGCTGTCCTGGTCACCCGCCTCCTACCCCTTCAACATGACCGGCCAGCCCGCGGTGACCCTCCCGGCCGGCCTGACCGGCTCCGGACTGCCCGCCGGCATCCAGCTCGTGGGCCCCGTCGGCGCCGACGACCTGGTCCTGACGGTGGCCCACCGCCTGGAAAGGGAGCTGGGAGCCCTGCCCCCGCCCCGCCCCGGGCACGCGCTCGTCCCCGCCACCGAAAGGACCCCCTGACCCATGTACACCCGCGCATGGCGCTCCATAGCCGCCCAGGACGCCGTCGGCACCCCCTCCTTCGTCGCCGACCACGACCTGTGGAGCGAGGAGCAGTTCGCCGCCGCCGAACAGATCGAGGCCGACCTCGACCACCTCGACTTCGTCCGCCTGGCCTTCTGCGACCCGCACGGCCTGGCCCGCTCCAAGACCCTGACCGCGGACACCTTCCGCTCCGTGCTGCGCAACGGCATGAACTTCAGCCCCGGCCCCTTCCTCTTCGACACCGGCCACGCCATCGCCGTCGACTTCCTGGGCGACCCCGGCCTGGGCGTGGAGGAACTCGCCGGCGCCGGCAACTTCATCCTCGTACCCGACCCGCTCACCTTCCAGCTCCTGCCCGACACCCAGCCGCGCACCGCCTGGGTCATCGGCGACGAATACCTGCGCGAGGGCACGGCCCACCCGCTGTCCTCCCGCGCCGTACTGCGCCGCCTCGGCGCCGACTACACCGCCCACGGCTACACCCCGGTCACCGGCCTGGAAGTCGAGTGGTACCTCACCCGCCTCCTGGACCAGGCGCCCGGCAACACCGGCAACGGCTTCGGCCTGCAGGGCCAGGCGCCCCGGGTGGCCGCGATGAACGCCGGCTACCAGTTCAACCTGGACGCCCGCTACGACTCCGTCGCCCACATCACCGACCCCCTGGCCCTGCACCTGGCCGCGCTGGGCCTGCCGCTGCGCTCCATGGAGCACGAATCCGGGCCCGGCCAGGTCGAATCCACCTTCAGCCCGATGTCCGCCCTGGACACCGCGGACGCCATGCTGCTGTTCCGCACCGCCACCAAACGCTGGTGCGCCCGGCGCGGCCACCACGCCTCCTTCATGTCCCAGCCGCTCCTGGACGCCTTCGACCCCAGCGGCTGGCACCTGCACCAGTCCGTCCTGGACACCGCGAGCGGCCGCAACCTCTTCGCCGCCGACGGCCCCGCGGGCGGCCTCTCCCCGCAGGCCAAGGCGTACGCGGACGGCCTGCTCGCCCACACCAGGGAGCTGTTCCTGCTCTCGGTGCCCACCGTCAACGGCTACCGCCGCCTCGACTCCCGCCACGCGCTGGCCCCCACCCGCATGGACTGGTCCATGGAGGACCGCAGCGTCATGCTCCGCATGGTCGGCGGCGGCACCGGCGCCCACATCGAAAACCGCAGCGGCGAACCGTGCGCCAACCCCTACCTGGCCATCGCCGCCCAGCTCTTCGCCGGCCTCACCGGCCTGAAAGGCACCCCGGAAGGCGGCCGGCCCGCCCCCGCCGCCGAGCAGTCCGCCCCGGCCGCCGAACAGCACGTACCGCAGTCCCTGGGCGAAGCGCTCGCCGCGTTCACCGCGGGCCGCGCCGACCAGCTCCTGGGCCGCCCGCTGGCCACCTGCCTCACCCGCCTCAAGGAGAGCGAACTGCGCCGCTACGAAACCTGGTGCGCCACCACCGGCACCAGCCCCGACCAGGTCACCGCCTGGGAACAGCGCGAGTACTTCGAGGCGTACTGAGCGTGCCCACCACCCGCACGCCCCCGACCAGCATGCCGACACCCCACGAGCCGACACCCCGCAGAACAGAGGCCGTTGCATGATTGCCCGATACACCCTGCCCGAGATGGCGGAACTCTTCAGCGACCAGCACCGCTACGCCACCTGGGTCCGCGTCGAGATCCTCGCCACCGAGGCCCAGGTGCGCCTGGGACGCGTCCCCGAGGACGCGGTGCGCGACATGCGCCGCGCCCCCGTGCCACTCGCCCAGCGCATCGCCGAGATCGAGAAGGACCGCGACCACGAAGTCCTCTCCTTCCTCGCCGCCTACTGCGAGCACATCCCCGAATCCTCCGCCCGCTGGGTCCACCTGGGCATGACCAGCTACGACCTGGTCGACACCGCACTGGGCCACACCCTGGCCCGGGCCACCGACCTGCTGACGGCGGCCGCCCGCCGCCTGCGCCGCACCCTGGTGGCCCGCGCCCTGGAACACTTCGACACCCTCATGGTCGGCCGCACCCACGGCATCCACGCCGAACCGACCACCTTCGGCCACAAACTCGCCGGCTACGCCTTCGCGATCGACCGCTCCCTGACCCGCCTGACGGCCGCCCGCGAGGCCGTCGCCGTCGGCACCATCTCCGGCTCGGTGGGCACCTACGCCCTCATCGACCCCTACGTCGAACAGTACGTGTGCCAGTCGCTGGGCCTTGGCATCGAGCCCGCGCCCAGCCAGGTCGTCGCCCGCGACCGGCACGCCCAACTCGTGCAGGCCGTCGCCGCGCTGGGCGCCTGCGTCGAACAGATCGCCCTGGAGATGCGGCTGCTGCAGCGCACCGAGGTCGCCGAGGTCGAAGAACAGCGCGCCCCCGCCTACCAGGGCTCCAGCGCCATGCCCCACAAACGCAACCCCACCACCAGCGAACGGCTGTGCGGCCTGGCCCGCCTGCTGCGCGGCTACGCCACCACCGCCCTGGAGGACGTCGCGCTGTGGCACGAGCGGGACCTGGCCCACCAGTCCGTGGAGCGGGTCATCCTGCCCGACAGCCTGGCCGTCGCCCACTTCCAGGCCACCCGGGCCGAAGAGCTCCTGGCCCACCTCACCGTGCGCCCCGAGACGATGCGCGCCGCACTGGAGCGCACCCACGGCCTCATCTACAGTTCGGCCGTCCTGGCCGACCTGCTCGGCGACGGCACCGAGCGCGAGCACGCCTACCGCTGCGCGCAGGCCGCCGCCAACCGCACGGCGGCCACCGGCACCCCCTTCAAGGACACCCTGGCCGCCGAGGGCGTCGAGCTGCGCGAGGAGCCGCGACCCGAGCGCTTCCTCGTCCACCACGACGTCATACGGCGGCGATTGGAGATGCTCGATGAGCTGGAAGACTGAACGCGTCAACGGCGCCGACCTCGACCTGGACGAGGTCCTGGCCGTCTACCACGCCTCCGGACTGGGCGAGCGCCGCCCCGTGACGGACCGGGAGCGGATGGCCGCGATGGTGCGCGAGGCCAACCTCGTCGTCGTCGCCCGCGAGGCGGACAACACCCTGATCGGCATCGCCCGCAGCATCTCCGACTTCTCCTACGTCACCTACCTCTCCGACATCGCCGTCATCCGCGCCCACCAGCGCTCGGGGGTGGGCCTCGCCCTGATGGAGGAGACCCGCCGCCAGGCCCCCGACGCCAAGGTGGTGCTCCTGTCGGCGCCCGCCGCCACCGGCTACTACCCGCGCGTGGGCTTCACCCGGCACGACTCGGCATGGGTCCTGAACCCCGGGCAGCCCCTGGCGGGGCCGCCGTCCCGGCAACCGTAGGCGCACCCGGACCGCGGCGGGCCGCCGCCCGCCGGCGGCCCGCCCGGGCACCGCACACCCCACGGGGGAGGCATGAGCCACATACCGTCACCGGCACTGCTGGAGCCCTGCACCGCCGTGCCCGCGGGCGCCCGCCCCGCCGAGCCGCCGGGCACCCCGCCGCCGGCCCGCGCCCCCACCGGCCAGCGCATCCTGGTGGTCGACGGCGACGCGGCCCTGGCCGGCTCCCTCACCGCCCAGCTGCGCCGCCACGGCCACGACCCCGTCGGCGTGCGGCACGGCAGCGCGGCCCTGCAGGCCTACGAGGACGTCGAGTTGGTCCTGCTCGACCTGGACCTGCCCGACCTGGACGGTCTGGAGGTGTGCCGCGCGATCCGCGAGGTCAGCCGCGTCCCCATCATCATCGTCACCGCCCGCCGCTCCGAACTGGACTGCGTGCTCGGCCTGCACGCGGGCGCCGACGACTACGTCACCAAGCCCTACGGGCTGCGCGAACTCATCGCCCGTATCGAAGCGGTGATGCGCCGCACCCGCTGGCAGCCCGCCGCGGCCCGCGAACTGGACCTGGGCCGGCTGCGCATCGACGTCGACTCCCGCCAGGTCACCGTCGACGGCCGGGCCGTCGCCCTGACCCGCAAGGAGTTCGACCTGCTGTGCCTGCTGGCCGCCCAGCCCGACACGGTCATCCCGCGCAAGCAGCTCCTGCAGCAGGTGTGGGGCGACTCCTGGTCGCGCCGCACCATCGACACCCACGTCAGCAGCCTGCGCGGAAAACTCGGCGGCAACGGCTGGGTCGTCACCGTACGCGGCGTCGGCTTCAAACTCGGCACGGGCTGACTCCCACACAACACCCCGCACACCACCGCACCCCGCCCGCGCTGCACCCAGCACACCACCGCGCACGCACCGCACCGCACCCCGCACGCAGCACACCAGGCGAGCGCCACACCCACACCGCACCACGTGCGCACACCGCACCCACACCGCGCCACGCAAGCCCGCCGCACCCGCATGTGCACCCGCACCGAGCCCGCCGCACCCGCACCCGCACCGCGCCACGCAAGCCCGCCGCACCCGCATGTGCACCCGCACCGAGCCCGCCGCACTCGCACCGAGCCCGCGCACCCACCCTCCCGCCGCACCCGCACCCGCACCCGCACCCGCACCCGCACCCGCACCCGCACCCGCGCCCACCCTCCTGCCGCACCCGGCAGCGGCGCCGACCAGCCCTGGAGCAACCATGATCAACCGACGCAGTGCCCTGAGCGTCACCCTCGCCACCGGCGGGGCGGCGCTCACCGGCGCCGGCCTCACCCCGCTGCTCGCCGCCCGCGCCCGCCCCGCCACCACCACCACCGCCAACACCCCCGCGGCCCCGGCCGCGGCGCCTGAGAAGTTCCGGCGCCCCATGCCCCTGCTGCCCGAGAAGAAGCCGACGGGCCGCACCGGGAAATCCGACGTGTACGTGATGACGATGCAGCCCGCCCGCGCCCAGATCCTGCCCGGCGGCCCGTCCACCGACGTCCTCACCTACGACGGCCACTTCCCCGGACCCGTCATCCGGGCCCGCTCCCACCACCCCGTCATCATCCGCCAGCGCAACCGCCTCACCGTGCCCACCGCCGTCCACCTGCACGGCGCCGCGGTGCCCCCCGACAGCGACGGCGACCCCATGGACGTCATCGAACCCGGCACGGACCGCGTCTACCACTACCCCAACCGCCAGCCGCACGCCCCGCTGTGGTTCCACGACCACGCCCACCACCTCGAAGCGGAGAACGTCTACCGCGGCCTGTCCGGCTCCTACCTGCTCACCGACGCCACCGAACGCGCCCTGCCCCTGCCCAGGGGGCGCTACGAAGTCGTCATCGCCCTGCGCGACGCCCGCTTCGACGACAACAACCAGCTCGCCTACGCCATGGGCGACCGCGCCCGCAACACCCTCCTGGCCAACGGCGTGCCCTACCCCTACTTCCAGGTCGCCGCCCGCAAGTACCGGCTGCGCCTGCTCAACGCCTCCAACCAGCGCCGCTTCGAACTGCGCCTGGCCGACAACAGCCCGATCACCCAGATCGGCTCCGACGGCGGCCTGCTCACCGCCCCCCACACCACCGACCGCATCGCCCTGTCCGCCGGCGAACGCGCCGACGTCGTCGTCGACTTCTCCCGCTACCCGGTGGGCACCGGCGTCGTCCTGACCAACACCACCGGCACCGGACCCGCCGAACAGATCGGCGAGGTACTCCGCTTCGACGTGGTGCGCACCGCCCACGACCCCAGCCGCATACCCGAGCGGCTGCGCACCCTGCCGCCCCTGCCCCGCCCCGACACCGAGCGGACGGTGGTGCTGCGCATGGACGAGGGCGGCGAACACCCCGGCGCCTACATCGACGAGAAGGAGTACGACCCCCAACGCGTCGATGCCCGCATCAAGTTCAACACCAGCGAGGTCTGGACGGTCACCAACGCCAACGCCCGCGCCGAGCACAACTTCCACCTGCACCTGGTGCAGTTCCGCGTCCTGGAGCGCGCGGGCCGGCCCCCGGGGCCGGAGGAGAGCGGCCTGAAGGACACCGTCCACCTCGCCCCCGGCGAAACCGTGCGCCTGCAGGCCGTCTTCGACAGCTACCGCGGCCGATACCTCTACCACTGCCACATGTTCGAGCACGGTGTGCGGGGCATGATGGCCACGATGCACATCAGATGAGGCACACCGGCCACCAGGAGGAGCCCGTGGACGCGCCGACGGGCCAGGCCCCAGGGACACGGCGCGACCCGGGGCCGCGCAGCATACGTCTCGCGCTGATCCCCCTGCTGCTCGCGATGCTGCCCTCCTCGCTGGGCTCCACCATCGTGGCGACATCCATGCCGACCATCGCCGGCGAACTGGGCGGCACCGCCTACCTGTCCTGGGCGGTGACCTCCTACACGCTGGCCGCCGCGGCCTCCATCCCCGTCTGGGGCAAGCTCGGCGACATGTACGGGCGCAAGCGGTGGCTCGTCGTGGCGATGTCGGTGTTCCTGACCGGGTCACTGCTGTGCGGCCTGGCCCAGGACATGGCCGAGCTGATCGCCGCGCGCACCGTGCAGGGACTTGGCGGGGGAGGCCTCGCAGTCGGTGTCATGGCGGTCATCGGCGAGCTGATCCCACCGCGCGAACGCGGCCGCTACCAGGGCATGATCACCAGCGTCATGGTGTTCTCCATGACCGCAGGCCCGCTGATCGGCGGCTCCCTCACCGACTCGGCCGGCTGGCGCTGGGCGTTCTGGTTCAACCTGCCCCTCGGGCTGCTGTCGCTGGTCCTGATCGCCCGCCTGGTGCGGGTGACCGGCCGGCGCAGAAAGGCCCACATCGACTACGTGGGCGCGCTGCTGCTGGTCGTGTGCATCGTCTCGTTCGTGCTGGTGGTCACCTGGGGCGGCGTCGAACACGCCTGGAACTCGGCGACGATCGTGACGCTGTCCGTCCTGTCCGCCGCGGCCCTGGCCGGCTTCGTCCACGCCCAGTCCCGCGCGCTGGAACCGGTGCTGCCCCCGCACCTGTTCGGCGAGCCCAACTTCTGCCTGATGGCCGCCCTGAGCTTCACCAACGGCTTCGTGATGTTCGGCGCCGTCCTGTACCTGCCGCTCTACCAGCAGGCCGTGCACGGCGTCTCGGCGACCGGCTCGGGTCTGCTGCTGCTGCCGATGCTCGGCGCCCTGGTCCTGGCCTCCCAGCTGTCGGGCCGCACCGTCGCCCGCACCGGCCGCTACAAAATCCTGCAGGTCACCGGCTCGGCCGCGATGCTCACCGGCACCCTGCTGCTCTCGCATGTGGGCACCGGCACCTCACGCCTCTCCGCCGCCCTGTTCATGGCCCTGCTGGGGGCCGGCATGGGCTTTCTGGGCCAGAACGTGATGACCGTCGCCCAGAACAGCGTCGGCGCCCACGAGGTCGGTGTCGCCTCCGCCGCGATGACCCTCTTCCGCACGCTGGGCCAGTCGGTCGGCGTCGCCGTCATGGGCACCTTGTTCAACCACCGCGTCCGCGACGTGATGAGCGCGCACACCCACGGCACGGCCCTGCACCGCACCCGCCTGGACGCCGAGAGCATGCACCGCCTCAGCGCCCCGGTGCGCGCCGTCTACCGCAGCGCCGTCGCCCAGGGCGTGCAGGGCGCGTTCGTGCTGGCGTCAGTGGCCGCGGGCCTGGCGCTGGCGGCCGCGCTCGGGGTCCGCGAGGTCCCCCTGCGCGCCACCGGCAAGCCCCCCCAGCAAAAGCAGGACACCTGACACAAAGATCCGGCGCCGCACCTCCTGCCCCGACTTCCGGGGCAGGAGGTGCGGCGCCGGAAGGGGGCACCGGGTGGCGGCCGGAGGTGGGCTCAGTGCGCGCTCGCCTCGACGACGGAGATCGCCGCCGGGGTCTGCACCACCCGCTCCAGCCGGAAACCGGCCTTGCCGAGCAGGTCGGCGTACTGGGCGCGGGTGCGTTCCTTGCCGCCGACCAGCAGCATCAGCCACAGGTCGACCAGCTTGCCCGAGTGCGGGCCGTTGACCTTGTCGGGCACCACCATCTCCATCACCAGGAGCCGCCCGCCGGGGTTCATCGCCTTGCGGACGTTGCGCAGGATCTCCAGGGCCTGCGGCTCGGGCCAGTCGTGCAGGATGTGCTTGAGGATGTACGCGTCCCCGCCGGCCGGCACCGCGTCGAACAGCCCGCCGTCGGCGATCGTGCACCGCTGCGAGAGGCCCTGCTCGGCCAGGAAGCCGGCGGCGCCGTTGGTGCCCACGCGGGGGTCGGAGAGGATCCCGCGCGCGTTCGGCGTCTTCTTCAGCACCCCGGCCAGCAGGTCGCCGCGGCCGCCGCAGAAGTCGACGACGGTGCCGAAGCGGGCGAAGTCGTAGGCGGCCAGCAGGGGTTCGGTCTCCGTGCCCGACATCGCCCCCATCCCCGCGGTGAAGACAGCCCCGTACTCGGCGTTGGCCTCCAGGTACTCGAAGGCACCCATGCCGCGCAGTTTGGGCAGGCTCGGCTCACCGGTGCGCACCGCGTCGACCAGGTGCCCCCAGTCCTCCCAGTGGATGGGGTGGCCCATCAGCCGGGCGATCCCGTACATGGACATCGGGGCGTCCTCGATCAGGGCCCGCGCCATCGGGGTCAGCGCGAACCGCCCGTCCTTGCGCTCGGTGAAGATGCCGTAGGTCGCAAGGAGGCGCAGCAGGCGGTGCACCGCGTCGGCGTCCGCCCCGGCCCGCTCCGCGATCTGCCCGGGGGTGAGCGGCCCGTCCTGGAGGGTCTCGGCGATGCGCAGTTCGGCGGCCACGTAGATCGCCTGGCTGACCATGGCGCCCTGGACGAGCTCGAGCAGCGCGAACGGCGGGGGAGCGAGTTTGCGCGTCAGGCTCTGCAGCGCGGCACGCACGCTCTCGACGGCACGGACGACACGGGCGGGCGGCAGTGGCGGCATGACATTCCTCCGGCTGAGTGCTGGACATTTGCGGACAAAAACGGCGACGAGAGACAAGGGAGCGGAAAGCGGGGGAGGGGGAAAGAAGAGAACGGGAGGGCAGAGAGCGGAGGACTAAGGCCCGGGGGGGGGCTCACTCCCGCAGCGCACGGTCCACCAGCACCCCCGCAGCCCCGGTGTAACGCCGCGGATCGAGCAGCCGCGCCAGCTCCTCGCCGCTCACTACCCCGGCCAGGGCGGGCAGTTGAGCCAGGACCTGCCCCAGCGGCCGCCCAGTGGCCTGCGCCTGCTGCGAAGCACGGGAGAGCAGCTCCCTGGCGGCGCTCCTGCCGAGCCGGGGCGCCAGGTACGCGGCCAGCCGCTCGGAAACGACCTGACCAGCCGTCAATTCGAGGTTGGCGCGCATCCGTTCGGGCCGCACCACCAGTCCGGCGGCCAGTTCGGCGGCCGCGTGGGCGGCGCCGCCGGTCAGCCGCAGGCACTCGCGCAGCGGCTGCCACTCGGCGTGCCACAGCCCCGCCGAGCGCTCGTCCTCGGTGGGCAGGCACTGCGCCAGGACCGAGGCGAGCGCGGGCACCTGGACGGCGGCCGAACGGATCAGGGTGGCCAGGACGGGGTTGCGTTTGTGGGGCATCGCCGAGGAGGCGCCGCGTCCCTCGGGGGCGGGCTCGGCGACCTCGCCGATCTCGGTGCGGGCCAGGACCTGCACGTCCGCCGCCATCTTGCCCAGGGCGCCCGCGGTGTGCGCCAGGGCGGCCCCCAGATCGGTGACGGGCGTGCGCAGCGCATGCCAGGGCAACACCGGCCGGGCCAGCCCGGTCTCACCGGCAAACGCCTCCCCCAAAAGCTCCACCCTCTCCCCGACACCCCACCCCACCCCACCGCCTGGGGCCTGCTCGGCGTTCTGCTGCGGGTCCTGCGTGGCCTCTTGGCCTGGGGCCTGCTCGGCGTTCTGCTGCGGGTCCTGCGTGGCCTCTTGGCCTGGGGCCTGCTCGGCGTTCTGCTGCGGGTCCTGCGTGGCCTCTTGCCCCGGGCCCTGTTCCACCTTCTGCCCCTGCCCTGGGGCCTGCCCGGTCTCCTGCGGCCGGGCCTGCCGCGGGGTTTGCTGGGTGTACTGCCGCGGGGTCTGCTGCGTCGCTTGCCCGGATTCCTGCTGCTGGGCCTGCTGCGGGGTCTGCTCGGCCTCCTGCCGCGTCGCTTGCCCGGCCTCTTGCTGCCGGGCCTGCCGCGGGGCCTGCCCGGCGTACTCCTGCGGAACCTGCGCGGCTTCCTGTCCCGGGGCCTGCCCGGCGTCCCGCCCCGAGGCCTGCTCGGCGTACTGCAGGTAGCCGGCCAGCGTGCCGGCCGCCCCGCCCAGCGAGATGACCAGGGACTCCTCCGCGACACGCTCCAGGCGTGCGACGGCCTCCAGTACCAGGTGGCGCCAGCCGGCCGCCTTGAGGCCGAACGTGGTGGGCACGGCGTGCAGGGCCAGGGTCCGCCCGGCCATCACCGTGTCGCGGTGGGCGCCGGCCAGCGCGGCCAGGGACACAGCCGTCGCCCGCAGGTCCGCGACGATCAGCCGCAGGGCGCGCGCGGCCACCAGCATCGCCCCGGTGTCGAAGACGTCCTGGCTGGTGGAGCCGCGGTGCACGTACTCGGCCGCCTCCGGCGCCGTACGGGCGACCACGCGGGTCAGCGCGGCCACCAGCCCGACCACCGGATTGGCCGTCGACCGGGCGGCCAGCGCCACCTCCCGCACGTCGAAGTGCTCGGCGCGGGCGGCCGCGGTGATCGCCGCGGCCGCCGCGGCAGGAACCGTGCCCGTGCGCGCCTGGGCCCGGGCGAGCGCCGCCTCCGCGTCCAGCAGGGCCTGCAGCCAGGCCCTGTCACCGACCGCGGCCTCCACGGCGGTGCCCACCCGCACCGGCGACAGCAGCCCCGCATCCGGCTGCACCGGGGGAGCGGCCGCCACGGGCGGGGGAGCGGCTGCCACGAAATCCCCGGAGTTCGTCGTCACGGCTGCACCTCTTCACGTTCCGAAACGCCCGCCCCGCCGCCGGGCCCGGGCCCGGGCCCAGGAACCGGCGCCGTGCGGGCGGGGGCAGGGGCGGGGGCGGGGGCGGGGGCGGGCAGGGCCAGGACCGCCCCCGCGATGGCGTCGGAGTCCTCCAGCGTCACCGACCCGACGCCGGGCCGGATGCCCGCGGCCGTCACCCAGTGCACCGACTCCGTGGGCACCCCGTAGGCGAAACGCCGCCGGTGCGCCCTCCCGCCGGCGTCCAGCAGCTGGAAGGAGCGGGTGACGGCCAGGCCGCCCGTCTCGTGGTCCTGGACGCGGTAGGGGCGGCACTGCCCCGAGGCGAGGAGGCGGCGCAGCAGCGGATCATCCGTGCGGCGCAGGTCCGTCTCCGGCAGCCGGGCCTCGATCAGCGCACCGGCGCGCACCCGGGCGCCGGGCACCACCGTCGAGGTCCCCACAAACCCCGCCCCCTCGCCCCCAGGGCCGCCCTCGGCGGCGGTGACGCGGATGCCGGGCAGCGACACCTCCAGCACCCCGGCCGCCATCAGCGCGAGCATCTCCTCCACCCGCCCGGCGGGCGGCCCGATGGACAGATAGGCGTTGAGCGGCGTGTACCAGCCCTCCAGCTCGGTGCGGTGCGAGTCCCCGCTCAGCCCGCCGTGGTCCACGGCCAGCCGGATCTCGTTGCGCAGGTCGCGCAGCACGTCGAGGGCGGCCTTCAGCGGCCCGCGCACATTGCCGCGCCGCGCCTGCGCCACGTCCTGCTCGAGGTGGCCGCGCAGCCAGGCGGCGAACTCCGCCGAGTCCGCGAAGAGACGGGAGCCGTACGGGCGGGCGAGCGCCTCCCAGTCCCAGCGCGCCTCCTCACCGATCCCGGCGGCCGCCAGCACCCGCTCCTCGGCCCGCCCCGGCGCCGCGGCCAGGAAACCCGCCGCGAAACAGGCCACCGCCCCGGGCGCCTCGCCCCGCCCGGCCAGCAGCGCCTCGTAGTAGACGCACCGCACCTCCTTGGAGATCAGCGGCCACAGGTCGTCGCCAAAACCCAGCGGGCCGCGCCCCGGCGCGCGCAGCGCCGCGACGTGCCCGGCGGTGAGCAGCCGCGGCCGGTAACGGCCGTACGCGCCTTTCTCGTTGTCGCCCCGGGAGTGGTACGGCACACCGCGCCGCGACCCGGCGTGCAGCCGCGGCTCGCGCCCCGAGGGCCGGTAGACCAGGCGCCGGCCGGCCCGCTCGAACCGGCCGCCCCGGCCCTGGGTGAGCAGCGACATGTAGTCGAAGAAGTTCAGGCCAAGGCCGCGCAGCAGCACGTCCTGGCCCGGCGCGATGGGGGAGAGGTCCACGTCGGCGGGGTTGGCCGGCGCGACGTAGAACAGGCCGTGCCGCCCGGCGAATTGGCCCAGCGCGGCCTCCTGCGCACTGGGCCGCACCGGCACGTGCCCCTGGGCGAGCACCACCGCGGACAGCCCCGAAAGCCGCGTGCCGTCCTCCAGCACCACCGTCTGCGCCGCAGCCCCGCGCGCCCCCGTGCCCTGGTCGTCCGTGCCCTCCTCATCGGTGAGGGCCACCGCCCGTATCCGGTGCACGCGGATCACCACATGCGCCGGCGCGCCGGCCACGGCCTGCGCGAACGCCCAGGCCAGGTACCGCCCGTACAGGGCGCGGGTGGGATAGCTGTCCGGCCCCAGCGCCCGCGCCTCACCCAGCACGTCCGCCTCGCACGGGGTGGCGGGGCCGGGTGCCAGCGCGCCCCGGCCCAGCGCCCGGGCCCACTCATAGAGGCTGGGCCCCTCCTCCAGCGGGCCGCGGATGCAGACGCTGTCGTCGGTGTAGACGGTGACCTGCGAGGCGACGGTGTTCATCAGCAGGTGCGGCGACTGCGCGGGCCGCCACACCCGGCCCGCGCCGGGCGGCGCGGGATCCACGACGTGCACGCTCACCCGGTCCCACAGCGGGGACTTGCGTTCCTGCGCGCAGATCCGCTCGAGCACGGAGAACCCGCGCGGGCCGGCTCCGACCAGACACACCGCGGTGTGCTGAGCCAGGGGTCCTGTGGGCATGGTCGCGTGCTCCTTGTCGCGGAGGGCATACCGGGAGGGCAACCGCCGCCGGGCGGTGCGCCCCCACACTCCCCACGGGGTCAGGAGGCGGGCTCAACCAGGACTCGCGTCCCGGCGGAGCCCGCCGCCACCCGCAGTTCACCCCATCTTTGGATCACCGGGGAAATGGGAGAGGGCCGCGCATTGCGCGGCCCGGACCGCTCCCACCGCTCTCGCGCGTTTATCAGAACTCCGCCGGTGAGTCCACGGCCGGAGGAATGCGTGAATGCGGACATGACGCCGTGCCGGACATCGGCCCGTCCGGCGCAGCGTGACAGATCACAATCTCGCAGACCTTATTACAAGTGCGCCCGGCAGGGGAGACCTCATGTACGGAAGGACGGCGGAGGTATCACCTCCGCTTCGTCCCGCACGGGCCCCTCGGGGCGCCGAGGGAAGCACTTGCCGCACCCGGCAATCAGTCGACACAATTCCGCTGGCCCATGAGTTATCGGTGGACAACGGCGAAAGTGACATCAGAGGGATACCTGAAAAGCGGTGGAGTATCTGCAGATCCGGGGCCGCTCCGGCGGCCGGCGCACCTGACGGATCGGTTAGCAGAGAGAGGCTGTGGAGTCTGCCATGCGACATGCGCTGCAGATCAGATTCGGTGCCGGCTCGCAAACGCGAAGCCGCCGGATTCTAGGAGGAATCTGTGAGGGTAAAGGTCCTCGGCCCGCTTGGTGCCGATGTTAACGGTGTGAATGTTGTGCCAACCGCAAGCAAGCCCCGGCAGATCCTGGCGCTTTTGGCCCTCTACCCGCGAAGGGTCGTGCCGATCTCGACGCTCATGGAGGAGATCTGGGGGGTCGACCTGCCCGCCAGCGCCATGACGACCCTGCAGACCTACATCCTCCAGCTGCGCCGGCGCCTGGGCACGGCCATGGGCCCGGACGCGGCGGGCAGCGCCAAGGACGTCCTGGTGACCCGGTACGGCGGCTATCTCCTGCAGATCCCGCCCGAACAGGTCGACGTGCACGAGTACGAGCGCCTGGTGGCCGGCGGCCAGCGCGCCTTCGACAGCGGCGACGACCGGGCGGCGGCCACCCTCTTCGGGCGGGCCCTGGACCTGTGGGACGGGTCCGCGCTGGTCGACGTGCGCATGGGCTGCGTACTGGAGATCGAGGCCACCCGCCTGGAGGAGAGCCGCCTGGTCACCCTGGAGCGGCGCATCGACGCCGAGCTGCGCCTGGGCCGGCACTGCGAGTTCCTGGCCGAGCTGAGCGACCTGACCGCCCGCCACCCCCGGCACGAGGGCCTGCACTCGCAGGCGATGGTGGCGCTGTACCGCTCGGGCCGCCAGGCCTCGGCCCTGGACGTCTACCAGCGGCTGCGGGCCCGGCTGATCGAGGACCTGGGGGTGGAGCCGTCGCCGCAGTTGCAGCGGCTTCATCAGGCGATTCTCGCGGTCGACCCGCGACTGGACGTGATCGCGGGCCCGCGGCCGTCCTCCACGTTCGACCGCTACGCGAGCTGAGCGGGCACAGCGGCGATGCCGTCGGCGGCATCCGCAGCTCTCCGCGGGGCACCCGTTGCCCGCGGAGGGATGCCGCCCACACCGCCCGCCCGGACCCCGGACCCAAGGCCCCGGACCCCGGTCGGATCTGTGGGGGTCGACTGCGGAATTTCCTCAGTTGGACGCCTTGGAGCAGTCGTCGCACAGGAGCTCCATGCGCGTGGCGATGCAGTTCCACTGCGCCGCGCACGCCCGGGCCAGGGCGGCGATCTTCCTCGCCTGGTGGGCGGGGGCCTGCAGGACCAGGCCGGGGTCGCTCTTGCGGATGATGCGGGCCTCGAGCCAGCGGATCATCTCCCGGCCGTCGTTGCTGTACTTCAGGGCGGGGTCCCGCTTGAGCGACTCGAGCTGGGCGAGGGGGTCCACGAGCGGGAGGGCCGCCTCGGGGCCGTGCGGAGCCCGGCTGCGGGCCTCCGCGCCGGACAGGGGCCCCTCCTCCGCGCTGCGCAACCGTTTCTGCGCCTCCCGGGACGATGGCGCGGGCAGCTGGGCGCTCTCGGCGCCCTCCCGCAGGACGATGTCCGGCTCCGCGGGCAGAATGTGGGCGCTCTTCTGGCGGTCTTTGTGGGAATTCAGCGGCCGTACGCGGCCGTCCCGCCCGACTCTCAGCGGGGCCTGGGCGATCTGTCCCGCGAATTTACGGCGCAGTACCCCGACGGTCTTGCCGGAAAGGCCGGTCTTCATGGCGACGGCCCGGTCCGACCACTCGGGGAAACTCTCCAGGATCTTCATCGCCGACTTCTTGCGGTCGGAGAGAGCCAGCGCAAGGCCGTGCTTCAGGTTCAGTTCGACGGCTAAGAGGAACGCTTCCCTGTTCGATCCCTCGAAGTAGCGGACCTCAATGGTTTCCTCGCCGTTCAGCCGCGCCACGTGCAGCCGGTGCATTCCGTCGATGACCTTCATCGTCGAGCGGTGCACGATGATCGGCGGAAGTTTATCGGTGCAGGCCGCCAGAGTACGTACATGATCCTGGTCGACACCGGCGAGACGAGGAGAATCCGCGTCACGGAGCAAGGCGATCGGAATCCTGATGATTGAAGCAGAAACCTCGGTCGAGTGGTCGGGCCCGACGGGCCGGCAGAACTGATCTTTAGGAAGTTCCCCCCCAGGGGCTGCCTCCCCTGGCATTCCGATCATCACGCTGCTTCTCCTCCCCCGGACCGAAGCGCATAACGCGGCGAGAGTATCATGAGATTCCGCCACGAACAGAGAACTCTCCGGGATTTCATGCAATTGCGTTATGCCCGTTTTTTCCGGAGAAGGTCCCCGGCAACAGAATCCACCAGCGATCACCGGACCGGACCGACACAAGCCACCTCACCCACACCCCCCACCCGCGCCCCCGCGACCCCTCGAGCCGCCCGGGACCAGCCCCGACGCCCCTTCAGGCGCCCCCTCCCCACCGCACACCTCCGGCCACCCGCGCAGCCGACGGAGCCCCGCACCCCCGCACGCCCCCGCACCGGCCCCGGCGCTCCGCTCCCGCCCGGCCGACCTCCACATTCAGCCACCCGCGCACCACCCTCACCCCGCGGTACTCAGTAAATGGGTCCCTGCGTAAGTAGCGGTGTGCAAAGCGGTATTGCGGTGCCGCACGGTGTGGGAGAGGCCGGCGGTGCGCAGCACGGTGGCGTGCTGGCTCGCGCTCGCCGGTGAGATCCCCGCACGCCGGGCGAGTTCACTGGTCGTACAGCCCGGATGCTCGGCAATGGTCCACAGCACCACGGCACGCGTATGCCCCAGCAGCGCCGTCAGGGAATCGGGGACCGCACTCAGTACCCGGGCGGTCTCCACGGGCGCCAGAAATAGATCCGTGTCACGTACACCGACGGGATAGGTCAGCCACGGCTGCGGCTCGGCGGTTTCGTCGAAGGCCGGAAACACCGCGCCGAACACCGAGGGAATCAACAGCAGTCCGCGGCCCGCGAGATGAATGTCCCCGGTGAACCCGGATGCCGTCGTCAGCTCCAGTACCGGTGAATCCCACCGGATACAGGACGGGTTGAGGCCCGACAGCAGCATGTCGAGCCCGCCGTGGGCCACCTGACGGGCCCGCAGCGCCTGATCCGCGCGGCTGAGCACGTCCATGTGCTCCTGATAGGGCGCGACGACCTCCCGGTGCGCGAGGGCGACGGCGTCGGCGAGCTCGCCGAGCAACCGCCGGTCGCTGCCCAGTGCCCGCGTCCACGCCGGCACCGCCTGCCCCTGCATGCGCGCCGCCCACCTCTCCATGTCCGCGGCGATCCGGGCGGCGGGCGTGGCGCGCACCCGCTCCACCGCCTCGTCGATGCCGGCGGCCCCCGCATGGTCCAGGAAGCCGACGGTCCAGCCGGTCGGCGGAATCAGATCGAACAGCCGCCGCACGCCGGGCGCCAGCCGCCGCAGCGAGTGGCGCCGCCAGGCCCCGAACCGCGCGGCATGGGCGCCGTCCTGCAGCAGCCGCACGGCGATGTCCAGCTCCAGCATCGGCCGGGGCCCCTCGGCCAGCCGGGTACGGGCCAGATCGGCGGCGGTGAAGTGGAGACGCAGCGGCATGCGCAGAGCCTGATCAAGATGTCGTTATTCGGGCTAGCCCAAAACACGTCGACCTCGATCACCCCAATGCGCCACTCTTGAACCGCGAGCAGCCCGCAGCAGCCCGAGCAGCCCGCATCAGCCCCATCCCGGCCCTGCGAGGGGCCGGCCTCATACCGGTGGGACGGCCGTGCCACGGGGGAACACGGCCGCCCCACCAAGCTGCCCTCTCAGGTGCCGAAGCGGCCGCGCGCGCTCTCGATGTGGGCCAGGTGCTGGTGGGTCCATCCGCAGAGGGCGTCGACCGCGGTGCGCAGGTCCCGGCCCGGCCCGGTGAGGGTGTACTCGACCCGCGGCGGCACGGTGGGGTGCACCGTGCGGTCGACCAGGCCGTTGCGCTCCAGCATGCGCAGGTTCTGGGTGAGCATCTTGTGGCTGACGCCCTCGACCTCGTCGCGCAACTCGCCGAAGCGCAGGGTGCGTTCGCCGAGCGCCTCGATGATCAGGAGCGCCCACTTGTTGGCGACGTCGGAGAAGATCTCCCGCGCCAGGGAGTCCGCGCGCCGCAGGTCGGCGTCCTCGGGCAGACCCTTGAGGAGCTGCTTGGTCACCATCAGGTTCCCCAGTCACTAAAAAGTGCGTTCTTCCAGGTCAGCCCACACTCTCTTACAGTTCCCGAGTAACCACAAGAGAGCGACCGGAAGGACGGCCACCATGACCACCCCTGACATCTTCACCCACGACGTGCCCGCCGAGAGCGACTTCGGCTACGTACAGGCGATCAAGTCCGGCGACCTCGTCCACGTCTCGGGACAGCTCGCGTTCGGTGAGGCGGGCGAACTCCTGCACCCGGGCGACTTCACCGCCCAGCTGCGGCAGACCCACGCCACCATGGACAAGGTCCTGGCCCACTACGGCGCCACCCGCAACCAGATCGTCTCGCAGACCCTGTACCTGGTGGACCTGCAACAGCACGCCGCGGCCACGATGAAGGGCAACCTGGACTACTTCGGCACCCACCGCCCGGCCGCCACGGCCCTGGGCGTCACCGAACTGACCTTCCCCGGCCAGCTCGTGGAGATCAGCTTCATCATCGACATGAAACTGCCCGCCTGAGGCTTCGCGGGCCCCCGGCGGGCACCGGGGGGCGCCGGCGAAGACGCCCCCCGGGGGAAGGACAGGTCAGCGGTTCGCCGGCCGGACCCAACCCTTCTCGACCAACTGGTCACAGTGCCACCGGCTCTGAGAAGGGCTCTCGCCCTTGTCCTTGGTCGCCTTGAGGCAGTCCTGGTAGGGGAACGGCGGGCCCTGCTCAGGTGCAGATGCCGCCTGGGCGGTCACTGCCGACGCACCGAGCCCGGCAGCAGCCACGGCCAGGGTCAGGGCCATACTCATCCGACGCACAACGTTCTCCTCTTCTCGTTCTCGCGCCGGAGCGGAACGCTCCGGAGATCCACGCCGTCCTGCCGCGGCCCAGCCGCCGCACAAGATCAGCGATCACTCAACGAGCGAGGCCACCGGCAGGCAATCGCTCATCCGTGTGATCCCCGGCCGCCCATGACAGAACGCGGCGGCAAGGAGGGCCGAGCCCGCCTCGCCACCGCGCCTGTGCTGATCCCGAGCGCGTACGTCAGCGCTGGGCGGCGGGCTCGTGGCCCATGCCCTCGTGGCCGTAACCCTTGGCCTGGGAGAAGACGATGCCGAGCGGGCCGCCGACGCTGTCGTACTCGCCCTCGAAGCCCTTGTGGTTGTAGCCCAGCCCGTCGTGCGGGGCGTAGTGGTCGTCGTCGGCGACGGCCGAGCCCGCCCCGATGGCCACAACGGACGCGGTCAGGACGGCGGCGAGGATGGTCGAGCGAACACGCATGAGAATATTCCTCCTGGAATATGCGGGGTGTTGTCGCTATGTCACTTGCCGCGCCGGCAGACCCGGGTAACGGCCCGGCACCCCCTCACCACCCGAACGGGCCCCGCCATGCTTCCGCACGGCCCACACGACCCCGGAACCGGCCGGGCGGCCGCCCGCGCTTGACCTTGCCACAGTGACAAGGTGTCCACTGCCTCCCAGAGAGAGGCGGACCGATGACCACGACACCCCAGAGCCCGGACCCGACACAAACCCCCCAGACACCCCAGACATCCCAGTCCCGGCAGTCCCAGCAGACACTCAAGGCCCTGCGGGACAACAACTCCTCCGTACGCCTGCGAGCCGCCCTGGCAGCCGGCACCAGCCCCGACCCGCGCTACGTCGACCACCTCGTCGAACGAAGCGCGACCGAGCCCGAGTTCTTCGTCCGCGACATGCTGACCTGGGCACTCACCCGCCACCCCGTGGACCTGACCCTGCCCGAACTGCTCGGGGAACTCAGCTCGGAGCACGCCCAGGCACGCAGCCAGGCCCTGCACACCCTCTCCAAGATCGCAGACCCGCGGTCCTGGCCGGCCATCACCAAGGCCCTGCTGACCGACGCCGACGACGAGGTCGCGCGCAGCGCCTGGCGTGCCGCGGTCCTCCTCGTCCCCGAAGGCGACGAAGCCGCCCTGGCCGCCACCCTGGCCACCCAGCTCGGACGCGGCGAGCGCGAGACACAGCTGAGCCTCAGCCAGGCACTGGTCGCGCTCGGCGCGGTCATCGAACCGGTCCTCCACGAGGCGACCACGGCCCCGAACGCCGACGTACGAGCCCACGCCCTCGCCACCCGGCAACTGCTGCACGACCCGGACGCCGGATTCACCCTGGCCATCGAGGAAGCCAAACGCACCGCGGCCCTCACCGGCGCCCCACAAAACGGCCAGGAGGCACCGGGCGCCGCCCAGGACACCCAGGGCACCCCACGGGACGGACAATAGGCCCGTGCTGATCGGTGAGGTGGCAAAACAGTCCGGCGTGAGCGCCCGCATGCTCAGGCACTACGAATCCCTCGGCCTGGTCCAGCCATCCCAGCGCACCGACTCCGGCTACCGCGAATACTCCGCGAAAGACATCCAGCGGATCTTCCACATCGAAAGCCTGCGCTCCCTTGGCCTGTCCCTGCGCGACATCGGGCGCGCCCTGGACGACGCCGACTTCACCCCCGCGGCCCTCGTCGGCGACCTCATCCGCCAGACACACGACCGCATCGCCACCGAGACCGAACTGCTCACCCGCCTGCGCCGCATCGACGCCGCCGACCCCACCGACTGGCAGGACGTCCTCAAGGTCATCGCGCTCCTGCAGGCCCTGGGATCGCACAACCCCGGCACCCGCCAGCGCGCAGCCCTCTCCACCGCCCACGGAACCCCCGTGCCGGTGGAGGCCCTGGTCGAAGCGGCACTGAGCGAAACACAGCCGAACGTCGCGGGCACCCTGCGCTGGGCACTGGCGCAGGCACCCGACGACGCCCCGGCACTCCTGGCCAAAGGCCTCGACTCACCCCTGCCCGCGGTACGCAGACGCGCCGTCCAGGCCCTCGCCAAAATGCCCGGGGACCAGACCACCACGCACCTGCACGACGCCCTCACCGACCCCGACCCGCAGGTCCGCGGGCAAGCGGCCCTGGCCCTTGGGACACGCGGAGAGACCACAGCGATCCCGACGCTCATCGACATGATCGTCGCGGGACGGAACGACACCGACGCGGCCGACGCCCTGAGCGAACTGGCGGGCCAGGACACCGCGACGGCCCACCGGATCACCACCCGCCTCGTCGACCACCTCGCCCACCCCACCACACAGCCCCCCGCCCGCGGCCGCCTGACCCAGGCCCTGGCCGACATCCCGGGAACGACAGCCGCACAAGCCCTCGTACAGCTGTCGCACGATGAGGACCCGGCAGTCTCCCTGACCGCCACCTACCTCCTCCAGGCCCGCACCTGACCCGCCCCCCCCCGGGCAGCGAACCCGCACCGGCGACCACACCCGCCCGCCCCCTCCCGGGCAGAGAGGCCCCCGTCAGATGCGGTGGACGGTATGCAGGGAGTCCGCGTAGATCCCCGGCCCGTCCAGAACCGACGCACCCGAGATGTCGGCCATGGTCGGCCCGTCAGCACTCTTGCGGCTGGAGAGGAAACGCCGCTTGTCCTCCTGGTCGAGGCCGAGATAGATGCCCACGTGATCGACGTCGTACGACTCCGGATCATCCGGATCACCCGCCACGTCATGGACATCGAACAGAACCAGATCCCCCGGCTGCAACTGCCCCAGATCCACCCCGGAACCACCACTGCCCGCCCGCTGGGCGACACGCACACCGGGCGCGAAGTCCACCATCGCACCGGACTTGCGCGGCAGCGCCTTCTTCGCCGGGTCCTTCACCGCCACCATGTCCACGCCCAGATGAAAGCCGTAGACCATCCGCACATACCCCGAACAGTCCAGGTGCCGGCCCTGCTTGTCCTCCGGCTCCCGGGTTTCGTCGGGAAAGGCCCACGGCTGCTGCATGTAGTCGTGGAAGTCCGCGCCGACGGGCAACAGCCCCTGACTGTCGGGCTTCCCATACCCCGCCTCACCCAGCACGTCCGCGCCCCCCACCCGCGGATCCGCACCCCCAACAGGCGGGGCATCGGGCAGGAACATCATCGCGTACGAGAAGACGTCCGGGGCCATCGAACCGGCCCAGCCACGCACCACGGCCTCAACGGCCGGCGTCCACGCACCGTCGAACGGCGCGTCCAAAAGCCGCACCCAGTCGCGATGCGTCACCGAAGGCGGCGCCGCCCACGTGGCATCAGCCACCTCAAAACGACGCACGGCCACAGTGACCGGCAGATTCGTACAGCCCGAAGAGGCAAACCCGCGAACCCCCACCCGCCCACGACGCCCCGCCTCCGCGACCTCCACCTGCGCGATGGGCTCCCCGGGCTCCACACCGGCCGCAGGCCACGCCGTGACCAGCGCCTTGACCCCCGTACGCCGCACCCGGATCTTCCACACGGCACCGGCCCGCACCCCCGTGGCAAGCGGCCCCGCCTCGGCCAGCACCACCGTCCTGCCGTCCGCCACCCTCTCCACGCGCAGATCCACCTCCCCCTTCGTGGTGAAGGAGAGCCGAGCCCGATAGTGCGCGCTCCCACTGCGATACCCGAAGAGCAGAGCAACAGAACAGGCGTTGCCCACCGGCACCTTGTCCAAGGAGGCCTCACACATGACGTCGACGTCGGATATCCCGTCATCCGTCAACGTGGCATAGCGGCCCTCCTCCGTGTCCTTGAGGACCATCGTCGCCGCACCCCTGGTGTGGACACCGAAATCGGCATCACCGGCCGTCCCCCCGTGCACACTCCAGGTGCCACCGGCCGGCGAATAGCCCCAACCGGGCTTCAACCGCTTGGCGGGCAGCAGCGCCGGGTCGGGAACCAGCCGGTCGAACACATCGGCAAAAGACTGCTTGTTCTCCGTGAACGTCCGCTCGGGCCCGGACACCACCACGGTGCGCGCCCCCTCGGTCAGCACGGCCACCCGCTGATCCCCGTGCCGCACCTCCGTACGCACCGGCGTGCCCGGCAGCACCCTCGCCCTCAGCTCCCCGAGAAAGGAACGAGCGAAGGCCGCCGTGTCGTACGGCACCCCCGTGAACGTCATCGCCGAGCGCGGCCCAGTCGTAGAAGCAGCACCGGCAACACCCCCCGACGCGAGCGGCACAGCAGCGGGCGAGCCCGGAGCGGCACGCCCCGCGGACGAGGCGACAGCGGCCGGAGAAACGGCAGCCGAAACAGTAAGTGCCCCAAGGGCGCCAAGGAGACTACGACGGGAAGTATCACTCACGCGCCACATCATCCCCACGACCCCCCGGAAGCACCGCATCCGGCACCGGACACACAACAACCAAGGGCCCCGCCAAAGGCGAGGCCCGGACACCGAAGGTGCCCGGGCCGAGGCCGACAGCGCCCCTGATCCATCAGTACCAGTACCAGCGCCGGGCCGGCTTGTTCGTGAAGATGCGTCGCATCGTCGCAGCCATGACCAATCACCTCCTCCCCAACTGGCGGGCGGACGGGGGGTCTGGGGTGCGGTGCAGGACGAACGGCCGCGGGGCATTGCCCTCCGACATGACCGCGCGCGCATCACCACCGGCAACGGTCAGAAAAGCCTGATCGGTCAGAGCGGCCAGCGACTCCGTGAGCAGCGTGTGCGCCACCGCCGCACCGGCACAGCTGAACGGCCCCATCCCGAACGGCACATACGGCCCATGGCCACCGCTCTCCGCCCAACGCTCGGGCCGAAAAACATCGGGAGCATCCCAATGACGCCCATCGTGATGCAGCAGATACGGACAGACGGAGAGCAGCTCACCGGCCTCGAAAACGGTGCCGCCGAGCTCCACGGCCCGCGGAAGAGTACGCCCCAGCATCCACGGCACCGGACGGTGCCGCACCGCCTCACGCACCACATGATCCACGGGCCACGGCCACGGCGCGGCCCGCGTGTGATGCAGACACCCCAACAGCACCGACCACGCCAGCGACGAACTGACCGGAGACATGATCGCCCGGAACATCATCAGATACAGATCGGCCACCGCCCGATCAGCCATCTCCGCCCGCGGACACACCGTGAGCACCGCATCCAGCAGATCCCGCGGCTCACCCACAGGCCGCCGACGCCGACGCCGCACCTCCTCGGCCAAAGCCCCCACCAACCGGGCCCGCACCACCTCCGCCCGAGCCCGCTGCCACGCATACGGCGCACGCACCGCCACACCCTCATGCGCCGCCTGCCGCAACAACCCACGCACACCCTCCGGCGCACCAGGATGCAGCAACACATCCGCCAGACACCGGTACACCAACCGCGTACCGGCCCCCGGCCACCGGCTCACCACCGGCAAACCCGCCACCGCCTCACCCAGCACGGCACGACAGGACGGCACACCCTCCCGCAGCAGACCGCGCACCGCACGACCCACCTCCACCTGCGCACCACGATCGGGCAGCAACGCACCGAAGAACACCGACCCGCCCACATTGAACTCCGGATCACGCAGCAACACCTGCGCCAACTCCGTGTCGCGGACACACCAGCCACCCCACGGCAGCCGCATCACCTCGGCCGTGCTGCCACGGCTCAGCTCCTCGATGTACGCGAGGGGATCCTGCCGCAGCCGAACCCTGACCCCGAGCCTCATCCCCCCACCCCCCAGACCTCCGCGCAGCCCCGGAGCGAAGTCCAGCAACCCATACCAGGCATGACGAAGCCCCCTCACAGACACCCGAATACACCGAGCCGCAGCCGGAACCGCCCCGAGGAAACACCCACCCCCAGACGACACCCGACCAACGCCCGCCACCAACAGCCGCACCCCACAAAGCGGTTGGCACACAGAGGTACTTCCACCCCACCCCTGAGATATGTCCGCAATGACCCGAAGGTGTAAGCGCACGCCGGTCCCCCCACCCACCACCAACCCCCACACCCGACACCCCCGGCCCCCACCCCCCACTCCCGGCGCACGCCTCGCCGACCAGACACGACGACCGGCCCAGCGATACGTTCCGCAACCCGACACCGATGTCCTGGCCCGAGATCAGCGGCGGCCAGCTCACAATGACGACGAGAACCAAACTCCAACGCCAGCGGGTAGCCCACCACCTCCGCGCCCAACTAGAATCCCAGGTCGACGACGGCCTGACCCTCGCGCTCCAACCCGGTGCTGCCGATGTACGGCGCGAAGTCAGGCCTATAGTCGGCGCCGGCGCGCCGAATCCAGGGAGGTCACCACGAGAGCGTCGTTGCGTTCTTGAGCACTCGGCAGGCGCCCGCGAGGAGGTACAGACGGGCGGCCGGGTTGGTGAACGCCGCCGCCTGCTGGTCCTCGTAAACGGCCTGCGCGTGACGGATGGAGCCTGCCAGAACGTCACGGGCACGCTGCGCGGCGAGGCTGCTGCCGCTGAACCTGGCGAGCCGGGCCTCTGCCGGATCCAGCAATCGGGTCAGGTGACCGCAGAGTTCGACGGCTACCTCGTCGGCCAGGAGGCTAGAGGGGTCGGCGACAGCCAGGACCTCCGCACGACGGATCGCGTTGTCCACCTCTGCCAGGTCGGCCGGTCCGGTCTGTGCCGGTCGGAATTCTCTTTCCTCGCTGGTCATTGCGGTCACCGTCTGCTCCCTCACCACGACTGCCGGACTGCTCCGACCTCAACAACACTCAGCCTTCCGTGCTGAGTTGCTGCAGGCCACGGCGTCTGTGGGACACCCTTGGGACACCTTTGCGCGTTACGGGTACAGCACCCCAGTGACGCTGTCGGATGACGAAGGGCCTGGCCGATGACCTTGGGCGAACGGCGTAAACGGCTGGGATACAGTCAAGAAGCGCTGGCCGCAGACCTGGACGTCGACCGACGTACGGTCGGCCGGTGGGAATGCGGCAAGGCGCTACCCCAGCCCTGCCAGCGCCCCAGACTGGCCAAGCTGCTGCAAGTCGAACTGCACGAGCTGGACGTCCTGATCGCCGAGACACGTACCGGCGCTGCTCAAGAGCCAGTGACAGTCACGCAGGGGAGCGTCTTCAGTGCGGGGGTATCCGACGACATGATCCGACGTGAATTTTTGCGCCTGGTAGCCGTGACCAGCGCCCTCTCCGCGATGAGCGACGACGCTACCGCCGACGGCAGCGAGACAACAGACGCCCACGCGGGGACCTTCGCTGCGATGAACAACCACCTCTGGCAGGTGTTTCAGATGGCGCGCACCAAGGCAGCTGTGCATCCACTTGTACACGACCAGACAACCGCGCTTGCCGACTGCCTCGCCGACGGCAAAACCCGCCACCACCACACGCTCGTCGCAGCGGCTGCAGACCTGTTCCAGCTCGCCGGGGAGCTGGCCTTCGACCAGAACCGGTACACCGACGCCGCAGTCGCATACAGCCTTGCCACCTCAGCAGCTAAGGACTCCAAGGCATACGACTTGTGGGCGTGCGGACTCACGCGCCTGGCCTACGTCGACCTGTACGAAAACCGATACACGCAAGCCGTGTCCACGCTCAGCGCCGCTGAACGTATCGCACGCCGTGGCGACCCGCAGCTCTCCACACGCCACTGGGTCGCCTCGGTGCAGGCCGAAGCACACGCGGGACTGGGGGACCTGGCCTCCTGCGAACGGGCGCTGGACGTGGCTCAGGAGGTCACCGCAGGCCCGGTTTCGGGCAACGGCGGCTGGCTGCGCTTCGACGGCTCACGCCTGGCGGAGGAACGCGGCGCCCGGTACGTACGACTTGAGCGCCTAGACCTCGCCGAACGAGCTCTCCAAGACGCACTGCGGCTCGACGGACTCGCACCTGGCCTCTCTCTGCGGCGCCGGGCGGCCGTGCTTACCGACCTGGCAGCAATCGGGGCCAAACGCAGGGACGTCGAGCAGCTCACCTCCTATGCCGATCAGGCCCTCAAGATTTGCCACGAGTCCTCATCCGGTTACGTGGCTCGTAGACTCGGCGACCTGCGCACCGCCTGCACGGCGCTGTCCGGGGACCGCAGGGTCGCCGAACTCGATGCCCGGATCCGTGTGCTGACCGTCTGACCGAAAAGCGAAAGGTGAGCGTTGTGAGCGACATCGAGGGCGCGAAGGTATTCCGCGAGGCTTGGATCGCAGGGGTGCGCAAGCATTTCGACGGCGAACCGAAGCCGTCCTACGTGACGCCATGGCAGGACACCCCCGACTGGGAGCGAGCTGCCGCCGGCGCCGTCTTCGACCAGGTTGCCCAGCTCCTTGCCCACTCGGATCGCAACGCGTCGCGTCTGTCGCGTGAGCAGAAGAGCCGATTCGTCGCCACTGCCTGGACTGCACAGATGTACAAGCACTTTGGCGAAGACGTCAAGCCTGGCTATGTCGCGGACTGGCCCGAGCTGCCTAGGTGGCAACAGGAAACGGACGCGGACATTTTCGAGGCGGTGGAGGACGCCACAAAGGAGGCTTGATCAACGATCCCGTATCACTCGAAGAAGATAGGGACTTTGCATCCCCCGTTTGATGCTGCGCGAACACCACTGATGTAGAAGCTTCTGGTAGCAGGCACGTCAGGCACCGGACTTGGTCTCCTTCAGGAGCGGTCACCCCACCCGGCTAGTCCGAGTGTGGCGGTCGACGGTTTCAGCGGGTGCTGGAGTACCGCAGTCTCAACATTCGCCGGTGGGACGCCATTATCCGGTCCTGGGCGGCTGGAGATGTGACGGCTCAGGACGATGCATGGGTGGATTTGATTGTGGATTTGGGGTCGCAATGGGGGCAGTACGAATATGTTTCAGCTGTGGGGGTTTGCGGCATAAGCTGACGCTACATCAGGTATTGGTATGTCCCTACCTGACGTAGCGTCACACCCCGCACGGTGGCGCCCTTTGCCGCTGTTTTTAGTGAAAGCCGCGGAGCGGTTTTCACCCGGAAATCGCGGAGCGAATTCCGGCAGGCCGAATCGCGAAGCGATTCGAGCCGCGGACAACGGAGTTGGCCGCGCCGGTGACGGAGTCACCGGCTGCCGCGCGGAGCGCGG